>DATJNK010000030.1:0-656154 GCA_035508215.1 Verrucomicrobiia bacterium | reverse complement strand
GAGGCCGGGAGCCCGCACGCGAAATCCTGAGCGCAGCGAAGGACCGAAGGACTTCAATCGATACCAATGAACTGAAAAACTCAGTTGTTGTCCGGCGCGGAGAGGTGCGTGAGTGGTTGAAACGATCCGCCTCGAAAGCGGACATACCTTAACGGGTATCGGGGGTTCGAATCCCTCCCTCTCCGCCAGTACGTTTGTTATCTTGTACTTAGGTCGTGGTGATACCTACACTGATACCTTATTCCCTCCAATGCCGTGCACTATTATTTTTCCGATCATCTGGGATCGCACGCGATGGTCGAAAATGCCACGGGCAGCGTCTGTGAGCAGGATATTGACTACTACCCATTCGGGGGAGTGATTGCCGACAACTGTGCCACTGTACTTCAGCATTACCGGTTCAATGGCAAAGAGTGGGACGCCGAGAGCGGGCTGGACAACTTTGGGGCGCGGTACGATGCGAGCAATATGGGTCGGTTCATGACTCCCGATTGGGCCGCCAAGCCGGTGAGCGTGCCCTATGCGAATTTCGGGAATCCGCAGAGCCTCAATCTGTACGCCTACGCCGAAAATAATCCGACGACCTTTGGCGACCCGGATGGACATCAGGGACCAATGGGCAACGGAGACTATGCCCAAGCCGGGCAAGTTAATTTTCCCTGCGCGACCAACGCGACTGACTGCCAAGCCCAACAGGCAGCGGCGAATGGGAATACCGCGGCAGCAACGACGAGCGCAGCCCAGCAAGGGCAGAACTCGGTCAACAGCCAGGCGCAAAATGCGTGCCAAAGCCAGAGCTGCAATGTCAAAGTGATAAGCGACACAGGGCCAAATGGAACTCCTAATCCTTTTCCTTCGCCCAACGGAGCCGAGATTGTACGTGACATCACCTACCAAGCCGTAGATTCCAAAGGCAATGCAGTCCCGAACGCAGAAATCTCGCTTCACGAAGCTCCGCTTCCAGGAAAGGAAGGCGGCGATGCGGCGAACTACAACTACGCTAAGGGGAAGGGTACTTCAAACAGCAGTCCCGGCGATGAGGCGAACCACCGCGCAGGTCAATTCCAGGATAGGCTATCGCAAGGTAGCAATGGACCGGCGGGCTTCAGACAGAAATACACCGTAGAAGGTAAGCCAGCGAAGATTATCTGGCGGAAGGATGTTCCTGCTGCGGATAGCCAGAAAGTCCTGATCCGAACCGACAAAGTCGTCATCAATCCGGAGTAAATCAATGACTACATCGAAGTCACGTCTGTACCTTCTGCTTACGATGCTCCTGTGTACAGTATCGCAGCTCCACTCACAGGCTGGTGTCCTTAGGTTTCCCGAGTCTCGTTCCTACTCGCCGGGGAAACTCTGGTTGGAGTGGAACCCCTCTGAGAGAACTGGTTTCGTGAGGGGGTTCATTGTTGGCTTCGATGATGGCTACCGGCGGGCATGTGCCATCAGTAAAGCGGTCGGTCCTCATCCCAGCGTAGCAAGCGTTCCTGATCCGTGCTTAAAGGAACTACACCTGTTCCACAATGACCCACCCTACTACGAGAAATTTGCCACCGACTTTTACACAACGTACTCCGAGGACCGCGACGTACCGCTTCGGATTCTGCTGTTGCAGGCAGACCAGAAAACACCTGAGCAGGTTCATCAGTGGCTCGCAACAAGACCTTCTGAATAGTTGGCGCAAGATAACACGAGCAGCATCAACTACGTTCAAAGCGCCACCTATGCGCCCTTCGGCGCGTTGACCGGGATGGTGAACGGGAAAGCGACAGGCTTCAACGGAATCAACATCGCCGATACGTACAACGACCGTTTGCAACCCCTGCAAATCTATATCACCACGGCAACGATCTCGCCCACGACCCTTACCCAGCTTCAGGCCATGCCTTGCCCGACAGTGGGCGCGACCATCATGAGCCGCAGCTATAATTTTGCTGTCGCTTTAGGGGACAACGGGAATGTGCAATCGATCACAAACTGGACGGGTGGCCCGGCCTTTGGGTTTTGGTTTTCATCTTCCCGTTTCGATCCTGTGGGTGCCCCGTTCTCGCGCTTTTTGCGAGGGCGGGTACGGTGCTGCCGGTACCATGAGACGTTATGCCTGCAGGCCTGCATCGCAGTTACGGAGCGCATCATCTGCACTTTATCACCTGCTCGTGGGGGCTGGCCCAGCCTTGAAATTGCCGGAACCAGCATGAAATTTGGCTGCCCCACCTTTCGCGGTTTCGAAAGGTGGGCACCACAAACGCAGGGCACCATGTTGTCTTGATCACTGCCAACGCGGGCCTCGAGTCGGCGACGGGAGCGACAGCCTTGTCAAGAGTGCGCCAAATGGCGCGGCGCCTCTCAAGGAATCCCAACGGGGTTCGGCAGCGAGGACCAGAAGGGCCCAGTCTCCTTTCTCGTAGCTTTGCTGCAGATACTGGAGAGCCGCATCATTTTCCCCTAGAGCAAGATGGATGACCGCGAGATTGTAGGCGGGAACGAACTCCGATTTAGCACGCTGCTCCAGTTCGAGCAGGATCTGTCTGGCCTCAGCCGGGTGGCCGCCGGTCCCGAGACAATACGCCATTTCCGTAAGGGCAAGGTTGCTGTTGGGCAGGGCACGCTGCACGATTTCAGCTTCGGCAATTGCCTCTTGGTGTAGGCGCATCTGCGAGTAAACACGCGCCATCCAGAAATGGGTGCGATAGTAGCCGGGATCGAGTTGCATGGCCTTTTGCGCCTGCGCCAGAGCGCCGTCATAGTCGCGAGCGTAGTAGAGGGTGCGAACCAGCTCCGCATTGTTGGGCAGTGAAAGAGGATCCGTGCGCATTGCCTCGTTAATCTGCTCCCAGGCTTCCGCATCACGCAGTTCCGCAGCCAGCAGCGCCGCATAGAAGCGATGTGTGGCCGAATAGCTGGGATTGAGCGCGATCGCACGCTGGAATTCCCTCCCTGCTTCGGGCCAACGATACTTGTGCTTCATGGCCATGGCTAGAGCGCTGTGCGATTCGGCCAGGCCGTCGCCAAGGAGCACGGCACGGCGGGCGGAATCGATAATCTTGGGAAAGGCCACGGCGGGTGAGAGGAAGTCGGTGATTACCAGATAGCAATAGGAATTGGCTAATCCGGCATGGGCCTCGGCGAAGTTCGCATCCCGTTCGATGGCCTGCTGGAAGTAAGTGATGGCTTTGCGGTAGCCGTCGGCGGTGAATTGATTGAAGAAGAAACGTCCGCGCAAGTAGGCTTCGTTCGCCTCGGGATCAGGGCGTGTGCGGACGCGCCGGCTGGCATAGTCCCGGCCCAGCTTCACCTCAATCTGAGAAGCAACCGCCCGGGCGACCTCCTCTTGCAGCGCAATCGACCCGCTGATATCGCGGTCGTAGTTTTGCGCCCAGATGTGGACCTGATCGCGGGTACGAATCAGCTGGACGGTAATGCGGACTCGATCACCATTGCGTCGCACGCTGCTTTCCAGCACGTAGTCCGCTGCGAGTTCATCGCCGATCTGCTGCACACTCTTACCCGAGTGTTTGTATGCCATTGATGTGGTGCGGGCGATGACGCCCAGCTGCTCCGGGCTGAGCGACCCCAGCTGAGCGATCATTTCTTCCGTGAGGCCGTCAGTGAAATAGTCTTCGGCAGGGTCTCCGCTGAGATTGTCGAAGGGAAGAACCACCAACATGACGTGAGCCGGCTTTTCTCCGACAAAACGGTAGCCTTTGCCGGTGACGGTCAGAACGAAGCGCGGACGCTCGGGGTCATCGCACAATGCCCGGCGGATCTTGCGGACCGCCGTGTTGATGCCATGTTCAGTGTCGACGAACACCTCGCTGCCCCAGAGCCGATCGACGATTTCCCGTCGCGTCGCGATGGAGCCCTCTTTCTCCAGCAGCAGGATCAGTAACTCCATCGGAATGCGTTCGAGTTTGAGGACACGACCGTTGCGGCGCAGCTCGAAGCGGCCTGGATCCAGTTCGTAATCGGCGAACCTGTACGTCGAGAGGCGCATGGCGTCCGAGACGGTCGGCACACTATAGCATTGATCGAGGAAGTTCACGCACTCCACGGACGTGAAAGGAGTTGGGGATTTGTCCGCCGTCTTCAGGAGCGGCGACTGGTTTGATCGATCATTTTCGCGCCGGCAACATGCCACCATTGCGCTGAAGGCAAAGCGCACGGTGAGGGATTCAAACTTGACCTCGGTCCCGGACTGGGCCATCACTCGCAAAGGGACGATCTCTCGCCGCGAATGATGGCCGCACTAAATTCACTCGTCGCTTCCCCGCCCTAGCCCCCGGTTCCAGACAGCGTGACCTTCTGCGGGCTGCCGATGGCGTTGTCGGTGACGCTGATGGCGGCGGACCGAGACCCGGTTGCACCTGGGGTGAAGGTGACGCTGATCGTGCAGCTTGCCGACGCAGCTAATGAACTGCCGCAGGTGTTGGTTTCAGCGAAGTCGCTGGCATTGGTTCCTGTAATGGTGATGCTCGTAATGGCTAGCGCACTGGTCCCGCCGTTCGTCAAGGTCACTGTCTTAGCCGCGCTCTTGCTCCCAACGGTGACGGTTCCGAACGAGAGCGACAGCGGAGAGAGCTTCGCCGTCGTGCCCGTGCCGCTCAACGAGACTTTCTGCGGGCTTCCGGTGGCGTTGTCAGAGACGCTGAGCGATGCCGAGGAGAGCACTCCCGTTGTGTTGGGCTTGAAGGTCACGCTGATCGTGCAGTTTGCCGAGGCTGCCAGCGAGGTACTGCATGTACTGGTTTGCGCGTAGTCGGCAGCATCCGTTCCTGTGATCGAAATGGAACTGATCGTCATCGCAGTCGTTCCGAGGTTGGTGAGCGTGACGGTCTTGGCGGGGGTGGTCTCATTCTCGCCAATCGACCCGAATGAGAGCGACAGCGGCGAGAGCTTCGCCGTCGTGCCGGTTCCGCTGAGAGAGACTTTCTGCGGACTGCCGGTCGCGTTATCGGAAACACTGAGCGACGCTGACGACAATACTCCGATCACGTTGGGAGTAAAGGTCACGCTGATGGTGCAGCTCGCCGAGGCCGCCAGCGACGTGCCGCAGGTATTGGTTTCGGCATAATCCGCGGCGTTAGTTCCGGTGATGGAGATGGAACTGATCGTCATCGCGGTCGTGCCCAGGTTGGTGAGCGTGACGGTCTTGGCGGGAGTGGTCTCATTCTCGCCAATCGACCCGAATGAGAGCGACAGCGGCGAGAGTTTTGCCGTTGTCCCCGTTCCGCTGAGCGCGATCGTCTGCGGGCTGCCCGATGCATTGTCGGTGACGCTGACCGCCGCCGTGAGAGCGCCGGTGGTTTTGGGCGTGAAGGTCACGCTGATCGTGCAACTCGCGTTTGCCGCGACCGAACTGCCGCAAGTGTTGGTTTGCCCGAAGTCAGCAGTGTTCGTGCCGGTAATCGCAATCGAACTGATGCTGAGAGCCGCTGTGCCGGTGTTGGTCAGAGTTACGACCTTCGCGGGCGTGGTTTCGTTCTCGCCGATCGAGCCGAAATTCAGGCTGGTGGCAGAGAGTTTCACAGCTGGAGCGCTGCTCGAGTTGAAGGTTGCGGTCACGCTTTCGGCGGTGCTCATCGTGACCTTGCATGATCCGGTGCCGCTACAGGCTCCGCCCCATCCGGCAAAGGTGGATCCGGAATTTGCGGCTTCGGTCAGCGTGACAACCGTGCCACTGGCGAAGCTCGCGCTGCAGGTGCCCGGACAAGCGATGCCCGAGGGCGAACTGCTCACCGAGCCGCTGCCGGTACCGGCGGCTGTGACCGTCAGCTTGTAGTTTGTCGTGGTGGAGTTGACGATTTCAAAAACCGTGCCGCCGATTTGGCCATTGTTCCCGTTCCCGTGCGATCCGCCATAGGCGGCGGTGCCGTAAAGGTTGCCGCTGCCGTCGAGGATCAACGACGCGGAGGGGTTGGCGCCGTCGGTGCTCACGAGATCGAAGCTGTGCACGACGCTCTCGATCCAGCCGCCACCGGTTTGCGGAGTCATCTCGAAGACCGTGCCGTAGCCGTAGGCGCCGCCAGCGTAGGTCGTGCCGTAGAGATCACCAGCGCTGTCGAAGATCAGGCTGGCGTTTGGGTTGATGCCGTCGGTCTCGTAGGCTCCAAAGCTATGGAGAACCTGGAACGTCCACGCGCTGCCTCCCGCAGGCGACAGCTCAAACAGCGTGCCATCCAGCCCGTAGCCGTTGCCGCCGGAGTGGGCTACGCCGTAGATGTTTCCCGCCGAATCGAGAACGACGCCTCCGGTGATGAGATACCCTTGCGGACCTCCGCCACCGAAGTTGTACAGAACTTTTTCCGTCCAGCCGCCGCCGCCCTGTGGCACGAGTTCGAAGATGGTGCCTCCGCCTTCCAGATCTTGTCCCGTCCCGCCATCAGCGGTCGTACCATAGAGATTGCCGCTGGAGTCGAAGACCAGATTCGACTCTGGGAAATAGCCATCCGTCTGGCTGAGATAGCTGAAATTCCAGAGCACGGTTTCAGTCCAGGTGCTGCCGGAGGGCGAGAGCTCGAAAACGGTGCCGTAGCCGCCGCCGTAGGTAGTATCGCTGGTACCGCCAACGCTGGTCGTTCCGTAGAGATTTCCCTTGCTGTCGAAGATCACGCCGGCTTCCGGGATTTTCCCGTCGGCGAGCGAAACTCCGAAGCTGTAGATGATCTTTTCGGTCCAGTTCCCTCCGGACAAGGACAATTCGAAGACGGTGCCCAGTCCATAGGCGCCGCCGGCGAAAGTTGTGCCATACAGATTGCCCTTGGAGTCGAATACCATGTTCGCGATGGGCAACGCACCGTCGGACGTGCTGGCCCCGAAGTTGTAAATGATCTTTTCGGTGTAAGTGCTTCCGGATTTAACCAGTTCGAATGCTGTTCCGGCGCTGACCTGGTTGCCGGCATAGGTAACTTCGTTCGGGCCGCCGAACTTGGTAGTGCCGTAGAGATTCCCGCTGCCGTCGGCGACGAGATTATCGAGTGGCACCCCGCCGTCATCACTAGTGGCGCTGAAATTGTAAAGAACCTTCTCGGCAGGAGGAACAACCGGGGTGATGGTGTATTTCGCCGAAGCCACGGCGCTGTTGGAATAGCCGGAGGCTACGGCAAGGGCTTCGATGGTTTCGGTGGTCGTGACCGAGATCGGGCTAGTGTACTTGGTGGACGAGGTCGTAGGAGTGGTTCCGTTTGTCGTGTAGTAGATGGTTGCGCCCGGAGCGGCGTCGTTGATGGTCACGAGCTGTGCTGCCGAATAGGTACCGGCCGCCGGAGAAAACCAGGGCGTCGCCGCAGTACCGCCGATCTGGTAATTGGCAACGGAGGGCTGCGACTGCGGCAGCGAAGGAGAAATCGCGTAGGCTGTGATCGTCTCAGAACTGGAAACTTTGATCGCCTCGGTATACTGCACCGGCGAACTGCTGCCGTTAATCTTGTAGTAAATCGTCGCATTGGCGGTGCTGTCGCTCAGGCTCACGTTTTGTGACGAGCTGTAAGCTCCGCCGGGCGGAGAGAACTGCGGTGCCGCCGTGACGATCGACGCCAGCTGGAAGATCGTCCCATACTGTCCCGCGCTGTTCGTGCCTCCGGCGGAGGTGGTGCCGTACAGGTTGCCGGCGGCATCGAAGTTCACCGCCGCCACCGGATTATGCCCGTCGCTCAAGGCGCCGGAAAAAGCATAAAGGATCGATTCGTTCCAGCCACTGGATCCTCGCGTCAGCTTGAAGACCGTACCCTCGCTCGAAATCGCGGCGCCGCCGAATTCGGTCGTTCCATAGAGATTCCCGGCCTGGTCAAAAATCAAATCGCTGGTCGGCGAAGCGCCGTCGCCGTTTGTGCCGGTGAAGCTGTAAAGCACTTCCTCGGTCCAGGTTCCTTCGACTGTGGGAGACAACTCGTAGACCGCGCCAAGGTGGTTGCCATTGCCGTAATTGCCGCCATAGTAGGTCGTGCCGTAGAGGTTGCCTTGCCCATCGAAGATCACGCCTCCGACGGGATTCGCTCCGTCAACATCGTTGAGGTTGAAGTTGTGAAGGATTTTTTCCGTCCAAGTACTTCCGCTTCCCGGGGTTAGCTCATAGACAGTGCCACAGGTGCTCGTTCCGCAGCTATAAGGTCCACCGGCATACGTTGTGCCGTAGAGATGACCGGCTGCGTCGAAGACGACTCCGGATCGGGGATTCAGTCCGTCCGTTGTGTTCGCCCCGAAGCTGTAGATGACCTTCTCCGTCCAGACGCCGCCGGTTCCGGGCGACAACTCGAAGACGGCTCCGTCCCCGGGCGATGCGCCGTTTGTGCCGCCCTGGTTGGTAGTGCCGTACAGGTTTCCCTTCGCATCGAAAACCAGCGTTCCGCGCCTCGGGCTGTTTGCATCTGTAGCCGTGGCGCCAAAGCTGTACAGGATCTTCTCCGTCCATCCCCCGCCCGACTGCGGCGACAATTCGAATACCGTTCCTTCATTGTGGGCGCCGCCAGAGAGGGTTGTGCCATAGAGATTGCCGGCGGAATCGAAAACCAGCCCGGCAACCGGCTGGATCCCGTCGCCGCTCACCACGCCGAAGCTGTAAAGGACTGTTTCCGTCCAACCACCTCCAGATTTTGGCGACAATTCGAAAACGGTGCCATCAAAGTTGTACGGAGAGCCAACCGACCCTCCGTATTCAGTCGTACCGTAGAAGTTGCCCTTGCCGTCTGGAATCAGATTGGAATTTGGGTTCAACCCGTCGGACGTGCCGTAGACAAAGCTGTAGAGAACGGTCTCCTGGGCGGCAGCCATGGGCATGCCCAAGGCAATCAGGGCAATGGCAGTCAATAGAATCACACTTCCACGGTGTCTCATGTCGCCTTCCTCCCAATAGCGGATTGCTGTTTCCCAGATCGCGAAGTTCACCAGTTGCTAACGACGCCAGCTCTGCGGAGCGCTCGAATTCCGCGGCATGGCACGGCTGCCTCTGGGCGGCAGAACAATTGCACCCAGGGCCAGCACAACCAGAGTCAGTCCCAAGACCACAACGGCGCGTACTGCCGGGTGGCTTCGAACCAGCCGCATAAGAGCTCCTTGAACGATGAGAGGGTAATGTTGCGAAAAGGGTCCGCCCCCACGCGGACCCCCAGGACCTGTAATCCAGGGCCTCTCAAGCCGAGGTATAGTTAGCCCGGATAGCGCGTAAGGACAACAGAAACAACCGGATATAAGAGGACATAATCGGACATTTCGCGATATTTGGGCCGCGAATCAGCCGAGGAAGCGTTCGTAAAGCGACTTGGCGGCCCTGGTCCGGAAATGCGCCCCGGAGAGCTCAATAAGCGTTCTTGCTGTTGAAGATCCGTAAAAGGGTCATGGTCACGATCTGCAGGTCGAAGGTCAGGCTCCAGTTGCGCAGGTAGTAGAGATCATACTCAAGGCGCTTGGCGATCGATCGCTCCCATGATCTTTGGAATCTTGGCGTCCCCGACGGGATTTGAACCCGTGTTACCGCCGTGAAAGGGCGATGTCCTAGGCCGGGCTAGACGACGGGGACGATTGTGAGGAAGGATGCTACAAACCGCGATTATACAGTCTGCCCGGCAGTTTGGAAACAACCCTTGTCCCGATCCGCCTGATCCCAATCATCTCATTCTGCCAAAGTAATCGCGCGCACGGTCTTATCGTGATCCCGCCCGCACCGTACAATACAGGAGCAACTAGCACTCGCGAACTATGCCCGACCCTCTCTATCTCAGCCTCTGGTTCCCCGACTTCAATGGGCCGGCCATGTTGCCCTACGCCCTCTCCTTGCTGCAGCAGTTCCCCTTCTCCACGGAACGTCCCGGCATCACGCATGTCTCTGTGCAACCGGTCTCGTGGAACGAGCCCAGCGTGCTCGAGCGTCGTTTTTCTATTGGCATTGAACCCGCCGAAGCCTTGACTATTGCCGCCGACTTGATTCACGACGACTATGCCTACGTTTTTCAGGCTTATTGGGACCTGTGGGCTCCCGATCAGACGGCCGGGCAGTGGCAACGCTTGCCAAGCCTGGTGAAGTTCGTCGTGCAGGGCGAAGAGTTTGATGAGCGAGCGTTTGAGCAATCCGGCAACATCGAGATTGACTTCGGACTAGACGCGCCATTCCTTCAGGAAAACATCGAACTGAATGACGAGACGCAGCTCAAGGTCCGGGAGAACGTGGGCAAACTCGTCGAGTTCACGGTGAAAGCCGAGAAGAACACGCGCGCCAGCGCACGGCTGTTGTGGTCCGAATCGGAAGAGAATCTGGCGCAGAAACTGATCGCCCGCCTACAGCGAGTACACTAGAGCCTCCGGGATTTCCCGTATGGATGAAGGGCGCTCCTGCGCCCGCATTCGCTTTATTCAGAGGACATCCCCCGCCCGCGCCAACCCCTGCTCCCCCTTGGCATCGAAACTTCAGATTTGATTTTGGAGGGTAAGAGCATGGGAATCACGCGCAAGTGGAATGCATGGATGTTAGGTTTTGCGCTGGCAGGATTGTGCGGTTTTGCAGCGGCGCAGTCCTCTAGCACCCCGGCCAGCAGCGCTCCGATGAGTCACAGCCAAATGAGCGGCGCCTCTGCGTCCTCAAACCTATCGCCAACGGACAAACGATTTGCGATGGAAGCCGCACAGGGCGGCAGGGCCGAAGTGGAACTGGGAAAACTCGCCGAACAAAAAGCCAGTAACCCAGAAGTAAAACAGTTCGCCGAGAGGATGGTTCACGATCATACACAAGCGGATGCTCAATTGAAGCAGGTAGCGGCCCAAACGGGGATCGCACTGCCCGTCAGTCTGAGCTCAAAAGACGAAGCCCTGAAGGAAAAGCTCTCGGGATTGTCGGGCGAGCAGTTCGACAAGACCTACATGCAGAATATGGTGTTGGATCACACCAAGGACATTTCGGAGTTCAAGCATGAAAGCGCGGACGGAAAAGATTCGGCAGTGAAAAACTTCGCGTCAGAGACTTTGCCAACTCTGGAAAGCCATCTGAAAGAAGCTCGCCACATCGAACCGATGGTCGCGCAAAACGGGCCCATGTCGAAGGGCTAATAAATGGCCAGATTGCAGGCATAAAAAGACGGCTCGGGTCCGACTCCGAGCCGTTCTCGTGGATGCGATGGAAACTACTTTGTCCTGCCGCCCTCAACTTTCAACGCTTCCGCGGCCGCAGCCTGTGCCGCCGCCAGCCTGGCGGTGAGCACGCGGAATGGCGAGCAGGAAACGTAGTTCAAGCCGGTGCGATAGCAGAACTCGACCGATGACGGCTCTCCGCCGTGCTCGCCGCAGATGCCGACCTTCAGCTTCGAACGCGTCTTCCGCCCGCGCTCGGTCGCCAGCTTGACCAGTTGCCCGACTCCCTCCTGGTCAAGCGCGGCAAATGGGTCCTGCTTGAGGATGCCTTCCGCCAGATACGTGGGCAGCACTTTGTTCACATCGTCGCGCGAGAAGCCGAACGTAGTCTGCGTGAGATCGTTTGTTCCGAATGAAAAGAACTCGGCTTCTTTCGCGATCTCGTCCGCAACCAGCGCCGCGCGCGGCAATTCAATCATCGTGCCGACCATGTAGTCGATCTTCATTCCCTTTTCTTTGAAGACTTCCTCGGCCAC
Source organism: Verrucomicrobiia bacterium (assembly GCA_035508215.1). GTDB lineage: Bacteria > Acidobacteriota > Terriglobia > Terriglobales > Acidobacteriaceae > Sulfotelmatobacter. The sequence continues at coordinate 644,566 of DATJNK010000030.1, read as the reverse complement.
CCGCCGCACGATCGCTCCCTGGTTCGCCATCTCCTTCAGCGTCGCGACCAGCGGAATCATGACTTCGGGATGCACCTTGATTCCCTTCTTCGTGCAATCCACCGCGGCCTCGAAAATCGCCCGCGCCTGCATCTCGGTAATCTCGGGATACGTGATGCCCAGCCGGCAGCCGCGATGTCCCAGCATGGGATTGAACTCGTGCAATTGTTCAACCCGCGCCAAGAGCGGAGGCAGGCCCTTCGTCAGATCACCGATGCCCTTGATCCCGTAATCCTTGTACTTCACCACGAGTTCTTTCTTCTGCTTCGTGCTGTATCGCGAGAGCAATGCGATGTCGACCATCAGCTCTTCGCGCCGCGGCAAAAATTCATGCAGCGGCGGATCGAGCGTGCGGATCGTCACCGGAAGGCCATCCATCGCCTTGAATACGCCGGCAAAGTCTTCGCGCTGCAAAGGCAGCAACTTCTTCAGCGCGGCGCGGCGATCTTTCTCGTTGTCGGCAAGAATCATGGCGCGCATGTGTCCAATTTTCTTTTCGCCGAAGAACATGTGCTCGGTGCGGCACAGGCCGATGCCCTCCGCTCCAAAGGCACGCGCCTGAATCGCGTCTCGCGGAATATCGGCATTGGCGCGGACTTTCATCGTGCGGTGCGGTTCGGCCCACTGCATGAACTTCAGCATCTCGGGATCATCCGGTGCAGCGGCCAGCGTATTCAGCTTACCCTTGATCACGCGGCCGGTGGTGCCATCGAGCGAGATCCAGTCGCCCTCTTTGAACGTCTGGCCCTTGACCTTCATCTCGCGAGTTTTTTCTCTGACATCCACATCGCCCGCCCCGGCTACGCAGCATTTGCCCATGCCGCGGGTGACGACCGCGGCGTGGCTGGTCATGCCGCCGCGAGAGGTGAGAATTCCTTTGGCGACTTCCATGCCGTGAATATCTTCCGGTGTCGTTTCGGCGCGCACGAGAATAACCTGCGCCTTGTTGTCTTTCTGCACCGCGGCGACGGCTGCGTCGGCGGTGAAAACGATCTGTCCAACAGCAGCGCCCGGAGAAGCGGGTAAACCTTTATTGGAAAGGACTTCGATCTTGCTGCTCTTCTCATCCAGTCTTGGCACCAGGAAGTCATATAGCTGATTCGGCTCGACGCGGAAAATGGCTTCGTCTTTTGTGATCAGGCCTTCGTCGACCATCTGCAACGCAACCCGCACGGCGGCCAGACCGGTGCGCTTTCCGTTGCGCGTCTGCAGCATGTAAAGCTTGCCATCCTGAATCGTGAACTCGAAGTCCTGCATGTCTTTGTAATGTTTCTCCAGCCGCGTGGTGATGTCGTGCAGCTGGTTGTACACATCGGGCATGATCTTTTCGAGTTCGGAGATGTGCACCGGCGTGCGAATGCCGGCCACCACGTCTTCGCCTTGCGCATTCATCAGGAATTCGCCATAGAACTCTTTCGTGCCCGTCGCCGGATTCCGGGTGAAGCCCACGCCCGTGCCGCTGGTCTCGCCCAGGTTGCCGAAGACCATGGCCTGAACGTTCACGGCCGTCCCCAGCATGTCGTCGATATTGTTGATGCGGCGGTAGTGTTTGGCGCGGTCATTCTGCCAGGAACGAAACACGGCATCGCGGGCCATCACCAGCTGCTCCCGCGGATCCTGCGGGAAGTCGCGCTTGGCGTGCTTTTTCACGACTTTCTTGTACTCGGCGATCACTTCCTGCAGCGCTTTGGCATCCAGATCGGTGTCGAGCTTCGCCTTCTTCTGTTTCTTTTTTGCGTCGAAAACTTCGTCGAATGCCGCCTTTTCGATATCCAGTACGACGTTGCCGAACATCTGGATCAGCCGGCGATATGAATCGGCCGCGAAGCGCGGGTTATTGCTGAGCTTAGCCAGCGCTTCGACGCTCTTGTCGTTGAGGCCGAGGTTGAGGATCGTATCCATCATGCCGGGCATGGAAAATTTTGCTCCCGAGCGCACGCTCACCAGCAGCGGATTCTCCCCTGCCCCGAGCTTTTGCCCCTGCAGGGCTTCCAGCTTGGCCAGAGCTTCCTCCATCTGCGTGTCGACGTCTTTCGAGAGCGCCCCGCGCATATACTCGCGGCAGGCCTCCGTCTGAATGGTGAATCCCGGAGGCACAGGCAACCCCGCGTTGGTCATCTCTGCCAGGCCGGCGCCTTTCCCGCCGAGAACGTCTTTCATCTTGCCGTTGCCATCGGCTTTGCCGCCGCCGAAGAAGAACACGTATTTGGTTGAAGACTTCTTTGTTTCCTTCACTTCGGTTTCGGGGAGAGTCATTGTCGCCATATGAGTCCTTTTTGTCTCCAGTTCAAATTTATACAAATGTCATTCTGAGCGGAGTGACGGACGCGCAAAGCCAATCCGTCGCGGAGTCGCGGGATCGCTTCCAGCCTGCACGCCTACCGGCTCTCGAAGGGGTTCCCACGATGCTCTGTTCTCCAAGCTCAATTCGAAATTCCTACGCCTTCCCTTCCGTCACGATCTCAGAAAAATCTGCGATCGTCGAAAACTCTTTCAATAACGTTTGCAGCAAAGCCAGCCGGTTGCCGCGGACGCGCTCGTCTTCGACCATCACCATGACTTTTTCGAAGAATGCATCCACCGGTTCACGCGCGGTGGAAAGCAACATCAGCGCGTCGAAGTATTCTCTCTTCGTGCGATGCGCTTCGACGCGGGGAACGGTCTGCTGCATATATGCCGTCAGATTCATCTCTTCGGGAGCCGAGTCGGGCAGGGATTCGAATGCCGGAGCGGGCTGGATGCCCTTTTCCTGTGCTTGCCGCAGAATGTTCCGGATGCGCTTGCAGGCCGCGCCAATCGCCTGAAATTCCGTCATATGCAGGACCCGCTTCACCGCATCAGCGCGGGCAAGAGCATCCACGACGTCGTCGGCATCGGTGGCCAGCACGGCTCGCACGACGTCATGCGCATATCCGCGGACGTCGCGCAGATAGAACTCCAACCGCTCGCAGAAGAAGGCGCGGGTTGATCGAGCAAACTGGTCTGTGGCTACGAATTTCGGCTCTGCCGCCGAGCCGTTGTAGCCGGAGCGGGCATCCCGCACCAGATCGCCCAGAGGCAGAGGCAGCGCCTTTTCGGCGATGATCTTCACGATGGCGTTGGCTTGCCGCCGCAGCGCAAATGGGTCCTTTGACCCGCTCGGGACCAATCCCAGGGCAAACATTCCGGCGATCGTATCCGCCTTGTCGCCGATGGAGAGCACGGCGCCTTCAACCGAGCGCGGGATATCGTCGTCCGTCGATTCCGGCTTATATTGATCGTAAATCGCATCCGCGATGGCCATTCGCGTCGCCTTGGGCAACCCAGGATCGAGTTGTTGTACGCGGGCGTACAGGCCGCCGACAATGCCCTGAAGTTCTGTGAATTCCTTGACCAGTTCCGTAGTCAAATCGGTTTTGGCCAGGCAGACTGCCTTGTGAACGACACCCGGCCGCACTGCGATGCCGTTCTGTTTCAGAATCTCATTCACCCAACTGCACAGCCGCTGCACCCGGAGCGTCTTGTCGTAATAGCTTCCGAGATCCTTCTGAAACGTCACGTGACGCAGGGACTCCAGGCGGTCCAGCAGGGATTTCTTCTGGTCGGTCTCCCAGAAGAATCTCGCGTCATTGAAGCGCGCCCGCAGCACGCGCTCGTTGCCATGGCGGATCAGCCCCTGGGGATCGCCGTCAGTATTCAATACGGCAAGAAAGTGCGGCAGCAGCTTGCCTTCGGCGTCTTCGATCGCAAAATACTTCTGGTGATCCCGCATCACCGTGACCAGCACTTCTTCAGGCAAGGCAAGAAACTGCGGATCAAAACTGCCGAGAATCGCCGATGGAAATTCCGTGAGATTCACGACGGTATCGAGCAGCGCCTTGTCCTCGCGCCAGCGTGCCCCCGCGATGGTTCGCGCAGCGGCATCGAGCGCTCTGCGGATTTGCTGCTCGCGTTCGGCGCGGCCCAGCACCTTCGCCGCTCGCAAAGCGTCGACATACGCTGAGCCCGGCCCAGGGATCGGAACCTCGCCCGTCGTGAGAATTCTGTGTCCCCGAGATGTCTTCCCCGCCCGGATGCCGTCGACTTCCAGCGGAATCGCCTCGCTATCGAGCATCGCCACCAGCCAGCGCACCGGGCGCACGAAGCGCTCGGTCGGCTTGCGCCAGTACATGTTTTTCGCCCAGTAAATAGTCGCGATTTCTTTGGGAAGGCTGTCCGCGAGAATCTCTGCCGCGTTGCGGCCCCTTTTCGTGACCTTTGCCGCGATGCATTCGCCCTTGGGAGTGAAAATGGTTTCAAGCTGCGTAACCTCGATACCGGCTTTCTTGGCGAAGCCGTGCGCCGCCGGAGTGGGTTGTCCGTCTTTATAGGCGACGCTGACCGAAGGTCCGGTGATCTGCTCGACCATGTCCTCCTGCGCCGCCGCAACGCCAGCAGCCATGACAGCCAGCCGGCGTGGAGTATCTAAAGTGGTTATCTGCTCCGCTGCCAGCCTTTCGCGCACAAGAAGCGCGCCAACCCGCTCGCGCAGCTCAGCCGATGCTGCGTTAATCATGCGCGCCGGAATTTCTTCGCACCCAATCTCTAGCAGGAAATCTGGCATGCTTCAAACCACCAAGTGTCTCAGATCGAGCCCCGGTCCAACTGTGACGTACATCACATCCCGCCTGTGCAACGTTCCAGGCCAGTCCCTAAATGGCCACCGGAGTCGGCCTTTCCTTGCTTCGCTTGGCCTTCTTCTCGTGCGCAGCATTCGCTTCGTCCGATTTCTCCGACGGACCCTCGCTGTCATTCTTCTCATCGGCTTGCTGGTCGACCCAAGCCTTTGCGATCACGACCGCCAGCGCCCGGACGCGCCCAATCACTCCCACTCTCTCCGTAACCGAGATCGCTCCCCGCGCATCGAGAATGTTGAACAGATGCGAGCACTTCAGGCAAAGATCATAGGCTGCGAGCAATGGAAAACGCGCCTTCCCCGGAAGAGCAGCCGACTGCTGGTCGAGTGATGACTCGACCCGTTCGACTTTCTCCTCGTCACTTGGCCGGTAAAGCGAACGGTATCTCTCTAGTAATCCCTTGCACTCGGCTTCATATAGCTCGAAATGTTTCCAGGTTTTCTCGACATCTGCGTCTTCGAAATTGTAGATCGAAAACTGCAATTCATCGGCCAGGCGCACGTCGCCATATTTCACGACCTCGCCCGTTTCGGGATTCCTCGCCCAGACGATGTCATAAATCGAATCTACATCCTGCAGGAAGGCCGTAATGCGTTCGAGCCCATAGGTCAGTTCGGCGCAGATCGGCAGCAGATCGATTCCGCCGCACTGCTGGAAATAGGTGAACTGCGTGATCTCCAGCCCATCGAGCATTACCTGCCAGCCCACGCCCCACGCGCTCAGGGTCGGAGCTTCCCAATTGTCCTCTTCGAACTTGATGTCGTGATGGCGGAGATCGATACCAATCGCCGTCAACGATTCCAGATACAGCTCCTGCACGTTTTCCGGTGGAGGTTTCAGGATTACCTGCAACTGCATGTGCTTGAAGAGCCGATTGGGATTTTCCCCGTAACGTCCATCCGCCGGCCGCCGCGAGGGCTGTACGTACGCAACTCTGTATGGTTTCGGACCAAGTACGCGCAAAAACGTTTCCGGAGCCATTGTGCCCGCCCCGACCTCTACGTCGTAAGGCTGTTGCAGCACGCATCCGCGATCGGCCCAGAAGCTCTGCAGACGCAGGAGGAGTTCTTGAAAGGTCAACGGATTGGAAATGGCTGGATTCACAGACAGTTTCGGCGACTGAGGGCTAATCGTTGATTGTAACGGATGGAACCGTCACACGTCAGCTACCCGGATTTCCGCTTGCTATCTCGTCGTCTGGGGTATACTGCCGCCTGCTCGGAACTGGGGAAAGTCCAGCAATCGCACTTCGCCTTGGGGGCGTGCATGCAGACGGACCGGCAGAATTCTGCGAAATTCCTGTTGCTTCCAATCACGTTGATTTCATTGTTCCTGTGCAGCGGATGCCACCGAACATCCCTCGCTTCCATCGGCCAGTCAACTCCATCAGTTCTCGAAATGGATTCGATCCCGCGGACGCCCGAGCGGCTGGCGCGCGGCAAGTACCTGGTCGAAGGCCTGGTCCAATGCCCCTTATGCCACTCGGACTATGACTTCACGCGGCGTCCCGCCCGCCCGGTCGAAGGAATGAAGGGTGGCGGCCATGTCTTCTCGAAGGAAGAGGTGGGTTTGCCCGAGGGGAACGTCGTCGTCGCGCCCAATATCACGCCTGATCCCGACTATGGCGCCGGTACGTGGAAAGACTCCGACTTTGTTCGCGCCCTCCGGCAAGGCATCGGTCACGACGGGCGGACTCTCTATCCCCTGATGCCTTACCAGTACTTTCGCAGCCTGTCGGATGAGGACCTGGCCTCGGTCATCGTGTACGAGCGCTCGCTGGCGCCGGTACACGTTCCGCGGCCCAAGACTGTGCTATCCGACGATATGAAGAAGCTGTTCCAGCCGCTGCCGCCCGTCGAGCAAGTATCGGAACCGGACCGCTCTGATCGCGTGGCCTATGGCAAATACCTCGTCACCGTGGGGCATTGCGACGGTTGCCACACACCTACCGACGAGAGGGGAAATCCTCTTCCTGATATGTTTCTGGCTGGAGGAGCGCCGCTGGTCGGAGCTTGGGGCCCCGATCCCAACAAGATCATCACCGTGGCATCGCTCAACCTCACGCCCGATCCGTCGGGCATTTCCTATTTCGACGAAAAGATGTTCATCAACGTGATTCGGACTGGGAGCGTAGAGGCGCGTCCGCTCGCCAATATTATGCCGTGGGCCTATTTCCGCAATTTGACCGACGACGATCTGAAAGCCATCTTCGCCTACCTGCGGACGGTGAAACCGGTGCAGCACCGCGTCGACAACACCGAAGCCCCGCGCTTCTGCAAGCTTTGTCGCACGAAGCACGGCTTCGGAGACAGAAACTGAACCGAGCGCGGCAGCCGGGTGCAGTTATGAATCGACTTTCTCCAGCATAGCGGCAGTTACCAGTTTCTTTTCAAGATGCCGTTGAAGAATCTGGATCAGAAACTTGCGTAAGTCCGCGCCCAGCGACTGGGGCCAGGGCTTCCCGCCGAAGTTTTCGACTGGTGCCCGGAACATCTGGGCCGCTAATGAACGGGATTCGGCCGACAACTCTGATGAAGCCAGCCGCTTGTCGTCGGCACACATCAGCCCGTCAGCCAGCGCGTGAAACCATGCCCGGCTGCTATTCAGATTGCGTCCGCAGACAACACATTCGGAGAGATCGGGCAAGAAGCCCACCAGCCGTGTCAGCCAGAGTTCGAAGTAGGTGACGGGCATCCAGATTTCCGGCCCGGTCAGGACGCGCAAGATGGAGCGCGTCAGCCGGAAGATGTCATCATTCGCTTCGTGATCGGGCAGCAGTTCGTCGAGCAATTCGGCGATATGGCCCAGTGCCAGGGCCCGGGGATAACTCACCTCCGAGGCCATAGGGGATTCCAGGACCTCGCAGGCGTCGAGACGTGCCAACTCCTGCCGTTCGCGGACGTCGTAAAACGCGCGCACATAGGTCAGCGGCTCGAGGGCCCCGCCAAAGCGCCGCTTCGACTTTTTGGCCGATCGCGCCACTCCGCGAACCTTGCCTTCTTCCCGGGTGAACAGTGTGACCAGAAGGTCCGACTCGCGGAAGGGATACGTTCGCAGCACAATCGCTTCTGACTCTCGCAGGGCCATGCCTGAGCGTGATTCTAGTAGAACGCCTTTCCTCTGTCAGACGGAGAGTCAACCGCAGCGGGTGCGCGCTTGGCACGGCACACTCTGGAATCCCGCGGCAGAGCAGCCGCAGGATTCCAAGGTCACTCCGGTAACCACACGGTAAGGGCACTTTGGGGCCCTTTTCGGGGCATGCCGCGGATGCGAAAGTACAAGTCCTAACGGCCGATAGGGGCCGCGACTAAGGTCATCATGCCCATACCCCTTTTACGCAAGAGCTTGCAGCTGCTGCTGATTGTTTTGGCGATCGTACTGGCCGCTCCGGAATCCCTGCGAGGGCAGGAAGTGCCTTCGACCCAGGCCAAATCCGGCATTTCTGCCGCTCAACCCGTTGAAGTTGCGGCAGTTGAGCCCTTACCTGCGGCCCCAAGCAGCGTTCGTGCGAGCGAAAGCTCGTCCTCAGGAGCGCCCAGCGCTGCCTGGATGACGCCGATGGCATTCGTTTCTTCACCGACTCCGGCAAGCCGTCCCGAAGTGCATCGTTTCTGGGACCGCGAGAACCGATTTCTCTTTCTGGCAGTCGGCGGGCTCGCCACGGCTGATTTCTTCGTCACTCATGCGAATCTGGCGAGCGGCGGCAAAGAACTGAATCCTGTGACCCGTGTAATGGCCGGAAGCACTCCGGCTCTGGCCGCGAACTTCGCACTGGAAGCCGGAAGCATTGTCGGCATCAGCTACTTGTTCCATCGCTCGGGGCATCACGAACTGGAGCGCGTGACCTCCGTGGTCAATATCGCCGCATCCGGAGCGGCGGTGGGATACAGCGCCAGTCACCACTAGCTTCTGGGCCGACAACCTGGCTGCCTCGGGAACCCGCGATTCGCTATACTCGAAAGACTGTGAATAGATTCGTTGGTTCCCTCCTGGCGGCCTTTCTCCTCGTCAGTTTCAGCCACGCCGAAGAAACATCATTCCCGGGTGTGCAGATCCCGAATGCCAACGGACGGCGATCGACTGCCGTTCTCACCTTCAGTGACAAGAACAAAGCCATTGAAGTGCGGCCGCTCAAGGGACCGGAAGTCACAATCCCCTACAACGAGATCACTCAGTGTTCCTATCAGTACACGAAGAAGCATCGTGTCAGCACCGGCACGATCGCACTGGCGGCGACTGGGGTAGGAGCCGTCGTTTTACTGACGAAGTCACGCATTCATTGGCTGGAAATCGACTACCGCGAACAGAATTTGCCGAAAGTCTTCGTTATCCGCATGGACAAGCACCAGTATCTGCGAATCCTGGATGCCCTCAAGGCGCATACCGGCATCGATGCGCAAGTGCTGGGAAACGCGGATAAACGATGATTGCGCGGTAATTGCGAGGGGTGAGCGCCCAATCCTGCCCGGAGCATTTCACCTGCTGAAAGACACGAGGCGCACGCCCTATTGAGGACGCGCGCCTGGTAAGGTCGAGGATGTGCGACGGCCGAGCCGGCGTCTAGCGGCCGTAGTACTTCGCGTTGCGCTCGGTGAAGGCGTTCCACTTCTCCGGCAGATCATCGAGGGCAAAGATCGCCGATACCGGACAAACGGGAACGCAAGCGCCGCAGTCGATGCACTCCACCGGATCGATGTAAAGCAACTCTTCGGTCGCGTACGCGGGCTCATCTTTCTTGGGATGGATGCAATCCACGGGACAGGCGTCGACGCAGGCGGTGTCTTTCGTTCCGATGCACGGCTCAGCAATCACATAGGCCATAAGTGTGTCAGTCTCCTGAGAGTTTCTGCGACCATTTTACTACCGGGCAGGGTATGCGACCCGCCATTCTAGCAAGAAGAGCCGTGGAATGGTACAACCCGCAGACAAAGAAAAACGGCCGGCAGTTCGAAGCCTGCCGGCCGCCGCTTAGCGCGTGGGGTGCGAATTAGCGATGAAATCCGCCACCGTGGAAGCCGCCGCGGACTCCACCTCCACCATGGAAACCGCCGCCATGATAAACCGGACCGTGCCCGGCAAAGCCGCGGTTCACAATCGGTCCGTGGCCATAGTAGCGCCCACCGTTGTAGCCGTGACCGTAATAGCCGCGTCCGTAATAGCCATGTCCCGAGTTCGCATGACCCCATGCCGGATGTCCATACCACGGACGGCCATACCACCCATTCGCCCAACCCCATCGTCCGATCCACGCCGGACCATGGAACCAGGGGCCGGCTCCGACGAATACGCCGCCCGCGAACCACTCCGGACCGTAATAGCCATAAGGGGCGCAGGCGTAAGGATAGTATCCGTAATAACCATACGAGCAAACCGGCGGACCGGCCACGTAGCCCGGCCCAACTCCTACGCCGATTCCAACGCCAACCTGCGCCTGCGAATACGTCAACGGCAACAGAAGCATCACGCCTAACAGCGCCAAATATTTCAGTGATTTCATTGGAACCCCCTTTTCCGATCCGCCGGCCTTGATTTCGTCTCAGCCTCTTCGAACGTTGTCTTCGAAAAACTTCGGATCCGGCGGCTCGTTGCTTTCTGTTCCCTTCTCCGACCGCCTACTGATTTGAACTCCCTTGAGCTCGAAAAGTTGCAGACAGTGGGGTGGCTCATTTCAGCCACCTTAGTTGAATTCAACCACTTGCAGCCGTCTCAGCAACCGGTGCTCGAAGCCGCTTTGTCGGCGTTGGTTCTTGGCCGCACGCACGGCGCGGGAGAGTCTCACCTTAAGCTTTTCTTACGAAAGTAACATGCCACGGTGACGTGCCATATGCATTAATGTTGCAAGACGTGCGGTTACGACAGCCCCGAGAAGGGCTCGCTTCATGAACAAACTCAATCTTCTGGTTTCCCTGATCACCGAAGACAACGACTATCAACTCGAACAGGCTGCCTCCGCACAGGCAGCGGCGGTTACCCTCGGCGCTGACGTTGAAATCATTTACGCCGGCAATGATGCCGTCCAGCAGACACAACAGATTCTGAGCTTCATCCAGGAACCCAATAAGCGGCCTGACGCTATTTTGGTCGAACCCGTGGGCACAGGCATGCCGCAGGTGGCGAAGGCGGCAGTGGCGGCCGGCATTAGCTGGGTGGTGGTCAACACCGGTGTCGACTACATCTCGCAGCTTCGCCAGCATGCGATGGTTCCGATTTTTTCCGTCATTTCCGACCATGAGGAAATTGGGAGGATCCAGGGCCAACAGATCGCGGCGATTCTGGGCGAGGAAGGCACCGTACTTTACATTGAAGGCCCGGGACTGCGCGACGCGGCGCGAGTTCGGACCAAGGGCATGCTTGCGACCAAGCCCGCGGGAGTGACCATAAAAACCCTGAAAGGCGATTGGACGCAGAAGAGCGGCTATCACGCCGTCAAGTCATGGCTTTCGCTGAGCACATCGCGAGATCTGCACGTCGGCATGATCTGCGCCCAGAACGACGACATGGCGATGGGCGCGCGACGGGCTTTTGAGGAGCAGCTCGACATGCGCGAACGCGATGCCTGGCTGAGTTTGCCGATCACCGGATGCGATGGCGTCCCCAAAGCCGGGCAGGAGTGGGTTCGCAAGGGACTGCTCACCGCAACGGTGGTCTCCCCGGCCCTGATCGGCACCGCCATGGAGCTACTGGCCAATGCACTCAGCACCGGTGCGCAACCGCCCGAGCGCAGTTTTCTGCCCCCAGTCTCCTTCCCGGCACTGAAAGACCTCCAACGGGTCAAAAAACGTGGGCGGGCAACCGGAGCGTAAAAAGGGGTCACGTTCTGGGGCGGGCCTGGATTTAGTCCAGTCGCTGCTTTTAGGACTCAGGCGCGAATCAACTGGCTCTTTTCGCTTGGCTCATATTCCACAATGAATCCCGCGACCGCGCTGGCCGCGACCGTCAGTGGCGAAGCCAGATACATCTGGCCCGGTCCGCTGCGGCCGGGAAAATTGCGGTTCTGCGCGCTGATAACCACTTGATCGGGACGCGTAGAGACCCCGGGCCCGGCATTGATGCAGGCGCCGCAACTCGGCTCGATGACCTGCGCTCCGGCCTTGAAGAAAATCTCCAGATATCCTTTGCTCAGACAATAATTACGCGTCTCCTGCGATCCGAACTGGATGTAGAACCTCACCGACTCGGCAACGCGCTTCCCCTGCTTTAAGGCATCGGAAAGCACCAGCGCGTACATGTCCATGTCTTCGTTCTTGCCGGCCGTGCAGGTGCCGCCGTAGGCAATCTCAACCGCTACCGTGGTTCCGAGTTCGCGCACATACTTCCCGTTGCCGGGATCACCGGGGGTTGCCACCATCGGAGTGATTTCATCAGCGTCGAGTTCAATCACATGCGCGTAGTTCGCTCCCGGGTCGCTGTAAAGCCCTTCGATAAAGGCTTCGGCCTTCGCTGGAGCGATTCCGCGCCGTTCCACGAGAAAATCGACCGCTTTGCTGTCGGGTGCGACGATGCCGGTGAATCCGCCGATTTCAGCAGCCATGTTGGTCATGGTGGCGCGCTCGTCGATGCTGAGGTCCTCGATCGCTTCGCCGGCGTACTCCATCACTTTCGCCAGCGCCTTTCCGCTGCGCACGTAATCGAGGCTGAGAATCTTGAGGATGAAATCCTTCGCGGTGACGTTCGCATGCTTCTTTCCGCGAATGACGACTTTCACCGACTCCGGGACCTTAACGCGGACGTCCTTTGTGATCCAGGAGTTGAAGACGTCAGTCGTGCCAATGCCGAACGCGACACAACCGATGGCGCCAACGTGCGGAGTGTGCGAATCCGAGCCGATGTTCAACTGGCCGGGCAGAGCATAGCTCTCGAGGACGATCGAGTGACAAATGCCTTCCGATCCCTTGCGGTCGCTCAGTTCGCCGTGCAGCCGAATCCCCTGCTTCCCGGCGAACTCCTGCTGCTTGAGTTTCAGTTGTGTGGCCAGGTCGAGCAAGCCAATTTTCTTCTTCTCTTCAGAGATGACTTCATCCAGAAAGGTCAGGTGATCGCGGAAGAAGAGAATCGTGGAAGGATCATTCACCGCGGCATCTTTGCCGACATAGCCTTCAAAGAAAATCGCCGCCATGGGCGTAACGTACTCGTGGCTGAAGCGCAGATCGGCACGGGCAAATCCGGTGTCGCCGGGCTTCACCGACGGGACGCCGACTTCGCCTTTCTCGTTGATCATATGCCGCGCGAAGATTTTCTCCGCCAAAGTCATGGCCGGCGCGGATGCGGGCGACCCGCCTGCGCTCCGGATCGCTGGCAGGAATACCTTCCCCTGCATTCTCGCCACATTGAACGGGAACAACCCGCCGTATTCGATCACCTGCCGCGTGATTTCATCTTCTCCGGCGGTGAATTCACTCAGCGCAATTTCATCTCCGCTGCGAATGCGATCAATCAGACTGATGTTCGTCGAGGTCAGCAGCCCCAGGTTCTGGCAGTTCTGCTTGTAGATGCGCTCGATGTTCTCCGCAATGACGACGCGGATCCCGGCGCACATTTCAGCGTAAGGCGACTGTTCGCGGCTTGATCCCTTGCCCCTCCGCTTCCCACTCACCGAGCAGACGAATCCCCCTCGCTTGACGTCCCCGCGTCCTACGGGCAGGACTCCGCTGCATTTCAGCCCGAGGTACGGGATTTCGCCCAGCGTCTCGTCAAAGTAGAAACAATAGTGCGCCGGCGTAATTTCATCGGTAGAAATGTCGTCCCGAAGTTTCGGGTTATTCGACGGATTCCTGGTATCCCATGCCAGATCTTCGCCCGCCAATTGCTTCCTGATAAGCTCGGGATCTTCGGTGAGGAAGAGAATACGTCCGTGCAGTCGGACTTTGTCCGGGCGCTTCTCGATCTTGCGCTCCAGCAGTGAGTTGATCACGGTAACCCCTTCGACGGCGGCTCGCGACAGAGAGCAAGCAGTTGCCTTTGCTGATTATTGTAGCGCCGCCCGCAGGCACAGCGTGCATCGCTGGATGGTTTTACCGCTTATATCCCCGGGGATCGGGCAGGGGGTCCAGGCCGCGCCCGGCAAAGATCTCCTGAAACTCGTCGACCAGCGCCTGATGAACCACTCCGTTTGAGGCCAGGGTCTCACGGCTGTCGAGCAGGAAGGGCGAGCCATCAAAACGGGTAATCCGGCCGCCGGCTTCTTCCACAATAAGAGCCCCGGCCGCGGTATCCCAGGGGTTCAGATTGAACTCCCAGAAGCCGTCGAATCGTCCGCAAGCCACATTGCACAGATCGAGCGCAGCCGAGCCGGCGCGGCGTACGCCGTGAGTGCGTAATGTGATCTGGTGATAGAAATAGATATTCGGATTCTTGTGGCGCTTATGGCTGGGGAATCCGGTCGCCACGAGGCACTCCTTCAACTCCGTCGCTTTCGAGACGCGGATGGCCTGCCCATTCAACTGCGCGCCTCTTCCCTGCTCGGCGCTGAATAACTCATCGCGCGTGGGATCGTAGACCACACCCGCGATCCGGCTGCCGGATGAAGCGGAACGGTGCTCCAACGCCATCGACACGCAGAAAACCGGATAGCCATGAGCGAAGTTCGTAGTTCCATCCAGGGGATCGACGTACCAGCGGTAGTCGCTGCCCCGGTCGTTCAGCCCTTGCTCTTCGCCGAGCACGTCGTGCGCGGGAAAGTGTTTCGTAATGCGCTCACGAATCAGCGCCTCCGAAGCCCGATCGGCGGCTGTGACCAGATCGGCATCGCCCTTATATTCAATTTTCAGATGTTGACGGAAGTAAGACATCACCAGCGCACCCGCCTCGCGGGCGATATCGGACATCACCGGCAGCAAAGTCTCGGAATGGGCGGGAGTTGACACTCGAATCCTGACGACGCAGCTCTGGAATTACCGCTTCCGGGGCGAACCAGCAACAGAAGAGGATGGCGGCTGTCCCTTGCAGGCCGAACACGATTGCATTACCGTCTTGCGCCCTCCTCGGCAATGTACATGATCTCGTGCTTGAAGATGAAAAGATTGGGAGCACCTTCGCGAGTAAGGCGGATCATGTTCTTGTCGTAGTATTCAATCCACCCCCGCACAACTTCCCCGTCGAAGAGCTTCACCGACACTAATTTCTGGTTTTCACCGAGCGACTTGAGGAATGCGGCCTCCTCAAAAGTCTCTTCCGGCGGAGGCATGCGACCGCGCTTGACTGCGCTGGGAGCGGCATGGGAGCTACGAAACGCCATGCCTGCATTGTACACAAGCGCGGTCGTACTCCGGAGAGTGAGCAGTTCCGCCCGCCGCGAACCGGGTCGGAGCCGAATCGGCGGTACAATGCCAGCGTTTGCCTTTCTTCCAGGAGGGCTGCTGTGAAAACCGTTGTAGCGCTTTGTGTTGTGCTTCTCTGCTGCGACCTCGCGAGCGAATGCCAGCAGCGGGGAAAAATGCCTACGCCGCCCGAGCCGATGAATGTTGAGAATTCTACGCCCTCGACGAATCCTACCCTGCAACGGCGCATCGATCTGATGGAATTGCAGCGGCAAGCGGATGACCTGGCCCGCACCGCCCAAACCATTCCTGTAGACATGGAAAGCGTCCGGAGAGGCGTGCTCCCGAAGGACGTGATTCAGAAGTTGAAGCAGATCGAGAAGCTCTCAAAACGGCTGCGCTCGGAGTTGACCCCGTAGAACCCCGCCGCCGGCCCAGCAGCAACCCCCCGCCTCCGAATCGGCTTGCCTGCCCGCCCTCAGAACTTGATCTGCATACTCCATTCAATAACCCGCGGGCCGGCCAGATCAAAGGTTCCGGTGCCATGGTTCGTGCGGAATGTGTTGCTCTGCACGCTTGTCTGTCCCGGCTGAACGTCGGTGTGAGTGCTGTTAATCCCGCCGACACCCTCGTCGAGCCAGCCACTCATTGCACCCGGAGGAAGATTGAAATTGGCGATATTGAAAATGTTGAATACGCCTACGCTGGGCTCAACCGTAAAACGATCGCGGAAGGTGTGACTCCAGCTGAGGCGCATGTCGAGAGATTTCACCCATGGGAATACCAGTTGGTCAATCGGAGCTGCTGGCAGGACTGGAGCCACCGCGCCAATGGTCTGGAGCTGCGCCACTGTGAAAACGTTGCTGCCGACCAGGGCCTGTCCGGCAGGCGTCGCCTGACCTGCGTCGGTCAGGTTGTAACGGCTGATCGCAGAATTCAGGCTATAAAGGTCGAGACTGCGCATGTACGAGCCGTTGGCTGTCCCGTTCAGCGGCTGGCTGCCTACGCCGCTCCCGGTGAAGTCAGTCTGGAAAATCTGCCCGCCGCTACCCGTGCTGCCCACGATCGCAGGACTCGATAGCGGGCTGTCGAAGTGCCCAGTCACTCCAACGCGGAAGCCGCGCGGCGCGTCGAACAGGCCTCCGAATGAGATCTGATGCGTTCGATCGAGCAGCGAAGGCCCGTTGAACCTCAAGGGGTTGTCGTTGTCCGAGGCCCGCAGAACCGAGGAAAGATCGTTCGACGCCACCGGATTGGACGACGGCGCATTCCCCTGGAAGCCTAGCGGGCTCGACAGGCGTGAGTAGGCGTACGCGATCTGGAGGTTCGCAGCCTTCACACCGTGAAACGGATTCGGCATACTCTGCACCAGCTTGACCTGCACCCCACGATACAGCGAACGGCCCACCGGCTCGAGCACGTTCATCACGCCATAGTTGGGATTAATCCCGCCAAAGGCACAGGGGAAACCCAGCGCAAATCCAGTCGAAGGATCGGCTGCCGTGAGGCACGACGATCCTGTGTCCGCCGGACTGCCCAGGCCTCGGGCAACAAAATCGCTCACCGTAGCCGCACCCGCTCCGCTGGTGGCGGAAGCAGGATGAATGCCCGGGCAGCCCTGTGGCGCAATGGCCAGCGCCAGCGAAGGTGCGCCACAATCGGCAACCGTCAAGTTCACGGCAGACAGCGCTGACGCCACATTCAGGAAGCGGGCGGCTCCGGAGTGGTTGATGTCCACCCCCAACAACGTGTGAGTCTCGATGCTGCGCACGTAATCGGCGCTGAGAATCGTACCCGGACGAATCTCGTGCTCGAATCCGGCGTTCATCTGAATTGTCCGCGGCGTTCGATAATTGGGCGAGATCAGCCCCCCGGCAACGTTCAACCCGGAAAGCAGACGCGAACCCACAAACTCCGGGTTCGGAGCGCTCGAACTGAACGGACTATCGGCCTGGTACGCCGTCTGAAAAGCTGCGAGTGCCGGCGCAGCTTGGCCGATCGAGTCGGCACAATAGCTGTGGCCGGTTGCCGGATCCAGTCCTTCTACAGAATCGACTGTGACCAGGCCGGCATTCTCCGTGGGAATCGGCAACGCGTTCCCGAAGGCGCAGGCCGTCGGTGTCGACAGATAAGTTCCGTTGCGTTCTCGTGTAGCACGGTCGTAGCGAAGGTCGTTGTAAAGAACGTCCTCATAATAGACGCCTGCTCCCACCCGGAGCACGGTCTTGCCGGTTCCTCTCGGGTCCCAGGCAATGCCCAATTGAGGCGCGAAATCCTTGTTGGGCTGCTGGATAACGTGACCCCACCCAGGAAAAGCATTATTCAGCTCCGGAATCGCAGGCAGATCGCTGTCGGTTCGATTCGTGTCTCGCTCCCAGCGCAAACCCGGCGTGATGGTGAGATTCGGTTTTGCCTTCCACGTATCGCCGATATAGAGAGTGATCCGATTGTCGGGTCCAAGACCGCCGGCCGGATATCCAAAGGCAGACTGAGGGCTGGAGTATCCAAGACCGTTGCCCACCATGACCTGGGCCCTGGTTAGCGAGAGCGTCGTGGGATCTGGATCGGCACCCGGCGCCGTGCCGAAGACCTGAGGATCGGTCTGAAACAGGGCGGCTGAGCCTCCTGCTTGAATGCGGTTGTAGCCGAAGCCAAAATGCAGCAGATGACGGCCCATGTTCTTGGTTCCGTCATACCGGATTTGCCGGTCACTTTGCAGACTGGCCTGAGGAGCTAACGAGTTCGGTCCAACCGTGAACGTCCCCACGTTGATGCTGACAGGATAATTGGCAAAAGGCAGGCTCGTTCCCCGAGTCGCGTCCAGCACGCCGCTTTGCAGCCGCAAATACGAGAAAGTAATCGAGTGCGTGATATTGGCAGCGTTGAAACTGGTTCCGACGACCGCGTTCCGTGCAAAATCATGATTCGTGAAGACCTGAAAGCTCGAAGGGAAAAAAGCTGATTCGCCGATATTTCGGAAGTAGTTGACACGGCCAAAGACGTGCGACGTCTTGCTGACCGAATAGTCCGCTCGGGCTTGTACATCGTCATCTTCAAAGGGCGAGTTGTACGCGCCTGAGAACTGGTCGTAGGGAGACAATTCGGAAACCGGCGTCGACGAATGCTCAAAGGCGCGTTCGCCCGCCACAAAGAAATAAGCCTTGCCTTTGACCATGGGCGCTCCGAGGCTTCCCCCAAAATCGTTGCGCTGGTAAGGAGTCGCAATGAACGAGTTGGTGGACGAATCGAACGGTTGCAGCTGTTTTGCTCCGGCGATCTTGCTGTCGCGGAAGAAGCCGAACAGATCGCCATGAACTGAGTCGCCGCCGCGCTTGGTAATCACGCTCACCGCGCCCGAACCGGTCAGGTCGGTGGTGACATTAAAGGTGGACCTTTCCACTGAAAAGCTCTGGATGCCGCCGATCGGAATGTCCTCGGCGGCGCTGCCGGAGATCTCGTCGGTTACATCCGCGCCATCGACGCTGAAGCGAGTGTCGCGGCCAAACCGGTTGCCGATCGAAACCGCCACGCTGCCCGCCTTCGTCGGATCAATATTCTCGCCATCCTGAAGTTGCACGCCCGGTTCCAGCTGCGCCACTTCCAGGAAATTGCGCCCGTCGAGGAACAGGCTCGAGATTTGCTCCCTATTCAGAGTGCCTTGCGCTGTGGCTTGTTCTAGGTTGACCTGGATCTCCCGGGCGATGACCAGTTTCACGTTCGCTTCTGTGGGGGCTTCCTCTTTGACTTCCACCGGAAATTGGTTGGTCTCGAAATCTCTTGCTTCAATTCTTACCGTATAAGTGCCGGGAGAAAGTCCGCCCACCGAATATGCTCCCTTGGCATCGGTCGTGGTCTTGCCGACCTGGGCGACGGGGTTCGAAACGGTGACTCGGGCGCCCGGCACGGGCACGCCCGCCGAGTCGGTCACCGTGCCGGTAATGCGTCCTGCCGGAGCCTGCGCCCACGCGACTGCCGAAGCCAGAAATGCGAGTACCGGGACCAGCACCAGCCGGCGAAGTCGCAGGCCGGTACCGGAGTTGAGCCTCAACATCGTTCACCTTCCTTTCAACCTTGTCGCTCGATCGCAGATATTCTTGTTGGGGCGCACGCTGCCCTTCCGCCACAAGAAACACCTTGCAGTCAGCTCCCAAGCTCTACCGCGGGAAATCAGTTGTGTTTTTGAAACATACCATAGCGCACGTGAGCCATCGAGCCCGCCGCCTCTTCCCGCCGGGCTGAAATCAGAATTCTTCCTTCACCGTGTAATAGCCAGCGCGATTGCGAACGTGATATCCGCCGGAATCCGGGACGCCTGTAATTCTCACTTCGATGCGCCGAAACTCGGAAAACGAAGTACGCTGCAAGGGGTAATACGCCAGCAGGTATTGAGTTCGGAGCTCGTCGCTGATCTTGCGAAACGCATCATCCAGCTGACCTGAAGAAGTTGCGTAGTAGTACTTTCCGCCAGTATCTTCCGAGAGCTGAATGAGCGCGTGTTCCCCCCCGATTTCGCGGCCTGCACTGTTCTCAATCGGCACAATGATAATGGAGTAAACGATCGCTTCCGCTTCCTCGGCGGCGCGCGCTGCCTCCTGATAATCCACCTTGCTGATCGTATCTTCCCCGTCCGTGATCAACACAATGACCTTGCGTCCCTTGCGATTGTCCAGCCCGCGGGAGGCGAGGTAAATGGCGTCGTACAGCGCGGTGGCTGCTCCCATGCGGATATGGTCGATGTCATCGTCAATTCGTTTGAGATCGGGAGTGAATCCGGAAGCCGACTGATGCACCAGCTCGCTGAAGCTGAATACGCATAAGCCGTCGATCGGGCGAATGATTGCATGAGCAAAGCGCTTCGCCGATGCCTCTTCGAGCGGCAGGTCGTGCCGCGTGCTGAGACTGGTATCAATCGCGAGTGCGATCGAGAGTGGCAAAGCGGACTCGCGATCAAAAACGGAAATTTTCTGGATCACACCATCTTCCGTGAGGATGAAGTTTTCCTTTTTCAGACCCCCGACTGGAGCCCCCTGCGCATCGGTGACCGTCACAAAAACGTTGACCAGATTGACGTCAACCTTCAGCTTTGTTGCCGGCTGCGATTGACTGCCTGGCTCTTCTACCGCCTTTCCAGACTGGGACTGTGCTGGCTGCCGCGGGGGAGGAGGCTGCTGCGCCCAGAGGCTGCAGAGGCCCATGCCAAGCCCAACTGTGAGCAGACTCGCGGCGAGTTTTCTCATCGAGTGATTGGATTATACCTGTACGAAGTCGGCGAGCCTCGATTCCGCCAGTCCCGCTGATGCCGCATCACCACGCATCGCCAACTCACGACGACAGGTCAGGAGCGCGCCGTTCACTTAGATGCCGGGCCGTTTGCCGGGCTGCCTAGGCCAGAAGAATTTGCCCGGGGTATCTCGGGCGGGAATGGTTCTCCATCGGCCCAAACGGCTCCGTCTTCGAAATGCTCTTTCTTCCAGATGGGAACCGTGCGTTTGAGCGTGTCGATGAGCCAGTGGCAGGCCTCAAATGCGGCCTTGCGGTGCGCCGACGCAACGACTATGAGGACGCTGGTCTCGCCGATCTCGAGGCGGCCGAGACGATGCACCATCGCTACCTCTCGAACCGGAAACTCCCGAACCGCCTGCGCCGCCAGCGATTGCATTTGACCCAGAGCCATCTCTTCATAAGCCTCATAGTCCAGGAAGAGCGTCTTACGTCCCCCGGTCTGGTTGCGAACGATGCCTTCGAAGACAACTGAGGCCCCATCCTCTCCACGCTTGAGACTCTCGATAATCTCTGCCGTTCGAATCGGCTCGCTGGTGATCGCGATCCGCACCTCCGGCGAGGATCCCGATTTCGACCCGGCCAAATCCGAGGCGCGTGACCCGTCCTGGGCGTTCGCTGCGCCACCGCTGACCGGCGGCAGCAATGCGACTTCGTCATTCTCGTTCAGTTTCATGTCCGGATCGGCATACTGCTCGTTCACCGCGATCGCAACCGAAGAAAGGGCTTGCGTCACGCCCGGAAATTCAGCCACACAGCGCTCCAGAAGCGCACTGGCGGTCGAACCCGACGGCATGTCCATGAACTCCGCCGACTTCCCCGTCAACTCTTTGAGCATCCCGAAAAAGAGTACGCGCACGCGCATATGCAGGCCTCCGCTAGTGTATCGCGATCTCACCGATCGCCCTCGGCCGGGCGGACACGGTTTGTCCACGTAGCATTGATCGACCAGCGGGTAGAAAATGCTGGCAATCAGCACAGCAAAAAAGGCCAGCCTGTTCGACAGACCGGCCTTCACGAAGATTGTCCAGTGAAAGATCGTCCAGCTTTAGGTCAGCACCTTTTCATGAGCGCCCTCTGGTTCCTTCACCGGACGCTCGGGCTGATACTCCTGCTTGGGGCTCTTCGGCGAGGTCGACAAGATCTTCGCCGCCGGACCCTCCTCGACGGACGGCAAAGACACGTGCAACGCTTCATCGATCGTCTTTACGTAATGCACCTTGAGATTCTCGAGTTGCTCGGCTGTCAGATCCTCGTCGACGTTCATCTTGTTTTCTGCCGGCAGAATCACATCGCGCACGCCCGCTCGTTTGGCGGCCAGCACTTTTTCCTTGATGCCGCCCACCGGCAGCACATTCCCGCTGAGCGTGATCTCGCCGGTCATGGCAATCAAAGGCTGAATCCGCTTTCCGGTCAACAGGGAAACCAGAGCCGTCGCCATGGTCACACCTGCCGAAGGCCCATCCTTGGGAATCGCACCCGCCGGGACGTGAATGTGGATGTCATGGTTGGCGAAGAAATCTTCCGCCACCCCCAACCGGTCGGCATTCGAACGCACCCACGTCAGCGCCGCCTGCATCGATTCCTGCATGACCTGGCCAATCTGCCCGGTCATGGTGAAGCCGCCTTTGCCCTTCATGGCGTTGGCTTCGACGAACAGCACGTCGCCTCCGGCCGGCGTCCACGCCAGTCCTACAGCTACGCCCGGACGCTCCGTACGCTCGGCAATTTCCCCTTCGCTGCGAATCTTGATTCCGCCCAGGAATTCCTGAATGATCTCTTTCGTGACCGTCAGCTTCTCGGTCTTGCCCTCCGCCAGCCGCCGCGCCTGCTTGCGGCAGATCGTTCCGATGGTGCGTTCCAGGCTGCGCACGCCCGCCTCCCGCGTGTAGTGCCGGATCACGTAGCGCACCGCCTCTTCCGGAAACTCGATTTGTTCCCCCGTGATGCCGTTCTCATCGATCTGCCTCGGAATCAGATACTGAAACGCGATGTGCACCTTCTCTTCTTCCGTGTAGCCCTGCAGTTCGATGATCTCCATGCGGTCGCGCAGCGGCTCGGCAATCGGATCGAGCATGTTCGCGGTCGTGATGAAGAGCACCTTCGACAAGTCGAATGTCACATCGAGATAGTTATCGCGGAAGGTCGAATTCTGTTCCGGGTCGAGCGCTTCCAGCAGCGCCGAAGCCGGATCGCCGCGGAAATCCCGCCCGACTTTATCGATCTCGTCCAGCATGAACACCGGATCTTTCGTCTCCGCCCGCCGGATGCCCTGAATAATCTGCCCCGGTAACGCGCCGATATAGGTCCGGCGATGGCCGCGAATCTCGGCCTCATCGTGCACCCCGCCCAGCGAGAGACGGACGAATTTCCGTCCCAATGCTCGCGCAATCGACTTCCCCAGCGATGTCTTACCCACTCCGGGAGGTCCGACGAAGCACAGGATCGGCCCTTTCATGTTCGGCTTCAGGCGCCGCACCGACAGATAGTCGAGAATGCGGTCTTTCACTTTTTCCAGATCGTAGTGATCGTGATCGAGAATCTCTTTCGCCTTCGGAATCTCGATCTCCTGGCCCGAAGTTTTCGCCCACGGCAACACCGCCAGCCACTCGATGTAATTCCGCGTCAGCGAATAATCGGCCGCCATCGGCGACATGCGCGAAAGACGCCCCAGCTCCTTGAGCGCTTCTTTCTTCACTTCATCGGGCATGCCCGCTTCTTCGATCTTCTTTTTCAGATCTTCAACGTCGCGCTGCCCCTCATCCTGTTCACCCAGTTCCTTCTGGATGGCCTTCATCTGCTCGCGCAGGTAATACTCGCGTTGCGTCTGCTGCACCCGATCCTGCACTTCGCTCTGGATCTTGTTGCGCAGCTGCTGAACCTCCAGCTCCTTCGCCAGATGTTGGTTGATCTTCTGCAGACGAATCAGTACGTCCGTCGTTTCGAGCGTGTCCTGCTTGTCAGGCGTCGAAAGCGACGGCAGCGACGATGCGATGAAATCCACCAGCCGCCCGGGCTCGTCAATGTTCATGGCCACGGTCGAGAGTTCGTCCGACAGCGTCGGGGAACCTGCCACAATCTGCTGGAACAGGGTCAATACGTTCCGCTGCAGCGCTTCAATTTCCGAAGTTGCGGCCGGCGTCGCGCCCTCCGGCATAGGAACGTAATGCGCGCGCATGAACGGGGCAAGTTGCGTGAACTCGCCCAGATGGATGCGTTCCAGGCCCTCGGCGAACACAAACAGGCTCTGGTTCGGCATCTTCACGACTTTGTGAACTACCGCGGAGGTCCCCACGGTGTACAGATCGCTCGGCTGCGGGTTGTCGACGCGCGCTTCGCGTTGCGCAACCACGATGATGGTCTTGTCCTCGCCCAGCGAATTAATCAACTGGACCGAGCTTTCCCGGCCCACCGTCAACGGCAGCACCGCATGCGGGAACAAAACCGTATCTCGCACCGGAAGCACCGGCAGAGCCCTTTGATCGTTTGTTTCCTTCTGCTTAGGAGGACGCTCGACGGGCATTTGCTGGCTCATGTTTCTCCTTGAGTGTAACTCGCTCAAGTTTAGATGATGCTGCCTCGGGAAAGGTTTCAGGCCTGGGCCGAGACATCGGCAAAGATGCTGAATTGTATTCCTGCGAGAGGGCGAGGTGCACCATGCCTAAGGTGCAGAGGCTAACGCGGAGAACTGACTGTTGCCAAGTACTAAATTGGATCGCGCACGATTTTCGCGGCGGAACCGGAAAAAAAGAAGGACCAAGTCTCCAGAGGGCCTCTGGCAAGAGCGATGCTCTTTGCCGCCGCCCTTGCGAGAGGCCGAAAGGTCGCAAAATCACGTCTTAGAAGACGTGCTTGGCTGTGTCTCCGCGGAACACGAGCTCTTGCAGGACTTTCTCGTTTGCCGCGTTCATCGTGAACACAGTCTTGGTCTGATCCGCCCGGTGCTCCAGCGGAACCAGGGTGCACTTTACTTTGGCCTGCGGTGTCTTTGATCCGGATCGCTGAAAGACCATGATGTGCTCCTGGCCTTCCATCGTATGGCGGACAACATAATCGCCGGCAGGCAACAGGGCTGTCCCAACTCGAGTCGCATCAGCCAGCGTGATCCGGCTGACATCGCGAATTCCGAGATTGTTCTTCTCCCCGGCCGTCGCGATTGCACAAACTCCGAGAATGCACAGGAACAGGCCCAAGAATTTCACCGAACGCATAAGTCTCCCTTCTTTTTGAACTTCAATGATGGCGGGGTAAAGCCCCGGGATCACTTTAAGTGTAGAAGTGGCTCTATCGGCCGAATGTGTGCCCGGTCACAGCGGCTTGTGACCGCGGAGCAGGCGAGGCCGCATTCCGGGAATGGGGGTTGCGCAACCCCGGATCAGGAGGATGCCGCCGGATAGATGCCGAGCACCTTTACAAAATCGGCGACCTCGGCCAGGTGGCGAAGCGCGTTCCGGGCAGGTTCGTCGTCGCCCCGCAGAAAATCGACATAAAACACGTATTCCCACGGTCTTCCACGCATCGGACGGGACTCAATCTTGCTCAGGCTGATGTCCCGCAGCGCGAATACACTCAGCGACTTGAACAGCGCCCCCGGCACGTTCTTCACCTTGAAGGCGATGGACGTCTTATTTGCTCCGCGCGGGATCGCACTTCCTTTTTTCGCTTCGCCTTTGCGGATCAGGAAAAATCGCGTGAAGTTCCTCTTATCATCTTCAATTCCCGCCTTGAGAATCTTCCCGCCGTATTGGCGCGCGGCGAGCTGGCTGGCGATTCCCGCCTCATCCTTCAGACGATTTGCGATTACGTGTTTTACGCTCCCCGCCGTGTCGTAAAACGGAACCGCTTCGATGCCGCGATTCCTGCGGAAGAAGTCCCGGCATTGATCGAGCGCCACCGGATGCGACAGCACCCTCCGAACCGCGCTCCGCTTCACGCCGGGAGCGGCGATCACATTGTGAACAATCCGCAGCAGATATTCGCCCTGAACAAACACCTGCCGCGCTACCAGAAGATCCGCATGCTCGGCTACCGTTCCCGCCAGCGTGTTTTCAATCGGAATCACCGCAGCTTGAACCGATCCATGCTCGACTCGATCGAAGACCTCGATCGAGCGTGCGCAGGGCACAACAGTGCACCGCGGCAGCATGCGCTCTGCTGCTTCGTGACTAAATGAACCGCGCTCGCCTTGGATCGCGACCTGCATGCCCGTCCTGTCCTTGAAATAGGGAAAATATCTGGAGAAGCCACGAAAGCGCAAATCATTTCTGCAAGCACAGCTTCCCCGGGCGCGTTCGACGCTTCCACCCGATCACGTGCGCACCGACGCAATGGGGGATATTTCCTATGATTGGTCGATCGGCCGCAGCTCAGCGCCCTTGTCTCGCACAGGTAATTCCTTTCGCATCACCAGCGCGTCAACTCCGTTCGAGTAGTATCTGGAGCAGGTTCCGACAACGCTGTACCCATGGCGCTTATAAAACGACAGCGCTCCGACGTTATCGACCGCGGTTTCCAGTCCTACGGAGCGGGAACCCGCTGCCTGTAGCCTCGTTTCGGCAGCCTCAAGCAGGAGCGAGCCGACGCCACTCCGCCGCGCCTTACCCACCACATCGATGGTGATGACATGGCCCGTGGGCCCGTTGTGAGCGACGATGAATCCGGCAATCTCCCCTTCGCTGTCAGCCACGATAGTCAACGTCCCGCGGCGGCGGATGTAGAGCTTCAGTTCCTGGCGCGAATAGGAAATCCCGGGCGGGAAACACTCCTGATCGATGCGCCACAGCGTCTCAAAATCATCTGCTCTGAAGTCGCGGACGAGAAGGCCCATACCGGACATTGTAGCCAGCGCGAACGGTCCAGCCGGGTCCATTATTCTGTGCGTCAACGGCTTGTCGGACCTGGACCGGTCTTTGGACAGGCTTCGACCCTGCTTTTCCACAATCCCGCCAGAAGCAGGTCGCGGAAACCGTCTTTTAAGGTCTTTCAGCCTCTTGCCCGGACCGCAACCTCAGACGTACCATCAACATCAAAGGAAGCGTTGTGGGGCAACTGGTACTGATTGACGTAGCGGTGGCGGTCGCCGCCCTGGGGATCTGGTATCTCCTGTTTGCCGGCTATAACCGTCGCAAGGGAGCGGAGGCTCTTCGCTGGGTGCAATCGGCCTGTGCCGGCAAGGGACGCCTCCTCGATTCCCAATGGCTTAGCAGTTCCCGCCTGTACGCGCGGCTGCAATTCCCTTCCCGCAGTTTCGAGAATGCGCGAGTCACCGTCATCTTCCGGCCTCGTCCTCAGCCCATTCAGTGGCTGCTGAGTTGCTGGCGCAAGCAAAAGGAAACTCTGACATTCGAGGCCGACCTCGGCGGCTCACCCAGCTTCTACCTGGAAGTGGTTCGGCACCGCTGGTGCGCCCATAGTACGAAGACGAAGAAGACCCGCCACTGGGAAGAACGGGAATGGGAAATCTACGAACCGGGCCCGGTGATCCTCACCACCCGCACGCACTGGAAACAGGATCCCACGGCGGAACTCAATGCCCTGATGGCAGTCCGCCATCAGGATGTCTTGCAAGTTCGCTTCCGCCCGGAGTCTCCTCAGTTTTCGGCCACGATCCAGCTCGACTGCCTCGACGATCCTCGTACCGCCGCCGGCTTCCTGTCGACCCTGCGCGAGTTGGCCGCCGGGGCCTCCGCCCACCGGCAATAAACGCCGACTGCCTTAGTCCTCCTCATAACGTCGGCGAAGCCCTTCGTTCCGGTTGCATTATGAAGTAGACTTCGCTCATGCCGGGTGTACGACAGGGATCGCTCCATCTTTTTCGTTTCGCCGGAATTGATGTCTTCCTGCATTGGTCCTGGTTCCTGGTGGCGGTCTATGAAATCCAGAGCCGAGCAGGCAGCTATAGTTCGATCACCTGGAACGTTCTGGAGTACCTGGCTCTGTTTCTGATCGTCACGCTTCACGAGTTCGGCCACGCTTTAGCGTGCCGCCAGGTGGGCGGAAGAGCTAATCGCATTGTCCTGTGGCCCCTTGGCGGAGTCGCGTTCGTCGACCCTCCTCCGCGCCCGGGCGCCACTTTGTGGAGCATCGCGGCAGGACCACTGGTAAATGTCGTACTCATTCCGATCCTGCTCGTCGCCTCTCTCCAGGGTCGGTCGCTTGGGTACATCGGCGCCGCCGGGGATTTTCCCAAGTTGATCGACAATGTTTATTGGATCAACAAATGGCTGCTCATCTTCAACATCTTGCCGATTTATCCGCTCGATGGCGGACAGATCCTTCGCTCGTTGCTTTGGTTTGTCATGGGCCGTGCCCGCAGCTTGATGGCAGCCACCGTCCTCGGACTGATTGGCGCTACCGGTTTCGTAGCAGTGGCCTTCTTCAATAGGGGTCTCTGGCTGGGCGCAATCGCGGCTTTCATGTTGCTGAACTGCTGGACGGGCCTGAAACAGGCCAGCCTGATGTTGCGGCTATCCAAGGCGCAACGCCGGGAGGGAGTCTCTTGTCCGAGTTGCGGCCAGGCGCCTCCCGCAGGGGACTACTGGCATTGTGGACGGTGCGGCCAGCCCTTCGATGCGTTCGCGACCGATGCCTCCTGCCCGTTCTGTTCCTCGCGGTCCGCATCGGCTCGATGCACCGAATGCGGCGCCGAGCATCCCGCTGGCGCATGGGCCGCTCCCACTCTGGTCGCCCCAACGGTCCAGACTTCACATTCCTCCGGATAAATCCCTTTTATCGCCCGCATCAGCTTTTTCGATTGGCTGGCAACTTCTGCCCGCGCTATCCTTCCGTGTTCCAAGTCAGCGTGTTGAAACCAGCCATTTCAACTCCTTAGTTTTCTTGGCGTTGATTTGCCTAAATCACTAGCTTTTCCAACGAAGGAGACACAACGACATCCATGTCCACAGAACTGCGCAATTTCCTGGCACTGTCCTACGATGAACTCGAAGACCTCAATCTCAAAGCGAAGGAGCAGCGCCGGAACCGCGTCGCGCCAGACAAGATTCGTGAGGAGCGCCTCAAATACCTGAGTGACGAAAAGCGCATCAAGGCCCTCACCGTCCTCTTCAGCGATCTTGAGGGCCGGTTGCACATGCTCGACTATGACAAGAAATTTCTTCTGAAGAGCTATGACAACCTGACCTTCGACGGCTCCTCCATTCGCGGCTTTACCGCGCAGCGCGAGAGCGACCTCCGCCTGGGCATCGACTGGAGCGCCTTCTACTGGGCGCCCGCCGACGTGTTTGGGCCCGGCAAGGTCCTCGCCTTCGGTGAAGTCATCGACAAGAACGGCGAACCCTACACCGCCGACATTCGCAGCGTCCTCAAGCTCTTCGCCAACGAGCAGTTCAAGAAGAAGGGCTACACCCTCAACGCCGCCAATGAAATTGAGGGCTTCCTGTTCCAGGGGCCCGATGCCGAGCGGCGCTACCACGAAACCCTGAAATTCGAATATGTAAATACGGGCGGATATTATCATTCCCTCCCCGGCGATCCGCTGCGCGCTTTCATCGACACCACCGCCGAAGTGCAGCGCTCCATGGGCTTCCAGAACGAAAAGGATCATCCCGAGGTTGCGCCCTCGCAATTCGAGATCAACTATGGCTACGGGGAGGTGGTCGCTGCGGCCGACCAGATTCAGCTTTACAAGCTCATCTGCCGCCAGGTGGCCCGCAACATGGGACTCACCGCCTCGTTTCTTCCCAAGCCCGTCGTCGGCGTGAACGGCAGCGGCATGCACACCAACGTCTCGGTGAGCGAGAACGGCAAGAATCTGTTCTGGGACCCCAAAGGCGAAGAGAAGCTCAGCAAGCTGGGCTACGAATTCCTCGACCGCCTGCTCACCCACGGCAACGACATTTGCCTGATTTTCAACTCGAGCGTGAACGCGTACCGCCGCCTCGATCCTCATTTCGAGGCGCCCAACCAGCTCAAGGCTTCCGCTGTCGATCGCGGTTCGATGATCCGGATCCCCATCGGCAACGAGCGCAGCATGCGTACCGAGGTCCGGGCGGTTGCGCCAGACGCCAATCCCTATCTGGTTTTGTACGCCATTTTCAAGACCGGCCTGGAAGGAACCACAGCGAAGATCAAGGATCTCCGCGCGGGCAAGGAGCGCTACCTGCCCGACAATATCTACACTGCCATCGAGAACTTCCGCAACGCCGAGTGGACCACAAAGCTGCTGGGTGAGGACGTAAAAGCTCGCTACGCCGATCTCAAAGAGGGATCCGCCGACCGCTGCCCGCGCCTTCTGGGCACGGTGGTGAAGGCCTCCGAGGTTCAGTTCCACCACGAGGTGTACAACCAGTTCCTCTGGAACCTCTTCTAAGAGTTGCAGTTCTGCCGCAACGCCCTGGCTTCGGCCGGGGCGTTCGCTTTTTCTTCCGACAGGAGCGTCCCAGGCGTCCCCGCAGTTCCCCGTCACAGTCCGGCTCCCCGTCCCGCGACACAGCCGGGTGTGCTAGATTCGAGAATTCACTCAGGATCCGGATGGACGCAGCACCCACCATCGTCACGCAAGGCTTGAGCCGCCGCTTCGGCGAACTGGTTGCCGTGGAGAACGTAAACCTGCGTGTCTCCCCTGGACAGTTCTTCGGATTCCTCGGGCCGAACGGCGCTGGCAAATCGACCACGATCAAGATGCTCACCGGGCTGCTGGCTCCCAGTTCGGGGCGTGTCGAAATTCTTGGCGTTGATCTCAATGCCCATCCCGTCGAAGTCAAACGGCAGATCGGGGTCGTGCCCGAGGGAATGGCCTTGTTCGGACGACTCACCGGCGCGGAGTTCCTCAGCTTCGCCGGCCGCATGTACGGGCTCGACCGCGCGACGGCCGCCAAGCGGGCCTCCGAGCTTCTGGATTTCATGCAGCTCGCCGACCAGCCCAAAAAGCTCGTCACCGATTATTCCCATGGCATGCAGAAGAAGCTCGCCCTTGCCGCCGCCGTCATTCATGGACCCAGGGTTCTGTTTCTCGACGAACCCTTCGAGGGCGTGGACGCCATTGCCGCCGGCACGCTCAAGGCCATGCTGCAGGGGATGATCGCCCGCGGCGCGACCATCTTCTTAACCTCGCATGTGCTCGAAATCGTCGAGCGGCTGTGCAGTCACGTTGCCATCATCCACCACGGACGGCTGGTCGCCCAGGGATCGCTGGAAGACCTTCGCGCTGGTGTCGAGGCTGAAACGCCCGGCCAAGCCAACGGCACGCCGAATGCCGGGGAAAAATTGACACTAGAGGAGATTTTCTTGCGCGTGGTTGGGGGAACGCGCCCCACAGAGGAACTTTCCTGGCTGGGCTAGCCCGCCAGCTGGCCCCGTTTCTCGGTCGCTCTACGCGACTCGGCCGTGACGGAAAGGCAGATGCCGCAGCGCCCGCAGCAGCCTCGGCCGCGGCCGCACAATGGACATGGTCCGCAGCGAATACCGGAATCTCGCCCCACAGTCGCAGCAAACCTTGTAACTGCGCCCATCGATCGTGAACACCCGGCTCAGCTTCCAATGATGGCAGCCAAACGCCATCTCCAGCGCCTGGGCCAGAGGACTTGTAACGCTGTCCCATAACGGAACGTCTTCTACCGCCTTCATCTTCACCTCACCTCCAGAACCAACTCTATGGTTTCACCCTGCAGCCGGATCGGACCGTGCCGCCTCTTACGTCGGTTTGTGATTGAAATCACATCCGAAATGTCGATTTCGGAATCCGACCTCGTTTGTTGCCTTCCTCTTCGCGCCCTCTAAATCGCGCTTAACAATTCCCGCACCACTTCCATGTCACCTTATGCAAGAATGACTCCACCTTGCCATGAATCTCCCTGAAAGTGCTCTCAGACAGATTCCCGCCATCGCCGAGCTCCGCTGGCGGATGTTCGTCAACGGCCTGCGCAGCCGCCGCGGAAAAATGGAGTTTCTCTCCCGCCTTATTGTGACTCTCATGTTCGCCATCGGCGGACTCGGTGGCTTTGCCGCCGCCATCGGATTCTCCTGGTACCTAGTCTCCCAGGGAAAGCCTGAATTCCTCGCCGCTTTGTTGTGGCCCGTGTTCTTTTTCTGGCAGGTGTTCCCCGTCATGGCCACCGCCTTCACCAATAATCCCGATTCTTCGGACTTGCTGCGGTTCCCCCTGGCCTACCGATCGTATTTTCTGATCCGCTTGGCCTACGGATTTTTCGACCCCGCCAGCGCCCTCGGAACCACAGCCATTCTCGGGATTCTGATCGGCGTGAGCTTTGCCCGTCCCGTGCTGTTCCCCTGGGCCCTGCTCGTGCTGTTCACCTTTGCGCTTTTCAATCTTGTCTTGATGCAAACCATCTTCGCCTGGGTGGAGCGCTGGCTGGCGCAGCGCCGCACTCGCGAAATCATGGGGGTTCTTTTCATTCTGCTGATGCTGGGCTTTCAGTTGGTCGGGCCCGCCGTGCAGCACTTGGGAAAGCGTCAGCCGAATCCGGAGTGGAAAAGAGGTTTTGAGATCGCCGCGCAGGCGCAACGCTCGCTTCCGCCGGGTCTCGCTTCGGATGCGGTCGCGCAGGTTGCCGACTCCCATTACACCGCAGGCCTCATTTCCCTGCTCCTTTTGGCCTTGGTGACAGCGGGCGTCGGATATCTCCTGCACCTGAGGCTAAAACGTCAGTTCCATGGCGAGAATCTGAGTGAAGCGGCGGCGCGCCCCGTTGCCGCCCCGGTTCAGGGCGTTCCGCTTGGGTGGGAGCTTCCGGGACTGTCGCCCTCGGTAGCCGCCGTTTTCGAAAAAGAAGCCCGCTATCTGGCTCGCAGCGGCCCCATGCTCCTGACTTTGATCATGCCCATCTTCATGCTGGTAGTGTTCCGCATGGGGGCTCTGAATCCGGCGGTCAGGTCATCGCAATTTCTGCACCGCACCCCGGATTTAGCCTTTCCCGGAGCGGCTGCCTACGCGCTGCTGGTGCTGACGAACCTCGTCTACAACAGCTTCGGAGGCGATGGCGGTGGCATGCAGTTCTTCTATGCCTCGCCCGTGCGCTTCAGCCAGATTGTGCTGGGCAAGAATCTTCTCCACGGCTCCATCCTTCTGGTGAACATGGTGCTGGCGTGGATGGCCGTCAGTTATCTTTATGGACGTCCCTCTGCGGCGGTCTCGGTGGCTACCCTCGCTGGCTTACTCTTCGCCGCGCCTCTTAATTTCACTGTTGGCAATCTTCTCTCCGTCTATGCTCCCAGGAAGCGGGACTTTGCCACCTTTGGCCGCCAGAATGTTTCGCAAACGACCGTACTGGCAAGCCTCGGCGTGCAAGTTGTGATCGTCGGCGTCGGCGTCGCGGTTTTTGCGGTCGCGCGCCTTTACGAGAATCTCTGGATCGCTACCTTTGTCTTTCTCGGGCTGGCCGCAATCTCTTTGTCACTCTACGCAATGGTGCTCCGCCGCATGGACAATATTGCCGTCGAGCGCAGAGAAATCCTGCTTGGTGAATTATGCCGGGCGTGAGGGGCAGACTCCTACTTCGCTTCCGGCCTCGCCACAAACCGGTACCCCACTCCGCGCACGGTCAGCAGATGCCGCGGGTGCCCGGGATCATCTTCGATGTAGCGCCGCAGCCGGACGATAAAATTGTCGATCGCGCGGGTATCGGTATCCTCGTGCAATCCCCAAACCTCTTCGAGAATCTGCTTGCGCGAGACGATCTTCCCGTCGTTGCGCACCAGATGGCGCAGAAACTCCGACTCCATTAGCGTCAGATGAATCGTGCTCTCGCCCGACCGCAATTCCAGAGCCCCGAAATCAATCGTTTTCCCGGCGAATGAGAACCTTCCAAAATCACCCGGACCGCTCCCTTCAGTCTCTCGCGGTTCGCGTGTGCCCGCTCCTCGCATCCATTCGCTGCGCCGCAACAGTCCCTGCAGCCGCGCCAGCAGAATCGCCAGATCGAACGGCTTCGCTAGGTAATCGTCCGCGCCGGAGGCAAATCCCTTCAACACATCCTCCGGACGCCCGCGCGCCGTCAGCATCAGTACCGGGACGTAATTTCGGGCTGCGCGCAACTCCGACACCACTTTGAACCCGTCCTTTCCCGGCAGCATGATGTCGAGCACCACCACATCGAAGTTCTCGTTTTTCGTCAGCAGGCGATCGGTCGCGGCCTCTCCGTCGCCCACAACCTCCGCCGCGTATCCCTCGGCTTCCAGGTTAAAGCGCAGGCCCTGCGCCAGATGATCCTCGTCCTCGACCACCAGAACCCGGCTCATACCGCCCACCTCGGCAACTCCAGGACGACCGTTGTGCCGCGGCCCACGCCGTCGCTCTCGGCAAAAACCTTGCCGCCATGCTTTTCCGCGATCGCCCGCACGATGAACAGCCCCAGCCCCGTTCCCTTGATGTGCGTCAGAGACCGGTGGGTAACCCGGTAGAAGCGTTTGAAGATGCGCTTCACATCCTCCGGCGCGATTCCCACGCCGTGATCCTGCACCCGCAGCACGATCCGCTTGGCATCGGGCATTTCCAGCCGCACCCGCACATCCACGTGTTCGCCGGAATACTTGATCGCGTTGTCGAGCAGGTTGAAGACCGCCGTCCGCAAATCTTCCGCGCTGCCCCGTACCCGGATGCCGCTTCCATTCTGCGACACTTCCTCGTAACGCAAGGACTCTGGAGCCAGGTGGTGGCGCGCCTGCGCAGCATCCATGCAGTCGCGCACCAGTTGCCGGAAGTCGATCTCCGCCTTCTCGCGCCCCGCGCGCTTGTCTCCCGCGCGTCCGGCGCGCAAGACCTGTTCCACGGTTTCGGTAAGACGGTCGGTATCGCTCAGCATGAGCTGATAAAACTCCTGTTTCTGGGATTCCGCCAGTTCCCTGCGCCGCAGCGTCTCCAGATGGAGGCGAATCGATGCCACCGGAGTTTTCAGTTCGTGAGTAACGGCATTGATGAAGCTGTCGTGTTGCTCACTGCGCCGCAGCTCGCGGACCAGGAAGATGGTGTTGACGACCATTCCGGCAATGATCAGCGCAAAAAAAATGATGCCGAAAAACAGCAGCACGCCTTCGCGCCAGTTGAGGATGATCCAGCCGACGTTGAGCGCGACCGCGAGCGCGACCAGCCCGATCCCCAGGCAAAGGAAGAAGACGATCGTTCCGCGGCGGCTCGTGATGCGCATGGCTCGTTTGCCCTGATTCTACCGCGTCGCAAATCACACGGGCACACCAAGGCCAGCCCACGGCGACCCGCACGGCTCCCTTTTTTCCCCCCCTGCTACCAGAGCAGCTTCAGCCCAAACTGAATCTGGCGCGATGTCGTCGAAGTGCTGGTAATCGCCCCTGCCGTCCCCGAAACGCCGGAGGGCGTGAACGTAATCAGGTTCGGGGTGTTGAAGTTGGCCCGGTTCAGCAGGTTGAACATCTCCGCGCGAAATTGCAGACCGAGACGCTCGTAGAGGGTCGTCTGCTTCATCACCGAGAAATCCCAGGTTGCCAGTCCCGGGCCAGTCAGCGTATCCCTTCCCAGGTTCCCGTAGAAGCCGCTGTTTGGCGGCGGCGCCAGGAATGCGCTCGGGTTGAACCACTGGCCGGGTTTTCCGAGGATGACCGGGCCGCTGAACTCCGGATTCACAAAAGGCCGCACCGGATTCCGAGTATCCCCGTTATTCGATGGGTTGTAGCTGAGCTGCGGTGTGAACGGGAATCCCGCCTGTGCGGTGATGATGGTATTGACCGACCAGCCGCTGGCCAGACTGCCTTGCCACCCTTCAAGGCTCCCGCCGAACGCTTGGCCGCGCCCGAACGGCAACTCGTAGACGGCATTCATCACTCCAATATTCCTCACGTCGTACGTTGCCGGACCGTAGTCTGCATGCAGGTCGAAGGGATTCGACACCAAGCCGGGCGCGTTCCCGGCGGTCGTGCCGTTCAACGAGTCGCCATCGTCAAGCGCCTTCGACCACGTGTAAACGCCTCGCAACGAAAGCCCGTGACTGAAGCGGCGGTTTATGTCTAACTGGAGCGCGTTGTAATTGCTGGTGCCGGCGGAAAACCACGTCCAGGTGTTTGCCAGCGTAGGGTTCGCCCGCGGCGTGCTCGGCGCGACGAAAGGAATGTAGAACGTTCCCGCCGGCACAGGAGCGTTCGCCAGAGCGCCGGGAAACGTGCCGGGATAATTCGTTGGACAGGGAGCCGCAGGACAGATGGTCGGGAATGGCTCATTTGCATCCACACCGACAAGCTCGTGATATCCATGACTGCCCACGTAGCCCAGCGTGAAAGCTGTGTTCGCCGAGAGCTGGTCTTCCACTCGGAGCGACCACGAGATCAGCGTTGGCGTGTCCAGGTCGGGTTGAACCCCTCCCGGCACCAGCTTCGCGTTGGACGGCGGGGCGGCGGTTGGATCGAGCGGCAGGGACGCAACCGGAAGCGATGCGATGCTATACGTCGGGTTGAACGGCGCGTTCTGATCGGTACGATAGCCGAGAGCGTCCTGCAGATCGCTGTACATGCCGAAGCCTGCCCGAAACACCGTCTTATCCCCAAAGGGACTCCAGGCCAAACCGAGGCGGGGTTGTGGCAGAAACCTCGCATGGTTCGTGGTGAAGGTGGAGTGTCCAACGGTGGGCTGCGATGAGATCACTCCATCCGGGAATGTATAGGTTGCGGCTCGTCCGTGGGCTTCGTTCCAGCCTGTCGTGAATCCGTCTCTGAATCCCAGGGAAAGCATCAGCCTCGGCGTCACGCGAATCACGTCTTCCGCATACCATGCTCCCAGCAG
The DNA here is from genome assembly GCA_035508215.1 of Verrucomicrobiia bacterium. Classification (GTDB taxonomy): domain Bacteria; phylum Acidobacteriota; class Terriglobia; order Terriglobales; family Acidobacteriaceae; genus Sulfotelmatobacter. The sequence continues at coordinate 608,615 of DATJNK010000030.1, read as the reverse complement.
CGAACGCCAATTCAATTCCGTGGGCGTCGGATTGTACAAAAAACTCGATGTCGTACCCTGGAGGAATGTTTGCAAACTGGCAAACGTCGCCTGCCCGTATTGACTCAGAGCCAGCGTTTCGTTGGATTGAAACGGTTGCAGCCAGATTCCGAAACTGAGCTGATGCTGGCCGCGCGTCATCGTCACTCGGTCCTCGATCGTGTACAGATTTCGCGCTACCGTCAGGTTGCTTCCGTTGTTGCTGCCCGCCAGTCCGATCTGCGCCTGCGGGTTCGAGGCCGCGCTGCCCCCGACCACCACCGCGCCTACAGGCTTGCCCAGCAGGAAGCCGGAAACGCCGGCCGCCGGTGTGCCCGGCGTCGACTGTCCGGTGAAGAAATAGCCGGCGCGGGAAAAGCCCACTCTAACCACGTTGGTGACGGACGCCGAAAATGAATGGGTTTCTTCCAGGCTCAAGACCTGCTCGCGGAGGCTCAGGATGTCGGTGCTGTATGGATCCAGCGTCGTCGCGGTCACGTCGGCGCCATCGTCGATCGTGTAAGCGGCAGCCAACGAGTCCCGCTCCGAAAACACCTGATCGACGCGCGCGTTGCCGAAGTCTTCCCGAATCGTCTGCAACGGGCTGCTGAACACCTGCGCGATGCCATTGAAATCCGGAGCATCCGCCGGGGCGATAGGCCACAGATTCAGCAAAGGCTGCACGCTCGGCACGGCTGCCGCTCGCGAAGCCGCGTCGGGGACAAAGGCGGCCGACGTCTGGTGCAGGTGCTGCCGTAATCCCTCGTAATTGCCGAACAAGAATGTCTTCTCGGCGCGCAGCGGACCGCCGAGAGATCCGCCAAACTGATTTCTTTGGAAAGGCGGCGGCGAACCCTGGTCGAAGTAGTTGGGCGCGTCCAGGGCGCTGTTGCGCAGAAATTCGTACACGCTTCCATGAAGTCGATTCGTTCCCGACTGCGTGACGATCACCACCTGACCGCCGGGCCGCTTCCCGTATTCAGCGCTGTAGGAATCGCGCAAGACATTGAATTCGCGCACTGCGTCGACTCCCAGCAACTGCTGGCTGGCGCCTCCCGGCTGCATGTTGTTCTCCGCGGCTCCGGTGAATTCGATCCCGTTCAGCAGAAACAGGTTCTGTTGCGGACGATTCCCGGAAACAGCAAAATTGTTTCCCGTCGTCGAGTTCGAAACCCCAATCCCGCCCGTTTTTTCCCAGCTGAAATTGACGATGCCGGGATTCAGCGTGAGCAATAGGTCGTAGCTGCGCCCATTGAGCGGCAGGTCTTTCACCTGCCTCTCGCCAACCAACCCGGAGATGTCCTGGGTTGTCAGGTTGACGACAGGAGCATCCTCGGTCACTCGAAGCTGTTGGCTCACCTCCCCAACATGCAGCGTCAGGTCGACTCTCGCCTCTTGCCCCACGGCAAGGCGGACGCCGGTGCGAACCGCTTCGGCAAATCCCGCCTTCGTCGCCCCGATTTCGAACGTTCCGACCGGCAGAGCAACAAATTCGTAGAATCCTGTCTGGCTGGTCGCGACCGTCCGCAGAACTCCTGTATCAACATCTTTCACCGTCACGCTGGCTCCAGAGACGGCAGCCCCTGACTGATCCGTGATTGTCCCTCCCAGGCTGGCGGAACTTTGGGCAGCGCCCTCTGAACCGCACAAAAGACACAACGCAATCGCAGCCAAACCAGCCAGGATTCGGACACGCCGATGGCGAGGATGCGTAGAAATCAGGGACAAACGACGATGGAACGGCGCTGAATCTTTCTGCGGCATGTTCTTCCCCAGGAATAAGTTGTGTTGGTGTGAAAGCGAGAAGTGTATATGCTAATCGATTCTCGTATAGCTTCCGATACGAGTCTATACATATTAAATGATCACGCCTCGCATATCCACCTTCGCGCCTCACGGCTGGCGAAAGGCGTGACCCGAAGAGCTCCCATCACACGGCTCTCCTTCCATTGACCTCGGAGAGGCTTCGGGTTACGATTCCCTTCCACATGGCGGAAAAAGTTAAGGTGCGGCGCGAGAAGCGGGACGAGATGGATCTGGTCCGTCCGCGCGAGGCAGCCGTGCAGCTGCAGATCAGCTATCCCACGATCAAACAGTGGATCTATCGCCGGCGCCTCCATGCAGTGAAGACACCCGGCGGCCACTACCGCATTCCCCAGGCGGAGATTGATCGCCTGCTCTATCGCTCACGCGGACGGAATAAAGACGAGCGCCGCGTTACCTTTCAGCGCATCAGCGGGCGCAATCAGCTGGTTGGCCGGATCGTTGATGTCCGGGTCAGTGGACTGGTGGGGCAAGTCACGATATCGGTAGGCGGTCAGCTCATCACGTCCTTGATCACTTCCGGTGCCATCCGCGAGATGAAACTGAGAAGGGGACAAACCGCCGCCGCGCTCATCAAGGCGACTGAGGTCATGATCATTCGGGTGTAGGCAAGGTCTCCAAACTCGAAGGGTTCCGGCAGAAGCTGCGCGGAACCCCAGAGTGACAAACGATCTACGCTCAGCAACCTTCGACGGTTTAGTCTCCAGCAGTGGAAAATTCAGCGGCGGGCTCCGGAATCAACCGGCCGTTCGGCGCCGCAACCAGCCCTTGTTCGATATCGGTCAACCGGACCCGTTTCACGTCCCAGACCAACCCCAGCTTCTGCAGCAGCCAAATGCCATACCAGTTGGTATCGATCTCATACCAGGCGAAGCCGTGAGCGGCCGACGTCGGATGCGCGTGATGGTTGTTGTGCCAGCCCTCGCCAAAGGTCAGCAGCGCCACCCACCAGCTGTTTGTCGAAAGATCGCGCGTCGCAAATCGGCGCGAGCCCCAGGAGTGCGTCGCTGAATTCACCAGCCAGGTGCAATGCAACAGCACCACCGTCCGGAAGAACGTGCCCCACAACAGCAGAGGCAAGCCGCCAATCAGGAACAGCGCGGCGCCAAGCACCACCTGCGGAACATAGTGGTACTTCGTGATCCATACGTGAAACTTGTCTTTGGCCAGGTCGGGAACGTAGCGCGCCAGCGTTGTCGTGTCGTGGTGCATCGACTTGCCCATGAGAATCCAGCCCATGTGCGCCCACCACTTGCCGTCGATTGGCGAGTGCGGATCGCCCTCCTGATCCGAATACTGGTGATGGATGCGGTGCGTCGCTACCCAGAAAATGGGCCCGCCCTCGAGCGCCAGCGTGGCGCAGAACGTCAGAAAATACTCCATCCACTTGTAGGTCTTATACCCGCGATGCGTCAGCAGGCGATGGTAGGCCATGCCGATGCCCAGGCTTCCTGCGACCCACCACAACAAAAGCGCGGCCAGCACGCCCTTCCAGGTGAAAAAAAACAGCGCCGCCACGGCGCCCACGTGAAAAACGGCCATGAAGATGGCCGTAATCCAATTCACTTCGTTTTGAGAAGCCTGAGGCTTTTCCAGATCTTGCAGTTCCATTGACAATGAAGGATTCCCCATTCCTGTGATCTTCAGACTTTGGCTGCAGCGTTGTCTTCAAGCTAGCAAGAGAACAGGAGATCCGACTGTAATACTTGTGTAATAGAGGGCATTCCGGCATTACCGGGGTAACGGAAAGGACTCGTGGGTGGAGGTCGGTTTCGTGCTTCCCGAGAGCGCTCTCTAAGCAGCTTTCCCCTTGACCTGCACGCCTGCCCACTTCTCGAGAAGCGTTAGAGTTGCGGCGTAATCCAGATCTTTGTGGCCGTCCTCGGTGGCCATTTCATAGATCTCTTCCACCGTCTCCAACCCGGGCAGTTTGACGCGAGCTTCCTTCGCCGCTTCTAGGGTCAGTCGAATATCTTTGTGCATGAGCCTCAGGGGGAAATTCGGCGTAAAGTCCCGCTCCAGAATGAACGGCCCTTTGTATTCCACCACTCCCGAGCGGACCATGGTCGCTTCAATGAGCGAGAGCAGTTGTTGCGTGTCGACTCCCAGCTTGGTAGCCAGGGTCAGCGCTTCGGCAAAGCCTTCGAAAATCATCGCAATCTGCAGATTCATCGCGAGTTTGGTGGCTTGTCCCTTGCCGGTTTCGCCCATGCGGAAGATCTTCTTCCCCATGGCGGCAAACAGCGGCTTCAAGCGTTCAACGGCCGCTTCGGCGCCTCCCACGATGAAGACCAAGGTTCCGTCGCGCGCCCCGATCTTCGATCCCGTCATCGGCGCATCGACCCATGCCGCCCCCTTCGCCCCGACTCGCTCTGCGAATTTCAGCGTGGCCGAAGGGGAAATCGTGCTCGAGTCGGCGATAATCATTCCTTCTCCGAGCGACGACTCGACGCCATCTTTGCCGAACATGACCTCCTCCACCGCATTCGTGTCGGAAACGCACAGCCAGACGACTTCCGCTCCCCGCGCCGCCGCGCCCGGCGTTGGAGCAATGCCGGCTCCTTCCACAAGTTTGCCGGGTGTACGGTTCCACACCGTCACCTCGTGACCTGCCTTGACCAGATTTGAGGCCATCGACTGGCCCATGATTCCCAATCCCAGGAAAGCAACACGCATTTCGAATTCCCCTTAGATGAAGAACCGCATCAAATACGTTCACGGGATTAGATACGACCGCCGCAACCGAGGTCAAGCTTGATTCATGTTTTTTACCTGGGACCGGTTGATTTTCGCCTGTCATTAATCACCCGGTTACCGGCGTGCCGCGGTTCATGAAATTGCAGCGCATCGTTCCGCAAGTTCATCTAAAATCTCAGGAGAAGATGCCCAGCACCGAATTGGCCTGAAAGATTCAGTTCAGCCGCTATCCGTTTCACCGCTGTGCCGCAGGATGATCAAACAGACCCTCCGTAATCCGGCTCTCCGCAAACGCGCGACGCAGTTTGGGCGCCTGGTGCGCCACTCGGCGGTAACGCCTCGTTGCGGGCAAACGCACAAACCGCTGCTTGTCACCAACGGCGAGCTGGGCGTCACCTTCATCGGTCACGCCAGTTTCTTTGTCCAGATCGGCGGCCAGAACGTGGTCATCGACCCCAATTTCGCCCGCTGGCTCTTCGTGCTCAAGCGCCTGCGCCGTCCGGGCTTGCGGGTTGCCGATTTGCCGGCCATCGATCTGGTCCTGGTCTCGCATGCTCACTTCGATCACCTGCATCGCCCGTCGCTTCGCGCGCTCGTCCAGGGCAGTCTGCGGAAGTGCGGCAAAGCTCCGACAATCATTATTCCGACTCACGTCTCCGATCTGGTCTCGGACCTGGGCTTTTCCGAAATCATCGAACTGGATTGGTGGAAGAGTTCTCGGCGCGGCAGCCTCTCGGTCACCATGGTTCCTTCGCGCCACTGGGGCGCCCGCATACTCAAGGACTCACACCGCGGTTACGGTGGCTTCGTTCTGAAGGCCGGAAAGCACTCTGTCTATCACGCGGGAGACACCGCGTATTTCGCCGGATTCAGCGAAATCGGACGCCGTCTTTCTCCCGAACTCGCGCTTCTGCCGATCGGCGCCTACAATCCGCCGCAATTCCGGAACGTGCACACCAGTCCGGCTGACGCCACCCGCGCCTTCCTCGACCTCAAGTCGCGCTGGATGGTTCCGATGCACTATGGGACCTTTCGTCTCTCCCACGAGCCCGTCGAGGAGCCGCTTCAGTTGCTCGAGCAGGAAGCGCGCGCTGCCGGGGTCAAAGATCGCGTAGTCGTCATGGAAGAAGGGGTGACGCGCTTCTTCTAGAGTTGCGCAGTTGAAAACCCAGGAGCCCTGCCTGCCTGCTGCCCACCCACCGGCTCAGTTCCACTCAAAACTTCAGTGACCATCTTTCTCCGCGCATGTAAACTGTGAGGCTTCCCCGATGCCTACGTTTGCCGCGGTCGATATCGGTTCCAACTCGGTGCGCTTGAAGATTGCGCGCCTGCAAGGTGGACGCCTTCGCCCCCTCCACGAAGATCGCGAAGTAACGCGCCTCGGCGAGGGAGTGTTCCGCTCCGGATTCCTTACTCCCGAATCGATGTCGGAAACCGTCAAGGTTCTGCGCCGCTTCCACCGCTCCACGCAGCAGATCGTTACCGACACCGTGCGCGTGGTGGCGACCAGCGCCCTGCGCGACGCCCGAAACTCCCAGGCATTCCTTGAGTGGGTACGGTCCGCGACCGGCTGGAGGGTGGAGATCGTCTCGGGCGTGGAGGAAGCCCGTCTGATCCATCTTGGACTGGTTTCCAGCCTGCGCGTCGACACCAGTCCGGCTCTGATGATCGACCTTGGCGGCGGCAGCTGTGAACTGACCGTCTCTCACCGCGGGCATATCCGCGACGCCGTCAGCCTTCCCTTGGGCGCTGTCCGGCTGACCGATGAGTTTCTGCGGCACGACCCGGTGCGCAAAGGGGAACTCAAGCGCCTGCGGGGATTCGTCATGCGCGAGGTCGGCCGCATCACCTCGCGCATCGGCGCGGCTCGCGTCAAGAATGTGATCGCCACCTCGGGGACTGCGGCCGCACTGGCAGCAGTCGCTACCCACTTGCGGCGTGGCGATAACCGCCAGCGCGTGATTGTCTCCCGCGGCGAAATGGCGCGCATTGCCAAACGCCTGGCTCGTCTGCCGGTCGCCGAACGGCGCAAGATTGAGGGCATCGGCCCGCGTCGCGCCGAGATCATCGTCGCCGGAGCCATGGTGTATTACGCGCTTCTGGAGCGCCTGCACCTGAAAGCCTTTCGCTACTCGCCCCTCGGGCTGCGCGACGGCATCCTCGCGCAGATGGCTGCCGACTACGACCGCAGCACCCGCTCCGGCCGCCAAATCGAGTCTGAGCGCTGGGAATCGATCATGAAGGCCGTGAATCACTATCATGTCGAACGCCGGCATGCGCTCGATGTGCGCGAATCCGCCATGTTCCTGTTTTCCGCCTTGCGTTCCGTGCACCGCCTGCCGCCCGAATACCGCGAGTGGCTCTCGGCCGCCGCCATGCTCTATGAGGTCGGCGATTACGTCAATCGCAACGGCCATCATCGCCACACGCACTACATCATTTCGAATTCGGAAATCTTGGGATACACCCCGCAGCAACGCCGCCTGATTGCATCCATCGCCCGCTACCTGGGCAAATCACGCCCGGCGACGGAAGACGGCCCCATGAAGATGGTCGAACCGGGCGACCGCGCCAACGTGCAGAAAGCCATCCTGCTGCTCCGCCTCGCCCGTGCCCTGAATCTCGGCCGCAGCCGCGCGGTGCAGAAGGTGCGGATTGGTCTGCGCTCAGCCGAGGTCCGCCTCACCCTCGTGCCGCGCCGGCGCATGGGCGTCGATCTTGAATTGTGGGCGATCGAAAAAGAATGTGATTACTTCCGCGAGGTATTCGGGCGCGAACTCTCGACTGCGGTGTCATAGAGCGTACGCAGGACTTTCGGCGTTACACACCACTGGAGAGTTCCCGAGGAACGCCGCATCTCCACCTTCGCCACTGCTCCCTTTTTCAGTTCCAGGGATGCCTCGCATCCCGAGTCGCTGATCATCGCTCCCAGAAACTGGCTGAGGTTCGGGTTGTGCCCGACGACCATAATTGCGTCCTGGCGCGCATTCTTCTCCAGCAGCCTGCGGAAATCCGCGAGGCCGGCCTCGGGCCGCAGACCCGCATCCAGTTGAAGCTTGCCTTCGTAGCCAAGCTCATTTCCCACCAGGGATGCAGTCTGGGTGCAGCGCTTCAGAGGGCTCGAAATGATGGCATCAACCTGCACGTCCAGCGCGGCCAGCGCTCGGCCGATGTACCCGCACTGCTCGATGCCTTCCTTGTCGAGCGCCCGCTTCTCGTCCTTTTTGGGATTCTCAAAATGCTCACCTGCGCTGGCGTGACGCAAGAAATACAGGATCATCGCCGTCTATCGTCCTTTCTCCACTTTCACTCTGCGCCTCGAAGCTGGAACCGCGGCCGGGAGCATGGCCGGTGTCTTGCCCTCCGCGATGCCAATCAGGAAGTCCTGCGAACTGAATGCGGCCGCGCCTGTCGGCGGACGGCGTTCCCGCGTTCCCTGCTGCCAGGGCCGAACATAAGTGGCGTCTTTCAGCAGAATCCGGGCTTTCCGGTTGTCGGCCAGGTAGGCGTCGAGAATCTCATGCCGCACTCGCTCTCGCAGCAACTCGTCGCGCAGCGGCACCAGCACTTCGACGCGCTCGTAGAGGTTGCGCGGCATCCAGTCCGCGCTGCCGATGTAGACCTCTTCTTCTCCGCCGTTGGCAAAGTAGTAGATGCGGCTATGCTCCAGGAACCGTCCCACGATGCTGCGCACCCGAATGTTGTCGCTCACGCCCCGCACTCCGGGCCGCAGGGAGCAGATGCCGCGCACGATAAGGTCGATCTCGACTCCCGCCTGCGATGCCCGATAGAGCGCCTGCACGATGTTCTTGTCGAGAAGCGCATTCATCTTGGCGATAATGCGGGCTTCCCGTCCCTCGCGGGCATGTTCGGCCTCGCGATCGATCAGAGCCACGCACTTCTCGGCCAAATCCAGCGGCGCCACCAGAAGCGGATCGTAGCTCGGATTCTCCGCATACGCGGTGAGAAAACTGAAAACATCGTGCACCGCGCGAGTGATTTCCGGATTCGCCGTGAACAGGCTCAGATCGGTGTAGATTCGCGCCGTGGTCGCGTTGTAGTTCCCGGTTCCGATGTGGGCGTAGCTTCGCGTCAATCCATCCGGATCGCGGCGCACCAGCAGCGACAGCTTACAGTGCGTCTTCAGGCCCACCAGACCGTGAAACACCTGCACCCCCGCATCTTCCAGATCACGCGCCCAGCGGATGTTCGAGGCTTCGTCGAACCGCGCTTTCAGTTCTACGACCGCGGTGACTTCCTTGTGTTCGGCCGCGGCAATCAGCGACGGTACGATCAGCGAGTGCTCGTTGGTGCGGTAAAGCGTTTGCTTGATGGAAAGAACGTTGTCGTCGGTGGCGGCTGATTCGATGAAGGAAACCACCGCGTCATAGGAATCGTACGGATGATGCAGCAACACGTCATGCCGCCGCAGTTCCTCAAACAGGTCCTTTGACTTGGAAGTAAGCCGCAGTTCTCTCGGCGAAAACGAGCGGTATTTGAGGTCGGGCCGCCGGACCTGCTCATAGATGTTAAAGAGACGCAGGAGATTGACAGGCCCGTTTACCCGGAACACCTGCCACGGATCCAGCTCAAACACGTTGCGCAGCCGGTCCACGATTTCCGGGTCAGCTTCGGCTTCGATTTCCAGGCGAACTGCGTCTCCCTTGCGCCGGTTGTGCAGCTCGGTGCGGACTGATTCGAGCAGGCTCCGCGCTTCTTCTTCCGCCAGATACAGGTTGCTGTTCCGGGTCACACGAAAAGGCGCAGACGCCACGATGTCGTAGCCGTGATACATCCGCACCGCGTGATGGGCAACCAGGTCGGCCAGAAAGATGAAGTCCGCCGTAGACTCTGACGGGAGCGGAATCAACCGGGGCAAAGCCCTGGGGACAGACACAACTCCGGTATAGGTCAGCGCCGAACGGCGCCTGCGCCTCAGCAGAAGGCCCAGGCATAACGCCTTGTTGATCACACGCGGAAAAGGATGGGCCGGATCCACAGTGACTGGCGTCAGCAGAGGATCGAGTTCCTTTTCGCAATACTCTTCCACGAAACGCAGCCCCGCCGCATCCAGTTGATGCAGCCCAAGCACTCGGACGCCATTCTCCGCAAGCGCCGGACGCAGCCGCTCATTCCAGCATTCGTACTGATCATCCACGAATTGATGAGTCAGCTTGTTCAGCAAATCCCGTTTGCCCGTCAGAGACAATCCGTCCGGCGCCCCTTCGTTGTAGCCGTCTTCGATCTGCTGCATCATTCCGGCTACGCGCACTTCGAAGAATTCATCCAGATTGCTGGCCGAAATGGAAAGGAACTTGAGCCTTTCCAGAAGCGGATTGTCCCGGTCCTCAGCCTCTTCGAGCACCCGGCGGTTGAACTCGAGCCAGGAAGTGTCGCGATTGAGGTAATACTGGGGATTGTCCAGCAAAATCCGTGCCATAAGGGAACGTTCTTCAGCGACTTCGATTCGAGTGATTATCTCTTACAGATCGAGTGTTGGTCGGCGCACTTGGCAAAGTGCCTTGCGCCAAGTATAGAACATCCCGGGCCTTGCCAGACGGGCGGCGGCATGACGCGAAGCCCTGGCCCACGGCAGAGCAAAAAAACGCCCGGACGGGGAGTCCGTCCGGGCGGCTGTCATGACAACTTCAGCGAGTGGCCTAAGACCGCCGCTTTATGGCAGATAGTAGCGGAAGGACGTAAAGACCATGGCATCGAGGCCGTGCGGTTCCCCGCCCGTTCCAGCCCACGTGTTGCGGTTGACATAGGAGAACTGCGCTCCCCACTGCACCTTGCCGCGGTTGATCTTCTCCGTCGATCCATCGTAGATCCGGTGCCAGAACCCGACCGTGCCTTCCTGCAGAGCCCGCGTGTCGGCCGTACAGTTGGCCAGACTGCCGGGAGTGAAACCGCCGGATCCGGGCAGAGTCTCGCTGTAGCATCCGGTGTTCGGGAAGTTGGTGGAACCATACCCGACATACAGTTTCGCGTTCAGCGGATCATAGTCCGATGCCCGGCTCGCATACTCAGCGCCGGCGTTGAAATAAACATCCAACTTCGGCCCATGCCATTCGAGCGTGGCCAGACCCTGATAGTTGCGGAGCAGGTCCAGCGTTCCGTCGGCATGGACGGAGGTGTCTGCCAGCCCGGAGGTGCCGTAACGGCCCACGCCGCTGCCGCCGAATCCGTGCAATCCGAAATCAAGATGCTTCCGGTCGAAGGACCAGCGGGCATTGGCGCCGATGCCGCCGCCATTTTTCGAACTGTTGTAGGCTGCCAGCGCCGAAGTCACGCCATCCGCCTGACCGGCGCAACTTGAAGTCGCGGCAACTTCCGCGCACGGGAAAACCCGGTCGCGGAAACGGCTGTAGACACCGAAGATTTCGTAGTGTCCGAAGCCGGGTTCAAAGGCCAGCTTGGCGATGATATCGGGCGATGGATTGAACGAGTAGTTGGCCTGGTTGTCGTACAAGCCGCCGGTTACGCCTGCGGTTCCGACCAGGAAGTTGGCCGCGTTATTGTGCGTCGTCAGGGTCGCTTGCGCGTTCTCCATCGAAACCCCGAACCACACTTTGTTGTTGAAGTTCTTGACCAGGCGCAGCCCGTACTGGCGCGCCCAGCTGAAACCCACGTGGTATTGCGGGTCGATGGTCATCGGCAACGCTTCCGACCGGTTGTCGAGCCCGTGTTTCGTTTCGGTGACCAGGCTCCACATCTGGCCTCCGGTAAAGCTCCAGCCGTTTTCAAACGCAGCCTGGCCCCAAACCTGCCGTTGCCGCAGCGTATAGCTGTTGCTCTCGTTGTTGTTCGAGGTTACGCCGGCCGAAAGGAAATCGGCTTCCACGTAACCGGTGAGTTTTGCCGACTTCAACTGGCCCTGCGCCAGCATCGAGATGCGCGACTGGCGTCCTGACCCGAAGAACTCTGACGTGCTGCTCTGGGAGGCCCCGGGCATCGTCAGGGAGTTGAAGGGCGTGTTGATGTCGGATCCCAACGCTCGCGAGCGGCGCACAAATTCTGCCGCCAGGAAGCCGCCGGGCGTGATCGTGATTCCCTTGTAGTGAATCGCCAGAGGGCTCTCGGAGATCGCGCTGATGTTCTTTTGCGTGTCCTGCACGGTCACGACGGTGTTAGCCAGATTGGTCTTCAAGTCGCTGACATCGCTCTTCAGGTCGGTCACGGCCTGCTGTTGCTGAGCCGCCTGCGATTGAGCGGCATCGGCTTTGCTGGCCGCATCAGACGCCGCGCTCTGCGCCTGTTGCACCGCTTGCTGCTTTTGCTGCAGCTCGTCGCGCAGTTGCTGAATCTCCTGCTGCTGCTCCCTGAGCGCCGCGGCCTGTGCCGCGATGGCATCTTTCAATGCCTCAACGTCGGCAGCGGTTAGATTCGCGGATTTCTTCTTCTGGGTTTTGGCGGGAGCGGCAGTCTGCGCTGCCAGTCCCGTCGCCAAAATCAATATGACGCACACCCACCTTGCAGACTTCATGTCCTCTCCTTTAGTCGCGTATATGGATGAAAAGCCCCCGCTTTGCGGGGTCCTATTTGACCTGTTTGATCGCTTCCTCGACTTTCGCCGCCACGTTCTGCGGCAGCGGCGCATAAGAAAGAGCCGTGGTCATTTTTTGGCCGTCGGTTACCATCCAATTCAGGAAATCGGCCAGAATCTTTCCCTTGGCTGCGTCCTTTGACTGCTGCGGAATCAGCAGCCAGGTAAAGGTTGATATCGGATACGCATCTTTGCCGGGAGCATTGGTGATGGACACGCGGAAGTCCGCCGGCATCTTCGCCACCGAAGCCGCCGCCGCCGTGACGCCGTCGAGCGAGGCCTTTAGAAACACGCCTGCCGAGTTCCTCACGCTTCCGTACTGAATCTTGTTCTGGATGGCATAGATCAGTTCGACATAGCCGATCGATCCCGCCAAGTTGCGGACAAAGCCAGCCACGCCTTCGTTCCCTTTGCCGCCCATCCCCTTCGGCCACTTCACCGAAGTGCCGCTGCCCACTTCACTCTTCCAGTCGGGGCTGACTTTGGAGAGATAGTCGGTCCAGACAAACGTGGTGCCGCTTCCATCGGACCGGTGCACGATAATGATGTCCTGGTTGGGAAACTTCACTCCGGGATTGATAGCGCTGATGGCGGGGTCGTTCCAGTTGGAGATCTTCCCCAGGAAAATGTTGGCCAGCAAGTCAGGCGTGAATTTCAAATCGGCGTTGACTCCGGGGATGTTGTAGGCGGGCACCACGGCGCCGAGAACCGTCGGAATGTTGAGGACTTTCGTCTTCAGCTTGTCTTCGGCTTCCTTCAGTTGTTGATCGGTCATCGGCATATCGCTGGCGCCGAAGTCTACCGTTCCTTCGGTGACCTGCCGGATTCCGCCGCCGCTGCCGATTGGCTGATAGTTGATCTCGATGTTTGAGTGGATGTTGTGGTACTCGCTGAACCACTTGGAATACATCGGGGCCGGGAATGTCGCTCCTGCTCCGTTCAGCGTCGTCTGCCCAACGGCTGGCAGGGCTAATGCTGCACACGCCAACAGCAGCCAGATTTTGCGCATGACCAGATGAGTTCCTCCTTGAAATTTTCGATTTCTCCCCTTCTAGTGCCGCAGTGTTACAGGATGGTTACAAACGGGTGAATTTCTGATGAATGGCGCGAGAATATTGGGGATGACTACCGGCTTTGCAGGCGCGCGATCTCGCGGGAAAATAGAACATTGTTGGGGAAATCGTGCTGCAGGCGCAGCAGCAGTTCCATCGCGCGCTTCGTGTTTCGCTCCCGGACATAGGCAATCGCCAGCAGAATGCGGGCGAACGGGGCGAGGTAGTGTCCGTGTTCGGCGGTCGTCTGCAAGTCGGCGATGCCACCATCCTTGTCGGCCGGCAAGCCTCCAAGTCGGAGGATCCAACGCACGGGCGCCGACATGCTTCCGATGATGTACTTGCTGAAACCGGTGGCCAGCAGAGCGTCGTAACAATCCTGGCACTCCCCCAGCAGCTGCTGCGCCCAGAACGAGGCATCTTTCGTGAAATGCAGTGAAGCCAAATTCCTTTTTTCAATCAGCGCAGCGTAGTCGGCTTGCAGTCCCGAGGACAGGGTCAGAGCCAGAAGTGCGTCGCGGTCCTTCGAATCTTTCTCCAGGCGAGCATGGGCCAGCCGTTCCGTAACCTCGATCGCGGCTCGAAAGTGATCCCGCGTGTTCGGGTCGGGCGTCAGCGTGGGACGTCCGGCAAAAGCCTTGTCGTTCTCATAAAACTGCGCTTCCAACACGCCCAGCCGGTTGAACTCGGAAAAAAGATAGCCGGCTGCTTCGCTGGCCGGCCCCATGGGATCGTCGGGATGATCGGCATGCCACTTTTCAAAGTCCTTTTCCGCGCCGGAGAAGTCGAGATTGTAGAGCCCGGAGAATCCTCGATCGAGCTCTGACCCGTGAGCGCTTTTGGTCACATCCTCGGCCACGCCGCTTCGCGCAATCAGCAGAACGGCCAGCAGGATTGTCACTTTCGCACTCACCCGCACATCCAACCATTGGAAGAAGTTCATCGCAGCTTCGCGTTATTATCTTTAAAAGGGTTCCACTTGTCTTGCGGCTTTGTGGGTAAATCTTTCTAGTTTGATGTCGCCAGGCCGGGCATGTGCCTCAGAGCCTGTCAAAATTCTGTAAATTGTGCGAGCAACGCTTCCGCCCGCTGAAGGGGAAAACCCTGCATGAACGACTCGTTCCCGCGTTACGCTCCGGGCTGGCCCGGGATTCCACCCCGCTGGACTTCCAGCGCCAAAAGCGGAGCCGGTACCGCGCTCAACCAGCACAGTAAAGTCTGGTTCACCATCAGCCACGGCATTCTGAACGAGGTCTATTTTCCCCGTGTCGATCAGGCTTGCACCCGCGACATGGGATTCATCGTCACCAATGGCGTCGATTTCTTTTCCGAGGAAAAGCGCGATTGCGCTTTCGAGAACTGCCCCTTTCAGCCGGGAATCCCCCTGTTTCAGCTGACCAACACCTGCAACCGTGGCCGTTACCGGATTCACAAGGAAGTCTTCACCGATCCTTATCGCAACGTGGTTCTGCAAAAGGTACGCTTCGAGCCGCTGCAAGGGTCGCTTTCCGACTACCGTTTGTTCGCTCTGCTGTCTCCTCATCTCGCAAACTGCGGCTACGGCAACACGGGTTGGACCGGCGCCTACAAGGGGTTCCCGATGTTCTTCGCGGAACACGACGGAACCGCGTTAGCGCTGGCCTCTTCTGCCCCCTGGCGAAAAATATCCGTCGGATTCGTCGGCGCATCCGACGGATGGCAGGACCTCTCGCAGCATTTCCAGATGCAGTGGGAATACACTCGCGCCGAAAATGGCAACGTCGCCTTCACTGGCGAGATCGATCTCGCCGCCTGCGACGGCGAATTCGTCGTGGCCCTGGGATTCGGTTCGAACTGGAACGAGGCGGGCCAGCACGCTCGCTCCAGCCTGCTCGAAGACTATGGCGAAGTTCGCCAGCACTATATCTCGCAGTGGAGTGCCTGGCAGAGCAAACTGCTGCCGCTCGACCAACCGCCGCGGCAGCACGATCTTTATCGCCCCTCCACCTCCGTTCTCCGCACCCACGAGTCCAAGGATTTCCTCGGGGGCATCATCGCCAGCTTGTCCATTCCCTGGGGCTTCGCGAAAGGCGATGAGGACCTTGGCGGATATCACCTGGTTTGGCCGCGCGACCTGGTCGAAACCGCCGGCGCCCTTCTGGCCGCCGGCGCCGTCTCTGACGCCGTGCGCGTGCTTCGTTACCTGGAAACAACCCAGGAAGCGGATGGACATTGGGCCCAGAATCTATGGCTTGACGGGCGTCCTTACTGGGGCGGCATTCAGATGGATGAGACCGCTTTCCCCGTCCTGCTGGTCGATCTGATCCGCCGCGAAGCCCCCAATGCCCTCGGAAAGCTGGACCGCTGGTGGCCCATGATACGTGGCGCGGCAAGTTTCATCCTGCGCAACGGGCCGGTCACGATGCAGGATCGCTGGGAAGAGGACTCCGGTTACTCGCCCTTTACCTTAGCGGCGGAGATTGCCGCGCTTCTGGCTGCGGCCGATATCGCGGATCTCACCGGTCACGCCGAGCAGGGACGCACGATGCGCGATACCGCCGACGCCTGGAACGACAACCTCGAGCGTTGGGTCTACAGCGATGGTGGCGATCTGGCGCGGCAGCTTGGCATCGGGGGCTATTACGTCCGCATCGCTCCGTCCGAAACCGATGGCGTCGCCTCGCCCACTCGAGGTTTTGTCCCCATCAAGAACCGTCCCCCGGGCCAGGACGGGGAGCGCGCATATCACATCATCAGCCCGGATGCACTGGCATTAGTCCGCTTCGGGCTGCGGGCGCCGGACGATCCCCGGATTCTGAACACCCTGCGCGCGATTGATGCCTTGCTCGCCGTCGAACTGCCGCAGGGTCCGTGTTGGTATCGCTACAACGGCGACGGTTACGGAGAGCATAAAGACGGTTCGGCGTTTGACGGTACCGGCATCGGCCGCGCTTGGCCCCTGCTCGCCGGCGAGCGCGGGCACTATGCGCTCGCGGCCGGCCATGGCGACGAAGCCGAGGCTCTGCTCACCGTCATGGAGAATTCCACGGTCGGCTACAGCCGCTTGCTGCCCGAACAGGTTTGGGACGCCGCCGACATTCCTGCGCTCGAACTTTTCCGCGGGCATCCCTCCGGATCCGCTTGCCCGCTGGTCTGGGCCCACTCCGAATACATCAAGCTGCGCCGCTCTATCCGCGATGGCAGAATCTTCGATCAGCCTCCGCAGACCTATCAGCGCTATGTCGTCGAAAAACATGGCCGGCAGCACTGGGGATGGAGGGTGAACAACAAAGTCCGCACCGTTCCCCTGCATCAGGCTCTGCGCATCAACCTGCTCTCGCCGGCGCTGGTGCACTGGAGCATTGACGGCTGGGAGACGTCGCACGACACAGAGACGCGCGACACGGGAATCGGTTTGCATGTCCTTGACCTGCCCACCGCGTCCATGCGCGCGGGCGCCAAAATCGTCTTCACGTTTCTGTGGCTGGCCGACAAGCGCTGGGAAGGGACCGACTACGCGGTCACCATCGAGGGTTGAACGTCCTGAAGGAGAACGAGAGCTTGAGCGAGATGATTCCCTGACCATGTCGGGATTCATCGTCAAGCGCTCCAGCGGTTACAATCTTCCGCGTGATTCGCGTGACCAAAGAACGCTGGGCTCAAATCGGGATCACGATTGAATTTCTGATTGTCATCAGGACTCTCGCCGAGTTCTTCCGCCTGAGGCACGCGCTCGGCACGAACTTCTCGCTTGCGGCCGCTGCGCCCTATGTCGGCGGCGCCCTGATCGCCGCTTGCTCTTGTTGGGCGGCCGTCACCTTCTACTTCTTCCGACGCTATACGGTGTCCGCCTCCATCGCCTTGGCTACCGTACCTCTTCTGTTGGTGTACAAAGTTGTGGTGATCGGCTGGTAAGCGAGGATCCACGGTTGCATTAGAAATGGTGCAATCGCCCGTAAACACAAGACCCCTAGCGCTTTATACACTTAATGTGCTGTGGATAAAAATCACTGTAACTGTCTATAAATAAACGAGTTAGAAAACGAAGTTAAATCGATTTAACTTGCCGAAATTCGCTGGGAAAATCTCTGCCATGGATTGGCTCACCTTGTGGATTTCGCGTCCCAAATTCCGCCCGCTAACCTTCGCGCGAGGCATTTCCTGAAGCGAGCCGGATCAGCCCGCGCCCCGCTGACCTCCCGCCTCGACCGACGGCTGAGGGCAGCCGTCCCCCAGGTCACCCGACGCCCCTGTCCGGCTTCCCCGGTCTTAGTTTTCCGCGCTCGAGTAGCAGAGTTCGACCACGGTGCAGTCGTCGCTCAGGGGATTGCCGGCGCAAAACGTCGATACGGCCGAGAAGATGCCTTCCAGCGTCGGTGATTTCGAGGCCGCCGACTCCAGTCGGGAGTCGTCGAAAAATTCGCCCATGGCATTTTCCGCCTCCGTCACTCCGTCGGTCACCAGAATGAAGCGGTCGCCCGAATTCATCTGACAGGTGGCGCTCGCGAACGTTGCCTCGGCGAGCAGCCCGACCGGGACATTCCCGTGCGTCGGCCGGATCACCTCGCCGCCGCACACCAGCAGGGGCGGAACATGCCCGCAATTCACGTACTCGAGTTCGCCGTCGCGCCGCAGCCGCACCATCAGCAGCGTCGCGTATTTTTCGCCGCCCATCTTCTCCGTAAAGAACCGGTTCACCGCCGTAATGACGTCCAGCAGCGGCATTCCCGCGCTCAGGTGCGAGTAGATCATTCCCTGCAGGGTGGAAGCCAGCAGAGCCGCCGACACTCCCTTCCCGCTGACGTCGGCCAGCACAACCGCCAGTCCCTCTTTCGTATTCACCGCATCGAAGAAATCGCCGCCGATTTCTTTACAGGACAGGTTCTTGCCGCGCAAGCGCGCGAACGGCACCTCGGGAATCTTCACCTGCATGAGGCGTTGCTGGATGCTGGCAGCGATACTCAGTTCCTGCTGGTAGCGACGAGCTTCTTCTTCCGCCTGCACCAGCCGGGCGTTTTCGATAAGCTGCGCGGCTTCGATCGCGATCGTATGCAGGATGTCCTGGCTCACACCGCTGATGTCGCGGGAGGCAAACCGCGAGTCCACGTACAGAGCCCCCATCGCCTCCGCCGAGCTCCGCCCCGGGACCGGAGTTTGCGCATCGCGCGTCGCCTGCACCTGCACCTTTCGCAGCGGAATGCAGACCACGGTTCGCAGGTCGTAGGCCACGATGCTTTGCCGTCCGGCCAGATCGGCGTCCTGGCTGGTGTCGGTCAGCAGAAACTCGGAACCCGACCGCAATGACTCTTCCAGGATCGAATGCGAGATTGTCTTGTCGTCCAGCAGCGGCTCTTTTTTCGCGTTGCGGCCGGCCATGAGCCGCAGTTTCCCTTCCTCGTCCTTGAGAAACACATAGCCGCGCTCGGCGCGAGTCAGTTGCAGCGTGACGTCGAGCATCGTAATCAGGATTTCGTCCAGAACCCCCGCCGTATTCAGCTTGCGCGCTGCTTCCAGGAACAGCCGCAAGGTCTCGAGTTCGGTAGCTTCCGGCTTGATGCCAACGACGGAGATTTGGCTGAGGAACTCCCGCGCCGTGTTGGAGGTCGCATGCGCAGGATTGAACAGGACATAGGCGGAATCGCGGGCCCCGAATTCCAGCCGGTCGCCGCGTTCGAGCTTCTGCTTCTGGATGCGCTCGCCGTTGACGAAGGTGCCATGCTTGCTGCCCAGATCGATGAGAAAGAAATCCTGGCCCTCCTGCATGATCTGGGCGTGATCGCGCGACACCCGCGGATCGGCGATCACGAGATCCTTGTCGACTTTGCGTCCCACGTTGAACGGAGTGCGATTCAGAATGATGCTTTTCTGCTCGCTGCCCTGTACGAATACGAGTGCCGGAAAGACTCCCGAGCCGGAGCTATGGCTGATGGGGTTCAGGGACATGGACGATACGGGGCGCGTCTGCGAACGGCGCTTAGTGCCGCAGGTTTACCGCGGCATCCTGCGGCAACAGACTACTCTGCCGCCGCACTCTCCGGCAAGCCAGCTTCGTGCAGCCAGGCGTCCAGCAGGGCAAGTCCAAAGATGAAAACCGGCACCATGAAATTGGAGTAGAACGGCATCGGCCACAATCGCTGACGCAGTTCCGGTGTCAGCCACAGGAAGCCTGCGGTCAGGGCCATGGTGGCAATCCACGGCCAGACAACGAAAACGGCGCCAATCCATCTCGCGATGCGGACGGCAGGCAGAACCCGTTCCCGCGCTCGATCGCTTCGGATCAGAACCAGGATTGCGGGCGCTAGCAGGACCTGGTTATACGGCGCGAACATCGGCACGATGACAACCGTCAGCGCCAACACCAGCGCAAAGGCTCGGCCGAATTCAGGATCGCCCGAACTGCTCCGGCGCACTCGCCACAGCAGCACACAGCAGGCCAGGACAGCGGTTACTTCGAAGGCATGCCCCGCAATCGAACCGAACATCCAGACCAGGACTGACTGATTCTGCGTGTACTGGTGATATTGGCCGATGGCGGCGATGAACATCTTCAGCCATCCCGGCAGCAGGAGTTCCGCGCCGCCCAGCAACAGGCCCATCACCGATGCGAACCCAAAGATAAAGCGCTTCCGTTCGCGCCATTCGCTCAGCGCCCACACCAGCAGCCACGCCGCGATGGGCCACGCCAGTTGAGGCTTGATCGTTGCCAGCGCCAGCAATCCGCCCGCACTCAATAGCCATCCGCCCGCCAGGCTTGCTCCGCACAGCGCCAGCAGGCCAGCCGCGAGCAAGGTCAACTGCTGCAGCTTGATGCCCTGCACCATCGGGAGCCAGCCGACGAGAAGCACCATCAGGACCAGGATCGCTCCGGCTGAAATCCTCCACCGTATCAGGCGAAGCCAGAACACAATGCTCAATGCCGCGAGGCTGACCAGAAACCACCGGAATCCCGTCTGGACCTGATCGAATGGAAGATTCAGCGTCGGCGAAAGCAGGAAGACGACATAAACAGGATAGACAAACCCTTGCTGGTCTTTTGGATCGTCGGATCGCGTCGCGTCCAGAGGCCTGCCGTAGTAGCCCTGCTGAATCTCTTTGGTGATTTCGATGCTGTACGGATTGCGGCCGCGCAGCAGGAGTTCCCGCGCACCGAGCCAGCGCGGATAGAGATCCGACAGGTTCCCCCGCGGCCGGTGGTGCGCGGCGGCGTCGGCAATCTGCTCCGCCCGCAGAATCCGGTTCATGTAGAACCAGGTGCTGGCCGAGGCTACGAGCGCCAGGACTAAGCCGATCACGAAGTGCGTCGTCTTCAAGCCGCGGCTCTTTCCCCCTCCACGAAGATCGGTGGGCAGATGATTCCAACCGCCGGGCGACTTTCCGGAGTCATGCCCGATTCCACGCGCTCCATGTTACAACTGAGGCGCATGGCCTTATCCATGCGAGGGCGTCTTACAGTATCGGCCGCGATCGGGCTCGCCAGTGGAACCTTCTGCTGGTTCCTCATGCGGCATCTGCATCAGGATGCTGCCGACTTCCGCTGGGCGCTGCATCTGGCGCACCGGGTGCTGGCGCGGCAGAATCCTTACGACTCGCCACTGGAGCAGTATCCCCTGACTGCCGCTGTAGTCGCGCTTCCCTTCCTGCGTCTTCAGCCCGAAGTTGCCGCCGGAGCCTTCTGGGGCGTTGGTTCGTTCTTTCTCGCGCTCGGTCTGACCCGGCATGGTTATGGGCGGCTGCTAGTCTTTCTGGCGTATCCGTACTGGGCCGGATTGCTGGCGGTGCAATGGTCTCCAATCATCGCCGCCAGCGCATTCTTCCCGCTGCTTTTGCCGGTC
Source organism: Verrucomicrobiia bacterium (assembly GCA_035508215.1). Classification (GTDB taxonomy): domain Bacteria; phylum Acidobacteriota; class Terriglobia; order Terriglobales; family Acidobacteriaceae; genus Sulfotelmatobacter. The sequence goes on along the minus strand of DATJNK010000030.1, from coordinate 587,667 downwards.
ACGATGGCAAAACCGCAGGTAGGTCTTCCTGTCTTTCTCACGCGGATGACTCGGCGCGGTGTATTGGTCTGCGCATGCGTGGTGCTGCTCACCTTCATCGCCATGCCAAACTGGCCTCGCCTCTGGCTGCATCAAGCGAGAAATTACGAACACTTCATTCCGCTCCTGGTCCTTCCCGGTCCCTTGCTTCTGCTCGCCCTGCTGCGCTATCGCGACCGCGACGCGCTCTTGCTTTTTTTCTCCGCGCTCATGCCTCAGCGCTGGTTTTTCGACAGTTTCATCCTCTGGCTGATTCCTCGTTCGCGCCGAGAGATGGTGTGGACGGTTTTCTTCAGCTGGGGGGCCGGCATCTGGCGCTGGTACCACATCCCTCACAGTTTTGCCCAGGTTGGCCGCTGGACCGTGATTTGCATTTACCTTCCGATGCTCGCGATTGTCCTTCTCCGTCGCCCGGCAATCTGTCCGCCCAATCCGGTCATGCAGGAACCGTAAGTGATGCGGACGCCGTCGATCTGAGTTTCACCATCTCTCGCTGCATGGCGTAAATCCACCAAAGCAGCAGAATGGCCATCACGTTCAGCTTGCCCAAGCCCATCCACAGGAAAATCCAAACCGGACTGATCAGCAGAGGAGTGATCGGAATCAGCAGCGCCTTGGCGGGCTTTCCGTCCGACCAGCGCGCCGCGCAATGATCCCCGACGAGCGTCAGAGGCAGCACCAGAAGGCACAGATCATGGGCATTCGTGTTGTAGGCAACCAGAAGCGAAGCGAGGACCGCGCAGGCAAAGGTCAACCGGAAGAACCGCTGATCATTGGCGGTTCGACGCATGCCGCCGACCGCGATCAGCAACGCCGCCGAGGCCACCAGTGCGACTACTCGCACCGGCCAGCCAAGATCCTGCAGCTTCGGCCAGCCCGCCGCGAGGCCCATGAGATTGACCATCAAACCCGGCGGCGTCTGGCCATAGCCGGGCACTGAAACAACGTGCCAGGCATACGCTGGATATCGCAAAAGACCTTGCCAACCCACGAGGGCCAGCGAGAGAAGTGACATCGCAATCGCTGTTGCGGCAAACCCGGAGAGGAATTTCCGTCCTTTCCACACGGCGACGATCAACACCAGTGGAAGAACGAAGTGGTATTTGAAGATCCCGAGCCCGAACCAGCAACCGGCCAGAAACAGCGCGTCTCGCTCGAGGGCGCGAAATCCGAAGACAAAAACCAGCAGCAGCAGGATCGCGTCCTGGCCTTGCAGAAAATTCGCGAAAACCGGGAAGAATGCCAGCAGTGCCGCCACCCACTCCCACAGCGGGATGGCGCTCAGCGCATGCAGACTGCCTCGCAATCGCTGCGCGATTACGATCAGCAGCAACAGGTTCACTCCGTTCCAGAGCAGGAACGCTTTGCTGTAGGACAGCCAGGTGAGCGGTACGAAAATCAACGCCTCGAATGGTGGATGGATATAGGGCAGCGGCGAGCGCCGGAGATCGGAGTCTCTGGCAAACTCACGCTGCACCGATTGCTGGGTGACGGCCGTGTAGAGATATGCCCCTCGGCGCTCGCGGAAAATCCTGGCTGCCGTGTAATAGACCGTGAAATCCGGATCCGCCTTCTCAACCCGGCCGCGCACTCTCCACAGGAAAAAGATGTGCGTGCTGATAACCGCCAAAAGAAAACAGCGGACGATCGTTCTGTAGGAGTGGGGCGCGATGTTGGTCGACCTTTGCCGGAGTTCTCCCTAAAACCTCTAAATCACCCAATTCTCACAGAAAAGTGATTACAATCGCACCTCGATCGCAGAGCTGGCTTGGCGCGCTGTGTCTCTCTGCTTGGGTGGTCGCCTCGGCGTTCCCGGCAAGTCACTTGCCCTGAATGAGTTAGCCTACGATTATCGGGGCCGGGCTGCCCCCGCCCATAGTTACCTCGGGTAGTCCCCGGAGGTGCAAGAAATTACCACTTTTTCCCCTCATGCAAGGTATGATGTAGCGCAGAGCGGGTGTCTTTTAGGAACGGACTCAGCGAAATAGCCGGAGGCGAGGGACGTTTCCCCCGGACTTTGGCTTCCCCCCTTGCTGCGCCGACGAAACAGACGATCACTCTCGTTAGCCCAAGGGACTTAGGAGAACCTTTATGGAACTTGTACGCAATCTGTGGCACAACGAGGACGGACAGGACATCGCGGAATATGCGGTGATGCTCGCGGTCATCCTGGTCATTGTGGTTGGGACCGTGCGCCTGATCGGCTCCAACGCGAACAATGTTTTCTCCTCAGTGGCCAGTTCCATTCAATAGCATTCCGTAGTACTCTCGCTGCACTGCGGGGACGGCCCGCCAGTGCTGGCCTTGGATGGCAGCAGTAGTCTTTCTTGGAGAGCGGCATGAACCGGATGCGTCTGTTGATGATTGGAACTCTGGCGTTGGCGCTGGGGCTTTTCGCCAGCCTGTATGTCTATCGCAACCTGCAAGCTCGAAGTGGCGGCGGGAACGAAGATTCCATCCAGGCCATCGTAGCTGCGAATGATTTGCAAGTCGGCGCCCGCGTCGAAGAACACGACATCCGGATCATCCAGGTCCGGCGCGACGATCTTCCACCCGGTGCTCCCCGCAAGCGGTCGGACGTGCTCGGCCACGGGGTCATCATTCCGATCTCCAAGGGCGAGTTCATCCTGCCCAACAAGCTGGCCGGCGAAAATGCCGGAGCCGGTTTGCCGGCGCTGATTCCTCCCGGCATGCGCGCCGTTTCGGTTCGCGTCAATGAAGTGGTTTCGGTTGCCGGATTTGTTACTCCGGGGACGCGCGTCGATGTTCTGTTAACCGGCACTCCCGGCTCGGGCGGCGAACAGGAAACCACGACGGTTCTGCAGAATGTTGCTGTGCTCGCGGCCGGGCACACTCTGGAACGTTCCGCCACCGGCGAAGCGCAGAACGTGCCGGTGATTACGCTCCTGGTTTCTCCGGACGATGCCCAGCGCCTCACGCTTGCCAGTTCCGAGGGACATATTCAGCTGGCGCTGCGCAACCCGCTCGATACGCGTTCCGAGGATGTGCCCGCTTCTGCCGCTCGCGCCCTCTATAAGGGCGCACCTGCGCCGGAGCCGGTCGTGCGGACTCCGGTACATCACACAGTCGTCGCACCCAAGGCCCCTGCCGCCCCGGCGCCGTCGACGGGCGTCAGCGTCGAGGTCTATCAGGGCGACAAAAAGATGGATGTAGTCAAATTCCCAGACGAGAGTCCCGAGGCCAAGTGATCTCGATAAGTTCGGTCGTGCGAGTTGCTTTCTTCCCCACCTCGAAGCCCGATCAAAGGGAGAGAAAACGAACAATGAAAGTTTACGCACTGTCGCTTGGAGTGTCGCTGCTCGCGACGGCTGCGGTTCCCGCCTTCTGCGAGGCGCTGCAACAAGCCCAACCCGCAGCGCCATCTCAAAGTTCCGAACCGTCCGCTGGCCAGACCACCCTCCCGGCACAATCGCAGGGAGCGGCGCCGTTGCGCGTCATGGTCGACAAGTCTCTGTTGATCAACACCACGGAACGTCTGAAGCGCATTTCGATTACCGACCCCAACGTCGCCTTCGCTCAGGTGATCACGCCAACCCAGATCCTGGTTCACGGCAAGGCGCCGGGGGAAGTATCGCTTCTGATCTGGGACGAACTGGAGCGCTCCCGCAGCTTCGATCTGCGGGTTGATGTCGATGTGAGCGCCTGCGCTGAAGAAGAGCATCGCGTCTTTCCGGACGAGCAAATCACCGTCACTCCTTCCCGCGCCGCCATCGTGCTTTCCGGCCACGTTTCTACCGAGGACGTTGCCAAGCGCGCCGGGGAATTGGCCAGCGCCTATTCGCCAAAGGTCGTGAATGTGCTCACCTTCGGCCCGGTCGGAGCCCAGGAGGTTCTGCTCCAGGTCAAATTTGCCGAGGTTGACCGCAGCGCCATCAGCCAGATGGGCGTGAATTTCGTTTCCACCGGCACCGGAAACACCATCGGCACCGTCACCACCGGCCAGTATGGCGGCTTCGGCCAGCAGACACTTACGCCTCCCACTCCGTCGACGACGGGCGGCCCCGGAACCACTTCGACCACCGTCGGCACGCAGACCCTGAACAACGTCCTGAATCTTTTCCTCTTCCGGCCCGACATCAACTTTGGCGCCGTCATTCAAGCTCTCGAAACCAAGAACCTGCTGCAGATTCTGGCCGAGCCGAATCTGATCGCCGTCAATGGAAAGGAAGCCAGTTTTCTTGCCGGCGGCCAGTTCCCCTTCCCCATCGTGCAGCCCGGTGCCGGCTTTACCGCGGTTACGATTTCATTCAAAGACTTCGGCGTGCACCTGCAGTTCACTCCCGTCATCATGCCGAATGGCAACATTCATTTGAAGGTAGCTCCCGAAGTCAGCACTCTGGATTTCTCGAACGCTCTTACAATTTCCGGCTTCACTGTGCCTGCTCTGGCAACGCGTAAGGCCGAAACCGAATTCGAAGTGCAGGATGGCCAGAGTTTCGTGATCGCAGGTCTGTTGGACAACCGGGTTACCGACATCTACAACAAGATTCCCGGCCTTGGCGACATCCCGATCCTTGGCGCTTTCTTTCGCAGCAAGAGCGTTCAGAAGAGCAATTCCGAGCTGATGGTTCTGTGCACCGTGCGGCGCATCTCCCCCAACACCGGGGAACCGACACTGCCGAAGAACCCTCAGCCCTTTATGGACAAGGACAAGTTCGACAAGTCGCCAGGCAAGTGATCGCGCCAGGGGAGCGATCGAGCCGCTCCATGGTGTGGGGATCGAGGTCGGCGGCAGATGAGCGGGCCGCGGGTTGAGTATGGCAGATCTTTCGGTAGTCATCGTCGCCACGGACAACGAGCAGCGAGCCCTGCTGCAGGTGCTGGTGGACAGCACCAATGTGGCGCGCACGGCGCACAGCTCCGCCAATTTTCCTGTGGCCGGCTCGGACCCGATCGTGCGCCGCATTCGAAGCGCCAATCCCGACGTGACTCTGGTGGATATTCCTGCCGATAATCCCACGCCCGCCCTGCATGCCATCGATCTGCTGCACCAGGAGATGCCGGAAAGCGCAGTCTTTGCCATCGGCAGCCTCAACCAGCCTCAAGTCATCGTCAACGCCATGCGCAACGGCGCCGGCGAGTTCATCGAGCGTCCGACCAACACCGCCGATCTGATGGACGCCTTCGTGCGTCTCAACGCCGCCCAGCGCCGCGTGCGCCAGGAAGGCCCCCGCGGCAAGGTATTTTCCGTGATCAACGCCAAGGGAGGCAATGGCGCCACCACCGTCGCGGTTAATCTGGCTGTGGCTTTGCAGTCTTCTCACGGACAGACTGCCCTGGTGGATCTGGCCCCGCTCGGTCACGCCGCGCTGCACATGAATCTCAAGCCGGCCTTCAACGTCACCGACGCGACTCGCAATCTGCATCGCATGGACGCTTCTCTTCTGGAAAGCTTCATGACCCGGCACAACGGCGGCCTGCAATTACTGGCCGGAAGCAATGTTCCGGCGGCGCTGGATTCCACCACCGCTGACTTCGTACGTCTTTTCGACATGCTGGTCACGCATTATCGCTACGTCGTCGTCGACGCATCCTCGCGTTTCGATGCTGCCAGCCGCCTGATCGCCAATCTGTCAGAGACCGTGCTTCTGGTGGCTTGCACTGACGTGGCGTCGCTTTGGAGCGCCGCCCGGGTTCATCAGTTCCTCGGCGAAACCGGCAGCCGCGAGCGCGTGCGCCTGGTTCTGAATCGTTTTCGCAAAGTTCCCGGCTTCAGCGAGGCCGATGCCGAAGCTGCGGTTGGCGCCAAGCTTCTGTGGCGTGTCCCCAACCAGTACTTTGCGGTGTCAAATGCCATCGACCGCGGCACCCCGGTCATGGATCAACGCAACAGTGAGATCGCGCGCTGCTTTGCCGGGCTGGCCGGGGAATTGACGCGCAACGACGTGGACGTCAAACGCGCCGCGTGGTCCATGTTTAAATCAGTTTAGGGGCACATTGGTTTTCGAGATTTAGGGCTTTATGGCGAATCTTCAATCCTTCGAACGCGCCGATTACTTCCAGCAGGTCAAGGCCGACCTGCACCGGAAGATTCTCGACCGTCTCGATCTGGAACGACTGGGCAAAACCGGTGACTCCGCCCGGGACGAAGTCCTGGTCGTTATTCGCAACGCCGTCAACGGCGAAGCCGTTCCTCTGAGCTTTGCCGAACGTGAACGCCTTTCGCGGGAAATCCTCGATGAGATCTTCGGGCTCGGCCCTCTGGAGCCGTTGCTCAAAGATCCCACGGTCTCCGACATTCTGGTGAACCGGTTCGACCGGGTTTACATCGAACGGGCCGGCAAGCTTGAACTGACGGCGCTCTCCTTCAAAGACAATCCGCACTTGATGCAGATCATCGAGCGCATCGTCTCTCGGGTTGGACGCCGCGTCGACGAATCGTCTCCCATGGTCGACGCCCGGTTGACCGACGGCTCTCGTGTCAACGCCATCATTCCCCCGCTGGCCATTGATGGTCCGTGCTTGTCCATCCGCCGTTTCGGCCGCGATCCGATCACGGCCCGCCAGATGATCGAGAACCAGACTTTGACCGAGCCCATGCTCGAACTGCTCTCGGCGATGGTCAAGGGGCGCCTCAACATCCTGGTCTCAGGCGGAACCGGCGCCGGCAAAACGACATTGCTGAATGTTCTCTCCGGCTACATCCCCAACTTGGACCGCATCGTTACCATTGAGGACGCCGCCGAACTGCAACTGAAGCAGGAGCACGTCGTCCGGTTGGAGACTCGGCCGCCGAACATTGAAGGCAAGGGCGCGGTCCGCCAGCGGCAGTTGGTCATCAACAGCTTGCGTATGCGCCCCGACCGCATCGTGGTCGGCGAGGTGCGCGGCGAGGAAGCCTTCGATATGTTGCAGGCCATGAATACCGGCCACGAAGGATCGCTGACGACCGTCCACGCCAATTCCCCGCCGGACGCTCTGGCGCGTGTCGAAAACATGGTGTCGATGGCCAACCTGAATATTCCCGAGCGTGCCGTGCGGCAACAGATTGCTGCCGCGATTCACGCCGTGGTACAGATCGCGCGCCTTTCCGACGGCACCCGCAAGGTCATCACCGTCTCCGAGGTTATGGGTCTGAGCAACGATTCCATCACTTTGCAGGATATCTTTATGTTTGAACGGACCGGAATCGACGAAAGCGGCAAGGTACGGGGAGCATTTCGCGCAACCGGCCTGCGTCCGACGTTCGCCGACCGCCTGGCAACCGCCGGCGCGCGCTTGCGTCCTGCGTTGTTCGAATCGAAGAGCGAGGTTTGAGGTTCTATGTCTGCGGCTCTGATGGCGCTTCTGGTTTTCCTGATGGTGGCTGTGGTCGCCTTCGTGGCGTTCTCGCTGTTCGACCAGCGCCGCGCCCAGGCTCGATTGATCAAGGAGCGCCTCGCCGACGAGCGCAAGTCTCCCGAACAGGCCCTCGAGAGCGAACTGGACGTCGTCCGTGACGAGCAACTCAGCAACATCCCCGCTCTCGACGCCATCCTGCGACGCTCGGAGCGTGTCTCCGCAATCCAGAAGATGCTGGAACAGGCCGGGCTGACGTTCCGTGCCGGTAATTTTCTTGCTCTCTGCGCCGCCTTCGGCGTGGGATCGGCAATCATTGCGTACGTCCTCACCCAGCGGCTCGAGTTCACCTGGATGGCCATGCTGGTCGGTTGCATGATGCCTTACGCTTACGCCTCGTTCCGCAGAACCAAACGCTTCGAAAAGTTCGAAGAGCTCTTTCCGGAAGCCATTGACACCCTGGCTCGCGCCGTTCGCGCCGGTCATGCCTTCACCACGGCGATCGAATTGATCACCAGCGAGATCTCCGAACCCATCTCCGGCGAATTTCGCCAGCTCTACGAGGAACAGAAATTCGGCATGCCTGTACGCGATGCCCTGATGAATCTCACCGAGCGCGTGCCTCTGGTCGACGTCAAGTTTTTCGTCACCGCTGTCATGCTGCAGCGCGAAACCGGCGGCAATCTTGCCGAGATTCTCGACAACCTTTCGTACGTGATCCGGGAACGCTTCAAGATTCAGCGCCAGGTCCGCGTCTATACGGCTCAGGGGCGTCTCACGATGGCGCTGTTGATGGGCATGCCGCCGATTATTGTGACTGTGATGCTGGTGCTGAATCCTGGCTTTATCCGGCCGCTGTTTGCCGATCCCATCGGCCATACGTTACTGGTCGCGGGAATCACGTTGCAGACGGTCGGCTATTTCGTCATTCGCAAGATCATTCGAATCCAAGTCTAAGGGCACGGTTCCGCGGGCAGAGTGGATTTGGTTGTAAAGGCTTAACTTATGTCGTCGTTGATTCTGACCATTATCGTTTTCGTGACCATCGTGCTGACCGTGTTCGCGTTCGGCGCGGCGGTGCTCAGCCCGACCTCCGTTCTTGGCGCTCGACTGCGCGCTTTGGGAAGCCAACCCACGGTCGCCCAGGTAAAGCCCGCCTTCAAAGAACGCGTGGAGCGCGCCCTCGATCCGCTCACCCGGGCGCTGCCGTTGTCTCCCGCCGATGTTTCGCGAACCCGCGCCTGGCTGATCCAAGCAGGATTGCGCGATGCCCGCCATGTCAACTACTACTTCGGCGCCCGCGTCCTGCTGGCTGCGGCGGGTTTTGCCGGAGTGGCTCTGTTCTCGGGCTTCGACAATGTTTTCCTGCTGGCCGGCATTCCCGGCTTCGGATTTTTTCTGCCGCGCTTCATCCTGAAGCGGATGATCAAAGATCGCCAGCAACGCATTCGCCTGGCCCTGCCCGACGCCCTCGATCTCACCGTGATCTGCGTCGAGGCTGGATTGGCTCTCGATCAGGCCCTGATGCGGGTCGGCCAGGACCTGCACCACGCTCATCCCGACCTCAGTGACGAGTTTCACTTCGTCAATCTCGAGATGCGCGCCGGCAAACCTCGCGCCGAGGCTTTGCGGAACCTGGTCGAGCGTACCGGGGTTGACGACATCCGCTCCCTCGTGGGTACACTCATTCAGACGGATCGCTTCGGCACCAGCATCACCCAAGCTCTCCGCGTGTATTCTGACTCCCTCCGCACGGAACGCCGGCAGCGCGCCGAAGAACAGGCGGCCAAGACAACCATTAAGATGGTCCCCCCACTGGTGGTCTTTGTTCTGCCTTCAATTATTTTCGTCACCATCGGACCGGCTGTAATTTCGCTGATTCGCCAGCTCGCCCCGATTTCGGGTCACTGAGAATTCGCGGAAGCCAGCCACGATGCCGGGGAGCATTGCGATTCATGCCAGCCTTTTCACCGCAGCGTCAGGCCTTCAATCGGACTCGCCAGACGCAACTCGCGAACTCCCTCGCCGTCGCCGACACTCATTGGACTCGGCTGCGCGGCCTGCTCGGCCTGCGCTCGGGTGACTTCCGTAATGGTTGCGGTCTCTGGATTGTCCCCTGCCGCGGCGTTCATACTTTAGGAATGGGGTTTCCCATCGACGTGGTGTATCTGGACCGGAAATTCAACGTGATCCGCATCGAAAGTGAATTGCGGCCCTGGCGGCTGGCTCCGGTCGCGGTGCAGGCTGAGTCGGTGCTCGAGCTTCCCCCGCGCACCGCCTTGACCACAGGAACCTCGGTGGGCGATAGAATTGAGATCACTCTCGACTCCCAGGCGGTCGGCGCCGCCCACAGCTCGTCCGCAGGAGGTCGCAACCAGCCGCTTTGATCGAAGTTGACCAACTCGAAGAAGCCGCCCAGACCCACGACTCGCCTCGGCTGGCCGTGCAATGGTCCTCGCACTGGGGGGAATTCGTCTCGTCCCTGGGCCCGGCATTCTCGCGGTCTCATGCTCGCCTCGCCGGAGAAGCTCCATTCGGCCTGATTCCGCTTCGCATCATGATTCCCTCCTATGTCCTGGAGGCGTTCCTGATCTTTGTGGCGATTGTGGTGCCGTCGAAACTGGCGGAGCTTCGGCCCTATGTTGCTCCTCGCCTCGCCAGCCATGACGTGATCTATTACTCGGGAGATGAACTGCCCCGCACCCAGGATCTTTCCGGCGCACAAACCGGAGCCAGCGGCCGCGCCGGAGGCGATGAGATTCAGCATCGCTCGCAGACCATCCGGATCGCGCGGGGCTCATCCCTCGTTCCCCAGATCGTAGACGCACCGAACCTGCGGCTGCCCGCATCGCGCGATGCCGTCGCCAATCTGCTGGCCATTCAACCCAATCCCGGACCACCGCCGGTCGACGGTTTGCGTGCCAACCGCAACACGCCCGGCCTTTCGACAATCGTGGCTCCTGCCCCGACAGTCACTCGAGACTACACGCGCAACGGAATCCAGTTGGCCGCGGTCGTGCCGCCAGCGCCGAACTTTTCCCCTAATCAGCGCCTGGTCGCGCCCGCGCTCAACCCCAATGTCATTCCTCCGGCACCCAACGTATCGCAGCATGCACTCGTGGCTCCGGCGCTGGGAGCGGCGGTCATTCCGCCGGCGCCCGCGGTTTCCGGTGATCAGCCGCTCACGGCCCCGCGTCTGACGGTTCCGGTGATCGCTCCGGCCCCCAGCGTTGCCCGCGAGACGGCGCGTTCCAGCCCGTCGTATGCGAGCAGTGTCATTCCTCCTGCTCCGAATGTCAGCCAGCCGATCTCCGGCACAAATCCGCAGAGGTCGAATGTCGCCGTTGTGCCGCCGCCCGCCTCGGCTCCGGAAAAAGCCACGGCCCGGGCCTCGAATTTGAGCCTTCCCGCGCCTTCTGTCATCGCCCCGCCGCCCTCTGCGAACGGCTCTCCCGACCTTGGCCGGACGGCCAGCAACAACGCTCCGCGCGATCCGTTCAGCACGGTCGTTCCACCGCCACCGAGTCAGCCCACAAGCGGATCATTCATGAGCAGCCTCATCGGCAGGATTTTCGGCAGCAGCGAAGTCGTCCCGCCGCCTCCTGCTGTCAAGGCAGATGCTGGACGCTCCGGCAGCGGTGCTTCCCTGAGCACGAATGTCGTGCCTCCTCCGCCCGCGGTCGCGGCAACAGGCACGACCGGCAACCCTCACGGCAAGCGCGGAGGATCGGGCACTCCTCTTGCCTCCGATGTGATCGCGCCGCCGCCCTCTGCCGGAGTCTCGGGAATTGGCGGCGCTCATTCGCTCGAGTCGGCGGCTGCGCCCAATCTTGGACCACCCAGCGTCGTTCCGCCTCCACCGTCCCTCTCAGGTCCCGGCGGCGGCACCGGCAGCAACGGAGGTGGGGCCGGCGTTCCCAAAGGCAGCCTGCTGGCCAACAATGTTGTTCCACCGCCGCCCTCAATCGGTGGCGGATCAGGCACCACCGGTCTCGGCCTCGGACGCTCTGGGGCCGGGGCGGGCCGTCCCATGGATGTCGGTTCTCCTACAGCTTCGCCCACCGGCGGAGGCGGCTCCAATTCCGGCGCGGTTGTCTCCAGCCAGCCCGGCTCCAAGGTCGGAATGCCGACCACGGGAGGGACCGGCTCGCTTTCCATGTCTCCTGTGGGCGGATTAAAGCCAGGCGTCGGCGGCTCCGGTGGAGGCACGAGCATTGGCCGCGGTAACGGTCCGGGAAGCGGTATGGAAGGCGAACATACGGGCGCGGCTAGAACTGGCTCCGGACATGGGGCTGACGCCGACGCCCATGGCGGAATCTCCTCCACGTCCGGCCCGGGCGGCGCCGGCAATGCTCCTTCCGGAAATCCTCCGATTCGCGGAGTTGATATCAGCGGCGGAACGGGGGTGGTCACGCTGCCCAGTTTCGGTTCCGATCCATCGGCCAACGATCCGAACAACCCGAATCGCTCGTCCTTCAAACAGCGGCGGACGCTTGGAGTCGAGGTCGTCGCGACCGCGACTTCCGGCGGACCGTTCGAACCGTACAAGGATCAACTGCACGGCGAGACGCACACGATCTATCCCGACACTTCAAGTGCACTGGGTGCTGCCGTTATGCAGTACGCGGACGAGTCGCCGAAAGGACGCGATCCGCTGACTGGCCCTCAACCCATCCGCACCACTCTGCCCGAGGGTTTGCCGCGCGCTCGCATGGTGGTGAGATGCACGCTTGACGCTTCGGGCGACCTGCGCAATTTCCACGTCCTCGAACCCGGCCCGGCCGCGATGACCGAGAAGATACTGACCGCGCTGCGCGCCTGGAAGTTTCAACCCGCCATGCGTGCCGGCCAGCCGGTCGAGGTAACCGCCATCGTCGGATTCAACATCAATACCGACGACCGCTTCTGAAGGTTACGCGACACACCTGAAGTTTCACTTCACAGGGACAAACACCACCGCCACTCCATCCGTATAGATCGCTTTCCAGTCTCTGTCTCCCAGCAGCACCGTCGTCAGTGCAGCCTCTCGCGGAAGCACCACACACCCCGCCGGGTGCTCGCCAAGGAATTCATCCCACCCCGGCTCAACCCGGATCATCTTCAAGTAAGACTTGAAGAACTTCGATCCATATAAGTCGTGCCGGTCATCCACTACGACTTGCTGCTTGGGGTAGAGCCGGTAGATCAGATATCCGCCCCAGTAGTCGGGGCTCAGCACCGGCCCATGCAATGCTTTCTCGACAACGAAATTCACGGCCGCCACCGGCATGCGCTGCGGACTGAAGTGGGCGTTCATCACCGCCTCAGATCCAACTCTGCCTCCGTTGGCCGCGATCAGCAGCGTGATTGCGATCGCAGCCAGCGGCCAAGCGTGGGCCCGAAGCTGCAGTTCAATCTCGGTCATGCGCTCAAGAAACGATTCGGTCCGCTTCCCCGCGGTGAACTGGGCAAATCTCGACTCCTTCCGCCCCATGAGCGGCCCGACCACCATCACCAGCAGGATCGAAGAAAGCGGAATGCTCCGGCTTGCATAGAGTCCCGCGTACATTGCAAAAAGTACGGTCAGCAATCCGCTCAACCGCAATTCCCGTCCACGAACGGCGATCGTTGCCACGGCAATCAGGAACAGCACCGCGAAACATCTCTGGGCCACGCCGTGAAAATTCGGCGATTGAAACTCATCAATGTGATCCATCAGGAAGCGGTCGGAAAGATAAGAATAGACATGGGCGTATAGATTCCAGCCGTACGGATTGATCAGGCTCGCCGCCACCGTGCCGACTCCTGCCAGCGTCAGATGCAGCGTCTGCTGCCGCGCGCCGATCTTCTCCAACGAGTCTCCGATCCGAGTGTCGGTTGTCGAGAACCATTTCCAGGCTGCCGCGACCCAGAAAATCCCCAGCAGCACGAACCCGGCCAGAAATCCACCATGGACATTCACCCAGAGCAGCATCAACAACGGGAGCGACCACAACTTCCTCTGGGCGCCGAGGCCTTCTCTTTCGGAGCAATCGAGCACGGCAAACCAGATCAGGGTGAAGAGCCAGCTCAATACGTGCGGCCTTGCCAGGAAGTGAATCGTCGAAGCCGCCAGCGCCAGCAATACCAGCACCAGGGCAACCGCAAAATTGGCGCCACGCCGGGTCAGCCAGCGAAAAGTGCCCGCGAACACGGCCGCGATTACTAATGCGGTAAACCAGACGACGCCATTCAGCCCGAGGGCAGATTCGAGTTTCCCGGCCGCAACGTCATAGAGCCATTCCCACGCAAACCACGGTTTTCCGGCCATCGTCGACGAGAACGGATCCATTCGCGGAATCGCATGCGTCGCCAGAATCAGCTGCCCAGTTCGAATGTGCCACCCGATCCCTGCATCTCCCAGCAGCCGCACGGAGAGCGGCGTGAACAGCAACATGGTCAGAACAGCGACGAACAGACAATCCGTCACCGAAGGCACGAGCCATCGCACCCAACCCGGCCTTACCTTTCGCAAAGAACTTATGGAACCCTCGGCCATCGGGCTGAATCTTATAGAGAGAGGCGATGAACAGCAAGATGCAGGCCCGTGTCGTCATTGTCGGCTCCGGCTTCGGCGGACTCAACGCCGCCCAGAAGGTAGCCAAGGGGCCGGTCCGGGTCACTGTCATCGACCGCAAGAATTACCACACCTTTCAGCCTCTGCTCTATCAGGTCGCGACGGCCGGGCTTTCCCCGGGAGAAATCGCCGAGCCGATCCGCTCGATTCTTCGCTTCCGCAAAAACGTCGAAGTGCTGATGGCCGAGGTCACCGGATTTGATCTCGCCCGGCGCGTTGTCGAGGTTCCGGGCCAGGAAATCCCTTACGACTATCTGATCCTTGCCGCCGGCGCGCAGGACACATACTTCGGCCACGACGAATGGGAGCCGCTTGCCCCCGGCCTCAAGTCGATTGACGATGCGCTCGAAATTCGCCGCCGCGTGCTCGTCGCTTTTGAGCTCGCCGAACGGCAGGCCGCTTTCGGCGATTCCGCCGCGCCTGTCAACTTCGTGGTGGTCGGCGGAGGGCCTACTGGAGTCGAGCTTGCCGGAACTCTGGCGGAAATCTCGCGTCACGCTCTCACCCACGATTTTCGTTCCATCGATCCCTCGCGCGCACATATTCTCCTGATCGAAGGCGGACCCCGGGTGTTGCCGGCCTATCCCGAAGATCTCTCGCGCAGTGCCGAGGAACAGCTTCACCGCCTCGGCGTGGAGGTTCGCAAGTCCACCATGGTGACCAGGATTGAGCCCGGCGTCGTGGTGGCGGGAAATAATGGGTTCCCTGCCTCTGTCATACTCTGGGCCGCTGGCGTCTCGGCTTCGCCCCTGGGCCGAAAACTCGGGGTTCCGGTGGACCGCGCCGGACGCGTTCTGGTTCAGCCCGACCTCAGCCTCGCGGATCATCCCGAAGTCTTTGTCATCGGGGATCTGGCGACTCTGAAAGATAAGCATGGCAAACCGCTTCCCGGCGTTGCCCCGGTCGCGATCCAGGAAGGCCGCTTCGTCGGCAGAGTCATCCGTGAGGAGGTCGAGTCCGGTTCCGGTCTCGCTGCATCCGGCCAAGCCTCAGCCCCGCATGACGGAAAACCTCGATCCCGTCGCGCCTTTCACTATTGGGATAAGGGCAGCCTGGCGACCATCGGCCGGGCCGCGGCGGTAGCCGACTTCGGCAAGATCCACATTTCCGGGTTCATCGCGTGGTTGTCGTGGCTTTTCGTCCATATCTTCTTCCTCATCGGCTTTCGCAACCGGATTCTGGTCTTCATTCAGTGGGCATGGTCCTACTTCACTTACGAGCGCGGCGCTCGATTGATCACCGGGCCCGCGGACTATCGCCAATGGGTTCCTCCCAATCTGGCCGCGACCATTTCGGCCGACGGACCCGACGCCGAACAAATCCCCACCGTTGCCTCCAAATAGAGCGACAATAGACTCGAGTCATTTATGAGTAAACGCCGCCAGCCTGTGATTCCGGGCTGAGCCAAAATCTATGAACTCCTTCTTCACAAACTTCCAGCATCTGGCGGCGCGACTGCTCTTATGCCTCGTCGCAATCTTGTTGTTCGGGTTCCCGGCGTCCGCGGAAGTTCTGAGAATCGTCGTAGACGACACCATCCAACCGATCACCGCCGAGTACATCTCACGCGCCATCGATGAAGCTCATCGAGTCAACGCCGAGGCGTTGCTGATCGAAATGAATACTCCCGGTGGACTGGTCAGTTCTACCCGCGACATCATCGACAAGATCACCCACTCGCCGGTTCCCGTCATCGTCTATGTCACGCCCACGGGCGGCCATGCCGGTTCTGCCGGGATCTTCATTCTCGAATCGGCCGATGTCGCTGCCATGGCTCCCGGCACCGCGGCCGGTGCGGCCCACCCCGTCACATTCATCGGCCCGGTGCAGGTGAAGCCGGATGACGAGATGAATCGAAAAATCGAGAATGACGCCGCCGCCCTGATTCGCTCCGTCGCCTCCAAACGCGGACGCAACGTTGCAGTGGCCGAGAGCGCGGTTCGCGAAT
Organism: Verrucomicrobiia bacterium; assembly: GCA_035508215.1. Classification (GTDB taxonomy): domain Bacteria; phylum Acidobacteriota; class Terriglobia; order Terriglobales; family Acidobacteriaceae; genus Sulfotelmatobacter. Next base: position 571,786 of record DATJNK010000030.1, on the reverse strand, counting down.
CGAAGTCTTTCACCGACCAGGAAGCGCTTTCGCAGCACCTCATTGATTATGTCGCTACGAGCCCCGATGATCTCTTTCGCCAGATGCAGGGAAAATCTTTCACCCGGTTCGACGGAGAAAAAGATTCCCTCGATCTTGTCGGGCAGGCGGTCGTTCCCTTCGATATGACTCTGAAGGAGCACATCCTCGATGCGCTCATGGATCCCAACCTCGCATTTCTGCTGCTGGTTATCGGAGCTCTTGGCCTTTATATCGAGTTCAACCATCCGGGCGCGGTCGTTCCCGGGACCGTCGGCGTTGTCTTCATCCTGTTGTCCGTCTTCGCGCTGAATCTGCTGCCCGTCCGCTTCGCCGCTCTCGCTTTGATCCTCGGCGCCTTTGCTCTGTTCGCCGCTGAGGCGAAATTCGGCACGCACGGCGCGCTCACCATCGGTGGCATCGTCCTGCTGACATTGGGGGGCCTGTTATTAGTCGATGCTCCTATCCCGCAGTTGCGCGTCAGCCTCATTACCGCCCTGGCGGTGAGTATTCCTTTCGGTGTCATTACCGCCTTTTTGATGACGGTCGCGCTTCGCGCGCGGCGCAACAAGGTCGCCACTGGAGTGCAAGGGCTGGAGGGAGAAACCGGCGTTGCGCAGACTGCGCTGTCGCCGCAGGGCAAGGTCTTTGTTCACGGCGAACTCTGGGATGCCGTCGCGTCCTCGCCCCTCGCTATCGGACAGCTGGTCATCGTCCGCCGGGTCGACGGACTGATCCTTCAGGTCGATCCGCTCGGAGCCACGCCTCCGCCGACCAGGCCGGCTGCGGCGATCTCCAGCTAGAGCTCAAGCCGTCGCCGGCAGGAACTATTTCAGATTAAACAGTGCGTTCACATGCGCGGTCACCGTCACGGTCTGTGGAGTAAACTCCTCGGTCGGCGCCGGTGCCGCCTTTGCCATCGCCGTCATCGCCATCTCGCGCCGCATCACCGGCATCCGGGCATTCTCAAACGTATCCACCGAGGCATACGACAGGTCGCCCAACATCCGGCCGCTGGCGCGCGCCAGCGTCTCGGCGGATTCCCGCGCCCGCCGGTAGGCGTCTTCCACGGCTTTATCTTTGGCCGCATCCATGTTTTCTAACGTGTACGTCATGGACTGGCTCTCGCTCACGTTAGCGTCGGCGACGCCCTGCAAAATCGCCCCGATCTTCGAGAAATCCTTGAGCTTGAGCGTGATGTCGGTTGTGACCCGGTAGGCAATAATTCTCTGCTTCGGGTTTCTCCAGTCATAGATCGGCTGCACCGAGAAAAAGCCGACATTCGCCATCTTCGGATCAATGCCGTTGGTCCGCAAAACCTGCCGCACCTGCTCGACGTCCTTCGATACTGTCTGGAACGCCGCCTGGGGGGTGTCTTCCTGCGACGAAACATTGAACTGAATCTGCGCCGTATCGGGAGGCGCTTCAAACTTGCCGTCTGCGCTTACAAAGACCGTATTGGATTGCGCCGCGACGCTCGGATGCTCTTGCGCGATTGCCACCGTCGCCGTCAACAGCAGCAGCGCCAGCCACAATTTCCGTGATGTCATACAGGCCTCCCCGCCAACCCGCGATTCATAGACGCACCTCAGTATCCTAGCGCGTTTTCGCCGGATCGCTTTCGCGTCTCACGCCTACTCTATAAGAACGCGGTCGGATGGAGTTTTTGCGGTTCTCAGAAAGGTGCGATGGAAAGGACAGCCCCGCGATCTAGCCCTTCGCCCCGGCCTGATGCGCCAGAGGGTCGATCTGGCCGTTAATGGCTTGCCGCAGTTCGTCGAAGATTTCGTCCGGCATCTGCCGAAAAATCGCCACCACTTCCGGATCGAATTGGCGGCCGGACCAATCGTCAATCTCTTTCCGCGCCGCCGCCAGTGATCGGGCCGCCCGATACGGACGATCGGACGTAATCGCGTCCAGCGTGTCGGCGACCGAGAATATCCTCGCCCCCAGAGGAATCTCCTCGCCTTTCAGCCCTCTCGGGTAACCGGTCCCGTCAAAGCGCTCCTGGTGAGAATAGATAATCTCGCAGGCATCGGCGAGAAAGGGAATCCTCTTCACGATCTGATATCCCTTGAAACAATGCTCGCGCATGATTGCGGTTTCGTCGGCATCGAGCTTCCCCGGCTTGTTGAGGATCTTGTCGGGTATCGCCATCTTGCCGATGTCGTGCAGGAAGGCGCCGCGCGCAATCGTCGCCACCTGCTCGGGAGCCAGCCCCATCGCTCGGGCGATCGCCATGGTGAAGGCCGTCACTCGCCGGGAGTGGCCCTCGGTTTCCCGATCCTTCAGGTCGAGCGCGTCGCCCAGCGCCTGCAAGGTTATGTCATACGATCGTTCCAGGTCCCCGAGCGCTTCCTGGAGTTGGTTGGTGCGCGCCTCGACCAGCGATTCCAGGTTGATCTGGTAATTCCGGTTTTCCACCTTGAGCCGCCGGTTTTCGAGCGCGCGGCTGACTGTATTCAGCAATTGCTCGCGCTCAAACGGCTTCAGCAGGTAGTCGTAGGCTCCGTTGCGGATCGCCGCCAGCGCCACGGAAATGTCGTGCACCGCAGTCACCATCACCACCGGCATGTCGGGATATTTTTCTTTGGTCCGCTCGAGCAGGCCGATCCCATCCAGGTCGGCCATCATCAGGTCCGAGAGCATTAACTCAAATTCATCTCCCGAGTCGAGCACCGCCAGCGCTTCAATTCCCGAACGCGCCTGCTGGCAGCTGTAACCGGCGCTGCCCAACATGGAGGCGACGATTTCGCGAATCGCCTCTTCGTCGTCCACCACCAGGATGCGGTCGGCCATAGGAGTCACGAAAGTCTATCGGCGATTGTAACCCAGCCGCGAGATACCTAAAGTAATCAATGAGGTCCCGAAACTCCATCGAGAAAGCCCTCTCCCGTGATATTCAAAAATGAGGAAGAAGTACGTCCGGACCTCAATGACCGCGTCATTTTCGTCCCTATGGAAGACCGCCGGCTTCGGCCCGGCGCCGCTCACGACGTCGGAGTCTGTCCTGCTCCTGTTGCTGGGCGCCGCGCTGCTCACCCTGTTTGCCATTCGTGAGTCCTATCTGAAGATTTGGCTCGCCGGCTGGATCACGCTTTCCGTCTCCGCCCTTGCCGAGCATTCCTTCGCCGCCGGCTTTCCTGCGCCCTTCGGCCTGCTGACGGTTCAGGCGACTTTTGTGCTTGCCGTCGGTCTGTTCTGCGGCGCCGTACTGGTTTATGCGCGCAACCGGGACCTGCTGCTGCCGCTAGCCGTGATTACTCCAATTCTGGTCGGCTTCGCCGGAGCCCGGGTGCTGATATGGCCTGATTCCCTGCCTCTGCGCTTCGCGGTTGAGGTCAGCTATCGCATTCTTCTTCTCACCGCCGCCGCGGCCTTGTTCCGCGCCCGCCGGGGCCGCTGGGAGCCTTCCGTCTGGCTGCTGGCTGTGTCGCTGTTGAGCCTTCACCTGGAGTGGTCGCCTTTTACCGACCGCCTGCCCGCGACCGCCGTGCTGGCGGCACAGATCGTTCTCGGCTTAAGCATGCCCCTGGTCGCTTTGGGCCAGGCGCGAGCCCGGAGCCGCAGGCTCCAGGCGTTCCAGTCCATTTCCAACGGCATCGCCACCGCCTCATCGTTCGGGAGCATGGTCCAGCCGGTGCTCGCGGAGCTGCAGCATCTTTACCGCGTGCGCGCAGCCTGGTTCCGTCTGGTTGACGGTGAGAATCTGGTGGCCACCCACGCCGTCGGGCTCTCTACCGACTTCCTGCGCAATGCCGGCTTCCCGCCGATGACCGAGGAACTCTCCCGGCTCTTTGATCCGGCTCAGCCGCGCGTCGCCAAGCGCGATAACCCCGGTCCCGAGACTCCGGAATCACTCGCGGAAGAGCGAGTCCGCCAGTTGCTCATCGCGCCGGTAGCGGGCAACAAGGCTCCGGTCGGATTGCTCCTGCTCGGTGACTCGCGCAACCGTCAGTGGACCGCGGAAGAACTTTCCTTCCTCGGCACCTGCGCCAAGCAATTCGCCATCGCCATCGAGAATTCCCGGCTGCTGGAGCAGGTCCTGCGCTCGCAGCGCCAGTGGATGAACACCTTCGATTCCATTCACGACGTCATCCTGGCGCACGACTCCGATTTCCGCATCATCAAGGCCAATCAGGTTCTTCTGGAACATCTCGGCCAGGCCGCGGCCGACGTGATCGGCAGCAGTTGCGAATCGATCCTGCCCCACGCCTTTGGCGAGTGGACCGGCTGCCCTTATTGCTCGACTCGCGGCAACGAGGAATTTACCGAAGGCGCCGATCCCTGCTTCGGCGGCTTCTCCACCGTTTCCACTTCGTCCTATTCCGAGCAGGAAGGTACGCGCAAGGGCATCATTCACGTCATTCACGACACCTCGGATCGCCGCTCCGCCGAAGAAAAATATCGTCTCCTGTTCGAGCAGGTGCAGGAGGGCGTCTACGTCGCCACACCGGCCGGCCAGTTGCTCGACTGCAACGACGCTCTGGTCCACATGCTCGGCTACAGCCGTCGCGAAGAGCTGCTGGTCCTGAATCTGAACTCTGAAATCTGCGTCGACGCCCGCCAGCGCGAAGCCTTCCACCATGAAATGGAGACGCACAACTACGTGCGCAACTTCGAGGTCGCGCTGCGCCGCAAAGACGGCACCGTTCTTCTCGCCGTGGAGAGCAGCTTCGCCACCCGCGATGGCAGCGGCAATGTCGAGCGCTACCAGGGATTCGTCCTTGACATGACCGAGAAGCGCCGCGCCGAAGACGAAATGCGCCGCCGCAACCGCGAGCTGAATGCCCTGAACGCGATGGCCGTGGTCGCAGCCCAATCCTTCGACCTCGACGAGATTCTCAACCTGACCCTGCGCCAGGTCGTCACCCTCTTCGGCGCCGAGAACGGTACGGTTTATCTCTCCGACACCGACAACCCGATCTACCGCCGCCGCGCCGCCTGGGGACCGCGCCGCGATCAGATGCGCCCCGCCGAGATCTCCTTTGCCGAAGGTTTTGGCGACCTCATCATGCGCTCGCGCACCGAGGTCATCACCGCCGACTATTTGCCGCACCTGCCGGCGCACGTGGCCGAGTTCCTGCGCTCCGATGCCGACCGCTCCTGGATCTGGATTCTGTTCTGGGGCAAGGACAATCCTGTCGGCATCATGGGATTGTGCACGCATCTGGGATACGAGTGGTCGAGCAACGAAGAGAACCTTCTGGTGGCCATCAGCCGCCAGCTGGCCACGACCATCGAGAAGGTCCGCCTCTACGAAGAAACCTGCCGCGCCTACGAAGACCTGCGCAAGACGCAGGAGCAGTTGCTGCAGAGCGAAAAGATGTCAGCCGTGGGACAACTGATCGCCGGCGTCGCCCACGAGCTCAACAATCCGCTCACCGCCATTCTCGGTTACGCCCAGCTGCTCGAAACCGAAGGCCTCACCAACCGCGCTCAGGATTACGTCGGCAAGCTGTTCAAGCAGGCGCAGCGCACGCACCGGGTCGTCCAGAACCTGCTATCCTTCGCGCGCCAGCGCAAGCCGCAGCGCGATGAAGTCGACCTTCGCAAGGTCCTCGACGAGACTTTGACCCTGCGCGACTATGACCTCAAGAGCAATAACATCAAGGTGGATCGCGACGTGCCCGCAGAGCCCGTCATGGTGGTCGCCGATCCCCATCAGATCGAGCAGGTCTTCCTGAACATCATCAACAATGCGGTCGACGCCATTCTTGAGACCGGACGCACGGGCAAGCTGCGTATCCGCGTCTACTGCCAGGGCGGACAGGCCTGCACCCAGTTCACCGACGATGGTCCCGGCTTGAAAGATCCCAAGCGCATTTTCGACCCCTTCTACACCACAAAATCCGTGGGCAAAGGCACCGGCCTCGGTCTCAGCATCTGCTACGGCATCGTCAAGGAGCACGGCGGCGACATCACGGCTAACAACGCACCCGAAGGCGGCGCCATCATCGAAGTCAAGCTGCCCGCCGCTTCCATGGCTCCGGTCGTGCTGGAGCCCGTCAAGCCGGCCCTGCGCGCTCACGACGGAGCGGTCAGCGGCCGCGTGCTGCTGGTCGAGGAAGAGGAAGCCGTGCTTGAGTTCGAGCGCGACGTTCTCACCGGAGCCGGAGCCACCGTCATCACTGCCCGCACCAGCGATGAGGTCAAGACCCGTCTTCTCTCGGAAGGTTTTGAAGCCGTCATCATCGCCGGGCGCATGACCGGATGGAATGCCCGCGATTCATACGCCTGGCTGCAGGAACACTGCATCGGCATGGCCGGCCACGTTCTGTTCACCTTCTCCAACGGCGTGGAACAAGGCGATGGACGCGCTTTCCTGCAGGAAAACCAGGTCCCCTATCTCGTCAAACCTTTCGAAGTGGCCGAGCTGATTGCCCAGTCTCGCAAGCTGCTGCAGAAGGCTCTGGCACAATCGGCCGCCGCCGGCTCCGACTAACCGATTACTTAGCGGCCGCATTCTTGTTCATCCACACTCTCCAGGTCACTGGCCCAGCTTGCTTGTTCGCCAGCGGACTTCCCCCGACCTTCAACGCCAGCTTGATCTGGCCGTGGTGATACCCCTCATGCCAAATCATGTGCTGCAGGAAGAGAATCGGATGGTCATAGTGAAGCTGCAACCCCGTGCCGGTTTCGATGCGGTTCTTCACTGCTGCGCGGACAGCCTGCGCGCTCTCGTTCAGCATCTGCGCCATGCGATCGCGGTCGCGCTCTTCCGCCCACTCCTCGGGCACGGGCCGCGCAAACTCCGGCGCGTCTTCCGAAAGGAACACCAGGCGCACGTAGTGCATGTGCATGAACATCTTCGCCACCGTTGGACTGTCGGGCGTCGCCCGCGCCTCTAAACCGCCCTCCGGCAGCACTCGCAGCAGGTTGACGAGGATAGCGTTATTCCGATCCCAGGAATCCAGCAGGGCTTCGAGCAGTCTCTGGTCGGCTCCAGACATGAAACCTCCATTCGGGCTCGTGATGAACGGTGCTTACCATAGCATGTCCAGGGTTCCCTGTTGCGGCCGACGGGGTGGGGACGTGAATTCTGAATCAGCCTCGCCGAAAGAACGGCGACTGGCAAGTCGCCGCGTTACTCACAGGCGTGCACACGCTTCCTCCGCTCGTCCGTGCGTTAGACTAGCGACAGGCCCATGCCCCAATTCGTCCATCTCCACCTGCATACCGACTATTCCCTGCTCGACGGCGCCTGTGACGTCGAGAAGCTCTGCCAGCGCGTCCAGGAGCTCGGCATGCCCGCCGTGGCCATGACCGACCACGGCAATATCTTCGGCGCAGTGCACTTCGTCAACGCCGCCCATAAACACGGTGTGAAGCCGATCGTCGGCTGCGAGCTTTACATCTGCAAGAAGGACGACCACAACATCGAGCGCACTCCCCCGGAAGGCGATACCTACAATCACCTTCTCGTTCTTGCCGAAAACGAAGAGGGCTATCGCAACCTGGTCAAGATCACCTCCGAAGCCTCGCTGCACGGTTTCTATTACAAGCCGCGGATCAGCAAGAGATTCCTCGCCGAGCACTCCCGCGGCCTGATCGGCCTCTCCGGATGCCTCAAGGGCGAAGTCGCCGAGCGCCTGGTCGAAGGCAACTACGACGCGGCACGCGCCGCCGCCGGGCGGTTTGCCGATATTTTCGGCAAAGAGAACTTTTATCTCGAGATTCAGGATCAGGGACTCGAGATGGAGCACCGCATTCATCCCGGCTTGTTTCAGCTGGAGAAAGATGTCGGCCTGCCTCTCGTCGCCACCAACGACAGCCACTACCTCTGTGAGGACGACGCTCACGCCCAGGACGTCATGGTCTGCATTCAGACCGGCAAATCGATTCGCGACACCGCCCGCATGAAGTTCGAGGGCACGCAATTCTTCGTCAAGAATCACGACGAAATGTATCGCGTCTTCAAGGATTCGCCCCAGGTACTGGAACGTACTTTGGCCATCGCCGAGCGCTGCAGCCTGCGGCTGGAAAAAGTGGCCACGCCTTTCCCGCAGTTCGACGTGCCGCCCGGCTACACCATCGACAGCTATTTCGTCCGCGTCACCCGCGAAGGCTTCGCCCGCCGCATGGAAGCCCTGACCGCGCAGCACGCGCAGGGCAAGCTGAAGCATTCTCTCGCCGACTATGAGCAGCGGCTTGAGCGCGAGCTCGCCATCATCCAACAGATGAAGTTTTCCGGATATTTCCTTATCGTATGGGATTTTATCCGCTACGCAAAAGAGCGCGATATTCCAGTCGGTCCCGGCCGTGGATCCGCCGCCGGCTCCCTGGTCTCCTACGCACTCGGCATCACCGATCTCGATCCCCTGCAGCATGAGTTGCTCTTCGAGCGCTTCCTGAACCCAGAGCGCGTGTCGATGCCCGACATCGACATCGATTTCTGCATGAACCGCCGCGGCGAAGTCATTCAGTACGTCACCCAGAAATATGGCCGCGACAACGTCGCCCAGATCATCACCTTCGGCACCATGGCCGCGAAAGCCGCGATCAAAGATGTCGGCCGCGCCATGGACATCCCCTACACCGACGTGGACCGCATCGCCAAGATGGTTCCGGCGACGCTCAATATCACCCTCGACGAAGCCATCGAAGAATCGCCGCCCCTGCGCGATGCCTACGAAAAAGACTCGCAAATGCAGGAACTGCTCGATACCGCGCGCAAGCTGGAAGGCCTGGTGCGAAACTCCGGAGTTCACGCCGCCGGCGTTGTGATCTCGCCGCGCCCGCTGACCGAACTCGTCCCCCTCCACCGAACCAAGAACGACGAAATCGTCACCGCCTTTGACATGGTCGCCATCGAAAAGATGGGCCTGCTCAAGATGGATTTTCTCGGCCTCACCACGCTGACGATTCTCACCGACACGCTCAAGCTGATCGCCCAGACCCGCGGCACGCCCATGACGCTCGAGCAGATTCCGCTCGAGGATCAGGAAACCTACGAAAAAGTCTTCCACAAGGGCCTGACGTCGGGCGTCTTCCAGTTTGAATCGCACGGCATGCGCGATGTGCTCCGGCGCTATCAGCCGAACTCGATCGAAGACCTGACCGCTCTCAACGCTCTTTACCGGCCCGGACCGATCCAGGGCGGCATGATTGACGACTTCATCGATCGCAAGCACGGACGCAAGAAGATCGAATACGAATTGCCCGAGCTGCAGCAGATTCTGCAGGAGACGCTGGGCGTGATCGTGTATCAGGAGCAGGTGATGCAGATCGCGAATCGTCTCGCCGGATATTCCCTGGGCGAAGCCGACCTGCTTCGCCGCGCCATGGGCAAGAAGAAGCCGGAGGAAATGGCGCAGCAGCGCGAACGCTTCATCGAAGGCGCCGCGCAGAGAAAATTTCCGCCAAAGAAGATCGAAAAGATCTTCGACCTGATGGCGCAATTCGCCGGATACGGCTTCAATAAGTCGCACTCGGCAGCCTATGCCCTGCTCGCCTATCACACCGCCTATCTGAAGACGCATTATCCCGTCGAGTTCATGGCTGCTCTGCTGACCTCGGTCACCGGATCCACCGACGACGTCGTCAAGTACATCAACGAATGCCGCGAGATGGGCATCGCTGTCGAGGCTCCCGACATCAATGTGTCCGACGCCAACTTCACTCCGCACGGTGAGTCCATCCGCTTCGGGCTCGCGGCCGTCAAGAACGTCGGCGGCAATGCCATTGAGTCGATCGTCGCCGGGCGCAAGAAAGTCGGCCGCTTCCAGTCCATCTTCGAATTCTGCGAGAATGTCGACCTCCGCCTGCTCAACAAGCGCGTGCTCGAATCGCTGATCAAGTCCGGGGCCATGGATTCCCTGGGCCGCCGCGCTCAATTGATGGCCGTTCTCGACAAGGCCATCGATCAGGCGCAGAAAGTTCAGCGTGACGCCGAATCCGGCCAGCATGGCCTGTTCGGCATCTTCCAGGAAGAAGCGGCTACGCCCAACGACACATTGCCCGCCACTCCCGACTGGGACGAGCACACGCGCCTCGCCGCCGAAAAAGAAATCCTCGGCTTCTTCATCACCGGCCATCCGCTCGAAAAATATCGTGACAAGCTCCAGGACCTGCAGGCCTTGAGCACCGAAGAAATCGCCGCCATGACGCGCTCGACCGGCAAGGATGAAACTATCGCCACTGCCGGCATCATTGGCAACGTGCGTGTCCTTAAATCGAAGCGTGGAGATTTCTACGCGCAGGCGACGCTCGAAGATATGTCGGGTTCGATCGACATGATCGTCTTCCCCGAGGCTTTCAAGCGCATTGGCGACAAGGTGAAGCTCGAGGTTCCGGTGCTGGTAAAAGCCGGTGTCCGCATCGAGGAAGGCGCCAATCCCAAAATCACCGCCGCGGAGATCCTGCCCCTCGAAGATGCCAGGGTTCCTCTCCCCAGGGCGATCCGCATCCGCATTCCCCTCGAATCCTCCGCCGAGCGCACGGTCGACGATTTGCACGCGCTCTGCCTCGAACGCAAGGGTGAGGCCAAAGTATTGTTCGACGTGGAACGTCAGGGGGATTTTATGGTCGTGATGGAGGCCGACGGCTATAATGTCCTACCGGACCGCAATTTCATCGCCCGCGTCGAGCAACTGTGCGGTCGCGGCAGCGTTCGCGTGATCAGCTAGCCGGCTTGGGAAATAGTTAAGCACGAGGACCCATCTCTCGCCGTCTGGAGAGCGTTCGATAGCTGGGGATGCCCCATGTCTCGCCGGTTTAGCGAGACATGGAGAAACGGAATGGGAGGAGCGGCCCTTCACGGCCGCCTGAAACTTTCGCTTTGAAAAACGGGCTTTCGCCCTGCGCGAATTTATACATCGAGAATGGCCGCTTCTGAAAAAGTCCAGCAGGAACTCGAGCAGATCGAGCGCCAGGTCGCCGAGATTGAGTCTTTACCCGGCCGCGACGCCGAAACTCATCGCCAGCTCGCCCAATTGCGCGAACGGCTCGAAACCCTGCGCCAGGAAATGAGCGCTCCCGCCACCGCGTGGCACAAGACGGAACTGGCGCGGCATCCGCAGCGCCCGCAGACCCTCGATTACATCGAGCGTGTCTTTACCGACTTCAGCGAGATTCACGGCGACCGCGGCTTCGGCGACGACGCCGCCATCGTCTGCGGCATGGCGCGCTTCCATGGAGATGAAGTTCTGGTGGTGGGCACGCAAAAGGGACGCGACATGAAACAGCGCGTCTTCCGCAACTTCGGCACGCCCCATCCCGAGGGATATCGCAAGGCGATTCGCGTCATGCAGATCGCCGAAAAATTCCGCCGTCCCATATTCACCCTGGTCGATACCGACGGCGCTTACCCCGGCATTCACGCCGAGGAGCGCGGCCAGGCCGAGGCCATCGCCTACAATCTCCGGGAGATGGCGCGGCTCGAAGTCCCGATCATCACGACCGTGATTGGCGTGGGCGGCAGCGGCGGCGCGCTCGCCATCGCGGTCGCCGACCGTGTGCTGATGATGGAAAACTCGATTTACTCGGTGATTTCGCCCGAAGGCTGCGCCGCCATTATGTGGCGCGACGCCACCAAGAAAGAGCTGGCAGCCGAAGCCATGCGCATCACCGCCACCGATCTCGAGGAACTGGGCTGCGTCGATGACATCATTCCCGAACCGGAAGGCGGGGCTCATCGCGACCATGAAGCGGCGGCCAATCTTCTCGACGTTGGCCTGCAAAAGCACTATGCCGAGCTCAAGAAAACGCCCCCCGGCGAATTGGTCGCCTCACGATATAATAAGTTCCGCAATATCGCTCAGTTTTTCAAGATCGAATCGTGAGATCGGCCGCCACCCTCCCGTTTCATTTCGGGTTCTTCCCCGCCGCGATGACCGCCGAACTCGCCACAGCGCAGCCAGGCCGCCGTATAATGAGAGTGCTTATCCTCGATTCACAACTTCGGGCGACTGGGTTCCGCCCCTAAACTGAAGGAAGGTGTTGGAATGGCTTCTACCGATGTCGTGCCCCAGGGCTCGGCTGGAAATGCGGGGCACAAGCGCATCGTCAACGACATGAGCATTCAGGTCGCGACGGTGAATGGTTCCGGCTCTCAAAGTTCAAACACAGTCCTGCTGCGCAGCATTTTTCAGATGGGCGTGCCCGTCTCGGGCAAGAATATGTTCCCGTCGAATATCGCCGGACTGCCCACCTGGTACACCATCCGCGCCAACAAGAACGGATACATCGGCCGCAAGAAAGAAATCGACTTCCTGGTGGCGATGAATCCCGAGACCGCGACCGAAGACGTGATGTCGCTCGCCTCCGGCGCCTCGGTCCTATATGACGAGCCGCTGGCTCTGCACAAGTTGCGCAACGATCTCGTGTTTTACTCCGTCCCGTACGACAAGCTGGTGGCGCAGGTCTGTCCTGAAGCCAAGCTTCGCAAACTGGTCAAGAACATGGTCTACGTGGGCGTCGTGGCCAGCCTGCTGACCATCGAAATGGCCGAGATTGAGAAGGCCATCCGCAAGCAGTTCGCGAAGAAAGTGAAAGCCGCCAACCTGAACCTGGCGGCCGCGCAGGCTGGATTCGAGTACGCCAAAGCGAATCTGCAGAAAAAAGGCGCGTTCTACATCGAGCGCATGGACAAGACCGCGGGCAAGATCATCATCGACGGCAACTCCGCTGCCGCGCTCGGCTGCATGTTCGCCGGCTGCACCGTCGTCACCTGGTACCCGATCACACCGTCTTCCTCTCTGGTCGAGACCATGATCGAGTACATGAAGGAATACCGCATCGGCCCCGACGGCAAGGCGACCTTTGCCATCGTTCAGGCCGAGGATGAACTCGCCGCCATCGGCATGGTCATCGGCGCTGGCTGGGCCGGCGCGCGCTCCATGACGGCCACCGCCGGCCCCGGCATCTCGCTAATGTCGGAGTTCGCCGGCCTCGCCTACTATGTGGAAGTTCCCGGCGTGATCTGGGATATCCAGCGGGTTGGCCCATCCACCGGTCTGCCCACGCGAACGTCGCAGGGTGACATCCTCTCGACCGCATTTCTTTCGCACGGCGATACCCGGCACATCCTGCTGATTCCTTCCTCGGTCGAGGAATGTTTCACCATGGCGACCGATGCCTTCAATCTCGCCGAGCAGTTCCAGACGCTGGTCTTCGTCATGTCTGACCTCGATCTCGGCATGAACAACTGGATGTCCGATCCCTTTCCTTATCCGGCGACGCCGATCAAGCGCGGCAAGGTTTTGAGCAAAGACGATCTCGACCGCCTCGGCGGATTCGCCCGCTACAAAGACATCGACGGCGACGGCATTGGCTATCGCACGCTGCCCGGCACCTCTCATCCGGGCGCCGCTTACTTCGCCCGCGGCAGCGGGCACAACGAGAAAGCCCAATACAGCGAGCGCGCCGACGATTTCGAGAACAACATGGAGCGCCTGAACCGGAAGTTCGAGACCGCGCGCTCCTTCGTTCCCCGGCCCGAGATCACCCGCGGCCGCAACGCAAAAATCGGCATCCTCGGCTATGGGACCTCGCACTGGGGCATCACCGAGAGCCGCGATCAGCTGCGCGACGAGTATTCCATCGAGACCGATTACCTGCGTCTGCGGGCTTACCCCTTCACTCGCGAAGTTCACGAGTTCATCGAGCAGCACGAACGCGTCTACGTCGTCGAACAGAACCGCGACGCCCAGATGCTCAGTCTTATGAAACTGGACGTGAAGCCGGAACTGATCGGCCGTCTGCGCAGCATCGCCCACATCACCGGGCTGCCGCTCGACGCCCGCTCCATCACCGACGAACTGACCAGCATGGAAGGCAAGTGATGCGGGGAATATCTTGCTTTGAAAGAGTGCGGCTTCGAGCCGCACTGGAGTTCGGCACGGATTTGATTGCGGCTTTAGCCGCCGAGGGAAGATAAGCGATGTCCACCACCACTGTTGAACCCGGAGCCTCCACTCCCGGCCCAAAGACGAATCGCATCGGCCTGACCGTCATCGAGTACAAAGGCGGCAAGACTACCCTTTGCGCCGGCTGCGGCCACAACGCCATCTCCGAACGCATCATCGAGGCCATGTACGAGATGGGCGTCGAGCCCGAGTTCGTGATCAAACCCAGCGGCATCGGCTGTTCCTCGAAGACTCCGGCATATTTCCTGAGCCGCTCGCACAGCTTCAACGCCGTCCATGGACGCATGCCCTCCGTCGCCACCGGCGCGCTGCTCGCCAACCGCAAGCTGGTCTGCATCGGCGTCTCCGGCGACGGCGACACTGCCTCGATCGGCATCGGACAATTCGTGCACCTCATGCGCCGCAATCTGCCCATCATCTACATCATCGAAGACAACGGCGTGTACGGCCTGACCAAGGGCCAGTTCTCGGCCACCGCCGACCTCGGCTCCAAGCTGAAAACCGGAGTCATCAACGATCTTCCGCCGATCGACACCTGCGCCCTCGCCATCCAACTGGGCGCAACCCTGGTGGGACGCTCGTTCTCCGGCGACAAGAAACAGCTCAGCGCTATGCTCAAGGCCGCCATCGCCCACAAGGGGACGGTCATGCTCGACGTGGTCTCGCCTTGCGTCACCTTCAACGATCACGAAGGCTCGACCAAGTCCTACAAATATGTGAAAGAGCACGAAGAGGCTCTCCAGGACGTCAGCTTCGTTCCCCACTTCGAAGACATCGACGTTGAGTACGACGCCGGTTCCACCGTTGACGTCACCATGCATGACGGCTCGCATCTGCGACTGCGCAAGCTGGAAGAAGATTACGATCCCACCGACAAGATTCGCGCCATCACTCGCCTCACCGAAGCCCACGACAAGGGAGAGGTGCTCACCGGCGTGTTTTACGTAAATCCGCAGGCTCCGAACTTCATCGACATGCTGAACGTCGTCGATCAGCCGCTCGCCACCCTGCCCGATTCCATGACCCGTCCGCCGAAAGAAGTGCTCGACGCCTGCATGGAAGAACTGCGGTGAGAAAATCGGAAACTAAATAAATGAGGTGGATGCCCCACTTCTGGCTGTCTTTGCCAGAAGTGCGAACACAGGACGTTTCCCGTGGTTGCCCCGCCCTTCTCTCGGGTCTTTTGCCAAAGAGGTTGCGGCCTTGGCCTTCAGATCGTCGGGCAACGGGAAGGGCACAAGTTCACTCGTGCCGTCAGCACTCCTCCAGGGTTCGCGGCTTCAGCCGCTGAGGTCAACGAACCTCTACGCGCCCTTCCCCACCGGCTCCCCGCTGTGTTCCGGATTTTCGCCCGGCTCGGGGAAATCCGTGTCGGCGTCTTTCAGCATCGCATCCTGATCGCGATGTCCCAGTTGTTTCTCCATCCCGATGTTGCCCGCAATCTTGTGATCTTCGGTTTCCTTGGCGCCCTTGGCCGCATCCTGGTCCAGCGTTTTGGAATACATGAGTTCACCTCGCGCTATGAATCGAGGGCGGGAAAATGATAAAAAAGCCGCCCTCTCGCATCGACTTTAGCACTGGAAAGCGGCGCAGAAAACAGTTATAAAATGGGACGATTTTCCTGAAGTGGGGAGCTGAGGTTTATGAAGCGGTTTCTGTTCGCCCTGGTTGTTTCTTTTCTTTTTCTCTTGAGTGCTTTTGCGGCGCCGTCATCGCGTCGACTCGTGCGGGTCAGCACCCATCACCATCATCGCGTGCGCCACCATCATGCGCATCGCGCCACCCGGCACCGCCAGCCGCGGCACCATCACACCGTCTAACGCTGCTTTCTGGATCTCCGATTCTCAGCTCGGCGAATTTCCGCCCCGCGTTGACACTCCCAGCTTCCGCAGCCGGTCCCGCGCCTGCAGCGCCTCGGGCGAATGCGGATATCGCTGAATCAGGTGCCTGAGTTCGGTGACTCCGTCGTCCTGCTTTCCGAGTTCAATCAGCGAGAAGCCTTTTTTCAGCTGAGCCGACGCCGCCTTGTTCCCGGTCGGAAAATTCTGCAGCACCTGATCGTAGCTCTGCGACGCCGCCTGGTAGTTCCCCTGCTTGAACTGAATTTCGCCCAGATAGAAATAGCAGTTCCCGGCCAGATCGGTATTCGGATAAAACTTCAGATACTCGGAAAACTCCTGCGTCGCTAGATCGTTGTTGCCGCCGTTATAGTCGCGTAACGCGTTGTTGTAGAGCACGTCCGGAGGTGGCGCCTGGGCTTGCGCCTGCTGCTGCGCCTGTTGCGCCGCCAGAGCGGCCGCCTGGCTCTGCTGCGTCGATTGCATATCCTGCAGTTGCTTGGTCACCGCCGCCAGCCGCACTTTGATCTCGTCCATCGTGTCGTTCAGCGCCTGGATCTGCCCGGAAAGCTGGTCGGTCTTCGATCCCGAATCCGCCTGCTGCTTGGCCAGCGTGGTTTGCAGCGCCGTGATCGCATTCGCCACCTTGTTGACGGCGTCCGTATCCTGCTCGACCAGGTTATTCATGACACCCATGCGCTCGTTGAAGCTGCGCTGCATAGCCGTCATCTGTTCCTGCAGTTGCTGAACCTGCGTCTGCAACTGAATGATCTCCTTGCTCACGCCCCATGCCGGGGCCGCCAGCCACAGCATCGACGCCACTGCCATGCTCGCGAAAATACGTCGTGGTCTCATAGAGAAGTCCCTGAACTCAACCATTTAGATGCCTTGATTGTCCCACAGGCTGGGTGAATTACGCGGGCAAACAACCACCCCGAACCGTAACATTCAACAGGCGATACAGCCACGCCGCCGCATCCTGCACGCTTCGCAGACGGCCGCCGGATCCGCCCAGGGCAAGATCGGGGGACGCCTCATCGGCATCCCCCCTTCCCGCTGACTTGCTTTACTTTTGGAAAACGAAATGGCCACGGCGGTTCTGCTGCCAGCAAGCTTCATTGCTCTCGGTGCAGAATGGCTTCTCTTTGCCGTAGCTGATCGTCTTGATCCGGCTGGCCGCGATGCCCGCCGTCGTCAATTCATTCTTCACGGAGTTCGCGCGCTTGTCGCCCAGGGCCAGGTTGTACTCGGTCGACCCGCGCTCATCGCAGTGTCCTTCCACCGTGAAATTCATATTCGAATGCTGCGTCAGGAACGCGATGTCCGCCTGGATCGAACTCTGCTGATCGGCGCGGATATCGGACTTGTCGTAATCGAAGTAAATGTCCTTGATGTTCTGATTGAACAAGTCTTCGTCCGTGACTGTCGGCGGCGGCGGTGGCGGCGGTGGCGGCTGCGTCACCGTCAGGCGTGCCGTGGCTTCCTGCGTGCCGCCGGCGCCTTTCGCCGTCAGGTGATAGGTCGTCGAATCCGTCGGCGATACCGTCTGCGAGCCGTTGGCCTGGACCGCTCCGATGCCATCAATGGTTACGTCGGTGGCGTTCGTGGTCTGCCAGGTCAGCGAAGCCGACTGCCCGGTTTCGATGCTGCTCGGGCTCACGGAAATCGAAGCCGTCGGCGCCGGCGGTGGCGGCGGAGGTGGAGGCGGCGGGGGTGCCGCTTTCTTCTTGCAGGCGCCCAACGCGAGCAGAGCGCCCAGTGCGATGATCAGCCACAACCATTTCATGCTTCGCTTCACTTTGATCCTCCCTGCGACCTCAATGTTTCGGCATCGAGGCCAGACGAAGTGCATTTGGTATTTACTATTTCCAACTCCAATTCGGTTGCGTATTGTGCCCGGTGAAGGTCAGTTGTTGCGCCTTCGTCCCGTCCGCCAGCATGCTCCAGATCTGCAGGCTTCCCGAGCGGTTCGACTGAAACACGATGTGCCGGTTGTCCGGCGACCACGACGGATAGTCATTGCGCCCGCCATCATGGGTCAACTGCACCCACTGCTTGCTGGCCACATCCATCAGATAAATATCCGACGATCCCGGCTCGCCCGGCCCGTAATGCCGGATCCACGCAAATGCCAGAAACTGCCCGCTCGGCGACCAGTTCGGCGATACCGCATACCCTTGATCCGTCAGCCGCTGCAGATTCGTCCCATCCGCTCCCATCATGTAGATCTGCGGCAGCCCGGTCCGCCCGCTCACAAACGCGATCTCGGAGTCCGTTTTCCGGTTCCACACCGGAGACACATCCGGCCCCTTCGAATCCGTCATCCGCCGCAGATTCCCCCCGTTCGCGTCCGCCACGTAAATTTCCGGAGTCCCGCCGCGCGACGAGGAAAATGCCAGCTTCAATCCGTCGCTCGACCATGCCGGAGAAAGATTCGTCCCGCCCATGTGCGGGAAGCCCACCATCCGGTTCAGTTCGAGCGAGTACATCATGATTTCCCATCCCGTCTTGGTCAGGGCGCTGAATGCGATGCGCGTTCCGTCCGGCGAAATCCGCGGCGAAATCGCGATCGATCCCAGATGCGTAATCTGGTGCTGGTTCGATCCGTCGTAATCCATGCCCCAGATTTCCTTGTGTCCCGTGCGATTGCTCACAAAGTAAATCTGGCTCTCGGCGATTCCCGGAATCCCTCCGCCCAGCCGGAAGATAATTTCGTCGGCGAACTTGTGCGCCATCACCCGCGCCGCCGCATCGCTGGCCGTGTCCGAATACTGCTTGCCCAGAATCTGCGGCGTCTGGATGTTCTTCACGTCATACAGCCATCCCTGCACCGTCAGCTTGCCCGAACTCACCCCGAGATTTCCGAAGGCCAGATACGCGGCGTTGGGAGGCGGAGCGTTCCACGCCGGGAACGTGACTTCCGGGGGCTGGCCCGGCGTCTGCAGCGGATAAAAACTCTTCGACACCAACTCCACCACGCCCGAAACGTCCAGATCGTTCCACAGCGTGTCGTTGAAGGTTTTCAGCAGAGCGGTGTTTTGCGGATCGCTGGTGGAAGGCTTGAAATCCGGCACGGCCAGCCGTGCCCGGTTCACGCCGATCCCGGTGCCCGTCTTGACCCAATCCTGGGCCCGGGCAAGAGAGGGGTAAATCGCGAGCGCGATGATCAGCGCCAGCCCGAATGCCTGGAGTCTGTTCGACCGCCTGCGGCCAGTTGATCTAGCGCCGTCGTCCATCCGTTTGGGGGAGATGCTTACTCGATACATTAATATCGTATTCCGATATGAATTCGTTTGCAAGACCTCGTCCTTGGCGCCGGTTTCTTTGCTGGTTCGTTTCTGGCGCATCTGGTTTTTCTTTCGCACAGGATGGTTACTTCCGTACTCCGTGGAGTCTTCCCGCTCTCGTTCCGGCTCACTTCTTGTAGTCGAACCAGAACTCCACCGAGATTTTGCCGCCTGCATAATCCGACGGCAGCGGTCCGAAGGTGTCGATGCGCTGGATGGCTCGCACCGCCGAGACGTCCAGTGATGGCACCCCGCTGGACTGCTCGACCTGCACATTCGAGGGATGCCCGTCGCGCGCCACGTCAAACGTGATGTAGACCCGCTGCGCCGACGTGATGCTCGGATCAATCTCGTACCGCAGCCAGTTGTCCGAAACCTTCTGCTGAATCACCCGCACATACCAGGCGTACATCGTGCCGAAGTCGCCGCCACCGCCGGTAATGCCGAATCCGCCCTTGGCTGCGCCCGCCGCGAACGTTCCATACGGCCCGCTCACCGGCCCGCCTTCGCCAAACGCCACCTGATTGGTCTCCGGTTCCGGCTCCGCCACCGGCTTCTCTTTGGTGATCGTCTCCTGCTTCTTTTTCGGCTTGATCTTGGCGTTCTTGCCTTGCAGTTCGATCGCGTCCGGCTCTGGCTTTTCCGGGACCTTCGGCTCCGACTTCGTCACGCCCTTCGATTCGTTGGCCAGCACGTTCTGCGTCTGCGCCGGAGTTACCGCCAACGGCACGCTGCTCACCAGCGTCGCGCCCACCGCCTCTCCGCCGCCGCCCGCACCCCAGGTCGCCCCGCTCCGCCCGCTGAACACGGCCACATAGATCAGCAGCAGCACCGTGACTCCCACGTGCAGTCCCGCCGACCACGCCAGCGGACGTCCCCAGCGCTCGTGCTCGAAATAAATCTCAGCGTTTCCTGCCATTTTGTTCCAGGGGCTGCGTCACGATGCTCACGTTCGTGATGCCGGACTGCTTCACCGCGTCCATCACCGTGGCGAAGGCGCCGAACGGCACATTCTCATCGGCGCGCACGAAGATCGCCTGGCCGCGCGGATCGCGAATCTTCTGCCGCAGCTTCGTTGCAATCTCATTGATGTTGATGGGATCGTTCCCCAGAAACACGCGCTGATCCTTGTTGATGGTGATGACCAGCCGCTCCTGCGTGATTTCCTTTACGTAGCGCGTCTTGGGAACGCTCACGTCAATCCCGGACTGCAGCACCGGCGCAGTGACCATGAAAATGATCAGCAGCACCAGTACCACGTCCACCAGCGGCGTGATGTTGATGTCGGCGAGAGCGGTTTGCGTGCGTCCGTTGGAAGTGGTGAACGCCATTACCGCCTCATATCGGCCGGAACCTGCGCCGAGCTCTGCGCCTGCCCGTGTTCGACCGCATTGAGCACTTCGAGCGCGAAATCGTCGCCGCGGGCCGCGAACTCCCGGATCGACGATCCGATCAGGTTGTAGGCAATCACCGCCGGAATCGCGGCCGCCAGTCCCGCCGCCGTCGTGATCAGCGCCTCGGAAATGCCCGGAGCCACCGCGCGCAGCGTTGCCGCCCCCGCCGTGCCCAGCCCGTGAAACGCATCAATAATGCCCCACACCGTGCCGAACAGCCCGATGAACGGGGTCACCGCCGCCGTGATGGCCAGCCACGGCATATTCCGTTCCAGCCGCGTGATCTCTTCCGAGCTGCCGATCTGCATCCCGCGCTGCACCGCCGTCAGGTTGCGCAACATTCCGCTAGAGCCCATTTGCCGCTTGTACTCTTCAAAGGCGCTCTCGAATACGCCCACCAGCGGGCTGGGCCGGAACTGATCCGCCACCGCCGCAATGTCCTGCAGCCGCTGCGCTTTGCGGAAGGCCCGCACGAATCGCCCGCTCTGCAGCCGCGCCCGCCGCAGCAGGCTCCATTTGGTCAGGATTATCGCCCAGGAAAGCAAGCTGAAACACAACAGAGCCAGTAAGACGAGCTTTGCAACCGGGCCGCTATCGGAAATCATGTCGACGACTTCGCCGCCGACGAACACTGCCAGCAAGGGAAGAAATTGCATTGGATTTTGGGAGAACGCCTTCACTGATTATAGATGAATTCCGCGCGTGATCTGGCCTCGCGTACCCGATCTGGCAACGGGAAATTTCTAACTATCCTCAATGCCCCGCGTTTCTCGGATCGCTGTTGCTGAACGCAAAATGAACCTCCATCGAGTCCAGATACGGAGAGTCCAGCGGCGTAAAGTGCAGATTCTTTACCTGAAGCACCACATAGAATCCGTCCACCTTCATGATCCGTTTCGCCCGGATCGGCACCGGCCCAAATGGATTCGGATTCAGCCACCAAAGGTTGTCTTTTGCCTCGGCGGTCGGCTGCTGATCGGCCAGCAGAATGTTGTTGTAAATGCTGTGATGCAGGTCCCCAAGCCGCACCCGCCACGACGTGATCCGCGCATCGCCCTCCGGCCCCTGCGGCGTAATCGTCAGCTCGTAGCGGTCGTTCCCCGCCGAATCCTTGATTCTTTCCCGGTAGGTCGCGTTGTCCGGAGTCAGTTTCACATCGAATGCTTCCTCGGTGATCCGCGTCTCGCCCTGCCGAAAGCTGTTGGCAAAGTACGTCGGGGGCGCACTTTGCGCCCGCAGTCCGGCCGCCGCGAACCCGATCGCCACGAAAAAAACCGTCCCCGCAATCGCGCGAGCCCAATGTTTCATCGTCCTTCCACCGCCTCTTTTTTTGCCGGATCCTCTGCCGCTTCGTCCAGCAGAATCGCCTGCAGCTGCTCGCATAACGCCTCAGCCGCGTGACTGCTGTCCCTCGCCATTCGCATCACTCTTCCCCACAGCCAAGGACGCCACGCCGCGTACCATGCGAATCGCGCCTCGGAAAACTTCCCTGCCGAGTCCACAAATCGCTGCATCGCCGGGAACGTGAAGTCCGCGCCGTCCGAAATCGCTTTCACCGCCGCGAACCGAATGCCTCGCCCTTCGGCTGCCCGCGCGACCGCCGCTGCCTCCATGTCGACCGCCTGCGCAGCAAACGACTCCCGCAAATTCGCCTTCTGTTCCGCGCTGGCCACCATCCCAAAGGTGACCAGCACTCCTTTCCCGCCATTCACCCGGACGCTGCTTCCATCGCCCGCATTCACCACCCGCGCCGGCCGCATCACGGCGCCGGCCACCAGCTCCGGATCCAGCGCCCCGGCGAATCCTGCCGAATACACGATCTGCGGCGCATACAGCGCGATCACCGCCTCCGCCGCTCGACGCCCCGCTTCCGCGCCCATCCCTCCACAAACCACGACCGCGTCTTCCTGCGCGAAGAACTTAAACCGGCGTCCGGAATATTCCCTCTCCACCGCTTGCCATCGCCGCACCAGCGGACGCACCTCCCGTTCCAGCGCGGCCACAATCGCAATTCTCGCCTTCGCGGAATCAGACATAGCCGTTCGCCCGGAACCACTCCACCGCCCGCCGCAGCGCATCTTCCACCGGGACAATCTTCCAGCCCAGCTCCCGCTCCGCCTTGTCGGAGCTGGCAAACATTTTCTTTTTTCCCATGCGCACCGTATCGACCGTCGCTCGCGGCTCGCCCTTCAACAGCCGTCCGGTAATCGCTTCGTCGATCACTCCCGTCGCGAACGCAAAAAAATACGGCAGCTTCACTTTCGGTGACGGCAATCCCGAAATCCTTCCCAGGTTGTCCAGAATCTGCTTCAGCGTGAGATTCTCCCCGCCCAGAATGTAGCGCTCGCCCGGTCTGCCTTTTTCCAGCGCCGCCACATGCCCGCGCGCACACTCGCGCACGTCGACCAGGTTCAATCCTGTCTCCACGTAGGCGGGAAACTTCCGCTTCAGGAAATCGACCACAATCCGTCCCGTCGGCGTCGGCTTCACATCCTGCTCGCCCACCGGAGTCGTCGGATTCACCGTGATCACCCGCATCCCGCTTCGCCCCGCCTCCAGAGCGATCTGCTCCGCCATGAATTTCGATCGCTTGTAATGCCCGATCATGTCGGCCAGCGACACCGGAGACTCCTCATCCGCCGGATGCCCGTCCGCCGTGAATCCCATGGTCGCTACGCTCGACGTGTACACCACGCCGCGCACCCCATTCTTCCTTGCCGCCTCCAGAATCGCCCGCGTGCCCTCGACGTTCGACCGGTACATCTCATTCGCATCGCGCACCCAAAGCCGGTAGTCCGCCGCCACGTGAAAGACCGTGTCGCAGCCTGCCATCGCTTTTTCCAGCGACGCCGCATCGCGCAGATCGCCAACCACACGGTCCGCCTTAAGCCCGTCCAGATTTTTCAGATTGCTCGTCGGACGCACCAGCAGCCGCAGCTCAGCGCCCTGATCGGCCAGAACGCGCGCTACATGGGAGCCGAGGAATCCCGTCGCGCCAGTGACGAATGCTCGCATTCAGCACTCAGCATTCAGCACATGGCTCAGATTGTCAATCGCTGATGCCGGGAAGAACACTCCAGATGTATGGGATGCGTCCCCCGAAGCGCGCCTGCACCAGCGGGCCCGGAGCCGACCTTGACGGGGGCCTTAGCCCGGGAACCGCTAATTCTCGTTCTTTTCCATCACCTTCTGATACGTGGTCAGCGCCAGCAGCGGGAAATATTGCCGGTACAGGTGATACATCAGGTAGAACACGCGGGGAAATCCCGTGCCCGTGTAAAGCTCCTCGTCCCACGATCCGTCTTTGTTC
Source organism: Verrucomicrobiia bacterium (assembly GCA_035508215.1). GTDB lineage: Bacteria > Acidobacteriota > Terriglobia > Terriglobales > Acidobacteriaceae > Sulfotelmatobacter. Next base: position 548,071 of record DATJNK010000030.1, on the reverse strand, counting down.
TGCGTGCGCAGCAGGTACGCGATGCCCCGCGCCACCGAATCGCTCCGCGTATCATTGGCTGCCAGCAATCCCAGAATCGCCCATGCCGTCTGCGACGGCGTGCTCTCGCCCACTCCGTGCTTCGCCGTATCGTCGTACGACTCGCAGCTCTCGCCCCAACCGCCATCCGCGTTCTGGATCATGCGCAGCCACTCCGCTCCCTGCTGAATGCAGGGCTCGTGCAGATCGACGCCGATCGCCTCCAGCCCGCGCAGCACCAGTCCCGTCCCGTAGATGTAATTCACGCCCCAGCGCCCGAACCAGCTTCCGTCCGGCTCCTGCTCCCTGATCAGGAACTCGATCGCCCGCTTCACCGCCGGATGACTCTTGTCATATCCGTACGCTGCCAGCATGTCGAGGATCCGCCCCGTGATGTCCACCGTCGCCGGATCGAGCATGGCGTTGTGATCGGCGAACGGCACATACTGAAAGACCATGCGGTCGTTGTCCTTGTCGAATGAGGCCCAGCCGCCGTTCTTGCACTGCATGGAAAAAACCCAGTCGATCGCCCGCTGCACCGATTCCCGCTGATACCGCCCGTTCGGATGCTCCACCCGGCTCAGCGCCAGACACACCATGGCCGTGTCGTCCACATCAGGATAGAACTCGTTGTTGAACTCGAAGTACCAGCCGCCCGGCTGCCCTTTCTTGTTCTTCACTTTCCAGTCGCCCGCATTGCGCACCTGCTTCTGCAGGATCCAGTCCGCGCACTTCACCATGCGCGGATCGTCGGCCGGCACGCCCGCCTCGCCCAGCGCGAACAGCGCATACGCCGTGTCCCACACCGGCGAAACGCAGGGCTGCATGCGGAAGGTGTCGCCTTCTTCGATGCCCAGCTTCTCGAACTCATCCATCGCCCGGATCACCTGCGGATCGTCCAGCGAGTATCCCAGGCAGCGCATGGCGATGGCCGAATTCATGATCGACGGGAAAATGGCCGCCAGCCCGTCGCTCATCTCGAAGCGCGCCAGCATCCACTTCTCAGCGCTCCTCAGCGCGATCGAGCGCAGCGGGCGCACATGCACCCGCTCAAACCAGTGCGTCATCCGGTCCAGTACCAGAAAGAAATTCCGCCATGAGATCAGCTTCTTCGCCCAGTGCAGGTGCATGCGCGACTTCTGCATGCCCCCCACAAACAGCTCCTCCACGCCCATCTCCCGCGGAATCTTCTTGAACGGCTTCTTGGCGTAGCAGATCGACAGCGGCACCAGGATCGCCCGCGACCACGAAGAAATTTCGTAGATGTTGAACCAGAACCAGCTGGGGAACAGCACGATCTCCGGAGGAATCGCCGGCACCGCATCGTAATCGTACTGCCCGAAAAAGCACAGATAGATCTTGGTGAATGTATTGACCTCGGTCACCCCGCCCAGCTCCAGAATTTTTTCCCGGGCGCGCTCCAGCGCCGGATGGTCCGCCGCGTATCCCGCCAGCTTCAGCCCGAAGTAGGATTTCACCGACGCGCTCACATTCGACGGCCCGCCCGGATACGTGCTCCATCCCCCATCCTCGTTCTGATGGCGGAGAATCCAGTTGGCGGCTTTCTGGAATCGTTCCGGATTCCCCGTCCCCAGCAGGGTGTGCAGCAGCATGTAATCGGACTCGAGGGTCGTGTCGGCTTCCAGTTCGCCGCACCAGTAGCCCTCTTCTTGCTGCTGCGAGAAAAGATGCTTCCGCGCCGCCGCGATGGCCGCGCCCACACGTGAGGTGAATTCTTCAATCTTGCCGAACCGGAGTTGGGGAGCGGAACCTACCGAGGTGATCGTACTGTCAGAATCGGGGGAGTTGGATTCCATACTGTTCACACTCCAAAATTCGCTTTGTCCATGCTGACGCGGCGAGATCGCGCCGCCACTCACTGCGCCGGCGCGGCGGCAATCGCTTCCACGATCTCCGGAGGCAGCCCGAACCGCACGTTCTCCGGCATCACTTCCAGTTCCTGCAGGTCGTTAAATCCTTTTTCCCGCAGGAACGTGATCGTCTCTTCCACCAGGTGTTCCGGCGCCGAAGCTCCCGCCGTCAGCGCAATCGTCTTCACGCCTTTCAGCCATTCCGTCTCGATATCGTTGCAGCTGTCGATCAGGTGCGCGTTCGTTCCCAGGTTGCGCGCCACTTCCACCAGTCGGTTCGAATTCGAACTGTTCTCCGAGCCGACCACCAGCAGCAGATCCGACTCCGACGCCACCTGCTTCACCGCTACCTGCCGGTTTTCCGTCGCGTAGCAGATGTCCTGGGCCGCCGGCCCTTTGATATTCGGAAACCTCTTCTTCAGCGCCGCGATAATGTCCTTGGTCTCGTCCAGGCTCAGCGTGGTCTGCGTCAGATACGCCACCCGGTTCGGATCGGGCACGTCCAGCGATTCCACCTGTTCCGGCGATCCCACCACCTGCGTCACCAGCGGAGCTTCGCCCAGCGTGCCGATGACTTCATCATGGTCGTGGTGGCCGATCAGAATCAGGGAATATCCTTCGCGCGCGAACTTCACCGCCTCCACGTGCACCTTGGTCACCAGCGGACAGGTAGCATCAATCACCCGCAGTCCACGCTTCGCGCTGTGCTCCCGCACCTCCGGAGACACGCCGTGCGCGCTGTAAATGATCCGCTCGCCGTTCGGAACCTCGTCTTCGCTGTCGACGAAAATCGCGCCCTTGCCCCGCAACTCCTCCACTACGAAGCTGTTGTGGACGATCTCCTTGCGCACATAAATCGGCGGCCCAAAGGCCTCCAGCGCGATTCGCACCACGTCGATGGCCCGCACCACCCCGGCGCAGAACCCCCGCGGTTTCAGTAACAGTAGAGTTTTGCCTTCAGAATTTGCCACGTTCAGTGTCGCTCCTGGTCGACCGTAAGAGTCGTCCGTAGATGCCGTCGTAGAAAGAGATCGCCCGTCGAAAGACCGTCGTAGCCCGCGGACAGGCGCCGGAATCGAGCCCTCCTGCCTTGGTAAGATGCAAAACTGCCCCACAGGACGCGTTTCCTTAGCCTACACGAAAACCTTTGATATTGATCATTCTAAACTATCTGAAAGTACCCTCCTGGTCAACGTAAGCCACAGAAACCGCTGCAATTAGCGGCGAATGGCCAGACCGCCGCAGCGAACGGTCACCGTCCCGCCTCCTGCCGCTGCACTCACCCCCTCAGACGCCGCATAGCACTCTCGTGCCGGCTTCCCCCGCCCCCGTGCCATTGTCATCCCAGCCGATCGGGAGCAACCTTGTTGGCGTCGTTACGCGATACCCCGTTTGCGAAGAGCGACAATGCTTGAACTGAAGCTCAAACCGACCGTCGGCACCCTCCCTGGCCGGACCGTCCAGAGCGAACAGCCCCGCAAACAGTTATTCGCCCTCATTCTTCTGCTGGTCACCTTTGCCGCCCTGATCGTGAAGGATCGCGACTTCTGGTTCGGCACCGATCAATATGCCGACTCCGACGCCGTTGGAACCGACCTCGCTTCGGCCAAGCCGCAAGCTGCTCCTCTGGCGACTCGTCCTTCGATTCCGGCGCCCGCTCCCGTGCTCAAGAAGCACTCCGCCGAGCCTGCGCCCGCCGCAAAGCCTCAGGAACCGGCCTCCGGCATCGTAGCCTCCAATCGGACCGCGCTGCCGCCGCTCGACGTTGAAGTGGTCACGGGCGACAAACATAGCCGCCTGCACCCCGGCAACCCGGCGGCCAACCTTGAGATCTCAAACGGAACGCCCGCGGGCGTCGCCACCAACGCCGCCGAGCGCGAACCGCTGTCGACCAGCGTGAACACCCCTGACGGGTCCGCGTATCCACTGCTCGCGCCTCAGATGAAAGTCCAGGGATCGGTGGTTCTGCAGGCCATCATCAGCGCCGACGGCAACATCGAAGATCTGCGCGTCCTCGCCGGCCCTCCGATCCTGACCGATGCCGCTCAGCAGGCCGTCCGCCAGTGGCGCTTCAAGCCAGTCCTTGAAAAAGGCCAGCCGGTGGAAACCCAGGCCAAGATCACCGTGAACTTCAATATCAGAATTGCCGATGGTTCCACCAAGACGACCCTGGCGGAAAGCCACTCCGACCTGATCCAGGTCCTCTCGCGCTAATCCAGAATTCAGAGATTGAAAGACTGAGAAAAGCCAGCTTCGAAAGCAGCCCTATCCATTCGCCTTGATCAACTGCTCGGCATGCTTGCGCGAAGTCTCCGTCAGCTTCGCTCCGCTCAGCATCCGCGCCACTTCCTCCGTCCGCTCCTCGCCGGTCACCCTCCGGATGTTCGTGCGCGTGCGTCCTGCCGCTTCTTTCTTCTCGATCACGTAGTGATGATCGCCGAAGGCCGCGATCTGCGGCAGGTGCGTGACGCACAGCACCTGATTCGCGCGCGCCAGCGACTTCAGTTTCTTGCCCACCGCTTCGGCCGCCCGCCCGCCGATTCCGGTGTCAATCTCGTCAAAGACCAGCGTCTTCTGAGCGCCTCGCTTGCCGGTGCCCCACGTCTCGCCGCCTTTGCGAGATGGGGGAACCCGGCCTGCTTCTACGCTCGCCTTCAGCGCCAGCATCACCCGCGACAGCTCTCCTCCTGACGCGATGTGTTCCAGTCTCCGCAGCGGTTCTCCCGGATTCGTCGTAATCAGGTACACCACCTGGTCGATGCCGTCTGGTGTCCAGTTCCCTTCCTCCTCGGAACTGGTCATTTCGATGCGGAAGGTCGCCTTCATCGCCAGATCATTAATCTCCGCCTCGACCAGCTTCTCCAGCTTCCGCGCCGCTTCGTGTCTCTTCTTCGACAGGCTCCGCGCCGCTCGCAGGTATTCTTCCCCCGCCTTGGCCAGTTCGCCCCGCAGTTGCCGCAGGATCTCGTCCTTGTTCTCGACCTCCGAAAGCTTGCGCGCAACATCATTTCCAAACGTAATCACATCATCGAGGGCTGGCCCGTATTTCCGCTTCAGCCGATCGACCAGAGCCAGTCGGTCTTCCACTTCCGCCAGATGTTCCGGAGACGCGTGAATTCCTCCCGCATAATCCCGCACCGTCGCTCCCACATCTTCCACGCTGATGCGCGCCGACTCCAGCGCCGCCAGCGCCTCCTGAAACTTCGGTTCGTACCGCGCCAGATCCTCGACCTGCTTCTGCGCCGCCCGCAACGAAGACGCCGTCGATCCGTTGCCCTCGTACAGCAAATCAAACGCATTCATCGCCGCGTTGTAGATCTTCTCCGCATTCGCCAGGACGCGCTTCTCCGCTTCCAGCCGCTCGTCCTCGCCCGCCTGCAGCCGCGCTTCTTCAATCTCGCGCCTCTGGAAAACCCACAGATCCACCAGCCGCAGCCGGTCTTGCTCTCCGCGCTCCAGTTCGTCGATTCGCCCTCGAATCTCCTTCCACACGGAAAACGCAGCCGCCACCGGATCCGGCTGGCTCGCCGCATACGCATCGATCAATTCCAGCCGGGCCTGGCCATCAAACGCCAGAATCGATTCGTTCTGTGCGTGGATCGTCGCCAGAAACGGCGCCAGTTGTTTCAGCACCGCGACCGTGGCCGGCTGATTGTTGACGAACGCCCGCCCCTTGCCTCCCGCCGCAATCTCCCGCCGCAGGATCAGCGTTTCGTCCTCGGACTCATCCAGCCCATTCGCCTCGAGGACTTTCTTCAACGCCTTCTGCTGCGCCTGCGGCGCTTCCATCACCGCCGCCACCACCGCCCGCTCCGCCCCCGCCCGGATCACCTCGCTCGACGCCTTTTCCCCCAGCAGCAGCGCCAGCGCGTCGATCAGGATCGACTTCCCCGCTCCCGTCTCGCCCGTCAGCAGGTTCAGCCCCGGCCCGAACTCCACCGCCAGGTTGTCGATGACCGCGTAGTTTTCCAGTCGCAGTTCCGTCAGCACAGAGCGTCCCTCGAGTTGCCGAACTTTCGCCGCAGCATAGCATGAAACGCCCAGTCCGGTTGCCCCACCCCATAGCGCCTCTGCCACAGGGTGGGTTCCCACTTCCGGGGCTGCCCCACGTCTCGCCGTCTTTGCGAGACGTGGGAAAATTCCACCACCCGAAGTGGTGTTACGTTGTAACAGAGCGCGACCGAAATGAGTGCCCTCAAGATTGTGATCTCTTCCGTGATCTCCATCGCCATCCAGTTCGGGCTGGCCATCGCCGCCTGGGGCGGATGGACACCGTTCTTCCGTCATCCGGCGTTCCGCGTTCTCGCCGCCGCGACCATCCTGTTGACGGTGCTCGCCGTCCCCTCCGGTGGCGGCATGAATTCCGGCGAAACGGAAGACCGCGGCAATCGCTGGGTGCTGTGGGCCTTCGGTGCGATTGCTCTCCTGATGGCTTTCTTCTCCTCCTACACCGATCGCATCGGATTCGGCACCCTCGATGGCGACGCCATGCGCTGGGTGGGCGTGGTTTTGTTCTTTATCGGCGGCCTGATCCGTATCCTTCCGGTGTACGTTCTCAGAAACCGCTTCAGCGGGCTGGTCGCGATCCAGCCGGGGCACAAGTTGGAAACCCGCGGCATGTACGCCGTCATCCGCAACCCAAGCTACCTCGGATTGCTCGTCACTTCCCTGGGATGGGTGCTCACCTTTCGCTCCGCCGTTGGAGTCCTGCTGGCAGCTGCCTTGTTCGTGCCCCTGGTGGCGCGGATTCACGCCGAAGAGCGCCTCCTGCGCCAGCACTTCGGCGCCGAGTACGACGCCTACTTCCGGCGCACCTGGCGTCTTCTGCCGCATATTTATTGATCCTCTGCCCCATGCCGCACCGATCAACGCGCCTCTTCTCTGTATCCTCTGTGTTGAAGCTCTCCCCGCCCACCTCCTCCAATTTGCACCACCGAGCCCTTTGTATCATCTAAAATGAGGTATGCCCGCAACCCGACCCTCCGCGGTCGAAGACGAATCCTCTCCTATCCCGACCACGATGCTCGCCGCCGTCTACCGCGGCGTGAATGATGTTCGCCTCGAAACCGTGCCCGTCCCGGAAATCGGCCCCGGCGAAATGCTCCTGCGGGTCCACTCCTGCGGCGTCTGCGGTACCGATCTCAAGAAAATCTCCACCGGTTCCCATTCCGCGCCCCGCATCTTCGGACACGAAACTTCCGGCACTGTCGCCGCCGTTGGGTCAAACGTCCGGGATTATGGGCCAGGCGACCGCGTCATCGTCTTTCACCACATTCCCTGCCGCACTTGCTTCTACTGCCGCACCAAGACCTTCGCCCAGTGCGCGACCTACAAGAAAGTCGGTTGCACCGCCGGATTCGAGCCCTCCGGCGGCGGATTCGCCGAGTACGTCCGCGTCATGGATTGGATCGTTCAGCACGGGACCGTCCGCATCCCCGACCGCGTCAGCTTCGAGCAGGCCTGCTTCGTGGAGCCCGTCAATACCTGCATGAAAGGCATTGAAAATCTGAGGCTTTTGCCCGGAGAGACCGTGCTGACCATCGGCCAGGGACCAATCGGCATCTTATTGAGTGTGTTGGCGCAGCAGGCAGGGGTTAGGTTAATCACTTCCGATTTGTATCCCGAGAGGCTTAAAATAGGGTCAAGTTTCGGCCTAGAGCTTACAATCGATGCGTCGCGAGAGAATGTTGTCGAGCGCGTTCGCGGCTTGACCGAAGGCCGCGGTGCCGACGCCGTGATTCTCGCGGTCGGGGGCAGCGCCCTGATTCGCACCGCAATGGACGTTGCGCGTCCAGGGGGTCGTGTATTGCTGTTTGCCCAGACTCAGCACGGAGAAGCCGTGATCGATCCGGCCGCCATCTGTGTCGACGAGAAGACGCTGGTGGGTTCCTATAGCGCCTCGGTCGACCTGCAGGAGGAGTCGGTGGGTTTTGTCATGAATGGCGAAATGAATTTGGAGCGCCTGGTCAGCCACCGCTTCCCGCTGGCCCAGTGCCGCGCCGCACTCGACCTCGCCGCGCATCCGCAGCCTTCCTCGATGAAGATTCTGATTCAACCCGGCCCTCGTAGTGGCCAGGCGGCCCTTTAGGGCCGCCGCGCCGCAGCGTTTTGACCGGGACGCGCGATTCGTCGCGCTGTCAGACAGCATGTTTTCCGGGGTTTGCGCCCGAGAGGCTGTAGAAAAGGAAACTCGCAGTGAACGGAAAAATGACCGCCGCCGTCTTGTACGGCAAAGAAGATCTCAAGATCGAGAAGGTTCCTATCCCTCGCGTGGGTGACGGCGAGGTCCTGGTGAAAGTCCAGGTCGCCCTCACTTGCGGCACCGATCTCAAAGTCTTTCAGCGCGGATATCACGCCCGCATGATCGTTCCCCCCGCCCTCTTCGGCCACGAACTGGCTGGAGTCGTCGAGGAAGTCGGCGCCGGCGTCAATGGATTCAAGAAGGGCATGCGTGTCGTCGCCCTCAACTCCGCCCCCTGCCAGATGTGCTTCTACTGCTCCAAGCACCAGGAGAATCTCTGCGAAGACCTGCTCTTCAACAACGGAGCCTACGCCGAATACATCCGCGTCCCGCGCCGCATTGTTGAAGCCAACATGCTCGTCATTCCGCCCAACGTCACCTTCGAAGACGCCGCCATGACCGAGCCGCTGGCCTGCGTTCTCCGCGGCCTGCATGAGACCGGAGTCGAAATCGGCGAAACCGTCGCCATCCTCGGCGGCGGCCCCATCGGACTCATGTTCGTCCAGGTGGCCCGCGCCATCGGCTGCAACGTGATTTCCGTGGTCAAGCGCGACGGACAGGTCACCGCCGCCAAGCAGATGGGCGCTCACGAAATCGTGCAGACCACCAAAGTCACCGACGTCGTCGCAGCCGTCCGCGCACTTTCTCCGCAGAAACGCGGTTGTGATGTCGTCATCGAAGCCGTCGGTCGGCCCGAGGCCTGGGAGTGGGCCGTCGAGATGGTTCGCAAAGGCGGCACCGTCAACTTCTTCGGCGGTTGTGCCGGTGGAACCAAGGTGCAGCTCGATACCAACCGGCTGCACTATTCCGAAATCACCTTGAAAGCCACATTCCACCACACGCCGGAGACCGTCCGCCGAGCCTTCGGACTGATTGCGGCCAAGAAGATTCGCCCCACGGATTACATTACCGGCGAGGCGCCTCTGTCGCGCCTGCAGCAGGTTTTGCATCACATGCTCAACCGCGGCGGTGAAATCAAAACCGCGATCATCCCCGGCCACTGATTGTTGATTGCTGATTGTGGACGTTAACCTGGTTCCAGGCTCTTGTCATCCTGAGCGAAGCATTGAATTCGCAAAGCGAATCCGATGCGCAGTCGAAGGATCCCTTGTTTCTCTGCGCCGGCATGGGTCCTCGAAGGGAGTTCTCACGGCTGCATCGAGTTCGCAATGGCGTAAAGCTGAACTGAGATGACTCAACCCGCCGCACAATCCGTGTCTCTCGGCTGGTCGCGCCTTCCCGCCGCCTACGCCATTCCGGCCTCCGCCCCCACACCGGCGCAGGCGCGCGAATACTGCGCTCATCTCGCCCGCACGCATTACGAGAATTTCTCGGTCGCCACCTGGTTTCTTCCCCGCCGCTTGCGTCAGCATTTCTTCAATGTCTACGCCTATTGCCGCATTTCCGACGACCTGGGCGACGAAGTCGGCGATGCCGCGGCCGCGCTCGCGCTCCTCGATCAGTGGCAATCTGAACTCGATGCCTGCTACGACGGTTCTCCCCGGCATCCGGTCTTCGTCGCCCTCGCCGAAACCGTCCGCCAGTTCGACATCCCGAAGCATGAGTTCTCTGACCTGCTCATCGCCTTTCGCCAGGATCAGGCCGTCACTCGCTTCCCCACATTCGACGACGTTCTCGCCTATTGCCGCTACTCCGCCAATCCCGTCGGCCATCTCGTGCTCTATCTCTGTGGATACCGCGATGCCGAGCGCCAGCAACTTTCTGATTTCACCTGCACCGCGCTCCAGCTGGCCAATTTCTGGCAGGACGTCTCCGTCGACTACGCCAAAGGCCGCGTCTATCTGCCGCTGGAGAGTCTGCATCGCTTCGCTGTCACTGAAGACGATATCGTTTGCAGTCGGAACACGCCCGCCTTCCGCGCCCTGATGCGCTTCGAAGTGGAACGCGCTCACGACTGGTTCCGCAAAGGTCTGCCGCTGGTGTCGATGGTCGACCGCGAACTCGCCGTCGACCTCGAACTCTTCACCCGCGGCGGCCAGGAAATCCTTCGCGCCATCGAGCGCCAGGACTATGCTGTGCTCGGCAACCGTCCGGTGATCTCCAGGCCGCGTAAGCTCGCGCTCGTCGCCCGCGCCGCGCTTCACAAACTCTTTTCCGGAACCTCGGCTGCTCCAGCCGGCCCGGCCAGCCTGAAACCACCGGCCCCCAGCGGGGTCACCAGGCCGTGACCGTTGGCACCGAGCCCGTTCCCATTCCCTGGACTCCCGCCGCGCCCCAGCTCGTCATGGCGTATTCGGTGTGCAAAGGAATCACCCGCACCGCCGCCAGGAATTTTTATTACGCTTTTCTGGTTCTGCCTCGTCGCAAGCGCGAAGCCCTCTGCGCCGTCTACGCTTTCATGCGCCGCTGCGATGACATCACCGACGATTCTTCGTTGAGTTTCCCCGAGCGCCGCCAGAAACTCGACGCCTGGCTCGATGCGCTGCACCGCGCCCAGCAGGGCCAGCCCACCGACGATGCCATTCTGCTCGCCCTCACCGACGCCCAGCGCCGCTTCGCCATTCCTGCCGGGTTGCTCGACGAACTCGCCCACGGCACCGCCATGGACGTCATGAGCCCCGAAGTGGAATCCCCCGTGGATGCCCCGCTTCCCGCCGATTTTGCCGGAAGCGGAAATCTGTCGAACGCGCCCTGCACCGTCCACTACGCCACCTTCGAAGACCTTCGCCTTTACTGCTACCGCGTCGCCTCGGTCGTTGGCCTGGTTTGCATTCACATCTTCGGATATCGCGATCCCCAGGCCGAAGCGCTCGCCGAAGACTGCGGCCTCGCCTTCCAGCTGACCAACATCATCCGCGACGTCAAGGAAGACGCCTCTCTCGGCCGCGTTTACCTTCCCGCGGAGGACCTGGCCCGCTTCAATCTTTCCTTCTCCGATCTGCTGGCTTCGCCCGATGCCGCCCGCCTTCGTCCCCTGCTCGCCTTCGAAGCCGGCCGCGCCCGCCAGTTTTATGCCTCCGGCGATGCGCTCATCCCCTATGTCTCCGAAGACAGTCAGCCCGCGCTCTGGGTGCTGGTGAATATCTATCGCGCTCTGCTCGATAAGATCGCTGTCAAGCAGTACGACGTCTTCACCGCCAAAGTCGCTCTCACCCGCCGCCAAAAGCTCTTCATCCTCGCCAAAGGCTTCCTCAGGCGCCTGATGTAAACTGACGAATGCGAATTTTCTGTGGTCATCCCGAGGCGCCCGCATTTGGCGTCAAAGGACCTGGGCGAGCCGCACGAAGCGTCGCGTGTTTTGCGGCGCATCGATCGCGCGTCTGGCTCGCTTCCCTATAGCCATCCGATGCCCGCCAGCTCTTCTCAACCCACGGTCGCGATTGTCGGAGGCGGCCTCGCCGGACTGGCTGCCGCGTGCGCCCTTGCCGATTCCGGTTTCCGCGTCACCCTCTTCGAGAAGCGTCCCTTTCTCGGCGGGAGGGCTTCTTCCTATCAGCATCCGGGCACCGGCGAAGTCGTCGATAACTGCCAGCATGTTCTCTTCCGCCTGTGCACGAATCTCATCGAGTTCTACACGCGCATTGGCGCCGCCGGCCAGATTCGCTGGTTCGACCAGATGAACTTCATCGAGCCCGGCGGCCGCATCTCGGCCCTGAAGTCTTCTCCGCTCCCCGCGCCACTGCACACCGCGCCCGCATTCTTCGCATTTCCCTTTCTCTCGCTCGCCGACAAGCTGGCGATCGCGCGCGCTCTGGTTCCTCTCACGCTCACCGCTCCGCGCGATACCGGAGAAACCTTTCAGCACTGGCTCGACCGTCACGGCCAGACTCGAAACGCCGTCGCCCGCTTCTGGCAGCCCATTCTGGTCAGCGCGCTCAGCGAGGATCTCGACCGCATCTCCGTTCCCGCCGCCGCGCAGGTCGTCCGCGAGTCGATGAAGTCTCTCCCGGCCCGCCACATGGGCGTGCCCACGGTTCCGCTCACCGATCTCTACACCGCCGCTGGAGATTACATTCGCGCCCGCGGCGGCGTCCTGCATTTTCGCCAGCCCGTCGACGGATTCGCCGCCGACTCTTCGCACGTGCACCTTGAAGCGCGCAACCAGGCAGAAGACGATCAAAATAAAAATCAGCAGGATTCCGTTGCCCCATCCTTGTCGCGCTCGCTGCCACAGGCGGGGGATCGCAACGAGGGCGGTGAACGGGACGCCCCGCGTCTCGCCGATTTTGCTGGACGCGGGAACCTCGACTTCGACTACCTCGTCCTCGCTCTTCCCTTCGACGCGCTCGATCGCGTTCTGCCGGACGCTCCCGAGTCCTCGCCGCTCCGTGAACAGATCTCTCACTTTGAAAACTCTCCCATCACCGGCATTCATCTCTGGTTCGACCGCCAGATCTCCGATCTCGACCATGCGGTTCTGCTCGACCGCACCATCCAGTGGATGTTCCACAAATCGAATTTGCAACCCATGCGCGCGCAAGCAGCGAACGCCCGGGAAGGGCACGACTTCCGACATGCCGAACGGGAACGAAAAGAAAACCGCGCTTTAGCCCCCGAGGCCGGCAGCTATATCGAACTTGTGGTCAGTTCCTCAAAGACGCTGATCGACAAATCGCGCAGCGAGATCGTCGACCTCGCCCTGGCGGAAGTCCGCGAATTCTTTCCTGCCGCCCGCGAGGCCAATCTGCTGAAATCCACGGTCATCAAGGAACTCAACGCGACGTATTCCCCGCGTCCGGGCATCGACGCGCACCGTCCCGCCTCGGCTACAGCCTGGCCGCGCGTATTTCTGGCCGGCGACTGGACCGCCACCGGATGGCCCGCCACCATGGAAGGCGCCGTGCGCAGCGGATACCTCGCCGCCGAAGCCATCCTGCGCGCCGCCGATCGCCCCGCTCGCTTCATCTCGCCCGACCTGCCCGCAACCGGTCTCATGCGCCTGTTCTGATCTGTCCCTATCCACGCCCCGCCCTATTCCCTCGGCTGCCTCGCCCTGGTCGCGCTTTTGCGACGGGGTGGGAATACATTCCGCTCCAAACAGAAATGGCGCAAGCCCGAAGGTCTGCGCCACTTTTCTATCTCTACTTTCAGAATATCAAATCAGCCAGGGGTGATGTAACACGCTTCGTCAGAATATATTTCCCCGCGAATGAAGCACATACCCTCAACCACCACCCCGCAGGGGCTTGACAAGAATTTTGCCCTGCTGCCGCTTCGCCGCCTTCCTGCCTCACGCGGCCGCGGCTTCCGCCTTCCGCGGAAAGCGTCCCGTGATCTTCCGGATCAGTCCATGCAGCCGGTGCACGCCCGCCGCTGCCGGCAGAAACATAAACGGACACTCCCCCGGCACAACCGTCATGTCGTGAATCTTGCAGAAATCCACGGCATATTCGCTGACCGCGCCATGACCGCCAGCCCGATACAGCCACACCCGCCGGATTCCCGCCTGCTCGCAATCCCCCACCACGTCGTCGGTTACCTCGGGAGACGTCATCAGGATCGCCCCCTCGACTGGCGGCTGAATGTCCTGCACCCGGGCGAAGCATTTTTTTCCGAACAACTCCGACAGATACGGATTCACCGGAACCACGTCATAGCCGCGCCGGCGAAACTCCTCAAACAGCGCCACGCTGAAGCTGCCTTCCTGGCGCGACACGCCCACAATCGCAATCCGATGCAGGGCCAGAAACTCCTTCACCGTCTCGATCGACGCTCTGGGTACATCCATAACTCCTCCTCGCGATGTCCTTGGATTTTTACCTCGTTTGCCGGGAAGGAGTCGGTGACTAGCCTCACAGGGACCAATGAGCCCCGGCACAGCCGGAAGCCGGTGGCCCGGAAACCAGCGTCCAGAGCCAGGTTTCGGACTATCGCGCCAGCAGCGCCACGCCCCCGGCCACCAGCACCGCCGCGATCCAGCGCCGGCGGTCGACTTTTTCGTGGAGGAAGATTCTGGCCGCGAACGCATTGCCGATGAACGTCAGCGATGCGGCCGCCGGTGCCACCAGGCTGACGTCGCCCCAGGACAAGGCGAACAACAGGCTGAAGAAGGCAACCGCCATGGCGGCCACGCCGAGGAAGAATCCAGGATTACCTAACACGCGCCCGACCACGGTCCAGAGCCCGCGGCGGCGCCACAGATCATGCACATCGCCCACCTGTTTCATGGCGCGCGACAGCAGCACGTCTCCGATCACCGAAGCCAGCGTAACGGCCACAATCGCAACCCAGGTGTAGAGCGTCTTCACGGCTTCGCTCCCCGGGAAGCGACCTCGGCTTCTTCCGCCGCTTCTCCATGATGCGAAGTCAACGCCGGACCGCCCGCCACAAATCCCACGCCGCCCGAAATCAAAGCGATGCCGATCCAGCGCAGCGGGCTGACTTCCTCATGCAGTACAAATCTGGCAATCAGCGCCAGCAGGACATAGCCCAGCGATGTTGCCGGCAGCACGTACGTCAGGTCGGCCCACGACAACGCGTTCATGTAGGACGCGAAGAAGGCCAGCAGCAGCAGGATCCCGGCCGCAACCCAGGGATTGGTCACGGCCAGGATTACATCCTGCAAATGGCTCAAGGAAATGTGGCCGGCCTGCTTCATCCCATGCGAAAGCATGGAGTCGCCGGCCGCGGCAAAGACGGTCACTCCCGCCAGCACAAGATATTTGCGAAAGGTCACGAGAAACGCAGCTCTTTGGACCGCTAGCCGATCTGAGACTTCCGATCGCGGATCGCGGGATCTGCAATCGTCCCTCTCAAACCTTAGTCCGACATGCCGACAGCCGCGGAGGGTTGGGCCGCAGCCGCTTCGGCGTTATGTTTCTTGACCAGTTTGTTGCGCGCGCTGCGCAGCTTGAGGAAGGTCTTTGCCTCGCGATAGAGCCGTTTGCGCTCGTGGCCGTCGAACGCCGCTTTCTTCAGGATGCGGAACACCGCCTTCGGCCGGAAATAGTATTCATCGTAGAAGCGGTGCACCGACGAAAGAATCTCGTCCGCCGATAGCCCGGGATACTGAATGTGCGCCAGCTGGTGGCCGCCTTCGTCAACCATCCGGTTGCCGGAGACGATGAAGCCATTCTTGGTCGCGTAGTCGTAGAGTTCGGTTCCGGGATAGGCGTGCGCCACGGATACCTGAATCGTCTCGACATCCAGTTCCTTGGCAAACGCGATCGTGTTGTTGATGGTCTCGCGGGTTTCGCCCGGCAGTCCCATGATGAAGTCGCCGTGGATGACCAGCCCCAGCTTGTGGCAATCCTTGGTGAACTGGCGCGCCCGCTCGACGGTCGCGCCCTTCTTGATGTTCTTCAGGATCTGCTGGTCTCCAGATTCATAGCCCACGATCAGCAGCCGGCAGCCCGCCTCTTTCATGGCCTTGAGCGTTTCGAAATCCGTTGTCACCCGCGACGTGCACGACCAGGTGATGCCGACCGGCTTTAGCTTGGCGCAAAGTTCGATGGTGCGCGCTTTCTGGATGTTGAACGTGTCGTCGTCGAAGAAGAACTCTTTCACGTTCGGCCAGTACTGTTTCGCCTGGGCCATCTCGCGCGCCACGTCGTCGGTGGAGCGCTTTCGCCACGGATGTCCGCTCAACGTCTGCGGCCACAGGCAGAACGTGCACTGCGCCGGGCAGCCGCGCGTGGTATACAGCGACACATAAGGATTCAGCAGAAACGGCACGTTATATCGCGTCACGTCGAGATCGCGCCTATAGACGTCGGTGACGTGAGGGAGCGCGTCCAGATCCTGAATCTGCGGCGCATCCGGGTTGTGGATCACCTGGCCGTCTTTCCGATACGAAACGCCCGCAATCTCCGACAACGGCTTGCCATTCGCGTAGTCGTAAACCGCGTAGTCGAATTCCTTGCGGCAAACGAAGTCGATCTCGGGGCACTCGCGCAGCGACTTCTCAGGCAGCACGCTCACATGCGGTCCGACAAACGCAATCTTGATTTCGGGATTCAAAGCCTTGATTGCGCGCGACAGTCGGATATCGCCCGGGAAGCCCGGCGTCGAGGTAAACAAAACCAGAAACTCGTAGTCTTTGGCAATCTGGATGGTCTCGTCGCCGGTTACGCCATGGGGCGGAGCGTCCAGCAGGCGCGCGCCGTCGATCATCCCGGTCGGATACGCAAGCCATACCGGATACCAGTAGCTTTCAATCTCGCGGGTGGCGGGCCAGCGGGAGCCGGCGCCTCCGTCGAAGTTCTCAAACGAAGGTGGATTCAGAAACAATGTTTTTAATGGCATATTTGGGTGTTAACAGTATTTTAGCATTCGCGCCCGGTCGCTTCCCGAAACCGCCCGTACTTTCTCAGATTCCCCGGAGGCGCTGGCCGCGATCTCCCGACCCTGACCTAACTGCTTGATAGGAATGTACCTACAGGCGCAAGCAAAAGCAAATCCTGCCACGCCAATGGTAAGGGGGAACAGGCGAAAGGCGAAGGGGAGGAGCGAGCGGGGACCTTCGCATCGCTAGCTGCCGTCCGGATACCCTCCACGGTGCAGGATCATGGGAAAGTGCGGAAGGGTCTCAAGATTCGCCACTGCCGCCCGCCAGCAGTCCGGATACGGCTCAAGGCCGCGGCTGAGCGGAGACGCGTTCGCGGTCCCGTCACCGATGAGATATTCCAGCGGCTCGCGGAGCGCGCCGATGGCGTCTTCGCCGCAGCGCTGGCGCCAACCTTCTTCGTTCTCATGCACCAGACGGAAGTATGCGTTGCGCGCGGTCTGGCCTTTGGCCGTGAGCACGAGGTGCTTTGTTCGGCTCAGGCTCCGGACCGCGGCGAAGCCTCGCTTGCTGAGAAAGCTAAGCGCCATGGCAACAGCTTCTTTTGAGATTCCTGCCCGGCGCGGCAGATCGCGAACGCTGGCGCCGTCTTCGCCGGTCAGGCGCAAAACGTTGGCGCAGATGGCCAGCGATACCTCCGATTCAGTTTCGAACTCCAGCGCAAAGGCCAGCAGAGTTTTCGATAAGAGCGCCGGCAGGGAGTTATCGAAGGTGGAGTTCCCTGCCGCAGGAGATCGAGGCGCAGGGTCGGACCGCCGGGTACACAAGCCATATCCGAGAATCGGAAGAAAGCTGGGCAGCGCCGCGTCAAGACGGCCAGTCAGTACTCCCAGAGATTTTCGCAGGCTGTCGATCCGGCTCTTGCCGAATCGCTCGTCCCAGCGCCGCTCAATCACCGCGGTCAGCGGTTGCCAGACTTCGAGAGCCTTGCGGCCGCCCGGAGTTGGGCGAATAAGCCACCCGGCTTTGGATGCGCGCGTCGAGCGCGTCTTCACTTGCGCTTTGGACGGTTCACTTCTCTCCGATTTCTCCGCCACGGCTTCCACCGTGACATAGCTCCACCACCTCGAAACACGTATCAGCAGCGGGCGCAGGTCGGCGACCGGAATTCCAGAAACGCGGAGCAATTCGCCGATTGTGATGCCCTCTTCCGGAATGAATCGGAAAAGCTTCGCCCACATCACCATGGACACCAGGAACGGCGGACGCCGCCATCCGAGGGTAGCACCGAATCGCGTCGTGCGATGTGGCGCCTGGTGCTCGAATTCGTTGTCGAATTCGATGATGAAGGCGACCAGCGCCTGCGAAAGCAAAGTCGGCAGCGGCAGCGTCGCGGGCGAATCCCTGGTCATGACCTCCATGATAAAGCGCTGAAGAGCATGGCCGCGCGCTTACTGGCCTTCGCTTGCGATTGGAATGCGGAAGGTGACTCCCTGCTCGTCGTTGGCCTTCACGGTCGCTGGAACATCCAGCTGCGCTAGCGGGATTCTCTGCGTGTGGTGTGGCTCGAAGTTCCACAAGGTCTGGCCGACGATCGCATAGTTGTCGACTTTCTGCTGATGCTGATCGCGGAAGACGAGAATGGTCTGGGGCACGATTGGCGTGCCCTGCTGCTCTTCCTGCGGAGCCGGAGCTGGATTCGGCGCGGCTTGCGGCGCGCGCGGCGGCGGCGCATAGACATCCTGATCGCCGTCAGCCTGCTCCTGATCGAGCATCTGCTGCTCTTCCAGGCTCTGCTGGTTCATCTGGTTGGCGATCGAGAGATCCTGCATGTAGTCCGAGTCATAGGATGACGAATAGTCATCCCACCACCAGTACGGATCGTAGTAGTAGCCATCCAGCCACGGATAGCCGTACCCATAACCGTATCCCCAGCACCCATAGCCGTAGCAGCGGTTGCGATATCCGCGATGGCCGTACCCCCGGTTGCCATATCCGTAGGTGCGGAAGCGTTGGCCGTGAAAACCGTCGTGCAGGAATGGTTCGCGCGAGAATCCGGAACGCGAGGAGAAATGCGTGAAGCCGCCGGAGAAGCCGGGCCTGCCGTGGAAGCCGAGAGCGCCACCGGTTCCAACGCGGCCCGCGCCGAAAGTGGAGTGGCCGGCGAAGCCGCCCGCGTGTCCGCCGCCAAAGCCGGCATGACCGCCGGAGAAGCCGCCATGGCCTCCGAAGCCTCCGCCGCCGAAGTGGCCGCCACGGCCGCGCTGCGCCCACACCGGGACTGTCACAAAGAGCGCGAACGCCGCGATTGCCGCCAAGCGACGCATACTACAGCTGATTATACGCCCGATCATTTCCGGCGAAGGCCGAAAAAATCAACCGTCGGCGGAAGGTCTTCAGTTCTGATTTCCCCCGCCGTGCTTGTGCTGGCAAAGCCTGCAATAAGTGGGCGGAAGCGAATTGTCGACTCGGTGGCGGACCGGCGGCAGGGTTCGCAGGTAAGCGAAGATCGCCTTCAAGTCATCGTCGGTCAGATTACGGAAGGTCAGAAACGGCATGATCGAGTTGAGGCTCCGCGCTCCCACGTACCCGGTGCGCAGAGCAGTGATGAAGGTCGTCTCGTTGTAGTAGTTGATGCCAGAAGCGTCGGGAGTCAGATTCGCGCTGGTCACGTCGCCCCACGGCCCCGCCAGATGATCGCCTCCGGCGTAGTGGAGGTTGTCGACCGCGTTGTGGCATCCGCAACCGAGCCCGACCATGTACTTGCCCCTCGCCACAATGTCAGATGGATCCGGTCCTTTCACTGGCTGGGTAACGGGCTGGGGCGCGCTGCGCACCAGATAGCGCAGCGGAAAGTTGATGTGCGACGGTGGCAGTGGACTTCTCACCGGAGCCAGTGATCTCAGGTAGACGACGACCGAAGCCAGATCCTCATCCGAGAGAGTGCGATACTCCCCGTAGGGCATGGCGGGAAACAGCGTGCTGTCGTCGTGCCTGATGCCCTCGCGAATGGCGCGGCCGATCTGATCGTCAGTCCAGGTCAGCGACCCGGTATCGTGGTCGGGAGTGAGGTTTGGCGCCACCAGCAGGCCAGGAAAACCAGTGAGCGGCAGAATCTGGCCGGTCAGTTCCTTGCCTTTGATTTGTGGCCCGCCGTGCTGGGTCCAGTCGCGCGGCGAGTGGCAGACGCCGCAATCGAGCAAGCCTTCCACCAGATAGCGGCCGCGGGCCTCCCGCTCTGGCGTGCGCTCAAACTGCCGGTCGGTCGCGGCGCGTCTTTGCGGACCTATGAAAGGCCGCCATCCAATCGTGAAGGTGATGGCCACCGCCAGCACCACAACGAGCGCAGCTAGACAGATCAGCAGGATTCTGCCGGGCTTCTTCATCATAATGTCCTTTGATTTTTTGGAATGCCCCAGGAACGTTGGGGCCGATCATAGCGCGTCAGCGGGACGGCGCGCAAGACAGAAGCAGCGCGGGTAGTGGCTCAGGTTAGCCGCGCTGGTGAGAACCCGGGGCATCGGAATAACGCCGCGAGTAACAAGGTAGCTTCCAACTCAGCCAGTTCGCAGTTCGCCATCAAACTGCTGGATGACGCTGTAGCACTCGCAGGCAGAGGCTTCGAGTCGCTTGCGATTCAGGATTCTCACCGCGCCATGGCTGTACTCGATGACGCGCTTCTTCAGCAGGCCGGCGGCCGCCAGGCTGACGCTGGGACGATCGGTGCCGAGCATGGTCGCAAGGAAATCGTGAGTGATGCGCAGCAAGCCGGAACCCACCCGGTCCTGAGTGAGGAGCAGCCAGCGCGCCAGGCGCTGCTCGAGTCCGTGCAGGCGGTTGCAGCCTGCCGTCTGCGCGACTTGCAGCCCGTGCACGGCGGAGTAGCGATTCATGGCGTTGGCCAGGCCCGGACTGGCGCGCAGCACCTTCTGCAGCGCGGCGACGGGAACGCGAAATCCTTCTCCGTCGATCTGCATCACCGCCAGATGCGGATTCCTGCGGAGCCCGGCGGTGATCTGCAGCGGCGTGAATCCTTCATTGCCGACGACTCCCACCTCGACGCTGTTGCCTTTGCGGGTGGCAATCACCAGCGACACCATGCCCGAATTCAGAAAGTAGGCAAAGGTCAGCCTTCGATTCGGCTCGTGGATGCGGAGATGCTGCGGCAAGGCGACGAACTGCAGGTGCGGACGCAGCGGGGCAAATTCCTGGGCGGGAATGGAGAGCAGGATTGCATTAGCAACCGCTTTGCCAGTGGGGTTGGTGCGCTCTCCGGAACGCAGAGGGAACGATCGAGGTTCTTTCACGGCGATCTCACTTTCGCGCAAGGTTGTTTTAACGTCCTCCCGTTCTGTGAGATGCGGAGAGTGCGTTGGAATGCGCGGGGAAACATCCCTTAGAACCAATGCATCATCGCTGTAGCAGGTACAGGGTTTGCCGTATTTGAACTCGGCCGCCGGGCATGAGTTAATCCGTAGGGCGTCGAACACTCGCCGGGAATCCGCCACCGGCGCGCTTTGCGCTGTTTTCGGTCGTAGCGGATGGCCAATCCAATTCTCATCGTCGATGACAGTAAGGTCGTTCGTGATGCTCTTTCCAAGCTTCTCAAGGGAATGGGCGCGCACGAGATTGTCGAGGCCGACAACGGGCTGGATGCGGTACAACTCGCGCTGGAAACCAATCCCAGCCTGATCATTCTGGACCTGGCGATGCCGCGCATGGACGGACTCGCGGCCGCGCGCGCAATTCGAAAGACTCACGCGGAGGTGCCCATCCTGATGCACACTCTCTACTGGTCACCGCAAGTGGAGGTGGAAGCATTGAAGGCGGGAGTCAACCGGATCGTTCCGAAATCGAAAAGCAGCCTGTTCATCGCCGAAGTGCAAGAGCTTCTGCAAGCGAAAGCGGCCTCATCCGCTTCGACTGAACGCGCGCCGGCAGGCCCCGGGGCGCAGGCGACGGTTGCCTCCGTAGTTCCTATTGTCGAGGCCAAGGCCGCGGAGACGGAAGCACCCGCAACCCTGCCGCCGGCGTCGCCAGCCGAGGACCCGGGCGAATAGCGCGAAACTCTCGAGCTGTTTCGATCCCACGCTGCGGGAGGACTATTTCTTCTTCTTTTTCTTCTTCGCGGGCTTGGCTTTCCTGGGCGCGGGCCTGGCCGGCTTTTTCGCAGGCTTTGAGGGCTTGGGAGGCTTGGCCGGCTTCTTCGCCGGCGGAGCCGGTTTTGGCGTCTCCGGTGCCTTCGGTCTGGCTTCAGGCTTGGCAGGGGCGGCGACCGGAGCGGGCGGCACAGGCGCGACCTTCAATTTCTTTCCCGGCTTCAGGGCTTTGCCCTGCGCGGCTGCGGCTTCGGCGGCGGCCTTGGCGGCGCGGCCGCGGCGAGGCGGGGGAGGCGGCGGTGGTGGCGGCGGGGCGAACGGCTTCAGAAACTTCAGCGTCTCGGTGCGCGAGCGCAGCTTGCCGTCCAGCAGCAGCATGAAGGCTTCGCGCGCGATCTTCGGATATTCCGGCAATTGGGGCGTGATCAGCAACTCCGTCATCTCGGGCAGCGGAATCTTTTGCTGCACCTGCCGCCACTTGGTCAGGTAATTCTTGATCTTCTGCTCAACCGATTGCTGGCGGGCGGTCACAGCCAGGAACAGCACCATTTCCGGACGCGCACTCGACAGAAGATTCCAGGTGCGCGAGGGCGTTGCCGCTTCCTTGCCCATCAGGCGCTTGGCCAGTTCTTTGGCGTGATCCTCGATGTCGCGCCAGGCCTCGACCAGATCCTTGCGCGGAATCATCTTCTGCAGATCGGAGATGTCTTTGTCGGACAGGCGCGCGGTCAGGAAGTACATGACGGCGGGACCGGCGTCTGGCGAGTAGCCGAGATCGACCATCTGCTGGCGCGTCTTCATCAGCGCACCGAGGCCGTTGGTATCGACCTTGGCGGTGGTCCAGTGTTCGTGCAGAATTTCCAGCCAGCCTTCCTTCTCCAACATTTTGACCACGTTCAACGGGTCGTCTTCGTGCGCCAGGGCCGCGATCTCGTGGCCAATCGAACTGCGCAGAATGTGATCGATGTACTTGCCTTCCTTGGCGGCGTCGTAGCGCGCCTGGGTGCGCTCTTCGAGCGGCCAGTGAAAGCGCGCGGCGAAGCGGGTGGCGCGGATCAGCCGCGAAGGATCTTCGAGAAACGAATAGTTTTGCAGGATGCGGATCAGCTTGGCTTCGATGTCGGCCACGCCGTTGAAGGGATCGAGCAGCAGCCCGCGGGATCCTTCGTTCAGCGACAGCGCCATGGCGTTGATGGTGAAGTCGCGGCGGCGCAGGTCCTCGTAGATGGTTGAAGGAGTGACGACCGGCGGCTTGCCGGTTTTCTCGTAGACCTCGGTCCGCGCCATGCTGACTTCGGCGCGGGCATTGCCGGGCAGCGCGATGAAGATGGTCTTGATGTCCTCTTCGACCGCGGTGATCCGCGCGCCGGCCTTCTCCAGATCTTTTTGCAGCTTGAGCGGATTGCCCTGAACGGTGAAATCGAGATCGCGGATGGAGAACCCGCTGATGATGTCGCGGATGGCGCCGCCGGTCAGATACAGATTCATGCCCGCCGCGCGAGCCACGTCCTGAACCAAGCCGACGCCTTTGAGTTGGTCCGGCGTCAACCGGAGTTCCATCGTGTAAATGTAATCAGCCATTCGCTTTCAAGCGGCCTTCCGGCCGTGTTTCCCGGCGGTTTTGGGGCAGCGCTGAAGCGGCCACCGGGCCGGCTGGACCATCAATTTCCACAAGATTTCCACAGGGCCAGACCGACCAATCGCTGACAGCAGGCCAGAGTCAATGCAAGTGCTTTAGTACAAAGTACTTAAGCCAAGTGAAAACTTTGCGGCAAGCTAAAGAAAATAACACAACGTTTATATTTTGGCTACTGCTCAGGCGGATTCCGGGAGTTTCTTCAAGAAAAATGCGAGAATTCGGATGCGAGTCCTAGCGCGCAATTGCCTCGCCCGCACAGAATGCAGGCGTATAGCGCGGCTCGCCGAGGTCGTTCGGCCGTAAAAACGGGGACCTCGAAATGACAGGCGATCCAGCGATGCCTTCGACGCACAAAAAAGTGATTGTCCGGAAGATGGACCGCGATTCGGTGTCGGGATACGTGTCGCCGGCGCAGTTCATCCAGGAAGGCAAGCTGGAACTGCTGAATACCTCCGGAACGGTCATCGGCATCGATTTGCGGGAGATTAAGGGGGTATACTTCGTGCGCGAGTTCGGCGATTCGGAGTCGCTGACGCGCAAGACGTTCACCTCGCGCCCGCGGTCGGAGGGATTGTGGGTGCGGCTGCGCTTCAAAGACAGCGAAGTACTCGAGGGCCTGATGCCCGCCGATCTGTCGCAGTCGCCGCCGGAGGGATATCTGCTCAGCCCGCCCGATCAGCGCTCGAACACGCAACGAATCTTCGTGCCGCGCACCGCGCTTGAGTCGCTGACTGTGCTGGCCGTGATTGGAGCGAGCCGGCGCCTCCGGCGCGCCGCCCAGGATCAGCGCCAGGTGCCGATGTTTGGGGAGTAGCAGCGGCGAACACATTCGGATCTCCTCACTCGTTCTTGCGCTCCGCTATTCGCAGGCTGGCTCGCCGCGGGTGAGCGAACAGACGGTCATCAGGAGAAGTCCGAGGGGAATCAGCACCGGCGACAAGACGATCAGCAGCACAATCCATCCGCGAGAGATGCTCGTATAAGGCCACTGCGCCTTCTGCACTCGCGCTCCGTGATCCACGACCATGAGAGGAATCTCCACGTTGAGCTGCTGCGGCGCGGTGGCGCTGGACTCCTTCGTGACAGCCTGGAAGGTCAGCTTCCCGGTCAAGACACGCGCCCCGAGCGCGGCAGTCTTTGCGGCGCGGATGTTGAAGTGGATCGGGACGGCAACCCCGCTGACCAAGGGCAATGGCAGGGGCATCCCGGGACGTTTGGCGGTGTAGGGCTTGGGATACCGAAGAGCGGTTACCGCCAGACCGGCGGCAGGGTCCAGTTCCAGCTTGACCGGGATGATGCCGGGAGCCGGTTTCTGCGGGGAACTCACCCAGCCGGGAACCATCAGTTCGACGACGACCTCCTCGGCGGTTCCCTGCCGAATCTGCTGGTAGTAGGTGTACGAGCGGTAGGTCGGAGGCCAGGTGCTGGTGGGCCGAGGCTGCGGATGCGCTGCAGGCAGAGGTTGCGACTGTGCCGCTGCCAGCGCCGGAATCAGAATCAAGGCAAGAGTGCTGCGCCACATAAACCCTCCTCATCTGCAGCGCAGTTTGGACGAAGCCGGCCGCGGGCGACAATGCACCGCGGCTCAACTGATTGTCAGGCGATAAGCAACTGAGAAGGCTGGGGTTGAAAAGGCCGGTCAATCGGCCTTCCGCGGCCCGGGCCAGCGCGTTGGGAACCCGGAAGATACCCGGCTCCGGGCCAGAAATCTCATTGAAATCGCGAGGGGCGTGATGTAACGTGTGAGGTCCACACGGGCTTGGGGCGCAGGCCCCGGCTCGCCAAAAGGAACGAACCGGGCGACTTCCCTCCCTGACTAAGCCGCTTCGATCCTCGTGGATTCCGTTTCTTTTCAACCCTTAGAGGTGTCGCCATGCGTGCAATCCCAGTGCACTCGTATTCGTCTACCCGCTCTACATTTTCGATTTTTTCTTGCGAGCCCGCGCTTTCCGCGACCGCGGTGGTGCTTGT
Source organism: Verrucomicrobiia bacterium (assembly GCA_035508215.1). GTDB lineage: Bacteria > Acidobacteriota > Terriglobia > Terriglobales > Acidobacteriaceae > Sulfotelmatobacter. The sequence continues at coordinate 523,047 of DATJNK010000030.1, read as the reverse complement.
CGCGGCTACTTTGTTGTTCGCCACAGTCTTTGCAGTTCCGGTTTTCGCGCAGCAGTCGGGCGCTCAGTCGACGGTGACTCCGCTCATTACGCAGACCATCGATGAATCCAAGCTCACGGCCTTGAAGGGCAATACCTATTTTCTGGCGCAGCCGCAGTACGATCTAGGAGCGGCGCCGGCCAGCCTGCCGATGGAGCGCATGCTACTGGTGCTGAAGCGCAGCCCGCAACAGGAATCCGCCCTGCTCCGGCTGCTCGATGAGCAGCAGGACAAGTCGTCCGCCAGCTACCACCAGTGGCTCACTCCCGAAGAGTTCGGCAAGCAGTTTGGACCGACCGACGCGGACATGCAGACCATCACGTCGTGGCTGCAATCGCACGGATTTCAGGTGGGTACGAGCAAGGGCCGCACGGTGCTGGAGTTCTCGGGCTCGGCCAGCCAGGTGCAGGAAGCGTTTCACACTGCGATTCACAAATACGTGATCAACGGCCAGCAGCACTGGGCGAACGCAGGCGACCCGCAGATTCCGACGGCGCTGGCGCCGGCTGTTGCCGGAATCGATTCGCTGAATAACTTCCAGCGCAAGGCGATGAACCGCTTCGTCGGAATTTATTCGAAGAATACCCGCCAGCTCACCACCCCTTCGCCGAACTACACGTTCCCGTGCCAGGGAGGCGATTGCTACGGCATCGTGCCCTACGATTTCGCGACGATCTACGACGTGCAGTCGCTGTGGACCGCCGGCATCAACGGCTCCGGGCAAACGATCGCGATTGTCGGGCGCACCAACATCAATCCCTCGGACCCGGCCACCTTCTGGAGCCTGTTCGGGCTGAGCGTGCCCTCCAACAAGCTCAACATCATCCTCAATGGGACCGACCCGGGCATCAACGGCGACGAGGCCGAGGCCGACATCGACGTGCAGTGGTCGGGAGCGGTGGCGCCGCAAGCCACCATCGACTTCGTGACTTCGGCTTCGACCGACACGACCGACGGCGTGGACCTTTCAGCCCTGTACATCATCGAGAACAATCTCGCGCCAGTCATGAGCGAAAGCTATGGCGAGTGCGAGCTGGGGCTGGGCACGGCGGGCAATTCTTTTTACAACGCCATCTGGGAACAGGCGTCGGCCCAGGGCATCAGCGTATTTGTGTCGTCCGGAGACAACGGGGCGGCGGGATGCGACGATCCCAATTCGCCGGCGGACTTTGGATTGAACGTGAACGGGCTGGCGTCCACGCCATTCAACGCCGCGATCGGCGGAACCGATTTCAACCAGTACAACAAGTGGAGCACGTACTGGAACTCGACCAATGACACGCACTTCGCGTCAGCCAAGAGCTACATCCCGGAAACCACGTGGGATGACTCCTGCACCAATCCGCTGGCGATTACGCTGGGCTTCGGGACGACCGCAGAACAAGCGTGCAACAACTCGCAGATGCTGGCCGAGGGCGGAGTGAACTCCACCGGCGGCAGCGGCGGTCCGAGCAACTGCGCGGTCAACACGCAGGGCGTGCTCGGCTCGTGCACAGCCGCGTATGCCAAGCCGACCTGGCAGACCGGCACCGGCATCACCGACAACCGGCGCGATCTTCCGGATGTGTCCCTGTTTGCCAGCAACGGTTTTCTGGGCAGCTTTTACGTCATCTGCCTGTCGGATGTGACCGGCGGAGTGTGCGATCAGAATGATTTCGCGGGATACGGAGGAACTTCGGTCTCGTCTCCGGCATTCGCGGGAATCATGTCGCTGGTCGACGAGAAGACGGGTGCGGCCCAGGGCGTGCCGGGCTTCGCGCTCTACCAGTTGGCGAGCAAGCAGTCGAGCGCTTTTCATGACGTCCCGAACGGGTCGACCATCGCGATGCCGTGCTTCACCGGAAGTGCGAATTGCGTGACCAACACGGTCGGCGATTCGTTCGGCGTCCTCAGCGGCTACGCCACCAGTTCGGGATACGACCTGGCGACGGGCCTGGGAACGGTCGACGCCGCAAACCTGGTCAACAACTGGACTAAGGCAACCTTCACTTCGACCACCACCACATTGCAGTTGAACAACGGCAACGCGGTGAGCGTGACGCACGGCAGCGCTGTGCCGGTGAACATCACGCTGAACCACACGGCGGCAACGGGAGCGGCGGCGCTGCTGGTCGACGTGGGGCCGGGAACGACGACAGGCAAGTCCATCGATGCGTTCTCGCTGAGCAGCGGAGCCTTCAGCGGAACGACCAGCCTCCTCCCCGGCGGAACCTACAACGTGATCGCTCACTACGGCGGGGATGGCACCTATGGCGGCAGCTACTCCAACACCGTAAGCGTCACGGTGAACAAGGAAAACAGCACCGTCGCCTTCGGAGGCTTGACCGAATCCGGGGATGTGGTCACGACCACGGTGGGCTACGACTACTTCTACTGGATGCGCGTGGATGTGCAGAACTCGCAGGCGCAGTACTGCGATCCTCTGGCGGAGATTGCCTGCCCGACGGGAACCGTCACGCTGACCGACAACGGGAATGCGCTGGGGACGTACACGATCAACACCGAGGGCTCGGTGCTGACGCCTCCGGAGTCGATCGTCCTGACGGGTGGGACGCACAATCTGGTGGCATCGTACAGCGGAGACAGCAGCTACAACGCAGGCACGAAATCGGTAACGGTGACGGTGAACAAGGCATCGACGAATACCTCGGCTCCGAGCACCTCCGGCGCGGCGACGATCGGGCAACAGGTAAGTCTGACCTCGCTGGTGCAGGATCCCAACTCGGTGCCGGGAGTGGATGCGGTGCCCAGCGGCACGGTCACGTTCTATGCGAACGGGACGGCGCTGCCGGGAACCGTAACCTACACCAACGGCGGCGGGGCATTCTTCGGACTTTATGCGACATTGAATGCGACCTTCTCCACGCCGGGGAGCTACAACCTGACAGCCACTTACAGCGGAGATCAGAACTACTCGACGTCGACTTCCACGGCGACGCCACTGTCGGTGCAGTATCCGCAGCCCGCGCTGATGCTGACGCCGGCATCACAAACCGTCAACAGCGGAGACCAGGCAACGGTGACCGCGCTGGTGGATTCGTCGAACAAGACGACGTATCCGACCGGATCGGTGACATTCGTGAACGCGCAGACGCAAGCGGTGGTGGCCGGTCCGACCACCTGCGTCAACGCCAAGGATGGCAGCGGAAACTACGCCTGCTCGGTGAGCGGCACGTTCACCGTCACCAGCACGATGTCGGTGTACGCGCAGTACAGCGGGGATACGAACTATCCTACGTCGACTTCGGGCGCGGCGACCATTTCCGTGCCGGACTTCTCGATGGCGCCGCAGAACACGCAGGTCACGAGCACGCAGGGACAAAACCCAGCCGCGACCATGGCCATCAACCTCACGGCGCTGAACGGCTTCAACGGCGCCGTTAGCAGCTTCGCATGTTCGGGCCTGCCGGCGGAGGCGAGCTGCAGCTTCAGTCCTACGTCGGTGACCGGGACGGGATCGACCACAATGACCATCACCACGGCGGCGGTGGGACAGGGGCGGCGAGCGTTCCTCCGGCGAGCTTCCGTCGAACCTCGCCGGGAGGGATGGCTGGCGATCGCGATGCTGCCGCTCGTCGGAGTCTTCCTGATCGGGATCCCGGCGTGGAGGCGCAAGGGCGGCACGATGCTGGTGCTGCTGATGGTCGCAACCCTGGTAGTGCTGCCCAGCTGCGGCGGCGGGAATAGCGGCGGCGGCCAGCAGAATAACCCGGTTCCCGCGATCTCGTCGCTGTCCCCGGTACAGCAGGCGGCGGGATCGGCGGCGCAAACCCTGACCATCAGCGGGTCAGGATTCATCAGCAGCTCGACGGTCACGTTCAACGGAGTGAGCCACCTGGCGACCTACTCGAGCGCGTCGCAGCTCTCGATCGGGCTGACCACGGGCGATTTGGCGACACAGGGCAGCTACGGGGTGATCGTAACCAACCCGGCGCCGGGCGGCGGAGCTTCGAATTCGTCGGCGTTCACGGTGACCTCGGGCACGCCCACGGGCGCTTACACGGTGACCGTTACCGCGACCAGCGGTGCGCTGACCCATAACACGACGTTTACGCTGATCGTGCAGTAGAGTTCGCCGGTAGCCAGCGGCAACGTTTGTTGCGCCGGATGATTCTTCGGAATCATCCGGCTTTTTTATTGGCTGTATCGCGGCGGGTCGATCTCTCGCGGAGTGCGGCGCGTGGTGTACGATTTAGTCGCAATCCATCCCATCCCTATGAAACTTTCTGCCATTGCCAAGGCTCTCGACGCGCATCTGGACAACGGTTCTGCCGATACCGAAATCAGCGGGCTGAACGGAATCGAAGAAGCAGGGCCGGGGGAACTGACGTTCGTATCGAATCCGAAATATGCGGCGGCGGCGCGAAACACGCGCGCCTCGGCGGTTATTGTCGCGGAAGATTTCCCGGCGATTCCCGCCGCCATGCTGCGGGCAAAGGATCCGTACCTCAGTTTTGCGCGAGCGCTGGCGCTGTTTCATCAGCCACCGCGATACGAGCCGGGAGTGCACGCGACGGCGGTCGTCGATCGAAGCGCGAAGGTTGGGCGCGGAGCGCACATCGGGCCCTATGTGGTGATCGGCGAGAATGTGGAAATCGGGGCAAACGCGGTGCTGGTGGCGCACGTGGTGATCTATCGCGGCGTACGCATCGGCGACAATTTTTTCGCCCACGCGCATGCGACCGTGCGCGAGAACTGCCGGATCGGCGACAACGTGCTGCTGCAGAACGGAGTCGTCATCGGCGCCGACGGCTTCGGATTCGCGAAGACTGCCCAGGGACACTGGCACAAGATTCCGCAGCCGGCGCCGGTGGTGATCGGCGACGATGTCGAAGTGCAGGCCAATTCATGCATCGACCGGGCCAGCGTGGGCGAGACGCGTATTGGGCGCGGCGTGAAAGTCGACAATCTGGTGCAGGTGGGTCACGGATCCCGGGTAGGCGACGATGCGCTGCTGTGCGCGCAAGTCGGGCTCGCGGGATCGACCGAGATCGGCGCCAGAGCGATTCTTACCGGGCAGGTCGGCGTAGTCGGACACTGCAAGGTGGGCGACAATGCGATCGTGACGCCGCAAAGCGGCGTGGCCAATGACGTTGCGGCGGGAGCGCTGGTCAGCGGATCGCCGGCCGTCGACCACAAGGCATGGCTGAAGTATTCGGCGATCCTGCCCCGATTGCCCGAGATCGCGCGGGCGCTGCGAAGCGTGCTGAACAAGTGACAGTGGGAGAAGCCGGGTTGCTTACCGGTTGGGCGCGGAGTTGCCGGAAGGCGATTCCTTTTGCGTCGCCAGAATGGCGAGGGCATCACGCGCGGCCTGGGCAATGCGCGGGTCGGCATTCGTCGCAAAGTGTGCGATTTGCGGAGCGAGATCCTGCGCCCCCAGATCGGCCGAGATGGTGAGGATTATGGGCAGATGGCGGCCTTGATCGAGCGCATGCCTGACCAAAGGCTCGGCGCGCTTCCCGGCTTGCACAAGAAACATGCCGGCGATGGTGCGAACATCGGGCTGGGGCGAATCCAGGGCGGCGAGTAAACGGCGGCCGGCGGAGCCCACGCCCATCCGCCAAAGGGCCTTGTAGCCGAACAGGCGCGCCACTCGCAGCACTCCCATGCAGGCATTCTAAACCGCGGCCATCACCGGCCGGTTCCGCGATCCGTTCTCTGACTCTTGGGCTTGAACTTCATCGGAGGTCCGACGGGAATGGGCCGGGTCGATCCTTTGCGGAATGCGTCCGCGATGGCGTCGAGGTCGGGCGCGGGCGGGGCCGGAGCTGGCGGCGCGCCGACGATCCACTGCTTGACGTTGTATTTGGTCCAGACGGCGGGAGTGTGCGAGGCGGAGTGATCGAACCAGATGGGCAGCACATGTTCTTCGATGCGCGGATCGGCGAACTTCTGCCCGCCGCGATCGGCCAGGATGACCAGATCAAGATGCACGCGCACCGAGATCACTTTGGTGACGCGCGTGAAATCGGGCGAATACCTGGGCCAATGCACGGGACAGCTCAGCAACACCATCTTTCCCGACGTCATGCCGAGATGACTGGCGAGCATGGCAACATTGCCACCGTGGCTGTGAGTGTGGAGATCGAGTCCCTGAAGACTGTGGCTCTGCACCCAGGCGCTGAGAGCGGTCGCCGCCTGGGTGCGGGCGGCGTCGCTGTAGCCGCCGGACCATCCGAAGCGGTCCTGCGCTCCGTAGAGGCTGGAGTCGACGTTCGAGTGGAGGTACGTCCAGAAATCGCCACTCGGGGGCTGCCACCAGGGAGAGCCGGCGGCCCAGGTGCCGTGAATGATTGTGCTGGTGCGAGATGGCTTGCGCCGGGAAACGCGGCGATGGAGCCGAAGGCGGGCTGCAAGCGCGGGATCGCGCGGATCCACATTTGCCAGAGCGCAGGCGGCAACATCGGCGGTGAGCACATCGCGGCTGGCGACGCCGTGCTCCAGGACGCGAAGTGATTGGGAGGCGTCGGCCGCGACCTCGAAATAAGAAGCGGCGGCAGCGCAGCGTACCAGTTCGCTGGGGTGACGCAGGCTCACTTCGAGCAAAGCGGCTGCGGTTTGCGAGTTGGCGGTTTTGAAGAAACGATCCGCGACGAGAGGAAGCAGCTGCGACGCGGTGTGCGCCTCGCGCGGCGCCGGCGGCGCGGCTTTCACCGAAGCGAACTTTGCCCCGACCGACCTTTGCAGCTCGGTGGATGAAAAACGCTGTGGGTCCGGAGCGAGCTCGGGAAATCCCAAGGCGGAGAGGTCGTCCTGCGGAAGAGGATCGGGCGTGATCTGCGGCTCTCCGGCTGCGGCAAACGCCGCCTGGGCACGGGCTCGATTGACCAGGGCGTCGCCGCGCAGATGAGAGCCAATCAGCAGCAGCGTCGCGGCCTGGGAGCAGAGCGCGCCGGGATCGGCGAGATCGCGGAAGGCACCGGGTCCGGGAACCAGCTTGGGTTCCGCGTAAGGACGCGCCACACTTCCCCGGGACGGCGTGCGTTTCTTTGGCATGGGAAGACTCCTTGGGGAAGCGGTCGGAGCTTACCACCGAAACGGGGGGGGCGTAAAGATGGTGGCGAGCGAGTCGCGGGGCAGTTTGAAGCCTCTGCGTCTCTCGCTGCGTGGTTCCGAAGTTCTGCGGTTGCGGCCAGCGGGAGCAGGAATCCTGCGCGCAGTACAGTAAGGACAGAAGAGGTTTGAAACTGAGTCGCTCTCAGCGACTAAGTGCGACCGGGCTCAGCGTCCGCGGGAGTGCGAAGTTCCTCGGGCAGGCCGCTCTCGATGGCGACGCGGACTTTCTCCATCAGGCATTCGCGGGTGCCGAAACCCTGGGGCTCGATGGGTGGATGAAAAATCACCTGCACCAGCCCCGGCTTGATGGCGAAGCGCCGCTTGGGCATAGCGTCGTGAGTGCCGACGATGGTCATGGGAACCACGGGAACGCCGCACTCCATGGCGAGATAAAACGGGCCCTTCTTAAAAGGCAACAATTTGCCATCGAACGAGCGTTTGCCCTCGATGTAGATGGTCATGCTGATCCCCTGCTGAACCACCGCTTTGGCGGCGGTGACGGCCTCGATACCGGCGTCGCGATTGCCGCGATCGACCGGCACGAGCGAAGCCATGCGCATCGCCGAGCCGAGAATCGGCGTCTTGAACAATTCCTTTTTCACCATGACCGAGGTTCGGCGGGGAATCAGAGGAATCTGAATGGGGGGATCGAGATTGGAAACGTGATTCGACATGAAGATGTAGCAGCGGGAGGGATCGAGGCGGTCGCGGCCGATGATCTGGACGCGCACTCCGGCCAGCCAGACTCCGGCGAACGCTCCCCAGTTGAACATGCGATACAGGAGGCGGATGTCGCCAGTGATGAGGGTCCAGGGAAAACCGATCAATGCGGCAACGGGAGCGGCGAGGCTCCAGAAGGTCAGCATGATGACGGTGCGGATCATGGTTGTGTCGAAGGCGCCGGCGCGGAATTTTCAGCATTCGGACCGGCGGAATTCTGCGCCTCTCCCTGGAGCCAGGCGGCGCGGCGGGCGCGCTCGCCGGCCGTGACCTCGGGAAGATCTTTCACCTGATAGGAGATCTCCTGGTGGCCGCCGATCTTCCATTTGAGCTCGCGGTCGCCGCCGCGGCGCCCGCGCACGCGCAGCGTCAGCGTGTCGCCGGGACTCAGCAGAGCCAGCGTCTGGCGGGCGACTTCTCCCGCGGGATTGCCCTGCAGTTCGAGAATGGTGTCGCCCACCTGAAGTCCGGCACGCTCGGCGTCGCTGCCCGGCGTGACAGCGTCGACCTTCATGGGTCCATCGAAATTGCGGGATGCGGCAAAACCGGCGTCGGGCACGGTGGTTGGGACCGCCTCCACGCGGAGGCCGACGGAGCGGAGGAAGTCGTCCCAGGGAATCTCGTCGAGGCCGGCTACATATTTCGTGAAGAACGGTGCGAGGTCGGCGTGGGCAACGGCATCGGCGGCTTCGCGAACTCCGTTGGAGTCGTCGAAGAATCTTCCCTTCCTGGCGTAGTTGGCGTCCATCCACTGCATCAGTTCGCGCAGCGAAGCCCGCCCGTGGCTGGCGTCGCGAATGGCGAGATCGAGCATGATGCCGAGCAGTTCGCCCTTGTTGTAGTAGGAGATGCTGCGCTCGGGGCGTCGGTAGTACGGATAGCCTTCGAGCCAAGCGTCGAGGCTGGATTCCTCAGCCGACTGCGTCAGGTGAGCGGGACGGCGCTCGAGTTCGGTGATTTCATCGCCGATACGCTCGAGATACTGCTGTTGATCGAGCAGGCCGGCGCGCAATTGAATGATGCCTTCGGCGGTGCTAGTCACGCCTTCGCTGAACCACAGCGCGCGAGTCAGATTCTCTTTCGCGTAGTCGACGGGCTCGAGCGTACGAGGGCGGATGCGCTTCACGTTCCAGAGATGAAAAAACTCGTGGGCGGTGACGCCGGTGAGCGAGCCGAAGCTTTGTTTCTCGATTTCGGCGTTGATGTCGATGGCGGTAGAGAAAGCATGCTCCATGCCACCGCCGCCGGGGCCGCGAGGAAAATGGTAGAAGAACGTGTAGTTGTCGAAAGGACGGTCGTTCATCCAGGTAATAGCGGCGGCAACGATTCTGCGCAGCGCCGCGACAATTTTCCCCATGTCATAGTCGGAAGGATCGGCATCGACGACGACGCGGAAATGAGCGCCGGACTGATCGAAATCGGCTTCCTGAAAGTTGCCGATCTCGACGGGGGAATCAACCAGGCGATCGTAGTTTTCCGCCGAGTAAGTTTGCTGGTTCGATGGCAGTGGAGTAGCAATGTGCCACGAATCCGGAACCTGGCTGAAGCGCAAGGTCATCGGCGCATTAAGGGCGTCCACCGGATACATGAGCAACTGGGCGAGATTGAAGAAGGCGTGATGCGAATTGAGCTGCGCGCCGAACGGACCGGGTGAATCGAGATAAATCTGGTAGTCGACGATGGCGCCACCGGCCGCGCCGTGAATCTGCCAGCGGCTCAGATTCAGGGCATGGATGGCGAGAGCATTGCCGGCGCGGTCTTTGGCGCGAATCCAATTCACGAACTGGGAGAAATCGCGAATCTGGTAAAGCGCGTTCCAGACTGGAAGCTGCAACTCGCGGTTGTCGGCTCCGGCGGGGAGGATGATCTGCACTTCCGCGAGATGCTGCTCGGGCGAAGCGAGCGTGATGGTGTAAGCGACATCCGATCGCGCCTGGGCGGCCGCAGCAACAGAGAGTAGAACGACGAGCAGGGGCAACAGGCGGCGTATCGGTTTGGTACAGTTCATTTCGTGCCCGTTAACTCGCGTAAACGCGCTGGAAGTTTTTCATAAATTCCGCCGAAGCCGCCATTGGAAAGAATGGCGACGACGTCGCCGCCGCGCATTTCCGGCGCGAGGGTTTGAACGATAGCGTCGGCATCGGGCAAAAGCCTTGCCCGGCGGCCGTTTCGTTCGATCTCCGCGGCCAGCGCCGGAAGTTCGAGGCGCTCGTTCTCGGGCACGGCTTCGGAGCGAAAGACGCCCGCGACCACGACTTCATCGGCCAGGGCGAGGCTGTGCGCCAGATCGCTCTGCAGAACGCGGCGGCGCAAGGTATTGGAGCGCGGTTCCAGGATGACCCACAGGCGTGATCCGGCATAGCGGGCGCGAAGCGCGCGCAGGGTTCCGGCGATCGCGGTGGGATGATGGGCGAAGTCGTCGATGACGGTGATGCCGTTCACCTGCGCCTTCACTTCGAGACGGCGCTTTACGCTCCTGAAGGTCTTCAGGGCTCCGGCGATCACAGCCGGAGAGATTCCGCAGGAAGCGGCGAGGGCGGCGGCAGCCGTCGCATTCCATACGTTGTACTCGCCGGCTAAAGCGAATTCGAAGTCGGCCCACGGCTCGCCATCGCGAACTACGGTCCAGGTGGTGCGGTCAGGAGCGAGTCGCAGATTCTTGATCTTCCAGTTTGCCTGCGGGCCGGAGCCGTAGCGTTCAACCGGACAAAACGCTTTTACCAGACAGCGATTCAGGCTTGCGCTCTCCGAAGCCGCGCCGGTCACGCCATCGAAGGCGATGATGCGCCCGCGGCGGGGAACGAGATTGACCAGGCGCTTGAACGCCGTCTCGACCGCGTCGAGATCGCGGTAGATATCGGCGTGATCGAACTCAACCGAGGTCAAAATGATCGCGTCCGGGAAGTAATGAAGAAACTTCGGTCCTTTATCGAAGAAAGCCGTGTCGTATTCGTCGCCTTCGAGGATGAAGTGCTTGCCGTGCCCAAGCTGGAAACTCGATCCGAAATTCTCGGCGATGCCGCCGATGAGGAATGAGGGCTCAAGACCGGCGGTGTGAAAAATCCACGAGAGCATGGAAGTGGTGGTGGTCTTGCCGTGAGTGCCGGCAACGACGAGGACTTCCTTGCCGCGCAGAAATTCATCGTGCAGCAGTTGTGGCATCGAGCAGAAAGGGATGCGGCAGTCCAGGACTTCTTCGAGTTCGACATTGCCGCGCGACATGGCGTTGCCGATCACCACGAGATCGGGGCAAGGATCGAGATTGGCGGGGGCAAACGGCTGGGCGACGGGAATGCCCAGCTCGCGCAGAAAATCAGACATCGGAGGATAGGCGGCGGCATCGGATCCGGTGACGTGGAAGCCGCGTTGCTTCAGCATTCCGGCGAGCGAAGCCATCGCCGTGCCGCAAATGCCGATCAGGTGAATGTGCTTTGGGTTTGGCATGCTAGTTGTGAGTCGCGTCGCGGCTCCTTTCCGCTTCCATTCTCCGTCGCCGATCCATTTTCGCGCCGATCTAAAGTTCGACTGCCGACTCGAGGATTCTCAATTCTACGTTTGCGCCGCGCACGGTCAATCGGGCCCGCACTCCGAACGGGAGCGTGATGTTTTGTGAGGTGACGTGGCCGGAGCGGACGCCGAAGGCGACGGGAATTCCGAGATCGCCGACGATCGGGCTCACCACCTGCTGGAGCGTGTAGCCCTGATTCATGGTCTGAATGCAATCCAGCATTTCGCCGAAGATGAGGCCGCGGATGCCGTCCAACTTCCCGGCCAACTTCAACTGCATCAGCATGCGATCGATCTGAAAGGGCTTGGCCGCGATGTCTTCGAGAAATAACAGCGTCCCTTCAGTTTTGATTTCGTACGGCGTGCCCAGCGAGGCGACGAGAATGGAGAGACAGCCGCCGTACAGGATGCCTTCGGCCTCGCCATCGGCCAGGCCGCTCGCTTCGGCACGCAGCGGCACAGTCCACGGCACGGTTTCAGAGAGCGCGGCGCGCCAGGAAGCGGGGTCGACGCCGCCGTCGTGGGTCCAATCTTTGGCCGCCATCGGCCCGTGAAAGCATACCAGCCCCGCCGCATCGGCAAGGCGAGTCAAAAGCGCGGTGATGTCGCTGTAACCGACGAAGATTTTAGGATGCGCCTTGATGATGTCGATATCCATTCGCGGCAGCAGGTAGTTGGTCCCATAGCCGCCACGGGCGCAGAGGATGGCGCGGACATCGTCCCGCGCAAACATGGTTTGGAGTTCAGCCACTCTGCGATTCAGCGTTCCCGCGAAATAGAGGTCGCGATCAAGAATCGAATCGAGGAATACCGGGTTGTAGCCGGTGCGACGGAGGGCATCGCAACCGGCATCGAGATCGGCGCGCTGGATGCTGCTCGCGGGCGCGACGATGGCAACCGTGTCTCCGCGGCGGAGGGCGGGCGGCTTAACGCGCTGCTGGATCGAAGATGGCATCGAGATCAAGGGACAAGCAATGCAGCGGCTGACGCACGTCAGGTCAGGAAAAATTCGCCCCGGCACAGCAGGCGGGCCGAACCGCGCAGAAAGATATTATTCCCTTCCTGGCGCACAGTCTGCGTGCCACCCGGCGCATGCACTCTTAGCGGCGACTCAGCCCGTCCGGTGGCGATGGCCGCGGCGGCGGAAGCGCAGGAGCCGGTCCCGGAGGAACGGGTTTCCCCGACCCCGCGCTCAAAAAAAAGCGAGCGTATATCGTGTTTGCCGTCGGAGACCACGAGTTCGACGTTCACTCCCTCCCGGAACTGGCGACTGCGCTGAATCTCGGCGGCACGCGCTTGCCAGGCCGCAGGAAATTCACGAACAAAGACGACATAATGGGGATTTCCCACCGATACGGGAACACCGCGAACTTCGCCAGACGGCAGCTGCAGCGCGAGTTGGGGCCCGACCATGACCGCGCCCATTTCCATCTCGAATTCAAATTCACGGTCGCGGCGGGAGGTGAGGCAGCAGACTTTGGCTCCGGCTCCGGTCAGGATGGAAATCCGTTCCTTGCCTTTTTCCGCGCAGAAATATGCGGCGACGCAGCGGGTGCCGTTGCCGGAAATTTCTGCGGAAGAGCCGTCGGCATTGACCAGGCGAATCTCAACGTCGGAGGAAAAGTGCGGGAACATCCACTCGACGCCGTCGGCGCCGACGCCTTCATGACGATCACAAATCTGCCGGGTAAATTCGGCGACGTCCGGGGGAGCCAGTGCGCCGTCGATAAGCAGAAAGTCGTTGCCGCAGGCGCTCGCCTTGATGAATGGAATGGTGCGGAGGTTGGGCGTCACGCGCGCACCAGGCAGCAATGCAGAATGAGATTGGACCGAAGGTTCGGACCGTTGAGCGAGAAACGGCGCAGGGCAATCCAGCAGCGGCTTGCTTCTCGCGCAGACGGCTCAATGAAATCGGGGGAATGCATACGGTCCCGGGCGCGATCGAATGCGGCTCGGATGGCCGGATTTTATCATCCGGATTGCGGCAGTCCCGTTAATCCGGCTGGTTACTGGTGCGATACAGAATGGCGTGCGCCTGCCCGGAAACATGGATTTCGAAGACTTCCTGCAGATGATCGTCGCCACGAGCTTTGGCAGCTTCGACGGCTTGCCACACGGGGTCGCCCTTGAAGGCGAGCACGTAACCGGCGTATTTCGCCGGATCGGCCAGGGCCCGCTCCCACAGGCCATCGGGATCGCGGGGCTGCATCCAGACACGGTGATTGCCCTCATTGATCACGCGGCGAAGTGGAATGCCCGCCTGCTGGACCGCGCCGACGTGATCGCCGAGATACATGAGAAGGCGGGAGTCGGGTGGAAGCAGCCGAAGGAAGGAGGCGAGTTGGGCCTCGAGGTGATTGCGTCCGCGCATATTGATTCGCGCCTCCTGCAGAGTGACAGGGGCGGCACGCCAGACGGTCGCGTAGCTCACGGCTGCGAAGATGAGAAGCGCGGCCACGATTGCCGTCCGCAATTTTGCGCTCCAACGCGTGGTCATGATCGTGGCATAGACGAGAATGCCGACGGCGGCGGCAAAGGCGGGAAGCAGTTGTAATCCGTACCGGACGTTGTAGCGGCTGAACGGCCACCAGTCGGGCACGAAGATGGGGACGCCGCCATAAGCGACCGAGAGCGCGTAAAACGGGAGAGGCACGAGAATGAGAAGCAACGGCCAGTACGATTTTCGCGTAGAGCTCATCGATGCGAAGACAAGAGCGGCAAAGGCGAGCAGGACCCAGGTTCGCTCGAGCCACGGATTCGAGGCCACAGTGATTTCGCCGGATTTCACGAAGTACAACTCGGCCAGCACAGGATTGCCGCTGCCGGGATGGCCGGGATTGCCGGCTGTCTGAGTTCTCAACTCGATGGCCTTGGCCGAGTACGGGCCGTTTTCGAATTCCAGCGGATTGCGATAGACGATTCCGTTATAGGCCAGCCAGAGCGCGGGAGCAGCTGCCGCCAGGAGCACAAACCTCACGGCGGCGCGGCGGGAAATCACCGATGCGCCAGGCCCGGGCTCGGAGGGACGAATGGCAAGGGCGACGATGACGCATGCCATGGCAGCGGCGAGAAACCATCCGTCATAGCGGGTGAGGCAAGCGGCGCCGAGGCAGAGGCCGCACCTGGTCAAGGCGTTCTGACGGCCGCGAACGAACTCGGCAAAATAAACAACTGACCAGATAAAGAAAGCGAGATACAACGCCTCGCCCATCGCGGTGGTCTGCATGTAAATCAGATTGGGATTTGCGGCGAGCAGCAGAGCGGCGGCCCATGCGGCGGCCGAAGCTGCCAGGCGCGAGAGGTCGTCGCCGCTTCGCAGCAAGGCGTCACGGACTAGGCGGAAGACGCCGGCGACTGCAAAGAGGTAGGCGGCCATCGAAGGAATCGAGCCGCCGACACCGCGCTGCCACATCTGGTTCGAGATGAGAAACGGGATCATCAGCAGATGCGGCAGCGGGAGCCAGACGGTTCCGAGTTGCAGGAGGCCGGGAGTCAGTGAATCGAAGACGCGGCGCGCGATGTTGATGTGGGCAACGGCGTCGCCATAAAGCATGATCTCGCGGTTGCGGTAATAAAACAGGAAAGAGAGAACCGAGATGCAGGCGGAAAGCCAGACCAGGAGGCTGATCTGGGAGTCCCATGAAGAAGTCAGCGGCGGTTTCCTGATTGGCTTGGCCATTGGCGACCGGGGTTCGAAGTTGGCGCAGCGGCGCTTATTCCAGGTGCGTCAGTTCGCGAAAGACCTGGAAGCGGGCGTCGATTTCTTCGCGAGTCAACTTCTGCAGCCGCTCGGGGCCGAAGCACTCGACTGCGAATGATCCCATGACCCCACCGTAGAAAAGGGCGCGCTTGAGCACCTCGCGGTTCAGCTGCGGCTGCGACGCGATATAGCCCATGAATCCGCCGGCGAAGGAATCGCCCGCACCGGTGGGATCTTTGACTTCTTCGATCGGCAGAGCCGGAGCGCGAAACGGATGATGGCCGAACGCGCCTTCGCGAAAGAAAATTGTAGCTCCATACTCGCCATGCTTGATGACCAAAGCTTTCGGCCCCATGGCCATGACTTTCTGGGCAGCGCGCGGCAGATTGGTTTCGTGAGCGAGCATCTTGGCTTCGGTATCGTTGATGAGCAGAATGTCGACTACTTTCAGAGTCTCGGCCAGTTCGCGGGGCGTGCGGTTGATCCAGTAATTCATGGTGTCGCAGCCGGTGAGGCGCACGTGGCTCATCTTGCGGCGAACGTCGGCCTGCAGCGTGGGCTGGATATTGGCGAGGAAGAGAAGATCCGAGTCTTCGTACTCTTTGGGAATGCGGGGCTGGAATGATTCGAAAACATTCAGCTCGGTGAAGTCGGTTTTCGCTTCGTTCAGATTCTCGGTGTAAGTGCCGCCCCAGCGGAAGGTCTTGCCTGCCGCACGCTCGATGCCGCGGATATCAATATTGTGCTGGCGAAAAAGCTTCTCCTGCTCCGGGCCAAAGTCGTCGCCGACGACAGCGACGACTCGAACCTGCGTAAAGTAGCTGGCAGCCAGCGAGAAATAGGTGGCGGCGCCGGCCAGCACGTTTTTCACGCTGCCCGAGGGCGAGGTTACATCGTCAAAGGCTACTGAACCCACTACGAGGATGCTCATGGTCTGTCTGGTGTTCCGCGCTCAGCGAATCTGGGATCTGTGATGCACGTGCCGACAAGTGGCGGGCATGACCGGTTGCGGGAAATCGCGAATCATGCCTTTCCACCCTTCACGTACTTGCCGATGATCAGCTTCAGCCTCTTTCTGGTTGCCGGGGCAATCTTTTTCGGATCGGTGAGGATGGCATGGGCCAAGGCGGATCCGCACTTGCAGGAACGGTCGCTCGGCATGGAAGCCACGGTCTCGCGGACCACTTTGGCGGCATTCTCTGCATTCTTGAGCAGCACGGCGACGATCTGGTCGACTGTGACCGAATCGTGATGCGGATGCCAGCAATCGTAGTCGGTGACCATGGCGACGGTGACGTAGCAGAGCTCGGCTTCGCGGGCCAGCTTGGCTTCCTGCAGGTTGGTCATGCCGATGACGTCCATGCCGAGACTGCGGTAGACGTTCGATTCAGCCTTGGTGGAAAATTGCGGCCCTTCCATACAGACATAGGTGCCGCCATGCTTGCCGACGACTCCGGCCTTGCGGCAGGCAGCTTCAACCACAGCGGCAAGCTGGCCGCAAACGGGATCGGCGAAAGCGATATGAGCCACCACGCCGCCGCCGAAGAAGGTATCGACGCGATGACGGGTGCGATCGAAGAATTGATCGGGGATGACGAACTCCAGCGGCTTGTGCTCTTCCTTGAGCGATCCGACGGCGGAGATAGAGACGATACGCTCCACGCCAAGTTGTTTGAAACCATGAATATTAGCGCGAAAGTTCAACTCGCTCGGCAGGATGCGGTGGCCGCGTCCGTGGCGGGCGAGGAAGGCGACTTTGCGGC
Organism: Verrucomicrobiia bacterium; assembly: GCA_035508215.1. GTDB lineage: Bacteria > Acidobacteriota > Terriglobia > Terriglobales > Acidobacteriaceae > Sulfotelmatobacter. The sequence continues at coordinate 506,259 of DATJNK010000030.1, read as the reverse complement.
CCTCGAGTGTGCCGCAGACATAGGCGTCGGAAGGCGCGCCAAAAGGCGTTTTCAGACGCACCTCGCTGACCTTGGCGAGGCCAGGCATGGAGTAGAGCCCACTGCCGCCGATGATGCCAATTTCCGCCTGAGGCAAACGTCCTCCCGAAGACGCGCGCTGCCGAAAAGCAAACTTGTGATTATACAGGAGGAAAACGGGCGTTCCGCGACCGGGCGAGGCGTGTCGCTCGGGGCGATGCGGCGGGAAGTGGAGGAGCTTCTATTTGAGCTAGCACTCAGGTTGGAATCGTATCGAAGGGCTCGCGTCCGCCCGCGATAGAATCGAAAACATGAAGGCCGGACTGACGGTATGCTGCGTTATTCTGCTCTCGATTAGCAGTGCCGCGCGGGAGAAGCCCAAGCCGCATCCGGAGCCGCCGCCGGTCACAGTCCCGGCGACGATTGACCACAATCGCGTCGTTATCGACGCCGACATCCCCCTGCCGAACGGCTCGACGCGGAGGGTGCACGCCTGGGTCGACAACGGCAATCCCGATCTCTACCTTTCCCGGAAGCTGGCAACGATTGTGGGTCTGAACGTCTCCTGCGACGACAAGACATGCTCGGCGCCGCCGCCGCCGGCGATCGTAGTTGGCGGCATGGCGCTTCCGCTGACGGATGTGAAGAAGGCGGAGATTCCGCTGAAGCCGGTGAGCGCCGCGGCGGTGCTGGCCCCGGGAATGAACGTCGATATCAACATTCCTTCGATCGTGCTGCGGCACTACGACGTGCTCGTCGATTTTCCGGAACACAAGTTCACCATCGGGGCGCCGGGGGCGATTCACTTTCTCGGATCGAGCGGCAAGGTGGAGATCAATGCGCAGAACGGCCTGATACAGGTTCCGAGCAAGATCGAGAACAAAAAATACGATCTCGCGCTCGATATGGGCGCGTCGATCAGTTTTCTGTCGGATTGGTTGTTCGACGAACTCGCGGCCGGGCATGCGGACTGGCCGCACATGACCGGCGCTGTGGGCCCGGCGAACATGTGGGGAGCGGATGCGGAAACGAAGTGGAAAGTGATGCGGCTCGACCGCCTGCAGTACGGGCCGCTGTACTTGATCGATGTGCCAGTGGTTGAACTGGCGAAGCCCGTCATGGATTTCCTGGAAAAGCGCGCCGGGACGCCGACGGAAGGGTTGATCGGGTCGAACGTACTGCTGAATTACCGGGTAGGCCTCGACTACGCGCACTCGATGGTCTATTTCGATATCGGTCGGCTGTACACGGTCCCTGACTTCGACGTGGTTGGACTCACGCTGCGGCCGGAAGACGACGGGCAGTATTCGATTCTAGGCGTCGTCGATTTCGAGGGCACGCCTGCGGTTCCGGTTGGGCCCGACGGAGTTGAGGCCGGGGATCATCTTGTGGCCGTCGACGACATTGGGGTGCGCGGAGCGACGATGGGACAAGTGTGGTCGATGCTCGGCGGAACTCCGGGAAAACAACGCAAGCTGACGATTGAGCGAGCGGGCAAACAGCTGACGGTCATGGCGAAGGTGCTTACGTTTCTGGCGCCCGCACCAGAACGCGACACGAAGTAGCGGATGGCCGACGGGCTTCGGCTGGAGGAAGCCACAAGAGTGTCACTTCGCGAAGACTTCTTTCTCTACAGCCGCGGTGGTGGGGGCGTCGAGGCTCTCGCTGATGAAGACGGTGTCGCCCTGCTGCTCGATAATGACCGCTCCTTCTTCGGTGGTCCAGGCGTGGCGGCCTTTCAGTTGAGGCGGCGCGGCCTTATCGTCGGAACCGGAGCCCTGGGCCGGAGATTGATCGGAAGCTGGGTCGTCCAGAGGCTGGAGTTTGCTGTAGCGGTCCTTCAGGGCGTGGGCATAGACCTCGGCGAATTCCGCAGCGGCATCGGCGCCCGACCAGCGCGACACGTAGAGAAGCCCGAGCGGGCCGGATGGATTGTTCCTGGAGCGCGCGGCATAGTAATAGCCGCCGCGCCATTCCGGATATAACTGCCTGGAGCGCGCCTTGCCCACGTACTGGTCCATCAACACGGCGACATCGAATTCGCCCATCGCGCCGATGTCGAATTTCTGGTAGTCCTTGAAATCGCGCTTGAACTCGGGAACACGCATGGGTTCGATCTTTTCGCCGGAGATATAAGTTTCCGGCTGCATAATCTGCCGCGTGGTGTGCGGGGGATTCTGCAATACGGCCGCGAAGGCCTTGTCTCTGCCTTCCTCCTTCATCAGCTTGACCACGAACTCCATACCGTAGCTGTAGGGGAAAGTGAGGGATTCCTTCATGAAGATGGGCGCGTTATTGAACACCTTGGTGCTGGAAGAACCGCTGAGGGTCTCGGTTTCCATGGCTTCGACGAGGTCGGGAGCATCGGTGATGGAACGTCCAGTAGGAGCCAGGGCGTACTGGAACATCATGGCCTGCGCCTGGCCCTCGACGACGGCTTCGCGGGCGTCGTCAATTTCGTCGTTTTCGATATCCGTGGGGGTGGGATCTTTGCGGATCTCGCCGAGATCCTTGTCGCCCTTCTTCATCCATTTTTCAAGGCCGACCGCCTGATCCTGCAGGGCGTGAGTGAGTTCGTGAGCCATGACCGGCTCCTGCTCGTCCATCGGCACCCAGTCGAGCAGGTTGACGGTTTTGGTTTTGGGATCGTAGTAACCGGCCACTTCTTCGCGCAGCAATGAAACCAGAAAGGTCTGCAGGTCGAAATCGCGCGGCAGCAGGCCGAACTTCTTCAGCACGAGTTCGGAGCGGCGCAGGCGCTGCACGTCTTCGTCGTCGAGATGCTTGGTGAGATACGAGACGACCTCGTCACGGCTGGTGAGCTTCCGCTTCACTTCGTGCTTGATGGGCAGGCCGGTCTGCTTGCTGTCGAATTGCAGGATTTCGTCGACGGAGTGAAAGAGTTCTTCCGCCTGGCGAGGCGTGATCTTGACATCGTCTTTGGCCGAGTCGTCGCCAGACTGGGAAGGAGCCGGCTGCGCGGCCGCAGCGGGGTTCGTCTGGGAGTCCGGTTGCGAGTTCTGCGCGAGCGCCAGAGGCAGGGTCGTGGCTGCGGCCAGAACAAGTGCTAGAAACAACCGCCAAACTCGGAAAGGGAGCACCGCAAGGGTATCCATTGAGATTGAGTGTATACGTTTCTCTATACTTTCTCTCATGACTGCAAGGAAGGCCATCAATCGTGCTTTGGGGAAGCGTACTTCGCGGAAACATTCGGGGGATCATGCCGGCGCGGTCAATTTGTGGACCTCGCCGGAGCACGTTCGCGACTATCTGGGCCGGGCTGACCGAATTTCGCATCGAGGCGAAGGCGAAGCGGCGCTGCTGGAGTTCCTTCCGGCAAAGGCGCAGCGGATTCTCGATCTGGGCACGGGCGATGGAAGGCTGCTGGCGCTGGCGCGCGCGGAGATGAAGCGCCGAGGATTAGCCCGGACTGGGGCTGTGGCACTGGATTTTTCTCCGGCGATGCTCTCTGCGGTGAAGGCGCGGTTTGCCGCCGATCGGTCGGTGAACGTGGTCCCGCACAATATGGATGAGACGTTGCCCGAACTGGGCAAGTTTGACGCCGTCATTTCCAGCTTCGCTATCCACCACCTGGCGCATGAGCGGAAGCGGGCGCTGTACGCCGAGATTTTCGACCGGCTGAAGCCCGGAGGCGTATTTTGCAACCTGGAGCATGTTTCCTCGCCCACGCCGCGATTGCATGAGGAGTTTCTGCACGCGATCGGCTACACGGTGGAGACGGAAGATCCGTCAAACAAGCTGCTCGATCTGGAAACACAGCTGCGATGGTTGCGGGAGATCGGGTTTGTTGATGTGGACTGCCACTGGAAGTGGCGGGAACTGGCGCTGCTGGCGGGAAGGCGAGAGTAGTGGTCAGTGGTCAGCCGAGGCATCACTTTCAGCGTGGCGAACTGAGAATTCCCTGCAGCATGACAGGCAGGGCGATGATGGCAGAGATCCTTCGTCGGCGCCTGCCGATTCGCGAACGAATCGGCTTGCTCCGTTCAGGACGACAAACCTCCGGGCGGCGAAGAACGCTATTCTGCAACTTTCCTGGCCACCCACTCGCCGGCTTCTTTTGTTCCCAATTTTCCGCCGATGTCTTCCGTGGTCTTTCTCTGGCGGACCGCCTCGAGCACAGCGGCTTCGATCTTGCCGGCCTCCGGCGTCATCCCCAGGTGGCGCAGCATCATGGCCGCGGTCAGAATCGCGCCGAAGGGGTTGGCCTGATTCTTGCCCGCAATCAGCGGCGCCGACCCGTGCACCGGCTCGAACATCGATGTTTTGCCGGGATGGATGTTGCCGCTGGCGGCCATGCCGAGGCCTCCTTGGAGCGCGGCGGCCAAGTCGGTGATGATGTCGCCGAACATGTTGTTAGTGACGATGACGTCAAACTGCCGCGGGTCGCGCACCATCTGCAGGCAAAGCGCATCCACATACATGTGCTGTGCCGTGATCTGCGGATACTCGCCGCCGACTTCCCTGAAAACACGCTGCCATAAGCTGCCGGCGTGGGTCATGGCGTTCGACTTGTCGCACATGAGGACTGTTTTCCGCGGCGAACCGTCGAGTTTGCGGTGCTGCTCGCAATACTGGAAGGCGTAGCGGATGATGCGCTCGACGCCCTTGCGCGTGTTGATGTCTTCCTGGATGGCGATCTCGTCCGCAGTTCCCTGCTTGAAGATGCCGCCCGCGTCGGTATAGACGCCTTCGGTATTTTCGCGGAGGACGACGAAGTCGACATCCCTGGGTTCGACGCCTTTCAGCGGACAGAGCGCGGCATCGAGCAGGCGGACGGGGCGAACGTTGGCGTAAAGATCCATCTGAAAGCGCATGCCGAGAAGAATCTCCTTGGCATGGATGTTGCTCTTGATTCGCGGATCGCCGAAAGCGCCGACCAGAATGGCGTCGAAGTCGCGGCCGAGCATGGCGAAGCCCTCGGGCGGAACGGTAGAGCGGTCGCGCAAGTAACGGTCCGCGCCCCAGTCGAAGGTGGTGAACTGGACTGAGGCTCCCGCGGCCTGAAGGACTTTGACCGCCTGAGGAATGACTTCCTGTCCGATGCCGTCGCCCGGAATCACGGCGATGCGCTTGTTTTCGGGCTTTGGCGCGGAGGTTGGGGAGTCCACGGCAGGAACGTTAACACAATCGCTATAATCGAACTACTGATATGAGTCTTACGGCACTACAGAAGAACGCTGAGGGATTGGGAAAGACCGGTCCGCAGTACAGGACCGGCGAATACCACGGCGCGACGACGGCGGCGCGCTTCAGCGATCCGCAGCAGGAATGGGCGGCGATGGGCTCCGGGTGCGGCGTCTATGATCTCGGATTCCGGGCGAAGCTCTCGCTCACCGGCCGCGATCGCGTGCGCTGGCTGAATGGAATGATCACCAATAACATCCGCGACCTGGCGGCCGGACAGGGAGTCTACGCTTTCTTTCTGACGCCGCAAGGACACATTTTGGGCGATTTATATGCCTACAATCGCGGCGAATCGATCGTGCTCGATACCGACCATAGCCAACTGGAGAAGGTGCTGGCGACCTTCCGGCGTTACATCATCATGGACCAGGTGGAGATGACGGATTGGAACGAGCAGGTGACCACGCTCGGCGTGGCGGGTCCGAAGGCGAGATCGGTGCTGCGGACGGCAGGAATCGAGATTCCGGAAGCACGGCCGCTGCAGATGGTTGAAGCGAAGTGCGACTGCGATTGCGACTGCGTGAAATGCACGGTGGTTCGCGGCGACGATGCAGCCTGCGAGAGCTATGAATTGTGGCTGGCGCCGAATGACGTAAGGAAGACCTGGGACGCGCTGGTGGCCGCGGGGGCAACGCCAGTCGGACATGAAGCGCTGGAACTGCGGCGCATTGTGAACGGGATTCCGGTGTATGGCATTGACATCCGCGAGAAAGACCTGCCGCAGGAAACCGAGCAGATGCGGGCGCTGAACTTCAGCAAAGGCTGCTACATCGGGCAGGAAATCGTAGAGCGGATCCGGTCGCGCGGGGCGGTGCACCGCAAGCTCGCTGGATTCCTGGCGGAAGGAATTGGCAAGATTGCGGTGGGGATAAAGATCGTCGCCGGCGAGAAGGAAGCCGGGGAAATCACCAGCGTCGCTTCCCTGCACCTCGACGCGGGAACCAGGACCGTGGCGCTCGGTTACATTCGGCGCGAAGCCGGCGCTCCCGGCAACGAGGTGCTGGCAGGGGACGTTGCGGCAACGGTGGTGCAGTTGCCGGTCGACCCGGCGATCCTGGCACAGAGCGGACGGATACTCGAGCATCATCGGGCATAGCTGCCGCGGTGTTGCGATTCGGGTTCGCCCGGAATTCATCCAAATCTTTTTTGAGGACGAGTTATGGCTGAGAAGAAAGAGCAATCTGGCTTCAAGGTGACCGACCGGCGGCTGTTCACCTCTGAGGGAGAGTTGCGTTCGGACTTGCCGGAAGAGACTGAGGCGCCGCAGCCGGCGGCGTCGAGCGCAGCGCCTCCGCGGCCCGCGGAAACACCCGCGCCGGCAGCGAAGGAACCGGAGGACCGGGAGATGCCGACACCTCCGACCAGCGCCGAGCAGGAGGCGCAGGCGGCTGCCTACCGGCAATCGTCGAAGGATCTCGACACCGAGGTCGAGCTCAATGGCCGCTCGGCGAAAGAGTTTGAGATGACCTTCGAGCGCTTTCTCGCCTCGCTGTATATGACAGCGATGCTGCAACTGGGATTGATGCGGCAGCAAGGGGAGCAGCCACGCATCGACATCATCGGGGCGCGGCAGACGATAGACACTCTCAGCCTGATCGGCGAAAAAACGAAGGGCAATCTCACGGCCGCGGAAGACAATTTTCTGCAGAACAGCCTCTACGAATTGCGCATGGCCTATGTCGAGGTGACCAACGCGCTGACGCGGCCGCCGCAGCCGGGACCGGCCACGGGAACCGGCGGACGATGAAAGCCACCCTTACCGTGTTAGGCAGCGGTACTTCGATGGGCGTCCCCACGCTCGGTTGCGACTGCCCGGTTTGTCATTCCGCGGATCCGCACGACCGGCGCACGCGGCCGTCGATCATGCTGGAGTACGGCGGCAAGGTCGTGCTGATCGATACCACGCCCGATTTCTATACGCAGGCGCTGCGGGAAAACATTACCCGCGTCGACGCCGTACTGTACACGCACACGCACGCCGACCACATTCTCGGGATCGACGACCTGCGACCTCTCAGCTATGCGCATAAGCCCGACAAACTGCCGCTCTATGCGCGTCCGGATGCGGCCGCGTTTCTGCGGCGGATGTTCAGCTATATCTTCGACGCGGATTACAAGTTCGGCGGCTTGCCGCACCTCGAACTGAAGCCGATTGACGGCCCGGTGGACGTTTATGGAGCGCAGTTCGATCCGGTGATTCTGATCCACGGGGAAGCTCAGATCTACGGATACCGCTTCGGATCGGGGGCTTACCTCACCGATCACAGCGAGGTCCCGGAGACGTCCTTGCATCAACTGGAGGGCCTGGATGTGCTTTTTCTGGATGCGCTGCGGCACAAACCGCATCCGACACACTCGACGGTGAAGACCTCGCTGGAGATCGTGGAGCGGGTGAAACCGAAGCGGGCGTTTTTTACGCACATCTGCCATGATCTGGCGCACGAGGCGACGAACTCGGTCTTGCCGCGGCATGTGCGGCTGGCCTATGACGGCATGAAGCTGGAATTTGAGATCTGAATTTTCCCGGCAACTGCAAATCTCCCATGCAGCTTTTTCACAAGCTCACCGACATCCCCGCCGATCTTGGCCCAACGCTGGTCAGCGTAGGCAACTTCGACGGCGTGCACCGGGCCCATGCGCATGTGCTGAGCGAGATCGTGAACAGGGCGCGCCGGCAGGGAGCGAAGGCAGTTGCAGTCACCTTCGAACCGCACCCCGCGCGGATATTGCGGCCGGAGTCGGGGCTGAAGTTGCTGACTCCGACTCCCGAGAAGTTGCGGCTGCTGGAGCGCACCGGCATCGACGCCGTCCTGCTGCTTTCTTTTGCCCGGGACTTGTCGCTGATGACGCCGCGAGACTTCGCGCAGCGTATTTTGAAGGATGGCCTGCAGGCGCGCGAGGTGCACGAAGGCTACAACTTCCGTTTCGGACACAAGGCCGCCGGCGACATGAATCTGCTGGCGGAGTTGGGCCGCGAGATGGGATTCGAGGTCAAGGTGTATCCGGAGATGAAACTGCGCGGCGAAAGCGTCTCCAGCAGCCAGATTCGCAAGCTGCTGCGCGAAGGGCGAGTCAGCCGGGCGCGGCATTTGCTGGCGCGTCCGTTTTGCATTCTCGGGATGCCGGGGCGCGGGCGCGGCTACGGATCGAAGTACACGGTGCCAACCATCAACCTGGCCCGCTACGAAGAACTGGTTCCGCAGGACGGTGTCTACATCACCTGCACGCGCGTCGGAGCGGAGAATTTTGAATCGGTGACCAACGTCGGCAACCGGCCCACGTTCGGGGCCGAGTTGTTCGCCATCGAAACGCACCTGCTGAATTTTCATCCCCTGGAATTGACGCCGGAAACCGAGGTCGAGATCTGTTTCCTAAACCGGCTGCGGGATGAGATCAAATTCCCTTCGGTGGATGCGCTGCGCGAGCAGATTGCGCGCGACGTGAAGAAAGCACGCCGCTATTTTCACCTTCTGGGTTGAGCGTCTGGTCCGGCAGCCGGGGATAATCCGCCAAGCTAGTGAGGCAGGTAGCCGAACTCCATGGGCAGCTTGCCATCGACGTGAACCACGTTCACGGTGTCGTCGATAGAGCGGACGTCGATCAGTCCTACAGCTCCGGGTTCGGCCTGCACGATCTTGAGAACGTCGGCATCGGTGTCGACGAATGCGATGGAATCTTTATGCGCCGCCACGAACGCTTTCCACTCGGTCGCGGTCATCTTGTTCAGATGCTCCAGGGTCTCTTCCTCGCCGGCGGAATCCTTGTGCAGCACAAGAACAACATTCCGGCCGTCAGGCCATTTCTTCACCTCGGCATGGAAAAGCCGGGCCAGATGCGCGGAGGTGACGTTGTCGACAGGATTCTCCTTGTTGACGACGACGGCCATGTGATGCGCGAAGGCAGGCGCAAACGAAGCGACCAGGAATGCGAGCACGCAGGCGGCGGAGCGGATTCTCATCGCGCAAACCTCAAAATGTTTTCGGGGAGTAAAAAGAGCCTAACAACCGGGGCGCATTCCGTTGTCAAAAAGATGTAAATCGGCGAACGGAAGTAACTGCTGGTAATCATGCGGGGACTCATCGGCATGGTCTTGCCGGCGGGATGACCTCCCGCGGCAAACAGAGTTCGAAACTGAGCGGGGCCAGCCGCCGGCTGCCAGGGTTTGACAATTCCGCATCGGACATTACAATCCGCCAGACCTGTTCTCAACCGGGAAATGGCCATCAACCCCATACAACTGATCCGGCAAGCAACTCCCGGCCAGCGGCGAACCCTGCTGGCCGCCGCGCTGGGCTGGTCGCTGGATGCGTTCGACACCATGCTGTATGCGCTGGTGCTAGCGCTGCTGATGCGCGATCTGGGGATGAGCAAAACGGTGGCGGGATCGCTGGGGACGATCACGCTGCTGGCGTCGGGGATCGGGGGCGTGCTCTTTGGCTTCGTGGCGGACCGCATCGGAAGGAAGCAGGCGTTGATGGGGAGCATCGCGACATATTCGATCTGCTCCTTCGCCTCGGGGCTGGCCACGACGATCACGATGCTGGCGGTCGCGCGCTTTGTGCTCGGTCTGGGCATGGGTGGCGAGTGGAACACCGGGGCGACGCTGGTCGCCGAGAGCTGGCCGACCGAGTTTCGCGCCAAGGCGCTCTCGCTGGTGCAGAGTTCCTGGGCGCTCGGCTTTGCGGCGGCCGCGCTGGTGGCTGGTCCGGTGGCGCGGTATTACGGCTGGCGGGCGGTGTTTTTCGTGGGAATCCTTCCAGCGCTGGTCACATTGTGGATTCAGCGAAGCGTGCCCGAGTCCGAGATGTGGAGCGGGGCGCGAGATGGGACTTTGCCGGGTCCACCGGAAGCTGCGGCCGACCGAGAGGGAACAAGGTATATCTCAACGATGGCGCTCTTTCGGGCCCCGTATGTGAAGGCGACAGTCGGGCTGCTGCTGTTCAACCTCTTCGGGTTGTTTGCCTGGTGGGGATTGTTCACCTGGATGCCGCCGTATCTTTCGCTTCCGGTGACGCAGGGCGGGCGCGGATTTGGCGTGCTGGGGATGACGACGCTCATGGTGTTCCTGAATCTGTTTGGGATGTTCCCGGGCTATATCACTTTCGGCTGGGTCGCGGATCACTTCGGGCGGCGGCGCGCGGTTTTTGTCTACACGCTGATGGCGGCGGTTCTGATTCCGCTGTATGCCGCGGCCCGCTCGTCCGCGGCATTGCTGATCCTGGGAGCTGTCGTCGCCTTCTTCGGGACCGGCATCTTCTCGGCCTCGGGGATCATGGGGAGCGAGATGTTTCCGACGGCGGTTCGGGCGCGGGCTTTGGGAGTCACCTACAACGGAGCGCGCGCGCTGAGCGCATTGGCTCCGCTGGTGATCGGACGAGTGGGACAGGCGAAAGGCCTGGCTTGGGCCTTCTACTTGTGCGCGGCGGGATATCTTCTGGCCGCGCTGATTACAACCCAGCTTCCGGAGACAAAGGGAAAACAGCTGGCATAACGCGGCAGGGGGACTGGCTTCCGGGTGGCGAACGGTTTGCGGCATGCTAGGATTCAGTAACGGTAATGCCCTCGAACGATTTCAACGGCAACGCAATCAAGATCAATATCGGATCCGGCCTGTCTGGTATCAGCGGCTGGCACAACCTGGACAATTCGCCAACCATCACTCTTTCGCGAATTCCTCTGGCGACCCGCCTGCTGAAACTGCCGGCGTGGCCGGGAGACGTGCGGCGGTATGACGTGCGCAAGGGCCTGCCCTACGCCAACGGAAGCGTGCGCTATATCTACTCCTCGCACACCTTCGAGCACTTCACGCCGAGCGAATCGCTGGCGGTGGCGAAGGAATGTTTCCGGGTTCTGGCGCGGCAGGGAGTTCTGCGAATCGTGGTTCCGGACCTGGAGCTGATCGCGCGCGAATATCTCGCGGATCCGAGCCCGACGGCGGCACAGACTTTCCTTTCGCGACTCAGTCTTCATCATTCGGTGCAGGACGTGATCCACCCGGGGTCGAACCATTCCCAGATGTTCGACGGCAGAGCGCTTTCGCACCTGCTGCGCGAAGCCGGATTCGATCAGGTCGAGGTGTCCAGCTACGGAACCAGCGCGATTCCGGAGATCGATCAGATCGAACTGGAAGTACGGCGCAAGGAAAGCCTGTACGTCGAGGCGCGCAAATGAAGGCGGCTACTCGATCGGTTCGACGACGACGGTCTCCTCGGAGACGTCCTTCGCAGGAAGCTGCACGATGACGATGGCGGCGAGGACGAGCACGATTCCCAACGTCTGCACCGGGTGCAAGCCTTCTGCCAGCAGCATCGCCGCCAGCAGGATGGAAAACACCGGCTCCAGGCAGCTGGCGATGATGGCGCGCGTAGGTTCGAGATGCTGCAGACCGAGGAAGTAGAGCGAAAACGCTCCCAGCACCGAGATCATCGAGAAGACGAACAAGAAAACCCATTGCGACGGCGAGTAGTGGGCGGCCGCAATCTTCCACGGGGGATTCACCACCAGCCAGAACGCCGACGCCGAGACCAGGGTCCAGACGAGCACGCGCCAGCGATCGTGGCGGGCGAGGATGCGGTGTCCGCCAACATTGTAGAAAGCAAAGGAAAATGAGGCGAGCAGCGCCGCCAGGAGTCCGTAAGAATCCAGATGCAGCGAACCGGGCCGGCTGCCGAGGATGCCGATCGTCAGCGCGATTCCGGTGATGGCGACCGCGACGGCGGCGACTTTCTGCAGCGAGAGCCTCTGCTGGCCGCGGGCGACGACGTACAGCAGAACCCAGACCGGAGCGGTGTACTGCACAATGATCGCGATGGCGACGCTGGTCCGCTGGATTGCGACGTAATAGAAGTAATTTGACGCAGCAACACCCAGCATGCCGAGTACGAGGCACTGGAGGAGATCCACGCGCGGAAGCTGGACGCGACGCCATCCTGAGCGGCCGGCAAGCAGCGGCAACAAGACGAGCAGTGAAAACGAAGTCCGCGTCTGCGAGAGAATCAGCGGATCGATGGGATGCAGCGCTTCCCCGCGCAGAGGCAGTTTCCCGGTAAAGACCGCGCGGCCGAGCGCGGCGGAGACTCCCCAAAGAAAGGCGGCTGACGCGATGAAAAAATATCCGCGCAGCGGATGGGGAGCACTGGAAGTGGACCTGGGCGGGTTCAGAGCGGGTTCACCGCACCCGAGGATGAGAGCGAAGTCAACAACTGATCGAGACGGGCCGGAGTAAAGCCGATGACAACCTCGCGCGTGTCTCCTGAAAGGATCACCAGCGTCGGGGTTTCGTTGCTGTCGTAGTCTTCGGTCATCTGCCGGCGGGAGTTCGAGTCCAGGCTGATGTCGAGCTCTTCGAAAGCGATCTCCCGGGCTTCGAGAAAGGTCTTCACCAGATCGCAAGAAAAGCAGCCGGGCTGCGTAAAAAGGATGATGCGCGTCACAGTGCAGTCCTCCCTGGGGTTCTACTCGGCGTATTCAATCTCGAAGGTAATCCTGGCAGATTTCTCGAGCATGGCCGAGACCGAACAATATTTCTCCTTCGAGAGACGCACGGCGTCTTCCATCGCCTTGCGCGATACTTTACCACTCACGCGATAAACAAGTTTGATCGCGGTATAAACGGCCGGATAGCCGGAGGCGCGGTCGCCCTCCGCGCGAACTTCGAGGCCGGTAAACGGCTCGCGCTTCTTGCGCAGGATGCCCACGACATCGGATGCGGTGCAGCCGCAAAGTGCAATCAGCACCAGTTCCATGGGGGTGCCGGCGGTTTTCTCGGCAGCGGTATCCATGACGATGGCGTGCTGCGATGTAGCTTCGCCGATATAGCGTTCGTGATCGGTCCACAGTACTTTGGCAGAAATCAATGCTCTACCTCCGGTTATCCGTGCTCGGTTCGGGATGAATCAGGACGCGGAATAGTTCCGGCGCATCCTGCTTGAAGCGAATCTCCAATTCGGTCTGGATGTCATGCACGCGGGCGAGGGAAAGATCATCGGATAAGGTGCAGTGGCAGGAAACGTAGAGACGGCCGCGCACCCGCTTGACCACGAACTCGTGGACATCGAGGATTTCGGGAAATTGCGTAGCCACGACCTTGAGCCGCTGCTCGAGTTCAGCGTCGCTCACCAGTTCTTCCGGGGTCTCGATGGTAGCCGGCTCACTCTCGATGTGAGTAAGGATGTCGGAGATTTCCGGAACCTCGCGGCGCATCTCGGCCTCAAGCTCGGTGACCTGGTCATGGGCGGCTTTCAGGCTCATGCGCTCGTCGAGCTCGATGTGCTGCTCGACGTGGAGCCGGCCGGCAAGGTCCTGCACACTGATGTCGTGGACGTTGAGGTTGCGATCGGTGGCCACGGCGCGGACGCGATCAAAAATGTTCTCGGTATGCTGGGCGCGCGGCAGCGGCTGTACGGTAACGTCGGCATCGGGCAGAATGCGGTGTACCGCCTCCGACACCGCCGAAGCGAGCTGACGGGAGCGCTGGAACGTAACGGTACGGGCCAATCCGACAGTCAGATCGGCGAAATAGCGGTTGCCGGCGCGGCGGATGCGGACGCGGTCGACTTCGAGAACGCCCTCGACGTGGGAGACAGCGTCCTGAATCTGCGAGCGCACGCCGGGCGGAGCGGCGTCGAGCAAGGCGTCGATGGTGCGCCGCGCCAGCCGCCAGCTCACCGAGATCACCACGCCGGCGACGAAGAGGGCGGCGATGGGGTCGGAATCCCGCAGCCAGTCGACGCGGTAGGTGCGTCCGGCAAGAACCAGCGCCAGTCCCAGCACCACGACGCCGGCCGACCAGATGTCGGTCGAGAAATGCAGCGCATCGGCTTCCAGAGCCTGGCTGTTGTATTTGCTGGCGATGCGTCCGAGCACGCGCGAACGCCACCAATCGACAGCCATGGAAAACAACATGACCGCGAAGGCGGCGATGGAAGGCTCGATTTCCACCCGGCGGAAAAAGAGCCGCAACACCGCTTCATAGATGATCCAGGCGCAGGTCAGCAGCAGCAGGCCGGTTTCAACGAAGGCGGAAAAATTCTCGACCTTGCCGTGGCCGTATTGATGGTCGGCATCGGCCGGCTTGTCGGAGACGCCGACAGAAAAGAAAGTGACGAGGGCGGCAATCAGGTCGAGGCCGGAGTGAGCGGCTTCGGAGAGGATGCCAAGGCTGCCGGTGGTGAGCCCGACGAGCAATTTCAGCCCGGCGATGACCAGCGCCGCCAGCACGGAGTTCCCGGCGACGGAGCGCTTTTCGGCGCGCATCAACTCCGACGAAGAGGCGACCGGGCTTCCCGACATGCTGGCATTATCGCTGCTGAAAGCCGAATGCGCCAAACCCGGCCCGGCGGATGTACCGAATTTGTCCCGGCCCTTCCGCCGGAATGGCTGTCCCATTGTGCTAGGATTTGTTGCTTGGCACTTTGAAGATTCTGAAGGACCAATCCTGGAGGAGAGAGATTATGCGCATGCGGTGGCTGTTGTGTGTTTTGTTCGGGACGCTGGCTTGGGGACAAGGCGCGCCGCCTCCGGCCCAGCCCGGCCAGACTCCAGGAGAGATGAGGCCGCCGGCGGAAGCAGCGGCCCCGGATACGTCGGCGTCGGTTCCACCGACGGCCGCCGTGCTGACCATTGAAGGCATCTGTTCGACTCGTCCCCGGACGACTGCGGCGAAAGGAACCGGCGCCAAGCCGGCGACCAGCGCAAAGCCCGCGGCAGATTGCAAAACGGTCATTACCAAGGCGGAGTTCGAACTGCTGATGAAGGGCGCCGCGCCCAACGCGAATCCGCAGATGAAGAGGCAGCTGGCCAGTGTTCTGCCGCGTTTCATCGCCATGGCGGATGCGGCAAAGAAGAAGGGGCTCGACAAGAGTCGCCAGTTCGAGGAGTTGATGAAGTTCGTGCGCATGCAGGTGCTGTCGCGAGAGCTGGAACGCACGATCCAAGCGGAAGCGGCCGACGTTCCGCAAACCGAGATCGAGGCGTACTACAAGGGGAACCCGGAGGCTTTCGAGCAATTCAACCTCGAGCGCCTGTTTGTGCCACGCATGAAAGTGGATACCGAGCTCCACGACGAGCAAGCCAAGGATGAGAAACTCACCCCGGAGCAGCAGAAGGCAAAAGAAGATCAAGACAAGGCCAAGCAGGACGCAGCGGAGCAGGCGATGACGAAGCTGGCTGAAGATCTCCGCGCGCGGGCTGCGGCGGGCGAGGATTTCGAGAAGCTGCAGAAAGAGGCGTTCGACGCGGCGGGGATGAAGATCTCATCGCCGACGGTGAAATTGCCGGGCATTCGCCGGACGGGCCTCGCGGCCTCGCACGCTGCAGTCTTCGATCTGAAAGCGGGCGAGGTTTCCCAGGTCATCAGCGATGCCGGCGGGCATTACATTTACAAGCTCGACAGCAAAACACCGATGCCGCTGGAGCAGGTGAAAGGGGAGATCCACAATACGCTGCAAAGCCAGCGCTTTCGCGACATGATGCAGACGGTGAATGGTTCATACCACGTCGTGCCGAATGAAGCGTATTTCGGGCCGGGAGAGCTTTCCACCGAACCTGCGCGGATGCCGCCCGGCCGGCGGCCGGGTGGGATGATGCGACCGTCTCAGCCTCAGACTCCGCCGAGCCAGCCTCCGGCAGAAGCTCCGGCCACAAAACCGAACTGATGGCAAAGCCAGTCGTGGTCGTTACGGGCGTTTCCGGCAACCTGGGATCCAGGCTGCTGCCGCTCCTGGGAAGTTATTCGGTGATCGGGGTGGACGTAAGTCCGCCCGAGACCGAGGCGGAGCTGCAGTTTGAACGAATGGACCTGGGCGAGGAAGCGTCGACTCGCGCTCTGTATGAACTGCTGCGCGACACGCAGGCCTATGCCGTCGTCCATCTTGCCTTTGTGATCGATCCCGTGCGCTCGGGCGTGCTGGACCTCGACCGCATGTGGCAGATCAACGTGGCCGGCACAGCACGCGTGATGGAAGCCATCACCGAAGCCAACCGCACCGCCGACAGCGGGGTCAAGCAATTCATCTTTCCCAGCAGCGTGTCGGCCTATGGGTCCGACCTCAGAGAACCAGCGACAGAAGAGTCTCGGCTACAGGCACACACACTACCTTACGCGGTGCACAAGAAAGAATCCGACGAAGTGGTGCAGCAGCGGTCGCCGTCACTGCGGGGATGCAGCATCTACATTCTTCGTCCGCATATTTTTGCCGGCGCGAGCGTGGAAAACTATCTGATGGGCGCGTTTCACGGAACGCCGAACGGCAAGAGCGCGCGGGCGCAGAAGATGCGCAGCGAGGGCAAGCGTCTGCCCTGCATGCTGCCGCGTGGGCAGCAATACCTGGACAACAAGATTCAATTCATCCACGTGGATGACATGGCGCGGCTGATCCGTCACATCCTGCAGCGCGAGCCCGAGATGCAGCGGCTGACGGTGCTGAACGTGGCCGGACGCGGCGAGTCGCTCACTTTCGGACGATGCGTCGAGATGGCGCACGCCGAATTGCTGCGTGTTCCCGGCAAATGGGCGATGCGGCAAGTGCTGAAATTCCTATGGTGGCAGCAGATTTCGGCGATTCCCCCCGACGCCGTCCCTTACATGACCGGGGAGTACATCATGAATACGGACCGGCTGCGGCGCTTTCTGGGGCTGGAATACGAAGAAGTCATCCGCTACACGATTGCGGACGCGTTCGCGGACAGCTTCAAGTCGGCTCCCTCTGCGTAATCCTTCGCCGTAGGGCTATTTCTTCCCGCGATACAGTCCGGCGATGCCAAAAGTGTAAGGAGTCCAGGAGGCCTGCGAGAATCCCGCGAGCTTCATCCGCACCAGCATCTCCTCAGGTTGTGGAAAGCGTTCGACCGAGGCGGGAAGATACGCGTACGGGCCGCGCACGCCTGAGATCAAAGTGCCGACGCGGGGCAGCACTTGCCGAAAGTACACGCGGTAAATGGCGCCCATCAAGCCTTTCGGCTCACCGAAATCGAGGATGCCGCATTCTCCGCCGGGACGAAGCGCGCGGACAATCTCGCGCAGGCCGGCGTCATAGTCAGCGAGATTGCGGAAGCCGAAGGCAGAGGTCACCAGCGCAAAGTGAGCACTGGGGAATGGAAGGTTCAGGGCGTCGGCTTCGATCCATCGTGGAACGGCGTTGGCGGCAGCGCCCGACTTGCGGCGGGCGCGCTGCAGCATGGCATGGGAAAAATCGGCGCCGAAAATCGGGGCGGCGGAATTTCCGCGCCTCCGCGCTTCGCGGGCAAGAGCGAAGGTCATGTCGCCGGTACCGCAGCAGAGATCGAGAACGCGAGCATCGGGCTGAGCCAGGATGTGGCGAAAGGTGCGGGCCGTGCGGCGCCACCACACGCGGTCGACGTTCAGCGACAGAATATGATTCAGCAGATCGTAGCGCGGCGCGATGGAGGAAAACATCTCGCGCACGGCATCGGCGGCGGCCTGCCGATCGCTCGCGCCGCGGGGCGCAGCGCCAATGACCGAGGATTTGCTGGGTTCCGGCACAGTGTCAGCGTCGTTTTCTTTCAACGTCTCGGTCCAGGCCGCGCGGTCGTCGTAGGTTCTAAGTGCCGTGGCCTCGCGCTTTTCCCAGAGGGGCCAGGAGTCTCCCGCGCAGATGCTCTTGCGGGGAGATACCTAGTTCCGCTTGAAAAACGGCTGCGCCCGGGATGACGCCTCGTTAGAGACAGCGGCCCGCCTTTCGATCTCACGCAGCAGCTATTTCCTGCGTTTCCTGGATCCGCCTTTTTTCGCGCGGCTCTTCCGGAGACGGGGCTCGTTCCATCGCGCGGCAATTTTTTCAATCTGCAGCAGATGATTAACGTCGTGCCCGGCAAACATGCGGGTCAGATGAGCCACTGTTTCTTTGCCGCGCTCGGTGTGCATGCCGTAGTTGTCCCAGCTCTCGCTGGGAATACCGCCGAGCAACTCCAGATTGCTCTCGCGCAGCACCTGGAACAGATCGAGGGAGCGCTTCGCGTCCCGCTTGTCATATTGAAAAACCGATGCCCATACGTCCTGGTCGAAGGGAACGATCGTCGTGCCATTCGAGGTGAGCACCGAGCGCAAGCGCCAGCTGGCCACGATTTCGGTGTCGGCCAGATGCGCAACGATTTCGCCGATCGACCACTTTGCCGGCTCGGGCTTCCAACTCAACTGTTTGCGTGAGAGACCCCGCGTCAGTTTCCTCAGTCTGGCAGCGGTTCCCCGCTGCACCCGGAGCGCGTCTTTGCCCTCGACGTAGCTGAGCATTCGCCCGATATATTGCTGCGTATTTTCCGACATGCACGGCCTCCCTGCGCTTATTTTCCCCAGACCCATCCGCCGCGGGACAAGCGGCGCACTTCCTCGACCGAGTCCAGAATGACCTTGTCGGGGACGTCGCTGGCAACCTCGACTTTGCCAATCTCGCGCGGCAGGATGAAGTGCACGACGCCGTTCTGCGTCTTCTTGTCGGACTGAAGGCGCGCGAGAATTCTCTTCGGCCCGACACCGACTTCGGGCAAGCGGCCGAGGCTGAGCACGGCGTCGGCAATGCGGCCGGCGGTCAGGCTGTCGGTGCGTCCCACGCTCAACGCGATGTTGGTGGCGGCAATGATTCCCCAGGCCACCGCTTCGCCGTGCAGCAAGCGCCGGTAGCCGGTCTCGGACTCTATCGCGTGCCCGATGGTGTGGCCGAGATTGAGCACGCGGCGCAAACCTCCCTCGCGCTCGTCGGCCGAAACCACTTCGGCCTTGAGCTTCACCGACTGAGCGATCAGCCACTCGAGTTCGGCAAGATCGCGTTTCAAAATACGCGCGCGGTTCTGCTCGAAACGCAGGAATAGTTCCACGTTGCCGATGATGCCGCACTTCAGGGCCTCGTAGAGTCCGGCGCGGAATTCGCGATCGGGCAAGGTCTTGAGCACATTGGGATCCATGAGAACGACGCGCGGGTGATAGAACGTGCCCACCAGATTCTTGCCGGCGGCAAGATTGACGCCGGTCTTGCCTCCAATGGAGGCGTCGACCTGCGCCAGCACCGTCGTCGGGATCTGGACCAATTCGACGCCGCGCATATAAAGCGAGGCCAGCAGGCCGCCGACGTCGCCGACCACGCCTCCGCCGAATGCGATGATGACCGCCTTGCGGTCCGCGCCCAGGCGGGCCAGCTTTTCGGCGAGAGCTTCAACGGTGGGTAGACGCTTGGCCGGCTCGCCGTCGGGCATGACAACGACTTGCGGGGCGAAACCGTTCGCCTTGAGCGAACTCATCAGCTTGGCTCCCCAGCGTTTGCGCACCGGGGCAACCGTCAGCACAAAGATGCGGCTGGCCTGGGGCAGGAGTTCGCCGAGCACCGAACCCGACCTGGTCAGCAAGCCGTTTTCAATCCATGCCTGATAGGGCCGGGGAGGAACGTGAATGGTCACCTGGGCCATGGCCCTCCATGATAGCGTAAGCACCCCGCGCGCGAGGACGGCCGTGGCATCCGGAACACGGCCATGTACGTCTGAAAGTGATACTATTTCCGCTCTATGAGAGGCCTCCCAGCCGAGACCGACTTTGTCGTCTTGGGCGCTGGCATTGCGGGCCTGCGCGCCGCCATTGAACTGGCCGCCGCAGGACGCGTGCTCATGCTGGCGAAAGGGGAGATTCCGACCGCAGGAGCGCCATCCGCATCAGCCCATGCAGCCGGTGGCGACTTACCTCTGAGTGATGAGGACGAAATCAGCCTCCGGCTTCAGGACACGCTCAGCACCGGCGATGGCCTCTGCAGTCTGCCCGCAGTCAAGCTCCTGATGGAAGAAGGAGCAGATCGGATCGAGGAGCTGATCGGCTGGAATGCCGCGCCTGCCAGAGGAGCGAAGCTCGTCTTCACGCGCGAAGGAGTGCAAGGACACAATCGCATCCTGCACGCGGGAGCCGGTCCGGCAGCGGTTGAAATCCTGCGGGCGCTGCTGACCAAGGCAGAAGCACTCAAGAACGTTGTCTGGGCTCCGTTTTCGTTCGTGACCAAGCTCGTCTGCGATGGCGGGCGCGTGGGCGGGGTGTCGCTGCTCGACGAGAAGGGCGTTCCGCAGGAGATTGGCTGTTCGGCTGTCTTGTTGGCTACCGGAGGGCTCGGTCACATCTACCGCAGCACGACGAATCTTGCGACGGCAACCGGCGACGGCCTCGCGCTGGCTTATCGAGCAGGCGCGGAAGTCGGCGACATGGAGTTCCTGCAATTCTGCGCGACCGCGTTGTATGTGAAGAAGGCGCCGCGCTTCCAGTTGGCCGATGTGCTGGCCAGCGACGCGGCGCATCTGCGCAACTTCGAGCTCAATCGCTTCATGGGCAAGTACCACCCGATGGGCGAGCTGGCGCCAGGGGATGTAGTGGCGAGGGCGATCGTCCATGAAATGGAAGTAAGCCGGGCGAAAGATCCGTTCGTCTATCTTGACTTCACCCACCTGAACTCGAGCAAGGTGCAGAAGCGCTTTCCGCGGATTTACGCCGCACTCATGCAGCACAACATCGACATCACCGAGGACCTGGTTCCGGTGAAGCCTGCGGCGCACTTCGCGGTGGGTGGCGTACGCACCGACATGGAAGCCAAAACGAGCGTTGCGGGGCTCTACGCCGCCGGCGAAGTAGCGACAACCGGGGTACACGGTGCCAATCGTTTGCCTGGAAACTCCGTTTTGGAGGGACTGGTGTTCGGCACACGCGCGGGACGAGCCATGGGCCAGGAACTGCGACCGGTCTCGCGCCGCACCGGCGCGCAGGAAGCCGCCTATTCCAATGGCCCGGTGGACGTTGGAATCGAGGAATTGATTGGACAGATTCAGGATCTGATGTGGAACGAAGTTGGCCTGGTGCGGACCCGCGTAGGAATGCAGAAAGTGGTGAGGATGCTGGAAGAGATGGCTCCGAAGCTGGCGCATCCCCGGACGCGGCGAGCGCACGAAGCCGCCAATCTACATACGTCCGCCCTGCTCGTTGCCCGCTCGGCTTTGGCACGCGAAGAAAGCCGCGGCTCGCATTACCGTATCGATTACCCCGACCACGACGACCGGAAATTCCTGAAGCACTCGGTGGTCAAGCCGGAGGGGATTCGTTTCCTCTGACGCGTTTCTGCCGGGAGAAACCGCCCGCCTGCGACTTCGAGCCCCTCACTGTGATTCGGTGTCCGCCGGGCTTTTTGGATACATGCGCGAGAGCACCACGGAAATGAGCAGCACGGTTGCGATGATGCCGAGAGTGATGTGAGTCGGAATGCGGAAGTGATCCGCCAGCAGCATCTTGGTTCCCACGAAAATCAGCACCGCCGCCAGCCCGTAATGCAGAAAACGAAACATCTTGATGAGCTGCGCGATGGCGAAATACATGGAGCGCAATCCGAGAATAGCGAAGACGTTGGACGTGTAAACGATGAAGGTGTTCAGCGTAATGGCCAGTACCGCGGGGATGGAATCGACGGCGAAGAGGACGTCGGTCGTCTCGATGATGGCCAGGACCATGAGCAGCGGCGTGGCATAAAGGCCAACGTTTCCCCGCCAGTCGCGAACAAAAAACCGGCTGCCATGGTAATCGTCGGTCATGGGAATCCAGCGGCGGAGCGCCCGGACCACAGGATTCTTCTTCGGATCGACTTGATGCTCTCCGACCAGGCAGAGCTTGATTCCGCTGCGAATCAGCAGCACGCCAAACACGTAGAGAACCCAGTGAAAATGGTGAATAAGGCCGACGCCGGCGAAAATGAAGATGCCGCGCAGGATCAGCGCCCCGAGGATGCCCCAGAAGAGCACGCCGTGCTGCTGTTCTTCCGGCACGGCGAAGTAGCGGAAGATCACCAGAAAGATGAAGAGATTATCGACGCTGAGCGAGAGTTCAAGGACGTATCCGGTGACGAATTCGAGCATCGGCTGGCGGCCCTGCCAGAACCAGAGCAGCGCGGCGAAGGCGGCGGCCAGCAGGACCCAGAGCGCGCTCCAGAGCAGCGCGTTGCGCGGAGGAACCGCGCGGCCGGGCCGGTGAAAGACACGGAGGTCGAGGACCAGGATGCCCAGCGCGAAGAGGTTGAAGAGAATCCAGAAATAGAGCAAGGGCCGTAGTCGAGTTTGCGATTGCCGGCTTCCCCGCGTTCCTGCGGACCCGCCCCGCGGAAACCGTCAATCGAAGATTTAGTTCATTTTTCCCGTCCGCGCTTGCCGCTGATCCAGTCGTCCCAAATCCCGAACTCCTTAAACAGCTCCTCGGAATGAGAGTCGATGATCGTCTGCTGAATCTGGTCGCGAGTGAGTCGAGGACCGATTCTCCCCTGCAGATTGGCCAGTTCCATACTGAGAGCAGCAGCCTCGGCGACGTGTTTCTTCAGCTGGGCAAAATCCACCTTGTCGTAGGTGTCGGAAATGGCGTGATAGTTCTCGAGGTAATTAGCTTCTTCCTGATCGGCGATGAAGGTGGGAACGCCCTCGAGCATGAAATCGAAATGGTCCGAGCCCCACTCCATGTCGGTGGAGATGTTCTTGACGTCGAATTGCGCCAGGGGCGCGATCAGCTGCTGCGCGTTCTGCAGCATGTCTTTGCGGCCGCCAATCGAAAAGCCGGTAGTCTTGCCCGTTCCCGAGTCATAGATGATCACGCCGGCGGCCTTGTCGAGCTCGTAGCGATGACGGAGCGCGTAGGCGCGGGAACCAATCAATCCTTCTTCTTCGCCGGAGAAGAGAATGAAGCGAATCGTGCGCAGCGGCCTCACGCCCGACGCCTTGATGGCGCGCAGGGCATCGACGACAAGCGCGGCGTTGCAGCCGTCGTCGAGCGCGCCCGTCCCGAGCTCCCAGGAATCCAGATGTGCGCCGACGATAACGAATTCATCGGGCTTTTCGGCGCCCTGAATTTCTCCGATCACGTTGGAGGAACGGATCGGCCCGCCAATCTGATTGGGAATGCTGAGGTCGGCCCAGACCAGGCGTCCGGCGGCGATCAGGCGGGCAATGCGCTCGCCATCTTCGCGCGCGACAACCAGCATGGGTAAGCGATCGATTTCGCCCGCGCCGCTATTGGTGTGGCGGTAGAGAATGTCGTGCTCCCGCGTAGCCATGAAGGCGATCGCTTTCGCCTTGCCTTTCACGGCGAGATCGATGACCGGCGGCGCCTTCTCGTATTCCGCGAACAGGTCGTTCCAGGTTTTAAGCACGGTCGTGTGCACGAGAAGCAGTTTGCCCGCGATATCGCCGGCTTTCTTGAAGTCGGCATCGGTTCCCTCGCCCACATCGACGATGGGAACGTGCCTGACCGGGGCAAGAGCGGGAGCCCACGCCACCGATACGGCATGAATGCGAAAGGTGGAAAGCACGGTGCCGCCGCCGACTCTGGTCGGGTTCACATCGTAGGAGGTGGTGGCGATCATTTCGGTCGCGCCTTCCGCCCAGGAGTTGGGAATGGAAAAGCTCTCGGTATGAACGCTGTCGGCGCCCGCGGCGGTAAGCGCCTGCACGCCCCACTCGATGGCGTGGGTCATTGCGGGGGTGCCGGGCACGCGGCCTCCGATTTCATCGGTAAGGTGGTGCAGGTTGGATTCCAGCGCGGAAGGCTGCAGCGCGGCCTGAATCACCTGATCGATGTCGTTGTTCGCCGCCGGAGTGGCGGCAAAGCAGGTGAGGCAAAGGAAGCAAGCCAGCATCAGGCTCTTCGCAGTTCGCATATGGCGTGCATTAGAAATGAAATCGGGGAAAAGAGCAAAATGCCGCGCGGGCTTGGCGGAAGACACACGGTTCACTTGGGCGGAATCGGTTCCAACTTGTCGAGAATGCGGATGGTCTCAAGCATGACGCTGCCGACAATCTGCAGGCTCTGGGGGCTGAGCTTGTCAACGGTGTCCTGGGGCGTATGCCAGAAGACGTTGTTGTAGCCGTAATCGAAGTCGATCAGGTCGGCGCAGGCGACGCCGCGCTTGAGGAAGGGAATGTGATCGTCCGTCACCTGATTGGTACGGGCGAAAAAGTGAGACTGGTATCCCAGGCGGGTGGCGGCCTCGAGAACTACGCTCTCGAGCCAGGGAGTTGAGTTGAGATCGCGGTCGATGTTCAGGTCTGCGTCGCCGATCATGTCGGCAAGCAGGAAGGCTCTAATTTTTTTGATCGTGCCATCCGCCTGCCACTGCGCGGCGAGGTGCGTGATTCCGTAGAGGCTGTCGTCGATGAACGGAGTTTCGGAATCCGGCTTCATCGCCTCCTCGGCATCATCCCACACCAGCCAGACGCTGTAACCGTCGCGCGTCTTTCCGCGCAGCTGGCTGGCCAGTTCGAGCAGGAGCCCGCTGGAAGAGCCTCCATCGTTGGCACCGACATAAGAAGTTTCCCGCAGCGGATAGTTGGTGTCGTAGTGGCTGGCGATGACGATGATGCCATCTTTGTTGCCGGGAAACTTGGCGACGATGTTGTGCACGGGAAACTTCCCCACGGGAGTGTCGGCGGTAAAGACATCGTCTTCGACGGTGTCGCCCTTCAGGCGCGAATCGATGAACTCCTCGACTTTCCTGTGATTCGCGCTGCCCAGAGGCCGCGGCCCGAACTTCACGATGTCTTTGACGTACTGCATGGCGCGGGTAGCGTCGATGGCTGGCGGCGGACCGGAATCGGGCGGCAGCGTCAGCACCGGCAGCGGGGTATCGGCAGCGGCAGACGCAGCGGCGTCGGAAGCAGCGGGCGGCGTGGATGCGGCCACCGGCTTGTTGCGGTCACAGGCAAACAAGACGCAAATCACGGCAAGGCATGCTGCGGTGAGGCTTCTGCATATCGGGATCCGGTTCATGACTGAGCTTGCTTGGCTTTGCGCGCTTCGCGCTGCCGGGGATGGACGACATAGGCGACGCCAATGCTCACCGCATAGAGGCCGATCATGGGAGCTGCGAAGACGCACATGTTCACGATATCCGGTGTGGGCGTGATGATGGCAGCGAGGATGAAGATCACGAGAATGGAATAGCGGAAATTCTTCACCATGAAACCCGGGCTCATGATGCCCATGAAGGCGAGGAAGAAAACCAGGATGGGCATCTCGAAAATGAGTCCCATGCCGAGCACAATGCTGAGGAAGAGCTGGGTGTATTCGCCGATAGTGATCATCGGCTGGAACTGGTGGCTGAAGTCGATCAGGAAATTCAAAGCGCGCGGGTAGACGATCTCATAGCCAAAGTAGCCGCCGCAGGCGAACAACGCGATGGTGGAAACCATGAACGGGATGACGTAGCGCTTCTCGTTCCGGTACAAGCCCGGCGAGATGAACAGCCAGACCTGATAGAGGACGAAGGGCGAGGTCAGGAACAGGCCACCGAGCGCCGCCATCTTCAAGTAAAGGTTGAAGGGGTCGGTGGGATTCAGGTAGACGAGTTTCTCGGCCAGCCCATTGGCGCGAAGCGCGTCCATGATGGGCCTTTGCATGATGCCGTAGATGCGTTCGCGGTATCCCCAGCAGGCGGCGGCGCCGATGGCGACTGCAATAACGGAGTACACGATGCGCTTGCGCAGTTCCTCGAGGTGATCGAGGAAGCCCATGGTGGGCATGGATTCTTTTTCCCGCTCGCGGCCAGAGACCGCGGCCACGAAATCAAACATGCGACTCCTGCGAGGTGCTCGACACCACGGTTTCGGGAGCGACCACTTCGGCTGAGGCCTCGGCAGGAGCAGAGGCGGCGGCCGGTTCTGCGGCCGGAGGAAGCGCGGCGACCTCTGAAGAACCGTTGCCCGAGAAAGCTTCGGCAGGAGGAGCGCTCGGCTGGGATTCCGCGACCGGGGCGGGGTTCAGCGTGCGGCTCGTCGTACCTTCGGGAGCGGGACTGGGCGGGAGGATAGTCTGCTTGCGGTTTTCGACCTCGAGATTGGAGATCTCCTGTTCGATCTGCGCCTTGAACTCATTCGAGGCGCGGCGGAATTCGTTGAGGGCTTTGCCCACCTGGCGGGCGATCTCCGGCAACTTCTTGGGCCCAAAGATAATCAGGGCCAAAAAGAACAGGAAGACCGTTTCGGAGAAACTCATCCGCTTCATGATACTGCCGGAGCCGGAAAAGCAGCAATGACGGCGTGGCAGCGGCACGGAAGCGTGCCCGGTGGTGGCGGGCTCGACTGGCCCGGGAGGGGAGGGCCGATGGGCAAGTCTTGCCGGGACGGGGGCAACGGCTGCCGGAGTGTCGCCGGAAAGGCCGGGTCGGGAACTCCGGCGTCTGCAGGGCAAAGGAGTTAGAGCCATTGCGCCGGCGGCGGTGACTGGCATAGGGAATGCATCGGTCGAAGCGGTCGGCAGTCAAGGACTCCGGGAAGAGTGCCGATATGACGGGAAGAGCAGAGCTCGAATTGGAGGCGAAATGTCAGTGTCAGGACTTTCGGGGATTTTCACGTCTAACCTGTTCAACCAGATTCAGAACACACAAAGCCAGCGCCAGCAGTTTCAGCAGGAATTCCAGCAACTGGGCCAGGATCTCACTTCAGGGAATCTGTCGGCAGCGCAAGCCGATTTTGCCGCCCTGCAGCAACTGGCTCCGCAGAGCAACTCCAGCACGCAAACGCAAAGCGGCAATCCGATCGCGCAGGAGTTCCAGCAGCTGTCGCAAGACCTGCAATCGGGGAACCTGCCAGCGGCGCAGCAGGACTATACGACCATTCAGCAGGACGTTCAGAACCAGGCAGCCAGCCGCGTCCACCATCATCATCACCACGAAGGCGGCGGGTCGAGCGAGGTGAGCCAGTTGTTCACCCAGCTGGGACAGGACTTGCAGTCGGGGAATCTTTCGCAGGCGCAACAGGCGTATAGCGCGATCCTGAAGGATCTGCCGCAGTTGAGCCAGGGCCAGACTTCCTCGAACGCGAGCGGGGTGTCGGTTAGCGCCTAGCGGGAAGGCCAGCGAAGCGCAGGCAGACGGGCGGGGTGGAGCGGTTTATGATGTTCGCGCCATGCAACTCTGGTTTGCCCGCGGCGGCGAGGTATCGATCCGCGAACAACTGGTGACGCAGATCGTGCTCGGCATCCTGAGCGATGACCTGGCTCCCGGGCAGCGTCTGCCGTCGACGCGCGATCTGGCGCGCCGCTTTCATCTGCATCCCAACACGATCAGCGCCGGATATCGCCAGTTGCAGCGCGACCGCTGGGTGGAGTTCCGGCGGGGCAGCGGGGTTTATGTGCGAGCCAGCAAGCCGGAGTTGCCGCCATCCCCCGCGCTCCAGCTTGACCAAACCATTGCCCGCCTTTTTCTCGCGGCCCGAAAGCTCGGGGTGTCGCTGCCCGCCCTGCGGGCCCGGTTGCGACAGTGGCTCGAGATGCAGCCTCCCGATCATTTCCTGCTGATCGAGCCCGACGAAGAATTGCGGCGCATTCTGGCAGCCGAAATTGCCCGTGCCGTGCCCTTCCCTGTTCACTCTTGCGCTCCATCGGATTCGAAGAGTGCATCGGAAGGAGGCGTCGCTCTCGCCTTGCCGAATCGCGTAACGATAGTGCGCCAATTTCTGCCTTCGGACGCGGAACTGCTCACGCTGCGGCTGCGGTCGGTGCCGACTTCCCTCGCCGGATATCTTCCGGCCCCCGCGGGCGTGCTGGTGGGAGTCGCGTCGCGCTGGCCGGAATTTCTCAAGGTGGCACGGGCCATGCTCAATGCCGCCGGATTCCATCCCGACAGTCTTGTCTTTCGCGATGCGCGCGAAGCCAACTGGCAGCGCGGACTCAAGCAGACGGCGGCGGTCATTTGCGATTCGCTGACTGCAGCCGACCTTTCCTCTGGATGCCGGGCGATTCCCTTCTCGCTGCTGTCGGAGTCGTCGATTGAAGAGTTGCGCCGCTACCAGGAGTTCATCCGCCAGCCTCTGGCCTCGCTGTGACACTCGAAAAACTGTCCGCTGCAGACCTCTCCTGACGCGAGGCCCAACCTACCATTCGCATCATGAAAACTCTGCGGATGGTCTCCGGCTGTCTTCTCCTTGTGGCCGCGCTGGCGGCAAGCCTGGTTGCGCAGTCAAGCGATTGGCAGACATTGCAAGAGATCCCGGCGGGAACGAAGATCAAAGTCAAGTTGAAGCACCGAGCGACATTCGGGCATTGCACGCTGGAGGAAGTCACCGACAATCACCTGACATGCTATTTCATCGGGCTGGGGCCGAGGCGGTATGCGCGAGACGAAGTCCGAGCTGTGTTTCTGGGACGCCGAAGCGCCCGCACGGGCTTTGCCATCGGAGCAGGAGCGGGCGCGATCCTGGGCGCGACACGCGGGTGTTGCGGCGCGAGCGGACGCCTTTTCGCGATGACCATTCTGGTCCCGGTGTTGGGAGGTATTGGCGGAGGGATCGGGGCGATTGCTGATCCTTTTATCGACGGCAAAACCATCTACCGCAACGACACCAGGCCACCAAAACCGGACAGAAAAGGGCCCCATGCCGGTCAGATCGTTGCCTCCTGGGGTGCCAGACCGTAGCCAGGAAGCCTCCGGGCTGCCCGGCGCATCTCATTGACGGAAGGCTCTCCCAGGATGGTTACCAAGGATGACAATCCTCGTCCGGGAGCGTCTAAAGTGGTGATATACTGCCTGTATTCAGCGCAGTAGCTGGGGTGAAATCAAGCCCTCAAAGCGAAGGAAATTTTCAGATGGCCAGTAGTTCTCGCCGATCACTCTTCCTGGTAACTTTTTTTCTTGTCGCCTGCGGATTCCTGGGCATCCTGTTTGCCCAGCGTACCGGCCAGCAGCCTTCGATGGCCAGCGATTCCGAGGTCAAGGATAGCCTGAAGCAATTCACCGAGGTGTATTCCCTGGTCGAGGAGAACTACGCCGAGCCGGTCAATCCCGACAAGGCGATTTATAACGGGGCAATCCCCGGAATGCTGCACGCGCTCGATCCGCACTCGAACTTCTTCGATCCCAAGTCGTATGCGCTGATGCGCGAAGACCAGCGCGGCAAGTACTACGGCGTGGGCATGACAGTGGGACCGCGCAATAACAAGGTGATCGTGATCTATCCCTTCGTGGGGACGCCGGCTTATAAGGCGGGCATTCACCCCGGCGATGTGATCATCGGCGTGGACGGCAAATCCACCGAGAACATGAGCACGACGGATGTCGCGGATCTGTTGAAAGGCCCCAAAGGGACGACGGTGCACATCAGCATTTCGCGCGAAGGCGTGGAAAAGCCGATGGAATTCACGCTGGTGCGCGATGAGATTCCACGCTACAGCGTGGATGTGCATTTCCTGGTCCGGCCCGGAATCGGCTACATGCACATCAACGGTTTCAACGAGACCACGGACCAGGAAGTCAGCGCGGCACTCGATGACTTCGGCGATCTTAAGGGACTGATCCTCGACCTGCGGGGAAATCCCGGCGGTTTGCTTAGTGAAGGCGTGGGTGTGGCCGACAAGTTCCTGAAGAAGGGCCAGCTGATCGTCTCCCATCATGGGCGGGCATCGGCGGAAAAGCGCTACATCGCGCAGCATGGGAATGGCGGCAAAGATTATCCGATCGTCGTGCTGGTGAATCGTCTGACAGCGTCGGCGGCGGAGATTGTTTCCGGAGCGATCCAGGATCACGACCGCGGATTGATCGCCGGTGAAGTCACGTTCGGCAAGGGGCTGGTGCAGACGGTGTATCCGCTGTCGGAGAACACCGGACTGGCATTGACCACGGCGCATTACTACACGCCCAGCGGGCGACTGATCCAGCGCGATTACAGCAACATCTCGCTGTACGACTACTATTACAACCGCGACGCGGATACGGCCAGCACCGCCAACCGCGAAGTGAAGCTGACCGACAGCGGACGCACGGTTTATGGCGGCGGTGGGATTACGCCGGACGTGAGCATTCCAACGCCGAAGACCAATCATTTCCAGGACACGCTGCTGCAACACTACGCGTTCTTCAACTTCGCCAAGCGCTATGTTGTGGATCATCATCCGACGAAGAGCTTCGAAGTGGATGACGTCACCATGGATGAGTTCCGCAAGTCTCTGGATGACGCCAACGTCCCTTACACGCAGGCCGATCTGATCGACAACAACGACTGGCTGCGATCGAACATCAAGGCAGAGATTTTCGTCGATGCGTTCGGCGAGGATGAGGGCATGAAGGTACGCACCGAGTCGGATCCGGAAGTCCTGAAAGCTCTCGATCTTCTGCCGCAAGCCAAGGCGCTGGCGGACACTGCGCGGCGGATTATCGCCGAACACAATGCGGCTCCGGCATTCAATCGCTGAGTCCGGCGGCGACCTGAATTTGAACTGCGCGTCCTCCTGGGCCCTGATAAGGGGCCCAGGATTTTGCTTCCCAGATGGTGACCTGCGAACGCAGGTCACGTTGACTTCCCCTCCCTGCTGTGTGAAAATCCGCGCAAGAGGCTGTGTTTGCGGGAGTTAAGTCACGACAAAGGGCTCTGCGTGGTGCTCCGCGCGGGCCGCTCTGGAATAATCACGATGGGGTTTCGGGGTTGGCGAATTTTCGAGATGAGGGCATTTTGAAACCCCTACTGCTGGCAGGTGCGGTACTGGTAGCGCTGATCGCTGGTTGGACCGATCTGCGCACGCGCCGCATTCCGAACTGGCTGACGGTGCCGGGCTTCATCCTCGGCGTGGGCCTGAGCGTGGCGTTGGGTGGCTGGAGCGGATTGTGGACGTCGCTGAAAGGCGCCGGACTCGGCCTGGTGTTGCTTCTTCCGTTCGTCCTGCTGCGCAGTCTGGGCGCCGGCGACTGGAAGCTTGCCGGAGCTCTGGGCGCGTTCACCGGCCCGGAAAAGCTGCTGGCCCTGCTGCTGGGATCGGTTTTTGCCGCGGGTGTCATGGCAATCGTGCTGGTCATTTACAAGCGAAGATTTCTTCAGACGATGAAGAATGTCGGCCACATTCTGGTTTCGCTGGTGACTTTCCGGCTGCCGGGAGCGCACGTATCTCTGGATAATCCGGACTCGTTGAAGGTCCCCTATGGAGTCGCACTCGCGATTACGGTGCTCGCCTATGGCGTCGCGCAAGTTTCGGGGGTGGCGTAGATGAGGATGAAGATCCGGGAATTCGCGTGCAGGATTCTGCCGCGTCTGGCGGAAACGCGAGGCGCCGAGATTGCAGAAGCCGCGGCGGTCCTGCCCCTGATGTTCATGATCCTTCTGGGCATATTCTGGTTCGGACAAGCCTTCAGCATCTACGGAACGATCACGCGCGCGGCGCAGGAAGGAGCACGGGCGGGCGCGGCTCCGGCGTGTACAACGTGTGCGGCCGGAAGTTCGGCGTCGACCCGAGCGTATAACGCGGTCGAAGCGGCGCTGGTTGTTGCCAAGCTGGACGCGTCGAACGCGCAGTATCCGCCGTCGCCGTCGTTGAATGCCTGCGCCAGCGGCGGAGGCACGGTGAACTGCGACGGCAGCGCCAGCAGCAAAGTCTGCGTGCAAACGGGAATTCAGCTTTCCAACACAAGCTCCGGCGCGACCGACGTCTGTGGAATCTCCGTCTCCTTTCAGTATCCTTTCCAGTTCTGGCTGCCGTTCAGCAGTTTGAACAAGCAGAAGATCTGGATGACCGCCTCGGCCCGCGCGCGGATGGAGACCCAGTGATGCCGGCGCGTCTCACATCACGTCGGCGAATGGTCCGGCGGATCGCTCGCGAAGACCGGGCGGCGCAATTGGTCGAGTTCGCGGTGGCGCTGCCGCTGCTGGTAGTGTTTGTGGTCGGGATCTTCGATTTCAGCAGCGCCTTCACGCTCAAGCAGAAGCTGACAAACGTGGCGCGCGATGCGGCGCGGGTCGCGGCGGCTGGCCCCGCCAACGATGTGCCGAATTCTTCGACCAGCGTGCCCGCATCGGTGAGCGACGCTTACCAGCTGATCAGCAATTACTTCACCGCCAACAAGATCAACAACTGCGGAATGACCGCGGCCAGCTATACGCTGACCTCGCCGGCGAGCTGGAAATACTCAGCGAATGGCAGCGGATGCCCGGGCACGGGACTCGTCATCACCATTAACCGCGGATACTATTTCCCGGAGAGTTCGACGGTCCAGACGGCCAGCACGAATTGCCAGGCCCAGGCGCTGGGAGGCCAAGCCGCCGAGATCGGCACCTGTGTCAGCATCCAATATGCCTACGCGTGGAGGTTCGGCCGCGTGGCCAGTCTCTTGGGAACCATGCCCGGCCTGCCGAGTACGCTCAGCGTGGTTTCAGTCACGATGAACGAGAATTAGAAACCAATTATGCGGACGCCGTTGATAAAGAGAATTCGCCACGCTCGCTCCCGGCATGGCTGCCGCGAGCGCGGAGTCACCATGATTCTGGTCGCGCTCAGCATGGTGGCGATCGTGGCCATGGCGGCGTTGTCGATCGACGTAGTGACGCTCTATCTGGCGCGCATGGAGGCGCAACGCGCGGCCGATGCCGGGGCACTGGCGGGGGCTCGCATCATCTCTGTCTCGGGGCTGACCGGAGATCCGAGCGATAATTCGGGCTACTGGCCACAGATTTGTGGCGGAAGTTCCGGGACGGCGACACAAGCTGCGCTGGCCGCAGCCCAGGAGGTCACCGTCGGTTCTGTCGCTCCGACCGTGACCGTAACTTATACAGCGGGCGGTACGACGCAGCCGAATTGTTCCGGATTACCGAGTGCATTCGGCGTGAACCCACTGGTGAATGTGCAGGTGACGCGCAGCAACCTGCCGACCTTCTTTTCGCGGGTCTGGGGAAATACCGGAAACTCGGTAACGGCGACCGCGACCGCGGAGGCATATAACGCTTCGAACTCGGCCAACGTGGGAAACGGATCGGGAGGCACGATCATCCCGGTGCAGCCGAGGTGCGTGAAGCCGTGGATCGTGCCGAATTACGATCCGCTGCATCCCAGCTCGGCATGCACCACGAACTGCAATCACTTCGTGGATCAAAGCAGTGGAAGCATCGTGAACTCGGGAATCTCGCTTAGCGGCGGTTCTGCAAACGGTGTGATCGGGGAAACCTTCTGGCTGAGCGCGAATTGTATACACACGGGAGGTGGCTGCAGCTTTCGAGCCACACCCATTCAAGCGAATCTCACTGGCAACTCGTACGTGAACGGGCCGCCCAATCTGCTTTACTACCCGGGCCACGCTCCGAGTTCGGTCGTGGCCGTGCCCTCCTGTTCATCTGGAGAGGACTTGTATCAGCAGGCGATCGCAGGGTGCGATCAGTCCACTGCGTATCAGTGCGGCGTGCAGCGAATGAACACTGTGGATTTGAGCGAAAATCCTTCGATCCAGAACGGCGACACCGCGCAGGGGTTGCAGTGCCTGATTCACGAAGGCAGCACGACCGCCGGGCAGCCCGATGGCCAGGACACTCTGAACGATTCTTCGTATCCCTTCAAGATGCTCGCGGGCAGCTCGAATCCGCTGGTGGGCGGAGGCTTAAGCAACGGATCGCAGATTTCGGCGAGCAACTCGGTCGTTTCGCTGCCAATCTACGATCCTGGGAATACGGTCAACAGCAGCGGAACCAGCCAGGTGACGGTCGTGGGATTTCTGCAAGTATTTGTTCAGCAGGTCGACCAGTGGGACAACATGAAAGTCACCGTCCTCAACGTGGTTGGCTGCAGCAACGGCAATGGGCAGCCCGTGGGGACGGCGGTTGCGGGATCTTCTCCGGTACCGGTGCGGCTCATCACGCCTCCGTAGAGCGCGGAATCGGCGCCTTCAACTCAGAAATTAGAGACTACAGATTGGGGGGATCATCGCCGCCCGGAGGAATCTCGGGCTGGGTTCGCGGAGCATCCATTCCGTTTTGCTGCGCAGCGTTGTCGGGCTGCGGCTGCGGCGGAGGGACGGGATCAGTGGCGTCGTCATTGTTGCCCACCTGATTGTTGTTTACCGGCATCGGGGGCAAGGGCGCGCTCATGCCCTCAACACGCGGGCTCAGGATTACCCGGTCGAGTCGAGCCGGGTTATTAGCCGCGCTCATGATCAGGAAATTGAAGCGGGAGCCGTGGAGTAACTGCTCCAGAACTTCGGGGGCCGGAGCTGGACCCAGATTGACCACGACCTTTTCCTGATCGCTCCCCGGAGGGATGGAAATCTCGGCGCCGGTTTTCTGGTGAATGGCATTCAGCACATCGGAAAGCGTCGCTTTGTCGGCGCGGATCGACAGCAAGTCATTCCGGAAGGAAACTTCCAACGGGGGCTGAGGAGGAGCATCCACATGAATCGGCTCGGACCCGGTGGTGAAGTTGGCAGCAACCAGTCCCGGCTTGGTGGGCTGATCCGCGGACCGACTGGCCACGGCGGAAGCATCCGCCCCTCCTCCGCTTACCTTGATGATGACCGTCCGGCCATAGGGAAAGACTTGAAAAGACTGGGCGGTCTTCAGGTCGAGCACGATGCGGGTGACTGGCGGGCGCGACTGAAATAAACCAAAACGGATGTCTTTGACGTCCCCGCGATCGACCGACTGATTGCGCAAGTCGCTGCCGGGCATGGCATTGGGGAAGTCGATGACGAGGCGGTCGGGTCCGGTCAGCATACGGGTTTGGGGAGTCACCCGGTCACTGGCTTCGATCTCAATTTCAACGGCATCTTTGCTGTCGAGGACGCGGACGTGACGAACCGAGAGTTGTCCCAGCAGTGGAGACGCACAGAGCGCCACCACCAGCAAACGGCCCACGACCAATGCCGAAAACCTGTGCATGGACATCTGCGCCCGGGGACTTGTTGGAGGTCCAGAACCGATTGTAGCAGCGATCGTTGGGGCTTCGGCCGGGTTTGGACTTACTTAGGGATTAGAACTCTGGTGCTAGCGTGCCAGTGGCTTCAGGATGTCGCTCAGGATGTCGGGCTGGCCTAAAACCCGCTCCAGATGCGGGTATTTCATGCCGCCATGATAGGACACGGAATAGGTCTGGAAGAAATCTCGATTCTCGACCAGCAGTTCGATCGGCTGGCTGCCCGACTGCCCTGCCCGGAGGGCCGCTTTGATGATGGCGGGCGACCACTTGCGTCCGTTCACAGCCAGCAACTTCATGCCGGGGCCGAGTCCGGCTTTGTAGCCCGCAGAGCCGACGACCACGTCACTGAATGTTCCATCGGGGGAGATGCGGAAGCCGAGGGAATGCGAGAAATCCGTGACTTTGTAGAGTTTCTCGGCCGCCGCCTGGAACAGGTTGGGCTGGTCAGTGTAGACGAGTTTCCATCCTCCGCGCTCGATGCCGCCGATGGGAGCGTGCTGGCTGGTGGCGTCGACGCGCTCATGGAGCAAGCTCGCCCAGTCGTAAGGCGCGACGTCGTTGAGGGCTCGCACGACGTCGTCGAAACTGTACGGAACGACTTCGGGCGGGCCGCTCGTGCCGCCATGAAACGCGTGGCAAAAATCATTCAACGAGCGGCGACCGTGCGTCTGCTGGCGAATGATGGCATCCACTTCGAGCCAGATTAGGTCGCCTTCGGAGTAGTAGTCGAGGCCGCGGCGCCAGCTTTGCCATTGCGAACCGCCCAGGCGCAGAATCTGCACGGACCGCGCGGTGTCCTCCAGAGGACGCCAGGTGCGGCCGACATGAGTTTCCTCGTTTGCCGCTGTGTCGGCGAGAGCC
Source organism: Verrucomicrobiia bacterium (assembly GCA_035508215.1). Lineage (GTDB taxonomy): Bacteria > Acidobacteriota > Terriglobia > Terriglobales > Acidobacteriaceae > Sulfotelmatobacter. The sequence continues at coordinate 470,516 of DATJNK010000030.1, read as the reverse complement.
TCGCGATACTGCTCATCTGTCCACAGGCCGCTGCGCGCGGCCAGCACCTCGCCGAGGTATTGCGTCAATCCTTCATAGACCCACAGCAAGTCGCCGATCATCGGCACCTGATAATTCGGCGTTGCCAGTCCGGCAGGGCGGCGATATTTGCCGTTCCATGAATGGGTGAATTCGTGAGGAATAAGGTCGCCGAAGAGCACGTGTAGATCGGGGTCGAGCAAGCCCCGTTCTGGCTCGACACTGTCATTCGATTCATGATGCTCGAGGCCATGACCGCCGACCTGATCGCTCAGCGTGAGGAGGAAATGGTAGTCACGGTAGTGGCGCGCGCCGAACAACGCGCCGGTTTCGGCGACCAGCTTCTGATAAGCCGTCACGTCCTCGGCACTCATCGCGAGGTCCGCCTCATCGTCAGCAACAAGGTCCATCACGTGTTCCGGCATCTCGCGGGATTTCGAAAGTTCGATCCGGCGGTAGTGAGCTCCGGCGATTAGAGGGGAATCGACGAGCGTCGTAAGCGAGGCTGGGGCAAATTCGACGTGATTCCCTTCCTGCCGAGCCACGGGCAGTGCGGTGCCGAATTTCCAGCCATCAGGCAGCACCGTCGAAGCAGTGAAGGTTACATCATCGGAGCGCGCGTCTTTGGGATAGAGCAGAACCGCATTCCAGTTCAGATCGAGAAGGTTGCTGGAAGCCGCCGGTCCGCGAGCACCGGCACTGTCTTGCGTGGTGATGGCGTCGAGGAACACGTCGATGACGGAGACTCCCGCCGGAACAGTGACGTGAAATTCGTACATATCGACGGGGTCGCGCTGCCACGAAACCGGCTCGCCCGCTGCTTCCATGCGAATGCCGACGAGCGCTGCGATGGGTCCACTCGGACGATGATTGCCAGGAAGCCACTCGGGAAACACGAGTGACATTTCGCCGGCATGCGCCGGAACCCGCAAATGAGCGTGGTAGATGTTGCGTGGCGCGTCGGTGAGATCAACCTCGAGGCGAATGGCCTGCGCGAACAGCGGCGGCATGACTCCGGCGAGCGCAAAGCACAACAGAACGAATCGAAAAATACGCGCAGCCATGGCGTGAGCTCTTGTCCTGGGCACAGAACCTCCGATGAATGGGAGACAGAAGGCTATCGAAACCAAGCGCGGAGGGGCAAGTCGAAATGTGTAAAGCGCGCGGCCGTCCCTGCGGGCGAAGTCGATCGGCTATTCCGGCAGCATGATCTGACCGTCGACCTGGAAAGTCGCGCTGACGGAAGGAGCATCGGTTTCGGGCTGGCCTCCGCCGATGGAAACCGTGTATTTGCCCTGGGCCACGATGATGTCGCCGGCTTCGGTGACCATGCTGAGGTCCCGCCGACTCAGGTGAAAGTCGACTTTCTGACTGGCGCCGGGCTCCAGGTGAACGCGCTGGAAACCGCGCAAGGCGCGAATTGGAGCTCCCGGAACATCGGGGAATTTCAGGTAGAGCTGGACCACTTCGTCCCCAGCCATTTTTCCGGTGTTGGTCACGGTCACGGAGGCATCGAGCGGATCGCCGGCATGGATCGGCGTGTTCGGCAGCGCGAGATTGCTGTAGCTGAAGGATGTGTAGCTGAGGCCGTAGCCAAAGGGCCAGAGAGGCTCGCCTTCGAAGTAGCGGTAAGTGCGGCCGTGCATCGAGTAGTCCTCGAAATTGGGCAATTGATGGACGTCGGTATAGAAGGTCACCGGAAGACGCCCGGCAGGATTGTTCTTGCCGCTCAGGGTTTCGGCGATGGCCGCTCCACCCTCCTCGCCGGAATACCAGGCTTCCAAGATGGCGTTGGCATGAGCCTTCTCCCAGTTCACGCCGAGAGCGCTGCCATTCATCAGCACGACCACAAGAGGCTTGCCAACGGCGGCTACGGCCTCGACTAACTCCTCTTCCGGTTGTGGCAGATCAAGACTGGTGCGGTCTCCGCCAAGAAAGCCGGGTTGCTCTACCGGCATCTCCTCGCCCTCGAGGCGGCTGGTGATGCCAACCACGGCAACGACGACGTCGGCGTTCCTGGCGGCGGCAAGCGCGGCCGGATCCGGCGCATTGCTCACCGGAGCCCAGATCAGTTGCGCTTGCGGATCGCCCTCGCCGAAGTGCCCATAACTTACATCGAGCCGCACGGGATGGCCTTTCTCGAGGTGAACGCGGCCCAGGTTCGAAGAATTGCCGAAAAGCCGCGCTACCTGTTTGTCGTCGATTGCGACGCGCGCGAAGCCGTCGCCTTTAATACCGAGCAGGTATTCGCCGGTGGCAATGGGACTCAAAAGGCCGGTCCATTCCACCCACAGGCCGCGAGTTCCCTTCGCCGCTTCAGGGAGATTGCTCTCATCCAGATTCAAAGTGGATTCGATCCGCGACGCCAGCGGGGTAGACGCCGCTCCGCGACTCGCGCGGGAACTGTAGTCCGCTTTGAGACCGGGCTTGCCGTCCGGCGTAGTCAGCAACGAGGCAGGCACGACATTCCCCTCGCCCGAGAGGAACTGCGTTCCGGGGACATAGGTGATCTTCGCCTGGGGGAATTCGGCCTTCATTCCTTCGAGCACGGTCACGGTGTGCGTCGGGATGCCGTTGTAGTTGCCGAGGAGAACCGCAGTCTGATCCGCCAGCGGCCCGACGATGGCAATTCGCCGGGGCGACTTTAGCGGAAGCGTGCCGTCATTTTTCAACAGCACCATCGATTCGTCCGCCATCTTTCGCGCCAGATCGCGGTGGGCGGCGCTGTTCAGCTGCGTCTCATCAATGGTGGTATAAGGCACCATCGAGGGTGGATCGAACATGCCGAGACGCATGCGCGCCGTGAACAAACGGATGAGTGCGGTATCGATAGCGCTCTCGGAGAGATAGCCCTGCTGCACCGCATCGATATAGGGCTTGTAGTCGTGATCGTCTTTCACCTTGGTGGTGAAGTCGATGCATTCGTTATCCATGCCGCGTTCCAGCGAGATGGCTGAGGTCTGCGCCTGGGTTGGGCGGTAGTGATGGCCGGTGAACATGTCGCGGACCGAACCGCAGTCGGAGACAACGTATCCCTGAAACTGCCACGCGCCCCGCAGAATGTGCTGCAACAAGAATTCATTTCCGCAGGCGGGCTGGCCGTTGACCGCGTTATAGGCGCACATGACCGATCCGGCGTGACCTTCCACGACCGCGGCGCGAAACGCCGGCAGATAGGTATCTTCCTCATCGTGACTGCTCACATCCACATCGATGAAGTGGCGCGTGGGCTCAGGCCCGCTGTGAACGTCAAAATGCTTGGGCGTCGAGATGACCCGATAGTAGTGAGGATCGTCGCCTTGCATGCCGGTGACAAAAGCGACCGCCATGCGTGCGCTGAGGAAGGGATCTTCGCCGTAGGTTTCCTGGCCGCGGCCCCAGCGGGGATCGCGAAAGATGTTGACGTTGGGGGCCCAGAAATCGAGGCCTTCAAAGATGTTCGAGTGCCCGGAGCGTTCATCCTGCGCATGCTTGATGCGGCCCTCGATGCCGATAGCGGTGGCCATCTCGTGAATGCGCGGCGCGTCGAAGGTCGCCGCCAATCCGATGGGCTCGGGAAATTCGGTCGTGCCGTCGACGGCAACGCCGTGCAGCGCCTCGCTCCACCAGTCATACGCCGGAACCCCGAGGCGGGGGATCGCCCGGGCCTGGTTAACGAGCTGGGTGGCTTTCTCCTCCAGCGTCATGCGGTGCACGAGATCCGCGGCGCGTTCCTCGGGCGAAAGCCTGGGATTCATGTAAGGCAAACTCGAATTGTCTTGCGCGGAAGCGCCGGCGAGGAGGGCAACACCAACCACGAATGCCGGTACGAGTTTCCCGAAAACGTTCATCTCTATCTCCTTATGAGCGCCGATTCCTTTCAGCGATTTCTTGGTGTGCCGCGCGCCGTCTTCCAAAGCCTTCCTGTGCGTCTGGAAAACAGTCGAGTGTATCAGCAGGGGTTCCTTTTGCCCGGCGCCCCGGCAAATGATCTATGGCGACCGCCAATCCGTGCGTCCGGCATCGACTGGACATGTTTCGGGCGCCTTGATCAGAAGGATCGTCGTAGCACGTAGATCACCCACGGCGCAATCCTGGTTTCGTTTCTCCATAGGTAGGGTTCTTCATCCCTGGCTAGCGGCTTGCACACCTGAACGACCTCCAAGCCCGCCTTCCGGTAGATCTCTCGATAGGACTCGTCAGTACAAAGGATGTCCTCGACGGGTCTTTGGTCGTGATGGTCAGTGACGATGATCCGCACAATATCACCGCTGCTGGCAGCGGCGTTCTCGGGGAAATCCCTGGTCGTGAAAGATGCCCATTCATGCGTGTATATCTCGGGCGATGAAACCAGGTTGAGGATTACGCCGTCGGGCCTGAGCAGCTTTCGCAGATCGCCGAAGATGCTCACCTTGAGCGCGATCTGGATATTGTCGAAAGTGAACCCCGAGAGCACAAGATCGAACATTCCTGCCGGAAATCCGGTGAGATCATCTCCGGGCACGAGGCGGTAATCCCCGGAAGGATCGGCCCTGCGGGCGATCTGCAGCATGTCTTCAGAAATATCGACGCCTGTGACATCGAAACCGAGCCGCTTCAGCAGGCGTGACGATCGTCCGGCTCCGCAGCCGAAATCCAGGGCCCTGGTGCCCGTAACATGCTCGGAGAGGAGTGCGGGCACGTCGCGATACGCAAGGTAGTAGGTGTTGCTGAATTCGAGCGTGGCATAAGCGTCGGCCCGCGTAGAGTCTTCATAGCAATTGATGAAATCCATCGGATTTCTTTCCTTGGCCTATCCTGGAGCTCTCATTGCGGAATTGTATTCGCCTTGGCAGCTCGGGAGGATGAGCCTTTGCTCCCCTCTGCGCTGGGGGACAAGCCGCGTACCTAAATCACGCCGAGCGGGGATTGCGTTGGGGGGGATTGTGTCGATGTGCGCAGCTATTCTGTGAGTCCTGGCTGGCGCAAAGTGCGAGATCTTCGTCGTACGGCCCTGCTGATGGATGGATTTTGGTGGAGCTAGTCGGGATCGAACCGACGACCTCATCGTTGCGAACGATGCGCTCTCCCAGCTGAGCTATAGCCCCGTGCCCGGATCGGACGGTGGAAGTTGTAGCGATGAATCTCAAGTATTTTATCAGCGTTGCCGGGTTTGGCACCAACGCGCTGGTAACGGATCCATCAGGTGAGGACGGCCTGCCCGGTTTGGAGGTGCCGAATCTCTCGCGGCGTCGCTCCGATGCCCGGCGTCTGGCGAGGAATCACGAGGGGCGTGGATGCCGAGCGCTGCTTCCCTCGCTACGGCTGAGAAAGGGCTGGACTCGGGATGGCTGCCCGAATCGAACTCCGGGTGTCACCTTTCGCGGAGAGATTTGGCTTGACGAAAGTTGGCGACATGCGTCTAACTAAACAATAAGTCCGCCTGCTGGGGTCAAAAATCATGTTTTCACAGCTGAGCTTCCCTGAGAAACCGCGGCGGAACTGGTTTCGCCTGGGATCGCTGGCGGTGCACGGGCTCTTGCTGGCCTGGCTGTTACACGCCCCGGAGCCGCAGTTGCTCAATCCGGTTTCGGTGGCATTTGGAGAAAACGGCAAATCTCTGACGCGCCTGTACTGGCCCAGCAAGCGGCATGACGAGAGCACCCACAGCTCGTCCGACAGCGCGACCGAACGATACCGTCACCAGCGCTTGAGCCACCAGACGCTAACCTGGCAGGCATCAGAACGTGCCAGGCAGGCGCTGCGCCGGAAAGACGCGCTCACCCGGGAGCAGGACGTCGCCAAGACCCAGACGCTTTCCGCCGAGGGTCACGGCACGCAGGCCGGAGTTCTCTACGGAACTCTGAATCAAGGGCCGATTTACGGAGACGAAATCCGCCCAGCTCTGCCATTTGAGACCTCGGATCCTGTGGTCTTTCCGTGGCAACTGCCATCGGCAGCAGGCAACGAGGTTATCGAGATCACCATAGACGAGCGGGGAGACATTATCAACAAGAAGGTCTTGCAGAGCCTGGGCTCGGATATTGACAACAAATGCCTGGCGGCTCTGGACAACTGGCACTTCCATCCGGCTACGCGAAATGGAGCGCCAATCGCTTCCAAGCAGGACGCCATCTTTCCCTTTCGTGCCCGCGGTTGATCGGCGTCCGCCCGCTATAATGAATCTGTGAACGAGAACGCGGTCCAGCAGATCGCTTCAGCGGATTTTCCTACGCGCTGGGGCCAGTTTCGAATCTATGGTTTTCGGGCGAATGCGCCGTCGGACGGGCGTCGCGACGCGGAGGAAGCGGTCGCGCTGGTCATGGGCGATGTGAAATCGAACCCGCCGCTGGTGCGAGTGCATTCGCAATGTCTGACCGGCGATGTGTTTCATTCCCTGCGTTGCGATTGCCGGCAGCAGCTGGAGTTGTCGCTGTCGATGATCTCCGAGGAAAGCGCCGGGATTCTGATTTATGAACAGCAGGAAGGACGCGGCATCGGGTTGATGGCGAAGCTGCAGGCTTATGAACTGCAGGATGCCGGACTGGATACGGTCGAGGCCAACGAGAAGCTGGGGTTCAAGGCCGACCATCGCGACTTCCAACTTCCGGCCGAGATTCTAAAAGCGCTGGGCGTGACCCGGGTGCGGCTGCTCTCGAACAATCCGGACAAAGTCGAGGCGCTGGAGCGCGCTGGAGTGCGCGTGGTCGAACGCGTGCCCTGCGAAGTCGATCCCAGCCCGCACGCCGAAGAGTACTTAAAGACCAAGAAAGAAAAGCTCGGGCACCTGTTTACATCCGGTTAAACCGCAGTCTCACGGCTGTCGTCTCCTTCGCATGACGAAGACCAGCGCAGAATTCGCCGGGCGCCATTCTGCACGGTTCGCCAATTTCGCTCTCTGCCTCGCTTTTGTGGGGGCGGCCGCGATGCTCTACTACCACCAGGGACTGTTTGTGCCGCGCGCGCTGGAGTCGCGCGCCGCGCGCCACCTGGATGGCGGATACGCCTTCGGAAATGACTTCTACCAGATCTGGCTGACGTCGAGGGAATGGCGGCGGCACCGCATCGATCCTTACAGCGACGAGGCGACCCGCGAGATTCAGGTCGGTCTTTATGGCCGCACGCTTGATTCCAGGCTCTCCGGCGATCCGAAAGACCAGCGCCGATTTCCGTATCCCGCGTTTGTCGATCTCCTGTTCTGGCCGGCTGCGCAGCTTCCGTTTTCCGTGGCCCGGGTGGTCGTTCTTTTCTGTCTGCTTGCGTTCACCCTGGCGAGCGTGTGGCTGTGGATGAAAGTTCTGGCTTGGCAGTCGAATTGGCAGTGGACGCTCGCGGTTTTTCTGCTGGTCCTGACCAGTTATCCGGTATTGGAAGGGCTTTACGCGGGCCAGATCGGGCTGATAGTCGCGCTTCTGCTTCCTGCCTCGATTCTTAGCCTGCAGCGCGGCAAGTTGCTGCTCAGCGGACTCCTGCTGGCGCTCACTTTGATCAAGCCCCAGGTAACCGTGCTCGCCGCTTCTTATCTCCTTCTGTGGAGTTTCGACGACCTGCGCCGGCGCGGGCGGTTCTGGGTTGGCTTTCTCGCGACTGCCATCGCTCTCGTTGCAAGTGCAATGTTGGTCTGGCCCCGCTGGTTGGTATCGTGGTTCCATCTTCTCGCAGCCTATCGCGGCTACAACCCACCTCCTTTATTCAATCTGGTTCTTGCGTCGCTGCGAGTGCCGAGTTCGATTTCTCTCGTATTGAGCGCGGTCTTATTGGTCGCGGGAATAGTGTTAGGGTGGCAGATGCGGCGCGTTGTTCCGGATTCGCTGGAATTTGAGCTGACGCTGAGCCTGCTGCTCGCCGTGACGACCGTGGTAGTGTTAGCGGGCCAGGCTGTCTACGATCACATCATTCTTCTTCCCGGGATTCTCCTGCTTGCGTCGCGGCTGGCGCGGTTCTCATCCAACTGGATTCATAAAGCCGTCGTTACGGCCGGAGCGGCCGTGCTGCTCTGGCCCTGGTTTGCGTCGATGCTGGTCATCGCCATGCGCCCTTTCCTCTCGCATCAAATGTTCTACTCGAGGGCAGTCTTCTATCTGCCGATCTATCTGGCGGTCGTGTTTCCATTCCTGGTATTGGCTTCGCTGGCGCTGGCACTGCGCGCGGAGAGAGTGGCGGGTGGGGCTTCCGGAATTTCAGTTTCTTCCTGAGCGGACGGTTTTCTCAAGCGCCTGCCTGTTCTTCACCGGAAGATATGCGAGGGCCGCATAAGCCAGAGCACGGTAAACCTCTCGCGCGGCGGGGTTCTTTGCCAACGATCGCAAATGCTTCCTGACTGTATCGACATCGCCGCGAATGAGAGGCCCGCTGAAGGCGTCAGATGCTCCGAACCTGGCATAGTTGGCCAGAGTCTGCAGCAGAATGGGGAGCGAACGCCGCCGGGCTTCGTTCTTTTTGACTCCCGCCAGGAATGCGACTTCTTCACTGGTGGCGAGCAGTGACGTAAACAGCGGAGACACGAACGTCCCCCACGCATGATAGGCAGCTTTGTCCTTCCGGCGAATCGGGTGGGAGTCGGCGCCGAAATCTTTGACGGTTCGCCGAGCCAGGCGAACGGCAGCCGCATTGCCCTCGATCGCAAACGGGACACCGGCAAAGCTGGGCTGCGATCCGCGGACAAACGTCATTAATGGATGCGCCGAGGCGACCGAGGCTCCTCGACGCCGCAAGGCGTCGAGTTCGTCACTGCCGAGAGCACCACTGGAATGCAGAGCGATTCTTCCCTTCCAACTCATCGCATCGGCGAAATCCCTGGCTGTGCGGGCGATCTCGGCATCTGGAACGGTAAACCAGACAACGTGCGCGTGCAAATCCGCAGGCAATCCAAGGCAAACGCGGGCTCCGACCTCCTGCGCGAGTTTCCGCGCTTTCGTCCGTGAAGGCCCATCAGGGCGGGTGACGATGCAATCGATGGCATATCCGGCTCTGTGCAGCGACCGCGCGAGAGCGCCGCCGAGATTCCCCGCACCGACGACGGCGATTCGCGGACGCTGTGGCATGGCCGAAGCATAGCAGACGCCGGAACCCGTGCGGCGTGTCGTGTCGTCCCGGTTCGAGAGTCGATCCACATTGCAGAAGGCGTGGCATCCCAGCCTTGCTTTATATTGTCTGGATGGGGAAATCCGCTTCTTCTCACAAGTCCCACAGAAATAAAAACTCGAAGGCGAGGCTGGTCTCATCGCGAACTGTCTACCGTGGACCTGTTTTCTGGGTCACAACCGATCACGTTGACGAACCGGGAGGCATCCGGGTGCGGCGCGATCTGATTCACCATTCCGGCTCGGTGGTAGTGCTGGCGGTCGACGACTCCGGGCGCGTGCCCCGCGTTCTGCTCGAGCGACAGTACCGTCATGCGGCCAAATCTCACCTCTGGGAGTTGCCCGCGGGACGCATCGATCCCGGCGAGCAGGAGCTCAAAGCTGCGCGCCGCGAACTGCTGGAGGAAACCGGCTACACCGCGGCGAAATGGCGCCGCATTCTGAAGTTCTACGCGAGCCCTGGATTCGTGGCGGAAACTATGTCCGTTTTTCTGGCGACGGACCTGCGCGCCGGCGAGGCCCAACCGGAAGAGGACGAGATCATTTACAAGCGGCTGGTACCGCTGCCGACGGCGGTCAATATGATCCTGAAGGGAACGATTCGCGACGCCAAGACGATTTCTTCCGTGCTGTGGCTGGATCACATGACGCGGAACGCGAAGCGAGGAAAGTCGGCCAGCAGAGCCTAGTTTCGCCGCCAGCTGTCGAGTGCTGGTGCCTCGTCGAGACATGGGAGTACTTTCGTGAAAGCCAACTGCGTCAAATTGCGCACCCGTTTCCTATCTTCAATTCTCGGAGACGATTTCTCTGATGCATTTGCTTGACAGCCTACCCTCACGGCGACAAAATGCATCCTACTGGAATGCGGAGCACGTCCTTTGGCCCCACACAAAGACGTGCGGAAAGAGGGGCCTTACGTGGAACGTTTGAAAGGAACCGTCAAGTGGTTCAATAACGCCAAGGGGTACGGGTTCATCGGACGCGCGGATGGCCCGGATGTTTTTGTTCATTACAGCGCGATTGCTTCGGAAGGGTACAAAAGCCTGCAGGAAGGGGACCAGGTGGAGTTCGAAATCGCTGAAGGCCAGAAGGGACCGCAGGCTGCGAACGTAACCAAGGCTTCGTAGGCTCGCCTTCTCACGCACCATAGATGCGGCTGTTATTCGTGTATCCTTCTCGCGGGCTCGGAGCATCATCTCCACATGAGCGATCGGGTGAAGGCAACCGATGTCCTGCTCGGTATTCTCCTGCTTACGTGCGTCGTCATTCTCTGCGGGGCGATCGCTGGCGCGATCGCGTTGGCGTTTTACGGTCTCGATCTTGCCGTCAAGCATTTCTTCCCTGCATTTCCCAGCGGTCATCGCCATTGCTTGGCTCGGCGTGAAGGGATTTCACTCCGACCAGTCACTCGTATATCTATTCCTCCTGTCTATTCCTCCTGTCACTGATGCCGGCTGATCGCAGCCTTCGCCGCTGGGAGTTGGGGCTGGCCGGAATCTTGGCAGTCACCGGAATCTTACTGTTTGGTGGCCTCCTCGCCGGGATGGTGGCTCGCACCGTCGCACGATGTTCATACGTGACGATTTTTGCGTGGGGGGCGGTCCAGTACCGCCGTGGCGAACTCATGGGAGGACGCCTGAACCACCCTTCGCGAGCTAACACATAGCACGCTCCTGATGGCGTCCTCTTCGTACGGAAATGCGGCGTGCCACCGCCTTCCGCTTTCCCTCCTTGGCGACTTTGTTTACTCTTACGTTGTCCCTCACAATCCTGACCATGGACAACAAGGCCCTCGCCAACATCCTCTACGAGACTGCCGACCTGCTGGAGATCGACGGGCAGGATTCGTTCCGCATCCGTTCATACCGCAACGCGGCGCAGGCGATTGAAAATCATGCGCAGCAGATCAAAGACATCATCGGCGAACCTAAGCAGGTGCTGGCCATCCCCGGGATCGGCAAAGGCATGCTGCAGAACCTGCAGGAACTGTTCAGCACCGGGAAACTCGCGGTGCAGGCCGAACTGCTCGAGAAATATCATCCCTCGATGCTGCAGTTGTTGAAGATCCAGGGCCTGGGGCCGAAGACGATTGCACTGATCTGGAGCGCTTACAAAGTCAGCGATGTGGATGGCGTCGAGAGGCTGGCGCGCGAAGGCAAGATTCGCGAACTGCCGCGCATGGGCGAGAAACACGAAGCCAAGCTCTTGAAGGCGATCGGCGACTACCGGCGCATCGGCGGCCGCTTCCTGATTGACGCGGCCGAGACCGAAGCCGAGAAGCTGACCGACTATCTGAAGAAGTTTTCCGGCATCGACAAGATCACGCCGGCCGGATCGCTGCGGCGCGGGCGGGAGACGGTCGGCGACCTCGACATTCTGGTTACCGGCAAAATTTGCTGCTCCGAAGAGGGCCGCCAGAAGGCCATCGCCTACGTGGCGCAGTATCCGCCTCTGATGGATGTAATTGCCAGCGGCGACAACAAAATCAGCTTCCATGTGCGCAGCGGCATGCAGGTCGACGTGCGGCTTCTGCCGCCGGAATCGTTTGGCGCGGCGATGCAGTATTTTACCGGGTCGAAAGCACACAACGTCTCCTTGCGGCAGCGCGCCCTGAAAATGGGATACACGCTCAACGAATACAGCCTGGCTACTCTGGACGGCGAAAGACCGGTAGCCGGCAAGACAGAAGAGGAAATCTACTCCAGGCTGAAGCTCGACTACATTCCTCCGGAGATGCGCGAGAACCTCGGCGAAATCGAACTGGCCGAGAAACACGCGCTGCCCAAATTGATTACCCAGGACGACCTGCAGGGCGACGTCCACATGCACACCATCGAAACCGACGGCAAAAACACTATCGCCGAGATGGCCGAGGCCGCGAAAGAACGCGGCTATCAGTACATGGCCATCACCGACCATTCAAAGAACCTGGCCTTCGCCAACGGACTCGATGACAAGCGTGCGGTCGAACACATCGGCAGGATTCGCGAGGCGGGCCGGCAGATCGACGGCATCACCATCTTTGCCGGCATTGAAGTCGACATTCTGGCCGACGGCGAACTCGATCTCTCTGACGACGTGCTGGCGCAAATGGATATCGTGATCGCCAGCGTGCACTCCGTGTTCAATCAGGAACCGGCCAAGATGACGGACCGCCTGCTCAAGGCGGTCGAGAACCCGAACACTTCGATCATCGGACATCCCACCGGGCGAATTCAGCTGCGGCGCGACTCGTACCAGTTCGACCTGACCGCCGTACTCGCGGCAGCAGCCAAGAAGAAAGTTGCCATGGAGTTGAATGCCTACCCGGACCGGCTCGATTTGAACGACGTGCATTTGCGGCAGGCGCGGCAACAGGGTGTGAAGATCGTGATCAACACCGACGCTCACCACACCTCGCACATGGAGAAAATCCGCTTCGGGGTTTTGCAAGCGCGGCGGGCGTGGCTGACCAAGGATGACGTGCTGAACACGCTGTCGACGGATAAATTTGCCAAGGCGATGAAACACGGCTGGTGAGCGTAGAATGAGTACGAAACGCACATGCCTGACCCATCTTCCAGTACTCCCGGAACTCCATCTACTCCGTCAAGCCCGGCCACTCCGGTAACAGCCGCGAAAGGGCCGACGATCAACATCGGCGAAGAATTTGGCACGGCCAAGAAGAATCTGCCGCCGGCCAAAATCGTTCTGATCGCGGTCGCGGCGGTGGTGGTGGTGGTGCTGATTGCATCGTTCCTGAAGCGCGCCAAGCCGCAAGCCGCGGGCTCGCTCGACAACGTCGCCGCGGTCGAGATTCCCGGACAAGGATCGACGATGGTTGCCTTGACCTTCACCCTGCGCAATACGAGCGACAAGATTCTCTACGTGCACTCGCTGCAGGGGAAGATCAAGACGGGAAAAGGAGAGTCGAGCGCCGACGCGGTCTCGGCCGTCGACTTCGATCGTTACTACCAGGCCTTCCCTGCCCTGAAAAACGGCGCCCAGCCGGCGCTTTCCCCCGAGGCCAAGCTGCAACCGGGAGAAGCCGTGACGCGCACCATCATCGTGGCTTTCCCCGTAACTCTCGATGCCTTTAATCAACGCCAATCGACCAGCGTCGTGGTCTGGCCATACGACCAGACGCTGCCGGTGGTGCTGACGAAGTGAGCGAGGCGCGAAACCCGGCTCTTGCGTCAAAGGCCGCAGATACGATCTCATAGCGGCATGGACTCTATCCGGAACGGTTGCTTCGTACTGCTTGCGCTTCTGTCCTTTGCTTCCTTTGCGGCGTCCGCGCCTCGACACGAACAGTATCTTCTCTACGTCGGCACTTACACCGAGGACGGCAGCAAAAGCAATGGCATTTATGGCTTTCGTTACGATGCTGCGACGGCAGAGATCACTCCTCTGGGGCTGGTGGCAGAGACCACCAATCCGTCGTGGGTCACGGTGGCGCCGAACGGACGCTTTGCGTTCGCAGTCAACGAACTGCAGAATTACCAGGGACCGAATAGCGGCGGGCTGAGCGCGTTTTCGATCGATCCGGCGACGGGCAAGCTGACATTCCTCAACGAAGTCCCGACGCGCGGGGCCGACCCTTGCTACGTCACCGTCGACTACACCGGGAAATACGCACTGGTCGCAAACTACACTGGTGGCAGCCTGGCAGTGTTCCCGATCGGCGCTGATGGCCGGCTGGCCGCGGCTACAGACTTTATCCAGCATCACGGACATGGGACGAATCCGGAGCGGCAAGAGGGCCCGCATGTCCACTCGGTCGTGCTCTCGCCAGACAACCGTTTCGCCTACGTCAACGATCTCGGCCTCGACGAAGTGCTGATCTACCGGTTCGACGGCCAGAAGGGGACGCTGACGCCGAATGATCCGCCGTTTGGCAGGCTCGATCCGGGCGCCGGGCCGCGGCACTTTGTCCTGGCTCCGTCGGGAAAATTCGCGTACGTGATCAATGAAATGGGACGCAGCGTGAGCGTGTTTTCCAATGATCGGACTACCGGCAGGCTGGAGCCGCTGCAGACAGTCTCGACTCTTCCCAAGGATTTCAGCGGCCGCAATGACGACGCGGAAATCCGGATCCATCCTTCGGGCCGGTTTCTCTATGCTTCGAACCGCGGGAATGACAGCATCGCGGTATTTGCGGTCGATCCGGCAAGCGGGAAGCTGACGCTGGTTGAATACACGTCGACGCAGGGCAAGGAGCCGCGAGGCATGGATCTCGATCCGACAGGCAAGCTGCTGTTTGCGGCGAATCAGAAATCGGACGACATCGTGGTCTTTCACATCGATCAGAAAACGGGCAAGCTGACGCCCACGGGCAAGGTGCTGGATGTGCCGACGCCAGTGGACATGACATTCCTTCGGGTCAGGTAGCCTAAGATTTCTTCTGAATGAACCGTCTCCGGGCCAGATGCGTACTTGCGTCGGGCTTGATCTCGTCGTACTTCAGGCAACTGATGGAGCCGTCGACTTCAAGCACGGCCAGCGCGACCTGATCGCAGCTGTTGATGCCGTGCTCGCGTAGGGCGCGATGGAGTTCGTCCATGCTAACCCGCTCTTTGGCCATGTGGGATTCAATGACTTTCCCGTCGTGTACCAGGAGGGCGGGCTCGCCTTCGATCAGGCGGCGGAAGCGGCGGTTGGCGCCGGCGACGTCAGCCACAATGAAGTTCAGCAGCAGCAACGTGCCGGCAGCGACGGCCCCGCCGGACAGCGAAGTATCGGGGCCGGTCATCGCATTCTGCACGGAGTTCGAGAGCAGGAGAAGCAGGGTCAGGTCAAACGGCGTCATCTGCCCGACTTCGCGCTTGCCGCTCAGACGGACGCCGATCAGCACCAGCAGGTAGATGACGCCGGTGCGCAGCACGATTTGCAGGAGCACATGGCTGCCCGGGAAGAGCATTCCACTCAATTCGCGGTCACCGGTACGGGAGCGTTCTTCGGAGTGCTCAAATAGCCGGTGGCTTTGTTCTTGTCCACGGTCCAGACCACCAGCTCAAACAGCATGCGGTCGCGTCCCGAATAAAACTGGATCGGCTCGGCGATATTGCGATCCTTCTTTTCGATCGTCTTGTCGTCAGAGGTGACGTTGAGAGTGAATTTGCCGCGCTTCGGATCGGCCTTCTTCAGCTGCAGGCTGATCGTCGCGACGGGCTGCGGCTTGGCGCCCTTCAGCAGCGTGAACTCGTAATAGTTACGGTCGCCCCGGTGCTTCAGGACTTCCAGATCATCCCGGGTGCGGGCAATCAGGCCACTCTGCACGCCCAAGTCGCCGATCGTGCTCTGCAGCTTGGCTTTGGTCGCTTCCAGATCCGCCTTGGTGGAAGCCACATCGGTTTTCACGCCGCCGACGTCGGTCTTCACGCCCGCGATGTCGCCGCTGACCTGGCTGATCTGCTCCTTCTGTTCCTTCTCCAGACGGGTTTCTGCGGCGCGCTCCTCGGCCTGCAACTCGGCGGTGCGCTGAGCCAGTTCCTTCTTGGTCATGCCGGCCTGGCGGGCCAAAGTTTCTTCGGCCGCTTCGGCGGTCTGCATGCGGGCTTGCAGTTCCTTGACTTCAGCCTGGCTGGCGCCGAGATCCTGGTTCAATTTCTGCACCGCCGCATGGTTCGTGTAGAAACCATAGCCGGAGGCCGCGACAACTATGACTGCCAATACGACTAGGATCCACTTTCCTGCGTTCGATTGAGTCTCCACCGGTATCTGACTGCCGTCGTCGGCCATACACTCTTCCCTCCTCAGGAAGGCAAATTCAACAATTGCAAAGGAATGCTCTCATTGTTCAGCAGGACCACCACAGTGTCAATTAGCTCATGGGATGCGGAACCCGCCCGCTCACGATGCCCCTAGCGCCGCAGAGCCAGCGCCCCGGCCAGATCCGGTTGCGGATCGCGCTTGATGACTTCGGCATCTTTCCCCAGTTGTTTCTCCAATTCCGCCAGCCGCGATGCATCGGGCGCGGCCTTCTGTGAAAGGGGAGGATTCAAACTCTGTGCCTTGACGAAACAGGCGTAGGCGAGCCGGGCCGGGAATCCCGCGTCGTCAAGAAAGCGGCCATAGATGAACCAGTCTTGTCCTGAGGCGTTGTCGTCACCATTCAGGCTGTCGAGCTGCAAGGCATGCTGGTAGAGCTGCAGGGCTTCGCTGAGATGTCCGGTACTGGCTTCGAGCCCGGCCTGATTGATGTTGGCCAGGCTCTCCAGCTTCGGCTGACGGGTCTGGATCGAGAGGCGCTCGGCGAGCTTGTATGCCTGGCGCGCCCGATCGATCTGGGAGGATCGGACGTCGCAATCGGCCATGCGCAGGACGGTGGCGATGGTCTTCTCCGGAGCCGGACGATTCTGCGGAGCCTGGTGGGCAATGCCTTCCAGAAAACTCTGATAGTGCGAAGCGGCCAGCTGCGCCTTGCCTTCGCGATCGAGTTCACTCGCCAGATAGAGGTGGGCGAGCGTCTGGCCGGGATCGACCGCCAGAGCTTTGTCCCAATCAGCCAGAGCCTGGTCGGGATGGCCGCGCTGCATCTCGAGCAGGCCCTGATCGATCAGCAGATTGGGATCCCGGGGCGAGTATTTGAGCGACGCCTCGGTGAGGTTCAATGCCTCGTCGAAGCGGTCCTGGGTGATCAGGAACTGAAGCAATGCCTGGCGCGGCGCCGGATCGGCCGGGTTCGTCTGGATGGCGCGCCTCCAGGCGGCTTCAGCCAGCTTGGGATCGCCGTCCTGGATTTCCTTGTTCGCGAGGCGCATCTGCAGCGAGCTGTCGAAGCTGTCAAGCGTTGCGGCACGTTGCAGGTCGCGTAGGTTGTCGGTGCGCAGCGCGAGATAGTAGCGGGCCTGGTCGACCGTCCCCCAGATCAACAACACGAGCGCGGCGCTGACCCTCAGCCGGCGGGCGCTGCCGGAGCTGCCTCCAAGCCAACGGAAGGCAGCGGCAAATCGTCCTCCGGCTTCCGAGGCCGCATCGGCAATCCGATCGCGAGAGTTGAGAAGCAGAGAGGCAATCCGGCCGTCCCGCAGTTTCCAGATCGCGCCATCGAGGATGAAGTGATGAATGTTGACCAGCGCAGTGAAGATCAGGAAGCTGGCGGTGAAGTCGTGATGGAAGGCGCGGCTGGCCAGCCATGGACCGGGCACGAAAAGGGCGATGCCTCCGACGACGAGCACCCCGAAATACGCCAGTGGGCGCCAGTTGCGCCCGGGCTGGTCTTGAGCTTCGTTCGTCGCCTCGCGGCGCGCGTAGTAACTGGTGATCCACAGATATTGGGCCGAGTGCATCACCGCCAGCACGCCCGAACTGTATCGGCTTTGCGGAACCTCAAGGCCCTTGATCAGCGAGATCGCGGCCGGCAGGAGAAACCAGAGAAACTGCGAGGAGAACAGCGTCAGGGATGGAAGCAGCTTTCGCCATCCTGTTGTTTTCGCCAGCCGCGACAAGCCGAAGCCCGAGAGCAGCACAAAGGCCACGCTGAGAATGATCTGCTCCCATCGGCTGATGATCGCCGGAATCCCCAGCGAGATGAATAGCGGGTCGGAGGACGGACCGGTGTGAAATCCGAGAAACAGAATCAGGTACGAGACGATAAAAGCGCCGTACAGGGCGCGGCGTGTCCAGCGATCGAGATCGGCCCCCGCCCGCCGTGCAAACATCATGAAGAGCCCGTAGTTCTGCCCGCTGTAGTGCCATGGGCTCCAGGTGAGATAGATGGTAAAGATCCACGGCAAAAGCCCGAGCCAGAGATGCGAGAGCAGCAGGGTCAGCACCACCAGCGCGGTGATGTGTACGGTGAAGATGCGGTATTTCTCGAAATCCTCAGCCCGATGGTAGGCGCGATAGATCGTCGCCATGTAGTGCGGATAGTTGAAGAACAGCGCCAGCGCGTAGAAAATCACCGACCAGGTGCGCGCGCTCGAAGCCAGAGTGAGGTAGGAAATGAGCAGCAGAGGCGCCGACCAGGCTCCGCAGCCGACGATCAGATCGAGCCATGGATTGTAGATCCAGACTGCAGGCACCTGCTCCCGACGTTGACTGAACTTGCTCATGGAAAAAAATGATTAGCCTCAAAACAGGCCGGGCCGCCACGACTTTGCGCCTCTCCACCCGCTGTGGTTTGGCTTGGCTTGAAATTGAATTATAGGTGTGAGACTTGCGAGTCAGCGTGTCGAGCAAGGTGCGATGAAGGTAACGAAGGTAACTGGAGGCGCGACGAATCCGCCTCTGGAAACGCAAGCCCGGAATGCCTGAGCCGGGGTTAGGCCGGAGTTATTCCGCGAACTTCCAGCGTGTCGATTTGTTCTGGAAATGCTTCTCCCAGAGGGCAAAGGCGACGCGTGGACACACCGCATAGACCGGCTCCTTCATCGCGAGCATGTCATCTTTCATGCTGGACAGGTCGAAGTCGTATTTCTTCTCGTAGGCGGGAATCATCTTGCGCCGCGAAGCGACGTCTGCGATCTCGGCTACGCCTTCAACAATGACAGCTTCTTCTGCATGCTCGGTGCAGACGATACAGCGTGGATTCCGCGCCAGATTCCGCGCCTTGCGCGACTTGCTTCCGGTCGAAAACAGGAAGCGGCCGTCGTGCCACAGTCCCCAGACGATCATCGTGTGCGGAGAGCCATCGGGCTTTACGGTGGTGATCCAGTAGTTGTGCGACTTCTTCAGCCGCCGCTCCGCCCAGGACCAAGGCAAGAGGCCTTTCTTGCTTTTGGGAAAGCCATAGCCGGGAGCGGCGATACGGGAGGGAGTTGGCGATTTTTTAGCGGGCATTGAAGTTCACAGCCGTCCGCAGACTCTTTACAGGTTCTTCTTCGTCCAGGCGTCGATGCGGTCGAGCGCCGTCTGCAGGTTCTCCATCGAGTTGGCGACGCTGAAACGCAGATAGCCTTCGCCGAACTCCCCGAACGATGTGCCGGAGAGCGCGGCGACATTGGCCTGCTCCAGCAGCGCGTCGGCCAGCGGCTTTGACTTCCATCCCGTCGCGGTGACGTTGGGAAAGACGTAAAAGGCGCCCTTGGGCATGCGGCAGGAAAATCCCTTGATCTTGTTCAGGCCGGCGACGACCATGTCGCGGCGGCGCTGGAATTCGTCGCGCATGCGGTCCACCGAACTCTGATCGCCGCGCAGCGCCTCGACTCCGGCGACCTGGGTGAAGCTCGCAGTGCAGGAATTGGAGTTGGTCATGAGACGAGTCACGTGGGCGGCCAGATCGGCCCGCATCACGCCATAGCCCATGCGCCATCCGGTCATGGCATACGTCTTGGAGAAACCATCGAGCAGGATGGTTCGTTCCTGCATTCCCGGCACCGACATGATGGAGAAATGTTGACCGCCATCGAAGAGCAGGCGGCTGTAGATTTCATCGGAGAGCACCATGATGTTGCGATCGCCGATGGCGGCCGCGATCTGCTCGATGTCGTGGCGCTCAAGGACTCCACCGGTCGGATTTTGCGGCGAGTTGATGATGATCAGCCGGGTACGATCGCTGATCAGGGCAGTGAGTTCGTCGACATCGAGGGCAAAGTCGCGCTCTTCGCGCAGCCGGATCGGCACCGCGCGACCGCCAACGTAGCGGATCATCGACTCATAGATGGGAAAACCCGGGTTGGGATAGATGACTTCATCTCCCTCATCAATAAGCGACAGGATCATAAAGAAAATAATCGGTTTGCCGCCTGGGACGACCACGACTTCGTCGCTGGCTACCGGCACGGCGCGAGTGCGGCTGACATATTCGGCGATCGCCTGGCGCAGCTCCGGCAGACCGGCGGACGGACCGTAGTGCGTCCAACCATTGCGCAGAGCGCCGATTCCCGCCTCGACCACATTGGACGGAGTGTTGAAATCGGGCTCGCCGATTTCAAGATGAATGATGTTCTTTCCCTGGCGCTCGAGAGCCCGGGCCCGGTTCAGCACTTCGAAGGCGGTTTCCGTGCCGAGTCGCGACATGCGGCGGGCGAGCTGGAGGTCAAACTGAACGGCTTTCTCCATAGGGGAAACTCCTGAAAGGCACAAACGGCCTATTATAGCGTGCCGGTCAGCACCTGGATTGTTTTGCCCGCAGGCAGGTGGGAACCGGTGGCAATCCGCTCGACAAGTCGTTTCTGTCTTCCCTTATAGACCGCGCGAAACCCATCTCCGCGAGTCACCGCCTTGCTCGCCGTTCCAAGCCAATTTGGCATCCAAAGTGAGCGCGTTGCTTCGGGCTTATCCGTGGCCCAGAATTGGCTTTTTCTATGTTACGACCAGGTAATTTGTGCAGTCTGGTATGGACGTGATTCAACCCGGAAGCAACTAATGTGAGGAAGTTGCGTAGCCCCGCCAGGTCGCATTAAGCGTCTGTGGGAGCGCTCTGCAGACATTCGTGACGAGCAACTGGATCTGATGGTTTATGGAGAATCCAACAGAAAACCAGCGGCAAAGCCTTGCGCGGCGCGACCGGGGAACGCTCAAGCGCTCGGCGCTTGGAGCGGGACTGATTCTGCTCCTCGTGCTGGTGGCCTCGAGGATGGAAAACTGTCAGGGATTGCCTACCTACGTTGCGAATTGCCCGGTCACTCCCAATGCGCCGCAGATCACGTCGAAGGCCACGCCGGCTCCTCAGCCGCCTTTGAAGGCTCTCTGCGCGTTTCCAATGACCATCTCGAGTCCGACGAATGGTCAGACGGTGCAGTCTCCATTCCATCTGTTGGTCAACACGCAAGCGGCTGCTCCGATCTACAACACGCGCGTGTACGTTGACGGCAAGGCGGTGCTCTTCAGCTTCCTTGGTTCGCTTGACCAGTACATCTGGGCTGCGAACGGGAATCACACGATCGAGGTCGTCTCTGAGGATCAGTCCGGGTACATCGCGACGCAGACGGTTCCGATCACGGTCTCCGGACAGAATCCCGGACTGAGCCAGATCCAGAACCTGGATGGCTGGATCAACTGCTCTTCCGTTCTGGCAACTGGAGCGGTATGCGCCGCCGGCCTGGGCACGGCGAAGTCAGCGCTGGAACAAAGTCAAACCTCACCGACGCTCAATGGAGGCACATCATCCAAGTTCGCCATGGAGGGCGGGACGCACGCGTACTCAAATGCGCTTTACTGGCTTCCGCTCGGGGGCGGAAATAACGTGAGCCATTTCACCTTCGATTTATGGTTTTATATCGATAACGGCAAGGCTCCACAGGCGCTGGAGTTCGACGTCAACCAAACCTTCGGAGGAACGCGCTGGACCTGGGGGTCCGAGTGCAGTTTCAACGGCAGCCATAAGTGGGATATCTGGAACGACGCCGCAGGCGTTTGGGTGGACACCGATGTTCCCTGCAACGACTTCCCGTCCAACACCTGGATTCATCTCATCTGGAGTCTGGAACGAGTCGGCAATCAGGTCCACTACATCAGCCTCAATGTCGCCGACTCCACCTATACCATCGACCAGTACTTCACCGCGCAGTCGAAGTGGTACGCCGATGAAATCGATGTCGCTTTTCAGATGGATGGCAACTTCGAGCAGGAGCCCTATAACGTCTGGCTCGATCAAGTCACGCTGAACGCGTATTGAGGGGCGGGGCGGCGGGGCCGCGAAGGAAATCCTCGAGAGTTTTATTCGGAGACGCTGTGCTCTTCGTTCTGCGAGCGCAGAACGCGGTCGACTGAGTACGGCGCGCGGCGGCTGGGCTGTCGGCACAGAGGTGCGGCAACCACGAAGACACGCTCATGGCAGCCCCTTTTAGCTGTCCGGTCAGAAAGGATAAGTTAGGACAAATTCACACGGGCTTTTATCGATCGTTATCGGACGGAATGTCGTTCCTCTCACTTGGGAAATAATCGATCCAGCGATTTCCTGATTCGTGGAGTAGATGAGTTCCACTTCCCGAAGCGCACCTTGACGGTCGGCAATTTCCCGAACAGTTGCATGAACCCTTCCCTCCGGGCCCACAATGTAGCGGAATCCCTCCCCCACTTTCCAGCCTCGAACCTCGTACTTGTGGAGCGGACGCAATGTCATTCCCGCCTCCGCTGCCGGTCCACGAAGTTCAAAAGCAGACCCGTCGCGCGCGCCAGCAGGCTCAATCGTCACATCCGCAGTGAGCAGATCGCGTGTGCCACCCTGTACCCGAATATGCTGCGGGACCAGCCTGCCGCCAAAGATTCTCGGGCTCGTCCAGTCGGTCACAAGATCAAGCTCGATGCTTTGCAATAGTTCCCCGTCGGGCAGAAAGAGATAGGCACGCGGGGCCTTGGTGTCTCCGAACGTAGTGCTGATCTTCACATAAGACTGAGTGCCGAGCGCGCCCTTTTCGATCTTCCACCCGTCGTGCTCCTCCGCCAAAGATGGCGAATATAGTTCACGAGGAACAGGGTAGAGCAAAGCTTCCAGGAGCATCAGCACACGGCTCGGCTCATAATCTGTGCTAGCCTGCATTTTTCGTCCGGCCTCGGACTCGGCTTCAACCGCACGATAGCTGCCGAAGGTCACCTCCCGCCGCCATTTCGTTGGAGCAATCCAGGTTTCCTCATAGGTCCCATCGCCCGATATCACCTGATCCGACTCCTTCTTACTGGAAACGATGCCGGGAAAGGCGTGGAACTTCACCTCCATGTGAAATGGCGTCGAACCGTACGCGCGCAAGTCCATTTGATCGGCCGCACTTTGGAACCACTCGGTCCATGGGTCCTTTGGCTCTTTTCCCGCCGCGGCCGAGTAAGCAAGGATCGTAATTAGCAAACCGGCAAGGTGACGCTTCATTGGTGCCTCCTCCAGCCCGAGGCGGGCTCGCCCGTTGGCCGGGGCATTAATGCGCGGTCTGGCGCATTTTATAGCCGCGAATCGGACGACCGCTCGCCGCCAGAAGAGGATGTCCGAGAAAACGGTTTCCGACAGGCTCCGCCATTGCGGGCTATACGGAGCGGCCAAAAACCGGGGGCCCGTTCATCCCCGGTTTTCGAAAGCGCGCCGGACGAACTGCCCTCAGTCAATTATGAGAGCAACCTGATTGCGTGGCGCAATTAAGGATACAGCTGTTCATTTGATTGGCGCAGTTCTGTATACAATAGATCTGGAAATTTACTTGATTGCAGGTTTGATCCATGTCACAGATCATGCTCCCGTCCCCCGGAAACCAACAACTAAGCTGGTCCCAACAGGCATAGGCAGGTCCCCCTGGCTGGCAACCTGAAAAGCAGGATCCGAAGGTTGATTGACAGATACCTGAACACTGCCCCATCGCTATGCCTTCAGCCTGATTCGAACAGTAAATTGAGCCGACCGTGGAGGCACGGACGACCACCGGCCACCGTAACGCCGATGTTAAGATGATGCCAACGAACAACAGCTTCCCTATATTCTTCACACTCCTCCTTTCGTGAAATCACTGATCGTCATTCAATAGCGACGATAAAGTATTGCTTGTCGCGTTTTGCCTAACTACTCGGCCAAGAACATCCTCCTGGCGCGCCTCGTCGAGAAGCCCCGTCCAGACTCTCTCGACTTTGCCTTTGCTGCCAACGAGCAGCAGTGTGGGCGTGCCCACAACTCCTAGGGTGTCTAGTTGCGTCGAGACAAACTGGTTTGCGGAAACATCCGCGTCACGCAGATACTTCTCACCTTCTGTTTCGGTTTGAGGGAATACAGCGATTACATTGAGATGCCCCTGAGCCTTAGCAGTGAGAGCTTTGTAGAAGGGCAAACTGTCTTTACAAAAGTGGCAGGTGGTGGAGAGCGCGAGAATCAAGGTTTCACGACCCTCTTGGAAATGCACTCCAGGTAGAGTTAGGGTTTTGCCGACGGCGATCTGCTCCGGAGGCTGGGGTAGCTTAGAGCGACTCAACTCATTGCGAGCCGTTACGGCGACAAAAACAACCACAGCGATGATGACGGCCAGATTTGCGACTTTGTCGAGGTACTTAATCTTGACGCCTCCTTGAGGCGCAGCGAAAGCACGTCCTCAGGCCCTTAGCTTTTGCCCGGTATCCAAGCCTGTCGTTGAGCTCGTAGGTGAGTTAGGCAGCTACCGAGCAGAACATCCCGGACTTTTGCGCCGACAGTACTCCGGCAGCCAGCCTGCAGAAACAACAAATGTAATTTTGTTCCGTTCTTGGAAAAGGACGCGGACGATCCGCGTAAGCCCGCCCGCAATGACTTGCATCCGCAGATCGGTGTGATTTCACGCGGAGGGATAGCTGCTACGAGTTACGAAATCGGGAAAGGGATTGCGGAATCTCGCGCCGATGGTTGGCTCGATGCAGTCGGGATTGTGCCTACATAAAAAACTCAGGAACACTCCGACCGAGCTCAGAAAGAACAGAAGCAGTTTCCTCGACTTGGCGGCGTTGCCCGAAAAGCGAACAGTTCCACCCGCGTGTGGAATGACAGAATTGGTCGTGATTAGAGTTCGTGTAGAGACTATTCGGAGACGCTGTGCTCTTCGTTCTGCGAGCGCAGAACGCGGTCGACTGAGTACGGCGCGCGGCGGCTGGGCTCATAGTAGTGGCGCACCTGCATCTCGCCCAGAAGCCCGATCGCCAGCAGGTTCAGGCCGCCGAGCAGCAAGCCGAGAGCGGCCATCATCAGCGGGCCGTGCGAGGCCATGATCGGGACGTTGCGCAGAAATTTCTCCACGCCCAGCCAGGCCACGATACCGGATCCGGCGAAGATGCTCATCATGCCGAAGGTGCCAAAGAAGTGCAGAGGCCGCGAAAGATAGCGGAGCAGAAAACGGATGGTGAGCAGATCGAAGAAGACGCGGAAGGTGCGGGTGATGCCGTAATGCGAAACGCCGCGCTCGCGGTTGACGTTGCGGATCGGGACTTCGCAGATCGCCGCGCCGTGCCACGAGGCCAGCGCCGGAATGAAGCGGTGCAGTTCGCCGTAAAGCGGGACCTGTTCGAGAATGTCGCGGCGGTAGGCTTTGAAAGTTGTCCCGAAGTCGTGGATGTCGACGCCGCTGATTTTGGCCATCATCCAGTTGGCAATGCGAGAAGGAAGGCGGCGCATCCAGAAATTATCGACGCGCACCTTGCGCCATCCGCTGACGATGTCGTAGCCGGCGGCGATCTTTTCCAGAAACAGCGGGATGTCGTTGGGATCGTGCTGCAGATCGCCATCCATGGCGATGACGTACTCCCCGCGGGCGTGGTCGAAGCCGGCGGCGAGACCTGCGGTCTGGCCAAAATTCCGGCGCAGTTTGACGACGGTGACGCGGCTGTCGACCGCCGCGATCTCGCGCAGCATGGCAAAGGTGTGGTCGCTGGAGCCGTCATCGACGAGAACGATCTCGAAGCTCTCGCCATGCGCCTCCATGACCACTTTCAGGCGGTCGTAGAGGTCGGTGACGTTCTCCTGCTCGTTATGGAGCGGGACCACAATCGAGTACTTTGGCACGGTCTTTCGATTATAAACGGAAAATCGGCTCTGGAGCCTCGCCATCTAGTTTCCAGACGGGTTACCGGCGGACGATGGGCTGCCGGCAACCGGATCAGCGGTGGGGATCGAATTCGAGCTGCACGACAAACTTCCCGGTGGATGCGGCGGGGGCGTACTTCCACTGTTTGACGGCTTTCATGGCGGATTGGCCGAGAATAGGGCTGCCGCCGAGCAGTTCCGTGCTCTCAACTTTGCCCGCGGCATCGACCGTCACCTGAATCTTCACGACGCCGCCAATGTAGAGGCGCTTCAGGGTCTCCGGATAGTCGGGCTCGACGCGGCTGACGATTTTGCGGTCCGATGTATCGTGCTCTCGGGTCTGCGCGGCTGCCGAGACGTGGCCGCACAGCCACAAAGTGAACAGACCGGTGATCAGGATCGCCTTGGTCAGGCGTGATGTGGCAAACGGAACTTTCGACATGATCGGCCTCATAGCCAACTCACGGCAATCGCAGGCTCAGTTCGTAGACTTCCTGCGTGCTGCGATCGCGGACGAACATCCATGAACCATCGGGGGTGCGTCCGCTCCACAGGCCCCAAGGGCCGGGATAGCGTTCGATTCCTTCCAGCTTGAACACGCGCTGGGTGCGGTTTTCGCCGACTCTTACGCTGCGAATCGATTCTTCATCGGTGACCAGATCATCGAAGTACAAGAACTGGCTGTCCGCGGACCAGACCGGATAATTCACGGCTCCGGCCGGCTCGGTAAGCCAGGTCGACCATTTGCCGGTCTTGTAATCGAACAGCATCACTCTGGTGAAGTCCGGCGAGAGCGCGGCGACGTAGCGGCCATCGGGCGACCAGCGCGGGCTGAATAAGCCCTCCGATCGGGGAACGGCCGTGACCACATGGGTTTTCAGGTTTACGACACGAATCGACAAATCTGCGTCGCCGTGAACCGACCCGAACATGAGGCTTGATCCATCCGGCGACCAGTTGGCGTCAATCTGCCCGCGATTTTCCGGCAGTACGTCAGTCGCCTTGCCACCGTCGCGGGGCATGAGCGAGATCTTCAGCGGCTTGCCCGGCTGCATGCTGACGTAGGCAATCTGCTTGCCGTCTGGAGACCAGCGCGGCAACGCCGTGCGCTCGGGCGACGAAGTAAGTTGCAGACGATCCCTGCCATCCGCGCGGCACCGCCAGAGCGTCGCGTCAGGAACGGCAACATAGGCGACCCACCGGCCGTCGGCGGAGAAATCGAGATCGGTGGCGGAGATTCCGGACAGAAGTGCAACGAAATCTTTCGTGGCGGCGTTGTACTTAACCGCCTGTCCGGCGGGCTGCACTCCGATCGCCCAGAGGCGCTTGCCGTCGGGCGCGATCGATGCGTTCCCGAACGACATGGGGCCGCTGGTCAACTGGATGGGAGCGGAGGCGGCTTCCGTATCGGGGAGAGCCCATAGCGAAGTGACGGTGGTGGGAGAGTTTTGTGTCACCTGAAAAATATAGTAGCGACCGTCGACCGTCCAGTTGCCGCAGCAGGCGCTCGAAGCGTATTGCCAGGCGCCGAGCAGCGCGTGCGGAGTCGACCCATCGCTGCCGGTTTCCCATAAGGTGGTGCCGTTCAGCGCAATGTTGGTGACCGAATAACGGATGCGCTTGCCATCCATTGAAAAGTGCGGAGCAAAGACCGATCCATCGGCGGTAAGAATCTGGCGCGCGCCAGCGCCGTCGGCATTGGCGAGATAGAGGCCGGAACCCTTGCTGAAGACCAGCTTCTGGCCGTCGGCGGACCAACTCGCGTCCCGGCCGGCCACATCTCCGATTTTGTGGGGCGATCCGGCGCTTACCGGAAAGCTCCAGAATTCACTGTCGCCGCCGCCTTGCATGGGCGATACCAGCAGAGCGTGGCGGTCGGGTGAAACATCGAGGGCCTGAATGTTCAGGAAGGAACTCGGCAGCACGGTCCGAGCGGCACCGGACAGGGAGAATCGCGCCACAACATGCCGTCCAGTGGGCCATTCGGTAACGTAGAGGTTGGAGTCATCCGAGACGAGATTCGTCTTGGCCAGGCCGTCATGAGTGAACTGCGTGATCGACACTACAGCCGGAGTGGTCGCGTCGGCCGCGACTGGCTGCTCCGCGCGCAAGCCGCTTCCCGCTGCGAGGAGCAAGAGGCACAACAGGATTGCAGCCTGCCAGAGTAACGATTTTTCCCGCATGCGCGGATGCTAGCAAGAATGCTGATCGCACACACTGAGGAAACGCAAACATCGAATTACGGAGGTAATTCGTGTGAGCAACGTCACATCAAAGCGAAAAGAGCAGCCGGTGCTCGGCTCACGGCTCCGCGGCACCCTTCGAACTTGCACGGGACCACCGGCTAGGCCTGATCTTTCAATTTGAGTTTCGACTTGTTTTCTTCCATGAAGCTCTTGATGTCACTGGCGGCGCCGAGCAAGCGATTCCATTGCTCGTAATAAAGCGTCACCGGGAAACGGCCGAGTCCGTAGACGCTGACGCCTCCCTTTTCTCCCACCTTGAAAATCAGATCGCCGCTGCGCTTCTTGGTCTCGACTTCTTTTTCCAGTTGCGCCAACTTGGCTTTGAGTTCCTCGTAAGTCGGTTCTGCCATGCTTTCCTCGCTTTTGAGATCGGAATGATGACACCGGCAATGACTTTCTGCCGGATGCACGCCGTTCCTATAGTAACTTGCCGGCGTTTGCCAGATACTGGATAACCGTTATAGGCTTATCTCAATCTAATTCCGAAGCGGGAAATCGAATGCGTTCGTGCCTGCGGTGGTCGGCGTGGCTCTGCCTGTCCCTCATGCTGTGGACAGCGGCGGTAGAGTCTGCCCATAACCACCCCAACCAGACGGAGGCGGCGACCTGCTCCATCTGCGTAGTGGCGCATAGCGCCAGTCCCGCGGCCAGCGTTGCATCGGCCGCACCGGTTTTCAGGGCGATTGGCCAGTTCCAGGAAGAAGCGGTCACGGCCAATGCCCGGCTTGAATCCTTCGATCTCGCGATTCGCGGCCCTCCTGCCATCCTCTAGGGATTCCCAACAATAAAGCAGTTTCAGCCGCCAGCAGGAATCGGCCGGCTGGCTCCCTATTCATTGCTGTTGGCAGTCGAGGCTCATAGGCCTCGGCGCATTCATTCATGGCAGGAGGGCTTCATGCCTACTCTTTTTCAGATGCGTGTTGCTGTATTCACAGTCTTTGCGCTGGCAATCGCAATCTCGATCGCGGGCGCCCAGGCCGTGGGAAATTTCGGTTCGGTCAACGGAACCGTAGTTGATTCCACTGGCGCGGTCGTCCCCAACGCCACGGTCGAGATTCGCAATCCGGTCAGCGGATTTGACCGCTCCACCACAACCGACTCCTCGGGAAAATTCCAATTCACGAACGTTCCCTTCAATCCTTACCATCTGACCGTCACAGCCAGCGGATTCTCTTCTTACGTTCATGACGTGGAACTGCGGTCGTCGGTGCCGGTGACGGTACCGGTCAAACTGCAGGTTGCCGGGGCTACGACGGCCGTGACCGTCGAAGCAGAGGCGGGAGATCTGATTGAGAACGACTCGAGTTTTCACACCGATGTCGACAAAAACCTGTTCACCAAGCTGCCCCTGGAAAGCCAGTCTTCGTCGGTGAGTTCGCTGGTAACGCTCTCCACCCCGGGGATTGCGGCGGATTCAAATGGCCTGTTCCACGGGCTGGGCGATCACGCGGAAAACTCCTTCTCAGTTGATGGTCAACCGATCACCGATCAGCAGAGCAAAGTCTTCTCCAACCAGATTCCGCTAGATGCGATTCAATCGATGGAAGTGATCTCTGGGGCTCCGCCGGCGGAATATGGGGACAAGACCAGCGTGGTCATCAATGTCACCACGCAATCCGGCCAGGGCGTCACGACGCCGCACGGAAGCGTGACGACCTCCTATGGGTCGTTCGGGACATCGAACCTCGACTTCAATCTCGCCTACGGCGGCAAAAACTGGGGCAACTTCATATCGGCGAACGGCATGGACAGCGGGCGTTTTCTCGATCCTCCGGAATTCGCCGTCGCGCACGACAAGGGCAACCAGCAGAATGTCTTCGATCGTGTCGATTACCAGATCAGCCCCGGCGATTCGGTCCACCTGAATCTCGGCTACACGCGTTCCTGGTTCCAGACTCCGAACTCCTATGACTCGCAGAACGCGACACCATGGAACGGAGTCGTCGTCGACAATGGCGGACTCGATCCGTATGGGAACATCGTCGGGGCGACCGATCAGCGCTCGAAGATTGGGACCTTTAACATCGCCCCTTCGTGGACACGGCTGCTCAGTTCAACCTCGGTGTTCACCCTCGGAGCCTTCGTTCGGCACGACCAGTTCAACTATTTCCCCAGCGGCAATCCTTTCGCCGACCTCGGGCCGACCGATCTGCAGCGCGAGAGCGTCGGGCAAGACCGCACCCTTACCAATGCCGGCGTTCATTCCGACTGGTCGTATGTCAAGGGCATTCACAACCTCAAAATCGGCGCGGTTTATGAGCAGACATTCCTGAATGAGAACGACAATCTGGGCATCGTCGATCCCACGCTGCTTCCCTCTTTGACCGATGCCAATGGGAATCCCTGCTACGACACGATCACGCATCAGCCGATTGACGCCCCTTGCACAGCGCTGTTCCCCTATGACCTCACGCAAGGCGGCAGCCTATACGGATTCAATGGGCATACGGATGTGAAGGAACTCGCGCTTTACGCCGAAGACAACATCACGAAGGGAAACTGGTCGCTGAATCTGGGTTTGCGCGGCGACTTCTACAACGGCCTTTCCAGCCACAAAGAGGCCGAGCCCCGTCTCGGCGTTGCGTACAACGTTAAAAAAACGAACACCGTATTGCGTGTTTCCTATGCGCGCACGCTGGAGACACCGTTCAACGAGAACCTCGTTCTGGCCAGCGTGGGATGCGACAACGCGGTTCTGAATCCCTTGCTCGTATGTTCAGAGACTGGGCAGGCGACGCCGCTGAGTCCGGGCTGGCGCAACGAATTTCACGCCGGCGTGGAGCAGGCGTTTGGCCGCTACCTGGTTTTCTCCGGCGAGTACATCTGGAAGTACACGCATAACGCCTTTGACTTCAGCGTGCTCGGAAATACGCCGATCACCTTCCCCATCGAGTGGGACCGGTCGAAGATTCCGGGATTCGCGGGACGCGTGAGCGTGCCGACCTTCCACGGCTTCTCGGCTCTGGCGGTCTTCTCCAGCGTGGCGGCGCGCTTCTTCACACCGCAGATCGGCGGGGCGGGCGCGGTCCCGTCTGCCGTTCTCGCCGGCGGGTCGGTTCCCTTCCGCATCGACCACGACGAGCGATTTAACATGACGACCCACTTCCAGTATCAGTTCTGGAAAACGGGTCCGTGGCTGGGCTTCAACTGGCGCTACGACAGCGGTCTGGTCGCCGGCAGCCTGCCGTGTGCCGGCGGGAATTGCGCAAACGGACCGCTCGGCAGCGACACGGTCGTGGATACCTCAATCATCAGCCCCGACCAGCAATTCGAAGCGGGTCTCTATTGCGGAGATGTTCACGCCACACCGACGACTCCCCTCAGCTCAGGTTTAGGCACGAATCTGTGTCCGGCGTCGCAATACGGGTCGAGTCTCACCCAGGTTCCGGCGCCAGGAACTGAGGACGACGACAAAAATCCTCCACGCATTGCGCCGCGAAACCTGTTCGATATCGCCGTCGGGCACGACAATCTGTTTCACGGCGACCGCTGCAAGGTGAGCGTGCAGCTAACAGCCATCAACGTCACCGACAAGTACGCGCTCTACAACTTCCTCTCGACGTTCAGCGGGACGCACTACGTGACGCCGCGTGCCCTGACGGCCGAGGTCGGATTTCACTTCTAAAACGGATTGAAAGCGGACAGGCGGCTCACGGGCCGCCTGTTTTTTGTCCGGGCAATCGTAAACGAATGTAAAACTTCGGCGAACGCCAGCCAGCCCCGTTGCCGCATTGGTAAAATGAAAGAATTGGGTTCGCTGACCCTAACTCAAATTTCGACTGGGGGATTCTTGGCCGTTAAGTGGACAGTAAGAGCATTGGTGTTTCTATTAGCCAGTGCCTCGCTCTTTTACGCACAGACGGCAACGCCGTTGGGGCCTGACTCCCCGCAGGAGATGGCTCTGCCCGATGCGCCCGAACCTCAGCAAAATGCGGCGCAGGCTCAGACTGACACGAACCAATCGGTTCCGGTTTCCAAACAGCAGCCTAAGCGTATTCTCGGCATCATGCCCAACTATCGTGCGGTCAGCGCGGGGGAAATCCCCCCGCCGCCGACTCCGAAGCAGGCTTTTGTCATCGCCACCAAGAACAGCTTCGATTATTCTTCCTTCGTCTTCGTGGGCATCACTTCCTTTCTGGCGGAGGCATCCAATGCTCACCCACAGCTGGGCAAAGGACTGCCCGGCTTCGGGAGATATTACTGGAGAGGATTCCTGGACAAGACCGATGGCAATTACCTGGTGGTCTTTGCTCTGCCGACAGTCTTTCATGAGGACGAGCGATATTACGCCAAGGGCGAGGGCGAGTTTTTCAAGCGCGGCATCTACGCTGCGTCCCGCATCTTAATTACGCCCGACTACCATGGTCATGATACTTTCAATGCGTCGGAGGTCTTCGGCCGCGCCCTGGCCCAAGGCGTCTCGCTGAGCTATTACCCGAGCCACGACCGAACCGCCGGCGCGATCGCCGTGAAGTACGGTTGGGCGATGGGGCGCGACGCGCTGACCAATGTATTCCGAGAATTCTGGCCCGACATCGCCACTCACGTCTTGCACCGCCATCCATGACGCAACGCACCCGACATACCCATCGTATCGTTCGTGATGGTCTGAACTCCGGGACCACGACCCGGCTGATCCTGATTTTCACAATCTTCGGTATGCTGTGCCTCAATGCGCCGGCGCAGCAGAACTCGGCTCCTCCCGCTGCGCAAACCAGTTCTCCGCCTGCGTCTGCCAGCGAGCCCAAGTCGACAACGCAGTCTGAGGAAGAAAAGAAGATCGAGAAGAAAGAGCAATCGCAGCGTGTTCTGGGGGTGCTTCCACAGTTCGGCGTCACCAGCCGGCAGAATGCGCCCCCGTTGACCACCGCGGAAAAATTCCGGCTGTTCGCCAAATCGGCGTTTGATCCGGCTACGATCGGAATTGTGGGCCTGCAGGCAGGTCTGAGCCAGGCAGAAAACGAATTTCCAGGATACGGGCAGGGGGCCGAAGGTTTCGGAAAACGCTTTGGAGCCTCCTTCGCAGACGAGGTGTCGTCCGGCTTTTTCAGCAACTTCGCCTATCCGAGCCTGCTCAAGGAGGATCCGCGTTATTTTCGGCTGGGCGAGGGCGGTTTTGGACACCGCGTTGTCTATGGCGTAAAGCAGGAATTTGTATGCCATACAGACAAGGGAGGACGTTCGTTCAACTTCTCGAACGTGCTGGGCGCCTTCACCAGCGGCGCCCTCTCGAACCTGTATTATCCGGGCAGAACGCTGATCCGCACGATTCCGGCGACCGGCTCCAGCCCAGCGATTCCCGTGTATGAGAATGACCGCGGAGTGGCACTTACTATGAGTCGCGCCTCGATCGCCTTGGGCTACGGCACGATCGGCGGGCTTGTCGATGAGTTCTGGCCCGATATTCACCGCAAGCTCTTCCACAAGTCCAACCGCGAACAGGCGCAGCCGACCGGTGCTCAGCCGTAGAACCGAGGGCTAGCTCCGGTGCGCCAGCAGACCGAGAACCGGCAGGCTCATCGCGATGAAGAACAGCACTCCGAGGACCCAGTTCAGCCATTTCTTCTCCGCGTGATTGACCCAATAGCAGAGCAAGGCAGAAAGCAGCAATGCTTGCGGAACCACCTCCAGCCATCCACGCAGCTGGTAGAGAATCGGCACCGGCGTGTAGAGCATGCCTTCGATCGATCCTGAGGCCGGGCCGAATGTCGACAAGATGCCGAGAGCAATCAGCATCCAGCCCATCAAGAGCCAGCCCGTTTTCCGGAAGAACAGGCGCTCGCGGAAGGGATAAAACACCAATGCAAAAATCAGGCCGCGCAAGGGCTGAAATAATGGACCGGCCATGACCCAGGCGCTGGTCATCGGCCGCAGGCCCGATTCGGGCTTGGCCATCAGCGCGGCGTAGTTCAGGTAGTGGGCTGCGAGAGCTCCCATCAGGAAATAGGTGAGAGTATGGCAGACCATCGTTTTTGCGGCGAGGCTCCCAAATCGAGGCTGAACCGTTTCCATGACAGGCAGGCTCTCCTTTGCCGGACAGCAGTGACGGATGAGGACAGCAGAGGCTGACTTGATTTCCGCCGGACTGTAATCGCCGAGACTCCAGCGATCTCGCCTAACGGATTCGCCCTGGCTCGAGTTTCCGGTCGGTCACCAACTCGGGATGCAGACGGCGGAAGCTCTCGGCCACGTGGCAGTTCCAGCACACTGGCTGATGCGACGCGAATATCTCCGGCAGTTGCTCCGGACGGATTTCATTCCATTCCACGGTCTTGAACGAGGGCCCCAGCAATGCTGGAGCGTGGTCAAGGTGATGCAGTGGGCCGATCTCTTTATGGCAGAACACGCAGCTCTTCCCTTCATACCACTTCGATACGATATTCCAGACCAGGCACTTCTCCGGATCCGCTTCGATCTGCTGCAGGCACTCCTGTCCGCAGCCCTGCCGTTCGGGCCAGCGCGAACATTCTTTCAGACGGAGGGTAGGTTCTTTGAGAAACGCTCCGGCGGCGGCCTCACCGGCGGCAATGTCGACAGCTGCCGGGGTGTGGGTCTCGGGGCAAGTGACGATGCGCTGGCCGCGGAACTGGAAAAATGCTCTCACTCCGGGAATCGCACGAAACACGAACAGGCCGACAGCCAACAAAACGATAACGAGGGCGAGGAGCACCGTGATGGACATAATCACCTCCCGGCTGACCAGGTTTTCATTGCCGAAAATGGCGAGTAACCGCGCATCGCGGAAGCCGATCCCGCTAAGAAGAGTGTGCGCACGCACTGCTGGGAAAGGCGGTGCCCCACGTCACCCGAAAACGTGATTAGAATCACTCGGCGCCCCGTATGCTGTTGAAACCGCGGGGGAAATGGAGCCAGAAAGCGGCACGGGACTGGAGGATCCAGTCCCGATGGCAGACGAGTCGGATTTCGATCCGGCCGAAGTTACTTGAACGACTTGACGGCGGCGGCCTCGTCGTCTTTCACGTCGAAGACCGTGTACAGCTTGGTGATCTGAAGCAGATCGTTGACCTTCTTGGTGAGGTTGAGCAGCTTGAGTTCGCCGCCCTGATTTTTGGTGGTGGTGAACGCACTGACCAACTCACCGATGCCCGAGCTGTCGATGTAATTGACCTCTGCCAGGTTCAACACGATCTTCTTGTTCCCCTTGGAAAGCAGATCGCGCACGGTGTCGCGGAGAATAACGCTGCCTTCGCCGAGAGTGATGCGGCCGCTACAGTCCACAATCGTAACCCCGTCCACTTGCCGACTACCAACCTTCATGGTCACTGGGAAGCCTCCTTGCCGCCCGCGGTTGGCCCGTGGACGTGCTTGATCAATTTAAGTTCGGTACCCGTTTGGGAGGGGCGAATTTCGACCACATCCATAAACGAGCGCATGAGAAAAATTCCTCGCCCGGACGTTTTGAGCAGGTTTTCGGGCGCCAAGGGATTCGGAATCTTGCTCAGATCCATTCCTTTGCCCTGATCCCGGATCGTGATCACCAGATCGTTGCCCGAATGCTCGAAGGCCAGCGTGACCTTCTTGTCTGCGGCGTAGGCGTTGCCGTGGAGGACAGCGTTGACCGCTCCTTCCCGGACCGCCATGGAAATCTGCATCACTTCGTCATCGGCGAATCCCAGTTCCGTCGCAATCCGGGTGGCCTTCTCTTCGGCGCTGTCAATCGTCTCCAAGGAGGAGTCGAGCGTGTAGGACACCCGCTGTTCGGTCATGGCCATGGACGAAGCTTAAGACTGAGTATAAGGCCGCGAGAGGCGATTGCGCCCGGGGCCCCCACTTTCGATGCTCGCCAGGGCGTTTCCCGGCGAATGCGGTAGTTTGCCTGTCGAATGGGCATTTGTCAACGACAGGATGCATACCTCCGGGGCTTCCCGGGACCCTTGACGCCCGTCGCTCCCCGCTACACGGCATATAATGCGGCAACCGCGATGCACGCCATGACGCTCAGAGACCGGCTCCGCCGATTCTTTCTCACAATCGTGCTCGTAACCGCCGGAGCAGTGGCCCTGGCCTTCGTTGTGGACTACGCTATCTTCCGCTTGCGCGTCGCCGTCAGTCGATCCGCATACGGCTCGGTCGTGGTCACGCAGTACTATGCTGTTCACCAGAAGAGCGGCAAAACGGAATTCATCTTCCAACCTCCGGCGCCTCAAACCTGCGTTCGCGCTCTGTTTCCGCACGCCGGATGGCTGCCCTGCTGGTATCTGAGCCGGCATCCCGAACAGCGCACTGATATCTAGAATTCCGTGCGGTAGAATGTTGCGGCCGACGGAGGATCGACGGCGTATCGGGGAGACTCATGTCAAAGGAAACCGTTTTTCGGACAATCACGCTGGTACTTGTTCTCGTCATAACCACCGCGGCATTGGCCGCGGGCGCGCTTTCGCCGGACCCCCGGTTGAGCCAGGCCTACCGCTTTCAGAAGGGTGGGTGGACTTATGTCCACCTGCAGGGTTCGCCGTCGGAGATCGGATTTCAGCACGGCTATCTGCTCGCCCCCGAAATTGCCGACGCGGTCGCTGCCACCAAACTCTTCGACACCCACGCGACTCAGCGTGACTGGGAGTTCTTCCGGACCACCGCGAAGCAGATGCTCTGGCCGCACATCGATCCGGAGTACCAGCAGGAGCTGCAAGGGATTGCCGACGGGGTAAACGCCCACGGCGTCGATCTGGATGTGTATGACATCGTTGCCCTCAATGCGTTTGAGGAGGTCCCGGATTACTACGTGCCCTGGCTGAACAAGCGGCAGAAGGCAGGCAACGCTCCGAAGCTCAAGTCTCCCGGAAATTGCAGCGCGTTCATCGCCACCGGCAGCATGACCAAGGATCACCAGATCGTCATCGCTCACAACAACTGGACCAGCTATCTCGAGGGTGAACGCTGGGTCATCATTTTTGACATCCAGCCCGAACACGGCAACCGCATCCTGATGGACGGCTTCCCCGGCGTCATCACTAGCGATGACGACTTTGGCGTGAACTCCGCCGGCATTATGATTACCGAGACCACAATCACGCAATTCGAGGGCTGGGATCCGGACGGCATTCCCGAGTTTGTGCGGTCGCGCAAGGCGCTGCAGTACGCCGACAACATCGATGACTATGTGCATATCATGAAGGACGGCAATAACGGCGTATACGCCAACGACTGGCTGATCGGCGATCGCAAGACCGGCGAGATCGCCTACCTGGAGCTAGGGTTGAAGAATACTCCGCTATGGCGAACAAAAGACGGCTATTTTGTCAGCTCTAATTTTGCGCGCGATCCGCAACTGATTCAGCAAGAGACGACCTTTGATGCCAACAATGCGTCGTCTTCCCCCAACGCCCGGCACAAGCGCTGGGAGGAACTGATGCAGGAGTACAAAGGAAGGATCGATGTCGCAACCGCGGAACAATTTCTTTCGGATCACGTCGACTCGTTCGAGAAGAACGCATCCCAAAAGCCACAGGGCGACGAACGTTCCCTGTGCGGGCACGTCGATGTGTCTCCCCGCGGAGTGAAGGAGTGGGGATGGGATCCGTACAATCCGGGCGGTGCCGTGCAGGGGAAAGCAACTGACAGCACAATGGCGGCCAAGATGAGTTTCGTGGCTCGTGCCGGGCATCCCTGCGGAGAGGATTTCCTGGCTGCGCCTTTCCTGGAGCAACACCCGGAATACTCCTGGCAGAAGCCGCTTCTGCGCGACATGAAGGCAGGGCCCTGGACGGTGTTTACGGCGGGGCAGAAAGAACAGTAGCCATACCGTCCATACGAAGTCGACGAAGATCGCAAAAATCAGATTCCTCGCTGTGCTCGGTGTGACACCGGCTCGCCAGCCGTTCGTTTCATTCTGCAACCCCGAATTGTGAATCCCTGCCATAAACAATTTTGATTGGACGTGCCCGCGGCTGCCGCCTAAAGTCCTAGACGTGCAGCCGAGCCGTACACGCACGCGCGGACTTGTGCACCGGCTGGCGCCGGAAGCGCCGGCCCTTACCCTATTCCGCCCGCCTTTTCGCAACTATCAGTTCGACGCCGCCTACGACGAGATGTTCGCGGCCCCAGGAACTCCGCGGCCTCATTACAAGGCGCTCTTTCAGACGCTGCTGGAATTGCCTCCGGAGGAGCTGCGCAAGAGCCAGCAGGCCGCCGATCTTTCCTTCCTGCATCAGGGAATCACGTTCACCGTCTACGGGCATGACGAGGGCACTGAGCGTGTCTTCCCCAACGATCTGCTGCCGCGCATCATTCCCTACTCCGAATGGCGCAAGATCGAAAATGGACTCACCCAGCGCATCGCCGCTCTGAATCTCTTTCTCGAAGACATCTATCACAACGGGCGCATTCTGGCCGATGGAGTCGTTCCGCGCGAGCTGGTGTATACCTGCCGGCACTTCCGCCGCGAGATGCGCGGCCTCTCCGTGCCACACGGAATTTATGTCAGCATCTGCGGCACTGACCTGGTCCGGCTACCCGATGGCAGCTTCGCGGTGCTCGAAGACAACCTGCGCGTGCCCAGCGGAGTGTCATACATGCTGGCCAACCGCAAGGTGCTGAAGAAGGTCTTCCCCACGCTGTTCGGCGATTACGGCGTCTGTCCGGTGGATCACTACTCGCAGGCCCTGCTGGCAACCCTGCGGGCTCTCGCCCCTCCTGGTTCGACCTCGCGGCACGAGCCGAAGGTAGTCCTGCTGACTCCGGGAGTTTTCAACTCGGCCTATTTTGAGCACACGTTCCTAGCCCAGCAGATGGGAATCGAGCTGGTGGAAGGTCGCGATCTGCTGGTGCACAACAACATCGTCTACATGCGGACGACCGCCGGCCTGCGCCGCGTGGATGTGATCTACCGGCGGGTCGATGACGACTTTCTCGATCCTCTCTGCTTCCGGCAGGATTCGAACCTGGGAGTGCCGGGACTGTTCAACGCCTATCGCGCGGGCAATGTGATTCTCGCCAACGCCATCGGAACCGGCGTAGCCGATGACAAGGCTCTTTACGCCTATGTTCCCGCGATCATTCGCTACTACCTCGGTGAAGATCCGATTCTGGCCAACGTCGAAACCTATTTGCTTAGCGATCGTTCGCAGCGCAGCTACGTGCTCGAGCATCTGGACGAGCTGGTGGTGAAAGCGGTCGGCGAATCTGGCGGATACGGCATGCTGATCGGGCCGCATAGCACCGAAGACCAGAGAGAAGAATTCCGGCGCCGCATCGAGGCCGAGCCGCGTAACTACATCGCCCAGCCGACGCTAAGTCTTTCCCGGGCGCCGTGCTTCCTGGAGGGCGAGGTGCAGGCGCGTCATGTGGATTTGCGGCCCTACATTCTGTACGGCGAGAACGTCACGCTGGTGCCGGGTGGCCTGACGCGGGTGGCGCTGCGGCGGGGATCCCTGGTGGTCAATTCGTCGCAGGGCGGCGGAAGCAAAGATACGTGGGTACTTCGAGGCTAGAGACAGAGGCTCGCGGATTGAACAAAAGCGATTGTTCTCTGTGGTGAGGACTGCCTTCAGCCTCTTTCTTATGAATGAGCGGAGACAAACCACAATGCTGTCCCGTGTCGCGGACAGCCTGTACTGGATGAGCCGCTATCTGGAGCGAGCCGAGCACACGGCACGGCTGATCGACGTCGACTTGCAGCTCCGGCTCGACCAGTCCCCCGAAGCGGGCGCCGGCCGCTGGTCTCGCCTGCTCGAGGCCGCGGGGGCTGCTGCACCGGAGGATGGCAAGATTGATGCTGCCACCCTGACCCACGTCCTGACTCTCGACCGAACGAACCCGTCATCGATTCTCTCCTGCGTCGCCGCAGCTCGCGAGAACCTTCGCCAGGTGCGCGAGCAGTGCAGCACGGAGATGTGGGAGCAGCTCAACCGCCTGTACCTGCAGGTCAACAGTACAACGGCGAGCGAAGCCTGGCTGCTGCATTCGCACGTCTTTTATCGGGCGGTGCAGGAAGGCGCTCATTTGTTTCAGGGTGTGACGGATTCGACCATGTCGCACGGCGAAGGATGGCAATACATCCAACTCGGCCGCTTTGTGGAACGCACGGACGCGCTGGCCAGGCTCATCGGCACGCACTTTGTTCGCCTGCCGCACCCCCTCGACCAGGCGGTCGAAAGCGAAGAATACCT
The DNA here is from genome assembly GCA_035508215.1 of Verrucomicrobiia bacterium. Lineage (GTDB taxonomy): Bacteria > Acidobacteriota > Terriglobia > Terriglobales > Acidobacteriaceae > Sulfotelmatobacter. Next base: position 430,699 of record DATJNK010000030.1, on the reverse strand, counting down.
GGAGTGGGTGGGACTGCTGAAGTCCTGCTCGGCGTTTGAGGCCTACTGCAAGGCTTATACGGCTGAACTCAGGCCGCTGCGGGTCGCCGAATTTCTTCTGCTGAATCCCGACTTCCCACATTCGGTCCGATTCTCGGTCGACTCCGTCCATGCATCCCTGAGAGCCATTGGTGCATTGACCGAGCGCAAGGCGGAGCAGCCGGAACGACTTTCAGGACGCTTGCGCGCAACTCTAAGCTTCAGCCAGATTGACGAGATCATGGCATCAGGCGCGAATGCTTACGTCGATAGCGTGCGCTGGCAGTGTGCCCAGGCGCACGCGGCAATTCATCAGGTCTATTTCGATTATTCAGTGGAAGCAGCACTGGTCTCGTAGACCACAGGGACCACTGAAACAGGGAGAGAATCCGGTTGATTTATTCCGTTTGCCACACAACGACATTTCGCTACCAGCCGGCGGTGCGCGAGAGCGTCATGGAAGTGCGCCTTCAGCCGCGCAGCGACGGCGACCAGCGCTGCCTGAATTTCACGCTGAAGGTGGACCCGGCCGCAAATGTCATGCAGCACCGGGATTTCACCGGAAACACGGTGCACCATTTTGATATCGCCGGCAGTCACACCCAGGTGAAGGTGACCGCGCAGTCGAGCGTTGAAGTGCAAACCGTTCCGCCGCCGCGCGCCGCCGACAGTGGCGACTGGGCCGATCTTGACGCCCAGGTCGCCGGCGGCGACTACTGGGAGATGCTCCTGCCCAGCCATTTTGCCCGCCCCAGCGACTCGCTCGAAACACTCGCCAGAGAATTGGAATGCGAACGGCGCGGCAATCCGCTCATGGTGCTGGCCGAGCTGAACGAGGCCATCTATAAGCGTTTTGCGTACGTGCCCAACAGCACGAAGGTGGATTCGCCGATTGAAGAGGCCCTGCGCGCCCGCCAGGGCGTCTGCCAGGATTTCGCTCACATCATGATCACGCTGGTTCGCCAGCTCAAGATTCCCTGCCGGTATGTGAGCGGTTACATGTTTCACCGCGACGAGGTCAGGAAGGACCGCTCCGTCGAAGGAGCGTCGCATGCCTGGGTCGAGGCGCTGATTCCGAGGTTGGGGTGGATTGCGTTTGATCCGACCAACAATCTGGTGGGCGCAGACCGCCACATTCGCGTCGCCATCGGGCGAGACTATGCCGATGTACCACCTACACGCGGGGTCTATAAGGGCGAAGCGCAGAGCGAATTGAGCGTGGCCGTGACCGTAACTCCCGCCGACGGGGCGGCACCCGAGCCGGTGGCGCCGAGCTTTGTGGTGCGGTCGCGGCCGATCCTGGTCCGTACCACCACTACGCGCGTCGAGCAAGAACAGCAGCAGCAACAGTAAGCCCGCTAGTTTCATTCTGGAACGGCAGGTGCGAATTCTTCTCCAGCATCACTGACTGCATCGTGCCTCGTCTCATAGCATGAGCGGCATGCACAGCCTTTTGCCGAGATTTTTTTCTCTGCTCTTCATGCTCATGGGCCTGTCGCTGGCGGCGTCCGCCGGCGACTGCACCCCAATTCACGAAGCCGGACAGCATGTTGGGGAAACCAGATGCGTCACCGGCAAAGTCCTGCATGTGAAACGGGGAACCGGAGGCGTTCAATTCCTCGACTTCTGCGAAGACCAGATGGCATGCCCGTTCACCGTGGTCATCTTTTCGCACGATCTGAAAGATGTCGGCGACGTGCGCCGCCTCGAGGGCCGCGTCATCGAGATCCACGGCGCTGTCAAGGTGTACGACGGGCGTCCTGAAATCATTCTCAGCCGCATCGGCCAGATCAGCGGAGGAGCGGCGATGGTCCCGCCTCTGCCCAAGAACTACGACGTTGAGAATCGCGGACACTTCAGCGCCGGGCGCCTTCGTCCCACCAAGAAGCCGGCCAAGACGAAGACAACGCCGAACTCAACGATTACCTATGGGAATGAGACTGATGCAGGCGACCCTCCGGAGTAGATTGACTGCCTTCCCTGCGGCATGAACTCGCGCTATTATGCACAGTTCATTTGAAGGGAGGAGTTATGATTCGCCGCTCCCTGGCCACTTACTGGATTCTCTCGCTGCTGGTTTTCAACTCGTTCTTCGCTGCGCTTTCTACTGCCCAAGGTACTCTGAAGAGCAATCGCGAATTGATGCGCGGCATCGCCAAGGGTGTGCACGACATCATCCAAAAGAACTTTTACGATCCGTCCCTCAAGGGGATCGACTGGAACAAGGAACTCGAGGAAACGCAGAAGAAGATCGACGCCACCGACAAAGTCGGCGAGATGTATGCCGCCATTTACTGGATGGTCCGCAAGATCGACGATTCGCATACCAATTTCCGCCCGCCTGAACATACCCTGGAGCCACGCTTTGAGTTTCGCGCGAAACCATACGGCGAGACGGTGCGTGTCTACCGGGTCAAGGAGAACGGCGTGGCTGACAAAGCCGGGTTGAGGGTGGGAGACACAATTCTCGGCCTCGAAGGCATGGTCGCTAACCGGAAGAACTACGACGACACCCTGTTCTATTACCGGTTCATCCAGCCTGCCGCCGTGCTGGTTTTGGATCTCGACCGCGATGGCAAGCGCCAGCGCCTGGAGATTCCCGCCAACGTTCATACTCGCCTGGCCACGCAGAGCGCGCTGGATTTCTCGAAGTACTACGACTGGAAACGCGAGGAAGAGACAGACTATGCGGAAGATCCCTTTGAGTACGGAAGCAGCGACGGCATCGGCTACGTGAGGCTCCGCGATTTCATCGGTGATCTGGCGGAGAAGACACTGTGGAAGGTAAAAGACTCGCGTGCATTGATCATTGATCTCCGCGGCAACCCCGGCGGCCAAATTGCGGATCTGGTCCGCGTGGACGGCTATCTCGAGAAGAACGAAGCGGAACTGTTCACCTTAACCGACCGCGGAAAATCTGAGAAAGTGATGGCCAAGCCTAAAGAGCCTTCCTTTTCCGATGTCCCACTCGCGGTTCTGGTCGACAGTGAGAGCGCCAGTTCCTCTGAAATGCTGGCCCGCCATCTGCAACTGACCAGCCGGGCCGTGGTCATCGGCGATAGGACGTATGGAGCGGTCGCGGCGTCGCTGCCCTTTTCTCAGAAAATCGGTTTCGATCCGGCCGTATTCTACGGGGCACAGGTTACCGTCGGCCGCGTGGTTTTTCCCGACGGGAAAGATCTTGAGAAGGTTGGCGTCACTCCGGACCTGAAATGCATTCCTGAGGCAGCGGATCTGGTGGCCAAGAGGGATCCATGCCACCAGCTCGCTTTCAATACGCTGAAAGCCAAGCTGGCCGCGGGCAGCCCCGGGAAATAAATCCCAGTTCTTCCGACTTGCGGCGATGAAGCAGATGTGAGGAACCAGAATCAGGCTCGGAACAGGTCATCTACCCTTTCGCGCGAGCGTCTGTGACATGCATGGGATGGATCTCCCAGCGATTCAACCCGCCCAGAACTGAAGGATCGTTCTCGGCAAACTGCCGCGCTTCGGCTTCATCCGCGACCTCGAGGATGCCGACGCCAAATGCGCCGGCCGACGCCATTACCGGGCCATAGAGTAGAACCTTGCCCGCCTGAAACTGTTTCTGGAAGTAGCGGGCGTGCTCATCCATCAGCGCCTTTTCTTTCTCCGTAATGTCGTGGGGAAAGGTCGGGCGCGGCGAAATCAGCTTGAAGAAGTAATGTTGTTTGCTCATAAGATATCTGGAACGGCGTTCCTGTGCGTCACACCATTCCCCTCCTCAATTCTTCGAGGGGATATTTCGTTCCCCGCCACTCGATGCCGTCATTCCACAAAGTCAGGATCATCGACCGCAGCAGCGTGTAGGTGAACAGCGCCGTGCTCACTGGATGCAGCAAAAAATAATACGGAGGCACCCCCGAGCGCCACGACATTCCCAGATAGATCAGAAACATCGCCCCCAGCGCCACGGCATACGGCAATCGCGTCCATCCATGGGCCAGCCACACTCCCAGAAACGGGCCAAGATTCAGGAATACCAGACCGATAGCCGCAATAATCGTGCGCCACCACTGGAACGAGAGCACGGCGAAGAAATTCTTGGTCAAGTTATTGACGACGCCCATAGCTCCGTGGGCCCAGCGAATTGAGATCAGGTCGCCGCCAAACACATTCCTCTGCGCGAAGCCGGCTTTCTTCACGACCTTGCCCAGTTTCATGTCATCGAGCACTTCCATGCGCAGCGCTTCGTAGGTTCCGACCGCGTCGTAGACACGCCGCCGCACCAGGTTGAAAGCGCCGACTCCCATGTGATCGTCGGTCGAGGGGTCCGCTACTTTCCATGGCCGATGCCCGAACATGAACATCGTCTGGAAGAACGCGATCATCATGTACTCGCCCGGACGCTTCATGATCATTCGCGGAAACAGGACGACATGATCTGCCGGCTCGGCTTCGCCGTAAGCCATCGCCCGCCGCAGCGAATCGGGCTTAAAGAGCACATCGGCATCGGTAAAGAGCAACCAGTCTCCGCTGGCCTGGTTCGCCGCCGTCCACATGGCATGCGTCTTCCCCAGCCAACCCGCAGGCAGTTCTGTGTGATGAATCACCTTCAGCTTGCAAGGCTCCGGGTGTCCCGCTTCCCCACGCCCTTGGGAGATGTGGGAATCTGGACCTCGGACAGTCTCAGGCGAAGACTGTTCCGCCATCTTCTCCATAATCTCGCCTGTCCGGTCTCTCGACCGGTCGTTCACCGCGATCACTTCGTAGTTGTCGTAATCGAGCGAGAGCAGGGTCCGCAGCGCCTGCTCGATGGTTTCTTCCTCGTCGCGGGCAGGCACAATGATCGAAACTCGAGGATTTCCGTTCGCCGTCACCGGATTTCGATCCCACTCCGGACGCGAGACATCGGCGACGCTGGGCATTCCCAGCGCGGCATCCACAATGCGCGAGAACCAGGCCAACGCCAGAATCGTCCCAGCGATCCAGTGAAAGTAAATCATCCTGCGGCTACGAAACCCTCGCTTCTGACGGTTCGCCGGCGGTCACGGGTGGTGCAAATTTCATTCCGTAAAACAGTATGGCAGATGAGAGTCCGATCGCCACGACTGGCCCGAGAAACGCGGTCTGCAGGGAATAACGGTCCGACATGTATCCGATGAGCCAGGCAGAGGGTACATCGCCAAAGAGATGGAAGATGAAGATATTGACGGCCAAGGCCATTGCCCGAATCGGCGCGCTGACGGAATTGATGACCGCAGCATTGAGGGGACCGGTGTTGAGCAGCAGTAGAAATTCGGCTGCGAAGATGCCGATGACCATCGTCCGGCCCTCGGTGTAGAGCGCCAGCCACATCGCCGGAATTCCCAACCCGAGGCTCACAGCCGACACCAGGTAGTGGGCCGAGCGCGTCCGGCGCAGAATGTAGTCTGAGAGCCAGCCACCCGCCAGCGACGCAACCAGTCCATTCACCGCAATGCTCAAGCCGAACAGGTTGTTGGCTTCTCCCAGTGTGTAACCGCGGGCGCGGTGCAGGAAAGTCGGCATCCAGACCTGCAGACCGCCGAGCGCGAACGTCATCATGGCCATGCCAAATGTCGCTGTGAGAAATGCCGGATTCCGCGCCAGCCCCTTCAGCGTGTCCCGGTCCGGGGTTTTCTCGTGCGGGTCGAACTGTCCGAGCGGAGGCTCCGGAATGAACAGCAGCAAGAACGCGAGCAATACGCCGGGCGCTGCCCCGACATAGAATGGCGCCCGCCATCCATAAGCCGGGCCCATCAACCCGCCCAGCACATATCCCATCGCGGTGCCCACCGGAATAGCGAGGTAGAAGACGCCCATCACCCGCCCGCGCTGGCTCTCCGGAAACATGTCGGCGACGAAGGTCGGCGACAGGATCACGAAGCTGGCTTCGCCAATCCCAACCAGCGTGTGGCGGATAATCAGTCCGGTGAAGTCGTGCGTGATGGCGGTGAGAAGAGTGGCGCCGCTCCAGATCAGCGCGCCGGCGATAATCACGGTTTTACGGGAGAACCGCACTGACAGCGGCCCCATGAACGGCGCCGCGCACATGTAGAAGATGAAAAAAACGCTGGTCAGCATGCCGAACGCGGCATCGCTGCGGTGGAACTCCGCCTTGATCAGCTCCTGCACTGCGAACAACACGGAGCGGTCAATGTAGTTCAGCAGATTCAGCGCCGTCAGAAGCGCCAGCGCCGTCTTGGGATACATTTTGGAGGAGGTCACGGTCGAGCGAATATAGCACGGCCATGCTTCGATCCGGTTAACGAGCCGGTCACGCCGAACTACTTCTTCGGCCTCGGCCACTTCGCCGCGATTGTGGTCGAAATGCCGCCTCGCGGGCGGAACTCGCCCTTGACCTCCGCCCACACCGGCTTGGCCCACTTCACTACATCTTCGAGCACGCGATTGACGACGTTCTCCTGAAAAATTCCCAGATTGCGGTAGCTCTGCAGGTATTCTTTCAGCGACTTCAGTTCGAGGCAGCTTTTGTCCGGCATGTAGCGGATGGTCAGAGCAGCGAAATCCGGCAGGCCCGTCTTCGGGCACACGGAAGTGAACTCCGGGTCGTCGACAACAATCTCGTATCCGGGAAACTGGTTGGGCCAGGTTTCAATCTCGGGGAACCGGGCATCGAGACCGGCCGCGGCGTGCTCGGGCGTATAACGGGGCGTTCTGGGCATAGAGCTATTGTAGCGGGTGCGTTGGTGCAGCCGCGGGCCCGCCGGAGGCATCAAAATATTGCGTGTCGGAACAAGGGGCGTAAATGTATCAGGGCCCCGCGGAATGGTAAATTACTGCTTACAGTTATTCCTGCCGCACCCTGAAAGACCATAGGTTGGCATCGACGAACAATTCGAAGACGCCGTCTCTGCGGCGCTGGATTTGGCTCGCTCTCATCTTCATCGCCGTGATTGCGCTGTACTCCTATTTTCACAACACTCCCCTGAAAGTTCGCGCGACGACGGTGGAGCGCGGATCGATCCGCAGTGTGGTCTCGACCAATGGCAAAATCGAGCCGATCCGGAATTTTGAGGCGCACGCGCCGATCGCAACCACGGTCCAGCATCTGCTGGTCAAGGAAGGCGACCATGTGCGCAAGGGGCAGTTGCTGCTGCAGCTGGACGACGCCGACATCCGTTCGCAGGCTGCCCGGGCGCAGGCCCAGGTAAAGACCGCGCAGGCGGATGAATTCGCCCTCCGCAATGGCGGCACTCAGGAAGAGATCCTCAACGTCGATGCTCAACTGGCCAAGGCACGCAGCGCGCGGGATGTAGCTAAACGCAATCTCGACGCCCTCCGCCGCTTGCAAAAGCAGGGCGCCGCGTCGGAAGGAGAAGTACGCCAGGCCGAAAACACTCTGCGAAGCGCACAGGCTGACGTGACATTGGCGGAGCAGAAGAAACGCGATCGTTATTCGACTCCGGAAATCGCCAAGGTCGAGGCTCAGGCCGCCGAGGCGCGGGCGGCATACAATGCCGCGGAAGACGCTCTCTCCAAGTCGAACGTGCGTGCCCCCTTCGACGGCACTGTCTACTCCCTTCCCGTGAAGCAAGGAGCTTTTGTGCAGGCGGGGGAGCTCATGCTGCAGGAAGCCGACTTGTCGCATGTGCTGGTTCGCGCCTTCGTCGATGAGCCTGACATCGGCCGCCTCAAAACCGGGCAGTCAGTGGACGTCACCTGGGACGCCCTCCCCGGCCGCAGCTGGAGCGGCACGGTTACCACCATCCCATCCACCGTCAAGCTTCACGGCAATCGCAATGTCGGTGAAGCCACCTGCACCATTGAAAACAAAGATTCCCGGCTGCTTCCGAATGTCGACGTCGGCGTAACCGTCGTGGTTGCCGAAGAAGACAACGTTCTCACCCTGCAGCGCGATGCCTTGCACACCGACGATAGCAAGCTCTACGTGTACAGCATCGTCGATGGCCAGCTGAAGCGACAGCCGGTCGAAATCTCCCTGCAGAATCTCACTCGCGTCGAGATCACCTCCGGCCTGACGGCGGGGGCGATGGTGGCGTTGCCTGCTGAAGAAAACAAGCCGCTGTACGATGGCGCCTCGGTCAAAGTGGTGCGTTAAACGATGAAGGCGGCCTCTTCCCTGCTCAGTCCGTTCCTGCTAATGGCTCTCTTTCTAGCGGCGGCCCCGATTCACGTTCATGCGGCCCCGGCTCCCGACGTTTCTCCTAAAGCACTGCTCGATGCGGGCAAGGTCGACGATGCCATCGAGGTCCTTCGGCAAAAAATTGACCACTCTCCTAACGACGCCGAGGCCTACAACTTCCTTTGCCGCGCTTATTTCATGCTTGGAGAGTGGGATCGGGGCATCTCCGGCTGCGAGCGGGCCCGCGATCTGGATCCACAGCGCAGCTTGTATTATCTGTGGCTCGGACGCATTTACGGAGAGAAGGCCGATTCTTCCGGATGGCTCACCGCTGCCGGGCTGGCGAAGAAAGTTCGCGTCTCGTTTGAACGGGCCGTGGAACTCGATCCCAAAAGCTGGGAAGCGCGCACGGATCTGGCCGAGTTTTATCTCGAGGCGCCGGGAATTGTAGGCGGGGGAAAGGACAAGGCGCAGGCGCAGGGCGACGCTCTCATGGGAATCAATCCCGCAATGGGGCACTGGGTGCAAGCCAGGATCGCGGGGAAAAATAAAGACGCCTCGGCAGCGGAACGGGAGTATCGGGCAGCCATCGCCGCCAGTCACTCCGGGGCGCGCGCCTGGCTGGACTTGGCGATCTTTCTTCGTCACGCCGACCGGCTGGATGAGATGGATGAGGCGCTGCGCCACCTGGAGTCCAGTCCGGTCGATCATGCGGAGGCCCTGATGGACGGCGCCAGCGTGCTACTCGAGGCCGGCAAGGATTATCCCTTGGGCGTGCGCCTGATCCATCGCTACTTGTTATCGCCCGTGGAAGAGGGCCCGGTATTCAAGGCGCGTGATCTGCTCGGCCAACTCCTGGAGCGCCAGGGTGACCGCCGAGCCGCGGCCGAGCAGTATCGCATCGCATTGTCCCTTGCCCACTCCTACCGGCGCGCTCAAGAGGACCTCAACCGGGTCGAGCACTAGGGGCGGACATCGCGAAATCACTCGCGCGCAGCCATCCGACATTTAGAATTTCGCAGGCATCCAATTTCATGAGTCACGTCCAGATCGTTCGGAAAGGGACGCAATGAGAAACCTGTCTCGTCGTCTGTGGGCGCTCAGCTCGATTTTCGCGGTTGGTCTGCTTCCAATTTCGCTGCTGGCGGAGCCGGTACCACTCAAACGTGTAGTTGAGCTGGCGTTGACGCACGCCACCGGGGCGGCGGTTGCCGCGGCCGAGGAACAGCGTTCCGCCGCCGCTTTGCGCGAACTGCACAACGAGTACATTCCGCAACTCTCTACCGGTGCAGGCATCGGGTACTCTTACGGCTTTCCGCTCGCGCTGGAAGGATCGGCTCCGGCGCTTTTCAACATCAGTACGCAATCGGCGGTATTGAATCCTGCGTTGAGAGACTTCATCCGCGCCGCGCGCGTGGATTCTGCCGTTGCCGCTCTGCAGAGCAAAGATCAGCGCGGCCAGGTTGTTCAGGACGCAGTCCTGAGCTATACCGAGCTGGCAAAATGGGAACAGCGCCTCACTCGTCTGCAAGGAACCGAAACCGAGACTGCGCGTTTGGAAGCCGCGGTCGAGGACCGCGTGAAGGAGGGCGTCGACAGCGAACTCGACGAGACCAAAGCGCGCCTGGCGACGGCCCGCGTGCGTTTGCGCATTGCGGAAGCCCAAGGCGCCGCCGACGTGCTGCGCGAGCATCTCTCCAAGCTCACTGGCTTAGGCGCATCCAGCATCCAGACGGAACCGGATTCCCTGCCCGATTTTCCAGCGCTGCGGCAGGACGATGCTGAGCCTGCTCGTGCCGCCGAAGCCAGCCCTTCGGTTCAAGCCGCAGTTGATCACGCCCGCGCCCAATATCTGCGAGCCCAAGGCGAACATCGCTCGCTATGGCCGAGCTTCGATTTCGCCGCGCAGTACGCACTGCTTTCGAAATTCAACAATTATCAGAATTACTACATCCCGGAAAAACCCTGCGTCACCTCGCTCGGCACTTTTCTTTGCCCGACGAATGGATTCCAGCAGAACAACGCAACCATTGGCGTGAGCATCCGTCTGCCGCTCTTCAACGCCACCCAGCGGTCGCGCGCGCAGGCAGCCGATGCCGATGCTCTCAAGGCCAGCAAGCAGGCCGAGGCCGCGCGCAACCAGGCCTCCGAAGAAACCTTGCGGCTCGAGCGCTCCGTGGCGCAGATGCAGGCTGCCCGGGACGTGGCTCAGCTCGAATATGAAATCGCGCAGAAGAACCTTGCCTCCGTCCAAACCCGAATCGATGCCGGCACGGCCACGCTGCACGACCTCGACGATGCCCGCTCGCAGCTCAGCGAACGCTTTATCGCGCTTCAGGATGTCACTTTCGAATGGGAACGAAGCGAGGTCGGCGTCCTGCGTTCAACCGGGGATCTGGAAAAGTGGGCCCTGGGAGAGCACTGAAACGGCAAGGAAATCAGGGTTGGAGAAGTGAAGAATCTAACTTCGGCATTCTGAGTTCTTCTTTGCTTACAGTTGTCCGCGCAGCGATTTGACGACTTGCCGGATCGCCTTCTCATTCCGCCGATACCAGCGCCATTGACCTTGCTTCCGGGCCTCGACGAGCCCTGCCTTCGCCAGGATGGCCATGTGGTGGGAGATAGTAGGCTGGGAGAGCTTCATCTGCTCTTCAATCTCGCCAGCACAGAGACACGGTCCCATGCCCTGACTCTTTGTCCCCGAGTTGGCTCGGGCTGTCTTCTTGAGGGCTCGGAGAATCCGGCGCCTGGTTGGATCGGCAATGGCGTGCAAAGTGCGGTCGAAAAGCTCGTCAGGGGAAGACATGCGACCAGCAATATCTGGAAAATCGACGCTTGTCAATCTACGATGCTGCGGGTTTCATGGGATCACAGATTTTTCGCGTCAGCGCTTGGTTCCCCGATCGCCGCCCTACTTTTTCACGATCGGGTTATAGCCATCATTGATGAGGCGGCTGCGCATGGCGTCGGCGTCCTTGATATCGGTGTACGGTCCCACCTGCACGTGAAACAGCTTATCGCTGGCCGACTGGGTTGAGACGAACGCGGGATAATCCTTCTTCTTCAGCGCATCGACCAGCGCATCGGCGTCTTCCTGCTTGCTGACGGCGGCCACCTGAACGAAATATCCAGATGTCGGCAGAGTTGCCGCAGAATCTGCCGGGCTGGCCGCATTGGCCGGGGCTTGCGCCGGTGTTCCCGTTGTGGTCGCATTCGCCGGAGCGGCGGATGCATTCGCGGGCGCACTGTTGGTATCAGTTTTCGCATCGGTTGCCGGGGTCAGCTCAGCGTTGGCATCCTTTTGCTCGACCGATTTGTAGAAAGTCATCGGCGGAGTGGCCGGAGCTGCCGTGTTCGATTTGCTTTGAGAGGGCGTAGTCTGAGGCACGGCCGCACTAGCTGCGGTGATGGTGGGCTCCGATTTCCGGCCGAGAGAGTATCCCAAGGCGAAAAACAAGGCGCAGATCGCGACCAGCCCAAAAAACAGGGCCAGCAACTTGCCGGTCCCCAGTGTAATCTCGGTATCTTCCGACGAAGGCATAGCTCTACTCCCCATTTTCAGCGCGCAACCGGCGTCACCGCTTCTATCCGCGTAACTGCCAACTCAATCTCGGCCGAGGCCTTCAGGCCGTCTTGGCTGCCGGCTTTGGCGAGGCGTCATCCTTGCCCAGCAGTTTCTGGATGCCCGAGAAGAAGTCCACCGGCACGGGAAATACGACTGTCGTGTTCTTCTCGACGCCAATCTCGGTCAGCGTCTGCAGATAACGCAGCTGCACGCTGACCGGTTCCCCTGACAGCAAATGCGCAGCGTCGACTAGTCGCTGCGCCGCCGAGAATTCGCCTTCCGCGTGGATGATCTTCGACCGCTTCTCGCGTTCGGCCTCGGCTTGCTTGGCCATGGCGCGCAGCATCGACTCCGGCAGATCCACCTGCTTCACCTCGACGTTGGTGACTTTCACGCCCCAAGGCGAGGTGTGGGTATCGAGAATGCTCTGCAGCCGGAGATTGATCTTGTCGCGGTGTGCCAGGAGTTCATCGAGTTCCTGCTCGCCCAGCACCGACCGCAGCGTCGTCTGCGCGAATTGCGATGTCTGGTAGACATAATTCGAAACTTCGACTACTGCCTTTCGCGGCTCAATCACCCGCAGAAAGATAACAGCGTTCACTTTCAAGGTTACGTTGTCACGAGTGATGATGTCCTGCGGTGGAACCTCCAGCGCCTCCTGCCGCAGCGACACCCGCACAATGCGATCGATGGGGGCAAACACAAAAATCACTCCCGGCCCTTTCGCCACGGGCAGCAGACGTCCCAGCCGGAAGATCACGCCTCTCTCGTATTCGGCCAGAATCTTGATGGAACTGAGGAGGTAGATAACGACAATAACAATGAGAACAGTGGTAAATCCGCCAAAGAGTTCAAACATGCACGTGCCTCCGCCCCGGCGGCGCCATCGGCGCTCCTATCGCGGATTGTATAGCAGCGGCAAAGGCGTGGCGCGCAATTCGCGTTCGGAAGGTTGCTTGCCTTGATGCGGCGAATGGGGTTCTCTCGAATTTTCGCAGAAGGCGGGTGTTCTGAGCAGATTACGATTGCGGCGTCGAGCCTGCGTTCGCCACCTGGATCCGGCTGCCGTCCACCGGAACGTCGCGCTGAATTTCCATCTCGATTGACGTGCCCACCTCGAGCTTGACGTCCGGGCCGTGCTTGAGCAGCGCCCACGCCACGCCCCCGGCCAGTCCAGCGAGTCCGCCATATCGGGCTCCATTCAAGCCTCCCGCAGCCAGACCGCCGATGCTTCCCACCGTCCCGGCAACGGCGGCATCGCGGGCCGCGTCTTCGACTCGCTTGCCGGTGTCTTTATCCTGCTGGATCGTTCCTTCCTGATCTTTCACGCCCTTATCGTCCGCCCCCGGCGTGTTCTCGACCGATCCGGGCAGCATGACCGTGTAACCGGTCGGATAGATCATCGACGTAAAGTGAATCAGGAGTTCTGCCCGCTTCTTGCCGTGCCCGGGATGTTCCACCCGCATGATCTTCCCTTGTATGTAGGTCCCTGCGGGTACGACGATGTGGTTATTCATGACCAGCGGAAAAACCGTCTCGGCATACACGGCGTCGCCCTCGCGAGCGTTCTTGGTGGAAATCGCCTGCTTCAGCGTGAGCGGAATCTTCGATCCGGCTGGAATGACCCACGCATTCGGATCGCCGGCGGGGACCGCCGCAGTGGGAGCGTTTTGGGATGCACCATTGGTCGGGGTGGCTGTCGTCTCCTGACCGCCAGGCGTCGATGGCGCGGGCTTGGACGGTTCCGCAGTCTGTCCCCAAGCCATCGCGGAAACCAGCAACAGTGTCAAAAGTCCATGCATCGCAACTCTGCGCATTGGCCACCTCCAGCGCACAAATCGGCCCAGGTCCCGATAAGCTTACTACGGCTTAGCCGCTAGGATGCGGCGTTTATGGTGGGAGTTATCCGAGCAGATGTCACTTGTAGATCAGATACTTTTCTCGCATCTTCTCAAACTTTTCCAGCCCGTCCTGCCAGTCCTCGGCAATCCGCCGCGGATCCTGACCAGCCAGCAGCGCGTCATAAACGCTCTGGTTCACCAGCAGTTCCTGCATGCGTTCGATCTTGAAATCGACGGGATACAACTTGCGCAGCGCCGCTGCCAGCTCAATCCCTAATTCCGGCGCGTCGAATCCGTTCCGGTCGGTCAAAATGATGCTCACGCCCTGGCATTCCTGCCCGCTGTACACCGCCGCCGTCGGCGTGAATGTCACGGGAACAAACCGTACGCCCATGATCCCGCGACCGTTCAGATACGCCGCCAGATCCCGGCTTTTGATCCAAGGTGCGCCCACTAACTCAAATGGCGTGTCCGTTCCCCGGCCGACCGAAACATTGGTGCCTTCGATCAGTGCCACGCCCGGGTACAGCGCCGATTCGGTCACACTGCGCAGGTTCGGCGATGGATTCACCCATTCCAGCGCTGTCGAATCGAACCAGTCCCCGCGCTGCCATCCTTCCATGGGCACGACGGTCAATTTCGCGTTGATGCCGCGTTCGACATTAAACATCTCTGCCAGTTCGCCCATCGTCATTCCGTGGCGCACGGGCACAGTCCAGTAATTGGTAAAACTCTCATGCCCGGCATCGGAAACCGGCCCCTGCACGAATGATCCGGTAATCGGATCAGGCCGGTCGAGGACCACGATTTCAACCCCGGCTTTCGCCGCGGCTTCCAAAAAGTATCCCAGCGTCGTTTCATACGTGTAGAAACGGACGCCCGCATCCTGCACGTCGAACACCACCGCATCCAGATTTTTCAGCACGTCCATCGGCGGACGCCGCGCTGCATCGGTCCCGCCATACACGCTGTAGACAGGAACGCCTGTAACCGCATCGGTCGTGTTCCCCACATGGGTTGTATCGAGCGTCCCCGTTACCCCGTGCTCAGGACTGAAAATTGCATCCAGTTCGATGCCCGGCGCCTGCGCCAGCACATCGATGGTGCGGCGCCCGGCGCAGTCGAGCCCGGTTTGGTTCGTCACCAGCCCGATGCGTCTCTTTGTCGCGGAATTCGGAGCATCAGAAGGAGTCGCAGCGCCCTGTGCAGCGGAGGCCTGGCTTCCCAACCCTTCGCCGCTTTTTGCGGCGGGCGGGGATTGCTGACTCTGGCTTGTTGGACCGGCTTCGGAGGTTGAGGATTGCCCTTTCAGCACGTCGAATCCGTGTTCCTCCAGCACGTCGATGCCGGTCTTCACCATGCCGTTGCGGGCACCCATCCGCCGTTCCGCGCTAAGCGCCTCGTTGTAGCCGGTGACGCTCTTCCAGCGCAGTTCTTCCTTTTCGCCGGTCGTGAGGTTCAACGCCGCCGCCACCTCGGTAGCCACTTTGACCCGCAGGCCGATCGCATTTCCTTTGCCTCGCGGATGCACGGCGTTGGTCAGCAGGATGATGTAGGACTGCGTCGTGGGATCGATCCACAACGAAGTTCCGGTAAATCCGGTATGGCCGAACGATCCCACCGGCAGCAGATCGCCGCGATTGGTGGAGAACGGCGAATCGATATCCCAGCCGAATCCGCGCAGCACAGGCGCCGCTCGCGGAGTCTCCGGCTGCGTCATCTTCGCCACCGTTACCGTCGACAGAATCCCGTCACCGCCATTCAGCAGGGCCTGGGCAAACTTCGCCAGATCGTCGCCGGTCGAAAACAGGCCGGCATGCCCCGCCACGCCGCCCATGCGCCGCGCCGTGGGATCGTGCACCACTCCTCGCAGCATGTGATTGTTCTCGTCGTATTGGGTCGGCGCAATCTTGGCTCGCCATGACGATGGCGGCAGGAACCGTGTGTGCGCCATCCTCAGCGGAGCAAAAATGTGCTTCGCCGCGTAGGCATCGAGCGTCTCGCCGGAAGTGCGCTCGACCAGCGCGCCCAGCACAATGAAGTTGATGTCGCTGTAGGTGAATACCGACCCGGAAGGCTCTTGCGGCGTCTCGGCAAATGCCATCTGGTATGCGGTCTGCTTCCCTTCCCACGGCGTCGTCAAGTCCAGATCCGGAGGCAGACCGGAGTAGTGCGTCAGCAACTGCCGCAGCGTGATGTCATCCTTGCCGTTCTGCGCAAACTCGGGCAAGTACTTCGCCACCGGATCATTGAGCCGGATTTTGCCCTGCTCCACCAACTGCATCACAGCCGTTGTCGTGGCAATCACTTTGGTAAGCGAGGCCAGATCGAAAATCGTATCGACCGTCATGGCCTCGCGGCGCGGCTCAAGCGCGCGCTCGCCATAGGCCTTGCGATAGATGACTTTGCCGTCGTGCCCAACCACCAGCACCGCACCCGGAATGTTCCCGTCGGCGATCGCTTGCTGAACGATGGAGTCGACCGCGCCCAGCCGAACCGCCGCTGTCGTGGACGTTGCCGCCGGGGCGGCTGCCAATGTCCCAAGCACCAAAAGAACGAGGCAACTCGCGCTCCGTTTTTTTCGCGCAACACGAGCAGGAATCCGGGTTCCTGCCACCGTCGATTTGGAATGAGAGGTAAGAATATTCTGAATCTACACAAGGCGCGCCATAGAACTCAAGAAACCGAAGTCAGCACGAATCAGGTTGGCTATCGCTTCGCCTCGCGATCTTTCCGCGCCGGCGCATCACCAGCCAGCCGACTCCGGCGGCAAAAATGATGGCCAAATAGACCATATGCGATGCCAGCCACAGCGCTGTCTGCACGATCCGCCGAAAGCGCTGCGCCTTCGTCACCGCCTGCGCCGGCAGAATAACGGGACTCTGCCAATTCAAAGTCGTCAGCCTCGGCAGGAACCCTTGCCGCACGCAACCTTCGAGGCTGTAGACTCCGACAACCGGCGAAAAGTGGCTGGCGATGAGGAGATCGCGAGAAAACTCCTTCCAATCGAGCGGCGGAAATCGGGCATCGATGGCCGCATCTCCGCTGCCGGCCGTGCTGCCCACCGCAATCGTCTGCGCATCCGGACCGTACGCCCATATCAGCGCTCCGTCCAGCGCATGATTGAAGCTGCTATAGACCATCAGCGTTTCCTGGTTTCCCCGAACGTCGACCAACCCAAACAACCTTTCCAGAATGGTCGAGTGCGCCCGGCGCTCATCCGCAAGAAACAACAGTTGATAGGTCTGCACAGAATAGCCGTGCGCTTGCATTCGCGCGATCAAGCCTGCGTATGCTTCGCGCGCACGCTCTACTCGTTTCCCGTCGAATACCCGATGCAAGAAGGTGAGGACAATCCGCCAGCGATGGCCCTGAATGTCTCCCCATTCGGTCAACGACGGTTCAACGTCGAGGCCGATGGCCGCCCAACGCAGCCGATTCTGTGCCGTCCAACTTTCGAACTGAGCGAAGCGCTCGGCTGCCGCCGGTTCGTTGCCGGCATTGAGGTAATAACCTTGTTCGCGGGGCAAGGCCATCCAGGCGATGACTGGAACTCCAGCCGCGTTGAGTCGCCGGACAACGTCAGCTCTTTCAGGACTCAGATCCTGAATCGCTAGCGCGATGCTCGCCTGGAGTTGCTGCAATTCCGGGATGAGCGCCGGATCGGCGAACAGTGCCTGCAACTTGGCGGTATCGAGTTCGCAGGCGAAGACCAGTTCGGGCCGGCGACCCTGAACCTGGATGTCGCCCGAAGCAGCTGTCGCTCGCGGTGCCGCGGCCACCATCAGCCAGCAGGCTGCGGCGAGGGCAAGGCTTCTCAGTCGGGTCCGGGACAAATCAACAACCCACTCTTTCATGGTCTTTGGAAGGATCGACTCGCAAATCACTAAGCAGCAGGACGCCGCCAGGCTTGACGGATCAGGTAAACCATTCCCGCCAGCGCGGCTGCATCCAGAATGATCTTACCGATCAGATCCACGCGGTTCCAACCGCCTTCGAGGAATCCCATGCCCATGCTTGCGATCAGAGCGCCCGTGGCTGCCATGATGCTGTGCAATTCGGTCCATGCCGGAGTGGCCGTCCACCAGAGGAAGATGAGAAATGAAACTGCAGCCCACGCCAGCCCGGAGGCAATCGCGATCCATACCGGCAGTTTCGGCATCGTGCCGTAAGCCCACCCGATCACCATGAACCATGGCGCAGCCAGAAGGCAGGCCACGATGGCTGCAAGCCACGCCGGGCCGGCAGTTCGCGTGGTCTCCGACCTCTTTCCGATTGCGCGCAGCGCAAAGGCAGCCAAGACCAGAAGCGCGATCGCACCTACTCCCGCCAGAATGTATTCCATCGGCGGATGATACGGCGGCACATGAAACTCCAATGGCCGAGCCTTCTGCGTCCACAAATACCAGGCGAGAAACGAGCCAACGATAAAAATCAGGCCGCTGCCAACCATCCCGCGATTGGTCAACCATGGCTGGTCGCGCCGTTTGGCGAATATCGCCTCGGTGAAATCCACGGGAACCAGCACCACCCAGACGCTCTCAAACACCAGCAGGCCCAGCATCCACACCCAGTTCACGCCAAAGAACCGCCCGTAGATGTGGTCGGGGCTCACTCCCACCAAAGGCGCCAGCGACGTTTGCTGAATGACACACTCCTCGGCGACACCCAGTGCAATCCCGAGCAGCATCAGGCTGACCCACCCCGCCCGCCAACGCCGGACCGCCTCCCGCGCCGTCACCGCACCGAGACCCCACACCATGATTTCCGGGATGAGAACAAAGATAAAGCTCAGCCGGGTAGACCCCATCAGCACCTCGGCGATCACCGGCGCCAGTACCGCCAGCGTGATCGCCGGCTTCAAGGATCTTTCGGGGACGGACAGCGGGCAGGGGGTTGCTGTCGAAGATTCCGGCTCTGGCATTCGACTGTCCTTCAACTTACAATATTAATTGTGCAAGTATCTCATGAAATGATATCTCATGTCTAAGATACAATCGGAACATGCTGCCGGCCCTCCCACTTCGACAACCCCCGGCCGCGAACTGGGGCGCGAGATGGCCACCGCCGTTGTGCTCTTTCACGAGGCCATCGCCTCGCGCCTGGGCTTGAGCGCGACGGAGTGGCGCTGCTGGGGATTGCTCGAGCAACATGGCCCCTCCACGGCTGGCCGCCTGGCCGAACTGTCCGGATTCACCACCGGCGCCATCACCGGAATCGTCGACCGCCTCGAGCGCTCGGGTTATGCCCGCCGCCAACGCCACCCGACCGACCGCCGCAGCGTGATCATCCATCCTTTATGCGTGAACAAGCTTCGCCGCCGGGTGTGGCCGATCTTCGCTTCGCTCAGTGAGTCCATGGACAAGCTTGCCGCGCACTACACAGCGAGGGAACTCAACGCCATCCACGATTATTTCCGGAGGACTATTCAGGTCCTGCACGCGGAAACCGTGAAGCTCACTCGTGCGCCGCGCCCGCGAAACAGATGAAAGAGTTCGCTGTCAGGTTGGGCCCGTCTCCTCGTCCTTTACGGAGCCCGTCAACTTTGCTATAACCCGCTCAGGTTGCTCCGATCTGGAAAGGATGCTTCACCTGGATAACTCTCTCTCAGGTTTGGCCGCCGCCTTCGACGGACAGGATAAGACTTTCTCCGCGGCCTGGACCGTCCTTCGCACAGCGATTTCCGAACACGTCTTCCCCGCGGCGTCAGTCGCCGTCACTCGCTGCGGC
Source organism: Verrucomicrobiia bacterium (assembly GCA_035508215.1). Lineage (GTDB taxonomy): Bacteria > Acidobacteriota > Terriglobia > Terriglobales > Acidobacteriaceae > Sulfotelmatobacter. The sequence continues at coordinate 411,459 of DATJNK010000030.1, read as the reverse complement.
CGCCTGATCGCCCTCAAAGCGCTGGGTCGATTCGCGTACGAAGGAGATAGCGCCCGGGTGGAGGCGACTTCTCTCTTCGACCTGGCATCCCTGACCAAAGTCGTCGCTACCACCACGATGGTGATGACTCTTTATGAACGCGGCCTTCTCGAACTCGACGCTCCCATTCTCGGCACGATCCCGGAATTTCTGGTCGATTCCTGCGGAGAATCCGATCCCCGCCGGCGCAACGTCACCTTCCGTATGCTGCTGGCTCACTCCTCGGGTCTGCCCGCCTACGAAAAGCTGTTTCTGAAAGCGCGGTCGCGCGACGAATTGCTGCGTGCCGCCTGCACCATGCCGCTCGCGGCCGATCCCGGAAGCCGCGCCGAATACAGCGACATCGGATTCATCATTCTTGGTGTAGCGCTCGAACGACTCGCCGATGGAACGAGCGACGACTCTGTCGCCCGTTTCTGCCAGCGGGAAATCTTCGGTCCACTTGCAATGTCGAGCACGACCTTTAGCCCGCCGCAGGAATTGCGTGGCAGAATTCCGCCTACCGCCGACGACCGCACCTTTCGCAACCGGATCATCCAGGGCGAAGTGCAGGATGAAAACGCGAGCATCCTCGGCGGAGTCGCCGGACACGCAGGCCTGTTTTCCACCGCCGGAGACCTCGCCCGCTTCGCGCACTGCATGCTGCAGGGAGGAACTCCCGTCCTCCTCCCGGAAACCGTCGCGCTCTTCGCCCGCCGCGAATCCACGCCCGCCGGCACTTCGCGAGCTCTCGGATGGGATACTCCGTCGCAACCTTCGCAGTCCGGCAAGTATTTCGGTCCGCGCTCCTACGGTCACCTCGGCTATACCGGTACCTCACTCTGGATCGATCCCGACCGCCAGCTTTCCGTCACCCTGCTGACCAACCGCACCTGGCCTGACGGCTCCAATCAAGCCATCAAGCAGGTTCGACCGAAATTTCACGATGCCATCCTGGAAGCGCTCCCTAAGGAGTCCTGATGCGTGGCCCGGCGATTTAAAATGACGGTGAAACCAACCTAAGTGGGATGCCCCGCTTCTCGCCGCCTTTGTTAGAACTGGGATTCCCAAGCCCTGTGAAAGGTGCACGACTTGACCCGTTCCCGCTCCTCGAACTCTGACCTTCGTCATCTCCCGACCGAACAGATTCTTTCTGCCGCCCGCGATCTCGACTGCATGTCGTCGCTCGAAATCGCCCGCCTCATCAATAAGGAGGACGCTACCGTCGCTGCCGCGGTCCGGCGTGTGCTGCCGCAGATCGCTCGCGCCATCGACGTCGTTGCCGCATCGATCCGCGATGGCGGGCGTCTCATTTACGTCGGCGCCGGAACCAGCGGCCGCCTTGGCGCTCTCGATGCCAGCGAGATTCCTCCTACCTTCAACACTTCGCCGCGCACCGTGCAATACATCATGGCGGGTGGCGCCAAAGCCCTTGGCTCTTCCACCGAAGCCAGCGAAGACGACACTCGCCTCGCCATCGACGAAATCCGAAAGCGCAAGCCCGGAAAGCACGACGTCATCCTCGGCATCGCGTCCAGCGGCCGCACTCCGTTCACCATCGCCGCCGTCGAATACGCCCGACGGCGTGGAGCCCACACCATCGCTCTCACCTGCAATCGCGACTCGCCCCTCGAACGCGCCGCAGATTTTGCCATTGTGACCGAAGTTGGGCCCGAAGTCCTCGCCGGCTCGTCGCGCATGAAGGCTGGCACGGCTCACAAAATGGTTCTCAACATGATCTCCACTGGAGCCATGACGCGCCTCGGCTACGTCTACGGCAATCTCATGGTGAGCGTCTGGACGAAAAACGAGAAGCTGGTGCAGCGCGCCGTCCGCATCGTCGAGCAGGCGACCGGGGCAGACCATCAGCGGGCCAGCCGGACGCTGAAGCACGCCGGCAACCGCACCGCCGTCGCGGTCGTCATGCTCGGCGCCGGCGTGAATCGCTCCAAGGCCGTCAGCGCGTTGAAGCGATCCAAAGGTCACGTGCGAAAGGCGATCGAGTTGGCGAAGGAGTAAAGCGGTCGTCCGAATCCTTCTCATCTCGACGACCAAGTGCAGGCACATCGGGGGGGACCAACACTCGCCAGCTTTCGCGAGAAGCTGGGAAGGATCAATCCCTTAGTCCGTGCCCTCCCGGTTACCTGACCCTGCGACCTTTCCCCGCTAGAATAAAAATGTCGTCACAGGACTCATCCCTCTATGGACAAGTTCGTCATCCGCGGCGGAGAGCCGCTGCTCGGCACCGTCCCCATCTCGGGCGCCAAGAATGCAGCGCTGCCCTGCATGGCCGCCGCTCTGCTCACCGATCAGCCCGTCATTCTCGAAAATATTCCGCAAGTGCGCGACATTCAGACCACGCGCAACCTGCTCGCCGCCATGGGCGCCGAAGTCGAGCTCGGCTACGGACGCGCCCATCACCGCACCACCATCCACTGTGAAAATCTCGCATCGCCCGAAGCCAGCTACGAACTGGTCAAGACCATGCGCGCCTCCACGCTCGTGCTCGGTCCACTCGTCGCCCGCTGCGGACGCGCGCGCGTCTCACTTCCCGGCGGCTGCGCCATCGGCGCGCGCCCGATCGATCTGCACATCAAGGGACTTGAACAGCTCGGCGCCAAGATCATCCAGGATCACGGCTACGTGGAAGCCAGCGCCACGCGCCTCAAAGGCGCTGAAATCGTCTTCGACAAAATCACTGTCACCGGCACCGAAGACCTGCTCATGGCCGCCACGCTGGCCGAGGGCGAAACTGTGCTGCAGAATTGCGCCCGCGAGCCCGAAGTCGCCGATCTCGCCGCACTGCTTAACAAGATGGGAGCCAAAATCGCCGGCGCGGGCACGCCGACCATCCGCGTGAAGGGCGTGAGCAAGCTCAAGGGTGCGAAGCACCGCATCATTCCCGATCGCATCGAAGCCGGGACGTTTCTCATCGCCGCCGCGATGACCGGAGGTGATCTCAACGTCTCCGGATGCGATCCCTCGCACCTCGATGCCATTATCAGCAAGCTCAATCAGGTCGGAGTGAAAACCAGATCCGGAGCCGATTCCGTCCGCGTCATGGGCGACAATCCCTTCACTGCCGCCGACATCACCACCGAAGAATATCCCGGATTCCCCACCGACTGTCAGGCGCAGTTCATGGCGCTGGCAACGCAGGCGGAAGGCTCCTCGATCATCACCGAGAACATTTTCGAAAACCGCTTCATGCACGCGTTGGAACTGGTCCGCATGGGTGCGAATATCAAGATTGAAGGCCGCCGCGCCGTCGTTCGCGGCAAGACTCCGCTCAGTGCCGCCGCCGTGCTGGCCAGCGATCTCCGCGCCTCCGCATCGCTCGTGCTCGCGGCGCTCGTCGCCGACGGAGAGACCATCATCGACCGCGTCTACCACATCGACCGCGGCTACGAACACATTGAAGAGAAGTTGAAAGACGTGGGCGCGCAGATCAAGCGCATCGGCGAAATGTTCCCCAAGAAGGCCGTGGCGGCCAAGTAAGGGAGAATGCTTGCTCAGTTAGCCTACGATTTGGGATGGAGTTCGTTCCGCTTCAGCCAGGCGGCCAGAAATAGTGCAGCGATCAGCAAAGTCGGGCCCGCTATGAACAGGATCCAGTTCATTTTTGTCGCTGCTGGGACCGGGCGAGGCAGCACCAGTCCGATATAAAGGACCCCGGCTGCAGCAAAGAGCATTGTGCCGACCCACTCCCACTTCCACGCCAGAATCAGGCCTGCGGTGAGAACGAACGTGGGAATGAGATGAACCAATAGTGCCCCAAGTATTCGCCAGAAGCCATGCTCGTCGCCGAAAACATCGAGAGCAAACACGCTGAGGAATGCGACGTACGCCACCGCCAATACGCGGGGGGCCCAGAACAAGGTGCGCCGGATCAGTGTAGTCATAGCCGCCTCTTCTTCTGTTCCGTGAAGCAGATTAGTTTGTCGCATTTGTTCGCCGACCGCAGTGATCCTGCGCACGAAGTGTTTTATGACCGACACTACCGTCGCCGATCCAAGGCCCTACTCTCGCGTCAGCCGCTCTATCAACTCCCGATGATGCGGATACTTCGCGCTCAACTCCTCGCGCCTCGCTAACTCGAAACCCTCAAATTCAAATCCCGGCGCCACCGTGCATCCCACCAGCGCAAACATGGGCTGCCCCACGTCTCGCCGATCTTGCGAGACATGGAAATCTCGTGCGACTTCTGCTCCAAACCAGCATCCCGCCTGCACCACCGCCTGAAATACTTCGCCACGCTCCGGATTATTCCCTAACCGAATCGACGAATACTCGCCCTCCGGCGCAATCACATGCACCGCCAGCGGAGATCCGGCGTAGAAGTGCCACATCTCATCGGATCGCAAGCGGTGCAAGGCAGAAAAATCCTCTTCCACAAGCAGAAAATAAATCGCCGTCGACGCCGCCCGCGTGCCCCCACTTTGCGATTCCCTCATCTTCGTCGATGGTTGCTCCATCCTGGTCGCGCCTTTGGCGACAGAGCCAGCCCTGAGCGAGCGCAGTGCGTCGAAGGGATGGGAATCTTCGGGCACAATCCTCACCTCTGACTTGTACGTCTGCCGAAAGTATCCGCCTTCCGGATGCGGCTCCAGCCGCAGCTTATCAATCCAGTATTTCGCGTCGTTGGTCATCGGATCGCGTACTCGGGCTTTGCGAGACGGGTAAGAAAAGAAGTTCGCGCAACGGCAAAAGGAGCCTGTTGCTTATTGGCTCAGCCGGATCGCCAGTTGCCGCTCCGGCTGCGTCATTTCGCCCCAGAGCTTCTGCAAGTCTTCCTGCAGCGAAGTGTCGTTCGGATCCTTGCGCAGCGCCAGCGCGAACCAGCGGTAGGAAGTCGGCAGGTCGCGCGGTGTGCACAATCCCGCCGAATACAGAGCGCCCATCTCGATCATCGCCTTCGAATTGCCGCTATCGGCCAATGGCTGCAGGATGCGCAGCCCTCGCGTGCAATCCTGGGGCACATGCTGTCCATATAAATATTTCTGCGCTTCCGTGACCGGATCAATCTTCACCGGGGGTGGGACCGGGCGCGGTTTCGGAGCGGGCTTGGCCGGTTCCGTCGCCGCTGTGGCGGCAGGTGCCGCGGTTGCGGTCTCCGGCGCAGCGGTAGAACTCGGGGTGCTTGAGTCCGCGGCACCGTTGGCTGGAGGTGTGCTGGGCTTGGCTGGCGCCGGCTGGTTCGCCGCCGGCTCAGGAGGAGCGCTTGCAGCGGGTGCGGCCGTAGAGGGCGCAGTCGCCGCAGTTCCACCAGGCTGAGCTGTACCTGTCGGGGTTGAAGCAGCCGGCGTTGAAGGAGCCGGCGTTGCGGCTGAAGGCGTCGCGCCCGGTTGCGCAGATGCATTTGCAGGATTCGCTTCGCTGCCCGCCGGTGTCGCGGGTGTCGCCGCTCCACCGGTTGACGCCGGAGTCTGCGTAGGGCTCTGGGTGGTCGCCGAAGGAGCGCCGGGAACAGTCGCACTTCCGTCGGGTGGATTCAGGTTCTGAGCGGCAGTAGAAGATTTCGGCGCACTCAGTCCCAGCCATGGCAAGCCCTGATTCTTCCAACGCAGATATCCGAAACCGACTGCGAGCACGAGCGCGAACAGAATCAGGAAGATTTTTCCTGCTCCGCTCCCCTTCGGCGCCTCATCATCCTCGAGAAGATAGTCGAGGCTCCGCGAACTCGGCGCCGAATGATCAAGATTCAGGCCCGTCCGTCGCCCACGCTTCGGCGAGGGTTCATTCAATCCTAGAAACGACGGCCCGCTGATTACCGGCTGGTCATCTTGTACGGGCTCGGGCCGCGGCGGAGGTGCGGTCTGAACGGCCGCCGGGCTTGGTGCAGCAGCTTGTTGCACCGTGGGGGGCGCGGCGGCAACCGAAGGAGCCACAGGAGTTGGACTCGGCGGCGACGGAACCCGTCCTGGGGCCGCAGTCGCCGGATTGGGCGCGGGGGCCTGGAGCAGCGTTGTGCCGCACATTCCGCAGAAGCGGTTCGTCTCCGGATTTTCATTGCCGCATCGAGGGCAGCGCAAACTTCCTCCTGGCTGATATATAGCTTACGATATCTGCGGCATTGGATGCAGCGCCACACACCAGCCGCACCATCAAAAATCATGTAGTCTGCGCCGGCGTGAGCTCCCTTCGCGGCAGTTGTAAGATGGCATCGCCGGGAGCAGACACGAGAGGACGTATGACCACGCGGCTCGCCGATTCACTGTTTTTTGTTGCCGTGATTCTCTCCACGATCGCTGCCGCTCAGGAAGCGGCTCCCCAGCGAGTGCAAGTCCCCGATAGCGTCATCGGCGGCCTTCTCGTCAACAGGGTTTCTCCGATGTATCCGCCACTGGCCCGCCAGGCGCGCATTCAAGGCAGCGTCGTGCTGAAAGTCACGATCAGCAAATCGGGTGATGTCGGGAACGTGCAGCTGATCAGCGGACATCCCATGCTCGTGCCCGCGGCCGTCGACGCGGTCAAGCAGTGGAAATATCAACCGTATCTCTTGAATGGCGAACCCACCGAAGTCGAGACCATCGTCCACGTCAACTTCATGCTCTCCGACCAACCGCACACGGGGATGGTCGGCGACATGCCAGGCAATCCTGCGCCCGTGGTGATTGAAGGTGCTCTCAACGACACCACGGTCCCGCCGGGAACGGTACGCGTTCCGGAGGCGGTCATGCGCCGCATGCGCGTCCAGAGCATCGATCCCATCTATCCGCCAGGAGCGCTGCAGTCGCGAATCCAGGGATTGGTCGTCTTGAAGATTCTGATCGATAAGTCAGGGAACGTGAGTGGCGTTGAGTTGATCAGCGGACATCCGCTGCTTGCCCCCGCTGCCATCGCAGCCGTCAAGCAATGGATATACACGCCGTTTCTTCTCGACGGTGCGCCTTATCCCGTACTGACTTCCGGTCGCATCAACTTCGCCCTGTCTGCCAAAGATTCACTGCAAGGAACGGCCACCGACGGCCTGCTCGACGTCGGGCCTGAAGGCATCATCGGCGGCACACAGGACGGCACCGTTGGCGTCGTCCCTCCGACGCCGTCGGGCAAACTGCCGCAACGCATCCGCATCTCGTCCCGCGTTGCTGCGGGACTTCTGCTCACGCAGGTCCCGCCCGATTATCCGACGGAGGCGCAAGCCCGGCACATTCAGGGGACGGTCGTGTTGAAGGTGAATATCGACAGCGAAGGAAACGTCGTTCAGGTTGAGCCGATCAATGGTGATCCGATGCTTTTGGACGCGGCGGCCGCCGCCGTCCGCCAATGGAAGTATCGGCCTTATCTGTTGCAAGGGACTCCTCTTGTCGTCGAAACCACGGTTCAGGTCGACTTCAGTCTCTCGGGAAATTGAGCGCGCCTCGTCGGAGCCGGCAAACCAAAGTCACTCCTGTTTCGCCGGCAAACCATTTACTCTCTGCGGTAAGAGTCTTCGATCCTCAACCATGCGCCGCAAGAATCGCAAATGGGTGGTGACCGCCGTTGCGCTTTACCTGTTCGTGATGTGGTCCGCCTATCGCTGGGCAATCCGCCAGCGCCCGGCGGATGGTCCGATTCTCGAGCACATTGAAAGAGAAGCCGAGCGTAAGCAGGCTGAGCAACGAGCTCAAGAGGCTCGCGCGCAGATCCTGCCTCCCGCCGGTGAAGCTCGCCTGAAGGATGCGGGACCAGTCTATGTGGCCGCACGCTATGACTCGACTCACGTGGTGTTCGTCGTCGCGACCGATACGGAGTCCCGATTTTCCGATTCTCCAGTCCGCCGCGCCTCCACGCGCCCGACACGGATCCCCGCGCCTTCGAAACTTTACGCGCCGCTGGCCGGTCTCGAGGAGTTGTGGGAGCCTGATTCCGCGTCGCTCCACTTCTTCCCCAAAATCGTGCAAGCAACCCAGCCCGGCGACCGCTGGACGATGAATGCCGGTCCGGACTTCACCATCCCGGTCGTCATCGAGCGAACCGTGATTGCACCTATCGGTTGCTCGCTGGCCATCGGATTCCTCGCTTCGGTCCCGGCCGAGCATGAAGCCGCTTTTGCAGCCTCCGCCAACGAATATTTCGCCGTCCGCCACGATCCCGTCGAGTCTCACGAGCCGCCGGTCTCTGCCGGGATCGGCCCTATTCCCAACTGGAATGCGTCTCCATCCACGTCTACTGAGATCGAGCAACTCTTGAACGAGCGCATGAAAACGGATCTGGCCAAGATCGACGCGGATCTGGCCGCGAACGCCGGCAGCCCCGCCGCCAAGGTGAACGAACTGCCCATCGGCGATGCCCGTCCGCGCCTCAGGGAGTGGCTGCACGCCGATCACGGCCTGGCCGCCGGCCAAGGCGTACTCGATTACGACGTCCGTGCACTTCGCCTCACTCCCGATCGCGTTCCTCGCCTGCTCGTCCGCGCCCGATGGAAGCTCGCCGGCACCCCCGTCTTCCTGATGACCGCATGGTTCCGCGCCGATGCTTCCCCATCGTTACTGTGGGCGGACTCCACCTGGTCTCGGTCGATGCGCAACGGTGATGCTCCACTCTCGCTCGGCGAGTCGCTTGACTTCCAGTCGGTGCTGAACGAGTTCGACACCGACCGCGACGGCTGGGCCGAACTCCTGATTCATGCCGACGACTCCCAGGCGACAAGTGGACAGTCGACCATTCTCGGCCTTTATCTTTACACCGACGAGGGCCTGGTTCCGTTGAAGAACCCGCTCCGCCGCGACATCCAGCCGCCGGAAGCCTGCCTGGGCGGCTGATGCAGGTCGCTTACTGCGCGAAGTTCGCCGCCGACAACTGGCGCTGCTGCGGCCTGAGTTCGGCGGCCCGCTCGCGCGCTTCGGCAATCTGCTTCTCTGTCAAGCCGTGCTCCAGTGAATGCAGCAGTTCGCTGCCTCGCGGATCCCCTGCCAGCGCAGCCGCCATGATCCAGGCGTAAGCCGTTACCGAGTCTTTCCGCGTACCGCGCCCGTTGGCAAACAGGTATCCGAGCTTGATCTGTGCGCCGGTGTGCCCCTGCTCCGCGGCTTTCTGGAACCAGGCAAACGCCGCTGCGTCGTCTTGCGCCACGCCTTCTCCTCGCAGATACAGGTCGGCGAGATTGTTCTCGCCCAGCGGGTTCCCTGCCTCCGCCGCCTGGCGATACCACTCCGAAGCGGTCGCCACGTTCCTCGGGCATCCCAGACCTTGATCGTACATGTAGCCAAGGTTGGTCTCAGCGCTGCTATCGCCCGCCTTGGCTCCTTTCTCGAACCAGCGGAAGGCCTCGGCATTATCCTGCCGGACGCCTTTGCCCTCCAGATACAGGATGCCGAGGTTGTAATAGGCCCGGGCGAAGCGCTGGTCAGCGGCGGCTCGCAGCCACTGCAGGGCGGCTCCATAATTCACCGGCGCTCCCCATCCGTTGATATACATTACCGCCAGGTTCACCTCGGCTGGTGCGTACCCCTCATGGGCGGACCGCTGAAACCATGCCACCGCTTCCTTGTCGCTGTAGTCTGGTCCGATCGCCAGGATCGAGGCCAGCCCCATCTGGTTCTGCTCGAAGGCATGGCCATGTTGGGCCAGTTCCCGGACGGTGGTTGTGTCGCAGACCTTCGTCTTGGGCCCGACCAGCCGAGAAACCACTGCCAGGCTGCATTGTTGTTTTTCTGTGGTTTGCGCCGACCCAGCCTCACTGGTGAGCCCAATCATGAAAAAGAGCACCAGCGCTGCCGCCCCAATTTGCTTGTTTTGCACGTTCTCCTCCCGGCGAGGGATTCTTGCCGCTTCCTGATATCCCTTCCGCTGGGAGGAACTTGCCTCCAAACCCTCGATACCTCAATGCAAAGCCGGTCATTCTTCTATTCCCGCTCAATCATTTGCCTCCGAACCCACACCTCATCCACTAATATTCTGATGACAAATGACTTATTTCACCGTCCAAGGAACAAGTGCGGCTCCATTTTCGTCTACTACGACGTAGCATCGAAACTCGGGCTGGGGGCGTTTTTGCTCAGATGACTAACAATGGTTCAGATCGGGCGCGGTTCGGTCCCTTCGAAGTGGATTTGCACACCCACGAATTGTGGAAGTTCGGTACGCGTCTGCGGCTGGTCGGCCAACCCTTCGAGATTCTCGCCGTGCTTCTGTCCCGGCCGGGTGAACTGGTCACCCGCGAAGAGCTCCGCAACCGCCTCTGGCCGTCTGATACTTTTGTGGATTTCAACCACGGCCTCAATGCCGCCGTGAACAAACTGCGCGAGGCGTTGAGCGATTCAGCCGAGAATCCGCGCTACATCGAGACCCTTCCCCGCCGCGGCTATCGCTTCATCGCCAAGGTTGAATGGCTGGCTGAGCGGCCAGCGGCAATTGCCGTCTCTCCTGTTCCACCGGATCTACCGAACCCGCCAGGGATTCCGGCGCCCGCGGCATCTTCGCCAGCATTTCATCCGGCGACCGAGCACCCAGCGGCAGACGAGTTCCCGCTCGGTTCCTTGCCCCGCTATCTCACTGGCGCGGGAGTGATATTCACGATTCTGCTTGCCATCGCTCTGGTCATCCGAACCGGATCCAACTCAAAGGCCGGAGCCTCAGCCTCGGTCGAGCGCACGCGTCCGCTGATGTCGATCTCCGACACGGCCGGCCCGGCATTTTCTGCCGACGGCACCTCGGTCGCCTTCTTCCGCGAACGTTCTGAAGGCTCTGAGGCCGGCATCTATGCCACCGCAGTCGATAGCGACCGCCTGATTCAGTTGACCAATAACGAAGACGACTGCTGCCCGGTCTGGTCTCCGGACGGGCGCTGGGTCGCCTTCACCCGGGTTCACGACCACGAGTATTCGATCTACCTCATTCCGTCTGACGGCGGCGGAGAACAGAAGCAGAAAGCCGAGAAGATTCTGACCCAGTCCGCGGCCTTCACCATAACTCCCATCGGTCCCCTCGAACACAAGCTCGATACTGGCAGCATTATGGCGCATCACGGCGAAATTGACTGGTCTCCGGATGGGCAATCAATCGTCTTCGCCGGTCCCTCGGGACTCTACACAGTCCGCCTCGACAACTCCGCCGTCAACCGCATCACGGCGCCCCCGCTCGGCGTTGACGACTGGGGACCAACATTCTCCCCCGACGGCAAGAGCGTGATGTTCGTGCGCACCCATCAGGTCGGAGCGCCCGACGAAATCTGGACGGTGCCAGCCCCCGGGGGCGAAGGCACTCGCCGGCTCTCCGAACGCGGCCGCATCGACAGTCCGCCGCAGTGGTCGTTTGACGGCCATTCCGTGATCTACTCCTCGAATCGCACCGGCCATCCTGCTTTGTGGCGAGCGTCGCTGGAAGCTCCCGACGAAGCCCTTCCAATCAACGAAGCTGGCTCTTTCGCCTGGGATCCTGCCGTCTCGCGCCGGGGGTACCGCTTCGTCTACGAGCGCCTGCTGCGCAATCTGAGCATCTGGCAGATGGATCTCAACGACTCCGGCCCGAAACACGCCTACCTGCTTGTTCCTTCGACCAGCGACACCGACCAGGGCCCCGGCCCGCAGTTTTCTCCAGATGGCCAGAAGCTGGCCTACATGTCGGATCGCTCGGGCACGATGGAGATCTGGATCAGCAACCGCGACGGCAGCAACCCCTATCAACTCAGCGCCGTCGGAGGCGCCGGCACGCCGCGCTGGTCGCCCGACAGCCAGACCGTAGCCTTCGACGCCTCCACGCCCAACGGCAGCAAGATCGTCGCCATGAACGTGCACGGTGGCGCGCCGGTAATTCTCACTCCGGACAACTTCCACAGCGTCTGCCCGAGCTGGTCGCGTGACGGCAGGTGGGTCTACCTCGGCTCCCCTCGCTCCGGAGACTGGCAGGTCTGGAAAGTGCCCGCGGCCGGCGGATCGCCCATGCAGGTGACTTACCACGGGGGCCAGGCTGCTCTCGAATCGCTCGACGGGAAATATCTGTACTACGCCAAATCTCCGGCGCCCGAGCCGGAAATCTGGCGCGTTCCCATGGATGGCGGCGAGGAGACTCCGCTTCCCCTCGTTCATCCCGGCACCTGGGCCAGCTGGCAGGTCGTGCGCGGTGGAATCCTGTTCGTCGGCCCGTCGCTCGGACATCAGGCTGTACTCAGCTTCTTCGACTTTGCCAAAGAACGCACGACGACGGTCGCCATCCTTGACCGCACTCCATTTTGGCTCGGGGCCACGCCCGACGGCAGCGCCGTGGCTTTCGACCAGCCCGGCCGTGAACACGATCAGGCCATGCTGGTGGAAAACTTCCGCTGACCGCTCCTACTTTTTTCGTTTCGCGCCTGGGACTGACCCATATCCCACCGCGCGTGCGAGACACAGGATTCCGGCAAGGCTCTAACATGCGGTGATATGTTGATTTCTGTCCCACGATGAACCGCCCCGAGTCATCCCACCTTCCCGTTGTCGTCCTGCTCGACAACGTGCGCAGTATGTATAACGTAGGCGCATTTTTCCGCGCCGCCGACGGGGTGGGCCTCGAAAAGCTATGCCTCTGCGGCATTACCGCGCATCCGCCGAAGAAGGCTATCTCCAAGACCGCTCTCGGCGCCGAAGAAACTGTTGCCTGGGAGCACGACTGGGACGCCCTCCACATGGCCCAGGCGCTTCGCCGCAGCGGGTTCAGTCTGGCCGCCATCGAAATCAGCCCGCAAGCCATCGATTTATTCGAGTGGCAGCCGAGGTTTCCAGTCTGCGTCGCCTTCGGACACGAGGTCGACGGTCTCCGCCCGGAGCTGCTTGAGCTGGCCAACGCGCACGTGCGCATCCCTATGCTGGGGCAGAAGAAGTCGCTGAACGTCGCCACGGCAGGCGGCGTAGTGCTATACGAGCTGCTGCGCAAATGGCGGACGCTACGCCCCGGGTGAGCGGGTCGGCACGCCTTTAGGGACAGCGGGGCCTCGGCTTTCAGCGATAAAATGAAACCCATGGCTTTGGTCTCCATCACACGGCTTCGCGTGCGCTCCTCGCGATACCTCTTGCCCTTTTTCGTGCGCGCTTTGCAGTCGGCCTACCAGGCGAAACGCGCGGAGGACAACCTCGCCGTCTCGGTCCTCCGCCAATCCCACCGCACCTTCTGGACTCGCACAGTCTGGACGTCAGAAGAAGCAATGAAGGCGTTCATGATGGCAGGCGCGCACCGTAGCGTGATGCGGAGCCTGCTCGAGTGGTGTGACGAGGCCGCCTTGGTGCACTGGCTGCAGGATTCCTCCCAGCCGCCTGCGTGGGGCGAGGCCCATCGCCGGCTTCAGGCCGAGGGACGCACTTCCAAGGTCAACCATCCTACCGCCGACCAGCAAGCCTTCCGCATCGGCCCGATGGATCTGCCGATTCGCGGCGAAATCGCGCTGAAGTAGCAATCCCCGGGGCGCCACCGTCTCAGGACTCGCGCCGTATCATGTAGCTGAGAGTTGGCTGAGAGAATATCGGGCGCAGAGCCGATTCGATAACCGTGTCGTCTTCTATCCTTCGAGCTTGGGTTAGTCGAGCCAGCCAAAGTCAGTTGTGTGCTATGTTCGCTTCTCCGGGGAAAGCCAATCTTGGGTTTTAGGTCGATATCCACTACCCGCGCCGGCGCTGGGATCTCCGCGCTGATTGTTCTGTGTTCCGTCTTGCGTATCGTTCAAAGCTATTCGCATACCGGTCAAGCCTTTGACGAACCCTGCCATGTTGCAGCTGGAATGGAGTTTTTGGATCGTGGAACTTATAGGCTCGATCCAGTTCATCCGCCGCTGGCTCGTCTCGCAATTGCCCTGCCGCTTTATATAGCCGGCAAACGCTACCCCGCTTTGCCAGATTCCGACGCGGACAGCCGGGACTATAACGTGGTAGGAAATCACATTCTCTATGACGATGGCCACTGGCTGCGGAACATAATTCTGGCCAGGATCGGGGTCTTGCCGTTCTTTATTCTCGGAGCAATCATCGTCCATCGGTGGACGTCGCGTTTGAGCGGGAACCTGGCCGCGGTTATGGCTGTATTCCTGTACTGCACCACCCCGACGGTCTTGGCCTTTTCCAGCATCGCCTACACCGACATTGTAGCGGCCGCGACCCAGTTGACGGCTTTGTTCGCCTTTTCATTGTGGCTGGACCGGCGCGATTGGAGACGCTCGTTGTGGCTGGGGGCGGCGCTGGGGCTTGCCTTGCTGGCCAAGATGACGACGCTGCTTTTTATCCCGGCATCAGTGACGTTCATGCTGGTTGCCTGGCTGCTTCCGCGAAGGAGAGAGTTCTCTTGGCGAAGGATCGATTGGCGGTTGATCGGTCGACTGGCCACAGTGGGGTGCATCGCCACGTTGATTGTGTGGGCAGGCTATCGCTTTTCTGTCAGGCCGTTGCAGGAAGCCACAGGGATCAGCCCCGCTGCTATGCCGTCGTTTCAGCATTTCCCACGGCCCTTACGGGCTACGGCGCGCTCCCTGGTGCTACGAAACCCGCGTCTGCCTGCTCCCGAACTCCTGCATGGTATCGCGCTTGCCTGGGCATTGAATTCCTCAACCTCGCAGACATACTTATTCGGACATATTCAGCGACGCGGGTGGTGGTATTTCTATCTTGTCGCGTTGGGAGTAAAGCTACCTTTGTCGTTTTTGCTGTTGTTTGTTGCCAGCATCTTCGTTATCGCCGCAAGAGGTCCGCGGGCAGGCGGCCACGATGTTGAGCGCTCTGTTTTTCTTCCGCTGTCCGCGCTGGCCGCAATCCTGCTGGTGACGATGCATGTCAGCTACCAGGTGGGAGTCAGGCACGTGATGGTCGCGTTCCCCCTGATGGCCATCTTGGCGGGAGTGGGCAGCGCCACCTTCGTCGTCGATCGATCCTGGAGTCTGGTGGCGCGATGGGCCGTTGTAGCGTTACTCGCTACTCAGTTGATTGAGAGCGCTTCCGCTCAGAGTGATTTTCTGTCTTATTTCAACACTCTGGCCGCCAAGGATCCGAGTCGGGTGCTGGTGATGGGATGCGATCTGGATTGCGGACAGGATGTTTTGCGTCTGGCTGCGGAATTGCACTCCCGTCACATTAGCCGCTGCGCACTCCTTATCTGGAGTAGTGCGGACACTGAGCATTCGGGTTTGCCTCCTGACGCGCAACCGGATGCGCAAGGCCGTTACCAGGGATGGATCGCTCTCAGCGCCCGAGCCGCACGCATGGGCGACGTGCTTCACGAATCCTTTTCGCCAGGTCGATTCGCCTGGCTCGAACACTACCAGCCTGTCGCAAAGGTGGGAAATACGATTCGTCTGTTTTATGTCGGCGAGCGCAGGGATTCGCACTGAATATTGCGGACGGAGAGACTCACTGGTTTTGGGCTGTCCTTTACCGCTCTTCACCCCCCGTGATATCCTCTAAACGTCACAAAGACAAACGATTAAACAGACAGGAGCACATCAGGTTAGTGCTAGCCAGAGAGCAAAAGAAATCCCTCATTGACCAGCATCGCACGCATCCGACCGACACCGGCAGTCCCGAGGTGCAGATCGCGTTGCTCAGCGAGCGCATTGGCCAGTTGACGGAGCACTTCAAGACGCACCAGAAAGACCACGGCTCGCGCCGCGGCCTTCTCATGCTGGTCAGCAAGCGCCGTCGCTTGCTCGACTACCTCAAGAAATACGATTCCGAGCGCTACAAGGGCGTCATTACCAAGCTCGGCATCCGTAAGTAATCGGTTTGGGATCAGTGCCCCATGTCCTGCCAGTTTCGCGAGACGCGGGAGACACAAATCTTGCCGCTGCCGTAGAGTTCAAGCCGACTCCGTTGAGATCGGCAGGCAAGAGTTCCCAGCCCACTTTCTGAGAAACCGTCTCGGTCGAGACGGCGCAGCATGAGGAACTTTCCATCCATGCGTTTTCTAGAGCAACCCTCCAACCAGCGTGGCGTTTCGCCACGGACGGGTAGGGCACGGCTTCGGCCGTGCCGAAAAGGCGGCCCGGATGACCGGGCTTTCGCCCCTGAGGGTCGTATCCGATTCTCCGATGCAAATCTCGCGGCTCACCGCTCGAACCCTGAAGCTCCAAAGGAATAAGAATGAAACCAGAACCAACCAGCATTACCGTAGACCTCGCCGGCGGCAAACAAATCTCTTTTGAAACCGGAAAACTGGCCAAGCAGGCCCATGGAGCGGCCGTCGTCCGGCTGCACGACAACGTCGTGCTTGCCACTGCCGTCTCGAACTCCGAGCCCCGCGAGGGCATCGACTTTTTCCCGCTCACCGTCGACTACCGCGAATACACCTACGCCGGCGGGCGCATCCCAGGAGGCTTCATCAAGCGTGAAGGCCGGCCCAGCGAGCGCGAGATTCTCACCAGCCGCCAGATCGACCGCCCGGTGCGGCCGCTGTTTGCCGACGGCTTCCGCTGCGAAACGCAGGTCATCGCCTTCGTGCTCTCGGCCGACACCGACAACGACCCCGACGTCTGCGGCATCAACGCTGCCTCCTGCGCGCTGACCATCTCCGACATTCCCTTCCTCGGCCCCATCGGCGCGGTGCGCGTGGGATTGGTCAACGGCCAGTTCATCGTCAATCCGACCTATAGCGAGATGCGCGACAGCCTGGTCAACATCATGGTCGTCGGCACCGCAGACGGCATCGTGATGATCGAATCCGGCGCCAAGGAAGTGAAGGAAGAAACCGTCGTCGACGCCATCGAGTTCGGCCACACTGAAATCAAAAAGATCTGCGCGGCCATCAACGATCTCCGCGCCAAAGTCGGCAAGCCGAAGCGGACTGTCGAGCCGGTCGCCTTCGACGACGCCTACTACAACGATCTAAAGAACCGCATCGGAGCCGACCTCGCCGATCGTCTCGACACCAAGAGGCATCCCAAGTCGGAAAGCTATACGCTGGTCAAGGAACTCAAGAAGCAGCTGGTCGCCGCGCTGCCCAAGACCGCGCAAGGGGAAGACGACGAGGAAGCTGAGAAGAAGCTCGAGCACTATTACGAGATTCTCCGCGAGCGCATCTTCCGCGAGCAGGTTATCAACCAAAAGCGGCGTCCTGATGGCCGCGCGTTCGATGAGATTCGCGAAATCTGGATCGAGGCCGGAGTCCTGCCCCGCACCCACGGCAGCGCCATCTTCACCCGCGGCGAAACCCAGGCGCTGGTCACCACTACTCTCGGCACCTCCGACGACATGCAGCGTCTCGAAGGCTTCGAAGGCGAGGCCAAGAAACGCTTCATGCTCCACTATAACTTTCCGCCGTTCAGCGTTGGAGAAGTTGCATTCCTGCGCGGCGCTGGCCGGCGTGAAATCGGCCACGGGGCGCTCGCCGAGCGAGCGGTCTCTGCCGTTTTACCGAGCGAAGAGAATTGGCCTTACGCCATGCGCGTAGTCTCCGACATTCTGGAATCGAACGGATCGTCGTCGATGGCGACCGTCTGCGGCGCTTCGCTTTCGCTGATGGATGCCGGCGTCCCGCTCAAGGCTCCGGTGGCCGGAGTCGCGATGGGACTGGTGAAGGAAGGCGAGCAATACGCCATCCTTACCGACATCGCCGGTGCCGAAGATCACTATGGCGATATGGATTTCAAAGTCGCCGGGACGAAGGACGGCATCACCGCGCTGCAGATGGACATCAAGGTAGCGGGCATCACGGCGCAGATCATGCGCGAAGCGCTCGCCCAGGCGCAGCGCGGGCGCATGTTCATCCTCGGCAAAATGGATGCAGTCATCTCCTCCGGCCGCGAGAAGATCTCCGATTACGCTCCGCGTTTCTACACCGTCCAGATTCCGGTCGACAAGATTCGCGACCTGATCGGGCCCGGCGGCAAGATGATCCGCTCGATCGTCGAGCAGACCGGAGTGAAGATCGACGTCGAAGATTCCGGACTGGTCAAAGTCGCCTCGAACGATCAGGCATCGGCGGCCAAGGCGCTGCAGATCATCGGCGATATCACGGCGACGCCCGAGGTGGGAAAAACCTATCTCGGAAAAGTCACGCGCCTCGCGGATTTCGGCGCATTCGTCGAGATCATCCCGGGCACCGAGGGCCTGCTGCACATCAGCGAAGTTGCTGAGCATCGCATCAACGATGTGCGCGACGAACTGAAGGAAGGCGATCAGGTGCTGGTGAAGGTCCTTGCAGTCGAGGGCAATCGCATCCGGCTCTCGCGCAAAGCCATCCTCAAGGAGCAGCGCGCTAAGATGCAGGCGCAGGGTGGCGGAGGCGGCGAAGCGCCGGCTCAAGTTCCTGCCGCTGAAGCCGAACCCACGCCCACCGGCACGCTGGTCATCGAAGGCGGCGGAGATTTCCCCGACGAACCCGAGAACGAGCCTAATTTCAATCGCGATCCCTCCTTTCAGGGCGGCGGAGCACGGCCGCAAGGCGGCGGAGATCGCGGAGACCGCGGCGGACGGGGTGGCCGTCCCGGCGGCGGCGGTGGAGGGGGTGGACGTCGTGGGCGCGGACGCAGCGGTGGCCGCGGAGGACATGGCGGCGGACACGGTGGTCACGGCGGCGGGCACGGCGGCGGTCGCCACTAGCTGATCTCCATCATTCAGATCAAGACGGCCACGGCGCAGAGTCGTGGCCGTTTCTTTCGCATCGAAACCGTATCCATGTCGGCAAAGCTTCCGGCGCGCGGAGTTGCCAGGTCGAGCACGTGCGGCTCGCTCTTTCCGGGCGCGCGACGGCTGCCATGGACGACGGCCGCGTGATCGAGATGAAGGCCGGCGATCTCTTCTACATCGAATCCGGGCACGACGGTTGGGTAGTCGGAGACGAGCCTTACGTCTCCTTGCATTTTTTGGGAGCCGGAGAATACGCCAAGAAGAAATGATGCGCGGTACGGAGTAAATTCTGCGCAGCTTCTGAGGTTGAGTTTTGATTCCGCGATTTCCCCGGCGTACAGGAGTTCCTCTAGTTGCAGCGGAAAAATCCCCAAGGCCGCGGCGCTGGTCCGCGCACAGAATGGTTAACTCCTTCTGCTCGAACGGTACGCAGTGGACCCATGGTGGCGAAGTGTCCTCCTGGCACGCGGCGTGCTTCCGCTGAACCAAGTGCGCGCCCCGTCTCTGGAGGAATATTTGTGACCAAGTGGATTCAAACGTTTCCCTTTATCGCCACGGCGGTGGCTTTGCTCGCCGTGATCTCGTGGGGAGCTCCGCTACAAGGGCAACAAACCAACCCGAATCAGCAGCCGCAGGCGCAACAACCAGCGCCTCCACCGCCAGGTTCGGCCCAGCAACCCGAACAACCGCAATCGCCGGGACAGGAAACTCCCGATCAGGCCCAGCAACCGGACGCCAATGGCAGCCGGGTTTTCGTCGGAACCGTTTTGAAGCAAGGGAACAAGTACGTCTTCCGGGAGGCGGCGACCGGCACAACCTATGACATCGATCATCAGGAAGAGGTGAAACAGTTCGAAGGCAAGCGAGTCCGGGTACACGGAACGCTGGATCCGAGCGGCAAGATGATTCACCTGCAGTAACCGTGGTTTTGGCCGCAGTCCGGACGCAGGACGAAAGGGCACGGGCCACGGAGGCAAACCGCCTCTCACGGCTCCCGTGCCCAGTCTGTATTCCGCAAATCGGTTACGCGGCTGGCGGGGATATGTCTCGTTTTCTTTCGGTGCAGGGCTTTTGGGTAGCCGCGGCGCTCGATTTCCGGGCTTGCGTGATTCACTTTAACGCCGCGAAGAGACCTTTTCAGCTGGCGGGCTTTAGCCCGCGAGGCTCAGACCGACAGCGCCGAGCAGATCTCTACACCTCGTCGTGCTCCTTCAGTTTGGCGATCACGCTGAAATCTTCCAGCGTCGTGGTATCGCCTTTCACTTCGCCGCTGGTCGCCAGTTCCCGCAGCAAGCGGCGCATGATTTTTCCGCTACGAGTCTTTGGCAGGGTGTCGGTGAAGCGGATGTCGTCCGGCTTGGCCAGCGCCCCGATTTCCTTTGCCACCCACTTGCGCAGCTCTTCTTTCAACTCATTCGACGGAATCCTGCCCTGCTCCAGCGTCACGAAAGCCGAAATCGCCTGGCCCTTCAGATCATCCGGACGACCCACCACCGCCGCCTCGGCAACCGCATCATGCGCCACCAGCGCGCTTTCGACCTCCATCGTGCTCAGCCGATGCCCGCTGACGTTCAGTACGTCGTCGACGCGGCCCATGATCCAGAAGTATCCGTCTTTATCTTTGCGTGCACCGTCACCCGTAAAATACATGCCAGGAATCTGCGACCAGTAATTCTTGACGTAGCGATCCGGATCGCCATACACCGTGCGCAGCATGCCCGGCCACGGCCGCTTCAGCACCAGGAATCCTCCGGAGCCATCCGGTACCGGCTTGCCATCCATGGTCACAATCTCCGGCACAACGCCGGGGAATGGACGCGTGGCCGAGCCCGGCTTGGTAGCAATCGCGCCCGGAATCGGCGTCAGCATGATGTGGCCGGTCTCCGTCTGCCACCAGGTATCGACGATCGGGCAGCGGTTCCCGCCAATCGTCTCCCGATACCACATCCACGCCTCGGGATTGATCGGCTCCCCGACCGTCCCCAGCAGCCGCAGGCTCGACATGTCGTGCTTGTTCGGCCACTCATCGCCCCATTTGATGAACGTTCGAATTGCCGTGGGCGCGGTGTAAAACACATTCACCTTGTGCCGCGCGATGATCGACCAGAAGCGGTCGGGCTCGGGAAAATTCGGTGCGCCTTCGTACATCAGGCTGGTCGCGCCGTTCTGCAGCGGACCGTAGACGATGTAGCTGTGCCCCGTCACCCAGCCGATGTCAGCCGTGCACCAGTATGTGTCTTCCTCTTTCAGGTCGAAGACCCATTTCGTCGTCAGATATGTTCCGACCGAATACCCGCCCGTCGTGTGGACCACGCCTTTCGGTTTTCCGGTGGTGCCCGACGTGTAAAGGATGTACAGCGGGTGCTCGGCATCGAGCGGCTCGGCTGGACACAGGTCCGAAGCTTTCGCCATCAGTTCATGCCACCAGTGGTCACGCCCGGTTTGCATGTTGATCGGAGTTCCGGTGCGCTTGTAAACGACGACATGCTTCACGCTTGGACACGACTTCAGCGCCTCTTCCACGGCGGGAAACAACTTCACTTCCCCGCCGCGGCGATAGGATCCGTCCTGCGTGATGACCGCCGATGCCTGCGAATCGTGAATGCGATCTACCAGCGCATTCGACGAAAAGCCTCCGAAGACAACGGTGTGGGTCGCTCCGATACGAGCGCAGGCCAGCATCGCCACCGGCAACTCCGGCGTCATCCCCATATAGATCGCCACGCGATCGCCCTTGCGCACACCCAGTCCCTTCAGGACGTTCGCGAACTTCTGCACCTCGCGATGCAGCTGCTGATAGGTCAGGGTGCGAATCTCGCCCGGTTCGCTCTCCCAGACAATGGCGGCTTTATTCTTGCGGGGCGTGGTGACGTGCCGGTCGAGGCAATTGTAGGAGAGATTGATCTCTCCTCCGACAAACCATTTCGCCCACGGACAATTCCATTCGAGCACCTTGTCCCAACGCTTGAACCAGTGCAATTCGCTGGCGATGCCAGACCAAAATCTATCGGGATGATCGATCGATTCCAGATACAAGCGCTCATAGTCTCCGAGGCTCTTTACGTGCGCTTCGCGGCTGAAGTCCGTTGGTGGATCAAACTTTCGCTGTTCCTGCAAGATGGAATCAATGCTCGTGCTCTGGGGATCGACTGTGGCTTTATCCGCCATGATTTAGGAACCTCGACGCGGAGGAAGTTGTTCCGCGCCGCCTCGGGGGCGGCGCGAAATCGAAGTAGTCTATTCTACACAGACAAGGCCTGCAAGTGATTAGCATCACAATCGCCGCCCGGAAGTCCCGATTGGATATGCCGGCGGAAATTGCCTTCCTCCACCTACCCTGCCGAAGCACCGGCGCTGAATCGTTGCGGATTGCTCTCGACCGTATCCAGGCGGACGTCGCACACGGCGCCGATCAGGTTGGCGGCCCAGCGATAGACGTTATGCTCTCGTACCAGCTTGCGCATCTGTTGCATGCGCGATTCCTTCTCCTCGGCTGACATTTCCAATGCGGCGCGAATGGCTTCGGCCGTCTGATCGATGTCATAGGGGTTCACCTGCAGGGCGTCACGCAATTCGCGGGCGGCACCGGTGAAACAGCTCAGCACCAGCACGCCACGCTCGTCATGACGTGAGGAGATAAATTCCTTGGCCACCAGGTTCATGCCATCGTGCAAGGCTGTCACCAAGCACAAGTCGGCCGCCCGGTAGTAGGGTTGAATCTCCTTCCGGCTATGATGCCGGTTGAGCAGGACGATCGGCTTCCACTTGTCGCTCTGGAAGCGCCAGTTGATGCGGTCGGCCTCGGCTTCCACTTCCGCCTGCAGGTCGTGATAGCGGCGAATGTGGGTCCGGCTGGGGGCGCCGATCTGTACAAATGTGAAGGCCTTCTGATACTCCGGATACTTCTCCAGAAAACGCTCCACTGCCAGAAAACGCTCCAGAATTCCCTTGGTGTAATCAAGACGGTCGACGCCAAGGCCGAGAAACGAGGCTTCGATACCCAGCGATTTGAGCAGCGCCGCGCGTTCCAGGTAGGCAGATTCCGGCCTCTCGGGAGGCATATCTTCGAAAGCTACACTGATGGGAAACGGCCTTACGCTGGTGCGATGATCACGGCGCTGCACCGAGAAATGCTCCCAATCGATGCGGGACTCCACCACGCGGTCGACGGTCTGAACAAAGTTCGTGCAGTGCGATTGGATATGAAAGCCCAGCAGGTCGGCGCCAAGCAGCCCGTCAACCAACTCGCGTTGCCAGGGACAGATGCCAAAAGCTTCTGGATTAGGCCAGGGGATGTGCCAGAAAAGTGCGACGCGAGCATCCGGGCGGCTTTGCTTGATCAGGCGCGGAAGAAGCGCGAAGTGATAATCCTGCACCAGCACGACGGGCTGCGCGATTGGCTCCATCTCCTCCAGCAAGGCATCGGCAAACTTCTGGTTGACATCCTGATAATGTTGCCAATCGGTGGCGCGGAAGATGGGCCGCGTGTGCGCGATATGGCATAAGGGCCACAACCCCTCATTGGCAAATCCATAGTAGTAGCCTTCCTCTTCTTCTTTGCTGAGCCAGATTCGCCGCAGAGTGTAGCGGGGATCGTCGGGCGGCACCGGCAAGCGGTCGTGCGAATCGGCCGTTTCCATATCGGCGTCCCCGGAACCGTGTGCGACCCAGGTTCCGTCGCAGGCACACAGAACCGGTTCGATCGCGGTGACGACACCGCTGGGCGGCACGTTGACCTCGACCGATTTCCCCCGGCGAACGTGCATGTACGGTTCGCGGTTGGAAACCACAAACAGCCGGCTGTCTTCCAGACGCGAGCGCACGTGCACGGCGAGACGTTCCCCGGTCCAGATCGACTCCCCACTCTCGCGAAGCCGGGCTTCCAGCTGCGCTGCCGACCGTGCCGTGTTCAGCACCTCGGCGAATGTAGCCACCTCGCGCGCCAAAGGACGAAACAGATCGACGTCTGGAGCCTTAATGCGGGAGCCGATGGTGCGGCCGGTGCGCAGCGCCCGCATCCAGTGGGCGGTGCGGGCGATGGGACCTGCGATGCTCCAGCGCACGATCAACAGCGTAATCAGCACAATCAGTACGACGTGCGCCAGAGCACTTAGAAATGTGTCGCGCCAGATACGCAGGCTCTCGGCGCGGATGTATTCGGCGTCGTGCACTATGGCAAACGCGCCGATCACCCCATCGCCGCGGTGCAAAGGCGCGGCATAGATATGTACCGGAGTTTTGCCGAGCCTCTGGAAAGAATCCTCCGGCTGATTTTTCGACAGTGCCTGCCTGACGACGTCCGGAGCGCTGGTGATCAGCGACTGCAGACTGGGCGTGACCTCAATGGGGCGGACCTGCGCGCTGTATACCGCAAGTCCGGTGAGGTTCTGGTGATCAACGAAGCGCGCGACGGTGCGCTGCAGGGCGGGCTGCTCGTTGTGCTCGAGATCGCGCTCGATGCCCGGCGCCAGGCTCTCGCCCAGGAGTTCGGCGCGGTGCTGCAGTTCTTTCCGCATCCCGCGCTTCAGCACGATCACCTGATAATAGGACGACAACAAAGACACCACGGTGACGCCGATGATTAGCGAGACGATGAGCCGGGCGCTGAGTAATCTCATACGGTCGTTCCTTGGGAGTCATACAGCCTTAGGCGGCGTCGCCCCGACCACCTTCGGATGCGGAACTCCCCGGCACCAGCGAGCCGGGAAGACAAGGCCCAGAAAAATTTCGGCGCCTTTCAAAAAGCGCGAGGCCGAGAAAAATGCAACCGCAGGCGGCATTCAGACGAGTGGAGCGCGAAAGTCGATCAGTAGGAATAAGCCGTGAAGCCGGGAGCCTTCCATCGATTCCACACACGAATCGGGCAGGCAACTCGTTGCCAGTGCACACATCACTTGGTTGCGGGAACCAGAGAAAATGCTGCAACATACTTGCCAAACAGGAAATTCTTCATAATCAGCAGCTTGCCTTCGGAAATCACAGTTTTCAGCATGTAATTCCTTCCAAGTTCTTGAGCTCTCTGGCCGAATGGCGATCTTGGCTTGCTCGGATGCAACTCGTTCTAGCCATTTCCAGACACTCTCAAAAAGCCGGCGGTTAGAAAATTGGCGGCAGATCGCCTAAAATGCTGGAACCTTTCGCGCTTCGAGAGATCCTTCCTCTATGTCCGCCACTCTGCAGGCCAACCCGGCTTCGGAAATCGAGTTCGGCGGGAAAGCGGCCGGGCCGTGCGTCTTCGTGCTCTTTGGGGGAACCGGCGACCTGACCAAGCGCAAACTGGTCCCTGCCCTGTTTAATCTGGCGCGAGCGAAACTGCTGCCGCAGGATTTTGTGGTCATGGGTGTTTCCGTTGACCAGTTGAATCTCGACGCATTTCGTGACGGCGTTTGCGAGTTCTTGTCGGCGAGCGAGGAGAATGCCGATAAGGATAAGTTTGACTGGTTCCGGCAGAGGCTCTTCTACGAGCCGGGAGATTTCGGCGATGAGCTGACTTTCGCCAGGCTCCGCGAACGGCTGGCCGCCATCGACCGGGAATACCACACCCTGGGAAACTACCTGTTTTATCTCGCGACCGCGCCTAAATTCTTCGCGCCGATCGTGCAACAACTGGGACGCGCCGGTTTGTCGAAACAAGAGGACGGGCGCTGGCGCCGCGTCGTCTTCGAAAAACCGTTCGGCCAGGATCTCGAATCTGCCAAGGCGCTCAACCGCAGCATCAAGAGCATCCTTCAGGAAAACCAGATCTACCGCATCGATCACTACCTCGGCAAAGAGACGGTGCAGAACATTATGGTGTTCCGCTTCGACAATGCCATCTTCGAGCCCATCTGGAACCGGCGTTATATCGACCACGTCCAGATCACGAACGCGGAAACCGTGGGCGTGGAGCGGCGCGGAGCTTATTTCGACAATGCGGGCACTCTGCGCGACATGGTTCCCAACCATGTGATGCAGTTACTGAGTCTAACTGCCATGGAGTCCCCGGTTTCGTTTCAGGCGGACGCCGTCCGCAACGAGCAGGCGAAGGTGCTGCACTCGATTCAGCCGCTTAATTCTGAGGACGTCCTGCAGCTGAGCGTGCGCGGGCAATACGGCGCAGGAGCCATCGGCGGCGAGAAAGTCCCCGCCTATCGCTCCGAACCTGGCGTCGCGCCGGAATCCCGCACCGAGACCTTCGCCGCCCTCAAGCTGAACATCGACAACTGGCGCTGGGCGGGAGTGCCTTTCTATCTGCGCACCGGCAAGCGCTTGGCTCGGCGGCACACCGAGATTGCCATCCAGTTCAAACGCATGCCCTTCGAACTATTTCGCAATGCGCCCTTTCACAAGCTGCATACCAATACGCTGGTCATCCAGATTCAGCCGGTGGAGGGCATCTCGCTGAGCTTCGGAGCGAAAATTCCCGGCCCCATCCTGCGCGTCGGTTCAGTGGATATGAGTTTTGAATATTCGAAGTACTTCGGCGCCGATGCCTACACCGGCTACGAGGTGCTGCTTTACGACTGTATGATAGGCGACGCCACGCTGTTCCAGCGCGCCGACATGATCGAGGCCGGATGGAGCGTGGTCGATCCCGTGCTCGATGTCTGGCGCGCGCTGCCGCCCCGGCGCTTCCCCAACTACGCCGCCGGCAGCTGGGGACCGCCCGATGCCGACCAACTGATGGAACTCGATGGCCGCCAGTGGAGGAACATTGAATCATGATTCTCGCCGGTGAAATCGGAGCGACCCGCACTCGCCTGGCTGCATTCAATTCGGAGGGAAACCGGCTCGAACTGGTGGTCGAGAAGACCTATCCCAGCCAGGAGCATAGCGGCCTCGCCGATATTCTTCCTCAATTCATCCGCAGCGAAGGCATTCCCGTCCACAGCGCGTGTTTCGGAGTCGCAGGCCCGGTGCAGCACGGCCGCAGCAAAATCTCGAACCTGCCGTGGACCATCGACGCCCGTGAACTTGCCAGGCAGCTCAAGCTCAACTCCGTCGGACTGCTCAATGACATGGAAGCTTACGCCTACGGCATCGACGCCCTCGACTCGAAGGACTTTGTCACTCTCAACGAGGGCTCTGCCGAGGCCGAAGGCAATCGCGCCCTGATTTCCGCCAAGACCGGTCTCGGGGTCGCGGGGCTCTACTGGGACGGCTACCGCCATCATCCTTTTGCCTGCGAGGGCGGTCACGCCGATTTCGCTCCGAAGGACGAGCTGCAGGTCGAACTGCTCTCTTATCTGCAAAAAAAGTACGGCCGGGTCAGCTACGAGCGAATTCTCTCCGGCCCGGGCATCCGCAACATCTACGAATTTCTTCGCGACCTCGGCAAGGCGGAAGAACCAGCCTGGCTGCATGACGAGCTGAATGCAGCCCACGATGCTTCGCCCGTGATTTCGAAATTCGCGCTCGAAGGCAAAGCCGCCATCTGCGAGCAGACGCTCGCGCTTTTTGTCAGCGTCTTCGGCGCCGCGGCGGGAAACTGCGCCCTTCATTACATGGCTACCGGCGGCATTTTCATCGGCGGCAGCATCGCCGCCAAAATCGTTCCCAAAATGCTGGCCCCGGCCTTCATGCAGTCGTTTCTCGACAAGGGACGTCTTGAGTCCATCCTGAAAGAGATGCCGGTGAAGATCATGCTCAACGACGATTGCGGCCTGAGCGGAGCCGCCCGCTACACGCTGATCCAGAAAGCCTTCGGACGCGACGCCAAAACAGCGTAGGAGCGAAGGGGTCAGTCCCGGTCTTCCAGATCAAGTTCGGGTTGCGGTTGGGTTGCACCAGCCTCCTCGCGCTTTTCAGCGAGGTAGGACGTAGGCTCCCTCCCTCGCCTTCGCGCGGAGTGTTCCTAAGTCAAACGCTTCTGAACTACCATAGGCCAAAGGAGTCTGTGTGCATGATTCCCGACGTTCCAAAGAACGCAGCACGAAGAATGCAAAGCCGGAGATCGCCC
The DNA here is from genome assembly GCA_035508215.1 of Verrucomicrobiia bacterium. Taxonomy (GTDB): domain Bacteria; phylum Acidobacteriota; class Terriglobia; order Terriglobales; family Acidobacteriaceae; genus Sulfotelmatobacter. The sequence goes on along the minus strand of DATJNK010000030.1, from coordinate 384,006 downwards.
ATGAGATTTTCGAAGATAGGAGCCTCAGCCGCAATGGCACTGGCGTTCGCGATGGCTCTGACGTTCTCGCTTGAGAGCGGCGAAGCCCAGATCGCTCCGGCGCAAACCGAGTCAACACAGAGCGCGGCGCAAACGGCGCCTGCCACGATGGCAAGCACTCATCGCCAGGTCGACGTGCCGGCGAGTCAACAGTGGGTGGATACCAATATTGATTTGCGGGCCGGCGCGAAGCTGCGCTTTGCCGCTACCGGGCAGGTCACGTATCCGGCGGACCAGTCCTATGCGGGCAGGCTGCACACGGCGGGAACCTTCGGACCAGCAGGTCTGACGCGGAGTTTTGCCGACATGGTGCATCAATACGCGGTCACTGACGCGGGCCATGGAGCCTTGATCGGCCGCATCGGACCGGCAGACTATGCCCGGGCATTCTTGATCGGCGAAAGCAAAGAATATGACGTTCCCGTAGCGGGCAGACTGTACCTCGGGCTGAACGAGAGTGCAAATGACGCCTCCACCGCGCAGGGAAGTTTTCATGTCACCATCGATGTTCTCGATGAGGGCTCCGGCAGCGCGAACGCGGGCGGTCCGACAGAAGCCCCCATCCCGGGGATCACAGGCGACTTGCTGAACAAGATTCCGCGTCGGGTCAGCGATCCGGACGGCAGGCCCGGCGACATGGTGAACCTGCTGATCGTAGGGACTGAGGATCAGGTGGTCAAGGTGTTCACCACCGCGGGATGGGTGCAGGTGGACAAGTCGGTGAAGACCACAGCGCTCAATGCCGTCTTCGAATCGTTCGAAAAGAAAGACTATCTGACCATGCCGATGAGCGTTCTCTACCTGTTTAACCGGCCGCAGGATTATGGATTCGCCCACGCTGAGCCGGTGAGAGTAGCCATGTCGCGGAATCATCTGCGGGTATGGAAATCGCCCTACGAAGTCGACGGCCGGCCGCTGTGGTGCGTGGCGGCTACCCACGATATCGGGTTTGAACGCGACCAGCGCAACAACGGCGTCACCCATAAGATCGATCCGGCCATCGACGGAGAGCGGGAATATGTCTACGGCACGCTTTCCTCTACCGGGCTGGTAGAGAGCCGGGATCACGTCACTCCGCCCGATCCGCTGACCACCGCGAAGACCGCCACGGGCGGAGAGTTTCACTCCGACGGGCGCATCGCCGTGCTTGTCCTCAAGAACGCCAGTTAGCGCCCCAACTGGAGTAGGCAACGCCCTGCGCATCCGAAATCATGTGATTTTGCCTCACCCCTTGCTAACCGAGGGGAACTCAACTAGTCTAACTCGGTAACCGAGAGGAGTGCCCATGAGCAAGCCTTCCGACCTGGTCCAGGGGACGCTGGACATGTTGATCCTCAAGATCCTGGCCCTGCAGCCCTTGAACGGGTGGGCGATCCACCAGCGGCTAAAGCAGATCTCCGGCAACGAACTCGGCGTCAGCGACGGTTCCCTCTATCCGGCGCTGCACAAGCTGGAGCATCATGGCTGGATCCGGGCGGAGTGGAAGCCCAGTGAGAATCATCGGCGCGCCCGGCTCTACTCCCTGACCCGGCTGGGGCGGAAGCAGCTCGATAAGGAAACGGCGAACTGGAACCGTGTCTCGGCTGCTATCTCCGGCATCGTGAAACTCGAAGAGGCGTGAATATGGACGTCGAACAATGGTTCTATTCCCTGCCCTCGCGTCTGCGGTCCCTGTTCCGTACCCGGCAGGTGGATCGCGAAATGCAAGAGGAGCTTCGCGAGCATCTCGAGCAGCAGATCCGGGATAACGTCGAGAGAGGTATGTCTCCCGAGGAAGCGCGCTACGCCGCCCTGCGCAGTTTCGGCGGCATCACCCAGATCGAACAACAATGCCGGGAGACACGAGGCGGAAGCCTGCTCGAGGACTTTGGCCGTGATCTGCATTATGGTGTTCGCCAGCTTTACCGCAGTCCGGGCTTTTCTGCCCTGGCGATTCTTTGCCTGACTCTTGGCATTGGTGCCAACACTGCCGTTTTCAGTTGGATGGAGGGAATTCTATTCCGCCCGTATCCGGCGGTCGCGCACCAGGAGCGGCTGCTTGCGCTCGCGGGCACCGCAGTGGGTGAAACTGGCGAGACCGAGCTTTCCTGGCCGGACTTTCTTGAGTTGCGGAGAAACTGCGCGCTCTGCGAAGACTCTTTCGTCAGCAAGATCACGAGCAGCACGCTGAGTATCGGGGAGCACGCAGAAACTGCGATTGGCAGCATCGTCTCCGCCAATTACTTCGATGCGATCGGCGTCCGCCCAATTCTCGGGCGCGGCTTCGAGCCCGGCGAGGACGTCGGCAGCAACTCCCATCCGGTTGTGGTGATCAGCTATCAGCTTTGGCGCAACCGCTTCAAGGGAGACCTGGAGATCATCGGGAAGGTGCAGCGCTTCAACAACGTCCCGCACACCATCGTCGGCGTCGCACCCGAGCGATTCCACGGAACGTTCGTCGGCTGGGCGATGCAGTTCTGGGTTCCAGCGTCGATGGAGGAGACATTCGAAGGCGGCAGCTACAAACTCGAGGATCGCGGTGCCCGCTGGGTGGAATCCTATATACGGCTCAAGCCCGGGGTCACGCGCGCACAGGCGCAGCAGGAGGTTTCGGCGATTGCAACTCGACTGCAGAGCGCTTACCCGGCCACCAATCGCGGGCGCAGCATGCGGCTGTTTCCCTTGTGGCAAACGCCGTTCAATAACGCCGGTACGTTGTTGCCGACGCTCGAAGTAATGGTGGCCGTAGTCGCATTGGTGCTGCTGATCTCGTGTGCCAATGTCGGCAACCTGTTGCTGGTTCGCTCCTTCGTCCGCCGCCGCGAAATGAGCGTGCGTCTCGCGATCGGAGCCACGGGATCTCGTCTGTTCCGGCAGCTTCTCACCGAAGGCCTCATTCTCTCCGCCTTGGGAACCGCGGCCGGCTTCCTCATGGCCTATTGGTGCCGTCACGCGCTCGTACTGTTATTGCCTTCGCGCTCAGGAGTCACCATGTTTTTGCCTGGAACCATCGACGGCCGCGTGATGGCGGCAGGCGCCGGCATTTGCCTGTTGGTGACTCTTATGGTCGGCCTGGTTCCGGCTCTGCGAAGCCGCAACCTCGATCTAGCCGGCGATCTGAAAGCCGAGTCCTCAGGCGTGGTCGGAGCGCGTTCCAGCGCCTGGGTGCGCTCGCTCCTGGTTGCATTTCAGATCTGTTTGAGTTTCATTCTGCTGGTCGGAGGCGGCCTGCTGCTGGAAAGTCTGCAGAGAATCCGAAGCGCGAGCCCGGGTTTTTCGACGACCAGCGTTGCGGTCACCAAACTGTCACTGGCTGCTTCGGGATATGACGAGCCCCGAGCCCGGATTTTTCAGGACGAGTTGATCGATCGCCTTCGTGGACTGCCGGGCGTCCAGTCGGCCGCGTTCGCCGCGGTGACGCCACTCGGCTACGGCACGTTTCCCTCTACGCCGATTGCCGTTGACGGCTACCAAGCCTCACCCGAGGAACAACCCGCGGTCGAATATAACCAGGTGAGTCCGGACTATTTCGCGACCTTAGGCATTCCTCTGCTCTCCGGCCGGGAATTCCTGCGCAGTGATGATGAAAGTGCTCCGCTGGTCGCGATCGTCAATCGAACCATGATGACGAAGTACTGGAAGGGCGAGAGTCCGATCGGCCGGCGACTTCAGATGAACGGTCGCTGGGCGCGAGTCGTGGGTGTATCTGCCGATTCCAAATACGAGAGCATGCGCGAAACTCCGAAACCATTTTTCTATGTGCCGCTGCGGCAGAATTTTGTACGAGGGGCGGCGTTGAACGTCCGGACCAGCGGACCGCTGCAGCGCGTGTCGGCGGAGCTTCTCCGCGAAGTGCATGCGATGGACCCCGATCTCGCCCTTTACGAGATGATCACCCTGCAGGAACAGGTGAAGCGCTCGACTTCCCCGCAACTGGTGGCTGTGACCCTGGTTTCGCTCTTGGGAGGACTCGCACTTCTCCTGGCTGGCGTTGGACTGTACGGAGTGATGTCTTATGCGGTGGCCCAGAGCAGGCGCGAACTGGGACTGCGCATGGCATTGGGTGCCGACTCCGCGAACCTGTTGCGTCTGGTCATTTCACGCGGCCTGCAACTGACGGCCTGGGGCATCGCTTTCGGTGGCGTTGCCGCCGTGGTTTTGACGCGGTTTCTGGCCGGGCTTCTCTATCATGTCAGCCCATATGATCCATTCGTATTCGGCTCGGCCCTGGCAGTCATGACAACTGCCGCGGTGTCCGCTTGTCTCGCACCGGCGTGGCGCGCCAGCCGAACCGATCCGGCACGCATCCTGAGAGATTGACGGCCGCTCAAGGCGTTTAGCTCGGATCCGTTCGTTCGCTTCGGAAGATCACCCTAGCAACCCCGTGTGGCTGCGGTCAGTTTTTTGAATATGATTATCACATCTTGACAATCATGATGTAGACGTGTCAGGCTCAGATCATGGTGGACCAGAACACAGATGTGATCCAGGGCACCCTCGATCTCTTGATCCTGAAGACTCTCAGCCTCGAACCGATGCACGGGTTCGGGATGGCCCGCCGGGTCGAGCAGGTGTCGAGGGGCGTCTTCAAGGTTAACCCAGGATCTCTGCTTACCGCCCTTCAGCGCCTCGAGCGCGCAGGATGGCTCGATTCCGAGTGGCGCAACACGGAAAACTCCCGTCGCGCGAAGTTCTACAACCTCACACGCGCCGGCAGAAAACAGTTGGAGATCGAGGAAGCAGAATGGAATCGCCGTGCCTCGGCGGTAGCCCGGCTGCTCCGGCAGGAGGCATGAGCATGTCAATTTGGCGCCAGGTGACCCGTGGGCTTCGTGGGCTGCTGCAGGCAAACCGGCAGGACCAGGAAATCGGGGACGAGGTTCGGCATTATTTCGAAGAGGCAACCGAAGCCTACCGGGCGCGTGGGTTGAGCGAAGAAGAGGCCCGCCGCGCCGCGCGTCTGGAACTTGGGAATCCCTCGACCGCCGAAGAGCAGGTGCGTGCGTATGGATGGGAAAACGCGGTCAGGACGTTCTCCTCTGACCTGCGCTTTGGCGCGCGACAGTTGCGGAGGAACCCGTCTTTCACCGCCATTAGCGTGATCACGCTGGCGCTGGGCATTGGCGCCAGCACGGCGATCTTCAGCGCGATCAATCCGATTCTCTTCAAACCTCTGCCTTATCCTGATCCCGGCCGCGTCCTGATGATCTGGAACAGCTGGCAGGGAGCTCGCTCCGAGATAGCCTACGGCACCTGGCTCGAACTATCACAACGCAGCCATTCCTTCGAAGCTACGGCGTTCTTTGAGCCGTGGCAACCCGCAATCACCGGCGGTGCCGAGCCGCGGCGCCTCGAAGGCCAAAGCGTGAGCGCCGGGTTTTTCCATGTGCTCGGCGTTGCTCCTCTGATTGGCCGCGATTTCCGCGCTTCAGATGAGAGACCGAACCGGCCCAAAGTGGTCATCCTCAGCGACAGGCTTTGGCGGCAGTTCTTCGGGGCAGATCCGGCTGTTATCGGCCGAGCCGTGAAACTCGATGGCGACAGTTACACAGTCATCGCGGTCATGCCGGGGGCCTTCGATGATGTCCTTTCTCCTTCCGCCGAACTGTGGACGCCCGACCAATACGATTCCAGCCAGACCACCCGCGAATTCAACAGTTGGGAATGGGGCAACCACCTTCGAATGGTAGGCCGCGTCCGGCCCGGCGTTTCGCGCAATGACGCGGCTCAGGAACTGGCGGGCGTTGCCCGGTCTCCGTGGCCGCAGTTCCCCCGGCCGCGCTGGGCTTCCCTGGACCAGGGACTGATCGTCGATTCCCTGCAGGATGACATCGCTCACACCGTCAGGCCCGCGATGCTGGCCGTATTTGGAGCGGTGATGATTGTATTGACCATCGCTTGCGTGAATGTCACCAATCTGCTGTTGGCGCGAAGCGCTCAGCGTGCCGGCGAATTCGCCGTTCGTGGCGCGCTGGGAGCCTCCAGAGGGCGAATCACGCGCCAGCTCGTAACCGAGAGCCTGTTCCTCACCTGTCTCGGCGGGACGCTCGGAATCGCGGCGGCCCTCGCCGGAGTGCGCGCCATCGTGGCTCTGAGCCCGCCGGAATTGCCGCGCCTCGATGCTATCCGGTTCGATACGGCCTCATTCCTTTTTGCCTCTGTCCTTATTACGATCGTCGGGCTTGTCGCGGGCACCATTCCCGCGCTGCACATCTCGCGGAATGAGCTTCAGTCCCGACTGCAGAGAGCTTCACGCCGCATCGCAAGCGGCCATCTCTGGACCAGACGGCTTCTCGTGGTTGCGGAGTTTGCCCTCGCCCTGGTGCTGCTGGTCAGCGCAGGACTGCTGCTGCGCAGCATGCAACGCCTGCTCGCCGTGGACCCGGGATTCAGCCCGTCGCAGATGCTCACCGTGCAGGTGGTGACTTCCGGCCATCAGTTCGACGAGACTCCCGCGAACCCCGCGGGTGCGGACCGCCGGCGCCGCTTTTTCGAACAGGCGTTGGATGCGGTGCGCCATGTCCCCGGCGTCGAGAGCGCAGCTTTCACCAGCCTGCTACCGCTGAGTGATGATCCGCCTGTCGTCGGACAATATGGAGCGCAATTCGACGACCAGGACTCGCAGAGCGGCTACAACGTTTTCCGCTACGCCGTCAGTCCCGGCTATTGCCAGACCATGAGGATCCCGTTAGTCGCTGGCCGGCTGCTGGATGAACGCGACACCGCGGATGCGCCGCAGGCGGCGCTCATCAGCGAATCTCTGGCCCGTCGCCATTTCGGGAACCGAAATCCGATTGGCAGCCGTCTTCATGTGGGCCCTCGAAATCGCCCCTGGTACACGGTCGTCGGCATCGTCGGCGATGTCAAGCAGACTTCCCTTTCCATTGACCAGGAAGACGCGGTTTACCTTTCTACCCGGCAGACCTGGTTCGCCGATGACACGCTTTCCTTTGTTATTCGCGCGCGCGGAAACGCGACGGCCCTTGTTCCTGACGTAAAGTCTGCTGTCTGGTCCGTAGACAAGGATCAGCCCATCGTGCGCATCCTGACCATGGACCGCATGGTCGCAATTACCGAGGCACAGCGGAGGTTCGTGCTGATTCTCTTTGAAGCCTTCGGCATCGTCGCGCTCGTGCTCGCGGGCGTTGGCTTGTATGGCGTTTTGGCTGGAAGCATCTCAGAGCGTATTCATGAGATTGGCGTCCGCATGGCCATGGGCGCCACGCGAGGCCACATTCTTACCATGGCGCTGCGTGATGGCATGCGACTGACGGCCCTGGGCATCGGAATCGGGGCCTGCGCGGCTCTGGCTGCCAGCCGGGGAATCGTCTCGTTGTTGTTTGGAACCTCGGCGCTTGACCTGCTCTCGTGGGTCGGAGTGCTGGCAGTGCTGGCGTTCGTTTCCGTCCTGGCGTGCTGGGTTCCGGCCTGGCGGGCTGCGAACGTGGATCCTTCCACCACGCTGCGCTCGGAGTGAATTTGTTCGGCCACAGCCTTCAAATCCGCTAACTTGTAACCCAGACTGCGATTGGGTCAGTACGTCGTCCCTTTCTCGATCGGATGCTATTTTTGATCCGGCCTAGTAGATGACCTTGAGCGAAAACTGAATCTGCCGTGACGTTCCCGCCGTCCTGCTGATCACGCCAAACCCCGAGCCTAAGATTGTGTTCGCCGGCAGCCCCATGTTGACGACGTTGAAAAGATTGAAGAACTCCGCCCGAAACTGGAGGTCCACGCGCTCCAGGCCGCTGTCGCGGTGGCCAATCGGAGTGGTCTTGATGAGCGCAAAGTCGAAGTCATAATAGGCTGGCCCGCGAAATGTATTGCGACCGAGGGTCCCGAATCTCCCCGAATTGGGCCCGGTGCCTCCGGCGAGATTGATCGGGATATTGAAGAACGAGGCATTGCACGGACCCGGGACGCAAACGTCGCCCAGGCCGAAATAGTCCTCGCGCCGTCGCGTGGAACCGCCTGCTGTCGAGAGTTCCGGTCTGCCGATCTGGTCCGGCCGATCTGCCCCAATCGTCCCGGCGCCGGTCTGCTGGATTCCCGAGTACACGGTGAAGGGCGAGCCACTGAGGATGGTCGAGATACTGAGCAGTTGCCAGCCCCGGGTCAACAGCTTGAGTTGATTTGGCTGAAGTCCCAGGTGATCGAGGTAAAGGTCCTGGGCTGCGCTCACTGTGAATGCGTGCGCTACGTCGAAACTCGACGGACCTTTTTCCAAGCGCGGATTGAGCGGGTCCTGCGGACTGAACACAGCCACTGCGCCGGTCGATCCCGCTCCTCCGAGTATGCCGCTGACGTCATCCAGCGATTTGCCCCACGTGTATCCGGCCTGCAATGCGGGACCTCGGTGGCCGATCTGTCCCGCCAGTGAGGTCTGCAACGCGTGATACGACGAGTGGGATGTAGACGTGACCACCGACTCGAACCCGAAGCCACCGGTCACCGCTCCACTGCTGTCGAAGTTCGTAAACCGCGCGAAAGCCGGGTCCGCACCCTGATAAGCGTTCGGATACGAGATCTTGGGTAGCCGATACGCGGCCGTTCCGACATATGCGACGTCGGCCGTCAGTTTTCCAAACCCTCTCTCCAGGCCCAGCGTCCAGGTGTCGAGTAGACCATTGTCAAAACGCCGATCGACCCCGCTCAGGTTCAGCAGCGACAATTGATTGCTGGGAGACAGTCCCGCCAGGTCTTGCTGGTATCGATTCACATCCATGACCGTATTCGCCGGTACGGCCTTGGGATCGCCTCTGGCCAGCACATTCACGCCGTCGGGCGTGTAGACCTGCGGCAACTCTCCCGGCGTGATCTGGAATCCATAAGCGATCTCTCCGTTCTTTGCCGCGTTGACGTGCGGGTAGACGACATAAGGAGTCGATCCCGTCAGGAAATTGTCCTGCCAGATATTGGGCGGAATTATTGTGATCCCGCCGCCCGCATGCACATGAATAGCCTTGGGAGCGTTCCATTCGACCTGTACTCTCGGTCCCCATCCGTTCCAATTCGTCTGATATGTAGGTCGTGGATTGATCAAGTACTCCTGCTCGACGCCCACAGGTGGAAATGAATCCAGAAAGCTCGAAGTGCGGTTGGCGCGCTCCGAAATCGGCGTGTACAGCTCATACCGCAGGCCATAATCGAGCGTCCACTGCGGATTGATTTTCCACGTATCCTCTACGTAGGCGTTGACATCGTTCCGGTTGATCGCCGCCGGCCCTATATGTGCGCCATTCGACGCGTAGGTCGGAGCGACGGCGATCGTGTATCCATAGGGGTAGCCGACGAGCAGGCTGCTCAAAGTATCCGGCAGAGGATCGCCCACCTCGACATCGTGCTGTCCGCTGGCGGAAGGAATGAAGACGGGGGAGTACACGGTTCCACCGCCAAAATCGTACTCCCCATTGGGACTGATGCCGAAGTAAGTCGTATCCCGATTGAGACGCACCTCCGCACCCCACTTCCACGCGTGTCGATCGGTGGTCCGGACAAAATTCACCTGCCCATGAAGCAGATTCCCGAATGCCGACATCACCGAACCCGCAGCCCCGTTGAACGGCTCATACAAACCGTCCATAAAGCGCAAGGCGGGATCCGCGTGGTTGGGCGTCACAAACGAGGGCGTGGTCCGGGTGACACTCAGAGACGCGGACCACAGAAAACGCGGCGACACCGTGCGCGTGTAGCTCAAGGCGGCGTTCCGCTGCCGATCCACATACTGCACACCGAAGCTCGGATCAAGCAACGTCTGGCTCGGGTTGGTCGTTGGCCCGGTGAGATTGTCGTAGTTGAATCGGGCAAAAAACTCTCCCTTCGGGCCAATCTTCTGATCGACGCGAAGGGAGAACTGATCTGCATTCGTGCTCACATTCGAAGGGGCGGCATAGGTTCGCTCGCCAAACGCGCCGGTTGGGTTGTTCGGCAGTGGATAGCGCGCCAGCACGGCGGCAATCGCCGGATTGACGCCCGGACTGGATGCGCCTCCCGCGATCAGCAACGTATCCGTGCTGCCGTCGGGATCCCTCACCACATCCTGGCCCGCTCTCTCGGCGGCTGTCGGTACCGCCAGCACCTGGGTCGTTCCCAGCACCTGCCGGAATCCCTGATACTGCACGAAGTAAAAGGTTCTGCCGTTCCCGTCGTACAGATGCGGCAATACGACCGGGCCGCCGTTCGTGAAGCCGAATTCGTTCCTCCGAAAGGGAGGTATTCGGCCTGGCTCGGCAATCGACGGATGATCGAAATAGTTCCGTGCGTCCAGGGCAGAGTTTCTCAGAAACTCGAAGAAAGACCCATGAAAGCCGCTCTTGCCCGACCGCGTCACAATATCAGTGAAACCGGCTCCTCCTCGTCCGACGTCCGCCGGCATCCAACCGGAACTCGATTGCAGCTCTTGAATGGCATCGACGTTGAAATTTGTGAAGGTGCTGCCGCCCATTTCCGGGTCACTCACGTCCGCGCCATCCATCGCGAACGTCGCTTCCACGCCGCGCTGCCCATTGATGGCAAATTGTTGGGTGAAATTCGTCTGGCCATTGACATCGGTCATCGTGCCCGCGGCCAGCAAGAGCAGCGTGCTGAAGTCGCGCCCGTTCAGCGGCAACTCGCTCACGGTTTGGCTTGAGAGCTTTTCCCCGCCCGTCCCACTGGCAGAATTCGGAACTGCCGCAGAACTTTCCGGCGCGATCGTCAATACGTTCTGATCGGATACCGTCAGCACCGCCGGGGCGGCAGTAAGGTCCAGTGCGACCGGCTCGGTCGCACCTCGCCCGGGCAGTTGCACAGTGACGGTGTGCGGACCTCGAGCAATCCCTTCAATCGCAAAACTTCCATCGACCCCGGTGACCGCCGACCGCTGTCCTTCCGCTTTAGCGGCTACAACGACTTTCGCTCCCGAGACAAGTTGACCTGCGGTCCTACGCACGATGCCGGTCCAGGTCGCTCCGACTTGTTGCGCGTTGAGCGCGATCGCAATCAGTGCTGACAACAAGCACATCTCTATCAGATGGCACACTTTATGAAGCATCCAGGCCATTAAGTGTTCCTTTATGAACTGTATTCACGCATGAAGAGTTGCCTTCGGAGGAAAACGAAACGCGTTCCGGTGCGTGAGGGGCTTAATGAATCGGAAGAGTCCCGAGCGCATTCTCCGAAAGCCCCGCCGTAACCTTGCACCAAATTCCATTCTTCCTTCGACGAGGTCGGAATTCGCTCCAGGAATGGTGCGGGTGCGCGACTCGAATTTTATCCGTTTGAGGATTCAGACGCTATGATTTTTGACAGGCATCAGGGATGCTACGTCCATCTCCCGCGTACAAGGAACACGAGTGAAAGAAGCGGACTGCAAGCTGCCCCGAGGCGTCTTATGGTGAGCACAGTCACAACCTGATGTGAGCCTGAATCCATCTTAGTTGCAGGCGCGGCGTTGGACAGAATCTCAATTTTGGATGTCACTCCTCATTGGAGGCACGAGCGGAGTCGGTCCCACGAACGCCAACAACCGAGCATAGTTTGGCATCCATGTCTGGGTATGGAGAGAGATTGCGGGGTGCAGACCCCGTCGCCGCCCAGCTAGAATCGGTTTGACTCTACAGATTCGTGCAACCCGGAGAGAGAATTCCATGAGGATCGGATTCGTTGGTCTTGGAAACATGGGGTCAGCCATGGCGATGAACCTGCTGAAGGCCGGACACGATGTCACCGCATATAACCGCAGCGCCGAAAAAGCCAAGCCGCTTCTTGAGCGAGGCGCCCACGTCGGTACCAGCCCTGCGGAAGCCTCCCGCGGAGATGTCGTATTCACCATGCTGGCCGATGATCATGCGGTCGAAAGTGCGGTCTACGGCGAATCCGGCATCCTGGCGAACCTCCGGCCAGGATGCGTCCACATTTCTTCCAGCACGATCAGCGTAGCGCTCGCGCAGAAGCTCGCGGCTGAGCACGAGAAGCACCAGCAGCAATTCATTTCGGCCCCTGTCTTCGGACGCCCGGAAGCCGCCGAAGCCGGCAAGTTGTTCGTTGTCGTTGCCGGGCCGAACGACGTAGTCGAGCGCTGCCTGCCTCTCTTCGAGGCAATCGGCCAGCGAACTTTCCGCTTCGGCGAGCAGCCTTCAACTGCAAACTTGATCAAACTCAGCGGGAATTTCCTGATCGCATCGGTGCTTGAGTCGCTCAGCGAAGCCATGGCCCTGGTCGGCAAGGCTGGGATCGACCAACACCAGTACCTGGACTTTCTGACATCGACTCTTTTCGCCGCTCCCGTGTACAAAACTTACGGCGGCCTGATCGCCGACAGAAAATTTCAGCCTGCCGGATTCGCCGCGCCTCTCGGTCTGAAAGATGTTCGCCTGACTCTTGCCGCGGGCGAGCAATTCCGCGTTCCCCTTCCGCTGGCCAGTCTGATTCGTGACCGTTTTCTGGCGTTGCTGGCCCGGGGCGGCGACGCGCTCGACTGGTCCGCCATTTCGCAAATTGCGGCTGAGGACTCTGGCCAGGGCAGCACGACCGGCCGTGCAGCATAAACCGTCGCGGGCTTGCCCGATTCGCTGACTATCCACAACCGATCCAGCCTCCGTCTCAGCGCGGATGAACTCATCCCGTTGTGCCACGACTGGCTCATGTGCACGCTGGTCTACGAATTGCTGGACTCTGGGTCGGATATTGTATACAACACTCCTATCCCAGGTCGGATTCCCTTCTTCGCTGGAGGTCGTATGCGGATTGGCGCACGCTTGCTGTCGCGCGGTGCAATTCTCCTCTTATCCCTGCCCGTATTACATGCCAGTTTTTCTACGGCACAAGACGAGGAGGTGAACAGGCAAGGTCATTCAATCGGCAGAGTCACAATTCAGGGAAATCTGATCGTGATGGATCTGGACGACGGCGCCTTAGGCAAGGCCAATCTGTTCGACCTTACTGGTCGTACGCTGCGCTTCATCCCGGATGGTACCCGCTATCGCATCGAGAGCGGCGCCTTGCAGTGGGATGCGGACTTCGGGGCGGAACTCGCGGGATCGGATGTCGCTCTGCAACACTTCGCCTTTCCTTTTTCCGGACAACGCTGGACTTCATTCCACGTAGGACGAACGGGGTCGATTCGATTTGGAGAACCGGCGCAGGAGAGCAACTCGTACGGCAACGCTCCGAGTGATGGAGGCGTATCGATCGGCCGGTTCGAGCCTCTCGCCGAGGCGGCAAGCAGGCTGATCGAGAGCGCTCCGGCAATCTGTGTGTTTTTCAAGCCGCGCATGTCGGGACCGCATTATTTGAAGGAACTCGCCGATCGTGTCGTGATCACGTGGGATGTCACCGAGCCGTTCGGGAATATCCAGGACTTCACGTGGTTCAAGACCGTGAATCGATTTCAGGCGGTGCTCCATCGTGACGGCACGATTGAGATGTCGTACAAGGAACTTGCAGCCAAAGACGCGATCGTCGGCATCTATCCCACGCTTGACGGCGCAGAAAAACCGCTTCCCATTCTGAACGCGGAACCGCATCCGTCGCTGGCGGAGCATTTGGATGTTCGGCAGGTGAAGGTCTCAGTCGTAGATGGCGTCCTCCTGCGAGTCACCTTCGACACCCGTGGGCCTGTGCTGAAGGAAGGCGATGCCGGGATCGATGGACTCACCTACCGCGTGTTATTCGATGCGTCCGGCGCTCCGGCAAGTGGTGAAGCGGCCCATCCGATTGCGTGGACGGTGCGGGGAGTGCGTTGGCCGCCGGACCGGCCATCCCGATATGTCGCCTTCGGGCCGGGCGTCTCCCGCAGGGTGAAGGCCGTCGGAAACACGATCCTGCTGCAGGGCATTGTGCCGGATGGAATCAGGGGAGCTGGAGAGATTGTGATTTCGGCAGAAGTCGGCACCTCTGCGAATCGCGCTCCCATAGAACGAATTCCGGCGCACAGCGTCAGGCTGACCGGAATTGGGAACCCCGAAGTTCATTTCTCGTCTCTCACTCGAAAGGACGGTCCGCTTGCTCTCGCTTACGAGTCCTTCCACTACCTGTCTCTACCCCGCCCTCAGGATCTTTCTTGCACGGTGATTAAGGCGCTCGGCGACAAGTTCGATTTTCTGGCTTACTATTCCGATTTCCGCATCGACAATCAGGAAGCCGGCACTCCCAGCGATGGTCCAAAGGGCGGCAATGTGCTGGGAACGGGCGAGAACCAGCACGACCTGGACACCTATTGCACGCAGGGCAGATTTCAGTGGGGATACGTGCAGCCCGTTTATGTCGGATCGAACCAGATGCAGGACTGGCCGCCAGCCGGGGCGCCGGTGGGAAGCGATCGCGACATCACATTTTATGCGCATCAATTGGCGGAGAGCACTCCGGAGCGAAAGATGCTCCCTTACAACTACGCCATGTCGCAGCTGGGCCATGAGATGGGGCATCGCTGGGCGGCATTCGTCTCGGCGAAGGTGAATGGCGAGATGATTCAGTTGGGCCCTGTCCATTGGGCGCGCGGGTTGCAGGCACCGGTCGCGTTTCCCTATCAGCGCCCGGTTGAGGCCTCGGCGATGGGAGGTGGAGTCTGGCAAGACAACTTGGATGGCACCTTCACGCAACTGGATGACGATTATTATGTGCCGGCTACCGGCTACTCCTATCTTGATCTTTATCTAATGGGATTGATTTCGCCGGCCGAGGTCCCCGACTTTTTCATTCTGAGGAATCTCGTTCCAGCAGGAAAAGACCTGAATGGACATCCGATCTTCAGAGCCGAGCGCACCAAGATCACCGTCCAAGACGTGATTGCGGCGGAGGGGCCGCGTGTGCCGGATGTCGATCACTCGCAGCGGAGTTTTAACACCGGAATGGTGCTGGTAGTCGAGCACGGCCGCGCGCCAAGCCAGGAGTTGGTCGAACGCACGGATGCAATCCGGCAACGGTGGATCTACTACTGGGATAGAGCTACGGGTCACCGGGCAACGATGACGACGAATCCGCAGTAGATCTCGCGACAGGATCCCGAGACACCTCTCCGTTGATCATGCGCCAGAGGCCGAGCGGGTTCGCATTCTTGAGCTCCGCGGGAAGCGCACTGTCGGGAAATCCCTGGTAGCACACCAGGCGGGTGAACCGGAAAATCGCCTGCGTGCCCACCGAAGTCGAGCGCCCATCCGAAGTGGATGGATACGGACCACCGTGCACCATGGCGTGGGTGACTTCGACGCCGGTCGGAAAACCGTTAAACACAAGTCGGCCCACCTTGGTCTCCAGGATCGCGATCAAGTCGGCGAAATCGCGCAAATCTTCTTCTGTACCGTGGATGGTGGCCGTGAGATGTCCCTCAAGCGCCCTGGCAATTGCCAACACCTGATCTCGGTCGGAGTGGCGAACCAGAAGCGTCGTCGGACCAAAGATTTCCTCCTCCAGATTCGATCCGAGAAACGTCGTAGCATCGGTTTCAAACAGCATCGGGTAAGCAGTGAAACCTTCGGACCTTCCCGTTTGCGGAGCTTCAGCGACAAGCTTTGCCGCTGCTTCACTCTTGCGCCGCGAAGTCGCCGATTCGTAGGAAGCGTGAATCGCATTGGTCAGAAGATGGAACGGCGCAGAACCACTCACTAACTGCCGCAGCTTGTCATTGAAAGATTCCGCGTCGGAACCTTGCGGGAGGAAGACCATTCCCGGCTTAGTGCAAAACTGGCCTGCGCCGAGAGTGAAGGATCCGTGCAGGCCGGAAGCAAGGGCCTCGGCTCGCTCGCGCAAGGCTCCGGGCAGGATGAAAACCGGATTCGTGCTGCTCATCTCGGCATAAAACGGAATCGGCTCCGGGCGCGCTGCGGCAACATCCATTAAGGTTCTCCCGGCGGTGCGCGAGCCGGTGAAACCTCCGGCTTTCACCAGCGGATGCTTCATCAGCGCGGTGCCGATCTGCGAACCACTGCCAAACAGCAGTGAAAACACGCCCTCAGGCAGACCGCATTCGCGCACGCTTTCCTGAATCGTGCGGCCGACCAACTCGCTCGTGCCCGGATGCGCCGCGTGTGCTTTCACGATGACCGTGTTTCCTCCGGCAAGAGCGGAAGCGGTGTCTCCGCCCGCGACCGAGAAGGCCAGCGGAAAATTGCTGGCCCCAAACACGACAACGGGGCCCAGCGGGCGGAGCATAGAGCGAATGTCAGGCTTAGGCGCGGGCTTGCGATTGGGGTCGGCGGGATCAACACGCGCCTTGACCCACGAGCCATCTTCCGCCACCTGGGCAAAGAGACGGAGCTGACCGCAGGTCCGCGCGGTTTCGCCCTGAAGACGGGTTTTCGGCAGTGCAGTCTCCTGCCTGGCGCGCTCGATAATTTCCTCGGCGATCGCCTCGATTTTCGCGGCGATCATCCGCAGAAACGCTCCGCGCTGTTTGCCTGAAAGATGCCGGTATTTCTCGAAGGCTTCCGCCGCCAGATGAGCCGCCAGATCGACTTCTTCCGCGGTGGCGGGCACAAAGCCCGGCTGCAACTGCTGGCCGGTCGTCGGATCGGTCGCGTAATGGAGTTTTCCTGATCCCGCCCCTTCCCGGAATCCGATGAGCGAGCGACCTGAAATTTTCGTCGTCAAAGCTAACATGGCTCACTTTCTGGGCAAGGCATACGCGCTCGCCGGTTGCGGCCGCGATTTGAGCGCGCGGCGGATGATTTCCCTGGTGTCGTCGAGTTCATCGCCGACCAGTTCGAGCCGCGGCGGACGCACCCGAGCGTTGCCCATCCCAACCTCTTGTTGCACTAATTTGATGAGCTGAACGAAATTTGCGACGGTATCCATTCGCAGCAACGGCAAGAACCAGCGGTACAGATCGAAAGCTTTATCGTTGTCGCCGCCGATGCCGAACTGAAACAAATCGACCGATTCTCGTGGCAGCGCGTTTGCCAGACCGGCGATCCATCCTGTGGCTCCCACTCCGATTGCCTCCAACACCGCGTCGTCGACTCCAACAGAAATTTCCAGCCTGCGATCCAGCAATGCCCGGATAGCGGAGACTCGCCGGGCATCGGTGCTCGACTCCTTCACGGCTTCAAAGTTCTCGTGCTCGCTGGCGAGTTCCTGGATGTGCTCGGGAAGAAAATCCGTTCCATACGCCACGGGGTTGTTGTACAGCATGCACGATAGCGGCGTGGCGTTGAACACCGCTGCCACATGGGCTTTCATTTCCCGCCAGTTGCCCTGGTATACGTACGGAGGCAGAACCATCAGACCATCGCAGCCTAGACTAGTGGCTGCCTTCGCCAGCGATACAGCCTCCGAAGTGGAGAGCGCCGAAATGGAAGCGACGACCGGTCCACGCCGTTGCACGGCCCGAATACAGGTGCGCACGACTTCCAGTTTTTCCTCATACGAAAGCGTCGCGCCTTCACCCAGCGATCCGAGGGCGACGATGCCGCTGCATCCGTTTTCCAGCAACCAGCGGCAGTGTTCTGCCAGAAAATCGTGATCCACCGAGAGATTCTTATCAAACGGGGTAGTAATTGCAGGCATTACGCCTTTCCAGTGCATGGATAACCTCCTATAACTGCGCTTGGTTCGAGGCTTTCGGCAACCGCTGCGAGATTCTCAACGCGCGCGGGGAAGACTGGCGGGCGCACCGAGTCGGGATTCCAACGGAAGAGAAATTCCGTTGCCGGGCCGCATATCCTTCCCTGGCATGCGCCCATGCCGCAGCGTGTATGCAACTTCGCAGCGCGCCAAGACGATTGGTCCCGCAGACGCGCGTGAGGAACGTCCTCGCAGCGGCAAACCAGGGTCTCGGGGGAAGGCAGGCTCCTGAGTTCGTCCCGCAGAGCAAAGGTCTCGTTCAGCAAGCTGGCGAAACGGCGAAATCTCCGGCGTGCTCCAAACAACTTTCGGGAATCATCTCGGCGGCCAGTTGCCGCCAACCCCGCGATGTCTCCTTCAATGAGCGATAGCTCGACTCCGCCAATCCCGGTAGGTTCTCCTGCACAAAAAACCCCGGCGATCGTGGTCTGTTGGTATTCGTCAACCTGCACACATCCGTGTCGAATCTCGCACCCCAGCAAGGACGCTAACTCGTTGTTCGGCAGCAAATGGAATCCGCAAGCCAGGTAATCGCACGCGATGTCCTCGGACTTCCCTGCGCACGAAATAGTAACGCTCTCGAGTTTGCCGTGGCCACGCGCGACTTGCGGCCAGCTGTTGGCGAGGAACCGAATTCCTGCGATTTCTTTTCTGAGCTGTAGGGCCTGAAGAATCTTTTGCGGCTGAGCGATCAGCGACGCACTGAATCGCGCCAGTTGGCGCCAGGTCGCCTGTTCGCAAATCAGGGGAATCTCTGCGCCATACCGGCGAAGGTAAGCGGCGACGGCGAGCAGTAGAGGACCGCTTCCCGCGATCACCACGCGCTTACCACGAACCGGAAGCCCAACCTTGACCATAGCCTGCAGACCGCCGGCTCCCATGACGTTGGGAAGGGTCCATCCGGGAAAGGGCAAGAACCGTTCTCGTGCACCCGTAGCCAGCACGAGCGTCCGGTAGCGCAGCTCGCAGAAATCGGTAGCGCTTTCGGCGAAAAGAACTCCTGGCTCCGGCTGGTGAAACACTCGCATTCCGAAGAGCGCGGTCACCCCCGCTTGTGCAACTCGGCGCCGCCATTCTTCCGCTTCTGTTACTTGCCTGCCGCCCCGGTCCGCACGCCAGATCTGGCCGCCCAAAGCCAAATTGTCATCCACTATGCCGACACGAACGGCGCATTCGGCCGCGCGAACGGCGGCTGCCACTCCAGCCGGCCCTCCGCCAACCACGAGGACATCGAATGGCTGCAGGGGTTTACTCATCCGTCCTCACATCCATACCCGGTGTGGACACAATCTGACAACTCCGGCAGTGATGTCTGCCGTCGATCGTCACACGGCACTCATAGCAGATCCCCATACCGCAAAAAGCGGATCGCGGCTGCCCGGTGACGGATTTGCGGCAAGCTTGTCCGGCGCTCACCACTGCTACCGCGACAGTCGCCCCACTGGGCACTCTCACCGGGAAGCCGTTCACCGTCAGCGTGATTTCTTCAGGCATGGGCGTATTCCTGGGTCGCTCGCGATGGCAGGTACGGTTCGACAGGAATCTCCGGCTTCGCGCCCGTGATTTGATCGGCGAGAATTCGCGCCGTTCCCAGGGACGTCGTGATGCCCAGTCCCTCGTGTCCAGTGGCAAGAAAAACCGACTTGTCCCCCGGCCACGGGCCAATCAACGGCAGCTTGTCGGGCGTGGCTGCGCGGAAACCGGTCCAGGTGCGGATGGCCAACAGCGTCCCCAGCGCCGGCATGTATTGCCCGGCTCGCTCCAGCATGCGGGCCAGGATCGCCTGATCCACTTCCTTATGCTCGGCCCCATACTGGCGGGAGGAGCCGATCAGGACTTGTCCGGTCTTGCGCGGTTGCACATTGAAAGCAACGGAATCTCCGCCGCTCGAATGCGCGCTCTTCAAATAGCCAAGCTCCACCAGTTGATGGCGGACGAATCCGGGATAACGGTCAGTGATGACCAAATGTCCTTTACGCGGCTTGACATCGATGTCCTGCGTGAGTTCCGGCGATTTCGAGCCGATGGCGTTGACGATAATCTCTCCGTGGATCTCTGACCCGTCGCTCAGGAGGACGCGTTGCTCCCCAATCTGCGCGGCCGCGGCACCAAGACGGAGAGATGCCCCGAGACCCTGGGCTTGCTGGATGAGGAACAAGGCAGCGCAGGGCGGATAAAGAACGCCATCGTCGGGAACCAGCAGACCGCCGGCCAGCCCTTCGCGCAGGTTGGGTTCCAGCTGCTTCAAGCGTGTCTCATCAATCACCTCGGTCACGACATCACGCTTCGCATAGTAATCGCGCTTCCGAGACACCAGATCCATTTCGTCCGCGTCCGCCGCCACCCAGATCGTCCCGCACTGTTCGTATTCCACCGTCTCCGGCAACTCCGGCTTGAGCTCTTGCCACAAGCGCTGGGAATAGCGGGTCAGCGAAAACTGCGCCTCGGAGTCATCCATCACAACAATGTGTCCCATGCCGGCGGCGGTGGCCCCGCTGCCCACCACATCGCGGTCCACGATGCAGACCCGCAGGCCACGCCGCGCAAACTCACGCGCGCACGCCGCGCCCACGATGCCGGCGCCTACCACTACGACTTCGTAGGCTGCTTCTGTCATGATTCCGGCTTAAGTGCGAATGCCCATGCAAAACGGGTCCTGCGGGTCCAGAACCAAAACGGATTCCGCATTCACAAAAGCGGATCCGGTGATGCTGGGATAGATCCGCCCGTCCCGGAGCTTGACGCTTCCTTCAAAAACGCTTCCGACGATGCTTTCCTGCTTCCAGGTTTGCCCTTCGCGAATCTTGCCGTCGGCATAGAGACACGCCAGCTTCGCGCTCGTGCCCGTGCCGCAAGGAGACCGGTCATACGCCTTGCCCGGGCAGAGCACAAAATTCTTGCTGTCCACACCTGGGATGCTTGAAGGTCCATAGAGTTCGACGTGATCGATTTCTTTGCCCTCGTCCCCGGTAATGCCATTGGCGTTCAATGCCTGGCGGATGGCCCAGGTGAACTCCGTGAGTTGCTCCACGTTCCTGAGCGTCAGTTGAATCGAATGTTGGCGGACGAGGAAGAACCAATTCCCTCCCCATGCGATGTCGCCATGCACCTTGCCGTATCCTGGCACACCGACTTCCACGTCGGCGGCCTTGCGGTAGCTGGCGACATTGTTCACGGTGACTTGACCGTCTTTATGCAAGATTGCAGTTACGACTCCGACGGCGGTTTCGATCCGAATTTCTCCCGGCGCGATACGCCCCATATATGCCAGCGTGGCGACGGCTCCGATCGTGCCATGTCCGCACATACCAAGATAGCCGACGTTGTTGAAGAAGATAAGGCCGGCGGAGCAGGTGCGATCGTCTGGCTCGCACAGCAGAGCGCCGACCATCACATCCGAGCCGCGGGGTTCGTTTACCACCGCGGAGCGGAAGGAATCGTATTGATCGCGAAAGCGCTCGAGTCTTTTGGAGAGCGGCCCCTTCCCCAGATCCGGCCCTCCACTCACAATCAGTCGTGTGGGCTCGCCTCCGGTATGAGAATCAATGACTTCGACCCTCCTCCGGGTGCTGGTTTTGACTTTGCTGTGTGAATCCCTCTTCGCCATTAAGTTTGCCAATCTTTCAAAGCCGTACGTCGTATTTTATGGATACAATATGCAAGCGTCAACGTGGCTCTTCGCATGAGGACAAACATAGCTAAAGTGCCGCAGAAAATCGAGTTGCCGGATCTGGACCCGCCCGTCGCCGGGCCGGGCTTCACCCGCGGGCTAAACCTGTTCGATTCGACGATGGTGGTAGTCGGAGCCATGATCGGCTCTGGCATCTTCATTGTCCCCGCCGAGATGGCCCGGGAAATTGGGAGCGCGGGTTGGCTGCTGGTGGCGTGGGCGGTGGCCGGCGCGCTGACGATCGCCGGAGCCCTGTGTTACGGAGAACTTTCCGGCATGATGCCGCATGCAGGCGGAATGTATGTCTATTTGAGGGAAGCCTATTCGCCCTTATGGGGCTTCCTCTATGGCTGGACTTTGTTTTCTGTCATCGAGACGGGAACCATCGCCGCCGTCGCTCTGGCCTTCGCCCGATTCTGCGGCGTGCTCTGGCCGGTCATTTCCGAAGATAAGTATTGGATTCACCCGGTCCACTTGACAACACGTTACGCGATATCGCTTTCCTCAGCCCAGGTATTGGCGATTGCTGTGATTGCTTTGCTCACTTTCAGCAACACCCTCGGCTTGCGTTATGGAAAGCTCGTCCAAAACTTGTTTACTGTCGCCAAGACTGGAGCCCTGGTTGCCTTAATTGTCCTGGGAGTTTTGCTCGGCCGCAACGCGGCAGCGTTGTCGGCGAACTTCACGGCTGCCTGGCACGCACATGCGGTCTTTCCGCTGACCCGAGGGCTGGACGCCACGACCGGCTTCGGTTTGTTCGTAGCCATTTGCCTGAGCCAGACCGGATCGTTGTTCTCCGCGGATTCGTGGCACAATATTGCTTTCGCCGCGCCCGAGGTGAAACGGGCGGAGCGCAATGTCACGCTGGCTATGGTTCTCGGAACCATCCTGGTGATCACGCTTTACATCCTGGCGAATGTCGCCTACCTCTTCACCCTGCCGTTGCCGGCGATCCAGCACGCCTCCGCGGACCGCGTGGGCACCGCCACACTGCAGGCAATTTTTCCGGGCATGGGAACGGCGATCATGGCGGCTGCGATCATGATCTCAACCTTTGGAACGATCAATGCCCTGACGCTGACGGGTGCGCGCGTTTATTATGCGATGGCCCGCCAGAAGCTCTTCTTCCCCTTTGCCGGACAACTGAATCGCGCACATGTACCGGCACATTCTTTGCGGCTTCAGGGCCTGTGGGCGGCGGCGCTGGTGCTGCCGCGCGTCTTCAACCCGGTGACGCAGACCTGGGGAAATCTCTATAGCGACTTGCTCGAGTACGTGATTTCTTCCGCTCTGATTTTTTATGTGCTGACCGTTGCGGGAGTCTTCCGGCTTCGCTTTACGCGACCGGCCGTAGCGCGTCCTTATCGCACGCTGGGTTATCCGGTCGTGCCTGCGCTTTACATAGCCGCAGCCGGCACCATTCTGCTGGTGCTGTTCATCTATCGCCCCGCCACCACTTGGCCGGGACTGCTGATCGTGCTTTTGGGAATACCCATCTATCTGCTGATTCGTGGCAGGGGAAGTCGGGTTCAGCCCGAATATGACCTTGAAGATCCGGAGCCTCAGCCAGAGTGCTAGTGGCGTTCAGCCACAAGTCGTTGGGGCTCGTGTGCTGGTTGAAAAAACGAGAGCATCTGCCGGATATAACATGCGATATAGTAAGTACGATGCACTGAAACCAGGCGTACTGCGATGACCTTGGACTATACCCAGATGGACCAGGAAACTGCATCCGATACGGCCATTCCGCGCCGGTCGCTGACGATGGCCGTGGCCGACCGGTTGCGCGATCAGATCATGCGCGGCGAGATTCCCGAGGGGGCTCAATTGCGGCAAGACGCGATCGCGACTCAGTACCAGGTAAGCCGCATTCCGGTCCGCGAAGCGCTTCGTCAACTGGACGCCGAGGGCCTGATCGAAATCGTCCACAACCGTGGCGCCATTGTGCCCGCATTGTCTCCCGAAGATATCGAAGAGCTGTTCTCCATCCGCGCCCTGCTCGAGCCGGAGGTCCTCAAGCTCTCCATTCCTCATCTGACAAAAGAGGATTTCTCCGAAGCCGAAGCGGTTCTGCAGACATATGTGCAAGAACTTAAGCACGAGGAGCATGTTTCAGCCTGGGGACGGTTGAACTGGCAGTTTCATTCCATCCTTTATTCGCGCGCCAACCAACCGAGATTCATGGCGATCATCCGGAATGTGAATAACAGCGGCGAACGCTACACGCGCCTGCAGTTGTACCTCACGCATGGCATGAAGCGAGCCAACGAAGAGCACCACCAGATTCTGGAGCTGTGCCGCAATCGCGAGATTGCTCCGGCCTGCAAGCTGCTACGCCAGCACATCCACTTCGCCGGCGAGTCCCTCAAACAGGCTCTGGAGAGGAAGCGGGCGGCCGCGCAGGGTGAATCCGCGCAGGGTGATTCTAAGAACGGCGACCAGCCCTCGAAGTCTTAAGTCCTTTATTGGACCGCAAGAAGAAGAACAGCTCCGTGCCGTGGGATCTCAGCGGTATAGCTTTCAGTAAAGGAACCAAGATCGGTATGGGTCCACAGATTGCGCACCTTCGCGGCGCCTGAAATCCCGAGATCCTTGAAGTTGACGGTCACCGGGTTCGTCGATTCTCCGCGATTGAACAATCCAACAGCGGTGCTGCCACTGGACAGGCGCTTCGCCCATACTTCCAGCGGCCCTTCCTGGGCGATTCGGCGGCCCTGAATGCCCTTGGCATCCTGATCGACGGCGAGAGCTTCTTTATTGGTGAGTATCTCGAGCGTGTCCGGACTCATCTTCGAAAGATCATTCCCGGCGAGCAGCGGCGCGGCCAGAAGAACCCAGAGGCTCATGTGCGTGATGTATTCGTCATGGTTCATGCCGCCATTGCCCACTTCCAGCATATCCGGATCGTTCCAGTGCCCCGGACCGGCGAAGGGCTCCAGCCCATCCTGATCAAAACCAATGACCGACATCCGGTCGTAGTGATCACTGATGTCCTCGGTCGTGCGCCACAGGTTGCCGCCGACTGAGGCGCCCCATCTCCACACGCGTCCGTAGCCGTATTGACACAAGCTGAACACAATGGGACGGCCGGTACGTACCAGAGAATCGTGCATTTTCTGGTAGACCTCTTGCATCTGACTGCGTTGGTAGACCCTCTCGGCGCTGCACCAGTCGTATTTCAGATAATCGAAACCCCATGCCGCATACTGCTGCGCATCCTGCTCTTCGTGGCCGTAGCTGCCTTCGTATCCTGCACACGTTTTGGGCCCAGGAGAAGAATAGATGCCGATCTTCAAGCCCTTGCCGTGTACGTAGTCGACGAGAGCTTTCATGTCGCCGAATTTTGCATTCGGCTGAATCCGTCCCGTCTCATCCCGCGCCCCTTGCCAGCAGTCATCGATGTTTACATACACATATCCTGCGTCTTTCATGCCGTTACTGGCGATGGCGTCGGCAGCGGAGCGCACATCGGCCGCGGTGACCTTGCAGGCAAAGTGATTCCAGCTGTTCCATCCCATGGGGGGCGTAGCCGCCAGCGTCGGATCGGCCGCGCCAGCAGAGACTGTGAACGCAAGCACAAACAGAAGAAGACGTAGTACGTTGTTCGCTTTTCTCATATCGCCTTTGCTGCGCCTCACGGTTACAGCGTGATCGGCTGCAGCCCTCAAACAATCCGAGCAGAGACTTCGAATCTCCGTTCGTTTCCAGTATTGATGAAGATCGTATCCTTGTGAATGCCCTGGAGCACGCTAGGCGTCCCATTTACTTTTACTTCTGAGAGTTGCAATTCTACGGGAACCCGCAACTTGAAATGGACCTCCCGGGGCGGTCGTTCTCCACCCAGTTCGATCTGGCCGGCCACTATTTTCGCTTGCCGATCAGTTGCGAGCTGAAATGTAACCGGTCCCCAACGCGTCGGAGCTTGCTCGATAGCAATCGGCTTACCGGACCCGACCCACTCCCGAGGTAGGCCTTTGGCCAGGTAGAGGCGGTCGTCGTCGGAGTCTTCGAGCACCAGCATCCAGCGAACCAGTAGAGGAATCGTGTGCTGAGCCGGGACACAATAAAGCGCCGAGTCCCCGGTGATCCCTGTTACCTCTCCCGCGGTCCAGCTGCCGCGGGTGTGCGCGTGATAGCGATGCGCATAGAGGAACAAAAGAAACTCTTCGATTCGGTCCAATCGCAGCAGCGTCTGCGCATAGCCGTAGGAGATGAAACCGAGGATCTCGCGGCCATCCTCCTGAAAGCGCCAGACGTTGGCGACCACTCCCAGGGTCGTCGCCCCATACGCCCGCATACAATCGACTACGAGATTCGCCAGCCGCGGCGGCAGAATGTCGGGCTGCAGCAGCTCGCAATACGGACGATGCGGCCACTGCTGTGGGCTGGGCCGCTCCTTTTCCAGTGATTCGCGGAAGGTGAGAGTTGTCCCGGGGAAGAGTCCGATATAGGGTGGCGTTTTATCGGTCTGGATATTCTTCTCGAGCGCTTCGACCGTTCTCTTGCTGAGCTGCTCGCCGCGCCCAGACCATTCCTGAGCGAGCCTGGCCATCTGCGGTTCTGATGTGGCATTCGCCACTGCGTGCCACGCTAGGGAAAGGTCCCTCAGCCCGCGGGCGGCATACGCGCTGTTGGCATAGTATGCCTGCCAATAGAGGACCGGATCGCCGGTGAGGCACGAGTCCGATTCACTCCAACCACGGATTAGCCCATAGGTGGGATCGGTCGGTGAGAGCCGGAGACTCTGGTCGTGCATCTTTGAAAGGAGATTGGCAGTCGCTTCAATCTTGCCACGGTGTTTTCGCAAGAGCTGCGCATCGTGGGTGTACCCAAAATAGCGGGCCAGCAGCGAGAGTGTCAGGCCGAACTGCGCCGTCTCCGGGCCGCGCATGTCGATCATGCCCACATCGTCTACGTATTCGGAAAAATAGTTGTCGATGAACTGGCGGGCGATATCGAAACGGCCCCACTCCATGTTGGCGTAGATTGCGCTGGTGAAGACATCCTGAAAGCCGTCGTATTCCGATCCGGCATAATCGCGATCCACAGCGCCGTACTTCGGGTAAATGCCTGCCGGACGCGTCATCAACTCCTTGGCGAAGGCGTGCTTTGGCATGTGAACCCAGGCGGCATCCGGCAACCGCGCTGCCGCAACATCTTCCAACTGCTCATCCCAATAATCGACAAAAGCCAGGAGCGCCTGATAGAACTCCTCAGGCCTTGGATCCTGACGCGCGGGAGGAAATGCGGGATAACTATGCCCGTAGACCACCTCGGCGATCCTGCCCTCTTCGATGCGCGCGGTGCGATGCCAGGTGTGCACGATGTACCTGTTGCTCTCCGGTGAGACATCGCCAAACAGAATGATCTCCCAGTATGAAGCGGCGGAAATCGGGATCACTTTGCGGACCGCGGGCATCCAGCCACCCACCAGGCCGTCGTATAGCTCTCCGCTATTCAGCGCGGCATGAAGCTGCGCCGAATACTGAATGGGATGATACGTTCGGGTGTTCCCGCTGCGATAAACGGGAGTGACATCGTAGGCCTCCTTGGTGCCCACAAACGTGGTCCAGTTGCGCGGATTTTTCTCCGCCGACGCCATGGGAGGCGCTGCCGATTTCACCGCCTCCGGATCGGGATCGCCATCCTTCAACAAGCGGTCAGCCAGAAGGTCGGCAGAGGAAATCCCGATATCCTTGAGCGCAAGCCCCACGTATGGCGTCCCCTCCGCCATGGCTGCTTCTGAGTTTCTCGTAAGTACTCGGCTCTCACCTCCAGGTGAAAGGAAGACGATCGAGCCGTCCCGCACGCGCAGATCTTCGTAGACTTTCCAACCCGAGCCTTCAACTCGGAGCTCCGCAACCAGCGTGAACCCTTCGATGGAGACAGCGCCGCGAGCATCTCCCTGTCTGGCTTTTCTCGTTGTCTGCCTGGGAGCAGCAGACTCTTGGCCAGGGAAAAACTCCGCCCCGGCAGCCGCCGCGATGCCTTGCAAGAAATGTCTTCGGTCCATCTGGAAGGCCTGATCAGGTTTGAAATTCAGTTATCGGCGCCTTCTTCCGCCGCTGCCGAAATCCCGGTCCTCTTTGATCTCAAAATTAACAGGTGGGGTTACGCCCAGCAGATACTGCACGAAATAATCCCATCGGCGTCGAACCAGATAGAGCGCATGTTCCCCACTTTCGCCGTGAAACATGTTGGGCACAAACAACATGTCGAAGCTCTTGTTGGCCTTCATAAGCGCATCGACGAAGCGCATGGTCTCGACCGGATGCACGTTGTCGTCAATGTCTCCGTGCTCCAGCAACAGATGGCCTTGCAGCCGGCCGGCCATCGTCACATTGGACTGCGCGATGTAGTCATTCTGAACTGGGTATCCCTGATAGAGTTCGTTCCACCATGCCTTATCCAGCCGCGCATCGTGATCGCCCGAAGTGGAAACGCCCACCTTGTAGAATTCAGGGAACGCTAACATGGCGTGCGCCGCTCCATATCCCCCGGCGGATGTTCCGAAGATTCCGACTCGCGTTAAATCCATATAGGGATATCGAACCGCCATCTGCTTGATCATGGCGACGTGGTCTTCGAATGCCCCTCCCAGATTTCGATAGGAGAACTCATGGAAGGCACGGGAACGACCAGTCGTGCCGCGCCCGTCGACCATCACTACCACGAATCCCAGCTCCGCCATGGATTGCAACCAGAAGGTGTTGAAACTTTTCGGCACGAAGAAAGCCTGCGGACCTGTGTACACAAACTCAACAACCGGATACTTCTTCGCGGCGTCGAAATTGGTCGGGCGCCAGATCAGTCCATAGAGATCGGTCTTGCCGTCAGCGGCTTTGCCCTCAAATGGCTCAGGCGATTTCCACCCTAGCTTGACCAAGTGGCTGACATCCGACTCTTCGAGCGCAGAGACTTCCGAGCCATCTTTGCTGCGCCGCAGAACCACCCGAGCCGGCAGGTCCGGTCGCGAATAATCGTCAACAAAGAAGCTTCCATCCGGCGAGAAGTCTACGTAGTGATTGGCATTCTCGGAGGTCAGCAGTTCGAGTCCCTTTCCGTCAAATCCCACGCTATAGAGGTGCGTCTGGTAAGGGTCTTCGCTTTTCTCCCGCCCTCCCGCCGAGAAGTAGACGCGGCGATTCTTCTCGTCAAGGTTTTCCACCCGGCGAACGACCCATGGCCCCTGCGTGATCTGGTTCTCCAGTTTTCCGGTTTTGTCGTAGAGATAAAGATGATCCCAGCCGTCTCGCTCCGAAGTCCACAGGATTTCTCCCGTCCCCTTGACGAAGCGATACGATGTCTCACCTGGGTCGACATAGGTCTCCGCTTGCTCGCGGATCAGGACCTTCTGTTCGCCCGTCGCAGCATCCACCACCCGCAGTTCTTTGGCCTTAAAGCCCCGCTCGTCGTAGTCGTAGTAGAAGCTCTTGCTGTCCGGGAACCAGTCGAAGTCAGGACCATCCTGAAATGGCAGTTCAATGGAGGCAGCCTCCACATCGATCCGCTTGCCGGACTGAATGTCGAAGATGATCGGCTCGGCCTTGGCTAAAACCTCTCCCGGCAGAGGATAGACATAGGTAAATGCTTTTGGCCGCAGTTGGTCCGGCGGTACAAATTGCAAGCTGGTGAAGCGCCCCGAGTTTCTGGAGTCGATGCGATACGTCACCATCTTCGAGGAATCCGGCGCCCAGAAAACAGCCGCGGGCTGCTTCACATCTTCGGTGCCTTGATCCACCATCAAGCGCAGGGACGGCAGCGGGGTGGCATAATCCCATCCGGCGACGCCGTCATGCGTAAGTTGCAGCTCGGTGCCGGTAGAGACATCGCGCAAGAACAGATTATGTTCCCTGACAAAAGCGGCCCATCGCTGGTTCGGCGAGAGAGTCTCGTTGGGATGACTCGGTTCGGGCGGGTTGCTCTGGCACTGGTAAGACTCTATGGAGCAAGTCCACCGTTTATTATCGGCGTCGAAGCGAATTGCCTTCCCCTGATCCACAAAATCAAACTCGGAGAATGGCAAGTCCGTCGCGGTGTACTGGCTCTTGGCGTCATGGGAGAGGGCTGCTGCCAGGCGTGCGTGATCAAACGCTGGATTCCGCGTGTTCTTCTCTGCATCGACCAGAACGAATTCAGAACCGCTGGGGGACGATTTGCGGTACCAGAAACGATTCGTCTTCTCAATCCAGTGCGGAGAGACGTCGGCGACGTAGGCGATGTGCCGCAGGTTTCCCGGGAGAAACTGCTGCGCCCGCTGATAATCCTGCAGCGTGCCTTGGGCAGTCGAAGGGAGAGGAGCAAATACAAGGGCAACGCACGCGGCGATGAATGGGCGAATTTTAAGACTCATTGAAGATGTGATCAAAGGCTGTACTGAATCGTTCTCATTCTTACGACGGACTTGCCACAGCTGTACTGAATCGTTCTCATTCTTATGACGGACTTGCCACAAAGGACGCTGGATATCCAGCCCACGCTTAGTGCGTCGGTCCCTCGTTCGAGAGCAGCGAAGCGTACCGCAGAATCACTCCCAGAAGTGGTGCGCACATTGCCATACGACTCTGAGCCTGTATCCCGGAGAAGCACTCCTCGCTCGGGAACAAGAAAAAGAATGCATTCCCGATGTCAAGCATCATGCGCTCGTCTCGGGAATGCATTCGATATACGTCCACTCCACCGGCGTCAGAACTCGATGTTGCCCCGTAGTTCGATGTTGCGCGGTTGATAGCTGGGAGAGCTCCCGCCAATTCCAAATCCAAACGCCTGGACGTTGGGGAATCCTCCACCCGCCGCGTAACAGTAGTAGGAGCAGCCGGCTCCGGAACCAGGTTGGAATGTCGGGTGATTGAAAGCGTTCAACATTTCTACCTGGAGGCTGAACCTCACCCGTTCTGTGATCGGGACGTGTTTGCTTATCGACAGGTCGTCGTTGATCCAGTGCGGCCCGTGCAGCCAGACCAATTGGCCGAAGGTTCCGGGAGTTGTATTCGGCGTGATGAAGCTCGAATTGGCTCCGCCTCCGGTGCCGTTGCTGGCAAGGTACTTGGGATTAATGAAATCGACGGCCGCTTGCCCGGGAATTCGGTAAACGCCAATCGACTTCTGCAGCTGCGATGCCGTGACCCCGTTCAATACGACGCCACCATCGGCGTAGTCGTTGAAGGTGTTATATCCGCCCTGCAGCAGAAATGGGTTGCCGGTCTGGAAAGTGAAGATCGAGCCGATCGTCCAGCCGCCCACTACCCTGTCGACGATCCCGCCCCGGTTAGCAAACTGCTTGCCACGGCCGAAGGGAAGATCATAGGTACCGTTGATGTGGATCGCGTTGCGGATGTCGAACAGAGTCGGTCCGTAACTCAGCCGCATATCGCGAAGCGTGAAGGCAGTGACCAATCCCTGCCAGTTGTTTTGGGTCGAAATTCCCAGAGTGTGGGACCAGGTGTAATTGGCGTCAAATTGCAGGCCGTGCCAATTGCGCTGCCGGAAATCAAGCTGGAGCGAGTTGTAGTTCGAGTATCCCTTCGACACCAGTTCGCTCGAACCAAGATTGGCGGCAAAGGGGTTGACCTGCAAAACATTGATCGGATAAGGCCCACCCGATCCGGTATATCCGACATTGGCGCAGGGCGCGAAAGACCCGGCCGGAACCAGATTACAGAAATAGTCAGCGTTGCCAAAGATGCTATTGAACTGGCTGGCCAGCGCTCCGGCTGAACCGGTGGCCACGTCGTTCTCGAAACCGGAGTTGGTGTAATCCGCCAGACTGCCGTCAGCTCCCAGGCCTTCGCCGGCGAACGCTGCGTCGAAGAATGGCAAAGCTTGCTGTCCGGTCAAACCATGATTCGCAAACGAGCCAACGTAACTTGCGTTGCCGCTGGCGTTATTCGCAGCGAGGTTGGCCTGCGCCGCCTTGAATTGGGTCAAGAAACCGTTTTCGAAGATATTGACCTCGTTCGGATTGAGGACGATCCACTGCCGCAAGCTTCGATTGCCCACATACCGAATCTCGATTGCCCGGCTCTCACTCAGCTGCCGCTGAATGCCCAGGTTCCAGGACTCGGTGTAGGGCTGCCGGATGTTTGACTCTACGCCATTGATGCCCGGCCCGCCCTGGAAGGTCCACTGCGAGAAGGAGTAGCTCTTCAGGAACTGCGTGGGAGCCATTCCATAGCCGTTGGGCAAGTCAACTCCCTGCCCTCCTGCCTGCGGCGATGTGACCGTGCCCGCATCCTGCCCCAACCACGACAGACTGCCCGGAGCAAACGTTCCGGCGGTGCCGCTGTTGTTGGCGTTGGCATAGAAGCTCTGGAAGTAAACCGCTGCATAGTCCGAAGCCTGGTTCCAGAAGTATTGCTGCGGCTCGGTAAACCGGCGCAGCGAAAAGCCGGCGCGGATCACCGTTTTGTCCAGACCCGTCAGCTTGTTGAGCAGTCCGTTCTCGAACTTGGGATTCCATGCGATGCCCACCGCTGGCTGCGGTGCCACATACCAGGGCTTCGCGGGCGCGCTGTTCTGCGTCAGTTGTGGATCTGAGGTTCCGTTGAGCACACCGGGGTTGAACAGGTTGTTGATGCCCGACGGACCCCAGATCGCGTCTGGCGCGGCCGAGTGATAGGCGTTGGTGAGATCGTAATCGGGCCAGGTCAGATCCCAGCGCAATCCATAATTCAGCGTCAGTGTGGGCTTGAAACGGTACGAATCCTGAACGAAGAAGCCAAAGGCTTTCTGCAATTCGTCGAGGTTGTACGTCCCAATTCCCGGCAAATAAGAATCTGAGGACTGTTCGTAAGCGTAACTGCCGCTGATGCCGGAAACTCGCCCCACCAGCACCGCATACAATTCCTCGGCCTCTGATAGCTGAGAGCCGGAAGAATTCGGAACCGACCCGCTGGCGCCGCTGGTAAAGGCATTCAGCGCGGGATCGCCATTGGCGAGTCCCATGCTGAGGAAGGGATATCCCAGCACTCCGTTGTAGTAGTGGTTCTGTTCTCGCCACCAGGAGAATCCGAAGTTGATCGTGTGTGCTTTATGTACCCAGGTCAATGTGTCAGACGCGTTGAAGACCGGATAATACGATCCGGTGGGAACCTGGTAATCCGTTCCGTTCATCGCTGTGTTGGAATAGTAGAAAGGCAAGTTGCCAAAATTCCAACCGATCTGCTGCTGGCCGGGCGTGGGCTGCTGGCCGTTGTAGGCGAAGAAATTCCCGTTGTAGAGGAAGCCGCCGCGCAGGTCGTTAACTACCGTCGGAGAAAGCGTCCAGTCGAATCCCAGCGCCGCCGTATACGACTTGAAGCGGTTTCCCGCGGCCGTGTTGGCAAAATCGGGTCCCGGCAGGTTGGGCGGGTTCGCTCCCGGCTGGGTGGTCTTGGTCATGTTCCACGCTACGTTGAACCTCATGGCTGAGTTGGGAATGAAATCCACCCGAACCGTCGGATAATAGGTAGTTGTCGGATTTGGCCACAGCCAATTGAGCTGCTCAAAAGTCGGATCGGACACCGGGATGACCGTCGAAGCGTTGGCGGCGCTGGAAATCTTACCCAGAATGGCCGTGGTGGCATCATTCGATGTTGGGAACCCTTTCCCGCCGGCAATGTTGAGCACATTGATCGACTGCGGATTGCCGTTCGAATCGGTGTAATTGAAATTTCCCGCGATCGCCGACGGCGTCAGCACCCACTCACTGGTGTTAATCGAGCCCGGCTGCTTCGACATGGCAAACGTGCCGAAGAAGAAGAGTTTGTCTTTGATGATGGGGCCGCCTAAGCTGCCTCCGAATTCGTTGAGGATGAAGTGATTCTTCTTCAGAGGGTTGCTGGGGTCCAGGTACGTCGCAGCATCGTTGAACCAACTGTTGGCGTTGAGGAAATCATCCCGATGGTCCTCGTAGACCCGTCCGTGAAAAGCATTGGTTCCCCGGCGGGTGACGAAATTGATTTGCATGGTCGAGTTTCCGAACCCCTGGTTCAGATCGAGCTGATCGGTCTGGACCGTCATCTCCTCGATGTTCTCGACTCGCGGCTCGACCGCAGGCTCTGCCGCCCCGCTGAACTTCATGCGGCTCGCACTTCCCACAACGCCGTCAATGTTGCTGCCCTGGGCAATCGAAGGCAGGCCATTCCAGGTTCCACCGCCATCGGCCAGAGTTCCCGTGTAGCCGGGCACGAGCTGTGTCAACTGCGTCAGGTCCCGGCCCTGGATGGGCAGGTCTTCGATCTGTTTCAAGTCGACCGTAGTGCCGATGGCGTTTGTCGTGGTTTCCACCAACGGAGCCGCACCGCCGTTGACTTCTATGGTTTCGTTGACGGTTCCCACCGGTAATGCGGACTTGATGTCGGTGGTTTGCGCCGCCTGCACGACCACATCATTGAAGACCTGGCTCTTGAATCCGGTTTTCGAGATCGACAGTTTGTACTTTCCCAGCGAGAGATTGACAAACGTGTACGTGCCGTTGTCCTGGGTTTGCGCAGTGCGGACGTTATTCGTCGCCAGATCCTGCAGTTGCAGTTGCGCGCCCGGCACGACGCTGCCGCTGGTATCGAGGACGGTAACGGCGACCGTGCCCTCCGAGCCATGCTGTGCCCAGAGTTGAGGAGTGGTGGCAAAACACAAGGCCAAAAGGCATGTGACCACGCAGGAAGCGGAATGGATCAAAGCTCGGCGCGTCATGGCTCCTCCTTAGCGCGCATGCAAAAGAAAAACCGCGCTCACTCCCAGACAGCAGGAGCAAGCAAACGTTTTCTCTTGGTCGGATTTTGTATACTGTATGCGCTGGCCTTGTCAACCATGAATTTTCAACCGCCCTTAACTCCTTTCCATCCCACCGGGAAATCCCCGAGAATGCCTCTGTGAAGGACCACTGGGAAATCTCCAGACGCCAGCTGCTGCGTGACCTGGGAACGCTCGGTCTCACCCTCGCCAGCCCCTACGGGCGGTTCAGCCTCACCCCCCCGGAACCGGTCACCTTCGTGGATATCGCAGCCCAGGCTGGGATCAACTTCCGCCACGACAACGCGGCCTCCCCGGAAAAGTACCTGATTGAGACCATGGGCTCGGGCTGCGGCTGGATCGATTACGACCAGAACGGCTTGCTCGATCTCTACCTCGTCAATGGCGCCGCCACTCGGGTCTACACGCCTCATCAGCCCCTGCGCAGCGCCTTATACCGGAACAATGGAGATGGCACCTTTACCGACGTCACTACGAAGGCTGGGGTCGGGGCGGAAGGACTCTTCGGCATGGGGGTGGCGGTCGGCGATTACGACAACGACGGCTCCCCGGACCTGCTCGTCCTGGGTTACGGGCGCTGCATTCTCTACCACAACAATGGGGACGGCACGTTCACCGATGTCACCGCTCGGGCGGGTGTCGCGAACTCCGGGATGTGGGCTTCGAGCGCAGCTTGGTTCGACTACGACAATGACGGACGCCTCGACCTCGTCATTGCCAACTACGTCGACTGGTCTCCGGAGCGGAACTTTTATTGCGGCGATCGTGGCCCCGGCATGCGGAGCTACTGCCATCCTGACGACTTTCACGGCCAGCCTCCAACCCTTTATCACAACAATGGAGATGGGACGTTTACCGATGTGAGCAAGCCATCCGGCGTTGGATTGAAGGGCAGCAACGGCTTGGGGGTCGTGACCTTCGATTACGACGACGACGGCTGGCAGGACATCTTCATCTCCAACGACCACATGCCGAATTACCTGTTTCACAACAATCGGGACGGCACCTTCCGCGAGGTAGGTTATCTGGCAGGCGTTTCTGTCAGCGCGGATGGTCAGTTTGAAGCCGGCATGGGCACTGACGCGGCCGATACCACCGGGGACGGCCGCATGGACCTGATCGTGGCCCATCTCGACATGCAACTGGCGCGCGTATATCGCAACCTCGGCGACGGAACCTTCGACGACGCGACCTTCCGCTCCAAGCTTTCCTACGCCACTTTTCACATCAGTACCTTTGGCGCGCGATTCATGGATTACGACAATGACGGCTGGCGCGATCTTTTCATGGCGAACGGCCACGTCCTCGACAACATTGAGCGCTATCACGCCGATACCACATATGCCGAGCCGAAATTGATGTTTCGCAACACCGGCCACGGGATTTTCGAAAACGTCAGCGACCGGCTTGGCCCCGATTTTCAATCGCCGCGCGTGAGCCGTGGCGCCGCCATCGCCGATTTCGACAACGATGGCGACCTCGACATTCTGGTGAACAACTGCGGACAAGCTGCCCAGCTGCTTCGCAACGATGGCGGGAATGCAAACCACTGGCTGGAGATTTTTCTCATTGGGGCGAAGTCGAACCGGGACGGCGTCGGCGCGCGCGTGAAGATCATGGCAGGGGACTTGGCGCTCTATGACCAGCGCAAAGGCGGGATGAGCTATCAGTCGGCGCAGGATCCGCGATTGCACTTCGGACTTGGAGCGCTGACCAAGATTGATGCCATCGAAATCAGGTGGCCGAGTGGGTCCCTCACGAAGCTGGCGGGCATCAGGGCCGATCAGATCATCGCGATCAAGGAAGCCGAAGGAATCGTCAGCCGCCCGTTTCCGCGCATAGCTCTAAGACCATAAAGCGAGCCAGGACCTTCAAGCTCGTGACGGAGCAAAAAGCCCGAAGCCCTCCGCTTACACGTCATCGAGCTACTTCGGAGTTTGCTGTTTCTCGTCGCTCCCCTGAGTTCCCGCGTAACTCATCTTTCGCTCCCCGGGGGCATTCCGAATCTGATCGGCGCGCGCCAGGTTCAGTTTCTCGAGCGCGGCTAATGCTTCCTGTGCGCGTTGCGCGTCTCCTTTGCGCTGGTATGCCTTCGCCAGGCTGGCGTACACCGCCGGCTGGTTCGGCTTCATCTGCCGCGCTTTTTCCAAATGGCTGATCGCATCATCGAGCAGACCGGCCTGCAGCTCGATTTGTCCCAAGGCGATTTGTGACGTGGGGTCGTTGGGACGTTCGGCGACAGATTTCTCCAACGCCGATTGCGCCTCGGCGAACTCCGGCTGCCCGGGAGCAATGCCGCTGCGCAGCAGGGCTTCCCCAAGAAC
Organism: Verrucomicrobiia bacterium; assembly: GCA_035508215.1. Taxonomy (GTDB): domain Bacteria; phylum Acidobacteriota; class Terriglobia; order Terriglobales; family Acidobacteriaceae; genus Sulfotelmatobacter. Next base: position 347,724 of record DATJNK010000030.1, on the reverse strand, counting down.
GGTAAGCAAAACCGGATTCGGAAAACCCTTGGCAATTCCTTCCCGGGCGATGGTCACCGCCGCAGCAATATCGCCATTCAGCCTTGATTGCTCGGCCCGGGACAAATATCCGATCTCACCCTCCGGCGCCAGCTTCGCCGCCAATTCGAAATCTGTCTTGGCCTCATCGAGACGATCGATATTCGCCAGCAACACGCCGCGTTCGTAATGCAGGCGGGCCGATTGCGGGAGGTTGCGGAGCCCCAGGTCTGCAATCTGGAGCCCCAGCGCGAAATCCTGATGATCGGTGCACGAGTCGGCAACGAAGACATAGAGCTTTTCGTTCTGCGGCGACATCGCCGCGGCGCGCTCGACCGTCGTTAAGGCGTCTTTGTCTTGCCCATTGCCGATGTAAGCCTGTGCCAGCAGATTCTCCACGTCAGCGTTGTCATGGCCGTGGCGCAAGTCGGTCAGGACTGCTGTCGCGCGTTTGTAATCCCCCGTGGCAACGTAGCAGAGCGCCAGATTGAAACTGGCCGCATACTCGTTGGTGACTCGTCCACGGGCTGCGGCCAGATGCGGAATGGCTTCGGCAAAATGTCCGTCGCGGGTGAGAGCAGTTCCCTTTTGCAATTCCTGCTCCCCTTCTGCATTAACGCTGAAATCGGATTGGCTCTCGCTTTGCTGATGCGGATCGGCACCGGGATTCACCGACATCCTGCCGTTCGCCTGAGCCTGAATGTCAGGCCGCGGGCTTAACAGCACGATCAATGCAGCCGCGACAGAAACCCGGTTCATCACGCAGTCACTTCCACTTCCCTTCTCCTTCGACGATGCTGACATATCGATCGATCGGAAGATTCTTGAAGCGCTCGGTCCGCCCGCTGGGTTGTGGCCACTCGACGTCCAGCCAGTCAATCTCCGTTCTTTTTCCTAAGCCTAGCACCATGCGCGGATCGTGATAGGAAAGATAGCTTCCGCCGGCAACTTTGAATTGATGTCTTTGAAGATCGCCCGACTGATAGCTCACTTTGGCGCCGACCGCGTCGATGTTGGACTTCGTTCCAGTCAGTTTCAGCCCGATCCAATGATTCTCTCGTGCCGCGCTATTCCGGAACAGAACCGGCGCGTCGTTGTTCTGGCACACCAGGAAGTCCACCGCGCCATCGTTGTCGAAGTCGCCCAGCGCCATCCCGCGCGCCGCCAGAGGCCGGGTGAAATCAGAACCGGACAGCGCACTGACGTTCTCAAATCCCTTGCCGGTGTTGCGAAACAGCAGCATGCGCTCCAGGTACTTAATGTCCTCCATGCGTTTTTCCACCGTAGTGTCGGGATAGCCGTTGCAGAGCAGAAGATCGATGTTGCCGTCGTTATCGTAATCAAAGAACTTGAGACCCCATCCCGACATCAGCCGCGTTGCCGCTGCGATCCCGGTTGACAGAGCGACATCGCTGAAGGCTTCGTTCTTGTCGTTGTGATACAGCGAGAAGAACTCGTGGTCGACATTGGCTTCGAAAAGATCGATCCAGCCGTCATTGTCATAATCGGCTGCATCCACTCCCATGCCGGAGCGGGCCCGTCCAAAGACGCTGAAGCCTACCCCCGCCAGAGGAGCAATGTCTTCAAAGCGGCCTTTGCCGCGATTCGCCAGAAGAAAATTGGCCACTGTATCGTTCGTGATGTAGAGATCGATCCAGCCGTCGTTGTTGATGTCCGCTGCCACCACTCCAAATGCCTTTCCCAGGTGCTGGGCAATCCCGGACTGTTTGCTGACATCGGTAAAAGTTCCGTCGCCGTTGTTATGGAACAGCCACGAAGGCATCGGACGGTAAGCGCTCGGCTCGCAATAAGAACGCTCACGGGTGATGATGTTGCCGCAGAAAACATCTTTGGTTTTGTCGTAGTCGACGAAACGGCAGACGAACAGGTCGAGCCGTCCGTCATTGTCGTAATCGAACCAGACTGCGCTGGTAGCCCATCCCGGAGCCGTGACTCCCGCTTTCGCGGTGACGTCAGTAAACGTTCCGTCGCCGTTGTTGTGATAAAGAATGCTGCGGGCATATTGCGTGACATAGAGATCGGGGAACCCGTCGCCATCGTAATCGCCCACGGCAACCCCCATGCCATAAGCGTTCCCCGGCACGCCGGCCTTCAAGGTCACATCGGTAAACGTCCCGTCGCGATTGTTGCGGTAGAGCGCATTGCGAATCGGAGGCGCGGGAGTCCAGAAGTCGCATGGTCCGCTGTTCACCAGATAGAGGTCCATCCACCCGTCATTGTCGTAGTCCAAGAAGGCGCAGCCCGCACCTAGGGTTTCGGGCAGCCACATTTCCGGAGAAAGCCCGCTGGCATGCCTCCAGGCGATGCCGGTGGCGGAGACTGGCACGGCTTCGAACGCAGGCGATGCAGCCGGCGCCCGAGCAAAAAGCGGCGGGAGCAGGTTGAATCCTCCCAGGGCGCGGCCGGCTCCGGCGCATCCCAGCATCCGCAAAAAACGCCGTCGGGAATCAAGCTGGGATATCCTTCGGGTCACTGCGCATCTCTCGGAGCTTTGGCGGCGGCAGCGCGCTGCAACTGCATTTCTTTTTCGGCCTGCTCCTTGCGGCCGGTTCGTGCGTAGGCCGTCGCCAGTTGGTAATGTCCCGCGGGGTCACCGGGCTCGCGCTTGACGTAGGTTTCGAGAGGACTGACGGCTTCTGCGAATTTCCCCGCTGAATTCAACGACATTCCCAGCGCGAGATAGGCTTCGTCAAAACCAACGTCGAATTCGGAAGCCTTCGTGAAGCGCGCGATGGCTTCGTCCCATTGCCCAGCCTGGCGGGCGGTTTCGCCCAACATGAATTCCGCCGAAGCGCTCGCAGGGTCAACATTCAATTCCTGTTCGAATTCCTTTCTTGCATTCTCGGGATCGGGCGGACTCTTCAGCAGCAGGATCCGGCCCAGCTGATAGTGAATGCCATGGCGGCGCGGATTCTGCTCGAGAATCTTTTTGTACTCGGTCGCCGCACTGTCCCAGTCGTTGTGCGATTCGTAGGCCTCCGCCTCAAGCTGTTCGGCTTGCGGAGAGGTAGGAGCGCTGTCGGCCAGCTCCTGCGCCGCCCGAGAGGCCAGTTCGGAATAGAAATGTGTCGTGATGTAGAGCACTTCGGGGTCATGCGCGAAATCGCGATTTAGTTCGACCAACGCCTGGACCGTGGTTTCTGTTCGCTCCACGCTCATGGCGCAGCGGGCCGTCGCCATCAGTAAGTCGTAGCGGACGGTCTTGGCGGGACTCTGCGCTGCTGCTTTCTTCAAAACCGGCAGAGCTTCGCGGCACCGGCCTTGCCCGGCCAGCGCAAGGGCTCGTTCCGCGCTCGCAGTATCAGGTCCGGCTGGCGTGGACTGGGCTTTCGAAGCGGGAAGAGAGCCGCAAACCGCAATCACAACGGCAGAAATCAGCGCATACTTAGACATGGGACTCTGTGGGCCTACGCTCCCGGGCAGTATAGCTCGCATGGCATTCAAACCCGCGTGTGTCGAGAGCATCGTCTTTAAATCAAGTAAAGGCTTTCCCAAGATTCATTCGATGTATACAATATCCACCATCAGAGGTTTTTCAAGCAATTGTGTGGGGAGGCACCCATGATGCAATTTTCTCGCCGGCACTTTCTGACTTCGGCTGCCGCTGCAGCCGCCAGTTCTACTTTCCTGTCGCACATCGGTTGGGCCCAGGATCCGGTGGTCGACGCGCAGGCTAAGGTCAAGAATCCCAGAGAGGGGAATGAAGAACGCGAGAAGGTGCCTTGGAAAACCATTCCCTTTCCAATGAAACAAGTGCGGCTGGGCGATGGTCCCTGCAAATCCGCGATGGAAGCGGATCGGCTTTATCTGCACTCTCTTCCTCCCGATCGCTTGTTGCATACCTTTCGCATCAACGCCGGCATCCCGTCATCGGCGCAGCCGTTGGGTGGATGGGAAGCACCCGATTGCGAGCTCCGCGGTCACTACGCCGGCGGCCATTATCTCTCCGCCTGTGCGCTGATGTATGCCAGCACCGGCGATGAAGACCTGAAGAAAAACGCAGATCTGGTCGTAGCGGAACTCGGCAAGTGCCAGACAGCTTTGAAGAGCGGATATCTGAGCGCGTTTCCGATCGATTTCTTCGACCGCCTGCGCGAACGGGAGAGAGTCTGGGCTCCCTTCTACACCATCCACAAAATCATGGCCGGACTTCTGGACATGTATGTGCACACCGGGAACGAGCAGGCGCTCGACATGGTTCAGAAAATGGCAGGCTGGGTGGCAGGCTATACCGGTCCGTTCAGTTACGATCAGATGCAGCGCATTCTCGGCACCGAGTACGGCGGTATGGGCGAGGTGCTCTGCAATCTCTACGCTGTCACCGGCAGAGGCTACTATCTGCACCTCGCGCAGCGATTCGACAAGAAGTGGTTTTTTGATCCCCTGGCAGACCATCGTGACGAACTGAAAGGCCTGCACGTCAACACACATATTCCTCAGGTCATTGCCGCCGCGCGCTATTACGAACTCACGGGAGACACTCGCTATCGCGACATCGCCGCATACTTCTGGGAGGAAGTAGTGAGCGAGCGCTCCTATTGCACCGGCGGGACCAGCAACCGCGAGTCCTGGAACACCGATCCCGGGAAGCTCTCCACTGAACTCGGTCCGAGCACTACCGAGTGCTGCTGCGCGTACAACATGATGAAGCTCACGCGTCACCTGTTCGGATGGGATTCCGATCCGCGTCTCATGGACTATTACGAGCGCCTCGTTTTCAACCACCGTCTGGGCACAATCAACCCCGAAGATGGCACCATGATGTACTATCTGCCGCTCGCGTCGGGATACTGGAAAACGTTTGGCAAACCTTTCGATTCCCTCTGGTGTTGCACCGGCACCGGATCCGAAGAATACGCCAAGCTGACCGACAGCATTTACTTCCATGATGACGATTCGCTCTACGTGAATCTCTACATCGGCTCCGACCTGGAGTGGCCCGAGAAGGGTCTGCGCCTGAAGCAGGAGACGCGTTTCCCCGAAGACCAAGGGACGACGATCACCGTCAACGCCAGGAATCCCGTGGAACTGGGAATTAATCTTCGCATCCCCTACTGGGCGCAGAAAGGAAGCGTCAAGATCAACGGGACTGCGCTTCCTGCTTTTGCCAGCCCCAGCAGCTATCTCACGCTCAATCGTGTATGGAAATCAGGCGACAAGATTGAGCTCAGCCTGCCCATGAACCTTCACATCGATAGCATGCCCGACAACCAGCAAGTGCAGGCTGCGATGTACGGGCCTCTGGTTCTGGCTGGACGATTCGAAGCGGTCACGAAAGACATGACCTACGGCGATTACGAGCCAAAGCCGGGAGATGAAAAGAAGGTTGCAGACATCGTTGCTGACGTCGCCAAACCTACCGCCTGGATCGAACCGGACGCGAAACAGCCACTCACGTTCCATACGGTAGGACAGACTGACGCAGTCACCATGGTTCCGCTGTATCAGGTGATTCACGACCGTTACGCTGTCTATTGGAATGTGAAGAACAAGACGACATAGTCAGCTGTAGCCTATGGCAACACGATTCGCCGGGAATCCTGGCTGTGACTGAATCCGCTTCTTCTTAGAAGGACACCGACACTGGCTTGCCGTCAAAAGCCACACGATGGATGCGCTCGAATAGTTGCACCTCGATTGCCCGCGGTCTAGGCGACAGCATGCGCGAGCCGGGAGCGAGCTCGAGTTCCAGGGTTCTCCGCGTGTCGTGCCAGGTCATCGCAATCCCCATCCACGCGCCATTGCGATACTCAAACGAGATGCCGTCGTCCTCATAAAGTAAGAAGGCAGTATCTGCGCCGGGATAGATCGAAATCGCAAGCGGGCCGTCCACCTTCTCGTCCACGTATTGCTTCACCGGACCTAGCGGCAGAATGGATCCGGCCCTCACATAGAGCGGGAGCGTTTCCAGCTCAACCGCCCGTTCGATTTCGCGGCCGCCTTCGAGCCGTTCGCCAGTCCAGAAGTCATACCAGCTCGCAGGCGGCAGGTAGACCCGGCGAGTGGTTGCCCCTTTTTCGACAACTGGGGCGACCAGCACGCTCCTTCCCCACAAGTATGCGTCGCCGCACGCCGCCGATTTGGGATCGTTGGGAAAGTGCAGCCAGAGCGGCCGCATGATGGGCATGCCGGTTTTGGCGCATTCGTGCACAGCACTGTAGATATACGGCAACATCCGATAGCGCAGCTCCAGATACTTTCTGCAGATCGGCTCGACCCGGGTATCGTGCAGTTGGCCCGAATCTGGAATCGCCGCTCGTCTGTAACTGCTGATCTCGACAGGGCCAGGATCTCCCGTGTTCCATCCCCACGGCAGGCGCAGCTTCCAGGTGCGGCCGTGGCAACGGAACAAGGGGCAAAATGCGCCGAACTGGAACCAGCGAAGGTAGAGCTCCGCTGTGAACTCCGGCGTTGGAACAAATCCTCCGATATCGGTGCCCCAGTACGGAACGCCGCTCAGCGCGGTGTTCAGCGCGACAGAAATGTGCGTTTTCAGCGTCTCCCATGTGGAATAAACGTCGCCGGACCATAAGAAAGACGCATAGCGCTGCATTCCGGCGTAGCCGTTGCGATGCAGGGCATACGGGCGCTGGTTCGGACGATCGATCTGCGGGCCTTCCCAATACATCCGATTTCTGACCAGCCGCGAGGCGATGTCGAGCGGATCACCTTCATCCGGCCACCAACCGTCGATACCCATCGCAAAATCTTTCCGGTGCGCGTCCCAGTAGCAGCTTGCCTGCGCTTCGTCGAAACGCGACAGTTTGCATGGCTCATGAACGGTGCCACGAAGTTGGTCAGACAGGATGACCACATGGACGACCGCGCGAAAATGTGCCTCGTGCAACTCCTCCAGAATTTCTTTGGGATCGGGAAATACGCGCGAATTCCACGCAAAGCTTCCGTTCTCCGTATTCCACCCGGAGGGACAGAAGCCTGTTCCCAGATAAATCAGCGCGTCGCATGGGAGCTTTTTCTCGCGAAAAGTCTTCGATTCTGCGATCACTTCCTCGCGGCTGGCGAGTGTGCGATGCGACTGCTGGTAGCCGAAACTCCAAAGCGGGGGCATCTCGGGATGACCGGTCAGCTTTGCATATTCCGCCATAATCGTCGGCGGATCTGGCGAGACAATCAGGAAGAGATCGAGAGGGAGGGCCGAATCCCGGTTAGTGGGAGTGAACTTACCCGGATCTGCAGTGAAATCGAAACTCCCGAACGGCTGGTGAAAAAAGATCGCCCACCCCTCCGTTCCGATGATCCATGGGATTGGAACGCGGCTGCCGTGCGTAGCCAGCTTGTAGCCTCCTTGTCCGTTGCGCATTTCATCCGTCGAACCGCGGCGATCGAATTGCGGCCCTCCTTCCCCAAGACCGAATAGAGGCCCGGTTCCGGTCCCAAACGATAGCGCGCCGGAATCCTCATCCCAGCCAAACTGCTGAATGCTCTTGCCGTGTTCCTTGTTGATCGCGATGCTCAGGGGAGACTGCGAGATCACTACTCGAAAATCACCGACGCGAAGCAGTTTCCCGGAACCGTTCGCAGCTTCACGAATTGGCGTGCCCCATGACTCGCGTACAAGAGAGCCATCGGAAACGACACGGCCTTGGGATGCCGGGCTCGCCAGAAGCAGCGTCAGTCGCAAGCTGTGTTCACTGACAAGCGCAATCTGGAGTTCCATGTCTTCGTCAGGAACCGCATCCTTCGCCTTTGCCCTGCTTCGCGGAATCAGGATCGAAGTTGAGATCGCAACCAATCCCTTGAGGACATCTCGGCGATTCCAGTGCGACTCCATAGCTCCATCTCCTCACAGCGACGCGTTTGAAAGATTCCAGTCGAAGCGCCTGAAAATGAGTAAACGCTTACTCCGATCAGCGATATAATACCGCGACGCGAAGTTCACAGGCCTGCGAAACTGGAGGGAAAACTCTGTGCGGTGGCGGATCGCGATCCTGGTCAGCGTCGCCATCGCCATCAGCTATCTCGATCGGCAAACCTTGCCGCTTGCCGTGCAGTCGATCAGCCACGACATTCCGCTCAGCAATTCGCAGTTTTCTGCTCTCCAATCCGCATTCTTATTCTCCTACGCGTTCATGTATGCCGGCGGCGGCAAACTCGTCGACGTCCTCGGAACTCGCCGAGGTCTCACTGTCATTATGCTGTTCTGGTCCCTGGCCTGTGCCAGCCATGCTCTAGCCACCGGCTTCGCGCTGCTCGTCGCCAGCCGATTTCTGCTCGGGATGGGCGAAGGTGGCGGCTTTCCTGCGGCCACCCGCGCGGTGGCCGAGTTTTTCCCCAAACAGGAGCGAGCCACGGCGATGGGAATCATCAACGCGGGCACCGCCGCAGGAGCCGTGGCAGCGCCGCCCTTGATCGCGCTGATCCTTGCTTATACGAGCTGGCGCTGGATCTTCGTTGTCACCGCGGGATTCGGTCTGCTTTGGACGCTCGCGTGGGAACTGTCCCGCTTCACTTCCGGCGCACCGGATTCTGAATTCGTGGCGCACGGAAACCCGGATGCCGGACGCCCGATCCCATGGCGGCGATTATTGCTGGTCCGCGAAACCTGGGGACTCGTCACCGCCAAGTTCCTCAGCGATGCCGCCTGGTTCTTCTATCTCTTCTGGCTGCCCAAATATCTGTATGATGCCCGCGGTTTTGATGTCAAAGCCGTCGGCACCTTTGCCTGGATGCCCAGTGCGGCCGCGGGAGTCGGCTGCCTGCTGGGCGGAAGCTTCTCCAGTTATCTGGTCCGACGCCGATTTTCACTGGGTGTTGCCCGAAAGACGGCGCTCGGCCTCAGTGCTGCCCTCATGCCGCTGGTAATTTTGATTCCGCACGCGCCCGTCGCTTGGGTCATCGTGCTCTTCTGTGTCGCCTATTTCGGACAGCAATCCTGGTCGACCCTGGTCATGGTCCTGCCCGCCGACCTGTTTCCGCAAAGTGCGGTCGGTTCCGTTGCCGGATTGGTGGGCTTCGGCGGAGCCTGGGGAGGAATCGTCTTCGGAGAGCTCGTCGGTTACCTCCTGGACCGCGGCTTCGGGTACGGCATCGTGTTCGCTCTGGCGGGGATGCTTCACCTCGTGGCTTTCGCGATCATTCTCGCCTCCGTTCCTGTCGTAGAGCCATTAGCTTTGAGCAATACTGTCGGTTACGAGGCTGCTCGATGAAGATCACCGATATTCGAACCAGAGTCGTGCGCTGGCGCGGAAACACTGTTCCGCTCCCGCCGCACTTCTGCACCAATCCCATGGATCTCCTGGCATTGCCCGAAGCTTCTATGCGGACCTTTACCTTCCACGGCTGGCTGTTGGTCGAGATCTTTACCGACGAAGGTCACGTCGGCCTGGGTAACGCCGCCCTGGCGCCCCAAGTCACCAAGAAAGTGATCGATCTCTACCTGAAGCCTCTGCTGATCGGTCAGAATCCATGGGATCTCGAGCGCCTCTGGCAACACATGTACCGCAAAACCATGGCGTTCGGCCGCAAGGGGATCGGCATGGTGGCGATCAGCGCAGTTGACATCGCACTTTGGGATCTGCTCGGCAAATCCGCCAGGCAACCGGTCTTTCGCCTTCTCGGCGGCCGCACGAAGACCCGCATTCCCGTCTATGCCTCTCGCCTCTACAGTGTCGAGTTGGACGAACTGGCGGCTGAAGCCAAGCGCTATAAAGACGAAGGATACAAGGCCATGAAGCTGCGCTTCGGATGGGGCCCCGTCGACGGCGCTTCCGGCATGCAGCGCAACCTTCAACTGGTCAGGACCGTCCGTGAGTCGGTCGGCGACGAGATCGATGTGATGGCGGACGCCTACATGGGTTGGACGCTCGACTACGCCAAGCGCATCCTGCCCCTGCTCGAGCCTTTTCGTTTGCGCTGGCTCGAAGAGCCGGTGATTCCCGATGACCTCGGCGGATATGCCGAACTCAAATCCTATGCACGAATTCCGATTGCAGGGGGAGAACACGAATTCACCCTCTACGGTTTTCAGGAGCTCCTCAAAGCTCGCGCCCTCGACTACATTCAGTTCGACACGAACCGGGTTGGCGGCCTTACCCAGGCTCGCAAGATCGCGGCTCTCGCCGAGGCCTGCTCCGTTCCCGTCATTCCGCATGCCGGCCAAATGCACAACTACCATCTGGTGATGGCCAGCTTCAACTCGCCAATGGCCGAATATTTTCCTGTGGTCGATGTCGAAGTCGGCAATGAGTTGTTTTGGTACATCTTCCGGGGAGAGCCTCGGGCCGGCGGCGGCGCTATCGATCTTGACGACAATACGCCCGGCCTGGGACTCCAGATTGATGAAGCTGGGCTGTCGCAGTTCGAGATCGTTGAATGAAGTCAAACTTATAAGCACCATGGAAATGACACGACTCATCCAGATTAGGAAAGGCAAAGTCAGGCGCGTGGCTCTGGTGGAGGAGCCGGGTATCCGCCTGTTGGATTCCTGTTCGTCGATCTATGAGTTGGCGCATGTCGCCATCGCCGCTCAAATGAAGCTCGGCCAGGCGGCTCGGCAACGGGCCAGGCACGAGACTCTCCCTTACGATCCCATCTACCGCGGGGAGTCGCAGTGGAAGCTGCTTCCCGCGCTCGATCACCCGGAAGAGCCCGCCCGCTGCCTGGTGTCAGGCACTGGATTGACCCATCTCGGCAGCGCGCGCAACCGCCAGTCCATGCACGCGATCCAAGAAGAGGACCTGACCGACAGCATGAAGATGTTCCGATGGGGAATGGAAGGCGGGCGTCCCGCGCCCGGCGATATCGGAATCCCCCCGGAGTGGTTTTACAAGGGTACGGGATCGATCTTGCGTGCGCACGGGGAACCGCTCGAGATTCCTTCCTACGCAGAAGACGGTGGAGAAGAAGCGGAGATCGCCGGAGCCTATCTGATCGGGCCCGATGGAAAGCCCTACCGCCTCGGGCTGGCCACCGGGAACGAGTTCTCCGATCACGAGTTTGAAAAGAAGAATTACTTGAACCTCGCCGGCTCAAAGTTGCGTGCTTGCGCGCTGGGCCCGGAACTGGTCGTAGATCCGGAGTTCGATTCTGTTCGCATCGACGTGAAGATCGAGCGCGATGGAGTCGCCCTCTGGAACAAAACCTTTCACACCGGCGATCGCGAAATGTGCCACAGTCTTGCCAACCTCGAGCATCACCACTTCAAGTACCAGGCCCATCGGCGCCGAGGCGACGTTCATGTGCATTTCTTCGGAACCGACTGCCTCAGCTACAGTGACAACGTTCGCCTGCAGGATGGAGACGTCATGCAGGTTTCTGCCGAAGGATATGGAAGACCGCTGCGCAATCCCGTCCGCGCCGCCAACTCGGCGCCCACTTTGACGACTGTCATTCCTCTAGGATGAGTAACATCATGGCGAAACCAAAAGTTGCGATTCTTGGCCTCGGCATCATGGGCTCCGGCATGGCCCACCGCTTGCTCTCGGCGGGCTTTCCCCTCGCTGTCTACAACCGCAACCGGGAGAAATGTGCTCCCCTGGTTTCCGAGGGCGCATTTGCCGCCGCAACCCCACGCGAGGCCGCCGCCCGCTCTCAGATCGTTCTCAGCATGGTGGCGAATGACGAGGCTTCCCGTGACGTCTGGCTTGGAGACGATGGCGCTCTCGCGGGCGCAGCCGCCGATTCCCTGCTGATCGAGTCCAGCACTTTGAGTAGCAGCTGGATTCTCGAACTTGCCGCCAAGGCTGCCGAACGCCACTGCCGGTTCCTCGATGCTCCTGTAACCGGAACCAGGCCGCACGCCGCATCCGGCGAATTGGTTTTCCTTGTAGGCGGCTCTTCCGACGCGGTAGCGGCGGCTCAACCCGTCTTTTCGGTGCTCGGACGCGACACCATTCATCTCGGCCCGGTCGGCAGTGGCGCCCTGATGAAGCTGGTGAATAATTTCGTTTGCGCAGTACAGGCTGCCTCCCTTGCTGAAGCCTTGTCACTCATTCGCGCCGGAGGTCTTGACCGCGCAAAAGCCCTGTCGATCCTCGCGAATGGAGCTCCGGGCAGCGGAATCGTAAAACGAGTAGCCGATCGCGTCGCAGCCGACGATTTTGCTCCGAATTTTGCCTTGCGGTGGATGGCCAAGGACCTTTCCTACGCGTTGAAGGAGGCCTCCGCGAACGACATCTCCCTGCAGACTGCGGCGGCGGCTCTTTCGCTCTTCCAGCGGGCTATTGCCGAAGGCCACGGAGATGAGGATTTCTCTGCTGTGAGCAAAGTCTCGCGAGACGCTGGCGCCGTATCAATCGCGCCTCAGAAATGAGGAACTGACGTGGTGAACCAGACCCGATCCCAACAATACGTTCTTTTCGTTTCCCTTCTTACGCTCTTTTGGGCTTCGATGGCCGAATACTCCGCCTGCCAACAAGTGCCGGAGAAAAAGCCGCCGACTCCCGGACCCATGCTGCAACAGGGAATCCAGGATTACGAGACCCCTGAGTTCACCTTAAGCCTCGTGCGCTCTTCCCAGACTGTCGCCGCCCTGAAACCAAAAGACGGAGACGGTTTCGATTTCACTCCGGGTGATCTCCTGATCGCACGTTCGCAAGATGGCTATTTCCATCTGGGGGATCTTACTCTCCGGTTGCGCGCGCAGGGTTCAACCGAGTGGCTGAACTACTCGACTGCCGCCGCCCGCATGCCCGTTCACCAACTCACGACGTCTGGGAAGGCGCTGGCTGTCTCCGATCTCGGCCCCACCCTCCCCGGCGATATTCCTCTGCAGATCATCCGCGCATGGGCTGTCGATGACGGGAAACTCGTTCTGCGCTTCACGCTGACAAACAAGTCGGCGCATCCCGTTGAAATCGGCGCATTGGGCATTCCGATGATCTTCAACAACGTGCTCAACGATCGCACCCTGGAGCAGGCTCACGCGATATGCTCCTTTTACGATCCCTACATCGGCGAGGACGCCGGCTATCTGCAAGTCACTCGCCTGAACGGCCACGGTCCGGCGCTGCTGGTCATCCCCGACGGAAAGACACCTTTCGAAGCCTATAACCCGATTCTGGACCACAAGGGACCGTGGGGCGCCAAGCCGGTTTTCACCGATCCCACCCCTCGCGGTATCACCTTCGAAGGCTTTTATCAGTGGATGGTTCACAGCCAGGCCTACGCCGAGAACGAATGGCGCAACGCGCAAGAGTGGAATCCAGCAACCGGTTTCGAACTCAAGCCGGGCGAGTCACAAACCTACGGGCTGAAGTTCGTGCTTTCCAATTCCATTCGCGACATCGAGAAAACTTTGTCGGAGAACAAGCGGCCCGTCGCCGTCGGTATTCCGGGATACGTGCTTCCTCAGGACATTGATGGCCGCCTGTTCCTGAAGTATGACAAGCCTGTCATTTCATTAACCGTGGACCCGCTGTCGGCGATCGAAATCCACGAAGATTCGCCCGCCCGCGGCGGACAGAAAGCGTACACACTTCACGGCAAAACCTGGGGACGCGCGCGAGTAACCGTCACTTACGGCGATGGCCTCGTGCAGACCATTCAGTATTTCGTCATGAAACCTGAGGCCCAGGCCGTCGCGGATATGGGTCACTTTCTCACAACCAGGCAATGGTTCAACGATGCCAGCGACCCTTTCCATCGGGCTCCGTCCGTAATCAGCTACGATCGCGAGACCAATCAATTCGTATTGCAAGACAGCCGGGTGTGGATCGCGGGCCTGAGCGACGAAGGCGGCGCCGGATCATGGCTGGCTGCCGTGATGAAGGAATTTGTTGAGCCGGACAAATCAGAGTTGGCCAAGGTTCAGCAGTTCGTCGACGATGTTCTCTGGGGACATCTGCAATCCAACAGTGAACCGCACCCTTTTGGCGTTCGCAAGAGCCTGTTCTATTACCAGCCCAATCAGATGCCTCCGCACTATTACAACGAAAGCTTCAATTGGAAATCCTGGACGAGTTGGAACAAACAGGCGTCCGAAGCTGTCGATCGCTCCTACGACTACCCGCACGTCGCCGCCGCGTATTGGGTTCTGTATCGGCTGGCCCGCAATCACCGGGGTTTGGTGACCAACCACCCATGGGACTGGTACCTGAATCAGGCATATGAAACCTCGATGGCAATGACCAAATACGCCGAGGGCCTCTCGGCTTTCGGTCAAATGGAAGGATCCGTCTTTGTCGCCATCCTCACCGACCTCCGCCGCGAAAACATGGACCAGCAGGCCAACGCCATGGAGGCGAAGATGCGAGAACGGGCGGACCGCTGGAAGAGCCAGGCTTACCCGTTCGGCAGCGAAATGCCCTGGGACTCCACGGGCCAGGAAGAGGTGTACGCGTGGACCAAATATTTCGGCTACGACGACAAGGCCGCCGTAACGCTCAACGCCATCCTCGGCTACGACCCCGCGATTCCTCATTGGGGATACAACGGTAGCGCGCGACGCTATTGGGATTTCATCTTCGCAGCCAAGGACCGGCGTCTTGAGCGACAGCTTCACCACTACGGCTCGGGCTTGAATGCAATCCCGCTGCTGGCTGAATTCCGCCAACACCCCGACGACGCTTACCTGCTGCGCGTCGGTTATGGCGGCACCATGGGCGCACTCACTGACATTGACCAGGAGGGATTCGCCTCGGCTGCTTTCCATTCGTTTCCTGACATGCTGAAACCTGATCCATACAGCGGGGATTACGGGCCCAATTTCTTTGGACATGCATGGAATACGGCCACGTACCTTCTCGACCACCCCGAGTTTGGATGGATCGCTTTTGGCGGAAACGTGAAAGTCGAGGGCAGCACCGTCACTGTGATTCCGCGCGATTCCTCCCGATCTCGAATCTTCGTTGCTCCCATCGGCTTGTGGTTAACGCTGGATGCGGGAACATTCGACTCGCTCGAATTCGATGCAAAGACCGGCGTCGTGCGCATCGGGCTCTCCCCCGCCGACGAGTACACTCCAGTTGCCCGGCTTCGCGTCGAACAACCCGGGAGAACGGATGGTATCGCTGCATATCATCCCGACCCACAGATCAATTCGGAAAGAGGGGCGTACGTCGTGCCCCTCGGCCGCCAAACCACTTGGGTCAGGCTGGTGGGCACGCGCTGAGCCGGTTCTTCCGCTCTTTCATCCGACCGCGGGAAAACGTTTACACACCCGCTGCCATCTCGTGGTAGGATATCTCGCGGGAAAAAGGCCTCTTCCCTATATGGACATTCGCGAGATCGCCCGGAGGGCGCGAGTCTCCACCGCCACCGTCTCCAGGGCCATTAATCGCGTTCCTACCGTCGATCCCCAACTCGCCAAGCGCGTGTGGAAGGTAGTGGACGAACTCGGCTACTATCCCAATACGCAGGCCCGCGCGCTCGTCCTCGGCCGAAGCCGGATCTTCGGGTTGGTTGTTTCCGAAATTACCAACCCATTTTTCCCCGAAATCGTTCAGACATTTGAAAATCTCGCCGTTGAAAATAACTACGAGATCCTGCTGACCTCGACCGTGCATGACCCCAAACGCATGGAGTCCGCGGTACGCCGGATGATCGAACGCCGCGTCGATGGGGTCGCCATCCTGACCTTCGGGATGGAGGAAGCCCTGATTGAGCACCTCCGCTACCGCAAGGTTCCTCTGGTTTTCGTCGACGTCGGTCCGGACGTGCCGGGCGTGGCAAATATACGGATCAACTACCTGAGTGGAATCCGTCAGGCCGTTCAGCACCTCGCTGCACTTCGCCATACTCGCATTGCCTTCATTGCCGGACCCCAGCACCTGAAATCCGCAATCGCCCGGCGAGATGCTTTCAAAACCTCCATGACCGAGATTGGACTCTCCGCGGATTTAATTGTGGTCGGAGATCACAAGATGGAAGGCGGCATGAGGGCCTTTCGCGAGCTTCACGCGCTCAGCAACCCGCCCACTGCGGTTCTCTGCTCGAACGACATGACCGCCATTGGAGTCATGCGGGAGGCATACGAAGAGGATCTGAGAATTCCGAAGGGACTGTCGGTGGTTGGGTTTGACGATATTCATCTGACTGAGTTCACGACTCCTCCGCTGACCACGGTGCAGATGTCCCAGCACGAGCTGGCCAAGATTGCATTTCGGGCGCTCTTGAACGAGGTGGATCAGCCTCGTTCGCAAGAGCGCCATATCTACGAGCTGGTCACGTCGTTGGTCCTGCGGCGATCCACGGCACTCGCGCCCGGTGACAACGTATCGGGTGGTCCTGCGAGGCCCAATCGGAACAGCTCCCGCAAGAATTCGCTTGTGTCGCGATAGTCGCTGCAGGCAGCAATTCTCGCTTGCGTTGGAGAATCTCCATTGGGGGCCATGGCCGGGGGGGTGAGCAAACGCTTGCTCATCTACAGGGATGCCGGCAGCTTATCGCCTGTGGGAAAGGGGACATTGGGCCGCAATGAATTGCATTTGGCTGGCGTTGCGCCAAGCTGATCCCATGGGCCGAATCAGAAGGCAACCTGGTTGCCTTCCCAAGGAAAGTTCGCATGCGCAATCAGCGTGACCTCGAAATATCGCTCGGCATCTTGCTGTTCTTGATGCTCGCTCTCACCGCGCCGCTAACGGCGACTTCTGACCAGCCTCCGGATCATGTCAACATCCAGGTGCAGGTCGATCAATCCGAGGGCCCACTGAATCCGGTCTGGAACTACTTCGGCTACGACGAGCCGAACTACACCTACGCACCGCATGGCAAGAAGCTCCTCGGCGAGTTGTCCGCCCTCGATGCAGAGCCCGTATACGTGCGCGTTCACAACCTGTTCACCAGCGGCGACGGCTCCGCCTCTCTGAAATGGGGTTCGACGAACGTATACACAGAGGATGCGACGGGGCATCCGGTTTACAACTGGGAGATTCTGGATCGCATCTTCGACACTTTTCACGATGCCGGCATCAAGCCGCTGGTCGAAATTGGCTTCATGCCCGAAGCACTCTCGACTCACCCCGAACCATACCGTCACACCTTTCCGAAGGTTGGAGCAGCCGGAATCTATACCGGCTGGGCTTATCCGCCGAAGGACTATGCGAAGTGGTCTGAACTTGTTTACCAGTTCGTTCGGCATCTCCGACAGCGCTATGGCGACGCGGAAGTCAAGACTTGGCTGTGGGAAGTGTGGAACGAGCCCGATATCGGCTATTGGCAAGGCACTCGCGAAGAATTCTTCAAGCTTTATGACTTCACGGTTGAGTCTGTGCTCCGGGCTTACCCCGGCGCCCGGATCGGCGGGCCCGACAGCACAGGCCCGGGCAGTCCAAAATCCGCCGACTTTCTCCGTGCATTTCTCGATCACTGCGCCCATGAAAAGAACTACGCCACCGGAAAGATCGGATCCCGCCTCGACTTCATCAGCTTTCATCCCAAGGGGTTTCCGAAGTGGCAAGTGGACCATGTCCAGATGGGAATCAGTCACCAACTCACCGCGATTCAGGAAGGATTCAAAATCGTGGCGTCGTTTCCCGAATGGCACGACACTCCGATCATTCTGGGCGAGTCGGACCCGGAAGGCTGCGCCGCTTGTTCTGCCCAGGAGAATCCGCAGAACCTTTATCGCAACGGCCCGCTCTACGGCTCCTATACCGTCGAAGTGCTAGACAACATCCTCGCGCTGGCTCGTCGCGAGCACGTCCATTTCAAAGGAGCGGTCACCTGGGCCTTTGAATTCGAGGGTCAGCCGCCATTCGCAGGCTTCCGCGACCTGGCTACCGATGGTGTGGACAAGCCGGTGCTCAACGCCTTTCGCCTGCTGGGATTGCTGGGCAATGAGCGGCTCACTGTCAGCAGTTCAGGAGCCTTGCCCGGCGAAGAAATTGTGCAAAGCGGCGTTCGTGGACATCCTGACATCAACGCTCTGGCGACTCGCAAGCAACGCGAGATTGAAGTGCTGGTTTGGAATTATCACGACGACGATCTTCCCTCGCCTGACGCCTCTATCGACCTTCTGATTACAAAGCTTCCGCCAGAGGTGCGACACGGACTGGTAGAACATTTCCGCGTCGATTCCAACCATAGCAATGCTTTCACGGCTTGGCGCGCGATGGGCTCGCCCCAGTCCATTTCGGCTGCTCAGCTTCAAGGGTTGGAGAGCGCCGGTCAGCTCCAGCTTCTGACTTCGCCCGCATGGGTTGACATCGACCACGGGCAACTCGAAATGCAGTTCAGCCTGCCGCGCCAGGGTCTTTCGCTCATTCGCCTTGCCTGGTGAGTCCCGCGGCGCCCTAGGTTTGCACCAGATTCCAAACTTGCATCGAGCTTGCCTGCCGATTCGCCCACGCGTAGTGCGGGATAAACGTCAGCGCAACCTTGCGCGTCTTCCTGCTCTCGCTGTATCTCGAATAAAGCGCGTTCTCTGCGCCTCCGCGCTCATAAACCACCCCGGTGTGATGAAGCACCACCATTCCACCGAGCAAGTCGCTCCGGAACTCCGGTTGAAAGGCATCGGCTGCCCGGCCTCCCGAGTGGATTGCTACGTCGCTAAGGACCGTGCCGCTCGGCTGGTCGATTTCCTCCAGGCAGTAGATCAACGGCCCGCGCGGGCGCCGACGATGCCGCAGCCACCGACGCCACCGACGCGACGAACTGCCGCCGTGAAATGCTTTCCTTCCCATAAACCCATCCTTTACATCGACCACTGAATCACAGCGTAGGAGTGCGCCGGAATCTCAAATTTGGTGCGTCCGCCGCTGGCCGCCGCAACGCTAAATGCCTGCGGCGCGACCCGATTCGGCGCGGCAAAGCTGTTCGCCGCCTTCAAATCGTCGCCGGTCAGCAGAGATCCGGAAACCAGACGCGCCGGTCCTTTGTCTTCCCACACCACTTCCACGTCATGCGATTTGGACAAGTCCCGGTTCAGCACGAATAGCGAGAGCTTTCCGCTGCCGCTGTCGAGCGATCCGGCCACATCCACGTGCGCGACCGCATTCATTCCTTCTACCGGATAGGTTGACGATTCCACCAACAAATCCAGCACCGCGCCGCGCGCGAACTGCAGCGCCCAGCGATACGGATAATAGATCGTCTGCTGGTATAACCCGGTTGCGTTGGTCATGATGGGCGCGATCACATTCACCAGCTGCGCCAGGCAGGCAATCTTGACCCGGTCGGCATGTCGCAGCAATGAATTGACCAGTCCTCCCACCAGAAGCGCATCCTCCAGGTTGTACACCTCCTCCAGCAGGTGCGGCGCCTCCTGACGATGGCCGTCGACGTCGTTCCCTCCGGTCGTGCGGTACCACACGTTCCATTCGTCAAAGGAAAGCCAAAGCTGCTTCGGAGACCGCTTATGCCCGCGCACCATATCGCAGACCGCCAGGGTCTCGGCGATTTGCTGTTCCATACTCAGGTTCAGCGCCAGATATTTGGCCGTGTCTCCTCCGCTGTCTCGTTCCCAATTGCCGAAGTACCTGTGCAGCGAGAGACCATCCACGTACTCGTAGCACTGCTCCAGCACCTCGCGGTCCCACTCAAGATAAGTACGCATGAACGGTCCGCTCGATCCGCATGCAATCAATTTCAGGTCGGAATCGACATCGCGCATCTGCCGTGCAGCATCCTGCGCTTTCAGGCCATACTCCGTCGCGGTCATGTGCCCAATCTGCCAGGGACCGTCCATCTCGTTGCCCAGGCACCAATGCTGAACCTTCCAGGGATCGGCGACGCCATGCTGTCGCCGCAGATCGCTCCACTTCGTGCCCTTGTCGACGTTGCAGTACTCCACCAGCGCTGCCGCTTCTTCTGGCGTCCCCGTCCCCAGATTCAGTCCCATCATCGGCTTGGTTCCAACAACCTTGCACCACGCCAGAAACTCATTCGTGCCGAACTGGTTCGATTCGAGCGTATCCCAGGCCTTATCGAGCACGCGCGGCCGGTTTTGTTTCGGCCCCACGCCATCGAGCCAGTTGTACCCTGAGACAAAGTTCCCTCCCGGATAGCGAATGATCGGGACACCGAGTTCCCGGATTTCCTCCAGAACGTCTTTGCGAAAGCCGTTCGCGTCCGACAATTTCGACCCGGGATCATAGATCCCTTCATAAATCGCGCGGCCGAGGTGCTCGAGAAACGAGCCGAACAGGTTCGGATCGATCGGCGAGATCGTTCGCCGCGTATCGACGTACACGCGGGCGACGGAGGTCTGGCTTGCCGTCTCGCTAGCCTGCGGCAGAGAAGACTCCGCCAGCCACGAGTGCCGGGGAAATACCGTCGCCGCGCTGGACGCCAATGCTCCGCTAGAAACTTTTTGCAGGAACTGCCGGCGGCTTGCCGAAAATGTTTTCATGAGATCGCTCTTTAGAACCTTTCAGCGGCCTGTTCGACCGGCTATGCTTGCGCCATCACGCCTGACGAATCCAGACCTGAAGATGCCAACAGAGTAAATCTTGGTCAAAAATTTAGCGAGCCGATGTCAGACTCCATCCTCAGCCCAAGAAAGCCGTCGAGCGAAGGGAAGCTTGCACTACTCCATATTTGTATGTATAATACTCCATAAATGGAGCACGCT
Organism: Verrucomicrobiia bacterium; assembly: GCA_035508215.1. GTDB lineage: Bacteria > Acidobacteriota > Terriglobia > Terriglobales > Acidobacteriaceae > Sulfotelmatobacter. The sequence continues at coordinate 327,215 of DATJNK010000030.1, read as the reverse complement.
ATGCCGCCAGAAACCACCGCCGCGCTCCAGGACCCGATCGCGGGATTCTCCTGGGACGTTCCGGTGGATCTCTCAAGGGCAGAGGTCCAGGCCCGCTTGAGTGCATCCGCCATCAAGGGATTCTTCCGGATCGCACGCTCCTGGAAACTACGCGACGAAGATGCCCGCCAGCTCTTGGGAGGAGTTTCCAATGGCGCCTTCTACCATCTCAAGGGCGGCAAAACCAAAAAGCTTGACCAGGATCAGCTCACCCGCGTCTCTCTGACCCTGGGAATCTTCAAAGCCTTGAATATTCTGTATAGCGAACGGTTGGCCGACGCCTGGATCTCCTTGCCGAATTCCAATCCTATCTTCCGCGGAGAAACCCCGCTCACCTACATGATGAAAGGCGGCGTCCCTGCCATGCTGCGGGTGCGTCAGTTAGTCGACGCGCGCAGAGGCGGTCGTTGAAGCTGCCTCGCACCACGACCCTCCGCCGAAACGACACCCATCGTCTCATTCCCACGAAATATATTCCCGAAGACCAGAGCGTCCTGGCTCGGCTGACCTCAAACCAGGAAGATCTCGATCGTTTACTCGAGCTTGAGGGCGCAACCAACGACCGCCTGCTCGGCGAAGCCGGTCTCCTCCCCGGTATCAGCGTGCACGAGCTTGTATTTGGCATCTCCTACGCGCACATCGTAAACGCCGCCTTCACTCACGCCCACCCCCTGGGCAGCCGATTCAATCTGCCGGATCGCGGTGCCTGGTACGCCGCCTTCGCGCTGAAAACCTCTCAGTCCGAAGTCGCCTTTCACAAGGCTCAGGAACTGCAGGAGATCCATTGGCCGGATGAGGAAGTCGTGACCTATGCCGACTACCTCGCCGATTTCCGGGCTGATTTCCACGACATCCGCGGTGACGCTAACTTCGACAAGTGCCTCGATCCGGCCAGCTATCGCAACTCGCAAAACCTCGCGCGAGATCTGCTGGATGAGGGCTCTCCCGGCATCGTCTATCCCAGCGTTCGGCACAAGGGCGGCACCTGCCTGGCGTGTTTCCGGCCTGCGCTGGTCATGAATGTCCGCCGGGGGCCAACCGTCGCCCTCATCTTCAAAGACGCTGTGCTGGTTCGCGCCACCATCGAGGAAGGCTGAGAATAACGGCCTGCTCGCCCTGTCCCATCCCATCCCTGCCAGGCGAAATTCCGCAGCCGAAAGCACGCATTCATCGTTCCTCTCTGTATCGTCAAGCAATCCGCGGAGTGATTGAAGTCACTGACCCGCCCCGCCTGTGTGACGCATATTCGCCGGTCAGGTTGATGAGGAATCGCAGTTGGAACCGGCATACAAGCTCAGCCGCCGCCGATTCTTGCAGGCTGCCATGGCCATGGCAGCGGCCGGCTCGGGCGTTGCATGCGGCAAGTTTTCCAGCCCGTGGCGATTTCTGAGGGTCAACGAGGCCAGAACGCTGGCTGCGCTCTGCGATCAGATTATTCCTCCCGACGACGACCCTGGCGCGGCCTGGGCCCAGGTCGTGAACTACATCGACCGCCAGCTTTGCGGTCCGCTCCAGCACCTTCGCAACTCCTATCGTTACGGAATTGCCGCCGTCGACAAAAGCAGCCGCACCCTCTACGGCGCAGATTTTGCCGCGCTCACTCCGGTTCAGCAGACCGAACTATTGGCCCGCATGGAAGCCTGCCGGGCACCGGCCGATGCCTGGAACCAGCTTTCGTCCAGAGCCTTCTTCGATCTACTGGTCGACCACACTATGCAGGGATTCTATGGCGACCCACGACATGGCGGGAATCGCGACCGAGCCAGCTGGAAGATGTTGGGCCTTCCTTATCCGCCGATTCGTGGGCGGCTGCACTTCGACGTAAGCAAGCAGTAATTCGCACCAACGGCTTTTATCGCGCAGCGAGGAGACGGTGGCTCTACAGCACGTGAATGCGATTGTCGTCGGCGCGGGCGCCGGCGGCGGCATTGTCGCCAAGCAATTGGCCTCGGCTGGCCTGAGCGTGGTTCTGCTGGAACGCGGCAAGTGGTGCACGCCCTTCGAGGATCGCAAGGATGACCTCCGCAACCAGCGCACAACCGTGTTGGGCGCGCCTTTTGGCCCGGACGACGAACGCAATCCCCGCGTCTTCGTGGATGAACAGGGCCGCGAGCAGCTCGTGCAGCCGCGCGACGGCGCCTACAACAACAACGCCGCCTGCGTCGGAGGCGGAACTCTCAGCTACGGCGCTATGGCTTGGCGCTTCATGGAAAAAGACTTCCGCATGCGCTCGACTTACGGCGCCGTCGAGGGCAGCACGCTCGCCGACTGGCCCATCACTTACCAGGATCTCGAGCCCTACTACGAGACAGCCGAATGGGAGATCGGCGTCTCGGGGGACGATTCCAACAACATTTTCAAGGCGCTCCGTCGGCGTTCCTTGCCCATGCCGCCTCTGCCTCCCAACCGTGAATGCCAGATCCTGAGGCCGGCCGCCCAACGGTTGGGTCTTCATCCCTTCGACATTCCCATGCTCCGCAATTCCGTTCCCTACAACGGACGCGCCGCTTGCATGCGCTGCCGATGGTGTGTCGGTTTTGCCTGCGAGGTCAACGCCAAGAACGGAACGCAAAACACAGTCATCCCCGCCGCACTCGCCACCGGCAACTGCGAATTGCGCACCGAATGCATTGCCAAAGAAATCCTCACCGATGCGCAAGGCAGAGTCACCGGCATCGCCTACTTCGATTCCCGCCCGCGCCTCCAGCAGCAGACCGCCGATCTGGTTGTGATTTCCGGATCGGCCAATGAATCCGCCCGGTTGCTCCTCAACTCGAAGAGTCGCCTGTTTCCTGCCGGAATCGGCAACCGCCATGACTGGGTTGGGCGCAACCTGCAAGGCCACGCTTACACCGGCGCGGTGGGTCTGTTCCATTTCGATTGTTATGACGATGTCGGGCCCGGCGCCGGAGTTGCCATCTGCGACTTCAACCACGGCAATGCCGGACTGATCGGCGGCGGATTGCTGGCCAACGAATTCATCCGTCTTCCCTACCAGTTCGTCGGCTGGCGCCCGACGCACGTTCCGCGATGGGGCCTGGCTCACAAGCAATACATGCGGCAATCGTACCGGCGCAGCATGGGCATCATGGGCCCCGTGCAGGAGATGCCCGTCTTCGAATCGCGCGTTCAAGTGGATCCGGGTGTCAAAGATTATTGGGGCATTCCGGTCGCTCGCCTTTCCGGCCACCGTCACCCAAACGATTCCCTCGTCGGGCAGTTTCTCGCCTCAAAAGCCGAGTCCTGGCTGAAAGAAGCCGGCGCGCATACCACGTGGAAGTTCGTCCCGGGCTCTGGCTTGAGCGGCGGCCAGCACCAGGCCGGAACCTGCCGCATGGGGGATGACTCGAACACTTCCGTCGTGGACAAGTATTGCCGGGTCCATGACGTCGACAACCTCTATGTGATCGATGGCAGCGTTCACGTCACCAATGGCGGATTCAATCCCGTCCTGACCATCATGGCGATTGCCTACTACGCCTCCGACAACCTGGTGAAATCCTGGAAAGGCCGACATGGCGTCGCATAGATCATGTTGCCCGGTGAATCTCCGATGACTCCCGCCCCGAAGCCGTGGTACCGGCGGTTCCCCGTTATGCTTCTCGTGCTGACTGCGATCATTCTGGTGCCCGGCGCCAGCGTTTACTACCGCTACTCCGGCGGACAGTCGTGCGCCCGCTGTCATGAAATCTGGCAGCCTTATACCGACTGGCACGCCTCCACCCACCGAAACGTCCCTTGTTCGGCGTGTCATGGCGACGTCTTCACGCTCGATGCGGGCTTTCACCTCAAGAACATCAGCCGCTTAGCCGCTCATCTGCGCAACCGCCTCCCCGAGCAGGTCCGTTTAAAAACTGACGACGTGCAGAAGATGGCCCTCCGTTGCAGCCAGTGCCATCAGCAGGAATTCGCAGACTGGTCCGCGAGCCCGCACTCGGCAACCTTCAGAGAAATCTTTCTCGACCCCACTCACAACCGCCAGCAGCCGCTTATGGACGATTGCCTCCGCTGCCACGGCTCCTATTTCAGCGGCGGCATTCGCGACCTGGTGTCGCCGCTCGACACGAAAGGCCCGTGGCGCCTCCTCCATCCAGAACTGGCGAATCAGCCGGCTGTTCCCTGCTTAGCCTGTCACCAGATGCACCGCCAAGGCTCTCCGTTGGAGCGGCCCCAATTCAAGCCCCTCAATCCCGGCCCGAGTCAGGAGATATTGAGACCCTCCCTCGCGCTATTTGATCGCCGCGAGCTCGATTACGTATCCGTGCACAGCCTGCCCTTGCCCGCAATGCACGACGGCAATCGTCTCGTTCCCATCAGTCCCGATATCCGCCAGGCTCTCTGCTATCAATGTCACGCCCCACTGGCCGCAATGAATGTCGGCTCGGGAGATGACCGCACTCCCATCGGCGTCCATGAAGGACTCAGCTGCTTTGCCTGCCACCAGGGACACGGGCTGCGAACACGCGCCTCCTGCTCCACCTGCCATCCGCAACTTTCCAATTGTGGTCTGAACGTCGAAACCATGGACACCACCTTCAAGTCTGTCAAGAGCCCTCACAACATTCATTTCGTGAAGTGCATCGATTGCCACACCACAGGTGTCCCCAGGAGAAAGGCGCGCACTCGGGCGCATGACGAGCAACTCGGACCGCCGAAACACCTCTAGCCGGCTCTTCGATGGGCGGTGACCTGCGTCCACAGCCAGTATCGGGCGGCTGGAAATTCTCGACCATCTTCGCCGCTGGTTCCGGAATGCCAGCCCGCGTTGGTACCACTTATGCTGATTTCCAGGCCTTTGGCGCCTCCGACGGAGTCGGCGGCGCCGACCACGACATGGAGAATGCGATCCCCATCGGCCCCACGCCCCTCGTCCATCAATTAGCGTTTTCTCATTTTGTTTCGGTCCATAAACTGCATCGCTCCCTGCCGGGCTTCAGGGTGCGCCGATGCCCGGTCCGTCATTCGTCGAACACTGTTTCGAGCGGTGTTTATGCCTCCCCAGCCTTGACGAGCCGACCGGTCCTGTCCTGACGCCAGGCAAATCACGATTCCACGGGAGTTCTCTAATGCGATCGATGCCTTGGACTTGTCTGTTGATGGCCCTGCTGTTCTCCATTTGCGGTTGTGGTGGTGGAGTCGGCAACGGCTCAAAACCCGGACCGGGTCAGATGCAGGCGCCATCACACTTGAGCTACGTCGCGGCATCGGCGACATATCCCGTAGGAGCAGCCATTACCGCAAATAGCCCCACCAGCAGTGGCGGAACGGTGGCTTCGTACAGCGTGGTTCCGACCCTTCCGTGGGGTTTGAACCTGGATGGCGCCTCGGGCGTGATCAGTGGAATTCCCACGGTTCCGACGCCGCAAGCCAGTTACACGGTGACCGCATATAACGCCGGCGGCAGCACCAGCACCGCGCTGAGCATCACCGTAACCGATGGCGCTCCCGCCACTCTTGCCTACAGCAGCCAGTCGGCGGTTTACACGGTGAATGCGCCGATCATGGCGAACTTCCCCATCACCACCGGCGGCCAGCCGACGCAATACGCCGTCAGCCAGACTAGCCCTGCGCTTCCCGCCGGCCTGACCCTGAACTCGACGAGCGGCGTGATCAGTGGCGCGCCCTCGACCGCGTCACCCGCAACTTCCTACATCATCACAGCGAGCAACGCGTTCGGCGCCGCCTCGGCCCCGCTGACGATCACGGTCGAAAGCAGCGACGCCACAACTTTGCTCTATTCGCCCAGCACAGTCGTCTACACCCTCGGAAAAACCATCACGCCTCTCACCGTTACCAATGGGGTGAACGGCACCTATTCCGTGAACCCGCCGCTTCCCGCCGGACTCAGTCTTGACGCTGGCTCCGGAACCGTCACTGGCACTCCGTCCGCCGTGACCCCGACGCAGACTTATACCGTCACGGCATCGACTTCCGCAGGCAATGCCGTGGGAGCGGCGAGCATCACGGTCGATGACGTGGCTCCCTGGGCGCAGATCATCCCCAACATGGATCAGACGATTACGCCCCTTGCACCGGCTGGATCGCAGTTCCAGCAGCTCAATCCTGATTTGCCGGACGATCCGGCGTGGCTGGCGACCCATGCCGCTACAACTGCGGTAAGTCCCGACGGCAGTACCCTGCTGGTTCTCACCAGCGGCTACAACCGGGTCTTCGATCAGGGCAGCAACTCACTCACTTCGTTCTACAAGCCTGACTCGAACGAGTACGTATTTGTCTACGATATCTCGAGCGGCGCTCCCCTCAAGAAACAGGTTCTGCAGGTTCCGGTCACCTATTTCGGAATCGCGTGGGATCCGAGCGGCACGCATTTCTATGTCCCCGGTTGCAGCATGGACGACGTTCATATCTTCTCCTCCACCGGCGGACTATGGGCGGAAGAGAACACGGTTCAGACGCGAAGTGGCCCGGCGCCTTTACTCCAGTTGGGACACAATAACATGGGAGTGGGACTCAGCGCGGCTCCGCCAGTGGGCTCAGTTCCGGTCAACTCCCAGGTCTATGTCTATCCTTGCGCCGCCGGCATCGCTGTTTCTCCGAGCGGGAAAACCATGGTGGTGGCGAATTACTACAACGACTCGATCTCCATCCTCACCGGGGGATATGGAAACTGGACGCCGGAGAATGTCTCGACCGGCGAGCCCGTGCCCTCGGGCGGCAGCGCAGCTTTGTCGAACCTGGACCTGCGTCCGGGAAAGAACCTGGCATCGGCGGCCTCGGGCACGGCGGGAGGCGAGTACCCGTTTGGGGTAGTGATCCAGGACACCGTCGCCAACGACACGAACGACGCGCATGGTGTTGCATATGTCTCGAGCATTCGCGACCGCGAGATCGACGTCGTGCCGCTTAGCGAGAGCAGTAACCCGAATGGTCCGGAGCTGCAAGTGACCGCGCGCATTGCCGTTAAGGGCCAGCCCAACAAAATGGTCCTGAACCAGGCGCAAACTCTGTTATATGTTGCCGAAGATCAGAGCGACACCGTCGACGTCATTGATGTCAATCCCGACCCGACCCACTACCGGACCTTGAATACCGTCATCGAGACCATTCCGGTGCTCGCCCCCGCCGGATTGCTGCCGTCCTCTTTTTACGATTCCGCCTCGAGCAATCCCATCGCGAATCCGATCTACAGGGGCGCGAACACCAACAGCCTCGCGCTCTCCCCGGATGAAAAAACGCTCTTCGTGACCAACGGCAACCTGAATGATGTTGCCGTCGTCCAGCTGACCGGGACTAATTCCGGCGATCACGTCATCGGACTGATTCCCACCGGCTGGTATCCGAATTCGGTGAGCATCAACTCCTCCGGCACCTGGATGTATGTCGCCAACGCCAAGTCTCCGACTGGATCGAACCCCGATTGGTGCTACGGCTACGGGCCTACGCTGTTCGAGCCGAATTGTTTTCCCAACAATCAATACAATCCGCAGCGGACGAAGGCCGGTTTGCAGAGCTTCCCGATTCCGAGCGCCAGCCAGTTGCCGCAACTGACTACGCAGGTCGCCAATAACGACCGGTTCTCCAGCACCGAGAGCAGCAGCGATGCGCAAGTGATGGCTGCGGTCAGCAAAGGCGTCCAGCACGTGATCTACATCATCAAGGAGAACCGAACCTACGATCAGGTGCTCGGCGACCTGGTCGATGCCAAAGGCGCGCCCATCGGCGATCAGGACCCCGGCCTGGTGCAGTGGGGGCAAGCCATCACGCCGAACCAGCACAGTCTGGCCCGCACCTTCGTCACACTTGACCACTTTTACGCTACCTCGGAAGTCAGCTACGACGGATGGGTGTGGAGCACTTCGGCGCAATGCACCGATGTCACCGAACATCAATTTCCCGTCACCTACGGCTTCCGCGCTCTCAGCATCGATGCCGAAGGGCTGAATCGGAGCGTCAACGTCGGGCTGCCCACCCTGGCCGAGCGCATAGCTGCTGATCCCCTTACACCCAACGATCCCGATCTCTTGCCGGGTCAGGCTGCGGTGGGCGCTCCCGACGGCCCCAACGACGAGATCGATACCGGATACTTGTGGAATGCCGCCTTGCGAGCCGGTCTCACCGTGCGCAATTACGGCTTCTTCATCGATACGACCTGCTACAACGAGCCCGCCTGTACGATTCCGGTGATCCACGACCCGGCAGCATCGAGCACCGTGGTCGCCTATCCCAGCAATCCGGCGCTGGCTCCCTACACCGATCCCTATTATCGCGGCTTCGATAACAATTTCCCCGACTTCTACCGCTTCAAGGAATGGGAGCGCGACTTCGACGCCAACTATGCCAAGGGTGGCCTTCCGGCCCTGAGCCTGGTGCGCCTGATGCACGATCACACCGGAAGCTTCGATACTGCCATCGACATGGTCAACACTCCCGAGCTGATGCAAGCCGATAACGATTATGCCGTCGGGCTGCTGGTGCAGAAGATCGCAAACAGCATCTATGCGCAAAATACGCTGATCTTCGTGATCGAGGACGACGCGCAGGATGGGGCCGATCACGTGGATTCTCACCGCACCATCGCCTTTGTCGCCGGCGCTTACGTGAAACAAGGCGCGGTAGTCTCCACCGCCTACAACACGGTTGACTTCATCCGCACCATGGAAGAGGTTTTAGGCGTTAAGCAGTTCCTGAATCTGAATGATGCCCTCGGCCATCCCATGGCCAACATCTTTACCACGACGCCGCAGAAGTGGAGTTTCGCGGCCACGCCTTCGCCTTATCTCTACGCGACCGCGTTGCCGCTGCCCTCCGCCCCAACCGGTATGAGAATTCCGCAGTCGACGCACGACGCGACGTATTGGGCGCGCGTCACCCAAGGGCTGGACTTCACCGATGCCGATCGCGTCGATCCGCTGCTCTATAACCGGATTTTATGGAAGGGCATGATGCACGACCGGCCTTACCCTCCGTCGTTGATGAAGGCGCATTCTGAGGATGACGGCGACGTTCGGCGCGAAAAGGTCGAGAAGCGACCCGCAGACCATCGCGGACCGGCAATAGAAAAGTCTGTGTCAAAACCGCCGCCCGACCAGGACTGATCGAAGCGCCGCTCGGCCAGGAGAAGATGCTCGGGGAAGATTGCACGCGCTTCCCCGAGCCTTTCCTTTCTTCGTCACCCTAGTGGTGCGCAGGAGCCGAATCCGTTGTGCTTGGCTCCGAGGTGTTCACGCAGCTGATATACCCCGGTTCGTCCGCTTCGCCGATCGTGCATCCAAAGATCGGCCAGTTCAGGTCGTTAATTGGATTCCAGGGCGACTGGGTGCTCGGGTTCACGCCCTGGCCCCCCGACGTGTAAAAGAACCTGTACATGTCCAGCGTGCTCGGGTTCGAGTCCAGCTGTGGATACAGTTGCGCCAACGAATTCGCCAGCGGGCCCTGGGTTGCGCCATACGTGCTGGAAAAATCGTAAAGCGGCAGGAACGGCAGTGGCATCTGGGATGCCAGATTGAAATCGAACGACTGGTAATCGGTGGGCGTGAACGTGTCCTGCGTCACCGTGAGAACCTTGTAGGCGGGATTGTTCCCAAAACACGGGCTGATGCTGGGCAGTTGTTCCACCACATAGCCGGGCGCAAGCATGCGGAATTCGTCCATGTGCGTATGTCCCGCCAGCATGAGCGTCACCACGCCGGGATACCGGTTCAGTGTGTCCATAAACGATTTCTGCACGCCCGGGTCCCATTGCCACATATCCTCGGCCTCATTCGCAAACAGACTCGCATTCACATCTTTCGGAACAGGGGCTGCCAGGACGATTTCCTGGGCATTGGCTCCGGGCGGAACATGCATCAGGATCCAAACTTTCTGGCCGGCATTCTGGGCCGCTTGCAGTTGCGCATCCAACCACGCAATCTCCGTATCGGCGCTGCCATAGCTGGGCCATCCGTACACGAAGGAGTTGCTGTTCAACCCGACCACCAGCAAGTTCGATCCCAGAGGTGCCACCGAGTAATATCCTCCGGTTTCGAAATTGCTCGTAAAGGTCGCGTTGTCGCCAACGCCATTGAGAAACTCCGAGTAGACGGTTGCGCCGTTCGCCACCAGAAACGACGTACTGGGTCCGTAGCCCCCGGAGTACGTATCGATATTTCCCGGCACGTAGATCACCGGTGCAGTGCCCACGGCCGTGCGCATCTTACCGGCCACAAAAGTGAACGTATTGTTGATGAATGTCTGGATGGCCGAGCTTTCATTGGTGACGCAGTCCGGGGGCGGTGGGTTCGGGCTGTACTGCGCGGCGCAATAGTTCGCCGGTATGTTATGCCCGAGCAGGTCGCCGGTAAACAGCACCACCGGACTGTTGCTTTGGTTTTGCTGCATGGTCTGATACACGCTCGCCAGTGCGTATGCAAGCAAGGGATAATTCGTGTCCGTTCCCCCGATCGAGGGAGCCGAGATCGTGGACGTTCTATAGATGGCGTCCCACTGGCTGGGAGCGGCCGCCACTAGCTGCGGAAACAGGCTGGGATCGTACAGCGGATTAAAGTGCAGGTCGGAGATGGTTACGACCTGATAGGAAGCTGCCGGAGCCGACGGAGAAGTCGGGCTGACGCCAACTCCACCGGCGCATCCCAGCATCGGGAAGAACCCGAGCGGAACGACAAGAAGCAAACATCGCGACCATTTCAACATAGGACCTCTCCCTGAGGCGACGCCTGCCTTTCCGTCTCGAACTCACACGCGGCGCGCGCCCAGTCCCGATCGAAGACCCAATAAATACCTGCAGGTTCTTCTATCGGCACTGGCGTCGCGGAGTTTAGCTCTCTCGGAAGACGTGCGGCGCGGAGACCTGCTTCGCCCGGCGATGGACGATGGGAAGCCTACAGGCGCATTCGGAAGCCGCGCTGCTGGCGACGGGCATGACGGGTGCTGTCCAGGAGCCTGTCACTCGTCCTCGTGCCAGAGTTCCCATCCCGGAAGGGATTCGTTCCGAAGCGATTGAACCATTCATGGCCGGTTCGACGCGCTCGCAGCCTGCACCAGTTGCTTGGCCTCCGCGTCCGCCTGCTGGGCAGCGCGGCTGGCCTCGAGCGTCAGATCGCGCGCACCGAAACCTACGCCGATTTTCTTGAGGAACTCGTTCGGAGGCGTGCCTCCGGCAAATATCCAGACGAAATCGTTGGCGAGTTCCTGCGGCAGACCCGCAATCTCGAGTACTACCGAACCGGACTTGAATTCGACAGGAATTGAATTGAAGAGCACATTGACCATCCCCGTTCTCCTGCATTCTTCCACGCGTTTCTGGTTGCGCTCTTTGATTCGGCTGAAGCGCTGTCCGCGGTATGACAGCGTCACCTGATTGCCCGGCTGCCGGGCAAGGCCCATGGCCGCCTCCACGGCGCTATCGCCGCCGCCGACGACCAGAATCTTCTTGTTGATGTAGTGATCGGCTTCGATCAGCCGGTACATCACCTTGGGCAGATCTTCTCCTTTGACTCCGAGCTTGCGTGGTTCGCCCGCACGACCTAATGCCAGAATCACGGCCCGTGCGCGGTATTGATTCGTCCCGGTCACTACCGTGAAGATGCCGTCGCCGTCCTTCCGAACATCCTGCACGTGCTCTCCGGTGGAAACATTGAAGTCCGACCGGTTCAAGATCATGTCCCAGAACGCCAGAAGGTTCTCTTTGGATAACTGCAGCTTCTTGAACTTGCCGTACATCGGGAATTCCACCGGACTGGTCATCACCAGCTTCTGCCTCGGGTACTTGGCGACCGTGCCGCCGACTTCATCACGCTCGAGCGTGAGGTAGTGGAGCTTGTGCTCGATGGCGCGCAGCGACGCGCTGATTCCTGCAGGACCCGCACCCACGATGAGAACATCGTAGACGCCGCTCGAGGATGCAGCCGCAGTACCGGCTTTACGCCGGGCAACAATCGTGTCCACGCAGTCGCGCCCCTGATTGACCGCATTCTTGATCAGGGCCAGGCCGCCGAGTTCCCCCACGATGAACAAGTTGGCCACAGTCGTTTCGAATTCCGGCGTCAGCTGCGGCATGTCCGCTCCCATGCTCGGACTCGCCATCACCATCGTGATTGCGCCCACCGGACACGCATCGGCACACAGGCCATGACCGATGCATTTATGTCCGTTGACGATTACCGCCTTGCCGCCGATCATCGCCAGCACGTCGCCCTCGGGACACACGCTCGTGCACGTACCGCATCCGATGCAGTGGTTGGTGTCGATATGCGGATGCTGCGCCTTCGGACCCTCCGAGAAGAGTTCCCCTTTCTCCGCGGCTTCGCGCGCCCGCGCCTCTCTCTTCTTCAGGCCTCTGAGGTAGCTGACCAGGAAGACCAGGCAAATGCAGGCCCCGATTCCGTAAGTGATGAGAGTGTCCATGTGCGCTAGAAGTACCCCAGAACGAACTGCAATCCGATATGCAGCAAAGCCAGCACCGCAAAGGCGTAACTGAACGGTTTGTGCACGACATGCCAGAGATGGAACACCTTCTGCGAGCGCGATAGGAACAGAATTCTCTTGGAAAGCGCAGCTTCTTGCGCCGCCGCTCGGATGACTGTCTCCAGTTCGCGATTCCGCGTCGGCAGGAATCCCCCGAGTGTACGGAGGGTAGCTCCGAAGCCGAGCGCGCGACGCCGCAGCCTGGCAACTCCGAAAACGCGAATCACGTCGAGAATCATCATGTACGGCAAGGCGATCACGATGGGCAGACGCGACACCCGGTTGGCATCCGGCATCCGCAGGAACGCGCGCAAGTCCTCTTCCCGCAACAGGTGCTGCGCCGCCAACTGCGAAGACAGGCTTTCCTGCAACTCCTGCAGTTCCCTCATCGACAGTTCCGCCGTAGTCACCTTGCGCGGAATCTGCCCGTAAAGGTAGCGTCCCACGACGCCACTGGCAGACACCGCGAACATGATCCAGAAGGCCATTCCGGCAATGCCACGGAACTTCAGCGTCGAATGGAACGCAATGATGAAGGGCGCCGTCAGGCCCATCAGCACATGGATGTCGAGCCAGTGCCGTGTACTTCCCTTCGTGCTCAGCCACTGCCAGTGCTTGCGTAACGGATAAAGGAAGATGCCGAGAAACAGGGCAACGCCCATGAATCCCAGGTACAGCCCGACCGGCCCGCTGGGTCGCAGCCAGTGATGCTTCGGCGAGAACGGACGCTCCATGGCCGGCAGTCTGTAATAGTCGAAGCCGTAGATGAAGATTGCGAGGTTGGTCGCAATCGCGAGAGCGTATAAGGCGTAGAGTCGAAGACGATGGCGTCGCTCCGCCGTCGTCGCCGTCCTCGGTCCAACGACTCCGATTCGCGCTGTTGCTGTGGCGTTTGTGCTCATTTTTTGATGACCTGATCCTCAGTGCTCACGGAAAACCTCTTGTACGCTGTAAAACGGTGCAAGTTGCGCCAGTGCTGTCTCGGAGTTTCCACCTCGACGCGCACCTCTGCCGGAAACCAGTAGACATGCTGGTTTTCGGCAAACGACACCGGGGCGAAGTCAATCTCCGAACTCAGGGATTTCAACCCGACATCGACCAGGCTGTCTGCAATTCCGGCCTCGATCTTCGCGATCGCGCCGCTCTTCGGGTCAATCCATGCGATCCCCGACAATTCCAGCGGATACTCTCTGCCGCGCAGAGCCAGTGCCGCCGGAGATTTCATTCCAGGAATGTGCTCAAACGCGACTCTCTCGAATACGTGCCCGTCGAGTGCTTCCTCGCCGGCCAGACTGAACTTGAAGGCATCCGCATAGTAAGGATGAAAGACAAGAAACAGCGTGGCGAAGCCGTTGCTGAGCAGCATCGAAGTGTCCTTGCGGTCCGGCTTTGCCTGGCGCAGTGGGATGCGCGATTCCGAGAGGCTCAGCTCCCCCGCCGTGTTCGTCAGGATCACGAGGTAGTCGTAGGAAGACTCCTCTTTCAGTTCGAGCCTGCCGTTCTTGTCCAGTTTTTCCTGGACCACCGATTCAGTGCACTTCACGTCCGAGAATTGATCGAGGAACGATGCCTCTTCCCCGGCGGTCCGGGCCAGGAGATCGTCCAGACCCGGCGGGTCGGGCGATCCCGCGCTCGAATTCGCGACCCCATATTGCAGCAGAAGAATCACCACGAACATGCTGGCTGCGACTTGAGCGATTCCCCCGCCTCTCATTCGCCTCTCCTCTTCGAATCAAAACGGTAGCCCACGGAAAACATCATCTGGTCATAGTTCAAGTCGCCGCGGTTAGTGGTGAAGCTGCTTTGCAGGTAGTAATGCGGACCGATCGTGGTCTCGACCGTGCCGGTCAGGAATCGCGCGCGATTGTTGGCGGTCAACCCGGAGTTGAAATCCTGCTGTCCGACTAACACCTCCAGTTGCAGGCGGTCGCTCATCTGCCGCGACAACGACAGCGCCTCATACGCTCCATTGCCAAAGGAGCCGTTGAACCGGGTGTAGTGCGCATCCGCGCGCAGATTGAGAAACGGCAGTCGCCCAATCGTGATGCCATACATCTCATTCAGAGAGCTCTTGGCGTCGCCGCTGCCGCTGCTCTTTCCCAGGTTCGTCGAGATCCAGACCTGCTTCCAGACTTCCACGCGGCCGCCTGCGCTGAAGCCCTGAAACAGGTACTGGTCCAGAAGGCTGGTTCCGACGAGAGTGGGGTCAAACGTCGGGATTTCGCGAAAGTAGTTGTAGTTCACGTCGAGTTCCACCCGAGCTTGCGGACTCAGCCGCAGAGTGAAGAAATTCCGGCCCAATCCTGCGCCGGCGGCGGGCGCGACCGAGTTGCCTTTCGGACTGTCGAATTGCGCGGACTCGTAGACGGCGAATGTCCGCCGGTACGACAGGGAGTCTTCGAAAAAAATGAAAGGATCGTTGATCGCCCACTTCAGCATGCTGATTCCGGCTCCTGCCGTGCTGCTGTAGTGGAAGCCGTCGTATTGACCGCCCGTAAAGTTTATGAACGTTCCGCCCATCGCACGATCCGGACTGTAGTCCCACGACGACGGGTCTGGCGTCGACCCTCCGAATACCCCAAGCGTGGTGCCCGGAGAAAGCCGTTTGCCCACGTACCCTCCGTCGATGGTGTCGAGGCTCGGAGCCCACGGCAGATACAAGCGGCCAAAGCCCGCCACCAGGGTCGAGTTCGGATTGTCATAGGTCAGGTTCAGGTGATAGGTGCGGTTCATCAGGCTCTGCAGCGTCTGCTGACTGGCGGCCGATTCCTTGGTCAGTTCCCCGCGCCAGTAGCCGCTGAGATTCCAATAGGTGCCGCCGATCCGGGTGATGTCGCCGCGGAAGACCATGCCCGCGTCAGTGCTTGTGATCGTGCTGCTGCCGTGGCTGATGGTCTCGATCGAATCAAACCCGATGCGGCCGCGCGCCCGGTTCACCGAGGGCAGCGGTGGCCGCGGGACCTGCTCGCGCACTTCTTCGTCGAGAGGATCTCCTTCCGTGAACGAAATCACCGCGGGATACTGCCGGGTTGCGCTGAGCGCCCGCTGTTGGATCAGTGCTTCGGCATCGCCGCTGGAAAGATAGGCCAGGTCGCCTACTTTCACTGCGCGCTGCGAAACATGAATATCTGTGATCGCTGACGTCTCCGCCACGGCGCTCACCTGGAGTTCCGCGACCACTCGCGGATCGGTTGCATTCACGCTCTCGCCTTGACGCGCCGGCAGGTTCGAGTCCTCAACTTCGAGTTTCATGCCTTCGGTCAGTCCCTGGGCCCGGCCGCCATCGAGATAGGCAACACCTTCCGCCACGTATTTCACTCTGAAAACCGTGCGCAGGCTGGGGTCATCCGGACGGGTAATCACGGCGGCGGGCTCGGCCTCCGCTGCAGCAGTCGTATTGGCCGATGGCTCGGACGAAATCAGTGCCGGTGCAGCCCGAGGCACAGCCGCCGGCAAAGACTGTCGAGGACTTTTTGCGCCTGACGCAACTATGACCTGCGTCTGCGCGAAAGGAGGCACGTTATCGGCTGTCTCTGACCCACCGGCGGAACCCGCAGTCGCGGGCTGCTGCTCCGAAGCCCTTTGTCCTTCCGAAACACCGGACGAGGGTTCAGCCCCAGGCGCAGTATCGGCGCCAGGCGCCGGCGGAGCGTTATCCGCCGAATCGTCCTCCGAAACACTCGACGTTGGCTCCCGCCTTCTTCGGAAGACTCCGATCAGATTGCCGGACGTCGCCGCTGCGGGAGCGCCCTTCGATGCCTTGCCCTCGGCGCCGTCCAACGTGACGACAAGAATGACTTTGTTCCTCTCTGTCGCCAATGCGTAAGGATGCTGATGATCCATTTCCAGCACCAGTCGGGTCACCGGAGGTTCGATACTATGCTGCGCAATGCGGACACGCCGCACTCCCGCTGCGTGAGTCTCAATGCTTTTCGCACAACCGCTGCAAACGGTTTGAGGAAAATCCAGCAGCAGCCGGTCAGGATGAAATGCATTCGCCACGGAAGGATTCACGGTGCCGGTCAATGTGACTTCGACTCGCAGAGCATTTCCTTTCGTCCACGCCGTTACCTGTTTCACAGTGAGCGTCGGACCAGCCTCCTGCGCCACGGCGCACGACAGCAGAAGCAGCAGGCTACCGGCGTATCTTTGAAGCACAGTCATCTTTGGTCGGCGCTCGCCGCTTCTTCCTCTCAGGATTTCCGGTTCTACATATCGAGTGTCTTCACCTGTCAGCCGGCGCGTTGCATCTATCCGCCGTGGCCGCTCGGATGGCACTGGTAGCAATTGATACTGTTGTAGACATACCCGCTTACCTTCGGATGTTCGAAAGTCTTTGCATTATTCCCGCCATGACAGCCGGTGCATTGGAAGACGGAATAGTCATTGGAATTTGTGTGACACGTCGAGCACACGTTGTTCGCATTGCCGTGGCTCGTGGGAAATTGCGTGTATTGCGAATGATTGAAGGTCGCGCCCGTCCAGGCCGTGGTGTTGTGGCAGTTTTGGCAGGTCGTCGGGAAGAACTGCTGCTGCGCCGCGTGGCCGGGATTGGTCGTGTTGTTGTAGTCGGTTTGGTGGCAGCCGTAACAGTTGGTCGGCAGCGTCGTGTAATTGTTGTTGACGTGGCAGTCGGTGCACTGCCGCGGAGGCACGGTGTGCGATCCGGTCAGCGGAAACGCCGTGTTGTTGTGGTTGAACGTCGAGTCCGTCCACACCGTGGTGTCGTGGCACAGGTCGCATTGCTGCGGGAAGCCCGCGGAAGCGTGGTTCGGATTGGTCGTGCCCTGGTAGTCCTTCAGGTGGCAGGTCACACAGGCGGTGCTGTTCAGGCTGTAGTTGCTGTTGACGTGACAATCCGTGCACTGTCTCGGCGGCACCGTGTGGGCGCCGGTCAGGGCAAAGCCAGTGGAGGTATGGTCAAACGTCCCGTCGCTCCACTGCACCGTGTCGTGGCAGGTCTCGCAGGTGGTCGGAAACGCGGCGGCCGCGTGGTTCACGGGCGTCGTCGCGCTGTTGTAGTCGTTCTGATGGCAACTCACGCAGGCAGTTGTCGTCAGGTTGTAGTTGTTGTTGACGTGGCAATCTGTACATTGTCGCGGCGGCACGGTATGCGATCCGGTCAACGCGAAACCCGTGCTGCTGTGGTTGAACGTCGCGTTATCCCAACTGCTCGTGTTGTGGCAGGAGTCGCAAGTCTGCGGAAAGTTCGCCGTGACATGATTCGGATTCGTCGTGCCCTGATAGTCCTTCAGGTGACAGGTCACGCACGCCGTGCTGTTCAGGCTGTAGTTGTTGTTGACATGGCAATCGGTGCACTGCCGCGGAGGCACCGTATGCGCCCCGGTCAAAGTGAAGCCGGTCGACGCGTGATTAAAGGTGCCGTCGCTCCACTGCACCGTGTCGTGACAGTTCTCGCAGGTCGTCGGGAGCGCGGCCGCGGCGTGATTGACCGGCGTGGTCGCGTTGTTGTAGTCGCTCTGATGGCAACTCACGCAGGCGGTGTTGGTGATGTTGTAGTTGTTGTTGACGTGGCAATCCGCACATTGTCGCGGTGGTACCGTGTGCGATCCGGTCAGCGGAAATCCTGATTTCGAATGATCGAAGGTCGCCGGAGACCACGCCGACGTGTTGTGGCAGGTTTCGCACGTCTGCGGAAAACCGCCGGCCGCGTGGTTGGGATTCGTCGTTCCCTGGAAGTCCTTGAGATGGCACGACACGCATGCCGTCGTATTCAGGTTGTAGTTGTTGTTGACGTGGCAGTCGGCGCATTGCCGCGGCGGTACGGTATGCGCGCCCGTGAGGGGGAAGTTCACCGTCGTGTGATCGAAGGTGGCCGGCGACCAGGCAACCGTCGTGTGGCACTGCGCGCAATTCGAAGGGAAATTCAGCGAGACATGGCTGGGGTTGGTCGTGCCCTGAAAATCCGTCAGATGGCAGGTCACGCAGGCCGTACTGTTCAGGTTGTAATTGTTGTTGACGTGGCAGTCGGCACACTGCCGCGGCGGCACGCTGTGGGCTCCGGTCAGCGGGAATCCCACCGTGTTGTGGTCGAATTTCGCGTCCATCCAGCTGTCAGTGCTGTGGCAGGTCTCGCAGGCGACGGAGAACTTGCCGGCGGCGTGATTGGGATTGGTCGTCGCCTGATAATCCGGCTGGTGGCAGGAGTAGCACTGCGTCGACATGGCCTGAAACTGGCTGCTGGCGGCGCCCTTGTGGCATGCATCGCAGTCCACGGCGGCGTGGGCTCCGGTCAGGGGAAAGCGGTTATCGTGTTGCTCGATCTGCTGCGTCGAAACCTGCCAGCCCCGCACCGTGTGGCATTGCTCGCAGTTGGCTCCCAGTTGACGCCGGTGAATATCGGCATGGCAATCCTGGCAGCGCTGCCCAACATTGGTGAATACGGGCTTGACGTGGCATGCGCTGCAACTCACGGATTGATGCATGCCCCGGAGAGGATAGCGCGTCTGATTGTGATCAAACTCCGGGATCGCTCGGATCGGTTTCCATCCGTTGGCCGTATGACAGTTCTGGCAGGGGACTGCCAGGTTGCCGTGAGGACTGTGGGTGCCTGCCGCAACCTGCGCCGACAATGCTCCCGTAGACCCCGAAAGCGACAGCAACACCACTGCGACGAGATTGAGCACGCCCCCTGACGCCGCCATGACCCGCGCCTTACGCTATAGCCTGAATGTATGGAAACCCCAAGACGAAGTAGCGACAAGCTATGCAATTCTCAGTCCAATTACGATATCGCCTGAGCTCTCCCGCGCCAAAGTTACTCAAGGCCATGCCAGTCGCGGCGATCGTTCAATCTTCTCGCCTGTGCGCAAGGCCGGTATTACTTTGAGTGAAATGTAGTTTCTGCGAGTTGCCTCGCACTTTTTTCTCTCACCATCTGGCTCACAGGCGCCGGTTTTAGAACCATCGGTGCAAAAACGACTTTCCTGGCCTTAGAGTCCCGGCTGCTTCCCCGGAACCGGGCTGACTGGACCATGGCAGGCCGCGCAATCCTTTGGCGTCGGCTTGTAGAACAGAACGGTCTTAGACGCCACCACGCGCGTCAGTTTGTGGCAGCCCTCACAGCGCACATTCTGATGGGCTCCTCGCAGAGGAAAGGCTGTCCGCTTGTCGTGATCAAACAGCGAAGGTTTCCATTTCGCGCTGTTGTGGCAGTCTGCGCAATGCGTGACTTCGCCATGCGCGAACTGCTTCCCGTGAACATCTTCGTGACAATCCTCACACTGGGTTGGCGCCGACTTGAAGTCAACGTTGGTCAGCCGGGTCTCCAGGTTCGGCGGCTTATGACAGGCAACGCAAGCGGTCGCGCGGTGCGTTCCCAGCAGAGGAAACGATGTCTTGGAATGGTCGAATCCCGCGAGTTCATGCCACGATTGTGTGCTGTGGCAGGCCTCGCATCCTGCCGCGGAGCCGTCCGCCCGTTTCTGTAGCATGCGTTCCCGGAACTGGCCCTTGTGCGGATCCGCGTGGCAACTCGTGCACTCCAGATCCTTCCAGTGGTAGATGGCCGTCGGCTGTGCCTGCAGATCGGTCGACTGCTTGTGGCAGTCCGCACACGGAGTCGCAAGGTGGCCGCCGGTCAGCGCGAACTTTGTCTTCTTATGTTGCGCCAGTGTAAATGTGGAGGGCTTGTAACCATCCAGATTGTGGCAGCGGTTGCAAGCATTAAAGTACGGATCTGCTGCGAACTGTCCTGCATGCCGGTCGGCATGGCAATCCGTGCAGCGGTCGAACTTGATTCTGTAAAGGGTGTCTCTTCCTTTGGGGATGTGGCATTGCGCGCATGCCAGCCGCGCGTGCCCGCCCTGCAGCGGATACGCGCTGGCCGCGTGTTCTTTCACGGTGAACGTCGAGGGTTTCCATCCCTGCTCCGTATGACAGGACGCGCACTCGCCTCCATCCGCGCGCTTGGCAAACTGGCCGCCGTGCGGATCAGGTTTGTGGCAGTCCATGCATTTCTGAAAGGCCAGCGGCTTCTTGAAATCGCCGCCCGCATGGCAAGCAGCGCAACCGACGCTCATGTGCTTGCCTTCCAGAGGAAACTTCGTCTTGGAGTGGTCGAATCGCTCATGCACAGCGGTGAGAGAAATCTTCTTCCAGCCGCTCGTGTTATGGCAGGACTGGCAGCCTTGGGCGAAACTGCTGTGGTGCGGATCCTTGTGGCAATCCGAGCATTGATCGAACGGGATGCCCACATACTGTGGCTTGCCGTCTTGCCCGTTCGTATGGCACTTGGCGCAGGTCACCTGTGTGTGCATGCCGGTCAGCGGATACCGTGTTTTCGAGTGATCGAATTGTCCGATGCTGAGTGACTTCCAGTCCGAGAAGTTATGGCACTGCTGGCAGTTCGCACCGAGCCGTCCCTTGTGCTCATCTTCGTGACAAGAGAGGCACGCGGGCGAGAGGCCGAGGTAGGTGCGACCCACGTCCTTGACCTTGATCGTGGAACGTTCCTGCGGAGAAATGTGACTCGGGTTGTGGCACCTGGCGCATTCAAGGCCGGCGTGCTTGCCTTCCAGCACGTATCCCGTCTGCCGGTGATCGAACGTCTTGAGGTCCCACTTGATTAGGGGGAAATCTTCGCCGTTATGCTCGGAGTGGCAATTGGCGCACTCCTGGCTGGAGCCGGCGGCAATTTTGTAGCTCGCATGCAAGCCCCGGTGGGCCGACAGTCGGTTCGCGATCTCGGCGTGACAGTCCAGGCATTTCAGCCTCGCCTCGCCCCCAAATTTGTGGCAGGAGGCGCAGTTCGTCGATCCATTCAACGATTGATGTGGTCGCGAGAGCGGTCCAGGAGAGATCTGCGCCGTGGTTGTACGCGGCCCCGCCAACAAGACCAGGCAGAAGAATGCCCAGGCGGAAACCCGCTTTGCGCTTTTCGTAGCTCCGTGACACGGCTTCGGGGTTGGGACACCCAACCCGATCCGAGTCGGACCCCTCAGTCTTTTTTTGCCGTGCACACGCCCCTCGCGAGTGGCCTCGCCATCCCTTCCTGGAACACCTGGTGGATCGGAGTTTAGCTAGAAGTTGTAGCGGTTCACCAGTTACCAGAGGTACACGCCCGGCTTCGACATTTAGGCCATCCGCCGGTTCGTCAACTTAGAATGCCCGAACCCGGCGGCGAATGACAGAATCGCCGGGGCACAAGGGAAGAAATGTTGGACGGTTGGTCACGGCTGCCGCGAGCAGCTTCCCAACGCTCCCGCGAGCGTCAGGAAAAGATTTGGCTGCCCCCCAGGGATTCGAACCTGCCGCTTTACGTCTTTTCAAGCATTTACAAGGAATTCGTGGATGCGAGAAAGAGCGGAAAAGAGCGGTCGAGAACAGGTATCGTTCCCTGATCGTTCTCTCAAAAACACTCGCAAAAGCAACTAAAACAAAGGCGGACGGATTGGCTATCTCATCTACCTTTTTGGAGATTGATTCGAAACTGCTGTTCTCCGCAGCCTCTCGTTGCTACGGTCTAGCGTCTCCCCAATATCTTCGCCTTCGCCTTCGACACGGCCATCGGGCTTCATATAGACATCGTAAATCTTGTTAAGCGTCACTTCCGCAGCGGCACGGCGCTGAAGCAGTTTTGAGCGAAACTGAGAACGGTTGCCCTCGATTGGCATTTCGACCCCCATCTACTAAATACTGCGCTAGTTGCATTTTTGGTGAACGCATGTTTTCGTCAGCGTTCAAATCAAGGGTTGGAAGTGTTCGATTCGTCTTGCAGGAGGCTCAGTCTTGGGCTTGCTTCATCAAAAGCTACATCAAGCGTCTCGAATTTCCATATGCCTGCGCTCTTCTTTGCAACTGCATAGATTTTAGCTTTGCCTTTGGGGCCGCTGATAGGGACTTCAAGGTCTGCGTGACCTGATGGACCATCAATTTCAATACTTCCAGACGTGAAAAACCCCCGTTTGATCGGGTCTCCAAGCCGCTGTTTGACGACCCGATTGGATTCCGCCGCCGCAACCGCCATTTTGCTTACCTCGGAATCACTAAGGATTAGCGATACTCCAACGATTAAAACCCCCGCAAAGCACGCAGCAATTGCTAGGAACCGCTTCCAGTGTTTACTGAAGAGAGGTTGCTTTCGTGGCTGCTGGCTTGCCGCATCTATGGGCGGCGGCTCAGCTTGGGGCAACTTCGGACGGAGAAGCCAAGCACCCGCCACGGCAATCGGAAAGGCAAGCAGTGCGAGTCCGGGTACACTTCTTAGAAAGAACGAAAAGCTCACTGCGACCGAAGCAAATATCCCAAAAAAGATAAAGAAGACTCCGTACACTCTGCCCAGCTTTTGGACGCCGGGATGTTCGGGGTTCAACAATCCCCAAGCCGGAAAAATTCTGCGCGGAGTCCGGTAGAACCACCGTCCCAGCAAGAGGAAACAAACACCGATCAATATCGTCAGCGAGACTGTTAGAGTTTCCATGAATGACGCCAAACTATCGGGACTTGATAATATGCCAAGTCGGTCGGTAGTTGTTGCAAAACCTAATTTGCTCCCTCGCCCGTGACGATCCAGTCGATACTCCTACCCGAATGCGCCCTCACACGCACAAGAAATTCGAGCGCTGGCGCTGCTTGCCCTTCTCATACTTCGATAGGGTCGTCTGGCCGACTCCCATCATCTCGCCGAACTGTTCTCTCGCCCTGTGGCGAAAGTCGCGTCAATACTGGAAAAGATTTGGCTGCCCCCCAGGGATTCGAACCCCGATATGCTGATCCAGAGTCAGCTGTCCTGCCGTTGAACGAGGGGGCAGTTTTTCTGCAGTGCGCCGGTGAGCACCGGCACACTCGATTCTATTGGGGCCACGCAAGCATGGTCAACTGAATTGCCCGGCCGGCAAAGCCGGCGGCGTAAAATCGAAACAGCCAGACCTGGAGAATAACGAGGACTCTCATGGAAACCGCTCTGCCATCCTCAACCCATACCGATTACACTCAGATCGTTCGCCGTCCGCTGGAAGCCGAAGAATGCGCGCTCATCGTCATCGACATCCAGGAAAGACTCTTTCCGCCCATCTTCCAGAAGGAACAACTGGTCCGCAATGCGCAACTGCTGATCCGCGCAGCCGGCATTCTCAAAATCCCGTCGCTGATCAGCACGCAATACGCCAAGGGACTGGGCGCCACCGTGCCCGAGATCGCTTCGTTGCTGCCCAGCGCGAGGCCGGTGGATAAGACTCTGTTCTCGTGCTTCGGCAGCGACGTTTTCTGCAATCTTCTGCAGCGCTTGCCCGGCCAGCGTAGCACTCTGCTCCTGTGCGGCATGGAAAGTCACATCTGCGTGGCACAGACCGCGCTCGCCGCCCTGCGCGACGGATATCTCGTCCACGTTGCTTCAGACGCGGTCAGTTCACGCACGGAATGGAATTGGAAGATCGGGCTCGACCGCATGCACGATGCCGGCGCGGTCATCTCCTCAACCGAGATGATCATTTACGAACTGATGCGCTCCTCGTCAACTGCGGCCTTCAAGGAACTTCTGCCGCATTTGAAGGGGTCGCTGTAACCGGTTCGACGCCCATCATCTCTTGTCATTCCGACGCGTCGCGCGAGCGACCAGGAGGAACCTGCGGTTTGCATGCGAGTCGCCCGAGAACGAAATTTCTCGCTTCGCTCGGAATAGGCAGACAAACAAGAAAAAAAGAAGAAGTAGTTGACGGATTACGCTTCGGCGGACTCCGCCGGTTCCTGGTCTTTCTTTTTTACGCGGACGACGGTGATTTTGGCAAACCCCTCGTCGAACGACGGCGGTTTCAGTTTCGCCGCCATGCGCCGCATCATCTCTTCCGGCACAACGCGGTCGCGTCGCTGATGCCGCTCCACGCAGACTTCGAGCGGCACATCGAAAAACACGGCGTGCACTTCATAGTTGTAATCTTTGGCCAGCTTGACCCAGTGCTGCCGCTCCTGCGGCGTGAGGTTGGTCGCGTCCACATAATTCATCGGACGCTTGGCGATCAGCCGCGCCTTCAGCATCGAGCGCAGGTTGGAGAAAACCAGGTCCTGAAAACGCTGCTCGCGGACGTCATCGAACAATAGCGACCGCATCATGTCGCTCGACAGCGGCACCACGTTGTGGCGCTTGAACCACGAACTCTTGCCCGACCCCGGCAGTCCGATCGCCAGTACGACGATGCCCTTCGGCGGACGCGCCGGCGCCGCCGGCACTGCCGCGGCGGCCTTCGCGGCTTGCCGCTTCGGGGCTGCAACCTCGGCTTCCGGCTCCGCCGCTTCCTCGCCGATCTGGCCCTCGAGCGGCCCTTCGCTCTCGGCGGAAACGGGAGCTTCGGCGACGATTCCTTTGCCGGCGGCAGGAGCAAAAGCCTGGGCCACGGCCTTCTCCCGGCCTCGGCCTCCACGGCCACGCCCGCCCCGGCGGCGGCGGCCGCGGGCCCGGCGGGCTTCTCCGGATTGCGACGGCGCACGGGCTGGCGTGGCCGCTTCCGGCGATTCGGATGCTTCGGCGGAGGGCAACTCCGGCTCTGGTTCGGGGGTGGACGGCGCCTCCGCTCGGCTTCGACTGGGCGCCTCAGCCGGCGTTTCGGCAGCGTCAAAATAGGCGGGCTGCAGCGGCGGCGGCGCAGGCTCGCTTCCCTGCTCCGGAGATTTCTTCTTGCGGCGCTGCATGCGCTCGCGCATCCATTTACGCATATTCAGGCTTGTAACACAGATGCCGCGACCGGAGCAATCTGGCACGAACCACAGTTGCATACCGCGCCCCGATTCAGCCCCTGCCATCCCGAGCGCAGCGAGGGATCTGGGTTCCCTCCGTCCGCCGGGCATGACGCCTTGGAGCATCTCGACTCTGGGCGGCCGCGCAATCCCCGCAGCGCACCCCTTGACTATCTACAATCCTTATTGTAGATAGTCATAGTATGGGGAAACCTAGTGATCTCGTTCAGGGGACGCTCGACGTTCTCATCCTGAAGACGCTCTCGCTCGAACCCAAACACGGCTGGGCGATCGCCAAGCGCATTCAGCAGATTTCCCGCGACGTTCTGCAGGTGCAGCAGGGCTCGCTCTATCCCGCGCTCCATCGCCTGGAGCAGCAGGGCTGGATTCGCGCCCGGTGGGCGGAAACCGAAAGCGGACGCCAGGCGAAGTTCTATTCCCTCACCGCCGCGGGCCGCAAGCGGCTGGATGAGGAAGCGGCCAATTGGCGGCGCCTCTCCGCAGCCATCGACCTCGTCATTCAGCACACGGAGGCTTGAAGTCCGCGCATGCGTTTCGTTCACCAGTTGCGGATGCTCCTCGAAATGCTCTTCCGCCGGAAGCAGGCCGGGCAACATCTCGATTCCGAACTGAACTTTCATCTCGAACAGCTCACTGCCGAAAACATCGCCGCCGGAATGAGTCCGGTCGAAGCGCGGCAGGCTGCCTTGCGCGCCTTCGGCAATCCCATTGTTCTGCGCGAGCAGACCGGCGAAACCTGGAGCTGGAACCGGCTGGAACTCCTGCTGCAGAACTTGCGGGTCAGCATCCGCACTCTGGCGCGCACGCCGGGCTTCGCCCTGCTCGCCATCTTGATCATCACCATCGGCATTGGCGCAAACGTCTCGATGTTCACCGTCGTGCGCTCCGTGCTTCTGAAGCCGCTGCCCTTCAAAGACCCGGACCGCCTGCTGCGCCTCTACGAGCACAGCTCCGACGATAAGTTTCCCTATAACTATGTGGCGGGCGGCGTCTTCGACGAATGGAAGAAGCAAGCGCACTCGTTTTCGGATCTGAGCATTTATGACGAAGGCGATTCCTACAACCTCTCCAGTGCCGGCGGACAGCTGCCGGAAAAAGTGCTGGGCAGCCACTGTGCCTGGAATCTATTCTCGCTGCTCGGGGTCGAGCCAGCCCTCGGCCGCGGCTTCACCGCCGCTGATGACCAGCCCTCCGCGCCCGCTACCGTCGTCCTGAGCTGGGGCCTCTGGAAACGCCGCTTCGGCGGCGATCCTTCCATCCTGAATCAGACCATTCGCCTTGAAGCCCGGCCTTACACGGTCATCGGAGTCATGCCGGCGTGGTTCGCGTTTCCAAACCAGTTCGTGCAGCTGTGGGCGCCGATCTATCACGAGGAGGCGGAAGCGGAAATTCGCGCCATCGATTCCCATGATTTCGGCGCGGTCGGCCGTCTGCAGCCGGGTGCGAGTGAAGCGCAGGCTCGGGCAGAACTGTCCATCATCACGCTGCGGCTGCACAACGCCCACCTCGATGATCCCTTCGTCAGCAAAGCGGCCAACACCCGCCCGCTCCTGGAAGGCATGGTCGGAGACTTCAAGACTCCTCTCTATGCTCTTTTGGGTGCAACCGGGTGCCTGCTCATCATCGCCTGCCTCAACGTCGCCAGTCTTTTGGTGGCTCGGGGAGCGGCCCGCGGAAAAGAGAACGCCATTCGCGCCGCCCTCGGCGGGAGCGGCTGGCATCTTTTCACCCAGTACATGACCGAGAGCTTCCTTCTTTCCGCTGCGGGAGGTCTGCTGGGCCTGCTGGTCGCGGCGTCCGTGGTGCAGTGGGTGGTGCATGCTCGGCAGGACATGACCCGCGTCGGAGCCATTCACATCGATGCTGTCGTCGTGGGCTTTGCCATCGGTCTGACCTTCTTGTGTTCGTTTTTCGCCGGGCTGGTCTCGATGCTTTCCACCCGCAGGAACCAGGTGCTTCCCGCGCTTCAGGAATCGTCCCGTTCCTACGGTTCCTGGCGCAGCCATCTGAACCTCCGCAAGTGGTTGCTTGCCGTCGAGGTGGGCCTGACCGTCGTTCTGCTGATTGCGGCCGGACTTCTGCTGAAGAGCTACCGCGTACTTCGCTCGTCCGACCTGGGCTGCATCACGCACAACGTTCTCACCATGCACTTCCACCTGCCCGACGCGAAATATGGTCAGCAGACGCAGCGGGTGAATTTCTACGACACCCTGCTTGATCGGGTTCGCGCTCTTCCTGGCGTCGAAGCCGCCGGCCTGGTGCGCAAGGTCCCGGGCGAGGGCTACGGCGGCGACAGCGGCTTCACCATCGCCGAACATCCTCCGCTGGCCCTGGGCCAGGAGGTCTACTCGATTGTGCGCTGGGCCGATCGCGGATATTTCTCGGCTCTCGGAATTCCCTTCCTCGAAGGCCACACCTTCGACGACAACCTGCGCGTGACCAATATCGGCCAGGTCATCGTCAGCCAATCTTTCGTTCGCGTTTATTTCCCGGGTGAGGATCCCATCGGCAAGCATTTGCGATTCATGGGCGGGAAGCTGTTCACCATCGTCGGCGTTGTCGGCGACACGCGCTTCCACGCCAGCAATCGGCCGCTGCCCATGATGTACTACCCCATCGAGATCGTCCCCTTCGCCGACTACGCCACTCTGGCCGTCCGCTCCCGGATCGACGTCACCAGCCTGGCGCTGCCGGTTCAGCAGGTCTTTCAGCAGCTGGATCCCGAACTTGCCGTCTCTGACATTCTGACCATCGATCAGATCGTCGGGCGCTCCGCCGTCGATACCAGTTTCGACGCTACCTTGCTCCTGGTCTTTGGCACGCTGGCGCTGGTACTTGCCGCCGCTGGTCTGTTCGGCGTGCTTTCGTATCTCGTCACTCAGCGCACTACGGAAATCGGCATTCGCATCGCCCTCGGCGCCGGACGCGACAACGTACTGCGGCTGACTCTGCTCGACGGCCTGCGTCCGGCTTTCATTGGCCTTGTTGTCGGACTCCTTGGCGGCTACGCCGCGGCGCAACTCATCCGCTCGCTGTTGTACGGAACCAGCCCCTTCGACCCGGTTGTGTTTGCGGGCGTGGCCATCATGCTGCTCCTGGTTGCCGCCGTCGCCTGCCTGGCTCCGGCATGGCACGCCTCGCGCCTCGATCCGGCGACCGCGCTGCGCTCGGAATAAGTCTGCTCGCGCTCCGCGACTTTTCTTCCCTTAGCTTTTAGAATGAAGCTATGCCAAGTCCTGTTCCCTCGGCCATTCATGGCCAGAAATACATTTCACTGAAGACCTTCCGCAAAACCGGAGCAGGAGTCGCCACGCCCGTGTGGTTCGGCGAAGAGGGCGACCGGCTTTACGTGATGACGCGCCACGATCTCGGCAAGGCCAAGCGCATCCGCAATAATCCGAAGGTGGCAGTTGCGCCCTGCACGATTCGCGGCAAGGTCACCGGAGCGGAATTCCCCGCGGCCGCCCGCATCCTGCCGCCCGAAGAACACGCCCATGCCCGCCAGACCATCAACCGCAAATATTGGATGGCGCGGCTGCCGCTGATCTGGTCTAAGACCGACACCTACTTCGAAATCACATTCGGATAAGGTTGTTACCCGACGGCTACAAGTCGTGTCATCCTGAGCGAAATGAGGGGTTCGCGACGCGAGCCGTGAGTGGAGTCGAAGGACCCCTCGCAACTTGCCCGCCCTTCGGCTCCTCCGGGAATCTACACCACGGCTCGGACAACAACTCCTCGCCAAGCCGTTAATCAAGTTGAATTGAAAGGGATCCTTCGACTGCGGGTTGGCTTCGTCGGCGCGAAGCCAATCTTCGCTCAGGATGACATCGAGCTCCTACCACTCCCCCGTCGTCAGATACGCATGAATCGAGTGCGCGGCGCGCCGTCCCGCGCCCATGGCCAGAATTACCGTCGCCGCCCCGGTCACGATGTCCCCGCCGGCGAACACGCCTTTACGCGACGTCCGCTGCGTCTCGTCGCTCGCCTGGATGTATCCGCGCTTGTTGGTGTCGAGTCCGGGCGTCGTGCTCTGCACAATCGGATTCGCGCTCGTCCCGATGGCAATCACCGCGACCGACAAGGGCAGATCAAATTCCGATCCCGCTTTCGGCACCGGACGCCGCCGCCCTGAAGCATCGGGCTCGCCCAGTTCCATGCGCACGCAACGCGCCGCGGTCAGCCATCCCTTGCCGTCGGAAAGAAATTCCACCGGCGCCGTCAGCATCTGGAAATCGATTCCCTCCTGCTGCGCGTGATGCACCTCCTCTGCGCGCGCGGGCATCTCCGCCTCGCTTCGCCGGTACAGCACATATGCCTTGGCCGCACCCAGCCGCAGTGCCGAGCGAATCGCGTCCAGCGCAGTGTTGCCGCCGCCAATCACGGCAACATTCTTGCCATGCAGATCGAGCATCGGCTCGTCATAGACGGGAAATTTGTACGCCTTCATCAGGTTGATGCGCGTCAGAAACTCGTTCGCCGAATAGACGCCATTCAAATGCTCGCCCGGAATGCCCATGAACTGCGGCAGCCCCGCGCCCGTGCCGAT
Source organism: Verrucomicrobiia bacterium (assembly GCA_035508215.1). Classification (GTDB taxonomy): domain Bacteria; phylum Acidobacteriota; class Terriglobia; order Terriglobales; family Acidobacteriaceae; genus Sulfotelmatobacter. Next base: position 297,493 of record DATJNK010000030.1, on the reverse strand, counting down.
ATACACCGCGTCGTAGCCTTCCTCTTCGAGCAGTTCATCGATCGTGACCGTGCGGCCGACCACCACGTCGGTCTCGAACTCCACGCCCATCTGCCGCATGGTGTCGATCTGTTCGCGCACGATCTGCTTCGGCAAGCGAAACTCCGGAATGCCGTACACCAGCACTCCGCCGATTTCGTGCAGCGCTTCGAACACCCGCACCTGGTGGCCTTTCTGAATCAGGTCTCCGGCCACGGTCAGCCCCGAAGGCCCGCTGCCCACGACGGCAACTTTCTTTCCCGTAAGCGGTGCTTTACGAATGATCGCCGTTCCGTGATTCTTCTCAAAATCGGCGACGAACCGCTCCAGATACCCGATGCCCAGCGGCTTCACTTTTTTCGACAGCAAGCACTTCCCTTCGCACTGATCTTCCTGCGGACAGACGCGGCCCGTGATCGCCGGCAGCACATTGTCTTCGCGGACCTTCGCCGCCGCTCCCAGAAAATCCCCGGCCACGATCAGCTCGACAAATTCCTTCACCTTTACCCCCACCGGGCAATTGTCGGTGCAGGTCGGCTTGGCGCATTCCAGGCAGCGCTGCGCTTCGCGCTTCGCCAGTTCTGCGTCGTAGCCGAGATTCACTTCTTCGAAGTTGTGGGCGCGCGCTTCCGCCGGCTGTTCGGGCATGAGCTGCCGCGGAACTTTTATGCGATCTTTGATCGGCACCGGATTCATTGATTGCTTCACCGTCGGGCTCATCTTTGCCCTCCTTGCCGGACGCTGGATGTGACTGCGCATTCATGCGCCTTAGCCTGTGCGCGCTGAAACTCCTCCATCGACTTCTGCTCCGCCGCGCGATACATCGCGTTGCGCTGCACCAGCACCGAGAAGTCGACCTTGTGGGCGTCGAACTCCGGCCCATCGACACAGGCAAATTCGCTTTTGCCGTCGATCAGCACGCGGCAACCGCCGCACATTCCCGTCCCATCGATCATGATGGGATTCAAACTGACCACGGTGCGAATGCGTTCTGGACGCGTCAGTTCGGCAATCGCCTTCATCATCACGAGCGGCCCCACCGCGACCACGAGATCGATGCGCGTACCGTTCTGGATCAGCTGCCGCAGCTTGTCGGTGACGAATCCCTTGTCGGCGTAGCTGCCGTCGTCGGTGGTGGTCATCAGCGCGTCGCTCACCGCCCGCATCTCGGATTCCAGGATCACCAGTTCCTTGTTGCGCGCGCCGACAATCGACAGCACGCGGTTGCCCGCCCTCTTCAGCGCCGCGGCGGTCGGATACGCCATCGCTGTGCCCACGCCTCCTCCGACCACGACCACCGTGCCGTAGTTGGCGATCTCCGAGGGCTTGCCCAGTGGCCCGACCACATCGAGGATCGAGTCTCCGGTTTCGAGCGAGTTCAGCAGGTTGGTCGTCTTGCCCGCCGATTGCACGACGATATTGATCGTCCCTTGCTCCGGATCGGAATTCTCGATCGTGACCGGAATGCGCTCGCCTTCCTCATAAATGCGCAGGATGACGAACTGTCCGGGCTGTTGTTTGCGGGCAATGCGCGGCGCTTCAATCACGAAGCGTTTAATGCCAGGCGCAAGAAATTGGGCGTGGATGATTTTGAACACAGGCGCTCCGCGGACGGGGATCGACAGCGTATTCCCCCACGAAATGATTGTGTCTGGGATCACACGGGCGGGCTGTGATTGGGGTCACATTACGCTGTGCGGGGACTTTCTGAGATGTCTTGTCATCCTGAGCGAGGACGTTGCTCCGGTTTGCCGGAGCAAGACCGCAGTCGAAGGACCGCGTGTCTGCCGGAAACTCCAAGCGGCCCGGACGGGAATTCTCTCATCGGCTCATGAGAATTTTCCCCGGGAGCATCGTGCGAATTCCCTTCCGCGTTCCTGCGTGACGTAGGTGGCGCGAGGTCCGAATCCGCGGAGCTTCACTTCCTGAAGCTCCAGCTTCGCTCAGGATGACAAAACGTCTCCCGCGATGCCATTTACCGGCGCTCCCGCCTATACCGCTGACCGGTCCTGGAAGAATCTGAAATTAGGCATTCCCATTCACGCGATCCGCTAGTCTGGGCCCGGGATTGCAAGCTCCCCTTACTCCCCTTCCGGCTTATAGATCACGCCCTGGCTTGACTTGCTGTTCATCACTACCCGGACCGGTTGCGCGAATTGCAGATGCCGCACGCATCCCCGCTCTTCGATGGCGGGCTGCCCCGCCAGCCACTGCCAGTCGACCGAGCCTTCGCCGGCATCGGGATTCACTGTGAAGTATCCCACCTGAAAGGCGGTCAGGTTCTGGAAGAAGTGGCTGCCCTGCGAGGGCTCGACGCGAAAATCGCGAAACCCGGCCTCGACGATGGCGCGGGCTCCGGCAATCTCGTCCCACTCGACAGGAATTCCGAGCCAGGGATCGTTCGATCCCCAGCGGCCCACGCCAATCAGCAGATACGGGCAGTTGGCGGCGCTCAAACTGGCGTTGAAGTGCGCCACCTCGCGCGCGACCTCCTGGCTCCGGCTGCGCTCGAAGCGATGCGAGTCCACCACCACAACGTCGTGCAGATTCTCGATGCGCCCGTTGCCCAGAACTTTTGTCGACTGGCAGATCAGCTGCGCGGGATCAACCTCGCCGATGGTGAGATCCTGATGGTCGCGGGCGAGCGTCAGCGGACGAATCTGCAGAAATCCGAATTCGGCCGGGTCCCCGTTCCCGCGCGGCAGGCGCACGGCGAACTCGATCTCCACCGGATTGCCCAGCGCATCTTCGCCGGAGCGCACCAGCACTTCGAGAATTGCCGCCAGCGGAAAGATGCCATGCTTGAGCATGGGGGCAAAGGTCACGACGCGCGCGCCCGGCCGGCTCAAGCCATCGTAGACCGCCTCATTCTCGGCTGAATAGGTCGAGGCCACTGGAGCCAGCGTGCCGTCGGCCTCGGCCACATCGAGCCCGAAGCGGCCTTCGCGCAAATGCCCGGGACCCGCGCCGTGCGGCACGCCATCGAGTTCGAGCGCGCAGAATTCGGTCTGCGTGTTGGCCAGAATGTCTTCCACCGAAGAGAACTGCAGCAGGTTGCGCGGATAGCGCGGGCAGAACATCAGGCACTTGCCGCCATCGACCACCGTGCGGCCCAGGCCCAGCGCGACCGCGGCGATGCCGTCGGCAAACGTCATGGGCGCGACCGGATAGAAATTGTGCGAGCGCACGACGCCCGAAAAATCGGGATAGAAGCGCGGCCCATGCAGCGTGCCCACCACCTGCTGCAGGATCACCGCCATCTTTTCTTCTTCCAGCCGATAAGGAGTCGCCCGCACGTACGCTTTGGCATGCTGGCTGAACGTCGAGGCGTAGACGCGCTTGATCGCCTCGGAGAGCTCTTCGAGGCGTCCCTGATCGCTCTGATGATTGCCCAACATGAACGTCTCATAGACGCCGGTGAACGGCTGGTACTGCGAGTCTTCGAGCAGACTCGACGATCGCACCGCCAGGGGATAGCGCACCTCATCGAGATACGCCTTCAGATCGTCGGTCAACGGCGCCGGCAGCGGACAATCGAGAAAACGCTGCTGGATTTCCGAGTCGTCGTCGCAATGCAGGGCGAAATCGCTGAGATTGTTTTCGGCAAGAAACTGGTCGAACAGGTCGGTCGCCACCACCACCGCCGGCGGCACGGAAATGCGCACGCCCGGAAAGCGCCGGGCAATGCGGCGCGTGCGCAGGAGATGCCGCACAAAGGCGAGGCCGCGCGCCTTGCCGCCCAGCGACCCGGAGCCGATGCGCAGGAAACTCGACTCCGACGGCTTGAAGGTATCAGGCTTGAAGTCGCCGATGAGCACTTCATTCTGCTCGCGGCGATAGTCGTTGATCGACTCGATCAGATCGCGGCGCAGGTGCTCGGGGCCGTCGAAGTCGGAAACGCGCCGCGGCCGCAGCTTGGCGGCCAGGGCAAATTCCGTGCGCGCCATCAGCCAGTGCGAAAAATGATTGCGCTGCGCGTGATACATCAGGCTCTCGGCGGGCAGCGTCTCAAGCGTCTTCTCCAGTTCGGTCAAATCCGTGGCGCGTCCGACCTCGCGCTGGTCCGGCAAGCGGAAGACAAAATCGCCGAAGCCAAACGAGTCGGTCAGGATGCGGCGCAGGTCTTTCAGGAGCGTGGGCGAGCGCTTGCGCAGGAAGGCGTAGCCCTCGGCGTGCGCCCGCGGACGAAACTCGGTCCGGCTGGTCTGCAGCACGATAGGAACGTCGGGCGTGAGCGACTTCACCATGCGCGCCAGCTCGAAGCCGGCCTCGGGGCTGAGCTTGCCGTCCCAGGGAAACTCGACGTCGGAAACCAGACCGAAAATGTAGTCGCGATATTGCTGCACCAGCTCGGCGGCGTCTTCGAAATTCGAAGCCAGCAGAATCTTCGGCCGCGCCTGCATGCGCACCAGCTTGTGCGCCACGTTGATCCCTTCCTGAATCACCCGCCGCGACTGCTTGATCAGCTCGGTATAGATCACGGGCAGAAAGGACGAGTAGTACCGGATGTTGTCTTCGACCACCAGCAGGACGGGCACGCCCATGGCGCGGGTGTCGTGCAGCACGTTGCGCTTGTCTTCGACGAACTTGACGATCGCGATCAGGATGCGCGGCGTCCCTTGCCAAAGAAACACGCGCTCGATCTCGGTCACGGGATTGCGCGCCACGAAATTCTTGATTTCACGGTAGTCGTAGCCCAGCACGACCACGGGCACATCGAGCCCGGCGCGGTGGACCTCGCGCGCCAGCTGCGCGGCGTCGGTATCGCCGACGGTGAGGTTGGTCACGATCAGGTTGAATTGCGGATTCGATTTCGCCAGCTCGACCGCCTCCGAGCAGCTGGCCACGTGCGTGATGCCCGGAATCTGGCGCAGGTTCAATTCGAGCGATTCGTCGATGAGGAGTTCGTTCAGGCGTCCGTCTTCACGCAGGATAAAGGAATCGTAGAGGCTCGAGACCAGCAGAATGTTCTGCACCCGGAACGGCATCAGGTTATCGAAGCCTTCGAAGCGCTCTTCGGCGTCAAGCTGCGCGGCAGGAACCACGGGTGCGGCTGTGCGCGGAAGGGACATGGGGGTCAACGGTTCATCATACTCGCCCCAGACGAGGCGCTTTCTTGCGGGTGCGACTTGCGGCGGGCGTGATTCCGCTCGTGTGCTGGAATGCCCTTTCGCGGCCCGCTGCAACCTCCAGGAGAGACTTCTGGGGTCGGGATGGCTTGTTCATCGGGCACGATTTCGGGCGCCCTGAGGGGAAGGTAAATCGATTTAACTGTCGAGTCTAAATGATTGTTAACAATAGGCTTACGAGCTTTTATTTGCACAGCTCCCTGAGAACTAAATGCGGTGGAAATTCAGGGACTTGTGGCCAGGTTGCACTGTTTTCGGTGCAGCGGGTAGCCGGTTGAGGTCTTGACTTTGGGGGGTTCGGGAGCGCCAGCGGAGCAGCTTCCGTTGGCATTTGTCGCGTGAGAAGGGTCCGGTGAAGATCGATGACACCGACATCCTGGTGATGACAGTTCGACCAAAGACCACGTGGGAGTCGGGCTTGCTTTAGCTAAATCGTGAGTTGGGCGCCCCATGTCTCGCCGATGTTGCGAGACAAGGGAGAACCTCAGATCAATGCACTACAGAAACTGTTTTCACGCCCCAGCTGGGTTCGCCGGCGCCGAAGTAAACGACCAATCGCGCTCTCCTGTCAGGCAAGTCATAGATTAGTCTACGAGTACGGCCATGAGTAGTGTCACTTGGCGGATCGAGCCACACAAGTCGTGCCTTCGTGTTGCCGCGCATTGTTGAACAGATTCGATTCGGATCCGCGAGCAGCTCCATTGAGACCGACACACATTTCTCGGTCCGAAGATCGCGAATCAGCCATTCCGCGTTCTTCTCGTCCTTTCTGTCTCGCAAGGGATTCAGGATCGCGATCGCCGTCGCTTCGGGCACTTCCGCCGGAGCAGCCCCGTAGTAGTACAACACGCAGTGACCGGAACGTATGAGGTAAAGGAAAAGCAAAGCTGCGCCCCCCAATGCAGCTGTGATCAGTAACACTCGTGCGCGGAAGCTAGCGGAATACATCGGTTAGTTTCACAAGCTCTACTACGGGATTAGATTACCCCAGGTCTCGCAACACCAGCGAGGCCTGAGGCCGAGGGCGGCTGTCCCCTACATGAAAATCCCCACCCTGTCGCAAAGCGACAAGGGTGGGGCAACCGCTTCGGTTAATTTATTTCGACCTACACCAGTCCCTGATCCAGCATGGCGTTGGCGACTTTCAGAAAGCCGCCGATGTTGGCGCCGTTCACCAGGTTGCCGGGCGTGCCGTATTTGTCGGCCGTTTCGTAGCAGTTCCGATGGATGGCGATCATGATCTTGTGCAGACGGTCGTCGACTTCCTCGCGGGTCCAGCTCAGCCGGGCGCTGTTCTGGGCCATTTCGAGGCCGGACGTGGCCACGCCGCCGGCGTTGGCGGCCTTGGCCGGTCCGTACAGGATCTTGGCATCGAGGAACAGCTTGGTCGCTTCGAGCGTCGAGGGCATGTTCGCGCCCTCGGCCACCAGCTTGATGCCATTCTTCAGCAGGTTCGCCGCATCCTTAGCGGTGATTTCGTTCTGCGTGGCGCTGGGGAAAGCACAATCGGCCTTCACGTTCCACAGCGGATTGTGTTCCAGCTTGATGTCGGTCGGCATGAAGATGGCTTTCTTGAACTTGTCGGCGTAGTCGCGGATGCGCCCACGCTTTACGTTCTTCTGCTCCATGATCCAGGCCAGCTTCTCGCGATCGATGCCCTCCGGATCGTAGATCACGCCGTTCGAGTCGGACACGGTGACGGGCTTGGCGCCGAAGTCGAGCAGCTTCTCGACCGTATATTGCGAGACGTTGCCGCTGCCGGAGACCAGGCAGAGCTTGCCTTCCAGCTTGTCTTTGCGGGTCTTCAGCATCTCGTCGGCAAAATAAACGCAGCCATAGCCGGTGGCCTCGGGACGAATCAGCGAGCCGCCCCAGCCCAGGCCCTTGCCGGTCAGCACGCCGGTGAATTCGTTGCGCAGGCGCTTGTACTGGCCGAAGAGGAAGCCGATCTCGCGTCCGCCCACGCCGATATCGCCGGCCGGGACGTCGGTGTCCGGCCCGATGTGGCGCTGCAGCTCGGTCATGAAGCTCTGGCAGAAGCGCATGACTTCGTTGTCACTCTTGCCCTTGGGATCGAAGTCCGATCCGCCCTTGCCGCCGCCCATGGGGAGCGTGGTCAGCGAGTTCTTGAAAACCTGTTCAAAGGCGAGGAACTTCAGGATGCCGAGATTCACGCTGGGATGGAAGCGCAGCCCGCCCTTGTAGGGCCCGATCGCGCTGTTCATCTCGATGCGGAATCCGCGGTTGACCTGGATATTGCCCATATCGTCGAACCAGGGTACGCGGAACATGAGGACGCGCTCGGGCTCGACAATGCGCTCGAGCAGACGCGCCGACTGATATTCGGGATGCTTGGCGAGGACGAGACGGAGAGAATCGAACACTTCCTGCACGGCCTGATGAAACTCGGGCTCGGCTGGGTTTTTGGCTTTCACACTGATCATCACGGATTCAATGTAGTCCGCCGGAGTACGCACTCCAGGCGGCGTCATCACAGACATAGGCCTACCTCCGTAGGTACAACTCTATTTTCAATGCAAATGGGATACTGCCTGACGGGATACAGCAGGCATATCATGCCGGAGTCAATTGTCGCTCATCCGGCAACGGGCGCCGTGATAATTCTCACCGGCGGGGGTGATTTGGATCACTAGGGGTGGGATGTGGTGTGGAATGAAGGGGATAGGGGGAGTAAAGGAGGGGACGCGGGTTGCGACTGCTGGGCGCCGTCACTCGGAGTCCAAGCCAGCTGCGTCATCATGAGCGTAGCGACTTGTCATCCCGAGCGAGGAATCATTCTCGTAAGCCTTGTCATCCGGAGCGAGGATGTTGCTCCGGCTGGCCGGAGCGACAGCGCAGTCGACGGTCCCCGTGTTTGCTGGAAGCTGTCGCGGCTGGGCGAAGGGTTCTCTGAACGCTCGCCAGGCATCGTGCGAATTCCCTTTGCGGCTCCTGCCCCGTTGTCATCCTGAGCGCAGCGAAGGATCTATGCAGTTTGCTGGAAGCATCTCTGGCTTCGGGGTAGAGGAAATGCAGAGATCCTTCGCGGCAAAAGCGGCCGCTCAGGATGACATTTGCGTTGAGGGACCGGCAATGCCTCTAGCAGATCCTCGGCAGCTGTTCGCCGCTCAACATATCCACGACGCGGTTTCCTCCGATACGGCTTTGAAGCACGACCGTGCGTCCGGGAGTCTCTTCGACGCGGCCGACGCGAGCGGCTCCCTGCGAGACTTCTACTTTCTTCATGACTTCGAGCGCCGCCTCGGCCTGCGCCGCGGGAACAATCGCGGCGAAGCGGCCTTCATTCGCGACATATAAAGGATCGAGACCGAGAATCTCGCACGCCCCCTGCACAACTTCCTCGACCGGAATTGCGGCTTCTTCAAGCTGGATGCAGACGTTGCGGTCGGCGGCGATTTCGTTGAGCGTGGTGGCGAGGCCTCCGCGAGTGAGATCGCGCAGGCAGTGAATTTCGATGCCGGCGTTGAGCAGCGCTTCCACCGCGGGCCAGAGGTTGGCACAGTCGCTCAGGATCGGCGATTCGAATTCGAGTCCTTCGCGGACGGAAAGAATGGCGATGCCGTGGCGGCCGAGATCTCCGCTGACGAGGACGGCGTCGCCGGGTTGAACGGAAGCTGGACCGATGGCAGGTCTTTCCTCAGGGGCTAAAGCCCCCGCCATTCTGGAATCCTGATGGCGCGGCTGAAGCCGCGCCCCTTCAAGGCTGCTCGGGAGATCGGGCCCGGCCTCGATCACTCCAATCCCGGATGTATTAATAAAAATCCCGTCGCCTTTCCCTTTGTCGACAACTTTCGTGTCGCCGGTAACGAGCTTGACGTTGGCTTTCGCCGCGGCATCTTGCATCGAACGAACGACGGTGCGCAGCGTCGCCATTTCCAATCCTTCTTCAAGAATGAATCCGGCGCTCAAATAGAGCGGCCGCGCGCCGCACATAGCGAGATCGTTGACCGTGCCGTTGACGGCCAGGTCGCCGATATTCCCGCCGGGAAAAATCAGCGGGCGCACGACGAAAGAATCGGTCGTGAAGGCGAGGCGCGAGCCAGCCTTCAACCCGTCGATCGGCAACACCGCGCCGTCGTGGCGCTGCTCCAGCGCGTCGTTCGAAAATGCCGGGATGAAAACTCTTTCGATGAGCTGATGGGTGAGGCGTCCTCCGCCCCCGTGCGCGAGCACGATGCGGTCGTCAGCGACTCGCGGGACGGGACAGCTCAGGTTGAAGGTTTTGGCGTCTGCCATAGTGATAGTAGGCTGCGCACGCGCCCTCTGACGATACCATGGGCGCGCCCAGCGGATTTTCAGGGGTGCACTTCACGGCGAAAGCCGGGCAGTCGTGCGGCTTCTTGATGCCTTGCAGGATGAGTCCGGCGATGCAGTCGGGCGATTCGTGCGCGGGCTCGCCGGAAAACGGAAAGCGGCGGTTGGCGTCATATTTCTGAAATTTTCCGCGGAGCTGAAAGCCGCTGGCAGGAATTTCTCCCAGGCCGCGCCATTCGCGGGGAGCAACTTCGAAGACTTCGGCGATCGTCTGCTGCGCGGGACGATTCCCTTCCCGGCGCACGGCGCGCGAATATTGATTTGCGACTTCGTGACGATTTTCTTCGAGCTGCGCGACCGTCATCAGAATTCCTTCCAGCAGATCGAGCGGCTCGAATCCAGTCACCACGATCGGAACTTTATATTTCTCGGCGATGGGAAGATATTCCTCGAATCCCATCACGGTGCAGACGTGGCCGGCGGCGAGAAATCCCTGCACCACGCAGTTCGAAGACGAGAGCAGCGCCTCCATCGCGGGAGGGACGAGCACGTGCGAAACCAGCAGCGAGAAATTTTCGATGCCGTCATGATCGGCCTGCCATGCGGTCATGGCGTTGGCGGGCGCGGTGGTTTCGAACCCGACGGCGAAGAAGATGACTTGCTTATCCGGATTCGCGCGCGCGAGTTTCAGCGCGTCGAGCGGCGAGTAGACGATGCGCACGTCGCCGCCTTCCGCCTTCACATCAAAAAGACTCTTCGACGATCCGGGCACGCGCAGCATGTCGCCGAAGGAACAGAAGATCGTGTCGGATCGTTTGGCGATGGCGACGGCTTTGTCGATCAGTTCGATCGGGGTGACGCAGACGGGACAGCCGGGCCCGTGAACGAGAGTGATTTGTTTGGGGAGCAGATCTTCGAGGCCGCTCTTGACGATGGTGTGCGTCTGGCCGCCGCAGATTTCCATGATGGTCCAGGGGCGGGTAACTTTCTGGCGGATCGCGACGGCGAGTTGCTCGGCGGCCTTGGGATCGCGATATTCACTGAGGAATTTCACCAAGCTCCTCTTTCACCCCGCCCATCTCTTCGAGATATTGGAAGACGCGCTGGGCTTCGGCCTCGTCGATGACGCTGATGGCGAAGCCGACGTGAACGAGCACGTACTTGCCGACTTCGGCTTCGGGCGTGTAGGCGAGGTTGACGTCTTTGCGAATGCCGCCAAAATCGACTTTGCCGACGCGGAAGGCGATGTCCTGGCTATCGGCAATTTCGACGATGCGGCCGGGTACGGCGAGACACATTTCGGTTCACCTCTGGGGGCTGAAACCCCGGATTGTTTGTTGCGCGGGCGGCGCAGCTGAAGCTGCGCCCTTTCAAGTCTTCTGCGCCATCACCGCCTGGCCCAGCGCGATGCCGCCGTCATTGGGCGGGACCTGGCGGTGCGTGTGCACCGCGAATCCGCGCGACTCGAGTTCAGCCGCAGCGCGTTCGGTCAGATAACGGTTCTGAAAAACTCCGCCGCTCAGCACCACATGCTTGAGCTTCGACGCGACCGCGACTTCGACGATCCAGTTCACCAGCGCGTTGTGAAAGCGCGCCGCGATCCGCGGAACGACGACCCCAGATGCGGCATCGGCGACGACAGCCTCGATCAACGTCCGCCAATCGCCACTGGGTAAAGGATACGCCTCTTCCGTGCGCAGCGAGCCGATTTCGTTTTCGAGCAGCATGGCGACCTGGCCTTCGAAGCGGTTCTGCCGGGCGAGGCCGGTGATGGCGGCGACGGCGTCAAAGAGGCGTCCAACGCTGGTCGTGGGCACGACGTTGATGCCGCGCTCGAGCATGACGCGCACTGCAGACTCGTCTCGGGAGTTGGCTGCGTCCGGGTTCGCCGTTGGCGAGACCCTTCGACCCGGCTCAGGGCAAGCATGGGGCATCCCAACTTCTTTGGCCGCGGTTGCGCCGAACACTTCGAACAGCAGGCTGGCCGCGGATCGCCAGCCTTCGCGGACGGCGGTGTCTCCGCCGGGCAAATTGAAAGGACGCAGGTGGGCGATGCGTTCGAAGCGGTTTCCTTCGGCGTGGAAAAATTCGCCGCCCCAGATCGCGCCGTCGAGGCCGTAGCCGGTGCCGTCCCAGGAAACACCGAGATATTCTTCGCCGACATCATTTTCGGCAGCGCAGGCCGCGACATGCGCCTGATGATGCTGCACGCGGATGATCGGCAGGCCGGAATTTTCGGCCCACTGAGTCGAGGCATAGTCGGGATGGAGGTCGCAGACGACTGCTTCGGGCTGGAAACTGTAGAGGCGGCAGAGATCGGCGATGGCGCGCTCGAAGGCAGCGCGGGCTTCGAGCGTGTCGAGATCGCCGATGTGCTGGCTGAGGAAAACGTCCTGCCCGACGGCGATGGCGACGGTGTTCTTGAGATGTCCGCCCACCGCGAGCACGGGCGGAAGCTCGCGCGGGACGCGGATTCCCAGCGGGGCGTATCCGCGGGCGCGGCGCAGGACGCCGCCGCGTCCGCGAGTCAGGCGGACGACGGAGTCGTCGCAGGCGCGGACGATAGGGCGGTTATGCATCAGAAAATGATCGGCGATGTCTTTCAGGCGCGTCGCGGCTTCGTCGTTGGCGATGCAGATCGGTTCGTCGCTGCGATTGCCGCTGGTGGCGACCAGGGGAAAGCGGCATTTCTGCACGAGCAGATGATGCAGCGGCGAGTACGGCAGCATGATGCCGAGATAGGGCGAGCAGTGAGCGACGTTCCAGGCAATGTCGGTGCCGGACTTTGGCTTTAGCAGAACAATGGGCGCGGCCTGCGACTCGAGCAGCTCCACCTCAGCCGGAGACACTTCGCAATAGTCGCGGGCGATTTCGAGCGAAGGCATCATCAGCGCAAAGGGCTTTTCCTCGCGATGCTTGCGCTGGCGCAGGCGCGCGACGGCGGCGGGCTGGCGAGCGTCGACGAGCAATTGAAATCCGCCAATGCCCTTCAGGGCAACGATCCGGCTCTGGAGCAAAGCAGCGGCAACGTCTTCGACCGTGCCGGTGAGCGTCGGTCCGCAGACCGGACAGGCGTTGGGCTGCGCGTGAAAGCGGCGATCGGCGGGATTTTCGTATTCTTCGCGGCAGGCGGGACACAATACGAACTCGCGCATGGTCGTGTTCGGGCGGTCGTAAGGGATATCGACGACGATGGTGTAGCGCGGGCCGCAATGGGTACAGTTGGTGAAGGGATAAGCGAAGCGCCGGTTAGCGGGATCGAACAATTCGGCGCGGCAGTCGTCGCAGGTGGCCAGATCGGGCAAAACGTTGACCGACTTCGCGGAGTCTGCCTCGCTGTGATGGATTTCGAACGTGGTGAATCCCTGCACGGGCAGCCATGCGGACTCGCGCACGGTGACGACCGAGGCCTTGGGACGCTCGCGCTCGAGGCGCTGTTCGAAGCGAGTGAGCTGATCGGCGGTGCCTTCGACTTCGACGACGAGCCCCGCGGAAGAGTTCAGCACCCACCCGGTGAGCGACATTTCGGTGGCCAAGCGGTAGACGAAGGGACGGAACCCGACTCCCTGGACGGCGCCGCGCAGCGTGACGCGGAGACGAGAGAGCGCGGGATGAGCGGCGTCGGACATGAATCGCGGCGATGATGATTTTACGGCGTAGGCAGCTCAAGCGGAAACCACGCGGCAGTGTCGATATGTCTTCCTGCCGGAGAGCGCAGAGAACAACCTCTAACGATGCGAAGATGACGGGTCCGCCTTGAGGAGTTGCTGCACGACCTCTTCGATTTGCGCAACCAGTTGCGGCAGGGCGGCGGAGATGCGCGGGGAGAGCGATTCGCCATGGTCGAAGCTTTCTCCGACGAGCGTGACGGAGAAGGCACGGGGCGTGGCTTTGTAAAGCTGTTGTGAGAGTCCCAGGACGGCCTCGGGAATGAGATGGTGAGTGCTGGCTGAGATCTGAGACGGTGCGGAGATTTCCGCGCAGCGCAGATCGCCGGCAGCGCCAGCGCCGCGGGCAGCAGCATCCACAAAGATCACGGCCTCGGCGTGGCGGAGGGTTTCGGCAAGTTCGGGCGTGAGCTGATGCAGGCGAAGAATCTCGACGTCCGCGGATGGAAACTTGCGTTCCAGCAAGCCGGCGGCGCGGCTGGCGAGCCCGTCATCGGAGCGCAGCGGATTTCCGTAGGCGACGATGAGGATGCGGGGCATGGTGTGCTCGAAGGATGACAAGCCGGCGCGCGAAACGCAAGGTCCTTCAACTGCGAAGATCGCCCGCTCGACGCGGACGATTTTCAGCGCTCGGGATGACAAAGCTTTTGGGCAGCCGGACAGCCGGCTAGCGCGCGACTTCGTCGAGAACTTCGCCATCGGGAGCGAGAAGCTGAACCTGCAGCGGCATCTCGCCAAAAGCATGGGTGGAACAGCTCAGGCAGGGATCGTAGCAACGCACTACGGCTTCGACGCGGTTGAGCATGCCGGGCGTGAGCCGGTTGCCATGGACGAAATGCTTGGCGACTTGCAAGACGCTGCGATTCATCGCCAGGTTGTTCTGGCCGGTGGCGATGATGAGGTTGGCCCAGCGGATGAGTCCCTGATCGTCGATCTTATAGTGATGGAAGAGCGTGCCGCGGGGCGCTTCGGCGGCGCCGACGCCCTCAAAGGCATTAGGCCGGGCTTTGGCGCGCACGTGGGTGGAGAGAATTTCCTCGTCGTTAAGCAACTGCTCCATGCGCTCGACGCAATAGAGAATCTCGATCAGCCGCGCGTGATGATAGTGGAACGAGCTGAGCACGGCGGTGCGCTGCAGTTCGTGAAACTCGGCCAGCTCCTGATCGGCGCGGGGCGTGCCGCAGCGGTCGGCGACGTTGAGCCGGGCGAGCGGGCCAACGCGGTAGATGCCGTCGGGAAATCCCTTGGGCTTGTAGTAACTGGATTTCAGGTACGACCAGGGCTCAACTTTCTCGCCAATATATTCGGCGTAGTCGGTGGGATCGAGTTTCTCGGCGGCCACGTGCCCGGAGGCATCGACCAGGCGCAGCGTGCCGTCGTAAAAAGTGAGACCGTTATCTTTTTTGACGATGCCCATGAACAGCGTGGGAAAGTTGCCGAAGACGGAAATTTCTTCGCGGAACTTTTCCATCGTGCTCTTGAACCACTCGAGTGTGCGCTCGGCGATGGCCAGAGCGTCGGGGATGCCGCGCAGGATGGCATCGCGATTCGCCTCGGTAAGCGGCTCGCTGACGCCGCCGGGAACGATCCAGGCAGGGTGGATGCGCTTGCCGCCCAGCCGTTCGATGATCTGCTGGCCAAACTGGCGCAGGCGGATGCCGTCAAGCGCGAGCTCGGGTTTTTTTTCCGCCACGCCGAAGATGTTGCTCTTGGCCGGATCGGCATCCATGCCGAGCAGCAGGTCGGGTGAGGAGAGATGAAAAAGGCTGAGGGCGTGAGACTGCACCACCTGGGCCAGCCCGAAGATGCGGCGCAGCTTGTCGGCGGTCGGCGGAATGCGTACGGCGAGCAGGGCGTCGCAGGCCTTGGCCGAGGCAATCAAGTGGCTGACCGGGCAGATGCCGCAGATGCGCGCCATCAGCGAAGGCATCTCGTAGAACGGGCGGCCCTCGCACAGTTTTTCGAAGCCGCGGAACTGGGTGACGTGGAAGCGCGCTTCCTCGACGCGGCCATCATCGTTGAGGTGCAGCGTGATCTTGGAGTGCCCTTCAATGCGCGTGACCGGATCGATCACGATCGTGCCCTGCTTCACAACGTCTCCTTTTCTCACCGGCGAGCCCGAGCGATCGGGGCTCATTCCATTTCCTGCGCTCGCGGCTCGCGCTCGCGACTTAACCCTCGTTCACGACCCAAAATGCGTTTTCGGGCTCACCTCCGGCGTACGCCCGGCGAGCAACTCGCTGACCACATAGAAAATCGTGTCGGCCGACGGCGGACATCCGGGGACGAACACATCGACATTCACAAATTCGTGAATCGGCCGCGACGTGGGCAAAAGCGGCGGCACCACCTGATTGGGAATGCCGGGATCGAAGGTCACGTTCTCGCGATAGGCGCGGTCGTAGACCGCCTTGGTGCCGAAAGGATTGCGCATGCCGGGCACATTGGCGGTGACGGCGCAGTCGCCGAGCGAAACCAGCGTCTTCGTGCGCTCGCGGACCAGCCGGATCTTGTGCAGGTCTTCCTCGCTGCTGACCGCTCCCTCGACCAGAGCCACATCGACATCCTGGGGAAACTCCTTGGCGTCGACCAGCGGGCTATAGACGAGATCGGCCTGGCCGGCGATGGTGAGCAGGCGCTCGTCCATATCGAGAAACGACATGTGGCAGCCGGAGCAGCCATCCAGCCAGACGGTGGCGATACGTTTTTTATCCATGAATCGGACTCATTTCATCTCCGCGTGCACAGGGCTAAAGCCCTCTCGCCCGCTTGCCTGCAACGCGGCGCTGAAGCGCCGCTCTTCCACGGTTGCTCGCATCTCCTCCTATGAGCAACCCATTCGTCTTTCTCGGCGGATAATCCTATTCATTTTCCCCGCGCATCATGGTTAAATACGGCAAAAACTGGCGGCGCTTTAGCATTTCGGCGACCGAACGTCCTTTTTCGAACAGCGCCCCGGTGGGGCAGACATGCACGCACTTGCCGCAGCTGGTACAGGTCTCCGACGATCCCCAGGGCTCGTTCAGATCGGTGATGACCTTGGCGTCGATGCCGCGGCCCATGATGTCCCAGGTATGGGCGCCTTCGATCTCGTCGCAGACGCGCACGCAGCGGGTGCACAGAATGCAGCGGTTGTGGTCGATGACGAAGCGGTCGTGCGAGGCGTCCACGTCTTCCTTGGGATAGCGGTACGGAAAATGCACGTGGTCGATGCCCAGCCGCTGGCCGAGCATCTGCATCTCGCAATGGCCGTTGGAGACGCAGACCGAGCAGACGTGATTACGCTCGGTAAAGAGCAGTTCCAGGATCATGCGGCGGTAATTCTGCAGGCGCTCGGAGTTGGTGGTGACTTCCATGCCTTCTTCGACCGCGGTCACGCAGGCGGGCAGCAGCTTGTTCTGTCCCTTGATTTCGACCAGGCACATGCGGCAGGCGCCGACGTCGGAGAGGCCATCCATCTCGCAGAGCCGGGGGATGAAGATGCCGTTCTGGCGGGCGACGTCGAGGATGGTTTCTTCCTGGCGTCCGCTCAGGTCGCGGCCATCGATCTTCAGCGTCTTGACCGGCGCGACGTGGGTCATGCGGTCTCCTTTTCAGCCGGCCGGCCGCAGACTCCGGCCGGACACTGATGATCTTCGATGTGGGCGCGGTACTCCTCGGCAAACGACTTCAGCGTACTGACTACGGGATTGGGCGCGGATTGACCCAGGCCGCACAGGCTGGTGTGCCGCAGCAGATCGCAGAGTTCCTGGAGCATCTTGAGGTCCTGCTGGGTGGCGGTCATGTTGCCGATGGCGGTCAGGATGCGGTGCATCTGGTAGGTCCCGACGCGGCAGGGGATGCATTTGCCGCAGGACTCGGTCATGCAGAAATCCATGAAGAACTTGGCCACGTCGACCATGCAGGAGCTCTCGTCCATCACGATCATGCCGCCCGATCCCATGATCGAACCGGCCTTGGCCAGGGATTCGTAATCGACGGGCATGTCGAGGCAGTCGGTGGGCAGGCAGCCGCCGGAGGGTCCGCCGGTCTGCACGGCTTTGAACTTGCGGCCTTCGGGAATGCCGCCGCCGATCTCAAAGACCATCTCGCGCAGGGAGATGCCCATCGGCACTTCGACCAGGCCGGTATTCTGCACCCGGCCGGCGAGAGCAAAGACCTTTGTGCCTTTGGATTTTTCGGTGCCGATCTGCGCGTACCAGTCGCCGCCGTTGCGGATGATGGGCGCAACGTTGGCATAGGTCTCGACATTGTTGATGAGCGTGGGCTGGCCGAACAGGCCTTCCATGGCGGGATACGGGGGCCGCGGCCGGGGCATGCCGCGCCGGCCTTCGACCGAGGCGATCAGCGCCGTCTCTTCGCCGCAGACAAAGGCTCCGGCTCCCAGGCGCACGTCGACGCGGAAGCTGAAGCGCGTGCCACAGATATTCGAGCCCAGCAATCCCACGCGTTCCGCCTGGCGAATCGCGGTGCGCAAGCGCTTGATGGCCAGCGGATACTCGGCGCGCACGTAGATGTAGCCCTCGCTGGCGCCGACGGCGTAGGCGGCGATCAGCATGCCTTCGAGCACGCGGTGCGGATCGCTTTCGAGCACGCTGCGATCCATAAACGCGCCGGGATCGCCCTCATCAGCGTTGCAGATGAGATATTTCTGCGTGCCCACGGCTTTTGAAACCGTGCTCCACTTCAGGCCAGTGGGATATCCGGCGCCGCCCCGGCCGCGCAGCCCGCTTTTCGTGACCTGGTCGATGACTTCGCGCGGCGTCATCTCGGTCAGGGCCTTGATCAGCCCGACATAGCCGTCGTGGGCGACATAGTCTTCGATCCGCTCGGGATCGATCACGCCGGAATTTTCCAGAACGATTTTTTTCTGCCGCTGAAAGAACGGAACATCCGTGGGACACACCAGGCGCGAGACCGGGGCGGCTTCGAGGCTGTCGAGAATCGCGGCGCCGTCGGCCGCTTCCACCTTCTTGTACAGAACTTCCTTGCGGGCGCCGTCGCTGCCCTCGGCATTCGTCGCCACCACGCTGGTCGAAACCAGCGGGCCCTCCGAGCAGAGTCCCATGCAGCCGACGCCCTTGATCTGACAGTGATCCTTGGTGCCGCGGCGGGCGACTTCCTGGTCGAGCGCGTCTTTGACCGCCTGACTCTGGCACGAGAGGCAGCCGGCCGCCACACACACATTCACCTGCTGTGTGAACTGGCCCTGGGCGGCGCGTTCGGTTTCGGCAATCTCGTCAAGTTCCTCGGGGGTCATGCGGTTGTCCATTTCTTCAGGTGTTCGCGGACGGCGGCGGTGCTGACCTTGCCCGCCACTTCCTGATCGTAGACCACCGCCGGAGCCAGCCCGCATGAACCCAGGCAGCGCGCAGTGAGCAGCGAGACCTTTTTGTCGGGAGTGGTCTCGCCGGGAACGATGCCGAGGTCGCGCTGCACCGCGTCCAGCAACTGGGGCGCGCCTTTGATGTAGCAGGCCGTGCCCATGCAGATGACGCAGGTGTGCTCGCCGGCGGGCTTCAGGGTGAAGAAGTGATAGAACGTGGCAACGCCATAGGCGCGGCTGAGCGGCACGCGCAGCGACATGGCAACGTAACGCAGGGCCTGGGTATCGAGGTAGCCGAAGGCTTCCTGCACGGTGTGCAGCGTCTCAATCAGACCGCGCGCCTGCTGGCCCTGCCGCCGGATGGTGGCATCCACCAGCTTCCAACGCTTGTCCTGAGTGGGAGGAGTGGGCTTGGCAACGTAGGATGACATGTCTATTGGCACTCGCCGATGAATTCAGGGTAAAGGTTATGAAAGTTACGATGGCGTTTGCGAATAACCCTGAATTATAGCTCCGGAGCGGCAAGCCACATTGTGATGCTCGTCACGAAGGTATCTGTTGCAGTTCCATTTTGGTCAACGGGTGTCGACAGACGTAAGGAAGCCGGCCTGGTGCGCGCCTGCGGCCTCGGTTTGGTCGAACGGCAGAGTCGCTATACCCACCAATGTCGCATCGTCGGTCAACTGCGAGGAACAGAACTGCCTGGCGTCGGCGAGCACCGAAGCCGTGAACTCGCGCGCGGATTGACTGCGGCACTTGCGCACGCTGGCGATGACTCGCTGCGGGCCAAATTCGTCGGCGCCGGGCAATCCTGCCTCGGTGATGCCGTCGGTAAACAACAGCAGGCGGTCGCCGGGCTCCAGGCGCAGGAAGGAATCCTCATACTTCCACGCCGGAAACACGCCGAGAGCCGCGCCGCCGTTTTCGAGTTCCGAAACTTCTCCTCCGGCGCGCATCAGGATCGGAAGTAAATGCCCGGCGTTGGCGTAGCGAAATGTGCGCTGTTCGGCATCAAGAATGCCGTAAAACAGGGTCACAAACTTTCCCACGCCGATGCTCGGGCATAACACGGAGTTGACCCTTCGGCAGAGTTCTGAAGGCGATGTGGAGTCAGTGGAGAAAGCGCGCACGCTGGCCTGCACGTTGGCCATCAGCAGCGCCGCCGAGACGCTTTTGCCGACGACGTCGGCGATGCAGATTCCGAGGCGGGTGCGGCTGAGGCGGATGACGTCGAAATAGTCTCCGCCGACCACGCGCGCCGGCTCCCAGGCGCCGTCAATGTCGAAGCCGGGTATCTGCGGAATCTCCTTGGGCAGCAGCGATTGCTGGATCTCGCGCGCCTGCTGCAGTTCCTGTCCCTGCAGTTCGCGTTCCGCCGTTTCCCGTTCGATCGTCTGTTCGAGTTCGCGGTTCTTCAATTCCAGCCGCTCGCGGGTGCGGCGGTAGAACTCGGTGCTGATGCCGACGATCATCGTCGCCATGAAAGGAATCTTCCATCTCGATTGCAGATTCGCCCATAACGTCTGGCCGGGGACGCGGCTCAAGGGGTAGTCGAGGACGTTCACGACTGCGGTGCCCACAATACCGACGAGAATCATTAGAAGGAAATAAAGCACCCACGTACGCGCGGGCGACTTTCGCGCGTAGAGAAAACCGCGACAGTCCTGCACGAGCGAGATGAGATTGCCCAGCGGCAGAGTATAGGCGAGGGTGGAACTGACATCGGGACGGTTACCCACGGCCCACAGGGCGGCCCAGATCGCGACGGCGATGGCAATGTAACTTTGCTGGCGGCGGATAAACCGCTTCAGATAGAACGCCGGGATTCGCCTCTTTGATTCCGCGATCAAGGCATCGTCTCTTTCATCCGCGCAGAGTCAACACCGGACAATGGGCGTGCGCGATTACGTGATGGGCCGTGGACCACGGCAAATGGGACGTGCCGACTTCGCCGGCCGAGCGCGCTCCGAGTACCAGGAAATCCGCTTCCCGGTCGTCGGCGATCTTCAGAATCTGCTCGTGGGCCGAACCGAATTCCAGCAGAACGTCGGGCGGATATTGCAGCGCGACATCTTTCGGAACCAGCGCCTGCAGCCGCTCTCTTCCCTTCTGCATCAGCTCGGGACGGGTGCCGAGATGGGCGTAGTCCTCGACCACGTGCATCAGCGTCAGGCGGGCGCGGAATTCGGCGGCGAGCGCGGCTGCGGTGCGCGCCAGCACGACCGGGTTGTCGCCGCAGTTGGTGGCCACCAGAATCTGGCGGATGTCGAGTTCCACCGGCGCGAGATCGCGGCCGGGCGGGAAGGCCGGCAGCCTCGCGTGGCCGCAAACTTTCGGGCCCACGGTCAGCACCGGGCACGGCGCATGGCGCAGGATATCTTCCGCCACCGAGCCCAGCAGGAGTTTGCCCAGCCCGGTGCGGCCATGCGTGCCGAGGATGATCAGATCGATCGGATAACGCTGCACGATGCCGGTGAGACTGTTCCAGACGGGACCGCGGCGCACATAGCTGCGATGCTCGATTCCTTCCAGACGCGCCGCCACATGTTCCAGCTTCTCTTTGGCGGCGGCTTCGGCGTCGTCGTAAATCGTGCCCATGCTGACGTAGTCCACCCCGCCGCTCATCATCAGCAGAGTGGCTTCAGAAAGCACATGGGCGAGGTGCAGCGTGCTGCCAAAGCGGCGGCAAAGTGCGGCCGCATAGGGCAGAGCCGCTTCCGAGGTCGCGGAAAAATCGGTAGCCAACAGGATATTTCGGATCGAAACCGGAGAGAGGGTCGAGCCGAGTCCAACCACACTGGGGGCGGCTTCGCTTTTGGTATCAACAGGTGCCATGGGACACCTCCCACACCCTGTCTTAGGATCGGACGAAGCGCGGATCGGGGGTATGTCCGGTGTCACCAGAATTTGTGATTCCAATCACATCCGGGAAGATACCCGCGCCAGGCGTGGCCGCTTCGAATATTCTTTCCTTGCCGGCAGATGCTTGACTCGCGCTTGCCGCTCCAGTCGGGAGGCATCTATGAAAAAGTGGGGACTGGTGGTCACGCTGCTCTATTTCCTGATCGTTCTGATTCTGCTCGTGCCTGCGACGGGCATCCTGGTGGCCGACCTTCCCCCGTCTTTTTCTGACATCACGAAACTGTACCAACACTGGGCCACCTGGATGCTCGCCGGGATTTTTGCGCTCTGCCAGGTCGCGCTGTTGTCGCTCAGCGTGGATCAGACTCGCCCGCGCATGCGCTCGCGGACTCCGATTGCCGTCTCGGCCGTGATCACGGGATTGTGTACGGCGACCATCACCGCCGTGGTCGTGCTTGCCCTGTATGTCGTGGTGCGCGGCGAGAGCAAGGTTCCCGACCCCGGCGGCTGGCTCAACGTCATTGCGGTGTTTGTGATTCTGTGGATGATCTGGGGAGTGCTGTTTTACCGGCTGTACCGGAACTCCGAAGATCCGGTGACGCGCGCGCTGTCGTGGCTGTTCCGGGGAAGCGTCCTGGAACTGCTGGTGGCGGTGCCCTCGCACGTGATCGTGCGCCGGCGCGACGACTGCTGCGCCCCGATGGTCACCGGCTTCGGCATCACCAGCGGCATCGCCATCATGCTGATCGCCTTCGGGCCCAGCGTGCTGCTGCTGTTCAAGAAGCGGATGGAGCGGTATCCGGCGGCGGGGAAGTGAGAAATCCTATGGGATCGGCAGCATCGTGCCCGCCCTCGCCAAAAGCGCGAGAACGGGGCACCCAGAGTTGTACGAATGACGTAGCGAAAAAGCCAGTCTCAAGGGCCGGGCCACCCGCCCGACAGGGTGGGATTCCTCCCATGATGGGTACCACTCCCATCCGCTCTGGCCTCCGCGCCGTCCACTGCGGCTCGATCTCCACCGCTCCCTCCACTCGCATGCCAATCCCACCCTCTCGCAAAAAACGCGAGAAGGATGGGGCGGGTGGGGCAACCCCGGAATGGGAATTCAACCCGAAGGGTTGGGCCAGCCCCCAGAGCCAGTCAGCAGCATGAGTACAGTTGCGGCGATTCGGAAACGCGCGCAGCCGGTTCTATTCACGCTTTCTTCTTAAGTTCTCTTATTTGGCCCAGCTCCCGCCAAGAAGAAGTTGTGAGTACATACACGTGATCGTCGCCTGTTGGGTTCTGTCTCACAAACTCGTCCGCTCGATCGTTGTTGGCCCTGACGTACTCAGGCCACTGCTGTATCGTCTCGGGATCCTTTCCGCTCGAAAGGTCATAGACAGATAGTCCGGCGGTCCTATAGAGGCCGTCGCTGCCTAGTTTCATGAGTTCGATCCCGAGGACTGCGATTTGGTTTGCTGAGCAAAGGGCTATTACGTCCAGCACCTCGGGATACGTAAAAGTCAGTTCATCGCCTATCGCACCTGCGGCCTTTGTTTTGACAGCGGGTATTGCTTCGAAGTCTCCGAAATTGTTTAAATCGGCTGTCATTGCACCCAATGGTTCGGCGAGTAGCCTGCCTTCGATACTTGGATTACTTGACCTGTGTTGTTGTCGACCACTACGAACTTGCCCGTTGAACGGGCGGGTGGCCCATCCTTGGGTTTGATTGATTCACCACGACTGAGGGTGCCCCATCCTTGCGCACTTTGCAAGGGTGGGGAATCACGGACCCACACTTCTTACGATTTTAGGAAATTGAGGTTGGCGCTACCCACCCTTTCGCACAACCCGCGATAAGGATGAGGCACCTCATTTCATGACGGCGCCAGCGAGATGAAAGGGCCGGGCCACCGGCCCTACGGAGTGGCGGCCGACGCCCTCCCGGTTGATTGTTTTGCGGGAGCCAGCGCGACCAGCAAAACCCCGACGATTGCGAACACAAGCACTCCCACGAGTTCCCGGCGCTGGATCACATGCTGGAATTCCTGCACTGCCATTACTCCAGCATGAGCAAGATTTGCCCATCCGCCGAAGGCGATCAGGCTGCGGTTCGCCGCCGGGTTACGAACCGCCAGCAGCAAGAAAATTCCAAGCGTGACATAGATGCTCATTAGCATTGACACCGCAGGTTCTCGCGAGAAAAACATCGTCAGCGGTATTACTCCAGCCGTAAAGAACAATCCCACCACCACCAGCACAACTTTCAGCGCACGTTCTCGGTTCATTGTCGCCTCCTCGCGGTCACGAACTTGTGAGCCATGCCGAGCAAGTCCCGCAGGACATCGGGCGTAACACGGGACACGCGAACCAGCACGGCTGTGTAGTTGAGATAGTGGTCGGTCACGTAGTAGACCTCGGGAGCCGCCGCGAGCAGTTCGGCGCGGTCATCAAAGCCGACGCGAACCATGAGCGAACCCGGCTCCGCCGAACGGTGCGCAGGCACGCACGCCAAGAGCTTCCCGTGAACTTTGAGCGCAGGTGCGCCCCATGCGGTGCTCTCCTGCACGCCCGGCAGCGTCAAGCCGATCTTCCGCACGGTGTCGAAGCTGATTTTGCTTCTTCTCGGCATGGGCGAGTGCGATGATCCTCAAGAACCTTTTCAAGAAATCAAGAAACGCACCATCCGACTGGTCATGGCCTTAATCAACCGTGGGTTCAAACCATGAGATATCTCTCGACAACGGTTACGTTGGCGGCTCCGATTTACTTGCTGGGGAAAACCTGGGGACAGACGGGACGTTCACCAGGTTTTCGGCTCGAATTGGGTAATCTCCTTTCCCCTGCGAAACGAAATCAACTTTCGGCCCTGCCCACCAGTGCTTTCGGTTAGGTTTCGATCATAGCTCGATTCCCCGGGTCGTCATCGTCGATGTCCCGCATCATGTTACCCAGCGCGAGTGGGCCACCCGCCTCGCTGCCTTGGAACCGACTACCGAGAAAATGGAAGGGGAACATTTTGCGGCGGCATTTCGTAGTAATTCGAATGCCGAGCAAAATTTGGCCGTTGGGCGCTGTTTGTCTTCTGCTGATGGCAACGTCGTTGTCAGCGCAAACCAATCCTACACCCTGTTCCGGCGTGTCTGGGACCTGGTACGGCTCCTTTCGTGTTCGCACTCCTGACGGCAGATCGAACCGCGACAATGCCGTTATCGTTCTGACTGGCGACTGCGGACACCTGGCCGGCAGCGCAGGCTCCAGCATCGACCAGCAGTCTCCGATCGGCGATGTGCAGTTCGGCGGCGACGAGATTCGTTTTCACATGGAAGCGATGGGCGGACTGGACTTTCACTTGAAACGGAAGGGCAACCATCTGGTAGGCACCGCAAGCGGAAAGGTACAAGCGGTCATCGACGTGCAGCCTGCGCCGGGCTTGCTTCCCCACGGTGAATTGGTTGCTGAAATCAGTAATGTCGATCGAAAACTGTTTGAGGCATTCGATACCTGCAACATCACTGCGTACGCAAGCTATCTTAGCCCCGATCTGGAGTTCTATCACGATCGGGGAGGAAAAACAGGTTACCAGCAGCAGCTCGATTCCCTGCAGCAACGATGCGGTGAGGGGCTCGTGCTGCGCAGAGAAATAGTCCAGGATTCACTGATTATCAACGCCGCCCCGGGCTTTGGCGCAATTGAAGCCGGCACTCATCACTTCTACGCGAGACAGAAGGACGGCACCGAACGTTTGGATGCAACTGCAAAATTTACCGAGGTCTGGACGAAAGCGAGCGGAAGCTGGAAGCTAGTTCGGGTCATCAGTTACGACCACCAATAGGCCTGGGATTCCCGCTTGCGGTTCCATGCCCAATCGCTAATAAAGAACCAGGGGGACGGCTAAGGCCATCACGGAAACCGAAGCCTACTATGGCGTGATCGATACCGATAACCTGGAGCTGATGATTCGGATCGCACAGGAGAAGGTTGTCATTCCGAAACGGCCTTCAGCCGTGAGGAATCTGCTCTTGCCGGATACGCATCACCGCCGGCCACCCCACCCGTCCGCCAAGTCCTGCCGTGCCGGATTCGCTTCCTGTCTAGAAGCAGATTCCTCGCGGCTGAAGCCCGCTCGGAATGACAATGCCGATGGACCGATCCATTCCCGGCGTTCGCAATCCTCTGCTGCTATTGGGCGAAGCCGTCGGCTTGGGTGACGGCGCCGACGGCGACGGAGTGGTCGACGTAGACGCGGCCGGCGTCGAGAGCCTTGCGATCGAGTTCGAGCAGGGCCGGGTTCTTGACTTTGGCCTCAAGAACTTTCATCGCCGTCCCGGCTGAGAGGCATTCGGTCTCTTCGAGCAGCGCTCCCATGATGACGACGTTGGCGACCTTGGCAGAGCCGAGCTTGTCGGCGATTTCCGCCGCCGGCACGCAGACCACCTGCGCCTGCGGACACTCGAAATCTTCCGGCAGGCGTTCGCGGCCATAGAGGATTGTGCCGCCGGGTTCGACCTGTGCGGCGAACTTGCGCAGCGAGATTTCGTTCATCGCGATCAGCACCTGCGGGCGCGATAGCACCGGAGATCCGATGCGCTCTTTCGACAGGCAGACGTGGCAGTGGGCGCTGCCGGAACGCATCTCCGGGCCATAGGAGGGCAGCCAGCTGACTTCGAGGCCTTCGCGCATGCCCATCTCGGCGAGAAGCTGGCCCAGGAGGAGCACGCCCTGTCCGCCGAAGCCCGCGATCTTGATGCCGAGTTCACGGAAATGGTGATGGCGGGTAGAGGCGGCGTCGTCTCCGGACTTGCGCTCGCCTTCGACCAGTTCCTGAACCGTCTTGTGCGGGGGAACGTTGTTGTTAGGGATCTCGACTTTGCGATCGCGGAAGACGTTGAGCGGGAAGTTGGGAATCATCTTGTCCGCCACCCACTTGCGCGCCTCGACGGGGTCCTTGCCCCAGATGGTCGGGCAGGGAGAGAGGATCTCGACGAATGTGAAGCCGGCGCCATCGCGCTGCAGTTCGATGGCTTTGCGCACGGCGCGGCGGGCTTTCATGATGTTCTTGTTGTCGGAGAGCGCGACCCGCTCGATGTAAACCGGCGCTTCCAGCGACGACAGCATCTCGCACATGTGCAGGGGGAAACCTTCGTTGATGGGGCGGCGTCCCCAGGGCGAAGTGGTGGAGCGCTGGCCGACCAGCGTGGTAGGCGCCATCTGCCCGCCGGTCATCCCATAGATCGCGTTGTTGACGAAGAAGACGGTGATCTTTTCCCCGCGATTGGCGGCATGGATGATTTCGGCGGTGCCGATGGCGGCCAGGTCTCCATCACCCTGATAGGCGAGAACGATCTTGTCGGGGCAGGCGCGCTTGAGGCCGGTGGCGGCGGCAGGAGCGCGCCCGTGGGCGACCTGCACGTTGCCGACATCGAAATAGTAATAAGCGAAGACGGAGCAGCCTACGGGGCTGACGAGGATGGACTGGTCTTGCAGTTCGAGTTCCTCGAGGGCTTCGGCGATCAGCTTGTGAGCGACGCCATGGCCGCAGCCGGGGCAGTAATGCGTCTGATGGCGAAGGTCGGACTTGCGTTCGTATTCGGGATAGAACAGCGGCGATTTCTGATGGATGATTTCGTACTGATCGGCCGTCACCTTCGGTTCTTCGGCGATTGTTTCCTGCTTCGCGTTCTCCGGAATCACATCGTGTGTGGCCATTCCATCCCCCGTTCTGTGTCGTTGCTCAGCGGCGAAAGCCGCAACTTCCTGCGGCGGTGATGGCAGCGCTGAAGGGCTGCGCTACCCAAAACCAGCCTCCGCCGTGCCTGGGGTCGAAGCCCCTCACCTTCTCTTGTCTCCTGCCTCACGCGCCACGCGTCAAAAACCCTGGCCCGATGGCGGGCGCGTTCACACGCCGGCGGGCACGCGGTCGGCGATGCGTTCCAGCAACTCCTCCACGCTGGGCACGTTGCCGCCGACGCGGCCGTAAAACTCCACCGGACGCTGGCCGTCGACGGCCAGCCGAACGTCTTCGAGCATCTGGCCGTTGCTCAGTTCCACCACCACAACCTTCTCGGCATGCAACACGGTATGGGCGAGCTGCCTCGACGGAAACGGCCATAGCGTGATCGGCCGGAACAATCCGGCCTTGATTCCCTGCTTGCGGGCTTCATCGACCGCCGAGCGCAGCACGCGCGACACGATGCCGAAGCCGACCATAATCAGGTCGGCATCCTCGGTGCGATATTCCTCGCAGCGCGTCTCGAGCTGCTGGGCGCGGATGTACTTGGCTTCCATGCGGCGCTGGTGCTCTTCGAGCTCGTCGGGTTCCAGCACGATCGAGCTGATGATGTTCTTGCGCGTCTCCCCGGTTCCTTTCACGGCCCAGGGTTTCGGCGGCGCCTCGATCTGGCGATATTCCAGATCGAGCGGCTCCATCATTTGGCCGACGAATCCGTCGGTCAGCACGATGGCCGGGTTGCGGTACTTGTCGGCGAGTTCGAAGGCGAGGATGGTCAAGTCGGCCATCTCCTGCACGGAGGCGGGAGCGACGACCAGGTTGCGGTAGTTGCCGTGGCCTCCGCCTTTGACCATGGCGAAGTAGTCGCTCTGCTCGGGGGCGATGTTGCCCAGGCCGGGACCGC
Source organism: Verrucomicrobiia bacterium (assembly GCA_035508215.1). Taxonomy (GTDB): domain Bacteria; phylum Acidobacteriota; class Terriglobia; order Terriglobales; family Acidobacteriaceae; genus Sulfotelmatobacter. The sequence goes on along the minus strand of DATJNK010000030.1, from coordinate 269,598 downwards.
CGCGCATGACATCGACGATGACGCAGGGTAATTCAGAGCCGGCGAGGTAGGAGATGCCCTCCTGCATCAGGCTGAGGCCGGGACCGGACGATGCGGTCATGACGCGCTGGCCGGCGCTGGAGGCTCCGTAGACCATGTTGATGGATGCGGTCTCGCTTTCGGCCTGCACAAACGTGCCACCGACCTCGGGCAGATACAGCGCCGCAGCTTCGGCGACCTCGCTGGCCGGGGTGATGGGATATCCGTAGTACGCCCGGCAACCGGCGAGCACCGCTCCTTTAATGACGGCAATGTTGCCTTTACACAGTTGCCGCATTGGATTCTCCAGTCACGGGTTGAGGTTTGGCCTTGGGCGGGGCCACCAGGCGATAGACGGTGATCGCGCCGGGCTCGGGACAGCAGTAGAAGCAGATGCCGCATCCGGTGCAATCGTGCCCGGTGTAGCGCGCGGGGTGGACGCCGTACGGGCTCAGTTCCGGAGCCAGTTGAAGACACTTCGGCGGACAGGACTCCACACAAAGTCCGCATCCTTTGCACTCTTCGATATCGATGGTGACGTTGCCGCGTGCCGGACCCGCCATACTGAGCTCACCTCGTTTCTTGACATCCCTTCACTGCACCACGGCTGCAGGCGCCGCGTGCGGGTGCTGCAGCCACTTGGTTTGTTCGCAGTACTGGTACAGACCTTCGCGGAACTTGGGGTGCGCGATCTCGATCAGGGCCTTGGCGCGTTCGCGAATCGACTTGCCGTGCAGGAAGGCGACGCCATATTCGCTGACCACATAGCGGACCAGGCCGCGAGAGGTAACGACGCCGGCGCCGGGGTCGAGCACGGGCACGATGCGCGAGATGGCCTCGTGTTTGGCCGTGGAGGAGATCGCGATGATCGGCTTGCCGCCCTTGGAGCGGGTGGCGCCGCGCAGGAAATCCACCTGTCCGCCGATACCCGAGTAGAACTGGTTGCCGATCGAGTCGGAGCAGACTTGCCCGGTCAGATCGATCTGCACCGCGGAGTTGATCGCTACCATGTTGTCGTTGCGGGCGATCAGCCCGGGGTCGTTGGTGTAGCAGGTGGGATGGAATTCGAAAATCGGATTATTATCGACAAACTCGAAAAGATGTCTGCTGCCGAGGGCGAAGCCAAGGATGATCTTGCGCGGTTTGAAGTTCTTGCGCGCGCCGGTGATCACGCCGGCTTCAATCAGCGGAATCACGCCGTCGGAGACGAGTTCGCTGTGGACACCCAGGTCCTTGCGGTCCATGAGCAGGGGCAGGACAGCGTCGGGAATGCCGCCGATGCCGGTCTGGATGACGGCGCCGTCGTCGATGAGTCCGGCGACGTTGCGAGCGATGGCCACCTGCAGGTCGGTCACAGCAGATTTTTGCAGGGCGCAGAGCGGGCGCGACGACTCCACGAAGGCATCGATGTCGCTGACGTGAATAAAGCTGTCGCCGTAGGTGCGCGGCATATTGTCGTTGATCTGGGCGACGACATGCCCGGCGACTTTGGCGGCGGTGAGAGTCGTATCCACGCCGACGCCGAAGCTGCAGAAGCCGTGGGAGTCGGGCGGCGAGACTTCGATGAGGGCCACATCGATGGGCATAGCGCCGCTCTCAAACAGCCCTTCGATCTCGCTGAGATAAATGGGAGTGTAGTCGGCGCGGCCATCGTTGATGGCATCGCGCACGTTGGCCCCGATGAAGACGGCATTGTGGCGGAAGTGGCCGGCCATCTCGGGAGCGACGTAGGGCGCGCAGCCCATGGTCATCATGTGGACGATTTCCACGTTGAAGACCTCCGGCCCGCGGCGCATGAGAGCCTCGACCAGGGTCTCCGGCTCGGCGCAGCCCGGCTGGATGTAGACGCGCATGCCGGACCTGACGCACTGCAGCGCCTCGTCGGCAGTCTTCAGCCTCTTCTTGTATTCCATTTCCCACGACATCGACATCGGTTCTTTCCCCTAAACTGCCCGCAGCGCGCCTTGGGGGCGCGGAGCACGGGCGATTTCCTCTTCATACCCCATGGCTGCATAGTAAATCGCCCGGTCAAAAAACATCTCCAGCATCTGCAAAAGCTCGAGTTCGCCCATGATCTCGACGGCGCGGTCCATCACCGCTTCGCTCTTGAGGAACTCCCAAAGATTTTCCTTGGTGAGCACAATCGCCTGCACGACTTCGCTGAGGGGCACGCCCTGACGGGCGCGGCGGGCCCCGATTTCGCCATAGCGCTCCTCGATATCGAGTTCGTTCCGTCCCAGCAGCCACTCGCCCAGGTGACGGTAGATTTCGTAGACGCGCTCGCGGAGTTCGTGCGGCGGGATTTGACGGAAATGGCCGACCTGAGGGCTGGACTGGACTTTCTCCTCCAATCCGGCTGCGAGGGCGTCGGCGTGAGACTCGATCAGACGTACCAGCCGATAGGAGAACATCATAAGGCACCCCCTCGTCTTTGCTTCGCGAACCCGAGGGTTCGCGCGGCCCGGCCTAGACCCCAAGCTTGATGGCCGGTTCCTGAGCGCTCCAGCCTTCGACCGGAATCTTGTCGCACTCGACCACAGGTTCCAGAGTCTGCGGAGCGGTGACGGCACGCGCAATGATGCATAGAGCTTTGGCCCGGCGCAGGAGCGCGAGACCGGCCTCGCGCTGCTCGTTGGAATGCACAGTGAGTCTGGGACGAATCAGGATTTCGCTGAAATTGCAGCCGGCGGCGCGGGTGCGGCGCACACAGCCCTCAATCTCGACTTCCAGATCCGTGTATTCGAACTTGGCGCCGCGCGCCACGTCGTGAAAGGTTGTGGTGAAACAGCCGGCCAGAGCGCAAAGCAGCAGTTGCTCGGGAGTCCAGCGGCCGGGCAGGCCGCCCAATTCGGCCGCCTCGGAAAAATGGATCGTATTGGGGGAGGACTCGCACTTGGCCAGTCCAGTGCGGCCTGAGGTCCACCAGGCCGAAACGCGGTACGTGTATTCAGCAGCCATATTCAGACTCCTGGCGCTCCCCGACGCGCCTCGCCCACCTTCATCAAGAGGAGAGCTGGAAGATCACGGTGATCGTGGTCTCCACCTCTACCGGTTGTCCGTTCAACAGATATGGTTTGTAGCGCCATTCCCTGACTGCGGCGATCGCGGCCGGCACCAGCATGGGGTGGCCGCTGACCAGCTGCAGGTCCTGAATCTCGCCGTTGGTGCCGATGACCGCCTTCAGCACGACTTCGCCCTGTACTCGCGCCTGGCGGGCCAAAGTCGGATAGGGCGGCTCGACGCGATGAATCAGCAACCCGCGGGTAATGCCCGACGACACGCGTATGCGCTGCGGAACGACGGGCGCGAACTTGGGAATCGCCGCCAGGCTGGAGGAGTTGACGATGCCTCCGATGACGCCTCCCAGCTGTCCGCCAGGGATGCCCCCCGGCACACCGCCGACCACACCTCCGGTCGCCGGCATCGGCGGCGGCGCCGTGTCTTCCTTGATCATCTCGATCTTCTGCGGAATCTTGGTCGGAGTGCGCAGCTGCCCGCTCGAGAGCACATCCGTCTGAATCTGCCGGACGATGCGCTGCGGCGGCGCGGCCGCCGGCGGAGGAGGAGGCGGCGGTGGCGGCGGCGCCACCAGGAACGTCAGCAACTGCGCCTTGGGCAGCTGCTCGGTGAACACCAGCGGCACAATCAGCAGAACCGATAACGCCAGTACGTTCAGAACAAATGAAGTCGTGGTGGCAAAGAATTTGCGTTTGCGCTGCGGCCCGAACTCCAGAAGACTGTCAGAAAACATCACCCGCTGCCGAACCGCGGGCGTGGCAGAGATTTCTTTGCGCGGCAACACGGCCGCGGCCGGACGGGCGGCTGGTCCGGCTGGCTTCACATCGGTGTCGTGGATGTCGATTGTGCCCTTCATAGGAGCCTCCCTGTCTCACCCCACCGGGCCGGTTTGCCCGGGATGCCAGGGGATGCGACCTCGGCGGGTCACATCTCCGTTGCTCAAGCTGATCATCGGCAAAAGCGCGGTTGGGGCAAATGGCCTTCATCACGGCTCTTTGTGATCGCAATCACGAAAGCGCCAAAAGTGCCGAAACTTCAGTAATCACGCGGGATCGGAGGCGGCAGAACCCGGCGCGGCAGGGTTGACGAGCTGGATTCGGCGATGCGAAGAAGAAACGAAAGAGCGGTGTTCGGCTGAGGTTAGCGGTCAGTTGCGGCCGGGAGTTTGTCTTTTTGCTCTGCGTCCACGTCGAAAAGCATGTAGTGATCGAAACTGTCGCGGCGGTAGTAATGATGCTTGCGGAGGTCGATGTAAATCTCGGCATCTTTCGGCAACCACAGCGTCGTATTCTTCTTGGCGAACGGCACGGCGCCGTATTCGACCGTCTGATGCTCGCTGAGCAGTTCGATTTCATGCATGGGGCTGACCATGTCGGCTTCCATACGTACGATCTGAAACGTGTCGGCAGAGATCCAGGCTCTGCCCTTCAAGTCGACGCGGAACAATTGGCCGCCGACCATGTAACCGTGCATGTGATTGGGACGGTCGGGACGCTGGCGGAAGTGTACGAGCCAGGTGGGTTGTCCGCGCCATTCGCCCCGGCCTTCGCAATCGAAATCGAAGTCGCCCTGCATCTCCGGGTGAAACACCAGCGCCAGCATAACGAAGCCGGTGCTGGAGATGGCATCCGGATCGTCTGCCTTCAGGCCTTTGTCGGAACGATATTCCTCGATGAAGATCTTGCCCGGTTCCGATGAGATGGCGGCGACATAGTTGTACTTTCTTGTTTCGGCACCAGTGGAAAGACCGGCAGCGTCGAGCGACTGGTGGAACAGGTTTTCGTCGGCGGTGAAGCGGGTTACATCCAGAACCAATTCCTGCACGCGCTTGCCCGCCTCAGCCAATACATGAGCAGCGGGACAGGTCACTCCGACGTCGAGTGTCGGTTTGGCATCGTCGATGTCGGGTGGCCGCCAGGTTTCCATCGAGAGTTCGGGATCGGGCACAGCGCCAAGGGGATCGGCCCGCGACGCATTTATTTCTGTCGCGGCAGAGCTTCCTCCGGCGGCAGAAGCGGGATCGCTTTGCTTGATTCTCGTGATCAGGGCGCGGACCTGATAGACCATGGGATTCTGAGGCGAGTCTTTCAAGAAAGTTTCGAGCGCCTGAATTCCTTCTTCCTTCTGCCCAAGTGCAATCAGGGCTTGTCCGAGAACCAGTTCGGCGGGGCCGGAAGCATCTTTGCCATACTTCGCGCCTTTGGCAACGGCGACCTGGCCTTCATTGCGGGCCTTGCCGTATTCCTTCTGCTTAAGATAGACATCGGCCAGCAGATCGTGCGGCAGCCAGTCTTCCGCGTCGGCCAGAACCGCCTGTTCCAACGCCGACCGCGCGGCGGGATAGTCTTCTCGAACCAGATTCGTCCTGCCGAGCAGAGTCAGGATTTGCGCCGAGTGCGGATTGAGGTTCGCCGCTGCGCCGAGATAGGTTCCGGCTTTCGCGTAGTCTCTCTGCACGAAGTGGAGATATCCCAGGAGGAAGTTCAAGTCCGCATTGGAGGGCGCCAGCTGATAGGCGGCCTCCAGATGCCGCTGAGCGTCGTCGAGTTCCCCGGATTTCAATGAAGAGACGGCGCGGTGCGCCTCTTTCTTCGCTCTGCCGGGCATGAGACCGGAGGCTTCGTTCAGAATGACGGCAGAGGGGTCCCGCTGAAGAACAACGTCAACGTGTTGGGTCACCGCATTCAGGACGCTGATCGTCTGATGGGCGCTCAGATATCCCACGGCGGTCACGGTCACGTCGTAGGTTCCGAGGATGGTGTTGGTGAACACAGCGTCTTCGTGTCCGGGAACGATCAGAAACACCCCGAAATGATTGCCCAGATTCGTGAGATCGAACCGGGCGGAGCGGTCGAGCCGGGCGGGCTTCTCCTCGGCAAATACATGACAGATGATGACGGCGGTGTTAGGAGCGGTTTCGTAGGTGGTAATCGGCTGATCATCGCGCGTGCTGTACATGCGCTGCATTTCCGGCGTGATCTGCGCCGAGGACCCCACGCTGAGGAGAGACGCGCACACGAGCAGCCCCAAGGCAGAAGCAAGAGAGTGTTTCGCGGCAGGACGAAAGCGCGGCACGGAAGAAAGTATGGCATCGGACCAGAGGGGGTTCAAGCGGCGGCGGGGATTCAAGTGGGCGGGATTGCGATGCGCAGGGACGGGTGGCCCGGCCTTTTCATCTCGCTGGTACCGTCATGAAATGAGGTGCCTCATCCTTTCGCGTTCTGCGGGAAAGGATGGGTAGCACCAACTTCAATTTCCTGAAATCGCAGAGGTGTGGGTCCGTGATTCCCACCCTTGCAAACTGCGCAAGGATGGGGCACCCTCAGTCGTGGTGAATCTGAAAGACCAAGGGCGGGCCACCCCGCCGGTTTTGGCGAGGGCGGGTACGATGCTGCCGACGGCGTGAGATTTTCTCCGTGATCCTGAGCCACACATTCGGCGAACGAAATTTTCCAACCTGCGTTATCGCTCATTGACACTGCCCTCCCCAATCAGAGCCAACGACGAACCTCATTCCGGTATCGGTCGTATGCAGCGCCGAACACCGCGTGCAGCCGTTCTTCCTCGAGCGGAATGACGACCCGGTTCAAGTAGACAATGGTCAGCGGCAGGAGGATGACGGGAACGATCTGATGAAGGATCGCGGCCTCTCCGACATACGCCACACTGAGACCGACGTACATGGGGTTGCGCATCAGCCGATAAGGGCCATGGGTGACCAGCGCGGCGGAGTCCTCGCCCGGGACCCGCGTGGTTCGCGCCCGGTGGAAGATGAACCATCCCCACGCGGCCAATCCCATCCCCAGGGTGAAAATTACGGAACCCACGGGGGTGAGCAATTGGAAATCCGGGAAGAAGCCTCCCCGATGCAACGGGATTTCAATGCCGATTCCGGCGAGATAGGTCAGGACGAAGACCCACGGAACCGGAATTCCAAGCAGAATTGTGGCCAGTCGGCCAAACTGAATGCGGTCGGGCATCCTGTGGACTCGGTTCAAAATTGTACTCCGCGGGATGATGGGGCGCGCTCGGAAGAAGCCTGGGTAGCGGACTCTCAAAAACCGCTCAGTAGCCATCCTCGTCGTCCCATTCATGGCCGCAGGAATTGCACTGGCAGCGTTTGGCATGCAGAACAGTGGGATCGAACGGGTTGGCTCCGAGATAGCTCGGGGGCTTGTCGACTTCGCGGCAGGTGACATCGCTGGAGTAGCACTTGATGCAGCGCAGGTGCTGGCTTGTTTCCGCGTCCGGCGCAATGGCGTCCGGCAATCCCTCGCGAGAAACGGCGGCCGGTGTCTGGGTTTCAGGCGGATCGTGCGCAATGTCGTCGAAAGCGCGGGAGAGCCCCAGCTCCTTTACTTCGGCTTCGTTGTGGCCCAACCAGTGGGCGACTTCATGCCACACGACCTGTTTCACTTCCGCCGGCAGATTGCCCCTCGAGCATCGCAGGATGGGGCCGCGGAAAACGAAAATGAGGTCAGGAGCCATTCTCGAATAAAAGTGTTGCGGCTGGTTTCGATGAAGGCCGCTGTACAATCCGAGCAACTCCTTTTCCCTGGACCAGTTCCTTTCTTTCCGGATGCGTGCCAGCACATCCGAGGGCGGCTCATCGGCAACTTGAATGCCGGGAAAATCGGGCAAGTTCCGGATCTCCTCGGGGAGCGTGCTGTAGGCCCACTCGACGATCTGGGCGAAGCGGTCCGCGCTGGCTTCTTCGGTCATGAGGATGTCGCGCTCGCGGCAATTGTATGCCTGACAGCCGAGAGTCGGCAGACGACCTCGGGACGCCGGTCACTGACTTCCGCTCGGGTCCGTTTTCGCGCCAGACAGCCGCATCCGATTTTGGACAGTCGCGTCCGCCAGCGGACGGCGCGCCGGCCGGCTGGGATGAGGCGTCGTTGAAGGGAAACCACTTGCGGATTGCCTGGGTAGATTCTCCTTGGCGATCGAAATGCTGCCGGATCGGCAAAGCTCGCGGGCGAGGTGCGTCGTCATGAAAAAGATAGAGCGGGAGCGGCAGGTGGTTTCGAGTGCACCGGCGGCAGAGGAACTTGAGCGGCGGACTGGGCAGGGATGGAAGCTGGTGGCGATTGACTGGGAGCGTGAAGTCGAGATTCCTGAGACGGCGAGCGCCACGGAAAAGGCAGGATTGCCGGCGCAGCTTCCATTCGGATTGCAGGTGGAATCGAGCGGCGGCCGGTTGGAGGAAAATCCGTCAGAGCGCGAGTTGCTGTTCGAGATGATGGAATTGATCGTGCAGGAAGGCTCATACGCGCGCATTGCCGAGGAAATCATCCGCCGCGGATTCCGCACCCGCGAAGGCACGAAGTGGACTCCGGTGTCGGTGTTCGAGATGCTGCCGCGGCTGATCGAAGTCGGGCCGCATGTGTTCCAGAGCGCGGAATGGCAGAAGCGGCGGCAGCAGTTGAATCAGGCGCGCTGATTCGAAAGATGATCGAAGGAAGGGCGGTGGGACGGCGGTTGTTCTGCCGGGGGCGCAGTGATAGTCTAGGCACGTTCCGTCGGCTCTTACGATCTTCACGTTGTCTTGGGCGGGAGTAGTTGAGCCGTTTAGCAGGGGTGAGCGAAGCGCGAGCCTGCCGGCGAAATCCTGAGCGCAGTTGGCGAAGGATCTCAAAATCTTCACGTTGTCTTGGGCGGGAGTAGTTCAGCGGTAGAACGCCAGCTTCCCAAGCTGGATGTCGCCGGTTCGATCCCGGTCTCCCGCTCCATGTTCTTGCGCGAGTCTCCCTATAATCTCCGCATTCGGCTGGCTGGAGGCGCCGACTTAGCTAAGCCGGTCTATTCGTAGTGCAGGGCTTCAATCGGATTCAGGCGCGAGGCGCGGATGGCCGGGATCATGCCGCTGACCAGTCCGACGGCCGTCAGGATGGCGGTGGAAACCAGCACGCTCGCCGGCGAAATGATCAGACGGATGTCGCCTGCCTCGCCGTGCTGCGCCAGGGCGCTGTAAAACGTAAGCTTTCCGACGGAAAACGAAACCACGTAGGCGAGCACGATGCCGAACAGGCCGCCCAGAAACGTAATGGCGAGCGCTTCGGAGAGGAATTGCAGAAGCACGTCGAGGCGGCGGGCGCCCATCGCCTTCTCGACGCCGATTTCGCGGGTGCGCTGCGTGACGCTGACCAGCATGATGTTCATGAGCCCTACGCCGCCGATGCCAAGCGTGAGAGTTCCGATGAACGCGAGCATGACCTGCAGAGCCATCGTGATGATGTGGAACTGCGAAATCTGCTCCATCAGGCTGAAGACGAACAGCGCGCGCTTGTCGTCAGGACGGAAATTGTGTTCCGCGGCCAGCGTATTGCGGATGGAGCGCTGCACGGCTCCGTAGTCGTAGCCGAGGAATTCCAGCCAGATGACGTCGAGGTAGCGCGTGTCGCGGAAATCGCTCATGGTCGGGAACGGAATGTAGACGAAGCGGTTGATGCTGTTCTCTTTGCCTTCCTGCGGTCGCGGCTTCAGGACGCCAATGACTTCGTAGGGAATTCCGTTAATGCGGACCCGTTCCCCCAGGGCGAAGCGGCCGGAAAACAGTTTCTCCTTCGATTCCGAACCCAGCACACAAACCCGCGCGCGGAGCTGCATGTCTTCGGCGGTGTAGAAATGCCCGGCATCCATCTTCAGGTTCTCAATCTCCTGCAGCGCGGGATTGCCGCCGCTGACCTGCCACGTATATGAGCGCCCCTCATAGCTGATGGGAGCTTCGTAATAGGATTCCGGACTGATGCGGGTGATCTGCGGAACGTTGGTCAGAAGACGATCGATGTCATCACTGGTCAAGCGGACGGTGGTGCCGGCCTTGCTGCCTCCGGCCTGCATGGAAGTGCGGCCGCCGGCGACGGCCATGGCCTCCATGCTGGCGTAAGACCGGAATATGCTGACGATCGCCGTGGAAAAACCGGTGCCATAAGCGAGCAAGAGAACCACGGTAGCGATGCCCCAGGCCATGCCGAGCATGGTGATCACGGTCCGCCGCCGGTTTTGCCGGAGGGCGCCATAGGCTTCGGAGAGAACGTCTTTCGGCAGAATCATGGGCTACTCCTGACGGAGCGCTTCGACCGGCGTGAGCAGCGCCGCGCGCCGCGCCGGATAGAGCCCGGCGACGATGCCGGCGACGGCGAGGCTTCCCGCGGCCAGCACGGCGGTTGCGGGATAGATGTGCGGCAGCTCGAATCCGTCGATCGGCGGAGCCAGTCCGAACAGCCGGGTTGCGGCATAAGCCGCCAGCACGCCGATGCCGCCGCTGATGCCGGTCAGCATCAGCCCTTCCAGAAAGAACTGGAACAGGATGCTGGTTCGAGTCGCGCCCAGCGCCTTGCGCAGGCCGATCTCGCGGGTGCGCTCGGCCACCGAGACCAGCATGATGTTCACCACTCCCATGGCTCCGAGAGCGAGCGTCACCAGGCCGACCGCGCCGAGGAAGGCATCCATGGCGTCGGAGATTTTACCGACCATCTCCGCGGTTTCGACCGAGTCCCAATCGTCAAAAGCGTCGGGCGTTTCGGGATCGAAGTTATGATTTCTGGCAACGATGCTGCGCACGGATTTCTTGGCGCGCTCGTGCATGGCACGCGTGATCGGCTGATACGCGACGTATTTGATGGCGTTGGCGTTGCCTTCCCCCGGCATGGGGAAATACGTGGCCATGGTGGAAAACGGCATCACCAGACGCATGTTCTGGTCGTTGTTGTTGCCGTGGCCGATACTCTTGATGGTTCCGATCACTTCGAAGGGCACGCCATTGATGAGAAGCCGGCTGCCAACGACGGGCCGCCCGGGAAACAGCAGGCGCACGAACTCTTTGCCGATCACACAAACGTTGTTGCGCTGTTGCTCGTCGGTCCAGCTCAGCCAGCGTCCCTGGTCGACCGGCTGGTAGCGAATGTCATAAAACTGCGGCTCGGAGCCATCGACGTAGCCGTTGCTGCTACCGTAGTCGCTGACCAGGCGAAGGTCGCCGCGATAGATGACCGGCGTGGCATTGCGCACATAAGGCGAACTGCGAATGTCGAGATAATCCTGGTAGTTCAGGTAGTACTGGCGAGAGGAAAGCTGGCTGCTGCCCAGGGCGGGCACGCGGCCGTTGAAGATTTGCATGTAATCATCGCCGAAGCTCGCTAGTTGCTTCGCCGTGCCGGCGCGAAAGCCTTCTCCGAGCCCGACCAGCAGCAGCAACGATCCGACTCCCCATGCGATGCCGAACATGGTGAGGAACGAACGCAGCTTGTGCGCCCACATGGCCGCGAGCACCTGGCGGAAGCTGTCGATGAATCTCCGCATGACCCAATATACGAAGGGCATGTGAATCTGGTTCCTGGTTGCGGAAGAGTCTTCGCGCGTTGTAACACGTGCTGGGTGAATTGTTGCAGCAGATTGAGGCAGGGGATGTGATGGCGATCACCAAGAATTGGGATTCGGTGAGTTTGTCACTTTCTTCGCCGCCGGGAATCCACTGGACATGGACATTCCTCGGACAGCAAACCAATTCACAGCAAGATTGAAGCTTGGACAATGGTCCGCGATTCCGCTGCGGCTGATGGTCGGTTACGGTTTCCTCGCGCACGGTTATGCCAAGCTGGTGAAAGGACCCGAGCATTTCTCGGCAATACTCCAGGCGCTGGGTGTTCCCGCGCCTCATCTGATGAGCTGGGCAACGATCGTGATTGAACTCGTGGGCGGATTGGCCGTGCTGGCGGGAGCTTTCGTGCCGGTGGCCAGCGTACCGATGGCAGGGATCCTGCTGGTCGCGATGTTTACCGTGCATCTTCCCTTCGGCTTCAGCTCGATCAAACTGATGGCGGTGACCGCGGGCAGACCTCAGTTTGGGCCGCCTGGTTATGAGGTGAATCTTCTTTATCTCGCGTGTCTCGCGGCGCTCGTGCTTGGCGGATCGGGACCGTTCTCGATAGACCGATTCACCGGCAAGAGATCGCGAACCAATCAGCCGCCGAAGTGAGACGAATCGCCGGTCGGCCGTGGTTTTTTTGGCGACGATACAGCGCCGTACAACCTTTCGTTCCACTCCCACTTCCAAGTCGCTTAAGATGTCGGAATTGCTGCTCTTGGATCTGCTTGGGGGGCGCATGAAGATTCTGGCGGCTGGCGTTCTCTTCCTCCTGTTGGTCACTGGTTCGGCTCTGAGCCAGAATGGCGCGCGGCTCGAAGTCTTCGGAGGCTATTCGGCCGAGCACATCGCTCCGTGTGGAACAGTCACCACCTACGGTCAAGGCTTCTCCTGCGGGCTGGAGGAGGGCGAACTGCAATCAAGCAACATTTTCATTCACGGCTGGGAAGCGGCGATGACCGGCTACGTCGACCGCTTCGTGGGTTTCACCGCGGATTTTGCAACCCACTATCATGCCTTCGACCAGCCGGGCGATACCCGCTACAGCTTCTTGTTTGGGCCGACGGTGGCGGTTCCGTTGCCGAAGATCACGCCCTTTGCCCACGCCTTGTTCGGAGTAGTGAAAGAAACAGAGTCGCTGGGTGCGAGTTCGGCCTTTACCGCGCCGGAGATCGCGCTGGGCGGCGGAGTCGACGTGAAAGTTTCCAGGCGATTCGCCGTGCGGATTGCGCAAATCGATTACGAGTGGCAACGAAATCCGACGAGCGGGCTGCCGCACCCAAGCGGCATGCGCTACGGCGGCGGCATCGTATTCAAGTTCTAGTCTTCCCCGGCGAAGGAATCGGCGCCGGCTCGGGCTTCAGCCACCCCGTCTGAGACCGAGGCTCGGCCGTCCGTCCCAAAATGGTTCGACGGAATTCGTCCTTTCGGACAATCCTCAGTTTCTCGTTGACTTCGTGGCGATTCGTGATTAGCTGATCGTTTCCCAGGCGGAGGCGAGCCGTGGGCAGCTTCTACAGCGACGTCATTCAGAAAGACACGCGCTTTGCGTCAACGGCGCGGGTTGCCGATCCGGCGCTGCTCGAGCCGGTAACGCGGCGGCTGGTTGAACAGATTGTCGAAGCGGCCGGGCAGATGGGCATCCCGCTGATGATCTTTGAAACCTTCCGCAGCCAGGCGCGGCAGCTGGCGCTGTTCAATGCCGGGGCGACCAGGTTGCGCGCGGTAGGCGTGCACAACTACGGGCTGGCCTGCGATCTGGTGCGCGACGTGGACGGCGAGCCGTCGTGGAAGGGAGACTTCTCGTTTCTCGGGCAGCTGGCGCGGGCCAGCGGGCTGATCTGGGGCGGGGATTGGGGCGACCCGGCGATCGAGCACAGTTTCATCGATGCGGTGCATGTGCAGCGCTGCACCATCGCTCGGCAGGCTGGGCTGTTTGCCGGGATGTGGTATCCGGAGGAAGAGTACAACCCGTATGAGGATCATCCGCAGGTGTTGCTGGCGAGCGCACAGGCGCGAAGGACGCGGGCGAGGAAGAAGAGCACGTGAAGTGGACAGTGGAGGTTCCGCGCGCGGAGTTGGAGTACACTGCTGATTCGCCCTGCCGACTGATTCGCAACCTGGGTAGCGTTCGACATCATTCTTCAAGGACCTTCGCCGGATGCCCGACAATCGCGCGAATTCGCCATCCGTTTCTTCCCGCCGGTCTTTTCTACGATCTGCCTTACAGTCCACGCTGGTGACGGGCGCGGGGGCTGCCGTGTATCCGGCGCTGGGCGCTGGCCGGGCGGCCGCGAGCGTCCCAAAAACTGCTGCACCACCCGACATCAAGCCTTTCGACCTCGAGGAAATCACGATTGCCGAACTGCAGGATGGAATGAAGTCCGGCAAGTACACGGCGCGGGCGCTGGTCGAACAATATTCGGAGCGCATCGCCGACATCGACAAGCGGACGGTGAATGCGGTCATCGAGATGAATCCGGAGGCCGAGGCGATTGCGGCGTCGCTCGATGAAGAGCGCAAGGCGAAGGGGCCGCGTGGGCCGCTGCACGGCATTCCGGTGCTGATCAAGGACAACATCGCGACCTCCGATCGCATGATGACCACGGCCGGGTCGCTGGCGCTGGTGGGATCGAGACCGCCGAAGCACTCGTTCGTAGCGCAGAGGCTGCGGGCGGCGGGCGCGGTCATTCTGGGCAAAACGAATCTGAGCGAGTGGGCCAACATTCGTTCCAGTCACTCGACCAGCGGATGGAGCGGGCGCGGCGGGCTGACGAACAATCCGTACGCGCTCGATCGCAATCCGTGCGGATCGAGTTCGGGCACGGGCGCGGGCATTTCCGGCAATCTGGCGGCCGTGGGGATCGGAACGGAGACCGATGGCTCGATCGTCTGTCCGTCGTCGTCGAACGGCCTCGCGGGGATCAAACCGACGGTGGGACTGATCAGCCGCAGCGGCATCATTCCAATTTCGCACAGCCAGGACAGCGCTGGACCGATGTGCCGCACGGTAAAAGATGCGGCGATTCTGCTGGGCGCGCTGACGGGAGTCGATCCGGAGGATGGGGCGACCGCGGCGAGCGCCGGCAAGTCGCAGGCCGACTATTCGCAGTATTGCGATCCAAATGGGTTGAAGGGCGCGCGCATCGGGGTGGCGCGGAAGTATTTTGGATTCAACGAGGCGGTCGACGCGTTGATGGAGCGGGCGCTCGAAGTCCTGCGGAAGCAGGGAGCGACGCTGGTCGATCCGGCGGATATCCCCACGCTGGGAAAATTCGATGACAGCGAACTGCTGATCTTCATGTACGAGCTCAAGGCCGACCTGAACGCCTATCTGGCGAAGTTGGAACCCGGAGCTCCGGTGAAAACCCTGAAGGACATTATTGAGTTCGACGAACGCAACCGCGAGAAGGAGATGCCATACTTCGGGCAGGACTTATTCATCAAGGCGGAGGCGAAGGGTCCACTTACCGAGAAGGACTACCTCGACGCGCTGGCGAAGAATCACCAGTTAGCGCGGGTGGAAGGCATTGACGCGGTCATGGACAAGAATCATCTGGATGCGCTGGTCGCTCCGACGGGCGGCCCGGCGTGGATGACCGATCTGATCAACGGCGATCACGTGGCCGGAGGCAGCTCGAACGCGGCGGCGGTGGCGGGATATCCGAATATCAATGTGACTGCCGGACAGCTTTGGGGTCTGCCGGTTGGAATCTCTTTCTTCGGCCGGGCCTGGAGCGAGCCCACGCTCATCCGGCTGGCCTATTCGTTTGAGCAGGCGACCCGGGCCCGTCAGTCACCGCGGTTCCTGCCGACGATTCCGCTGAAGAGTTAGGATCAGCGATAGAATGAAGCTCTGGGGCCGGGGTGGACGTATGAACCAATCCGGGTTTCGGAGATCCACATTCCGCGGGAAAGCCGCTTTGTTGGCGGCGCTGCTACTCTCCAGTCTTGCCTATGGGCAGGACTACTACTCCATGCAAGAAGTCCGGGTCAGCGGATTACCCTCGCTGATGGCAAAGACGAAGGATCCGGCGGACGTGCTGCTCACTTCGCTCGACACCGTCGTTCATGACCGGGAAATCTGCTGCGGGAGGGACTCCGCCCTCGAAGACAGCGCCCGGCGCGCCGATCCGACGTCGCTGAAAGACGTTGCCAGCAAGTTGCAGGGACGACACCTGCTGAACGATGGGCGTCCGATCCAGGTCGTGGCGGACTATACCGAGGCGCCGGCGATTAATTCTGGAGGATTGATCGCGGCAATTCGCGGCCAGCATGCGCTGCTGTTCGATTGGAACACGCACTTATACGTGTTGTATGGAGTGACCTACCTTCAGACAGTAGATAACACGGATGGGACGATTACCTACTCCATCCAGAATCTACTCCTGATCGACCCGCGCTATTCGGGGCCAAAACGGGAGGTCGTTTTCCACCGCGAGACCGATGACTGGGGCCAGGTGCGAGGCATGCTGCAACTGTCGATTACGCGTCCGTAGCCGGATTCCGGCCGGCTGGCGATTCCGGTTCCAGAGGGCGGGAGTTTTTCACAAGGCCTCACACATGTGCGCCACTAATTTTCTAATCCTTGCCTAACTTCTTCTACTTTCATGTTAGCCTTGACCACAATAGGGGGTAATTGATGACGAACCTGAACAAGGTAGTCACTTCCCTGCGGCACGAGTATTCCCGTCTCCAGAAAGAGATGGACCGCGTAGGGAAGGCATTAGACGCCCTCGGTCAGGCGAACGGAACCAGGCTCAAGGCAGTGAAACGAGTCTTGAGCAAGGAAGCCCGGGAGCGGATCGCCGCGGCGCAACGACTACGCTGGGCAAAAGTGCGGAAAGCCAAGCTAGTCAAGTCGTAGTAGCAGTAATTTTTTTCGCAAGCACCGCAGACGGCCTCGTTCGTAACTCCCTAAAAAGACGCGGGCGGGGCCGGAAGCGGAGGAAACCTCGAAAGAAAATCCTCTCCAAGTTCAACCCGCAGTCTAAGTCCAGCGAAACCACCTGAGCGCCAGGACGAAGGAAATGCCTCCCCAGAGCACCATCACCAGCAGGCGGGGCCACTGGTGGGCGATCGGAGTGCCTTCGAGAATGCTGGCGCGCAAGGCATCGTTGAGAGCGGTGAGCGGCAGAGCCTTGATCAACGGCTGGATCACGGCCGGGAAACGCTCGTAGGAAAAGAAGACGCCGGAGAAGATCCACATCGGCATCATGACGAGATTGATGAGGCCGCTGACGGATTCGATTTTCTGGGCACGGCTGGCGGTGAGCAAACCCACGCCGCCGAAGGTGAGCGAGCCAATAGCGGCGATGAGGGCGATGGCAGCGACCGATCCGAGCACGCGCATGTGGAAGAAGAGCACTCCGAAGACCAGCAGCAGCCCGACCTCAATGATCATCAGAATCAGGCGGCTGGAGGCGAGGGCGAGCAGAAAATCGCCGCGCCGCATGGGCGTGCCGACGAAGCGCTTGAGCAGCTTGCGCTGGCGCATATCGACCAGCGCGAAGCCGATGCCCCACATGCCGGAGTTCATCAGGTTCATGCCGAGCAGGCCGGGGATGAGGAAGTCGATGTAGCGCGAGCCGGGCTCAGAGGACTCGACCGCGGCCGAGGGCAGCGGGTCTTTTCGGCCGGCGGCGGACTGCAGAGCGTCATTGACTTCGGTCCGGGCGAGAACGCTTTCCGGACGCGCTGGATCGTAGCGGTACTCGAAGCCTCCCTTGCCGTCAGGCTCGATCACCAGATCGAACTTGCCCAGACGGAATCCCTTGAGCGCGTCGGCATCGCTGACAACCTGCGCTTTGAAGTGATCATGCTGGGGCGAGCGGGCGAGCAGACTCTGCGTGCCCGAGGAACCGGCGCCGTCGACAATCGCGACCGGGATGGCATCGACCGGCTTGTCACGGAAGGCGATGCCCAGGCCGAGCGCGAGCAGCAAGGGAAAGACGAAGACCCAGAAGACGACTTCAGGCTCGCGCTTCAGTTCGAGCATGCGCGCCATCAGCAGATGGCGATAGCCCGACCACCGGCCGTTGAGGCGCGGCAAAGCGGGAGCGGGTTTCGGTGCAGTAGCCGGGATTTCTTGTGTGAGGCTCATGATCCATCCGAATTCATTTCGTCATAGTGAATGCCAGCAAGCCAAAAACTTCGTCTTCAAGCAGGTGAGCGAGCATTCCTGGCCGCAGACTCTTGCGCCACCAGGCAAGCCAACCCAACAGGCAACCGTAGACAGCGATGGTGAGCATGGAACGCGAATAGTACCCATGCGCCAGGCCGAACAGCAAGCCCTGCAGCACGATCGCCAGCGCCGAACTCTTGGTCCACGCCTGGAATTGCCACGTGAGAAAACCGCGGAAGATCAGCTCTTCTGCAAAACCCGCCGTAGCCGCCAGGACTACCCAGACGACCGCTTCCAACCTGCTTTTGGGAAGAAAGCTTATCCCATCGTCCGAGGCTCCCAGCCACCGGGTCATCAGCGCCTCCAGCGGCACAGCTACGGTTAGGAATCCGATCGCAAGCCCCATATCTCTCAGGAAGGCGCCGGCTTTCGGCCATCCCCCGGAAACCAGTTCCCTGATCGACGGTCCGCCGCGCCGGGCTTGCAGCCATACCAGGAACACGGCGAGCCACTCCTCCACCAACACCGCAAAGTAGGCGCTGAGCCGGTCGCTGACGCCGGGAAGGCTCACGTGCTCCAGCGTGTGCTGATACGCGCTGGCAGCCGAACCGGCCGCGAGAGGCAAGAGCACCAGCACTGTGTATCCCCAGGGCGCGACACGCTTGCCTGCGGTATTGCCATTGGTCATCAACGCGCCTGCGGCTTCCACTTGTTCAGGAATTCGGCAAGCGCGTCTGGAGTCAAGCCGCGCGCATCCTCGAACTCGCCGTTCCTCTGGCTGAAGACGACCTTGCCGTCGCTTTCGGCGACGACCAGGGCCGGAACTCCCTTGTCGGTGGAGGCATTGAACTGCTGCAGCACATCGGTATTTTTCTTTCCGTCGGGTCCGATATCGATGTGCACGACTTCATAGTTCGCCGCCAGGATCGGCTGCAACTGCGGACTGTGAAAAGCCAGATCGAGCACGTGACAATCGAAGCACCAGTTTGCGCCGACGACGAGCAACAGCCGCTTGTGCTGCTTCGCGGCCCGCTCTTCGGCTTCCCGAATCTCGGCGTGCGCGTCGGCATCGGCCGGATAGAGATCCTTCTTCATGTCGGCGGGCTGCTGCAACTTCGGGTCGTCGGTCCGCTCGGCATAGAGGAGACGCCACTGATCGCCTTGCTTCTGCCAGCCCTGATCATCGGTGACGGTGATCGTCTGGCCGCCGGACTCCACGTCGGCGCGGAAGATCACATTGGCTCGAGTCGGCCGCACAATCAAACGAACGATCTCGACTTTCATGGTCGGCGATTTCAGGTCAAGCCAGAAGCCGGTATCGGCGTCGGCGTCGTGCATTACGGTCTTGATGCGGATCTGCGCCGGAGGATTGGTGCTGTAGAGCGACTTGAGCGCGCCGGTATCGCCGGTCAGAACGGCAGCCATCCACCGCTGAAACGGGGCGAAAGTGGACTCGTCGTTCGGGGATGGTTGCGCCGACGAGCCGATGGCGAGCGCGATCAGTATCGAAATTGCCGATATCGCGAATCTGGCAGTGTTCCGCATACGGATTCCCTTTTCTCCGCGATCTCACTCCTCGCGCAAATGGCGGCCGGTTAAATTCACGAACACATCTTCCAGACTGGCCTGCCGCGTGGTCAGGTGCTGCAGCGCGCGTCCCTGCTGGTCGATGGCTTCGAGCAATGCCGGAATGGTCAAGTGCGGCTGCTTCACGTTGAGCGCGATCAGGCCGTCATCGGCGCGAACGGACTCAACGCTGGGCAAAGCGCGCCAGGTCTGGGTTTCGGCAGCACCGGCGCCATGGGAGTTTCCGCTCACGGAGAATTCGACGACGTGATGCCCGCCTAGACGGTCAATCAAATCGTCGGGCGAGCCCTCGGCGATGATCTGGCCGTGATCGACGATAGCCAGGCGGTCGCAGAGTCGCTCGGCTTCATCCATATAGTGCGTCGTAAGAAGAACCGTGCCGCCGTCATGCTGAAAATGGCGGATGATGTCCCAAAGCTGGCGGCGGCTTTGCGGATCGAGGCCGGTGGTGGGCTCGTCGAGAAAAAGAATTTTGGGATTGCAGACAAGTGCGGTGGCGACGGCGAGGCGCTGCCGTTGTCCGCCGGAAAGCTTGCCTACCCAGGCGTCGGCTTTCTCGGTGAGCTGCAGTTGCTCGAGAACTTCGTCGGAGGAGCGCGGCTGGCGGTAGAAGCTGGCGAACAGCTCGATAGTCTCGCGGACGGTGAGTTTCTCCGAGAGGCGCGTCTCCTGCAGCGAGATGCCGAGCCACTCGCGCATCTCGCGCTCGTTCTCGCTCCATTTGTGGCCGAGGATCGTGACCTCGCCGGAAGTCGGGGCAAGCAGTCCTTCGAGGATTTCGATGGTCGTGGTCTTGCCGGCTCCGTTGGGGCCGAGCAGGCCGAAACATTCGCCGGCCTGGATTGAGAGGTTCAGCCCGCGCACGGCTTCGACCTTGCCGTCGTAGGTCTTGCGCAAGTCGCGGCATTGGATGGCGGCGGGCATGAAGGGATTCTACCGGAAGGAGGAGCGGGACGTATTCGACATCGGCGTCGAACTGCGGCCGACGAGACGAGACGGCAGTCCCCACACATTTCGGTGTCCTGCTAAAATACCGCAACGCCGAGAGGCGCTCCCGCATCTTTTTCTGCAGACTCATGATGCGCATTCCCCAGCGCGGCTTCACTTGACGGCGTTCCCTCTAAGACGCCCGTGTGTCGTTGAGAAACCCAGTGGCCAGGGATCCGTGGCCGGTCCGAACCTGAAAGGAAGCCGACGATGATGCTGCGCAGGACTTGCGTCTTATTGTCTCTATTCTTTGTGCTGGAATCTGTTTTGACGGCGCAGGAGTCGCGCCATTTCACGTTCCACTACGCATTTACAGTGAAGGATGTTCCGGCCGGGAAGAAAGTTCGAGTGTGGATTCCGGCGGCGCACTCGGACCGGTTTCAGTCGGTAAGAGTCGTCTCCGCCAAAGGCGATCTGCCCCTTAGGAAAACGCACGAAGCAAAGTACGGCAACGAAATCTATTACGCGGAGACCACTGGCGCGAAGCAGGCCGAATTGCACTTCGCGGTCGATTACGACGTGGTGCGGCAGGAGCGAATCGCGCTTGGCTCGGACGCTCATCTTGTCGCGGCCTCGCTGACCCGCAAAGAGCGGCAGGACGATTTGCAGCCGAATGCGCTGGTGCGGATCACCGGGCTTCCGGCCGAACTCGCGGCAAAAGTGACCGCGGGCAAGACGGATCCGCTGGCGAAGGCGCGCGCGATTTACGACTACGTCTTCACGACCATGAAATACGACAAGACGGGCACGGGCTGGGGGCGCGGCGACGTGCTCTACGCCTGCGACGCGAAGAAGGGCAACTGCACCGACTTTCACTCGCTGTTCATTTCGATGGCGCGGTCTCAGGGCATTCCGGCACGGTTCGAAATTGGATTTCCGCTGCCCCCGCCCGACAAACATTCGGCGGAGATCGCCGGCTATCACTGCTGGTCGGATTTTTATGTCGACGGCAAGGGATGGATTCCGGTGGACATTTCAGAGGCGTGGAAGCATCCGGAGAAGCGCGATTATTTCTTTGGATCGCATGATGTGAACCGGGTGCAATTCACCATGGGACGCGACTTGCGGCTGAGTCCGCCGCAGCAGGGCAAACCGCTGAACTACTTTGTGTATCCGTATGTGGAGGTGGATGGCGTGGAGTATCCGAATGTGTCGCTCGACTTCTCGTTTGCCGACGCGGGTACCGCGATGGCGAAAAGGTAACGGCAGCGACGGCGCAACGCCTGATCAGTCGAGCATTTCCTCAGCGTGCCACAGGATCTGCGGCGCTTCCAGAGGCACGGCCACGCCCGGCTCTCGTGGAATGATGCGAGCGGTGTAGTCGCTGGACGGCCGGTTGGCGGGGACTCTCGCCGTATAAATCGTGAACGGGCCGACACGGTTGGCTTGCCGGACCATCGTCTGGCGGAACGGGCAGCCGTTCTCAAGGGACTCGGCGTAGAGTTCGATGTCGACGGCGTCGGGAGTGAGCTCGTTCAGCGAGACCTGCGCTTCGAAGACGAGTTGATCGTTCTCCGGACGGCTGCTTACTTCACCGAAGCGCAGGCTGGCCCAGTTGCGCGTCAAGGAACGCGACCAATTCAGGATTTCGATGGCGCGCCGGCTTCCCTGATCGGCGCGTTCGCGATAGACGGCGGCAGCCGGCAGATAATAGCTCTCGACGTATTGGCGGACGGCGCGATTCGAGGAGAACCTGGCGGTCAAGCGCACCATGCTGGCGCGCATCTTGGCGACCCAGGCCGTGGGCACGCCGCGGTCATCGCGCGTGTAGAAGGCGGGGATGACTTCGTTCTCCAGAATGTCGTAGAGCGCTTCGGCTTCGTGCGCGTCCCAGCGCGGATCGTCGTCGTGCTCCCGGCCATCGCCCAGCGCCCAGCCCACTTCGGGCGAATAGGCTTCGGCCCACCAGCCATCGAGTTCCGACAGATTCAGGCCGCCGTTGACCAGAACTTTCATACCACTTGTCCCTGAGGCTTCCCAGGGCCGGCGCGGCGTATTCAGCCAGAGATCGACGCCCTGCACCAGGTGAGAGGTGAGCTGCAGATCGTAGTCGCTGAGGAAAGCTACGTGCCTGCGAACCTCCGGACGAACGATGGAGTCCATCCATTGCTTGATCATGGCCTGACCCTCACGATCCTGGGGATGCGCCTTGCCGGCCAGAATCAGCTGTACCGGATGTTTGCGGTTGGTCAGAATCCGGATCAGACGCACGGGATCATATAGAAGAAGATTGGGCCGTTTGTAGGTGGCGAAACGGCGGGCGAAGCCGATGGTGAGAGCGTACGGATCAAAAATCGATCCGGCCATGGCGATCTCGTCGGCGGTCGCTCCGCGATGGGTCAGCTGGCGGGAGAGGCGAGCGCGGGTGTAGGCGACGAGAGATTCGCTGGCCTTCATGCGGAAATCCCAGATTTTTTCGTCGCTCGAGTTCTGCACCAGTTCCGTCGTTTGCAAGGTTCCTCGCCAGCGTTCTTCGCCGCAGGTTTCCGTCCAGAGTTGGTCGGCTTCCGCGGAATCCCAGGTGGGAACATGGACGCCGTTGGTGACATGGCCGACGGGCACTTCGGCTTCGGGCCAGCGTGGAAACAGCGGCTGAAAGATGCGACGGCTGACTTTGCCGTGAAGCTGGCTCACGCCGTTGACCGCTCCGCTTCCATGAATGGCCAGATACGCCATGTTGAAAGGTTCCGAAACATCGAGCGGATTTTTTCTTCCGAGAGCCAGTAAATCGTCGAAATCGATGCGCAGCTCGTTTTCGGCATACCGCCGCAGATACTGCCGCATCAACTCGGGTGGAAAGCGGTCGAATCCGGCTTCGACGGGAGTGTGCGTGGTGAAGAGATTACCGGCGCGGGTGACGGTCAGAGCGACTTCGAAGGGCTGATCCTGATCCTGCATGTAGCTGAAGGCGCGTTCGAGAACGGCCAGAGCGGCGTGGCCTTCGTTGAGATGGCAGACTTCCGGATGGATTCCGAGCGCCGACAACAGACGCCAGCCGGCCATGGCGAGAATCATCTCCTGCTGCAGGCGGAGCTCGGGCCCGCCGCCGTAGAGCTCGCTGGCGATCCCACGGTGCGTGGGCAGATTGGCGGGATCATTGGTGTCGAGCAGATAGAGCCTGGTGCGACCGATATGCGCCTGCCAGGTGCGAACCCAGAGCGTGGCTTCGGGGAATTGCATGGGAATGCGCAGCCATTCGCCATTGGCATCGCGCAGCGGTTCGATCGGCAACTGGCCGGGATCGTTGAACGGATAGAGCGCCTGCTGATAGCCGTCGCGGTCGATTTCCTGGCGGAAGTAGCCTTGCTGGTAAAGCAGGCCGATGCCAATCACCGGGACACCCAGATCGCTGGCAGCCTTGAGCTGATCTCCTGCGACATTGCCGAGTCCGCCGGAATAGATGGGCAGCGCTTCACTCAGCATGAATTCCATACTGAAGTAGGCAGCGCAGGTTAGCCCCGCATTGGGATGAGTCGTCTGGAACCAGGCGGACGCGCTGTCGGTATCGCGCTTCCGCTGAAGCATCCGCTCGACATCCTGCCGGAAGTTGGGGCTGGCGCAGGCTTCCTCGATCACCTGCCGGGAGACGGTCTGCAGCACGACCCAGGGATTATGGGTCGATTCCCAGAGGTGGGGATCGAGCCGCCGCCAGAGTCCATCGGTGGAATGGTTCCAGGACCAGCGCAGGTCGAGGGCGAGTTCGGTGAGGGCGGGTAAGACGGATTCGGCGGTAAGGTTCTCCGTTTGCTCGAGCATCAGAACTCCCCGGATGGCCGCAGCATCAGGCGGCCGCCTGGCCGGCCGCTGCCAGGGCGCCGCGGATGATCTCCTGCGCCTCTTTCTGGATTTGCAGCAGATGTTCCTTGCCGCGGAAGCTCTCTGCGTAAATCTTGTAAATTTCTTCGGTCCCCGAAGGACGAGCGGCGAACCATCCGCCCTTCGAAATGACTTTCACGCCGCCGATGGGCTCGCCGTCTCCCGGAGCTGACGTCAGGATGGTTTCGATCGGTTCGCCGGCCAGTTCCGAGACGCGCACATGTTGCGGCGAAAGTTTCTGCAGAATCGACTTTTCCTCGCGTGTCGCGGGCGCCTCGATCCGTTCGTAGACGGGATCGCCCAGTTCCTGGGTCAGGTCGCGATAAATCTCTCCCGGATCGCGGCCGACTCTGGCCGTGATCTCGGCCGAGAGCAGCGCGGGAGCAATTCCATCCTTGTCAGTAGTCCAGACGGTTCCGTCGCGCCGCAGAAAAGATGCGCCGGCGCTCTCCTCGCCACCGAAGCCGAGAGAACCGGAGAGCAATCCTTTGACGAACCACTTGAAGCCCACGGGAACCTCATAGAGTTTCTTCCCCAGTTTGGCCACAACCCTGTCGATGATGCTGCTGCTCACGACGGTCTTCCCTGCTCCGGCATCGCTCCGCCATTGCGGACGATTGGCAAACAAGTAGTAGATGCAAACGGCCAGGTAATGGTTCGGAGGCATGAGTCCGGCACTTTTGGCCACGATGCCGTGACGATCATGATCGGTGTCGCAGGCGAAGGCGATATCGAACTTGTCCTTCAACGAGATCAGTGAACGCATGGCGTATGGAGAAGAGGGATCCATACGGATTTTGCCGTCCCAGTCGAGGGTCATGAAGCGGAAGGTCGGATCGACGATCTGGTTTACGACCGTGAGATTGAGGCCATAGCGCTCGGCAATGCGCGGCCAGTAATGAACGCCCGCTCCGCCCAGCGGATCGACTCCCATCTTCAGGCTGGCAGCTCGAATCGTGTCCATGTCGATGACGTTAGCCAGGTCCGCCACGTAGGCATCGACGTAATCGTGCTTGTGGGTGGTGGATGCGTGCAGCGCCTGATCGTAGGGGACGCGCTTCACGCCGCGCAGTTTCTTTGAGAGATATTCGTTAGCCTTAGCCTGGATCCAGTTGGTGGCTTCGGTATCGGCCGGTCCGCCGGTCGGCGGATTGTACTTGAAGCCGCCGTCCTCGGGTGGATTGTGCGAAGGAGTAATGACGATGCCGTCGGCGCGCCCGGTTTTGCGGGCGCGGTTGTAGGTCAGGATGGCATGAGAAATCGCAGGCGTGGGCGTGTAGTCTTCTGCTCCGGCGATCATGACTTCGACCTGGTTCGCCGCGAGAACCTCAAGCGCGCTGGCAGCCGCCGGTTCCGAAAGCGGATGCGTGTCCTTCCCCAGGAACAACGGTCCGCCGATGCGATGCCGTTTGCGGTAGGCGCAAATCGCCTGCGTGGTGGCGAGAATATGCGCTTCATTGAAAGCGCGGTTGAACGAAGAGCCACGATGGCCCGAGGTCCCGAAGACCACGCGCTGTTCCGGAATCTCCGGATCGGGACGTTCCGCGTAGTACGCGGTGATGAGTTTGGGCACGTCAACCAGGAGCGCAGGGTTCGGAATCGTTCCTGCCAGCGGACTTACTTCCATGCCTCACCTCCATTTGGAATTGCGGACATTGTAATCAGGCCGACGTCCCCTGGAAGCGACCAGAACCTTCGAGTCGGTACCTGTCTCAGAGTTTTTCGCGCGAGCGCGGCTGGCGACCGATGACGTTAGCGGCTGCTGGCTGAGGGCGAAGCAAAAACATCCAACCCATTTGAGCATACTCCTCGACTAAGGATGAAGGGACTGGATTTCCGGTCTTGGCCGGTGGAATCGCAGACCGCCAAACAGAAGGCAAATATGAAATCTTCTCTGCCGAATCCGAAGCAGACCAAGCAATCGGACAATTGGCCGCCGATGCCACACTGGTCATCGTTCATCTGGTACATCATTCTGATGGCGGGCCTGCTGTGGGTATGGCAAGAGGCAGCGCATCAGATCGTCTATCGCACCATCCCTTACAGCGAATTCAAGAACGATCTCAAGCAGGGCGAAGTGGTCGAGTGCTCGGTGGAAGAGAGCGATATCACGGGCAAGATTCAGCCGAAGACTCCGCCCGCAAAGGAAGCCGGGACGGCGCCTCCCGCGAAACCACAAGAGCCGGCTGCGAAAGCGGCGCCGCCGGACAAAACCGAACAGAATCAGAATGCAGCCGCCGGCAAGGAATCATCCAAGCCGGAAGCGGCAAAAGCTGCCAGTTCGAAGCCCAAGGCGCCGGCTGCATTCCTGTTCCGCACGGTGCGGGTAGACGATCCCAACCTGGTATCGCAACTGGAAAGCGCCGGGGTCAAGTTCACCGGAGTGCGTCCCGGCTTCATGTCGGAATTTCTGTGGGTCTGGATTCTGCCCATTGGACTGATGGTGCTGTTGTGGGTTTTTCTGTCCAAACGCATGCGTGGAATCGGTCAGTCGGTCATGCGCTTCGGTTCGAGTGGAGCAAAGCTGGTGGCCGACAAGGATACCAACGTCACCTTCAATGACGTCGCCGGATGCGAAGAGGCAAAGTACGAACTGCAGGAGGTGGTGACGTTCCTGAAGCATCCGGAGCGGTATGAGTCGCTGGGAGCGAAGATTCCGAAGGGAGTGCTGCTGGTGGGGCCTCCGGGCACGGGAAAAACGTTGCTGGCGCGGGCCGTCGCCGGGGAGGCGAAGGTGCCGTTTTTCTCCATCAGCGGCAGCGAGTTCGTGGAGATGTTCGTGGGCGTCGGCGCGGCGCGAGTGCGCGATCTGTTCCAGCAGGCCAAAGGACACGCCCCCTGCATCGTGTTTATCGATGAACTGGACGCGGTGGGAAGGCAGCGCGGCGTTCACATCGGCGCCGTCAACGACGAGCGCGAGCAGACGCTGAATCAGTTGCTGGTCGGCCTGGACGGCTTCGATGCCAATGCGGGCGTGGTGGTGCTGGCGGCCACCAATCGTCCCGACGTGCTGGACCGTGCTCTGCTGCGGCCCGGTCGTTTTGACCGGCAGATCGTTGTCGATGCTCCGGACCTGGAGGGTCGGGACGCAATTCTGAAACTGCACAGCCGCGGCAAACCGCTGGCGCCCGACGTCGACCTGCGCAAGATCGCGCAAGAAACGCCGGGCTTTTCGGGTGCGGACCTGGCTAACGTGATCAACGAAGCGGCGCTGCTGACGGCGCGGCACGCGGGCAAGACCATCGGACAGACCGATCTGGAGGATGCGGTCGAGAAGGTGGTCGCCGGTCCGGAAAGGAAGAGCCGTCGCATGACTCCCGAGGACAAGCGGCGCGTGGCCTATCACGAAACCGGTCACGCACTGGTGGCGGCTTACAGCAAGCATGCCGATGTCGTCCACAAGATCAGCATCGTTCCCCATGGGCACGCCGCGCTCGGCTACACGCTGCAGTTGCCGGAGAACGATCAATACCTGATGAGCCGCGCCGAGCTGGTCGACAAGATCAAAGGAATGCTTGGCGGCCGGGCGGCGGAAGATGTCGTCTTTCATGAAATCACCACCGGAGCGGAGAATGATCTCGAGCACGCCACCTCGGTGGCGCGGCAGATGATCTGCATCTACGGCATGGGCGAGTCTGTCGGGCTGGTGCATTGCGGGCAGCAACCCAATCCTTTTCTTCCGGCCTCAAGCGACGGCCTGATGCAGCGGGATTGCAGCGAAGAAACCGCGCGGACGATTGACCTGGAAGTGCGCAGAATCCTGGACTCCGCCTACGCCGAATCGAAGCAGATCCTCGAACAGCATCGGGATCAGCTCGACCTGGTAGCCGGAGAGCTGCTGAAACACGAAACGCTCGATGCCCAGGCCTTCAAAGCATTGATTCATCAACCCGCCGCAGCGTAAAAGGCCAGCCCCTAGAAGGCAGCCGGCATGCCTCGTCTCGCCAGACCACCGAGCTTGGCCATCAGCCCCGGTTCGCGCGAGTCAAAGACGCGGTACGCAGCCAGCTTTATGCGGTCGTTGATCACGAACCAGGTGAGAGCGTACGCCCAGACGAAGAGGGCCCAGTGCCATCCCAGAGGCGCCATGAAAACGCCGTAAACCGCAATCAGCGTGGCCACCGTCTGGGTTCCGAGGACCGCACCCAGCAGGATGGGCGCCGGCCGGATCGACCAGAACGATTTCCGCGTGCGCGTCACGAAGATGGTGGAGTGTCCGGCCACCGACAGCTTGAGATAAATCAGCGACTGGATGACATCGCGTTGGAGGTGGAAGACCTGTTCCGCCAGATAAAAGAGCCCGAACGTGGCCACCACCCCGGCAACGCCCAGCACGGTGGCGATGCCGAGAACCACCGGCATATTCCAGGATTCGGGATGATCGGCGTAATGGACGCGATCGTAGGCGATCGAGAGGATCGCCCCATCGTTGAGAATCGCCAGCAGCACGAGCATCACCGCGGTGACGGGATAGAAATTGAAGACCAGAATGGAGAGCGTCATGAACAAGAGGACGCGGATGGTCTCGGCAATGCGGTAGATGGCATAGCTGTTCATGCGCTGGAACATCTTCCGGCTCTCTTTAATGGCGTCGATGATGACCGACAGGCCGGGAGTCGTCAGAACGATGTCGGCGGCGGCGCGGGCCGCATCGGTCGCACCGGACACGGCGATGCCGGCATCGGCTTTCTTGAGCGCCGGAGCGTCGTTCACGCCGTCTCCGGTCATACCCACGATGTGTTTCTCTTTCTGAAGAACGTCCACGATATGAAATTTGTGTTCGGGGAAGACCTGGGCGAATCCGTCGGCCTGATCAATGGCCTGCTCCAACTGGCTCGTCTGGTAATGCTGGGCGTCGGAAAAGACTGAGGCGTCGACAATATTCTGACCAAGCCCCAACTGCCGCGCCATTTCGCGGGCGATGGCGACCTGGTCGCCGGTCACCATCTTGACCTTGATGCCCATCTGAGACGCGGTAGCGATCGTGCTCTTCGAGTCCTCGCGTGGAGGATCGAACAGGGGCAATACACCGAGGAATTGCCAGTTGTTCTCCGCATCCGCGCGGGCCACGCCGAGAGAGCGAAATCCACGGGCAGCAAACCCGTCAACCGCTTTCCCGACTCCATCGCGAACCTCGGCGGCGTCTGCGACGAGGGCGAGAATCACCTGCGGCGCGCCCTTGGTAACTCGGAACGTCACGTTGTCCGGTCCTTTTACCTCGGCCTCGGTCCGCTTGTGGACGGGATCGAAGGGCAGAAAATGAAGCACGGGATACAGTTCCAGTTGATGCGGATCTTTCAGGCCGGCAAGCACGGCCAGGTCGATGGGGTCCTTGTCTTCCGCGCGGGAAGCCAGCGAAGCGGCCAGAATCAGATCGGCCGGACTCACTCCCGGCAGGCAGAAGGGATTTCCCAGCGTCAGCTTGTTTTGCGTCAGCGTACCGGTTTTGTCGGAGCAGAGAACGTCGATGCCGGCCAGCTCTTCCATCGCCGCCAGATGGGTGACGATGGCCTTTTTCCGCGCCAGCGTGCGGGCGCCTACGGCCATGGTCACCGACAGAACCGCGGGCATGGCCACTGGAACCGCGGCCACGGTGAGCACCAGCGCGAATTGCAAGGTAGTGAGCATCTTGTCGCCACGGAAAAGGGCCACGGCGAGAATCAGGACGACCAGGGCTACGGCGATCACGATGAGATAGTCGCCGATCTTGAGAACAGCCTTTTGAAAATGGCTGATGGTGTGGGCGGTCTCGACCAGATGCGCAGTCTTGCCGAAGTAGGTGTTTTGTCCGGTCCCGTAGACGAGAGCGTCGATCTCTCCTTGTTTGAGAACCGAGCCCGAGTAAACGGCATCGCCGGGCTTCCTGGTCACCGGCAAGGATTCGCCCGTAAGTGCGGACTGATCTACTTCGACCGGGTCGCCCTCCAGCAGGCGCGCATCCGCCGGAACGATGTCGCCAATGCGCAGCCGCATCAGATCGCCGGGAACAAGCTCGCGCGCGGGTACCGTCGTCCAGGTTCCATCCCGCTTGACACGAGCATGCAGGGCCAGCGTGGCCTTGAGAGCGGCGATGGCGTTACCTGCCTGAAATTCTTCCCAGAAGCCGACTCCGGCGTTCATGAGCAGCAGGGCCAGGATGATGACAAAATCCTCCCAATGGTGCACCAGCGCCGAGAGGATTGCGGCCACTTCGATCATCCACGGAATCGGCCCCCAGAAGTACGACAGAAACTTGAGCAGCGGATTTCCTTTTTCCTCGGGAAGCGCGTTGAAACCGTATTGCTTCAGTCGGTTTTCGGCGTCGGCCTGGGTCAGGCCGGAGGTCGAGGTTCCGAGGCGGGATTCGACCAACTGAAGCGAAGCAGTGCCGAAATCAACTTCGGGCTCCGGCGCGGGTGGGATGCGATGAGGGCTGGCCATGGGATCAATACCTCCTCGGCGGTTCACAACAATCGGGAAATGAGGTTTTGCATTTTGAATCAGGCGATGTCATTAGTATGCTCCCGCGAATACGTAGAAATGCCTCCTGTAAAGAGTCGTAGCGAAAACAACCCGCCCGGGATCCAGCGAACGGATGACCTTCAGGCAACCATCCTGCGATTGGGCCGATCATTCGCGGGAGAAAAGGGGTCGAGATGCTCCGCCATGCTGTCATGCGCCTTGCTCGATCCGAGGATAAGCAGGCGGTCGTTCCGCTGGAGAACCGTTTCCGGCTCAGGCAGGATCACTTCCTCATTTCTGAGAATTGCAATGATTTCGAGACTGCGGTCGCCGGCCATCGCCTGACACGACTGCACTGTCTTTCCCACCAACGCACTCCGGGCGTGGATGACGCCGAGGTCGAGCTTCCTGCGTCCATGCACCATGATTGGGATGCCGGAGTCCAGGAGCGCGACGAGGTCGAGATGCCCAATCCTGGCTGCCCGCGGAACCTTGCGCGTACCGAGCAGACGCAGAGCCAGTTGCACGTTGTCGAGATACCGGGCTGGAGATTGCCCCGGCCCGAATACCTGAGCCTCATACAGGCTGTTGTACTTGAGATGGCCCGAGAGCTGCGTCTGGACAAGATAGCTGAGCAGAACGGCGAAGGTCGCGGGCGGGAGCAAGCGATAGCCGCCGGTCATCTCGGTGACCATCATCAGGGCGGCAATCGGCACGCGGGCAGCCGCTCCAAAGGTCGCGGTCATGCCCAGAACGACAAACATCGCCGGGGGCAGATGCATCAAGGACGAGAGGGCGCCGCCCAGCATCGCGCCGACAAAAAGAGTGGGAGCGAAAACGCCGCCCGACCCGCCGGAGGAAACCGTGAAGGCGAAAGCGATCATTTTCAGAAAGAGCAGGATCAGCAGGAGCTTGAGCACGATGTGGCCATCAATGGCTTCCTGAATCCAGCCGTATCCGCCGCCGAGCACCTGCGGATATTTCAGCGCCAGCAGTCCGACGCCGAGGCCGCCGATGGCCGGATTCAAGGCAGCGGGAAAAGGAAGCGCGCGGAAGGCGTCGCGCAGCCGGTAGAAGACGATCGGCAACAAGGTAGCAATCAGGCCGGCGGCCACACCAAGAATGGCGAATCCCGCATACTCGAAACCACGAAGGCTGCGGGGAGCGGGTGGAAAGTAAAAAAGAGGCTGCCAGCCGACGAAGAATCCGTTGACGGCATAGGCCACGACCGAAGCCAGCATGGTATAAAGCAGGGCTTCGGACTCGAACTGCATGCTGCCGTAAAGCACTTCGATGGCGAAGATCGCCGCCCCGATGGGGGAGCGGAAGATGGCGGAGAGCCCGGCCGCCATGCCGGCAAGAACGAGGACCTGGCGCTGGTCGTCGGACCGGTGGGTGATCGATGCATAGATGGAGCCAACGCCAGCGCCGATGAGAGCGATCGGGCCTTCGCGGCCAGCGGCGCCGCCGGAACCGATCGTGATCGCCGAAGCTACCAGCTTCAGCGGCGCGACCCGGGCGCGAATGAAACCACCGGCGCGATGAAACGCCTTCACCACCGTATCGGTGCCATGTCCCTCCGCCTCTGGCGCCCAGGTGTACACCAGGAATCCCGAGAGCAATCCGCCGAGGGTAGTGGAGATGGGAATCCACCACAGGCCGTGGGCGCCAATGACCTGGCGCAGCATGCCTCCCTCTTGCGGCAAGCCGGGAGGGTGATAGCCGGCAATCCAGACCAGAAACAGGTGCACGCAGAGCCGCAGCGCCCACATGAACACCTGGGCCGCAAGCCCGCCGACAACGCCAAGCATCAGCGTTTCCGCCAGTAGACGAGGTTCGCTTTCCTTGACCAACTCGCTCTCCGACGGAGAGACGAGTCTCCGCGGCAGTTCCAATCCGGGGAGGGTTCGCGTGTTTGGGATCCATCCCGGACTGGCGTTCCCCCGGGTAAGATGAGGATCGGTTGGCCAACGGATGACAGCAAATTCCGGCTTTCCGTCCAAATTCGTGGCCGAGCCGTAGAATGGACGAGATCTGAGTCGCTTCCGACCTCGATTGGACTTTGTCGCCGAAATCGCGAGTTTCGCCGCTATGGTGCAGAGCAGGCAGCGGCATGGCGGATGGATCTCCGCGCTGCATCACTTCGGTGCGCCCGGTCTGTTCCTGTTTTCGATTGTGGATAGTTCACCGATTCCCACGTTCGGCGGATCCGATATCTTTACTGCCATCCTGGCCGCCCGGCACACCGAGCCCTGGTACTACTACGCGATCGCCGCAACCCTGGGATCGCTCACGGGCGCCTGGATCACATTTCGCACGGCGGAACGGGCGGGATCGTCTTTCTGGCACAAATTCGGGCGCGGCAAGGCCCAAGCGCTCTCAAGATACTTCGAGAAATGGGGCACCGGTGCGCTGGCTGTGGTCACGGCCGTCCCCTTCCCGTTTCCAACCGGGACTTTCTTTGCCGTGGTAGGCGCAACCAAGTATCCCGCCAGGAAATACATCACCGTGGTCGGCTTATGCCGTGCGGCGAGATACGGCGTGATCGCCCTGGTCGCCGAGCACTACGGCCGGCACTTCACGGCGATCTTGCGGCATCCCGGTCGGTATTGGGGCTGGCTGGCGCTGATCGCAGCCCTGGTGGCTGCACTGGTCGGGATGGGAGTGATTTTTGGGCGCAAGCTGGAGGCGGCGGGCCACGCAAAGTGAGTGGATGGGGTCCGGCTGGCGGGGGATCGCGATTGCTCTTGAGACTCGATTTAACTCCATGATAATATTGCTTTTAGATGAGCCGCAGGACGAAGCTCCGGGTGGCGATGTTGCTTTTGCTGGTGGTGACTGCCATCTTTGCGTCGCCCGCAGTCGATTTGCAGCCCACGGCGTTGCGAGCCTTGCAACTGGCGAATCTGTTTTTCGCCGCTCTGGCCCTGGCCGGCACGGCTTGCGCAACCGGCTTCTACATCACAGTTCAGTTCTTCGATCCGCCCCCCGGATGGCATCCAACTCTGGCCAGAACAGCGGATCGGTTGGAGCTGAACTGCAGTCGTCTCTGCTGAACCGTCCCTTCCATCCCTGATCTGCAAATTGCGCCAGGCTTCGTCCTGGGGATTTGCCTCTTTCCACGCTGATCGTCGAAGCGCCATCTAAGGCTGGAGAGGACACATGCTGCATCTTGAAGCACAGGACATTTCGTCGGACTCCCATGCGAGGCTTACGCACTTTTTCGAGCGGCTGGCGCATGCTCCGGCGCGCGCGTTGATTCTCGATTATGACGGGACGCTGGCTCCCTTCTCTCCCGAGCGGCACCGGGCACTGCCCTACCCGGCAGTTCCGCCGCTGCTGGACCGCATCCGCGACCGGGATGATACGCGACTGGTGTTCGTTACGGGGCGTCGCGCCTACGAAGTGGCCGCTCTGCTGGGAATGAAACACCTCGAGGTCTGGGGATGCCACGGCTTCTCACGATTGCTGCCGGACGGAACTTATTGCTCGCCCAAGCTGAACGAAGAGAAAGTCAGGCGCATGGCGCGGGCCAATGAATTGCTCGTGAACGAGGGCTTGTTTGACCTGCTGGAATTCAAGCCAGCCTCCACCGCCATTCACTGGCGGGGATTCGAAGCCGGGGCCAATCAGGTCGCGCGGAAAGTGGAGCGCATCTGGGCGACCCTACCCACTCGAGAGGGTCTTCGTCTGCTGGAGTTCGACGGCGGAATGGAGATTCGCGTGGAGGGCTTCGACAAGGGAGACGCCGTGCGTACGATCCTGTCGGAGGTCAGTCGCGATGCCGCCGTCGCCTACCTGGGAGATGACCACACCGACGAAGATGCGTTCGCGGCGCTGCAGGGTTACGGCTTGAGCGTCCGCGTGGGTAAGGACCGGCGGCCCACCGTTGCCGACATCTGGATTCGTCCCCCGGAGGGTCTGATCGCATTTCTGGCCGACTGGATTGCTATTCGCGGAGGTGCCTCATGACAACCGCAAAACACCGCATGGTGATTGTTTCCAATCGCCTTCCGGTTACGATCGGAAAGAAGGCGGAGGGATACCCTCTGTCCCCGAGTTCCGGCGGATTGGTGACTGCGCTTCGGCCTCTGCTGCGCGACTGCGCCGGAGTCTGGATCGGGTGGACGGGCACCGACGAATCCCCGGAAATCGAGAGGATCGTCAAGGACTATTCGCGGCAAAGCAGCTTCGAACTGAAGCCGGTTTACATGAATGCGGAGGAGCGGGCCCGTTTCTACAACGGCTTTTCCAACGAGGTGCTGTGGCCGCTGTTTCACGACCTGCAGTCGCGCTGCAATTTCGATCCGCGGTATTGGGATACGCATCTCGCCATCAACGAGCGGTTCGCCCGGAAAGCGGCGAGCGAGGCGCGCCCGGGCGACCTGATCTGGGTGCACGATTATCACCTGATGTCAGTCGCCGGGGGCCTGCGGAAGCTGGGCGTGCACGAGATGCTGAGCTATTTTCATCACATTCCCTTTCCCAGCCCTGACATTTTCGAAAAGCTGCCATGGCGCGAAGAAATCCTGACCGGGTTGCTGGAGTTCGACGTGGTCGGCTTTCAGACGCTTCGCGACCGGAGGAATTTCGTTTCCTGCCTGCGGCACTTCGTGAAAGAAGTTGAGATCCGAACCGCCGATGATCATTTGATCGTCGAGGAACCCGACCGCCGAACCATCGTGGGCGCCTTTCCCATCAGCATCGATTTCGAAGAATTTGCGGCCGGCGCGGCCACCGAAGAGGTTGCGGCGCGGACGGCAAAGATTGTCCACGGCTTGAACGGAAGCCGGATCATCCTGGGGGTCGACCGCCTGGATTACACCAAGGGAATTCCGGAGCGGCTCAACGCATTTCGCCATTTGCTCGACGGCCATCCGGAACTGCAGGAGAAACTGACATTGGTGCAGGTCGTCGTGCCCAGCCGCGAAGACATCCCCAAATATGGAGAGCTCAAAGCCCAGATTCAGCGGCTGGTGAGCGAGATCAACGGCCATTATGGCGAACCCGGGTGGGTTCCGGTGCACTACATTCATCGCAACCTGGATCGACCCGAGCTGCTGGCCTACTATTGCGCGGCCGATATCGCCCTGATCACGCCGCTGAAGGATGGGATGAATCTGGTTTCCAAGGAATACTGCGCCTCGCGAGTCAATGAGGACGGAGTGCTCATCCTTAGCGAGTTTGCGGGAGCGGCTTTTCAGTTACACCGTGGCGCCCTGCTGGTCAATCCGTATGACCGGCGGGCGGTGGCTGAGGCGATTCGGCAAGCCTGCAACATGCCGCCGGCAGAACAACGGAA
This sequence comes from Verrucomicrobiia bacterium, assembly GCA_035508215.1. GTDB lineage: Bacteria > Acidobacteriota > Terriglobia > Terriglobales > Acidobacteriaceae > Sulfotelmatobacter. The sequence continues at coordinate 233,937 of DATJNK010000030.1, read as the reverse complement.
GAGAATGCGAAAGATCCGGGCTAGCATCCGCCGCGAAGACATTTTTCACTGGCGGGATTCCTTCTGCCGCTGCGGAGAGGCGATTTCGGCGCCGGTGCTCGCCGACCACACCGGCACGGATGCTTTTTCTTACCGGCCGCTCATGTAACCAGCCCGGCGCGACGTTCGCCTCGCTACTAGGATCGGCTGGACGGGGTGGGCTCGGGTTCCGCGCGGAGACCGGTCGTCGATTCCACCTGGACGCGAAAGAAGATCGGGGCGATCAGGTCATCTCCGGATTTGAGCTGACGCTCGGCCATCGCGGTCTGCCACCAGCGATGGCGCTTCTCCAGCAGCTTGCGCGCGTGTGCCCGCTCGTCGGTGAATTGCGGCTCGCGCAGTTCCTGATAGCGGCCATTGGCGATCACGCTCACCCAGCGAGCGTCGCCCTGCAACTCGTCGACCTGGATGCAGACCTTGGGATTGGCGCGCATCCACTCGATCTTCTTGCCAAAAGTCGACAGCACGTAAATGAAATTCGCTTCATACGCCAGATGAATGGGAATGACATATGGCTGGTCCTGCAGCGCGCAGCCCAATCGTCCCAGCGAAGCCCGCAGCAGAATTTCGGAGCACTCTTGTTCGCTCAGTTCGTTAATGATCATGGCATTTCCATTTTAATCTGAGCGGACCTCGGCGTTCACCAGAGCCCGGGAATCGGGCGATAGCGGGTGTGCGCGGCGTGACGCCTACAGAGTGACGTGGTTGGCACGCAACTGCATTTTGACGGCGACCGAGAGCCGGCGGATTCCTTCGTGAATCTGGTCCGGCTGCGAGTAGGAGAAGTTGAGCCGCATATGGCGGCCGCCTTCGTGGTTGTTGCCGGCATAGAAACTGTCGCCGGGGACGAACGCGACGTTCTCCGCCAAAGCCGCCCGGAACAGGGCCTCCGAGTCGGTGCCTTCCGGCATCGTCACCCAGAGAAACAGCCCGCCCTTGGGATGAGTCCAGGTAACTTCATGCGGGAAGTACTCCTCGAGAGAGCGCAGCATGGCATCGCGGCGCTCGCGGTAGACCTGGCGAATCAGTTTAACGTGCTGATCGAGGAAGCCCTCGCGCGCGACCTCGTAGGCGACAAACTGATTGAAGGTTGAAGTATGCAGATCGGCGGCCTGCTTCAGCATCACGATCTTGCTGATGACGTCTTCGGGAGCGACGATCCAGGCCAATCGGATTCCGGGCGCCAGCGTTTTCGAGAACGTGCTCAGGTAAATGACGTTGCCGAGGGTGAAGCCATTGTCGCGGCGGAGGTTTTCGCGGTCGAGCACGACCAGCGGGGCGACGTGCTCTCCTTCATAGCGCAGCTGGCCGTACGGATCGTCTTCCACGATGGGAATGCCATAGCGGTCCGCCAGCAGGATGAGTTGATGGCGGCGGCCTTCCGACAAGGTCACGCCGGAGGGATTCTGGAAGTTCGGCAGCACGTACATGAACTTCGGCCCGGCGCGAAGGCTGGAGTCGAGTTGTTCGGTGAGCAGGCCATCCTCATCGACCGGGACCGACACATATTGCGCTCCATAAACGTTGAAGGCCTGCAGCGCGCCGAGATAAGTGGGGGCCTCGACCAGCACGCGGTCTCCACGATTGATAAGCAGCTTGCCGATCAGGTCAAGAGCCTGTTGCGAACCGGAGGTGATCAGCACATTCTCTGTTTTCGCAGCAATGCCGTAGCGCGAGAGGTTCCGGGCGATCATCTCGCGCAGAGGCCCGTAGCCTTCGGTGGGTCCGTACTGCAGGGCATCGGAGCCGTGCTCGGCCAGGACTTTCCGGCAGGCTTCATCAAAGCGCTTGACGGGAAAGACGTCGGGTGCGGGCAGTCCGCCGCCGAACGAGATGATGTCCGGCCGCTGCGTGACTTTCAACAGCTCGCGGATGGCCGAACTCCTGATTCCGAACGTGCGCTGCGCGTAGCGGGACTTCCAAGCGGTCGACATAGGCCGATTCCTCCCCGGAACCTTCTCAGTCCTGCCCTACCAGTTCAGGTTCAACCGAAATGTGCACAGGTGGATGTTTGTAGGTGGTGTTCTCCTGGGCATCGACCACGGCAATCGCGGCAACGTTGACGATGGCTTCGGCGGTCGCTCCCCGCTGCAGCACATGCACCGGACGGCTCATGCCCATCAGGATGGGACCGATGGTCTCGCCGCCGGCCATTTTGGCCATCAGCTTGGTGGCGATATTAGCGGACGCCAGATCGGGGAAGATGAGCACGTTAGCTCCGCCCTTCAGCGAACTGAACGGATATTGCTCTTCGATGATCTCGGGCGAGAGCGCCTCGTCGGCCATGATTTCTCCGTCGACGATCAGCGTTGGATCGGCGAACTTCGTCAGTTCCACCGCTTTGCGCACCTTCGAGCAGATGGGATGGTTCACGCTGCCGAAACTCGAGAAGGAGAGCATGGCGACCCGTGGAGTGATATCGAAGCGGCGGGCCATGTGCGCGGTGCAGAGGGCAATCTCGACCAAATCCTCGGCAGTGGGCTGGATATTCACGCTGGTGTCGGCGAGGAAGAAGACTTCCCGCTTGCGGGTGATGACCGCATAGCATCCGGAGACGCGATGCAGACCTTCGCGCATGCGGATGATCTGCAACGCCGGACGGATGGTGTCGGGGAAATGCTGGGTCACGCCGGAAACCAGGGCGTCGGCGTCCCCCATATGGACCATCATCGAGCCGAAGACGTTCCGGTTGTTGATCAGGCTTTCGGCTTCATTCATCGGCACGCCGTGACGCTGGCGCAGCCGGAACAACTCCTGAATGTAGGCCTCGCGATGCTCCGAGGTGGAGGGATCGACGATCTGCATGGTTGAGAGATTGACGCCCAGTTCGCGGGCCCGGTTCTGAATCCTGGTTTCATCGCCCAGCAGAATCGGCTTGGCGATCTTCTCTTCCACCAGGACATGGCAGGCGCGCAGGATCTTTTCGTTGTCGCCTTCGGGAAAGACGACTTGTTTCGGATTCGCCTGCGCCTTGTGGATCATGGTGCGCGAGACCTCATAGGCCTTGCCCAAACGGCGCTCCAGCTGGTCGCGATAGGCATCAAGGTCCACCGGCTCCTGAGCCACGCCGCTGCGCATCGCGGCTTCGGCCACGGCCGTGGCTTCCCACAGCAGGACGCGCGGATCGAAGGGCTTGGGGATCAGATACTCCCGTCCGAACTGCAGCCGTTCGACGCCATAAGCGCGGCAGACCGAATCCGGCACATCTTCTTTGGCCAGATTCGCCAGAGCGCGCGTGGCGGCGAGCTTCATATCTTCGTTGATCGCCGTAGCGCGGACGTCGAGCGCTCCGCGGAAGATGAAGGGGAATCCAAGAACATTGTTGACCTGGTTGGGATAGTCGGAGCGTCCGGTGGCGATGATCACGTCGCTGCGGCAGGCTTTGGCTTCATCGTAGGTGATTTCGGGATCGGGATTCGCCATGGCGAACACGACCGGGTCGTGCGCCATCGAGCAGACCATCTCCGGAGTAAGCGCGCCTTTGACCGAGAGTCCGGCAAATACATCGGCGCCGACCAGAGCTTCCGCCAGAGTACGGAGCGGGGTGTCCTGGGCGAAGCGCTCCTTGTAAGGATTCATGCCCTCCTTGCGGCCCTGGTAGACCACGCCCTTGGTGTCGCACAGGATGATGTTCTCCCGCTTCACGCCCAGCCGGATGTAGTGTTCAGCGCAGGCGATGCCGGCCGCGCCCGCGCCGTTGAAGACGACGCGCACGTGGCGAATGTCTTTGCCCACGACTTCCAGCGCGTTCAGCAGCGCGGCGCCCGAGATGATCGCGGTTCCGTGCTGATCGTCGTGGAAGACCGGAATCTGCATCGTCTTGCGCAGCGTCTCTTCAATGTAGAAGCAGTCGGGAGCCTTGATGTCTTCAAGATTGATGCCGCCAAAGGTAGGCTCGAGCAGCTGGCACAGCTTGATCACGTCATCGGGATTATGGCTGTTGACTTCGATATCGAATACGTCGACGTCGGCAAATCGCTTGAAAAGGACGGCCTTGCCTTCCATGACCGGCTTGCCGGCAAGAGCTCCAATGTCGCCCAGGCCAAGCACAGCCGTGCCATTGCTGATGACCGCGACCAGATTGCCGCGGCCGGTGTACTTGAAGGCATCCTGCGGATTCTTCTGGATTTCGAGGCAGGGCTCGGCAACGCCCGGGGTATAGGCAAGGCTGAGATCGCGCTGGGTGCGGCAGGGCTTGGTGGGGGCAATTTCAATTTTTCCCGGCCGCGAACCGTTGTGGTAATCGAGGGCCTGCTGCTTGCTGACTAACATAATCTCCTCCGTACTTCGTCGCGGAAGCCGGTAGGGGCAGCGGCCCGGAACTTATTCTTTCGGGCTCCTCCGCCACATGGGCACACAGGGATTCCAGTTGTGCACGTCTTTCTGGAAGTCGCGGCCGGACTGGGTCGCGCTGACTGTGCTGAGTTCGTCGACCGGGGACTGGAGAAGCTCGGCGATATACTTTTCGATCTGCTCGCGCAGGCGCGGATCGCGCAAGGCACTCAGCAGTTCGGGCTTCTCGATATGGGTGAATCCGCCACACAGCGGACACTTCACAACGTCGTCGTTAATCATCGCCACCCTCTCGGTCGGGAAATCGTGTGGGTCGGGGCGCCGCTTCGCACCGTCTACTCCGCAGCTTGTATTAAAGGTCAGGAGGAGGCGGTGGGCAGTGACAAGGGTCGCGGGGGAATGTGAGCCGGGTCACAGCGGGAATCTGGTTTGGAATCTAGGGGCTGCGGAAAAACTCTCTTTCTCACCAGCAAGCGTACCGCAGCGGCTAAAGCCGCGATCATTTTGCCTAGCTTTCGGCGCGGCTGTGCGGCACATTCTATTACTTGTGCAGCATTCTGGATGGGTTCAGCCGTTTCCTCGTGCATTGAGATCTGCGGGAGTCTATGCGAGAAGCCGATGTCGAAGTGATCCTGCAGCGAGCCAAGGAGAAGTACCCGGAGGCGGGGCCGCGAATCATCTCCGACAATGGGCCGCAGTTCATTGCCCGCGATTTCAAGGAGTTCATTCGTATCTCTGGCATGACGCACGTCCGAACCTCCCCTTACTATCCACAGTCGAACGGCAAGATCGAGCGCTGGCACAAATCATTGAAAAGCGAATGCATCCGACCGGGAACGCCGCTGTCGCTGGAAGATGCACGGCGTCTGGTCGAGGGCTACGTGGAGCACTACAACAGTGTCCGCCTGAACAGCGCCACCGGCTACATCACGCCGAAGGATATGCTGGCGGGACGACAGCACGAAATTCACATCGAACGAGACAAGAAGCTGGAAGCCGCCAGACACCAGCGCCAGAGTCACCGCCAGCAAGCCGCGTGAAGAGCGAAGCGGCCAGCCGCCGCGATGTCGGAGCCTGGGAAAGCTATTTTGACCCACAGTAGCTGAGTGATATCGCGAGGTTACGCCAGTCATCAACCTCCCGGCGCTGGGCGGTGTCTAATGTTCAGTATGGTGCGACGCTGGAGTCTATTCCTGCTTGCCGTTAATTCATGCCTTTCATTCTTCCTGATAGGCACCGAGGAATTCCGTGATTGGCAACAATATGAGTACTGGCAATTAGAAGAGCAGAGGTCCCAAAGAGCATTCAGTCCCGTGCTCTCGAAGGAGGCGCAGCAGGCAATGTCGGTGGACTATTGGCCTAATGCCCGAATCAGAACCTTCCACACATTAAATCTCCCGACGTCCGCCTTGTTGGGCTGGTACTCGCATCCGTTATCAATCCAGACGAACTCCATTCTGGGGCCATCTCTTTTGCGTGTAACCCGGCATCTGTCCGTGAAAGGCCGGGTCGCGACGCTTGACGTGGGTCTCCTGTTGAGCGTGTGCTTGCAGTGGTGGTTGGTTGGGGTATGGCTTGAACATCCTGTCCCGTTTGTGCGAGTGCTCAGAGTTGTCGCCGCCGGTATGACGGTGCTTGGAATTGTGATGACCTTGCTCGCCGTTCCGAGGGCGCTCGCTGAGATTGCCGCAATCCCTGTCGGTGTTTTGTCTCTAGTGCTGGTACTCGCGTGGGTCTTCCTGATTGTGATCGGAACTCTTTCCGGTGTCTTAAAAGGCGCAAGGACACTAAGGGCAGCTTCTCAACGGTTGTAAGCAGCGCATTACGCTCACGATTCGGGTCTGGCCGGGCTGGGTTCTGGCGGAATCGGGGCCAACCCGATGTTGAGAAACGGCAGATCGTTGCGGAGCTACAATGAACCTGCCGGGTGAAACGGAAGCGGGCACTGCGGGGACGCAACCATGCTGAGGGATATCCCGGTGGGCTCATCGAGACGATGAAAGGGGGCGTGAGGACTCGTTCTTGCGCCGCCCAACCTCCATCGGTCGAAAGACCCCCATGCCTTGAAAATCCCCGCCCGAAAGGGCGGAACCTACACTAACGGAGAACGTCGCTTCTCCATTTCAGGCTGAACCAAGACAGGGTCGCGTCAGGATTGCCGGAGACCCGTTTTTATAGCGAGGGGTGGTGGCGCGTGTCAGGGCTGTAGGGGCGTATAAGGGAGCGCGTTTGCTCCGATAACTGCCTTGAACAGGGGAACTATTTCCTCAGCGGCCTTTCATTCGGAGGCCGCGAGCCCACATCGTATTGCCGCTTCCAGCGCATCGAGGTTTATATCCTTTAGGGCTTTAAACCGAATGCAATACCCGGTCACGTTCGCCTTGCCCAGTTTTTTCCCATACGTTTTGGCCAAGTAGTTCTTGTCTTTGAGACCAAGAATATAGACAGAGATTCCGGTTTTGTTTCCGCTCACACCAATTTGAAAAGACTCTCTGCTTTTTCCATCGGCGTATTTTATCGTGTGAAATCCGTATCCAATCGTAGGGTTGGAAACAGTATGATTTTTGCTGTCTTTACCATCGAAGAACCATAACTGGCAGTCCGGTGACACTTGAAGGGTGAGCCGGTGCAACGCCTGCATGTCACTGCGTTTGGGCTCAGGCTGGCCGGCAATAAACTTCTTGATCTGTTCCTGTACGGTCATATGTTCTGCTCCCTGGTTGGGCGCACGAGATTATACGACGATGGTCCTTATTCTCTTTGCACCGAGCGGGTGGTCCTAACCGTTGAGGTCACTCGACCGCGAGCGCGATCCGCGAGACGTTATTGGGAGGGTCGCTTATACGTTGCTGCCCCCGTGCTTGCAGACTTCCCGATCACTGTTTCAGGTAACGAAGCGCGATACACCCGGATTTAAGGATCTTGGACTCAACCAGTTTCAATTGCAATTTCTCGGGCAGGCTGACGCCCTCCATCAACCGCCTTCCTTCTCCCGCGACGATGGGCATAACGACGATACGGTACTCATCCACCAGGCCGAGCTGGATCAGTTGGGAAGGGATATCGACGCCACCGGCCAAGATCGGCTTGCCGCTTTCTTGTTTCAATTTCAGGATTTCGTCGCGAAGGTTCCGATGGACAATTCGCGCAGTTTTGTCTTCCGCATTCTCTAAAGATCGCGAGAAAACTACCTTGTCTTTCGAAGAAAATGCCCGGGCAAATTCGATGGAGGCTTTGTTCTGCGACGGGTCCTTTGCGACATTCGGCCAATATGGAACCATCAACTGATAGGTCTTTCGCCCATAGACGAACAGGTCCACCTCCTGCAGCTGCTGCGTATAGTGCTCCAGGATTTCCTCAGTACCGGTCATTTTGGTGTGGTCGCAACAGCCGTCCAGGGTGAGGTTGATTGCGTAGATCAAATTCCTCATTGGATTGTCCTGATCTCCTCTTGCGCGCCCGCGCTCATGAGAGTCTAAGCCTACATTTCTTTCAACTGGAATTTCCTTTTGAATTCAAAACCGGGAAGGCGGCCCGCCTTTCATCTTTACTCAAGTTCAGACGAATGAGGGCCGACTCTTGCGTTTTTCTGCGAGGGTGGGAATCTGATCGGCCGAGACTATTTGCCGAGATGGCATAGCTCAGAACCGGCCATCAGAAATGCGCCTACGCCGTAAACATAGCTCGAGGACGGCTTGAATTTTCCGGGCTCGGCGCCGATGTGCTGGATGTTGCCCAGGCGTCCACTGGCATAGACGTGCGAGAGCATGCCGCGCCAGGCTCGGGTGACGACGGGAAGGTACTGCTCGCGGTCAAGGATATGGTTGTTGATGCCCCAGCCGATGGCGTAGGTGAAGAAGGCGGTGCCCGAAATCTCGGGCGCGGGGTAAGCATCAGGATCGAGCAGGCTGGCACGCCACAGGCCGTCAGTGGGTTGGAGCGTCGCGATGCGCTTGGCCATGGAGCGGTAAAGCGCGACATACTTTGCGCGCAGAAGCGAATCAGGCGGCAGGCGCTGGATCACGAGAGCCAGAGAGGCGAGGACCCATCCGTTGCCGCGCGACCAGAAGACTCTCCGGCCATTCGGTTCGCGCATCGCGAGGAAACGTTTATCGCGATAGTAGAGATGCTCGGCCGGATCGTAGAGGGCCGCGGCGGTCAAGGTCCATTCATGGTCCATAAAGTTGATGTAGCGCGGGTCGCGGGTCGCGGCGGAGAGTTGGGCGAGAACGGGAGCTGCCATATAGAGAGCGTCGCACCACCACCAAAGCAGGTTCTCCGGGTCGTCGGGCCGGGCGAGCACCGCGTTCATGCCGTCGCGCGTGGGCGCGAGCATCTGCGGGTCGTGCTTGTCCGCATAGAAGGCGAGATAGGTGAGGCCGACGGCTTCGTCGTCGGCGTGGCCGGAGCGCGGACCAAGGCTCCACTGGTTCTGCTCGGCCACTTGAAGGACGCGGTCGCGATAGCGCGGGTCGCCGGTCGCCTTCGAGGCAGCCAGGAAGCCGTCGTAGAGAGCGGCGTAGGTCCACTGGATGTTGTACTTGCCTTCGGCCTCCTGCAATTGCCAATCCGCAACTTTCCTCATGACTTTGAGAATGTCGTGGCGCTTCACTCGCGGGGAAAGATCAGCGACCAGCGGGCCGGGATCGTCGGGCTGGCTTCCCGCAGCGTGTGCTTCGTCGATCGGCGCCGCCTGAGCAGGAGGACTCTGGGCCGAGGCGAACGGAGCGAGGGCGAGAACAACGAGGAGAGCAATAAGCCCGGAAAGGTTTTTCATGAGCGCCCCTGCCATGGGGTGGACGCAGTTTTGCGAGCGTCGGAACATATGGCTAGATTAAGGCTGGGAAGTGCGCTGCTCAAGGCCGGAACGTTTGCTCGTCTTTGATTCCCATCCTGTCGCATTTTTCCCCACCCGGTCGCAAAGAGCGCGACGAGAATGGGGCGACGGGGTAACCTCTAGTCTCCCTTTTCACCTGACCCATCCAGCCATTCACACGGACCATCCCACCTGACCGTGCAATCGTCCTCATTCTGTTCCGTCCCAAGAAATGTCAGTGACGGCGCGCACTCGATTCCGTGATTGGAACTGCGGGTGATGCAAAAGTCAGCGCCCGTCATTTACGTCCCTTCCCCTTCCCTGCTAACATCATTTGTTTACCACTCAAGCGGCAATCCAATCTGATGACGCCTTCATAACTTCTACGGAGGAGACATGGCAATCAAGGTAGGCATTAATGGCTTCGGACGGATCGGGCGCAACGTTTTGCGCGCTTCGTTGAAGGATCCGAACCTCGAATTTGTTGCGGTCAACGACCTCACCGAGCCGAAAACGCTCGCACACCTGCTGAAATATGACTCAGTGCTGGGCAACCTGGCGAATCAGGTTTCGGCGGGCCCGGACAGCATCACGGTCGACGGCAAGACCATCAAGGTCTTCAAGGAGAAAGATCCGGCGGCGCTGCCCTGGGAGTCGGTCGGGGCGCAGGTCGTGATCGAGTCGACGGGCAAGTTCACCGACGCCAACGAGGCCAAGAAGCATCTGCATGGGCCGGTGAAAAAGGTCATCATTTCGGCTCCGGCGAAGAACGAGGACGTCACGGTTGTGCTGGGCGTGAATCACGAGAAGTATGACGGCCACAAGCACAACATCATCTCGAATGCCTCGTGCACCACGAATTGCCTGGCGCCGGTGGCGAAGGTGATCAACGACGAATTCAATATCGTCAGCGGCACCATGACGACGATTCACTCGTATACGAACGATCAGGTGATTCTCGACTTCCCGCACAAGGATCTGCGGCGGGCGCGGGCGGCGGCGTTGAACATGATTCCGACCAGCACTGGCGCCGCCAAGGCGTTGAAGCTGGTGATTCCGGAACTGGCGGGCAAGCTGGATGGCTTCTCCATGCGCGTTCCGACGCCGAACGTTTCGGTGGTCGATATGGTGGTGTGGGTGGAGAAGAAAACGAGCAAGGAAGAAGTGAACGCCGCTCTGAAGAAGGCATCGGAAGCCGGACCGCTGAAGGGATATCTCGGCTACGAAGAGCACGAACTGGTGTCGTCGGATTTCAAGGGCGACAACCGCTCTTCGATCGTGGATGCGCCTTCGACGATGGTGGTCGGCGGCAACTGCGTGAAGGTGATCTCCTGGTACGACAACGAGTGGGGATACTCCTGCCGCGTGCGCGACCTGATCAATTACATTGCAGGCAAGGGCCTGTAATTAAGAATTGTCATCCTGAGGCGGGCGCGGTTGGCCCGCCGAAGGATCTGGGCGAGCCGCGCGATGGCGTTTCGTTGTGTGAGACGCACAAGATGCGCGCTGGGCTCGCATCCTTACAGAGGACGGCCAGCCATGTCCAAGCTTTCCATTCGTGATCTTCCGCTCGATGGCAATCGTATCTTCATGCGCGTCGACTTCAACGTGCCGCTCGAAGACGGCCGCGTCATGGACGACACCCGCATCCGTGAAACTCTGCCCACAATCGAATATGCGCTGCGCCACGGCGCGCGGTTGATTCTGGCCTCGCACCTGGGCCGGCCCAAGGGCAAGCCGAATCCGAAGATGAGCCTGAAGCCGGTGGCGGAGCGGCTGCGCATGCTGCTCGACAAGGAGCTGGCTCGCGGCGAGAACGTCGGTTTCTGCCCCGAATGCGTCGGCCCGGAGGCCGAGGAGGTCGCCAACCAACTGGAAAAAGGCCAGACGCTGTTGCTTGAAAATCTCCGGTTCCATGCCGAAGAGGAAGCGAACGACGAGAAATTCGCCAAGCAGCTTTCCAACCTGGCCGAGTACTACGTCAATGACGCGTTCGGCTCGGCGCATCGCGCCCACGCCTCGACCGCGGGCATCACGAAATTTGTGAAGGCCTCGGCGGCCGGCCTGCTGATGGAGAAAGAACTGAAATATCTCGGCAAGGCGCTGGAGCATCCGGAGGAACCGTTCGTCGCCATTCTGGGCGGTGCCAAGGTCAGCGACAAGATCGGCGTGATCCGCAACCTGATGACGAAGGTGAACGCGCTGATCATCGGCGGCGGCATGGCCTACACGTTCCTCAAGGCGCAGGGACAGGAGATCGGCAAGTCGCTGCTCGAGGCCGATAAGATCGATCTGGCCAGGGAACTGCTGGCCGAAGCGCAAAAGCGGAATCTGCGGTTCCTGCTGCCCGTCGATCACGTGGTGGCGACCAAGCCCGAGGCCAACGCCGTGATCCAGCAGATCGGCGAAGGACAACCGATCCCGGCCGACAAGATGGCGCTCGACATCGGTCCGAAAACGATCGAGCTGTTCTCGGAGGAAATCTCGCGGGCGCGGACCATCGTCTGGAACGGCCCGATGGGCGTCTTCGAAGTGCCGGGATTCTCGAAGGGCACATTCAAGATCGCGCGTGCGGTTGCGGACAACGCGGGTGCGACCTCGATTGTCGGCGGTGGCGATTCGGTAGCAGCCGTCAAAGCGGCGAATGTCGCCGACAAGATTACGCATATCTCGACCGGCGGCGGCGCGTCGCTGGAATTCCTGGAAGGCCAGAAGTTGCCGGGCGTCGAAGCGCTGACCGACAAGAAATAGCCGTCAGAGGCGATCGAGCGTCAGGCGGTCGGGGATTCCCCGGAAGTACTTTTGCAGCGCGCGGACGAAGATATCGTCGTCGGGCGCAACCTGCGCGAAGAGGGTCATGCACGAGCGGAACTTCATGTCATCGGGAGACCCGAAAATCTGCTCGGCCGAACGATTTTCTACTTCGAGGACCAGTCGGGTGCATTCCTTCAGACGGGGACCCAGCAGTGGATGCGCCAGGTATGCCCTTGCCTCGTCCCGGCCGGAGATCGCGTATTCGATGGAGGTTGGACTGCGCCCGAGGCCGCGAATCTGGGGAAAGATAAACCACATCCAATGGCCCATTTTCGCTCCTGCCCGGAGTTCGGCAAGAACCCACCGAAAAGTGGACGCCTGGGCCTCGACAAAACGCTCGAGGCGGAAGGGATCGACTTCCGAACTGGCGACGGTGGGGCGTTCCGGGTACATACGCGCATTCTCGGCCGTTGAGAGAAGTGTAGTCCAGATGCCGGCTTTCCTCGATCTGAGGTTCGTTGCGTCTGGGTTGGATGCGTCATTCCGGAGTGCGCGACGGAGATCCCTCAAGCCGCTGGTAAAGACGCGGACCTTCGAGATGACGCAAAAGAAAGATGACGCAAAGGACAGTAGATTTCAAGAAACTGAATTTGCCAGAAGATGAACTCTTCATGGAAAGGTTGCAATCATGCGAAAGAAACTGATGGCGGCGAACTGGAAGATGTACAAGACCCCGGAAGACACGCAAAGCTATTTCCGCGATTTCCTGCCCCTGGTCAAGGGGCATGAGCGCGACGAAATCGTCGTGTGCCCCCCATACACCGACGTTGCGACCGCGATCGAAGCGGCTCGCGGAACGAATGTCGCTATCGGCGTGCAGAACGTACATTGGAAAGCCGATGGAGCTTACACGGGAGAAATTTCCGCACCGATGTTGCTCTCTCTCGGCGTCACCCACGTCATCATTGGCCACTCGGAACGCCGGCAGTATTTCGGCGAGACCGACGACACGGTCAATCTGCGGCTGAAAACCGCGTTGGAGTCAGGACTCACGCCCATCTGCTGCGTGGGCGAAGTGCTCGAAGAACGCGAGGCGGGCGCGACCGATGACGTGCTGCGGCGGCAGTGCTCGCGGGCCTTCCACGCGATTTCGGCGAAGAAGGCGGCTAAGCTGGTCATCGCGTATGAGCCGGTCTGGGCCATCGGCACCGGCAAGACGGCGACTCCGGAGATCGCCGCCGAAGCACACGCGGTGATCCGGCAGGAGGCCGCGAGAATCTTCGGCGAAGACTTTGCCGCGCAACTGCGCATTCTCTATGGCGGATCGGTCAAGCCGGAGAACGCTTTGGCCCTCATGTCCCAGGAGGAGATTGACGGCGCCCTGGTCGGCGGCGCCTCGCTCGATCCGAAATCGTTCGCGGCGATCGTAAAGTACTGAAAACGTTCAGCCGCGAACAGAGCAAACTCGATCCCCTGCCTCTGAACGTGATCGGGCTCACAGATTCTTTTCACCTCGGCTCATAGACTGACTCGCGGATGAGAAGGACGCGCCAGCGTTCTTTTCCGGCGAGGAGGTCTTATGCCGCTCACCAAGCTTCGCGAATTCCTCGACTCCTACCAGATCAAGTACCTCGTGCTATCGCACTCTCCCGCCTACACCGCGCAGGGAATCGCCGCCCTGTCGCATGTTTCCGGAAAGAGGCTCGCGAAAACGGTCATCGTGAAGGTCGATGGCGTCCTGGCCATGGTCGTCGTGCCCGCCGCATTGCACGTCGACCTGGAGCGGCTGAGGGCGCTGACAGGCGCGAAAACAGTAGGACTTGCCACCGAACCGGAGTTCAAGGATGCGTTCCCGGATTGCGAAACCGGGGCGATGCCGCCGTTCGGGAATCTTTATGACATGTGCGTGTATGCCGATCTCAGCCTGGCGGAGCACGAAGAGATCACTTTTACGGCGGGTACGCACCGGGAACTGGTCCGCATGTCATGGACGGACATGGTGTGGTTGGTGCATCCGCAGATCGCCGACCTGGCGCATCACCCGTCCACGGCGGCGGCTTAGGAAGTTTGTTTTGGAGGCGAGCCCAACCCGCGCGGATTGCATCGCAACCGATGCCGGGCTTCGCGCGGCTCGCTCAAGTCTCTCGCGAGGCAACCATGGCGGGCCCAGGCTATTTTTTTGCAATCGCCATGAGGTGCGCGGTCGCGCCCATCACCGAAGGTTCGCGCTCTATTTTCCGCATGGCCGCCAGCAGCCGCTCCCTTTGCACGGGATCGCTCCAGAGACGCTCGAAATCGCGGGCCATCCAGCCCGGCCCTTCGATGGCCGCCAGCGCCACGATCTGAAATCCGGCGGCAAGGAACTCCCGCGACAATTCGCCCGGCTTGTGAAAGAAGGCGTCGGTGAAATAGAGCAGGTTGCCGGTGGGATTGCGATGCTGGCCGTCTTCGAGATCGCGTTCCACGATGGGAGCGAAGGCGCGGTCGTCGAAGAATCCGGTCGACAGCGAGTCGAACAACGAGGCGAAGCGGCTGATCGCCGCACCCCAGACCAGACCTCCGGGCTTCAACACGCGGTGCACTTCGCGGAGGCAAGCCAGGCGATCCTCGCGCTCGACCAGGTGGTAGAGCGGACCGAGCAGCAGCACGGCATCGGCGAAACCGTCAGCCTGCGGAAGACGGCGGGCATCTCCGATCTCGGCGGAGGCAAGCGGATGCTCCGGCTGCGCCGCGGATGCGACTCGCGCCTGCTCCACGTGTTTCGGCACGGGATCGATCAGGTGCACGCGGTATCCGCGCGCCGCCAGCCAACAGGCATAAACTCCAGCGCCGCCGCCGATGTCGAGGAGGGTCGCAGGCGGTGGCGGCAGGTGGCGCAGGATCAGTTCCTCGGTGCGTGCCCGCTCGAGCTGAAACCACCCCTGCCGCAGGCGCGCCGCCTCGTCTGCCTCGCCGTAGAATCGGACAACTTTCTCGCTGGAATCTTCGCTCATCGGAGATGGCCGGAATTCCGTTTACGCGCCGCTCGACCGCCGGTGCGGAGCGCGATAGCCGAGCTGCATGGAAATGTGCCGCGCCGCGTCCTTCAAGGCTTCGAGAATGCGCGGCATGGTTTGTTCGTTGACCTGGTGAATGGTTCCACTCAGCCCCACGCTGGCTTCAATCGTTCCCTGCTGATTGAAGATGGGGGCTCCAACACAGCGCGCGCCAAGATTATTTTCCTCGTCGTCGACGGCATAGCCCTGTGCGCGGACTTTTTCCAGTTCCTTCAAAAGGCGAGACAGGCTGGTGATGGTCTTGGCCGTGCGCTTTTCCATGCCACGTTCGCCGATGATTTTCTCCAGCCGGCCCTGCGGAATGTGGGCCACCAGAGCTTTGCCGACGCTGGTCGCGTGCACGCGCATGCGGCGGCCCACCCAGGTGTCCATGCGGATGAATCCCTGAGGCTCGACCTTTTCGATGTAAACCGCCTCCGGGCCATCGAGGATCGCCAGATGGCAGGTCAGGTGCGTCTTCTCCATGAGATGCCGCATGATGGGCAGCGCCACTTCGCGCACATCGATGCCGCTGAGTGCGCCCCGGCTCAGGCTGAGAATCTTCAACCCGACGCGATATTTGCCGGTTTCGGCGTCGCGGTTGAGGTAGGCCTGCTTTTCCAGGGTGCGCAGGATGTAGCTGGCGGAACTCTTGGGAATCTGCAGTTTACGGCTGATCTCGGCGTTGCTCAGGCCCTCGGGCTGCTGGGCCACGGCTTCGAGCATGCCCAGGGCGCGCTCGACCGCAACGGAAGGAGATTCTCGATCGGCGGACATACCAAAACGTTATGGTAGCAAAATCCTGCATGTACAACAAAGTGAATTCATGTTCTGCATATTGAACAACGGCCTTGACCGGGCGCGGAATCGGCCCTAGGCTGAGACCCGCATTACGAATATATGTTCAATATATTGAACATTGACAAATCGCATTCATATCCTGGGATGGAGCCGAAATCATGACACCGACCGCACTCGCCACACCCGAAACCGCCAGCCTCATCAACCCGGTCAACTCCGCGCCCGCGGATTTCGATCCCCGGCGCGACCTGCCCCCGGGATTCCTGGAATTTCTGCTTCCCCTGCACGACGTCTTTACTCCCCGGCAGCAGGAAGTGATTATGCAAAGAGCGGAAGCGCTGCAGGAGTCGCTCGAGGGTAACAAGCCGGCGCACCGCTTTCCTTCCGCCGCCGTGCGCAACGGCTGGCGGGTCGCGCTGCCGGAGTGGTGCCAGGACCAGCGCAACCAGATGACCGGGCCCGCCGACGACGCCGAACTCTGCGTCAAGATGCTCAACTCCGGAGCTCCCGGCGTGATGCTCGATCTGGAGGATTCCTGCGTGAACCAGTGGTCGCACCAGCAGACGGGAGTCGACAACATTCTGGCCTGCCTGCGCGGCGAACTCAGCTACTACGACGCAAAGCGGGAGCGCACGGTGAGGATTGAGCCGAGCATGACGGTAATCTTCACACGTCCGCGCGGGCTTCATCTGAGCCAGGCGGGGGTGATTCCGGGAGAACTGATATCGGCATCCCTGTTTGATGTGGCGCGCATCGTCTACAGCATTGATCCTGCGGAACTGAAACATCCGCTGTGCTTTTACATTCCCAAGTCGGAATCGGCGGAAGAAGCTCTGTGGTGGCGGGACCTGTTCCAGACGCTGGGGCAACGGCGAGGCCTGCCCTCGAACTACATCAGATGCATGGCGCTGGTGGAATCGCATCCGCTGGCGTTTCAGATGGAAGAATTCGCCTACCACCTGCGCGATCATATTCTGGGATTGAACCTGGGCCGCTGGGACTATATGGCCAGCCTGATCCATTTCAATCTCGACGACCCGGCCTGGGTGCTGCCCGACCGAAACACGATTCCGCACGATGTCCGCTTCTTTCAGAACCTGCGCGAACTGATGGTCGAGATCTGCCACGATCGCGGGATTCTGGCGATTGGCGGAATGACTGCGCTTTATCCCAGCCGCGAAGATGCGGAACTGAATGCGCGGGCGCTGGCCGTTCTCGAGAAGGACAAGAAGAACGAGGCCAACTGCCTGATGGACGGCGCGTGGACCGGCCATCCCGATCAGAACGCGATCGCGGTCTCGCAATTCCCTTGCCCGAACCAACTGCATTCCCATCCCAAGAATCGGAGCCGCCATCCTGACCTGCGGCCCTCTGCGGAAGGCATCGGCAAACGAACAGTCGCCGGCACCCGCGCGGCGGTCCGGACCGTGATCCGCTACCGGCACGGTGTGCTCTCCGGCAACGGCGCCAGCCTGCTCGACGGATACATGGAAGACCTGGCTACCGATCGCATTTACCGCTTGATGATCGCGCAGCGCGTGCTGCACCGGGATCTGATCCGCATTGAAGACGACCTGGGCAGAGCGGTGAAGCATACGCCCGCGTTCATCACCCAGCTTTTCGATGAGGAACTTGCCCGCTTGTTGGCTGAGCTCCCGGGCAACAGCGCGCCCGGCGAGGCGGATCGCTTCCGCCGCGCCCGGGAGATCAGCGAAGCCATGATCGTGAATGGAGAATTCAACCCGGCATAGACATTCCCCCGCGCACCACTTCTGTCGAATTTCTCTTCCAGGAGAACGGTTATGCAGCCGAAGCAGCACGAATTGCAACCCGCGGGGACTCGTCGCTCTGTTGAGCCCTTGATGAGCGAAACCGAACGGATCGCACAATATGCGCTCGCCCAGGATTGTCTCCACTACGAGTGGGCGAACAATCCGCGATGGAAACGCGTGGAGCGGCCATACTCGGCGGAAGACGTGTTGCGATTGCGGGGATCGATTCACATCGAACACACGCTGGCGCGCCTGGGAGCGGAACGCCTGTGGCAACTGCTTGGGACCGAGCCCTACGTCAACGCGCTTGGAGCAATGACCGGCAATCAAGCGGTCCAGCAGGTGCAGGCGGGCCTCAAAGCCATTTACGTCAGCGGATGGCAGGTCGCGGCCGATGCGAATAATGCAGGAACCATGTATCCGGACCAGAGTCTGTATCCCGCCGACAGCGTGCCGAATCTCTGCCGCCGCATCAACAATGCGCTGCTGCGCGCGGATCAGGTGCACCACGTGGAAGGAAAGGTCGCGCCTGGGGAAACCTGGTTCGCGCCGCTGGTGGCCGATGCCGAGGCAGGATTCGGCGGAACGCTCAACGCCTTCGAGCTGATGAAGGCGATGATCGAGGCCGGCGCCGCCTGCGTCCACTTCGAAGATCAGCTTTCGTCGGCCAAAAAATGTGGACACCTTGGCGGCAAGGTGCTGGTTTCGACCGCGGAGGCGGTGCAGAAGCTGGTCGCGGCGCGGCTGGCCGCCGATGTAATGGACGTGCCCACGCTGATCATGGCGCGCACCGACGCCGACAGCGCCCATCTGCTCACCAGCGACATCGACTCGCGCGATCGCGCCTTCTGCACCGGTGAGCGCACCTCGGAAGGATTCTTCCGCATTCGCGGTGGAATCGAATCCGCCATCGCCCGGGGGTTGGCTTACGCTCCATATGCGGATCTGATCTGGTGCGAGACCTCTCATCCGGATCTCGAAGAAGCTCGACAGTTCGCGGAGGCGATTCATGCCCGGTATCCGGAAAAGATGCTGGCCTACAACTGCTCGCCCAGTTTCAACTGGCGCAAGAATCTGGAGGAAGCGACGATTGCCCGATTCCAGCCCGAACTGGCGCGGATGGGATACAAGTTTCAATTCGTGACGCTGGCTGGATTTCATGCCCTGAATCTCAGCATGTTCGAGCTGGCGCGGGCGTACAAACTTGCGGGCATGACCGCGTATTCCCGCCTGCAGGAAAAGGAATTCAGCCGCGAAACGCAATATGGCTACGAGGCGGTGAAGCATCAACGCTTCGTAGGAACCGGATATTTCGATCAGGTGCAACAGGTGATCAGCGGCGGGCTGGCTTCCACCACCGCGCTGGACGGCTCGACCGAGTCAGAACAGTTTGCCGGACAAAGAGAGTTGGTTCGTCCGGAGCGGGGGCCCGACGCGGCGTGCCGGCCAATTCTTGGAGAATGTCCGCAGGCTCCGGTGACGATCGATCCGGCTCCGGAAGAAATGCTGTTGCCGTCGGGCGACTAGACGGTCACCGACGCGGTGACGCAGAATGGTGACGCAGAAAAGGAGCCGATCTGCCGAGCAGGTCGGCCTTTTTTTGGGTCCCGCACGGCTCCGCCACCTCTTCGTTCAGGATGACCGTAGACGCCATCACTAGGACATGGTGCAGGCTGCGCTCGAGTGCTCGGCCTGCTTTGTTATAATGAATCGCTGCCTGGCGCTCGCGGTTCACACCCGTGCGGAAGTGGTGGAACTGGCAGACACACCATCTTGAGGGGGTGGCGCCGAAAGGCGTGGGGGTTCAAATCCCCCCTTCCGCACCATAATTCTGTTCGCCGGAATACCCGACCGAACTTTTGAGGGATTCGCTTCCAGACCGGAAGGGCCTGGGGCAAACGAACTTATGATCTATTTCGTGACAGTGGTCCACATTCTGGTTTGCTTCTTCATCATTGTCGTCGTGCTGCTGCAAAGCGGGACAAGCGGCGACATCTCCGCCGCCTTCGGCGGCCAGGGCAGTCAAACGGCATTTGGACCGCGCGGCGCAGCCAGCGCCCTATCGAAGGCCACAACGTGGTCGGCGGTGGCCTTTATGATTACGTCGATCGTGCTGTCGATTGCGGCGTCCAAGCGCGGCAGCAGCCCGTCGTCGGTGCTGCAGGGACTAAAGTCACAGCCGGTGAAAACTCAGCCCGCGCCCAGCCCCGCGACTCCATCGGCACCCCAGAAGTAGCTTTCGTTACAGCTCGTTGCAGCCGGAGCGGGGCGTCTCTGCGTCCGCTTCCCAGAGCTGGAATGCTGCGCCCGCGGCAGCGTTCTACATAGTTCCCGTAATTGTATTTGCCTAAGGCGGGATGCTACCATCCGCTCTAGGCGTATTCGTCAGGAGGTGTCGTCATGTCGGACCGTGACAGCAATAGTTTTGTATGGTTCCTGGCAGGGTTAGGCCTGGGAGCTCTGGCGGGCGTGCTCTACGCTCCCCGTTCCGGAAGCGAGACCCGCGATGCATTGCGGGCGCGAGCCGAAGAAGGCCGGGATTACGTTCGAAACCGGGCGCGTGAAGCGCGCGAGCAGGCATCGCAGTGGGCCGATCGCGGCCGCGAAGTCGTCAATCAGCAAAAGGAGCAATTCCGCGCCGCTTATGAAGCTGGACGCCAGGCCTATCAGGAAGCCACGGCCGACGCCGGCACGCCCAAGAATCTTTAGCTGCTCGATTCTTCTGCCGGGGGCGCTTAGCGCGACGGGGAGGGAGGGACCGCTATGGACCATCTGAATATATTCATCGCCCTGACCGGGTTTGCGGTGCTTTTGCAGGCCGGCATTCTACTGGCCATGTACCTGGCGATGCGTCAAAGCAGCGCGCGCATGGAAAGCCTGGCCAATGAGGTGAAGGTCAAGGTCTTGCCAGCCGCGGAGCAGGTCCAATCCATTCTGGCGGATCTTCGTCCTAAACTGCAGGTGATTGCCGAGAACCTGCAGGAGTCGACCACCTCGATGCGGGCGCAGGTGCAGCGCGTGGACGCCGCCGTCAACGACGTGGTCGACCGCGCCCGGCTGCAGATCATCCGGGCGGACGAACTGCTCAGCCGCACCATGGACCGCGTCGAACAAACGTCAGACATGGTGCATAAGACCGTGATTTCGCCCGTGCGCCAGCTTTCGGGACTGATGCAGGGGATCACGGTGGGGTTGGAATTCCTGTTTGGCGGGCGCGGCCACCGGAATGGCGGAAGCCGGGAAGAACGGCGTCCGGTGCCGCAGGACGAGATGTTCATCTGATTCGGGCCAGAATCTTGCCTGAATTGAGCCGCGGGCGGTATTCGCCCCCTCAAGTTGCTCTTCCCTGTTCAAGCCGAGTCAATCTCATGCACTCTCTCTTTCTGTCATCCAAGCGCGCCCTAACTCTTATTTCGTTCGCCTGCCTATCGGCTATCTTCTCGGCGGCATCCCTGACAAGCTTCGCGCAAGACAAGCCGGACGCCGCAGAGCAAGAGAAACAGATCCTGACTGAGATCCGTGGCTTGCGGAAGCTCGATGACACGACCCGCGCTCACGCTACCAAGGATCTCGCCTTGCGAATCCGCCAGCTGCCGGCGGACACCAACAAAGTGCATCTCGCCGGAGCGCTGGCCACTCTCTCGACCGAAGGCGATTTCGGGAGCGATGCCCTGCAGGAAGTCACGACCACCCTGGCGGCCGCTCTCCGAGAAGCGCCGCCTGCCGGCAAGCCCGGCACGCCGGACTTTCTCTTTGTCGAGCTTGCGTCTCTGGTGCGCTATGAGCACATGAAGGCGGAATCGGACAATCCTCAGTTTGCCGAGGCCATGAGCAGCCTCGAAGCCGCCGACAGCAAGCGCGCCACCGCCGATTTCACACTGAATGATCTGCAGGGTACTTCGTGGCATCTGAAAGACCTCCGCGGGAAGGTCGTGCTGGTGAACTTCTGGGCAACGTGGTGTCCGCCGTGCCGGAAAGAAATGCCGGACCTGCAGGCTTTGTACGAGAAATACAAAGATCAGGGATTCGTGGTGCTCTCCATCTCTGATGAAGAAGCAGCCAAGGTGGCCCCGTTCATCGCGGAACAGAAGATTACGTATCCGGTCGTGCTCGATCCGGGAGACAAGGTGCATGACCTTTACGAAGTCGAGGGCATTCCCAAGAGCTTTGTATATGACCGGGAGGGGAAACTGGTGGCGCAGTCGATTGACATGCGCACGCGAAACCAGTTCCAGGAAATGCTGGCGCGAGCCGGGTTGCAGTGAGGAACTGAGATGCGTTATCTGGTGCGAGCCCGGGTGAAGCCTGGCCGTGAAGCCGACCTGCTCGAAGCTATCGAGCAGGAAACTCTGGGGCAGGGGTCGGTCGCGGAAGGCGAATACCTGCGCAACATGGCCGACGCCCGCCAATCTGACGATGGCACCGCGCGCTGGGTGGAAGTTTGCTATTGTCCGACGCCCTTGCTCGAAGAGCGTCCTTACTGGGAAAAGTATTTCGAACTCACGCGGATTCAAGACGCCCATGACCGCCGCAAGTGCCGCGACCAGAATGGCAGCGAGCCGTGGGCGTGCGGCGAGTGCGATTGCACCGCGCGGCTGGAAGCGAAGCTGAAGCAATCGGGAACGCCGTTTCTGAATCTGCTGCGCGGCAAGCCCCAGCGCTCAGCAGCCGACGGAAAATCAAGCTGCGCACGACCGGGCAGCTCACGATAAACATTCCTCGCGAGATCCCAACATCGCTCAAGCCAGTTCGGGCAAAACCGATTCCAACTGTTTCAAGTCTTCTGCCACTTCCCGCAGGTTGAATACCAGGGCCCAGAACGGCAGCATGCGGTCGAGAGTCAGCGGAGTGGTCACGCGCTGCTCGCGGAGCGTGGCGAGTTCGGCGTCGAGCCGGGCCAGCACCGCTTCCAGTTCGACGGAACTCACAGCTTTGCCGGGATTGCGCATCGCCTCGGCAAGCGCCTCGAAGTTCTGTGCGGTCTTGTCGGCCAGCAACGGCAGCGAAGGCACAATGCCCGGATCGATCTGGGCATGCACATAGAGCGAACTGTCTTCGGCCATGGAGGTCAGGCGCCGCCGAATCTGATCGCCGAACTCGACGACCTGCTGATAGGCACCCTGATTGAAGCGCGAAAAGGCCAGTTCGCTGCGCGCCTGGTCCATCTGTTCGGTGATGCCGCGCCGCAGATCGTGGAGTTTGCGGTCGAGTTCTCGCACCTCCGCTTCGTTGTCGATGCCCTCGAGCGCGGCTGCGGTCACTGCCCGATAGAGTCTTCCGGAGCCAGTGAGAATGTTGGCGATTTTGTACCGCAGCGCGACGCGGGCATGGACCGGCCAGATCGATGCGCCGATCGCAAACGCAATAAACGCTCCCTCGGCCGTGTAGAGCACGCGCAGCCACGCTGTGTGCCAGGGTTCCGACTGGCCGCCAAAGACGAGAATGATGGCTGCGGTAAACCCTGCGGCGGTGAAGGCGGGATGCAGCGCGGTGAGGTATCCGAAGAGGCTGCCGAGGATCAACAGCGTGACGCCGACTCCGGCTGGGCCCGGACCGAGCAGGGGAATCAGCAATGCCGCCGCCAGCGCTCCGGCCGTCGATCCGATCGTGCGATAGAGCGCGGCTTTCCACGACGCGCCGAGATTCGCCTGCGTCACCACGAGCGCGGCAAAGACCGCCCAGTATCCCTGATGCAGATGAAATCCGGCATAAATGGCGTAGGTAATAGCGCCAGCAAGGCCGGTCTTGATGCCCTGCTTGAGCGACGCCTCTTCACGGGCCCAGAATGACGGCGCGACGGGCGTCGCGGCGGAGAGCGAAGGATTGGGGGAAGACATGCGGGGGATTATAAAGGGACGGTCAGAAATCTCTTTCGCTCTTCGTCACCCTGAGCGACCTTCACTGTCGGGGAGTTTCTCCGACACTTCAGCAAAGAGAGATTCAACGTCATCCCTCGAATCGGCAAAGAAAGCTGCACGCAGGTCTTCGAAAGCGGCTGGGCACCAGCGCGGCAGGTTATCTGCACCTGCCGCTTCGGTATCGATCACGAAACCATGGACGTCATCCCAACTCCGCTTTCCAGCGAGAAAGCCCTCAACTAAAATCAGGAACTCTCGAACGGGGAAAGTTGCCATCTAAGTGATCCAGCCGCCGCCCACCACGACATCCCCGTCGTAGAAGACCGCGGCTTGTCCCGGCGTGATGGCGCGCTGCGGATCGTCGAAGGTGACGAGAATCTCGCCCGCTCCCGTATCAGCGGAAGCAATCTTCTCGATCACGGCCGGTGCGGGCTCGTGGCGATGGCGAATCTTCACTGACACGCGCATCGGCCGGCGCAGATCTTCCCCAGAAATCAGGTTCACGCGCTTCGCCCGCAAACTCTTGGAATACAGATTCTCTTCGCTTCCGACCACGACCTGCTTTTGGGCGCCGCTGATCTGAATGACATAAAGCGGCGAGCCGGTGGCCACGCCGAGTCCCTTGCGCTGGCCGACGGTGAAGTTGTGAATGCCGGCATGCTCGCCGATCACCTCCCCGCCAGTGGTGACGAGCTCGCCCGCCGTATCGGGCAGGCTCTCGCCCTGCTCGGCGAGGTAAGCATCGATGAAACGCTTATAGTCGCCGCCGGGGACGAAACATATCTCCTGCGAGTCGGGCTTTTCGGCGATTGCCAGGCCGTGGTGGTGCGCCAGCTCGCGAACCTCCGGCTTGGTCATGTTGCCCAGCGGAAACAGCGTGCGGCTCAGCTGCTCCTGCGTCAGGCCAAAGAGGAAATACGTCTGATCTTTGCTCAGGTCGGCGGGACGACGAAGCAGCCAGCGGCCGCGCGCTTCGTCATACGCGACTCGAGCATAATGGCCGGTGGCCACGCGCTCGGCGCCGATCTGCCGGGCCACAGTCAGCAACTGATCGAACTTCAGATGATTGTTGCAGAGGCTGCACGGGATGGGCGTCCGCCCGGAGAGATATTCCTCGACGAACGGCCGCACCACCTCGCGCTCGAAGCGCTCCTCGTGATTCACCACGTAGTAGGGAATGCCGATCTGCCGGGCGACGCGGCGGGCGTCGTAGACATCGTCGAGCGAGCAGCAGCGTCCGGTGACCTGCTCGGGCATGCCCTCGCGTCCGGCCAGGCGGCGCTGGTTCCACAACTGCATGGTGAGGCCGACCACGTCGTGGCCTTCGGCGCGCAGCATAGCCGCGACGGTGGAGGAATCCACACCGCCCGACATGGCGACGGCAATGGTCTCTGTGGACAGCTTCCGGCTCCTGATTACTAGCTTAACCCCAAGGCGAACGCCCTTGTTCAAAGCACCTTCACGCGGCGCGTGAAGGGCCGCTCCCCAACTGAACGTGTCTTTCGGCAAGCGCTATTGGCTAACGGCCTGCTTCTTGTAGCTCGGCGATAGTTCCCGCAGCCGGGCCACGGTCTCGGGCACGAGCGCCAGCGTCAGATCGATCTCTTCATCGGTGGTCTGCTTCCCCAGGCTGAAGCGGATGCTGGCGTGCGCGCGATCGCCTCGCAATCCCATAGCAACCAGAACGTGCGAGGGCTCGATTGCGCCCGAGGAGCAAGCTGCTCCGGCCGAAACCGCCAATCCCTTCAGGTCGAGCGCAATCACCAGGGATTCTCCCTCAATGTGATCGAAGTGAATGTTGGCCGTGTTGGGCACGCGGGGCACATCGTCGCCGTTGACGCCCGTTTCCTCGACTCGCGCCAGAATTCCCTGCTGCAAGCGGTCGCGCATCGCGGCCATTTTCTTGTCATCGCCGCGGTCGAGGCCGGCCTTGGCCAGGGCAGCCGCCTTGCCCAAGCCGACGATCCCCGGTACGTTTTCGGTGCCGGCGCGAAGCGAGCGTTCATGCTGCCCGCCGCGGAGCAAGGGGTGAATCTGCGTTCCCTTTCTCACATACAGGGCGCCAATTCCTTGCGGCGCGTGAATCTTGTGGCCCGAGATGGTGAGCGAGTGGCAGCCGATTTTTTCGACGTCGACCGGGACCTTGCCTGCCGCCTGCACCGCGTCGGTGTGAAAACAAATACCGGCTTCGGCCGCGATCTTCGCGATCTCCTCGACCGGCTGCAGCACTCCGGTCTCGTTGTTCGCCATCATGATGGAGATTAATTTCGTGTTGGGACGCAGGGCGCGGCGCACGTCGTCAGGATCGACGCGGCTGCGGCCGTCCACGGGAAGAATCGTGAGTTCGCATCCCAGTTCGCGCAGATGCTGGCAGGGATGCAATACGGCGTGGTGCTCGATACTCGAAGTGATGGCATGGTCGCCGGTCCGAACCAGACCTGCGATAGCGAGATTGTCCCCTTCTGTGCCGCCGCTGGTGAAAATGATCTCCGAAGCCTGACAGCCCAGCAGCGCCGCTACCGATTCGCGGGCGCTTTCGATGGCTCCGCGAGCCTCCTGGCCGTGGTGGTGAATGGACGAGGCGTTTCCGAAGCGCTGGGCAAAGTATGGACGCATAGCCTCCAGGACTTCAGGCAGGACGGGTGTGGTGGCGTTATTGTCGAGATAGATTCGGCGCATAGGACAAACTTTTATTGTATCCGATGCCCGTCTTCAGTGCGGCTTACCGCTGATCGATGGGGACGTAAGGGCTGGGATACTCGGGCCCCAGGTACTCGGCGCGCGGGCGAATCAGCCGGTTGTCGTCGAGTTGCTCGATGACGTGGGCCGCCCATCCGCTGATGCGCGAGACCGCGAAGATGGGAGTGAACAGATCGACATCGATGCCGAGCGTGTGGTAGGTCGAGGCTGAATAAAAATCGACATTGGCGTTCAGCTTTTTGTCGGCCTTCACGAATTCTTCGATCTTGTGGGAGATTTCAAACCACTTGGCCTGGCCGCTGGAGGTGCCCAGGTCACGCGACATGGCGCGCAGATGAGTGGCGCGCGGATCCTCGGTGTGATAGACGCGGTGGCCGAAGCCAGGAATTTTCCTCTTCTGTGCCAGCATACCCTTCACATAGTCAATGGGATCGGCACCGGACGCGTCGACGGCTTCCAACACCTTGAACACAGCCTCGTTGGCCCCGCCATGAAGCGGGCCTTTGAGCGCTCCGATCGCCGAGGTGATCGCGGAATGCATATCCGAAAGCGTGGCCGCGGTCACGCGCGCGGCGAAAGTCGAAGCGTTCAATTCATGGTCGGCGTGGAGGATCAGGGCGATATCGAGAGCGCGCTCGGCGACGGGCGAGGGATGCCTTCCATTAAGCATGAGCAGGAAGTTCGCCGCATGCGAGAGCGAATGGTCGGGCTCGACGACGGAATGTCCCTTACGGATGCGGTCGTAAGCGGCGACGATCATCGCAATCTGCGAGGTCAGCCGGATGGCTTTGGCGACATTCGCGTTGCGGTCGTTGCTTTTCTCCTCGGGATCGTAGAACGAGAGTGCGGAAACGGCCGTGCGGAGCACGTCCATGGGCAGTGCGTGCCGAGGAGCGTTGCGCAGAAGAGTGACGATGGAAGCATCCAGCTTGCGCTCTTCGGCCAGCCGGTCGTGCAACTCGCGCAGTTCGCGCCGCGTCGGCAGCTTTCCAAACCACAGCAGATAACAGGTCTCTTCGAAATTCGAGTGGTCGGCCAGTTCGTGGATGTCGATGCCGCGGTAGGCGAGGACGCCGTGTTCTCCGTCGATGTAGCAGATTTTTGAGGTAGTCGCGACGACGCCCTCAAGCCCCTTGGGAGCATGCGCTGTAGTCAGGCTGGGCATACGGCTTGAGCTCGCCTCCCTCGTCACTCGCTTGATTTGGGTTGCCGGACCGCGGCGGCAGGGGCGCTGGGGCAGCAACCTTTTTTTATACCTGAAAGGCAGCCGGGTTTCCAATCCGGGGAAACCGGGAGCAGGAGTTCAGGCCGGCCAGATCGAAAGCGCCGTCTGGCTGAGGATCTGCTGCTGAATCTCAGGCTTCAGCGGAAGGGCACGAAACTCGTCGAGATTCTTCTTGATATCGGGGACACCGGGACCCGGCCAGTCGGTGCCGAACAGCGTTTTGTGCGCGATTTCTTCCAGCCGCGGAAAGTATTTGAGCAGCGTTTTCGGAGGAATTCCGCTGATGTCGAGATAGACGTTGGGGTGGCGGCGCACCAGAAAAAAGGCAGTCTGCATCCACAGCGGACGCCCGCCGTGTGCCAGCAGAATTTTCAGTTTGGGGAAGTCGACGGCAACGTCATCAACATAAATCGGATCGCCGTATTTGTTGCGCGCCCCGGGAAAAATCGATGTTCCGGTGTGAAACATGACCGGCATGCCATTGGCCTCGGCGGCACGGTAGATGATCTCCAGTTCCTTGGCGCCGCTCAGATAATCGTTGGGATAGAGCAACTGATGCGGCGGATGAATCTTGATCATTTTCAATCCCAGCCGCAGAATCTGCTCGACGTCGGCCAGGACATTGGTCGTGTGGCGCGGGTGCAGGCTGCCGCAGGAGAGCAGGCGCTTCGGATCTTCCTTCACGTAGTCGGCGACGAACTGGTTCACCCCGCTGGTAAAGCCGATCACCTCGGGAGCCACATAGTTGATGAGCATGGCGCGGTCGATGCCGCTGGCATCCAGAAACTTCAGGAACGCCTTCGGCGACTGGCAGAACTCAACGATCTGGTCGAAATTGGGCCGCTTCTGCTTCATCAATTGCAGCGCATGCGGCTTGAACATCTCCATCGGCTGAATGTGGATGTGGCAGTCGGTGATCATTGCGGGTGAATTATCCGGGAAAAGATCGCAAGAAGAATACCAGAGGACTCAGTTGCTGGCTGCCACAAGAATGGCGCGTTTGGTAAACACGCGGATCATTTCGCGGCGATATTCCGGCGTCAGCGCAGAGGTCGTGAGCGGCTTGGCGGTGCGCGCGGCTAAATCTCCGACGGCGTTGGCAAGCGACTCGTTCATGACTTTTTCTGCGAGCAATTCTGACGCTCCACTTACCAGCAAAGGAGCCGGATTCACGGCAGTGATGGCCACGCGCGCATCGGCAATATGGCCATTCGATCGTTTCAGAACAACCGCAACCCCCGCCAGGGGATAGTCGATTGATCCCCTCACGCGCAATTTTCGGTATACGCCGCGGTAACCCGCAGCGGAGGCTGGAAGAAACACGCGCGTGACGAGTTCGTTCGGCGCGAGCTTGCGATAAGAGTCGCCAAGGCCGGTGTAAAAGTCCCGCAACGGCATTCGGCGCACGCCAGTATGGCTTGCGATTTCAATTTCAGCATCCAGGCAGAGCAGAGCGGGCGGCGTATCTCCTGAAAATGCGGCCCAGCATTTCGTGCCGCCGGGCGCAACGTGGCAGAGGTCGCCGTCTTTCTTGATGCAGAATCCGCAGCCCTTGCGCCAAGTAAGAGACTGGTTGTACCAGAGGCAGCGCGTGTCGAGGCAGATGTTGCCGCCGATTGTGCCCATGTTGCGCAGAACAGGAGAGGCGACGGTGGCCGCCGCTTCGCTCAGCACGGGATAGCGCTGGCGCAAGAAGGCTGAGTGCTCGATCGAGCGAATCGACGTCAGGGCGCCGATTTCGACGCCGCCATCGGGAAGCGGCTTGATTCCCCGCAGGGTACAGATTCCGTGCAGATCCAGTACATATTCCGGCTCGAACAACTTCTGCCGCATGGAGGGGATCAGGTCGGTGCCGCCGGCTATGACACGAATGCTGCCGGCGTGTCGCTCCAGAAGCCCGATCGCTCCTTCGACCGAGCGTGGGCGTAAGAGTTTGAAGTCGGGCAGGGTCAATCTGCGGCTCCTGACTCCGATCGCGTCGTCCCGCGCGACAGATCCATTTCGTGTCTTTCCGGTCCCTTGCCTTTGAAGCACAATGCGCCGCCGTGCTCGCGAAAGCGTTGTGGCTCCGTCGGATCCACTCCTTCGGTCAGATTCAAGACCTTGGCATTCTTCTTCGCGCGCAGGGCCGCTAGAACCCGCTCCGGCGTGAACGGCGACTCGTGCAGGCGGATTCCGACCGCGTCATAGATCGCGTTGGCGATTGCGGGAATGGTCGCCGCCAGCGAGCCTTCGCTGCATTCTTTCGCACCGAACGGGCCTTCGGGATCGATACTTTCAACGATGATCGGCTCGATTTCGGGCGACTCGACCGACGACGGGCTACGGTATTCGAGCAGTCCGGGATTCATCAGCATGCCGTCTTTCCAGACCATCTCTTCGGTAAGCGCCTGGCCCATGCCCATCCAGACGGAACCGATGATCTGGCCTTCGACCGCAACCGGATTCAGAGCGCGGCCGCAATCGTGCGCCGCCCAGACCTTGTGGACGGTGACTTCGCCGGTTTCTTCGTCGACGCTGACGTCCGCGACCTGTGCAGAATAGGAATAGGCGGGCGACGGGCCCACGCCTGCGCCTTTGTGCTTGCCGCCGCGAGCCTCTGCAGGAGGAGCATAAGAGCCGGTGCCGGTGAGCGCGCCGTGAAAATCGATGGCGGCAACGACAGCCTCTTCAAAGCTCATCGAATCTTTCGGTCCTTCGTCTTTGCGCTTCTGCTGCAGCGAGCCGCGGAGGATCTGGCCTTCGACGTGGCCGGAAACAGATGGTTGATCGTCAACCGCGGCGCTCGCCTTCGCCTCGCCGGCCGGCCGAGGGCGACCGTCGCCACATGAATTCAGACGCTCCACGCGGTCGTCCCGGAAGGTCAGATCTTCCGGGGCGCAGTTCATCTTTTTCGCGGCGGCCGCGGCGATCAGCTTCTTCACTTCATTCGCGGCGCGCAAAGTGGCGTTGCCCGCCATGAAGGTCACTCGGCTGGAATAGGACCCAATGTCGATTGGAGTCAGATCGGTGTCGGCGGCAACGATCCGCACGCGCCCCAGCGAGCAGCCCAACGCTTCCGCGGCGACCTGTGCTGTCATCGTGTCCGATCCCTGGCCGATCTCTGACGCGCCCGTGTAGACGACTACGCCGCCGTCGCGATCAATCTTGATGTTCACGGTCGAGTGCGGCATGTCGGAGCGGATAATCGAATTGGCCGCGCCGCTGACGTAATGGCTGCAGGCAATGCCGAGGCCGCGGCCCTTGGGCATTTTCCCGCGGCGATTCTTCCAATCGGAGCGTTCGACGATTTTCTCGATGCACTCGGGCAGACCGTAGCTTCGTACCCGCAAACCATTCACCGTGATGCAGGGCGGCCTCAGCAGATTGCGTTGCCGGATTTCGGCGGGATCGATCCCGACCTTCGCCGCGAGTTCATCCAGTTGCGACTCGAAGGCAAACCGGACGTTGACGGTGCCGTGACCGCGCATGGCGCCACAGGCGGGTTTGTTGGTCAGCACGCGGTAGCCATCGTATTGAATGTTGGGAATGTCGTAGAGCGCGCCAAGCAACGCGCCGGAATACAGGATCGTTACGATGCCGTAGGAGCAGTACGCGCCGCCATCCTGCACGACTCGCGCTTTCACGGCGGTGATGCGGCCATCGTGCTTGACGCCGGTTTTGAGATCGATGATCGTGCGCGGCCGACCGCGATGCGCCCAGAAAACTTCCTCGCGCGTATACGTAATCTTCACCGGCGCCTGCGCTTTACGCGCCGCTATCGCAGCGATGATTTCCAGCGGGATCACCTCGCTCTTGCCGCCGAATCCTCCACCGACCAGCGGCTTGATCACGCGAATCTGCTGCATTGGCATTTCGAGGACCAGCGACAGCTTGTGTTGCAGATAATACGGAACCTGCGTCGATGACCAGACCGTCAGGCGCCCCGGCTTTCCGGTGTGCGGATCGATCTCAAAGGACGCGAGCGTGGAATGCGGTTCCATGGCGGCGTGCGTGACTTCGTTCGCCAGAAACCGCGCCTCGGCGATCTCATCGGCTTCTGCGAATCCCTTCTCAGGATCGCCAAAGACGTGGTGATAATCCTTTTCGACGTTGTGCGGCTTATTGTCGTGAATGAAATCGCTTTGGGCCTGCATTGACTGTTCGGGATCAAAGTGTGCAGGCAGGACTTCGTATTCGACATCGATCAATTCGAGCGCCTTTTCTGCGATCGCCTCGGAAGTCGCGACTACACAGGCTACGTTGTCGCCCACGTAGCGGACTTTGTCGAGCGCCAGCGCGTGCTCGTCGTGGCCGACGGGAAGAATGCCGTAAGGATTGGGAGCATCCGTGCCGACGACGACCGCGACAACACCGTCGAGTTGTTCCGCACGGCTCGTGCCGATTTTCTTGATGCGCGCGTGCGGATGGGGCGAATGCAGAATCTTGCCGACCAGCATGCCGGGAACCGCGAGGTCGTCGGTGTATTTACCGGCGCCAGTGGTCTTCTCGGCCGCGTCGATCATGGCGGTCGGCTTGCCGATGATGGAGAAGTCGGTCATATTGCCGTTCTTCGCGCCTCGCGGATCGCTGCCGCGCCGAGTCCGTTTTTCACGCGCCGCTCTTTCGCGGGTCCATGTCAACTTGTGCTTCTTCAGGATCCCGAACCATCACAATGTTTGCATCGATCGCCCGCATGCGAATGGGGATGATCTCCTGGTATTCCGGCGAGGTGTACCAGCGCTGCGCTGCCGCGTAATCGGGATATGCGACGATCACGGTCCGCACGAACGGCCATTCCCCCTGCCGAACGTCCGGAGATTTGTCGACCGCCACATATTTGCCGCCATGCCGGGCAATGATCGGCTCCGCGCGTACGGCATAGTCGCGGAACGCGGCGAGGTCCTTGATTGTTTTGATGGTCACAACCACGTAGGTCATTGGCTCACCGATACAGGCGCTTCGCGTTTTGCCTGCTTAATCGCCTCCCGGATCGCCTCATACATCTGGCTGTAGCCGGTGCAGCGGCAAAGATTACTGCTCAATGCAGCGCGGACGTCCGCCTCAGACGGATCCGGATTTTCCGCCAGCAGCGACTTCACGGTCATGATGAATCCGGGCGTGCAGTATCCACACTGCGCCCCACCCCAGTCCCCATAAGCCTTCTGAATCGCGGCCAGGCTGCCGTGCTCGCTCACGCCTTCGATGGTTGTGATTTCCTGATCTTCGCAACTCGCCGCCAGCAGCGTGCACGACATCATGGCGACGCCACCGACCAGCACGGTGCAGGCTCCGCAGGAAGAATCGTCGCAGCCGCGCTTGGACCCGGTCAGTCGCAACTCCTGCCGAAGCACGTCGAGCAACAGAGCATTCGGCTCGATGGCGATCTCATGCGTCCGGCCGTTCACCCGAAGCTCGACTAATTCCTTTTTCATCGGCAAGCACTCTCAATGGAAGAGCGTAACCACCGCTATTTTCCGCTCCACTTCGGCTCACGCTTCTGGAGGAAGGCGCTGACGCCCTCACGAGCATCTGCCGCCTCCATCAATTCTTCGAGATAAACCTTCTCGGCCCGCGCCAGGCCTTTGTCGAAGTGCATCGAGTCCCATGCATACGAAGCTTTCTTCGCGATGGCCAGGGCCGCGGGACTGAGCTGAGAAATCTGCGCCACGCATTCCTCCACACCAGGGGCCAGATGATCGTCGGGCACGACCCGCGTCGCCAATCCAATCTCGGCGGCTTCCCTGCCATCAATCGTCCGGCCGGTCAGGATCAATTCCGCCGCCCGCTTTTGCCCGACCAGCGCTACCAATGCGGTGCAGGCAACGGGCGGATAGCATCCGAGCTTGATCTCGGGAAATCCCCATTGGGCCGATTCTGTGGTGTAGACGATGTCGCAAACCATCGCCACTTCCGCGCCGCCGCCCAGACAAGCTCCATGCACTGCCGCGACCGTGACCTTCTTTGTCGCGATCAGCGCTCGAACCACGGCGTGAAACTTCGCGAGCATCTCTGCGACTCTGTCCGGCGTGTGCGCCGCCACATCCACACCAGCCGAAAACGCTTTGCCGTCGCCGATAAGAACGATCGCGGAAACGTCGGGCCGCGCATCGATCTCTGCCAGGGATTTCACCAGTTCTTCCATCATCGGAATGTCGATGACGTTCAGCGGCGAATGTCGAAGCGCGATCCGCGCAACAGGCGCCACGACTTCCAACGTCAGCCGACCGAGTTCGGACGCTACCATCCCCATAGTTGCCCGCCCTCTCTGCGGCCTCCGTGGTGAAGATCCTGAATCACAGATTGATCGCCGACTTGCGCACCTCGCCGATCGTGGCCAGAGGATCGCGCGCGCCGGTCTTTTCGGCAATCCACTTCCTTTCGGTTTCAATGATATCGAGCAGCAACTTTTTGTCGGCAGCGATCGGCAGATACTCGCGCAAATGCTCGCCGTAGTATTTCTCTTCGATCGGCTCGCCCGTCTGCGCGTGAAATTTCTGTCCCGCCCACCGGCCGATTGCGCGATTGAACTTGATGTCGGGCGCGTAGAGTTTGGTCTCGCCGGATTTCAGAGAGTGATTGAAGCGCTCGATCAGTCCCGCCACTTCTTCGCGATACAGATGCCGGTTGTAATCGTTCAGATCGTCGAGATCGGCAGCTTTGTCGTTTTTCGGCTCGTCATAGCGCCCCTTGATGCCCCACACGTAGGCCCAGTGCGCCGACGACGAGTGGTCGGTGCCGAACAGGTCGTAGGAACTCGAGAGCCACTTATTGAGATATTTCTGGATCAGCCACGCCGGCAGGACTCCAGCTTCAACCACGCGCCGGATGCCGTCGTTGCCCGTGCCCATGTGGAAAGCTTCTTCGCGCAGCATGTAGGACATGGATCGGCCGAGAGGAGCGAAAGCCGAATACTTCAGCATCTGCAGCTGAAATTTTCCATCGCGGTCGACGAAGTCGGTGTAGGTGAAAAAGTCCATCCAGTTATCGACGTCGACGTTGAATGCGCCAAGCAACCGCTTGTTCTCAAAGGCGCGGCGCTCCAGCATCTTCTGGGCTTCGACTTTGCCGGAGTATCCGAAGTGATCGATGAGCAGCGCACACATCTGCCAGCCGTGGCGCATCTCTTCGATCATGACGCGGGTGATGGCGCGGCGATCCCAATCGGTGGGAGCATTTTCGAGCAGATTCCGCTGCTGCTCGACGCTGGCAAATTCCGTGTCGCCCTGGTAGACGATCATGTTCATCAGCGCATCGCGCATCTGCTGCGTAGGAATTTGCCTCAGGTTCTCCCACTTGCGCCGGCCCTTGTAGTGGCCGAACTCGATGTCCTGGAGTTCGATCGCGCCATAGAGCGTGTCAAACTGGAAGGCTTCGATGTCGTCCGTGTTGACGCCGATTTCTTTGCGCCAGTCATTAAAGAGACCGACCCAGTCGCTGAAAGTTCCGATTTTGGCTACTTTGCCGGGCATAAAAACCTCTTTTTTTCAGGATCCAGTATCTTAGATCCTTCGCTCAGGATGAGCGCGCAAGGCTCGCATTTCGCTCACGCCTTGCAAACACGATCATTTCGCTTTGAACTCCGCCGGCCGCTTCTCCACGTACGCAGCCAGGCCCTCTTTTGCGTCTTCGCTCTGGAAGAGCAACTGCTGATTCTCGCGCTCGACCGCGAGTGCTGACTCCAGGGGAATTTCCCAGCCTGTCTGCACCGCGCGCTTGATGCGCCCCACGGCCTTTGCCGCTTTGTTGGGCGGGCAGAATTGCTTGGCGTACTCCATGATGTTTTCCCTGAAGTTCTCGCGCTCATAGATGTCGTTGATAATCCCGAGTTCCTGCGCCTCTTCGAACGAAAAGGTGTTGCCGGTGACCATCAGCTCAATCGCTTTGCTCTTACCGACGAGCCGGGAGAGCCGCTGCGTCCCGCCAGTGCCCGGCAGCACGCCGAGATTCACCTCCGGCAGCCCGATCTTGCCGGCATCTTTGCGCGCGATGCGAATGTCAGCCGCCATCGCAATCTCCAGTCCGCCGCCCACGCAATGGCCGTTGATGGCCGCAATCACCAGCTTCGGCGTGTGCTCCAGCCGCAGCAGGGTTTCGTTGGCGTGCAGACAGAAGAAATACTTGAACGTCGGATCGACGCTGGCCAGCATCTTGATATTCGCGCCGGCGGAAAAGAACTTGTCCCCGGCGCCGGTCAGTACGATGACGTAGACGTCATTCGCCATACGCGCCTTGAGGATGGCTTCGTCCAGCTGGCGATTCATCTCGTAGGTATAAGTGTTGGCGGGTGGATCGCACATCTCGATGACGGCGACGCCGCCGTCGGTGCGGTAATTGATCAGCTGTTTCGTCGTCTCGCCGGTTTCCGGCTGCAATGTGGTCGCCATGAAATGACTCCTTTTGTCGAATTTCAGCAATAAGCCGCGAGCAATTGGCAATGAGCAAGCCCGAGACTCCGCCTCATTGCGCATTGCCAGTTGCTCATTGCGGGCCCTTCCGCGTTTTGCCGTCCGCCATCACCCCTTGCAGAAAAATGTGCCCCATTTCTCCCGCCAGTTGTTCGGCTCCGCCATCGATCCGAGGATTGTGCCAGGTGTAGATCCAGTTCATCATGCCGAACAGGCTCATCACCGCGGTGCGCGTCGAAAACTGCAGCCCGCGAGCGTTCTTCAAGTCCTCAAGCAGGCCCACGCAGAGGCGGTAATACTCGCGCTTGAGGGCTGCGATCTCCGATCCGAAGCCGTTTTTCAGCGCGTCATCTTCGTGCGTGAGCACCTTCATGGCGGGCTGATTGTTCAGAAAATATTCGAGGTGATTGTGAATGAACGTCCGGACGCGCGCCTCCGCATCGCTCACCTCTTCCAGACGCTGCTTGAGCCTTTGCACAACGGTCGAGAACGTGTGTTTCTGGATGAGGAACAGCAGCCTCTCTTTGGACTCGAAATAGTAATAAAGTCCGGCCAGCGACATGCCGCTGGCGCGCGAAAGATCGCGCATGGAAGCGCCTTCGTATCCTTTTTTGCAGAAGACTTCGGTGGCGTGGGACAGGATTTCGGCGAGACGGCGGTCGTAGCGCGTCCCGGACTGCGGCGCGACGTGGCGCGGACGGCGCACGCCCGGGATGCGAGTTGCTGTCGAAGGACTCCCCATGGTCCCCGGAACCCCAATCATTCGAACGTTCGTTCGAATTCAGTATACTCCGGGGTGATTCCAATCACAAGCTGTGGAAATCCGTATAGTTTTCTTGAATTTGCGGCGTGAGCGTCGCTAGTTGCGGACGTCGGCCAGCAGTTCCTCGACTTCGTTCTTCAACGCGCCGGTCAGCGGCAAGAAAGGCAAGCGCGCCGGGCCGCCATAGTAGCCATTGAAATCCATCCCGTACTTGAAGCCCGGGACGCCGAGTTCGCCCAAGCGCTGTGCCGCCCGGGCAATGCGCTCCTGCTTGAGTTGCGCCAGGGGGGCATCTCCTTCCTTCCATGCAGCGTAGATCTCGTAGCAGGCTGTTGGTGCGGGACAAGCAAACGCCAGAATTGCGCCGACTGCGCCGACATCGAGCGAAGCTTGCAGCTTGTGTGCGGCGCCGACCAGCACCTGGAATCCGACTTCCTTCTGGCGCGTCTTCATCTTGCCGACCACCATTACTGCGGACGACGAAGGTTTCGCATGCGAGTCTCCCGACAGCGCTCCGACCGGAACCAGTTCGCCGCCGTTCGCGGATTCGCCCGCTGCGGCTGCCGCCAGCATGCGCGGCGTCACAGCCTCAAAGGTTTCGGTCACGGTCGCGCTGCGTTTTACGTGGCGCGCGCCTTCCACCATCTTCCGGACCTTCTCGATGTCTCCGCTGGACTCCTTGATTCCGATCAGGTTGGGATGCTCGGCCAACTCGATTACGACTTCGGCGGGAATGTCGTAGCCGGTGGCGGGCGGGAAGTTGTAGATGATCACCGGCAGCGGCGAGCGGTCGGCGACGGTCCGGTAAAAAGCCAGCATGTTCGCCGGAAGCATCTGCTTTTTGTAATAGTGGGGGGTGCGCACCATAGCCACGTCATATCCCAGTTCGGCGGCATATTCGGTCAGGCGCAGCGTCTCAATCGCAGACTCGATGCCCGTGCCCGCGATCAAAACCTTATTGGGCGCCGCGGCCTGTCGCGCTGCTTTGAGGACGTCACGCCGCTCCTGATCGGAGAGCATGATCGATTCGCCGGTCGAGCCCAGAACGACAATGCCCGCGACCGGCGTGCGCGAGTAGCGCTCGACATTCGATTCGAGCTTTTTGAAATACACGTTGCCGTCGGGATAGAACGGCGTGGTGATAGGAGGGAAAATGCCGTGAAGAAGCATGGTGCTAGCTTAGCAGCTTGGACCGCTATTGGCGCGCGGGCAATCGCTTGCTCATTCGCCTGAACTGAAAGATCAATTCGGTAATCGCAAGCGGCACGACCCAGCAGGCCCATCCAATCGTGACAATCTTGTCGTTTTCCGGTGACAGTCTCGAAGTAGGACCATAGTCGCTGAGCGCCCGGAACGTCACGAAAGCAAAGGTCACGACGTAGGCGCGGATCATCCACTCTTTGTGCTGGTCGACCAGTTTCCGGCGGATTGCGATGTAGGCCATCGTGCTGGTCGCGGCCCATGCGGAGGCCAGTCCCATCAACGCGACAGCAAAAGCCCAGCTATACGTCGTAGTGGCGGAAAGGCCCACGGCTCCGGTGACGCCCATCGCGACACCCAGCAGAAACAATCGTCCCGTCCAGCGATGAATGGCGAGACTTCGCCGGCGGAGGCCGGTCCAGAATTGCCACGGACCGGTCAGCAGCGCGAATGTCCCGCCGTTAATGTGCAGGAAGAGCCAGCCACGGCGCGGCCAGTAAGGATCGAAGGATGCCGGGTCGTAGTGACGGAAGTAGAAAAGAACGTACTTGACGACAAAGCCGACGGCCAGAGAGGCGATGCCGGTCCAGGCCAATATCGTCGCCGCTTGTTTGACTTTATGGTTTCCCGAGCGCGCTCCCAGCGGAGCCGAGATGGTGTGCGCCATGGTGTTCTCCCCCAAGTGAGATCACGACAGGCCCAATAATGGCGGGAATCCTACCATGAAAAGAGCACAAAGGGAATTGCGCAGCGACAAGGACTAAGCCGGGCGCCGGATCACGACATTCCGCTCGGCATGCAACTGCTGCAGCGCGTGCACTGTAACTTCTCCGCGCTGGAGGGCGGCAATGCCTTCCGCCGCGGCTCGTGCCGCCGCCAGAGTGGTGATCGTCGGGATGCGTGCCACGACGGCCGCGCGGCGAATGGCTTTCTCGTCGAACCACGGCTCCTGGCCGTGCGGGGTGTTGATCACCAACTGGATGCGCTGGCCTTTGATGAAGTCCACAACGTTGGGACGCCCTTCTTTGACTTTGTAGACGCGTTCCACGTTCATACCGGCAGATTCGATTACCTGGGCGGTGCCGTCGGTCGCCACCAGTTTGAATCCCATCTCGACAAATTTCCGAGCGACCTGCGCAACGTGCCGCTTATCGGTGTCGGTCACGCTGATGAAGACTGCGCCTTTGGTGGGCAGTTTCTGTCCGGCAGCGAGTTGTGCCTTGGCAAAGGCCTCGCCAAAATTGTCGGCCACGCCCATGACTTCGCCGGTGGATTTCATCTCCGGGCCAAGCACGGTATCGATGCCGGGGAACTTATTCCAGGGAAAGACCGGGGATTTGACGTAGTAGCAGCTTCCGGTATCGAGGTCGGCGCGGCGCTCGATGTATTCGGGCAGAAATTCGCGCAGCTTGCGCCCGGTCATGAGACGCGCAGCGATCTTCGCCATGGGAATCCCGGTGGCCTTGGAGACGTAGGGCACGGTGCGCGAAGCTCGCGGATTCACTTCCAGCACATAGACTTTGCCGCCTTCTGTGCCATTTCCATGGCCTTCCCGGCGCGGAATCGCGAACTGAATATTCATCAGGCCGATAACTTTCAGCGCCTTCGCCAGCTTGAAGGTGTACTCGCGCATCTGCTCGAGAAGGTGGTGAGGGATGTCGACCGCGGGAAGCACGCAGGAAGAATCACCCGAGTGAATTCCGGCTTCCTCGATGTGTTGCATGATGCCGCCGATGACGACGTCATCGCCGTCGGAAAGCGCGTCGACATCGACTTCAATCGCGTCTTCCAGGAAGTGATCGATCAGCACCGGACGGTCGTGTGAGTACTCGACGGCCTCGCGCATGTAGCGCACGATCGATTCTTCATCGTAGGCGATGACCATAGCGCGTCCGCCGAGAACGTAAGAAGGACGGACCAGCACGGGGTAGCCGATACGCTTGGCCCCCTCGACCGCTTCCTCGATCGACGTGGCCATCACGCCCGGCGCCTGCGGAATCTGCAGGTCTTCGAGCAGCTTGTTGAATTGCTTGCGGTCTTCGGCGAGGTCGATTGACTCCGGCGATGTGCCGATGATCTTTACCCCGCCCTCTTTCAGCGGCAGCGCCAGGTTCAGCGGCGTCTGCCCGCCGAATTGCACGATCACCCCAACGTCGGCGCCTTTCGAGGTTTCGTGCTGGTAAATCGACCAAACATCTTCGAACGTCAGGGGCTCGAAGTAGAGGCGGTCGCTGGTGTCGTAGTCGGTCGAGACGGTCTCCGGATTGCAGTTGATCATGATCGTCTCGTAGCCGTCGTCGCGCAGAGCGAAAGAAGCGTGGCAGCAGCAATAGTCGAACTCAATTCCCTGCCCGATGCGATTCGGCCCGCTGCCCAGAATGATGACTTTCTTCTTGTCGGTGGGTGCGGCCTCGTCCTCGTCTTCATACGTCGAGTAAAGATAAGGCGTGTAGCTCTCAAACTCGGCGGCGCAGGTGTCGACCCGCTTGTAGACGGGCATTACGCCGTGTTTCTTGCGCAGGTGTCGGACCTTCTCCTGTCCCTCGAGCCGCCACACGGCAGCCAGCCGGCCGTCGGAGAAGCCCATGCGTTTTGAATCGCGCAAGACTTCGGTGGGGATCGACTCCAGGGGATGCTTCTCGAGCTCCAGTTGCTGGTCGTTGATCTCCTTGAGCTGATACAGGAACCACGGATCCATCGACGTCATTTTTGCGATCTGCTTGACCGTGTGTCCCTGGCGCAGCGCGTACTGCACATACGCCAAGCGCTCCGGATGCGGCGTGACCAGCCGTTGCGTCAGAATCTTGGGCTCGATCTTGGCTCCGCCGACCCGCTTGCCGGTGTCGAGCGAGCGAATGCCCTTCATCAGCGCTTCTTTGA
The DNA here is from genome assembly GCA_035508215.1 of Verrucomicrobiia bacterium. Taxonomy (GTDB): domain Bacteria; phylum Acidobacteriota; class Terriglobia; order Terriglobales; family Acidobacteriaceae; genus Sulfotelmatobacter. Next base: position 193,414 of record DATJNK010000030.1, on the reverse strand, counting down.
AGGTGCGCCCGATGGCCATCACTTCGCCGACGGATTTCATCTGCGGCCCAAGCGTGTCGTCGGCTCCGGGAAACTTCTCAAACTGCCACTTGGGAATCTTCACGACCACGTAGTCGAGCGTCGGCTCGAAACATGCCGGAGTCTTGCGGGTAATGTCGTTGGGAATCTCATCGAGCGTGTAGCCGATGGCGAGTTTCGCGGCAATTTTGGCAATCGGGAATCCGGTCGCCTTCGAGGCCAGCGCGGAGGACCGCGATACACGCGGATTCATCTCGATGACCACCATGCGCCCGGTCTCGGGATTGACGCCGAACTGAATGTTCGATCCGCCCGTATCGACCCCGATCTCGCGGATGACGGCGATCGAAGCATCACGCATCGCCTGATATTCGCGATCGGTCAGCGTCTGCGCGGGAGCGACCGTGATCGAGTCGCCGGTGTGCACGCCCATCGGGTCGAAATTCTCGATCGAGCAGACGATGATGACGTTGTCTTTTGTATCGCGCATCACCTCCAGCTCGAATTCCTTCCATCCCAGCACGGATTCCTCAATGAGCGCCTCGTGCACCGGCGAGAAGTCGAGGCCGCGGCCGAGCACGTCCGCCATCTCTTCGCGGTTGTAAGCGAGACCGCCGCCGGTGCCCCCCAGCGTGAACGACGGACGGATGATGACGGGGAATCCGATCTTACCGGCGAATTCGACGCCATCTTTCACATTGTTGACCAGCGCCGATTTCGGCACATCGAGGCCGATGCGCTGCATCGCATCTTTGAAGAAGAGCCGGTCTTCGGCTTTCTTGATGGCGGCCACGTTTGCGCCGATCAGATGGACGTCATATTTTTCGAGCACGCCGCCATCGGAAAGCTCTATGGCGAGATTGAGCGCGGTTTGCCCGCCGACCGTGGGCAACACGGCGAAGCCGGCGCCGGGAGACATTTCGCGCTCGATGCGGATGATCTCTTCGAGATACTCGAGCGTGAGCGGCTCGATGTAAGTGCGATCCGCCGACTCCGGATCGGTCATGATCGTGGCCGGATTCGAGTTGGCCAGCACGACTTCGTAGCCTTCAGACTTAAGTGCCTTGCAGGCCTGCGTGCCGGAGTAGTCGAACTCGGCGGACTGTCCGATGACGATGGGCCCGGAGCCGAGAACTAGGATTTTCGAGATGTCAGTGCGTTTGGGCATTTATGCGGTTTTGTTCTTTGTTCCGATGATCGGAGCTTTCTCTCGCTTGCTTGGGACTTTGTTTTGACAGGTCACGTCTTTTGACGCACCGCTCACGGGTTTGTTTCGAAAGGGCGCGCCTTCGTCCTCGCCAGCGATTTCGGTTTGAAAGGGCGCGCCTTCCAGGCGCGCCGAACCGCGCTCCCCAAGAAGGAAGGGCTTTAGCCCCTGAGGTACAGGGTCGAGCTCAAATCCAGGCCTCGCGGAAGAATACGGATATTCTTCGGCTCGTTCGCACAAACGCTTTCGAACGGGGTTCTGACGAATGTAAATCTCATGCAACCCGTAATCGCTCGCGTCTCGAATGCGGTGATCCGAGAACCCTTTTTGCCAGACTTCCATGTTCGAGCCGAGTTCCTTCTTCGCGCGATATGAAAGTCCGCCTTTGATGAACTGAACTGCTTTTTCCAAACTTGTCGTCGGCGTCAGCAAAACATGGATATGGTCCGGCATGATGACGAATCCATGGAGCAGATAGGCAGTTCCGCGATAGTGATAGAGGGTGTCGATCAAGAGGTTTGCCCAAGTGTCTCGGGAGAAAAGAGCTCGCCGGCCCCACGTCGACGACGTGATCATGTACGTCTGGGCATAGCTCGTCGCGTGCTCTCGTGTCGGTCTCAGCTGGGAACCTCAGCGGCTAAAGCCGCAAATCTATATTGCCCCTTACGGCGCGCCCTTTCAAAGCACTTCAGGATTCCGTCCCGGTGAACTAGTCTCTCTGCCGGTACGGTCCCGATGAACCAATGAACGGCTTGCTCATCCTTTCCACTCCTCCATCATCTTGGTGAACTCTTTGAACAGATAGTGCGAATCGTGCGGGCCGGGCGCGGCCTCCGGGTGATATTGCACGCTGAACAGCGGCAGGTTCCGATGCCGCAGGCCTTCGAGAGTCTGATCATTTAGATCAACGTGCGTCAGTTCCACTTCGCTATCCGCCAGCGAGTCGGGATCGACGGCGAAATTATGGTTATGCGCCGTAATCTCGATCTTGCCAGTCTTCAGTTGCTTCACTGGATGATTTCCGCCATGATGCCCGAACTTCAGCTTGAACGTTTTTCCACCGAGCGCCAATCCCGTCAGCTGATGTCCCAGGCAAATTCCGAAGACGGGCTGCCGTCCCATCAATCGCCGGATGGAATCGACGGCATACGTGCAGGGCTCGGGATCGCCCGGGCCGTTTGACAGAAAAACTCCGTCAGGCTTCAGTGCGAGCACGTCTTCGGCTAAAGTCTGGGCCGGGACTACCGTGACTTTGCAGCCTTCCCCGCGCAGCTTTCGCAGAATGTTCTGCTTGATGCCGAAGTCGTAGGCGACTACATGAAACCGCGCCGGCTCGTCTTTTACCCCGACCACAGCCACTGGCTCGTGGGAGCGCTCGCCGACTTCCCAGACATAGGAACGCTTGGTGCTGACTTCTTTGGCCAAGTCTGTTCCGTCCATCTTCGGAATCGAGCGCGCTTTCGCGACCAGCTTCTCGACGTCGCTCTCGATAGTCGAGATCACGCCGCGCATCACGCCATGATCGCGCAGATGGCGCACCAGCGCTCGCGTGTCGATGTCGGAGAGCACCGGAACTTTGAACTGCTCCAGGTATTCCTCCGCGACCTGCTGCGAGCGCCAGTTCGAGCTGACCTTGGAGAACTCGCGTACGATCAGGCCCTCGATCCATGGACGCGTAGCTTCGTTGTCTTCCTGGTTGGTGCCGTAATTTCCGATTTCTGGATTCGTCAGAACGACGATCTGTCCGGAGTAGGAAGGATCGGTGAAGATTTCCTGATATCCGGTGATGGAAGTATTAAAAACGACTTCGCCGTAGCATTCGCCTTTGGCGCCGTAGCCTTTGCCTCGGAAGACCCTGCCGTCTTCCAGCGCAAGGATAGCCTGCATTCTCGCTCCGGGAGGTGGATTTTGTAGATTTTATCAGGAAGTTTGGCGGAGCGGAGATTATTTGCCGCGCAGATTGTGGAAATCGCGGTCAATCTCACGGGATTTCGATCCGCCGCTAGCGCACCCGCCCCAGTTTGTCCATCGGCCAGTAGCCAAACACCGCCTTGCCATAGATGTAGCTCTGATTCACGGGGCCGAAGTCGCGGCTGTCGTTCGACATCGACCGGTGATCGCCGAGCACGAAGTAGCTATCGGGCGGCACGACCGTATCCGGGTACGAGCGGGAGTCGGTGTAGGCAGGAGGCACATAGTACTCGTCGAGCGCCTGCCCGTTGACATAGACTTGGCCGCTATCGATGCGGATGTGGTCCCCGGCCATGGCGATCACCCGCTTGATGTAGCTTTTCGAAGGGTCGCGCGGATAGCGAAAAACCACAATATCGCCGCGCTCAATCGGTTCCAGCCGATAGACGAACTTGTTGACGAAGATGCGCTCCTGGTCTTCGAGCGAGGGCATCATGCTGGTGCCCTCCACTTTGACGGGCTGGTAGATGAATACGATGATGAAGGCGGAAATCGCCAGGGAGATCAGCAAATCCCGCATCCAGACGCCCAGCCCGGGATGCAGTTTGGTGGCGGGTGGACGGTGATCGGAGTCGCGCGTCGAAGTGGTTCCCGTCTCCGCGGGGCTCGGATCTTGTGCGGGCGCCTGCATTCGCTTCTATTGTATACAGAACCTGTCTGGACCGCGCGGAGTTGTCTGCATTCGAGCGCCGGGAAGTTCATGCCGTTCCGCGATGGGACCTTTTTGCGGACGCTGCGACAGGCTACAATAGGCGGACCGGGGTGAATCCTATGATTCGAGGCGCTCTTCACAGCAAGCTGGTTTATCGCAGCCTGACGCTGCTCATCCTTCTTTTTGCCACTCTGGGACTGTCGGCCCAGTGGGCTGCCCCGCAGGAAGACGAAGGGATTCCGGCCTACAATGCAGGTCCGCCGCCAAAAGGAACCAAACTGCCCGCCATTCTTACGAAAGCCGATCTTTGGGGCGCGGATGCGCAGTACCCTTATCAGACTCACGCCTATGAATTGGCGGCGAAGATTCCGAACGTGTTGCATCAACAACCCTGCTATTGCTATTGCGACCGGATGGGGCATAACAGCCTGCACAGCTGCTTCGAGGGCACCCACGGGGCGCGTTGCGCGACCTGCCTGAAGGAGCTCTATTACTCGTATCAGGAACATAAGAAAGGTAAAACCGCGGCCCAGATTCGCGCCGGGATCATCAAGGGTGAGTGGCGGCAGATCGATCTGGACTCCGCTGCCACAATGAACTAGGGTCAGAGGCTCCCGATTGCCGGGACATTGCCCTCTACCCGCGGTTTGGGCGATACTTTACTGCTCTACTTAAACGCAGGACCGCAAGGAGTTCCTATTCCCAAGAGCACAGGAAGAATTCTGCACATGGCTCAGAAACCAACCGCAAAGAAGTCGATGGCGGACGATCCGCATTACACCCAGGCGCTGCAGAGCTACGAAGCCGGACTGCGTGCCATGCAGGAGCACAAGTTCGACAAGGCGAAGCCTCACTTCCAGAAAGTGGTTGGCGGTCTTGTCAAGGAGCTTGCTGACCGGGCTAACGTACATCTCAACACCTGCAACCAGCATCTGGAACGCAACGCTGCCGTGCAGTTCAAGACGACCGAAGAGCACTTCGATTATGCCGTCTCGCTGATGAACCTGGGCGATTACGTGACCGCCCGCGAGCATCTGGAAAAATTATTGAAACAGAGTCCGAAGGCCGACTACGTGGTCTACGGCCTGGCGGCGCTCGACTGCCTCACCGGTCACGTCGAGGACTCGCTCAAGAGGCTGGATGAATCGCTCCGCCTGAATCCGCAGTTGCGCTTTCAGGCGCGGAATGATTCGGATTTCCAGAACCTGGCGGAGGATCCCCGCTTTACGGAATTGTTGTATCCGGATCCCGGCGCTGAACTCGGGTCTGGCGATGACGATCTCCACCAAAACGAAATCGCGTAGCGGCGGGCGGCGGCATGGAAATCAAGACGGCTGAGCTCCCGCCGGTGGATAGAACCGGGCGCGAACGAAGTCTCCGCGTCGTCGCCATCGGCGGCGGAACGGGACTCTCGACCCTGCTCAAGGGGCTCAAGCGCTTCGTCCTTGCCCCCGGCGAAAGCAGTAAGGCCCCCGCGGAACTTCCCGCCATTCGCGAACTTTGCGCCGTAGTCACGGTCAGCGACGACGGTGGATCGAGCGGCCGCCTGCGCAAAGAGCTGAACATGCTGCCGCCGGGCGATATTCGCAACTGCATCGTCGCCCTCAGCGAAGATGAAGCGCTGCTCTCGAAGCTCTTCCGGCACCGTTTCGACAAGGGATCGGGCCTCGAGGGTCATAGTTTCGGCAATCTCTTTCTCGCGGCCTTGACTTCTCTCACCTCCGATTTTTCGGAGGCGGTGCGGCTGTCGTCGGAAATTCTCCTCACCCGCGGCCACATTTTTCCCGCGACCACGTCGAATATCGAACTGGAAGCGCTCATGGAAGATGGCACGCGAGTTCGCGGCGAGACCAAGATTACCGCCAGCAAAGGACGCATCCGCGAGCTGTTCCTGGTTCCACCCAATGTGGGACCGATGCCCCAGACTCTGGAGGCCATCGCCCGCGCCGACATGATTACGATCGGCCCGGGATCGCTGTTCACCAGCCTCATTCCCAACCTGCTGGTGAGCGGCATCGCCGATGCCATCGTTGAGTCTCCGGCGACGAAAGTCTATGTTTGCAACCTGATGACGCAAGCCAACGAGAGCCTGGGCCTGACGGCAGCCGAGCACATCCGCGCGCTGAACCGTCATGCCCGGACGCAGCTTTTCGATTATGCTCTCATCAATCGCACCCCAGCCTCGAACGAGTTGAAAGCAAAATATGCGCTGGAAGGCGCCTGCCAGATCGTGAACGACCTGGAGGCGATCGAAGCACTCGGTGTCATCCCAGTGTTCGGCGATTATCTTGAAGAAGCCGGCGTCGCCCGTCACAATACCGCGCGCGTCGCGCGCGACCTGATGGAACTTGCCGCCCAACCTCCGCCCCGCGAGCGCATCCACTAGATGATCGCCCACAGCGTGTTCCCGCGCAGCCTTCTTTGGTTCGCCGCGATCTTCTTCGTTGCAGTTTGCGGCCGCGCTGCCGGTCAAGCGGGTCCGGAGCGAGGCGGGCACGAAGTTGAAATCTGGGCAGGCGGAGGACATTCTGTCCCCGGCGGCACCAGTCATACCGGGGCGTTCAACGCGGGCTTACGTTACGGATGGATCCTCACCGGCTCGCATCTTCCCGGCTTTCTGCGAGGGCGCTTCGAATATGCGGTCGATGCGGTGCCGGTGTTTCTGATCTTCCAGCCCGCGAACACTGCTTATGGCGTAGGATTTGATCCGCTTGGGCTGAAGTGGAACTTCGAGCGCCACGGCCGGTTCTCGCCCTATCTGGAACTGACCGGGGGCACGGTATTCACCGACCACAACATTCCCGCGAATACGAACACGGTGAACTTCATGGACCAGGCTGCGCTGGGGACACACATCCTGGGCCCGAAATATAACTGGAGCCTCGAACTGCGCTATATGCACATCTCCAACGCAGGGCTGGGGAATCTGAATCCTGGAATCAATACGGTGCAGGTGCGGCTCGGAGTGGGAAGGTTTTTGCTCAGGCGTCGTTAGCTGCTCCGGCGGAGGCTTTGTCTGCTGCGCATATCTAGCTTGTCTCCCGAAAGAATCCGCGAGCTCATCGACGAGTCAAATCGACATTCCTACAAGAGTGAAGCTCAGTACGTTTGTTGGGAGAACCACGCCTTACACTCAGATTACGAATTCACCACTTGTCCCTGCGAATCGAAATGTTGGTGCAGACCCAGAGGTTGCCTGGGTCACTATCGGATCAAGGAACTATCGTTTGAGGGTTTCCTTGAAACCTATATAAAACTCTGGATACCCCCCCGGTTCCGCGAGAGCACCAAGGCCGCCGTGCTCACCGGTAGGCCATTTGCAGGTCGCCAACGGAACGCGATTCCGCCACTTAAATGGCTCCAGCAGAACTGGCCCTCCAGCCTCGCCAAGGCCAGAGGATGCAACCAGTGCGGCTTGTGCGGCCCAAACATCAGCATTGAACGTAGGGTTGAGAACCTATACGAGGCCAAGATGTGGTCGCAACTGTTCTACGATGTGCTCGTTCCTTACGACACTACGTCGATCAGGATAATGCGGCAGGCGGGTTATACGACTACAGACTTCTTGGCGATGAACAGAGAGCTTTTCCAAGACCTGAGGAGGCTCGCAGAGGAGCACGAGTTAAACGTTCTGAATATAAGACAGCTGGATTCTCCGTCCGCTATCGCGGCCTCTCTATCCCCCCCGGCGGGTGGCCAGCCACTCTCCCGAGTCCTGGATAAGATCTTCTATAGTCCGAAGAAGAGGTTGGCCGACTGATGCTCCGATCCGATTGTTCAGACTGACACACCGCCGTTTGGAACCGTGTTTGCGCCAGGACTCGTCCGCCCTTTATCCTTTCCCGTTATGTCCACGCTCGTCGAATGTGTTCCGAACTTTTCTGAAGGCCGCGACCAAGCAAAAGTTGACGCCATCATCAACGCCATGAAACTGCCCGGCGTTTACCTGCTGGACCGCGAAATGGATTCCGACCACAACCGCTGCGTGATTACCCTCGTCGGCGAGCGGGAAGCGATTCAGGAAGCTGCGATTCGCGGCGTAGGCAGGGCTTCCGAGTTGATCGACCTGAACACGCACACGGGGGCGCACCCCCGTATGGGCGCCGCGGATGTCGTGCCCTTCATTCCGATTGACGGCGTGAGCATCGAGGATTGCGTTGCCGTGGCGCGCCATGTCGGCGCCGAGATCTGGAAGCGATATCAGATTCCTGTTTATCTCTACGAATCCGCGGCCACAACGCCCGAACGGCAGAATCTGGAGAACATTCGCCGCGGGCAGTTCGAAGGCATCCGCGCCGAGATTGCGACCAATCCCGTGCGCCGTCCGGATTTCGGCGAACCGCGCGTCCACCCTACGGCCGGAGCGACAGTCGTCGGAGCCCGCAAGTTCCTCATTGCCTATAACGTTTTTCTGAACACCGCAGATGTCGACGTTGCCAAGAAGATTGCCAAGGCCGTGCGCTTCTCTAGCGGCGGGCTGCGTTTTGTCAAAGGCGCGGGATTCCTGGTGCGCGGACTGGCCCAGGTCTCCATGAATCTCACCGATTTCGAGCAGACCCCGATCCATCGCGTTTTTGAGATGGTCAAGCGCGAGGCCGCCCGTTACGGCGTGGCGCCGGTTTCAAGCGAGATCGTTGGACTGATCCCCAAGAAAGCGCTGGAACAGGCTGCCGAATGGTTCCTGCAAGTCGAGAATTTCGATTCGTCGTTGATTCTTGAAAATCGGCTGTCGGCTGTCATGGGCGGGAAGATGGCCGTCGGCGGATTGCGGGCAGGGATCGAGCCTTTCATCGAGCAACTGGCTGCGCCGACTGCGACTCCCGGGGGTGGCAGCGCCTCGGCGGCGGCCGGCGCCATGGCCGCTGGACTCGCCTCGATGGTGGCTTCGATGTCGCGGGGAAAGAAAGCCTATTTGCAGTACGAATCGCAATTAAGCGCCGCGATCGCCCGTCTCACTCCGCTGCGAGAGGAGTTGCAAGCCGCAGTCGATGCCGATGCCGCTTCCTACAACTCCGTGATGAAAGCCTACAAAGACGCGAAGGCGTCGGACGAAAAGACGGGCGAAGCAATGATCCAGGCAGCGCTAAAAGAAGCGACCTCCGTGCCGCTGAGCGTCGCCGAGAAGGCACACGAAATCCTTCAGGTCGCGCAGGCGCTCGAGCCAATCACCAATCCCAACATGAAGAGCGATTTGACCACGTCAGTCGCGCTCGCCCGGGCCGCGATTGCCGGAGCCCTCGCCAATGTCGAGATCAATCTCAGTTCTCTGAAAGACGAATCTTTTGCCGCGGAGGTTCGCCGGCGGACCGCCGTACTCAGAACGTCATAGACGGCAGCGCTTGCAAACTGCTTTTTGAGTGGAACGATACGAAGTCTTGCCTGGGGCGATTCCGGTGATCCGAGTCAAAACGCCGGCGACTGGGTTCTTATGTCGAGTCGTGCCGGGGCGGACTCCAACCCATCAATGGGGCAGGTACTTTTGTTCCGCCGGTCGCTGCTGGAATTAAAATAGAATGATTTCCAAGAAGAACGACAGGGCGGAATCGTGCATCCAACTGGAAAGCGCGTAACCCTAAATGCCTTCGTGAGTTTGAGGTGTTATGAAACTGTTTAAGATCTGCCTGACTTCCCTCTTACTAGTGAGCGCGGCCGCTGCGATGCCGCTGAATTCTTCAGCCCGCACCTGCATTCCGGCCGACCTGCTGCAACTGATTTCTGTGGACTACCGCTCGCTTAAGGATTCCCCCACGGCGATGGCGCTGAAGCAGCAGCTGCTGCCCGACAATCTGAAGCAGTTTGAAGCGGCGCTCAAGAATATCGGCATCGATCCCGACAAAGACATCGATACCCTGACCTTCGCATCTTTCCGCTCGGGCAAGCAGGGCGTTCGCAACATCGGCGTTGCCAGCGGCCCGTTCAATATGAAGACCGTCATCAAGAAGATGAAGCTGCAGAAATTCACCCCGAAAAAGTACGGCAATTCCGACGTCTACCCGATGGATGGCGGCTTTATCATGACGTTCCTCGATGACAGCACCCTGCTGTTCGGCGAACCGACCGCGGTGCACACGGCCATCGACACCCGCGACGGCACAATCCTCGATCTCGACACCAACGGCAATATGGCCGACATGATGACCGACGTTGACTCGGCGCCGGTGTGGAGCATCCTCGACCAGGAAGGCACGCAGAACATGATGCGCTCCGCTCTGGGCGATGCGGCCAAGATTGCCGACTATGAGACCTTGAAGAAGCGCCTGCTGGGTTCCCGCTACACCATGAGCTTCAGCAGCGGCGTGAACTTCGACCTGACCGTGCTGACTTCCGATTCGGTGACTGCCGCAACGCTTTCCTCTCTGGTAAAGGCCGGCATTCTCTACAAGAAGATGAACGCTACGCCGGCGGAGAAAGTTGCCGTCGACAACACCACCGTCGACTCCGACAGTTCGAATCTCCAACTGCACTTCAAGGCGAATGATCAGCAGTTCCAGTCGCTGATGCACTCGGACCTGTTCGCAGCCGTTTCACACTGACAGTTCGCCGGGATGGTTCGACCAAGGCACCGTATCGACGGTGCCTTTTGTTTTGCAGCCTCGGGAGATGCTCTCGAAGGGACTCTCTGAGAACTCGGGGCACCGGCGAGAGATGGTGGAGTTCCGGATTGCTTAATTATTTGGAAGTCCGCGCGGCCCGCTTCTCGCGCGCCCAGCCTTCCTTCACGATCTGTCTCCCCCGCGCAATGGCCAGTGCATCTTCGGGGACATCATCGGTGATGCAGGAGGCGGCGCCAATGTATGCGCCCCTACCGACGCGGATGGGAGCTACCAGGGTGCTGTCGCTCCCGACAAAGACTCCATCCTCGATCACGGTTTTGTGCTTGGCGACACCGTCATAGTTGCAGGTGATGGTACCGGCGCCGACGTTGACGCCGGCGCCTATCTCGGCGTCGCCCAGATAGGTGAGGTGGTTTGCTTTGGATCCTTTGCCCAATTTGACCTTCTTGGTCTCGACGAAGTTCCCGAGGTGCGCGCCCTCGCCGATCTCGCTGCCTGGTCGCAGGCGGGAGTACGGGCCGATGATGGCCGCATTGCTGACCCGCGATTCATCCATGATGCAGCCGGGCAAAATCATGACGCCGTCACCGATTTCGGTGTCGCGAATAACGCAGTAGGAGCGAATCCGGCAGCCAGTGCCCACGCGCGTTTTTCCCAACAACTGCACGTAAGGCTCGATCACAGTGTCCGCCGCGACAGCGACATCAGGATCGATGACGCACGTTGCGGGATAGAAGATGGTCACGCCTTCATCCATTAGCTGCCGGCACTTCGTCATGCGCATTTTCTGGTCCAGATCGGCCAACTCGGCGCGGGTATTCCCTCCCAGGACTTCGCTCGGGCTGGCCGTCTTCCATGCGACGACTTTCTTCTGCGCCTTCCGAAGCACTTCCGCCATGTCTGTGAGGTAATACTCGCCATGCGCGTTGGCAGTGGAGAGCCGGCCAATGTGCGTGAAGAGTTCCTTTATATCGAACACGTAGAATCCGGAGTTGATTTCGCGAAGCTTTTTTTGCTTCGCGCTGGCCGCCTTCTCTTCGACGACCGCCTGCACTTCCGCGCTGCGAGCGCTCTTTCGCAGCACCCTGCCGTAGCCGGTGGGATCTTCCAGTTCCGCGCTGAGCAGCGTCATGGCCGCGCGCTGCTGCAGCTGAAAGTCGCGCAGACGCCCGATCGTCTGGGGAGTAATCAGGGGCGCGTCTCCAGAGAGCACAATCACGAGGTCGTAGCCGGCCAGTGCTTCCCGGGCGGCCATCAAGGCATGGCCGGTTCCCCGCTGCTCGGCCTGCAGAACGAATTGGACCCCGGTGTCTTTCACGGCGTTGCGGACGCGATCCGCCTCGTGCCCGACGATGGCAAAGATGTCATTTGCTGAAGCCACCTGCAGGGCAGCGCGGATGACGTGCGCCAACAGGGGCTTGCCTCCTGCCTCGTGAAGCACTTTCGGAAGCTGGGACTTGAGCCGCGTGCCTTTGCCCGCCGCCATGATGGCCACGGCAATGCGCGGCGGCGCCGCCGCGGTTAGCGAGGAAGACTGCGATGCCGACGATTGCCGGGAAGCGCTGCCCTTCGTTTTCTTCATTCGCCCCAATATACAAGCGCACGCGGCGCCGTGGCTATTTTCTGCGGACTACCCTAGAATCATTTCCACGCACGAAGCTCCACGGGGCGTGCGCAATCAGACTGGGGAGAGCTGCCATGCCAAAATATGTAATCGAAAGGGAGATCCCTAACATTGGGGACGCCACGCGAGACCAACTCCTCGCCATCTCACAGAAATCCTGCGCTGTGCTGAGCAATCTCGGACCGAAAATTCAGTGGATACACAGCTATGTGACGCAGGACAAGATCTACTGCATCTACATCGCTCCGAATGAGGAACTGGTGCGCGAGCATGCACGCCAGGGAGGGTTTCCGGCGAACCGCATCTCCGAGGTCAAGGTCATGATCGACCCGACTTCGGCCGAGGCATAGCTGCTACAGGCCCAGCCCACCGTCCACAGCCAGGATTTGTCCGGTAATGAACTGAGGAGCGGTGGCGAAGAATAAGACCGCGGCAGCAATTTCATCCCCACGCCCGTTCCGCCGCATGGGCGTTTGTTGTGCCATGCGGCGCATGAACGCGGCCGCCGCCTTGTCTCCCAGATCGATCATTCCCGGAGCTACCGCATTGACCGCGATTTCCGGAGCCAGCGCCTTCGCCATCACTTTGGTCAGCATGTGGAGGGCGGCTTTTGACGAGCAGTAGTGGGCATGCGTCGGCCATGGGCGGAGTCCGCCCAACGACCCCATATTGATGATTTTGGCTTCGCGAGGAATTCTGGAGGAGCGTGCCTGTTTCCGCCTGCGCCGCATCCAGGGCAGCGCCTCGCGCGCCACCAGAAAGGGTCCGCGGGTATTTGAGGCGAAGATTGCGTCCCACTGTTCGACGGTCAACTTCTCGAACTCGGCGGTCTCATAGTTGGCAGCGTTGTTGACTAGAATGTCGATGCCGCCGAATTCCTGCCCGGCCTTCTCGACCGCCGCGTGGATGCTGGACTCGTCGGTGACGTCACAGGATATCGCTGACGCGCGCACACCGAGGGCTTTGAGGTCTTCCACAGTGGCCTGCGCCTCCCGAGCCGATTCACGGAAGGTGATGGCAACGTCAGCACCGGCCCGCGCCAACGCTAAAGCCGAAGAGCGGCCGAGCCGTTTGGCCGCCCCGGTTACGAGCGCAGTCCTACCCCTAAGCGGCCTGGCGTCGATTGCAGGCATGGGGGAATTCTACCTGCTTGCGAGCCCGGCGGCACGGCCGGTCGGCGACGCCGGGTCAGGCGACGAGCAGCGATGCTTTCACTGCCGCCAGCAATCCGCTGGGGTCATCTGACCTCGTTACAACCGAATCGGCCTGATCGGTGGCCTCGGGAGCCCAGGTTACCTCCTCCGGGACCAGCATGATGACCGGCAGTTTCGGATGAAGCCTTTTCAGCTCCCCGGCAATCAAGGCCGCCTCAGCCCCGTTGTCGTTCAGGTCAAGAACGACCAGGTCGACAACTTCCTGCTGGACCCGCAGAATGCCCTCGTGCCCGTCGCCTGCGCTCAGTATCCGCAGACCATTCCTCCCCAATGCCGTGCATCGCCGATTGAGGCGCAGGAGGTCGTTCCCAACGCAGAGTACCGTCTTTCTTCGTGAGTTACCCAATGTTCACCCCCGCTTTCTGGGGTTGGACGGATGCCCCAAGCGCTCGGTCAGCAGCCCGCTGCGCGGACATTAGCAAAAACCCGAACCCGAGCGCTGTGATTACAATCACTGACGAATTGCATCTTCTTCGTTACAGAGAAGTTCTTTGGAACCTACGGGCCTCCCGCAGGCAATCCGGTAGAGCCAGAAAAGCTCCCGTGAGGCTCGTTTTTCCGCTGACTTCCCGCTGGATCAACCCGCAGGAGCCGCGCTAGAATCTCCGCCCATGGACGAGCCTCGCAGTGTGGTGCTTTATTCGCGCAAAGGCTGCCACCTGTGCGAGGTTGTGAAAGAGAGTCTGACCAAGTTATCGCGCCGCGGCGGCTTCATCTGGCGGGAGATTGATGTCGATAGCGACGCCGACCTGCGCCGTCAATTCAACGACGAAGTGCCGGTGGTCTTCATCAACGGCCGCAAAGCCTTCAAATACCACATGGACGAACACGAATTCCTCCGGAAGTTGACCTATTGAGTCGGGATTGCGGCTTTCCAGTACAATCTCTGCCGGCATGTTACGCACGGAGCTCTACGCGGACCCGAAGGGATCGTTTCTGCACGATGTCGTGCTCGACTCTTGCCGGCGATACGCCGAAAAGACTGCGCTGGTCGACGCTTCTTGCGGACGACGGCTCAGCTTCAGTCAATACGGCGAGGCCGTCGAAGCCGTGGCTCGCAGCCTGATCGCCATCGATATCCGGCCTGGAGACGTAGTGGCCATTTTCCTCGCGAACTCCTGGGAGTTTTGCGTGGCCTATCACGGTGCCCAGCTCGCGGGCGCCATTCCGACACTCCTCAATCCGACCTACCGAGAGCGCGAAGTCCGCTACCAGGTGGAGAACTCCGGGGCTTCGGTTCTCATCAGCGACGGGTGCAATCTCGAGGACATCCATCTCGCCGGCTTGCCCGCGCTGCGGCGGGTCTATACCACGCGAACGCCGTCAGGCAGCGCCGAATCCTTCGCTTCCCTGTTGCGGTCCGCGGCCGCTCGCTATCCCAGTCTCGAGCAAAGTCCAGAGCGAGCCCTGGCTTCGTTGCCGTACTCCAGCGGCACCACTGGATTGCCGAAGGGAGTCATGCTGTCGCATTACAACCTCCTGGCCAATGTTTATCAGCTTCTCGGGCCAGGAGCCTCACGGCTCAACTCTGGCGACCGCATTCTGTGCTGCCTGCCTCTCTATCACATCTACGGCCTGAACGTAATTCTGAATCCCGCACTCATCCTCGGCGCGACGCTCGTGCTCATGCCGCGCTTCCAGGTGGAGACGCTGATTCGTCTGGTGAGCGATGAAGCGATCACCATGATGCCGCTTGTTCCGCCTGCCATCAATGCACTTTGTCTGGCAGCGGAGGCAAAGCAGTTCCCAGACAATCATGGCGTGCGATGGATCAAGTCGGGCGCAGCGCCGCTAGCGCCGGAACTGGCCCGCCGCTTCACCGCGCTCACCAACATTCCGGTGTGCCAAGGCTATGGCATGACGGAAGCGTCTCCGGTTACGCATCTCGGTTTCCTGGAAGCGGAGTTGTATCGGCCGGATTCCATCGGACATCCGCTGGCACAGACCGACTGCCGCGTGCTCACCCAAAGCGAGGTCGATCCTGACGATTCTCCCGATGATCTGACCGAGGCAGCGTCGGGGCAACCCGGGGAACTTGTGATGCGCGGTCCCCAATTCATGCTGGGTTACTGGAATGAGCCGAATGCCACAGCGGCCGTGCTGCGCGACGGCTGGTATTGGTCGGGAGACATCGTAACTCGCGATCGCGAGGGCTTCTACCGCGTGGTCGATCGGCGCAAGGAGATGATCAAGTACAAGGGCTTTGCGGTGGCTCCCGCCGAGGTCGAAGCGGTGCTGCTTGAGCATCCGGCGGTTAGGGAATGTGGCGTCGTGGGACGCGCCGACGACGCCGCAGGAGAGATCCCCGTCGCCTTTATCGCGCTGCGGGATGGTTTCGCCGAAAGCGCCGGCCTGAGCGACGAACTCTGCGCTTTCGTCGGCGAGCGACTCACGCATTACAAACGACCACGCGAAGTCCGCTTTGTGGGCAGCGTGCCCAAAACGCCTTCTGGCAAGATCTTGCGCCGCGAACTGCGAGAATCTCTCACCTGACTTTTGTCCGATTTCACACTTACGAGTTGACTGTTTGCAGTGCGGGAACAGAAATCCGCCGATGCACTTGTGTGCCCTTGACCCTCTCCAGAGTCGGGGCTAGATTGGCTCGCAATGTTGTCCCATTCTGTCCTCGTCCGAGGATAGGAACTTCTGGGGCTCCCGCCAACCCGTTGCGCTGTTCCGTTCGCGGTGGGGCATGGGACCGTAAACACGCCGGCCCATAGCTCGGACGAACAGCAGGCAATCCCAACCTCGCGCCCGCCTTCGCACGCAAGTCAAGCACGTTGCACGAGTGTGTCTATCCCCGTCTGGAGGTGCAACAATGAGGCGTCTGCAGTTCTGCCAAACGGTTCTCTGCCTCGCATTCGTTTTCCTTGCAGGCTCTGAACTTCAATCGCAAAATGACCCCGGGCCCCGCTCTGGCCCGCCGGCCGCCGGAAATTATTACCCGACTCTCAACCCCAACGAGCAGGCCTTGTTCAATGAGGCCCTGCAGCGGTTCATGGAGGTCGACTCCGTCTCTGGAAATGTCGCAGGTGAGACGGGAAGCGGCCTGGGACCAACATTCAACGGCAACAGTTGCGCCATGTGTCATGCGCAACCGACTCTGGGCGGGAGCAGTCCCGGCATGGCAAGTCCGCAAAATTCGATCCCCAATCCGCAGGTCGCTCTGGCTGTGCTCGACAGCGCGACAAATACCGTTCCGGCGTTCATTACGACCAACGGCCCGGTACGTGAGGCGCGCTTCATCAAGACTCCCAGCGGCGCGCTCGACGGCGGAGTTCACGGTCTCTACACCATCGCGGGCCGAACCGATGCCGGCGGCTGCAATCTCGCGCAGCCGGACTTCGCCACCGCCATCGCCAACAACAACATCGCCTACCGCATTCCCACGCCAGTTTTCGGCCTGGGGCTGGTGGAAGCGACCCCAGACTCGGCCTTGCAAGCCAATCTCGCTTCGACAGCCTCCGCCCGCGCCTCGCTCAACATTGGGGGTGTCTTTAATACGAGCGGAAACGACGGGACCATCACGCGTTTCGGCTGGAAGGCTCAGAACAAGTCGGTTCAGATGTTTGCCGGCGAAGCCTACAACGTCGAGCAGGGAGTCTCGAACGAGTTGTTCCCGAATGAGCGCAGTGCTGTCACGGGCTGCGTCTTCAACGGTTCGCCAGAGGACGCAACGCCTCTGCTAAACCAGAACCCCAACAGTCCGAACTTCGGGACAACGGTGGGAACACCGTCAGAGATGGCGTCGGATGTCTTCAATTTCGCGGCCTTCATCCGGCTCTCGGCGCCGCCGGCACCGGCTCCGGCTACGTCCTCGACTCAGAACGGAGCCAAACTCTTCAGTTCGATTGGCTGCGCTCTGTGTCATTCCCCCGCGCTCACGACCGGTCCATCTCCCTATACCGGCATGAGTAGCGTTACCTACAGCCCGTACTCCGACTTCGCCTTGCACCACATGGGTTCCGGGCTGTCGGATGGCGTTCACCAGGGAGGGGCCGGGCCGGATCAATTCCGTACCGCGCCTTTGTGGGGACTAGGTCAGCGGCTGTTCTTCCTCCACGATGGCCGCACCAGCGACCTCATCCAGGCCATCCACTCCCACAGCAGCAATGGATCGGAAGCCAACGGGGTGGTGCGCAACTTCAACAAGCTGAAGGCATCGCAGGTGCAGGATCTCTTGAACTTCCTGCGCTCGCTCTAAGGAAAAAAGTCAGAACAGAAAAAATGAACGCCGGTCGCGGAGGCTGTCATACGGCCTCCGCGGCGGGTTGTCCGGCTCGCGTCGCTGCGTCGGCTACTGCTTGGCTGAATCTTTTCCCGGGAGCTTTTTGGACACGAAGAAACTCCAGAGAACCTCATTCGCATTGACGTCTTTACTGGTCTTGCCGACTTGGTTCTCGACTTCGTATTGCATGCCGCCCGGCCAGGTGTTCCCCACTCCTTTGAGACTATAGGCCACGACCTGGGAGTCCTGCTGGCATCCGGTATAGGTATCGATCTTGGTCTCGGTGCCGCCTTTGGCAGACGGCAGCTTGCTGTGCTCAGGCTTCTCTGCGCAGCGATCGATCTTCGCCCAGGCCTTGGCGCTATCCTCTGCCGAGATCGTGGAGAGATCGAGATTGTGCTCGCGCCCGCCGCCATAGGGAACGACCGGATCGGACGTCCCGTTGAGCATCATCACCGATTCGGAGCGTGAGGGCAGGCAGATCATCGTCTTCGGCATCGCCGCGCCCACCGCGCCCACCGCGGCAAACCGGTCTGCCAGGTCGCAACCTAAGCGGAGACTCATAAAACCGCCATCCGATAAGCCGACCGCGTAGATGCGCGACGAATCCACAGAGAACTTCGTGCCCACCTGATCGAGCATTTGATTGAAGAACGCGATGTCATCGGCGGGAGGTGTTCTTCTTTCCTCGCTCGGCTGGCCACTTCCCGGATAACCGCCACCACCACCGGGGTATCCTCCGCCGCCTCCACCGCCAGGGTATCCCCCTCCGCCGCCTCCGGGATAGCCCCCTCCTGGATATCCTCCGCCATAACGGCGGTGCCTTCCCGGTCCCATGCCCATCGGGTGGTGCATCTCCGGCTGCACGCCGATATTCCACCGGCCGTGCAGGGCCTCCGGGTAGACTGCGATGATTCCGTCCTTGTCAGCCAGCGCGTCAAACTGGGTCAGCCGCTCCATGTCGTCCGCATCCTGATTCATGCCATGAAGCAGGACGACGACCGGGTAGCGCCGATGGGCATCGTATCCCTGCGGCAAGCGGACCATAAAATTTCGGTCCACATCGTCAACCGTGACTTTTTCCTTGGTTTCCTGGGCTTGCAGCCGCGCGCCGGCCGCGAGCATGACCAGCAGAGCCGCGCTTATGGTCAGGCGCATGGCAGGTAATCTTCCAGCCTTCATCACCTCTCCTCGATAAACGACCCGCCTGCCCCGAGCAGTCTGACTAGCTTGGAAGCCTAGGCCCGGCTTTGAGTTGGCCGCAAGGGAACTTTCCCGGCGTTTGGTTCGTAGTTTCCATTGACTTAAGGATTTGCCTCCGGCGACGCGAAACGGCGCCCGGAAAAGGGAGAAATGTCATGGATGGACTCACCGGCCTTGCAGCAATCGTCATGATCTTCGGCATGCCAACCGCGGCGTTGGCCATGTACACCTTTTACCGGGTGCGGAAACTGCGCACCGAGGAGCGCCTGGCGGCGATTCAGCGCGGCGTGAGCGTTCCCATGGAGCCCGAACTCTCCCAAGCCGCTCATTCCCGGCGCAGCGGCATTCTGCTGGTAGCCGGAGCCGTGGGCTACATGCTGGCCTTTACCATTCTGGCGCGCTTCGAGCCTGATGCCATAGAAGCAGCGGCTTTCGGCGCAATCCCCTTCACGCTCGGCCTGGGCTTCTTTATCGATTCCGTCCTGATTCGCCGCGACGCCCGCGCTTCCTGAAGATTGACTTGGGTGGCTTGGGGTGGCCCACGTCACGCGCTTTGCGAGGCGTGGGCTTTCCTATCTCTAACTAGCTCGGGATTCTGTGCTGAGGATGCGGGAGTTCTGGGCCGCGTTGCAACGCCGTCGCTAGGTTCCCGAAACTTTTACTCGCCGGTCAGGAAACGGAATTGCGCATCATTCAATGGCACGACGCTGAGCCGTCCCTGACGAACGAGAGGCGATTCCGAAAACAGATCGTTTGCTTTTGCTTCCGCCAGCGTCACCGGCTTGGCGTTGGCATGCCCGACTTTAATTTTCACCTGCGGATTGCGCGCATCCGTGGCGTCGACCGATACGACCTCCGCCGTGCCGACTGCAGCTTTTTCATCCCCCGTGTGATAGATGACCAGCCGCTCGCCCGGCTTCATGCCGCGGAGGTTTTTGAGTGCGACGGGATTTGCGACTCCATCCCAGATCGTCGTCTTTTCCCGTCGCAGGTCCGAGAACGAATACGTGGAAGGCTCAGTCTTCAGGAGATAGTTCATAGCTTGCCCGTTCGTGATACAGGAAATTCCGCACCAAAAAATCGATCCGTTCCTGGCAGCCAGTGTTAATTTGGCTTTTTCTGGTCGGGGGGAGGATTATCCGGCTTTGCCGGAGTGGTCGACTCGCCCGCATGGTCATCGTAGATCGAGTACTGCTTCTGCGGACGTTTCAGCTTGATGGTGATCTCCACCTTCGGCTTCTCGATGTCGAAGTCCTCTCCATAGGTCTGAAAACCCTGCGCCAGCACCTGAACTCGTAGCTTGCCATAAGGGAGGCCGTCGAAGCCCGTCTTTCCTTCCGGATCGGTTTTCAGCTCCAAGTCCCCTCTTTCCTGCCTGCCGCGTGAATCCACCGGATGCATTATGACGGCGGCGTTTTTCACCGGCTTGCCGTTATCGTCTTTCAGAACCACAAAGTTGAGCGAGGCGGTCGGCTCATTGTCGGCGTCCTTCTGCGCAAAGGCACACCCAGCCGTGAGGAGCACGGTCGCGACTATGGCGGTAGAGATTGTTCTAGGCCTCATTCCTGACATTCTATGACGAAACGATTTTATCCGTCAGCCCGGCAGCGCCAATTTCTGTGGCAGCGCCTTTCGATGCCGCGGCTCTTTTACAATGCCTGAATAGCATGCACAGGGGCCGCAAAGATACGGATAAAGCCTGGGATGTCATCGTCATCGGCGGAGGCATCATTGGCCTGTCGCTGGCCATCGCTCTGCGAAAAAGGAGAGCGGCCGTGCTGGTTGTCGAACGCGGCGAGCCGGGACGTGAAGCCTCCCACGCGGCGGGCGGCATGCTCGTCGACTGTTCGCTCGAAACGCCGCCGGCGCTCCAACCCCTGGCCGTCGCCAGCGCCCGAATGTATCCCGAGTTCGCTCACGAAATCGAAGTCGAATCCGGAATGAAAGTCGATTTGCGCGATCACGGCACGATCGTGTTTCCTCCTCCAGAGCACGTCTTTGAACGCCCCGGATTCACTCTGGCCAGCCTCTTACCGGCTCCTTTGGCCGAACTGGAGCCTGCGCTCGCCAATCCAAAGCTTCCGGCCTTCCATCTGAAAGAACGCAGCGTCGATCCACGCGCCCTCACCGCTGCGGTTTTCAAAACGGCAAAAAATCGCGGCGTGGATTTCTCCTCCGGCGACGAGGTCACCGCCGTGCACGTCTCCAATGGCCGAGCGACCGGCGTGACGACGACCAAGACCGTTTTCGCATCGGCCAAAATCGTCAACTGCGCCGGCGCCTGGGCCGGAGAGATTTCCCCTTATCCGTTTCCCACCCGACCCGTCAAGGGCCAGATGCTCTGCCTGATCATGCAGCCCCGCGAACTGGTCCGCCACGTCATCCGCTCGCCGCAGGCGTATCTGATTCCGCGCAGCGACGGACGTCTCCTCGTCGGGGCCACGGTCGAGGAAGCCGGATTCGACAAGCGCACCGATCCCGCGACCATCAAGAAGTTCCATCGCGCGGCCATCGAGCTCTTCCCAAAACTCTCTGACGCCCGCATCCTCGAAGACTGGGCCGGGCTTCGCCCCGGCACACCCGACAACTTGCCCATCCTCGGCCCGACCGATGTCCCCGGCTACTACGTCGCTACCGGCCACTTCCGGGATGGCATCCTGCTCGCACCGATCACGGCCGAGATCCTGGCCGACGTGATTGATGGCACAACTCCCGCGCTCGACATCGCAGCCTTCTCTCCCGCCCGGTTCAATGCCCCGGCCCGATAAGCTGGAACTTCTGTTGAGTCTTTCTCGTTCCTGCACTAGGCTGTTCCACTCGGAGGAGCTTTGGAACTCGTCATCCGAAATGTCAGCAAGCAGTACGGCTCAAACTGGGCACTCAAAGACTTCAGCCTTGAACTCAAACCCGGAGTTCTGGGATTACTTGGCCCGAACGGCGCCGGCAAGACGACATTGATGAGCATTCTCGCCACGGTCACGCGCGCCAGCTGCGGCCAGGTTGTGTGGAACGGGAAAGACATCGCCGAGGAGCCAGACTCTCTGCGCGCCACGCTCGGCTACCTGCCGCAGGATTTCGGGGTTTATCCCAATCTCAATGCCGTCGAATTCCTCGAATACCTCGCTGCCGTCAAGGGCCTCGACGCGGCTGCGGCAAAGCGCCGCATCGACGAACTCCTGAATCTCGTCAATCTCACCGATGTCCGCAAACGCTCGCTGGGCGGTTTTTCCGGAGGCATGAAGCAGCGCGTCGGCATCGCCCAGGCCCTGCTCAACGATCCGCAACTGCTCATCGTGGACGAACCCACCGCCGGCCTCGATCCTGAAGAGCGCGTTCGCTTCCGTAATCTGCTCTCCGAGCTCTCCGGCGAACGCATCGTCATTCTCTCCACCCACATCGTCTCCGATGTCGAAGCCACGGCGACGGACATCGCCTTGATCTCGCAAGGAACGCTGGTGGCGCATGCGTCGCCCGAGGAACTATTGCGCCAGGTCGATGGCAAGGTCTGGGAGTGGGTGTTGCCCAGCGCCGACTTGCAGGTCGCCCGCCAGAGATATCTGATCAGCAACACTGCTCGCCGCAGCGATGGCGTCCATGCCCGCGTGCTGGCTGTCGCGCCTCCGAACGGCGCCCAGGCGCTGACTCCCAGCCTAGAGGACGCGTACCTGTACTGCCTGTCGCAGCATCGCGCCGACGTCGCCCATCTTTCCCTCGGAGCTCCATCTCCCGCTGAGTCGGGAGTTTCGGTATGACGCACGCGAGCTCAGCCCGCGTTCTCTACCAGATGGTCCGCGCCGATTTCCTCGAGCGGGTGCGCCGCTACAGTTTTCTCGTGACCCTGGCCGGCGCGCTGTGGCTGGCTTATGGCGTAGCTACTGAAAAGGTCTGGATCGTTGTCGGCAATGGCTATCGCGGCGTCTACAACTCCGCCTGGATCGGCGCGCTGATGGCGACCTGCTGCTCCACGTTTCTCTCGCTGGCCGGCTTCTATATCGTGAAAAATTCCGTGCAGCGCGACGCTGATACGCGGGTCGGACAGATCCTGGCTGCCACTCCCATGCGCAAGGATTTCTACACCGTCGCGAAAACGCTCAGCAACTCCGCGGTGCTGGCGTGCATGGTCGTAGTCCTCATGCTGGCCGCGGTTGCGATGCAGGGCATGCGAGCCGAAGCTCATTCCTTCTCGCTGTGGAAACTGTGGTCGCCGTTTCTTCTGATCGCGCTTCCGGTAATGCTTCTAACCGGCAGCCTTGCACTGTTGTTCGAGACGATCCCGTTTGCCCGAGGCGGCGCCGGCAACGTCGGCTATTTTTTCTTGTGGACGGCGATGATCGCACTGGGCGCAACCGGATTCGACGATCCAACCGGCTTGCAGTTGATCTACCGGAGCACGCGGCGTACGCTCAGCGCGATCGATCCTTCCGGCAGCGAGCATTTCAATTTCAGCCTGACGATCGGTGGCGAGCACGCGGTCCGAACTTTCTTGTGGAACGGCATCGACTGGACCTCGCAAGCGCTGCTGGGCCGATTGCTTTGGGTCCTGGTCGCGGCCGGCATCGCTTTCGCGGCTTCAATTTTCTTTCATCGTTTTGACCCGGCGCGATGCTGGCGGAAGAAACAGCCAGTAGTATCCATACAGGCAGCCGCAAAAACCGAAGCACGCCCCCTTCCTACAGCGGTGGCTGCCGCTCATCTCACGCCACTTGCCCGTGGATGGAGCCGTCCGCGCTTTGTGCGACTGGTCGCCTCCGAGCTTCGCCTGCTCGTGAAGGGTCAGCGCTGGTGGTGGTACACGGCCGCGCTAGGATTGCTGGTCGGCGAAACCGTTTCGCCCGACAGCGGTGTTCGCGCCGGATTCCTGATTGCTGCGTGGATCTGGCCCGTACTTCTCTGGTCGCAGATGGGATGCCGCGAGACTTGCTACGCCACCTCAGCATTGCTGTTCTCTTCAGAGCGCAGCTTGACGAGGCAGTTCCCCGCCCTCTGGACCGCGGGAGTCATCCTGGCGATGCTGACCGGCGGCGGGTTAGGAATTCGCCTGCTGCTTGCCGCTGACTGGCACAGCTTTGCCGCCTGGCTCGCCGGAGCCGTGTTCATCCCAAGCCTGGCGCTGGCGCTTGGCGCCTGGAGCGGGAACAGCCGGGCCTTCGAAGCGCTCTACACCGTCTGGTGGTATGTTGGGCCGGCTCACCAGATGCCGGGGCTCGATTTCATGGGCACCACTCCAGCCTCAAGCTCACCCGGCGTGTATGCCATCGCTGCCGCAGTCCTTCTGACCGCTGCTTATCTGCGCCGCCGACAGAGCCTGGGCTATGCCTGAGCTTCGCCGGGAAACATGCACCTAGTCCCCTCTTTGCGGCGCCACAAGCCTTGCTCTTCGCGCTATACTGATCCGTTTCCTCGGACTATCGATCTGCCTTTTCTCCGTCTGCCCAGGAATCCAGATCGTCGCTTACGAAAGGACTCACTATGGCTTCTCCTGCAGTCGATTTTGCCCGCAGTAATCAGCAGCGTTTCCTGAACGAACTTAAAGATCTTCTCCGCATCCCCAGCGTCAGCACTCTTGAAGAACACAAGCCCGACATCCAGAAAGCCGCCGACTTCGTCGCCAACGAACTCCGCCGCATCGGCATGGAAAACGTGGAAGTCATCCCTACCAAAGGACATCCACTGATCTACGCCGACTGGCTGCACGCGGCGGGCAAGCCGACCGTCCTGATGTATGCCCATTACGACGTTCAGCCCGCCGAGCCGCTGGACGAATGGCACACGCCGCCATTCGAGCCGACCGAGCGCAATCAGAATATCTACGCCCGTGGCGCGGTTGACGACAAAGGCCAGCTGTGGATGGAAGTCAAAGCCCTCGAAGCCCTCATGCAGGCCGGCGGCGGCAAGCTGCCCATCAACGTGAAAGTGATCTTCGAAGGAGAAGAGGAAGTCGGCGGCGAATCCATCGCCGAATACATCCGCAAGGAAAAGAAGAAGCTGCACGCCGATTTCGCTCTGGTCTGCGATACCGAACTCTTCGCCCCTGATCTTCCTACGCTTTGCGTCGGGCTCCGTGGCTTGGTGTACACGGAAATCGAAGCCTACGGCGCAAAGACCGACCTGCACTCCGGCATGTATGGCGGCGCCGCGCCGAATCCGTTTTTTGCCCTGATCGAAATGATCAGCAAGATGAAAGACGCGAAAGGAAAAGTCCTGATCCCGGGCTTCTACAAAGGCGTGAAAGCCCCTACCGCCGCCGAACTCAAAGCCTGGAAACGCCTGCCGTTCAACGAAGAGCACTACCGCAAGACCGAAGTCGGATCGAAAGTGCTCACCGGCGAGCCGGGCTACTCGGTGCTTTATCGCACCTGGGCGCGGCCGACGCTCGAAGTCCACGGCATGCCCGGAGGCTTCATCGCCGACGGCGCCAAGACCGTCATCCCTGCCAAGGCCAAGGCGAAAGTTTCCATGCGCCTCGTGCCCAACCAGGATCCTGACGACGTCCTGAAGAAATACCTGGCGTTCGTCAAAAAGGTCACTCCGAAAGGCATAGAGACCAAGGTCAAAATCTGGAGCAAGGGCCCGGCCTGCGTCGTCTCCACCGACAACGAGTACATCGAAGCCGCAACCCAGGCGCTGCACGACACGTTTAAGAAAGACACGGTCTTCATCCGCAGCGGCGGCTCGATCCCGATCGTCACCGATTTTCAGGACGTGCTGAAGATTCCATCCGTCATGATGGGCTTCGGCCTGCCTGACGACAACCTGCACGCGCCCAACGAGAAGTTCCACATCCCGAACTTCTACCGCGGGATCGAAACCATCTGCCGCTTCTTCGAGAAGCTGGGCTGAAAGCGGGAATCGCTTCGGTAGTTTGCGGGGACAGCCGTTTCGGCTGTCCCGCGTTTTTCAATTTCGTGTCCTCGCATGCCGAAGCTTTGTCATCCTGAGCGCAGCAAAGGATAATGCAGTCCCTTTTTCCGGGGTTTTGAGTGTAATCGCCTGATTGCAACAGCTAGTGCAGTTTGTGTGCGGTCTTTTGTGCTTCGCGATATGTCTGAGCCGCGCATTCTGTGAGATTGTCGTCCCAACACGAACCGCTGCTTTTCTTGAGTACCTTGCCATCGCTGGACGAGAACTCCACCGAGTAGCGCAGATGTGTTCGTGCTCCTTCCGTTGTCCACGCAACGTGCGTCGGAATCGTGACAATCAACGTTCCCGCTTTCTTGCCACTGCTCAAAACGAAATCCGAGGATGACTTGAATTTGTGTTCGATCTCATCTCTAAGCCGCTGTGTAAGCCCATCGTCGCCGCCAGTCCATACCTCAACAGGAGTTGGGTTGGCCGTCCCAGCAGACATGACAACGTTTGCCATCAGAAATAGGCCCAATAGCGTCAGCAAGGTGTTCTTCATGCAAACGAATTATGCACCAGCCTCCCCAACTGTTGAAACATCCCGATTGCACTCATCACCCCCTCTGCGCTAGCCTGATCTTGCTCTCGCGGTTCTCCCACCTCCTTCGGACTCTCCCCTGGCAAACCACGCGGCGGGTGCAATGTCTGTGCAATACACGGCGGTCGCTTCTAACCCCCCACTATATATAGTGTTATATTGCTTGACCCCGCCCCGTTTTCACCGTTACAGTAGCTTAACTTTGTGCCTGCCCTTTCCAGCCAGGGGCGAAACGTGCGAAGGTGGCGCGGTGTACGTGCATCCCGCCGGCTGGAGGAATCCGCCGAGTAAACACGGCCGCTCGCAGCGCAACTTCGCACCAATGCGAGCAAAACCTCCATTCTTCGCGGAAATCAAGCGGGCAGAATGGGGCGCCGGGCACCACGGACAACCGGCCGAAAACCGCTCGCCACTGGAGTTGATGCTTTGCTCAAACTGAAGAGGCTTCAGATTCTCGGGTTCAAATCGTTTTGCGACCGCACCGAGCTCAAGTTCCACGGCGACGGCGTAGCCGCGATTATCGGCCCCAACGGATGCGGCAAGTCCAACATCTCCGACGCGATCTCCTGGGTGCTCGGCGAGCAGTCGGCGAAGACCCTGCGCGGATCGCGCATGGAAGACGTGATCTTCGCCGGGACCCGCGACCGCAAGCCCACCGGCATGGCCGAAGTGTCGCTCACCCTGATCGATCCCGAAGCCTACGCGGGAGCCGACGCCAACGCCGCCACGGAAATCGACATTCAGGACGACATGCCGTCGGAAGGGCACACTGCCGATGACTGGGACGAAGCCGCGATCCGCGCCCGCGCCGCCGAAGATACCGAGCGCGCCGTCGAAGACGCCCAGCCGGGCAAAATCGAAGAAATTGAAGTTCCGCGGTCGAAGGTCAACATCCTCTCCGTTGCCTTCCCCGAAGACGAGCCCATCTTCGCCCTTCCGGCTCACAACGTCACCGCACCAGCCACTGCCGCGTCGATTGGAACGCCGGCGCCGCATGTCGTGCTCAAGATTCGCCGCCGCAAGTTCAATCAGCAGCAATTCCGCCACGGCGAAATTGTCGTCACCCGCCGGCTTTTCCGTTCCGGCGACAGCGAATATCTTCTGAACGGCAAGCTCTGCCGCCTGCGCGACATTCAGGAGCTTTTCATGGGCACCGGGCTCGGACCCGAGTCCTACGCGCTGATCGAGCAGGGACGCATCGGGCAGATCCTGAGCAGCCGGCCCACCGACCGGCGGGCCATTCTCGAAGAAGCCGCCGGCATCACGAAATTCAAGACCAAAAAGCGCCTGGCTGAGGCCCGTCTTGAGGATGCCAAGCTCAATCTTGCCCGCGTCAACGACATCTTCGACGAAGTCACGCGGCAGATGAATTCGCTGAAGCGCCAGGCCTCCAAGGCGGAGCGCTACGCCCGCCTGCGCGAAGAGATGCGCGCCCAGTTGCGGGTGGTTCTGGCCAGCAAGTTCGCAGCGCTGGAACACGAGAGCGCCGAAATTGATTCCCAGCTCAACACGCTCGCCGAGGAATTGCGCCATCGCAGCGAAGAAGTGCAGCATCTCGAGTCCGAGCATGCCGAGCGCACGCAGCGAGGCTACGCCATTGAAGCCGAGTTGCGCGAGAACCGCGATCGCATTGCGCAGATTGCTCTCGAAATCGATCGCGCGCACGCACGCCGCCGTCACAACCAGGAGCGCTGTGCCGAACTCCTGGTTCGCTCCGCTTCCGCCGAAGCTGAACTCGCACAGGCTCGCCATCGCCTGACCGCGCTTGAGGCCGAGCGCGAATCGAACCGCCAGATTCTTGAATCCGCCGCCGCCGATCTCGCCTCCGCCCAGGCCGGCTTTGCTCTTTGCCAGCAGGAAGCCGCCGCAGCGTCGGCCAGCCTCGCCGAAATCGAGCGCCGGCAGGAAGAGTCTCGCGTGGCCATCTTCGATACGGTCTCATCCGCGTCCCGCCTGCGCAATCAACTGGCCCAGGCGGAGGAGCGTCTCGCTGCCGCCGATCGCGAAGCTCGCCGCCTTGATGCCGAAATCACCAATGCCAATGTCCAGATCGAAGCTTTCGGTGGACAGCGCGGCCAGTTCGCTCTCGAGTTCGAAACTGTCACCCAACGCGTCGCCGGCATCACCGAAGAGATCAGCCAGCTTCGCCGCGTAATCGAGTCGAAAAAGCAGGAAGAAACTCGCGCCAAGACCAATCTCGACGTACTGCGGGCCGAATACGCGACCGCGCTGGGCAAGAAAGGTTCGCTTGAATCCGTCATCGCCGAGCACGGATACTCCACCGAATCGGTCCGCCGCCTCTTCCAGTCCGGAGTGATGCAAAGCGGCCTGGCGCCCGTCGGCGTGCTGGCGGATTTTCTGGAGGTCGAGCCGCAATTCGAGCGCGTTGTGGAAGACTTCCTGCGCGACGAACTCAATTACATCGTCGTCAAGTCATGGGACGCTGCCGACGAAGGCCTGCGCATGCTGCGCACGGATGTCGATGGCCGCGCTACCTTCCTCGTTCACCCCGAAGATGCGCAAGCCAAGTTCTCATTCGTGCTCGACGAGGCCGCGCATTCCGCCCCGCCGGCCGCGCAGATCGTTCCGCTCAAACACACGATTCGCGTCCTCAACGGCTTTGGAAAGTCGCTCGAAGTGATTCTTCCCAAGCTGCGCGACGGCTACATTGTTCCCGAATCCGACGTCGCCCGGGGTCTGGCGCTGGAAAATCCGGATGCTTTCTTTCTTTCGCAGGCCGGGGAATGTTTCCATAACGTCACCGTCACCGGCGGGAAGCAGCGCGCCGAAGGCCCGCTTTCGATGAAACGCGAACTGCGCGACGTCTTGCGCCAGTTGGAAGACTTTGAGCGAGCTCTGCGCGAAGAAGAAACCCGCGTGCTCACCCTGGGCCGCGAAATCAGGGAGCTCACTTCCCTGCTCGATCGGCTGGAGAACGAGAAGCGCGAGGCCGAGCATCAGGCCCTCACTTCCGGCCACATGCTGCAGCAGCTCGAAGGCGAAATGGCGCGCGTGCGGGAACGCCAGAACATCTGCCAGCTGGAACTGCAGCGGTTGGCCTCCGAACGTGCCGAGCAGGAAGGTATCCTTTGCGCCCGGCAGTCCGAGATTGAAGTCGTCGAGTTGCGGCGTGCCGAGTTGGACCAACAACTCGCCGCCGCTCAAGAGTCTCTGGTCGGACTACGCCAGACCCGCGAAGCCTCCGCCCAGACCATCTCACAGCAGGCCGCTCGCGTCGCTACGCTGGAAGAGCGGCATCGCTCAGCCGGTGTGGTGCTGCAGCGCATCGAATCTCTGTTCTCGGAAATGGAAGGGCGAGTTCTCGCGCTCGTATCGCAAATTGAAGGCGCCGCCGCCGAGAAACTGCAGCGGGAGGCAGAAAATGATCAGCTGGCGCAATCGGCTGCCGATCTCGAAGCCGAGCGCAACGCCGCACAGACCCGCGAAGGTCTGTTGCAGTTCGAGACCGAGCAGGTTCGCGCCCGGCTGACCGAAATCGACGAACTCCTCCGCAACAGCCGTCTGCTTCTCGATCAGGCTCGCGATCGCCGTGGAGAGCTCTCCGCGTCCGCGGCGCGCCTGCAGTCCGACGCTCAATACATGTCGGAAACCTGTCTCAACGAACTCGGCATCGAGCCCGCCGGTCTGATGTCAGACGCCACCATCAGGGTGTTCGCGGGAGAACAGCTCATCGCCGAAGACCAGCTTTACCGCGAGATGCGGGCCAAGCTCGAGGCCATGGGCCCGGTCAACATGATGGCGCTCGAAGAGTACAAAGAAACCGCCGAGCGTCATGCGTTTCTCGATACCCAACGCAAGGATCTGATCTCGTCCATCGAGAACACGACTGCGACGATCAAGGAAATCGACCAGATTTCGCGTCAGAAATTTGAGGAAGCCTTCTCCAAGATCAACCTGAACTTCCAGGCCAGCTTCAAGAAACTTTTTGGCGGCGGCCACGCTCTGATGAAGCTCACCGACGAGGAGAACAGCGCCGAAAGCGGCATCGACGTAATTGCTTCACCGCCCGGCAAGCGTCTGCAAAATGTCTTGCTGCTCTCGGGTGGCGAAAAGGCTCTGACCGCGCTCGCGCTGCTGGTCGGCATCTTCCAGTACGCGCCCAGCCCGTTCTGCATTCTCGATGAAGTCGATGCCCCGCTCGACGAGGCCAACATCGGCCGCTTCACCGACCTGGTCAAGGAAATGAGCGTGCAGACCCAGTTTGTGCTCATCACTCACAGCAAGAAGACGATGAGTATCGCCCCGGTGCTCTACGGCGTCACTATGCAGGAGCCCGGCGTCTCGAAGCTGGTTTCGGTGCGTTTCGGAATGCAATAGGCCGCCGGCGATCCGGCAGAGGCGCTCAGGAGCTTCCGCGGGTCATTTCCGTCAGCTCTCTCCGCGCGGATTGTCCACTTTATCCACTCCTGTCCTCAGCTTTTCCACAGCGCGTATTAATGCCAAAGACCTACTCCACAAGCCTTTTCAGCATCTGCTTTGCTCTCAATATCTTCAGTTCCCAGCGAAAGTGCGACACGGAGTCGGTCATTGCGTAGAATCGTTGACAAAAATTTCTGAGCAGCTAGAATACGCCTCGCTGCTTCCGTAAAATCCCATTATGAGCCCCGCGCTTCTCGATTCCGTCCTTCTGCAAACTGACATCCCCGAACTCAAGCTCCACGCCAGCGGTAAGGTGAGGGATGTCTATACCGTAAACGACCAGCAACTGCTCTTCGTGGCAACGGACCGCATTTCGGCCTTCGATTACATTCTGGCGACGGGCATTCCCTATAAAGGCCGGGTGCTGAGCCAGATTTCTCTGTTCTGGTTCGATTTCCTGGCTGACATCGTTCCGAACCACCTGATTACGGCAAACGTCGACAAGTATCCTGACGCGATCAAAAAACACGCCGATCAGCTGCGGGGCCGCTCGATGCTGGTACAGCGGGCCGAGATGTTCCCCGTCGAGTGCGTGGTGCGCGGCTACATTTCCGGCTCGGCCTGGAAGGAATACAAGGCAACCGGAAGGGTCTGCGGCATTACTCTGCCCGCCGGGCTGAAGGAATCCGATGCCTTTCCCGAGCCGATCTTCACTCCGGCGACGAAGGCAGTCACGGGCCACGACGAGAACATTTCGTTCGACGCCATGTGCGAGATTGTGGGCGTCGAAACGGCGAGCCATTTGCGCGATCTGACGTTACGCGTATACAAGAAGGCCGCCGCTTACGCCCGCCAGCGCGGCATCATCATTGCCGACACCAAGTTTGAGTTTGGACGCACAAGCCTCGGCATCACCCTCGCCGATGAGGTCCTGACTCCGGATTCTTCCCGCTTCTGGCCCGCCGACAAGTACGCTCCCGGGCGGTCGCAGGAATCGTACGACAAGCAGTATGTTCGCGATTACCTCGAGCAAATTCACTGGAATAAGCAACCGCCCGCGCCGGCCCTCCCCCCCGACGTTGCGCGGCACACCAGTGAAAAGTACCTTGAGGCGTATTTGCAGCTGACGGGACACAAACTGGATGTCTGAACCGACGTCTGGCACCACGTCCGCCCGCGGGAGCAAGGGATGACACCTGCGGATTGGCTGATTTGCGCGCTGGTTCTGGTCAACGTAGTGGCAGCGGCGGTGCAGGGTTTTTTTTCTGAGGCTCTGACCATCGCCGGACTGGTGGTGGGCTATATCGCGGCCGCCTGGCAATATCGCAGGTTGGCTGAGTGGTTCGAAACATTTTTAAAGAATCCGTGGTTGGCTGAGATTCTCGGTTTTCTCATCATCTTTTTTGCCATCGTTCTCCTGTTCGGCCTGGCCGCCAGGATTGCCCGTTGGCTGATGAAAGAAGCCGGGCTGAGTGGATTGGACCGTTTTCTCGGTGGAGTCTTGGGGCTGCTGAAGGGCGGTCTGATGGTAGCGGTGATCCTGATGGGAATGACGGCTTTTGCGCCCACGTCGAAGTTGCTGGCCAATTCGCAACTGGCACCTTATTTCCTCGTGGTAGGCCGCGCCGCCATCTGGCTGGCGCCGTCCGAATTGCGCGCCCGCTTCTATCAGGGTCTGGATCTGCTCCATCAGGCTCCGCAAAAGATGTCCGGCGCTCCTGCCCCTCCGAACAAGTAAGCGCGGTGCAGTGAACAATTTCCCCGCAAAGAGAGACGCACTGTGAAAGATCAATTGGAAGCACTCGTTCTGCAAATGTACAAAAGCAATATTCTCTATTCTGAAGGCGTGCGCGAATTCAAGAAACGCTTCATCCTCACCGTGCTTCAGGAAAACAAGGGCAACCAGTGCCGCGCCGCTCGCGAACTGGGAATGCACCGCAACACTTTGAGCCGCACCATCAACGAACTCAAGATCGACGCCCGCCAGCTGCGCGATGGCGGCAAGCGTCCGCCGCGCAGCGCCCGCCCCGTTTCGATGGAAAAGAAAGTCGTGCGCTAGCGGAGTTGCGCCCGATTCTGAGCCACCGAATCGTCGCGCGCTCGCGCTGGTGAGACCGGTTAGCCGCCAGTAATCTCTCG
Source organism: Verrucomicrobiia bacterium (assembly GCA_035508215.1). Lineage (GTDB taxonomy): Bacteria > Acidobacteriota > Terriglobia > Terriglobales > Acidobacteriaceae > Sulfotelmatobacter. The sequence continues at coordinate 160,783 of DATJNK010000030.1, read as the reverse complement.
CCGTTCGGCGGACCTGTCGGCCTCTTTCGCCTTCTGCCTTCACCCAAACAAAAACGGCAGCCGCAGGCTGCCGTTTCCAGTTCCGGCAAAAGGTTCTATTGAGCTTGCGGCTTGTGATGGACCGGAGGCTTTCTCGCCGGTGCCGCCGCCCTCAGAAGTTGCCCCTTCTCCATAACCATCATGAAGGGGTTTGAGGTGTACGAAGCCGGTTCCCCCTGGAAGTCAAAGCTGGCTCCATCTTTCGGAATCATGCGGACAGGCACCTTGTCTTCGAACTGCAGCGTGATGTCTGCCTTCTTCGCGTCGATATCATCGGAACTGCCGGCGATCATGAACTCCGTCGGAGTCGTGCTGATCACCGTGCCATTCATCTGCACGGCCTTTCCTTTGATCGCAGTCCAGACAGTGTCCTGATCCGCCTGGCTGCCATTGGTCAAGACGAACTCCCAGGTGGCGAAATCCATTTTGTCAGGTGGCGTTGCCGTGATCATGTTGTGGGCCTGCTCGGCGGGCGTGGGCGCCGGCTTGATCGGAACCTGCGCGCTGTTCGCCTTGGCCGCAGCCAGTACATCGGTCCAGCCGTCTTCCCCGGCATGGAATTTCACGTATTGCGATTTGGCGTACTTCTCAATCTGAGGTTCTGCGGCAGCCGGTGCTACGGCCGCTGCCCGGGCGGCGAACCAGATTCCATTCTGGTAGTCCGGCGGAGTCTGACTCAGGTAAGCCAGCGCCAGCGGGTACACGATGCTGAAGTCGGTGGGATTGGCATCCACCGCCGGTTTCAGGTCCTGGGTGGCGCAGGCATAGTCTTTGTCCTGGAGACAGTCGATCCCGATGGCGGATTGGAAGATCGACGTCATCTGAGGCTGCATCTTCTTGATCTCAGGATCTGTGACCTTGGCGAAGCAATCCATGCCCTCCTGACCGTATTTCTTGCCGTCTGCCAGCAACTGCGTCGCGTTGGCTGCTCCACTCTGTGCCTGAACGCGGTCAAAATAGGCCAGCAGCGCCAACGCGCGTTCGTTGCAAGGATCGGCTGTGACCAGCTTCACGGCGGTTTCCGTCGTTTTCGCTATATTCCCGGACTGCTGGTAGGCTCCCATCAGGATTTCCAGAGCTTCATTCTTCATGACGCTGCTGGGATATTGCGTCAGAAACGCCTCCAGCCCGCTGATTTTGGCGTTGTTGTCCTTCTGGCCGACCGCGGCCACATAGGCGTTGTACTCTGCAGGATCCTTGATCACCGGCGCCGAGGATTGCGTCGACGCCGCCGGTTGTCCCTGTGCGGGCTGCGCGGCATCTTGTCCCCACGCTCCCACGGCAACCCCAAGCACAACCGTAAGCAGAATCTTTTTCATCAGTATGGCTCCTTGGACATTCGGGAAATAGCTTTGGAAACCACTTCTCTCAACCTGAGCAGCGACTGCATTCCTTCGGGACCGCTTTGATTTCGGATCCTGCTTTGGAATGCCGGGCTTCCTGGCAGGGCCCCGGAGAGCGGGGGAACCCTGTTGCAAAATCGGCGGCCGACCCGTTTCCCGGTTGGCCGGATTATAAGTACCTGTGTCTCCGAAGGCAAGCGACTTCAAAATCATCCTCCACTTTATTGCTAAGATGCGTCTAGCGGACGTTGCGGAGGTTTTCTCAATCGCACGCCCGCCGAAGCTTTTCTGAGCGGAGCACACATTTATATGGACACCGCAAAGCCCCTGGTCGGGCAAGTCGCCGTCGTAACCGGTGCCGGCCGCGGTATTGGCGCCGCCATCGCACGCAAACTGGCGCAACTCGGCGCCACCGCCGTCCTGTGCGGGCGAACCCAATCCACTCTCGACGAAACTGCGCGCGATATTTTCGAAGCCGGAGGCAAGACCGAGGTCATCCCCTGCGATGTGACCATCCTGCACCAGCTCGAATACGCCGCCGCCCGGGTCGAGAGCACTTTTGGACGCCTCGATATCCTGGTGAATAATGCCGGCGTCGGCCGCTTCAACGAGCCCTTGCAAAACCTGTTGCCGGATGACTGGGACCACATACTCAATACCAACCTGCGCGGCGTCTTCTACGCCATCCGCGCGTTCGTCCCGCTCATGATCCGCGGATACTCCGGGCACATTATTAACATCTCTTCTCTGGCAGGAAAGAACGCGTTGCCCAATGGCGCCGCATACGCCGCTTCGAAGTGGGGACTCAACGGGCTGACCTACTCCGTAGCCGAAGAGCTGCGCGGCCACAACATCCGCGTGTCGCTCATCTGCCCGGGATCGACCGAAACTGAGTTGGGCCCTCACGCCGGCAAGGACCCCAACAAGATGCTTCAGCCGGCGGATATCGCGCATGCGGTCGGCATGCTGGTGACCCAGACGCCGCAGTCGTTTGTCAGTGAGGTTCTGATTCGGCCCACGCAGAAGCCCTAGCTCGCGCATGTTTCAAGCTGGGAGGCTGTTCCGACGTCTCCCGGGTCTTGCGCGACCCGGGATAACAAAGCTATTTCTTGAACAGATTCTCGAATGCCGTTCGCGCATCATTCGGACGCGGAGTCGCCGGCGTCGAAGTTTCTTTCTCCCTTGTCACGCGAATTTCGTAGAACGTGCAGTCATTGCGTGCGTCTTTCTTGGCGATGCGCTCCTTGATTGGCTGCATGCACTCAAATCGGCTACCCGGATCGAAATACGTGCATTGCTTGCACGAATGCAGGGCGAACCCGCATTTCGGACACTGCCCTTCGCCCGTGCTTGCCGCTCCTTGCAGCACCGTGCCACATTGAGCACAGCGCGATACCGCCCGCGTCCCCGGCAGATTGACCGATTTGTGGCCAAGCGAATAATCCCACTTCGGCGGACCGCTCTTGCGCTCCGCCGGTGCCTTCCGCGGAGCTTCTTTTCCCGAATCCTTGCCCTTGGATTCCCAATCACGATCCTGATAGCCGTGCTGCCGATATTTCGCCATAATCTTCCCGAGCCCCCACAAGGCGGGTATTGTCTCGCCAACGCCCTTCCCGCGCAAGTCCGTTGTCATCCTGAGCGAGCGCCGCTTTTGCGCGAGTCGAAGGACCTGGGCGCCCCGATTGGCGCGCGAGCGAAAGCGAGCAATAAAACGCCAAAGGGACGCATCCTTATTCAATTCAGGACTCGCGACTCCCAGACTAAAATGTAACCATGATTCACGAGATCCTGCCCGTGGGCCCGTTGCGCTGCAACTGCTCGATTGTCGGCGACGACACGACGCGCGAAGCCATGGTGATCGACCCCGGCGACGACATCGAAGAAGTCCTCGAACTCATTGCCCAGCATCATCTCCAGGTCAAACAAATCGTGATCACCCACGCTCACATCGACCACGTCGGCGGAGCCATGAAGCTGCGCGCCGCCACCGGCGCGCCCATCCTGCTCAACCAGAACGACTACGCGCTGCTCAAGATGCTCGGCGAGCAGGCCGCCTGGCTTGGCATGAATGATCCCGGCAAGGTCGAGATCGACCGCAGCGTTTCGACCGGAGAAACCGTCTCCGCCGGACAGCACAGTGCCCAAATCTTGCACACCCCCGGCCACACCGAGGGCAGTATCTGCCTCTACTTCCAGCCGGAGAAAAAACTGATCGCCGGGGACACGCTGTTCGCCGGCTCCATCGGTCGCACCGACCTTCCCGGCGGCTCCATGCAGAAGATCATGCGCTCCCTGCGCGACACGGTTCTCGCGCTGCCCGACGATACCGTCGTCGTCCCCGGCCACGGCCCATTAACGACTGTCGGCGCCGAACGCGAAACCAACCCATTCCTGGTGAAGGGTTAGACTCTCTACCGCCATCGTGGAAGAGCGGCCTCCCCGGGCCGCGCTGGTCTACGAACCCGTGCTCTCCAACACCCTGCCCACTCCCTCCCTGAATTCCCTTTCCTCTCCAATCAAGCTGACCACCAGATATCCATCGCTCGGAAAATCATAAAAATGTCCCGGATGCACCAGCACCTGCTTCTCCCGCACCAACTCAATCGCCAGTTCCTCATCCGGCCGGGTGACCGGAACGCGCAGCACCGCGTACCATCCGCCCTCGACCTCCAGCCGCTCGCACGCCTTCTGACCCGCGAGCTGCCGCTCGAGTTCCGACAAATTTGCCCGCACCCTCGCTATCAACTGCTGCTGAATGTCTTTTCTCTGCTCCAGCAACACCGGCACCGCCCACTGCATCGGCGCATTCATTGACAGATACGTATCGGCGATCACCTCCAGCCGCGCCGTCGCCTCGCACACAATTTCCTCCGGACCGCTCGTGATGACCCATGCCACTTTCATCTGCGGCAGCGCCGCAATCTTCGACAACCCGCTCAGCGTGAACGTCAGCGTCTCCGCGTTCCCCGCAAAACTGGCGTTGTCATCCCGACCAAGCCTTTGGATCGCCGCCCGTCGATCGAGTGTCGCGTCGAGGGACCTTGTGTGTGGGAACGACACGGCTTCAGCCATGCCATGAAGCGCCACGGAGGACGAGGGCTTCAGCCCCTCGGGGCCATCCATCCTATAATCCAGAAACACCTCATCCACCAGCAAGGCCAGTCCGTGCTCCCGGCAAAATGCATTCAACTGCTCACGTTCTCCCGCCGAAACAAACGATCCCGTCGGATTATTCGGATGCACCACCACCACGCCCCGTGTCCGCGCTGTCACCGCCCGCTCCAGCGACGGAAAATCCATCTGCCAGCCGTGGTCATAAATCAGTGGATACGGCACCAGCTTCACATCCTGCAAGTCGGCCAGAAACTCAAACAGCGGATAGCTCGGCCTGGGCACCAGCAGTTCATCGCCCGCGTTGCACAGCAACCGGAACACGAACGAGTATCCCTCGCTGGTACTGGTGGTCAGGATGATCCGCTCCGGATCAAGATCACGCACGCCATGGTCGACACGGTAGTACTGTCCCACTGCCTCGCGGGCCGCGAGCAGTCCCTTGGGCTGCGGATCATAGTCGAGCGCCCGCGGCGACTGCAACGCCGCCAAGATTGTTTGCGAATCGTAGTGCAGCCCGATCCGCGTGGGATTCGAAGCGGTCAGGTCGAGGAGTGCAGCGCCGCCCCCGCGCACACTCTCGATCGCCTCCGTTAGCCGGTTGTGTGCCAGCCTCCAGTTCGTACGCTCAGAGAACATGCCCGGATTTTATTCGATCTGGACCCGATGCAGCCAAGACAGAGTTCGTTCTGTCTGAATACAGAGAGCCAGCATTACAGTTGACGGAGCTGCATCTGACCATAAGGGCGTCCCTCATCGAGAACCGCGCCTACTTCACCAGAAGCCCGTGGTTGTGCTCGTAGCTGATCACTCGCGTAACCTTCCAGGCTCCATCTTTGTTCTGCCAAATCATGATGAATTTCGCGTCGCCGACATTCTGCGGGTCATGAGGGTGATGAAAGCGATGAATCCCGAGCTCGACCGCTCCATATCCCTTCAGCGGATACACCTCCAACGTGCCCGGCAGTAGCTCGCGTTGCACCTTTCCGCAGATGTTTTGCTTGATCGCAGCCAGGAAGGGCTCTTTCCCCACCGACAGCCCCGTCTGGTCGTGATAAAACTCCAGGTCGTCGGAAACCATCGCGCCCAGGGTGTTCAAATCGCATTGGTTGTATGCGTCAAAAAGCTTCGCGTCCAATGACCGTATCGTCGTGAACAAAGGATCGGGCTGAGAGTTGGATTGTGCATCGATATGCACCGCACATATGGACAAAAAGACAGGCAGGGCAAAGTGCAGCAGTTTCTTCATGCGCGAGATAACTCCTTCGGAGGGATACGCTAACTTAATACGCGTCCTCGCCCGCGTTTGTTCCGAGGAGTGATGAGGCGCTTTCGCCGGTCTTCGCTGATCGTGCGGGATTTCAGGTGGGTGAGCCGAGCACGACGGAGTCAGAGGTTCTGGTCGATCGTCGCGGGGAAGCGAGATCGTTGACCAGACCGCATGCGAATAGCGCGGCGCAAAGAAAAGGCGCCCGTCGGGGCACCTCGAAATACTTCCGATGCAATTCTACTCGCCCGGTCCGCGAAAATGCATTTTCAGAAATTCGGGGACGGATTCCCGGCTTACTCTGTCGCGCGCTTCATTCTTGTCAAGATTCGGCCAATCGCGAATAGTCACCGCCGGGCAAACCAGTCCCTTGCCTGTGCCGTTCGGCCGCAGCAATTGCCGCAAGGTCTGCACGCCGTAGAACAAGCCTTCGCCGCTTTTCGCCGCCACAATCAGATGCGACTTGTCGGAGAACAGCAGATATCCCTGATCGGCCAGCTGATCCGCCTGCAGGCCCCGGTCCGACAGGAATTCGCGTACCCTGCGATCGTCGAGCCGCGCCAGCACGATCGCGCCGCCGGCGGCCTTCGCGCTGTTCTTGGTGCCCACGATATCGAGCTGCAGTCCGGACTCGTCTTCGATTTCTTCCGCCAGAGTTTCTGCCGCGATCCGGTCCTCAGACTGGTGCCCGAACTGCACCAGGATCCGGGTTCCCGAGGTCACGCGGAATCCCCCTTCGTGCAACGTCACTTCCTTGGGCTGGGGATGAAGATCAATCCCTTCGGTCTCATGGCTGCGCTCGCCCAGCGCAGCAGCACTCAGACACAGCAACACCGACACGGCAATCAACATCAATCGCTTGTTCATTCCACTCCTTGATGGACGAGCCCCAGAGCGTATTGTACGCGCCCGGCGGAAAGGCAGGTCACGAAAATGTAACCTTCTCGTCAATGGTCGCCCGTCCTACGGCTCGTCTTTTCTAACCCGGCTTCGCGCTAAATGTCTCTTTATTCACGACATAGGGCATGCGGGTAACATCACCGCCGTAATTGCCCTCGAGCACGTCGATCAATCCCTGCACGCAACGCCCAGCCATCCCTTTATTCGGATCGGTCGACAGCCGCGTTATCCGCGCCGCGCTGGCAAAATGCGGCATCAGGCGGCAGCGGTCGGCAATGGCCGCGTCTCGCAGCGGGGAATCCATGGGAAGCGGCTCCTTCTCATAGACGTCGAGGGCAGCGCCTGCGATCCAGTTCTCCCGCAGCGCCCGAGCCAGCGCCCCTTCGTCGATGACCGGGCCGCGCGAGGTATTGACCAGAAATGCCGTCTGCTTCATCAGGCGCAACGTCTGCTCATTGAACAGATGATAGGTCGGGGTCGCGCTTTCTCCCGCTCGCAACAGCGGCACGTGGACACTCACAAAGTCCGCTCCGCGCAGCGCCTCCTCCAGCGGTACGTACTTGATCCAGGCCTTGTCTTTGCTCAACCCGCGCACGTGCCTCAGGTCGTTCATCTCCTGAATCGTGGCCACAAACGCATCATTCTGATAGGCGGGGTCGTAGCAAAGAACGTTCATGTCGAACCCGACACACTTCTTGATGAATGCCAGACCGATCCTTCCCGTCCCGATGACCGCCACGGTCTTCCCCGTCACTTCGTCGCCCAGGAATGGCAGATAGGGATGCCAGTATCCCCACTTGTTTTCGCGCGTGAGATGTTCGGCCGGCCACATCTTGCGCGCCAACGTTCCCATCATGAAAAAGGCGAACTCCGCGGTCGCCTCGGTGAGCACATCGGCGGTGTGAGTGAACGGAACTTTGTATCGGTTAGCGTCCCCGCGATTGATGTTGTCGAAGCCGACGGCATACTGGGCCACGACTTTCAGCTTGCCCTTCCCCGCTTCGAACACTTCGGCATCGATGGGATCGCGCAGCGTAGTGATGAGTCCGTCGATCCCCGCTCGTACTTTGTCGAGGATCAGGCTTTTGGGCGGCGCTTCCGGGCTTGGATACACTTCGACTTCGTAGCCGCGTTTGCGCAACAGTTCGATCGCTTCTCCAATGTCACACGTGGCAAAGACGCGATATTTTCTGTCCATTTTTTTGAAGATGATTTGAGAGGAGTTGAGATGTTTACGCAAACTCCCACGTATGGCTATCATACGCGCCCGCGGGCCGTGCGCGGGAGCACAGCCTGCGCTTTTACCCGGTGCTACAATTCTCCCGAAATTAACCTCGAATCGAAGGAGGTTCCCGTGTACAGATTTGCACTGGTGCTTCCCGTATTTCTTCTTCTCTTCTTCTCCCCGTCCGTTGTGGCTCAACAGCAGAGCGCAACTCCGGGAGCGCAAAAGACGCCCTCGTATGCGGCCATTCCCGCGGATATTGCCAAACAGCCGAACCCGGAAAAGGCCACTTCCGATTCTCTGGCCCGCGGTAAGAAGTGGTGGACGATCGATTGCGCCATGTGCCACGGGAAGAATGGCGACGGAAAGGGCGACACGGCCAAGGACATGAAGCTGACGATCGGCGACTTTACCGATCCTGCCACGCTCAAAGATCGCACGGATGGCGAACTGTTCTACATCATCAAGAACGGCCACGAAGATATGCCGCCCGAGGGCCCGCGCGTGAAGAACGACGAACTCTGGGACCTGGTCAACTACGTCCGCTCATTCTCGAAGAAGAAGACCGAGACGGAGCCGCCTGCAGCGCAGCCGGCGGATCAGAAACCGCAGTAGGTGGGTCGCGGAAGACGTATTGGGAGCAGAGCGCGCCTGACTCTGCGCTTTATACGCCGCCCGTCGCGTGGCAGCTTGCGGTGCTCCAGATGAGCGCCACCGAGACCCCTATACGGCGCGGCGATACTTGGCTCCCGAGATCGGGACGGCGCCATCTTCTCCCGAGCCGAGCAGAGCGACCACCCCGCGCAGGTTCTCCCACGCGGCCTCATTGAGCGACGGATCCGCGCTCACCAGGTCGCGGATCATATCCCACGCCGCCATATTCAGCGCGCCTTCGGGCGGCAGGCCCATGGCCAGCGATACCGCACATTGCGGACAAAAACAAATGCGTTGCGCCGACGATTTCTGCCGCGGCTTTACCCCCACGGTTTGGGCAAACATGTAGACTGCGACCGATTTGTCTCCGGGCTCAATCTCCCGCCGGCAGCGCAGGCAAAAGGGTGATTGCAAGGGCTTCTTCCTGTCCTCGGATTTGAACTCTCTGTCCCTTCACTCTCATCCAGCACACGGTGACCTACAAGTACGAAGAAAGATTCCCACCTTAGGCAAGCTTTCACTTCCGCACCGCCCATGCCATCCCGTCCGGACCTTTGCCGGTTTCAATCCGTCCCGCTGCCGTCAGCGTAGTCAGATCGACCACGGCCACGGCGTTATCCGGGCTCACGGCGACATAGGCACGTGCTCCATCCGGCTGAATCAGAATGCCCGCCGCCCCATGTCCCAGGCTGAGGCGCTTGATCTCCTTCCGCTCCGCCGCGTCGAGCACGACCAGATCGCCCGTACCCAGATCCGAAATGAGCACTCGTTTCCCGTTCGGCGTGAACTTCAGCCGGTTGGCGAACTTCGTCGGAACATTCAGAGTCGCCACAACTTTCTTCGCCTCGGTATCGATGATCGAAACCGTCCCATCGTGCGAATTCGCCGCCCACAGCTCTCTCCCATCCGGCGAAACGTCAAAGCCCTCAGGTCCCTTGCCCACCAAAACGAATGTCTCGTTCCAGCCCGACACATCGCCTTCGCGGTCGGGCTCCAGAATCCCGATGCTGTTCGAATTTACATTCGATGTGAAAATGCGGCTCCCGTCCTTCGCCACCACCAGCATATGGGTGCGGTTCTGCCCCAGCCCCAGCACCCAATCAATCTGCCGGGTCGCCGGATCATATCTTCCGATCGCCTTGCTCCCCTCCGCCGTGAAATAGACGTTGCCCTCCGCCATCTGCAGCCCATGGGGAGCGCGCAAAGCCCCCAATTCCACCGACGCCAACCGCTTTTGCTCGATCAGATCCACGACCGACAAGGTACGTCCGGGGTGGTCGCCGAATGCGCCATAGTTCGAGATGTAAGCAAACCGTCCGTCCTCCGACGCGACCACCTCATGCGGATCGTCTCCCGCCGCCGCGCGTCCCACCACCTTCAAGCTGCCGGGATCCACAATCGCCAGCGACCGCTCCCCTTTTTCCAGCACCAGCAGCGCCGGCGACGGCGTCTGCGCCGCGGCGAAAACCGAACCAAGAAGCGCCAGCCCTAAACAGCCCGGCCAGGACGCAAGGAATTTCCCTGCCGATTTCGTCATTCGCCTATCCCTCAAAATGAAAATGGAGAATCCGAATCCTTTACCGTTCCAGTGGCGGCCGCGGAATAGGGGAGATTTCTGACCGCTCAACTCACCTTCAGCCCACCCGGCACCAGCGGCAACGAGCGCAGCCGCACCCCCGTCGCATCGAAGATCGCGTTCGCAATCGCCGGCGCCAGCCCCACGATCGGACACTCCCCGGCTCCCACCGACGGCAAATCCTTGCGATCGAGCAACACCGTCTCGATCTTCGGCAGATCGCTGAATCGCGGCACCCGATACTGTGACAGCCGCCCATTCAGAATCTTGCCGTTCTCAAACTGAATCGCCTCAAACAGCGCTCCGCCCAGTCCCTGCACGTTTGCGCCTTCCACCTGATTGCGCAGCCCATCGGGATTGACGATCGCGCCGCACTCGAACGCAGATACCACGCGCGCCACTTTCACCTCGCCCGACTTCCGATCCACATTCACCTCTGCAAATGTGGCCACGTATCCCAGCTTCTCGTAGCCGCCGCCCATACCAAAACCCTGCCCTGGCACGGCTTTCGGCTTGCCCCAGCCGAACTGTTTCGCTGCCGCCTGAAATACCGCCCGCAGCCTTTCCTCTTTCAGATTCCTCTGCCGGAATTCCAGCGGATCCATCTTCACCGCATGCGCCACTTCATCCATGTGCGATTCGCGGGCAAAATGATTGGCCGTTGCCGCCAGCGCCCGATACGATCCCTGCCGCAGGGGCATCTTCGTCGGATGAAACACGATCCTCTGATTCGGCACCTCGTAATACGTTCGAATGCCTGCCGATCCTGAGTTGTAGTTATGAAACTCCCACGCCGTAATCGTGCCGTCATTGCGGACGCCGCTCTTCACGTCGATCACGCCCGCCGGGCGAAAATACGCCCAGGTGAATTCCTCTTCCCGCGTCCACACCACCTTCACCGGGCGCTGTGCCGCCCGCGCCAGCCGCGCCGCCTCGATAGCCGTCTCACCCGTGTGTTTCCCGCCGTATCCCGACCCCATGTCGGGCATCAGTACGCGTACTTTCTCTTCCGGAATCCGAAACGCCTCCGCCAGTTGCCCGCGCACGCCAAACGGACGCTGCGTTCCCGTCCACACCGTTACGCTGTTGCCATCCCACTTCGCCAGCGCCGCCCGCGGTTCCAGCGGCACATGCGCAATGTAGGAAACCGTGTATGTCTGCTGCAGCTTGTGATCCGCCGTGGCCATCGCGGCATCAATCGTCCCCGCGTCGTAGCGGTCGCCGTCTCCCGTTGGATCATGCCCTTCCGCCGGATTGTTGCGCAGATAATCAAACAACTCTTTATTCGAGATCTGGGGCTCTGACTTCCACTCTGCCCGAATGGCCGCTGCCGCAGTGGCCGCTAACTCCGTCGTCGGAGCCGCCACGCCCACAAAATTCCCGTCTCGCACAACCTTCGCGCCCAACTGCTCAGCCTTGATCGTGTCAACGGAAACCAGCGTCGCTCCAAACGATTCTGGACGTACCACCTTGCCATACCACATATCGGGCAACGTCTGATCGGACGGATACCGGTGCTTTCCGGTCACGAATTCCCGCCCATCCACCTTCCGCGCGGCTTGTCCCGCTACTCTCCATTGCGCCGCGGGAATCAGCGGATCCTCCGCCGGCAGGGTCTGCGCCAGCTGTTTCCCCTTCAGCAGTGCGGCATATTCCACCGACCGACTGCCCTGCGAATCTCGAACCTTTCCATCTTCCGCAACCAGATGCGCGGCATCCGTCTTCCACTCCGCCGCGGCCAGCCCGATCAACGTCTCGCGCGCTGCCGCCGCCACTTTTCGCAGCTGCAGATTCATCGTTGGCGTCGTCCGGCTCCCGAATGTCCCCATATCGAAAGGCGTCAACTGCGTGTCGCCCATCACCAATTCGATCCGTTCCGTCGCGACGTGCAGCTCTTCGGCGACTGCCTGCGTCAGCGACGTGCGGATGTTCTGCCCTACTTCCACCTTCCCCGTGTACACCGTGACTCTGCCGTCTTCGCCAATATGCAGCCAGGCATCGATCTCTCTCGGCAGGGCTTCGCCGCGCCACTGGCCCGCTCTGCCCGACTCCTGCGCCGCGGCCGTCTTCAGCACCGAGAACACCACGATGCCCGCACCCAGGAACTTGAAAAACTCGCGCCGGTCCAGATCGAAGCGATACGGGGCCGCTGCCGTGAGCTCATAGCGTTCCGGCTCGATCGTGATCTGCGCATTCATTTCGTTCATCGTCCGGCTCCCTTCGCAGCAACCGAGGCCGACATCCCTTTCGCCGCCTTCTGAATCGCTTCCACAATCCGGGGATAGGTCCCGCAACGGCAGACATTTCCGTCCATGAAATCCACAATCTCGCTCGCCCTCGGCGCCGTATTTTTCTTCAGCAACGCCACCGCTGACAGGATCATCCCTGACGTGCAGTATCCGCACTGCATCGCGCCCATTTCCAGAAAGGCTTCCTGCACCGGATGCAGTTGCTCGCCTTTCGCCAGCCCTTCAATGGTCGTGATCTGCTTGCCCACAACCGAGCCGGCTTTCGTGATGCACGACCGCTGCGCTCTGCCATCGACCAGCACCGTGCACGCGCCGCACATGCCTTCGCCGCAGCCGTACTTGCTGCCGGTTAGATCCAGCGTGTCGCGCAGAACGCTCAACAAGCTGGTCTGCGGATCGGTATCAACTGTGTACAGATGGTCATTGATGGAAAGACGTAGGGCCGTCATTCTGCTCTCCAGGTAAGGAGATATGTGAAAGGACCTTGGCAGGAGGTTCTTTTTACAAATGATATACCCGTAACTCGGAACGGGAACTCTGAAACTCCACGTTACTGGGTGTCTTAAGGTGAGGAACCGTCTCGTGCCCTCGGTTCTGTCATGGAGCGCGAGCGCGCCAGGCGCGGAACTCGCCCTCCAGACCATTTCTAGCCCGTCGCTTCCATATGCGCGCCCTTGGCCAGCCACGAGATCGCCAGTAACCCGCCGAGATAGCACACGCATGCCAGCAGCAGCACGATCCGGAATCCCGCCATCATGCCGAGCATCAGCGCGAGTACGGTTCCGATCACGGTGAAGAATCCATTCACGCCCCACGCCCACGCCCCCAAAGCGGATGACCGTTGCATCGCCATCCGGAGTCCAAGGGGAAATGGCATCCCCAAAACGAATCCCAGAGGCGCGACCAGAAGCAATGCAATGGCGATTCTCCACTCGATCCCGAATCCCAGGAAAGCGCGAAACACCAGTGGCGTGAGCAGAGCCATCAGCGGCACGACAATGATCGCGGCCAGCAGCACACGCTGCAGTATCGCGCAAGCGCCAGCCTTCCACCTCCCTGCCACGGAGGAGCCAACGCCGGTGAAAATCAGCAGCCCGGCCAGCACAACCGCGTAGGTATAGATCGGTTGTCCGAGGAACAGCAGGAATCGCTGTAGCAGAGCAATCTCCACCATGATGAATCCCAGCCCCAACGCCGCAAAATACCCAAGCCATCCCCAACGCCCGTGGACCGCGAGGCCGCGCCGGTGCAGCAGCGCCAGAGGCAAAAGGATGCACACTCCAGCGACCAGCGCCGATTGCAGGAACAGGATCAGCAGCGTAATCTCGGCGACTGGCCGGTCCTCCAGCGCCATACGCGCGCCAAACGGCTTGTTTTGCGAGAACAGATCCACGATCGTGTGCCAGCGGATCCTCGACCAGCGCGTGTGTTGATTGAAGAAAGGTTTATCGTCGGTCGCCGGAGCCAACTCGGAATCATTCTGTTCCAGAACATCCGCGAGCCGCGGGGCCGACACCATTTCCGCACACAAGCTGCCGGCGGGCTTTTCGTCCGGCGAATAAAGAACCTCGATCTTCGCGGCATCCGGCTCCTGTCCAACATCCGCCATAGCGATCCGCCGAACTTCCTTCAACTCCTCTGGCGAAAACGTGCTTTTCTTCAACAGAAAGCCCGCCACAAACGACAATCGGCCCGGCGCCGGCCGGCGCTCCGTCTCGGTGAAGGCAAACAGGTGGTCGCCGATCGATCCCCATCCTTTTTCGGCGAACACCTCCCGCGCCGTCGACACCAGGCGCGGAATCTGAAACTCAGGCCGGGTAAAAAATATCGCCCCATCGGGCGCGAGATGATCGAGATAGTCTTCAAAGGCCTCCCGCGTGAGCACATAATTCTCCGCCAGCCCCAGGGCTCCCGACGCAACCGCGGCATTGCTGATGGTGTGCACAGAAATGATGGCGTCGTATTGCTCCTTCGACCGCCGGACGAAGCTGCGTCCCTCATCGGTGAACACGTGTACCTCCGGCTGGTGGTACAGGTTTCCCCAGAAATCGTTCATCAGGTTGGCGACAATGTCGTTCACCGCGGGATTGACGTCGATCGCCGTGATCGAACTCGCCCCCGACGCCACTCCTGCCAGCACCTGGCTTCCTCCGCCGGAACCGATAATCAGGATCTTCGGATGTGCCTTCCCCACGTACGCCATCATCGATAACTGTTCCACGTTTTCCGGGTGCCGCGCGATCGAGGATCGCACGTCCGGCCTCAAATCAACGCCTCCGGTCGCCGCCGTCCCCGCGTCGATGTACATCACCCGCATTGCCGGATCTTTGCCCTCCGCTGGATACTCCACGACCTGTACCAGCGACAGAGTGTTCCAGGCGGAATAAATAGGATGGATCGGCCGCCGGCTCTTGTTCGCGCTGACATGAATCGGGATGATTCGCTCGCCATAAAAACTGCCCCCCAGCAGCGCGATCGCCAAGACTCCCGCCACCGCGCCCACGGCGCGCCGGCGGTTCCCCGCGAAAAGCACGGCAGAGATCGCGCCCACGAACCCCGCAACCATGACGCTGCCCGTTCCCCCAAAATGCGGAATCACGGCCGCCACCAGGGCGCATCCCAATCCCGCGCCTACCAGGTCATAGGCATACAGACGGTTGATCTGTTTCGATCCGCGGGTCAGGAGCAGCGAAATGGCTAGTCCGGAACAGAAGAAAGGCAGCGCCACCAGCAGAAGATAGATGGGCGTGAACAAGAACTGCCGATGATCCACGGCAACAGAAAACGGATCCATTGGGATCCGCTGCATGCACCAGAAACTGAAGACCACGCCGGCGGCAAACGCCAGCGCGCACGCGCCCAGCGCAAGATCCAGGTCCGTCCGCTCCCGCAGCTCCGTCCACAGCGCCAGCGTTACTCCCGACGCCCCGAAGCCGAGCAACGCCGTCGATATCACCAAAAATCCGAAGTGATACCACAGCGTCACCGACAGCACCCGGGTCAAGGCCAGTTCCAGCAAGAGCGTCGCGAGCGAGATCAGAAGCAGCCCGGCCAGATGCCGTGCCGTAGGCGCGTCAGCTTCAGAGGTAGAAACAGAAGAAGAGGACATTGAGAGCCCCCAAGTCGCGGCGGCCATCGTACCACGGGGCCGATCACCGGCCGACTTGACAACCCGCCCACTCTTTTCTTAAAATTAGCACTCGATAGGCAAGATTGCTAACATCAAAGCCTAGCCCCATCAAATCATAGGGTTACACACAGTCAATCGCAACACACTCAACCTCTGAAGACTCAGAAAGGAGTTTCAACCATGGCGAAATTCACCCCGCTCCATGACCGCATTCTGGTGCGGCGCATTGAGGAAGGCGAAACCACACGCGGCGGCATCATTATTCCCGACTCGGCCAAAGAGAAGCCGCAGGAGGGCGAAGTGGTCTCCGCCGGCAAAGGCAAAATCAATGAGGAAGGCAAGGTCCGCCCGCTGGATGTGAAGGAAGGCGACCGCATCCTGTTCGGCAAGTATTCGGGCACCGAAATCAAGCTGGACGGCGAAGACTACATCATCATGCGCGAAGAGGAAGTTCTGGGAATCCTCACCGGCTCGACCAAGAAGGAACTCGCCGGCTCCAAGCGGTAATCGCGCATTGTCATCCTGCGTGCGGCGCACTTTGCCGAACGAAGGACCTGAGCGAGTCCGGCGTGCAATCGCAGAATGCGATTGCAATAAAGCGCCAGACCAGCTTCCGAATACGGAACAACGCAACTTCCCGAATTCCGCAGGTCAGTCCTGCAATCGAATATTTTAGGAGAAGACACACAATGGCAAAACACATCGTTCACGGAGAGGAATCGCGGCAGGCGATTCTCCGCGGCGTCAACCTTCTGGCCGACGCCGTGAAGGTCACACTCGGCCCCAAGGGCCGCAATGTAGTGATTGAAAAGAAATTCGGTTCGCCGACTATCACCAAAGACGGCGTCACCGTCGCGAAAGAAATCGAGCTGAAAGACGGACTCGAGAATATGGGCGCGCAGATGGTGCGCGAAGTCGCCTCCAAGACGTCCGACGTCGCCGGCGACGGCACCACCACCGCCACCGTTCTCGCCCAGGCCATCTACCGCGAAGGCGTCAAGACCGTCGCTGCCGGTGCCAATCCCATGGCCCTGAAGCGCGGCATCGAGAAGGCCGTCACCACCATCGCCGGCAAGCTCGACAAGGAAGGCAACCGTGTCAACGGCGAAATCGACAAGCTCTCCAAGCCCGTCTCCGGCGAAATGATTGCGCAGGTGGGGACGATTTCGGCAAATAATGACGAGACCATCGGCAAGATCATCGCGGAAGCGATGAAGAAAGTCGGCAAGGATGGCGTGATCACGGTCGAAGAGTCGAAGACGCTCGAGACCCAGCTGGAAGTCGTCGAGGGCATGCAGTTCGACCGCGGCTATCTCTCGCCTTACTTCGTCACCGATCCCGAGCGCATGGAAGCTGCTCTCGAGAACGCCTACATCCTGATCAACGAAAAGAAGATCAGCTCGATGAAGGACCTGCTGCCGCTGCTGGAGCAGATCGCGAAGTCGGGCAAGCCGCTGCTCATCATCGCCGAAGACGTCGAGGGTGAAGCCCTGGCCACTCTCGTGGTCAACAAGCTGCGGGGCACGCTGCAAGTCGCGGCCGTCAAGGCTCCGGGCTTCGGCGATCGCCGCAAGGCGATGCTGCAGGATATCGCCACCCTGACCGGCGGCAAGGCCATCACCGAAGATCTGGGCATCAAGCTGGAGAACGTGCAGATCTCCGACCTCGGCCAGGCCAAGAAAGTCACCATCGACAAGGACAACACGACCATCGTCGAAGGCAAGGGCAAGCACGCCGAGATCGAAGGCCGGGTGAAGGAAATTCGCAGCCAGATCGAGAAGACCACCAGCGACTACGACCGCGAGAAGCTGCAGGAGCGGCTGGCGAAGCTGGTCGGTGGCGTGGCCGTGATCAAAGTCGGCGCCGCAACCGAAACCGAAATGAAGGAAAAGAAAGCCCGCGTGGAAGATGCGATGCACGCGACGCGCGCGGCCGTGGAAGAAGGCATTGTCCCCGGCGGCGGCGTGGCTCTGGCTCGTTGCGCGGCCTCGCTCGACAAGCTCAAGACCGAGGGCGATGAGCAGATTGGCATCAACATCGTGAAGCGCGCCATCACCGAACCCTTGCGCATGATCGCCGAAAACGCCGGCGAAGAAGGCGCAGTCGTGCTGGGCAAGGTGCTCGACGCGAAAGACGCCAACTACGGCTACAACGCCTTCTCGAACGAGTACGAAGACCTGGTTAAGGCCGGCGTGCTCGATCCGACGAAGGTCGTGCGCACCGCGCTGCAGAATGCCGGCTCGATCGCCAGCCTGATGCTGACCACCGAAGCTCTGGTCGCCGAGATTCCCGAAAAGAAGGAAGCTCCGGCCCCGGGCGGCCACGGCGGCGGCATGGGCGACATGTACTGAGCGCGTAGTCCGCGGCGTCTGAGCCGCGGGCGCTCATCCTGAGGAGGGCGATTTCGGCCCGACGAAGGATCTGACTGGCCGTCCAGGCAGACGCGCTTTCGGCGCAATTGTTCGGACGCGTTTTGAAAGGGCGCGGCTTCAAGCCGCCCCGCAAGCTCCCAAAGCGGAACAACCAAAGCCCCGCCGCAAGGCGGGGCTTTTACTTTGGGCGTTGTTGCTGATATACGATCGGCTGAATAAACATCAGTGTTGCAGCGTTAGAATCAGATTCATGGGGCCTTGGTTCAGGCGTCCCTCCGGGGCGCGGTTGACTGGTTGGGATGGGGCGGTCCCGCCAGTGAACTGGCGGGCTACTATCAATGGTCCCTACGGGACCTCTTGCTTCGCTACGCTCGCTCTTTCGATTTCAAATTCTATTGGCGTCAGCCACGGACGCAGGTCCCGGAGGGACCGTCTGACAATGGGAAATCTGGGGACAGACGGGACGTTCCCCCATTCTTCTGCAATTCGTCCGAACTCGGGTGGCCCTCAGCGGCTGAAGCCGGGCATCCTGCGGATGCGTTGTCCGCACGACCCGGCGTTGAAACGCCGGGCTACTCTTAAACGTCCTGCGGGACAATTTTTCTGGCACGGCTTCCGCATTTTGGCACAAAGCAATTGTCGGCACGAGGCGACTCGTGCCCTTCCCGTTCGAGCCGTGGTGCCTCGTAGAGGATGGTGCGGTTGGCGGAGACCGAGATCCCCATTCGGCGCGCTCTCTGCGCTCGTTTGCTCAGTGAAAGCGCCCGCGTTCGGGATGACGCCGCCTGGTTGCGCCGGTCTTCCTGCGCTCTTTGCGTAATGGTGGACCATTCCCGAGACATGGGTGACCCGTACGACACGGGTTTCGATGTGTGGATCAATGCTGCCGATGCCTGATGATGCTTGATGTGTCTCTTCGGGACAGGGTGCGGATTTTAGGGGATGCGTTCCCCGCCAGTGAACTGGCGGGCTATTTTCAGTGGCCCCCGTTCGACTCCTCACTTCGCTCGAGCGCTCAGGGCAGGCTCTACGGGACATTTGTCTCGCTGCGTCCGCTCTATATCAAGTCTAGCGTTACCTCTCCTTGAACGCAGGGTTCCAGAGGGACCGTCTGGTAATAGCCCGGCGTTTTCAACGCCGGGTATGCGGCATGCACGACACCGCGTCCGGGAGGGACGCCTGACCTCGCGCCACAAAATTATCCCCACACATATCGCGGATCGTAATCCACACTGTGCTTCTTCAAGAACGCAACAAACTCCTCCTCAAAGCTGCGCCTGCGGTGATGCTCCGGCTGCGAGCGGATGTAGGCAATCGTGTCCGCCTTCTGCGAGATGCCGACGGTGAAGGCCCCGTATCCTTCTTGCCATGCGAAATTTCTCGCATGCTTCTCGTTCATCCAATGCGAAGATGCACCTTTGATCAACTGCATCGCCTTCGCCAACGGCATGGTCGCCGGCAATGACAATAAAAGGTGGACATGATTTTCCGTGCCGCCGACGATCAGCGCTTTGAAGCCGTTATGGCGCGCGATGCCTCCGACAAAGGCCCAGAGGTCGGACTGAATTTCGGGACGAATCAAATTGCGCCGGTTCTTCGTTGAGAATACGCAATGCACGAGTTCGGAGATGTAAGCGTGAGACATCGTTTCAAGCGTCCGTGCGGGACGCTCTCGGCCTATTCCAGCCTACCCGGCGTTGAAACGCCGGGCTACTCTCAAACGTCCTGCGGGAAACTTTTTTCTGGCACGGCTTCCGCATTTGGCACAAAGCAGTTGTCGGCACGAGGGAACTCGTGCCCTTGCCTGGGGCCCTACGAAGCGCCTCGGCTTCGGAGAAAGATCACGAGGGCTCCGACGGTCCCGGCGAAAGCGGGAAGCGGCAGGATGAAGACCACAAGAACCGCACAAGCAAATTGACGATTGAAGCAGGGCGATCCCTGCGGCGGGTGACCGCAGAGCAGGGACAAAACAATGCAGACGATCATCAGAAAATGAGGCATGAGGAGCAGCGCGCCCACTGTCCGACGTCTCGGGCTCATGGTTGGCCACGACCGGCAGCCGGCGTAGACGACCCCGCAGAAGGCGAGAACGATGGCCAGCAGCAGGAATGCGATCCAGTTCATCCCGGCACTATACGAAGCGATCCGCGGTTGCGCAAGAGTACCGCGCCTCGGGCGTCGCCGTTCGACTGCCGGCTGCGCTGGCGGGCGGGGCGCGGACTCGGCGGGAGGCGAGAAATCTGTGCCGGAAGCCGACGGTTACCTCGGTAAGACCGCAATTTCAGGATAAGAATGTTCTAATTTGACAACGCCGAGCCGGAGGCCGCTCGTCATGAAATCGATCCTGGTGTTTGCGGTTGCGCTTGTCCTGAGCGTGGGAGTGGGGGCGCAAACGTCCGCCACGGATGAGGGCGCGCATGTGCTGGCGCTCGACAATTCGTGGAACCGCGCGCTCGAAACCAACGACACCCGGGCGCTGGACATGTTGCTGGCCGAGAGCTTCGTCTCTATTGACATTGACGGCAGCATGCAGACGAAGCACCAGTTCCTGGCCAGCCTGAAAGTGCCGGGATATCACGGGCCCTCGCAGGCGGTAACCGAGCAGAGCAAGGTCGACGTTTACGGAGACTCGGCGGTGGTGGTGGGAATCTTCCGGACGCAGAGCGTCGAAAAAGGTCGATCGGTGACGCGGCGCGAGCGCTTTCTCGATACCTGGGTCAACCTCAACGGCACGTGGAAGTGCGTGTCGTCGGTGGCGGTGCTGCTGCCGGGAAGCTAGCGATGCGGGCAGCGCGTGGCCGCCACGGCACGGGCATCCCGGTAATCCTTCGGTTACCTATGTAAGACTTCCATTCTTGCGCGAGAGTGTTCTAATTCTCAGTTCGGGTGTGCGGTGGCTCAGCCAGCGCATGCCTGACGAGGTGGCACATGAAAGCACTCTCGGCAGTGATTCTCGCACTTTCTCTTCTCTTTATTCCCGGCTGCGCATCGCAAAACGCAAACAACACGCAGCCACCTCCTCCGGCACAATACACAATCTCGGGCACGCTGGCAGATCTCGCTACGGGCAGCGGTGGAGTGGTACTGGAGGACAACGGCGGAGACAATCTCCCGCTCACGGCAAATGGCGGGTTTCAGTTTGTGACGAAGATTGCGAGTGGCGGCGCATACAACGTGACGGTCGGGACGCAGCCCTCGAGTCCGACGCAGCAATGCACGGTGGCGAACGGAAGCGGCATGGCAACCGCAGATGTGAGCAATATCAAGGTGGAGTGCGGGCACAATGAATGGGCGTGGATGGCCGGGTCGAAGAGCGGCAATCAAGTCGGCACTTATGGAACGCTCGGGAGTCCTGCCCCGGCGAACAGTCCGGGCGGGCGCCAATATCCTGCGACGTGGACGGACAGCTCGGGGAGTCTCTGGCTGTTCGGCGGATATGGCTATGACTCGAATGAGACTCTCATGCCGATGAGCGATCTGTGGGAATTCAGCGGCGGCGAATGGACGTGGAGAGGCGGCCCGACGCTCAGCGGGCAAAGCGGGAACTACGGAACGGTGGGTGTCGCCGGTTCGAACAACATTCCGGGAGCGCGCTTCCAGCCGGCTAGCTGGACTGACGCGTCCGGCACCTTCTGGATGTTTGGCGGGAACGGGTTTGACTCGGTGGGCAATGAATCTCCGATGAACGACGTGTGGAAGTATAGCGGGGGCGAGTGGACGTGGGTCGGCGGTTCGAGCGTTGGACGCCAGAACGGCCATTACGGAACGCTGGGAGTGGCGGATCCGAGCAATCTGCCGGGTGGACGCTTCTCCTCGGCAGTGTGGAAGGATTCGTCGGGAAACATATGGGTGTTCGGCGGAACGGGGTACGACGGGTCGAACCCGATCAACGGACCTCTGAACGATTTGTGGAAGTATAGCGGGGGCGAATGGACCTGGATGGGCGGGTCAACTACGCAGGCACAAAGAGGCGTCTATGGGACGCAAGGGACGGCGGCGGCGACGAACATCCCGGGTTCTCGCGAAGGCGCGTACGCCTGGGTCGACGCCTCGGGCGGATTCTGGCTATTTGGCGGATACGGGTATGACGCCAACGGCTCGAATGGTTACCTGAACGATCTCTGGAAATACAGCGGCGGGGAATGGACGTGGATAGGAGGATCGAATGTCGTGAGCCAGCCCGGCGTGTACGGGACCCAAGGCATGGCGGCGGCGAATAACATCCCAGGGGCGCGTTGGTCGGGGATGGCGTGGACGGACTCCGCGGGGAATGCCTGGCTGTTCGGGGGCAGCGCATATTTCACATCGACGAGCGCAGGCTTCGCCAACGATCTTTGGAAATACCGTGGCGGAGAGTGGACCTGGGTGAGCGGATCGAACTCGCCGAACCAGATTTCGAGCTATGGGACGGAGGGAACGTTGAGCCCGGGCAATGCTCCCGGCAGCCGCTTCTTTCTTAATGGATGGATCGACGCCAGCGGCAACTTGTGGTTGTTTGGCGGCTATGGGCAAGTTTCGGGGACGACGGGAAATCTGAACGACTTGTGGATGTACATGCCGTAGCTCCGGTTCTCGCGCTGTATTGAAGAGGCTCGGCGTTGCGACGCCGGGCCTCTCTCGTTAAGACGCGCCGAAGCTATTTCACGCCCTTCTCCGGGTTCCAGGCGCCTTCCAGCTTCCGCACATAGACGATCTGTCCGACGTGATAGGCGTTGTGCTCGCAGATGTTGGCCACCATGGGAGCTATTTCTGACAGCTTCTTGTCGTCCGCCGATTCGACCAGCTTCTCGTAGTCGGCCATGACCTGGTCGAGTTGCTTGACGATGTCACTCCACTGCTTGTCGTCGAATTTGGTGAAGGTTTCATCGTTGTTGCCGCTGTATTTCGCCTGCGGCTCTCCTTTGAGTTGTTGCAACATGCGCCGATTCCAGAAGAGCAGGTGGTAAGCGAGCTGGCCGGCAGAGTGGGTTCCAGCTTGTGGCTGCCAGCTGGCCTGCTCGGCCGTCAGCCCATCGACGGCCACGTTGATGGGGACGAACCAATCGGCCTGATTATGAGTCGTGTGCAGCTCGTGCAACAGGATGCTGCGCAGGGTGGCCGGCGGCTGGGGCTGATTCTGGGCATATCCGGGAAACGAAACCATCAGAGCCAGAACGGAAACGAGAATCGCGTGCTTCATGAGTCGCTCCTTTTGAAAGACTCTTCTGCTTTTAGAGAATCGCTGAGACACAGACGCCCGCCGGCTGTCTTCGTTAGCACGATCCGAAGGCGCGGAGCCAGCGACGCCGGGGGATGTTACGGATCGCGGACCGTCATTGCGGTTGCGTCCCAAGCAGGGCCGGCTTGGCGGACCGCATACGATAGCACCGCAGGAACGAGGGTGCAAACCGCCGATTGGGATGAGACCAGTCGTCCGAGCTTCAGAATCGCTGAGCCAAGTCGCGCAGCGCCGATTCGATCCCGTCGCCGGTCGCGACGCCACCCTGCGCCATATCTTTGGTGCCGCCGCCGCGCCCACCGAGTTTGGCCACCGTCTCTTTCATCAGCGCTCCCATGTCGAAGGGCTGACCAATGGACTGCAAGGAAGATGACTGCGCGAACACGAGCGAGGGTTGGGGGGAAGTCGTGCCCAGCAGCGCGACTGCGTTCGGCGCCAGGCGGGTAAGTTTTTGCGCCAGCAGCTTAAGTGAATTCAGGTCGCGCTCGGCGAATGTCCGGACCACGAGCCTGCGTCCATTCTTCTCCGGCGTTTCTGCCAAGAACGACGCGGCCTGCGCCTCGGCCAGTTCTTCGAGCGAGTGCTCGCGCTGCTTACGCAGTGTGCGGATTTCCTCCAGCGACTTCCGGGCATGCTGCGGGACATCGCAGATGTGCGCGGAAAACAGTGCCGCCGCTTCGGTCAGGGTGGTGAAGTCGCGCCGCGCCGTGGCTACGGCGCGCTGGCCCGCGACGAATTCGACGCGCCATCCCTGGCGCACTTTTTCCGCCTTGCGCAGCAGGATGCATCCGATCTGCCCAGTCTGATTCACGTGGGTGCCGCCGCAGGCGCTGAGATCCCAGTCGCGAATGTCGATGATGCGCAGTTCATCACCTCTCCCAGGTTTCGCAACACCAGCGAAACCTGGGGCATCCCCTTCTGTGGAGCTGGCGGCGGGAGGAAGCTTCCGCAGGCCCAACTTCCCTGCCTCGTCGCGCGTGACGAAGCGGATGTCGACCGGGCGATTCTCGAGAATGATTTCGTTCGCCAGGCGCTCGGCGGCTTCGATCTGCTCTTTCGCGAGCGCCGGAGTGTCGAGGTCGATCGAGCAGTAATCGCCGGCCATGTGGAATGAAACCGTCGGCATATTGTGGAGGCGGACGAAGGCGGCGGAGAGGACGTGCTGCCCGGAGTGCTGCTGCATGTGATCGCGGCGGCGCGCGGGGTCGATCTGGCCGCGGATGTGGGTTCCGGGCTTGAAGTCTTTGGAAGCCTCGATGTAATGAACGATGCGGCCATCTTCCATGTCGGCGACTTCGGTGACGCGGATTCTCTTTGCCGGATCGGAGGCGAGCGCGATCGATCCGGTGTCAAACACCTGCCCGCCGCTGGTGGGATAGAAGGCCGTGCGATCGAGAACCAGCGCCGGGCGCGGGTTCTCTACGGCCTCACGAATCTCGGCGTCGAAGTCGTAGAGAAAAGAATCGCGGTAGTAGAGGCGATCGGTCATGGGATGATTTTATTTAACCACAGAGGACATGGAGGAAATGAAGCTCTCTGTCGAGAGCTCTACTTCAATAAGGTCCGATGATTCCGCCGATGTGGCGCGCCGCGGGCTTAGCGCCGGCGGACTGCGCGGGCGAGCCGCCCGCACGAGTATCCAGCACGTCGAGATACTTGAGCCCGCTGCCGGTATTAAACAGAACGACGGTATCCCGCTCCTTGAAGAATCCGCTGGCTCGCAGTTTGCGATAGGCCACCAGACAGGCTGCGCCTTCGGGAGCGGCAAAGATGCCCTCGACTTTTGCCCAGTGGCGCGCAGCTTCGAGGATCTCCTCGTCGGTTGCGCCGACCGCGGTGCCCTTGGACTTCTTCAGGATGTCGAGAATCAGATAATCGCCATACGGCTTGGGCACGCGCAGGCCGGAGGCCAGCGTCGTGGCATCCGTCCACATTTCAGCCGTGGACTTTCCCTCATCCCAAGCCTTGACGACAGGCGCGCAACCGGCCGCCTGCACGCAGATCATCTTGGGCCGCTCGGAGCCGATCCATCCCAGCGCTTGCATTTCTTCGAACGCCTTCCACATGCCGAGCAGACCGACGCCGCCGCCCGTGGGATAGATGATGCCTTGCGGCAGGCTCCAGCCGAGTTGCTCGGCGACTTCGTAGCCCATGGTTTTTTTGCCTTCGACGCGATAGGGCTCTTTGGTGGTCGAGACATCGAACCATGCGTCCGTTTCCCACGCCGGCGAATTTTTCAGCTCAGCCACTTTCTTGGCGCAGTCGCTAATCAGCCCATCGACCAGCGTAACGCGGGCTCCGTAGTAGTCGCATTCGATGCGATTGGCTGCCGGCACGTCTTTCGGCATGAAAATGTGAGCCTCCAGACCGGCCGCGGCGGCATAAGCGGCAAGAGCGCTGGCGGCATTTCCTGCAGAAGGGATCGCCAGCTTCCTGATCCCGAAGCGCCGCGCCATGGTCACGGCGGCGGAGAGTCCACGTGCCTTGAATGATCCGGTTGGATTCAGCCCTTCATCCTTAATGAAGACGTTCGGATATTCGCGGCTGGGCAACATCGGCGTGAAGCCTTCGCCCAGCGAGACGGGATCGGCTTCGGGCAGCACGGCGTCATAACGCCACATGGTGGGCATGCGCGCGGCGAGGTGTCCGGAAGAAAATGTCTTCTTGACGGCTGCGAGATCGTAGCGGGCGTAGAGAACGCCGCCATCCTTCGGACAGACCGTCTGCGGGCGGTCCGCAGGATAGTGCTCTCCGCAACGAGTGCATTCCAGATGAATCAGCATGACGATGCTGAGTGTAGCATCGCGTCGAGTTGGCAGTCAGCGACCGCTAGCCGGCGATCTCGTACAGAAACTCGACGTAGGATCGCGCCGCGCCGTCCATCCCTTGCACCTTTGGGTTCGACGATTCGATCAGGTAGTACTCATCGGGAGCGTGCGCCCCTTCGCCATGCCCGAGGCCGAAGCCACCGGCGGGCAGATGGAGGGGTTCGCCGGTAAAGACATAGCCGGGCCACGAACCGGGACTCCGCGGCAGCACGATGGGATCGATTCCCTTGGAGCGGTAGACGTTCAGCTCGACCTGGATGATTCTGGCATCGAGGGCCGTGGTGTTGGGATCGTAGCCGCCCGTCATGTTGACTTCAATGTCGCTGAATCCCTGATGGGCGAGGTGTGCTTTCAATGCCGCCAGCGCTTCCGCCGCAGTCATGTCGGGGACCAAGCGGCAATCGACTTTCGCCACGGCGCGATGGGGCAGGATGGTCTTTCCGCCAGGACCGGTGTAGCCGCCGACGAGTCCTTCGATGTTCACCGTAGGCCGCGAGAGCAGCATCTCGATGGATTCTTCCCATCCGACATCGTTAATCCAGTGGGAGACGCCGAACGCCTTCTTCGCCAGACTCTCGTCCATGCGCCCAGCCGCAGTGACGATCATCTGTTTCTCTGCGAAGGAGAGTGGGCGAGCTTTATCGGCGAATCCGGCAATGGCGGGAGTGTTGCCGTCGGCAGAGACCAACGTGTTCAGCGCGTGCACCAGGCGCCAAGCAGGACTATCGACGCGCGCCTTCTCGCTGGAGTGGATGTCATGGGTCGGGCCACGACCCCAATGTTCGCCACTGGAGACGAGTTCCAATTCGATGACGCCTTTTGCGCCCAGAATCACGGTGACGCTGCCGTCCAGGTCCTGCGAGGCTTCGGGCAAAAAGATCCCTTCCGTTTTCTTGAGCGCCTCGACGACCTCGGGACGATGCACCACCTGGGCAAAGTGCGGCGAGCCGATCTCCTCCTCGCCCTCCGCGACGAAGGCGAAGTTGACCGGCATTTTTCTTCCCGCGCCGCGGATCGCGTGCAACGCCGCGAGGAAGGTGGCTTCCGGACCCTTCTGATTCACGGCACCGCGGCCGATCAACACCTTGCCGAGACCGGGCTTGTCGACCAAGGCGGCCTCAAAGGGCGGCGACGACCATTCCGATGGAGTGACCTGCTTGACGTCGTACATGAAATAGACGCCCACGGTGCGGGGCGCGCCGGCATCGAGCGTGGCAAAGATGCCCGGCTGGCCATCGGTAGGGATCTTATTGACCGACTGGAAGCCCGCCTCGCGCAGCATCTGCATGGTGAGCTCGCAGCCTTCGTTGACGCCACGGTTTTCTGCGGCGATGGAAGGCTGGCGAATCCAGGTTTGCAGACGCTTCACCGCCTCATCGTGGCGCTTTTCGATTTCCGCAAAGACGGGCTGAAGATCGGCCTGTTCGGCATATGTCAGATGGGGAAGGCTGAGCGCAGCCGCGGTGGCGGCAGTTCCTACGACAAAGTCTCGTCGATTCATGCCCGAGAGGGTAGCGCGATTGGGGAGTGATGTCTAGCGCGGGAATGGCGGATGACGGCGGACGGCGGATTGCGGGGAGATGCGTCGCCCTGAAAGACGGCTCCGATCAGGAAGACGCCAGGCGAAAAGCGGGCACGAGGCGAGGCGCTCCCGTTCCCGCCCCTGGCCTGATTTCAGTTAGTATCAATGACTCAGCTTCTTATTCCGAAGGAGAACGCATGAAAGCTTTTGTCTTTGGGCTGATCATTGGGCTGGCGCTGATTCCGCTGGCGGTGTATTTCTACTTCGCGTCCGGAAGCGCGCCGGTCGCCACGTCGGCTCCGCCAATGCCGTTCGAGAAGACGTTTGCGCGGATGGCGCTGCATGCGCGCCTGGAGAAAGAGATGCCAAGGTCGGCTCCGATCGCGGCCGATGACGCGGCTTTCGCTGCCGGCGCCGAGATTTACAAAGATCACTGCGCCGTGTGCCATGGGCTGCCGGGCCAGCCGAGAACGGCCATCTCCAAAGGGATGTTTCCCAGACCTCCGATGTTAATGGAAGGTACGGGCGTGACCGATGATCCGGCGGGCGAGACATATTGGAAAGTGGCGGGGGGAATTCGGATGACCGGGATGCCGGGATTCGACAAATCGCTCTCAACCACGCAGATGTGGCAGGTCAGCCTGATGCTGGCCAACGCGGACAAGCTTCCACCGAGCGTAAAAGACAGCCTGGCAGGAACGCAGCCGGCGCCGGCAGTCGAGCCCAAGAAGAAGTAGTGGACATCGCCGGCGGAGAGGCGGTGGCGCGGTGCACGCGTCCCGGAGGCTGCGTGCTATAGTGCGTTTCGCATGGGATCGTTTCTTTTCTTTGCTTTTTCCTGGTGGGCGATTCTGCTGAGGGTGGTGGCGATCGTCCACTTCATCCGCAGACGGCCGGACTTCTTCTGGATTTTTGTCATCCTGTTTCACTGGATCGGGGCGCTGGTGTACATCGTGGTCGAGGTGGTCCCGGACGCCGGGTTGCTGCGGACTTCGTTTCAGACGTTTCCGCGGCGACGGCGCATCCACGAACTGGAGCGCATCGTCCTCGACAATCCTTCGGCGGGAAACTACGAAGAGCTGGGGTTGCTGTATCTCGATGAAGGCGATTTTGGCCGGGCGCGAGCCTGCTACGACAAAGCCATTGCCGCCCGCAGCGACTCCATCGATGCCTTCTACCGGCGCGGCGTTGCCGAGGTGGAACTGGGAGACTTCGCGGCGGCCGTCCCCGATCTTGAACGCACCGTCAGCGCCGACGCGGACTATGACTTCCACCGGGCCAAGGGACTGCTGGGCTGGGCTTACGCGCAGACTGGGCAGGCGGAGAAGGCGAATGCGATGTTTCGCGAGGCGACGCGCATCTCAACCCTTTCGGAGACGTACTATCACTATGCGCTATTCCTTCAGTCGCAGGGACGCAATGCGGAAGCACGCGAGTGGGCGCAGAAGATTCTCGACAAGAAAGCTACGATGCCGGGATATCTGCGCCGGCGCGAGCGTCCCTGGTTTCGAAAGGCGAGCGCATTGCTGATGCGGCTGCGAACGTAACACGCATTTGGGCCGAGCGCGCTGAGCCGGTGTCTTCCGAGGCAATGCTAAAATTGCTGGTGGTGAAGCCTCCCAAGTCTTCCATTCGGCTGCTGGCGACGGACATCGACGGCACCCTGCTCAACCCACAATTTCAGATTTCCGAAGGCGACTTGCAAGCTCTGAGGCGGGCGCATGCCGCCGGCATTGAAATTGTGCTGGTGACCGGACGGCGCCATAGTTTTGCGTTGCCCATCGCAAAACAGCTTGGATTCGATCTGTGGCTGATCAGTTCCAACGGGGCGATCACGCGATCGCTGGCAGGAGAGACCTTTCATCGCGATTTAATGCCGAGAGAAACCTGCCGCCGCCTGTGCCGGGCGATGCAAGAATTCCGGGGCAACACCGTTCTGACGTTTGACCGGGAAACCAAAGGCGCGCTCGTGCTGGAAACGCTCGATGAGATTGGAGCCAGCATCCGGCGCTGGCTGGAAAAGAACATGGAGTTCATCGAGTTTGTGATCCCGATCGAGAGTGCGCTGGTGAGCGATCCGGTGCAATCGATGTTCTGCGGAACCCTGGCGCGCATGAATGATGCTCTTCACGTCCTGGAACATGCCGGCCTAGAGCGAGAGATTACGGTGCTGCGCACCGAATATCCGGCTCGCGACCTGTTGATGATTGACGTGCTGCGGGCAGGCTGTTCGAAGGGGCATGCGCTGGAACGATGGGCCGCGTACCGTAGCTTTGCCCGCGAGCAGGTCATGGCCGTCGGTGACAATCACAATGACGTTGAGATGCTTGAGTTTGCGGGGCATCCGGTTATCATGGGGAATGCGTGCGAGGAATTGCGCGGACGCGGCTGGACAGTCACCCGCGGTAACCATGAATGCGGCGTGGCCGCAGCCGTTGAATTGGCGCTGGGCGAGTCGCCGGTGCCGGCGAACTGCTAGGTCTCTTCCGTTGGGATTTGTATGAGAAGGCTCACACCGCATCGGCGGGTCGGAGTGATGGCGATCATCCTGCTGGCCGCGATTCCTTGTCTGGCCGCGGAAGTGGCGGTGCTGAAAAATGGCTTTTCGATCCGGTACGAGCGACGCCAGGTTCTAGGAAACATCACGCGGCTCTATGTGAGCGGGGATGGCTCGAGTTACGTTGATGTACCCGGCGCTGAGATTGACCACTACGAAGCAGCGCCGGACGTGCCAACACCGCCAGAATTCACAAAGCTCTCAACGAAAGCCGCGCCTCGACTTCCGGACTGGGCCAGTCCCGATCTGGCGGATGTGGTGAACCAGGCGAGCGGGCGCTACCGGCTCGATCCTGATCTTGTGAACAGTGTCATCAAAGCTGAGAGCGGATTCAATGCGCGTGCGGTATCGCCGAAAGGCGCACAAGGCCTGATGCAACTGATGCCGGGGACCGCATCGCAACTGGGAGTTCACAACGCATTCGATCCGCAGGCCAACGTCGAGGGCGGCACAAAATATTTGCGCGAACTGCTCGAGCGCTACAACTTCGACATGGTGAAAGCGCTGGCCGCCTACAATGCCGGGCCACAGCGGGTCGAGCAGTTTGGCGGCGTGCCTCCGTTTTATGAAACTCGCGCTTACGTGGCCCGCGTGGTGAAGGACTTCAATAAGAAAAAGATTGCTCAGGAGAAGGCTGCCGGTGCAAAGCCGTCGGCCCGAGCCGCCAAGGGGCGAACCCACATTCCCGCAGCATCGTCGAGCAACGCGCGGCAGGTCGCGCAGGCGAAGCCGCAGTCGAGCAACTAGACCCATGCCGGCGAACCCACCAGTAACGTTCATCTCATGTTTACGTAAGAGCGCGGTTCTCGAAGTTGTTTGACCCCTTGGTCTTGGTCATTTACCTTGTAATTGCCGTTTCCCGCTTCGCGTTGCGAGGGCCGCGGCGCGGAGTTTTTCCGGTTCATGGACAAAAAGCGCATCCTGGCCAGTGCGGTTGTTTTCCTCATTCTGGCCGTTCTCGTTTACCTGCAGTACCGGCACTGGCGAACGTTCGATTGGGGCACGTTCTGGAGCACGACTCACCGCGTCAACAAGCTGCGCATCCTCTACGCGGTCGGGCTAATCTACTTTGCCTACTGGGTGCGCGCGCTGCGCTGGAAGGTCTTTCTGCAACCGGTGAGGCCGAAGACGAAAGTGCGCGAACTGGTTTCTCCCACGGTTATCGGCTTCACGGGACTGGCGCTGTTGGGGCGGGCGGGAGAGTTTATTCGTCCGTACCTGATCGCGCGCCGCACCGACCTGTCCTTTTCTTCGCAGCTGGCGGTCTGGGCAGTCGAGCGCATCTTCGATTTTGGAGCGTTCGCCCTGCTCCTTGCCGTTTCCGTATTCCGCGAGGGGGGAATGCTCTCAATTCCCGACCCGGGGCCGTTTTATCGAGCACTGCGAGGCGGCGTGCTGCTTTTGAACCTGCTCGTAGCCGCAGTGGCGATCGGCGCGGTCGCCATCAATCGCTGGGGAGACAAGATCGCCGCCTGGATTGAGCACTCCTTTTCGCATCTGCCACGCAATCTGGGCCAGAGGGCGGCGGCGGAAGTGCGGAAGTTCGGTACCGGGCTCAATACGATCCACGGACCTGTCGGGATGTTGTGGGCTGCCGTCACTTCGGTGGGGATGTGGTATCTGATCGCGCTGTCCTACAAGGCCGTCACGCATTCTTACGGCGCGGCTGCGCTCGATATCCCGCTTATTCAGGTGTTGATTCTGATGGGCGCGAGCATGGCGGGATCCATTCTGCAGTTACCGGGAGTGGGAGGTGGATCGCAACTGGCGGTGATCGCGGTCCTGTCGGGGCCATTCGCGGCACCCACCGAAATGGCCGTCAGTTGCGGCATACTGCTCTGGCTGGTGACGTTTGCTGCGGTCGTGCCCCTGGGACTGTTGCTGGCGCATCACGAGCGATTGTCGCTGCGGAAGTTGTCGAAGGAAAGCCATCAGGCCGAGGAAACCGCGATCGAGATGGTCCCGCCCGGTTCTGCTTAAGCACCCACCCCCTGTGCCAATCCATCCCTCTCAGCCTGCCACGGACTAGAATGGTAGAAGAAGGCTGAGGGGAGATCTGTAATGGCTGGAACTGGGGTTTTGCTCGCACTGAATGAAGAAGAAGCCGAATTGCTTCAGGGAGTCCTCGAAGAACGCGACCGCATTCTAATGTTTGAGATTGCTCGCACCGACCATCGCGCCTACAAAATCACGCTGCAGAAGCAGGCCGAGGTTCTGGAGTCGGTGCTGAGCCGGCTTCCCATGCACGCCTAGATTGGGTTACTCGGTAACGACCGCTTTCACCAGATTTCGCGGATGGTCGACGTCGTATCCCTTGTTGACCGCGACATAATAGGCGAATAACTGCAGGGGGATGACCTCGACAATCGGCAGAAGCAGTTCGGGCGCCGCCGGGACGTGGAAGACTTGCTCGGCAATAGCGGTCACTTCCTTATCGCCCTCGGTGGCTACCGCGACTAACGGTCCACGGCGCGATTTGACTTCTTTCATCACCTCCAACGTGCGGCGATAGCGCAGGACCGAATCGGGATCGCGGTGGTCGCAGGTCGCCAGCACAACCACCGGCAGGTTTTCATCCACCAGAGCGTTCGGCCCGTGCTTGAGTTCGCCCGCGGGATAGCCTTCCGCATGGGCGTAGGAAATCTCCTTCAGCTTCAAGGCTCCCTCGCGGGCGATTGCGTAATGCACACCCCGCCCGAGATAAAGGAACTTCTCTGCTGCAGAGTGCGCCTTGCCATACTGCGCAGCCAGATCGTCCCACGCATGCAGGTTGCGCTCGATCGCCTCGGGCAGTTTAAGAAGGCGTTGCAGGTAAGAGCGTGTCACTTCCGAGGTCATGCGGCCGCGCTTGCGCGCGAGAAAGAGCGCCATCAGATAAAGGATGGTCAGCTGTGTGGTGAAGCTTTTCGTCGCCGGGATAGCGAGCTCCGGACCGGCGCCGGTGATCAGAGCCGCCGCTGCTTCGCGCACAATCGTTGCCGGGGAGACGTTCGAGATGGCGATGGTTTTCACGCCACGCGTGAGGGCCTCGCGCTGGGCGGCAATCGTATCGGCGGTCTCGCCCGACTGGGTAATCACCATGACGATCGGTTCGATGGCGGCGTGCGTCGAGCGGTAGCAATACTCGCTGGCGTATTCCACATCGACCGCGACGCCGGAGAGATCCTCGATCATGATTTCCCCGGCCAGGCCGGCATGGCGACTGGAACCGCTGGCGGCGATGATGAGCTTGCTGAAAGTGAGCAGGGCACTCTCGATGGCGTCGAGTTCTCCCGGGAAGATGATGTCGTCTTTCAGGTGTTTCTCAACTGTCTTGGCAATGGCCTGGGGCTGCTGGTAGATCTCGCGCCACATGGCGTGAGAATGAGTGTCGGCGTCGGTGGTTTGAGAATTCGTCGGGTTCATCATGCTCGGGCTGAGAGTAAATCATTTGCCGCGCGAGGGGCAAACTCGGGGCAGACAACGGTTTGGAGGCGAACTGGCGCGGAATCCCAACGCGACGGTCTGTAGACTTCGTAGCTAATGAGCCGCTCCTTCGAAGTGTGCCTCGATCTCTTCCAGCGTTTTCCCTTTCGTCTCCGGCAAGAAGAACGCAGCGGTAATGAAATAAACCACGGTGCAGGCGGCGAATCCGAAGAACATCGTGGAATAACCATACTTACCGACCGTGGGCAGGAAGATGGCTGCGATCAGGGTCGCGACCGCCTGATTCAGAAGAAGCGCGATGCTCATGCCGTTCGAGCGGATACGGGTTGGCATCAGTTCCGAGAGGGCAAGCCAGACACAAACTCCGGGGCCGACCGCGTAAAAGGCCATAAATATGAAGAGGGTGATGGCCACGAACCATCCGTTGGCCGAACCCGGAACCGGGCTGATGAGCGCATTTTCGATTTTGAGCGGCGCGGTGCGGGCGGCATCGAGGTTTCCGAAGGGATTTGAGAAAAATGCCACAACCTTATTAGCCGGGACACAGCTGTCGCGCGTAAGCGAGATGGGCTTGGCAGCAGCATCGTCGGAACGGACGGCCTGGCTCGCAGCGCGGAAGTCGCCATAGGCGTAGATCACCACCAGCGACGTTGGCCGGGTGGAGGGGCTGCCGCCCGTCAACTTGTCGGCCAATTCACGGTTGTAGAGCAAGGTGAGGTTCTGATCCGGCGTCACCATCGATTGCACGGTGGAACTCGCATCCACGCGCAACTTCTCGGTGTGGAGGAAGATTGCTCCGGTGCACACCATGGAGGCAATAATGCCGCCGGTACCGAGGGTGAGCAGGAACTTGCGCCCTTTGCGATCGACCAGCATGACGCCGCCAAAAGTGACCAGGAAGTTCACAATGGTGAAGATCACGTAGCCCCAGTGCGCCGCGACATCGGAGAGTCCGCTCTGCAGAAGAATGTTGGTGTTGTAGGCGATGATGGAATTGATGCCGGTGGCCTGATTGAACGCCAGGATGATGCAGGCGAGCACGAACGGGATCACGTACTTGCGGCGCAGCAGAGATTCCTTGACCTTCGTGCCAGCGGCGTTTTTGCTTTTCTCCGCGGCGGTGACTTCCTGCATCTCTTTCAGTTCGAGATCCGCCTGTTGTAAGGAGCGGGAGCGAAGGAGAGCGGCATAAGCGGCGTCTGACTTCCCACGGCGCAAGAGCCAGCGCGGCGACTCAGCGACCATCAGGCTGCCGATGACGAACAAGATCCCCGGCGGCAAGGAGACCCAGAAGATCCCTCGCCACGCCGTGTCTTTGAAGGCAAGAAGCTTCGCCGCATCCCCGAGTTTCGCGACCTGATCCACGCGATAACTGAAGTACGCTCCAACGAGCGCCGCACTCACGATGCCCAGGGTTAGCAGCCACTGAAAGATGCCTGTGCCCTGTCCCCGTTTCGCGGCGGTCAGGCATTCGGCCAGATAGAGCGGGACGACGATGCCGATCAATCCTGCGCTTACGCCTTGCAATAGACGCCCCAGGATGAGCGGCGAATATCCGTGCGACAGGGCGATCACGGGAATGCTGAGGACGAACATGAGGCCGCTCACGGCCATCAGGGAGCGACGCCCCATCCAGTCGGCAAGCAGGCCGGCGAAGAGAGTCGAGATCACGCTGCCCAGCAGCACGGCGGCGGCAACGAAGGAGAGCTGACCGGAATTCAGGCCCGAGGTTGCCTCGAGATACGGAAGCGCACCGGCGACAATACCGACATCGACGCCATACAGCAGGCCGCCGAGGCCCGCCACGATCAACAGGAATCGGTTGTAGAAAATCTTTCTGGGGTCGAGCGCAGCACTCGCTGCCATCGCGATATCAGCCATAAGATTCGGTCACCATGAGTGGATAGGACGACAGGGTTCGTTCTGGACAGCAGATGATTGTAGCCCAGGGACGCGAGGGCGAGTCTGTGATTGGAATCGAAAGCGACAAGGGGGATGAGGGTTAGCGAGCAGGTGGGCCACCGACGCGGCCCTTGGAATCCGGAATGCCGGAAAGGTTGTAAATCCAGTTGCAGATGGTATCGCGCCAGACGATCGCTTCTTTGGCCTGGTACACGAATCGAGGGAGGATGTCGCGATAGCGCTCGGCGTCGATGTGTCCGGCGAGAGTCTTCCACTGAGCAATATAGTTCGCGGCTTCTTCGGCGCCCTGGTAGTGAGAGTCGTAGATGTGCTGGATCACCGTCTTGCCCGAATGCAGCACGTACGTATAGGGGACATGGTGAAAGAAGAGCAGCAGATTGTCGGGACACGCGGCCGGGGATTCATACAGCTTCTGCACGTCGGGCGGATATTGACCGATGAAGCCGGTTCCGGTGGCGATGGTGCGATCCATGCCGATGCCGGTGTGATCGGCGCGATGCCACTGTCCCCAGCCGTTACGTTCGGATGACTCCGGCGCGGGATCGTAGTGATTGCCGAGGATGTCGGTTAAGGTGCCAGCTCCCATGGGCCCGGTGTAGTTCTCATAGATGTGCCAGGAATGGAGTTGCATGGCATCGATGGTTCGAACCACCAGCGGATCGTTGCCGAAGGTGAGCCGAGTCCATTCGTCGACAATGTCTTCAGAAGTCAGCTTTGGGTTCCAGGCGAGGCGTCCAAAACCGTACAGGTTAGCCATGGCCAGCGGACTGCCGAGCCAGTTGGCATCCATGCCGACATTCGCCACGCCGGCAAAGCCTCCGGTGGGACGATGGAAGACGCGGCCGGAGACAATGTCGCTGACCGGGGTGTTGCCGCCGTCGACGCGCATGTCGAAATCGAGTGCTTCCTTCCACATAGGAACGAGAAAGCAAAGTTGGCGCTGCTGTCCGGTGTATTCCTGCGTAATCTGCAGCTCGATGGCTTCGTTGGTGCGTCGGAGACCGGCGAATAGAGGCGAAACTGGCTCGCGCACCTGAAAGTCGATAGGCCCGTTCTTGATCTGGATGACGACATTTTCATCAAAATCGCCGTCGAGCGGATGGAAATTGTCGTAGGCGGCCTTGGCACGGTCGTTTTTCGGATTGCGCCAGTCGAGATGGTGGTTGTAAACAAAGGCGCGATAAAAGACCAA
Organism: Verrucomicrobiia bacterium; assembly: GCA_035508215.1. Taxonomy (GTDB): domain Bacteria; phylum Acidobacteriota; class Terriglobia; order Terriglobales; family Acidobacteriaceae; genus Sulfotelmatobacter. The sequence goes on along the minus strand of DATJNK010000030.1, from coordinate 124,251 downwards.
GCCCCCATGGGGCTTGAGGGCGCGGGCAATCACATTGGCGGCGTCGGCCGGAGTTCGGCCGTAAGTGGAGGGCCCGAGCCGTCCCTCAGAATCGGCTTTGACCACGAAGCCGCCGAAATCAGGAATTAGCTTGTAGATATAGTCGACTTTTTTCTTCCACCAGGCGGCGACATTGGGGTCGACCGGGTCGAAGGTATCGAGATCGCCGAGTGTCTTCGGACTGCTGAAATCCACCGACATCGAGAGTTGCACGCCCCAGGGACGAAAGGCGTCAGCAACGCGGCTGAGTTGCGCGATGAAGCTGTCATCCAGAACATGCGGGTTGGCGTTGACGTTATTGATGGTGCAGCCATTGATGCCGACTGAGGCCAACAGGCGCGCGTACTGGCCGGCGCGGCCGAGGTCTTCGCGAACCTTGCCATCCGCAAAGAAGATCGACGGGCCGCCATAGCCGCGTTCGATGCGACCGTCAAGGTTGTCCCATTGATTTACCCACCGGATAGGAGCATAGGGTTGCTGTAATTCATTAATAGAGGCGATGTCCTGCTCACGGGCAACCTTGCTCAGCAGGTCAAACACTCCATACAGAACGCCGCGATCGTTCGCCGCGGTGATGACCAAGCACTCATGTCCGTCGAAGCGCGAGCGGGTCAGCCAGTAGCCGTCAGGAGTCAATTCCTGGGGAGGATGCAGAGACGGATCGAAGCTCTGGAGCGCGGATAGCGGCCCAAGCACAATCGCGTCTTCCGTCGGTTTCCCGGTGGCAGAGAGCAAGGTACTTCCCAACATGTGCCCCAGTCCTCGCATCAATTCCTGTTGAGCTGTTTTGAGGACCGGGGAATCGCCGATCACAACTGTCTGGCGCGGCAATGATGCATAATGCCCGGCCATTTTGGAGTCGAGCGGAGCGTAACGCTGCCACGCTTCGGCGCTGGTCTCTCCGTGTGCTCGAAGTGGAAGGATCACTGTGGCGGACAAAAGAGCAGCGAAGAAAACGAGCGAGCAATTGACCGTCTTCATGCGGAGGAGAAACATCATTCAAAATGTACGACCGGCATCGGCGAGTTGCGATCACCCCATGAACATATTGCCGGAAAGCGCGATCCCGGTCTCCATCTTAAGCTTTTTGTGATTGGCGTGTCGTTGGCAACGAAGAACTGACAGCAGAGGGTCCAATGCAGCGAGCCTTGAGCAACGGAGGGCCCGGCACAGAAGACAATGGCTTTTGGTGCATGTAGCGCCTATATCTGTCAGGATCGGTTTATTACTTTCAGAAATCCCGGCTCTCGCTATCAAACACTTCTGCTGAAGCGTCCGTGCGAGGCTGAAATGCAGATCACGAGGGCAGGTTGGTATCGCGTGTCATCCACCCGGTGGAATCGGCGGGCGAATTTCGACGGGTCAGCCGGCGTTATCGGGCATGAGATAATCGGTGCGTTCCCCCTGGCCCCGTAGCTCAGATGGATAGAGCAGCGGTTTCCTAAACCGTTGGTCGGCAGTTCGACTCTGCCCGGGGCCTCCATTGGATCCTGCTCAGGATGCGTGGGCAGCCGTGCGAGCGTTCGCGCGATTTTATGCTCGTGGAGGACGTTGTTACGGAGCGCCGGCAGGATTGAGCTTGTGGACGAGCAAGGGCTCTCCGTTGATTCGGAACCAGGATGCGTCCACGGTTACCGACGGGCCAGGGTCGGTGGCAAGAATCATCTGCGCCCCCGCATCGACGAACTTGCCGAATACCATGTCATGTTTCTCGACAGGCATCCTCCAGAACTCCGGAGCATTCTGAGGCATGATTTCCGCAACGATCTTCACGTGACTGAATCGCGCCGGGAAGATGCCCCCGTCTCCGATAATGCCGATGCGATCGCCGGGGCGTAGTCCCAAGGAATCGAGGCGATCCGAAATGGCGATATCGCGTGCCGCCGAGTAAGGGCCTCCGTCGCGGGCGGCGCGCACGGTATTGCCGGCTACGCTGAGCAACAGACATCCGGCAACTGCCCAGAGCAGGCAAGCCGAGAAGCGTCGGACAATCCCTGGAACCAACAACGGACTCAACAAGGCAAGCCAGAGCACGGCGACATAGCCGCCAAGAAAACGGGTCTCCGCATGGACAAACATGTACAAGGTGAAAGCTGCGGCGCACATCAGGATGAGTGGCCAGTTGCTCTGGATGGCCCGAAGGCCAGGCTTTCCGAGAAAGAGGAGCAACGCCACCACCGCCGCCAATAATTCGTTTTCGCGCTGCAGAAGCATCCCGGAATAGAGAAGCAGGCTGGTGGCAATCATTCTGAATTGAGGGGCGAGCCGGAAGCGGGCGACTCGGCCTTCCTGCCAATACGAGGGGTCAGACCACGGGGGAAAGGTGCCGCCTATGGGTGTCGCGAATTCATAAAGTGCAGGGCCGTCAAGAAGCTTGCGGGTCGGATGAACGGCCCGGATTCCCCAGGCGGGTTCGCCCTGCCAGTTTCGCGTCATACCGCCGGGACTGACAAGCATGGCGTAGTTGATGCGGCCACTGTCGCCAAACGTCAGGCGGTGCTTCTGCAGGCTCAGCATCGCAACCAGGGGGCCGGCGATGATGAGGAACGAGATTCCGCTGATCACACCCCGCTTCAGGGCAGCCTTGGTGCTGCTCACTCCTGCGATCATCCCGATGCCAATGAATACGAACGCGAGCGGGAACATGGGGGCTTTGGCGAAGTATGACGCGCCCAGAACGAGCCCCAGAACGCCAGAGAGCCTCCAGGTCGAGTCCGAGGAAAACCGCAGGATCAACCCGGCGACGAGATACACGAACGCGGACACCAGGAGATCGGCACCCACGTCCCAGAGGGAAATCAGATCCAGAGAAACCCAAAGAAACAACATGTGCGCCAGAATCCACAAGGCCGGTTCCTGGATGAGCACAGACGTGTCGGCTGAAGGCGCAGCGTCCGATGATCGAGATTTCCTCAATCCCGCATAAAAGAACTCAAAACAAAAGAGAGCGAGCGCGAAGATAGCGACGTTCAGCAGATGCACAGCGAAGAGCTGCCAAGGCTTGGTATCCGGCAGAACGAGGCGGAAGATTCCGAGCAAAAGTGGATAAAGAGGGCTCCAGTAGGCATTCAACAAACCGCGCCAATCATGGCGGAGAACGGAGTCGGAGAGGTCTATATAGGAGATGCCGTCAGCGCCGAGAGACAAGCGACCGATCCAGCAGCGGGCGAGGGCAAAGATGAAGCAGAGGGCAAAAACGAGCCGGGCCGCTAACTTTTCATATGGAAGCAAATTTCGCAGGGGTATGTGCGTCATTCAACCGTCGAGCTCGATGGGGCGTAGGGTTTTGCTACAACCGGACGGGACATTCTAGGAGCACAGGCGCGCTGGCGCAAGCGCGGCGAGGTCTGATGGCACGTGGGCGCGGGCCCCGGCAAACACCTTGTCACTCTTCGACAAGAAAAAAGGCCGCCGGATCAAATCTCCGGCGGCCCAGGAAATACACTCCTTCCCTCTTATTGACCGGTTCCCTTCAACGACATTGTCTGGGGACTGCCGACGCTGTTGTCGAAAACCTTGAAGGTAGCACTCTCGGACCCGACGATGCTGGGATCGAAATACACGGTGATCTGGCATGTCTTGCCGGGTTGAAGCGGAGTGCTTGAGCCGTTGTTGCAAGGCGGATTCACGTTGGAACTGACGCTAAAGTCAGCGCTGTTCGCACCGCTGATTTCTCCGCCGGTAAAGGCGACCGGAGTTTTGCCCTCGTTCGTGATGGTCACCGAGGCATACACCTGGGTGCCGCGATTGGTGGCGCCGAAGGTGACGGAGCCGGGCGTGAACTTGACCGCCGTTCCATATCCTTGGAGCGCGACGCTCTGGGCGCCTGTGACATCGTTGTCGAAGACGCTCACCGAACCGGACGCGAAGCCCACCACCGTGGGTTTGAACTCCACGTTGATGACGCAAGTTCCGGTGCTGGCAATCACCAGATCCGGCGTGCAGGTCGTCGTCGTGGCAACAACGAACGGACCGGTTACCGAAACGGCCGGATTGGCCAGCGTGATCGAAGCTCCCGTGTTGTTGGTGAGAGTGATCTTGGAAGCCGCGCTGGTGGCCGTAACCGCTGTCGTGTTGAAGGTGACAGTGGTTGGGCTGAGCGACACATTGCTGGTGCCGGTTCCACTGAGACCGATCAATTGGGGCGTGGAAGGATCGCTGTCGTTGACGACGATCGTGCCGCGCTTCGCGCCGGTTGCCTGCGGATTGAATTTCACAGTGACCGTGCAGCTTGCGCCGCCGGCCAACGTGCTGCCCGACGCCGGGCAGGTGTTGGTTTCCGTGTAGTCGGTGGTGTTGGTGGAGGTGATGGCGCCCATGGTCACCGCCGTCGTGCCGTTATTCTTGACCGTGACGGTCTTGGCGGCGCTGGTGGTTTTGACCAGCTGGTTGCCGAAGCTGAGCGGAGAACCAGAGAGCGAGATGGCGCTTCCCTGTCCGGTCAGTGTCACGGTGTTGACCTGGCTGAAGTAGCCATTGTTGTTGATGGTGACATTTCCCTGCGCCGTCCCGGAACCAGTGGGTGCGAAGTAGACGTACATCATGCAGGTGCTGCCGTTGGTGAGGCTGGCGGGACAGTCGTCCGCCTCGCTGAAAGCGCCGCTGGTAGCAATGTTGCTGATGGTCACGGGTCCGTAAGCGCTGACCGTAAAGGTCTGCGGCGAGCTCGTGGATTTTACCGGGGTGAGGCCGAAGGAGAGGCTTCCGGTGCTGGTGCTGACCGCCGGAAAGACTGAAATTTTCCGGATTCTGGCGTTGTTGTAGTCGGAGACGACAATATTGCCCGAGGTGTCAAGCGCTACTCCGGTAGGCTCATTCATGATCGCATAGATCGCCAGACCACCGTCGCCATCGAAACCACCTGCGCCAGTACCTGCGACCGTGGTCATGATTCCGTTCGGCGCGACCCAGCGAACGCGGTTGTTGTAGTCGCCGATGAAGAGATTGTCATTGGCATCGACGGCCACGCCCTGTGGGTAGCCGACTGCGTTGGAAGTGGCCAGGCCGTCTCCAGAGAAGGAGCAAGACCCATTTCCTGCAACGGTGATGATAATGCCGGTGGAGGCCAATACCTCGCGGACGCGGCAATTGTAGGTGTCGGCGATGAATACGTTGCCAGCCTTATCTACCGCCATGGCCGACGGCCGGTTCAGGAGGGCGTTTGTGGCAAGGCCACCGTCGCCGGAGAATCCCTGAACGCCATCGATGCCCGCAATGGTTGTAATCGTCCCGCTGCTGACTTTGCGGACGGCATTGTTGCTGAAGTCCGCGATGTACACATTCTTCTTGCTGTCCACGGTGACGCCGATGGGGCCGTTGAGCCTTGCGTTGGTGGCCGACTCGCCGTCACCGGCCGAGCCGCAATAGCCGGCGCTGGTACCGTTCACGTAGCCGGCGAAGTTGGATATCGCGCCGGAGGTGTTTACCTCGCGGATCAGGCAGTTGTTGTAATCCGCGACATAGACGTTGTTTGAACTGTCATTGGCAACGCCATAGGCATAGGTGATTTCGACGTCGGTCGCGACCGAGCCATTGCCGCTGTATCCGTAGGTTCCGTTTCCGGCGAAGTAATTCACCAGGCCGGTGGATTTCACGTATTCGCGAATACGGAAGTTGTGGCTGTCCCCGATATAGACATCGTTGGAAGAGTCATTGGCCACGGCGAACGGGTAGTTCAGCTGGACGCCGTTGGCCGGAGCTCCATTGATAATGGTTTCTGTCGTGGCTGAGTGATTTCCGGCAAACAGACTGAGATTGCCGGCAACAGTAAAGCTGTCGAGCACTTCGTTGTCATTGTTTCCGATGTAGTAGGTGCCGGAGTGAACCGCCAAACCGACCGGGTAGTAGAGCTCGGCGCTGGTGGCCGTGCCGCCTTCACCGCACGTTCCGCTGCAGGCAGTGCCGTTTCCGGCGACGGTAGTGATATTTCCTCCGACCGTAAACTGCCGGATGCGCTGGTTATTGTAATCGGCTACGGTCACGGTGGTTCCCGCGCTGTTCACGGTGATTCCCTGAACCTGCGTCAATTCCGCCGAGGTCGCGGGATTGCCGTCGCCTGTATAGCCGTACGTATGGTTTCCGGCAATGGTACTGATGTTGCCGGTGGATTTCTTCACTTCCCGGACGACGTAATTATTCGTGTCACTGATAAACAAGTCTCCGGAACTATCGATGGCGATGGCCTGAGGATTAGCGAGCTTGGCGCTGGTTGCCGTGCCGCCATCCCCGCTGTAACCGCAGCCGCCGAGAGTACCGGCAACTACGCTCATAGCGCCGCTGGAGAGGACAAGTTTGCGCACGACGCAATTGTTGGTGTCGGTGATGAACAGATTCCCAGAGGTATCCGCGACAAGACCCGTAGGATACGAGAGATCGCTGCCTGTGCTGTTGCACTGGCCGGCGGTTCCAGCGATGGTGGTAATGGTCTTTGCCGAGGTGACCTTGCGCACCACGCAGTTGTATTCGTCGGCGATATAGACGTTGCCGCTGCTGTCGACCGCGACTCCGAAGGGATGTTCCAGGTCGGCATTGCCGGCTCCTCCGGTGACGCCGTCCCCGCTGTAGTTGGAGGCGCCGCTTCCGGCAACCACGCTGATGACCCCGCTGGTATTGACCTTGAACACCCGGTTCTGATTCCAGGCGGCGAAATAGACGTTGCCCGCACCATCGGTGGCAACTCCGTAAGGTTGGTAGAGAAAGGCATCAGTGGCGGGGATTCCGTTCGGACCTCCGCCGATAAAAGTCGTAATCACGTCTTGCGCCGGGGCAGAAAGAGACACCAGCAGCGCCAGCAACAGTAGTGAGACCAAGATCGTCAGGCGACGCATGAGATTTTTCTCCTGGGAGATTAGGTTCGTCTTCGGGGCCCGTTTAGCGGTTGTCTGCGGCCACTAAGCCGCGATGACTGATCTGCACGCCTTTCTGCCATGTCTTTCCATTCCCGTCGGCGTAAATGATGATCAGATTGGGCGCCACCGGCCCCGCCGCCGTCCACATCGCATACTCTCTCTTCGTCACCGTGAATTCCTGGCTCATCTCGATGAACTGCTGGTGCTTCCAAACCTGTACTGGCTGGAAGTTGCCCCGCAGGGTCATCACGGGCGAGTTATCCATGAGTGTCACGATGACGCTCTTGAGATCGGTGCTGCCATGGTTGAACAGCTGCAGATGAAGCGTGAGTTGCACCATGTCGCCTTGTTCCTGCACTCCGCTCACATCGAAATAGCCGGAGAATTTCTGCCCAGTGTTGGCTGAAGCCGTGACAACGGCCAGCGTGAGACCGACGAACAGCGCACAAGCGAGCCCAGCCCGGGTCGGGCGCACAAACTTCATGACGTCCTCCTTGGAAACGGCAGATTGGTAACACACTCTTCGCCGGCGCGCCCTAGGCGTTCGTGGGCGAAGAGCTGATTCAGATAGCTCAGGCTGAAAACTTCGGACCGACTTCAAATACACGTTCGCCGGCTCTGCTGCGAGTCCGGCGACAGTCGCTGTGATGAGGGGGAGGAACAAATAACAATCTGAAGAAGCACGCCACAGAACGCGCATCTCCAAAGCGCGGCAATTCTCTGTTAAAGCAAAATCCTTGTCAAGATGAAGAGTTTTTCACACTGCTGGGATGGAATCCTGGAGGCGGTCTGGCGATGCGCTTACGGGCTCTTGGGACTGATCGGGTCGTCTCCCCGGCAGAGACTCCAGCAGGCCAGAACTCCGATTGCGGCTGCACCGGTGGCAACCGCCCACGGGGAATTCAAAATAGCGCCAAGAGCCGGTTGCGGAGTGTACGGCTTTATCTCGGCCGCGCCGCACTTCTCTTGCCGGGACTTCTGTTCGCCTTGGTGAACAATGGCGCGGTTCGATGCCGACGCCTCTTTCTCGGAGCGGGCGTTGGTGCGGGAATCGATGTAGGTGTCGTTCTTCAGGCCTGAAACTGTGACGCGCCCATCCAGGTCAACGACATCGTACTGCGTCCAATCGGCTTCATTGACGGGAGTAATGGTCAAACAACCGACTCGGACTTTCATGCCTCTGGAAGTGTTCACCGAGAGCCGGCCGTGATCGAGGACGAGTTCATCGCCTTCGAACTGTACGACGGTCTCCGGGTTGATGTCGACAGTGGATCCCGTGGTCTGAAGCCGCGCCACCCCCGTTTTGTCGGTCTCGACTAAATCGCCGGCGAAAAGGGCGCCTGAGGCCGGGGCGGCATTCTTATTCACAAACACTCCCCCACCGTTGCTGTGCAACATGGCTGTTGCCGTGTCCTGAGCCACCAGAGACACCGGTAGGATCGCGATCATATGAAGACACACCAGACCGCGCCAATGCATGTATCTCGAGACGGCGCACATCCGCACTTTTCCTTCTGACAAGATTACTGGCAGCGCGAGGCGCCGGGTATTGGCTCGCGTGGTGACTGCAGGAGAAATGGCAATCCACCTGATCCGGTGTCGCGCGGGCGAAGAACGCGGCCGGAACTTCGCAGGATCGCCTGTCCGCTAGGCAATGGCGGCGCGATGAACGCCAATTTCTGTGCTGAGAATCTCCGGCTTCCGTTCCATGGGCTTGATGAGAATGGGGTGGCGCAGGAGGGTTTCAAGCAGATACCGTTCGGCGGCGACGGCCTGGGCGGTCGCGCTTCCGGGAAGGTATCCTTCGGCCTCGATGACGAGAGCTTCATTTTTTCCAAGCGTGGCGGCCTTGCGCAGAAAGCCATTGGTTCGGGGCTTACGGCCTTCCGGAATCGAGACGGGGTTCTCAACCTTCAGGCGAAGGACGCTGCCGTTGTGCTCGACGTCAAATGCGTTGGCGAGGCGCAGGATCGCGGCGAGGCGAACGATGATCTTCTGCTCCTGCGGCACCAGGTCGCGCAGCGTCTTGTGATTCCGCGTGGGAAGCGCTCCGCAGTGGAAGCGTGCCACCAGAGCGGCCCGCTGCATGATCTCGGGCGTCCAGCCAAGCGGTGTGCCGTGCTTGTTGATCAGATCCATCGACTGCTTATGGTGTCCCTTGTTGCCTTTTGCCTTTCCCACATCGTGCAGCAGAGCGGCCACACGGAGAGCGCCGCGCGATCGGGCCGCATCACCGTTGTCGTCGGGGGTCAGGAGTCGAGCCTTGCTCAGCCCGTCATAGAGTTGGAGCGCGAGGCGCGCAACCCGCTCGGAATGCCGAAAATCAGGGTCCAGCGCCTTCGCCCACAACTTCATGCGGCGGGTCGCAATTTCCTGAATCTGTTTGCCTTGCGGCAATCCGGCCCGCCACACATGCCAGAGCGAACCGGGGCCAGTCATCTTCTGCCGGTATTCGTCGACCCGCTTGGTTCGCTCGTCGATGATGCGGGCATGCCATGCCTTGCGCGAGGTTTCGTCCGGGAAAACGCGGCAGGCGAGTGCGGTCGCCCAGAGTACATCCAGATCATGCACTTCGCCGAGCAGATCCTGCATGTGCTTCAGGTCGTTGCTCCAGGCTTTATGTTCAGCGGGAAGGAAATTCTCCACGATATAGCGAAAGCGCTTGATGCCGATGCGCAGGGTGTGTAACGCCACCTGGGAGCGGTTGCGCATGGCGCGCACATGCAACTCTCGGGCGGCCATCCAGCGCTCCAGCGCAAGGTGCTTGAAAACCACGCTTCCGGGACGGACATGTGAGGCCCGGGACGGCAAGAACTTACTCCAGCGGCTCCAATCTTTTCTGTCGAATGCTTCGAGTACTGCACGAGCTTCGTGCTTCTGTTCCGTTTCGCGGGCTCGCAGAATGTGGAGCAGCGCATACGCCGCGGGATCGTGCTGGCTGCCGTCCGTCGCCGCGGCATCGCCCGCCGATCCATCAGCAGGCGGGGGCAATTGCATCGGGGCACTGAGGGGCGTCACGGTCAGCTTATCGATCCAGTCCATCATGATCTGGACATCCCGCAGATTGCCCAGGCGCTGGAACAGACGCTTGCCCGCCTTCTTCATGGCTTTCCAGTCGGGTTCAGGATCGATCGCCATCATGCCGTCGGCCATTGAGCGGCAACGGCGCAGGGAGACCCGGAGGTCATGCACGGGATCAGCGTCGAAACCAGCCGAGACGCGGTCGCACTCATGCAGAACGCGCTCCATCCAATAGCGCAGGCCGGTGGTCTTGCTGGAGGTTTTCAAATCGTTGGCCACCTCAAAGCGTTTCTCGTCTCCGTCCCGTATTCTACTCAAGCGCGCGGACCAGCGTGGCGGCCGTCGTCAGCGTTGAACGCAGCTGAGGAGATAGCCGCACCCCAGCTTACTCCCAGCAGGTCGGACCCGCGGTCTAATTACCTCCGTAACGTTTTAGGCCTTACCTTTTCGCTATAGGCTGGTGGTGCAAAGTCGCGTTTTGAGGAGCTTACCATCTCCGGCACAAGCCCATCGCAAGGAGCGCGTTCCGCCTCGGCGCGCGCGTTTGTCCACAGCCTCAACATCCTTATCAAGTACGCCCGGATGTACGGCTATGATCACAAACGGACGGAAGCGCAATTCGAGACCACGTGGAGCGAATTGCAAAACGCTTTACCGGCCGGCGGCGAGGGCGGATTCCTGCTGGGCGTATCCGATAACAAGCTCCTGCTGGATGGCATTCCCCTGGATCCCGGCCAGGCGGAAAAGAGCTTCGCCCAACTGCTGACCACGGCCGGACTGGCCAGCCTGCATTTCTCGAAAGAAGTTACGGAAGAAGACTTCACCCGTCTGGTGAGGGCTTTCACGGTTGCCGGCTCGAAGGCCACCGACGTAGCCAAGCAAATCAAAGAGGCGCTGGGCGCGGGCAAGCAAAACAGCACGATCAAGATCAACGAAGTGAAATTTGTGGCGGCCGATCCCCTGACCGGGGATGTGAGCATCGCCGCGCAGATTGCCGCGCAGACGCTTGGACCGGAGTTCAAGCAATGGCTGAATGATCCCCAGAAACTGCTGCAGTTGATTGCGGCGGCAGAAGGTGCGAACGCCGGGGGTGGCGGGGGCGGAGGCGCTGGTGGAGGCGGAGGCCAGGGACAACCGGGCGTTCCGATGGTTCCTCTAGGCAGCGTCCCGAATATGCCAGCAGGCAAAGGCGGCGCGGGAGTCGGCACTGGAGCGGTAGGCGCGGCTCCGGCCTGGACGGGCGGCATCGTGCCCCTGCAAGAGCAGGAAGTCATCCAGGCGATCCGCCTGCTTACGCGCTTCGGCCAGGTGCAGCAGGATCCTTCGATCAAAGAAGAAGACCTGCAGAAGGAAGTAAGCGAGACCGACCCCAACACACGCCTGAACCTGCAACAGTTGCTGGGCAGCCTGGCGGCGAAGGCGTCCGCCGAAGAGGAAGATACGCCCCTGCTGATGAAGGCCGCCGAGCATATGGCGATCCGCTTCGCGCTGGAGCGTTATCAGAAGGGCGAGATCAAGGTCAACGCCGTACACCAGATGATGGAGCACATGAGCCGCCAGATGGACTCGTTGCGCCAGATTCTGAAGATGCAGGAAGAGAAGATGAGCAAGGCCGGGATTCTGGTGGAATCCCACGCCGACATCTTGGACCGGATGTTCTGGGCGGAGGTGCCCGAGTCGGGGAAGAAAAGCGTCCTGCTGTCGCATGAAGCGCCGTGCGTGCCGCCGCGCAACCTGCGGCAGTTCGTCGAAGTGCTTCTGGACCGCGAAGACAACCAGAACGCTGCCGACATTCTCAATAACTATTCAAGTTGTCTGACGGCTAAAGAGATTGAGCCGCGGCGCAAGGCGGCAATCGGACTCAGCCAGCTTGCCGACCTCTATGCCCGGCTGGGCGGAGAGCCGATGGGGCTGGCCATCCGGCGGCTGTGCGAACAACTGGTAACCGACAAGGATCCCGAGTTGCAGAGCCTGCTCAGCGCCGCGTTCGTGCGCCTGAGCCAGGAGGCCAGCGCCGCGAAGAACTATGCGGCGGTCAACGAAGTCTGCGCCGGCATGGAATTAGTGGGCGTGCAGCGGCCGGTGCTGGTGAACGATTTGCGGCCGCGCGTCGGCGTGGAGAACCGCTTGCCTGAGTTCATTGAAGAAGCTCTCCACGTGGACACGGTGCCTCCGGATCTCCTCTCGGTTTTGCGCCGCACCAGCCAAGCCGGAGCCGAACATCTTGCCGACCGCTTCTTCCGCTGCATGCGGCGCGACGAATGCGATCGTATGGTCGATCTGGTCATGCAGTTGGGATCGCCCGTACTGGCGCAGCTTCGTGAAATCCTGCGCACCGGCCAGCCGCGGCAGGCTTCCACCGCGGTGGGGTTGCTCAGCCGTCTGGACGTGCGAACTCTGCTGGAACTGCTGCCCGTGCGCATGCCCGAGTGGAATCGCTTTTATCACGACGTCGTAGTGCGGCAGATCGCCTTCGGCGCGGCCAGCGACCGTGGACGCACGCTGCTCGAACTGGCGGAGGTTCTCGATCCGTTCGTGCTTCCGGAAGCTGTCGATGAGATTGGCATGAGCGGCGACGTCACGGCGGTACCGCCGCTGATTGCCATGGCGCGCCCCGGTGACACCGCGTCTCGCTCCCAGTTCGTCCAGCTGAAAGCGGTCGAATCTCTGGGAAGGCTGCGCGATGCCGAAGCCGTGCCGACGTTGCGCGAGATCCTCGAGTCCAAGAAAACGTTTGGATGGGTCCACCATCGCGAGTTGCGAATCGCGGCGGCTCAGGCACTCTCCAAGACCGATCCCCGCTATGGTTCGCAGGTGCTTGCCGACAGCGGACTGGAACCTGCGGAATTGGCCATCGCCCCGCTGGACATGGCTCCAGCCTGCCCGTGGGTTCGGCAGCGCCGTTATGAGCGCATGGTCCTCTCCAAGACGGTTACGGGAACGATCGGCAGTTCCTGGGGCAAGTCGAAGATTCACATTCGTGAGCTCAGCCTGGGCGGCGGCATGGGCACGAAGGAAGACAATCTGCGCATCGGCAGCGAGGCGGACCTCGAAATCTCGCTCGGCATGCGGTCCAAGATTCGTGCGCACGTCCTGCTTCGCCGGGCGCGCGTCAACGAAGTGGGATTTGAGATTGTCGACACCGACATCGAGAGCCGCTATCGCCTGCGCCGGCTGCTGGTGGACGCGTTCAACAACGTCCCGCAGAACAAGAACCAGGACTGGGGCGGAGACCGAAAAGTTTAGAAGCTTTGGACTTCCCTGCGGCTTACAACCTGACGCCTTACAGAAAAGCCTCTGCCATCGGCAGAGGCTTTTCCACCTTTTCAGAGAACTCCCGCCTTACTTCACCTTCAGGAAGATGATCGCCAGGGTGTAAAGCGCAAGGGACTCGATCAGCACCAAGCCGAGAATCAGGGCGAACTGAATGCCGGGCCGAGCGGCAGGATTGCGGGCCAGCGATTCGGTGGCCGCGGCCACGGCTTTGCCCTGGGCAAGTCCGCAGACGGCGGAAGCAATCGCCATCGAGAAGCCGGCAGTGATGGCGATCCAATTGGTTTCGCCCGCTGCTCCCCCCTGCGCGAAGGCAGGCATGGCGAAGCACAGGGCCGACAGGGTCATGAACAGATAACTCAATTTGCGCATCGGTGTTTCTCCTCGTATCAAATTGCCGTCAGTGGGTGGTTGACGCCATACCGTGCAGACGCCCTCACGCTGACGACTTGTGTACTCAGCACTCGGCAATCAGCACTCAGCGCACCGAGAACTGACAACTCAGAACTGAGAAACTCGGTCCAGCAGGCTGCGGAAAAATTCTATCTCTGACCAGCAAGGGTACCTCAGCGGCCAAAGCCGTGATGCCGCCACACTTTCGGCGCGGCTAAAAGCCGCGGCTTTTCAAAATACAAAAAAACGGAGGGTTTCTCCGCAGCATGCTAGTGTTCTTCGGCGACCGCGCCCGAGACATAAATGATCGACAGCAGCATGAATACGTAAGCCTGCAGAACGGCAACCAGAATGTGCAAGCCGCTGAACAGGATCGGCACGCCGATTGGAATGATCGAGAAAAACACCAGGGTGATCAGGTCACCCGCGAAAATATTGGCCCAAAGACGAACTGTCAGCGAGAGCAGGCGGGCGAAATGGCTGACCACCTCAATCGGCAGCATCAGCGCCGCCAACAGGATGCGGGCCACAAGCGGCATCCCTTCCATGGGCGGACCGAAAAAGTGCAGCAGGTACTTGATGCCGGAGTGCTTGAATCCCTGGGTGTGGTAGTGCAGAAACACGCAAATCGCGCAGCCCAGGGGAACGACCGGCACCCCGGTAGGTGATTCGAAGCCAGGGATCAGACCAATCAGATTGCAAACCAAAATGAAGATGAAGACGATCGCGAAAAAGGCGATATAGGGCTCGTTGTGATGACCGATGATGTCGTTGCTCTGGTCGACGATAAAGCCCTCGATGCCTTCAAACACGTGCTGCAGTCCGCCAGGCGAGTCGACCGAGAGGCGGGAGCGGACGAGAAGAAAAATAATCAGCAGGAAAAGGAAGACGAGCAATTCCATCGCGAAAGAATTCGTGATGGGGGCCTGAACGTGCTTGGGGTGAATCCCAGCCGCCTGCAGCATGGCCGCCACCGGCCCGGCAAACAGGTGGTTAAGGATCTTGGTGAACCAGAGTTGTTCCGGCATGCAGCTCTAAGCCTTCCGCCCCCGACAGGTATTCTTCCCGCCTAGATCTTGCGCGCCACGGCGGCGTAGATCTCATACGCCGCTTCACAGGCAATCGCCGCAACGGGCAAAAACAGGCCCGCAAACAGCCCCCTTAAGCTCGCGGGAAAACTGGTTAATATAGCATACGCGGCGGCCCCCAACAATAGATAGCGCAGCAGGAACCGGGCCATGATTCCCTTTCCGGACTGAGCTTTACCGGTATGGGTGACCTTATCGGCCAACCCGGAGACTCCGCTCTTCAGCCATTGGAAGTTGAGGTAGGCAATGGCACAGCCGAGCAGAAATCCCAGGGCGGCCCAGCGGCCAAATCCGATCCAGGCTGCGAGCGAGAGCACAGGAGCCAGCACCAGCATGGAGTTGCGAATGCGGATCAGGGCCGAGGCATAGAAAAGCTCGGATGCCGCCGGTTCCGGCACGGAGACCTGTTCTGGTTGATCGGTCACGGTACTCGGTTCGTCAAGATGTCAGAAGCAACATCTCTGCGTGCAGTATGGATGGGAGGGGCAGCCGGGAGCAAGCTGCGCTTTGAAGAACGACGCAATGACGCGTCAAGCTACTTGGTATCCCGCAAAACCGTGCGAACCAGTTCAATCATTCCGCCGACGCTTCCCAGAACCAAGCCGACGACGCCGATCCAGGAAGTGTGCAGCCAATGGTCGAGCGCGGACCCCAGCAGCCAGCCGGCGACCGTCCCCGCGGGGAGCATGAAGGCCAGTTCGCTGTACCGCCCTACCTGAGCCCAGGGGTTTTTCTTCTTATCAGGATCTGGTTCGATCGGCATTCATCCCAACTCGGAAAAGGCGGCGTACGCGCCGGGGCAAGTCGCGGCCTCAGCGGATCAGCTTCGCCATGTTGGTATTCTGCGACAAGTTTAACGCCCAGTTCACCAGTTCGATGAAGCGGTTGGGCATGATGCCGATGAAGAGAGTCGCGAATCCGGTGAGGCCCAGCGCCAGGCGCATGGAATAGCTGACCGGCAACGTCTCTTCACCCTTCTCCGGTTGACGCATGAACATTGCGTTCGCCATCTTCAGGTAGTAATAGAGGCCGAAGACGGAATAGAGTACGCCCAACGCTGCCAGCGTGTAGTGTCCCGACTCGATCAGGCTGAGGAAGATAAAGTACTTGCCCCAGAACCCGGCGAGCGGCGGGATGCCAGCCAGCGAAAGCAAAAACACGAGCATCAGAACAGCTTCCACCGGCGAGCGGGAATAGAGTCCATTGAGGTCATCGAGTTCATCACCGATCACGTGGCGACGGCGGAGCGAGGTAATGACTCCAAACGCGCCTAGATTCATAAAGGTATAAACCAGCAGGTAGATCAGGATGCCCTTGATGCCGTCGGAATTGAGCTCTACGGCAGTTCCCGCAACCAGGCCGAGCAGCATATAGCCGACATGAGCGATCGAGGAATAAGCCAGCAACCGTTTTGTGTTGGTTTGCGTGAGCGCGGCGAAGTTGGCACCGGTCATGGTGGCGATCGAGACGAAAACCAGCACGGGCAGCCAAAGGGAACGCAGGAACATCAGACCGCCGAAGCGGATCGGGCTTCCGATCAGAATGCGAAGGAGCATGGCCCAGCCCGCCGCCTTTACCGCGACCGACATGAATCCGGTGATGCTGGTGGGCGCTCCCTCGTAGGCATCCGGCGCCCACTGATGAAACGGAATCGCCGCGATCTTGAAGAGCAGGCCGGTGAGGGTGGTCAACAAGGCCACAACCAGGATGGGCCGGTATTGCGGATGCTGCATCAGACCGTATAGAGCGTCGCCGATCACTCCCAGGTTCGTGCTGCCAGTAAGGCCGTAGAGCAGCGACAGCCCGTAAGCAAAAATGCCGGAGGAAAATGCGCCCAGCAGGAGATATTTCAGAGCGGCCTCATTGGAACGGCGATCGCGCCGGAGAAATCCGACAAGCACGTAAGTAGAGATCGCCATCAGTTCCAGGCCGATGAAGATCAGCACAATATCGTATCCGGCGGCCATGCACATCATGCCGGCTACCGACATCAGCAGGAGGGCATAGTACTCGCCGTGGTTCTCGTGCACAGTTTCCAGGTAACGCACGGACATCAATATGGCGATCGCCGTGGCGGCCAGGAACAGATAGAAGAAGTAGATGGCCACGTGATCGACCAGCAGGGTCCGCATCATGCCGTAGGAACCACCGGAGCCGGCCAGCCAGTGCTGAAGGTTGTAGACCGCCTTGGCGGAGAACAGCAGGCCGACGAACGCCGTCAAGGCGTTCGCCCATTTCTGGTCTGCGGGCAGCATCAGGTCGATGAGAAGGATGCCGAGGGCAAACAGCGCCAGCAGGATGATGGGCAGAGCCAGCACGTAATCGGTCGACGACAATTGATAGAACGCGCCCACTAGTGCTTCCCTTTCGGCTCCGGTGTCTGAGGTGCGTGCCCGCCAGCGGCAGGAGCACCAGCGGTAGCGGCATCGGGCATCGCCATCTCGGGCATGTCGGGCATGGCCGGCTGAGCTGCGGCATTCACATTCCCCGCCGTGGACTGGCTGTGCATGGTCGCCACCAGGTTGTTGACCGGCTGCTCGAGGATCTGGAAGAAGGGCTTGGGATAGAGGCCGATCCAGAATGCCATGATGATCAGAGGAACGAACGTCGCGACCTCACGCGGCGTCAGGTCATGCAGCTTCTCATTCTTCGGATTGGTGACGGTGCCGAAGAACACGCGCTGGTAGAGCCAGAGCAGATAGGCTGCGGCCAGGATCACTCCGGGAACCGCCCATGCGGTCCAGAACCATCCGGGATGCCCGGCGATTTCCTTCTGCATGAATGTGCCCTGCAGGATGGAGAACTCGCCGACGAAGCCGTTCAGCAGCGGGAGTCCCATGGAGGACAGGAACATGATCATGGTGATGGTCGCGTACAGGGGCATGACGTTGGAAATGCCGCCGTACTCGGCGATCTCGCGCGTGTGGCGCCGCTCGTAAAGAATGCCCACGATCAAGAACAGCGCGCCGGTCGAAATCCCGTGATTGATCTGCTGGATCACGGAACCCTCCAGGCCGAGGGGAGACAGCGCAAAAATTCCCAGCGTGCAGAAGCCGAGGTGGCTGACCGACGAATACGCCACCAGCTTCTTCATGTCTTTCTGCATGAGCGAAACCAGCGCGCCGTAGATGATGGCAATGATGGAGAGCACCATCACCCAGAAACGAACTTTGCCGTGAGTCAGAACGTCGGGGAAGAACGGCAGCGAGAAGCGGATGAACCCGTATGTCCCCATCTTCAGCAGGACGCCGGCCAGGATCACTGAGCCTGCAGTCGGCGCCTCCACGTGCGCGTCGGGCAGCCAGGTGTGGAACGGGAACATTGGAACCTTGATGGCGAAGGCGAAGAAGAAACTGAGGAACAGAAGCGTGGCGGCGTACGGGCCGTAGTCGGAATAGATCTGCGGCGCCGTTTTATACAGTTCCGGAATGCTGAAGGTGTAGACCTGCGTGAGGGCGTGATGGTGGAAATAGAGGAACAGAATGCCCAACAGCATCAGCACCGATCCGGCCAGCGTGTAGAGGAAGAATTTGATCGCGGCATACAGCTTTCGCGGGCCGCCCCAGATGCCGATCAGCAGGTACATCGGGACCAGCATCGCTTCCCAGAAGACGAAGAAGAGAAAGAAATCGAGCGCCATGAAGACGCCGAGCATGCCCGTCTGCAGGACGAGGAACCAGATGTAGTATTCCTTCACGCGATTCTCGATCGCTGTCCACGACGAGAGAATCGAAATCCAGCCCAGCAGCGTGGTCAGCATGATGAGCAAGAACGAGATGCCATCGATGCCGAGCACGTAGCCGGCGCCGATCGAGGGGATCCAGTTGTTGGCCGTGCCTTCGACGAACTTGAATCCCGGGTCGAAGCGCAGCGCCCAGAACCACGGCACCAGGGGCAGGGAGATCAGAAATCCGCCGAGCGCGAAGATGTTCGCAATCCAGCGAATCGCGCCCTTGTTCTCCTTGGGGACAAACAAGAGCAGGACCGCGCCCGCCAGCGGCGTGAAGAGAATGATGGAAAGAATGTGGTTGTACATGTCAGCTCTATGTGCCGCAACGCAGCCAGCTACATCTCCACGGACTGCGCCGATGCATCAGTGATACACGTAATAGAACACGAACCCGACCAGTCCCGCGGTCATGACCAGCGCATACCACTGCACCAGTCCCCATTCCAACAGGCGCGCGGGATAACTCAACATGCGCGCGAGAATCGCCGGACCGTTTACGCCAATTCCGTCGATGATCCACTTATCCCACCAACTGGAAAGAGTGGCGACTGCCCGCGTGGTCCAACCCGCGCCGTTGACTGCGCCATCGACGACATGCGAATCGAACCACGAACTGGCTTCGCCGAGGCCCATGGCGCCAAGGCGCACGTCGCCCACTTTGCGCCGTCCGGTGAAGACGTAATCGTAGCCCTCGTCGACGTAGTACTTGTTGAGCAGCACGTCATAGACCGGCGGAGCGGAGGCGGCTATCGGTTCCACGAAGCCCTTGTCGGCGTTCGCGTAGGCCCTGCCGGCCATCCACCACCCGGCCCCGGCGGCCGCGACCGACAAGAACATCAGCAGGTATTCGGTTGAACTGGTGTGCTCCTCTTCTTTTTCTCCGGCGGCCAACTGGCTGGCTTCGCCCCCGGCCTTGAGGACGTGCGCCTCGCCGCGCGCGAAGACCGGGTCAAGGAATCTCGCAAAGCGATCCGATCCTCCGAGGCTGTGCGGCCAGCCCAGAAATCCGGCGAACAGCGACATCACCGCCAGCACGATCAGGGGCATCGTCATCGAGGCGGGCGATTCGTGGATGTGGTGCTCGACCTCGTGGCTCATGCGCGGCTTGCTGTAGAAGGTCAGATAAACGAGGCGGAACATGTAGAAGGCGGTCATCAGCGCGGTCACATACCCGATGAACCAGAGGATGCGATACGCGCCTCCCTCGCTGGTCCAGGTCTGCCAGAGGATTTCGTCTTTCGAGAAAAATCCGGCAAAGGGCGGGATTCCCGAGATGGCGAAGGTGGCAATAAGCATCGTCCAGTAAGTGACCGGAATGCGATCGCGCAGGTTGCCCATGTTGCGCATGTCCTGCTCGCCCGACATGGCGTGGATCACCGAGCCTGCGCCGAGGAAGAGCAGCGCCTTGAAGAAGGCATGGGTGAAGACGTGGAACACGCCGGCGGCAAAAGCGCCGACGCCAAGGGCGAGGAACATGTATCCCAGCTGAGACACGGTGGAATAAGCCAGCACGCGCTTGATGTCGTTCTGTACCAAGCCGATCGATGCCGCGAAGATCGCAGTGAGCGCCCCGACGATCGCTACAGTCTTCATCGAGGTCGGCGCCAGCACGAACAGTGCATTCGACCGCGCCACCATGTAAACGCCTGCAGTAACCATGGTTGCGGCGTGGATCAGCGCGCTGACGGGAGTCGGGCCCTCCATCGCGTCGGGCAGCCAGACATAAAGTGGAAGCTGCGCCGACTTGCCGCAGGCTCCGACAAAAAGGAGAAGGGTTGCGGCGGTTACGAACGGATCGCCGATCGAGAAGTGCCCGCTGCGGGCCAGATGCGTGACGTCGATGAAGCGCATCGATCCACACAGCCAGGCGATAAAGAACATTCCAAGGATGAACCCGGCGTCTCCGATGCGATTGACGATGAATGCCTTGTTGGCGGCGTCGCTGGCCGACTTGCGATGAAAATAGAAACCGATGAGCAGATACGAACACAGGCCCACGCCTTCCCAACCGACGAACATCAGAACATAGTTATTGGCCAGGATGAGCGTCAGCATGGAGAACATGAAAAGGTTCAGGTACCCGAAAAACCGGTAATACCCGCCCTCATGCGCCATGTAACCAATCGAATAAATGTGGATCAGCATGCCGACGCCGGTGACAAACAGCAGCCAGATGCTCGACAGCGGATCGAGCAGGAATCCGGCATCGGCCTGGAAATTGGCCGGCGAGCCGTCCTGCGTCGTGTAAGTCAGATGGCCGGTATCGGAGCCCAGCCAGGTGTAGACAATCTTCTCGTACGGGCTGTGGTCATGGGCGGCCGCCCAAGTCGTATATTGCAGCACCGCGCCGCAGGCGAACAGGAAGGCAAGAACCACCGCCCCCACGCAGACCGCGCTGACCGCGGACTTCTGCAGACGGCGGCCGAAGAAGAACATCATCGCCGCGCCACACGCCGGCAGCAGCGGGATCATCCAGATATGGTCGAGGAAAAGCATACTCAAATTAGCAGCCTAACGGCACGGCTGAAGCCGCGCCCTTCCCAAATCCTTCCTGGCCAATTGCCGGGCGCTAACTGCTGCTTACCACTTCAACAGATTCACTTCATCCACGTTCACCGTCTCTTTATTGCGGAAGAAGGCGATGAGAATTCCCAGGCCGACCGCGGCTTCGGCTGCGGCGTCAGTGATGATGAAAATCGCGAATACCTGCCCGTGAACCGCCGCGGGGCCGTGCAATCCCTGCCAGTAGCGCGAGAAGGCGACCAGGTTCAGATTGACCGCGTTCAGAATCAGCTCAATCGACATCAGCACGATGACGACGTTGCGCCGCGTCAGCACGCCAATCACCCCGAGCAGGAACAAGACTGCCCCCAAAACCAGGTAATGCAGAATCGAGATGTCGAGCATTGCTTGCATCGTTCAGTTACGCAGTTCCATCAAACCGGGCGGCCTAAAGGCCAGCATTACTTGTGCGATCCAGTCGGCGCGGCGAAAACCGTGTCCAACCCAAATCGTCAAATCCGTTTTTTCGCCATTACCACCGCTCCGATGATGGCGACCAGCAACAACAGCGACGCGATCTCGAAGGAGAACATGTATATGCCGCGATGCGAGTCATAGAGCAGGGCGGCAATGTCCTGAGTGTTCTGGCTCTCCGCATAGGTCAACCGGCCCTGCGGAAACAGCGTCTTGCCTTTCGTATAGACAGCGATGAACAGCCCGCCCAAAACCGCCGCCGCGGCGATGCCGACCAGCCACTGCTGGTTGAACTGGCGCTCCTTCATGGTGCGTTCGATCGAAATCAGCATAATCACGAACAGGAACAAGACCATAATGCCGCCGGCATAAAGAATGATCTGGACGCCGGCCACGAAGGGCGCATAGAGCATCAGATAGAGTCCTGCCTGACAGAGCAGCGTGGTAATGAGCGCCAGCGCCGAGTGCACGGCATTCTTCCGTGTAATCACCAGCACGCCGCCGATCAGCATGATGCCGGAGAGCAGGTAGAAGAAAAACGGCGTGGCGACCGGAGCATTCATAAGACTCGTTTCATCCACTCCGCGATCGACGGCTCAATAAAAGCCAGCGCGGCGGTGACAATCAGCAAGGCCAGGCTCGTAGGCAGCAGAACTTTCCACCCGACTTTCATGAGCTGGTCAAAGCGGTACCGCGGGAACGTGCCACGATACCAGATATAGAGGTACATGAACGCAGCAACTTTGGCGGAGAACCAGAAAATATCGCCGACCCGGCTGCTCACCGCCGGCAGAAGCAACACCAGGCCGACAAGAGCGAGCACGGCACCGAATCCCGCCAAGCCGATAGTTTGAATCTTGAACAGGGGGTGCTTCGGCATCCGCAGCACATTCCAGAAACACATGGCGCCGAGGAAAAGAAAAGTCAGTCCCGGACAAAGCGAGAAGATGAAATCCCAGGTCGAGCCTTGCAGCGCATTCGGGAACGGCCGCAACCATCCGCCCAGCCAGAGCGTCACCGCGATCGAAGAAACGGCGATCATCGCCGAGTATTCCGCCAGAAAGAACAGCGACCAGCGGAAGCCGCTGTACTCGGTGTGGAATCCGGCAGTCAGTTCGGACTCGGCTTCGGGCAGATCGAAGGGTGCACGGTTGGTCTCGGCCACCATGGCAACGGCGAAGATAAAGAAGGCAATCAGGCCGAGCGGAAAGAACTTGAAGACGAACCACACACCCTGTTCCTGCTGAGCCTGAACGATGCCGATCATGCTGAGGGTGCCGGTGTCTGGCGCGCCGGCGCCGCCAACGCCGTAGAGACCGAGGCCGTGCAGGCTGGTGAGCAGGATGGCCGAAACCACGGCGAGTCCCATGGCGACTTCATACGAGACCATTTGCGCGCTCGAGCGCAGCGCACCGATCAGGGGATAGTGCGAATTCGATGCCCATCCGGCGGTCACGATTCCCAGAACGCTGAGCGACGACACGCCGAGCATGAACAGAATGCCGATGTTCATGTCAGTGATGGCGTGCGCCGGACCGAAGGGAACGACGACGAACACGGTGAATGCCGCCAGCACGACGATGAAAGGCGCAACCCAGAAGACCAGCTTGTCGGCGTTGGCCGGCATGATGTCTTCTTTGAGCAGCAGCTTGAGCGCGTCGGCGATGGGCTGGAGCAAGCCGTGCGGCCCGACGCGCATGGGTCCGAGGCGCACCTGCATATGCGCCAGGATCTTGCGCTCCAGCCAGTTCATCGCGATCACCGCGACGGAGAGGCCCGCGAAGACCAGCAAAATATAGACAGTGGCCCAGAACCAGTTGCCCGCGGCCCCGGGAGTGAGATCTTTCGTATTCAGGTAGGACTGAATGTAGACGATGATGTCGTTCATCAACGATCCACCTCGCCGAGAACGATATCGAGTGTCCCGATCACCGCGATCACGTCGGCGACCAACTGGTCGCGGCACATCAGGTCGAGCGCCTGCAGATTCACGAAGCTGGGCGGACGCACTCGCACGCGATAGGGCTGGGTCGATCCGTCGCTGACAATGAAGTATCCCAGCTCGCCTTTTGGCGCTTCGATGGAGTGGTAGATTTCGCCGACTGGCGGCTTCATCACCTTGGGAACCTTGGCCATGATTGGCCCTTCGGGAATGGCTTCGACGGCCTGTTCGATGATGCGCAACGACTGCCGCATCTCGATCATCCGCACGATGTACCGGTCGTAGGTGTCGCCATTCGCACCGACCGGAACCTCGAAATCGAAGTTCTTGTAATTTGCGTACGGCTGCGCCTTGCGCAGGTCCCACTTCACTCCGCTCGCCCGCAGCACAGGGCCGGTCACTCCCAGCGCGATGCAGTCTTTGCCCGAGATGACGCCGACGCCCTTGGTCCGCTCGAGCCAGATGCGGTTCGTGGTAAGCAGTTCTTCGTACTCGTCGATCTTCGGCTTCACGAAGGAACAAAAGGTCGTCACATCTTTTTCAAAGCCGTCGTAGGCCTCGTACTGCAGCCCGCCGATGCGGAAGGCGTGCGTGGTCAGCCGCGCGCCGCAATACCTCTCGAAAATCTTGAGAATCTCTTCGCGGTCTCGGAATGTATAGAAGAGTGGGGTGATCGCACCGATGTCGAGCGCGTGCGTGCCCAGCCAGAGCTGATGGCTGGCGATGCGGTTGAGTTCGGTCAGAATGACCCGAATGTACTGGGCCCGGGGCGGGGCTTCCACGCTGAGCAGTTTCTCGACCGCTTCGCAATATCCCAGACCGTTGGAGACCGCAGCCACGTAGTCCATGCGGTCGACGTAGGGATTGAACATGGTGTAAGTGCGGTTCTCGGCAATCTTCTCAACGCCGCGATGCAGGTATCCGATGACGCATTCGAGACCAAGAACCTTCTCGCCGTCGAGCCGCAGGATGACGCGCAGCACGCCGTGCGTCGCCGGATGCTGCGGCCCCATGTTGATGACGAGCTCGTTCGCATCGAGATACGTCTTATCCCGCGTATCGAGATCAAGCGGCGAGAGTGTTCGGGGGTCGGTCATTGGAAAACAGTCTTGATTGCCGGTTGCCAGTTCTCAGCCTTTAAAATGCGGGGGCGCTTGCCTTTATTGCCCACTCTCGATTCCCAGGTTGATCTGCACCCACTCGTTGTCCTGCTGCAGAATCCCGTAATCCTTGCGCAGAGGGAATCCCTTCCAGCCATCCGGCAGCAATATCCGCTTCAAGTCGGGATGCCCGTCAAACCTGATGCCGAACATGTCGTAAACCTCGCGCTCCAGCCAGTTGGCCGTAGCCCAGATAGGCACGGAGCTCGGCAGACTCTCGCCATCCGCGATTTGCGTCTTTACCCGGATGCGCTCGTTCCGGGAAAACGAATAGAGCACCCACACGACGTCAAACGGCTTTTCGCGCTTCGGATAATGGACCGCCGTAACGTCGACGCAGTAGTCGAACTTCTCATCATCGCGAAGCAACTGCAGGATTGCCGGCATCAGGGAGCGATCGACCACCATATAGTTCTGGCCGAGGTGGGTCAGAGCCTCAATCCCCGAGCCGTATTCGCGCTTGAATTTGGCAATCATGGGCGAGTCCCACGACGTAGGGACGGGACCTGTGGGCTTCGGTGGTGCGAGGTGGGCGGGAGCAGCAGGCTTTGCGGGTGCTGCGGCAGCGGGTGGCTTGGGTGGGGTTGCGGCTGGATTTACCGCTGTACCCTTCTCTGTTGGAGGTGAACCGGAGGAACTGACTTTCCCGCCTCCCGCTGCGGCGGGTTGATCCGCCGCCGGCTTCGGTTCACCGCCCGGCGGCGGTGATGAGGGGGATTTGGTTTCGTCCGGCATAGATCGCGAAGGCACAAACCTCCGGCACGATCGCGTTCGGGAAGAACGTTCACTTTTATCAGCTTGATGGGATGCTGTCAACGCGGCGCAATGTCAGGCTTTGGCTGCCTGCGCCTGATAGCTCTCGATCAGATCGCGGATGCGCTGGGCATCTTTCTTCCGGTGCCCGTGGCTGGTGATTGGATCCGTACCCCCGGTCGATTCGATGACAATTTCTGACCAGAACACTCCGGTAGAAATGTGCACGGAGGCAACCTTCGAAATCGGAATGCTCTCTTCGTTACTTCCAAACAAACGCGCCTTGGTTCGGATGACGCGCTGCGGACTGACAATCAACTTCGTTGGAAACAGGAAGTTCCCCTGCGTCCAGCGCGAGGCGGTGAAGATTTGGGCTGGGAAGGAATCAATCGGACTGTTGGAATCGGCAGCCAATGCCTTGCTCACTCACTTCCGCAACTACCCTACACCCACTCCAGCGCGCCTTTTCCCCAGATCCAGATGTATCCGACGATCAGGATGATCAGGAAGATCAGCATTTCGGCCAGCCCGAACAGGCCGAGAGCCCGGAACTTTACCGCCCAAGGAAACAGAAAGATGGTTTCCACATCGAACACTACAAATAGAATGGCGATAATGTAGTACCTCACCGTGTAGCGCCCGCGGGCATTGTCCACCGGATCGATGCCGCATTCGTAAGGCATCAGCTTGGTCTTGCTGGGGTTTTCCGGCCGTACCAGCTTGGCCAGCAGCAATGTGATGGGCAGAAGTGTTCCAACAATGGCGATGAAAATGAAAATGGGAACGTAGTTTTGCGGCATGTCGCTCTCTTGACTTCGAGCAACGCCATAGTAGCGCCACACCTGCCAGCGGTTCAAGCGATTCCCTGCATCCCGAGAAGAGTAAAGCGGAGGGAGTGGCCCTCCGCTTCATTCAAGACGACCGCAGGTTCCGCTACCGTCGATCCGGAGTTCCCGGCGTGAAGGAGACTCCGCGCGGGACTTCGCCGAATCCGGCCTGGCGTAGGGTGAAGAACGACTCGCGCGCGGCCACGGCAGGATCGGTATTCGCGATCTTGTCGAACACCACCACCAGCCAATCCGGATCGGCGCCGGTATCTCCGTTGCCGCGAACAATGAGGGGCGGCGCACGGCCGTCTTGCCAGAAACGGGAGGTCGAGTCAATTTCCCTTGCCGGCTGCAACCGCAAACGCGGCCGCTGCGTAGATCACGAGATTGCCCATGTTATAAGCCCCGTGCAACAGATGAATCAGGATGGCCATCACGAAAACCGCGAGCAGAAGCCACGCTCCCCGAACCGCAGTCTTTGGAATCAGCAGAAGAATGGAGGCGGCGATCTCGCCGAATCCGATCACCAGCCGCACAAAACCTGGCATGTGCGTGCGGGCGAAATCGTGCGCCGCGCTGGGCATTACGAACAAGATGGCCTCGATCAGGATAACGACCCCGAGCGCCCACTGCAGGACGGTCAACGAACATTTCGATGGCTGCGCGCTCATTTTGGCTCCTGTTCCGGGCTCCTATTCGCTTCGCTTGCGCGAGGATCGCGCCTTGATTTCCTTCAGCCGGTGGCTCGCGGTCGAGTCGAGATCGAGCTCGTAGAACTTCTTCAACTCCCGGATGCGTTCCAGCGAGGCCGTGCTGAACGGCGTCTTTCCGTCGAAGGCATGCAGCACGATGCCCTCCAGCACATCTCCGAGCGTCATATCGTGATATTCGGCAAAGGCCTTCAACACTTTGAGGATGCGTCTTTCCATGCGCACCCCCGTCTGCACTCGCTCGATTTCCAGTTTCGGCTCGTTCATCGGTACCATTGTACCATGGTACACACATCTTAACATCACGGAAAAGCTGATGGCGGCCGGTGGTCGGCCGCGCCCTTGTTTATAATCGCAATTTCACTCCAGAAGAAGGGGAAGCCTTGGCACTCGACGAGAAGATTTACGAACTCCGGCGCGAAAAACTGAAACAGATTGAGGCCCTGGGCCAGCCGGTGTACCGCAGCCAATACGAATTCACCCATACCGCCGAGCAGATCCTGGCCCAGTATTCCGGCAAAACCGGCGAAGAGTTGGAGAAAGAACGGGTGACCGTCCGGGTCGCCGGACGCATCATGGCGATCCGGCTGATGGGCAAGGCGGGCTTCGCCCACATCCAGCAGAGCGGGAAGAAGCTGCAAATTTACGTCAAGAAAGACGCGGTCGGCGAGAAGGGTTTCGAGTTGTACAAACTGCTCGATCTCGGCGACCACATCGGCGTGAGTGGATATTTGTTTCGCACCAAAACCAACGAGCTCACGGTGCACGTCGAGGAGATCACCTTCCTCAGCAAGGATCTGCTACCGCTGCCCGAGAAGTGGCACGGGCTTACCGACGTCGAACTGCGGTATCGCCAGCGCTATGTCGATCTGGTCATGAATCCCGAGGTACGCGAAGTTTTTCTGAAGCGCACCCGGATGATCCAGTCAATGCGGCGCACGATGGAGGCGCACGGATTTCTGGAAGTCGAAACGCCCATGATGCAGCCGATCGCGGGCGGCGCGGTAGCGCGGCCGTTTATCACACACCACAACACGCTCGACCTGGATCTTTACCTGCGCATTGCGCCCGAGCTCTATCTGAAGCGGTTGCTCGTCGGCGGCTTTGATCGCGTCTACGAGATCAACCGCAACTTCCGCAACGAAGGTCTCGGCTGGCGCTGGAATCCCGAGTTCACCATGCTCGAGGCTTATCAGGCCTACACCGACTATCAGGGCATCATGGGGGTCACGCAGGAGGTCATCACAGAGGCCGCCAAGGCAGTGAACGGCAGCGCAAAATCCAGATGGACGATTTCTGAAAGGGGACAGGAGACGGTCCATGAGCTCGAATGGGACAACTGGCAACGCATGACCATGCGCGAGGCGATCATCAAGTTCTGGCCGGAGCAGGCCGGCGCCAAGCCGCAGATGAGCGACTTTGCGACGAAGGAAGGAGTGAAGGCGCTCGTCGATCGCTTCAACTCAGCGCACTCGCACATCGCCTACGACCCCAACGACCCGCTGGGCAAGACGATCGCGGCGCTGTTTGAAGCAGCCGCCGAAGAGCACCTCATGCAGCCCACCATCATCTATGAATTCCCTACCGCCGTGTCCCCGCTCTCCAAGCAGAAGCCCGACGAGCCGGACTGGACCGAGCGCTTTGAGATCTTTGCAGGCAAGATGGAGATCTCCAACGGATTCAGCGAGCTCAACGATCCCGAGGATCAGCGCCGCCGCTTCGAGGCTCAGCTAAGAGAGCGCGAGCGCGGCGATGAGGAGGCCCACCAGATGGACGAAGATTACATCCGGGCCCTGTCTTATGGCATGCCTCCAGCCGGGGGCGTCGGCATCGGCATCGACCGGCTGTGCATGCTGCTGACCGACTCGCACACGATTCGCGACGTCATTCTGTTTCCCCTGCTTCGACCCGAAAGTTCCGGTGCAGCGGAGCCCGACGGCGAAAAGTAAATAGTGGATGACCCGGGTACTATTAACCTCCTGGTACCCGATCTTGCACTATGAGAAGTGCATGCGGCTTCCTATACTTGCCTCATAGTTTTGGGCTCAGAAGCAGCAGCGCTACCGTAGTGTCCAGCGTGCGGGATACTGGGTCGGTAGCGCTTTGCATTTTCTGCCGCGCTCCAAAAAACACTCGCACCTGCCTCGATTAGAAGATGTAGACCGTATCGAACTGGAGCCGCGTCAGCCACGGCTCGGTCGTCCCCAGCGGGCGCCCGACCAGGGCGGTGAAACCCAGCTGCACACTGCGATCGAACTGGTAGAACATGTCGAAGCGGTGCTGCGTCACGTTTGTGCCTTGTCGGATGTCGCTGTAATTGAAGTTACCGAGCACGGCTTCCCGCTCGATGTAGATCCGCGTGTATCCAAACTGGATGTCGTTCTTTTCCTGCAAGCGTCCAAGTCTGCCCTCCGCCCAATAGCCGCGGCGCTGGCTTGAGATGCAAGGCGCGTTGACCGTCTGCTTGAAGGTCTGCGTCGCTGTAGCGGCCGGAACCGGACCGATGTTAGCCAGGTTGCCGCAAGCTCCCATGTTCTGCACATAGTCCCCAATAAACGAGAGCGGGAACTTGGCCTTTCCGGTGTCGATGTCGAGGCGAGCCAGGCTGTCGAACAGCGAGAACTTCGAGGCGAACTGCGCGCTGGCCACAGATGTGACTCCGGTCGGATAGGTCGTCCCACCGATGGTGACCACCGTCGTAGCGGTAGTGGTGTAAGTCGAATCCTGAACCGGGTTGCCGGAGGTCAGCGGCAGCAGGCCGACGAAGGGAGTCTGAGGATTCTTGCTGCTGGCACGCGCCAAAGCCAGCGCGATCGCGTCCGCGCCGTGATAGTTATAGAAACCCGAGTACGCTCCGAAGGTCACACGCGGCGCGAGTTGCAATTGGGTCTGCAATTGCCCGCCATAAGTAATCTGCTGGGCAATTCGCTGGTCCGTCGACGAGGTTCCCGCGATTTCGGCGAACGGCAATTGAAATCCGATCAGGGCGACTCGCTTGAGCACGGGACTGTCCACATTGAAGGCCAGCGTCTCAGCTGCCCCTTCCGGATTGAGGTCTTTATCCCAGGTAAGCTCGGTGTTGTACCAGGGATAGCGGAACTTTCCGCCGATGAAGGTCAGCGCTTTGAAACCATCAGGCTTGAACTGCACGAAAGCCTGATCCAAGGCAACCGGTTTGCGGGTGTAAAAACCGGTAAGGGTGGCGTTGGTCGACGTGGGGTCGTTGACGTCGCCGCTGGCCAGACTTACCCCTGTCTCGAACTGCGAGCCCAGGCTGGCGAACGCGTTAAAGCGCACGCGCACACGCTCGCGCATGCGATCCATCGACTCGTTCGTCGGCCCGCCAAAGAAGGGTTCACCCCGCAGCCGCACGTCTCCGCTAAAGGAGATCGGCCCGAGGCCCTTGATCTGACGTTCGAGGTTCCGAATGCGTTCATCGGTGCTCCCGGCCTGCAGATTCTGCGCGGCCGCCGGCGTGGGCGCTGCCGACGAAGAGGGCTGGGCCGGTGGTGCCACGGACGTTTTCGCAGTGGTTGCCGGGCTGGCGGCGACGGCCGGAACCGTACTCGCCACCGGATCGCTTGACGGGGTGGAGACAGGGGCAGACGCGGGCTCCGCGCTGCGCGCGGATTCCAGCGCGTCGATTCGCCGCTGCTGCTCGTGCACCAGCTGCCGCAATTGTTCCAGTTGCGTGCGAAGACTGGAATCGGTCGTGGTATCGCTCTCCCCGCCCGTAGAACTGGCCGCCGGTCCGGAGGTTCGGGCAGCGGTCTGCTCCTGCGCCCAAGAGGCGGTAACGCCAAAGAGCACTGCGAATAGCGATAGGGAAACTGCGGTTCTGGATCGAAGAGTCAGCATTTTGGGCTTACCTTTCTCCTGGGAAGTTTTTTCGACCGGATTAGCCGGTTGCGGGTCCTGTCAATGTCAACTATCTGAATTCAGTTACTATGGATACTTAGGAGTTCGCTTCGCCTCATGTGTGATTCCTAAATTTCCAGGAAAAGCGAAGACTCCGCTGGCGATCTCTGGGTGGCCGTCCCCGAGCCCGAGTACGGGCTTCTCTTATGAGATTCTTAGCTGGCCGGGGTCAGTCCCCACTTATTGTGCAAATGCCTTTCCATTCCTCGGAATACGACTCCATCGACCACGTAACCAATGGCGATGATCAGCAACATTACCGCGATGACCGCGCTCATATCGTTCAAGTCGCGTCCGATCATCAGCACCTGCCCCAGCCCCAGACTCAGGTAAAGCATCTCCGCACTGATGAGCGACCGCCAGGCGAAAGCCCAGCCCTGCTTGAGTCCGGTCACGATGAACGGCAGGCTCGCAGGTAGCAGCACGTACCAGAACAACTTGAATCCTCGGGCGCCCAGATTGCGTCCCGCCATGCCGAAGATTTTTGGCATTTGCTTGCGTCCGTCTTCCATGGCGAGGGTTACCGATAGCAACGAACCCATCACCACGACGAACAGAATCGCATTCTGCGAGAGCCCGAACCACAGCAGCGCCAGCGGCCACCAGCAGATGCTGGGCAGGCTCTGCAGGCTGACCAGCAACCCGCCCATGGTCTCCTCCAGAAACTTGTTGCTGGCTACGCCCAGCCCGAGAACCATCCCTAACAGGACCGAGATGCCGTACCCAACCAGGACGCGCCCCATACTCACGCGAATGGCGATAAAGTACGTGTGATCGGCGAAGCCCCCGTAGAGCGCTTCGGCGACTCCCCAGGGAGTGGGAAACAAGTAAGGAGGCCAAATCTTGAGCTGGGCCAGCACCACCCAGACCGTGAACAGCCCACCGTAGAAGATCAGATAGCGGATCGCCCTTTTCATGCGCCCCCTCTGGGCTCGATGTGCGGCTTCACCCCCTCCGCATATTCGGCCTCCAGCGACCGGTTGATCTCGCTGCGCAGCTCTTCCAGGATTTCTCCGGCGGCGCGGGTCACCAGCGGGTCCTCGAGTCGCCGAGGCCGCGGCAGGTCCACCGGAAATTCATTCTTCACCCGGCCCGGGCGGAAGGTCAGCAGGACAACCCGATTGCCCAATCGGACCGCTTCGCGCACGTTGTGGGTCACGAAAATGATGGTGCGGCCAGTTTCGTTCCAGATGCGTTCCAGTTCGTCGTGCAGCAGATCGCGGGTTTGCGCATCCAGCGCCGCAAAGGGCTCGTCCATCAGCAGAACATCCGGCTCCGCCGCCAGGGCTCGAGCCAGCGCGACGCGCTGCCGCATACCTCCGGACAGCTGGTGGATGTAGCTTCTCTCGAACTTTCCCAGATGCACCAGGCGGAGATAATACCGAGTCCTCTCTTCTCTCTCGGCTTTGGCGACGCCCTGCATTTTCATGCCGAATTCGACGTTCTGGCCGACGGTCAGCCAGGGAAAAAGGCCATGCTCCTGAAAGATCATGATGCGGTCCGGACCCGGCCCGTCGACTGGTTTGCCGTCGAGCAAAACCTGTCCAGAACTCGGCTGGTGCAGCCCTGCGATCAGGTGCAGCAGGGTCGACTTGCCGCATCCGGATGGTCCGACGATGCAGACGAATTCGCCAGTCCGCACCTGCAGGTTGATACGGTCGAGCGCCAGCAGGTGCTCTCCCGCCCCGGTGCGATAGCTGAGGGAGATCTCCGCCAGTCCGACCTTGGCCGCCTCCGGCGAGACACCCCGCCATTCCAGTGAAGCCCGCCCCCTTCTTCCGCCGCGTATCGAGGCGCCGGCCTTCGCCAGGGCCGAATCGACCGGGATGGGAAAGCGCGAGGGTACGTCGTGTGCGTTGGCGCTCATTGGATAGTCTTCCTTCCCTTCTCGGCCAGCACCTGATTCAGCAGCGTCAAGTCGTATAAACCGGAGAGATCGGGCATCTGCCGTCCCAGAAAGCCGTCGTCGAAAGCCTGCTTCGCCGCGGTCATCAGTGCGCTAGGCAAAGGGTCGTAGGTGACTTGGATCCGGGAGAATGCCTCCTCGAGGACAGCCGCGGGGAGGGCCTTGTCCGTCTCACGCTGAATCTGTTGGTTCAACAGTTTTTTCGCCTCGGCCTGGTGGTCTTCGATCCAGTCAGTGAGATCGACGTCGGCGCGAATCCAGTTCTTCACCAGCTGCGGATGCGCTTTCAGAAATTTCGTGTTCACCACCAGCAGCGTGATCACGAACTGGCCGTTGGGCCACAACGTTCGCTCGTCCACAAACAGGTGCGCATTGCCTTCGTGGATCAGCCGGGTTGCCCACGGTTCGGGAGCCCATGCGGCATCGAGCTGCTTTTTGAGGAACAGGGTCAGCTGATCCGGATTGGCCATGGGGATGATCTGCACATCGCCGCCTTTATCCGCGGGCCTCATCCCGTGGTTCTTAAGCCAGTTGCGCAGAGCCACATCCTGGGTATTGCCGAACTGCGGCGAGGCTACACGCTTGCCATGAAAATCTTCGGGCCGGTTGATACCCGCATCGTTGCGAACGACCAGGGCCGCGCCCCCGCTGGCCGCTCCGCAGACCACGCGCAAGGCTTCGCCGTTCGAGCGAACATATCCATTGATGGCGGGGTTAGGGCCGACATACGTCATGTCGATGGCGCCGGCAAACAACGCCTCGATCGCCGATGGACCCGCGTTGAAACTGGTCCACTGCACCTTCACGCCCGGCCCCATGGCCTTGTCGAACCATCCGCTGGCCTTGCCCACCATGGCTTGCGCATGCGTGAGGTTGGGAAAAGCTCCCACACGGATGGTCTCTTGCGCTTGCGACCAAACCACCGCCGCCAGGACGAGGATTCCGGCCCGTGCGGCGTTCCTCGCCCCTCGGCCGCGGCACCACCTGAATAACCTTTGCCAGCCCATTTCCATAGCGCGTGCCATTATTCCATAAAGTCTATTTGTTTTATAGACTTTATTTGCACAGGGGACATAGCAATTCGGCTGCCCTTCCCTGGAGGTCTTTAAGACACCTCGTCCTTTTTAAAGTGAAGCAGTTACAGCACCCGCCACCTACGGAAGTTCGAAATGATGTGAATGAGCTTGCAGTTTTGATGCGTCCGATTGCGCTCAACGCGCTCTCGGTTCGGTGCGCTGTGGAAAAGTGAGGAGCAATCGGGATGCGAATGATAGTCCTTACAGGACTTAAGTGATGGGACTGAGGAGGAGAGAATCGGCTGTCAGGCTGAAATCCGGAGAACCACTACGGTGATGTT
The DNA here is from genome assembly GCA_035508215.1 of Verrucomicrobiia bacterium. Taxonomy (GTDB): domain Bacteria; phylum Acidobacteriota; class Terriglobia; order Terriglobales; family Acidobacteriaceae; genus Sulfotelmatobacter. The sequence continues at coordinate 90,310 of DATJNK010000030.1, read as the reverse complement.
ATCCGGACCACCACGATCCAGCGCCATCTGCACCAGGATTCCGCACGACTCCACCGGACGATTCGCATTCAGCACAGCAGAGAGCTCATGATCGGCAACGAGACTCCAAAGCCCATCGGTGCATAGCAGAAGTTGATCGCCGTCCTCGAGAGAAACCGACCTTTCGGGAGCATCGGGGACGATATCTCTTCCCGACCCGAGCGCAGCCGTCAGAATGTGGCGTTGAGGATGCGATTCGGCGTCCTCGGAGCGCACGATGCCGCTTTCCACCAACCGGCTCACGTAGGAATGATCGCGAGTCAGCCGCGAGATGGTTCCCGTGCGCTGCAGGTACAGCCGGCTGTCGCCGACGTGAGCAAAATGCAACTGCCTTCCCACGATCGAAAGCGCAGTGCAGGTCGTTCCCATTCCCTGGAATTCGGGATTCTCGGTTCCGTACCGTTGAATCTCTTGGTGGGCCGCGGCGAAGCCATCAAGCAGGGAGCGCTGGGGATCGCTCTCGCTGCTGCGGTAGATCTCGGCCACGGTTTCCACGGCCAGCCGGCTCGCCTCCTGCCCGCCTTCGTAGCCGCCCATGCCGTCGGCGACAATCGCCAGACGCCCCTTACGCGCGAATTCTTCGCCGCTCTCCGGCTCCCAGTACAAGGACGAATCCTCATTGTTCGGCCTTTGCCGTCCGAGGTCGGTGAGCACAGCCACCTCCACCCCGGTCCGGGCATTTTCGGGATCGGAGGCGATAGCTTTGGTCCGCGGGCGGTTGTGTTCTGGAATGGAAGACACTGAGAAAACCGTTCAAGCCCCGGTCATTATACGGGAAGGCCCGTTCTTTTCTCTCTCGGCGTCGCGACGCCAGCGACTGGAGAGTTACTCCGGCCCCGCTTAGGTGTCTGCCGCCTCGGGAAAAAGAAAAAAGCCGCAGCAGCGGCGGCTCTCTCCTTTTCCCAATCTATGTTGAGTTGCTGGATGTTTATTGCGAGTGCTTGTCGGCCGCGATGCGCCGGCTCATGCGGTTGGATTCGCGGTTCAGCTGACGCTGATTCGCCTTGGTCAGATGCCCGTTGTCCTTGGACATATCGCGCTTCTCGTTATTCTGAAGGCGCTGTTCGCCGCGCTCCAGTCGCGCGGTTTGTCCCGGCTTCAGCTGGCCATTCTTCACGCCATTGGCGATCCGATTCTGCTGGTTCGTCTCACGGCCATTGACCTGGTTGACGCGCGGATGGCCAGGATCAACCTGCCCCGGGCCGGCTCCCGACGTATCGGTTTGGGCTTGCGCAGCGGCTGATCCGACAGCTATCAGACCACCCACTGCCAGGACTAAGAGCGACTGCTTGAGTGTGTTGGTCATGCGAGAGTAAACCCCCGCGTCGAAGCTTAGTTGCCCGCACCCCGCTATCGCTCGTTACCAAAGGGAATGAAAAGGTACCAGATCGAAGCTTCCACGAGTAACCAACCCGAGGTTACCTTACAGGTGAAACGCCGCAAACAGCTCAATAGCCATGTCGGGAATCGCTGAAGCTCTTAGTACTATCCTCTTTATAATCACTTCGCACAGTTGGGGGGCGACACCGTTCTCGCGTTCCAAGAACCGAACGCGCACGATGTCTGCTTAGAGAACCCCGTGGCCAGAGTCTTAGTCCCGGTTACGACAGCGGCAGTACTTTCTTGCCGTAGACCGTGTTCACCAGCGTGGCCATCGCGATGTACCAGGCAACCAGACCGGTAAGGAAAATCTCCCATCCCGCGACCGGTGCCGGGACTTTGCCGAGAGCCACACCGTCCAACAGGACGAACGCGATAAACAGCATCCAGAACAGAACCGCGAGGAATTTCCCCACTCGCTGGACGGCGACGCAGAATGCAAAGGTGAATAACGTCCACATGAGGAAAAACCCCAGCAGTTCGTGTGGCCCGGGCACTACGCCGGTTTTTGCCTGGATGTGAAGCAAAAAGAACACCGCCCACCAGAACGCACCGTACGACATGAACGCCGACCCGCCAAAGATGCTGCCTTTCCGCAAGTCAATGATCCCGGCAATGAACTGCGCTGTCCCGCCGAACGCAATCGCCAATGCGAGTGTCGGCCCCGCTCCCCAAAAGCCGACGTTGTGCAATCCGGTGGCCATGGTGGTCGTTGCGAAACCCATCAAGCCCACCACCGCCGGATTGGCCCACCACTCCCGATAGATTCCGGCATCTGTCGCGTCTGTCATGATTTTCTCTTCCTTCCTCAGAGCGCGGCTGTTCACCGCTGCTTGATTGACGAATCGAATCGAACCTTCCGCTTTGTCTTGATTCTCCGACCACCGGACTTCTCGATCTCTCGCTGTTTGCATTGGCCTCGATGCGGGTGTACGGCTGGGTCCGCAAGCCCCTCGGGACCGCCAGAATAGTACACCCGCCAGCTCCGTTCGTCTGTTTGTCCTGTCGAGCGCTGTCCCCTGGAACACGAATCCGCGATTTGGCTCACCGGCTCGATCTAGAACGTAAAGATCGGCCCGAATTCGCTGCGGTGATCCTGCCACTCGTTACTCGGCTTGCCGGCGATCGTATAGGTCAGGCCGGGAGCAAGTCGCGTGGCGTAGATCGACTGCTCGCCTGCAAAGGTGACGTAGGGATTCAGTTTGTAGTACAGGGTAGCCGCCGTCAGCTTGCCCATCAGCAGCGGCAACGGCGACAGAGTATTCGCGTCAGCGGTGAAGCCGGGATTGTTCAGGTCCCCCTTGTACACCTGGTCCTTGCCCATATGCAGATAGAACTGCCAGCCCGCGTTGTGGCCCTCGGGATTCGCCTTGAACCAGCGCGACAGCGGCAAACCAAGATTCACGAACCCGCCAAACGCCCGGATCGGTTTCTGCGGAGCCACAACCACATTCCCTTCCGGGCATAATTGGGGGCTGGCGACGTTGATGTTGCAGCCCAGCACGGCGCCGCCGGCGGCCGCCAACGGACCGCCGTCCAGGGTGGGAAGTCCCGGTGATCCTTCGATGTTGGTGAGTCCCGCCGTGGACGTGGCGTAGGAGTTGACCTGGCCACCAAAGAAGAAGCGCAGATCGCCGCCGCGATACGCGCTCATCACCAGCGTGAACCATCGAGTGGGCAGCTGCAGGGCTCCTTGCACGCCGTAAATGCTGCTCGACGCGGTGAAGCCGTCAGGAAAGGCCGCCGCGTAGTTGGCAGGCAAGCCGGCGTACGCCAGGGACGAGTTGGGAACGACCGAGGATCGCCGCCCTTCCACTCCAGAAAATATGATCTGCGCCGGCGCCACCCCCGGAGCCTTGTCGAGCTGAAACTGCAGCGCCAGACGTCCCTCAAACTCCGGCCGTCCGGAGTCCGCGCCTTCGCGCTCGGCTTGGGCAAGCTGCCCGGTGACGCCCAGAGAGCCCAGCTTTTCGATTTCGCTGCTGGTTGGCATCATGATGGCAAAAGTTGGCGAGAGTTTGAAATTCCGCGCACCTCCGAGCTTCTGCACCATTCCAAACTGAAACTGCGGCGAGCGCTCGTAGACGTCTCCATACCAATAGCCCAGAGCGGTCGTCTCCAGCAGGTTCGGCAGCGCACTCGATCCAAACAGGGTCCAGTCCTGCCCGCCTTCGAAATAGAGATCGGTCCGCTGGCTGGCGGCATAATCCAGCCGCGCCCATCCCTGGCGGAAGGAAAACATGCTGCTGCGAATGGAAGATACGTCGCGATTGTCGACTTCGGTGAAATTCCCCTCGAAGTCGCCTTCGATCCGCCCGGTCAATGTCAGTCTGGGCGAGAGGTCGGGGAACTCGAAATTGGCTCCCATCCGCGCCTGACGCGCCTTCAGATGAAATTCCGGATCTTTGGTCGGGCCGGTGCTGGTCGAAAACTCCGCATTATTCAGGAACAAGCCCGGAAACGGCATGTCGTCGCCATTGGGATTGCTGTCATCATAGACAGCCGTCGCCCGCAAGAAGCCGTACGGGGTCATCTTGACCGGTCCCAGCGTGAATGCGGCCTTGAGTCCTCCGCGCGGCGGCGGATCGACGGGCAGCACCCGCAGCGGAGTAACAGCCGAGACCACCCGCGGTCCTGCGGGTTTGACGTCCTTCACATGCCCTTCGCCCCCTGCAGGCGACACGCCCGGGGCCCTGGTCGTCTGCATCGGCGGCACCGTGCTTGTCGAGGTATCCGCGGGCAGATCGGCCGCGTTCACCAACCCCTTGCGTGTCAGCGCTTCAACCAGCCGCTGGAATTCCTCGTTTGGAGCCGCGTCGCGAATCGCGTTCGCCTCGCTCGGGGAAAGCACTCCTTTCATCACCAGCACTCCCAGCAATGCCGTCACGTTGACCGGTTGCGCCGCCGGAGTAAGATCCGCCCGGGCTGCTTGATGGGCTGCTTTAGTGCTCGCCCCTGCTGATGAAGTGCCGTCGTCGGCGCTGCTCGTTCCTACGAACAACGGCACGATTAACATGAACAGCAACAGAGAACCGGAAATCAACTGCTTCAGCTTCGCCATGACCGACGTCTCCCTCTCCGCAACCAAGTGGAGCTACCGCGATCATTCTCATTCGGATGTCTCCGTATGCACCCCTGCCTTTGGGGCGTGCGGCACGAAAGTGGTTCCGGTTTAGGATGGGGACCAGATGTCGTTCCGAAAAGGTACCGGGGCTCCGCCCCGATTCGGGCCGGGTGCAGTGTCCAAGACTGTCCAGCAATGGACACCAAAGTCGTCGTCCGGACATAGAATGGACCTCATACGGCCCCTCAAATTGCCGGGTCAAGATGCATTTTCAGCGGTTTACCGAGTGAGGTGCTGTGGCGTCGAAGTTGCATTCCCTGGTATCGTTCGCACGACTTCTGAAGCTGCTGTTCCTGACTCTCGTGGCATAAGTCGTCGATCAAGAATTGCAGAGCCTAAATCGTAAACAAAACAGAGAGGAGTAGCCTATGACGACCTTTCCCGCAGAGCCGCGGTACAACAGGAACACATTGCTACTGCTCGCGCTGGCTGCGATTAGCTTTAGCCTGCCCTCAGCCGCTCGGGGTAGGTCAGTCGGTCATCGTGTCCGCGAATTGTGGAGCTCTGGATGATACTTGCTTTTCTTCGGCAATCGGCTCCAATCGGGATGTTATCGCCTCTTATAGCCCATATACATTCAGCCATCAGGTTGTGATCAACAACGTGCAGAACATGAGGATTCTATGCTCCCAGGGCACGGTAATCACCGTACCAGCGTCCGCAACGTTCTTGCCCGCAAGTCTGTTTCTCATTTCGGGGTCCAGTAATATTACGATTGAAGGTTGCGAGATGACGGGGCAGGTCTTCAATTCGGGCACCATAAACTCACTTTCGGCGAGCATGAGCCCGACCACCGCGATGTTGAGCATCGCGCCAACTTACCCAGGTCCAATGACCGGTGGCTGGCTTACAGTACTAGGAACTGCATCGGATGGAATCGCTACCCATGCCCACGGTGCGACAATCTCATCGACTGGTGTAAGCGGGACTACTGTCAATCTGACTAAATGGCAGGGAACCAGCGTTTGTTCCGGTTCCGGAGCGCTCTGCTCATTCCAAATCGGCTACAACCTTCAAAATGCAATCGAGGTGGTGGATGAGCAATGCGCCATCACTTCGATCAGCAATGCAAGCGGAACCACGACCATAGTGCTGAGCTCCGCGGCGAACTGTAGCCTTTCGAACGGGGAATTCGTGACCGTTTTCGGTACCGGGTCCAATTACAATAGCGTCAATCGAGGTCCCATTTCAGTTACGGGCTGCACCGGATCGGGCGCTTGTAGCTTCTCCTATTCTGATACCACTACGGGTACCGCTTCGACCGGCAGTATTTCGCTAAAATCGCAGCACATCTTCATTCGCAAGAACCATGTCCATCACACAGTAGGAGACGCAATTTACACGGGCACCATAACCAGCAGCTCGGTCCCACCTGCCGAAACTGCTTCCGACCTTGTCTTCGAAGAGAACTATGTTCATGATTGCGGCACCTCATGTATCACTGCGACTCGCGCATCGCACGTTAGCTTCTCTAATAACACAGTTTTCAGTTCGGCAGGGGGCGGGAGCTCCGGGGCTTGCTACAACTTTCAGCAGGCCATTGCTCCCAGGGTAATTGGAAATCAGTGTACCGCCAACAACGCTGCTGCGGTGGCACTGCACGGCGTCTTCCTGTATGGTGGGGTCCTGGGAGCATCAAACGATTTGCACGACGTTATCGTTTCGAACCAAGTAAGTACTGATATCAACCTCCACTGCGATACCTGCGTTGGCACAGCGATCATAGGGAATACGATAGGGGACCCGGAGGCGCTTCCAGGCTCCACGCAGCCCGTATCAGGAGGACCGGGAATCCGGGTTGAGGTTGGCAAAGGAGTCGCTGTAACCGGCAATTCGGTATACAACGTGGGAGGGCCGGGCATTTTTTTCAACAGCCGTCTTGAAAATTCGGGATCGAACTCGAATGCTACCGCTTCCTGCGTGGCTTCTGGGTGCACCACACCAAGCGGGCATCAATTATGGAGCGCAGACGATCAGCTCGTTCACAACAATGTGTCGTTCACGAGCAGCGGCAACAGCAAAAGCGTAGTGTTCAACGTGCAAGCGATTACGACAACAGGAACGAACACTGCATACAATGATTCAACTGCTGGCCAGTACGTTGAGGGATCAGGGTCTCAGAAGATATGTCCTAACTCAGGATGCACTTCAGCAAGCTTCGCTGCAGGAACAATTTTTTATGTCAACGTTCCTTGCTCCTCGGGAGGGAATTGTCTAGGCTCTAATGCAATGAATCTGCTGACCCTTCCAGTTTGGCGATTTGCCATTGGTTCCCCAACTACAATTCAACCTGGGGACTTTCAGCTTTGCCTTTCCTCACAGGCGAATCTGGTCGCGCCGGAATCTTGCACTGACCTTCCCCAGATTCTTGCTTCCAAACTTGAGTACCTCGAGATTATTCCTGCGAACTGGCCGCAGACCTTCGATAACCCCGGCGTGCAATCCTTTGGGCTTGTGGCCAAGGCCGGCAACACAACAGGTTCTTACACAAATATCTGGGTCGACGATTTCTCTGTGGACGTACCCGGAAGGATGGCCTCTATCGTCGTCTCCGGCAACACGGTCTACCGTTCTCAGGGCGCGGGCATTGCGACATCGGGCGGATCAAGCCGATTTGCGATCACCGGCAACACCATCCTCGATCCCGGCTGGGACACTGCCGGAAACACCACAGGCGGATCTTATGGAATTGACGTGGACAATGGCCTGACCGGATCCTCACTCGTCCTCGGTACGCCGCTTGTGGGAGGCGCTGTCGAGGGGAACAACATAACGAGTACGCCGAACACAACGTCGGCTTCGGCGACTTGCATCAAGCTTAATGTAGTGAATAGCGGTTCGATCGACCAGGTCCGGGTCGGAACCGCGAACCTCTGCTCATCCATTGATTGGCCCAGCTATTTGATCCTACAACGGCGACCAACTATGGTCCGCAATTGATCGCGGGTGTCGGTGGAACCGCACCGTCGTGCGCGTCTACCGGGCTCGGAACGGGAGGCGGGTGTAACGTAAACGGAACGGACACGTCGGGAACAGTTCAACTGACCGCCGGGACAAGCGCTGCCTCTACCGGAACGGTAACTCTTACCTTCTCGACCACCTCTCTCAACGCGCCCAGTTGCGAATGGACTCTCGTGAGTACTTCAGCCCCACTCTATAACTGGACAAGTAGCGCGACAGCAATCGGAAACCCTGCGACGACATCGAATGTCACGGTCACTTGGACGGACACGGGCGGAGGGCTGGCCAACTTAGCCACTTATGGCATCTCGTACGTGTGCTTCGGTCACTGACCAAATTGTCAGGGCGCAACCTTGAACACAACTCCGCAGCCGTTCGTGCAGGCGGTGGATCCGCCGTACACCGTTGTGCCATACAGGTTCCCTGTAGAGTCCATCGTGAGATTTGCCATCGGCTGCGCACCATCGGTGCCATTAAAGGTATGCAGCACCGTTTCGTTCCTGCTTGTATCAAGTTTGAATACCACCCCATGGCCGCCACCCGCAGTTGTTGTATTTCCGCCGAAGGCCGTGGTGCCGTATAAGTTTCCATCGGCATCAAGAATTACGCTCGCCTGCGGGGTGGATCCGTCTGCAAGACCCGAGAAGGTATAGAGGACCGTTTCACGTGCGTACAGGGGCAGCTCGAAAATTACCCCACAGCCCTTCCCGGCGGCGCATGAGTTGTTACCTCCTGCACTGGTCATTCCATATAGGTTGTCGTCTGCATCAATAACAACGCCCCCGTACGGGGTTGCTCCATTGGAGCCTGTGAAATCCAACAGATCCGTGAAGAAAGTGGGACTGTGGTTCGTGGTAAGCTCAAACACTCCGCCACATTCGCAGTCGGAGTCACCGCCGAGTCCATAGGTTCCATAAATATTTCCGGCGGCATCCATAGCGATAGCTCCAGCAGGGACGCCGAACTGATTGGGAAAGCTCTTGAGGACTGTTAGGTGACCGGTTGAAGTATCTATCTTGAAGACTGTCCCGTTATTCGCTTGGCCGCCCAAACCTGTCGTGCCGTAGAGGTTGCCTGCTGCGTCTAGGAGCAACCCGGCGTTGGGTAATGCCCCGTCCGTATAGTCGAAGCGGTGTAACACCGTCAAACGGTTTGAGGGGTCGAGCTTGAATACGGTTCCACAACCGGCCGTGCTGAGTGGGCAACTCAAGTTTCCCCCGCTCATCGTTGTCCCATAAAGATTGCCGGCCGCATCCCGAACCAGGCCGGCAGGATTCGCCCCATTCCTTCCAGCCGCGTTTGAACCCGACGTGAAATTGTGCAGCACCGTGTCATAGCCATTGGCGGGTTTTTTGAACACGACCCCACCGCCAAACTTGCCCGCGGCATAGGCCGTACCGTAGATGTTGCCCTGCGCATCGAGGATTACCGGTGCGGTGGGCATGCGCCCGTCGTTGGGAAAGCCGTTGAACTTGTGCACGATGGCAAATGTTTGCGCCTGTGCAGCTTGGCTCGCCATAAACAAGATTCCAACCGCCATCCCGAAAATCAGGGCGAAGAATTTCAGCCTTGCCATGTCCAGACTCCTCGTAACTCTAGATCGAAGCAGAAGTAGAGAAACACCTCATGCGCTTCTGGCGGGGAAGAAAAGCAAACGGACTGGAGTATACACCCGAGTCGTGCCGTTGCGGCTATGGGCACGGGTTTCGGTAGTGTCCTAATAGTGCAGTATTAGGACATTACCCGGGTTTCGGTACTGGTGCCGTTTCCGAAACGACACCAGTACCCGAGTTTCCCCAGTTTTGAACGCGAAAATCCCCAGGGGCTGGTGGCCTGTTCATTGCCCGACCACCGCGCCACCCAGGTCGATCCCATAGTCACGTTGAGAAATGAGTAATCGAGTCGGCTTCTGCGAAAGTGAGAGGAACGGGAGGGCGAACGCGAAATCCCGAGCCGACGTGAGCGAGTCTTCGATGTCGGATGCTGGTGCCGGGAGGGGGAATCGAACCCCCACAGGCCTTCTGGGCCCTGCGGATTTTAAGTCCGCTGCGTCTGCCAATTTCGCCATCCCGGCTTGGACTATAAATTACTGATTACAAGCGTATTGTACTCGTTGATCTGGTCATAGCTTAACGTGTTAAATGTGAAAGTGTGTAAGAAAATGTGTCGGTTTTTTGGCATTTTTCGTGGAAGCACACGACGCTCTCAATGTCCAGGTGAGGTCCCTTCCCAGTGCCGGAAAGCGCGCGGACGAAAGATTAGCGCCCTCGTAGCCTAAGAGATAAGCCGTTTCGTTCAACTGCCGAATGAGTCGAGCAGGTAGTGGGCGCTAGTTCACGCCGCGCGTCGAGCAACCGCTGAAAGGTAATGCCCTGCTCAGTCAAGCGGCGCTGTAATGTCCGAGTGCTCATGCAGCTCTCTAGCGAGGTCCTGTATTCCTGGACGCTGGCCCGCGAGCCGAAACGCTCTATCTTCACGAACTACAGGATGCTCAGGGTAGGCCTGCTTGCAGTTTGCGACGAGTTGGGAAAAATAACTCTGTGCTTTGCTGAGGTTTTTCGCCCGCTTGGCAGCGCGAACAGCCCCGTACAGGGCGTTCAAACGGCTCGGAGCCGTGCGCAGATCAGCCTCAAATGCATCCAGCGCCAACACAGGCTTCTGGGCTTCGAGCAACATCTCCCCGAGGAGTTCGCGTGCCGGTACGATCGGGCCCGGTGCGACCGGTGGTCGATCGATAGAGTCTTCCTGATCAGCGGCACCGCGCATCTCGATCAAAGCCCTATCCTTTTTCCCCTGCGTGAATAAGACCCACGCCATGATCGCTCTCCGTTGGATATCGACCAGGGCCGCAGACAATAGGTCTCCATTGAGGGTCAAGTCGTCGTGAATGGAGGTGAGCTCTCGCCCAGCGGTTGTAGCATTCGCGGCATCTCCGCTTCGCGCCGCTCCGAGGCCTCGCGCAAAGTAAAAATCCGCCTCTGTCCAACGATAACGGCCGCCGGGGAAAATGTTCGGAGGCAAAGTCAGCTTGGCCGCATCCGCCCAGCGATGTTCTTCAACGGCAAGTCTCGCTGGGATGCTCGCTGTCGCATATAAACCAGCAAAGTAAGCGGCGTCATTCCGATGAACTGTCGGCATCGATTCAGCCAGCTTCCTTGCTTCGCGGCCCTGGCCGATTTGCAGGTATGCATAAACCAGATAATCCGTCGCGTGCAACTCATCTCCTGCGAGACCCTGTTTTCGGGCCGCATTGGCCGATGCAAGGTTCGAATCGATGGACTCCTGCCATAATCCCAATCTCGTAAAAATGTGCGACGGCATGTGCAGGGCGTGAGGAGCGTCCGGCGCAATCTGTGCATAACGGCGTGCCGCGTTGAGAGCCTGCGAAGCTAACGAAGGGTAGTCGTCGCAGTGAATGATGTAATGCGCCAGGCCGGGGTGGTCCGGTTGTTTGGTGAATATCGCTTCCAGAATTGCGCTCGCCCGCTTCTGATCCGCGTAGGTTTTGTCACTGGGCGATGCATTCGCCCGCAATGCAAGCGCATAAAAGATGGCCGCCTCCTGGTCTTCTGGGTAGTGGGCTTGCAATTGCTCCATGGCGTGTTCGTAGGCAAGGCCACGAGTGTGATGATCGATCCTGTCGCTATCCTTATAGAACGCTTCCATCGCCGCGATGTAGGCTTGCTCACGTTGTGAACTGAGAGGAATGGACTTTGCTTTTTGAACCGCGGCCCATCCGGCATCAAGATCGGCCGGTGTTGGTGGATCCCAAAGCTGCCGGTAGTGAGTCATGGCCACGCCCCATTCCGCCATCGCGCACCCGGGATCTTCCTTTGCAATCGCGGCAAAGGTCTCGCCGGACTTCCGGTACGAGAACGAGTGTAGTAGTGCAACCGCACGATCAAATTCCACTTGCACCGCCGGATTGCATGAAGTGGCGAAGTGGACCGCACCCAGCTTTTCCGGTTCGGCGCTGCCGTGATCATGCTGAGCAGCAGACGGGGTACTCAGCGCAAGCCACGAGATGAGCATCAATGACACTACGCAATGGCGCAATACTGATTTCTTCGCATTAGCAGTCATATTCCGGCTTTTGTCAGAGTTTGGCTTCCGCCTCAGGTTTCTGAATTGCGAGGACCACACCCCGAACAGGTCCTTGCGTTGAATGTTGGCTTCAGACCGTCCCATTTTTGTCCAACAGGGAACCCGGTCAAGGCCGATCTCCACCGTCCCCGTCACCGTCCGGGAACGGTGGAATCGTTCAAATTGCGATCACACGTCAGTTTCTCGTGTTTGTAGGCGAGTCGCTTACCAGAACCGAACTCCGGTCGCACTAGCGCAGCCGCTGATCAGCAGATTCCCCGTCGGATCGAAGAACTGCACCGTTGCTTTCACGGTGGTGAAGGAATTCCAGTCGTCACCCATCACGATGCTCTGGGTGATCTTTTGAGTCTTCTCCAGGGCGCCGTTGAGGGTGATGAAGGCAGTCGTGGCTGCGATGTATCGCTTTCCACCCCGAAAGCTCCACACGCCGTGGCCTGGACCGCGCTCGGCGGGATAGAACAAAGGATTGTCTGTGGTCTCCGTCATAGTTCCGTTGCCTGCGAAGGTGAGCAGGGATTGAAAGGGTTGACCGAGAGGATTGCCCGTAGTGCAGTCCCGTTGCGTAACGACAACCTGCCAGGTTCCCTCCAGTGCCTTACCGGTACGAACCGAAGTCTGTGCTCCTGCGTCGGCAACCGACAGAAAGAGTCCTGCCAAAACGGCGAGCGGAAGGAACGGCTTTGCGAAATGCAATCTCATGGTGTCTTCTCCTTGAATTTGACGAAATCTGCTTCGACTAAATCGCTGTTGTCGGCGGCGAGGGAGCCTCAGAACCTTTCGAAATCGAACTCCTCACGGCTGCAACGTGGCGCCATCCTGCACCGCTCTCAGGCTTGTGACAATGGAGGAAAGCTGGACCGTCCTGTAGCGTTATGAAGAAACAAGCGCTTTAATAGTCAGCAACTTAGGGGCAGACGCGCTCGCAGCGATGTAAAATGAACCGCCTGTGGAGGCCTATGCCGGAGTTAGTTCGATTCGAAGAATTTGAGCTGGACGCGGGGCGCTATGCCCTTAGCCGCGCGGGGCGCCCTCTGAAGCTCGAACGAATTCCGATGGAACTCTTGTTGCTGCTGGTGGAGCGTCGCGGGGAGATTGTCACGCGAGAGGAAATCGTCGAAAAGCTCTGGGGTAAGGACGTTTTCCTGGACACCGACAACAGCATCAATACCGCAATTCGCAAAATCCGCCAAGCCCTGCGCGATGACCCCGAGCAGCCGCGCTATGTGCAAACTGTTCCGGCCAAAGGATACCGGTTTATCGCCCCAGTGATTGAAGTCCGGCAACCGGCCGTCGCTGTCGAGGCTGCCGCACCACCACCTGTCCCAGTTGCTGCCCTGCCGGCGGGGCAAGTCATAGCCCACTACCGCATTCTGCAGAAGATCGGTAGCGGAGGCATGGGTGTGGTATTCGAGGCCGAGGACATACGACTGGGCCGTCATGTCGCCTTGAAATTTCTGTCCGATAAGGTCGTGCAAACAAAGGAGGCGATGTCTCGATTTATGCGTGAGGCGCGCGCTCTCTCTGCCCTGCACCACCCCAATATCTGCACGATTTTTGAGGTCGAGGGACATGAGGAACGGCCCGTGATCATCATGGAACTCCTCGAAGGAAAACCCCTGAAAGAAGTTCTGCGAAACGGGCCATTGCCCGCAGACCGTGTGCGCAGACTAGGAATCCAACTTGCCGATGCCTTGGACGCCGCACACGGTAAGGGAATCATTCATCGCGACATCAAGCCGGGAAATATTTTCGTCAATGATCGTGGCCAGGCCAAGGTTCTCGATTTCGGACTGGCCAAATTCCTTTCAGGTCATTCCGCAGTCGAAGCGGACGGCGACGAAGAAGCTGTAACGAAGATGGGAGTTCATCCCGGGACAGCGGCCTACATGTCCCCGGAGCAGGTACGCGGTGAAGAGCTCGACACTCGTAGTGATTTGTTTTCGCTGGGAGTCGTCCTCTATGAGGCCGCAACCGGGAAGAGGCCATTCACAGGAAAAAATACAGTCCTGGTCATGAATGCGATTCTGAAAGACGCTCCAACGCCTCCGAACGAGCTGAACCCATCGCTGCCACGGGATATTGGCAATGCGATCAATCGCGCACTCGAGAAAGATCCAGCGCTCCGATTTCAAAGTGCCGCCGAGGTGCAGGATTCCCTTCAAACAGCTGAGAAGATCGCCACAGAAAGTTCGCCGCTTGCGTATCCGCCCAAATCGAAGATCGGCTGGCTCGTTGCTGTGGGTGCATCGGTCTGCCTGGTGTTGTTCGCTTTCCTCGGATTGGCAGCCTACCGTACCAGGCGCACAACCATTCACACGCCGGCCGAATGGGTCCAATTGACGCACATTTCGGACGCGGCCCAGGAACCAGAGCTCTCTCCGGACGGACGTATGCTCGCCTTTATCCGGGAGAAATCGCTGGGAAGCGGTTTCCCATTCCTTGCGAAGGGCGAAGTCTACGCCATGCTGCTTCCGGATGGCGAGCCCCAACAGCTAACGCATGACGACGTTTCGAAAGGCATGCTCGCCTTCTCTCCGGACAGTTCCCGCATCACCTACACGGTCGCCAGTTCATGGGATACCTGGGTTCTTCCATCACTGGGCGGTCAGGCTTCTCTGTTTTTGCCCAACGCCTCCGGTCTGCACTGGATCAACTCGAAGCAGGTATTGTTTTCTGAGATCAAGAGCGGAATCCACATGGCAGTCGTCACCGCCGGTGACGGCAGGACCGACGCTCGCGACATCTACCTTCCAAATTCAGCCAGCGGGATGGCCCACTCGTCGCACCTGTCTCCCGATCACAAATGGGTCTTGATATCCGGCGAAATGGATGACTCCGGCTTTCTGCCGTGCCGGTTGGTTCCCTTTGATGGGAGTTCCCGCGGGCGTCTGGTGGGGCCGAGGAGTGCGCAGTGTTTCTATGCCGTCTGGTCGCCGGATGGCAAATGGATGTACTTCGGCGCAAATGCGGGCCAAGGCATGCACATTTTTCGTGAACATTTTCCGGAGGGTTCAATCGAGCAGGTCACGTTCGGCCCCACAGAGGAAAAAGGCCTCACGATTTCACCGGATGGCCGGTCTCTTATCACCGCGGTCACCAGTGAAGAAAGAAGTGTCTGGGTGCACGGGCCGGCCGGCGATCAGGCGATCTCTTCCGACGGATTCACCGATCAACCTTCATTTTCGCGAGACGGAAAGAAAGTTTTCTATCTGTGGCGATCCAGTCCTCCGACCGGCGCCTTCTTCGCCGGAGAATTGCGAGCGACCGCACTGAACACGAACAGCATCGAACGCATTTTGCCCGGAATCGAAATCGAAGATTACTCGCTCTCTTTCGATGGCAAGCTGGTTGTGTTCACGGCCCTCGACAAAGCTCGCAAGCCGCGGCTGTGGATTGCTCCCACCGATCGCCGTACCCCGCCCCATCAACTTAGCGCTCCCGATGCACCGGAAGAATCTCAAGGCCAGTTCGGGCCGCGGGGAGAGATCTTTTTTGTTTCGCGAGATCAGGTTGCAGCCGCTTTGTTTCGTATTCGAAAAGAAGGACAAGCGCCTGAGAAGATTCCCTCGGCGCCCGTGATCGCGCTCAGCGCTGTCTCACCGGACGCGCAATGGCTGGTCGCAAATGTAGCCGACACCAGCACCGGATCCACTGACGTCACCAATGCGTACCCCCTCGGCGCTGGCTCGCCTGTACAACTGTGCAACTCTCGATGTTACGTCGCGTGGTCGCCGGATTCGAAGTTTCTCTACATAACTCCGGCCGGCATTGGTGGGGCAGGGGCGCAAACTACTTACGCGATTGCACTGAGTCAAGGAAAGATGTTTCCTCCAGAACTGCTGGCGCCGGGTCAAAACCTTTCCGGTCAGACTCTGGAGGCGAAGCTGGGCTCGCTAAAGGGTGTCCAGAAAATATCGAAAGCGATCGCCCCAGGACCAACTCCGGCGGTGTATTCCTTCTTGAACGTGTTCCACCGAAGCAATCTTTACCGGATTCCGGTCGACTAAGGGTGTCATGGACGCTTGTCCTTTTAGAGTCCCACCACATCAAATTTTCCTTGGAAATCTGGGCAACTCAGCACGCGGAGTATTTTGATGAACTTAAGACTCAAAAATCCCCTGCGTCTCTCACTAAACGTGGATGTCATTTATTTACATAAACTTACGCGAACGCCGACGCCCGCTTTTAAGTTCGCTGCGTCTGCCAATTTCGCCATCCCGGCGGTGCCGATAAACCACTGATTGTAGGCGTATTCTACTCGTCTATCCTGCCGCAGCCTAACGCATGAAAATACGAATGCCACGAGCAAAATGCGTCGCCTTGGAAGATTTCAACTTGGCACGCGCAAGGTTGTTGATACGCGTCGCTATCTCTGCCGCTTCTCAAGGACCTCCTTAGTGACGGGTAGGGCAGAAAAAGCGTTCGGCCAGCCTGCATAGAAAGCGATGTGCGTCAGAACCTCCGAGGCCTGTGCCGGTGTCAGGCCATTGTCCATGGCACGGTTCAGGTGATAGGTGATTTGTGCGACCTGGCCGGAAGCAATCAGTGCGCTCACTGTCACAAGGCTGCGGTCACGGGGTGCGAGCGCAGGCCGCAGCCACAAGTCGCGAAAGAGCAGGTCGGTGGTGTTCTGGACGAGCCCCGGCGAGATTTGCCCGAAGTTGCTGCTCACTTGAGTGGCTCGCTCCGCCTCAGCCTCTTCGTTTAGCGGCATCCGTTTGTCCTTCGCGGGTGGAAGTTGATCGATTCCAATTCCGCGCTGATAAAAGATGTCCTTCGCTGCGGCAACGGCAGACATAGCGTTTGCCCATCCCGAATAAAACGCAAGGTGCGTAATGATCTCAGAGAGTTCGCTGGGCTTTACGCCATTGTCGAGTGCCAGCGCAAAATGAAACGGCATCTCGATTGTCTGCATCCGGGCAATGAGGGCAGCCACAGTGACCATGCTGCGGTCGCGTGGGCATATTTCCCGGCGCTTCCACAGACCCCTAAGGAGCGGCCCTTTCATGTAGTGCTCCAGTGCGGGCGAAACCGCGCCAACATCGTCGTGGCTCAATGCTGGAGGCCGCATCTTTGATTTTCTCGTTTCCGTCATTAGTTTCTCCTGTGCGGCGGCTCGTGCTTCCCAAAATGCGGTGACGTTAGTAGTGCTCCCAGGTGACGAACCAGTGTTCGTCCGGCCTGGTGGACCTGATGACGAGGTGTCCGTCTGCCGTGAATTCGTACCTGCGAGGCAGATCTTTGCCGACAAGCAAATCTCGCGTGTTCGATCCCTGCACATGGTGCGTCACTGTGTGGGCGATCTCGTCTACGTCATAACTGCCAAACGATGCCTCGTACCCGTTCAGCACATACTCGTTCGATAAAGTGTTCGCTGACGCTGGATACATTAACTGCACGGACATGTGCCCATCCTGCGTGTAGATGAGCATGCCCTTGGGCTGGGGGATAGGCATGGCATTTCCGTCTGGGCCGGCATCGATGTGTACCAGATGCCAGGCTCCAATAAGCTTTTCCCTGGCTCCGCGGCTGCCGCTAGTCTTCTTCACGGATTGACCATTCGCGAAGATGGCGAAGGTCACGCCAACCGCCAATGTCGCGGCATAAACGGCTCTGGCTGAAACTCGCGTCCTTCGAGGGCTGCTCATCGGCCCACCAGTTGTTGATGAAACGGCGAATAGCGAGCCCCTTCAATCCTGACCTTCGAAGAAGATTCTTCCAGAGCCCGCATATCCTCTGCCGTCAGCTCCAGGTCGGCTCCGCCGAGGTTCTCTTCGAGACGCGAGAGCCTCGTCGTACCGGGAATGGGAACAATCCAAGGCTTTTTTGCCAGCAGCCATGCCAGCGCAACTTGTGCGGGTGTCGCCCTCTTTTTCGCTGCAAATCCGGTAATCACATCCACCAAGGCCTGGTTGGTCTTACGATTGTCCTCACTAAATCGCGGCACCGTGTTGCGGAAATCAGTGCTGTCGAATTTTGTCTGGGCGTTGATCTTCCCCGTCAAGAAGCCCTTCCCAAGCGGGCTGAACGGAACGAAACCAATGCCGAGTTCATCCAGTGTAGGCATCACGGTCTTTTCCGGTTCCCTCCAGAACAACGAGTATTCACTCTGAAGGGCGGCGACAGGCTGCACGGCGTGGGCGCGCCGGATCGTGTTGGCGCTCGCTTCTGAGAGGCCGAAATGCTTTACTTTGCCTTCTCTTATAAGCTCCTTCACCGCCCCGGCTACATCCTCGATCGGTACGTTGAGATCGACCCGATGCTGATAGTAGAGGTCGATGGCGTCCACTTTGAGCCGCTGGAGCGATGCCTCCGCGACCTGCTTAATGTGTTCGGGGCGGCTATTCAATGCGTTCCATTTGCCGCCATCCTCCGGATTGGCTTCCCAGCCAAACTTTGTGGCGATCACCACCCGGCCGCGAAACGGGGCAAGAGCTTCACCGACGAGTTCCTCGTTCAAGAGAGGGCCGTAGACTTCAGCCGTGTCGAAGAACGTCACGCCGCGTTCCACCGCAGCATGCAGCAAGGCCGTCATCTCCTTGATGTCTTTCGGAGGCCCATAGGAGAAACTCATCCCCATGCAGCCGAAACCCAGCTCTGATACTTCCAGCCCGCCCGTTCCCAATTTCCGTTTTCGCATCGCCTTCCTCCTTAGTTGAACATCCGCTCGAAACCTCATCGCGAGTGCATCTGACAGCAGACTAACCTTCCATCGTTCATGACACAATACGGTTGCCATCGCAAGGAGTTATG
The DNA here is from genome assembly GCA_035508215.1 of Verrucomicrobiia bacterium. Classification (GTDB taxonomy): domain Bacteria; phylum Acidobacteriota; class Terriglobia; order Terriglobales; family Acidobacteriaceae; genus Sulfotelmatobacter. The sequence continues at coordinate 71,949 of DATJNK010000030.1, read as the reverse complement.
AGTACCATTCATGAATCATGAGGAACGACTTGGGAGAACTCTCGGTGTTCGCAACGGTTGCCCAAGAACGTAGCTTCACCCGCGCGGCGGTGCGGTTAGGCGTGTCGCAATCGGCTCTCAGCCATTCCATTCGCGGCCTGGAAAAGAGACTGGGGCTTCAGTTGCTCGCGCGAACCACGCGAAGCGTCTCCCCCACGGCCGCCGGGACCGCACTTTTGCAAGATCTCGCGCCGGCACTGGAGCGGATTGAGCGAGCCGTAGCCGAAACGAGAAAACAAAGAGAGAGTCCAGCAGGCCGAATTCGGCTCATCATCCCGCGAACCGCTACGCGGATGGTGATCTTGCCGAAGCTGGCTCAGTTCGCGCGCGCCTACCCAGAAATCGTTCTGGAGGTCACGTCTTCGAATGACCCAGTCGATCTTGTCGCCGGGGAGTATGACGCCGGCGTTCAGCTGGGCGAGTTCATCCAGCGGGACATGATTGCCGTCAGGGTTACTCGAGAAATGCGTCTCGCGGTCGTCGGATCGGCGCAGTATTTCAAGTCATGCAACATTCCCCGAAACCCTCGAGATCTCAAAGATCATGCCTGCATAGGGTTTCGCTTCAGCAACGGTCTCTATCGGTGGGAGTTCGGAAAAGGTCGAAAGACACTCACAGTCAGCCCCCAGGGGCCAGCGTCTTTTGACGATCCGGACCTGGTCATCCAAGCGGTATTGAATGGCGTAGGGATCGGAACCGCGATGGAAGAGCCTCTCAGCGGCATGATTTCAGACGGACGATTGATCCAAGTCCTGAAAGATTGGTGTCCTACCTTCCCCGGCTATTTCCTTTACTACCCAAGCCGTCGGAATCAACCCGCGGCTCTGTCAGCCCTGATTGACATACTCCGACTCTCCGATTGAACATCCATTTTGCTGTTGCTTCCAATGTATGGGGCTCGGCTCAAGATCGTGGTTTGAAGGTTCGCCAAACCCGCGCAGTTCCGCATCGACAGTCTTCCCAACGGCGTAAGCCCGAGAAACTCGATGCGTCCACCATAACGCCAGGTTTGAATGCGCGAAGACGATTGCGAGGGTTGAGGTCAGTGTTGCGAAGGGAAGATACGACGCGCGACTCGGGTCGAAAACGGGGCGAGCGAGACGGGGTGAGTGCAGTAGAACGTTCCGATGGACTATACGGAAGCCCCGGCGGCCGCGCTCCCAGCGATTTCCTGCGGCACCGCGCGTTGTTTGCGGAGGGCGTCCTGAAAAGCCTCCGGGCTCAGGGGTTCTCCATAGAACAACTGTAATAGCGGATCGTCGCCGCCAGCAGCAGCCGCTTTCCTGGTGTTTGCCTCGGCTTCCAGGCCTTCCGGCTCGACAAACATTTCCGGCAGCAACGCCCGGTTTTCGCTGAGGACTTGGAGGAACTGCTCCACCGCTGCTCGATGCTCCCGGGTCGTCTGGGTGAACTCCACGCCCATGCCCTTGTCCGGATGCATCACCCGCACCAGTCCCTGCGCCCGCACTTCCACCGTTGCCGCCCGCATCGACAAAGTCACACGCGTCGACACCGGGAAGGGCGAGGCGATCTCCAGGTAACAGGCACCCAGGCTCAGATCGGTGAGCTGGCACCGGATCGGCGGATCATCCTGTTCCACTTCCTGGGAGTTCTGCTTGAGCCACTCGCGCAGCTTGAATGCGGCTTCCGGAGCGATCTCGAGAAACCGAAGCCCTGCCTGGGAACGGTTCCCTTCCCACGCGAACTCGGCAGGAAGATCCAGCAGCGTATCGGTTCCTGGCAAGGTAAATGTGATCTTCCACCGCCCGGTCGGGCGATGGCCGCCACGAACGCCGACCGCCATGCCCCCCTCGCTCAGGTCGGTGGTCGTCACTCGCATATTGGCGCCGGTCTTCGGACTTTCCAGGCCGACCGGAATCTGCACTGCGACCCGCGCGTTCCGCCGCCGTTCGCTTTTCATCAGCGCCCTTGCAGCGCGGAAGCTGGTTTTCGCCCGCTCGGTCGACACCGGCTTGTAGAGCACAAAATGGGCGCCCAGATCGAAAATCGCCTTGAGCCCGATGATCGGATCGACAATCGCTACCGCGACCGCTTGTTTATTGCAGGGCGCTGTCCGAACGCTGCGCAGCACCTCGGGCGAGCCTTCTACTCCGCAGTCCACAATCATGGCCTCGTAGCGCTGACGAGTCAGACGCCGCAAGGCCGAATCGGCGTCCGCGCAGAGTTCCACGGCGATATCGAGGTCTCCCAGGGTGCGCCGCAACACCCGCACGATCTTCTCATCGGCGCATAACACCAACGCTTTCAGACCCATAACGGACGTGGCTCCCCCCAGCTTCCTCTCAAAACTCTAAGTCGATTGCAGCAGACGATCAACGGCGCACGCGGAAACGCGGTTACGCTCGTAATCGTTAAGGAGAACCGCTCCTATCCGGGACCGAGGCCTGCACGCGCGCTGCCTGGATGAAAAGTCTGTCGATGCTGCGCAAGCCGCCGGTAGTATGTCGTTCTAGAGGAGTGGACCTTTTCGACCTTCCAAAAACCGAATTCAAACGAATAAGCGTTTTATTTTTATGTACTTAGGTCACATTTCTTTACGTTTTGGAGGCGAGAATTCCATTGACTTTTAAGGGAAACCGGGGCTACGATAAGATGCTCCGATTCAGTTATCAGGCTCATTCTGCAGGACTACGGCCAAGCTGCGTCCTCGCGCCGTGCCTCACAGAATGAATCGATCAGGCAACTCGGAGAATCACATAGTTAACAATGGTTTGTAGTCTGTTATCAGTTCATCCCCTTGAGGTGGAAAGGCATTTTTCATGGCGAAGCGTCGCGGAAATCCTAACTGGGGCAAGCCCGAGCCGATCGGGCCGATTACCCCCACCATCACCGAATTCGAACAGGTTGTGCGCGAGTATAAGCTCTCCCCCGACCAGTACTTGCGCTCGACCCGGCTGCGCGAGTGGGCCCGCCGGAACAAGAACTCGAAGTACATTCCGGAACCCCTGCTGGAAGCCTGGGGCTTCGAGATTGAGTCAACTCTGTAACTGCGTATCCAACTAACTGACGTGCGTTTTTGAGGGTCGCTCGCGAAGCGACCCTTTCTGTTTCTGGCTGGCGATTGCTGTTGCGCAGTTGCCGGGAGCAGGCCTGGTGCTGGCCAGACAGGGATTCTCTCTGGCGTTCCAGCCCGTTATCATGGACCCGGGTTTCTACCCTGAGATTCGAGATTTTATCGATCGAAGTCCATGCCTGACATTCTCCAGATTCCACCCGCTCAGCTCTTTGCCTTGCTGGCGGCGATCGGATTCGCCGCCGGTCTAAATCTTTACGCCACCACTGCTGCGCTGGGCTTGCTGGCGCGATTCGGACACCTTCCGCTGCCGCCGAGCCTCACATTGCTCGCAAGTTGGCCGATCATCGGTGCCAGCGCCGCGTTGTTCGGAATTGAGTTTGTAGCCGACAAAATCCCCGCCTTCGACCTCATTTGGAACGCTTTGCATACCTTCATCCGCGTACCCGTTGCGGGATTACTGGCCTTTGAAGCCACTCGCCAGCTTTCTCCCGGACAGCAGCTTCTGGCGACACTGCTCGGCGCTGGGGTCGCCTTCGCCGCACACGGCGGCAAGATGGCTGCCCGCACGGCGGTCACGCCGTCCCCCGAACCACTGTCGAATACCAGCCTAAGCCTGGGAGAAGACATGCTTGCCGTAGGACTGACCTGGCTGGCGACGCGGCATCCATACGTTGCCGCGAGCATTGTCGCGGTTCTTGTGGTGATTATCGTGATCCTGGCGCGCTGGGTCGTGCGCGCCCTGCGCGCGCTGTTTCGCGGCGCAGAAGAGAGACTGGCTGTCTGAGCGCTGGCACTGCAGTCAGGGAAACAGCAGTCTCCCTGATTCGCTTGCGGTACGACCGCCTGCTTACGCGCCTTTCAGATACTTGTCAAACCATGCCACCATCCGGCGGATGGCATCAATGCGGTTTTCCCGCTTCTCGAAGCCGTGACCTTCGTTCGGATAATAGTGCACATCCACGGTCTTGCCATCTTTCTTGAGCAGGTCCACCACCTGCTGCGCTTCTTCTTTGGGTACGCGTGGATCGTTTTCCCCTTGCAGCACGAGCAGCGGCGCCTTCACCGCGTGGATATACGTAATCGGCGAATCGGCTTCGTAGACTTTGCGATCCTTTTCCGGATCGCCCAGCAAGCTCTTCTCATATGCCTGCAGTTGCGAGTCTTCGTGCTGCAGCATGGTGAACCAGTTGATGATGCCGTATTCCTCCACTCCGGCCGCCCAGACATCCGGCGTCTTGCCCACCGCCATCAGCGTCATATATCCGCCGTAGGAGCCGCCTGTGATCCCGATCTTTTTCGAATTCACATAGCCTGTCGCCTCCAGAAACTTCGCCGCATACACCTCATCCTGCAGGTCGCCGCCGCCCAGGTCCTGATAGTTCGCCTTCTGAAATTCGATCCCGTATCCGGTGGAACCGCGCACGTTGGGCGCGATGCAGATGTAGCCGCGCGAGACCAGGGCTGCCACCTTCGGATTCCAGTAATCCACGGTTTGTCCCGTCGGTCCTCCATGGGGGAGCACAATCGCCGGATTCGAGCCGTCCCGCTTGAGGTTGAATGGCATCCACAGGAGGGCGCTGATCGTCTTCCCGTCGAAGGTCTTGTAATGGACGATCTGCGCTCCCGGCATCGGGGTGGCTTCCAGACTGGCTACCGCCGAGTAGGTAAGCTGCCTTGCGCTGTGCCCGGCGCGATCGTAGACCCAAATATCCCCCGGTCTCGTCGAACTCTCGTGGGAGACCAGAAGACGGCCGCCATCGCTCGAAAACGGCGTGGGATTGCCGAGGAAGAAATTCAGGCCGGCCGGAAAATCGATTTTCGTGCCTTGCAGCGTTGCTGTGTCGGCCAGATAGAGATCCGTTCGACCGTCTTCATTGATCAGATAGGTAAAGCTCTTGCCATCGGGCGAGAAACTGCCGGAGGCGGCGTCCCACTTCGTGTTCGTCACCCATGTCAGCTTTTTTGTGGCACCGTCGAGCAGCGCCACGTTGTTGGCGCCGTTTTTCTGGTTCGAGGTGATCAGCAAGGTGTGGCCGTCCGGCGAAAGCGAGGTGGCGGCAAAGAGAACCTTGCCTTCGTGCGCGGTCAGATTCTCAGCCTTTCCGCTGGCCACGTCGATCACGTAGACATCGGACTCGCTGCTCCCGCTGGTCTCGCTGCGGTTGGCGAATATCGTCTTGCCGTCCGCCGTCCACGCCACCGCTCCCCAGGAATGGTTCTGCGTTTCTTCGTTGGTCAGCTTGTGCACTTTTCGGCTCTGCCAATCGAGCAGTGCGATGTCGTAATTCGGAGAATCCTTGGGTTTGTAAGCAAACGCGATCGTCTTGCCGTCTGGCGACCAGACCGCTCCCTCCTCACGGATCTCTGGAGTGTTGGTCAGATTCACCGCTTCGCCGCCTTCGCTGGGGACCGCATACAAATCCCACATTTCGTTGCCGCCGCTGTCTTGCTGGTAGACGATCCACTTGCCGTCCGGCGACCAGGCCGAGCCGAACTGGCGATCGTCCGATTGTGTCAGTTGCAACGGCCAGCCTCCGGCTGCATTCACCTTCCACAGATTCTGCCGTCCGGAAAGATCGGTGGTCAGAACCACTTCCTTTCCATCCGGAGACCACGCGGCATCGCTGGCCGAACGCGTGTAGTAGAGGTCATCGATGGGAACCGGATGTGCGCTCGCATTCGATTCGGAGCCGACCGACCTCGGATCGGTCAGCGCGCGGTCCTCCGGTGATGATGAGGCCAGCAGTAACGGACACAATGCGGTCATGACGACGGCGGCAAGACTGCGCAGTTTCATGGATGGAAATCCCCTTTGAAGCTGGGCACGATTCTAAACCTAAAGGCGAGTTTCGAATGCGACGATGCCCGGATGTCCGCTGCTGCGAGACCTGGGAAATCTGGTCGAGGGTGGGCTCGCAGTACGGGTGGGCTGCGACTTCCCCGAAACTCCGCCCTCGGGACGGCGATCTTGCTAGAATCCAGTCCATGACCTCCCAGCCGCCATTCACCGACGTTGCCCACGCGATCGAAGAGATCCGCGCGGGACGCATGATTGTGGTCGTCGATGATGAGGATCGCGAGAACGAAGGCGACCTTACCCTCGCCGCCGAGAAAGTCACCCCCGAAGCCATCAACTTCATGGCCAAGCACGGACGCGGCCTCGTCTGCCTGGCCATGACGGAAGAGCGGCTGGAACATCTGCGCATTGGACCGATGACACAGGAAAACACCTCGCAATACGGGACTGCATTCTGCGAAGCCATCGATGCGCGCCAGGGAGTCACCACCGGCATCTCGGCTTACGATCGCGCCCGCACCATTCAGGTCGCGATTGATCCTGCCACCAAACCCACCGATCTCGCGCGGCCCGGCCACGTGTTTCCTCTTCGCGCGCGCAAGGGCGGGGTGCTGGTGCGGGCGGGGCAAACCGAGGCCTCCGTGGATCTGGCTCGGCTCGCAGGACTCATCCCCGCCGGCATCATCTGCGAAATCATGAAAGACGACGGAAGCATGGCCCGCGTACCGGATCTGGCGGCGTTCTGCGCCGAGCACGGACTGAAGATGCTGACCGTCGCCGAACTCATCCGCTACCGCATGGCGCACGAGCGCTATGTGCATCGCGTGGGCGAAGCGCTCATCGACACCCGCTTTGGCGAGTTCCGCCTGATTGCGTACACCAGCGAGGTCGACGGCGGCGAGTCGCATGTCGCGTTGATCCGCGGCGAGATTGAGCACAGCGAGACGCCGGTGCTGGTCCGCATGCACGCGCATTGCCTGATGGGCGACGTTTTCGGCGCCACCGGCTGCGAATGCCATGCCACACTGGAAGGCTCGCTGCGACGAATTGCGCGCGAGGGCCGCGGTGCGCTGATTTATCTCCATCAGACTTCGCAGGGATTTTCGATTGAAAAAGTCGGAGACCGCACCGCGCTCAGCTTTCATCGCGGCCGCACTCTGCCTTCCCTCTATGACAATGAAAAGCAGGTGCAGCGCGAGATCGGCATCGGGGCGCAGATTCTCTCGGATCTCGATCTGCGCCGGATTCGTCTGCTGACCAATCGGCCGAAGAAGGTCGCGGCGCTGGAAGGGTTTGGAATTGAAATCGTCGAACAGGTGCCAGTGGAATTGGGAACAGTCAAGGCAGGTAAGAACTAAGGGCGGGGGAACCGGAACAGCAGGGCGGCTCTAGAATGGCTTGCGCACGACCACTTCACTTTCACGGATGAAGAACTGCGCCGAGCACTGCTCTGATCCGCAGATGACTGGCAGCAACCCGTTGATCTGCTTGCGGGTGATCAGACCCAGCATTCCACAGGAAGGACAAGAGAGCACGGCCCAGTAGGGATCTTCCTTCTCGCCGATCTCGCCGGCGTTCTCCAGCACAAAGACGGTGCCAGGCTGCATCTGTTCCGGAATCCACTCGTTGAGGATGTCCAGTTCACCAACCATGTCTTCCTCCTGTGCTCTCCCTGCTGCCCTGAAACAGTCGCTATAGCGCCTTTCTAGCATGCTTCCAGTCATTGCACGAAGTTACCGAAGTATGCGGAATCTTCGCTCGAAATCTCTTCCGGAAGCAGTTCATATTGAAAATGTTGGGGATATTTTAGGCATGACCTGCTGTGGATTCAGCACAGAATTGCACCAAGAGGAGTGACTAAAGGAGTTCCTACTAAATCGGTTCGCCCAGACCACCGCCCACGAAATGGACGATCTCCAACTGGTCGCCGTCGCTAAGTTGCGTCTCGGACCAGCGGTCGCGTGGCACGATGTCACGATTTAGTTCGACAGCGACGCGGTCGGCTTTCATGCCGAGCAGTTCGACCAGCGTGGCGAGCGTGAACGGGCTGGAGTGGTCGAACGTTTTGTCATCTCCATTGATGCGGAGTTTCATGCGGAAAGAACTTCCGGTGATCTCGCGACCTCGAAGGAATTGTAGCGCAGGCTTTACTCGGCCTTACGCAACACGAACTTGCGGGTGGCTGTGCGCCCGCCGTAGTTGGCCTGCACCAGCAGCGAGGAGTCCGGAAGTGACGATTCCTCGACTTCGATCCTGATCTCGGCCGCGCCTATGGAATCGGCGACGGCCTGCGTGTAGAACGGCGCTTCCCCGGGGCGGGCGAAACGGAAGGTGAGGCGGGCGCCCGGCGCTGCCGAGCCACCCTCGGTCACCCGAAGTTGCATCGTGAGGTTGCGATTGGTATGGACGGACTCGGCGTTCAGCCATTCCACATCCAATTCTTTTACGGCTGCCAGGGTTTCCGGCTCACCGCGATCGAGCACGGATTCCAGCTTCCCTTCCCGGATCGCATCCAGAACCTGGCGGTGCTGTTCGCGCAGTTGCTGTTCTTTTTGCGTATCGCCGAACTGCGACTCCTCGGCCTTGTTGGCGTAAGATGTGGCCTTCTTGCCGATGCAGCGCCCGCGCACGAAGACCTGGGTTTGCAGCAGGCGTTCGCTCTCGCGTGCCTCGCTCTGCACGTGATAGATCGTGTCACCGTGCTTGACGTCGGTATTAAAGCCAAAAATCATAAATATTGGTTGGTCGGTGATGGTGACATTTGGCGATCAAGCAGCTTCGGTCTTCAATCGCTCAATGACTCGATCACACTCCTGCAAAATCGCTCCTCGTTCGCTTGACACTCCTGCGGGCAAGCCCATAACCTAGAATGTTTAAGCAACGCTTGGCGCGAATTATATATATCTCTTCGTATGCCCGACAATTACTTCGCACGCTACCTCCCTTTTCTGATCCATATAGTGATGGCGGGCGGGATCGCGACTGCAATTCTGCTGCTTTCCTGGTTGATTGGCATACGTAAGCCTACCCGCGCGAAACTTTCTCCCTACGAGTGCGGCATGACCCCGGTCGGGGACTCGCGCCAGCGCTTTTCCGTGAAGTTCTATCTGGTGGCCATGCTGTTCATTTTGTTCGATGTAGAGGCAGTCTTCATCTACCCGTGGGCGGTCATTCTGCGCGATCTGAAGCGTTTCGGGCTGTGGGAGATGCTGGTGTACATCGGAATATTCCTGGTCGGCTTCTTCTACGTGTGGAAGAAGGGTGTTTTGGACTGGGGTGAGACCGGACGGGGGCAAGCCTGATGCCTTTGGCCCCTGCGATCACTGACCTGGAGCAACTGAAAAGCCACCCCGCGGTCGCGCGCCTGCAAGCCTGGAAGAAGGACTCCATTGAAAGCATCAAGTTTGATCGCGACGAGATGACGATCTATGTCGACCGCGCCAACCTCCGTGAAGCTACGGTTCTGCTGAAGGAAGACCCCGCCTGCCCGTTCAACTTTCTGTCCGATATCACCTGCGTGGACTGGTATCCCGCAGAACCGAGATTCGAGGTTGTCTATCACCTGTTGTCGATCCCGAAAAAAGAGCGCGTCCGGCTCAAGGTTCGGTTGAACAGTGCCAGCCCGGCGGTCGAGTCGCTCACTTCGGTATGGGCAGGCGCAAACTATTTTGAGCGCGAGGTCTTCGACCTTTTCGGCGTGCGTTTTACCGGGCATCCTTATCTGCGGCGCATTCTGATGCCGGAAGACTGGGAAGGCTATCCGCTGCGCAAGGATTATCCAGTGGAGGGATACCGCTAGATGGCCCACCTGGCACCCACGCCCGTGCTCGAACCTGGACAGGATCGGACCATGATCCTGAACATGGGGCCGCAGCATCCGTCGACTCACGGCGTGCTGCGCGTTCTGCTGGAGATCGACGGCGAGAACGTAGTGCGCCTCATGCCGGATATCGGCTACCTGCATACCGGCATCGAGAAAACCTGCGAGGCGAAGTTCTACCAGCAGGTCGTGCCTCTGACCGACCGCATCGACTATCTCTGCCCGATGACGAACAACCTCTGCTACGTGTTGGCGGTGGAGAAGCTGCTCGGGCTGGAAATTCCTCCGAAGGCGCAATGGCTGCGCGTGCTGCTGAACGAGTTGACCCGTATCAACTCGCACCTGGTATGGCTGGGCACGCACGCCATGGATATCGGCGCCATGACGGTGTTCCTCTACTGCTTCCGGGAGCGGGAAGAAGTGCTGCGCATGTTCGAGATGGTCAGCGGGCAGCGGATGATGACTTCCTATTTCCGCGTGGGGGGCATTGCGCTGGAACCGCCGCTGGGATTCTTCGACCGGGTGCGCGATTTCGCCGGCTACTTCCCGGAAAAGGTGGACGAGTATGAAAATCTGCTGACCGGCAATCCCATCTGGCTGATGCGCACCAAGGGCGTCGCCAAGCTGACAGCGGAGGACGCGATTGCATTAGGAGCGACCGGCCCGACGCTGCGGGGCAGCGGCGTCGATATCGACCTGCGCCGCGACATGCCCTACTCGAGCTACGAGAAGTTCCAGTTCAAAGTGCCGGTGTCGCAGGAGGGGGATGTTTTCGCCCGGTATATGTGCCGCGTGCAGGAACTGCGGGAATCGATCGGAATGGTCCGGCAGGCGCTCGACGGCATGCCGGAGGGTCCGATCAAGGCCAATGCTCCGCATGTGGTGTTGCCCGACCGGGAGAAGATGAAGACACAGATGGAGTCGCTCATCTATCACTTTAAGATAATCACGGAAGGCTTTGCGGTTCCGGCCGGCGAGGTCTACCAGGCGGTTGAATCGCCGCGCGGCGAGATGGGCTATTACATCGTGAGCGACGGCACCGCCAAGCCGTACCGCGTGCATATGCGCTCGGCCTGCTTCGCGAATCTGCAGACGCTCGCCAAGATGTGCGAAGGTAAATTGATAGCGGATGTGGTGGCGGCAATCGGCAGCATCGATATTGTGCTCGGAGAAATCGACCGATGAATCGGCGGTTCTCTGGGTCAATCGTTTTTCTCGCGCCGCACAGCGTACTGGGGCATACAAAGAGTTTGCAAGATGAAATTTTCTGACGAATTCGAGGCGCGGTTTGCGGAGATGGTTCCGCACTATCCGACGAAACGCTCGGCGCTGGTGCCTACCCTGCTCTATGCGCAAGACGAGATCGGATTTCTCAGCGACGAAGTCATCGTCGAAATTGCCGGACGCCTCGACCTGACAGAACTCGAGGTCCGGAACGTGATCAGCTACTACTCGATGCTGACCACCAAGACGCGCGGCAGATTCAACGTGCAGGTCTGCACCAACATCAGCTGCATGGTGCGTGGCGGGGAACAGATCCTCGAGCACTGCAAGAAGAAGCTGGGCGTTGGACACAAGCAGAGCACGCCGGATGGACTGTTCACGCTCGAGGAAGTGGAATGTATCGGAGCTTGCAGCTGGGCTCCGGCAGCCCAGGTGAATTACGACTTTCACGAGAATCTGACTCCGGAAACGATGGATCGGATTCTCGATGAATACAAGAAGAAGGGTACGCAGTAAAGAAGATCTGGTAATTGGTAATTTGTAATTTGAAAACCGCTGCAAGCAGGCTGCAAATTGCGCAATTACCCGATCACAGAATTAGAAAATGGCTGACTTGGTTTCTCATCCCGACGAGGTAAAGGTCGTCTCCCGGCGCTTCGGCCAGGGGGCAACGAACCTCGACCGCTACCTCGAGCTCGACGGCTACAAGGCCGTGCAGAAGGCTCTTTCGATGGAGCCGGACGCGATCATCAACGAGGTCAAGAGCTCCGGGCTGCGTGGTCGCGGCGGAGCCGGATTCTCCACCGGGATGAAGTGGTCGTTCGTACCCAAGCAGTCGGCGAAGCCGAAATACGTTCTGTGTAACGGCGACGAGAGCGAACCGGGCACCTGCAAAGACCGCCTGATTTTTGAGCACGACCCGCACTCGGTAATTGAGGGTGTCATGATCGCCGGGTTGGCGGTAGGCGCGAAGAGCGGATACATCTACATCCGCGGCGAATACCGATACCTGTCGGTCATCATGCAGAAGGCAATCAAAGACGCCTATGCCAGAGGATTCCTTGGCAAGAACATCTTTGGCAGCGGGCGGGATTTCGATGTCTACTGGCATGGCGGCGCGGGAGCCTACGAGGTCGGTGAGGAGTCGGCGTTGATGGAGTCGCTGGAGGGCAAGCGGGGTATTCCGCGGATTCGTCCGCCGTTTCCAGCCGTGGTCGGGCTTTGGGGCGGCCCGACGGTCATCAACAATGCCGAGACCCTGGCCAACGTACCGCACATTATCCTTGGCGGCGCCGATTGGTACGCGAAGCTGGGCACGCCCAAAAACGGCGGCACGCGGCTGTTTTGCCTGAGCGGGAATATTGCCAGGCCCGGCGTCTACGAACTGCCGATGGGCTATAACTTAAAGAAAATGATTTACGAGGTTGGCGGCGGCATTGCCAACGGGCGCAGTTTGAAAGCCGTCGTTCCGGGAGGGGCGTCCTGCCCATGTCTTACCGCGGATGAGATCGACGTTGCCATGGATTTCGATTCCGTCGCGAAGGCCGGATCGATGCTTGGTTCGGGCGGAGTGGTGATCATCGACGATGCCCAGTGCATCGTGAAATTCGCTCTACGCACCATGAAGTTCTATCAGCATGAAAGCTGCGGCTGGTGCATCCCGTGCCGCGAAGGAACGGACTGGCTCAAGAAGACTCTGATTCGTTTTCACGCCGGCGGCGGGCTGAAGAAGGATATCGACAACATGCAGTACCTAGCAGAGAACATGCTCGGGCGCACGTTCTGTCCGCTGGGCGATGCGGCGGCGATGCCGACGATCGGATTCGTCAAGAAATTCCGCAAAGAATTTGAAGATCACCTGGAAGGCCGGCCGTGTCCGTACGAGAAAGAAGGCGCGATCGAGCAACTTCCTGTAATGGCGCACTGAGAATTCACAACATGGCTGACGTTTCTCTCACAGTCGACGGCAAGAAGGTCACCGCTCCCGCGGGGACGCTGCTCATTGAAGCCTGCAAGTCGGTTGGCATCGAGGTGCCTTCGTTCTGCTATTACCCCAACCTCTCTTTACAGGGCGCCTGCCGCATGTGCCTGGTGAAGATCGAGAAGATGCCCAAGCTGCAAACCGCCTGCACCACGGTCATCGGCGAGGGCATGGTCGTCACCACCGACAGCGACGAGGTCAAGCAGGCCCGCAAATCGATGATCGAATTGCTGTTGGGCAACCACCCGTTGGATTGCCCGGTCTGCGACGCCGGCGGCGAGTGCGAACTGCAGGACATGACCTTCGCTTACGGCGCCGGTGAATCGAAGTTCATGGAGGCCAAGAATCACAGGGACGAACAGCAGTGGTCGCCGGTCGTGTTCTTCGATCGTCCTCGATGCATTTTGTGCTATCGCTGCGTCCGCATCTGTGGCGAGGGCATGGACGTCTGGGCGCTCGGCGTGCAGAACCGCGGCGTCAGTTCCATCATCGCTCCGAATAAAGAAGACCATCTGGAGTGCGAAGAGTGCGGCATGTGCATCGACATCTGCCCCGTCGGCGCGCTGACCTCCGGCGCCTACCGCTACAAGACGCGGCCGTGGGAGATGAAGCACGTGGGTACGGTCTGCACGCATTGCGGCGACGGATGCAAAACCACGTTGGGAGTGCGCCGCTCGGATACGGGCATGGAGATCGTCCGGGGCGATAACCGCGACAAGAGCGGAACCAATGGAGACTTCCTGTGCATCAAGGGACGCTACGCCTTTGACTTCGCAAATCGCGAAGACCGGCTGACCCAGCCCTTGATTCGCAGGAACGGCAAACTGACTCCCGCGACGTGGGAAGAAGCTTTTGAACTGGTGGGAAAGAAGTTCGCCGAAGTGCGAGAAAAGAATGGCGGCCCGGCGATCGGAGTCATCGGCTCGACCCGCACCACAAACGAAGAAGCCTACCTGCTGTCGAAGTTCGCCCGCGTCGTTCTGAGGACGAACAACGTGGATCACCATCGCACGGCAGATTTTCCGGCCCTGGCTGCGGCGCTGCGGAACAAGCCTGATGCGACAGCGAGCATGGCCGAGGTTTACAACGCTCCCGCGATCCTGCTGATCGGCAATGATCCCACGGAGCAGCACCCGCTGCTGGCCTGGCAGATTCGCAACAATGTGCGCCTGCACCGGGCGAAGCTGTACATCGCCAACTCACAACCGATCAAGCTGCGCCGCCAGGCGACGAGTTTCACCCAGATTCCCGCAGGCAGCGACGGCAAACTCGCGGCTTTCCTTGACGGCAACGATGCCGCCGCAGAGGCTCTCGCTGGTCCGTCGACCAATAAGGAGTCATTGCTCGCCCTGCGCGACAAACTGCGGGCAGAAGAAAAGCTGGTTATTGTTTTCGGATCAGAGATTCGCGGGAAGGATCTCGGCAACCTGATCGCGTTCGGCTCCGGCATTGCGGGCGCGAAGTTCATCTGCCTGGCGGATTACTCGAACTCGCGCGGGGCAGCCGACATGGGGCTGTATCCCGACCTGCTCCCCGGGTATCACCCGACGACTGGGAACAGCGCGTTTCACGAAGAGTGGGAGACGGTTCCCCAGGCTCAGGGTCTTGCGCTCCCCGGAATCGTCGAAGCGGCCAAGGGCAGCAGGCTGGGTGCTCTTTATGTCGTTGGATCGAACCCGGTGGGCCGGCTCAAGATCGATCCGTTCGTCTTTTCGAAGACTTTCGTTGTCGTGCAGGATATGTTCCTGACAGAGACCGCGGTGATGGCCGATGTGGTGCTGCCGGCGGCGAACGCCTATGAGAAGTCGGGCACCGTGACCAACACCTGCGGCGATGTGCAACTGATCAAGAAAGCCGGAGAAGTCTCGGGCACGAAGACGGACTTCGAGATGATCGTGCGGATTGCCGATGCCATGGGATTCGATGTTCACAAGCTGGTGCCCTTCGGCGGCGGAACGCGGGCTGACATGGGCCAATCTCGCGGCGCACAATCGGGAGAGGCCGACCGGCAGGCGGTATGGCTCGAAATGCAGGGGCTTGAACCCAAGATGAGCCCCTTCGATCCGACGGCGATTCTCGATGAGATTCAGAGGCTGGTTCCAGGGTACGACGTTTCGCGCATGAATCTTCTGGCGGGCAACAGCGAGCATACTTCTTTGGCCAAGAGTGGGCCGGGAGCGGATCACACCGCAGAATCGATTTCTCCGGCCGAAGATACCTTATTCACATCCGGGACGCTCGGACGATATTCACGCGCTTTGCAGTCGGTCCTTGAAAGTCATGAAGTCAAGCCCGCGGAAGTTGCGGCAGACTGAAATTCCTATTCGAGCAGTTTGACGTGGTGGTTTGAAAACGCTTTTCGGCGAAGAGAGGAAGCGGGGCGTTGCCAATCTGGCTTTTTATCGTCGTATCGGTGATTAAGTCGGCGATCGTTCTGGGCGTGCTGCTGACGGCCGTGGCCTACACGGTCTGGCTCGAACGCAAGGTTGTCGGGCATATGCAGAACCGCTGGGGACCCACGCGGGTCGGCCCGTTTGGACTGCTGCAGCCGGCCGCTGACGGAATCAAGTTTCTTTTCAAGGAAGACCTCACCCCGCCGCACGTGTATAAGCCGCTGTTCCTGGCGGCGCCTCTGATCGCGGTGGTTTTCGCGCTGACTTCGATCGCCGTGATTCCGTTCGGCAACCCGGTGATGATTGACGGCTACACCATCCCTCTGCAGATCACGACGGACGTGAATACCGGATTGTTGCTGATCCTCGGCGTGACTTCGATCGGCGTCTACGGCGTGGCGCTGGCAGGCTGGTCGTCGAACAACAAATATTCGCTGCTGGGCGGTCTGCGGGCCAGCGCGCAGATGGTGAGCTACGAGATCTCGCTCGGATTGTCTCTGGTGGGCGTGCTCATCATGGCGGGCAGTTTCAGCCTGACCCAGATCGTCGACGCACAGGCTGGACACTTCTGGGGATTTATTCCGCGATGGAATATCTTTCCGCAGTTTATCGGCTTTTTCTGTTACATCATGGCGGCGTACGCGGAGACGAACCGGATTCCGTTCGACTTGCCGGAAGCGGAAACCGAACTGGTGGCCGGTTATCACACCGAATACAGCGCGATGAAGTTTGCCATGTTTTTCATGGCCGAGTACGCCAACATGATCACGGTCGCGTGCCTCGCCACGCTTCTGTTCTTTGGCGGATGGCACGGGCCGATTTTCGGGCCGCTGATTCTGCGGGAGATTTTGCCCGTGTTCTGGTTCGCGGCCAAGGTTTTTGTCTTTCTCTTTATTTATATCTGGGTGCGCGGCACGCTGCCGCGCTTCCGCTATGACCAGTTGATGGCGTTTGGCTGGAAATTCCTGCTGCCGCTGGCGCTGGTGAATCTGATTGCGACGGCGATCGCAGTGGCGTGGTGAGAAGTCAGTAGTCAGTATCAGATTCCATGATCAGCATTCACTTAATTCTGTTTCTGGCCTTCGGGGCAGTCGCTTTGGCAGGAGCCATTAATCTGCTGGCGCAGACGCACCCGATCAACAGCGCGCTTTCGCTGATTGCGGTGATGGCCGCGCTGGCCGGCGA
This sequence comes from Verrucomicrobiia bacterium, assembly GCA_035508215.1. Taxonomy (GTDB): domain Bacteria; phylum Acidobacteriota; class Terriglobia; order Terriglobales; family Acidobacteriaceae; genus Sulfotelmatobacter. Next base: position 55,473 of record DATJNK010000030.1, on the reverse strand, counting down.
ATACCTTCTGCTGGGCGCCGAATTCGTGGCTGCCGTGCAGGTGATCGTCTATGCCGGCGCCGTGATGGTGCTGTTCGTGTTTGTCATCATGCTGCTGAATGCGGGAGTGGAAGAACATACCAAGGGCAGCCGTGTGGCGGTGATCTTTGGCATCCCGGGAGTTCTGATTAGCAGCATTCTCGTCGCCTGGACTGTTCTGCAGCATTCGGGGACCGAAGAAGTTGCGGTTGGCGCTCTTCCCGGCGCCCCAAAAACGATTGGAGTTCTTCTTTTCCACGGGTTCCTGCTGCCATTTGAAATCACATCCATACTGATTCTGATCGCCATCATGGGCGCGGTGGTGCTTGCCAGCAAGCCGCCGACAGGCCCGCCGGCGGCGTCTCCGGCAGGCGGACCAAGGAAGGTGGATTGATGGTTCCTCTTTCTTATTATCTGGTGCTCAGCGCAATCCTGTTTGCGTGCGGCGTGACCGGATTCCTGATCAAGCGCAACATCATCACGATCTTCATGTCGATTGAATTGATGCTCAACGGGGTGAATCTCTCGTTTGTTGCCTTCGCTGCCCATTGGCACGCGCTGGCGGGGCAGGTCTTCGTCTTTTTCGTGATGGTGGTAGCAGCGGCTGAGGCTACGGTTGGCTTGGCTATCATCATCGCCGTCTACCGCACGCGCGAGACGTTGAACGTCGATCAGGTGAACCTGCTCAAACTATGAGTCCGCTCGAACTATGACGCAGAACCCTTATCTCTGGCTGATTCCGGTGCTGCCGCTGGCGGGAGCCGCGATCAACGGATTCCTCGGGCGCCGGTCGTCGAAAAACGCGGTCACGGCGATCGCGATCGTCTTTTCCGGCCTGGCATTTGGCCTGGCGCTGTGGATCGCGGCCGGATTCTCTTCGTCGGCGGCTCCGTACGTTTACGATCTAGCTCACTGGATCCGCGCCGGAAGTTTTTCCGCCGACTTCGCGTTTTATCTGGACCAGTTATCGCTGGTCATGCTGCTGGTGGTCACCGGAGTGGGGTTCCTCATCCACATTTATTCGATCGGGTACATGTGGGACGATCCCAGCTATTACCGCTTCTTCTGCTACCTGAACCTGTTCATGTTTTTCATGCTGACGCTGGTGCTAGCCAATAACTACCTGCTGATGTTCATCGGGTGGGAGGGCGTGGGCCTGGCGTCATATCTGCTGATCGGATTCTGGTTCACGAAAGATTCCGCGGCATCGGCCGGGAAGAAAGCATTCATCGTCAACCGTATCGGCGATTTTGGATTCCTGATCGGCCTCTTCCTGATGATTCAGCATTTCGGGTCGCTGGACTTCACAGAGGTGTTCACAAAGGTCCAGCCGATGGCTTCGGAGCCCTCAGCCGGCAAGCTGACCGCGATCGGCATCCTGCTGATGGTCGGCGCCTGCGGCAAGTCGGCGCAGATTCCACTGTATGTCTGGCTGCCGGACGCGATGGAAGGCCCAACTCCGGTTTCGGCACTGATCCATGCAGCAACCATGGTCACCGCCGGCGTCTACATGGTTTCGCGCTCGCACATGATTTTTGAAAGGGCTCCGATCGCGCTGACCGTGGTGGCGATCATCGGCACGCTGACCGCGTTTTTCGCGGCGACCATCGGCATTGCGCAGACCGACATCAAGAAAGTTCTCGCCTACTCGACGGTCTCGCAACTCGGCTACATGTTCATGGCCTGCGGCGTAGGAGCCTTTTCCGCCGGGATCTTCCATCTGATGACGCATGCATTTTTCAAAGGGCTGCTGTTCCTGGCGGCGGGCTCGGTGATTCACGCGGTTGGCGGCGAGCAGGACATGCGCAAGATGGGCGGCCTGCGTTCCTACATTCCCTGGACCTTTTTGACAATGGGAGTGGCCACGCTGGCGATCGCGGGAATTCCACCGTTTGCCGGCTTCTGGAGCAAGGACGAAATCCTGTGGAAGGCTTTTTCCAGCGGCCAGGGAGGCTGGATTTACTGGCTGATCGGCGCCATTACGGCGTTCCTCACGTCGTTCTACATGTTTCGCCTGCTGTTCATGACGTTTTTCGGGGATTACCGCAGCGCGCAGGTGGACGAGCATGGTCGCGGCTCACACGGTCACGATGCACACGGGCACGGCGAGCCGCACGAGAGTCCGATGGTCATGCTGGTGCCTTTGATCATTCTCGCGTTGCTTTCGACGATCGGCGGATTGGTGGGGATCGGCGACCGGTTTGATCATTTCCTCCAGCCGGTATTCGGCTCAGGTCTTGCCGAGGCCGCTGGAGAAGCCGCCGGCCACGGCACGGAGCTGCTCTTGATGGGAGTTTCGGTAACGCTGGCGCTGCTGGGTGCGTGGTTCGCTTATGTCTTGTATGTGAGCAAGCCCTATCTCCCGCAAAAGATTGCCGGCTCTCTCAACGGCGTATATGAAGCGGTGTTGAACAAGTATTACGTCGATGAGCTGTATGCCACGTTGTTCGTGAAGCCGCTGATCGAGGGCTCAAGGCGCATCCTGTGGCAGGGAGTTGACCGCAAGGTGATCGACGACAGCGTGAATGACGCCGCCGACGCGGCTCGTCATGTTTCGGACGAAGTGCGCCATATGCAATCCGGCAACTTGCGCTCCTATGCGGGATGGATCGCCGCCGGGGCCGCGGTGGTGATCGCTTACATGGTCTGGCTGGGGGTGGGACGATGAACGCACTCGACCACCAGATCCTGACACTGGTCACTTTCGCCCCTCTGGCGGGTGCGCTTCTGCTGATTCTGCTGCCGCGGCGGGATCGGGATATCCGCATTTTTTCGCTCGTCATCTCGCTGCTGACATTCGTCCTTTCGCTGCACCTGCCGGTCTATTTCCATCGATCCCAAGCTGGTTTTCAGTACGAGATCGACAAAGCGTGGATCTCGACCCCGAACATCCATTACCACATGGGCATCGACGGGATCTCCCTGTGGCTGATCCTGCTGACCACTTTTCTCGCACCGCTCTGCGTGCTGATTTCGTGGAAGCCGGTGCATGACCGGGTGAAAGAGTTCTTCATTCTCCTGCTGATTTTGGAAACGGCGCTGATCGGCGTGTTCACCTCGCTCGATCTTTTCCTCTTCTATTTCTTCTGGGAGGCCACGCTGATTCCGATGGCGCTGCTGATCGGCATTTTCGGGCACGAGCGCAAGGTCTATGCGGCGGTGAAGTTCTTCATGTACACGATGATCGCGTCAGTATTCATGCTGGCGGCAATCATCTGGCTGTATGTGCATACCGGCACGTTTGATTTTGCCTACATTCGCGACCACGTGCAGTCGATTCCCGGCTTCCCGGCGGCGGCGCAATGGCTCTTCCTGGGATTCTTCCTTGCATTTGCGGTAAAAGTGCCGCTGTTTCCGTTTCACACGTGGCTGCCGGATGCGCACGTAGAGGCGCCGACAGCGGGTTCGGTGTTGCTGGCCGGCGTGCTGCTCAAGATGGGCACCTACGGCATGCTGCGCTTCAACCTTGGCCTTTTCCCACACGAGTCGCGCCAGAACGCCTCCTGGATCATGATTCTCGCCTTGATCGGCATCATTTACGGGGCGCTGGTGGCGATGGTGCAGCCCAACATGAAGAAGCTGATCGCATATTCGTCGGTCAGCCACCTGGGCTTTGTGGTGCTGGGCATCTTCAGTTTCACGCAGCTTGGCTTGAACGGCGCGATGTTCGTCATGCTGGCGCATGGCGTTTCCACCGGGGCGCTCTTCATGCTGGCGGGCATATTGCATGAAAGGCGGCACACATACGAGATCACGGAATTCGGCGGCCTGGCGAGTTCCATGCCGGTGTATGCAGCCTCGTATCTGTTCATCGTGCTCGCCTCCGTCGGCCTGCCCTTGCTTAACGGCTTCATCGGTGAGTTTCTCGTGCTCAGCGGAGCGTTCCAGGCGAGGCCCATCTATGGGATTCTTGCCGCGACCGGCGTGATCTGGAGCGCCTGTTATCTGCTCTGGATGTACCAGCGAGTCTTCTACGGGAAGATCACGCACGCGGTCAACGAATCCCTTCCGGATCTTCTCGGCTTCGAGAAGGCCGCGGTCTGGCCGTGCGCCGCAGCGGCGCTAGTGATGGGGGTGGCGCCGATTCTGTGGCTGGGAGCGATCGATCCCGCGGTGCAGTCCGCGCTCAGTCCGATCGCACAAGTCTTCAGCAAGGTGGTGGGACAATGACCACTCTCCTGCTGGCACAAGCAATTCCGCAGGGCCAGGATTACGTCCGCATCCTTCCCGAACTGGTGTTATTGGCTTTCGGAATTGCCGTTATGCTGCTCGATCCTCTGGTCGACGAGGAAAAAAGCCAGCAGACGCTGGGCTGGATCGCGCTGATCGGCACTGTAGCCGGGCTGCTGTCGACGTGGTACATGGCGCAGTCTCCGGGCCTCGCCTTCTCCAGGATGGTGCAGGTCGACAGCTTCAGCGTGTTCTTCCATTTTCTGATCATTGTCATCGCCGCTGTGGTGATTCTCAGCTCCTTCGAATACATGGCAGTACAGAAGATTCGCGCCGGGGAATACTATGCCCTGATCCTGTTCGGGACCGTGGGCATGACGCTGATGTCATCGGCCGTGGAATTGGTCCTGGTCTTCATCTCGCTCGAAATCTCTTCGATCGCGACCTACATCCTTGTGGGATTCCGGCGCAACGCGGCATCCAGCAGTGAATCGTCGCTCAAGTATTTCCTTCTGGGATCGTTTGCCACAGCATTTTTCCTCTATGGCGTGGCCCTGATGTTCGGGGCCACGGGATCGACGAATGTGGATAAGATCGCCGAAGTCCTGCAGCATGGAAGCATCCCGACCCTGGTTTATGTGGCGACCGGACTCATGCTGGTCGGACTCGGCTTCAAGGTAGCTGCCGCCCCACTGCACATCTGGACTCCGGATGTCTATGAAGGAGCGCCCGCACCCGTAGTGGGATTTATGTCAACCGCGCCGAAGGCTGCGGCGTTCGCCGTTCTGTTGCGGGTTGTGTTTGCCATTGACGCCCCGGGTCGATTCTGGCTGATTTGGGTGGCCGCCGCGTTGTCGATGACTCTGGGCAATGTTGGCGCGTTAGTTCAGACCAACGTAAAGCGCCTGCTGGCCTATTCCTCCATTGCGCATGCGGGCTATGTGCTGGTGGCATTCGCCATGACGAGTCCGGAGACGGCCGCAACCGGGATTTCCGCCGCTATGTTTTACACTGCCGCTTACGCCGCGATGAATGTCGGCGCATTCGCCGTCGTCAGCCACTTCGCCAGCGCCGGCGAGCAATACGTGACGCTCGAAGATTACGAAGGACTGGGACGCACTTCCCCGCTTCTCGCCGCCACCCTTACGATTTTCCTCCTGTCGCTGATCGGCATTCCAATGACGGGCGGTTTCTTTGCCAAGTTCTATGTTTTCAGTGCAGCCCTGAAAGCGAATCTGATCTGGCTGACGCTCATTGGCGTGATCAATAGCGCTATCGGCGCGTACTACTACCTGCGGATAATCGTGGTGATGTACATGCGTGAAGCCCGTCGGCCTGTGCCGGTGACCCGCGTTCCTGTTGCGCTCGGATTCGCCCTCGCGCTCAGTGTGGTCGCGACTCTTTACCTGGGCATTCTTCCGAACCGGGTGCTGGGCTACGCCCACGAATCCGCGCAGTCTTTGCTACCCCAGTCGACAGCCGCACCCGCGGCAGTTGCAAATTCGGCCTCGCAAGCGCCCCCGGTCGCACCCACGCAGTAAACTGTCTATCCGCCGTCACCGATCAGTTGATTTATTTGACAACGACCGCTGAGGCGTGCATCATGGGTGGACTTAAGTACGCTCCCTTAGCGGGAGAAAGCTAGTCTCTGGGGGAAAGCACCATGTCGGGACTGATACGCCGGTTCTGGGCCGACGATCGAGGACAAGACATTGCGGAGTATGCGGTGATGCTCGCGGTGATTCTGGTCCTGGTCGTGGGTACGGTGCGGCTGATTGGCTCGAATGCGAACAACGTGTTCTCGAATGTATCCAGCGCGATTCAGTAGTCAGGTCATAGACGGCTTAGCTGTCAGGATCACAGAAACGGACTTATGAAGCGATTTACTCCAAGCTTTACGTTTGCCCGCTACTACTGGTTTTCGGGCGTAGCGGCTGCGACGCAGCTTGGAGTGAGGAAAGGCCAGTAGAGGCCACCGAACTTAAGACAAGCCAGCCGCGAGCCGCGATCCAAGGATCGCGGTTTTTGCTTTCAGGGCGAATTTCACCAAGGAGAAGCAGTCCGATGATTGTCAATATGTCAGAGAAAGCCACCGAACAGGAAATCAATCATGTTATCGAGCGCGTCCGTGAAGCCGGGTATCAGCCTCATGTCACGCGGGGCACGGAGCGCACGATTGTGGCTGCGGTCGGCAGCGGGCGTCGCCACGAGATCGAAGCCCTGCAGGTTGCGCCCGGCGTCGACAACGTGGTCGCGATCGCCCAGCCTTTCAAGCTGGTCAGCCGGCAGGTCAAGCCGGACCGGTCGATCGTAACGATCAACGGAGTCGCAATCGGCGGGCCGGAAGTTGTGGTCATCGCCGGTCCGTGCTCGGTCGAATCGAGGGAACAACTGCTGGATACTGCGCACGCCGTCAAGCGCGCGGGAGCCTCAATGCTGCGCGGAGGCGCTTACAAACCTCGGACATCTCCCTACGATTTTCAGGGGCTTGGCCTGGAGGCGCTCAAGATCCTGCGCGAGGCTCACGAACAGACCGGACTGCCGGTGGTCACCGAAGTGATGAGCACGGAGGATGTCGATCTGATCTGCGAGCACGTGGACATGCTTCAGGTCGGTGCACGAAACATGCAGAATTTTGCCCTGCTGCGCCGCCTGGCTACGGTCAACAAACCCATCCTGCTGAAACGCGGCCCCTCGGCCACCGTCAAGGAATGGCTGCTAGCAGCGGAGTACCTGCTCTCCGGCGGAAATCATCAGGTAGTGCTTTGCGAACGCGGCATCAAGACTTTCGAGACGGAGATGCGCAACACTATGGACTTGGCGGCCATCGCCCTGGCACGGGACCTGTCGCACCTGCCGGTGATTGCCGATCCTTCGCACGGCACCGGCAAGCAAAGCCTGATTGCCGCCGTTTCGCGCGCCGCGGTGGCAATCGGCGCCGACGGACTGATTATCGAAGTACACCCTTGCCCCGAGCGAGCTCTGTCCGACGGCGCTCAGTCTCTGGATTTCGCGGGATTCGGGAGAGTCATGCGTGCGCTGACAGAACCGCTGCGCCGGACCGCCAGCCTGCCCGAGGCCGTGAGCGCGGCGTCATAGCGCCCCGAAAAATCGGCTCCGAGCAGAGGATCCGAGGTGTATTTCTCGTTCCTTCGTTGACTTGGCAGTATGAGGAAACCTGGCTGTACAGGTGCTACGTATGGGACGCATCTTCATTGTTTTTGCCCGGCGATTGTGGCTGCCGCTCGTGCTGTTGACGGGCTTTCTCGGCGCGTGCGTGCTGGTGTACATGCGCCTGGAGGGACTTCGCCCGCTGGACGCGCTGTTCTGGATCATTCACCCGCATGCCATTGAATATCGATCGGTACATACGACAACGAAGGTCTTTGCCTTGTTTGTGTACGTCGGGGTTTTCTCTTTCCAGATCTGGATTGCGGAGCGCGTTCTGCTCACGATTTTCAGCCGGCACGGCGTGGAGGCGTGGAAGTCTATGATCAACGAACTGAACGTCGATCGCTTGCGCGATCATTTCATCATCTGCGGATATGGCCAGGTAGGCCGCACCGTCGTCGACCAACTGCAGCGGCTGGAAATCCCGTTTGTACTGATCGAAACCAACGAGGGCCTTTACCGGGAACTGCTCAATGATGGGACGCCGGTGATTCAAGGTGACGCCAAGCGTCACGACGTCTTGCTCAAGGCCGGACTCGAGCGCGCGCGCGGCATCTGCATCGTCATCGACGACGATGCGGACAACCTGTACATCACGGTGACTGCCCGTTCGCTTAATCCCAAGATTAAAATCATTACCCGGGCAGGACAGCAGCGCTACGCCAACGCGATCCGAAACTCGGGAGCGGACGAGGTCATCATCCCGGAATACGAAGGCGGCTTAATGACGGGACGAATGATTCAGAAGTATTATCCGGTGCAAATTGCACTGAAATGAATGGTGTTGGATCGAGCCAGGCGTCGTCGCTCAGCGGCCGGAAGATGCGGCCGGCTGCTTGACCAGCATGGCCGGGTCTCCGAAGAGAACATAGGTTTGCCGCACCCCGACGTCGCCGATTTGCGATTTGGCCTTCAGAATGGCATCCCCCAGGGTTGAGCGGCTGGCACCAAAGGCGCTCTGCACCACGAGTTTGTCGAGGCTGGTCTGCGGAGCAGGCTGGTTGAGTCCGGTGGAGGCCAACACGGCGACCGCACCTCCGTTGGGCGCGAGCAAGAGAGTAACGCCGAGTGGCTGAGAGTAGACGTCCTGGAAGAAGCCGTTCAGACAGTCCATGATCAAAAAGACTGGAAGCTGAGAACCGTTGGTCAGAGAATTCACAGTATTTGAGTCGAGGAGATCGGAGCCCGACCACTGATCCTCCGAACCGTGTCCCAGATAGTTCACCAGTAATTGACCCGAATTGATCCCGTCGATGATGCTCTGGCGCGCAGCGGCACTTCCGATGACGCTGGTGAAAACATCGGTCGCCTGCACAGACGATGGGAACTGGCTCTGCACGACTTGGCTGTCGTCAGAGAAGTTCTCGGTGTCGTCGTTGTCGGCAACCATGAGCGCCTGGGAGGTCCACGGACCGTTAGTGGATTTTCCCTCGTAGGCAACGATCTTGCTGATGACAGTTTTCGCCTCATCGAGCGTAGTGACCGGCAGCCGCCCCGTGGCAATCGTGGGCATACCGCTGTCATTGAAATCGGAGAACCAGTCGTCGGAAGCCGTCATCAAGCTGCCGCCGGGGATGATTCTTGTGGGCACCAGATCGAGATTCCCGAATCCCAGGTAATTGCGCGGATCGAGCGACGCGCGGCCGTTCAGCAGCAGGTACGCGGGCGCCTTCGACCAATTCGCCTTGGCCGATTGCAGGAATTGGCGAATGACGTAAGGGCTGCGCTCTCCAAAGTTGAATTCATCATAGAGGTCGCCGATCCTGATCACGACCGAGGACTTCCCTTCTGCCTGATGTTTGCGAACCAGCAGATCGAGCGGGCCTTCCACCTGCCAGTTCGTGATCATCGCGATGTCGGCGCCGGTCTGGGCGTTGTGCCAATGTGAGGGGTGGCTCGCCAGTACACTGGCTGCAGACGCGATCCGGTCATCGGCGACGGCCAATAGTGCGTGGCGCGTCGGAGTCGCTGGGTTGGTAGTTGTCCAGGGCACTTGCAGCGAGATAGTGAACTTGCCGCTGCTCGAAGCAACCTGTGGCGTAACTTGGACAGGCCGATCGGGATCGGTGATGTCGAGCACGGTGGGAGCGCTGCTGAAACCTCCAACCGTTAATTCATCTCCCGCTCGCCCCGTGAACTTGAGCGCGTCGGAATCTGCCTGATATCGGTGCGGATACGTGATGCGAATCGACTGCACCAGACTGGTGTCATAGTCGCCATTCTGCGCCGTCAGGGTAACCGTATTGTTTCCTTCCTGCAGGCTTCCCGGCGGAACATCAACGCTCAGCGTACCCTTGGCCTGTCCGGTGAACGTCACATCGCCGACGGGGGTTCCATTGAGCGCGACCTCAACGTCATGCGGGAATCCGACGATCACACCCTGCAGGATCACCTCCAGCCGCGCGGTCTGGAGAGAACCCGTATCAAGGTGTAAGACGTTGAGCACTTGGTCCACCGACGTAGGTGAAACCAGCGCACCAAAGAAATTCTGCCCATCCTGAGTCAAAAGAGCGGCGAAGTACGTCGTGTGCTGCCTGAGTTCGAGGGTCGCAGCAAAACTGGCCGGAGGCTGGTTCGATCCTGCGGAAGGCTGCAAACGCGGAACCCGCGCACCCTTCCCGCCTTCCGTCACCAGCCAGTAGACGCGGGTGCCCGAGAACTCGGTGTCAATTCCCGTACCGTAGAAGTTGATGGATGCCTGTGACCCAAAACCGCCGGGGCCCGGCGTCGCTGCTGTGATCTGCATGGGCTGCTCGATCGCTTTCGCATACAAGTGCAATCGCGAAGGATCGACATTCGGATCCAGACCCGCTTTCACCAGATCGGGTTGCGCTACGCGATACCAGCCTTCGTTGCGCACGAAGATCTTGATGCCCGGGTTCGCCGCGAGTTCAAACTGCTTTTGCATCTGAGCCTTGCTCGGCGCGGCTTGCACGAGCACACCCTCGACTCGATGGCTTATCTCGCTTCCAGAATTAGACGCCTGCGCCTGGCTGATCTGGCTGAACATGCGCGTGTCCGCGGCGGTGACATCGCTGCCGGACGGCAATCCACCCTGGACGTTGACCGGGCCATTTAGGGTGCGCAACCCGTTCACGTCGATGTCCTCGAGCCAGTAGGAGGCTGCGGAAGTTCCGACCGAAGGATCAATCCAGGCGTAGCTTCGCCCGGAATGTCTGGGCAGCGCTCCGCTCATCAGCAAGGCCGAGCCGGCAATCATTGAGGGATTCACCCGCACGCGGTTTCCATTGACTTCGCGGTACACATTAAATCCGAGGTTGCGGGCTTCTCCGCCAGTCTTCCACGTCAGAACCACCCGGTTGGCTCCGCTCTTGTCCGTACCGAGGTGAGCCGAGAAAGACTGCAGTGTGATTGTCGTTGGGGCCGTGATGGTTTCCGTCTGCGTGGAGGAATTGTTCGACGGAACCGGATCGGTTTGATCTGCCGACACAGTCGCGGTGTTGGAAACAATACCCGCCGATCCTGGAATGGTGAGGATCGAAACGGTTTCATTGTCGCCGCTGGCCATCGTACCCAGGAGGCAAGTTACGGTTCCCCCCGCTTCCGAGCACGAACCTTGCGTAGTGGTCGAGGACAGATATGTGACCACCGAAGGCAGAGTGTCGGTCACGGTGACATTGGTCGCAGACGCCGGACCGTTATTGGTCACCGCCAAGGTGTAGGTCAGCGGCGTTCCCTGCGTGACTGGATTTGGAGTCGCGGTCTTCACGATCGCCACGTCGGCGCTGTTCGCATTCGCAACTACGACCGTTGCCTGGGCGCTGTTGCTCGTCAAGCTGGGAACAATATTGGTCGCCGTGGCGGTGTCCGTTTCGGTGATATAAGTCCCCGACGGCGTGCTGGAATTCACCTGCAAAATGAGACTGAAGTTTGCGGTGCCGTTGACCGCCAGATTGACGGCATCAGTGCAGGTAATCGCACCTGTGCCACCCACTGCCGGCACGGTTCCGCAAGTCCATCCAGCCGGCGGAGTAATTGACTGGAAAGTCGTGTTCGGCGGCGTGGTTTGGGTGAAGGTAACCCCGCTGGCCGCCGCCGGGCCTTTGTTGGTCACGCTCTGTGAATAGGTGACATTGCCTCCGGCAGCGACCGTGGTCGGGGACGCTGAATCGGTGGTCACCAGATCCGCCTGCGCAGCGGTAGCCACAACGTCGGCAGCAGTGGCCGAATTGTTCGCGGAATTCGGGTCGCTGACGGCAGAACTCGCACTAACGGTATCGTTGATTGGCGTGCCCGAAGCCGTCCCAGCCGTCACTTTCACGACGAAGGTGATGTTCGCGGGAGTGCCCGAAGCAAACGAAGGATTGGTACAAGTCAGCGACACGAGGGAGCAGGTCCAGCCTGCGGGTCCGGTTAAGGAGACCGCGGTCGTATTCGCGGGCAAGGTCTCGGTCACGGTCACGCTTGTGGCCGTGCTGGGACCGCCATTGCTGACCACCTGCGCATAGATGATGTTGGCACCGGCCTGTACCGGCACCGGATTGGCCGTATTGGTGACGGAAAGATCAGCAGCCCCGGCGACCTGCACGTTCACAGTCGCGCTATTGTTGCCGCTCACCGGATCGGTAGTCGCCGACGTCACCGAATCGGTTTCCGTGATCGTTGTGCCCGCGGCTACCGTCGGACCTACGGTCACGACATAGGTGAAGTTCGCGGTGGTATTCACCGCGAGGGACGCAATCGTGCAACTGGGTGGCGTGGTTGCAATGCTGCACGTCCATCCCGCTGGACCAGTGAGCGATACCGCGGTCGTGTTCGCCGGGACCGGATCGGTGAAAGAGACTGTGGTCGCGGTGGCCGATCCGGCATTGCTCACGCTCTGGGTGTAAGTAATGTTGTTGCCGGCGGATACCGGGTTGGGACTGCCAGCGTTAGTCACGCTCAGATCGGCCTGTGTCGCTGAGGCGACGGGGATATTCACAGTGGCAGAATTGTTACCCGGATAGGTGTCGCGTGAGGTGGTCGCAGCGGTCGCCGTATCGGTAATGATTGTCCCGCCCGCGGTTCCGGCGGTTACTTTGTAGATCGCGGTGATGGTCGCGGTCGAACCGGGCGGAACACTGGGATTAGTGCAAGCAATGGGTGCGGTGTTGGGGCAGGTCCAGGTTCCGCCGCCGCTCGTCACCACTGCGACTGACACGAAAGTCGTATTCGCGGGCGTCGCCTCGTTCAGCGTTGCAGTGCTGCAGTTGCTCGGACCGGAATTCGTGACCACCTGGGTATACGTAATGTTGTTGCCGGCAGTAACCGGACTTGGCGTTCCGCTGTTGGTCACCGACAGGTCGCAGACGACAATCAGTGGCGTCGCAACGGTCGTGCTGTTATTGGCGGTTGTCGGATCCCCAGTAGCTGCAGTCACCGAGGAACTGGCGGTGATTGTTCCAGCTGCGGTCGAAGCGGGAACATTGACCGCAACGATGATGTCGGCCTCCGTTCCGACAGCCAGGCTCGTCGCCGTGCAGTTGACGGTGCCGGTGGCTCCAACTGCGGGCGTCGTGCATGTCCAGCCGGCGGGAGCCGATACCGACGCGAATGTGGTGTTGGTCGGGGTTGCCTCGGTGAAGCTCAGAGAGGTAGCCGTGGCGGGACCATTGTTGGTGATCGCCTGGGTATATGTAATGTTGTTGCCGGCAAACACCGTCGAAGGGGTGGCCGTCGTGCTCAGGGCCAGGTCTGCCTGCGTTGCCGATGCGACCACATCGGTAGCGGTAGCAGAATTCGATCCAAAGGATTGATTCGCCGCGTTGACCGTAGCGGTATCGGTGATGGTCGTTCCGCTGGCTGTCCCCGCCGTCACTTTATAGACGACCGTAAACGCTCCGGAAGCGCCGGCGGCGACGCTCGGATTCGTGCACTGCGGCGGGAAGGCGGTGCAGGTCCATCCTGCGGGAGGAGTGATGGACACAAATGTGGTGTTTGCCGGGGTGGACTCGGTGAAGGTTGCGGTTGTTGCGGCCGAAGATCCAGTGTTGGTCACCACTTGCGTGTAGGTGATGTTACTTCCCGCCTGCACCGGATTGGGCAAAGCCGAATTCGTGACCGTCAAGTCCGGCCCTGACGTTCCCACGAGTGTGCTCGCTGTTGCCGTATTGTTGGCGGAATTCGGATCGGCGATTGACGAATTCACCGAGACCGAATCGGCAATTACCGTCCCATTCGCAGTCCCGCTGTTCACTTTCACAATCAATGTGAAGGTGCCGGTGGTGAGGGCGGCCATGTTCACATTCGTGCACACGACGTTTCCTGTGCCGCCGGAGCCGGGAGACGCGCAACTCCATCCCGCCGGAGCCGTCATTGACACCAGCGTGGTGTTGGTGGGGATCGGGGCAATCAACGTCGCGTTATCTGCGGCGCTCGGTCCGTTGTTTGTGACCACCTGCGTATAGGTGATGTTGCTTCCCGCAGCGACCGGATTAGGAGAGGCGGCGTCGGTTACGCTCAGATCCGCGCTGGAGACGACGTTGGCCACGTCGGTTGCCATGTCATTCAGCAGATTGGCTTCGTTGCCGCCGCCGATCGTGGCGGTATTGGTCACCGTGGCCGGGGCCGTCTGCGCCACTGCCGCGTTCAGAGTGATCGAAGGATAGCTGCCCCCGGCCACGACCGAGTCCGAACGCGTGCAGCTGATCGTCTGCCCAGAGGCGGAGCACGTCCATCCGGTCCCAGTCGCGTTGGTCGGGGTAAGGCCGACCGGCAACGTATCATTCATGGTGACGAGGCCACTGGTCGCGCCGTAAGCACTGACGTTCGAAACCGGAATCGTGTAGCTGGCATTGGACCCGCGCGTGAAATTCCCGACGTGGCTCTTGCCGAGCGTCAGGTCTGGTGAGCAGAGCGACGCCGACTGAATGCCCGTGACCTGGGATAGGGTGGCCGTCGTCGCGGTGGTTCCGGCGCTGCCGGCAGTAGCGCCGTAAGCGACCGAAGGAGTATTCAGCGTCAGCCCGCTCGCGCCTCCGCTGACGCTGGCGCCTGCCGGACTGCCGGAAACAAAAATCACGCCGCCGCCGCCACCGCCGCCGGGGCCGTGCCGGTTCGCCAGGCTATAGGGCTGGGATAGCCACGCATTTCCGCCAGCGCCGCCATTGGCATTCAGGGTCAGGCCACCCTCTCCGCCATTAGCGGACAGTATGACGATCGTTCCCCCGGCTCCGCCACCGCCGCCGGCATCGTTCGCCGTGAGATTGTAAGCATTAGCGCCGTTGGCAGTGAGAGTCGCGGTTCCCGTCAAACTGTCGGCGCGAATGAAGATGATTCCGCCACCCGCCGCGCCGCTGCTCGCCTGAGTGTCGCCGTCAGAATTGTTTCGCGTCCCGCCACCGCCTCCTCCGCCCAGCGCGATGCGATCAATCGTGGCGGGAAATGAAGATGCGCCTTCCCCGCCCGAGCTCAGGTTGGTGTTCCACGAGTCTCCGCCTGTGCCGCCCGATCCGCCGTTGCTACCTCCGCCGCCGCCTGCATTTTGATCGTTATTTGCAGGATCGCCGTCGGTCCCACCGCCGCCGGCATTGCCCGGGGCGCCCTGCGCCATGCTCCCGTCGGCAGCTGATCCGCTGGGATAGTTGCTTCCACTTGCAAGATACGTCGTGCCCGACTCGACCCACTCCGGCGTACCAGCCACTCCTTCGCCTTTTGGCGCGTCCGCTCCGGCCTCCGCCGCGCCCGTATAGGTAGCCGGCGCGGCCACGCGGTAGTCCGTATTGTTTCCAGCGCCGCCGGTCAACTGCATGCCCGCGCCGCCCCGGAATCCCAGGCCATCCACCGAGACGCTTGT
Organism: Verrucomicrobiia bacterium; assembly: GCA_035508215.1. Classification (GTDB taxonomy): domain Bacteria; phylum Acidobacteriota; class Terriglobia; order Terriglobales; family Acidobacteriaceae; genus Sulfotelmatobacter. The sequence continues at coordinate 40,319 of DATJNK010000030.1, read as the reverse complement.
CCCTCCCAGATTGAGCTGTCCGGCTATGTCGAGGGCGAGGACTCCGCCTGTCGATCCGTTCCATGCCGACGCTGTCACCGCCCCCAAGGTCGCGGACAGATATTGCGGCACGAGGACGACCTGATAAGTGCTTTGTCCTTTCGTGGCCGAGTCAGCCGCGGCGGTGTAGCCAAACACCAGGCCCCCGCCACTTCCTGCCCCGGTGATCGGCACCGATCCGCCGCTGACCGGGCCGGTCGCTTTGACGAATTCGTAGTTGCCGGCATTGTTGATCGTCGTAAATCCGCTGCCGGTATATCCATTTCCATACGCAACGCTGTTGCTGGTGTTGATGCTTGCATCCTGCATCTGAATCACGAGCAGCAGACTGCCGTTGGCGATGGCGCCTCCAGCGCCCGTGGGAGTGCCGACCGGAATCGAGGTTGCTCCGGCGGCAACATTCGCGGTCCCCGGATAATACGTATTCAGCACGCCGCTCAATGTTCCACCCGCGCTCAGGGTGTTGACGGCACAAACCACACTCACCACCGGCGCCAGTGAGACGTAGGTGTTATTGCCGGTATTCGGGTCGGGAGGAGTCCCGGAGTCTGCGACGGTCGCGGTATTCGGATAGAACCCCGCCGCTGATGCGGTCACGGTAACGGCTACTGTCGCGGTAGCGCCGCTATTGAATGGATCGGGTAGCGTGCAGGTAATCGGGCCACTTCCAGTGCAGGTTGTCCCCGCGCTTGGAGTGACCGACACCAGTGTGAGTCCTGAAGCAGCCAATGTGTCTGTGAGAGTTACCGCGTGGGCTGCGGACAGTCCATTGTTCGTGACGGTGATGTTGTACGTCGAATTCTGTCCGAGAGCAACCGCGCTGACACTGGTCGACACGCCGATGTCGGCGGTAGTCGGATTGATCGAAACGGCTCCCAGCGACCAATTGGAAGTGCCACTGAAGGTTTCAGAGATCGGGACGCTGGGGGCACCCGAGCGACTGCTGCCAGTGCCTCTTACGCCCGGATTCGTGCTGTTGGCGCTGCGTGCGTTCCACTCCTGTGTCTGCGGGCCGGAAACCGTGATCGTTTGCGTCCCATCCGTCGCAAGGGTGTCGAGAATCATTCCGTTGACAACGCTCGGCACATCCAGCTGTGAATAGGTGCCCGCTGCGCCGTCGGCTGAAACAAAAGATCCCAGTGGGACAGTCTGATCTACGCCGGTCAGAGTAGTTGCTCCCCCTACCACGCCGACGGTCACGCCTGACGGAATCGTTACCGAGACAACGACATTGTGGGTTCCATTCGCGGGCGCCAGCAGGTACCACATTTCGACCCGCCGGGTTCCGCTGGTGTCGTTGTGTACACCAATCTTTGTAAGACCGACACCGTTATAAGTGACGTTGCTGACAGCTGTAGCGTTATTGTTGGTGATATTGATTGATACGCCGACGACAAGCACACGATTGGCAACGTTCGCAGTGGTGTGGGTAAAGGTGAGAGTTCTCGTGCCCGTGCCAGCTAGGGCTGCCGTGCCCGATGAGCTGCTGTCCACGGCCACTTGGGCGTTAGAAGAATGCGCAGCCAGCACCACGAGCAGCAGTGCAAGCGGAACCGCCAGTTTCCGGAGAGCTTTTCGTCCTCGACTCGTCAATGTCGTCATTCGATCCAACAGCCTCTGGGTCAACCTTTGGCTGCGGGCGGCTCCGCGCAATACGCGTCCGCTCACGCTATTCAACCTCGCCCGGACCATCCGTCGTCCCAACCGCACTTCCTTGGACTGAGCCAGTCCAAGTATCTGGCTCCCCTTCAGCACCGGATCGTCGTCTCGACCGCAATCGCCGCGGGTCACGAACGCATCGGCATCGTGGTCCGCCAGAACGATTCTGTGCAGCCGGAAGCCATGATTTGATTTTGTTAAGACGATATCGTCCTTTCGTAATTTGCTCACGATTACGGGAGTAACCTCGACCATCTCGCCGTCGCGGATCGTCGGCGACATGCTGGCGCCCTGGGCCTGAAAACGCACGCTCAGGCCCTGCTTCAGCAGTTCCCGGACGACCTCTTCGAAAACTCTCGAGTCGGCCCCTTGGTCAATCATGGAGATTGAGAATCGTATCTACGGCACGCTGGTCGGGTTCAAACTCATAGCGGTACACGGGAACCGCTTCCGACACTTGCTGCAGAAACGCCAGAGCCGACTCGACGTATTCATGCCGGTGGAACGGAACGAAGCTGCGGGCAAACAATTCAGCCACCGCGGCGCTGGGGGAAAGCCGGGTCAGCACATTCCCGAAACCATGTTCGAGAACGAAGATCCTTGCGATTGGGGCGCTCCCCGGGGATGCGTACATTGCCTCCCCATGCCAGGGAGTCCCATACATTCGCATGAAGCGGGACGGCTGGACCTTGCGGCGGCATGGAAAACTCGTCTTCTCGTCAGGATCCAATTCAAGGCGCACAATGATGCGGTCATCGCTCAGGATTTCGACGTCTTCGCAGTGCGTCCAGAGCCGGGTCGTCGTGCTCTTTCCTGCCCCGGAATGCCCGACAAAGAGATTCCCAGTGCCGTCCGCCCGCACGATTCCGCACCCATGCAACTCGATTGCTTCTTCCTGGGTGAGGCGGTGGGCGATGAGCAATTCGTCCAGAGGATAATCCAGCGGAACGGGCGCCCTTGGACCATCGGAGAAATAGCTCTCGTTCATCCACAGCGTTGCCCGGGTGAAGGACTCATCCACGAGCAAACGCTTGTAGGGCTCATGGCCCAGGATCGGAGCGGTCAGATCGAATTGAAAACCGGCTTCGTCCTCATACAACTTCCACACCGAACCGGAATCAAAAAGCCTTCGTCCGGAAACGGGAGGAAAGTGCCGGGTCCACTCGACCTGGATGTGGATGTCGGAGATGCACATGTCTGTCCGAAACGGTTCCAGGGAACGAACTAACGTAACGTCGCTCTCGCGGGCTCCGGTGATTTGAACCGACACGCCAGCGACCCGGAAATCGCTCGTGTATGCAGCGACCGGCCACTGGGATAATCGCGGTAACCTCTCTCCAACGTCGGCCGGCATTGCTCCTGGCCCCCTGAGTTCCGAGTCGCCTACGATCCAATGCTGCTGCAGAACAGCACAGTGCACATGGCTCCGACCGAACCCGAAACTCCCGACATCTTGCAATGCCCGAGCACGGCTTCCTCGGGTCGCAGGCTGATGGTGACCAGTTGCGGCGGCTCGTATTTCTGCTTCTTGCTCTCGACCGGATTGGGCTCGTGATTCATGAACGACACTCCTTGCCTTACGGTCCGTGACCGCAGTGGCCACAACCCGACGCTGCGGTGGAATTGTTCAAGATTGGAAATATGTGCTGCGGTCCGACCCAACTTTCCACATCGATTTCTTTGCTGGCGATGCGCCGGGCAGAATCCATGACCGCCTCGTGCTGGCTGCCTCCAGCACAGAACTCACACTGCCCATGCGCAGGAATCTCGGCGCCGATGGTTGCTGCCCGGAGATGCGCGACGTGACAGAGAAACTCAACCGGACTCTCGCGGTCTCCGCTTTCCATTTCTCCATTCGCCGGACACATTCCACAAAGCGACTGGATGCGGCACTGAACACACTTCGTCAGCCGTGTCCGTTTTCGCATTCGGAGCTCGAGGAGCGACTTCTCCCAAACCTGCCGCACGCTGCGGCCTCGAATACTGAAAGTCTCCTGCTGCGAGATCACACAAATGCCCACTTCTCCGTAGGCATTGATGGCGAAGCCCTTCATCCCGCCGCCGCAGTAGTAGATCGTGTCGACGTCCGAGAGATTCGCGGGCCTCTCCAGGTCATGCTTCGCCAAGCGGCGGTACTCGCTCATCCCCTTCGGCGCATTCATATCGAGCGCGACTACTTCCTCAGGAGTCAAGCGCACGGCCAGCGGGCTCTGCGAACAGTCGATGCGCGGATTGATCTGGCCATCCATCTTGAATTCAACGCCCAATTCCTCTTCGGCAAACTGCCGCATGGCCACGACTTCATGCTTGTTGATGCTGGTCGCCACCGTCTTGAGCTTGAGCGGCAGCCGTCTGTCCTTCAGGAGTTGGATTCCCCGCAAGCAGCGGTCGTAGGAACCCGGGATCGCGGTGAGCGCCTCATAGGTTTCGCGCGTACGGCCGTACAGCGTGATCTCAATCGCAAAGGGCGGCCACTGGGCCAGGTAATCCGCAATCGACTCGTTGAGGATCGTTCCGTTGGTGAACAGAGTGATGAGGAATCCCTTTTTCTTCGCGTAGGTGTAGATCTCGAGGAAATCCTTGCGGGCGAAGATCTCGCCGCCGGTGTACAACAGCCAGAAGCAGCCCATCTCGACGAGTTCGTCGAGAATCTGGAAGTGCTCCTCCTTCGTCAACTCCCGTCGCCGGGCGTCCATGTCGTCCATGGCGAGATTGTTATAGCAATGCAGGCACTCCAAGGGGCAACGGCGCGTGACCTCAATCGAAACCTGCAGAGGAACACGCTCCCCCGCCTGGCGCTGATGCAGGTCTGCGCTGAACGTGCCGTAATCGAGGCGTTCCAATCCCGCTCCAATCTGAAAGCAGCGGACGCTGGTCGCGTCCGCTGCTTGCCGCTTCCACCCGCCCCACTGGTCTTCAGTCCCCTGCCATCGCCAACTCCGCAGGAGCCTCGACCAGACCAACTGCTTTCATCTCCTTCACAAACTCGGTCACATCGCGTAACGCACGTTCCGGATCGACCTCAAAGGCATCGGCGACCGCAGCCGCCAGCTCGGAAAGCGTTCGCGACGATTCCAGCCATTTCCAGATCAAAGTTCCTGTGGCATTGAAGCTGTAAATGGAGCCCAGGTCCCCAACGCTGGATCGGACCGGCACGATAAGCGTCTCCCCGGCGACTACGCGTGCAACCACGGACTGCGAACGGATCAGCCTCTCCTCTTGGTTGGGCGGGGACTGCAAGGCGCCTTCTCCTCTGTTCTGGTTTCGTAACAAACGCTAGCCTTCGAAAGCAGGACCCCTTTCGTCCCACATTGAGATTACGGCAAAAGGATCAGAGGAAAACAATCGGACTTCCGGGCAGGTACTTGGTTGGTTATCACCGCAAATGGTTCCCAACCCTGCAACAAATCAGGGGTTAGGGAGCTGCCGCGGGGTGGCGTCCGCGATCCCGCAGCTGACATGCAGGCTCCGTTGCATCTGTCTGTAGGAAGAGCGATGGCCTCGTTTCGAGTGGACAAACGAAAGAAAACGTTATAAAAGGAAATACGGCAGTGCGAGTTATCGCGCTGCGATAGATTCGCCTCGAAGCGGACTGCCGTGCTCAATGAAGAACGCCGTCGCGCCATCCTCGACCTGTTGACCAACCAGGGCCGCGTGCTCGTCACCGAATTATCGCGGCAATTCGAAACCTCACAGGTTACGATTCGCAAAGATCTCGAGGTTTTGCACGCCCACGGACTCATTCACCGGACGCACGGAGGAGCTCTGCCGGCGCGTGACGGTGCCCTCGAAGACCCGACCTTGCGGGAGAAAGAGAAGCTTCATCATCAGGAGAAGCTGCGCATCGCCGAGAATGCCGCCTCGAAGGTGAAGGAGGGCCAGGTGGTGATTCTCGATTCCGGCACGACTACAACCGCCATCGCCCGGTCTCTGCGTAATTTTCAGAATCTCACCATCATTACCAACGCCGTCAACATTGCCGCGGAATTGGCCGGCACGGCGGTCGAGGTCATCCTGACCGGCGGCACGCTGCGCAAGAATTCGTTCTCGTTAGTGGGACCGATTGCCGAAGAGACCCTGCGCCGCTTAAGCGCCGATCTCCTTTTCCTGGGCGTCGATGGTTTCGACGTTCACTTCGGTCTCAGTACTCCGAATCTGTTGGAAGCGAAAGTCAATCGGGTGATGGTCGATGTCTCGCGGAATACAGTTGCGGTCTGTGATTCGAGCAAGTTTGGCCGCCGGAGTCTGTCGCTGATCGCGCCGATCTCGGCACTTCAGGAAGTCATCACCGACCGCGGTGCGCCGAAATCCGATGTCCGCGCGTTGAAGCAGGCCGGAATCGAAGTCACGCAGGTATGACGAACATTGCAGATTCGGATTCGTAGAGTGAAGGCCTTGGAACAGAAAGCCGTGTCGACAGTCATTGTTCAATTTCAAATCTTCCTAGTGAGGTCCAACATCTGCAGTTCGCAGTTTTCATTCTGACTCTCCCCCATGACCCGTTTTGACGTCACCATCGCCGGCGAGCTCAATCTCGACCTGATTCTGTACGGTCTGCCGGAGCAACTTCTGCCTGAACGTGAATTGCTTGCCGAGCGGATGATGCTTACACTCGGCTCCTCTTCGGCCATCGTCGCGCACAATCTCGCTGCGCTCGGCAGCCGTGTAGGATTTCAGTCGCGCATTGGAGACGATCCTCTGGGACAGATCGCACTCGAACGCCTTCGCGATGGCGGCGTGGATGTCTCGCAAGTCCGCATCGTTCCCGGTACAACCACCACCGGGCTTACCGTCATCCTGCATCATGATGCCTGGCGCAACATCCTCACTTATTCCGGCACAATCGCCGAACTTGTCTGGGACGATCTCGATCTTGCCTATCTTGCCGATTCGCGCCACTTTCATTTCTCTTCTTATTATCTGCAGCGAGGCTTGCGGCCGCGGATGGTCGAGCTGTTTCAGCATTTGAAATCGAAGGGGCTCTCAATTTCGCTCGACACAAACGATGACCCGGACAATCGGTGGGACAATCTCGAGGAAGTCTTAGGCCACGTTGATATCTTTCTGCCGAACGAACGCGAAGCCTGCAAGGCGGCTGGAACAGACGACTTCGAAGCGGCGGTCCAGAAACTGTCCCAAATGGTTCCGCTCGTGGTGGTGAAGGTCGGCGGTAAAGGATCCTTTGCGCAGCGCGGCAGCGAGCGAGTCACGAGTCCCGCCCAAACGGTGGTTCCCGTCGACACCGTGGGTGCAGGCGACAGCTTCGATGCCGGATTTCTGCACGAATATCTCAAGGGCGCCGATCTTCGGACTTGTCTCGCCAGCGGTAATCGGGCGGGCGCGCTTTCAACCACCCGACCCGGCGGCACAGAAGCCTTTCGCGACGCCGACCATCTTCGAAACTTCCTTCAGCAGGCCAATCTTCGACGTTAGGCTCGTGATGGTAGAGTTACACGGTGCGCGTTTTCCTCGCCATTGCGACCGCCTCCCTATTCTTTTGGCAAAATGCGGGCGCGCAGAAGACTGTCTCATTTCCGACTCAGGATGGCGGCGTTGTTTTTGCCGATCTCTACGGTAAGGGCGATCGAGGTGTGGTGCTCGTCCACGGCGGACAGTTCAATAAAGAGAGTTGGGCTACACAGGCCCGGAGTTTGGTCGCCGCTGGCTTTGAAGTGCTATCTATCGACCTCCGCGGTTACGGAAAGTCACACGGCCCGGGAGATTCCGATCCCATGGACGCGCCGCTTCATCTGGACGTGCTGGCGGCCGTGCGCTATCTGCACGGAATCGGGGTGAAGAGCGTTTCCGTCGTTGGAGGCAGCATGGGAGGAAGCGCGGCGGGCGATGCCTCGGTGGCGAGCCAACCGGGCGAGATCGACCGCCTAGTGTTGCTCGGCTCGGCCCCAAACAGACCGGCCGACGGGCTCAAGTCGGCTGTCCTGTACATCGTAGCGCGCCACGACGCCAATGAGGACGGGTTGCGCCTTCCCTGGATTCAGCAACAGTACGAAAGATCTCCGCAGCCGAAAGAGCTGGTCATCGTCGAAGGTTCTGCGCATGCCCAGTTTCTTTTCCAGACGGATCAAGGTGACCGCGTCATGCGGGAGATCTTGCGATTCCTGTCTGCGAAGTCTCCCTGACGCCTGGGCGCATCAGAGTGGTCTTAGCGGGCCCGTGTTCGAGCGCGGAACGAAGCACCATCCGCGCCGTCTGTAAGAGCGCGTCTGCAAAAAAACCGCTACTGCGCACTCACCTCCAGGAGCAAATTGTCCTTGAACTCTGTATTCAACCTCGGGGCTTTCCCGTCGGCTGCCTGCACCGTTCCGAAATCTTTTCCGTTGACGTAATCGACGACGTGGTAGCTGCCCGGCTTGAGCCCGCGCAACTCTACTTCACCCTTGAAAGGGACGGTCTCCTTAGGCGCGAAAAATGCATAGTACATCGCGCCGTCCTTTTCGATCGCATATGCTTCGGGCACGTCATAGCCATACACGTAAAGGTCGAGGAACTTCCCGGAGGACAACATTTTCTGGTTATACAACCCGATCCACTTCTTCCAGCGCGCTTCCTTCTCGGCGGTCAGCGCCACCGGCTTGAACTTCGGCCCCGGGTCCGGCCACACAAACTTCGTTCCCGGCACTCCGCCGGTTCCAAGGGTCGATGCAAAGTCCTCGCCGTGTTCGCTCCAGTTTCCGCGACCTACCGGAGTCATTGCCGAGAGTTCAACGTGATCTCCGTATACCGCCGCCTCGGGACCGAGCAGCGCCTTGTACATCTTGATCCGGCGCCGCACCTGCACCGCGCCGACCGGGTCCGCGGTCACCGCCTGATCGATGAACGGCAGCCATGCCAGCGACGGCGGCGTTCCGCAAGGACACGCCTGGGTGACACTCTGCGGCTTGATGTCGCGGGTTGTCTCGAAGATCGCTCGGTACACTTCGCCCATCGCCTTCACCGAATCCTGCGGTGACTTGTGATGATGCGCGGGGTTGTAACACGCGGGCACACTATAGATGTTGTCGAGTTTCGATCCGTCAAATCCCCAATCGCGGATAAACTTCTCGGTCAGCTGCTTGTAATAAGCCTGCACGCCCGGTACGGCGGGGCATAGTGCTGCGAGATCCCGCGTCATCCGGGCGTGTTGTCCGTTTTTGTCGAGGATCAGCCAGTCGGGGTGCTGCTGCACAATTTTCGACACGACGTATTTGTGCGACTCGTATCCGCCCTGACCATCTTCCACTCCCAACGGAAGCCACCAAAGCTGCACCAGCATTCCCTGCTTGTGAAAGTCGTCGACCATCTGCTTGATGGAGTCGCCGGGAAACGTGTCTTTCCGCGGATTCCAGTCGCCATATGTATCGAACCAGCGGTCGTCGAGAGTCGCCCATTTGATGCCGAATTCTTTCAGCTTCGGAATCGTGCCCAGCATCTGCGCGGGAGTCACATTGAACTCATATCCCCAGCCGCACCAGCTGACGTTGTAGGCCTCGCTGGAAGGCTTGCGGATTTCCCATCCTTCTTTCTGCAGCACGCTCGACCAGATACGCAGCGGCTCATAGAAATCACCGCCGTACACCGCGGCAAAACTGCGTGGGGTCGTGTAGCTCTCGCCGGGCTTGAGCGCCTCGTGAACAGGAATCTCGAGGCTGGCCGCGACCCGCCCATCCTTCTCAACTTTCACCGGCATTGACAACGTCCAGGGCAGCGTTTCCACGTGACCTATCGCCTCACCCACCGAAGCGGTCCAGAACGCAACTACGGGAATGCCGCCTCCATAGCCTCCTTTGACCATCTCTCCCATGGCATTGGGTTGCGAGGAGGTACGCGTCAATTTCTGCACCACATCGGCTCCCCAGTTGTAACTTGAGCCCTGGAAGGACCACATGTCATAGGGTAGGACTCTTGCGTCCGCTTGACTGGCGTTAAAACGGTGCTGCTGCATCAATGCTTCTTCAATCTGGAAATCCGCATTGCCGACATTCGTATAGGTGGAACTGACCAGCACGATGTTAGGGAAATCGTCATACGCTTCGACAACCAGCCGTCGTTCGATGCCGGTTCCCGCCGGAGCCAGCGGGCGCGCAGGAATCTCTACCCGTTTCCCGCGCCCTAGCTTGCCGGTCGCCTCTAGGATTTTGGTCTGGCTGAAATCTGGCACGAAATCCAGCTCTTTGCCTTCATGGACGATCGAGTCGCTGCCGCCAGCCGAACCCACCTCCGGCTCGTCTAGGGTCAGCCGTTTGCCGTCCTTGAGTAGCGAAGCTTGCAGGAAACCCGAGGGCAAAACCTGGAACTCCGCTGCCGCGGTCGTGATCACGAGAGGTCCTCCGGTGCGCACCTCCACTCTGATGTCGGAGGGCCGAGACGGTTCAGGTTTCGGAGCAGGAGGGACAGCCGACCGCGAACAAGCGCTGGTCAGCAGCATGAACGCAAGGCCAAGCGCCATCAACCAGTAGAATGCGGTGCGGCCAGATGTGACGGAAAAGGCCGGAGTCGATGAATGATCGGAGGAGTCCAAACACCGGGGCGCGCGCTTCATGCAGGTCATGGTTTCCCCTCTAGGTTCCGTTAGATAACGAAAGAAAAAATAACCTTTCGTAATATACCATCACGAGGGGCCCGGCGCTGCTAGCGAATTTCGGCCAATGAATGTTCCAGCGCTCCGCGCTTGGGCGTGGGCATTGCACCCACTTCGCTGGCCACCCACGCTCCCACCAGATTCGCCACTTCGTTCATCAGATCCAGCGAAGCACCGTGCAGGTATTCATGCAACAGTCCGGCCGCGAAAGCGTCTCCCGATCCTACCGTGTCGGCCACCTTCACATGAAACCCGGGATGTTCGCTTGCATCGTGAGCGCGCACCAGCAGGCTGCCTTGGCCGCCTCGCGTGATGCATACCATCTTGAGATCATACTCTTCGAGCAACCTCTGGGCCGAAGGCCGGTCGGCCTTGTGCGGAAGCTGGACAAGTTCCATCACCTTGGGAAGTTCCTCATCGTTGACTTTCACGATGTCCGCTAGCTTCATTGAGTCGGACAGAACCTGTTTCGAGTAGTAGGACTGCCGGAGGTTGACATCGAAGACTTTCACCGTTGACGAACCGGTGGACTCGAGAAACCGGCGGATCGTGCCGCGACTGACTTCGTCGCGCTGCGCCAATGACCCGAAACAGACGGCATCCGCTCTCCGCGCCAGATCCTCCCAGTCTGGCGTCCACTCCAGATAATCCCACGCGACCGAACGCGCGATCTCGAAGCGGGCCTGTCCTTTACTATCGACCTCGACGTTCACCGTGCCGGTCGAGCGCTCACTGTCGGTCTGCACGTGATCGATATCGAGCCCGAGTTCCTCCATGCGCCGCAAGGCTTCCAGTCCGCGGGAATCCTGGCCCACGCGACTGGCGACAATGCCTTGGTCGCCCATCAGCGTGGTGATGTAAGCGAAGTTCGCGGGCGCTCCACCCAGACACGCCTTCCCCGGCAGCAGGTCCCACAAGACTTCTCCAAGTCCCACCACTTTCTTTTTCATAAGCATAACCAGTCAAGCGGGGGATGCCTGCGGTTCAAACGTCAAGAAATCGTTTACTCTCGATCGTCAGAAAAAAGAGGGACTCCCGAAGGAATCCCTCTCCGAGTAACCGCGTGATCTCTAGAAGGTGAACTTCAACGCGAACTCCAACTGTCGCATACCGGTCGTCGAACCGGGCGATGAGTCCGCTTCAATCGAAGTGATCTGCCCGGCTCCGGTGCAGTCGATACACTGGCCGCTGCCGCTTTGATTCGCGTTGAAGCCCAGGACCGGGTGATTGAAGACGTTGAAGGCATCCATGCGGAACTGAGCTTTCACACGCTCAGTTACGGAGAAGTCCTTCATGATGGCCGCGTCGGCGAAGAATGCGCGCGGACCGCGAAGGCTGTTTACGCCATAGTTACCCAGATTCCCCGCTCCGGGATCGAGGAACGGACCGCTGGTGGACATCGTGATATCAGTTACCGGCGTGAAATACTGCACAAACGGCGTGCCACTGGCTGTGTGCTGCAGACCGCCAGCACCGAGATGGAACGACTGGTTTCCCTTATCCGGACGACACACTCCGACGTCTTCTTCGGGACCGCATTCATTGAAGCTTGGCGTCCAGGGCAAGCCGCTGCTCCAGTTGGTGGTACCGGTGATGGTCCAGCCGCCGACCGCCAAGTCTTCTGCCCGGCCCGCATTGCCGGCAAAACTCTTGCCCTTGCCGAACGGCAGCGCATAGACGAGGCTGGTGACCCAGACGTGGTTGCGAACCTGATCGTCGGGACCGTAAGCGATGGGGTGACTGTCTGCGTAGTAATTCGAGTCGTATTTGTTGGCGTGCGCAAACGTGTAATGCGAGAGGAATTGCAGGCCGTGCGAGAACCGGCGATCCACTTTGACCTGCAACGCGTTATAGATGCTGCTCGCATCATTGCCAAGGTAGTTCCCCTGGTCCGTGGAACAGCACATGAGTGAACCGCTTGTGCTGCTCGGGTCAGGATAATCCGAATAGGTAAACCGGTTGTAGAGAGGCCGCCGCTCAACTTGGCTCAGAGTTCCGAATCCGACGATCGACGGCTGGTTGATGTTGTAGGTGTTTCCGTCGCCGGCAAACCCATTGGTCCCTTTGTTTCCGATGTAGGCAACTTCAAGAGAGGTGGAAGGGTTCAACTGCCGCTGCACGGTGACGTTCCATGAGTCCAGCGTTGGTAGCCGCTGGTAAGTCGGACGGATATGGGGCTGGGTGCAGCTCTGCACTTCGGTGTTGCCGCCAATGACCACCGTCCCCGCCTGGAAGCACTGTGGCCCGGCGACTGGCAACAATCCATTCGATGGGATGGCCGGGAAATTGAAAATTGGCGGCCCGTTGTCGAGAAGAAAAGCCGCAGAACGATTGGTCACCGCAGGCTGGACAAGCTGGCTTGCGAGTACCGGCAGGTTCTGCGTGACCGCGTGGCCGAAGTTTGAGCCAAACACGCCCATGTCGTAGCTGCGTCCGTAGCCCATCCGCACCACGGTCTTTTCGTTGATTTGGTACGCAACTCCCAAGCGCGGCGCGAAATAGCTCCACTTGTTATCGATGTTCCCGTTGAGCCCGATTCCGGCTTCACCGGCAATCCGGTCCTCACCCTGAACGATGTTGGCGAAACCGCCATGGTCCTTGCCATTCACATACTCGGGGAAGTAAACCTCCCAGCGGAGACCGTAGTTCAAAGTCAGCTTTGGAGTGATCCGCCACGTATCTTGCCCGTAGTAGAACATGCGGTGTTGCCGTTCCGCCGCGTTGGTGCTGGTGCTGACGTACCGGCTCAAGTTGGTCACCGCGCCAAGCAGGAACGAAGCGAGATCAAGGCCGCCGGAGCCGGAATCCGCCGTTGCGCCGCTGCTGAAGGCGTAAACGCCGGTGCGATTTGAATCGCTGGGCACGCGCAGGTTTTGCGCGTAGCGGATGTCGGCGCCGAACTTGAACTGGTGATTGCCTTTGATCTTGGTGATGTTCCCGACGAACTGATATTGCCGTTCTTTTTCGATCAGCGGGCAATTGCAGCGAGCAACCCCCAGACCATCTCCGAAGTTCGAGAGGTTGGCGCTGGTGTTATTCCCGCTGGCATTCTGCATGTCAAACTCGCCAAGGCCGGAGGTGAAGTTGTCCCCCATGTTGGCGTTGGGGATGCCAAAGTTCGTCATGGCGGTGGTCCCCGCGTCCGGCTTGTTCGTCATCGGGTTGTACTGGAAGAAGCCGAAGCGGAAGTCGCCCAATAAGGTCGGGCTGAAGGTCTTTGTCGCACCGATCGCCAAGCTGTAGTTGTGCACGTTGGAGCTACCGGCGAGTCCTCCAGGACCGAATCCGACGCCGCCTACGGGGCCGAGGCTGGGAGCTCCGGACAAGCTGAAGTAGTCCAGACTGAACCGGCCGAAAACGCTCAGGCTCTGGCTGGCGGCGAAGTCGATTCGGGTGTCGAAGCTGTTCTGGTTGTACGGACCCGCGCCCGCACCGACGAAGTTGTTCAGACACGCCAGATCGCTCGTGCCCAACGGGCAGGTGCCCGAGTTAGTTGGGGCCGGGAACGCCGCGAGCATTTTCAGTGCGGCTGCCGACATCGCGCTGACAGGAACCAGGAACTGGTTGGCCGCCGGACAATTTGACGAACTCGGGTTTGCCACTTCTCCGGTCGGGCCGCAGAAAGCCAGGCGTCCCGATCCGTCGGCAGCGCCGGTGGTCGGGTCGTAGATGTAGGGCGACCCATTGTTGGCGATGACCTGTCCGTAGTCGCTGAAGTCGCAGTAGGTTCCGCCAGCCACGCACGTGCTCTTGATCAGAGCCGTGGGGATCGTCTCCTGATTGCTGATGCCGTTCTTCTGGCGCGTCGTCTGGTAGTCCCCAAAGAAGAAAAGTTTGTTCTTGATGATGGGACCGCCGATGGTTCCCCCAAATTGCTGCCAGCGCGAAGACGGAATGAACTTGCCGGTTACAGGGTTAACCGTAGATTGTGCAAAGGGATCGCGAGCCGCTTCGGCATCGGTGCGCCGGAACCAGAAGGCGCTGCCATGCAAATCGTTGCTGCCGGACTTGGTCTGCACGGTGACCACACCGGCGACCGCCTTGCCAAACTCGGCGTCGAAGTTCCCGAGCGTGACCTTCGTCTCTTGAATCGCGTCCAGGTTGGGGTTGACAACGATGATTCCCAGAATCGGATCCTGGTTGTCGGTACCATCCAGCTCAAACGCGGTTCCGCTGAAGTGTTGCCCATTCACAAAGATCTGTTGTCCGCCTTGCGGATTCTCTGTGGCGGCGTGGCTCCATCCGACCAGCTTCTGCGTGCCGGGAGAAAGCAGCTCAAAAGAAGTGAAGTTGCGGTTCAGGACCGGGAGATCTTCGACGGCGCGCGAATTGAATTCAATCGAAACGTCGGCGCGGTCGGTCTTCAACTGCGGAGCTTCAGCGGTCACTTCGACCTGTTCGCTGGTCGAACCGACTTGGAACTGTCCATCGACACGCGCTCCGGTATCCGCCGACACCTGAATGTCTTTGAACTCGAGCGTCTTAAAGCCGGTGCCCTCGACGCGAACGGTGTAGACGTCCGGGATCAAGTGAGTGACCGAGTAGTTTCCGCTCTCGTTCGTCGTCGTCTCTTGCGAGGTGTTCTTCGTCTGGCTGGTGACCGTCACCTTCGCGTTGGGAACCGCAGCCCCCGAAGGATCTGTCACCGTTCCCAAGATGCTCCCATATACGGCCTGACCGAAGGCAGGTACATACGCCATGCACACTAGGCTCAACGCAGCAACAGCCGCCCACAGTGACCTTCTCATGAACTTCCTCCTCAGACTTGCCCCAGAAATGCAGAGTGAGAGTTTGGCTGAATGGTGTGCAGTCGTAATACAAAACAATTATCTGGATGAAGTTTCACTAGGTTTGATACCGTTACAGGTGTAAAGTGTCAGTACTGCAACGGGATAGGGAATCCTGTTACCACCCTGTGATATGGCTGTAACGCACACCTTCGCGCTCGATCGAGATCAGTGCTTCCAGGAAATAGAGAAACTTACAAATAGTCATAGCCTCCACAGTTCCGAATCCCTGTGCAAACTCCTACGGTATCTGGCAGAGCACTCGCTGGATCACCCGGGTCTAGCGCTGAAGGAGTATCAGATCGCCACCGAGGTCTTAGGACGTCCAGCCGGCTTTGATCCGCAGAGCGACTCGACCGTCCGGGTGCAGGCAGGTCGACTCCGGGTCAAGTTAGCGGAGTACTACGGGCACGAGGGTTCCCACGATGCGATCTTAGTCGAACTCCCCAAGGGTTCGTATGCACTGACATTTCACTTGCGGTCGTCCAAGGGAGTAGCGCAACCTTCGGCAGTCCCGGCGATCGAGCAGCCCCCGCAGAAAGAGCATGCACTGGTTGCGGGCCGCAATTGGACGGTGGCCGTTCTCGCACTGGCCGTCCTGACTCTAGCCTCGTGGGTAATGACCAGCGTCCTGTGGATGCAGCGCTCGCGCGCACAGGTACTCTCAGCTTCTCCAATTCCGGCCACCTATCAGACTTTTTGGTACCGTTTCGTCGACAGCCCTCAGCAACCATGGGTCATCTTCAGCAATGGCAGCTTCGTGGGACGACCCGAAACCGGCATGCGTTATTTCAACCCGGCGACGGATGCCCGTTCGTTCATTCTCGATCACTACACTGGTGTCGGCGAAGTGCTTGCCATTCATCAACTCGATCATCTCTTCGATCTATTGAACCGGCCCCTGCGTGTGAAACGAGGTGCGTTGTTCTCGCTCGATGACGCCAAAAATAATGACCTCATCTTTGTCGGATCGCCATCGGAAAACCTGACCTTGGCCGATATTCCCGGGACGCAAGAATTTGTCTTCCAGCGGCTGGCGTCGGGCCCTCGCAAAGGCGATCTGGCGGTTCTTAATGTCCATCCCAGACCCGGCGAACCTCAATTCTTCATCGGAACACTTGCGAACCAGCCCACGACCGAAGACTACGCCGTCGTAAGCCTTCTGCCCGGACTCGACCCGTCGCGATCGGTCCTGATTCTCGCCGGCAATACAACCTTTGGAACACAGGCCGCCGTGGAATATGTTTCCAGGGAGGATTCGCTGAAGGAATTGCTGCAGCAGTTGAAGGTTTCAAAAGCGAGCGAACTGAAGCCGTTTGAAGCTCTTCTGCACGTCAAGATCGTGCACGGCGTGCCCGTCCTGACCGAACTGGTCTCGGTTCGTAATCGCAACTAGCGTTACGGCGCGGGAGGAGTGAGGTTGGGATCAAGTTCTGCGGCTTTCTGAAATTCCCTGCTTGCCTCTTCCTTCTTTCCACTCTGCCGCAGGGCGAGTCCAAGTTGATAGTGAGCCGCCGCATAGTTCGGCTCAGAGTGAATGGCGGAGCGGAACTGAGTAATGGCGCCTTCCACATCACCGGCACTCAGCAGCCGCTTCCCCGAGTTCGTGGCGAAGATTGCGGCCTGCCGATTATTGGTTGAAGCGGCGATCTCCGCTCCAGCGCGCGCTTCCGCCGCAGCACCCTCCGCATCGCCTAACTGCCGCAAAACCGCGGCCAGCGTGGTATGGGCTCCTGCGAAGCCAGGCTGCAAACGAATCGCTTCCCGCAGTTCCGCTGCCGCCTCGGGCAGTTTCTCCTGCTGCTTGAGAACGGTGCCGAGAGTGTAATGGGCTTCCGCATAATTCGCCTGATATTGAATCGCTTTTCGCAATTCGTCCGTGGCTTGATCGAATTCTCCTTCCTGCCAGTAAAGAACACCGAGCGTGTAGTGCGCGTCGGCCAGATCAGGCTGCAGGGCAATCGCTTTCTCGAATTCGGGAACGGCCTTGTCGAGTTGATCCTTCAGCTTGTAGGCAAGTCCCAGGTTGTAGTGCAGTGACGCGTTATCGGGCGCCAGCTTGATGGCTGCCTCCAGCTCCGTAACCGCGCCATCGAAGTTCGCTCGTTGCAGGTAGGCAATCGCCAGATTCCCGCGCAAGGTCCCGTCGTCAGGCCGCAACTGCGCCGCCGTCTGGAATTTCGGGATGGCTTCCTCCGCTTCACCTTTGTCCACCAAAGCCAAACCGAGGTCGTTGTAGGCTTCCGCGTCCTGTGGATTGAGTTTGACCGCCACCCCGAACGCAGCCACTGCACATTCGCCGTCGCCCGCCCGCTGGCAGGCAATCCCTAGCTCGATCTGTAGTTCAAACCAGTCCGGTTTCAACAAAGCCGCCTTCCGGAGTTCCTGCAGCGCCTCCGCGTGGTTGCTTTGAGCCGTGAGAGTTTTCGCCAGATAGTAGTGCGCGGCGGCATCCTGCGGGGTAAGCGCAATGGCTTTGTTCAATTCCGCGGCCGCTTCGCCAAGCTGTTGCTGCTGCAAATCGATCACGCCGAGATGAAAATGCGCAGCGGCGAAGTCAGGCTGAAGATGCACCGCCTCCTGGAAAGCCAGTTCTGCGTCGCCGGGCTGGTTGTGCTGGGCAAGCAGTGATCCTAGCTCGTCGTGCAACTCTGGCCGTTTCGGAGCTAGTTCGACCGCGCGCTTCATCTCGGCGAGGGCTGCATCCTGCATCCCGCGCTGGTTCAGGATCCTCGCCAGAATGCGATGTGCTTCCGCATTTCGCGGCGCGATTCTCACTGCCTCCTGCGCCTGCTCCTCCGCCTCCGCCGGACGCTCCTGCCGGGCCAGCACACTGGCCAGCGTCAAGCGAGCCTCGACGGCGCGCGGCTGAACTTTGATTGCGGCATTGAGATGCGTCACCGCGTCGTCCAGGTCGCCTTGCTGGGTCAGGACCCACCCGAGAGCCGATTGCGCAATCGCGTCGCTCGGAACCAGGCGGACAGCTCGTTCGAATTCGGCTCGCGCCTGTGCCGCATCTCCCTTGCTGAGCGCCTCTTGCCCCCGCAGCAGGGCAGCCTTCTCGGCGGTCGCCTTCGAGGCTCTCGCATTAGACGCAGAGTTCGGCACGGCCTGCCCGGAGGCGAGACCACCAGTGCTGACCAACGCCAATGCAAGGAGAAGAGCGCGCCTGGACGTTACGCTGAGCACAATGAATGGAGGCACTGTCTTTTCGGCATTATATCCAACAGGCGGTGCTGTGCCCGGGAGTGGGAGCCGGCTCCCTCGGCCAGAGCTGGAGCCTACACGACCGCCTTGAGCACTCACATTTCTCCGTCATCGCGAACCTGCTTTGCCTTAAGATGACGGTTCATGCCCCGCCTTCTCCGCCTTGCACTCTTGATGCTCTCCGCGATGGCCGTGCCGACGACCGCCGCACCGGCCATAGGCAGCGCCAACGACAGTTATCAGATTATTCATGCATTTCCGCACGACCCGCAGGCTTTTACGCAGGGCCTGATTTACGTCGATGGCCACCTCTACGAAAGCACGGGGCTCAATGGCAGGTCATCGCTGCGCATGGTGAACCTGTCAACCGGAGAAGTCCTGCAGAGATACAACCTGCCCGCGGAGTACTTCGGCGAGGGCCTCACCGAATGGGGCAGCGAACTGATTCAGCTCACGTGGAAGGCGCACAAGGCTTTCGTCTACGACCGATTCCGTTTCTCTCTTCTGAAAACCTTCCAGTATGAAGGCGAAGGCTGGGGTCTCACTCATGACTCGAAACAACTGATTATGAGCGACGGTACAGCGTATCTTCGATTTCTCGATCCGAATTCATTTCGGGTGACGCGGCGCGTCCGCGTCGTAGACGAAACGGGTCATTCCCTCGACAATCTCAACGAACTCGAATACATTCACGGCGAAATCTATGCCAATGTCTGGCAGACGGATGAAATTGCGCGTATCTCGCCCCGCACCGGCAAGGTTCTCGGACGCATCGACCTGGGGAGCCTCATCGACAAGCGCGGACTGGACCCCGGCGCCGTTCTCAACGGGATCGCCTACGATTCAGCCGCCGACCGACTCTTTGTGACGGGAAAGCTGTGGCCGAAGCTTTTCGAAATCAAGGTAGCCACGCGGTGAGGAGTGATCATGCGGATCGCCTTGAACGATCAGTAAACGTGGTTACCTGCCTGCGTGCTCTGAATCGCTCCCGCCTCCACCGATAGCGAATACGCCGTCCCTCCGTCCCCTGTCCACGATTGCAGATCGAAGTGCCCGCCCGCAGGGACCCGGTAGACGCTGACCGCCCGAAATGTAAGCGGACGGTCGTTCTCGCAGAGTTCCGGCTGCCGGGTGGGACGCAGGAAATACACCCCCTTGCCGGTTCCAATCACCATCGCTTTTCCCCTGGCGTCGACCAGCACGGCCGATCTCTCGTCGATCGCCACTTCCCGCGGGGACGAACTCCATCCGTCTTTCATAAGACGCGCCAGAAATCCTAAAGTTCTTCCCATGCGGTCACGCTTCACAAAATGCGAATCGGTAATCAGGTTGTCGAGAAGCCGAACCTTCAGAAAGTCGCGTTCGAGCGTCACGCGAGCAAAATAGGGATCTTCCAATACCTCCCTCGACGCCAGGTCTTTATCATCGGGCTTGTCGCCCAAAGCCCCGTACACGAACTCGCCGAGCACGGCCAATCCTGCGCTGGTTCCGCCGACTGGCTTTCCCTGGGCGATGTCTTCATTCATCGCGCGATCCACCAGTGTTCCCTTCCATCCGCGAATGTAATTCGCCTGATCTCCACCGGCGATGAACAGCACTTCGGCGCTGCGAATGATGTCGGCTACTTTTGGATCGCTCGCGGCCGCCCGGTCGGGAAGGATTAGCGTGGCGACCGAATTCGCTTTGCAGAGTCCGTTGACGTACGGATTGTAATCGTCATCGCCTCTGGCCCGAAGTACGAGAAAATCCCCGCCGCCGCCCTTCTCGCACAGCCAGCGAAAAGCTTCGTCGATATCCGTGCCACCGCCCATCATCGCGATTCCGGCGCTGGGTTTGGTCCGGATATCTTTCTCGTTTCCGATGCGGAAGTATTTGTAGGACTGTGCCTGCGCCAGGCCTGCCGCGCAAGCGAGAAGGAAGAGAAGTAAGCACCAAAGATGAGTTTTGAGCACCCCAGAGTATAGCGTGCGGAGCCTCGACTCCCGGGAAGCACGTCGTTCGGAGAGAAAGGGCCTGCAGAAGGCGGCGAACCATAATGGGGCAGAAGGACGGAGGCAGGAGAACCGCTTAAGATATTTGGTGAGCGCGGCAGGATTCGAACCTGCGACCCATGCCTTAAAAGGGCATTGCTCTACCACCTGAGCTACGCGCCCACAGCGAAAACAGCCAGCAGACAGGACCGGCTCGGCGATATACAGTTCGCCGAAACGCTCGCCAGTCACGCCAGACAACTAGGTTATCATCCCGTTTGAATTCGCGCGAGACGCCGGCCGCGATAGCTCGACGGTAGCAACTACTCAAGACTTGCATCGCGCCAAATCAAGCCGCGTTTCTGGAGTCCTTCTTGCCCACCGTGGATCCCTCCGAGCCCCGGGACGGGCGAAAGACTCTCACGACACGGAAAAACGCAGTCACCAACTTGCTCCAGAAAGCCAACAGCAGTCCGACAACGCCTGCCAGACCTGACGTGACAGCCTCCGCGGACGGAACCTGCGACATGGCTTCCTTTCCGCGCTGATCATTGCGTGCGTGCAGCACCACGTTGTGTCCCTGCTCTGTCAGGAGTTGGGCGGCCATGCGGCCTAGCCCGTCCGAGGAACCTGTGATGAACACTCTCGCCATAAGCTCTTTCCCTCGGGATTGGATACGCTCCGCATCCCGGCGGATTCTTTGTAAAAACACGAAGGCCGCCTTGGGGGCGGCCCTGTGTTGAGACCCCGCGTGTAGCGAAAAACTAGTGTGAATTAATCACTCCGAAATATCCATCAGTATCGTTTGGCCCGGCAGCGAAGAACAGTTGATTTTTCTTGCCGTTCGCCAGGGTTCCTCCGCCAAAGGCAATGCCCCACAATCCGTTGATCTTGATTACTCCGCCGTTTCTGTTCTTGAGAGTGCCCACCATCGCCCCCGTGGCTGGATCAAAACCGTTGATCGTTCCGGCATCGACGTTATTCGATACCAACAGGGTGCCGCTTAAGGGACCGAAATCGTCAGGTGCCAGAGCGATTCCCCAAGGCTGATTTAGTGGCGCTCCTTTCACCAGCCGTTTCACAAATGTGCCATCCTCGTGGAAGATCTCAATGTAACCGCCCGAACCGCCGCTCTGACTGGCGAACGCCACATAGATTCGCCCACCGATGTTTTGTATCCCGAAGGGAGCAAACCCCGTCGGAAGCGAAGGATCGGTGAATGATTTCACCCAGTGGAAGTTGGCGTCATACACATCGACTTTGTTGTTCGCAAAGTCTGCCGCATACAGGAAGTTGCCCGATTTCCTTTTGCTGATGGCCAGCCCGGTATACATCGCGCCCGGCTGCCGCGCACCAATCAGCGCTGTGTTCGGCTCGAAATGCGACCATCCGCTGATCGTCCCGTCGAGGGTTGCGAACAAGAACGCAGACGTCCAGTTTTCGATCTGGAACTCTGATGACGGGTTGTAGACGATTCCCGTGGGAGTGCCCCATCCCGACCCCGACGATGACGGAATGATGACTTGCAGCGGCTCGGCGACGCCGTTGCGGTTGTAGAGTGTCGACCACCCGGAAGCTTCATCGCTCACCCAGAATGGTGCCCCCGGACCGTAGGCCAAGCCCCAGGGATTGGCCAAGAGCGTATCAGTGTGCACTCCCTTGCCGGGGATGTTCGCGACAAGGATGTCGTACGAGTAATACTGCGCGACAGCTGCGCCGGAAAACATCAACACAAGAACGCAGCAGGCACACAGAGAGAAAACACGGTGAATCGAACGCTGCATGCGGGATGCTCCTTCAGAAAAGATTTGCTTTTGAGAGACGGTTCGCGCAGACCACCCCGAGACCTGTGGCCCGCGACCGCGGACAGGCTAGTTCCGATGCAGCGGTAGAGTTGTCACCGGATTGTCAAGAATTTGTCGATTTCCCTAACGCTCCGGGAAAGATATCCCCACAGGCGGGCAGGTCCAGCTCACATGCGTTACTGCGACAACTCTCCGTACACCACCACATTCTTGTTGTAGGCTGCAATCACGTGCCCGTCGACCACCACCGGGGTGGCGAAACCGATGCCTTCTCCCATCCCATCACGGCCCTGGTTCATTCCGCTATTCCAAAGTTCGTTCGAAACATTCGTGGCATCGTACGCATGCAGCACGCCCAACCCGGAATTGGCCTTTTCGTAGGCCCACACAATGCCGTTCTGATTTCCGTTGGCTGACACGACCGTGTTCGCTCCGCGGGACCCGTAAGCCGTCGGCGAGGTCTCAACCGGCGTGGGATCCAGCAATCCGTTCTGAAATTGATATTGCTTCAACTGCAGGTTCGAAGCTCCCGCGTACAGGTTTCCATTCCAGTAGGAAGCATCGCCGTACAGCCGATTCCAGACCGGGCCTTCGGTTCCGCCGCTGACGGTGTCGTCGCAGGTGTAGTTGCCGATCATGAATTCCTGGGGGATCAAGTTGTCGCCGCCCGCGTTGTAGTGTCCGAGAGTATCCATGTTGACGACAAATAGCCGCCCTTCCTTGCTGAAGGTAAAAGCCAGATTTGCGCCGTTCGTGACGCTGCTGGGCAGAAGCGCCACCCCGCCGGAGCCGAGTTCGAGATCCTGCTCGTCGTAGCAGTCGGCATTGGAAGGAGTGAACCAGTCCGCAATCTGAAAACTGCTGCCGCTGAATGTCAGTTTCAGCAAAGTGTCGCCGTAGTTGTTGCCTCCTTGATCAGCGTTGAAGCTGCCGTTGGCCGCGTCCACATAGATGTTGCCGCTGCTGTCGACGGCCGGAGCGGCGCCACCCTGCCAGAAGGACCCCGCGCCGCCATTCGACGAAGGACCCGTAGTTACGTCCACCGGCTGGCTCTGGGTCGTCGAATTGAAGGCTCCGAGGAGGTTCAGCGTCGAGGGATCAAAAGCCATCAGCCAGCCATGATAGAGATTGCAATCGGAGAACGAACCCCATCCGACGAGGATCGCCCCGCCGACTTTCGTAAGACCCGCGCGCTGATTTTCCAGCGACGGATCGAATGCGATCTGTCCATTCTCCGTTCCCTTGCCGTCTCCAGGCACGCTCGCCTGAACTTGCACGCTTCCCGCTCCGAAGTCTTTTCCGGAAGTGATGTCAATCGAACGCAGCCACTGCTGCGGCACCCCGTTCTGTTCGATTGCGCTCACGAAATAGAGAGCGCCTGTGCTCGAGTCGATATAGGGAGTGCCGCTGATGCCGACTTCGCCGCCCATCACCGGCCCTCCACAGAAACTGTCTGCCAGCGGAGTAATGCCGTTGGTGGCGTCAAGGTAGTGCCTCTCCCACAGCGAACCGCCGCTCGGGTTGTCGGCGTCGATGGCATAGACACTGTCGTTTTCGGTCACCACAATAATCAGGTTGTGCGTTCCGCCCGGCGCCAAAGAGACATTTGACACGTACAAGGGTTGTCCCATGATGATGCCGTCGGCCTGAAAGGTTCCCAGCTTTCCGAATTGATTCACGTTTACATTCGCGGGCGTCAATGTGGTTTCACTCGAGTAGAGGCCGAGATTCGAGGGATCCCCCTTCCACATCAGCACGCCGGCATAGTTGGTGGTCGAAAGACTTGGTGGCTGCTGTGCGGTTCCAGTGCTGCAGCTGAGAAAGGTCAAGGAAATAATGATCAGAACGCAGAGGCCTGCGCAGGACAGGCGCCGCTCCACCATGGAAACTCCTTATCGATGGAAAAATTAGGCCGCTTTTCGATGCCAAACGGAGGGTCAACAGTTGTTGAGCATTGTGCCGGCGCGCCGCCTTTTGTGGCAGCGCTCACACCGTTTTTGCCGCCTTGAGCCTTCGCAAGCCTCGCGGAAGGCAAGAACGTCAGGGAATGAGCTGCGCCTTGGTGCTGACCAAATGTCCGATGAGAGTAGTACTTCTGTGTACCGCAAAACGCAATCTTTTCTAGGAAATCCCGCTCCTTTTTGCTACGCTCCTCTCAACTTCTCAAGCGCTCACGCTTCGCGCAGCAAATCCCAGAGCGGATCATCGCTGGCCGCGCGGTCCATGGGGCGTTTGAGAGCAGTACCGAAATCCTGAGCCACTTCTTTCGATTCCGCTGCGTTTCCGCTCAAGCGTGGTTGTGATCTTGCGCTACCCGTTTGTTTTCGAACGAAAGCAAGACCAACTCTATTGGAGAGCGATTTAATGATTAGGGATTTTCTGCTGTTCCTGTCCGCTGTAGTTCTGCCTGCATCTCTCGCGTTTGCTGGACCAAACATAACTGCTCCCAAGAATGGAGCGACCGTCCCCAAGGTCGTGCACTTCAGCGCCACCGCGGGCTCCACTTCCTGCTCGAATGGCGTCGCATCGATGGGAGTTTACAGTTCCCCCGGTGTCCTGGCTTATGTTTCCAACGGCACGACTCTCGACACCGATCTCACCTATTCCACGGGCACCTACGATTCCACTGTGGAACAATGGGATAACTGTGGCGGGGCCTCAACCACGCATGTCAGCATCACCGTCACCGAAAAGAGCGGCGTATATGTAACGTCGCCTTCGAGTGGAAGCACCGTCGGCTCGAGCGTGCACTTCGCCGCAACGGCGACCTCGACTTGCTCGAAGGGAGTCGCGGCGATGGGTATCTACACTGCTCCCTATCAGAAAGCATACGTCGTGAGCGGAGATTCTCTTGACACAAGCTTGACCCTCAGCCCCGGCAAGTACAACACTACTATCGAAGAGTGGGACAAGTGCGGCGGGGCAGCGACCGCCGCCTCCAGCATTACTGTCACTGGTGGCAAAACCTTTAGCGAAGTCCAGGCTAATAAAGGCTGGATCGGCTACGGCGAGCTTCCTCCCAAATACGCCATCTGCACCAGTTGCGGCTCTGGCGTGACCTGGTCCTTGGGTCACGGTGTGACTTCTCCGGCGTTGAGTGGAAACGCGGCGAAGTTCAGTATTGGGGGAAAGACGCCCTACGCGGACGTCTTGTGGGTCAACCATTTGATCGGCGACGGTTCGACCGAAGGTCTGCCCGATTCGAGCCATACCCTGATCCCGACTCTGCACAATTTCACCTACGACGTCTATTTTTACGGCACGAATCTGTCTCTGTCGGAGAACATCGAACTCGATCTCGGTCAGTTCTTCAACAACCAGGCTTATCTTTTCGGCCTGCAGTGCCAGATTGTCAACGGTCAGGTCTGGGGAGTCTGGAACAACGTCTCAAACAAGTGGGTGCGAACCAGCGTTCCGTGCAAACCCAAGAGCAACTCGTGGAACCATGTGGTTCTGGACTTCGAACGCACGTCCGGCGATCAGCTTCTTTATAAGTCAGTGACGCTCAACGGCGTTACGACCAACCTGAATATCGAATATCCCCCGATTTCGGCGCCCGGCTGGTGGGGCGTCGTCGTCAACTTCCAACTCGACGGAAACTACAAGCAATCGCCCTACAGCGTTTACGTCGACAAGATGAACATCGGCTACAACTGAGGCCGAACCCATAGCGATTCCCCCTCCGGGAGCATGCTCGAACTCCGCTTTGCTCCCGGACTTCTTTGTCCGCAAACTCTCCGCATAGGTTCTGGCATCCAACTTCGGCATGCTGCGAGTCCTTTTGTTTCTCACGCTTTGCGCTGCATTGTGCCCCGCGATGTTGCCGGCTCAGGCGCCGGTGACCTGCGAAAACGTGAACAATACCAGCGCCAACTCTGCCTACCACGGAGACAGCGGCAACGCCCTGCCGGGCAATGTCAGCAAACTTCCGATTCGGTCGTTGCTGTATTCCGGCTCAACCACGCGAATCTTCGTTCGCTACATGCCCTGGTTCGGCGATCAGCACCACCGCGATGTCGGGTACCGCTCTGACGATGCACAGGAAGTTCATCGCCAGGTAGAGGACATGGCCAGTCGCGGCATTCAGGGTGCGATCATCGACTGGTACGGGCCGAAGGCGAGTCTGAAAAATGAAAGCGCCATGCTCCTGATGCGGGAAGCGGAAGCTCAGAATTTTGAGTTTGCCATTTCAGAAGATGCCGGAGCCATGGGCGATTGTATGAAGCGGCACTGCGACATCAACGCGCTGCTCATCTCGGATCTGCAGTACGTTGCCGACCATTTTGAGTCGTCGCCGTCCTATGTCCGGTTCGACAACCGGCCCGCCGTCTTTTTTTTCGGGCTGGAGAAGTTCCCTATCGACTGGGGACGAGTCCGCCAGGCGCTTCCGATGCAACCGCTTTTCTTCTTCCGGAATTCCGGCACGTTCAGCAACCCTGATGCCGACGGCGCTTACGCGTGGATCGCCCCGGAATCGGCCACGCGAAGCGATCCGATGGCCCTTCAGTATCTGCAGCGTTTCTATTCGAAGGCGCAGCAATCGGACAAGATTGCCATGGGATCCGCCTACAAGGGTTTCAATGACGCCGACGCCAGCTGGGGAAAAGGCCGGGTCATCGATCAGCAGTGCGGACAAACCTGGCTGGCCACGTTCGCCGAGGCCGGTCATTTTTACTCCTCCAGCCATCAGTTGCCGGCACTGATCATCCCCACCTGGAACGACTACGAGGAAGGCACCGAAATCGAATCCGGAATCGACAACTGCGTCTCGGTAAACGCCTCCATCGCTGGCGACAAGGTCCAGTGGTCGATCTCGGGGCGGGATAACACCATCGATCACATCGCCGTGCTGGCTCGCGCCGGATCGGGTTGGATCGATGTCAGCGATACTTCGCCGCGATCCCATTCCGTGCGACTCGGCGACCTTCAGTTGCCGCCGCAGACCAACGCTTTGTGCGTGCAAGCGGTGGGACGCCCATCATTCCTCAATCACTCGTCCGGGCCTCTCGAATACGCGCCGCGGCAAACGAAGTGAAGCCCTCGCGGGGGCGAAATCGAACGGGGTGTGTCACTGGTGATAGGTGAGCGTGAACTATTCGCCGGCTGCGTCCGTGCCGCAACTCGCGCCAGCAGTCGAACTCTTAAATTGGAGAACGTGACCATCTGTAACTGCGGTGCCTATGCTGGCAACGTTGTACCCGTGCGTGCCGTTTGACAGCGTTTTCGTCGCGCCCGAAACATTGGCAGCGGCTGTAGAATCGTAAAGCGCGATAGTCGGGTACGTACTACAGGTTGCTGGCGCGATCACGAAATATAAGTCCAACTGGACTACGGTGATTTCCGAACGGAAGGGTCCACTGGCATTCAGCCAGAGTGCTTGTCGTGGCAGCCGAACCGTAGCATCCCCATGTGGCTGTTGTGGCGGTCGCATAACTATTACCAGAGTCGGCAATTTGTCCTGCGGTTCCTGTAAACGTTACTAGGTCGCCGCTAGTCGAGGTTGTAGGCCCGCTCGTGAGTCCTGTACCGGCACCCGCTACAGACTGATAGGTAACCGGCGAGACTCCACTTGATGGAGTTCCAGCCAGCATAACTTGTGTTCCACTGGGAGCTGTAGCCGACGGCTGCCAGCCATAGGCCGTAGCTGAAGAACTATTGAAACCGAAGATACAGAAATCATTCGTCGCACACGTGGGGGCACCTGTACCGCCGCTGAGCTGGATGCTGCCGGGGGTCGACCCCGTTGGTGACACAGTAACAGAACCGTAGCTTGTTAGATTTGTCAGATTCAGATTTCCGTCATGTCCATAAGTCTCACAGCTCGCCCCATTCCCGATTGAAAGTGTGCCGTCAGTGCTATTGGCTGTTGTAAGACATCCGTTGGTGTAATTGATCATTCCTGAAAGATTCCCATCAGTAAAACGTATTGCTCCCTTTGGGGTGACCCGCATGCCCTCGTCATCGAGTCCCGCCGCCACGGCATTCGGGGATGTGGGACACGAACCGCCCCCGGCACCACCATTGCAGTCGCGCCAGGCAATAACGTTCTGGACAGTACCGAGCCAATAGAAACAGAGACCACTATTGTTGCCAAATGGGCAAATCGACGGATACTGTAGACTTCCGACCGGGAAAGATACCGGTGCATCGGTGTCGGGGAGCAAATCGAGGTTCTGGCCGTTCTGCGTGGAAATTTCCAGAGGCTGATCAGTGGGGCCGATGATCTGACTGACGTTTCCCAGACCCGTTGGAAATTCCATCTGACCACCTACGATAACAGTTCCGCCTTGTGCGGCTGCGCTTACTGGGATAAACAAAAGATAGAGGGCCAATGATATTTTTCTCATACCCCTGACCTCCAATGTGCGTTAGGGACAGGATTGAATCTCAACTGGGCACTTACCTACTTGCAATTCACTGTTCTGGTTCAAGGGTGTATCTAAAGATTACTCCGCATGCCGTTTCGCTGTCGGCACACTTAGTTCCGGTTCCACCATATCGAGTTGCACCATATATATTTCCGTCACGTCCCAGAGTTAATCCGCCAAAAGTAGGCGAACCCATATGCCCTGCGAAGGAATTGTCAAAGTCGTGAAGGATTGTGTACTGGCCAGTCTTGCCGATCTGAAAAAATACGCCGCAACCGTCGGGAGAGTTACAACTAAGGTCGCCGCCGAAAACCGTCGTTCCGTAAAGCACGCCGCCGACATCCAGCACAGCGATCTGGGGATCATCACCGCCGCCGTAGGCAAAGAATCTATGCAGGACGCTTTCGTTGCCATTGGCATCCAGCCGAAACACAACTCCGCAACCAACGGAGGGGTCGCAGGTAAAGGCACCGCCCAACGTTGTTACGCCATGGATATTGCCGTTTGCGTCTCTAATGAGTTTCCCCTGCGGAGACCCGCCATCGGCGCCGCCGGTGAAGGCATAAACCACTGAGAACACTCCCGACGCGTCCAGTTTGAATATGGTCCCGCCATGAGGTGTGCTGCTCACCTCCGCTGCTCCATAGAGGTTACCCACCGAGTCCTGAATAAGGCCCTGCGGATAACCACCATCCGCATGGCCTTTGAAGCGATACAGAATCGATTTCAAGCCGCCCTTCGTGATTTTGTAAATCGTGCCGCAGCCGATAGTACTGTCGCAACCCGAACCGCCCCCGAAGTACGTCGTACCGTAAAGCTCGCCGTTGACCGAGATTAGCCTATAAGCGGGAAACGCTCCATCCGTGCCGCCTTTGAAGCTGTGCAAGGTGGTGAGGGAATTACTCGTATCTAGCTTGAAGACCGTTCCAAGTCCGTAAACTCCTCCACCTGTCGTGGTGCCATAGAAAGACCCGTCCCTAGGATCGCGGAACAGTCCAGCCTCAGGCGCAGCCCCATCATTGCCGCCAGTGAAGCTGTACAAAATTGTCTCCTGGCCGTTTGTATCCAGTTCAAACACGGTGCCCGCGCCGAATGCACCGCCCGCATAGGTCGTCCCGTAGATGTCGCCCGCTGGGTCCTGGATCAGTTCGCCATTGGGGAATGACGCGTCCGTTTCGCTCTGGCCGAAATTGTAGAGAACGGTATAGGTTTGCGCGAAGGCCGGCAGTGCCATAAACAAGCACAGGGCCAGGAAACACAAGGCAGCACGGAAAACACGCGAGACTCCAAATCTTTTCAAGTATGTCACCGAGGATCTCCTCTCACGAATCTGACGGGAACAATGGGAGTATCTACGGACTCGTTGGGCCGGGGGGGAGGGAATACAGCAAAACTGGCGAGAATTGTACTCCAAAAGCGGCAGCGCTCCGCCACATTTCGTCCCGACTGAAAATCCGGCATGCAGATGCTAAGTGGCTGGAAAGAGAATGCCGTTCCGTAATGAGGCCGAATGTCGGACGACCACTGCAGACGCGGGAAAACCTGACAAATCCCGCAGCGACCACCCAAAACTTCGGGCCGCCTTTCGGCGGCCCTGTTCGTTTCACGTCCGAGGTCTGAAGTCCCCCGCCTAATCTCTAGTCTGGTCTCTCAGTCTCCCGCTACCGGCTCGGCGATCTCCGGCTTGGCCTCGTGAGCGCCGTTGCCGTTTCCATTGCCGTTCGGCTTTGCCAGCGCGCCCAGCGGAATGAAGCCGTCCTGCGATTGCACCGGCTTCTCTTTCAGAACGACTTCGCGGTACAGGGACGCCATCCGCGCGTTATAAGCCGCGTCGTTCTTCTGCGGACCGCGAGCCTCGGCGGCCTTGGCGTCGCGAGCCCGCTTCTTCTCTTCGCGCGCGTTCTTCGCGATGCCCAGCTTGTCGAGATCGTGCTGCAGTTCGTTGGTCACGATTTCCTCGCGCAGCTTCAGATAGTCGACATGCTGCTCTTCCATCTTCACTTTCTTGCCGCCGGCAAAGATCTCGTGCCGTCCATGCTCCTCGTACCACTTGGTGAGCGTGGCCGTCATGTGCATTTTCTCGATGATGTTCCGCCATCCCACGCCGGTGTTGTAAGCGCAGAAGGAAATCTCGCCTTCCTGGGTGGCATAGGGAATGATGCACTGCTCGGTGCGGCGGAAGTCGTAGTTGAACAGGTCCTGGAACCACATTCCGGCAACGAACAGGAAATTCCAGCGGTCGGTGGTCCGGCGCTTCATCACATCGTCGATCGTGCGGTCCGGGCCGACTTTACCGTAGTTGCGACCGGTAATGTGATAGTTCTTGTCGAACTTCTTCAGTAGATCGATGAGCTTGAAGTGAGTCGGCGACTGGAACGGGTCGTAGTTCTTCATCAGGCACAGCGCCATGCCGACCCCGGTGAGGAACTTGCCGCGCGCGGCGTCGTTCACCTTGGCAATGTCCTTTGCGAGCTGATCGCCATGCAGGAAGGCCGTGACCGGAACCGCTTCCTTCGTCTCCTTGTCGATCATCACCGCCATGCCGGTGCCGCAGTTGGGGTGGCAACCGCAGGAGAGTTGGCCCCAGTCGTTGTTGGCGTCCTGGGAATGCATCAGGTCGGCCCAGTCGCTGAAGGTTCCCATGAAGCTGATCGGGAACCAGTCACGCGCGGGCTCGCCCAAGCCGGTCTGACTCTTCACGTCGTGCGCGAGATGCGAGAGGGTGTAGCGCTGCGCCTGCCGCCGCTCATCGGTGACCGCTTCGTCGCGGCCGGTGAACGAAACGGGCTGAAACGACAGGAAGCTGATGGTCTTGGGATTGTCGAGGGCGAACTTGATGATGCGCCCCACCTGCTCGTTGTTGATGCCATTCACGATGGTGATGACGGGAACGATTTCGCATCCGGCCTTGTGCAGGTTCTCGATCGCCTTCAGCTTCACATCGAACAGGTTGCCGACCATGCGGTGCGCGTTGGCGGCGTTGCCGATACCGTCGAACTGCAAATAGGCATAGCGCAATCCCGCTTCGACGGCTTGCTGCGCGAACTCAAAGCTCTTTGCGAACTCGATGCCGTTGGTCGCGGCCTGCACCGAGTTGTATCCAACCTGCCGCGCGTAGCGAACCGCATCCAGGAAGTATGGTGACAGCGTCGGCTCGCCACCCGAGAACTGCACCGACATCTGCCGGCGCGGCTTGATGGTGATGGCGTTGTCCAACATCGTCTTGATCTCTTCCCACGTCAGCTCGTGGACGAAGCCCACCTGGTTCGCATCCATGAAGCAGGGATCGCACATCATGTTGCAGCGGTTGGTCAGATCGATCGTCAGCACCGACCCACGCCCGTGCGTCACGGTCGACGTTCCGTGGTTGTGCAGCTTCTCGTCGTTGTGCGCCTTGATATCGCGGCCCGGGAAGACCTCTTCGAGGTGCTTGAAGAAGGCCGTGTCGATCGACATCACGTCTTCGAAGTGCCCGTGCTTGGGGCAATCCTTCACCATCAGGATCTTGCCGTCGCGCTCGATGATCTGCGCCTTGATCTCGCCGACCTTCTCGTTCAACAGGATCTCGTGCGGCAGCTTGCCGTCGATAATCTGCTGGCGAATCTCGGGCACGCACTTCGGACAAAGCGAATCCGTCGTGCGCGGCCAGCCCAGAGGAGGCTTCTCCTTCTGGTACGACTTAAGCAATGGCTTGTCCGACCATTTTGGAGTGAAGGAAGGGTTGGGCCGGATGCTGTTCAGCTTCTCGAATACGCTCCATGCGCCCTGAGCCGCATACGTGAGGGTCCGCTCCGCATACTTGACGGCTTTTGACATGTTTCAGTCTCCTCTGACTGGCTTCCGCCACTCCGGGCGGGATCCTGGAATATCTCTGTTCAAAGCCAGCGGCCGGGGGTTTGCCAGACTGCCGGCGTATCTCCAGAGCGAACTGCTTCGCCCAGAAGACTTTACCAGTTACAAGCATAGGGCCTCGGCAGGGACGAGTTAAATCATTAGTAGCCGAACGGTAAAAATCCGCACCCGGACGGGAAAAGGCGCCTTCGAACGGGGCAGCCAAAATGAGCTGCGGTGACTCCGTAGGTACGTCGCTCGCCGGCGCTCTTCTACGCCTCCGCAAGTGCCATCCCTTCCTTATTATTGAAGGCAGAGGTCCCCCGTTCGCATGCGCTGTCGGTTTCCACTTGTTGTTGTCGTCGTCCTTTTTGTCGCCCTTGGAGTCTTCACCCTTCCCGCCCGCGCGCAGCACCCGCTCCATAACAGCGATATCTCTCTAAGTGTCTTTGGCCAGTTCACGTCCACAGTATCCGGCAACGGAATCACTCAGAGTACGACCGATTCCGTCGGAGGCCAGGCGGCCTTCCGTCACAGCTATCACTGGTGGCTGGGGTACGAAGGGAGTTATGCTTACACTCGCTTCAACGAGTACTACACCGGCCAGCCTTATTCTTATCAACACAACCTGCACGATTTCGGCGGAACCTACCTGCTCACCGCGCCCGGCCTCCTCGGCCTTCATCCCTTTGCCGGGGTCGGCGCAAGCGCCCTCATCTTTTCCCCTTCACTGAACGGCGGACAAAACGCTTCCTGGCAGGGGCGGCCCGCACTGAACTTCACCGTCGGCGTAAATCAGGCCCTGCTCACCAGCCATTTCGGAATCCGTATCCAGTACCGCGGCCTTTACTACAAGGCGCCAGATTTTGGAAATCCAGCCCTCACCACCAACAGCTTCCGTCTCACTTCAGAGCCGATGATCGGCGCGTTTCTGCGCTTCTGACCCTCTGAATGACCTGCCTGACGCAACGCCCTCCGGGCTTACCGGGTATCCCGGTCTTGCCGCCGGTGGAACACCCGCACCCGCACATCAGGCCAGAATTCGGTGAAGAGATGCCCGCCAGCAAGCCCGGCAAGCGAAAGGCCGAAGGTCTTTGCTACTACCCTCCCATTCGCGCTGGGGTCCGGATAGTAGGCCAGGACGAGCGTGGAAGCCATTGCATGACCCAAAACGGCTGAATAGTTGAAGCCCTCGGAACCGTCGTCGCGCCGGCCTACAAACACCCGCTCCGCCGCATACAATCCGCGTTGCGCCTTGGGGCCATGGGCCATGCGAAAGTATCGCGGGTCCTCGTGCGTAATCGTCGGCAAAAGACTGTCCGAGAAAAAGCGCATGCTCGCCCCTCTCAGAGCGGCCGCTCCCAGCCGTTCCCCGAATGCCGCCGAATCCGTCCCGTATTTCGGATCCATGTCACCCGCCTGCTCGATCGCTGCCCCTGCAAAGGTTGGGAACAGGCTCATCGGCGAGACCTCTTCCCGCAGCCAGTAGACCATTTTTTCGCGCGCATCGAGTGGCGCCACCTGCTCGCCACGATAAACCGAACCCGTCCCCCTGGATGCAGGCGCACCGGCATGAGCTGCGGCATGCGGAGCAGGAGCATCCGGAAGCGAGTCGTCTTTCTCGCAATAGGCGATCACTGCGGGCAGAAGCAGCAGGAGCGCAAGACAACGCCATGGGAACCCTGTTCTTGCCATTGGAAAATGATTCTCTTTTCTAAGGTTGAACAGCCTCGGCTCTGCCTTGCCATTTCCTTTGCACCGCCGCATTTACTAAGAGCGCGGTCTTCAGCTACAGGATGTATGCAAACCCACGCGCCGTCATTAAAGCAGCGTGTGCGGTTACTAAACGGGCAGCGGCGAAGGCATTAACTCGCTCGGCACCGGGCCGTTATCTGCATTGATTTCACTCTCAGCGCCGCCGATACTTACCCTGAACGGCTGTGTGAGGATGTATGACCAATCAGTCCGGTCACGGATTCGAAAACTTCGGCCGCAAAATCGACGAGACCGTAAACAAGGCGGCCCCTCGTGTCGAAGAAGAGCTGAAAAAGGTCATCGCCTACCTCAACGACGAAGTCGTACCCAAAGTCCGCGAGAACTCCTCCAAGGGCCTGCGCGTCGCCGCCGATCAGCTCACGAAGCTTGCCGAGCATCTGGATCGCACCTCCGGCGCGCAACAAAATCCACAGGATCCGGGTCAGAGCAAATGATGACCCGGCCCCTCTTGAGCCTTTCCCGGCCAAGCGTCTTCACCCTCGCCTCCTGCGCCACCTTGCTGTGCCTCGCCGGATGCAGCCATCGCGCCCAGATCGCCTACACGCCGCCCCCGCCCCCGATCGCTCCCACACCCGCACCGGTGCAGCCGGGCGCTACGCCTGCGGAAACTCCGCAGCCGCTTCCGCCCACGCCGACAACATCCATGAGCTCCGACGAAGCCATCGTCGCTGGGCATCGGCCCATCTATTCCGAAGTGGGCATGGCCAGCTGGTACGGACCCAACTACCACGCCCACCGCGGGGCCAACGGACAGATCTACGACCAGAACGGCATCTCCGCCGCGCACCGCACCCTGCCTATGGGTTCGCTCATCCGCGTCACCAATCTTGAGACCGGCCAGTCCGCCATCATGCGCATCACCGACCGCGGACCCTTCGTTCCCGACCGCATCATCGACCTGTCCATTGGAGCGGCCAAGGAGATCGGCGTCTGGCGTCCCGGCACCGCCCGGGTGCGCATCGACGTTTACGAGACGCCTCACCCCATCGATCAGGGCGGCCGCTGGTGCGTGCAGATCGGAGCCTTCTCCAAAGAGCACGACGCCGTCAAGCTCGAAGAGCATCTTTCGCGCAAATACGAATCCGCCAATGTGATCGAATTCACCGGACCCACCGGCCACTGGGTCCGCATTCGCCCGCAGGCCGACGACAAGCAGCGCGCGGTCGAGATCGCGAAAAGCATCAATCCCAAGGAAGGCGAAGCCTACCTCGTCCGTCTTGACTGACCACTGGCTGCTTTAGCTGTCCCATTCGCGGTCGCGACGAAACTCTGGACAAGATAGAGGAATACGTTGACTCTCGCGGGTGCTCCCGGATTTGGAGCGACTTCCGAGTTGTCGCCCATCCGTCCATTACTACTCAGTAATGTCAGGGTGGGCGGTCAACCGCCCAAAATAACTCGACCGTAGCGCTGGGGGCCGAAGTGAGCCCCACGCAACCGGCATCAGGATTGAACGTGCTATTTCTC
The DNA here is from genome assembly GCA_035508215.1 of Verrucomicrobiia bacterium. Lineage (GTDB taxonomy): Bacteria > Acidobacteriota > Terriglobia > Terriglobales > Acidobacteriaceae > Sulfotelmatobacter. Next base: position 4,832 of record DATJNK010000030.1, on the reverse strand, counting down.
TTCGAGGGTGAGGGCGTAGACGTCGGTGGTCGATGCGTCGCGAAGAATCAGGGGTGCGTTGGTGGGGTCTAGCCCAAGCCACAAGCTGAAGGTTCCGGCAAAGGGAAATCCTTTCAGCCCGACAACCGGCTCTGCTACCCCGCCCCTGGCCGGGATGCGAAGGATGGCGGGGTCGTCTTGAAATCTCAGGAAGTAGGATCGAGCGGCTATCGCTCGACCAAGTGGCATAGCCGTGGAAGCCCGTGTTTGAGCGCCGACCAGTGCTGGGTCTTTATGTCGAAGATATAAAGGTGGAGGTGTCAGGGCGTCGGCCATTGTCTTGGTCGGACCGACTATGGCCAACGTACATTCAGCGCGTAAATCTCCTGGGTTCCGGTGTCACGGGTAAACAACAACTCGCCATTCGGAGTCAGGCTGAATTCGCTGGAGCCGTAAGTCACGATCCGATTCAGTCTCGACAGATCTGTGAGTTGCTCAAGGTGGCCATCGGTCACACGAATTCTCACCGCTGCCGGAGGAGAGGGTTCACTGGTTACGCAATAAACATACTTGCCGTCGGCCGCACTGCAATCCGAGTAAGGCCCATTGGCCAGATTCGACCAGGCCTGCATCCTGAAATCGTAACGAGAAACCGTCGAGCCATTGTCGGCCATAGCAACCAATATCTCTTGAGTTATCCACACAGGCCATACCTTGCCGCTGCTTTGCGGTATCACCGAGACTTTTCCCGATTTCAGGTCAAGAACTCGGATATCCATTTCCATCTCGGTACCCAGGCGTGGAAGCACAGCGTTGAATGCGAGAAAATTCCCGTCCGGAGACCAGTACGGGAAGAGAGCGCCTGCAGGTTCGCCGACTATCTTCTCGGGCGCTCTTCCGTCCATGTCAATCATGTATAAATCCCATTGCGATCCCTGTCTCCGCTGGGCAAATACAATTTTTTTGCCATCGGGCGAAATCTCCGGACGCGAAGCGATCATTGGAGAGTAAGTCAGCCGCACGCGATCCCGTCCGTCGGTCCTCATACGCCATAGTGACTGGTCGGGGTAGGAGAGATAGACGACCCACGCTCCGTCACGCGAGAAGGCTACGTCGAATGCAGAGATCCCGCCGAGAAAGGGAACAAACTGGTTGAGCTTCCGGTCATAACGGACCAGTTCGCCGCGAAGCTTGGCACATCTGGCGAAGATTTGCTTTCCGTCCCGGCTGGGAGTTGGGAGGGTGCACGAAAGCGGCCCATTTGTAAGCTGGATTGCGGCGGGTTTAGCCCTGCTTAGAAAGTGCGATTTCTCCGGGATTGCCCAGATATCGGTCGCCCCTTCATGCGCGTTCGCAAGAAGAAAGTAGCGACCGTCTGGCGTCCAGCGGCCGTATGCGACATCAAACAGGCTTTTCGGCACTGTCGTCAGCCGATGCAGATCGTGTTCGTCTGGTGCGATCTCCCATAATGAACCGTTGTATTCCGGGTCGGCTACGATGACGCGGATTTTCTTTCCGTTCGGTGACACTGTCGGCCAGAAACCCCACCCGGAAAGATCGGCTATTTTGTGTGCATTCGCACCATCCCGGTCCGCGATGTTGATCGTACGGCCGTCCGTATATACAATCTGCTTTCCGTCGGGAGTGAAGGTGGCGCTCTGGCCTTCAAGAGAGCCTATGCTGCGTGGATCGCCGCCGGGCAGCGGCTGAAACCAAACAGGATGGCGGCCAAATGGACCCTCAGTCACGAGCAGGCCGGAAAAGTCTGGCGCTATGGTGGCGCGAAAGGGCGCCGGAATCTGCGTGGGTACAGGAGCAACGGGTCCTCCGGATGCGGCGACCTGAGCGAGGCGGAAGTTTCCTCCGTACTTCTCAGTGAAGTAGACGCGCGCCCCGTCTGTGTCAATCGACGAGAACTCATCTTTCACCTCGCCGTCGTCGGTGAGTTGCGTGACCGACTCAACTTGAGGAACCGCTGGGGGAGTACGCCGCCCTAGATAGACGAGCACTGCAACCATCGCCACGACAACTGCACCGCCAATAGACCAGAGCCGTCGGGAATTCGTGGCCCGAGCGGCAGTGACTCCCGACGAGACCCCCGAATCCGACAGCGCATCGAGCGCGAAGGCCAGATCTGAGGCGGAGTGAAAGCGCTGCTCGGGATTCTTTTCCAGGCAGCGGTTGACGACGCGCTGCAGTGCCGGCGGGATGTTCGCTCCGGTTTGCGAAATCGCGGGCGGGTCATCGTTGAGGATGGCGGTCATCGTCTCGGCTGAGGTCGACCGCTGGAAGGCGCGTTTGCCGGTGAGCATCTCGTAGAGAATGGCTCCGAAGGCGAAGATGTCGGTGCGATGATCGACGGTCTGGCCGCGCACCTGCTCGGGAGACATGTAGCCGGCTGTGCCCATGACCATGCCGGGGTCGGTGCCGCGGGTGAGCGTGGGCGCGTTGCCATCCGAGTCGGCCTGAGGATGGATCAGCTTGGCGAGGCCGAAATCGAGAATCTTGATGCGGCCGTCTCTGGTGACGAAGAGGTTATCGGGCTTGAGGTCGCGATGAACGATGCGGTGGTCGTGTGCGGCGGCGAGTCCATGGGCGATCTGAATGCCGTAGTCGATGGCTTTGCGAACGGGAACCGGGCCGTGCTGCAGGGTGTGGCGCAGCGATTCACCGACGAGCAGTTCGGAGACGAGATAGGGCGCCCCATCGAAGACTCCGAACTGGTGGACGGCTAGGATGTTGGGATGCTCGAGAGCCGCAGCGGCCTGGGCTTCCTGCTCGAAGCGCTGGAGCCGGTCGGGGTCGCGAGAAACAAAGGAGGGCAGAACTTTGATTGCGACTTCGCGCTTGAGCTTCGAGTCGCGGGCGCGATAGACCTCGCCCATTCCGCCTGCTCCCAGCGGCGCGAGAATTTCGTAGCCGTCGAGTTTCGTGCCTGGAGTTAACGGCATTGGTGAGGCGGATTATACCGCCTGGGCGAACAGACTAGATGATTCTTGTTAATGGTGCCTTGAGGAACTGCGTTCCGGGCGGATGGTCGCCAACCCGGAAGTTGGACCAGCGACGGCTTGGACCCGAGCATAGAGGTTTTCATGTCAGTTCCACTCAAGCCGGTCTTGGCTTGAGTAAGTAGCGCGGAGCGCCTGCCCCTGTTCCCTGAACCCTGAAACCCTATTCCCTGCCCTGGGAACATCCTTTCCCCATCCTTCGTACCTCTCCCAGAGGTCCACCATGCAGACTCTGCGTCAGGACATTGCCTACGCCTTCCGCCAGATGCGGCAATCCCCCGTCTTCACGCTGACCGCCATGCTTACGCTCGCGCTCGGTATCGGCGCCACCACCGCCATCTTCTCCCTCATTCACACCGTCATGCTCAAGTCGCTGCCCGTGGTCGATCCCTCCAGCCTCTACCGCATCGGCGACGGGACGGAATGCTGTGTGGAAGGCAGCCCGCAGGACAACTGGGGCATGTTCTCTTATCCCTTCTATGAGCTCATGAAGAAGAACACCCCTGAGTTCGAGGAGCTCGCCGCATTCCAGGCCGGAGGCTGGCAGATCAGCACCCGCCGCGGCGAGAGCGACCGCATCGCCCGCCCGCTGCGCAGCGAGTTTGTCAGCGGCAATTACTTCCAGACCTTCGGCCTCGGCGCCTTCGCCGGACGCGCCATCCAGCCCTCCGACGACCAGCCTTCCTCTTCGCCCGTGGCCATGCTCAGCTATCGCGCCTGGCAGCAGCAATACGGCTCCGACCCCAGAATCGTCGGCTCCAACTTCATCCTCAACGGCCATCCCTTCACGATTATCGGCATTACTCCGCCCGGCTTCTTCGGAGAAACCCTGCGCAGCGACCCTCCCGACCTCTGGATTCCAATCAACCAGGAGCCCATCTTCAGCGGAGCCAACTCCTTCCTCCACCACTTCCAGGCGTGGTTCCGCGTCATCGGACGCCTTCGCCCCGGCGCGACCGTCAACGCCGTGCCCGGCCGCATGACCGCCCTCATCCGCCAGTGGCTGGTCAATGACAGCGGCATGCCTCCCGACTGGATGGCCGGCATCAAGGCAGGACTTCCCAAGCAGGTCGTCAAGGTCGTTCCTGCCGGAACCGGCGTCGGCGTCATGAAGGCCAACTACGGAGACAACCTGCGCATCCTGCTCGGAGTCTGCTGCCTCGTCCTGCTCATCGCCTGCGCCAACATTGCCAATCTCCTGCTGGCTCGCGCAGCCTCGCGCCGAGCGCAGACCTCCATCCGCCTCGCCCTCGGCGCATCGCGCCGCCGCCTCATCCGGCAGGCTCTGACCGAAAGCATCGTTCTCTCTGTCCTCGGAGGCTTTGCCGGCCTCATCGTCGCCTACCTCGGCGTGAAGCTCATCGTCGCCCTCAACTTCCACGGCGCAAAGTTCGCCCCCATCGACGCAACCCCGTCCCTGGCCGTGCTAGCCTTTGCCTTCGCTCTGTCTCTCGTTACCGGCGCGCTCTTCGGAACCGCCCCCGCATGGTTCGCCTCGCGCTCCGATCCCGCCGAAGCTCTGCGCGGCGCCAATCGTAGCACCCACGATCGCTCCAGCCTTCCGCAAAAGATCCTCGTCGTTTTCCAGGCCACACTGTCTGTCGTCCTGCTGGCCGGCGCCGGCCTGCTCACGCGCAGCCTCATGAACATGCAGCACCAGGACTTCGGTTACGACACCAACCGCCGCGTCACCATCAGCCTGACCGCGCCCTTTGATTCCTATCCCCAGCCCAAACTCGACGCCATGTACCGCGAGCTGCAGGACCGGCTCTCCCACATCCCCGGCGTGGAACGCGCTGCCCTCGCGCAATACACCCCCCTCCAGGACAACTGGGGCGAAATCGT
>DATJNK010000029.1:0-7533 GCA_035508215.1 Verrucomicrobiia bacterium | reverse complement strand
AACGGCACCTTTGAACGCCGCGATATCAGCAGCGGCGTCGTGCTCTGGTTCCTCGTGGGACTGGCGGTAGCGGGCGTGATCATCACTTTCGCGGTGAACGGTTTCTATCATTATCTAGAGGCGCGAAGCCAAGCCGAACAGACGCCGGTCAGTCCACTGGTGACGAACGCGCCGAAAGACACGCGCCATCTGCCAACCGACTACAAAGAATATCTGAAGCAGAATTTCCCCAGCCCGCAGCTGGAAATCGACGAGCGCACCCAGCTCGACCAAATTCGCTTGAAGGAAGAAGAAACACTCGCCACCTACGGCTGGGTCGATCAGAAAGCGGGCGTCGTCCGCATTCCGATTGAGCGCGCCATGGACCTGATCGCCCAGCGCGGGCTGCCAACCCGGACGCAGGAAAGCGCGGGCCAGGCCGAAGGCAAGAAAGAAAAGGGACCGAAACCGTGAGATGCCAAGTTCAAGATTCAATGCACGGCGCGAAGCGGGTTTACGCTGGCGTCATCCTGAGCCGAGTCGCTTTGGTAGACTTCCGCCTTCCAGCCGGAAGCGAGCGCGGCGAGGAACAGCGAAGGATCTCCCGAGGATCGAATTCGCTTTCTCGCGTAATTGCCGCCCTACTGACTCTTCTCATTCTCATACCGATCGCCAGCGCCCAGATGTCCAACGGCATCATGGGGCCGCCCTCGAACACGCGTCCGCCTTATCTCGAAAATGTCGGCATCGACCAGCATCTTGATTCGCAAATTCCTCCGAACCTCACGTTCACCGACGACGCTGGCCGCTCCGTCATGCTCGGGGACTATTTCGGCGAAAAACCGCTGATCCTTAATCTCGTTTACTTCCACTGCACTATGCTCTGCGGCGAAGAGCTCGCCGGACTGACCAGCGCGATGAAGCTGGTCAAATTCGATCTCGGCAAGGAATTTGAAGTCGTCACCGTCAGCTTTGATCCCCGCGAAACCCCCGCCATGGCCGCCGCCAAAAAGAAAGATTTCATCGAGCGCTACGGCCGTCCCGGCGCCACCGCCGGATGGCACTTCCTCACCGGCTCGGCTGACTCGGTCAACGCCCTCGCCAAAGCCGTCGGTTTCAAATATCAATACGATCCCAAGACCAATCAATACGCGCACGCCACCGCGATCATGATCCTCACGCCGCAAGGCCATATTTCGCGCTACTTGTATGGCGTCGATTTTCCGCCCAAAGATTTGCGCCTGGGACTGGTCGAGGCTTCGCAGCAAAAGATTGGCAATCCCGTCGACCAGGTGCTTTTGTACTGCTATCACTACGATCCCGCGACCGGAAAATATGGCGCGGTCGTCGGCAACATTTTGAAGCTCGGAGGCGCAATCACGATCCTGTTGCTCGCCGGACTGCTGCTGGTTCTCTTCCGCCTCGACAAGGCGGCCGCGCGGCGTATCGCTGCGAGAGCGAGTGCAGGACCGAGCCGCGCCGACCAAGGCAAAGCAAGACTGAGTCGAACGAAATATGTTTAATAATTTTCCATTGTGGCCTCAGCAGGCCTCGACGATGGCTGCCAATGTAGATGCGCTCTACATCTTTTTGCTCATCGTGTCGGGGTTGATGACCCTGCTGATCTTCACCACTCTCATCTATTTCGCCGCCCGCTATCGTCACCGCCCGGGCGTGCCCGCCGAGCAGATCGAAGGTTCCAATAAGCTCGAAATCACCTGGACGGTCATTCCACTTTTGGTTTTCATCGCGATTTTCGTCTGGAGCGCGACCATCTTCTTCAAAAGCCGCACTCCTCCTCGCGATTCAACCGAAGTCTACGTCGTCGCCAAGCAATGGATGTGGAAAATCGAACACGCCGAAGGCCAGCGCGAGATTAATGAACTGCATGTGCCCGTCGGCCGCGACGTCAAGTTGATCATGACTTCGCAGGACGTGATTCACAGCTTCTTCGTCCCCGCGTTCCGCATGAAGCAAGACGTGATTCCCGGTCGTTATACCATCGCATGGTTTCGCGCGACCAAGCCCGGCACCTATCATCTGTTCTGCTCCCAGTATTGCGGCACGCAGCACTCCGGCATGATCGGCAACGTCGTTGTCATGGAGCCCGCGCAATACGAGGCTTGGATGAGCGGCAGTTCCGGCGGTCCGCTCTCGGCGACCGGCGAAAAAATCTTTGCCGAACTCGGCTGCTCAACCTGCCATCGCACTGATACGCAGGGCCGTGGTCCCAATCTGCAAGGCGTCTTCGGCCATCCCGTCATGCTCGATGACGGACGCACCGTCACCGCCGACGAAAACTATATCCGCAAATGCATCCTTGATCCCGGCGCCAATCGAGTCAAAGGCTTCCAGCCCATCATGCCGACTTTCCAGGGATTAGTCAGTGAAGAACAGCTGAACGCCCTCATCGCGTACATCAAATCGTTGTCCAATGCCGGTTCCAGCGGGCCCAAAACCGCCGAAACCGCTCCCCCGAAGTCAGGGAGTAAAGGAACTCAGGTGGAATAAGTATGGCGACTGCACCAGCTCAACCGGTTGAGCGCGAAAATTACTTGAACGCGCATTACGGCGTCAGATCGTGGCTGCTCACGACCGATCACAAGCGCATCGCGCTGCTCTATCTCATTTCGATCACGTTTTTCTTTTTCATCGGCGGATTCTTCGCGCTCCTGATTCGTCTCGAACTGCTCACGCCCGCCGGTGATCTCGTTCAGGCCGATACCTACAACAAGCTTTTCACCATGCACGGTCAGGTGATGGTGTTCTTCTTTTTGATCCCATCCATTCCCGCCGTGCTGGGCAACTTTCTTGTGCCCATGATGATCGGCGCCAAAGATCTCGCCTTTCCCCGCATTAACCTGCTGAGCTGGTACCTCTACATCATCGGCGGCTTGATGATGTTGCATTGCATTCTGACCGGCGGTGTCGACACCGGCTGGACCTTCTACACCCCTTTCAGCACCGAATTCAGCAACACAAAAGTCATTGAAGCCGGACTCGCCATCTTTGTTGCTGGATTCTCTTCGATCCTCACCGGCCTGAATTTCATTGTGACGATCCACCGTATGCGCGCGCCCGGCATGACCTGGTCGCGCCTGCCCTTATTCATCTGGGCGCATTACGCCACCAGCCTGATTCAGATTCTCGGCACGCCGGTTATCGCCATCACTCTGGTCCTGGTGGTCGCGGAGCGCGCGCTCCATCTCGGCATCTTCGATCCCAAACTCGGCGGCGATCCGTTGCTCTTCCAGCATCTGTTCTGGTTTTACTCGCATCCCGCCGTCTACATCATGATTCTGCCCTCGATGGGCGTGGTCAGCGAGGTCATTGCCTGCTTCTCGCGCAAGCGCATCTTCGGATATACCTTCGTCGCTCTGTCGTCGATCACTATCGCCGTTTTCGGATTCCTTGTCTGGGCGCATCACATGTTCGTCGCCGGCATCTCGGTCTACGCCGCGCTTGTATTTTCTCTACTCAGCTATTCGGTCGCCGTTCCTTCCGCGGTCAAAGTCTTCAACTGGACCGCGACCCTCTACAAAGGGTCGATCCGCTATGATGCGCCGATGCTTTACGCCTTCGGCTTCCTCGGTCTGTTCACCATCGGCGGCCTCACGGGACTGTTCCTCGCCTCGCTCGGCGTCGACGTTCACGTCCACGACACCTATTTTGTCGTCGCGCACTTCCACTACATCATGGTCGGCGGCGCGCTCATGGGATATCTCGGCGGCATGCATTTCTGGTGGCCCAAAATTTCCGGCAAGCTCTATCCCGAAGGTTGGGCTCGGCTCGCTGCACTCATCGTTTTCGTCGGATTCAACTTGACGTTCTTCCCGCAATTCATCCTCGGCTATCTCGGCATGCCGCGCCGTTACTACGATTACAGCCATATGCCCGAGTTCCAGATCCTCAACGTCTTTTCGACCGCGGGCGCAACCATCCTCGGCATCGGCTATCTGCTCCCGATGATTTATTTCCTCTGGTCCATGCGCTATGGCAAACCCGCGCCAGACAATCCGTGGAACGCCGCGGGACTGGAATGGCAGACGGCCTCTCCTCCGCCGACTTTCAATTTTGATGAAGAGCCGGTCGTGACCTGGGAAGCCTACAACTACGACCAAATCGATGCGGCCCACCCCGAGGAGGTGCGCGTTGCCGGATAGCCAAATCATCGTCGAAACCGCGCCCCACGCCGAAGTGCACAATCCGGCGCTGCTGCATCACTTCGCCGAACCGCAGCAGCAGCGCGACGCCGCCAGCCTCGGCATGTGGGTCTTCCTCGCCACCGAAGTCATGTTCTTCGGCGGCCTGTTCTGTGCCTATCTGATTTATCGCCTCGCATACTTCGGCGATTTCGCTGCCGCCAGCACGTCGATCAATGCCGCGCTCGGCGGAGCTAATACCGCCGTTCTGATCTGCAGCAGCTTGACGGTGGTTCTGGCAATCTGGGCCGCCCAAACTTCGCGCCGCGGCTTGATGCTTTTGATGCTTGTCCTCACCATGCTCTTCGGCTGCGCCTTCCTGGGCATCAAGGGCAAGGAGTATCACGACAAATTCGTGGAGCACCACGTCCCGGGCGCATCATTCAGCTTCGCCCATGTGCCCATCCCCGGCCACCCCGATCAATACGCCAATCCGCATCACGCGGAAATCTTTTTCGCCCTCTACTTCATCATGACCGGATTGCACGCTCTCCACATGATCGTTGGGCTTGGGATTTTTACCTGGCTTCTCTGGGCGGCATGGAAGGGACGTTTCACGCCCGACTATTACACACCGCTCGAAATCGGCGGCTTATATTGGCACTTCGTCGATATCGTCTGGATTTATCTGTTTCCCTTGTTGTATCTGATCGACCGGCACCGATGACGCCGGAATGCGAGCTTCCTATGTCTGCACCTTCTGATCACTCCAAATCGTCGCCTCTGCCGACCTACTTCGCCGTATGGGTGGCATTACTCTTCGGCACGTTTCTCACCTACGAGGTCGCTAAGATCGATCTCGGCCCGTGGAACGCCGCCGTCGCCCTGATCATCGCCTCCACGAAAGCCCTGCTGGTCGCGCTCTTCTTCATGCACATCAAAGGCGCCCACGAACGCCTGCTCAAACTGGTCGTGATCACGACCATAGCTTTCCTGATCATCCTCCTCAGTCTTTCCATGGCCGACTACGCCACCCGCCTCTGGAGCTGAAAAAAGATTTATGCACGGACAGCCCCCCGGCTGTCCGCCAAAAAAGGGGCCGCCCCATGTCTCGCCGCCTTTCCGAGACATGGGAACCGCGGCACTGCCAATACCGCCCATCTGCGCTATACTCGCCCATCGAATACACTGACACAAGACGAGGCACCTTATGGCATTCTGCAATTCCTGTGGCTCAAATCTCGCACCGGGCGCGAAATTCTGTACGAAGTGCGGCGCAGTCGTAACCGGCGCTCCCACTTCTCCCGCTGCCATCGCAAGTTCGCCGGCAATCACACCCGGCCCCGTTGCTCCGAAAGCCGGAGGCAGCGCCGTCAAGATCATTCTGATCGTTGTGGGCGTCCTGGTCATCTTCGGCGTTCTTGGAGTCGCCACTCTGGCCATCATCGGTGTCCACATCGCCCGCCGGACTCACATCTCCCAGGACGGAAATCGCGTCAAAGTCGAGACGCCCTTCGGCAGCGTCGATACCAACAAAGATCCGCAGGAGGTAGCCAAAGACTTAGGCGTCGACATTTATCCCGGCGCGCAGCCGCAGGCCAGTGGCTCCGCCATCGCGACTTTTGGCGGCGTCCGCACCGCCTCCGCGTCTTTCCTCAGCAGCGATTCCGTCGACAAAGTTTGCGACTTCTATCGCTCGAAATTCCCCAATGCTACCTCGAGTACTAGCACCCAAAATCACTGCTCGATCGTTTCCGGGGATCAGGGCAACATAGTCACCATCGCTATCGAACCAAGCGGCAATTCCACCAAAATCCAGATCACCAGCGTCAACAAGTCGTCGACAAACTCGAACTGAAACGGGCCCATGCCACATAAAGCTGCCGATCCCGCGCCGCGCACTTTACAGAAGGACGCACAGGGATTGGCGGAGGCCCTGCGCGCAAAGGTTCAAGGCGAAGTTCGCTTCGATGCCGGCAGCCGCGCCCTCTACGCCACCGACGGCTCCAACTATCGCCAGGTTCCCACCGGCGTAGTCTTGCCGCGCGATTCCGACGACGTCCTCGCCGCAATCTCCGTCTGCCGCGAATTCCAAGCTCCCTTGCTCTGCCGCGGCGCCGGCACTTCGCTCGCCGGACAATGCTGCAACGTGGCGGTCGTGCTCGATTTTTCCCCCCACATGAACCGCATCCTCGAGATCAATCCCGACCGCCGCATCGCCCGCGTTCAGCCCGGCGTGATTCTCGATCACCTTCGCAACGCCGCCGAAAAATATCACCTCACCTTCGGCCCCGATCCCGCCAGCCACGACCGCTGCACCATCGGAGGCATGATCGGCAACAACTCCTGCGGTGTGCACTCCGTCATGGCCGGCAAGACGGACGACAACATCGAACAACTCGAAGTTGTCACCTACGACGGCGTGCAGCTGCGCGTAGGGGCAGAGGCAGCCCTCGGCCTACAGAAGCAAAATGAGAGTGGCGTGCCAAGTGAAAGTGGGGTGCCCCACCCTTCGACAGGCTCAGGGCAGGCTTTCTCGCCGACTTTGCGAGAAGTGGGAATCTCGACCGACCAAAGCAGCCGTCGCGTTTCGCAGATCCTCAACTCCCTCCACCAAATCGCCTCCGACTACGCCTCCCTCATCCGCCAGAACTTTCCCCAAATCCCACGCCGGGTTTCCGGCTACAACCTCAATTACCTTCTCCCCGAAAATGGATTCCACATCGCCCGCTCTCTCGTCGGCTCCGAAGGCACCTGTGTCACGATCCTCGAAGCCACCTGCCGGCTTGTCGAGAGCCCTCCCGCGCGCGTTCTGCTCGTCCTGGGATTCCTCGACGTTTACGAATGTGCTGACCGCGTTCCCGAAATCCTCGAGCACAAGCCCATCGGACTCGAAGGATTCGACGACCTTCTCGTCGCCTGCACCCGCACGAAAAATCTCAATCCTGAAGGTCTCGCGCTCCTGCCCGAAGGCCACGGCTGGCTGCTCGCCGAATTCGGTGGCCAGACTCTCTCCGAGGCCGAATCTCTAGCCCTCACCCTGATGCAATCGCTCGGTCGCACTCCCAATCCGCCGAAGGTCGCGCTCTATTCCGGACCGCAGGCCAAGCGCGTCTGGGAGATTCGCGAATCAAGTCTCGGCGCAACCTCCTACGTTCCCGGTGAGCCCATGGCGTGGGAGGGTTGGGAAGACGCTGCCGTCGCCCCTGAAAAACTCGGTGGCTATCTCCGCGATCTGCGCACACTAGTCAACGCCTTCGGTTACAAAGGCTCGTTCTACGGCCACTTCGGCCACGGATGCGTCCACAATCGTCTCAGCTTCGATTTCAAATCCAGCGAAGGCATTGCCCAATTCCGCCGCTTCATCGAAGAAGCCGCCGATCTCGTCGTCAGCTACGGCGGATCGCTCTCC
>DATJNK010000028.1:0-88729 GCA_035508215.1 Verrucomicrobiia bacterium | reverse complement strand
GTACAGCCACGTCGAAAACGCCGCTTCCCCGCGAAACGATCCCACCGTGCGAAATACCTGCAGAAACGCCTCCTGCGTCAGATCTTCGGCTTCCGCCACATCCTTGGTCATCAGCAGACACACCGAATACACTCGCCCTTTGTGCTGCTGAAACAATGCCGCAAAGGCTTCCTCATCGCCGCGCTGCGCCCGCTCCACCAGGCTCAACTCGCCGCTCTCCACCTTCTTCCGCTGAGTCGCTGCCACTCCATTGCTTGGGCTCGCCGAAATCACGCATGTCGCCACTGTGGTCTCCTTTCACGTCCCGAACTGCCCGGCTCCCGCTGAATTTCCCCAGCATCCGTCTCAGAGTAGGAAATCGCCGACCACCTCGCCATCGGGTCACCTCTGTAAATTCCTTCCACCCAAGCCCTAGACCTCACTTCCCTCGCAAGTCACTCCTCTATCAGCACTTGGGATCACAAACTCGCACCTGGCACGACTTGCACACGATTGTTCTAAACCAACTCATTGATCATCGATCTGTCGTTCAGCGCTCAGTACAATCTTTTTCAGTAGAGATGAAATTCCACTTCGACGCTGATTTCTACGTTGACTGGTTTTCCATCTTTCATCGCCGGTTGAAAACGCCATTGCCTGACCGCCTCCAGGGCCTTCTGATCGAGACCATGTCCCAAGCCGCGAACCACGCGAATGTCCCGGGGAACTCCGGTCGAGTCCACAATCATCCACAGTGTGCAGGTTCCCTGCGTCTTGGCTCTCCGTGCTTCTTCGGTGTACTGCGGATCAGGAGCTGTGATGGCCTGAGGCGCCGAAATACCTTCGCCCACGTGATACACGCCTCCGCCGATCCCCCCGCCACTACCGGCGCCGACCCCCGGTCCATGGCCTTCGCCGATGCCCCCACCACCACCAGATCCGATTCCTCCGCCCGAGCCTGTACCATTCGATGGCGGCGCTGACGGCATCACGACAGGAGCTGGCACTCCCAGATTTGGCAAATGATTTTCAGCCAGGGCCACTCGCGGAGGTGCTACGACGGTAGGCTCCACGGCGAGGCGCGGTTTCTGATTTCTCAGCACAATCGCCGGCGGAGTGATCTGCTGCACCGTGGCTTTCGGCAGTTCGCCTTTGGGCGCGCGAACGATATCGCGATCCCCGCCGCCTCCTCCCCCACTGACCACTTTGTGGGACGCAGGTAAGGCATAGCTTTCGGGCGAGGGGGCGATTAAGGTCACCGTTTCATGAGGGACGGCTTTCTGCACGATCTGGTGGCCGACGAGAACCCCGCTCAATAGCAGCCCCAATAACACACAATGCACGATGGCCGATGCCACGATGCCGTTGGAACGGTAGTTGTTGTACTGCCCCCAAATCACTTCGGGGCCCGCGGAAACCGAAGCCTTGGGCTTAGCGGGTGCGCGCGCGGTTCGCGCGGCATTCTCAAGACGCACAACCCGCAATACGCGTGGAACCAGTTGTATTGTCGGGTCCTGATTGAAGGCCGAATTCTGATGGCTTGACATGCCCCTCCTCGTGCCCGTGCCGGATCGAAAAATAGATGCCCAGACGCTTTGATGGGGTTGCGGAGAGGTCCTTCCCGAACCAGGTTCATTTCGGACCATCCGGCGGGCAGGAATGCAACCAGTAGTTTCGTCACCAGTTCGAACCTGCTGCGCGCACTGTACCTCTGGACCCGGCTCCGAAGCCGGGTCCGCGCTTATTCACTCTCGACATGTCGGGTGGGTTTCAGGTTTTATTCGGCAAGCCTACATTCCCGGCTTGTTCGATTCATTGCTCTGGATGGAGTACTTCCGGACCGCAGCAAGGAATGGCTCGCTCACTGCGGTCGGTTCGACCTTCCCATTGAGAATCTGGGCGAAGGGAACGAAGTGACCGTACAGCAGGCGCGTTTCGTCTTTGTCCTGAGATACGACCGACCCGCTGAGATCCACTCCGGCGAATACTCCTCTGGCCCGTGAGTAGGTCAGGATTTCGGCTTTCATCTTCCAGTCTGTGTCGGCGCCGGCGTTGCGGCCCACGGGACCGGCGGCGGCCGAAGCATTCGCACCGACCTTGAACTTGTCAGATAGCAGGTCCTGCATCCCCTTATCGTTGGTCACGACCATAATTACGTCGACCGCCTGCCCGCCAAGCTGCAAACCCCAACTCCCGCCCGTAATGGTGATGGGAGCCGGAGCGCTCCAGCCCGAGGCGGTGCGGCAAGTCGCGATTCCCTTTCCATGACTCCCGCCGAATCCGATGGCGATCTTCACCATCGAAGGAATTATGGCGATGCACTTTGCGTCGTGCATCACCTTGTCGGGGATCGCCTTGTCGGGCGTCCCCATGATGGAGTTCAATACGTCCGTCGACGCTTGAATTCGCTTCGCAATATCGGATTGAGTGTCGGCGCCCCAACTCCAACTGGCAAACACAAAACAGAACGTGGCCACCATCAAAGAAGTTTTCGCTACTGCGGAACTCTTTTGTCTCATAATTCGCACCCCTCACTATGTCTCTGCTCTTTCGAACACCTAGAAGTATTCCCGAGAGCAAACTTAGCCTCCAACGCCCGGCGCATTCCATCCAGCGGAGCCCTTAAACACCTCCAGAAAGTCCTTGAGAGCCAATACATCAGAGGATCACCGGTGAAATTGAGGGGTGACGTACAGTTTCCACGGTATTGTGCGCGGTAGGCTGGACATATACGCTCAAGCTCTACTCGACACGACGCCCCCATGGCAGGTGCCAGCCCACTGGGAGGGACTGGCACCTGCTCCCTTCTTAGGGCGGTTTTGCTTCGAAACCGACGGCGAGAATGACCGGCTTCTGGCAGTTACAGGAGTGTGAGCACAGACGGGCGCGGCCACGCCGCTGTCAAGAACGCTGACTCTGGCAGGCTAGGCGCCGGCAGGGACAATCACAGACTGGCAGGGAATTTCCACTTCCACCAGAGTGCCGGGATGCACGTTGGTCAGCCGCAGACTTCCCCCGAGTTCGCTGACTCGTTGCCGCATTCCGCCGATACCCACGCCGACGCTGTCCGGACGCAGCTGAACGACCTGCTCTTCGATTCCCTTCCCGTCGTCACGGACGGTCACGGCGATGCGCCCATCCTTGCCGATCAGGCTGACACTGCCATGCTGCGCTCCGGAATGCCGAAACATGTTGGTCAGAGCTTCCTGCACGATGCGAAAGATCGCCGTCTCCAGGTCAGGTTGCAGGCGGCCGAGATCGGGAGGATCGACGACCAGCGAAATCTCGATTCCGCTGCGTTCCGACAAACCTTCCAGATACCACCGCACCGCCGAGACCAGTCCCACCTCGTCCAACAGAGGCGGATGCAGAAGATGTGAAATCGTGCGCACTTGCTGAATGGCGCGTTCCACCATTTGAGTTGCATCCAGAGCGGCTTGCTGCACGGTGGGGGAGGAATTCTTGCAGAGAACTCCATCCAGAATCATCTTCGCGGCGGCCAACTCCTGTCCCAGGCCATCATGGATTTCCCGCGCGAAGCGCCGACGCTCCTCGTCCTGCATCGTCATCAGCCGAATCGACAGGCGTCTTAACTCCGCGGTCCGTACATCAACTTTCCGTTCCAGTTCCACCGCGTTATTGCGGATCGAGTGTTCCAACATCTTGCTGTCGTGGATGTCGGAACACGCGCCATACCATCTCACAATCGCGCCGGCGGCATCGCGCAAGGGCACAGCCCGCGCCCGAAACCAGCGGTAGTTCCCATCCGCGCCGCGCAGCCGGTATTCCGACTCATAGTCCTGCCCCGACTTCACGCACTGCATCCAGTGAGCCAGGCTCTGTTCGCGATCTTCGGGATGCATGTATTCGAGCCAGCCCAGTCCCACCGCCTTTCCCGATTCCGCGCCGGTATATTCATAGAAGCGCCCGCTCAAGTAGTCTCGAGTGCCATCGGCCTGCCGACTGAAAATAATGTCAGGAGCCGTATGGATAATTGCATCCAGCTCCTGGTTCTTTTGAGCCAGCTCGCGGTTGACCTCTTGCAGCGCCATAGCTCTTCGTTCCAGTTCATGGGTCCGTTCGACAACCCGCTCCTCCAGTTCCAGATTCAGGCGTTCGAGCTGTTGGTTCTTCCGGTATAGCTCTGCGAAAACCTTGACTTTCGCGCGCAAGACTTCCGGCACGATGGGAACCGACAGATAGTCGACGGCACCGCTCTGGTATCCCTTGAGCCGGTCGAGGTCGGTCAAGTGGACCGCGGAAACGAATATGATGGCCGTTCGTTGAAAGCGTGGATGTTGGCGGATCATGCTGGCTACTTCAAATCCGTCGATTTCAGGCATGCTGACGTCCATCAGCACGACGGCCACATCGCTTTTGAGCAACTTCTCCAGAGCCTCCTGGGCTGAAGTCGCCTTGATCAGGTTCTCCCCCAGATCGCTCAGGATCGCTTCATAGGTCAAAAGCTTGCCGGGTTGGTCGTCCACCATCAGAATGTTGACTTTTTCGCGCCCATTCATCGTCGTCCCAGTCGGTTGCTTGGAGTCGTCCAGGAAAACCGCAGCGGCTTTCGTTGAACCTGTCTTCAGCGATGCAGCCACATCCGCAGCGCCGAAAGCAGTTGCTCCGTGTTGACCGGCTTGGCCAGATATTCGGACGCTCCGGCTTCCAGGCATTTCTCCCGATCTCCTTTCATCGCTTTCGCCGTCAAGGCGATAATCGGCAGCCTGCGGAATGAACTGTTCTGCCGGATGACCTGCATCGTGGCAAATCCGTCCATTTCGGGCATCATGATATCCATCAAAACGATGGCCACATTGGCGGTGGATTCCAGAATCGAGATTGCCTCTCTTCCGGTTCCGGCGGTCAGCACCTCCATGCCACGCCGCTCCAACACACTGCTTAGCGCAAAGATATTGCGCATGTCATCGTCGACCACCAGAACTTTCTTCCCGTCCAGCGCTTCATCCGAACGGTGCAGCCGGTCCAGCATCTTCTGTTTTTCAGCCGGCATGTCGGTCACAACTCGATGCAGGAACAGCGCCGTCTCGTCCAGCAGCCGCTCCGGCGACTCGACGCCTTTGACGATCACGCTCCGCGCAAGCGTGTGCAGCCGCGCATCCTCTTCCGGAGAAAGCTCTTTCCCGGTGAACACCACGACAGGCATGTCCCTGGCTGCCTCGGTATCGCGCAGGCGCTCCAGAATGTCGAAGCCCGACATGTCGGGCAGCCGCAGGTCGAGCACGACACAATCGAACCCTTTGTCGTTTACCAATTCCAGCGCTTTCTCGCCGGTCGATACCACATCGACGTCGATGTCGTCGTATCCCAGCAGCTCGCAGATGCTGAACTGTTCGGCGGGATTGTCCTCCACGATGAGCAGCCGCTTGCGCCGCGGAGTCGCATACTCCCTGATCCGCGACAAAGCTGAGTCGATTTCTTCCGTGCTCGTCGGTTTGGTCACGAAGGCAAAGGCGCCGCACGCCAACCCATGGTGGCGGTCCTCATCGAGCGTCAGCATTTGCACGGGAATGTGCCGAGTGGCTGGATCCTGCTTCAGATGGTTCAGCACCGTCCAACCGAGCATGTCGGGAAGAAAAACGTCCAGAGAGACCGCGGTCGGATGGTACTCGCGAACCAGCGCCAACGCGTCGGCGCCTCGAGCGGCGACCAGAACCTTGAAACCCTTATCCCGCGACAGATCGCATAGGACCCTTGCGTAATGCGGATCATCCTCCACGATCAGCAATACCGCATCGTCGGGCTCAAGGTTTTCCCGGTCGTCCTCGATGACCTCGACCGGCCGCTCTGCGACCACGATATTGGAGAGTTGCAGCGGCATCGAAGGCACGGGTGCCTTTCGATCCGAGATCGCGGGGAGCCCCGCCGCCGGCCCGACATAGGTCAGCGGCAAGTAAAGGGTAAACGTGCTGCCCGCTCCAGGCACACTGCGCAGCTGGATTTCTCCGCCGAGAAGGCTGGCCAGTTCCCGGCTGATGGCTAATCCCAGTCCGGTGCCTCCGTACTTGCGGCTCGTACTTGCATCCGCCTGCTGGAAGGCCTCGAAGATGATGCGTTGCTTGTCGAGCGGAATCCCGATTCCTGTGTCCCTGACTTCAAAGGCCACAACCGACGCCGCTCCACTCAGGATGGGATGGTCTTCGCTCCAGCCTTTTTCCGCCAGCGAGACCGAGAGCCGCACGCCGCCGTGCTCCGTGAACTTGAATGCATTCGACAGCAGATTCTTGAGCACCTGCTGCAGGCGTTTGGAGTCGGTCACCAAGCTCCGCGCCAGATGCGGGTCGGACTGCACCTCGAAGGCGAGCCGCCGGTTCTCCGCTTCGTGCCGGAACGGCCGCGCCACCATTTCCAGCAGAGTAGTGAAGAACACCTCCTCCGCTTCCACCGAAACCGTGCCGGACTCGATTTTCGACAGGTCGAGGATGTCGCTGATCAGATTCAACAGGTCGGTGCCCGCGCCGTGAATCGTGCGCGCGAACTCCATCTGCTTCGGCGTCAAATTGCCGTCGGGATTCTCGCTCAGCTGCTGTCCGAGCACCAGAATGCTGTTCAGCGGCGTGCGCAGCTCATGAGACATGTTGGCGAGAAACTCCGATTTGTACTTGGAGGTGAGCGCCAGCTCTTTGGCTTTTTCCTCCAATGCACGCCGCGCCTGCTCGATCTCTTGGTTCTTGCGCTCCACCTCGGCATTCTGCTCGGCGAGTTGCTGCGCTTTCTGGGCCAACTGTTCGTTGGTTTGCTGCAGCTCCTTTTGCTGCGTTTGCAGCTCGGTGGCCAGCTGCTGCGATTGCTTGAGCAATCCTTCGGTTTGCATCGTGGCTTCGATACTGTTCAGCACGATGCCGATGCTGGCCGTGAGCTGCTCGAGAAAAGCCAGGTGCGACGCGGTGAACATGCTCAGAGATGCCAGCTCGATGACGGCCTTGACGCGATCCTCGAACAGGACGGGCAGTACGATCACGTTCTTCGGCACCGCCCTGAACAAGCCCGAACGAATGGGCACGGTGTTTTCGGGAAGGTCCGAAATCAACATACGACGCTTCTCGGAGGCAACCTGGCCGATCAGGCCTTCTCCGACCTGAAGCCGCCGCGGGTGCCCGTTCTCTCCGTCATCTGCGAATGCCGACAGCAGGCCCATATTCGCCGAATCACTGGTCTCCATCTGATAAATCACGCCCTGCTGCGCATTCACCAGCGGTGCCAGTTCCGACAGCAACATGCGCCCCACCGTCGCCAGATCGCGCTGCCCCTGCAACATTCCCGTGAACCGAGCCAGATTGGTCTTGAGCCAGTCTTGCTCTGTGTTCCGGTCGGTGGTCAGGCGCAGGTTGTCGATCATGGTGTTGATGTTGTCCTTCAGTTCCGCCACTTCGCCGCTGGCCTCGACCTGAATCGATCGGGTCAGATCGCCTTTGGTCACGGCTGTGGCCACCTCCGCAATCGCCCGGACCTGATTGGTCAGGTTGTCGGCGAGCAGATTGACGTTGCCGGTGAGGTCTTTCCAGGTGCCGGCGGCGCCCGGCACGTTCGCCTGGCCTCCCAACCGGCCTTCGACGCCGACCTCGCGAGCCACCGTCGTCACCTGATCGGCGAATGTGGCGAGGGTCCCGGTCATGTTGTTGATGGTTTCCGCCAGAGCCGCGATCTCTCCTTTGGCGTTCACTGTCAGTTTCTGCGTCAGATCGCCGTTGGCCACGGCGGTGACGACTTTAGCGATGCCGCGCACCTGCTCTGTGAGGTTCACCGCCATGACGTTGACGTTGTCGGTGAGATCTTTCCAGATTCCGGCAACGCCCGGAACCTGCGCCTGGCCCCCAAGTTTGCCGTCCGTGCCGACCTCGCGGCCCACGCGCGTGACTTCGGCTGCGAATGCGTTGAGCTGGTCGACCATCGTGTTGATCGTGTTCTTCAGCTCGAGAATCTCGCCCTTGACGTCGACCGTGATCTTGCGCGACAGGTCTCCTCGAGCAACCGCCGTCGTCACCTCGGCGATGTTTCGCACCTGCGCCGTGAGGTTGCCGGCCATCGAGTTCACCGAATCCGTTAGATCCTTCCACGTACCCGCCACCCCTGGGACCTGCGCCTGGCCGCCGAGTTTCCCCTCGGTGCCTACTTCGCGCGCCACCCGGGTCACTTCCGCTGCGAACGCGTTGAGCTGGTCGACCATCGTATTAATGGTCTCTTTCAGCAGCAGAATCTCGCCGCTCACGTTGACCGTGATCTTCTTCGACAGATCCCCGCTCGCAATGGCGGTGGAAACTTCCGCGATGTTGCGCACCTGTCCCGTCAGATTGCTTGCCATCGAGTTCACGGAATCGGTCAGGTCCTTCCACGTCCCGCCGACGCCGGCCACCATGGCTTGTCCGCCCAGTTTGCCGTCGGTGCCCACCTCGCGCGCGACGCGCGTCACTTCCGATGCAAATGAGCGCAACTGATCGACCATCGTATTGATCGTGTCTTTCAGCTCGAGAATCTCGCCCTTCACATCGACGGTGATCTTGCGCGACAAGTCTCCGCGAGCGACTGCGGTTGCGACCTCCGCGATGTTGCGCACCTGGCCCGTGAGGTTGCTGGCCATGAAGTTCACGTTGTCGGTCAGGTCCTTCCACGTTCCCGCGACGCCCGGAACCTGCGCCTGGCCTCCCAGTTTCCCTTCGGTGCCGACTTCGCGCGCCACGCGCGTCACTTCCCCGGCGAACCCGTTGAGTTGGTCCACCATCGTGTTGATCGTGTTCTTCAACTCGAGAATTTCACCCTTTACGTCGACCGTGATCTTGCGCGACAAGTCTCCGCGGGCTACGGCAGTCGTCACCTCCGCAATATTCCGAACCTGTGCTGTTAAGTTCCCGGCCATCGAGTTCACGGAATCCGTCAAGTCCTTCCAGGTGCCGGCGACTCCGGGGACGTTGGCTTGTCCGCCGAGACGACCTTCGGTACCGACTTCGCGCGCCACGCGCGTCACCTCGCCGGCAAACCGGTTCAACTGATCGACCATCGTGTTCAGAGTTTCTTTGAGCTGCAGAATTTCGCCGCGCACATCGACGGTGATCTTGCGCGACAAGTCTCCACTGGCAATCGCGGTTGCGACTTCGGCGATGTTGCGCACCTGGCCCGTAAGGTTGCTGGCCATGAAGTTCACGTTGTCCGTGAGATCCTTCCACGTCCCGCCGACGCCGGGAACCTGCGCCTGCCCGCCCAGTTTTCCTTCGGTGCCGACTTCGCGCGCCACGCGCGTCACTTCGCCGGCAAATGCGTTGAGCTGGTCCACCATCGTGTTGATCGTGTCTTTGAGCTCGAGAATTTCCCCTTTTACGTCGACGGTGATTTTGCGCGACAAGTCTCCACGAGCCACGGCCGTCGTCACTTCCGCAATATTCCGGACCTGCGCGGTCAAGTTCCCCGCCATCGCGTTGACCGAGTCAGTGAGGTCCTTCCAGGTTCCGGCCACGCCGGGGACAACCGCCTGCCCTCCCAGCTTTCCGTCGGTGCCGACTTCGCGCGCCACACGCGTCACTTCCGAAGCAAATGAACGCAGCTGGTCGACCATCGTGTTGATCGCTTCTTTCAGCTGCAGGATTTCGCCGCGCACGTCGACCGTAATCTTGCGCGACAAATCACCACTGGCCACCGCCGTCGCAACCTCGGCGATATTGCGCACCTGGCCGGTCAAATTGCTGGCCATGAGGTTTACGTTGTCGGTCAGATCCTTCCAGGTTCCCGCCACGTCAGGAACCTGCGCTTGTCCTCCGAGTTTTCCTTCGGTTCCGACTTCACGGGCGACGCGAGTCACTTCCGCGGTGAACACACCGAGTTGGTGAATCATCGTGTTCACCAGATTTGCCGAGCGCAAAAACTCGCCTTCGAGCGGGCGCCCGTCGACATCGAGCAGCACTTTCTGGGTCAGATCCCCCTGCGCCACCGCGGCGATGGCGCGCGTCACTTCGGCGGTGGGGCGCAGCAAGTCCTCCACCAGCGTATTGACCGATACCTCCATCTCGCCCCATGCGCCTCGCGATTCGTGGCACCGCATCCGTTCGCGGGTTTTCCCCTGCTTTCCAACTACCCGGCCAACCCGCTTCAGTTCCTGCGCCATGTGCTGGTTAGCGGCGACGATCTCATTGAAAGTGTCGGCAACTTTGCCCGCCAATCCCGTCCAGTTTCGCGGCAGGCGGACAGTAAAGTCCCCATCGCGCACGGTCTGCAAACCGGCCAGGACCAGGCCGAGATCGACGGTCGACTCGTCAGTCATTTTTGACTTTCCATTGCCCTTCGAGGCCGCAGGGCCAGCTTCCGGCGCATCTGGGGTTACTACGTTCAGACCAACTCTCTTCATTCATCCCCCATCGGGCAGAAACCGGTCGGGTGCGGCTTGGCCGCAAAGGATTCCGCTGGGGTTTTGGACCGGCTGTCGCACGCTCGCCGCCGGCGCATCGGAATGGTCTGGATGATCCGTTTGGAGGCAGGCAGCGATCCCCGCTGTGATTGGTACCACAACCCACACGGGCGCCGCCCTACAGTGTTTCCTGTAGCGTTTCCCTAGGGATTTCTGGAGAATCCCTGAGACAGATTCATATCGTGCTCGTTCGCGTGAGTCGGAATGTCGGTGGCGTGGAGAAAATCGGCTGCTTTCAAAAACGACGCGGTGGACAGCCGGTCGAATCATGCTGCCCACCACGACGACCTTCCCATTGCCTGAGGCGGCAATTTCGAAGTGAACTTACTTCTTCGGTGGTTTCTCCCGATGAGGCGGCGGAGCCTGCCGCCGCGTCATCCTTTGCCTCTGCTGCTCTTCCCGCTGTTGCAGTTGCTGAGTTTGTTGTTGATGCCTCTGTTCCATCTGCTGTTTGCGCTGGTCATTGGCGTTGTTGCGAGCTAGCCGTTGATCCTCTTTTTCCTGCTGCTGACTCAGTTTCTGCCGCTGCTTCTGTTGCTGCTCTTCGAGCTTATTCTGCTGTTTCGCGTACTTCTCATTCAGCTTGGAATTGCCGGTGTTGGGGGCTGGTTCATGCTGCACTGGCGGAAGTTCCCGGGCGTGCACGGGATTCGCCGCGCGGCCGTTTTCTGAAGGAGCATTCTCCGGACGGGCATTCGCCGGGCGATTGTTCTCAGCTGCATGCTCGCGGCTCTCCGGCGGTCGATAAGGCGCTCCCGCTTCTTTGGCAGCCACCGCCTCGTGACCACTAAAGTCCCGCGGTTTGTCGGTGGCGGCGATCGGCGGCTTCCCATGATTCACCTCCGCCCGCAATCGCTCATTTCCGCGGGCTTCCTGCTCATGTTGCATCTGGGAAGCGACCGGCGCCACGTGATGACCGTGATCGAAGACGTCCTGCTCGCGCGTGGGCCGCGCCGTGATTCCGCCTTGGCCACCGTTGTAGCTGACTCGATTGACCGTTACATTCCGGTTCACTACGGTTTCGTTGTAAACATTATGAATGTTCACGACGTTCACATTCGTCACCGCACGGTTGTAGAAGAAATGTCCATGATCCCAGCGTCCGCCTTCGAAGCCGTTGCCGAAGTACCCAAAGCCGTAGTTGATTCCCCCGTAGAAACCGACTTGTGAGCCCCAATATCCCTCATGGAAAAGGAAAACGCCGTTGTCCCATCCCCACCAGGGCGGAGTCCACAAGTAGCCGGCCTCAGGGGGCAAAACCCACGTGCCGGGCACCCAGAAGTAGCCATCTCCATTCCATGCCCAATACCCGGGCGTCCATATATAGCCATCACCGGGACAGACCGGTTGCTCATATACGGGCAGAGCCGGCGGACCGAACGAAACCGTAATGCCGATGGCGGCAAAGGATGCCGTCGACAAGGCGAGCACGACTAAGGCGAGCAGAACTCCACGCACGGATCCAAGTCGCATTGTCATATCTCCCATCTGGTCTTCCTTTCGTCTTCATCTGTCTCTCTAATTCCTTAGACCGTTGCTTGGATGCGATGCTACCTGCGGAGGTGGTCGGCACCGACGCTTCTACGCCGTCGGACTTGTCTGGATCAGGGAAAAGCCGTAGGAGAAAACACTAGCCAAGGGGTGAGCGGCCGATCCGCTCACAGACTCAAAGCGGATAAGATAATGCGGACAGAAAGAGGAGCACTGCGCGCGCTATGGCAAATCGGGGTAAGCGGAGATCTCGACTTGCTACTGAGTCGAGCCGGCTCGCCGGGCAGCGTCTTGCATCACGGCCAGCTTTCGTTTCTGCTGATTCAACGTCTCCTGCAACGTCGCCAGACGTTCCGATTGAATGGCCTGATAGCGGTTCGCAGGAGTGTCATATTGCGCCGTGCCAACTGCGGCCTGAATCGATGCGTTCACGTGGTCGATACGCGCCTGCAGGTCCGCAATCCGGTTTTCCTGCTCCTGGATTCGTGCTTTCCATTGCGCCGCCGTGCGCTGCTGGGCCGCCAGCCGATCGCTGAGCCGCTGAGCCGCATAGCCATCCTGCTTCTTCACTCCTGAGACCTCGGTCATCGGGTCAGGATCATTCGATTCCGGAGCTGCCGTCGAGCCCTGGGGCAGGTCTTGATTCGTGATCACCTTGGGCTTTGCCCCGGTGGCTTCTTGTGCCTGCAGCTGCGCGCGGTTCGCGCGCGCCACATCGCCCAGAGACTCTCCTGATTGCGACTGAGCCAGAGCAACACCGCTTAGCAACGCTGCCACCACGAAACTTCCCACCAACGCTCGTTGCATAACTCCTCCTGCACCGTGTCCGCCATTGGGCGCGACCGTCTCCGGCCCATCGCTCGCTTATAAGGAGAACCCAAGTGGCTGGCTGCTGTCGCTTGCCGAAGGTGTAATGCGGGCACACGAAAGGCATCTGCCATGATGACCAAAGGCACACTGTCCTTCAAAAGGACAAAAAATGGCAGGGTTCGAGTCGGCTTGGGATAGAGCTTCCTAGGAAGGCTTGGTAGCGCTACCGGGAATCGAACCCGGGTTTGAAGATTGAGAATCTTCCGTCCTAACCCCTAGACGATAGCGCCACAGGAGCGAATTCAAATTATAACAAAGCTCTTCGATAGCTTTCGGTGCGGTTCTTATGATCGAGATTGCGTTCGACGTCATCCCGCGCCCGGAAACCATCTCGACGCACGCGACATCGCGCCCGCTCGAGAACAGCGCCGATCCACAGGCGACTCTTCTTAGTTTCGTTTCGGAATTCCGCTCGGAGCTATTGTT
Organism: Verrucomicrobiia bacterium; assembly: GCA_035508215.1. GTDB lineage: Bacteria > Acidobacteriota > Terriglobia > Terriglobales > Acidobacteriaceae > Sulfotelmatobacter. Next base: position 75,549 of record DATJNK010000028.1, on the reverse strand, counting down.
ATTTTTTGTTCAACTTGGTCTTTCCACAGGCCGATCACGCTTATACTGAGAGTAACTTTGCAATTAATCTCAATGGCGTCCCAGAAGCGGATGAAATGATCCGTATGTTGTTCATTCATCAACAGATCCGCTCGTTCCTGGACTTAGGAGCATGCAAGGAGTATCCGATTATGGCCCGAACCAGAAAGCCTCAAGCCAACCCTGCTAACCAGAACCTTCCCACCTCCAGCAACATGTCTGCGTCCCCGATCGATGGAGCGTCAGCCGTAACCCCTGCGGCGGAACTGGCCGCTGCAGATGAGAGGAAAAATGCAATGAAGAATACGACCCCTCGCAAGACGACGCGCAAGCCTGAAATCGTACGGAATGAGCTGCGGGCGACCCTGGTCCCGATCAATGTCGAGGACGAAATCCGGCAGCTTGCGTATCTGATGTCGGAACGTCGCGGATTTGAGCCCGGCCACGAAACCGAGGACTGGCTCAACGCGGAGCGCGAAGTGCGTCAGCGCTATCACCAGCACAGCGCCTAGGCACTATGCTGTGTCTGGCGGTCGGACTGCGGCCGCCGTGAAGCGGTCGATCTGAGTGGGAGAGCAAACGTTTTCTATCGCGTCGGACCTCCTGATTCGTCCCTTTTCGCTGTCGTTCCTGAGTGTCTTCGGCTTCGGCTGATATCCTCTGAGGACTGGGTGTGTGCTAACGAGTCCGATTTTTCTGCCTCTCCCGGTTGCCTCTGACGTGGGTTTCTGGAAAAATACCTTGGGGTTCCCCCAACATGGCGCAGATAGGTAGTTTTGCCCTGCTCTTCGCGTTTGCGTTGAGCGTGTACTGCTTTGCCGGCGGACTGGTTGCCCTCATTTCCGCTGGCCCGAATTCCGAAAGACTCGGTGAAACGGCCCGGCGGGCCGGCATTGCCCTCTTCGCCGCTGTCCTTCTCGCGGCGGTGGTTCTGGTGGTCGCCGCGTTCCGCAACGATTTCACGATTGCGTATATCTTCCATCACAGCAATCGCGACCTCCCCGGTCCCTACAAGTTCGCGACACTGTGGTCCGGCCAGGAAGGTTCCCTGCTCTTCTGGTCGCTGCTATTGGCCGGATACGGTTTCGTCCTTCGCCTGCGCTACAAGACCGACCCCCGCCTCTTCGCGTACGCCTCGGTGATCCTTGCCGGAGTTCAGATCTTCTTTTTGGCCCTGGTGAATTTTGCCGCCAATCCTTTTGGAGTGCTCCAAGGTCCCCTGCGTCCCGATGGAAGCGGCCTCAATCCGCTTCTGCAATACCCCGAGATGGTCATTCACCCGCCGATGCTCTATCTCGGCTATGTCGGCTTCACCGTGCCCTTTGCCTTCGCGCTGGGAGCGTTGATCATGAAGTACCCCGGCGAAAAGTGGATTCACATCACCCGCCGCTGGACCATGGTTACCTGGGGCTTTCTGACCTGCGGCATCTTCCTGGGCGCGCACTGGGCTTACTCCGTGCTCGGATGGGGCGGTTACTGGGGATGGGATCCAGTCGAAAACGCATCGCTTATGCCCTGGTTGGTCGGCACCGCCTTCCTGCATTCGGTCATGATGCAGGAAAAACGCGGCATGCTGAAAGTCTGGAATATGTGGCTGGTCTTCGCCACCTTCTGGCTCGCGATTCTGGGCACATTTCTCACGCGCAGCGGCATCATCAGCTCGGTTCACGCCTTCGCGCAATCATCGATCGGAGACTGGTTTGCCTGGTTTCTCGCCATTACCATGGCGGTCTTCGTCTACTTCTTCTTCAAGAACAAGGACCATCTGCGGAGCGAGCACAAACTCGAGTCGCTGGTTTCGCGCGAGTCGAGCTTCCTGTTTAACAACCTGCTCTTCCTGTTGCTTTGCCTCGACGTCCTGTGGGGGACGTGGTTCCCGAAGATCTCGGAGCTGGTGCAGGGCAATAAAGTCACTGTGGGCGCGCCGTTCTACAATCGCGTCGCGATTCCAGTCGCGCTTCTGCTTCTGATCCTCACTGCCTTAGGGCCGCTGCTGGCGTGGCGCAAGACTTCGTTCGAAAGTCTGAAGCGGAATTTCAAGTGGCCGACCCTCGGTGCTCTCGCAGTGATGGCCTTCCTGATGCTCTCGCCGGGAAGTTGGGGATCTCCGTTCGGGCTGCGTCCCTGGCAGGACATCTCTTATTTCTATTCGCTGATGGCGATCGGGCTCGCCGTCCTCGTTGCGCTGACCGTCGCCAGCGAGTTCTACCGAGGCGGCAAGGTCATCTCCAACCACACCGGCCAGGGCATGTTCGCCTCGATGGTGCAACTGACCCATCGCAACACACGGCGCTATGGTGGATACATCGTTCACTTCGGCGTGGTGGTCGTCATCATCGGACTCGCCGGAGCGGCCTTCAATCAGGACAAAGAACAGGAGATGGGCTACGGCGACAAGATGACCATTGGCAGCTACACCCTCGTGTGCCGTTCTTACACCGACGAGGAGTATCCGAACTACGCTGCCGAGTGGGCTGTCCTCGATGTCTATAAAGATGGAAGACAGATCGACACTCTTACTCCCGAGCGCCGTTTCTACAAGGCCAGCCAGCAGACTTCGACTATGCCGTTCATTCGCTCAACGCTTGCCGAAGACCTCTACCTCGTTTATGAGGGCATCAATCAGGATACGGGTCATCCCATTTTGAAAGCCCATTTGAATCCGCTCGTCATGTGGATCTGGCTGGGCGTCTGGATCATCATTGCCGGTACTGCGCTGGCCCTGGTGCCCAACGCGCCGGCTCCCGTGCACGTGCCAGTTGCGAGGAGAGTCGAGAGTTCGGCAACTGCAACGCCCGTACCCACAGCCGGAGATTGAATGGGCATGCGATTGTTAGACGGAGTTTTTTCTGTGATGAAGGTGAATTCCAATTCGAAGGCCCAGCGAACGCTGGGATGCGTTCTGCTGGCTCTCGCCGTCTGCCTGCTCGCGGGGGCCGGCGATCCGACGTCGCGATTCAACGATCTCGGCCATCAGCTGATGTGCATCTGCGGCTGCAACCAGATTCTGCTCGAGTGCAATCACGTGGGTTGTCCCGACTCCGACGGCATGCGCACCGAATTGATGGCCGCCGTCAGCCGGGGCGACAGCGATAGCCTGGTGCAGCAGGCATTTATTCAGAAGTACGGACCGACCGTGCTAGCCGCTCCCCTGACCAGCGGTTTCGACCGCACCGCCTGGATCCTGCCTTTCGTGGCTTTGGTTCTGGGCTTCGGATTGGTTGTCGTCGTCGTTCGCGCGTGGAAGAATCGCCCGACTCCGGCGCTCGCCGACGGTCTGCGTCCCGCGATGGGTGGCGAACTCGACCGCTTCCGCGAGCAAGCTCGCAAGGAGACGGAATTATGACCTTCGCTCTTGCCTGCTGTCTCCTTTTCACGGCGGCCGCGCTCTTCTACGTCTTTTATCTTCCCGGGCAACTCTACCTCGGGCCGGAGAAGACACGCGCCTCGTACCTGCGCGAGCGCAAGGACGCTGTCTATGAAAACCTGCGCGATCTCAACTTCGAATACAAGGCGGGTAAAGTTCCGGATGTGGACTATCAATCGCTGAAATCCTCTTTGCAGGACGAAGCGGCCACGCTTCTGGCTGAAATTGAACGTCTGGAAACCCAGGCTGCCGCGCCAAGAAAACCACGACCATGACTCACAACCAGACCTCTCCGATCCCGTGCGCGACACCTTCTGCCTCGCGCTCTTTGCAACGCCAGAACCGCGAGTTTGCCTGGCTTCTTTGTTTGCTCGCCTTGTTCCTGGCTTCGTCCTTCGCCTCCGCTCAGGTCCTTACCGGTATGGTGAAGAATGCCACGACGGGCAAAGCCGCTGCCGGCGATGAAGTCGTCCTGCTCTCGCTCGGCCAGGGAATGGAGGAGGCCGGACGCACCAAGACCGATGCCAAAGGCAATTTCAGCTTCAAGCTCGACAATGCGCAGGGCCCGCACCTGATCCGCGCCATTCATGAAGGTGTGACCTATCACCGCATGGCGCCTCCGGGAACCACTTCGGTTGACGTCGAGGTTTTTGACGTCAGCAAGAAAGTGGAAGGCGTGCAGGTGGTTGCCGACGTCATGCGCATCCAGGTCGAGCAGGGACAACTGGAGGTCATGCGCGCTTTTGCCGTCGAAAACAACTCCAAGCCCCCGCGCACCCAGATGAACGAGCGCAACCTCGAGTTCAACGTCCCCGAGGGCGCACAGATTGTCGAAGGATCCGCGATGACGCAGGGGGGCAATCCTCTCAACACCGCGCCCGTTCCCGAGGACGAGAAAAAGACCCGTTACTCCTTTCTGTTTCCCCTCCGTCCCGGCACCACTCAGTTCGAGGTCGCCTACCAGCTGCCTTACACGGGCAGCGCCAATATCGAACCGAAGAGTCTGTACCCGCTGCAGCATTTCGTCGCCATTTTGCCCAAGACGATGCAGTTCTCCGCGGCTGTCGGCACGAACTTTCAGTCGATGAACGATCCCCAGCAGCCGGACGCCAATGTGCAAGTCGCTTCGACCACGGAACCCAGCCAGACGCTGGCGTTCAAAATCTCCGGAGAAGGCACCCTGCAGGCTCGGCAGGAGAACGCCGGTCAGCCCAGCGAAGGTTCGACGCAGGCCGATAACCGCCCCGGTGGCGGCCTTGGCCCTCCCATTGACGCTCCCGATCCTCTGCAGAAATATCGCTGGTGGATTCTCGGCGGTTTCGGCGCAGCCCTTGTCGTTGGCGGAGTCTATGTTGCCTCTCGACAGCAAGCGGCCCACCGCGCTTTGGCGGGCTCGAAAATGAAGAAGATTTCTGTGCCCGACCTCGAATTCGAGTTTGACGAGCCGGACGCTCCTCTGCCCGCAGCAACTCGACCGCAGCCGGCGCGCGCCACGGCTTCGACGTCATCGATGCTTCTTGAGGGCTTGAAAGAAGAGCTCTTTCAACTCGAAGTCGAGCACAAGCAAGGCCGAATCTCGCAGCAGGAATACGAAAAGAGCAAAGCCGCTCTGGACCACACCCTGCAGCGCGCGCTGAAACGCGAGAGTCAGAAAGCGTAGCTGCCTTTGGATTCGTCGCCAACGCCAGTAAGGTCAACGCAATCGCTTTTCACGGGGGATCTTACCCTCGATTCACGCGGTCGCCACAAACTCGCGCCTGGAACCTAACCCATTGATTCCGATAGCTTTTCTGCATTTCCAGCGGACAGCCGGCGATCTGAAGCGGAACATGCGACGCCCGCTTCCGCGTATCATCCAATGAGATAGCTTCTCAAAACTATGGGAAACACCTTCAAGACCGCCTTTCTGCTGACGCTGATGACGTTGCTTTTGCTCTTCATCGGCCGCGCCTTCGGCGGCGATAGCGGGATGTTCATTGCTCTCGCTTTCGCCGTGGTGATGAACTTCGTCTCCTACTTCTATTCCGACAAGATTGCGCTGGCCATGTACCGAGCCCAGCCAGCGACACGCGAGCAGTTGCCGCGCGCTTATGCCATTGTGGAGCGCCTGACGCAGCGAATCGGCCTGCCGATGCCGAAGATTTACGTCATCCCGACCGAGTCGCCCAACGCCTTCGCCACCGGGCGCAATCCGAGCCACGCTTCCGTAGCCGTGACTCACGGCATTCTTGAACTGCTGAACGACGAAGAACTCGAGGGCGTGCTGGCGCACGAACTCGGTCACGTCAACAATCGCGACATCTTGATCAGTTCCGTGGCAGCCACCATCGCCGGAGCGATCACCATGCTCGCCAGCATGGGTAAGTGGGCGATGATCTTCGGCGGATTCGGAGGCCGCGACCGCGAAGACCGCGGCGGCGGTCTGGCCGCGCTTTTCATGCTGATTGTGGCGCCGATCGCGGCAACGCTGATCCAGCTTGCCGTTTCGCGCTCGCGCGAATACCAGGCGGATGCCACGGGAGCGCACTTTACCGGCAATCCCTACGCGCTTGCCAGCGCTCTGCAGAAGCTCGACGCTTATTCTCGCCGCCTTCCGTTGCAGGCCAGCCCGTCCACCGCACACCTGTTTATTATTCAGCCGCTGCTGGGCATGAACGCCGGAATGTTCGCGAACCTGTTTTCCACGCATCCGCCGATTGCCAAGCGCATCGAACGGCTCACGGGAAGGCCGGCTGAGTTCACGCAGTAAACACGGGGTGCCAATAAACTGCAGTGGCCGTCAGGCGATCTCATGACGTAGGTAACTCCGGGACCGACCGGAGCAGATAGTAGAATCCAACCAATGTCGCCCGAGACCGCCAGCGCTGTTTCCCATAAAGCCAAAGAGTTGGAGAAAGCTGTCCGCCAGGTCATTCGCGGAAAAGATGACGTGGTGCGCCTCGCGTTGGTCAGCATCTTCGCCCGCGGCCATCTGCTGATCGAAGGGGTCCCCGGAGTCGGCAAGACGACCCTCGGGCAAGCCTTGGCCCGCGCCATCGATTGCAGTTTCCAGCGCGTGCAGTTCACCAGTGACATGCTGCCTTCCGACGTGCTGGGCATCTCAGTCTATTCCGCGCTCGAGCAGCAGTTCGAATTCAAGCGCGGGCCGGTATTCACCAACGTTCTGCTGGCCGACGAAATCAACCGCACCACGCCGAAGACGCAATCCGCGCTGCTGGAGGCGATGAACGAAGGCCAGGTCACGGTGGATGCTCGCTCTTACGAATTGCCGCAGCCTTTTCTCGTGATCGCGACCCAGAACCCGCTGGAACATCACGGCACTTATCCTCTCCCGGAGTCCCAACTGGACCGCTTTCTGTTGCGCGCCCGCATGGGATATCCGGATGCGCACGCCGAGCGCGAGATTCTGCGCTCCGAAGCCGGACTGTCGCAGGTGGAAAATCTTCGGCCGGTTCTCACCGGCGCCGATGTCGTCGAGATGCAGCAAGCGGTAAAGCAGGTTCGCGTCGACGAGTCTCTAGTGGGTTACGCTCTCGAGATCGTGCGCCGCACGCGGGAGTCGGAATTTCTCTCGCTCGGAGTCTCACCGCGGGGCTCCCAGGCGCTCTATCGCGCGGCGCAGGCGATGGCATTTCTCGAAGGCCGCGCCTTCTGCACCCCGGAAGACTTCAAAACGCTGGTGATTCCTGTCTTCTCTCACCGCGCCGTGGTCAACGGACACTACGCCTCAACCCTGCGCAAGTCGGAACAGTCCGACCAGGTCATGCGCGAGATTGTGGAGAGCGTTTCCGTCCCGGTCTAAGGAAGTATTCCTCAGCTCGAAGTGGTTCGCCCCTTCATTCTTCCCAGACGCACGAGCCACTATAATTCCGCATCATGTCTCTCCTGCGCTTTCTGATGCTGCTCTCGCTCGTTGTCTGGATCGGCGGATTGATCTTCTTCGCCTTCGTGCTCGCCCCGGCCGCGTTTCAGGTGCTTCCTACAACTCATCTCGCCGGCAACCTGGTCGGACGCGCCCTTGGCAAACTCCACTGGATCGCGATCTTCTGTGGTGTCGTGTTCCTGTTGAGTTCCCTGACGTATAGCCTGGTGATTGATGGAACCACGCACTTGTTCGCGGGACGCCATATTCTGACCGGTTTGATGCTCGTCCTCACGCTGTTCTCGCAGTTCTGGATTATTCCGCGGATGGATGCTCTCCGCGCTCAGGTGGGCGATTTCGCAAATGCGGCTCTCAACGATCCGGCGCGCATGCAGTTTGACGCTCTTCACATCTGGTCGACGCGGGTGGAGGGAGCAGTGCTACTCTTCGGCTTGGTCGTGATCTATCTGACGGCCGGCGTTTTTCATCAGCGCTGAGAGCGAAGCGGCTTGTAGCGAAAGCAGTTCATCGTGTGGTCGTTGACCATGCCCACGGCCTGCATGAATGCGTAGCAAATAGTCGATCCGACGAAGTTGAATCCGCGCTTCTTCAGGTCTTTGCTCATGGCGTCGGATTCCTTGGTGCTCGCCGGAACCTGGCCCAGCGACTGCCATCGATTGACGATCGGCCTACCGCCCACGAACTGCCAGATGTAGCGGTCGAAGCTGCCGAACTCTTCCTGCACGCGCAGAAACGCCTTCGCATTCCCGACTGCCGATGCGATCTTGAGCTTGTTGCGCACAATGCCCGGATCGGCTAACAGCTTCCTCATTTTTGAAGCTTTGTATTGGGCAATCCGCGCAGGATCGAATCCATCGAACGCCTGGCGGTAGTTTTCACGCTTCTTGAGGATCGTGTTCCAGCTGAGGCCGGCTTGCGCACCTTCCAGAATGAGAAATTCAAAGAGCGTCCGGTCGTCATGCACCGGGACGCCCCACTCTTTATCGTGATAGCGAATCGCCAGCTCGTTGTTTGCCCAGATGCAGCGGACGGGCTGGCGCGCATTTTTGGCCAAGGCGGACACAGGTTCTCGCAAACACTATTCCAGCGACTTCGGATCGGACTTGTTCACTGGCGATTTCGTGTCGAGCAGCGAGATCAGTTCGTGGGCACACGCCGGAATTCCGACCTTGCCTTCCCGGATGATCTCCTTCGCGGTTAGTTTCTTGCCGTAGAGTTTTTCGTTGGCGCTGCCGTCGGAGCGCAGCGTCGAGCCTTCCAGCGATACGCCGGCAAACAGGCCCTTATTCCGGGAATAGGAAAGAATCTCGGCTTGCATCACGACATCGGTGGCGCCTTCGGCGGTCCGTCCTTTCGGACCCGCCGCTGCAGAAGCGTCAGCGCCCAGCTTCACTTTGCTGTAGAGCAGCGACTCGGCTCCCTTGGGGTTCATGACCAGAAGGACAAAATCCGTCGCCTGGCCGCCGAGCTGAAATCCGATGCTGACGCCCTCGAGCGCGTACAGCGCCGGGGCGCCCCACTTGCCCTTATAGTGTTCGCCGCCGCGGCAGACCATCACGCCGCGGCCGTAACTCCCGCCAATTCCAAACGCGCCCTTCTTCACCGAAGGCAGCACAATCACACATTCCGCTTTATCCAGCAGGTCCTGTGGAATGTCGTCGGGGATATTGAGAATCTCCTTCAGCACCTCGCCCGCATCTTTCACCCGCTCCGTTTCGCGCTCGTCATCGGCGGCGAAACCGACCGCGGTCAGCAGGATGAGAACAGCCAGAACACAAGTTATGAATCTCTTCATCAGCGCCTCCGTAGAAATTGTAAAAAAATGTCGCGGGATGCGGGCAACTATCTGCCGGGGCTGCACCCGGTTTGGCACCCGTGGCCTGGAGAGGTTCCCGCATGCCATGGAACTGTTAGAATCTGCATGTTTTGCGCCGTGACCAAGTGTGTGCTCCTTTTGTAACTTGGCACCGGATGCGGGACCCACCTAAAGTCAATCAGATAGCGGCGCCGGGTGGTCAAGTTCGGCATCTCGCGTGCAGCCAGTTCGTTGGAAGTGTCCTCTGGCCGTGGTAAGAGTGAAAAAATTGGAACTTTCGGGCATGAAGTACACGCACGCTATTCTTCGGGTTCTCGCTGTGCTGCTGGTCTGTGCTGGCCTGGCCGGGTATTCCACGGCACAGTCCGCCTACGTCTCCAGCGCGTCGAATGTGAGCAGCTATGCTGCCGGCACTCCCGCCGCCGGGGCCGATGATCCGCAGAATGCGATGATCACCATCCGGGCGCGCGTGAACGAAGTCAACGTGCTCTTCATTGCCACCGACAAGCACGGCAAGTTCGTGCGCGACCTCAATCAGAGCGACTTCAACATTCTCGACGACCACAAGCCGCCGCAGGCGATCCTCAACTTCCGCCGCGAAACCGATCTTCCGCTGCACCTTGGCCTGCTCGTGGACGTCAGCGGGTCGGTCGACAGCCGTTTCACATTTGAGCAGGATGCGGCCAGCAGCTTTCTGCAGCGCACTCTGCGAGCCGGCTTCGACAAGGCTTTCATCGTCGGCTTCAACAGCCACAGCCAGATGGCGCAGGATTATACGGACAATGCTCAACTTCTCGCTGCCGGCGTGCGCCGCTTGCGCGACGGCGGCGGAACGGCCCTTTACGACGCTGTCTACCGCGCCTGCAAGGAAAAGTTCGTAAAGGACCGCTCCGAGCATCCGGTGCGGAAGGCCATCATCGTGATCAGCGATGGAGAAGACAACCAGAGCGAAGTCTCCAAGGCGCAGGCCATCGAAATGGCCCAGCGCTCTGAAGTCATCATTTATGCCATCTCCACCGACGACAGCGGTCTGGTCATGCGCGGCGACCGCGTTCTCGAGCAGCTTGCCGAGGCTACCGGCGGACGCGCATTCTTCCCCTTCAAGATGAAGGACATTACCCGCTCGTTCGCGGCGATCGAAGACGAACTGCGCAGCCAGTATGTAGTCTCCTACAAGCCCGCCGACTTCGATGCCGACGGCCGCTACCGCACCATCGAGATCTCCACCCTCAAGAAAGATCTGCAAGTCCGGGCACGCAAAGGCTACTTCGCTCCGCAGGAATAGCGAAGACAACCGCCCATTCCCCTCTTCGTAAGGCTGCCGCAACCCTCATATCGCAAACCGCAAAATGAATCCGCTGGTTCACCTTTGCGGAGGCACCTCCGCTGTGTTAACGTCCCATTGAATTCCGGTTCCCTCTTCGCGAGGAGGAAGGAGTCTTCATGAGTGCCATTATTTTGCTGGTCATTCTGGCCGTGATTGCGGTCGTGCTGATCGGGATGTACAACTCGCTGGTCCAGCTGCGAGTGCGTTGCGATTCGGCCTGGTCCGATATCGACGTACAGCTCAAACGCCGGCACGATCTCATCCCCAATCTCGTCGAAACCGTCAAGGGATACGCTGCCCACGAGAAAGGCACATTCGAAAACATCGCCAAGTTCCGCTCGCAGGCAATGCAGGCAACGACTCCCGCCGACAAGGCCGCGGCGGAGAATCAACTGACCGGCGCCTTGAAGACCCTGTTCGCCGTGGCCGAAAACTATCCTGAGCTCAAAGCCTCTGAGGAATTCACGCAACTGCAGGGATCGCTCAATCAGACCGAAGATGCCATCCAGAATGCGCGCCGGTATTACAACGCGGTGGTACGGGATCTGAACACAAAAATCCAGTCCTTCCCCACCAATCTTCTGGCGAACATGTTCGGCTTCACTCCGCGCCAGTTCTTTGAAACCGCCGAAGCCGACCGGGAGCCGGTACAGGTCAAGTTCTGATGAACTGGTAAGCGAAGAACAGGAGCTTACAACGTGAAGCTCTCCAAGCATATTGTCTGTCTTGCAATCTTCCTCTGCGTTTTCACCGGCATCGCGGCGGCAAAATCCTGGCGCATCTCTGACTTTCAGGATGACATCGCGATCGCTCGAGATGGCAGCGCGATCGTGACGGAACACATCACGCTGGTCTTCGAAGGCGAGTGGCACGGGATTTATCGGACGATTCCCATCTCGTATCCCGGGCCGAGCGGTACAAACTACGAACTCTATCTCAACATCATCAGTATTACCGATGGCGAAGGCGGCAAACTCCGCTATGACACCCAACCCTCCAGTGGCTCCCGCAAGCTGAAGATCTATATCCCGGACGCCGTCGACGCCACGCGCCGGGTCGACATTACCTACCGGGTCCGGAACGGCACCCGCTTCTTCGACAATTACGACGAGTTCTACTGGAACGTCACCGGCAACGACTGGCCCGTCCCCATCGATCATGCCGCGGCCACCGTGCACTTCCCCGATGCCGCAGCCGGCGCGCTGCGCGCGCAAGCCTTCACCGGAGTCTACGGCTCGACCGAACGCGACGCGACTGCCAAGGTTGAAGGAGCCGAAGCGCAGTTCGAAACCAACAATCCGCTTCCCATGCGGGGCGGGCTGACCATCGATGTCTACATCCCGAAAGGAATACTGACCGAACCCTGGCCCATCACCCGTTTCTTCTGGTTCATCGGCGGCAATCCGATCGTCTTTCTTCCCCTGGTCACGCTCACGGTGATGTTTGTGCTCTGGTGGTACAAAGGGCGCGATCCCGATGCGGGCGTGTCGGTGGCGCCGATGTATGAGCCTCCCGCCGGCATATCTCCCGCCGAGGCGGGCACGTTGCTCGACGACACAATTCATCCGCGCGACATCACCTCGACGATGATTGACCTGGCTGTGCGCGGATATATCAAGATCGAAGAGGTCGCGGACAAAGGCCTCCTCTTCACCCACAAGGACTACGTGTTTCATCTCCTCAAGCCGCAGGCTCAGTGGAATGATTCGAGTCTGGCGCCCCACGAGCGCGTGATGCTCGAAAACGTGTTTGCGGGGGGAAGTGAAACGCGCCTATCCAGCCTCAAGAACCGCTTCTATACCGCCGTGCCCGTCATTCGCCAGGATATTATGTCGGCGCTTCGAAACAAGGGACTCTACCTGCTCGACCCCGAATCGGCCAATGGTTACAGTATTGCCGCCGCTATTGGCATTCTGATTCCGTTTGCCATCCTGCAGTACCTGGGGTGGGAGAACTTCTTCAGTTCGGTTCCGCTTCTGATTGGCTCCGGCCTCATCTCAGCGGGGATCTGGTGGCTCTTCGCGCGCGTCATGACGGCCAAGACGGTCAAGGGGGCACGCACCCGCGTTGCAATTCTCGGGTTCCAGGAGTTCATGAACCGCGTTGATGCCGACCGGCTTAAGGTCATGCCTCCGACGACATTCGAGAAGTTTCTGCCGTATGCGATGGCGCTCGGCGTCGAGCATCACTGGGCGCAGGCCTTCGCCGGGATCGTCAAGGATCCTCCCAGCTGGTATGTCGCTCCCGGCGGGTATGTTCCGGGCATGCCCTTCAATCCGATCTTCTTCTCCAATTCGATGAGCAGCATGGCCACCGATATGCACCAAACCTTCGTCTCGGCTCCCCGCGCCAGTTCGACTGGCTCCGGCTGGAGCGGAGGCGGCTTCGGCGGCGGTGGCGGTTTTTCCGGCGGAGGGTTTGGCGGAGGAGGCGGCGGCGCCTTCTAGAGGACAATCCCACAGAGAACAGTCGAGTCCTCAGGACGACGGTTCCGCTGAGAGGTTAGCCCTCCGAAACCTAATCTCTCGCATACTACTTTCACATTATTTGATCTTGTTTCGCGCCTGCCTATAATCAGGCCGCCTTTCAATCGGGGTTCGCTCGGAAATCACTTGAAGAAGCCATCCAAGGCTGCAATGACTGCAGCCATAGTATCGATCTGCGTGATCGCGGCGCTCTGGCTCGGAGCGAGTGCCATGCTCTACCGCGTGATGCGGCGGCCGCCAGAGGAATTTGGCCGCGTCATGATGAAGATTCCGCAGCCGGCGGCCTTCCTCGTCCTTCCCTTCGAAACGCTCTGGCTGCGCGCTCGCGCCGGCACGCTCGCCGTCGGCGATCATGCTCCCGACTTCCGGCTCAGCACAATCGACAAGACCAGTCAGGTCCGGATGTCGGAGCTGACCGCACAGGCAAAACCGGTCGTACTTGTTTTTGGCAGCTACACTTGACCGCCGTTTCGGCGGGAGGTGCCCGCCCTCAACAAGCTCTACGAGGAATACCGGGATCGCGTGAGCTTCCTGGTTGTGTACATCACCGAGGCGCATCCCAGCGACGTCTGGCAGATGCAGAGTAACGTCAAAGATAAGGTTGTATTTGCCAGTCCGCGGACTGAAGATGAGCGCTCTTCGCTGGCGGGCACCTGCGTGCGAAAACTAGGGATCGAGATTCCCGCCGTGATCGACGAGTTTGGGAACTCGACCGAGGCCGCCTATACAGCGTGGCCCGACCGCCTCTACCTCATCGACCGGAATGGATCAGTGGCCTACAAGAGCAAGCCTGGGCCGTTCGGCTTTCATCCGGACGAACTTCGCGAGGCTCTGCGGAGAGTGGTTCCCGGCTCCGGGACGTCTAGCCCTCAGAGCTAATACACGCCTCAAAAAGAAAAAGGGCCGCGTACGTGCGGCCCTCTTTCCAGATTTCGTTTTCGGGTTATTGTTCGCCACCAGGGAAACTGCTACCCCACATGGCGTTGCTACCCCACATGGCGTTGCTTCCCCACATCGCGTTGCTTCCCCACATGGCATTACTTCCCCACATGGCGTTGCTTCCCCAGAGAGCGTTGCTGGATGAAGTGCCTCCTCCCAGCGCCGCCGAATTCGTGCCAGTCGCGAACTGCGAAGTGCCCCATACCGTGCCATAGGACCACGTCGAAGAAGTGTTCCAGATCGAAGAAGGATCGGCATTCAACGCAACTGTGTTCGAGTTCCCATTGAAGGTCGCGACCGGCGACATCGCCGTGCCCTTCGCCAGGTCAGAGTTGCTCAACGCTGCCTCGACGTCGACATATCCTGCGCCAATGGTGAATACATCGTATTGGTCGGTATAAGTAATGCCGCTCGTCGGATCGGTCGTGCTGCTGAATGCCGGGAATGATTTCCACGCCGTCTTCATCAGCCGTGCCTTGACCTGGTCCGGAGTCAGGTTCGGGCTCTTCTGCAGCAGGTCGGCAACGACGCCGCTGACCACGCCCGCGGCCATGCTGGTCCCGCTCAGCGTGAAGTAGCTCGACGACGAGGCGGTGCTGCCTCCGTTCATGTAGAAGCTGTAAGGAACACGGTTGCCGGGATACTCCCCGTAGAGCGTGGAGTTCGGCGCCTCCAGCGAAACCAGCAGGTTGCCCGGAGCAACGATGTCAGGTTTGGCAATGGCATCGATCGCGGTTGGCCCCTTCGAACTGTAACTGGCAATCAGATCGTCAACGCGCGTGGGCGTTCCCATCGGCTTCATCGCGCCCACGGTGATCACGTAAGGATCGTTGCCCGGCGCAGTGATCGTGGCATAGCCATCGGTCGCCTGAAAGCGTCCGTTATTTCCCGCCGCTACTACGACCACGATCCCGTTCTTCCACGCAGCCTCGACTGCCTGGCACAGCGGATCGAGAGTGTAAGTTTCGTAGACCGCGCGTCCCAGCGAGAGGTTGATCACACGAATGTTGAACAGTGGCTTGAGCGTAATCGCGGTGTTGATGGCGGCAATGACGGCACTATCGCTGCCCTCGCCATTCTGGTCGAGAACGCGAAGGTTGACCAGGCTGGCCTGCGGGGCGATCCCTTGGAATGTACGCGTGTAATTCGGACCGGTGGAGTTATGCCCGTTCCCCGCGATCAGGCCGGCGATATGCGTTCCGTGTCCGTGTTGATCGTTGGCGCTCAGGGTTCCCGGGACAAAGCTCTGGCTCCAAACCACGCGAGGCAATCCCAGGAAGCCTCCATTCAAGTCGGGGTGGCTGCTGACGCCACTGTCGATGAGCGCGACCCCGACGCCCGATCCGGTGTAGCCCGACTGCCAGGCGGCGAAGGCATTCACCGCCGGGGCCGCGTTGCTCAGAGTTGGCGCCAGAGGACGATCAAGGCTGATGTACTTCACGTTCGACTGATTCGCCAGCGAGAGCACTTTCGAAAGCGGCAGGTCGGCCACAAGAGCGTTGACCAGCGGAAGCGAGTTCAGGATTGAGCCCAGGGTCGACAGCAGTTGCAGATCGAGCAAGCCCGGCGCCTTGTTGTATTGCACGATGACCTGCACCGTGGACCCGGTCGACTGCAGCAGATCTGGAGAAAGCTTCGGGTTCGCGGCTGGCGCTGCCGAAGCCAGCGTCACCGAGGCAAGCACAAACGCGATCAACCACTTCTTCATTGGTCCCCCACCCTTTGGCGCCCACAGGCGCGTAACCCACCGCAAGTGACTAGAACAAGTGCAGCTCCGATTCCAAACTCGCGATGCGATCGTCTTTGCTTATCAATGGCTTAGCGAGAATCGATGAGAAACGCAACGGACACTTTGTCCCACTGGCTCAGCTTCGGGACAAGTTGTCGCGGGACAAGGGGGCGCAAGAACCTGACCGGAATTACTCGAATGGTTGCAAATCGATGATTTCCTTGGAGGAAACGATAGTAACCATCCGGTCCCTTTTTGGGCGGACAGGGTGCTCGCAGATCGTTGAAAATTTAAGCACTTGTCATGTCCTGGGGACGTTCAGTCGGCACGCGCGTCTACATAGCCGGAATCACGCTGGCGGCGTGTCTCTGCTTCGGGCTCTCCCTGTCCCACTGGCAGTCGTCGGATCCGCTTAAGTTCGCCTGTTACCTGATCGCCGCCCTGCTGGCGTCATCCCTCAAGATCACCCTGCCGGGCATCGATGGAACGCTGTCCGTCAATTTCCTGTTCACCCTGCTGGGGATTCTTGAACTCAGCCTGCCCGAAACCCTGTTGATCGTGCTGGCAAGCACGGTCGGTCAGGCATATTGGAAGCCGGCTCGGCAGGTCAAGATCGTGCAGCTGGCCTTCAACTGGGCGCAGCTTACGCTTTCCAGCGCGATCGCGTATACGGCTTACACCCTCGTCGAGAAACATGTTCTTCATGGGCCGGGACCGCTGGCGTCGCTGGTAGCGGCGATTACACAATTTGGCTGCAACACGGCAGCCATGTCGACCATCATCGGGCTGACGGAAGAAAAGTCCATCCCGCGGGTTTGGACGCGGAGCTACCTTTGGTCATTCCCCTATTACATGGTCGGAGCGGCAGCGGCGGGGCTGGTTCATTTCCTCAATCGAGTGATCGGCTGGCAGTCGTCCCTGCTGGTGTTGCCGCCCATTTATCTGATGTACCGCTCGTACCGGCTGTACCTTGGCAAGCTGGAGACGGAGAAAAAACACGCTGAGCAGGTCTCGATTTTGCACCTGCGCACGATCGAGGCACTCGCCCTCGCCATCGAGGCTAAAGATCAGACCACCGGCGAGCATCTGCAGCGCGTGCGAGTGTACGCCATGGAACTGGCGAAGGACCTCGGCCTGAGTGAGGACGAGACCGAAGCGCTCAAAGCAGCATCGGTTCTGCACGATATCGGCAAGCTTGCCGTCCCGGAGCACATCATCTCGAAGCCCGGCAAACTGACTCCGGAAGAATTCGATAAGATGAAAATCCATCCCATCGTCGGCGCGGAGATTCTGGAGCAGGTCAACTTTCCTTATCCGGTAGCGCCGATCGTCCGCGCCCATCACGAGAAATGGGATGGCAGCGGCTATCCCAACGGGCTGTCGGGCGAGGAGATTCCGATCGGAGCCCGCATCCTCGCGGCCGTCGATTGCCTTGACGCTCTCGCCTCCGACCGCCAGTACCGTAAGGCGCTTCCGCTCGATGAGGCTATGGCTAAGGTGGTGTCGGAAGCAGGTACGAGTTTTGATCCGAAAGTCGTCGCGATCTTGCACCGGCGCTACATCGAACTTGAGAAGCTGGCCAATGCCGAGCCGTTGCAGGGTCCGCCCAAGCTCTCGACTGACATCAAGGTGGAACGTGGTCTGGCCCCGGCGGCCGGCTTTGCCGAGACAGCCGCGCCCGCTCCTAAAGCCTTCTACGGGACGCGGAACGTCGAGACGCTTGTTGCCCAAGCGCAGGCGCGGAGCCGCGAGATTAGCCAACTGAGTGTTCGCAGTGCCGCTATGACCGTCGAAGACATTGCGGCTTTGCTCTCCGCGAGGATTCGACCGCTCGTGCCCTTTGCGTCGATGGCGGTATATGCCATCAGGAACGGCACGCTTGTTCCCGAGTTTGTCAGCGGAGAAAACTACCGCCTGTTTTCCTCGTTGAGAATCCCTCTTGGCGAAGGGCTCTCCGGGTGGGTAGCCCAGAATCACAAAGCGATCATGAATGGAAATCCGTCGGTCGAACCCGGCTACCTGAACGATCCAACCAAGTACAGTACGTTGAGGTCGGCGTTGGCCGTGCCCATCGAAAAAAAATCTGGAGTTGCTGCCGTGTTGGCTTTCTATCGCGCCGAGCAGGATGCATTCACGGCGGATGATCTTCGGATCGCGGCGGCCATCGCGCCCGAGCTCGGAATTGCCATTGAAACGGCGGTTCGACCGAAGGCTGCAGGAATCAGTGCCGGATCGATCTAAGTATTCTGGGGCGAGGCTCGCTGGAGTCTCGCGGCCAGAGGTAACTAACGGGATATCAGGCTTTTACATGGGTAACTTTCCGTGATATAACCGCCCGTAAGCACACATGCGGGCTCTTAGGCCCGCCCGGAGCTGGGTTTGACGACGATGGCCTCATGGACAGACGCGAGACCGAGATCAGGCCAGCATAGAGGAGGCTCTGTGGCTGAAGAAGCGCGGACCGGAAAAAGGTTTCCGCTGGAATTGCCGATCAAAATTCATAAAGGCGAGACTGGCGGAGACGCCAACGGAGTGACGGGAAATCTCAGTGCGGCGGGCGTGTACATCCGTGCCGATGCCTCGCTGGAGATCGGATCCCCCGTGGAATTCGAAATTACCCTGCCGCCGGAGATGACGGGCGGCCAGGAAGACGTCACTATTCAGTGCAAAGGACGGGTCGTGCGTACCGACGAAACGGGCAGCGAAGGACGTGGTGTCGCCTGCGTCATCGACTCGTACGAGTTCGTGCGGAACTCTTAAGACTTTTGGGAGCGCGAAAAAATGCTCAAACTGATTCTGGCCGATAACCAGGCTATCTTCCGGGCGGGGATCGCCAAGGTGCTTGCCGTCGAAGATGAGATGCGCATCGTCGCCCAGGCGCAAACGCCGGAGCAGATGTTCATGGCGCTCGACAAGTTCCGGGCAGCGGTGCTGGTCGTGGCGGCAGGATTTCACAGCGACTTCGCCGCCATTATTCAGGCGGCGAACAAGGCCAAGACTCGGGTCATCGTGCTGGCCGACACCGGCGAGAGCGCGCAGCGTCACATGACCAATGGCGCCCACGGCGTGGTCTATCGCAATGTCACCAGCGCGGCGCTGGTGGATTGCGTGCGCAAGGTAGCCCGCGGCGAAACCTGGGTGCAAGACGTCGCCGTTCCCAGCGAACTCACCGAGAATGACATGGTCGGATTGCGCGTGCGCGACCGTCTCACCGCCAAGGAACTCCGCATCGTCGCGTTGATTGTGCAGGGCTACAAGAACAAGGAAATCGCTTCGCAGCTCGGCACCACCGAGCAGGTCATCAAGAACTACCTGCGCAATGTCTATGACAAGATCGGCGTGTCGGACCGGTTGGAGTTGGCGCTGTTCACGATCCACCACCGAATCCTGAACGAAGCGGCCGCGGCTACCGCGGCCGGAACGCCGGCACAGCCGCCGGCGGGCGTTTCGCCGTAAGCTTTCAGGTTTTCCACCAGGCCGCCTACGGGCGGCCTTTTTGATTGAAAACACGAGGCCGTCTACCCTCTTCACGGAATTGACGAATCACCCGGCAATCCATGAGCATCTACTTGCCATGCAATTCCGACAACTTGGTAAGTCAGGACTGAAGGTGCCGGCGCTCAGCTATGGCACAGGGACATTCGGCGGAAGTAACGATTTCTTCCGCGCGTGGGGCGCCACCGATGCGGAGGAGGCGACTCGCCTCGTCGATATCTGCCTGGAGGCCGGCGTCAACCTCTTCGACACCGCCGACGTGTACTCCGACGGACATTCGGAGACGATTCTTGGCAAAGCCATTGCCGGCCGCCGCGACCAGTGTCTGATCTCGACGAAAGCCACGTTCCGCATGAGCGCGGCGAGCGATCCGAACGATGTGGGATCCTCGCGGCATCACCTGGTCCCGGCCTGTGAAGCCAGCTTGCGACGGCTCGGCACCGACTACATCGACATTTACCATCTGCACGGCTTCGATGCTCTCACCCCGGTCGAGGAAGTCTTGAGCACGCTTGACACGCTGGTGAAGAGCGGGAAGGTGCGCTACATCGCGTGTTCGAACTTCTCCGGCTGGCATCTGATGAAATCACTGGCGGTCTCCGACCGCTATGGCTGGGCCCGCTACGTCGGCCACCAGGTTTACTATTCCCTGATCGGCCGCGAGTACGAGTGGGAACTCATGCCGCTGGCCGAAGATCAGGGAGTCGGGGCGCTGATCTGGAGTCCGCTGGGATGGGGACGGCTAACGGGGAAGATCCGGCGCGGACAACCTCTGCCCGAAGTGAGCCGGCTGCATAAGACGGGCGACAAAGGACCGCAAATGGCGGACGAATACCTGTACAAGGTAGTCGACGCCCTTGTGGAAGTCGCGCAGGAGTGCGAGAAGACGGTGCCGCAAGTCGCACTCAACTGGCTGCTGCAGCGGCCCACGGTTGCCACTGTCATCATGGGCGCACGCAACGAGGAACAGCTGCGGCAGAACCTGAATGCCGAGGGATGGAATCTCTCTCCGCAGCAGATCGCCACGCTCGATCAGGCAAGCGATCCGGCTCCCATCTATCCTTATTGGCATCAGCGCGACGCTTTTCTGGAGCGGAACCCGGCTGCCGGTCGGCCGGGTCCGCCGCGAGGCTGCTGAGCTTCGCGCCGCGTTTGGCTAGACGATCTTTTCTCCCACGGATTTCGCCTGGGTGAACAGATAGAGATAATCCGGTCCGCCGGATTTTGAATCCGTCCCCGACATATTGAATCCGCCGAAGGGATGCGCTCCGACCATCGCGCCGGTACACTTGCGGTTGATGTACAGGTTGCCGACGTGGAACTCCTGGACGGCGCGGTCGATCTTGTCGCGCGAACTGGTATAGACGGCGCCGGTCAGGCCAAACTCGGTGTCGTTGGCGATTTCAAGCGCATGGTCGAAACCGCGCGCCTTGATGACCGCCAGCACCGGCCCAAAGATTTCTTCCTGCTCCAGCTTTGATTTCGGCGGGATATCGGCGATGACCGTGGGCTGGATGAAATAGCCCTCACCCGCTTCGGCGTCGCGCCCACCGCCGGTGATGAGGCGCCCGTCTTTCTTGCCCTGCTCGATGTAACCCAGGATTGTTTTCATCGAGCCCTCGTTAATCACCGCGGCCATATTGGCGTTCTCCGCCGGATCTCCGACCTTGATCTGTTCGACGCGCGCCTTCAGCTGTTCGAGGAACTTGTCATAGACGCGCTCGTCGACGATGGCGCGCGAACAGGCGGAACACTTCTGCCCCTGAAATCCGAAAGCGGCCTGGGCGACGCCTTCGACGGCCGCGTCGATGTCCGCGTCAGCGTCGACGATGATGGCATCTTTGCCTCCCATCTCGAGGATGGTGCGCTTGATCCAGAGTTGTCCGGGAGCCTGGGTCGCGGCAACATGATTGATATGCAGGCCGACCTCGCGCGATCCGGTGAAGGCGATATAGCGCGTCTTGGGATGCGCCACAACCGCGTCGCCGAAGGTGGCTCCGGCACCGGGGCAGAAGTTCACTACGCCCTCGGGCATTCCGGCTTCTTCGAGAAGTTCGACAAACTTCGCCGCGATGGTGGGCGAGTCGCTCGAAGGCTTCAGGATCACCGTATTCCCGTTGACGATCGAGGCCAGGGTCATGCCGGCCATGATGGCGCAGGGGAAATTCCACGGCGGAATCACCGCGCCGACGCCCAGCGAAACGTAGAACAGCGAGTCGTGCTCTCCCGGCAACTGGATCGGCGCTTTCGCCTGGGCCAGACGCAGGGCTTCGCGAGCATAGAACTCGCAGAAGTCGAGAGTCTCCGAGATGTCGGCGTCGGCCTCGGCCCAGTTCTTCGATACTTCGAACACCAGCCACGCCATGAACTCCATCTTGCGCGAGCGCAACAGGTCGCCAACCCGGAACACCAGTCCGGAGCGCTCTTCCACCGAAGTACGGCTCCAGGAATTAAAGGCCTTGAGAGCGGCCTGCATAGCCGGCTCGACGTGCTCCTTGCCTGCCTTCTGATGAATGCCGACGATCTCGGACGGCTTGGCCGGGTTCAGCGACTTAATCTTGTCGGTCGTCTTGACGCGCTTGCCGCCGATGATGAGGTCATATTCACGGCCGAGTTGGCTGCGCACCTTGGCGATGGCGGAACGCATGCGCCGGGCGTTGTCTTCATTGCGGAAGTCGAAAAACGGCTCGGTGACGAATGGACCGGAATGCAGCTTCGGGCGCGCAGGCCCGACGGGGGCTTCTAACGTTGCCATGGGAGAATTTCCTTTCGAGATCAATCGATGGCGTATGAGACTTCGATTAGTTTACACCCCGGACCGGAGCGCAAGAGGTGCGGTCCTATAGGTGCGTTTCCACCGGAACCCTGACCGGTTCCAAATGCGCAGTGAAGTGCCGCAGGAACGGCGCTTCGTAGGTCAGCTTCATCCCGGAAACCTTCTCGCGATTCTTCCAGACTTCCAGGATCACCTCGACGACGTAGTCGATGTGGCTTTGAGTGTAGACGCGGCGGGGAATGGCGAGGCGGACAAGATCCATTTTGGCTGCGCCCGCAAACATCAGGGTGCCGATTTCTACACTGCGGATACCGCCTTCGAGATAAAGTTCGCAGGCCAGCGCCACGCCGGGAAACTGATCCGCCGGAATGTGCGGAAGAAAGGCGCGTGCGTCGAGATAGATGGCGTGTCCGCCCGGCGGCTGGACGATCGGAACTCCCTGGCTTGCGATGTGATTGCCAAGATAGGCAGTCGAGGCGATACGGTATCGCAGATAGTCTTCTTCGAGCGCCTCCTGCACGCCGACGGCGATGGCTTCAAGGTCGCGTCCGGCGAGGCCGCCATAAGTGGGATAGCCCTCGGTCAGAATCAACAGATCCTTCTCCTGCTGGGCCAGCAAATCATCGTTGGTGCAAAGAAATCCGCCGATGTTGGCCATGCCGTCTTTCTTCGCCGACATGGTGCATCCGTCGCCGTAGCGGAACATCTCCTGCGCGATCTGTTTGGGCGTTTTGGATTCGTATCCCTTTTCGCGCAGCTTGATGAACCAGCCGTTCTCAGCGAAGCGGCAGGCGTCGAAGTAGAGCGGAATCTTGTGGCGCTTGCAGACGGCGCCAACCCGGCGGACGTTTTCCATGGAGACGGGCTGGCCGCCGCCGGAGTTGTTGGTAACGGTGAGCATGACCAGAGGGACGCGCTCGCGCCCGACGCGGGCGATGAGAACTTCGAGGGCGTCAACGTCCATATTGCCTTTGAAAGGATGCGTCGACGCGGGATGCTTCCCTTCCTCGATCACCAGATCAACGGCTTCGGCGCCCACGAACTCGACGTTGGCCCGGGTGGTATCGAAGTGGGTGTTGTTCGGAACTACATCGCCCTTCTTGCAGGTGACGCCGAACAGGATGCGCTCGGCAGCGCGTCCCTGGTGGGTAGGGATGACGTGCTTGTAGCCGAAGATCTCCTGGATGGAGGATTTGAAGCGGTCGAAGCTGCGGCTGCCGGCGTAGCTCTCGTCACCTTCCATCACCGCGGCCCACTGATGCGTGGACATTGCGCCGGTGCCGGAGTCGGTGAGCAAGTCGATCAAGACATCGTCGGCAGGGAGAAGAAACAGGTTGTAGCAGGCGGCGGCCAGCAGTTGCTCGCGCTCGCGGCGAGTGGTCCAGCGGATGGGTTCAACGCTCTTGATGCGGAAGGGTTCGATAATGGTCTTGATGGGCATGAGTATTTTGCGGCCTCCCGAACACAACGAAAGCTCATGCTATCGCATAAAGAGGCCCGCCGCCCGGGCACAGCTATCGCTGGGATTGGGGCGAACCGCACCTTTCGGCAAACCGGCGCCTACGGGCAGGTTAGCTGGGCGGTTCCGCTGACCGACGGTGTACCTTGCTTCATCGACGAAACCGGAGTGTTGGGATCGCTCGGAGCACCCGCCCAGATTTGGTAGGTGCCCGCGGGCACGCTACCGCAAGATGCGAGGCCGTTGTTGTCCACCACAATCACGAAAGGCTGGATGGTCCAGGGAGGCCCGGGCGACCACAACGCCGTGAGAGGTTTGACCTGGCGGCCGTTGGAATAAGTACCGGTCGCCGTGAACTGCACCTGGCCGTTGGGATAGTTCCTGGCGTCTGCCGTCGCCGGGGTTATGGTAACAGACTGCAACTTATTGCTGCTGCTTCCACAAGACAGGAGCGCGATGGCGTACGCTGCCAAGAGGAGGATCGGAACCACAGGGAGGAGTTTACGCATGGTAACCTCCAGGCTGGACCGCAGCTGCAGAACGTCCCGATGGAATTTTAGCCCGAACAGCCTTGTCGCGAGTATGGGAACCGGAGAGGCATCACTCCGCGCCACGGCCGGCCCCGGAATTGGACCCGGCAATTTCCCCAGCATGGGTGCAGGATCGGGCAGCCGGGATTTCCGGGACTGGCTCAAAATTGCAGACGGCCTCAGCGCCATGGTTCGAAACGGTGCGAGCGATCTCCAGCGTGAGGTTCTGGTGGACTGCTCCCCGATTCCTCGCCCTCTTGCGGGCTGTGGAAAAAACCGTTTCTTCGTGTTTTCAAAAGGCGCGGCCCACTTTCGGCGCGGCTAAAGGTTCGGGCGATAGCGGGGTTTCTGCGGCTGGAATGCCCGCACCATGAGGCCGGTGATAGACTCGAACGTTTTGATCGAGGCACAACTTATGAACTTTCAACGAGTCGGAGTGGTGGGCGCGGGGACGATGGGGAATGGCATCGCGCATGTGTTTGCCCGGTCGGGATACGACGTAGTTTTGTGCGACGTCGAGCAGCGTTTTCTGGATCGCGCGCTGGAAACGATCACCAGGAATCTCGATCGCGAGGTGGCGAAGAACAAGATTCTGGCCGCGGATAAGCAAGCTGCGCTGGCGCGGATTCATCCCGTCACCGATCGCGGCAAGCTGGCGGACTGCGATTTTGTGATTGAGGCGGCGACGGAGAAATTCGAAATCAAAACAGAGATCTTCCGCGATCTGGAACGAATCACGCAGCCGGCAGTCATCCTGGCCTCGAACACGTCTTCGATTTCGATCACCAAACTCGCGGCGCAAACCAAGCGCGCCGACAAAGTTATCGGGATGCATTTCTTCAATCCGGTGCCGGTGATGAAGCTGGTGGAGGTGATCCGGGGATTGGCGACATCGCCGGAGACCCTTGCGACGGTACGCGATCTGTCGGTGAAACTGGAGAAAACGCCAGTAGAAGTGAACGACGCCCCCGGATTTGTCTCGAACCGGGTGCTGATGCCGCTGCTCAACGAGGCCATGTACGCGGTGATGGAAGGCGTGGCAACGCCCGAAGCCGTGGATGAAGTCTTCAAGCTGGGCATGGCACATCCGATGGGCCCGCTGACGCTGGCGGATTTCATCGGGCTCGACGTCTGCCTCGACATCATGCGCGTGCTGCACAGCGGGATGGGCGATCCCAAGTACCGGCCATGCCCGTTGCTGATTAAGATGGTGGATGCGGGCTGGCTAGGGCGAAAGAGCGGAAGAGGATTCTACAAATACTAGGGGTCGGGGATCAGGACTGCGGCTGGAACGATGAACCATGGGCAGCATCTCAGGGACGTTTGGGTGTACGGGCTGGCGTTCCTGTTCGGGATCGGGATTGGGTGGGCCGATGTGGTCGTCGACGACCTGCTGTTTACGGCGCTGCTGATGGTAGCCACCTGCATGCTTCTCGGCGTGCTGCGCCGGCGCTGGGCGTGGCGATGGGTGGTCGCCGTGGGGATTTTCGTTCCGCTGACCGAACTCGGCGCCTACCTTTTGCTCACCCTGAAACCGACGCGGGCGCAGATCTACGCATCGTTCCTGGTATTCTTCCCGGGGATTGCAGGCGCCTATGGCGGATCGTTTCTGCGAAGCGTGGTCGACAACCTCAGGGAAGGCAAGTAAGCCGCGGACCGACGGCGACCAAGGAAACGCTGGATGGAAAACGGGAGGCAGGGTCCGCACCGGGGTATCGGCTAACCATATAGTTACTCCCGGTTCCACAGGCCGGGCGCGTATGCTGCGAGTATGGGTGTGTCTGTCTCGATGCTGGCCTCGGGGAGCCGTGGGAATTGCGCCATTGTCGCCAGCACCCGTACCCGGATTCTGGTCGACGCCGGGATTTCCTGCCGCGAAACCTGCAAGCGCATGAAATCGCTGGGCGATGATCCACATTCGCTTTCAGCTATCCTGATTACACACGAGCATTCCGATCATATTTACGGGCTGGCAACCCTGGCGCGCAAGCTGCGCATCCCGGTATATATGACTGGCGGGACGCATCAGGCATGGTCAAGAGCGATGCGGGATGAGAAGGGCGAACGTCCGCAACTCGAGAGGCTGGAGCGCTTCGAGTCCGGGTATAGCTTTCAGGTCGGGGACATTGCGGTCCGCCCGTTCACCATTCCTCACGATGCAGCCGATCCCGTGGGGTTCACATTCCGCGCCGAGGGCGTCAAGATCGGCATTGCCACCGACCTGGGATATCTGCCGGTCAGCGTACGCGATCACCTGCGGGGCTGCGACGTGCTGGTCATGGAGTCGAACCACGACCTGGAAATGCTGCGCCTGGGGCCGTATCCGTGGTCGGTCAAGCAGAGGGTCATGAGCCGGGTCGGGCACCTGTCGAACGAAGCCCTCGCAGATTTCTTCCTTAACGACTATGATAATAGTGCAACGTTTGTAGTGCTGGCGCATCTCTCAGAGCAGAACAATCATCCGGAAATAGCCCGGAGAGAGGCGGAGAAGGCATTGTCGACGCGCGGCGGTTTGTTTCAAAACCGCGTGCTTTTGGCGTCGCAAACTGAGGCGTTGACGCCGATCAATCTGTAGGCATCGCGTCCCGGTTGAGGCCCGGTTCGTTTGCTCCTACCCCCATGAGTCAGCAGTGCGTTGATCCGATTGTTGGAAAAATCCTGGCGGGCTGGCGGTACGACATTTCCGGCCTCGCGCCGGAGATGCGCGGCGACTACGAAAACCACTTTGCTGCCTGCGAACACTGCCGCGGCCGCCAGCAACTCCACCGCTTCATCGACGTGGGATTGATCGCCCTGGCCTCGGTTTCAGCCGGAGTTTTCCTGCTCGCTTTTGGAGTGATCCGCCATTTTGGACCTCGTCACGCCTTCTGGCTCGAGATCTTTGCGTTGGCCGGCTTCGCGCTTTCGGCGCTGATCTGGCTGGGAGTCGCGGTGGCGACACCGGCTCCGGTCACCGTGCTGGATGCGGCAAAAGAAGGGGCGCGACGGGTTCACGATCATCTGCCGGAAGAAATCCGCCAGCGCCTGCCGGAAGAAATCCGCCTGAAGATTACTGGAACCTAGCCGCATGACGCGCCAGTCCCGCATTCTCGCCTGGATTCTGTTGGTCACCATGGCGGCGACTCTGCCGGGCGCGCGGGCGCTGGCTATGTCCGGAGATCAGCCCGCACTCATTCATCCCTGTCACGCGGTGCCGCAATCTCCAGCATCGCCCCCGCATGATTATCGATGTTGCGTGATCGGGCATCACCATGCCCTGCCGGTCGCCGCATTCTCGCCAGATCGGCATTGCGTTGCATTGTTACCGGTCGTCCTCCAGCGCGAGGGCCCCGCCATATCCACCTCTACGAACGGCTCCCAGCGATTGGATCATCGATCAGAAACTCCACCTGCTGCGACTCCTCTGCGCGTCTAGATCCAGGTTGTGAATCTTGCTTCGGGCACCTGTGTGCGTGTCCCTCAAACTGATCCATTCTCAGCGATTCGCAATGAGGACCTTTGTGAAAGCGAGCATCTACGCTGCGTCTTTGTTATTTCTGCTGGCCCTCCCAGCGGCGCCAGGGCAGGCAAGCGGTTCTGTTGCATCGCAGACGAATGAACCTCCAATGCCAGCCGGACAGAAAGCCGGCCCATCCATGGCCGGCATGAAGATGGAAATGCAACCCTCCCAACTGCCATCCCTGCACGACGCTTCGGGAACGAGTTGGCAGCCGGCATCGGTTCCGTCGTACGCGTGGATGTGGATGAGCGGCGGCTGGGAGTGGATGGCGCACGGCGCGATCTTCGCCGACTACAACCAGCAGGGCGGCCCGCGCGGCGGGGGCAAAGCCGAGTCCGTCAACTGGGGAATGCTCATGGAACAGCATCGGTGGGGCGGCGGGACTATCCTGTTTCGCGAGATGTTCTCCGCAGAATCGCTGACCTCCCCGCACCCCGGCTTCCCGGAGTTGTTTCAGACCGGAGAGACGTATCACGGCCAGCCGCTGGTGGATCATCAGCATCCGCACAATGTGTTTGCCGAGCTGGCGGCGTATTACACCCGGCCGCTTACGAAGAATGTGACCTGGGAACTCTACGGTGGTCCATCAGCGGAGCCCGCGCTCGGACCGGTCACCTACCTGCATCGAGCCTCGGCGGCGGATCTGCCGCTGGCGCCGCTTAGCCATCATTTGCAGGATTCCACACACACCAGTTTTGGTGTCGTGACCACGGGATTCATCCTGGACCGCTTCAAGCTGGAAGCATCCGCGTTCAACGGGCATGAGCCGGATGAGGAGCGCTGGAGCATCCAGCTGGCACCCCTCACATCGTGGTCGGCCCGGGCGTTTGTGGCCCCGGCGCGGAACTGGGCTGCGCAATACAGCATCGGCCGCCTCGACCACCCGGAAGCGCTGGAGCCCGGCAGCCAATGGCGGGAAACGGCATCGGTGGAATATAACCGGCCCATGGAGCACGGCGACTGGGCGTCGACGTTCGTGTGGGGACGCGTGCACAAGCTGGCGACCGACAGCCACCTGAACAGCTACCTGCTGGAATCAACCTTGGACTTTCAAACCCGGAATTCTGTCTTTTCTCGACTCGAACTAGTCGACAAAGATGAGCTATTCCCCGAAGCGTCGACGCATCCGGCCTATCGCATTGGCGGATTCACGTTCGGCGGGCTGCGGGATCTCGCGCACAGAAACGCGTGGCAGCTTGCCTTCGGCGGGGACATCACGGTCTATTCCAAGCCGGCAGCGCTCAACGCGGCCTATGGGAATCGCCCGGTTTCATTCCAGATCTTCTTCCGCGTGCGCCCGGGAGGCCCTCATCAGCATTGAAAACGCCACGGCGAGAAAAATGTGCTCCACAGGGGATTTCAGACGTAGAATTTCTTTTTGCAATCCCCCCAAATCCAAGTCTCTATGTCGATCGCATGACGCAAGCTCTGAAGACACTGCGGGCGGTGCAGTGGTCGCTGCTGGTCAGCATTCTTCTCTACGCGGCTCTGGGAGAATTTGTGGGCCCGCGGGTGGGGCGAGTGGATCCAACTCTGAGCTATATCTTCAGCAGCCTGGCCGTGGGCATCGTCGGCACAATCTTCGTAGTACGCCGGACCCTGGTGCAGCAGGCCGCAGCCAGCCTGGCAACTCATCCCGAGGATTCGCTCAGCCTGAACCATTGGAAGACCGGTTACGTTGTGACCTACGCGTTATGCGAGGCCCTGGCGCTGTTTGGGCTGATCCTGCGCTTCCGTGGGAGTCAATGGCAGCAAAGCCTGCTGTTCTATGCAGGAGGCTTCGTCCTGCTTTTTTTCTTTCGGGCCCGACAGCCGGTTGCGGTCGCAACTGCACCGGAGACCTGAACCAATCCCGTCCGCACCGGCAGCTTTCGCGGTCACGCCTTGATATGGCAACTGGCCAAGCCGCGCTTCTCCAGATATTGCTGGTGATAATCTTCCGCCGCGTAAAACGCCACGGCCGGGACGATTTGGGTCACGATTGGCTTGGAATAGCGGTGCGCCCGTTCCAGCGCTTCTTTCGAAGCCTTGGCTTCCGCAGCCTGCTCGGGCGAATGATAGAAGATCGCGGATCGGTACTGCGTGCCCCAGTCGGGGCCCTGGCGATTCAGTTGCGTGGGATCGTGGTTCTCCCAAAAGACCTGGAGCAGGTCGGCGTACTTCACCTGGGCAGGGTCGAAGTCGACTTCGACAGCTTCGGCGTGGCCGGTGCGGTCGGTGCAAACCTCTTTGTACGTAGGACCCTCGGTGGTTCCTCCGGTATAGCCAACCCGGGTAGCAGTCACGCCGGGGATCTGCCGGAACGTGGCCTCCACGCCCCAGAAGCATCCCGCTGCAAATGTTGCCTTGGCCATTTCGTTTCGCTCCCCACAATCTCGGAATGACGGTGTGTGTCAGTATAGATGACCGAATCCGGAGAAAAGTTACGAGAGTGTAACTCTAACCTTGCTTAGCCTTTCCGGACAATTGACGCTCGGCCGGAATCACGATAGAGTCCGAAACAGGCTCTTGTCGAGGGGTGAAGTTGGTGAGTGATCCTGCCAGCCAGCTGCAGGGCGTCGTGCGGTCGTGGCGGCGGAGTGTGTTTTTCCTTCTATTCGCCCTGATTTTGGCACCGGCTGCGTTCGCCGTCTCCGGATTCCTGCCCCAGGAACGCCTGGGCTACCGCAACGGCGATCAGTGGGAGCCGGCGATGGCTGCCGACATTCACGGCCATGTCTACGTCCTCTACCCGCAGTACGGCGCTGTCCCAGACTGCTCCCGTTGCACAATTCCGACGATGGCGCTATTGATCAGCAATGACAGTGGCGTTTCCTGGGAACCCTCTCGCGTGTTATTGCCTTTTCCGACCGGCGAGTTCGATCCTCAGATTGCAGTCGATCCGGTCGACCATCAAACCGTCTACGCCTCCTGGCTGCAAAACCGCAAGCGTGATGTGATTGTGGCTCGCTCACTGGATTTTGGCCGCACCTGGTCCTATGCGGTAGCCGAGCGGGGAACGGAGGACGCGGACAAGCCGGTGCTGACCGTCCGCGGAGTCGACGTTTATGTCGGCTTCAATCACGACGAAGAGCTGTTTGTGGCCGCGTCGCACGATGCGGGCCAGACATTCAACCTGGTGAATGTAAATCCGAACGCCCCGCCGGGATCATCCCTGGCAGGTGGGGCGACAGTCGACCTTGCCGGCAACGTGTATTTCGGCTGGACCGAGTACGCGCGCCATGACATGGCAACGCAGCCCGTGAATGTTTACTTAAGCCGATCCGCCGATGGCGGACGAACATGGAACACTGTTCTTCTGGATGTCTCGAGCGCTCCTCCGGCGTGCGCCGCCCAGAGCTGCGAAACCGGCTTTCTGGGAGCGCAGATCGCGCTGGCCTCGGACAGCTCCGGCGCGCTCTATGCGCTGTGGAATGCCGGAGGCAGCAACCAAGGACCGGAGCGAATCTACTTCTCGTCTTCGACGACCGCGGGCGCAAGTTGGTCGGCCCGGGCGAACGTGTCTGACGCGGCGGCCGGAGTCGAGCACTGTTTTCCCGCGATCGTCGCCGGCACGGCGGGCGATGTGCGCATTGCGTGGATGGACGCGCGCATGCCAGATACGGGGCATCCCAACCGCCGCTTATGGAATACCTTCTACCGCAGTTCGACGAACGGCGGGGCGACCTGGAGCCCTGAATTGCGGCTATCCGGGCCAGCGTCGGGCTATGACTATATCCAGCCCAATGGATTCCGCTTTCCATTCGGGGATTACTTCAGCATGGCAATCGACGGCGAAGGCACAACACATACCGTCTGGGGCGAAGGCCGGAACTACAAGTCTCCCGGATCGATCTGGTATACGCGCGGTCGGTAGCGGAATCTCGCGGAAGATTTTCTCTACGTACGCAAGGGGATGCTCGAAAATGCGACGCCGCGTTTGCGGTTGATGCGACAAATCACGTTCTCCAACATCTTCGGGAGCAGATTGACGCCGCGTGAGGGCATGAGTTCATTCTTGTTCAGATAGTCTTCCGCCCCGTCCTCGATCAACTTCTGCCGGTTCTTCTCCGACAGGCTGCTGACCACCACTACCGGAATCTCAGCCGTAGCCGCATCGCGCTTCAACCGCTTCAGAACTTCGGGCCCGCTGAGCTTGGGCAGAATCATATCCAGCAGGATGAGGTCGGGTTTTTGCGCGGAAGCCAACTGCAGGGCCGATTCACCGTCTTCGGCGCAAATCACTTCATATCCAGCTTTGTGCAGGGCCGATTCATTCTCCAGTCGAATGGGCTTGCTGTCCTCTACTAAGAGAATTCTCACAATGGTCTCCCCACTGCTACCGTGACCATCGGCAGAGGCAGGACGGCGCATTAGAAGAACGCCTGGCAAAGGAAAAGCCGCCTGCCGCGGCAGACGGCTCGCTTAATCACGGGACTGATTACTTTTTCGGCTCTCCGATGGACAGCAACTCGACTTCAAAGACCAGCGTGTCCCCGGGAGCGATGCCCGGACGGCCTTCGTCGCCATAAGCCAGATCGGCGGGAATGAACAGCTGCCACTTGGAGCCAACCGGCATCATTTGCAGGGCCTCGGTCCAGCCTTTGATCACGCCGCCCACGGCGAAGGACGCTGGCTCGCCGCGCTTGTAAGAGCTGTCAAATTCTTCGCCGCTGATCAGCGTTCCGCGATAGTTGCACGTGACGGTGTCGGACGCGGTGGGCTTGGGCCCGGAGCCCTGCGCCAGAATCTTGTATTGCAGGCCGCTGGGTAGGGCGACGACGCCGTCTTTAGCCTTGTTGGCGGCGAGGAAAGCCTCGCCTGCTTTGCGATTCTCCGCAGCCGCTTCATGAGCTCTCGCCTGCTGGATTTCGTGCACCTGCGCAGACAATTTGGTGAGCTGGGCCTTCATTTCGTCTTCGGTCAACAAGGTCTTGTGCCCGGCCATAGCATCCCGGAGCCCACGGCTGACGAGAATGGGATCGACGGGAACTCCCTGATGGTGGAGACCATAGCCGATATTCATGCCGAGCGCATAACTGGCCTTTTCCTTTTCCGTCCTGAGGAGAGGGCCGCTGGTGCTGGGGGACGTCTTCCGCGCCGTCGAGGTCCTAGGTTTGGCTGGGGACGACTGAGTCGGGGTCGTGGCGGCGGGAGTCTGCTGCGCCAGGGCGAACCCAGCGAGCAGCACTGAGCCCGCCAGTAGTCGAACAACGGGAGCGAGTGAGATTTGCATAGGTGGGTATTGTCCCATTGAGGCAGAGAGATGGGCAAACTGCCGGAGGGACGTCACTTCTGCAGGTCGCGGATGAGCACGACGTCGGACTCGCGCGATCCGCGGATCACGGCCAGTTGCTTGCCATCGAACGAATAGTCGAAATCGCGGATGAACTCGGACTTGAAATCAGTGAGCTGCTTTCCCGGAGAACCGTCGAGGCGCTGCAGCCAGAGATTGTCGACGTTGCCTTCCCGGATGGGGTAAACCACGCCCGAGCCGTCTCTGCGGAAGACGATTGGGCCAAGCGTGGGGCCGACGGTAAACTCCGCGCGCGGCTTTTCAAACTCCACCAGCCGGGGCGACTGGCTTGAATCGAGAGAGAGCAGAGCCAATTTTTCCTTGGTATCGGCTATTCGCGAGGTCACGAAGGCTGCCAGCTTGCCATCCGGCGAGAACGTGATGGCGCCGAAGACCGGCAGGTCGCCCATCTGTTGAGAAGCCCCACCTTCGATCGCAACCTTATTGAGTTCATTGTTGGCGTCGCTATACAGCACGGTTTTGGAGTCCGGCGAGCAAGTGGGGTAGAAGTCGAATTTCCCGCTGGTAAGTTCTTTGGCATTTCCACCGTCGGCATCCGCTCGCCAGATGTGGTTCCCCGTCTGATCTACGGATGTGAACAAGACGTGTCCATCCCCGCAGGCGTCGCCGTAATTCGCGTAGGCAAACTGCGAAAGCAAAGGAGTTTTCACGCCGGAGACTGGATTGAACAGGTTCAACCCGCTCGACAAAAATGTGAGCAGCAGTTGGCCATCCCGAGTCCAAGAGACCTTGGTCGGCAGCACGCCCTCCATCGCGAGATGCTTTGCCTGCGAACTGCCGGCGCCGTCGGCCGTCAGGTAGGCATCCAGGTGCGTAAGTCGCAAGACGGTGGCCAAGGTGTGGCCATCTGCGGACAGGCTGAGGTCGGTGTAGGCGTTGGTGTCGCGCGTCACGGCCGAAATCTTCCCGGCGGGAAAAGAAACTAAAAAGACTTGCG
Source organism: Verrucomicrobiia bacterium (assembly GCA_035508215.1). Lineage (GTDB taxonomy): Bacteria > Acidobacteriota > Terriglobia > Terriglobales > Acidobacteriaceae > Sulfotelmatobacter. Next base: position 41,992 of record DATJNK010000028.1, on the reverse strand, counting down.
TCTGCGGAGAAAAAGCGCCGCCGGCCAGCACCAGTAATCCACTGCCGTCGGGCAACCAGACCGGGTGCGCGAGGTACAAGTCCTTCGACTTGACGAACAGATTCCGCTTGCCGGACTCGATGTCGATCGACATGAGACTGCCCAGCGCACCATCCGGCAGCCCGATCGGAATCACGATGGTCTTGCCATCCGGCGACCACGCCACGTCGAATTGCGATTCGCTGATGGGCCCGGTATACAGCGTTTTTTCCTGCCCGCCGTCGAGCGAACGGACGATGACGCGATATTCGCCAACCTTCGGGTTGTTCCCCAGCATGTACACGAATTGCGCGCCATCGGGAGAAAAGCTGATGTTGGAATCGATGTCGGTAACCAGCTTCTGCGGCGTTCCGCCCAGCACGGGCGCGCGGTAGAGATATTTCAGCGACCGGCTGCCGATTTCCGAACGCACGAAATAGAGGTAATTTCCGTCCCGCGAAAACTGCACGCCGATGTAAACCACTGACGCAGGCGGGACCACCTGGGTATCACTGTTGGTTGGGATATTGCGCAGCCAGAGACTCTGCTGCCCGTTGTCGTCCATCACGTTGAGGATGTACTTTGCGTCGGGCGAAATCGCCACCAGCGAGGCCTTCCCGGTCGAGGTCAGCTTGTTGACCGTGAAATTCTGAAAGGCTGCCGTTCGCGGATGCGAAAAAAGCGCATAGATTCCATATCCGGCCGCAGCAATCAGCAGGATTGCAACCACACCGGCCAAGCCGAGGCCGAAGCGATGCTGCTTCGCCGCGGCCACCACCGCCGAACTGCTGCTCGCCTGCGCCGCCGCGGGAATTGCCGCCGATGACGCCGGCCCGGCATCGGTCGCGACCGGAATCTGCCGGCTGGAATCGGTGTCGCGCTTCAGTCGCATGAGTTCGGCGCGCATTTCTTTCGCGCTCTGATAGCGCAACTCGCGGTCTTTTTCCAGAGCGCGGTTGATGACGTCTTCCAGCTTCGCCGGCAGGTTGGGATTCAGCCGCAGCGCGGGCGTGGGTGCGCGCTCGAGGATCGAGTTGAAGATGAGCGCCGAAGTTTCGCCGCGGAACGGCAACGTGCCGGTAGCCATTTCATAGAGCACCGCGCCGAAAGAAAACAGGTCGGTGCGGGCATCCAGTTCCTTGCCCTTGGCCTGTTCAGGCGACATGTAGGCAACTGTGCCCAGAGTCGATCCGGGACTGGTCAGGTGCGGCTCGTCGAGCGTGCCGGTCAACGTGTTGGTGGCGCCGATCTGGCTCGACGAGGCGCCGGCAGTGGCAACTTTCGCCAGCCCGAAGTCGAGAATCTTGGCGTGCCCGCGCTCGGTCACGAAGATATTGGCCGGCTTGATATCGCGGTGGACAATCCCCTTCGCGTGGGCGGCGTCGAGCGCGTCGGCGATTTCGATCGACAGGGAGAGGATTTCCTCCGTCTCCATGGCGCGACCGCCGATGCGGTGTTTCAGCGTGACGCCGTCGAGAAATTCCATGGCGATGAAAGCATGCCCATCCTGCTCGCCAATGTCGTGAATAGTGCAGATGTTGGGATGGTTCAGCGCCGAAGCCGCCTGCGCTTCGCGCTGGAAGCGGGCCAGAGCCTGGGCATCGCGGGCCACGTCATCGGGCAGAAACTTCAGCGCGACGAAACGGTGCAGCCGCAGATCTTCGGCCTTGTAGACGACACCCATCCCCCCGCCGCCGAGCTTTTCGATCACCCTGTAATGAGAGATGGTCTGGCCGATCATGATGGCTGTGGCGCGCCCCGCAAAGCGAATCCCCAGAAACTTCGGTGAGCCATCTTAGGGGTGGGAACAAGCAAAGTCAACGCGGAGCGTCCAGTCGATTGACTGGCAAAGCTCGATATCTTGGAGCAGTAAGGTGCGAGGCAGGCGTCTTCTTTTGCAAGCGGCTCACTCCGCGGTTCCAAACTCGGCCTTATAGGCCTCCCAGCGGCGCTGGACACCGGCCATGATTGCCTGGTAGTCGGGATCCGATCGCAGGCTGTCGTAATTCTTGTCGCGCTGAAACCAGGGATAATTCATATCGCCCAGCTCAACCGTGCGCCGGAGCCAAAGCAGGGCATTTTGCTTGTCGCCGAGCAGGGCGTAGATGCCTCCCAGCCAGTAAGCGGCATCGCCATCGATCACCTGTTCAGGGCGATAGGTAAACACCCGCTTGGCAATCTTATCCCGCTGATGCTGCGAGGCGTAGAGGAATCCCGCCAGCAAGACAGGCGCGTTATCGGTGGAGCTGCCGGCTAACTGCACCGCCCGGTCGAGTGTCTTCTGGGCCTCGTCGAGCTTGCCTTCGTAATAAAAAATCGATCCGAGATACGCCAGGGCTTTGTACTGATCCGGATTCTGGGCGACGAGCTGGCGCAGTTCCTGCTCCGCCTCCGATGGCCGTCCCACATAGAGAAGCATGCGCGCAAGCATCCAGTGAGGTTGAAGAAGAGTGGGATTCAGCTGCGTGATCCGGCGGTAAGCCTGCTCCGCCAGATCATTCAGGCCGGCGTAGTAGCAGGAATATCCGAGCATCTGCCAGGCATCTTCGCTATTCGGAGCCAGGGCAACGGCCTGGCGGGCGGTCCGAATGGCTTCTTGTTCCCGGCCCTCCTCGGCGTAGGCGCCGCCTAAGGCAATCAGGCCCTCGGCCGACCGAGGATTGATTTGCAGCGCATTCTTGGCCGCGGCCTCGCCACGCTTCACGTTGGCGGCAGCATCTTCGAAAAAGTTGGCGCTCTGGAGTGAATAGATTTGCGCGAGCAGTGCGTAGGCATCGGCGAAGTTCTTGTCCAGGGAAATCGCGCGAGCGAGCAACTGTTCGCCCTTCTGCAAGCTCTGCATCTGCGAATGGATGTAGTATTCGCTGAAGTAGAAACGCGCCTGCAGATAATCGTTGTAAGCCTCGACGTTGTTGGTCCCCTGCTCTTCAATCGATTTCTGTTCGGTGGGCGAAATCTCGACCTGGAGCCCTTCGACGACCTTGCTGGCAACCTGATCTTCAAAACTCAGGATGTTCGCGCTCCGCAGGTCGTAACGCTGCGCCCATTTCGTGGTCCCGGTGCGGCCGTCGATGAGCTGCACCGTCACCCGGATCACGCCCTCGGAACTCTGGTAGGTGCCTTCGAGGACGCTTTCTACTCCAAGGGCTTTGGCCGCTTCGATGGGATCCGGCGTTTCCTTGACGTATTTCAAGACCGATGTGGTAGGCCGCACCGCCAGGTTCTGCAATGACGCGAGACGGCTGATGATCGCGTCGGTAATGCCGATCGCCCAGCGATCGCTGGTTGCTCCTGAAATGTCATGAAATGGAAGAACTGCGATGGTCTGGGGCGAGTTTGCCGGCGGAGTCTGGGGCAAAGGGGTTGCGGGAACACGCGCCGCGGGCTGCATGTGAGAGCGGGACTGGTAGGTGCGGAGCCCAACCGCCCCCAGCCCGACGGCTAGCAAGGCTACGCCAGCGAAGATGAGCGGCTTCCGGCTGCGATGCGACGTTGACGCGGGGGCCGGGATCTCAAAGCGCGACTCGCTGTCCCGCTTCACACGTTTCAAGTCGGCACGCAATTCGGCCGCCGACTGATAGCGAACCTCGCGATCTTTTTCCAGCGCTTTGTCGATGATCTCTTCGAATCGCTTGGGAATGTCGGCGTTCAAGCGCACGGGAGCAACCGGGGACTTATGCAGAATGGAATCGAAAATCGCTCCCGAACTCTCTCCGCGGAAGGGCAACGCGCCGGTTGCCATCTCGTAGAGGACGACGCCAAAAGAGAACAGATCGCTTCGGGAGTCGAGATCCTTCGCCAGAATCTGCTCGGGTGACATATAGGCAACCGTGCCGACAGCAGAGCCCGGGCTTGTGAGATGGGGATCGTTGGCTGACAGCGTCCGCGTATTCGCCACCCCGAGAGAGCCGGCAGATCCGGGCCCTGGAAGCACCTTGGCCAGACCGAAATCGAGAATCTTGGCGTGGCCGCGTTTGGTCACAAACAGATTCGCCGGCTTGATGTCGCGGTGGACAATGCCCTGACCGTGAGCGGCATCGAGCGCATCGGCGATCTCGATGGCTAAAGATAAAGTCTCGTCGGCGTCCATCGGGCGTCCGCCAATACGATGTTTCAGAGTGACGCCGTCGAGATACTCCATCGCCAGAAACGGATGCCCGTCGTGCTGGCCCACTTCATAGATCGTGCAGATGTTGGGGTGGTTCAGCGCCGAAGCGGCCCGGGCCTCCCGGCGAAAACGTTCGAGCGCCGACGGATCCTGCGCGACCTCCTCGGGCAGGAACTTAAGCGCAACAAACCGGCCAAGCTCGGTGTCTTCGGCCTTGTAAACCACACCCATCCCGCCTCCGCCCAGCTTCTCGATCACGTGGTAATGTGAGATGGTCTGCCCGATCATGGTTGAGTCTCCGCGCCACTTGGCCGCGGATCAGGTCTGGTCAGAATCTTAGGGAGTAGAGACAGATGAGTCAACGAGGAGACTCTCGAAAGGCAGGAACCGCAGACTCGGACACGATTCCCGGAGGCATATTAGACTGAAAACATGAACCGCATGATTCCCGCCCTTGCCGCCGCAATGGTGATGACCGCCGTCGCGATGACGTTTTCACCTTCCGCCAGGGCCGTGCGGGCTCCGGCCTCCATGCCGCAGGCATCGGCTAAGCAGCAAGCCACCCCGACGCCGGACGCAACAATGGGAGACGTGACCGTCGACGAAGATGTGCCGTATGAAGCCGTGAATGGAACCACCCTCCATCTCGATGTCTACGAGCCGGCGGAGCGCGGAGGGGTCACGCGGCGCGCGGTCATTCTGATCCATGGCGGCGGATGGTCGAGCTTCGACAAAAGCACCATGCGCGGAATGGGCAACTTCCTCGCACGCGCGGGATACGTGGCGTTTTCGGTGGATTACCGACTGTTTCAGGAGCCGGCGGCTAATCGCTGGCCGGCGCAACTCGACGACGTACAGCACGCGGTCCGGTGGGTACGGGCGAATGCCGCCAAATACGCCGTGGATCCGAATCGGATCGGCGCCTTCGGACATTCGGCCGGCGCTCAACTGGCCTCTCTGCTCGGCATGGAAGACACTCAGCACAACTCCGATCCCGCGCTGGCGAAATATTCCAGCAAGGTGCAGGCAGTAGTGGATGTAAGCGGCCCGGCGGACTTCACCACCGAGCGCGATCCGGAGAGCATGAGTTTTATGACGAATTTCCTGGGTGTGGATTACTCCAGACATCCGGAAATCTGGCGGGAAGCCTCACCCGCATTTCATGTATCGAAGCAGGACGCTCCGTTTCTGATCGTTCATGGCACCGAGGATCAGAATGTCCCGATTGCGCAGGCGCAGGAGCTTTATGAGAAGCTCCAGGCCGCAGGCGTGCCGGTATCGTTCGTCAAAATCGAGGATGTTCATACCTTCCGGAAGCCCGAAGCGCGCCGCCAGCTGGCCTTCGAATCCTTGGCCTTCTTCAATCGTTACCTGGTGGAGGCGAGATAAACGGAACGCTCCGGCTCCGTCCTCCGAGAGCCGCTTCGATCGGAGGGCCCTTTCGAATCGACCTCAGTAATCCGGGATGGTGATCCTATCCCCCAGATCGCGGCCGATCGCGAAGTCCGCGACCCATTGCCACCGCATGAGATTCATCACTTGGTTGCGGAGGAAGAGTGCGAATCTCGAACCCGGCGCAAAGGAGCTCGCGAGCCGCAGCGCCGCTCTCTGCTTCCGGGCAACGAACGAACCGAAGCGGTTCTGGTATCGCGCAAACGCCGCCGCGTAATCACCATTCGCACAATGGAGTTCTCCCGCGAGAAGATACGCCGCGATCATGGCCAGGGCCGAACCTTGGCCTGCCAGAAGGGACACGCAGAAAGCTGCATCGCCGACCAGAATCACTCGCCCCTGGCTCCAAAGCCCGTCGTCGGAACTCATGCGGATCTGACTCACACGGTCGTAATAAAGATCTTTGGCCGCGTCGAGACGGTCGAGAATCTGCGAGCATTCCCATCCGCTGTTTCCGAATCGCCGTCTCAGAAGGGACTTCTGGCCTGCTTCGGTCGCTTCACCGCGGTCAGGAGATCCATCCGCGAATGTGAACAAAAACATCGTCCGATCATCGTGCATCGCGAAGCGCGTAATCTGCTGGCCCACTTCGGTGTACATTACGTAAACCGATTCGTCCCGCGGGCGGTATTTGTCGGTCGAGAAGGCAGCAGCCTTGTATCCAAGATAGATTTCGAACCGGCTTGAGGGGCCAAAGACGATCTCACGGACACGAGAATGAAGCCCGTCGGCTCCGACCACGAGATCGAAGTCGCGGCTGAGTCCAGTTTCGAAGACCACGTGCGCCGACTGCCCGGATTGTTCGATTTGCTGAATGCTGTCTCCGAAGATGGTCTCGACCCGGTCGAGGCGGTGAAAGATCGACGCAGCAAGATCTCCTCTGGCGAGGCTAATGTAGCGGCCATTGGTCACCCGCGAGAAAGCTTCGGTGGGGAAACCTGCGACCCGCTCGCCTGCTCGATTTACCACACGAACTTCCTCAGGACTGTATCCCTTGTGAAATAATTCGGGCAGCAAGCCCATTCGATTCGCGATATCAAAGCCGGCGCCCCAGAAATCGATTACGTAGCCTCCGGTTCGCAGATGCGGAGCTTTTTCGACGATGGTGGGCTGGAACCCGAAGCGGGCAAGCCAGAAGGCAAGAGTCGTGCCGGCAATGCCCGCGCCTGATATCAGGATTTTCATGGGCAAGGTCAGGATACTCCGACGCGCAGCCTGCCTCGCAGTTCTCTCCGCGTATTCCACAGCTGATTGTGACATTCGTCACTGCTTTTTTCGTCGGGCGGGACTAGGCTCGCTTGTTTCCCAGCATCCCGGTTTTTCGAGCCCCTTCCGAGCAAACATTGATTCCCGAGGTCTCCCATGCACGGGAGAAGTTATTTGTGTCTGCTTGCTGCGGTCGGGCTGGCAATCGCGCCGGTGATTCTCCGCGCCCAGTCGGATGATTCGCGTGCGCCGCGTTTTCCTGTTTCCGGTCCCGCGACCGAGACGCTTCCAACATCGCCTTCAGCACCGATTCCCTGGCCACCGAGGGGACCGATTGCGCCTGGGCCGGCGTCGGAGGTCGACCTTTCGCAGATGGAAAAAGCGGCGGGAATGATCTTCGCCGGAAGCGTCACCCAGATCGTGCGGCATCCGGGAAGCAATGCGCAGGCGCTTGAAACGGTCACGATTACTTTTCGGATTGAACATTCCATTCGCGGAGGGGTTCCAGGCAACGAGCTAGCGATCACTCAATGGATCGGCACCTGGCTCGCAGGACAGCGCTATCGCATTGGTGAGCGGGCGCTTCTGTTCTTATACCCTCCGAGCACGCTGGGGTTGACAAGCTGCGTCGGCGGAGCAGCCGGCCGTTTCCGAATCGATCCCTTGGGCCGTATTTCATTTTCTGCGCAGCAGCTGTCCATGCTTCGCAAGGATCCCGTCCTGGGTGGGAGGTCGCGAGTCAGCTTTAGCGACTTCGCCCTCGCGGTGCAGCGGGCCGGCAGTCAACGGGAAAGCGAGGAGGATTGAGCGTCATGAGCACAGTTTGCTCGGCCAGCCGTGTGCCCATGAACGACGTGCCTGTGAAAACCAGCACGACACTGGTGATCCGCTCACTCCTCCTCCGGCTCGCGCTCTCGGCCGCTATCGTTCTGATCTTCGCCCTGCTCTCGCGGGCCGGTGGACCGAGCCAGGTCGCCGGCACAGCCTATTTCTCTTCGACGATGACCGGGCAGGCGCTGACTTGGCCCCAAGGCGCCATCACGTATTTCACGGATCAAGGCGCGCTCAGTGCGGCGGTTTCCAATGCCTCGGCCAACAGTCTGGTGGCGAGCGCCTTCAGCCAGTGGACCTCGCTTCCCACCGCGGCGCTGACCGCGGCCAGCGCCGGCCAGCTCGCCGAAGATGTCAACGGCAGCAACGTCACCGTCAATGCCGATGGCAGCATTTCGATGCCGCCGGATATTCAATCGAGCGCGACGGGCACTCCCGTGGGAGTGGTTTACGACTATGACGGCTCGGTAACCAGTGCATTGCTCGGCGCGGGCGCCGGCGATCCCAGCCAGTGCTTCTCCAATGCCGTCTTTGGCGGGGATGACAACTTCTCGACGCTGGCCGCCTATCAGCATGCCTTGATCGTGATCAATGGCCAGTGCGCACAACAGTCCAGCCAGCTGACCGACATCGAATACCGGCTGGTCCGCGTCATCGGCACAGTTCTCGGCGTGGGATGGTCACAGCTCAATCTGAACGTCATTACCGGCTCCCCTCATCCCACCTCCGCTGATTTTGCCGGTTTTCCGGTCATGCATCGCATCGATTCCCTGATCTGCGTGCCGATCACGAGGTGCTATCCGACTCCTTATCAGCTTTCGAGCGACGACGCCGCTGCGGTTTCGAGGCTCTATCCGGTCACGGCGCAGAATCAATCGAGCTTCCCGGGAAAGAACGTCTTCGCATCCGTAACGGCCCGCATCCACGGGTCGGTATGGTTCACCGACGATTCGGGAAGCCCGGCGCAACCCATGCAAGGCGTCAATGTCGTTGCGCGTTGGATTGATCCGTCGACCGGCTTGCCCTCGCGGCAGTACGCGGTCTCGTCGATCTCCGGGTTTCTCTTCTCCGGCAACTCCGGCAATCCCATCACCGGGTTCGACGACGATTTCGGCGATCCTCTATGCCAGTGGGGATCGAACCAGCAGACCTGGGAGGGCTTCTTCGACCTGGCGGGTCTTCCCCTGCCGAACGGCGAAAGCGCGCAGTATCAACTGAGCATCGAGGCGCTGGACCCCGAATGGTCGGCAGGAGCCGGTCCGTATGGGCTGAATCAGGTAGCGCCTTCGGGGAGTTTCAGGCCCATAACGGTGACGGTGTCGGCGGGGCAGGATGTGGAGGAGGACGTTCGGATGCTCGGCAGCGCACAGCCCATCCCGCAAGCGTCAGCGGCGAGTTGGAGCGATCCAGCCCCAGTCCCGACCTCCGGGGACTGGATGGCATCGCTCAGCCCCTACGGCAACGAACAGTATTTTCGGCTGACCGCGCAGGCCAACCGGACCCTGTCGGTTGCCGTGACGGCGCTGGACGAATCCGGCAACGCGAGCAACTCGAAAGCCATGCCGGTCATTGGCATGTGGGACGCGTCGCTTCCGGAAGGCACCGCGCCGACATCCTCGACGTCGTCTGCGTTCAATTCCTCGGTCTTTGGCCAGACGCTACTCGACGCGCAGATCAATCTGCCGGGAAGCTTTCTGATCGGCATCTCGGATCTTCGTGGCGACGGACGTCCCGACTATCACTACCACGCCAGCGTGCTTTATGCGGATTCGGTTTCTCCAGCGCGCGTGGGCGTCAACGGAGGCCCGGTAACGGTGGCGGGAATCGGCTTCGCGCCCGGCCTCACAGCCACCGTTGGGAGTTCAAACGCTTCCCTGCTGGCGATCGCTGCAGGAGAAATCATTTTGTCGGCTCCCGCCAGCGCTGACGGGCTTCGGGACATCACGATCAGCAACACCGCGACCGCAGCATCAACCACGATGAGCGGCGTCCTCACTTACGGCGCGGCAAGTACGGACAACATCGTGCTGCTGAGCAAGACCAACCCGTCCACGCCTGTCGGAGAACAGGCGGTGAACCCAGTCAGCGTCCAAGTTGTGGCAGCCGATGGCGTGACGCCGGTCGCCGGGGTAACCGTGGGCTGGGCGGCCACCAATGGAGTGCAGCTTTCGGCGTGCGGAGCAGTGTCATCGTGTTCCGCGATCACCGACGAGAGCGGGGGAGCGGCCACTTGGCTTGTGCCCTCTGCCACCGGAGCGGCCACGATCACCGCGACACTCGCTCCCGGCGTTTACAGCCCTGCGAAGTCGGTGAGCACGACCATCAGCGCGAGTGAGTCCACGTCCGATATTGGGACGCTGGCGCCCTACCTTTGGGTAGCACAGGGAGCTACTCTCAACATTCCGCTGACTTTGCGGGTGATGAGTAATGGTGCGCCGTCAGCAAATGCCACCGTAAATTTCAACATGCCCAAGGGGTCGGGCACGCTCAGCGCGCCAAGCGCGTCAACCAACGCTAGCGGATATACCACCGTCACTCTCTCGGTGGTCCAGTTTGCCGCGCTGGCGCAGGTCAACGCGTGCGTGGCGCCATCCAACGCGCCGTGCCAGAACATCTATGTGACTCCGGCTCCGTTGAATCAGCTGCAGCTCTGGCAGGTTGCCGGTGCCGGACAAATCTCGGCCAGCGCATCGCTTCAGCCCGTCGTTGTGCGCGTGACCGATTTTTCCTCTCCCCCGAATTCGATCCTGGGAGCCCCGGTGCTTTTCCAGACGACGGTTTTTCGGCCACTCGAATCCGCACCTGGCGGCACGAACCCCGTCAATCCGGTCACGCCGGTCATCCTCAGCGTAAGCCAGAATACGGTTTTGACCGACGTCAACGGCCTGGCCAGCCTCACGCCCTCCGGCGGGGGATTCAGCCCGCCGCTCGAAGTCGACGTAGGGATTACCGCAGGCACCAGCGGCGCGCTCGATGATCCGCTGGAGATCCTGCCGGCGCTGGCCACAGGAAACGGTTCGTCGAGGATCGCCCGGCCGTTGGGCATTCGGGCGAGAGTGTCACCGGGGCCAGTGGGAGTGACTGCTCGTTGAAGGCGGGAACGAATGCTGGCCTTGCGCCACGGCCATTCGTGCCCGTCCCCGGTCACGCTGTGGATTTCACTGCGAATGGGAGCACTGCTAGCCCTTCGCCACCGGCTTGCCGATCTCCCAGTGATGGCCGTAAGGATCAACGACGCGTCCTACGCGCCAGCCGTACGACTGATCGGCCACCGGCCAGATCACCTTGGCCCCGGCGGCGACTGCCTGCGCAAAGACCGCGTCCGGATCGTCCACCACCAGCACCATGCGCGCGGTGCTACCGCCGAGTGAGGGCGGACTGAAGTTCAGATTCTCCGGGGACTCGTCGGCCACCCAGAAGTCCGACTCACCAATCGCCAGCTGCGCCACCACCTCGCCGTCTGGGGACTCGACACAAAACAGTTCCTTTGCCCCGAAAGCCGCCTTGTAGAACTCCACCGCCTGCGCTCCGCGGCGCACCGAAAGCATGGGGGCGAGGGACGGCCGTGGATCGTGGGATGCGTTGGTCATATTCGATTGCGTGCTCTCGTCATCCTGATCCGCGCAACTCGCCGGCAAGATCGAAGCCACAGGCAACTGCAGAGATCCTCCGCGCAAACCCGCCACTCAGGATGACAATCGTCGCACAAAACCTGGTCTCCGAGGCCTGCGCCCTGAAGTCGGGCGTCCGGTTTATTTCGCCCGCTGATCTCCGATCCACTGATCCACCCAGTCGTTGACCGTCTTATACCAGAGCTGGGAGTTCTGCGGCTTCAGCACCCAGTGGCCCTCGTCAGGAAAGTAAAGCATTTTCGACGGCACACCTTCCATCTGCAGCGTGGTGAACAGGTCGAATCCCTGCGACACGTCGAGCCGGTAGTCGCGCTGCCCGTGGACGACCAGTGTCGGCGTCTTGAAATTCGTCGCGTACTCGTGCGGCGACCACTTGCGATACATCTCGCGATTCGTGTAGGGAGTGCCCTTGAACTCCCAGTCGTTGAACCAGAGTTCTTCGGTGTCTCCCCAGGCCGACTCGGCGTTGAACATGCCATCGTGCGACACGATGCATTTGAAGCGGTCGGTGTGGCCGAGGACCCAGTTGGCCATGTATCCGCCGTAGCTGGCGCCCAGCGCGCACTCGCGGTTCTTATCGATGAACGGATACGTCTGCTCGGCATAGTCGAGGCCCTTCATCAGATCTTCAAAAGGAGCGCCGCCCCAGTCGCCGTTGATGGCGTCGATGAACTTCTGCCCGTATCCAGTCGAGCCGTGGAAGTTGATCATGATGACGACGAATCCGCTGGGCGTTGCGGCAGTTGGCGCGGCGAACAGCTCCGGATTCCAGCGATACGACCAGTCGTCTCCCCAGGCGCCCTGCGGCCCGCCGTGGATGAGGAACTTCACGGGATATTTCTTGGAGGCATCGAAGTTCGGCGGCTTGACCAGGAAGCCTTCGACTTTGTCGTCGTGAGCGCCGGTGAACCAGAAGCCCTCAAGTGGCGACATCGCGACTCCAGAAAGAAGGACGTCGTTGAAATGCGTGAGATGCTTGTCTAGATCTTCATTCTTCCTAGGATTATTATTCTCGAGCGACTCGCCGTAAATCTCAGTCGGATGTTGCAGCGACATCCGAGTAAACAAAAGCGTCGTGCCGTCAGGTGTCAGATTCAGGTCGTCCGGGTAGCCAAGTTCAATTTTGGACATGGGCGGATATCCCACGAACCCGGCCTGTCCATGCATCATTTCGAACCAGCCACGGGGAAACTTAAGGGGCTGGTCGATTTCTGCTGTGAAGATTGACGCTTCCCCGGTGTTCTCGGAGACGAACAGAATACGTTTAGAGTCGTTAGACCAAATAAACGTTCCCACCCATGAGTCGAAATCTTCGGTCAGATTCCTCTTCTCGCCTGTTTTGCGGTCATAGAGCATGAGGCGGAAGCGGTCGCTCTCGTATCCGGGACGCTGCTGGGCGCGGTAGGCGATGTAGCGTCCGTCGGGCGAATAGAGCGGCGAGGTGTCGCTGGCGGGATTGTCGGCGGTGATGTTCTTGGCTGTTCCGCCATTGACCGGGACGATCCACAGATCGTTGTTGGTTGAGGCCGCCGGATTTTTGTCGTGATTCGAGGCGTAGCAAATTTCCTTGCCGTCGGGCGAGAAGGCGTAGTCATCCTGCCCTCCGAGAGAAAATACCGGTGCGTCGTAGTCGCCGGGGGTGAGGTCGCGAGCCACCGATATGGGAGTGCCCCACGTCTCCCCGTTGTTGGGAGACGTGGGAAGAGAAACGACCAGGATGTGGCTGCGCTTGCCTTCCTTGTAAGCATTCCAATGCCGGTAGAGCAGATGTGTGAAGATCTGCGCCTTGACCTTGGACTGCTCCGTTTCCTTCAGTTTCTTCGCATTGCAGGCCGTCTCAGCCTCGGGCTCACCGTCGCATTCCGGATACACATCGGAAGTAATCAGAATGTCGTTCCCATCGGGCGACCACAGTTCGCCGCTGGCCTCCGTGGCGATCGACGTGAGCCTGTGAACGCCTGTCACGGTTCCAGCCTCGCCATCGAACTCCGCAATCCAGACCTGCGATCCGCCGTCCTTGTTCGACAAGAACGCGAACCGCTTCCCATCCGGCGCCCAGCGGGGGCGGTCGGCGTCTTGATCGGCGATCAGGATTCGTTCCTTGCTTCCTGCGTCCGCGGTTCTCACGTCTCGCAAATTCGGCGAGACGTGGGGCACCCCACTTTTTTCCCCTGTCATCCCGACCGTAGCAGGATGGGTCGCCGAAGGCGAAGCGTCCTGCGAAGTGGAGGGACCGTGTGTTTCAGAAAGCGGAACGATCCACACATGCGGCGTCTTGGTGTTTGCCGCCAGATCGACATCGACCACGCTGAAGATCACCCATTTGCCGTCGGGCGAAACCTGCGGGTCGCCCACGCGCTTCAGCTTCATCATGTCTTCGAAGGTAAAGGGATGCTTGGTTTGGGCGGCCGTCAACGAGGCCAATGCGAAGATTGCGAGGAAAATAAGAAGAAGACGTCGCATAAGGGCACCTCAAAGAAGATCAATCGACAAACGGATGAGTGTAGCAGGATGAGCTATCCGCTTCTAGGCTGCGCCTGTCCGGAGGGGCGAGCCACCAGCCCTACGGGTTCTCCGGTCCGAAGGCAGGTTGCATTAGCAACAAGCCGAAACATTTCTGAACTGGGTGAAAATCCGCTGCCGATTCGCCGAGGCCTCCAGTTCCGGCAACCTCTGGAAAGGTCTCGCATCCAAATAAGTGGCAGAACTGCAGCGCCCTCACCTCCAGCCTCACTGAGCGGAGAGGGGCTGGAGGGAGGGTCGCCGCGGTGCCTGCCACGTTCCTGGGACGCCGGGAGACGCAGTTGAGAGGCGTCCGGCGAAGTCTCACCCGATCCGATACGGATTTCGGTAAACTAAAGAAATGAAATTGCTGTTGTCCCGTTTCCTGTTTCTGGTGACGCTGGCGGCCTGCGCCCTGCCGGCGGCTGCCCAGGAAGGTCCGCTCGAAACCGCCCAACCGAAAAACATCACCCCCGACGAAATCATCAAGCGGTTTGCCGCCAAGGAAAAGGAATTCAAAGAGGCGCGCGATCAGTACACGTATCGGCAGGATGTAAAAGTGGAAACGGTCGACGGCGACACAGTCACCGGCGAATATCGCGAAGTCTTCGATGTCATGTTCGATGACAAGGGCCGTCACATCGAGAATGTCGTCTTCGCGCCGCAGTCGACTCTGTCGCAAGGCGGCATCGACATGGATGAAGGCGACTTCCAGGATATCCGCCACCGCCTGCCGTTCGTCCTTACCACCGACGAGATTCCCGAGTACAACATCCTGTACGCAGGCCAGCAGCAGGAAGACGAGCTGCACTGTTATGTCTTTGATATTGCGCCCAAAGAGATCGTCGGTAAGAAACGTTATTTCCAGGGACGCATCTGGGTCGACGACCACGATTTCCAGATCGTGAAGACTTACGGCAAAGGCGTTCCGGAGATCATCCCCAAGAAAAGAGGCAAGGAAGAGCACCTCTATCCAAAATTCACGACCTGGCGGCAGCAGATTGACGGCCGGTACTGGTTCCCGGTGTTCACTCGGGCCGACGACGAACTGCACTTCCAGACGGGCGACATCCATATCAAGGAAATCGTCAAGTACGAGGATTACAAGCGTTACGGCACAAACGTAAAGATCCTGTACAACGGGCAGGAAATCCCCAAGGGCGAGCAGAAACCGGACCAGACAAAGCCGCAGAATCAGAATCCGCCGCAAAATGCGCCGCAGGCTCCGCCCAGTCCGAACCCTCCAAACCCGCCTCAGAAGTAACAACCAGATTCGGAAATCTGCGGGCGCGAACCGCCCGCGGAGTTCTCCCGCTTCTTCGCAACGTCCGTCTTGAGCTGCTTGCGCCGGCTCCAGTCTTGTGAGTTTCCTGTGAGCCAATTCTTCTCTCTTTTCCGCATGTACCAGTAGGGAGTGCTTCGGGGGAGGGTTCTCCGGAAGACCGGGGAAAGCCTTGATTTCGGAGCAAAACACTCTCTCGGAGGAAAGTATGAAGAACCGTCACAGACTTGCAAAGCTCGCCATCCCGGTCGCGTTGTGCCTGGTGGCTTCGATCGCTCTCGTGAAGCGCAGCTCGGCGACCATCGGAAACGTCAACAAGGGAGACCTGGCCGGCCCGTGGCAGGTCACGCTTTACGGACAAGGCGGATGCGGGGTGGGTACGGTGCAGGTGAATTTCACGCTCAATAGCAGCGGCGTCAGCACCGCGGCCACCAGCCGGGCACACAACGTAGGGTGCGGAGATTACACCACGACCGGGAACACCTTCACTATCACGTCGATGACGTTTAACGGCAGCGGAACGGCGTCGCTGACATGCGGAAGCGGCTGCGGGTTCACGTTTGATATCCAGGTCGCTCCCGACCGGTCGAGTTTCAATCTCGTGGACCTGACCGATCCGGGCAATTTCCTCGAGGGGGTCGCGATCCATCAATAAGATCGCAGGCACTTCAGGAGGATGACCCGTCCGACAATCGACGGTTGCCGGATATGAAGTCACTCACGTTGGCGAAGGATCTATGAATTCCCGCGGCACCGGGACGTCCATCGATCCTTCGCTTTTTATTGAGGAATCGCCCCTGGTTTCAGCGGACGTTCAACCCCCTCAGTAGAAGAGGTATTTTCTCCACTTGTCGTCGCTGCGCCCCATCAGCCGCATGATGTGGCGGCTGGTGTGAAGGTTGAAAGCGCGGGGCTCGCGCAGCAGCTTCATCGCGGCTTCGGTGGGAAACTGGTTTCCCTTGCGGCGATTGCAGGGATGGCAGCAGGCCACCAGGTTTTCCCAGGTGGACGAACCTCCGCGTGAACGCGGAATCACGTGATCGAGCGTCAGTTCGCTCGAAGGCAACACTGTGCCGCAATACTGGCAGGTGTTGCGATCGCGCAGCAGGATGTTCTTGCGCGAGAGCGCCCGGCTCTGGTGCGGAATGCGGCGGTATTCGAGCAGGCGGATCACGGAAGGCACGCGCATGGCAACGCGGGCCGCGTGCAGGAAGTGTCCGTCTTCTTCTTCCGTCATGGCCACGCCCTTCAGCACCAGCACCAGAGCGCGGCGCGCAGCACAGACATTGATCGGCTCATACGAGGCGTTGAGAACGAGTACTGGAGCGAGCAGAGCATGGCCATCGCCGACGCGGTGTGCAGCCGCCGGCGAGAACAGGCCGGCGGCGTGCCGGGATGTTGGTCCTGCGTCGTGTTCCATCCTTGCTGACATACGTTTCATTCCAGGTTCAGGATTTCAGAACCTTCGCCCGCACTAACGTCCTCGTCTTGTGCACCTTCGTGGACATCCCACGCGGAAACCGCAGGCTTCTCCTCTTCGCCAATCCCAGCGTACTTGGATGCGAGCTTGAGAGTGCGCGCCACCGTCGCGACCCAGACTTCGGCTGCCCCGGCGAGGCGCAAAACCTTGGCGCATTCGGAAACCGTGGTCCCTGTGGTGTAAACGTCATCCACCAGCAGGATTTCCCGCCCAACTACGTCCGCGGCATGTGGCACGGCAAAAGCTCCGCGCAAGTTCTCACGTCGCTGGTGGCTGGTCAGGCCGATCTGCGAATGCGTTTCGCGGACGCGCTGCAGAATGTCGGGAGCGAGCCGCAAGCGGCCCCGTGCATTCGAGACCTTCAACGCCGCGCGAGCAATTCGTTCCGCCTGATTGAAGCCGCGCTGTCGGCGCTTCCCTTTGTAAAGCGGCACCGGAACGACAAGCACGGATGGCTGCTCGAAACCAGGCTCGATCGCGGAGATCGTTTCTGCCAGCATGCGCCCCAGGACGCTGGCCGCCGGCTGCACGCCATTGAACTTCAGCAGGTGGATCAGTTCTCGCAGTGCGTCATCGTAACTGCCATACGCCACGGCCCGTCGAAAGGGACGATCTACCCGGCGGCAGACCGGACAGCGCACCATGCCGTCGGACTCTGCCATGGCATAGGCAGAAAGCACGCGCTCTCCGCAAATCGAGCACACCCGGCCTCGAACCCGGCCAATCTGATGGAGGCACTCGGGACAAACGGGCAGCCGGGAGACATTGAGCAAGGGCTCGCCGCAGATGCGGCAGTCGGAGGGGAACAGGACCGAAAAGAGACTCTGGGCAGCCCGGCGAACCCAGCTTGGCATTCGGGAGACCGGCGTTTGCAAAACAATAGAACGCCGCGCCACTCCAACACTGGCCCCGTTCGCCCGGATTCGGTCCTCGCTACTGCTGAAGACGGCCTCCTCTGTGACGCCGACCCACCCGGAGGGGTCGGCCGCGGTCCGCTCTGGAACCTGCTACTCCCGCAGTATAGCGGTGAGCCTCACCCCTAGGCAACGTTGCGGTTGGACGTGGCCGACTGTTTTCTCGGCTCCATCTTCAAAGAATCCGACAACCGCGGCCGCACCCGAGTGAAAATCAGCCGGTAATCCCGGCGGAAACACTCGCCGCAGCGGACCGGCTGCAGCAGAAGCAACGGCAGCAGGTAACGTTCGGTAAAGTTGCGCCGGCGCGACCGAAAACCAATCTCGCTGCCACAGTCGCGACACTGGTAAGGAGGGATCAACCGCTCATCCAGGGAATCGTTCGTCATGCCACACCTCGATGCGCACTGCTCAGAAGCGACGGAATTGCGAAGGGGCGGAAGGAACTAAAGTTTGTTCGATTCTACCACCTTCCCGCGCAACCGCGGGCGACTGGCTCCCTTGTCGGGATGGTGGAGACCGCGGAGTATTCAATCTCATCGACGAGTTTTTGAGGTGCTCCAGACTTGTGTTGCGGGCGTGCCGCGTGCTAACGTGCGCCGTTCCATGCTTTTTTATCGGATTGCGAATCGGATTCGCCAGGCAACACGAACCAGATTGCTTCCATCTCACGCCCTAAAAGGATTGCATCTATGAGCACGCCCGCGACTGACCTTGCTGCAAAAAAGAAACATGCGCCTTACGTCCCGGAAACCATGGAGATGAAGGAATTCACCTTCCGCGCCCTGCTGATCGGGCTGGTGATGACTGCGATCCTGGGGTCGGCCAATGCATATCTCGGGCTGAAAGCCGGGATGACCATCGCAGCCACGTATCCGGCGGCCGTGATCGGCATGGCGCTGTTGCGGCTGATGAAGGGCTCTTTGCTGGAAGAAAACATCGCCCGAACCGTGGGATCGATTGGCGAATCGGTGGCGGCGGGAGCCGTGTTTACGATTCCGGCATTCGTGATGGCCGGACTGTGGCCCGGCCTCACGCGCGACAAGTACTGGAACTCCGTGGCATTGATGGTCATCGGCGGCACGCTGGGCATTCTCTTCGTCACCCTGCTGCGGCGGGTCATGGTGGAAGATCCGGAACTGCCCTTCCCGGAATCGGTGGCAGCCTCAGAGATTCACAAAGCCGGACAGCAGGGGGCCAAAGCAGCGCAAATTCTTTTCGCCAATATGGGATTCGGCGCGTTCATGTACCTGCTGGGCGCGGTGAATGTGTTCTCGGCGAGCAACACGTTCCGCGTGAACATCAGCGCGCTCGGGAAGAAGCTGCTGCTCAGAACCGGCACAAACCCCAGCGTAACCACAACCGTCACCGGAGGCGCGACATTGTTCTCCGGCCCCGACATCAGTCCTGCGTACTTGGGCGTCGGTTATATCATCGGGCCGCGGCTGGCTGCTCTGAACTTCGCCGGGGGGGTGCTGGCCTGGGGACTGCTGGTCCCACTTCTCACATTCACCGTCGGCCCGTACATTCAGGCCGCCCAGGTGCAAGCCGGCGGACAGCCGATTTCCTGGACCCTGCTGGCCAGCTCCATCTACTTTTCGATTGTGCGTCCGATCGCGGTTGGCGGCATGCTCGTGGGAGCGACTTACACGCTGTTCAAGATGCGGAAGCAACTGGCGGTCGGAATGGGCCGCGCGGTCTCGGATCTCAAGAAATCGGCGGCGGCACATGCGGTCACGAATCGAACCGAGCGCGATCTTCCGGCGAAGGCTGTGTTTCTGGGCGTCGCCGTTGTGTTCGTCGCCATGATCGTCCTTTACTACTACTTCATCAGCGGCGCCGGGTCGTTATCGAGCTCAAAGATCCTGGCGGGTTCGCTGGTGGCTGCCGGAATCATGATCATTGTCGGCTTCTTCTTCGCGGCAGTCTCGGGAAACCTGGTAGGCATGATCGGCTCGTCGAATAATCCGGTCTCCGGACTCACGCTCTGCACGCTGGTGATCGCCGCTCTGCTCATGGTGGCCTTGGGGGTTTCCGGGACCGGCGGCGTCGCGGCGGTGCTGGGAGTGGCTGCGGTGGTCTGCGTCTCCTCGGCGGTCGCAGGCGAGATGTTGCAGGACTTGAAAGTCGGCCACATTCTCGGCGGAACTCCGGCGAAGATGCAGGTCGGCGATCTGTTCGGAATCGTCGTCGCGTCGCTGGTTCTGTTCGTGCCTCTGGCGTATCTCGACAAGGCGTATCACTTCGGCAGCAATGCCCTGCCCGCTCCACAGGCTGGGCTGATGGCGATGCTTTCGAAGGGCATTGTCGGCGGAGATATGGCGTGGCCGCTGGTAGTCGTGGGCGTTCTGCTCGGCATCGCGATGATCATGATCGAGGTGAAAAGCGTGATGCTGTTCTCGGTCGGCATGTATCTGCCGCTGGGAACGACGTTCGCAATTTTTGTGGGCGGCCTGATCCGCTGGGTGACTGATATTTTGCGCGATCGCCGCGGCTACAACGATGCGCAGAAAGCTCGCGTGGATAATGCCGGAGTCCTGACCGCTTCCGGGCTGATCGCGGGCGAGGCGCTGTGCGGGCTAGTGATTGCGGGATTGGTCGGCTCGGGAAAAGACGTCACGCTGGTGCACTGGACGGCTCCATTGTGGGCGGCGATCGTGGCGTTGGTGGTCCTCGTACTTGTGATGATCCGCGTGCCGCTCGCCAATGCCGGCAGTCCCGACGAACCGGCGCCGCCAACGGCGATCATGTAGGCGCAGGCTTGCACGACAAAAGCGAAAACGCCGGCCCGGCGGCGTCATTCCGAACGAAGTGAGGAATCTGCGTTCTCAAATCTCTCAATTATTGTCATCCTGAGACCTGTTTTTGCGCCGGAGGATCTATGCAATTGAAGTCCCGCGACCTACCACGGTTTGCATAGATCCTTCGCGGCAAAGACTACCGCTCAGGATGACGAATCGATCAGGAATGTCTATTTCTGAAAACATCGTTGATGTTCGCGAGCGTCTTGCCACGGCAGCGCGGCGAGCCGGCAGGTCCGCCTCTGACATCGCGCTGATGGGCGTCACGAAAACACATCCTGCGGAGCGCATTCGCGAGGCGTACGCAGGCGGATTGAGGTTGTTTGGCGAGAATCGCGTGCAGGAGTTTGCGGGAAAGTCCGCGGCAGTTGTGGATCTGGAAGGAGCCGAGTTCCACATGATCGGCCACCTCCAGACGAACAAGGCGGGCAAGGCGGCAGAGTTATTCCAAGCCGTCGATTCGGTCGACTCGGTGAAGCTGGCGGAAAAACTGGAGGCCGCGGCTCGCGCTATCGGGAAAAAGCTGGCTGTGTTGATCGAAGTGAACGTCGGCGGCGAGACCGCGAAGAGCGGAGCGTCACCAGATTCGGCGGAACTCGAGGAACTGCTGGCAGCCGCTCCACGTCTGGAAGCGCTGGAGATTCGCGGCTTGATGACCGTGCCTCCATTTACCGACAATCCCGAAGGCGCGCGGCCGTTTTTTCGCCGGCTGCGCGAATTGCGCGACATGCTTGCCGCGCGCCGGATGCCCGGCGTTCGCATAGAGCAGCTTTCCATGGGCATGTCGCACGATTTCGAAGTGGCTGTCGAGGAAGGTTCGACTTGCGTGCGCGTCGGCACAGCAATTTTCGGGGAGCGGGCGAAATAACCCCGGAGCGGCTGAGACACGGAGAAGCCGATCCCCTGTGAGATGATCCAGTGCCCGAGGTGAGGAACGAATGATCTCCGTCCACGAGTCGCCGGACGCAGTGACGTTCGCGGTCAAAGTGCATCCGCGGGCAAAGAAGAATGCGATTACAGGCGAAATCGGTGACGCCTTGAAAGTCGCGTTGACTGCGCCCCCGCTCGACGGGCGCGCGAATGAGGCTTGTATTGAATTTCTGGCAAAGCTTTTGAAGGTGCCGCGGTCTTCCGTTACTATTGCCTCCGGCGCGAGCGGCCGGAATAAAGTGATTCGGATCGCCGGAATTTCGGCCGGGCAGTTGCGCTCCCGGCTCGGACTCTGAAATCGAGGCAGTACCCTCGATTCGCCGTCGCAAGTGCCTCCGCCATCGCCCGGGATCACAGGATTCTCAAGTCGTTTCAGGAGCCACCTTGACCTTCTCCGCTCGCCTGCAGGAAATCCGCACTGGATTTGAACGGCCGTTCTGGATCGCGAATATCAGCGAATTGTTTGAGCGGCTTTCGTATTATGCGGCCTTTGCCTCGCTCGCTCGCTACTTGCATGACACGCTGGATTTCGGCGTGGAGCGGGCCAGCAGCTTGACTGGATTGTTTGGTGGGCTGGTATGGTTCATGGCGGTGTTCGGCGGAGCGCTGGCCGACCGGCTTGGCTTTCGGCGCGCGCTTTCGCTGGCTTATCTGATTCTCAGCATCTCGTACTTTCTTCTGGGCTCGATCGGAGCTCCGTGGCTGGCCCCAGTGCGCAACGCGATGCCGCTCGTTGTGTTGGTATCGATTGTTCTGACGCTTCCGGCTCTCGGCATTGCGCTGGTCAAGCCGAGCGTCGTGGGAACTACGGCGCGGGCTTCAAGAGAGAACGTGCGTTCGATCGGCTACTCGATTTACTACACTCTGGTCAACGTCGGCAGCCTTTTCGGACCCCTGCTGGCCTCGTGGGTTCACCATCACATCAGTGTAGAAAATGTCTTCCGTATGGCCGCGCTGAGCGTGTTCGTTATGTTCTTTTTCGTGCTGTTGCTTTTCAAGGAGCCGCGGCGGGCTGAGGCAGAACAAAACGCCAGCCTGAAGCAGATCGGGAAAAACTTTCTGACCGTCCTTTCGAATCCGCGATTCATGATCTTCCTGTTGATATTTACCGGCTACTGGATCGTTTTCTGGCAGGAGTTTATTGCGCTGCCGTTATATATATCGAAGTTCATCAATCCGCAAGCTGATACCGAGAAGATTCTGGCGACCGATCCGTTCATTGTGATCTGCTTCACCATGCTGATCGGAGTCTTGACCAAGAAGATGCACGCGTTTCACGCCATTGTGCTGGGAACTTTGATTACCAGTGTGGCGTGGGTTCTGCTGATCGTTCATGCCTCGGTGTGGATGGCGGTCGCCACCCTGGTCGTGGTTGCGACCGGAGAACTCATTCAGCAGCCTCGCTACTACGATTACGTTTCGCGGCTCGCGCCTCCCGAGCAGCAGGGAACGTATATGGGTTTCGCGTTTCTCCCGCTCGGTATCGGGTCGTTGATCGGCGGGCCTTTCAGCGGCTGGCTGATCCATCACTTCGGCGAAGAATTACATCGGCCTCAGATGGTTTGGTGGTCGGTGATCGCGGTCGGGCTCGTTACTACGCTTTTGCTGTGGATCTATGACCGCATCGTGCGGGTAGATACGCACGAGGCTTGACTTCGCCTCGGGCGCGTGGAATCATTCCGCCCCAGTTCGCGAATCGCAAAGGAGGGTTCATGCCACATTACCTGCAGCAGGTCGCGTATTCTCAGGAAGGTTGGGAGGCCCTGGTAGCGAATCCGCAAAACCGGATCGAGGCCGTGCGTCCGGCGATCGAGAAGCTTGGAGGAAGAATTGAGTCGGCGTGGTTTTGTTTTGGGGATTATGACGTAGTTGTGATTACGGATTTGCCTGACAACGTCAGCGCCGCGGCGATTGCCATGGCGTTTGCCGCCGGTGGAGCGTGCAAGTCGGTGCAAACGACTCCGCTGATTTCGCCGGAGGAGGCCCTGCAAGCGCTAACTCAAGCGCGCGATTGCGGGTACCGGCCGGCGTTGGTTTCACAACGGGCGGCCTAGCATGCGCGTAACGGAACAGGACAGGGCGGCCTTCGGGCCGCCTTTGTTGTTGGACATGAATTCGATGGCCGATCTTTCGGCTTCAAAGATAGCTACGCAGATCCGGCAGGGTTTGCAGGACGGTGGATCGGCAGAGCATGCGGCCGGAGTCCAATGGTTCTTCCAAGAAGAGATTCGATCCCATGGATGGTATACCGCTGACTTGCGCCGCGCGGTGCGTCAGGCGTCGAGTTGCTCCTCCGCCGATGCTATTCCGTCCGTCGCGCGCATCTTCGTTTACAATAGAGCTTTGCCCATGAACATTGCTGCCATCCAGTCCGCGTTGCGCGAGCGCAATATCGACGCGTGGCTTTTCTACGATCACCATCATCGCGACCCCATTGCCTACCGCGTGCTCGGACTGCCCACGAACTTGATGGTCACCCGACGCTGGTTCTACCTGATCCCAGCCGAAGGTGAGCCGGTCAAATTGGTACATAAGATCGAAGCAGGGCATCTCGATTCGCTGCCGGGCAAGAAGAACCAGTATTCAGGGTGGCAGGAATTGTTCGACCGGCTCAAAGCAATGTTGGCGAAGCATCGTGACCTGGCCATGCAGTATTCGCCGAATAACAGCGTGTTCACGATATCGCTGGTCGACGGCGGGACGGTCGACCTGCTGCGCGGACTAGGGAAAAATGTCGTCAGTTCGGCGGATCTGGTGGCGCAATTCGAGTCTACCTGGACCGAAGCGCAGATCCAGTCGCATTTTGCGGCGCGGGACGCGATCGATGCGATCGTGGCCGAGTCGTTCAAAGAAATCGGGCATCGCGTTCGCAACGGCGGAACGACGGAGCATGAAATCCAGCAGTGGTATGTGGAAGCGTTCGGCCGCGAGAATCTGCTGGCGGATGATCCGCCGATCATTGCCGTGAACGCGAACGCCGGAAATCCGCACTACGAGCCGCGTGCCAGCCATCCCGTGCCGATTCGCGAGGGCGACCTGGTCTTGATGGACGTCTGGGGAAAAAAGAACAAACCCGGTGCGGTCTACTACGACATCACCTGGATGGGCTTCGTGGGTGCAGCGCCGTCGGGAAAGATGCGCGAAGTATTCGAGATTGTCCGCGACGCGAGAGATGCGGGGATCAAAACGGTCACCGAGGCGATCAATAGCGGACGCGCCATTGCCGGGTGGGAAGTGGACAGGGCCACTCGCGGCCACATCCAGAAAAAGGGCTACGGAGATTATTTCATTCACCGCACCGGACATTCCATCGGCACCGACGTCCATTCCAATGGCGCCAATATGGATGATCTCGAGATTCACGATGAACGGCAGATCCTTCCGAATTCCTGCTTCTCGATCGAGCCCGGGATCTATCTTCCCGAATTCGGAGTGAGGACCGAGATCAACATGCTGGTGCGGCCCAAGTCCGCGGAAGTCACGGGGAAAATTCAACGCGAGATAGTGATCATCTGAATGGCAAATTCCACGACAGAAAAAAAGATGGCGGAAGCCCAGCCGATGACCGCGATGTCGGTGATCGCGCCGGCCGTGGGCTGGTTCATTCCGGGCGCGGGACACATGATTCAGAAGCGCTGGATTCGCGGTGCGCTGCTGTTTCTCTCGATCGTCAGCATGTTTCTGCTGGGGCTGGCGATGCAAGGCCGCATCTATAAAGCGAATGGCGGCGACATTCTCGACATTCTGGGTTTTGTTGGCGATGCCGGCGCAGGCGCGCTATACATCATGACACTGGCCATGGACTGGGGCCAGGGAGCGATTCAGCTGGCAACCGCCGACTATGGAACGAAGTTCATGATTGTGGCCGGTCTGCTGAACTTTATTGCCGTGGCGGATGCTTATCACATTGCGATCGGAAAGAAGAAGTAGAAGAGCAAGGTTTCAAGGTTTCAAGGTTTCAGAGTTTCAAAGTGGCAAGGTGGCAACATTTCAGAGTGGTTGTCTTTGAAACCGTGAAACATTGAAACTTTGAAACCTTCTGCGAAAGGATTTCGTTGACTATCACTCTCAATCATTTCAGCGCGGCGGCTGTGTTTGCGCTCTTTGCCTCTATCGTCTTTGGGATCACGCATCGCGAGACTACTCGCGAGATGGTGAAATATGGGCTTTATTGTTTCGCAATGTTTCTAGGCGGGGTGCTGATAGCAGGATGGGCAATGTGGATCGTGAGAAGGTGATGTTGGAAACGCTACTTGCTTTACGATCAGCAGAAACCAGCCCAGCATGAAGACGAGCGATAGCATTATCATATAGTTCGTAACCGATGGTTTTTTCTTAATCTGCTTATCGACGAAATGCTTGAAGAGCCTGGGTTTTCCGCTCACGAGGCTGTCTTGCACGTCCGCATCAATTACGCTCCAATCTGCTCCGAATAACTTCGCATCTGGGGCAAGTTTATTCTCGACGATTTTTAATCGCTGCTCCCAGCGGCTCTGCCAGTACTTGCTCCCTAAGTTGACCTTGTACCAGAAGAATGATACTAAAACTCCCATCGCGGCAAGCCCCGCCGAGTAAAGCCTTTCCTTGACATTGAAAAAGCCAACCGCAAGTGCTGTATTTAGCACAAGAAAGTAGTTGGAACGTTCCCAGAAAAGACCTATCTCTAAGTTTCGTGTAACGTGAGCGACGCTATAGAGATCTTTCTGGGTAAGCTCACCGTCTTGGTTCATGCTCAGACTCCATCGCGATTCTACCCTTCCCAGACGAACGCGTCGAACACTCTCTTCGAATCGAAGTTCAGCCGGCGATAGAGCGCGACGGCTTTCGCGTTGGCTTCGGTGACGGTCAGCGAGAGCAGGGAAAAATTCCTGCGCCGTAAATTGGCCGATGTAGCCGCAAGCAGCGACTCGCCGATGCCGCGCGAGCGATATTCGGGCAGCACACAAACCTGCGTCACATGGCCCACATCGTGGCGCACCCGCGAACAGAGGATCAATCCAATCAGGTTGCGCGTCCTGCGATCGAGTGCCACGAACGACGAGTCAGGATCGAAGGTGCCGCAACCCGGAAAGCGGACAATGTTGTTGAGAAAGCGCAGCGATCCGCTCAAGGTGTGATATTGATCGTTGATCTGCGCGTCGACGTGGCCGCGATAGGCTGCGGTAATCACGGCCGCTGACGGTTGGTAATCCTGCTCCGTCCAGGCTCGGATCTCGACCTCGGGATGCGGCGTCAGCTTTTCCTCAACCAGGCCCGCCAGCGCCAGAACCATGAAGAGCCGCGGATGGCGCTGAAATCCGGTTTCGAGGAACGGCCGCGAGACGGCATTGGCGTCGTGGGCCAGCAGCTGCGCTTCGACCCGATGAATGCCCGGCGACTGCTGCAGCGTCTCGATGACATGGGTCAGCAGACGCAGCTCGACCTGGCGCGACTCCGGCAGCCGCGCCCCGTTGGTCACATAGAGATCGCCGATTACCCCTTTACTTCCCTCGTAGACGAAGAAGGAATAGCCGAAGACGCGACCGCGGTCGACGGCGGCGTAGCCGGGCAGGATCTTGGCATCGACATAGCGGAGGATCATCTCGGCCGAGCCGGAATAGTCCCAGGAAAGCAGGCGCGACCAGAGTTGCGTCTCGTCGTTAAGCAGCGGACGCAGATCCATGGAAGAAAAGTGCCTGAGGTCCAGAATTTCCAAACGGTCTCCAGAGGCTCCTGCGGCGGTGGCAGCCCGGCGGCGGCAAACTCGCAGCAAAAATCCGAGTGTAGTGGGTTGGAGAAGCAGAAGGCAAACCTGAGCGAATCCCGAACAGCAACAGCCAAGGCCCCGCCGGAGGGTCGAGTGTTCGAGCCCACAGCCAGTTGTGACTTGAATCACGTCGCGTTGTCTGTTCAGGCCAACGGGGGCCATCTACTCAATTGATTACAAACGCCTTAACAGACATACACTCGAGCTCGCCGAGGTCGCGCTCAGGTGCTCTTCCTCACTTTCTCGTGTGACTGCGGTCACACCATCCGTCGTCGATCCCACGCATAATCGCATCCTGCGTAGTTGAAACCGGAGTGATCGTTACTCTCAGTCTGGGGGATTTCGTGGCAAAAGGACGCGTTTCAATTGTCGTCGAGCGCTGCAAGGCGTGCGGCTTTTGCGTCGAGTTCTGTCCGACGCATGTGCTGGCGCTCTCTTCCGCCTTCAACTCGAAGGGATACCATCCACCGCATGTTGTACATCCGGACAAATGCAGCGGCTGCGATCTGTGCGGCATGTATTGTCCGGACTTCGCCATCTACGGAACCAAAGTTGTGGAGGCGAAGGCTGCGGACGGAAAAGCGCAGAAAACCGCCGGAGGTGAGAAATGAAAGCGGATCCACGGGGAGTGCTGACCGGCACTCACTTCATTGACGGGGACCACGCCTGTTGTGAAGGCGCGCTGGCCGCCGGAGCTAGATTTGCGGCGGGATATCCGATCACGCCGTCGACCGAGGTGGTGGAACGTTTCGCGTCGCGCGTTCCCACAGTAGGCGGCAGTTTCATTCAGATGGAGGATGAACTGGCGGCTTCGATCGCATTGCAGGGCGGCGTGTGGGGCGGGGCCAAGGCATTTACGGTGACGTCGGGACCAGGCTTTTCGCTGATGATGGAGCACATCGGCTACGCGGCGATGACCGAGACGCCGTGTGTTTTTGTTGACGTACAGCGCGGCGGGCCTTCGACCGGCCTGCCCACGCTTCCGGCGCAGGCCGACATGATGCAGGCGCGCTGGGGATCGCATGGCGACTACGAGATCATCGCGCTGTGCCCAAATTCTCCCCAGGAATGCTTCGATCTGACCATCAAGGCATTCAACCTGGCGGAGGAGTTCCGCGTGCCGGTGATGTTCATGATGGATGAGGTGGTCGGACACATGACGGAAAAGGTCGTGATCCCTCCGGCCGATCAGATCGAAGTAGCCCCGCGCAAGCACACGCATAAGTCGATTGAAGATTACTTGCCCTACGGCACAAACGGCGACCTGGTGCCTGAGATTGCCCACGCCGGCGAAGGTTACAAGTTTCACGTGACTGGATTGACGCATGATGAGCGCGGCTATCCGAACATGACGCCGGCGACGCAAGACAAACTGGTGAAGCGGCTGCAGAACAAGATTCGCGCCGCGGCAGATCGCATCTGCATGTACGAGGAAGACCAACTCAAAGACGCCGAAGTCGCGGTTCTCTCTTACGGAATCACGTCGCGGGTCGCGCAGCGGGCGATCGACCTGGCCCGGGAACGCGGCCTGCACGTGGGCAAGCTCCGGCTCATCACCGCATGGCCCTTCCCCGACAAGAAAATTGCCGAAGTCGCCGCACGCGTCAAGGCGCTGGTGGTGCCGGAACTGAATCTTGGACAGATGGTGCGGGAAGTCGAGCGCGCCGCGCGCGGGAAAGCGAAAACCGTCGCCGTGCCTCACGCCGGAGGCGGAGTTCATAGTCCCGAAGAAATCCTCAATGCCATTGTGGAGGCAGTCCGATGCTGAATGTTCTGGACGAGACCATCAATCCCATCGAACCATTTCTGCGCACCGACCGCATGCCGCACATCTGGTGCCCGGGGTGCGGCATCGGCACGACCGTGAATTCCTTTGCCCGGGCGCTGATCGAATCAAAAGTCGACCTCAACTCGCTGGCTCTGGTTTCCGGCATCGGCTGCACGGGCCGCGTCGCAGGATACGTGAAACTCGATTCGTTCCACACCACGCACGGGCGTGCGATTCCCTTTGCCACCGGATTGAAGCTGGCGAATCCCAAGCTGAATGTAGTGGTGTATTCGGGCGATGGCGACCTGTCGGCGATTGGCGGCAATCATCTGATTCACGCCGCTCGCCGCAATATCGACCTGAAAGTCATCTGCGTCAACAATCTGATCTATGCCATGACCGGCGGTCAGACGGCTCCAACCACTCCCGGACACGCGACCACCTCCACGAATCCATACGGAACGTTTGAGCCGGCCTTCAACCTCCCGCATCTGGTCGAGGCCGCGGGCGCGGTCTACGTGGCACGCTGGACGACCTTCCATGTACGGCAGCTGTCGCGCTCGATCAGCGAGGCCTTCGCGAAAAAGGGCTTCTCGTTCATCGAGGTGATCTCACCGTGTCCCACGCTTTATCAACGGCGCAACAAGATGGGCGACGGGCTCGACACAATGAAGTACTACAAAGAAAAAAGCAAGGTGAAGCACGGCGCGCCCACCAGCGAGGTCGGGCTCACCCTGAACGGCGAAATCGTGGTCGGCAAGTTCGTGGATCGCGACCGGCCGGACTATCAATCGATGATGCGCGCGCAGTACGTGGAATCGCTGGGCGAACGCTACATCGAAGTCACCGGCGAGGCAGAACCGGAAATGGAGTGCGCATGCGAGTAACGGAGATTCGGATCGCAGGTTTCGGCGGCCAGGGAGTGATTCTCTCGGCCGTAGTGCTGGGCAAAGCGGCTTCGATTTATGAGAACGGCTTCGCCACCATGACGCAGAATTTTGGTCCGGAGGCCCGCGGCGGCGCCTGCAGCGCCCAGCTGGTCATCTCCGATTCGCCGGTGCTGTATCCCTATGTGACCCAGCCCGACATCATGGTGATCATGTCGCAGGAAGCGTACAACCGCTTCGCGCAGGACCTTAAGCCCGGCGGCATGCTGATCATTGAAGAGGACTTGGTGCGCGTTTCCAATCTGAATCGCGACAAAAAGGTCTACAGCATTCCAGCCACGCGCTTTGCCGAAGAACTGGGCAAGCGCATGGTGCTCAACTCGGTGATGGTGGGATTCTCCACCGCGGTGACGAAACTGTTGAGTGCCGACGCGGTGCGCAAGGCCGTGGCCGATTCCGTGCCGCCGAGCTTCCGCGAGCTGAATCTGAAAGCGTTCGAAAAGGGATATGAGTACGGAATTGCCGCGCTGGCCGCGGCCCCGGCGCGTGCGGAGTTGGAGGAGTTGGCGGTCGCGGAGGAGTAGCAGTCGGTCAATCTAATTGAATCGACCGCAGCAAATACTCAAAATCAGCTGACGCTTTTGTGAAGATGTCTCCGTTGGCGTCGAGTTCCACGACCGTATATAGAGTTCCCGGCAGTCGCTGTAGTCTCTCGTTCGGATGGTAGTACTTCACCTCGTCACCTCGCGATGCCGCCATCGGCAGCGCTTCCGGTCGTTCGAGCAACAGGCCAGGAAACTCTGGAGGCTCACTCGCGAAAGCGGCAACCAGGAAGTGACCGCCCCCTTCGGAGGAATAAGTGCTATCCGTCACGACCTCGAATCCCAAGCATTTCTCCGATGGGCAGGAAGACGGTGACGATGAACGGGCTTCGGGATATTTCTTCAGAAAAGATAGTGTAAATTCTTCGAGCGTCTCGCCGGGTTTCGCTGGGCGCGTGAGGATCAGGAGGGTCGGGGTACTCGTGCCACTCCTGCTCGGATATGGACCCGTTTCCATCGTTGAGATGCAGGTGCCCCCTGAAACATCCCGAATGTCCATGCGCCAACTGCCGCGCGCGGAGAAGCCGATCCCGCAGAGATTGCTGGTGAAGCGCACCTCGCCTTGCACTTCAGCCGCCTGCCAAGCCTCGCGCGCCCCGTAAGTGGCGTCTGCGCTCGAGATTTTATATCGACGGTGAGCGATATCGACGGCCGACCTATAACTTCCTGCGTCTCCTCCCAAGTGCACGGCGTGATCAACGGCTCTCAGGGTGTGGGCCGGCATGACTGAGATAGTTGAGCAATTTATATAGTCATCCCAGAAATCGACCGGGAGCTGTTGCCAAGTAACCCGAGCTTCGATGGTCAGTAACAACTGCATGCCGGTTGCCACTTGAGTCGATTGACATCGGTGGGCAGCCAAGAACCAGTCGGGGCGATAGTCGGTTGGAGCCAGCTTGCCTGCCTTCTCGAAGGATTGGACGGCGACCTCGTATGTGTCCTCTACGTCCATGTTGTAAGCGAAATGAGCAGCTAAACCAGTCAGGAGCAGTAACTCCTCATTCTGAGGTGCAGGACCTATCGCTTGCCGCAAGTCGTTTAGGCTTGTCCTAAGGAGCGAAGCTACTTGTTTCTTGGGGGTGTCGTACGTCCAGTTGGAGCTCCAGTAGCGCGTCATCTGCTCGACGGAACGCACGTTCGACAAAGCATCTTGCACACGTCGATCCGACGGCAGCTTCGATAGGTCGATGTATTGCAGTTGACCCAAGGCGTTCCCCAGGAACAGAAACATAACCGGGAGTAGCACCTCTGCTCGGACGAGCCGGCGCTTAGTTCGACAACGACTGGTCAAGGTGTCTTCCTTCCCGCGGCCACCCAATAATAATCCACGTCCTGCGGGGCGTAGTGGCCAAGGAAGGTCACGCGCCGACCGGCGGTATGTTCGTCGACGGCTGATTTCCACGCCGGGGGTGCGATGAGAAGAAACTCCTGCGCTGGAAGCGCGCTGTATTCGCAGCGGGTGATGATCTGGTTGCGATAGAAAGCGAGTCCGTACTCGAGTTCGCGGGATGTGCCACAAACCGCAAGCGGCAACTCGTGTGTTTCCATTTCGGCAAGTTCCGCCGCCAGCGGCCGTGCCGACAGCGCCCGATCCATCGAGCCCGCTCCCAACCGCAGCACAGCAGCCACTGCCAGCACGATCGGGATGAGCGTCACAAAGCGCAGCATGCGCAAGCCCACGCGGCTGAACAGAGTCACCATCATCGCCAGGAACAGCACCAGCGCCACCACAAGTGCAATGAACAATGGCCGGCCTGAGGGCACGCGGTGCCCGGTGACGATGTGAGCGATGAGCAAAGCGGGAACGACCAAGGCGGTCGCCACCATGGCGTGAACAACGGAGATCCACTTCGCCAACCCTTGCTCGCTTTCGAACTGCCGGCGCAAATAGTTCGCCAGCAAAACCGCTCCCGCGGGAATCGCGGGGAGAATATAGCCCGGGAGCTTCGATTGCGAGATCGAAAAGAAAACGACGGGCACAACCAGCCAGCAGACGGCGAAGAGACTGAGGTCGAATTCGAGATCCGGGGAATCGGAAGATGACTTGCGCTCCGACCACCATGTCCGTACGGTTCTAGCGAATGCGACAACTACAAACACGATCCACGGCAGAAGCGCGAGGGCCGTCACGGGCACGTAATACCAGAAAGGCTCAGTGTGATGGTAGAGGTTGGTCGAGAAACGCGCGAGATTGTGCTCGAGAATAAACTCGTGGAAGAATTGCGGGTTGCGCAGCTGGACCGCGACGTACCACGGCAGCGCGACCGCGCAGAAGAGGAGAATCCCGGGCAGCCACAGCGTCCGCGCGATGAGACGCCATTCGCGCGCGACCGCCGCAGACAGAACGATGATCAGCGCAGCGAGAAACGGCGCAACCGGCCCCTTGGCAAGCATCCCCAGCGCCATGCAGGCATAGAAGAGCGCGAGCCAGATTCGTTTTTGGCACTCCCGCCACGCCCACCATGCAAGCATCGCCACCGAGAAGGTCGCGGCCAGCGGCATGTCCGTCGAGGCGGCGCGAGCGTATCCGATCACGCCCGCGCAGGAAGCCGTGATGAGCGCGGCGTCGACTTCTACTCCGCTCCGAAAACGGCGAAAAAACAGATAGACAGCGATAACGAGCAGGGTGGCATCGATGGCCGAGGGCAGCCGTGCAGTGATATCGCTGACGCCGAAGATCGAATAGACGAGCATCGCCTGCCAGTAGTACAGCGGCGGCTTCTCCAGCCAGGGGCTGCCGTAGAGAACGGGCGTGATCCAGTCGTGATGGTCGAGCATCTCGCGGGCGACCTGCGCGTAGCGCGGTTCATCCGCTCCGATAAGACCGAACTGTCCTAAGCCGTAAAAAAACAGGAACGCGCAGAAGCCGGCGAGCAGCAAGGCGTCTGTGCGGGTGCGCAAGGACATGAAGGTTTTTTCGAGTGCAGTTCCCAGATTGCAGATTGAAACAGTCAGTTTTCTCGAACGGCCGTTTTTCAATCGTCCATCCGAAAACACCAGATCTACATTCTCTTACTGTACGGAGGGCCCGCGGCGAATCTGCAGCAGCACCTGCCGAACCGCCTCGGCGAGAGGACCTTCCAAAGAGCAGCCGCTGGCGCATTCGTGTCCGCCGCCGCCGAAGCTTTCGGCCACGCGAGCGACATCGAGCTTGCCCTTGCTGCGCAGGCTGACGCGGTACCGTCCATCCGGCAACTCCCGGAAAAACGCAGCAACCTCGACGCCGCCTATCGAGAGCACATAGTTAACCAGGCCCTCGCAGTCTTCTTCGATGGCGCCGGAGCGCTCCATCTGTTTCTGCGTCACCCAGAAATAGCCGATGTGGCCCTCGACGCTGAGATTGCGCAGGGCTTCACCCAGCAGGCGCAGCTTCCCGATGGAGTGAGCGAAGTAGATGCTCCGGGCGCACAGCGCCGGATCAGCGCCGGCCAGCACGAGTTCCTGCGCCAGCGCAAAGGTGTGCTCGTTCGTTCCCTGGAACATGAACGACCCGGTATCGGTCATCAACGCGGTGTAAAGGCAAGTGGCGATCTCGGGCGAAAATTTCACTCCAGCCTCGCGCGCCAGGCGAAACACCATTTCCGCGGTGGCCACTGCGTGGGGATCGATCCAGTTGACGTGGGCAAACGGACGGCCGCTCACGTGATGGTCGATGCTGATGATGAACCGGTCTTCCAGGCCTTCGAGCCGCGTGCGGTGAATGCTGTCGCATTCGAGAATAATTGCCGCTTCATAGCTGCCAACGATCCGGCTCGACTGCACCACCTGATCAGCGAACGGAAGCGAGCGGTACACGCGGGGAACGCCGTCGTGCAGTACCACATCGGCGTGCTTGCCCATGGCGCGCAGCACCTGGCAGCAGGCCAGCGCGGAACCGACAGCGTCGCCATCCGGGCGAGCGTGCGAGGTCAGCACGAAACGTTCGCGCTGTCCAATCTGCCGGAGCACATCTTCGAGCATGTCGCTACGCCTTCTCTCCACTGGTTTCCTTGTTGGCCTTCGTCCGCTTTTTGACCCGCTCCAACAATTCTTCAACCCGCGCCTGTTCGCGTTCCGCTCGATCCAGACGGAAGAACAGTTCCGGAGCACGACGCAGCCGCAAACGCTCCGTCAGTTCGTGGCGAATATAAGCCTTGGCGGCATCCAGGCCCTGCAGCGATCGCTCCGCCTCGGCGTCATCGCCTTCGACATCCACCAAGACCTGCGCTGAACGGCCATCCTCAGCCAGGTGCACGCCGGTCACGCTCACCAGACCGATGCGCGGATCACCGAGCTCGCCTTCGACGAGCGTCTCAATTTCTTCGCGCAAAGCCTGTCCCAGGCGTCCGCGATGATGCTTGACCCCACGCTTTTCCACGACGCGCCTCAGAGGAAAACGCATGAGAATATCAGAAAACCCGGCACAAATCTCTAGCCAAGGTGCGCCAATCGGCAGAGATATTGTGCGCGGAAGCCGAGCCGCCGGTTAAGTACGGAGGTAACAAGACCTTAGCGAGTGTGGTATTTCTCTGCTGGGGCGGTAACGATCAGAAATATTCAACAAACGAATCGGCAACCTCGGCGCCGCGATTGTTGGCGATGCGGACGGCCTGGCGTTCCACCTTCTTCATGAGCCCGTCGAGATAATCGTGAGAATCAGAGATGCTGACTACGCCAATCGTGGCGCGGTTCCACAGGCCCGTGGAATCGAGCTCAGCGACTGAGACGTTGAAGCCGGCGCGCAGCCGGTCTTTCACGCTGCGCACAACCTGCCGGCGGTCTTTGAGCGAATGTGCGGTTTCAATGCGAAGTTCGAGGGTGAGGAACGCGATCATGCACTGTGCAGTGGCCGGCGAGTCGTGCTCAGAAAAACCTGATTATTGGCCACGGCCCCTCACCACTGCTCTCACGCGATGACTTCGGCCGCGACGCGCTCGGTGGCGAAGGCTTCGATCACGTCACCGACCTTGACGTCGCCATAGTTGGCGATCGAGATGCCGCACTCCATGCCGTTGTGGACCTCTTTGGCGTCGTCTTTGAAACGTCGCAGCGAGCCGATCTTGCCCTTGAAGACGACCACGTTGTCGCGCAGCAGACGCACTTCCGAGTCGCGCTTGATCAGGCCGTCGGTCACGCGGCAACCGGCTACCGTACCCACCTTCGGGATGCGGAAGGTTTCGAGCACCTCGGCGCGGCCGTGGTAGATCTCTCGGATCGTCGGCTCGAGCAAGCCGCTCATGGCGCGCTTGATCTCATCCTGTAACTCGTAAATGATCGAGTGCAGCCGGATGTCAACTTCTTCCTGCTCGGCGAGTTCCTGCGCCTTGCGCTCCGGCCGCACATTGAAGCCGATAATGATCGCGTTCGACGCCGAGGCCAACAGTACGTCAGTCTCGGTAATGGCGCCGACGCCGGAACGCAAAAGCTTCAGGCGAACCTTGTCGTTAGAAAGCTTCGACAGCAGGTCGCTGAGCACCTCGACGGACCCGTGCACATCGCCCTTAAGAATGATATTCAGTTCTTTCGTACCGGCGGTCTTGATCTGCTCCGCCAGTCCTTCGAGCGACACGCGGGAACTCTTGGCCAGAGCCGCTTCGCGGGCTTTTTGCTCGCGATATTCGGAGATTCCACGGGCCCGGTCGCGGTCCGCAACCACGACAAACTGATCGCCAGCTTGCGGCAGACCTTCCAGACCGAGAATCTCGACTGGCGTCGAAGGCGGAGCCGCTTCGAGCCCAGCGCCGCGATCGTCGAACATGGCTCGAACCTTGCCGAAAACGTTGCCCACAACAAAATTGTCGCTGGCGTTGAGCGTGCCGTTCTGCACCAGCACGGTCGCCACGGGTCCGCGGCCGCGATCCAGTTTCGATTCGAGCACCACGCCGGTCGCCGCCCGTTCCGGAGTCGCCTTCAGCTCGGCGAGGTCGGCCACCAGGCAGATCATTTCCAGGAGCAGGTTCAGATTCGTTTTCTTTTTCGCGGAAACATCGACAAAGACCGTTTTTCCACCCCAGTCTTCGGGCATCAGGCCGCGATCAGCCAGTTGTTTCTTGACTCGATCGGGCATGGCTTCGGGCTTGTCGATTTTATTGACGGCAACGATGATCGGAACTTCCGCCGCATGGGCGTGATCAATGGCTTCGAGCGTCTGCGGCATGACCCCGTCATCGGCAGCGACCACCAGCACCACGATATCGGTGGCTTTGGCGCCGCGGGCGCGCATGCGCGTGAAGGCTTCGTGACCGGGAGTATCGAGGAAGACGATCTCGCGCCCATACGCGGGAGATTCCGGATCGGTGATGCGAACCTTATAGGCGCCGATATGCTGCGTGATGCCGCCGGCTTCGCCCTCGGCGACATTCGACAAACGAATCGCGTCGAGCAGCGTCGTCTTCCCATGATCGACGTGGCCCATGATGGTTACCACCGGAGGCCGTGATACGGCTTCGGCTGGAGTCTCCTCGCCGCTGGCAATGGCCGCGTCGATGTCCTTCGCCGCCTGCTCTTCGAACGTGATGACATTGGTGTCGGCGCCGAAGAAACGCGCCATCTCGCTGGCCAGCTCGGCATCGAGGGTCTGATTGATCGTGGCAAACACTCCGCGCGCCAGCAATC
This sequence comes from Verrucomicrobiia bacterium, assembly GCA_035508215.1. Classification (GTDB taxonomy): domain Bacteria; phylum Acidobacteriota; class Terriglobia; order Terriglobales; family Acidobacteriaceae; genus Sulfotelmatobacter. Next base: position 5,239 of record DATJNK010000028.1, on the reverse strand, counting down.
GCGAGATCAGATCCTTGGCGCGAATATCAAGCTTCTCGGCGAGATCCTTGACGCTGATCCCTTCCGTGATCGTGATATTGCGGGTAATCGGTAACGGCTCGTTCGACACCACCATGCGCGGCGGCGGAACGTAGCCCTTCATCGGTCCCTCTTTGACGCCGCGAGGAATATACCGCTGGCCGGGCCTGCGCGCCGGCGCGCCGGGGCGACTGCCGGGACGAACCGGTCCCGGAGGCGGCAATCCCGGGCCGACGCCGATCGGGCGCGAGCCCGCCGGAGCCTGGCGCGTGGGATGCATTGGTCGCCGTTCTCCCGGACGCAGAGGTGGACGCGGCCCGCCAACACCTGGAGCGGCTGGACGCGGACGTTGAAAGATTGGCTGTCCAGGCACGGGACGCCCAGGAACCGGACGAACCCCTCCCAAGGAAGTGCCCGCTTGTGCCGCTGGAGCGGCGGGTCGAGGCGGCGGAGCTTTGTAAACCGGACGTGGCCCAGTCTGGGGAACAATCATCCGCGGCGCGGGAGGCTGCGGTGTCGGCGGAGGCGGCGCACTGGGCCGCGGCGGCACCACTTGAGTCTGCGCAGGAGCGGACGCCACCACCGGTGGGGCCGCCGGTGGGGGTGGCGGAACAAGAGAAGGCGGTGGCGGCACTGGCCGTGGAGGTGCAACCGCGGGCGGCGGGGGTGCAGCCACAGGCTTCTCGACAACCGGCGGTGCTACCACGGGTCTCGCTGGCGGAGCGGGTGGTGTTGCTGGAGGCGGGGGCGGCACCGGTTTCGCCGCCGGTGGCGCGACCGCTGGCTTGGCCACAACGGGAGGAGCTACCGGCCGATGCGGCGGCGGAACTGCCGCTTCCTTCTGCTGCGTAATGGCCTTCAGCACGTCCCCGGGCCGGGAAATGTGCGACAGATCGATCTTGGTCTTGATTTCTTCTTCCCCGCGCGGAAGGCGCGCCGTCTTCGGCGCTGCAGCGTGGGATTCGGACGAGCCGCGGAGATGCGCCCGTACTTTTTCCGCTTCGTGCTCCTCGAGAGAACTGGAGTGGGTCTTTTTCTCGGTCACTCCGACGAGCGGCAGGACGTCGAGAATGGCCTTGCTCTTGACTTCCAGCTCTCTGGCGAGATCGTTGATTCGAACCTTGCTCATCCGGCCTTTCTTTGTAACCCCGCGTTGTGCTTAGGTCTTCATCGCGGCCTCACGGAGTTCAACTTTCCGCACTCGCTGACCTGGAACCTGTCTGCGCGTGCCATGTTATTCGGTTGTCTCTGGAGCCGCACCGTGCTCCGTTTGCGGCTCTGCTTCTTCGCTCGCGGCCGATTCGGCCTCAGCCGACGCCCGGTCGGAAGCAGACTGCTCCGCCGTCGCACCTTCGTCCGCAGGTTGCGCGCTCTGCGCCTGCTCTACAGCGGCTTCAGCCCCGGCGGCCTCGGCAGCGGTCTCACTCTCAGCCGCCGCTGCGTCACCCGCTTCCAGGCTGGCGAAGTAATTATTCACGGCAAGACTGATTTTTTCCACCGTCTTGGGCCCGATGCCTTCGATCGCCTCGAGTTGCTCCGGCGTCATATCGGCCAGTGCCTCAACGGTCGTGACCCCCGCGGCGGTCAGCTTCTCTACGACCCCTTCACCCAGTCCCGGCACATTCTCCAGCGGAGTGGTGGCCTGCGGCGCCATCGCGGCCATCTGCTGTTCCACTTCCTGGCGCTTCTCTTCCTCGCTCTTGATGTCGATCTTCCAGCCGAGGAGTTTCGCGGCCAGCCGGACGTTCTGTCCCTTCTTGCCGATGGCAAGCGAGAGCTGGCTGTCATCGACCACGACCTCCAGATGTTTTTCGCTGCCATCGAGAACCGTGACCCGGCTGACTTTGGCCGGCTGCAGCGCCTTTTCGGCGAAGGTCACCGGATCTTCGTGATATTCGATGATGTCAATCTTCTCCCCGCGCAGTTCGCGGATGATCGATTGCACGCGCATGCCTTTCATGCCCACGCAGGCGCCGACGGCGTCAACGTCCTTGTCCTTCGACATGACCGCAATCTTGGTGCGTTCTCCGGCTTCGCGCGCGATGGCGCGGATGACCACGGTACCGTCGTAGATTTCCGGAACTTCGGTCTGGAACAGATGCTGCACCAGTTCCGGCGCCGCCCGCGAAACCACAACCCCCGGACCTTTTGCCGCACGCTCTACCCGGGCAATCACGACGCGCACGCGCTCGCCGATGGCGAAGGATTCCAGCCGCGACTGTTCCTTGCGCGGCATGCGAGCCTCGGCCTTGCCGATGTCAAAAATCACATCCGGCCCCTCGACGCGCTTCACCGTGGCGTTGACGATCTCTCCGACACGGCCGATGTACTCGTTGTAAACCGTGTCCCGCTCGGCCTCACGCACCTTCTGGAAGATCACCTGCTTCGCCAGTTGCGCCGCAATGCGTCCCAGGATTCCTTCCGTTGCCTTGGGAATGTGCAGCTCCCCGCCCACCTCGAGCGAGGGATTCACCTTGCGCGCGTCTTCCAGCGTGATTTGCAGGTTCGGATCTTCGACCTGCTCCGGATTTTCCACCACGGTCTTGACCGCGAAGGCATTGATCTTGCCCGTTTCCTTGTCTAGCGTGGCACGGAGATTTTCCTGCGACTTGTAGTACTTGCGCGTGGCCATCACAATGGCATCTTCCACCGCGCTGACTACAATCTGCGGGTCGATTCCCTTTTCCCGGCTCAGTGCGTCGATCGTGTTGTAAAGCTCGCTCGCCATAACCATCGGACCTTCGAGTTCAGCCCTCCGATCTCAGCATCTTCCACCGAGGTCCGAGGTCTGACGCCTGCTTTCAAATCTCCGGGACCAGATTCGCCTTCTCCACGTTGGCGAATTCGATCTCAATCTTCTGCCCGGCCGCGTCGCCCATCCTCTTGCGCGACTTGTGGCTGGCCACCTTCAGATCCAGCGTCAAGCGGCCGTCTTCAAAGCTTTCCAGCCGGCCTTCAAAGTGCCGGTTGTTGTTCACCGGTTTACGCGTCATCAGCTTCACGCGGCTGCCGGTGAAGCGCGTGAAGTCCGCCGCTCTCGTCAACTTCCGATCGAGACCGGGCGACGAAACCTCCAGCGTGTACGAACCGCCGGGCACCGCATCTTCTACGTCGAGAATCGTGCCGAATTCGCGGCTGAAGTTCGCGCAATCTTCATGCCTCACTCCGGCGAGCGGATCCGCGCCGGCTGCCGGCTTGTCTAAGAAGACCCGCAGCATGCGCGCCTTGCCTCCGCCGAGAAATTCGATCTCGACGACTTCCAATCCCAGGGAGGCGGCGACCCGCTCCGCGATTTCCCGCACACGATCAACTTCAAGCGCCATGAATGCAATAGCTTACAGGCGATGGCGGCAACACCGGAAGGGCTCCAACGAAAAAGTGGGCTTGCGCCCACTGGTGTGCTTCGCCAAGTGCCGGTACACAGCAGTTTCTCGAATTACTAATATACGCCGGGACAGGGGAAAAAGACAAACAGGCGGACGGACTCAAAGGGTTTTGGGTGTAATCGCCTGTTAGCAGTAGTTACCCCCGTAAGCTGCCGAACGGCAGCGCGGCGGTGTCCAATTGATTGTGGACCTTCGTAGACTCGTACCCCGACGACTGGCCGCGTTTGTCTTGGTTGCCGCGTCCGTATCCACTCCGGCGGTCAACGCCAGCGAAAAGATTCAGTGGCAGGATGTCGATCAACTGTGCGGGCAACTGCAACTCGAAGCCCCAGAAAAGAAAACAATCATCGTAGACGGGAAGGGTGAGTCTCGCCTGTACACGGCATACCTGCCAGATGCAATAGTCACTCTCTATCCTGCGAAGAAGACGGAAAAGGAGTGCTGCGCCGCCACTCCAATAGCGACCGCCCGGTCGCGCAAGTACGGCTCGTTTGAATTGAAAGCGGTTCAGCCGGGATATTACTGGCTACGAGTGCAGAAGGGCGAGCTGATGCGAGTAATTCCAGTCCACCTCACGAGTCCTTTCAGCGAAGAATCATGCTCGGACTGGTGCGTGCGGCGCAGTTTCGTTGTTGACGCCATCCCACCCAAGATTGCGATTCGAATCCGATGACTGGCGAAAAATCCCCATTACACTCAAAACCACCCGGTGGTGGCTCAGTTAACTGAGCCACTACCAACCACCCTTCCCATTTGCCTGATCCCCGGCCTCTCTCTACAATGAAAGTTTCACCCACTGGGCTGGGCGAATCCCAAACAACATGATCCATTTCCCCGTCCCCGAAGCTCTCACTTTCGACGACGTTCTCCTGCTGCCCGCGCGTTCCGACGTGGTGCCGGCGCAGGCAAGCACGCAGACGCGTCTCACGCGCAACATCAGCCTCAACATTCCCATTGTGAGCGCGGCCATGGACACAGTCACGGAGTCGCACATGGCCATCGCGCTGGCGCAGCAAGGCGGACTGGGCATTGTTCACCGCAATCTGAGCATTGAAGACCAGGCCAACGAAGTCGATAAGGTGAAGCGCTCGGAGAGCGGCATGATCGTCGATCCGGTTACCATTTCACCGGACCGGCCCATCTCCGACGCGCTCGAAGTGATGCGCCGCTACAAGATCTCAGGCGTGCCAGTGACCAAGGACAAGAAGCTGGTCGGCATCCTTACGAATCGCGACCTGCGCTTTGAGACACGGACGGATATCCCAATCGGCGATGTGATGACGAAGGATAACCTCATCACTGTGCCGGTGGGCACTACGCTTGAAGAGGCTGAGCTGATCCTTCATAAGCATCGCGTGGAAAAGCTGCTGGTCGTTAACGGCGGCTACGAGCTGAAGGGTCTCATCACCGTAAAGGACATCCAGAAGAAGCTCAAGTATCCGAACGCCTCGAAGGATGAACAGGGACGGCTGCGTGTGGGCGGCGCGATCGGCGCGACCGGAGATTTTCTCGAGCGAGCTGCCGAGCTGGTGCGCAACCGCGCCGATGTGCTGGCTATCGACTCCGCACACGGGCACTCCTCGCGCGTACTCGACGCGGTAAGGGAAGTTAAGAAGCGGTTCCCCGATGTGGATCTACTGGCCGGCAACATCGCTACTTACGAAGGTGCGAAGGCGCTCATCGAAGCTGGAGCGGATGCCGTCAAAGTTGGAATTGGCCCGGGATCGATCTGCACGACGCGCATGGTCACCGGCGCTGGCATGCCGCAGATTACGGCGATCAGCGAGGCTTACCGTGCAGGCACTGAGTTCAACATTCCAATCATTGCCGACGGT
>DATJNK010000027.1:0-289327 GCA_035508215.1 Verrucomicrobiia bacterium | reverse complement strand
TCGGCTTGAGCCCCGGACGCCGCACCAACCGGAAAAACTTTAGAAGCTGTCAAAGAACGAGTATCGTTTTACTCCTCCTATTCCTCCCGTCAATCGAAAATCCGCACCCGCAACTATCTGCTTTTTCAATCGGGTGCAGCCCGTCCACAACCCCATGACCAAAAACAGTGCAACCCCACCGCGCACTTTGTTGCGAAACCCGTATTGGACGCGGCTTTCCGCGCAATTCGCGGCCGCTCCGGGCGCTTTCGACGCGGCTTGGGTGATGTTACCCAGCTGTGAATATTGTGCGAAAGCGGCGTCCGGCAAAGGGTTTCATCATCGGCGCGACGCAGAGTTGCGAAGCTGCGGGAGACGGGAGCACTGAACCTGAGCGCCTAAGGACGATCCGTTTAGCCGTCTGATTGACACGGCTGAAGCCGTGCCCTTCCCAGTCGTTTATTCCATGCGAGGGCCGCGATGGTCGTGGGTTCAGCGAACTTCCACAGCTTCGTCGGTCAGTTTCTTATCGTTCTCGCCGGAGCCGGTGAGTTCGAAGGCATTGGTAGCGGCGGCCTTGCCTTTTTCGACAGCCGTGATCACATAGGAGCAGCCGATCCAGTGGGCCTCCTCGTGATCGGTCTTCGACCACCGGGCAGGATGGTCTGGATGGGAATGGTAGAAGCCGACGATGTCGTCGCCGCGCTCGCGGCCTTCGCGCTGGATGCGCACCAGTTCTCTCGGATCGATGTTATAGCGATTGTGCGCCGAATCGGTACGGGTATTGCCGCAAGGCGCGATCGAGGTGACGACGCGGCTGCCGTCGTCTTCGAAGCGGCCGAGCAGCACGCCGCAGCATTCGTAGGGATAAGTCTCTTCCCCGTGGCGGCGGATCGAATTGTAGCTGGCCTGCGACAGTTTCAGCATCGGATCAGCTCACCACGGAGACACGGAGGCACAGAAACTGCCCTTTGGCGGAACGGGACTGGCAGCCAACGAATGAGACAACTTCAGCTCTCCGCGCATGGGTGGTGAGATTCATCGTTCCGTCCAGAATCGTTCGCTCAGGTATTTCTCACCCGAGTCGCAGAGGATGGTCACAATCACGGCCTGCTGCGAGCGCTTGAGCGAAAGCGTGTTGGCGATCCGCAGGCAGCCGACGACCGCGGCCGCAGCCGAGATGCCGACGAGCAGGCCGGCGCCGCGCGAGAGTTGCCGCGCCATGGCATAAGCGTCTTCGGTCGCGATTTCCAGATTCTCATCCGCGAGCGCCGGGTCGTAAATTTTCGGCACGATGGCGCTGGCCATGTGCTTGGCGCCCTCAATTCCGTGGAAGGAAGAATCGGGCTGCAACGAAACGCACTGTACGCGCGGGTTGAGCTCTTTGAGGCGGCGCGTAGTGCCGACGAAGGTGCCGCTGGTTCCGAGCATCGAGACAAAATGGGTAATCCGCCCCTGCGTCTGCTGCCAGATTTCGTTGGCCGTCGTCTGGTAGTGAGCCTTCCAGTTGGCTTCATTCGAATACTGGTCGGCGTAGAAATAACGGTCGGGATGTTTGCCGGCCAGCTCACGCGCCATGCGGATGGCGCCATCGGAACCGTCGGCGGGATCGGTATAGAGAATGTTGGCGCCATATCCCTGGAGAATCTGCTTGCGCTCGCGCGAGACATTTTCCGGCATGCAGAGGGTGACCGGGAATCCTTCAGCCGCGCCGAGCATGGCATAGGCGATGCCGGTATTGCCGCTGGTGGCATCGAGCAGAATCTTGCCGGTCCGAAGCTGGCCGCTGCGGCGCCCCTCGGCGACGATGCCGGCGGCGGCGCGGTCTTTGACGGAGCCGCCGGGGTTGTACCATTCGGCCTTGCCCAAAAGTGCGACTCCGGGAAGGTCGCGAGTCAGCGCATCGAGGCGCAGCAGGGGAGTATTTCCGATGCGCTCGACCAGGCTATGGCCCAGGGTTTCGCCCAGTCCTGGCGGCATCTCCGGCTTTCCGTTATGCGGGGCAGAGGCGGACATTACTGTTATTTTGCTTGAACTCTGTGCCATTCGTGAACCCGATGTCCCTCACCAACGTAATGTGCCATGTGGCTGAAAACGAGGTATGTAGTATTTTGTTAGATGAAAAGGTTCGCCGGGTGATGCAGAACGCCTAAAGTGACGTTCGGCCCTGATCTCCCTGCATCTAAATTATGACGAGCGGGCCCCAGAAAGGTTGAAGCAGAAACGAAATGCCCAAAACCATTGAAGCACGAACCTACGAAGAAGCGCTAGCCTGGCTGCGCGACCATGGGTTCGACGTGACCGATGCCCCCGGGACCAACGGCCGTGTCTTTTTACGCAAGTACAATGTGTCGGCGGCAATCCAGAAAAACCCGGATGACGGCGTGAAGATCTTCGCCTATCCAGGCTACCTGATTGGCAGCGAAATTTCGAAGCTGGTAAATCGCGGATACCAGCAATTCCTCAAGACTTCGAAGACGGAAGTCCCGGCCACGGCCGACCAGTTGAAAGCCCTGCATTCGTTTGCGGAAGAACTGAAGCTGGCCCTGGGCCTGCCGAGCCTCTACAACGAATCACTGGGGACGGTAAGCGAGTCGTATCATTACGACCGCATTGTGGACCGCGACAAGGCAGCGGTAGATCGCCCGAAGCGTCCGTGGGAAGTGGCGGGGAAGGAAGCGGCGGTAGCGGCGAAGAAGGGCCGCGCCTGATTCGAGATCGCAATATCCATCCACAGCCTTGGCTTCGATCGCGGCTGCGTCGACGTAGGCGTCGGCACTCATCGCCGCACCTTCTATAATGGCTGCCATCCCGACATGATTCGGCGTGCAATCGCAGTGCTCGTGGTGGTGGCCGGTCTCTGGAGTGTGCAGAGTTTCGCCAAAGGCACGAGCCATCCCGCAGGAAAAGTACGCACCTATTACCTAGCCGCGGAAGATGTGAGCTGGGACTACGCGCCGGCCGGGCATGATCTGATCAGCGGCCTTCCCATCCCTTTACCCTGGCGCAATCACACGGTCTGGTCGAAAACCCGCTACATCGAATACACGGATGCGACTTTTACCGTGCGCAAGCCGCAGCCGGAGTGGCTGGGCATTATGGGTCCGGTGATCCGCGCCGAAGTCGGAGATGAGATCGTGGTCCATTTTCTGAACCGCACGAAGATGGAACACAGTATTCATCCGCACGGGCTGCGCTACGACAAGGATAACGAGGGCGCGCGCTACGTTCGCACCGGGCTAGGAGGAGAAATCCCTCCGGGCGGCAGCTTCACCTATCACTGGTTCGCCGATGCCGGCAGCGGGCCGGGGCCGGGCGATCCGAGTTCCGTGGTCTGGTGGTATCACAGCCACGTGGAGCCTGGCCAGGAGATCAATGCGGGGCTGCTAGGGCCGATCATTATCACGGCGAAAGGCAAAGCGCGGGCGGACGGCAGTCCGGTGGATGTGGATCGCGAATTCGTGACCATGTTCATGATCTTCGACGAGATGCAGGGCAAGCCGGAAGGCCTGTTCCACACCATCAACGGATATATTTATGGAAATCTGCCGGGCCTGGTGATGAAGCAGGGAGAAAAAGTCCGCTGGTACCTGCTCGGAATGGGCAACGAAAAGGACCTGCATACGCCGCACTGGCACGGCGAGACGGTGACGTATCGGAAGCGGCACACGGATGTCATCGAACTTCTTCCGGCCAGCATGACCAGCGCGGACATGATGGCCGACAATCCGGGCAGTTGGATGTTTCATTGCCACGTGTCGGACCACATGGAGGCGGGCATGATGGCGATTTACACGATCGTTGCGCCGGTGACGCGGTCGTGCCCGATCCAGCTCGGTGCGGGAGACTTCTGGCAGACCGGAAAGCCCTCGGATCTCGCTCTGACCAACATCTCGGGGAAGAGCATCCGGCGGCTGACGCTGCACGGGGGATACTTCGTCAACACTCCGCAGAACCTGAATCCACTGCTGTTCGAGTGGTTGTGGATGGACCAGACAGCGCCCAAGGAAACCCGAACCGTGAATCTGGCGGAGGAGAAGTTCAACGGCGGCGCGCTGGGCGACTACTCCATGAACAAGAGTGTGATTGGATTGATCTTTTTCCCGGGAAGGATCGAATTCTCCGACGGGAGCACCTGGACGCCCAAGCAGCCGGGAGAATGCTTCCGCGCGTATTGGCGCGAGCCGGGCTACTCGCTGCCGCTCAATGCCCTGCCGCCATTTCAACTCGACGAAGAAGAGCAGGAAGACGCCAATTAGCCGGGTGACCGACGCGGATTGCGGCGATTAATCTCTTTTCTCATTCGCCTTCGCCGGGCTGGCTGCCGGCTTGCGGTCGAAGAACTGCCACTTATCCATGGCGGCAGGAATCGCGACGTCGAAGAAGCCGACCATCATCTCGTCGGAGGTCTGATCTCCCCAGGTCACAGTCTGCTCGGGATCGGGATTGTGGGGATTATTTTTCGAATTGTCATACCAGGCAATGACGCGCAGGCGAGTGCCGGCCTTCAACAGACGCGGCTGGGCGAGTTTGTAGCTGAGCTGCCAATGGAAGTGATAGTTGACGCGCAGCAGGACCTCGACGCTGCCGTCGTCATGCACAATGTCGTACTCGAAGCGCTTGCCGCGCAGATGCATGTGCGGGAAGAAGCTGAGCAGCGTGGCATCGTTGGGCAGCGTGCCTTCGACTTCCACGGGAAAATCGTCGGCCCCGGGAGGAATGATCAGCGCATGATTATTGAGCTGGAGCGTAACCACGCGCTGCCTGGGCGGAGTTTTGGCGAAGACCAGGCCGAGGCTGGTCTGATCCTCTGCGGCCGTGCCGTTCGTCGTGTAGTGCATCTGAAAGACCAGGTCTGAGCCGGCGGGAACGAATTTCGCCAGCCCGTCGGGCCATCGGTCGGGAGAACTGCCGGGAGCGTAGACCAGGAGCAGGTCGCTGGTGGTTTCGTGCGCCTGGCGACGCTCGACGGCATCGGTGAGCGTCGAAGCGGTGAAGGGTTCGCCAACCGGCGCATGCCGCAACCACGGCGAATCCGGAGGGCGAATGTAGACGACGGCGTGATGGACGTGCGCCGGACTACCCGGACGGAATTCCGACATCTGCACCCAGCGGTCCTCGGCGAAATGGGTCGGCACGATTTCGTACGTATATTCGACCTCGCCGCGTGCCGGAATGTGCACCGCCTTCGGCATGGTCACGACGAGGTCCGGCTGCGGAATGTTCCAGCCTTTGGCCCAGTGGCGCGGAGGCGGCGCGTCATGAGGATTCCCTGCCGGAGCGCCGGCTTCGGCCCAGGCCACGATGTCGGCGATCTGTGGCGCCGAGAGCGAAGGATCGTTGGCGAAGTGGCCATAGCGGGGATCGGCAAACCACGGCGGCATCATCTTCGTCTCGACGGCGTGCGCTATCTGGCTGGCCCATGGCTTGGTCTGCTCGTAGGTCACCAGCGACATGGGCGCCACTTCCTCGGGACGATGGCAGCTCTGGCAATGATCCTGCAGGATGGGGAGAACGTCGCGATAGAAAGTGGGGGAATGCCCGGCCGTCAGCAGCCGCGAGGGATTCGACATTTGGCCCGCTGCGGCCGGCAATAGGACCGAAAGCGCCAGCAAGAGACTCGACAGTTGCTTCACGAGCGCAGAAACTCCAGAGTCAGGGCCCAGGCCTGCCGCGCCGCATTCGGCTCATAGGCCGGTCTCTGGTCGCAGAAGAAACCGTGATCGGCGGCCGAGAACTCAGCGTTCACGTACGGCTTGTGGCCAGCTCTGAGGGCGTCTACGACCGATTTTCGAAGCTCGGGCGTGATGTGCTTATCCATGCCGCCCCAGAGCAGCAGGGCCGGAGCGTGCAAGGCCGGTACGCGATCGAGCAGGCTTTGCGCGATGCCTCCGCCGTAAAAGGAAACGGCCGCGTGCAGAGGCACGACCGCATTCGCGAGGAAGGAGATCCTTCCTCCCATGCAGAATCCCACGGCGGAAATGAATTCCTGGCGCACCTGAGGATTGGAACGAAGCCAGCCGTAGGATGCCCCGATATCGGCTTCGGCAGCCTCGTTCGTGACGGCCTCATAGTGCGACTTCACTGCCGCAAAGTCGCCATACGGACCCTCAAATCCGGCGGGGGCGGTGCGATGAAACAACTCCGGAGCGATGGCGACATATCCTTGCGCGGCGAAGCGTTCGGTCACGTCCCGGACGTGCGAGTTGACGCCGTACGCCTCCTGGAAAACGAGGAGTCCCGGATACGGGCCAGGGGCGCCGGGTCGGGCGACATACGCAGCCATGGGAGTGCTGCCCGGGACTTTTAATTCGACTTTCTCGGTCGCGATGGCGGTCTGGGCCATGATGGTCGGATCCTCCGTCAAAAGCAGACTCTCTCTGCCGCCCCACACTTCCCGGTGCATTCAGTCTCGCACAAAAACTGGGGTGGAGGTTCTGCCGATCCTGCGATGGTGGGGATTGGTCAATGATGCGAGCCAAGCACGCGATAAGTCGTGCCGCAACTCGCTGCGTCGGGTGGTTCGCCCAAAGCCTTCACGGCGCGAAAAGCGCTGGTTCAGGGTGACAGTAAACTGCAGTTCTGCCCGATGCCTCACAGCGCATTCCCGGTAAAAATGCTACAGTCAAGAGTTTATGTCTGCGCCTGATTCCATATTCGTTCGCGCCTGCAAGTCACTGCCGACCCAGCAGACTCCGGTCTGGTTCATGCGCCAGGCAGGCCGCTACATGCCGGAGTATCGCGCGGTCCGCAAACAGCACTCGCTGCTGGAGATCTGCAAGAAGCCGGCGCTGGCGGCGGAGGTGACCATCACGGCGGCGGAAATCCTGGGCGTCGATGCGGCCATCATCTTTGCCGACCTGCTCCTGCCTCTCGAGGTCATGGGTCTGCCGTTTCATTTTTCGGCGGGGGAAGGCCCGGTGATCGAAAAGCCGGTACGCCGCAAGGAAGACGTCACGTCACTGCGTAGCGATCGCGCCGGTGAATTGGGTTATGTTTCCGAGGCGGTGGCGCTGGTCGCGAAGCATTTTTCCGGGCGGATCCCGGTGATCGGATTCTGCGGCGCGCCCTTCACCCTGGCCAGCTACATGATCGAAGGCGGCGGCTCGCGCAATTACGTCCACGCCAAGAAAATGATGTACAACTCTCCGGCGGACTGGGACGCGCTCATGGAGAAACTGGTTGCGGTCACGTCGGCGTATGCCGCCGAGCAAGTACAGGCCGGAGCCGACGTCATCCAGATTTTTGACAGCTGGGTTGGCTGCCTTAGCGTCGAAGACTACCGCCGGTATGTTCTGCCGCACGTGACCCGCACGGTGAAGCAGCTGCAGAAGACCGGCGCTCCCATCATTTACTTCGGCACCGACAGCGCGACCTTGCTTCCCGCGATGAAAGAAACCGGCGCGGAGGTGATCGGCCTTGACTGGCGCATCCGGCTGGATGAGGGATGGTCCCGGCTGGATTATGCGTGCGCGGTGCAGGGCAATCTCGATCCGGTGCTGCTGTTTGCCGGATGGAAAGAATTGAAGTCGCGGGCGGAGGACATTCTGCGGCGCGCCGGCGGACGCGCGGGGCACATTTTCAATCTCGGCCACGGCATCCTGCCCGAAACTCCGGTGGAGAATGTGAAGAACCTGGCGAAACTGGTGCAGGAATACTCAGGCGGGACCGGCAACCGGGGCTGAGGTAGTTCGCCGCGGCTGCAGCCGCTGAAACACCGGACATTCATGACTCGCATCGCTATCGTCGGCGGGGGCATCTCCGGGCTGGCCGCGGCCTACGCGCTGGAAGAGAGACGGCGAAAATCGGACGCCGGGCTGGAATACGTCCTCTACGAGGCTGCGGCGCAACTGGGCGGCGTCCTGCACACCGAGAAAATCGCGGGTTGCGTGGTCGAAGCCGGCCCGGACTCTTTCGTAACCGAGAAACCATGGGCCGCCGACCTGTGCCGGGAACTGGGCCTCGGCGATCAGTTGATCGGCTCCAACGATGCCGACCGCAAGACGTACATCCTGACTCGCGGCCGCCTGGTGGAGATGCCGGACGGGCTGATGTTTCTGGTGCCGACGAAAATCCTGCCTACGGGGTTCTCGCCGCTGTTCTCCTGGAAAACCAAGCTGAGGATGATGCAGGAGCTGTACCATCCGCCTCGAGCCGTCGACCATGACGAGTCGGTCGCGAGCTTTGTGGAGCGGCACTATGGAAGCGAGATGGTCGACCGGCTGGCCGACCCGCTGCTCTCCGGCGTCTATGGCGGCGAAGCGGCAAACCTGAGTGTGCGAGCCGTGCTGCCCCGGTTTGCCGAGATGGAGCGCACGCACGGCAGCCTGGGACGGGCCATGCTGGCGGCGCGAAAGAAGATGCGTTCGGCGTCGGGCAAGCCCGCCCCGCCGCTGTTCACCTCGCTCAAGGAAGGCATGCAGCACCTGGCAGAGACGGTCGTCACCCGGCTCGCGCCATCGTCTTTGGTCACGAGTACTCTGGTGCAGGAAATTCAGCCGCAAGCTGGAGGATGGCTGGTTTCGGCAGGGATGCAGTCCGATTCGTTTGACGCAGTGATCGTGGCCTTGCCGGCGGCGGCGGCGGCGCGCATCCTGGGAGCCAGCGCTCCCGATCTGGCGACTGAACTCGGGGCCATCCAGTACAGCTCTTCGATCACCGTGGGATTGGGCTACGACCGCGAGGTGCGCGAATCGCTTCCGCCAGGCTTCGGCTTTCTGATCCCGCGGAGCGAAGGCAAGCGGCTGCTGGCCGCGACATTCGTGCACAACAAGTTTCCGCACCGCGCTCCGGAGGATCGAGCGCTGCTGCGCTGCTTCTTTGCCGGAGCGAACGCCGAGAACGTCTGGGCACTCAGCGACGATCAGATTGTGGGCGTGGTCCGCGAGGAGCTGCGGCAGATTCTGGGATTACACGCCGAGCCGCTTTTCGCCCGGGTGTACAAATGGAAGTCGGCCATGGCGCAATACGGCGTGGGTCACCTGGAGCGGCTGGAAAGGATCGAGCGACTGCGGCAGCAGATGCCCGGTCTGGCGCTGGCGGGAAACGCGTATCGCGGAATTGGCGTCCCGGATTGCGTGCGCTCCGGACGAGAGGCCGTCAAGCAGCTTCTGCCCTAGACATCCTGAAGCTCAGCCGGCTACGCGAGACCGAGGATAAACTCGATCAAACGCCAGCCACGCCAGCCCGATTACGAGGAAGCAGAGCACGCTGCCTTCCGGGCCGACGGTGCCTCCGCTGAGCCAGGGTTTCCCGTGTAACGACGTCCTCAGCAGGTGCCCGGTTGCCAGCGTGCCGCTATCGGGTACGGAGTAGATGTAGGACTCGCCCCAGTCCCACGCGGCGTGAAATCCGACGGCGAACCACAGGCTGCCGGTGCGCCGGAGCGTGAGGCAAAAGAAAAGGCCGATCCAACCTGCCGCGAGCAAGCCCGGCCATTTTTCACCGCCATTGCCCATGTGAATCAAGCCAAACAAGCAAGAGAGGGCGACGGCGGCGGGCCAGAAGCCGATGCCCCGCGCCAGAGTGAACTGGGTGTAGCCGCGCACCAGGAATTCCTCAAACAGACCCACCAGCAGAAACATCAGCCCCCAGTACGAAGCAAAGCGGAGAATGCGAGCGCCATGGAGGGCCAGCGGACCAAAATCGAAGGCGCCGAAGCCGCGCAGCAGCAACATCAACAGGCTGATGGCGGCGAATCCCCACAGAGCTCCCAGCCAGGGGAATTTGCCGAGCGCCTTGGCTGGGGGTAGACCGTAAATGCCCCAGGGTCGGCGTTCGATGCGCCACAGGAGTAGTGCCGGAAGCAGGGCAGCCACCAGCCAGCCGAACTCCTCCAGCAGGACGGACCACAGGCCGCTGGCTCCGAAATCATGCGACCAGGCGAGCTGCGTAGCCAGGGTCTGGAGGGGAAAAAACAAGGCGACATAAAGAGCAAACCCCCAGCCGGGACGCAAGCCACTGGGGCCCCAAAACAAGGTGTGCACGTAGGAGGGTTGGTTGGCGGCGGAAAAAGATGGAGCCAGGTCCGGTGGCTCGTGCGGAGTCAGATGGCTCTCCGGATTCGTCTCCCTGTCGTTCATGCAAGAACTTTCCCCGCGGACAGCCTCCGACATGGTAAAACACTCGGCTCGACATTATGCGTCCATATTTCACGCGTGAGCGATTCGGCCGGTCTCAATTTCTGGCCGCGGCGTTGTTGCTTGCCTTTCTGGGGCAGGCCGCATGGCTGGTACATTTTGAGGTCAGCGCGGAGGCACAGCCTGACGCGATGGAGGCGATCCGCATTGGCGAAGGGTGGAAGCAGTGGCACGGGCGCGGGATCGCCGCCGCTCCTATGATGGAAAACGCTGCCGGCGCACACGACTTGCTCTACGGGAACGAAAGCGGTTTCGATAACGAGCATTCCCCCTTGCTGTATCTGGTTTCGGCGGCGCCATTGCTGGCGTGGCCGCATGATTTCGACGCCAACTCGGCTATCTACTGGCGCTGGCTGCCGCGACTGCCATTCCTCGCCTGTGGAGTCTTTCTCGGAGCCTCCTTGTGGTATGTGGCAAGGCGGCTCTGCGGCAATGCGGGCGGGCTGGTGGCTCTCACGTTTTACTGTTTCTCGCCGGCCATGATCCAGGCGACTGCCGTCTGGCATACCGAACCCGAGATTCTCGAGGCCTGGGGATCGTTCGGCGCGATCTTCACCGCAATCGCGGTGGCGCATACGCTTTACGCGCCAAGAGAAGTCGTGCTGTGGAACTGGCGCAGAATTGTTCTGCTCGGCATCTCGCTTGCCATCGCGGTGGGATCGCAGTTCTCGATGATCGTGCTGGTCCCGCTGGCGCTTGGATTTCTGCTCTACGTCGCTCCTGTGCGGCAAAAAGCGGGGCTCGTGATCTGGCTGGCGGCCTGCCTGGTGGGAGCGATGTTGCTGTTCAGCGCGTACTTTTTCCATCCACAAGCATTTGTCGAGAGCCTGCGGCACGCCGTTTTCTGGGGAGCGACCTGGCGCGGATTTACCGTATTTGGAGTTTACAAACAGGTTGCAGTCCAGATTTTGCGTGCCTGCCCGGCGCTGGTGGTGGCGCTTCCCATCGCGGTGGTGGCATATGGCGTCTGGCCGCGCACGCGTTACTTCGGCAACACCGCGCCCCTGCTGGTGGCAGTTCTGTTTACCGCCCTTGGAATGGGGCATCCCGATCTCTCGGGAGCCGGATTCCTGCTGGCGGCGTTCCCCTTTCTGCTGATCTTCGTCTCGGGCGTGCTGGCGGATTTGATGGAGTCCGGCTATGGGCCGCTGATTAAGGCGTGTGCAGTGGCTCTGCTGGCGACGTATGTGGTCCGAACTCTGCTGGCCCTGGCCGAGGTGGCGCGGCGCTGAGGGAGTTGCGACGGTAAGCCGCCGGCCATTCCTGCTCTGGTAGACTTCTAGAATTCCAACCGAGGCCAGGAAAATCCATGAATCGAAAAGCGCAATTCATTCTTGGGACGCTTGCTGTTGCCGTGATTTGCACACTGATCGTGAGCGTGTTGCGAGCGCAGCCGAACGGCGTCGCGCCGGGCCAGCAGCCGGGTGAGAAGACCGCCGAGCAGCAGTTCAAGAACATTCAGGTGCTGAAAGGGATTCCGGCGGACGAGTTGATTCCGAGCATGCAGTTCATCACCGCATCGCTGGGCGTGGAATGCGATTTCTGCCATGTACAGGGCGCTTTCGACAAAGATGACAAAAAGACCAAGCAGACTGCGCGGAAGATGATGGAAATGATGTTTGCCATCAACGCCGACAATTTTGACCGCAATCGCGAAGTGACCTGCTACACCTGCCACCGCGGCAATTCGAAGCCGGTCAGCATGCCTCCCGTGATGACCGCCGAAATGATGGCCAACATGATGGCAAACCCGCCGGAGACGACAGCCGGCAGCAATCCCCAAGAAAGTGGCGGACCGACGGCGGCACAGCTTTTCGACAAGTACGTGCAGGCTTCCGGCGGCGCCGCGGCGATCGACAAGATTACCAGCCGGGTGATGAAGGGAACGATCTCATTCGGAGCCCACTCCTGGCCGATCGACATTTATTCCAAGGAGCCGGACGAGCGCATCTCCTTCACCCACCTGCCGGAGGGCGACAACATCACCGCATTCAACGGGCACGAAGGCTGGCTGGGTCCAATGGGGCGGATACACGACATGCACGGCGGTGAGCTGGATGGAGCTGCGATTGATGCTGATCTACATCTCGCCACGCATCTGCAAGGGATGTTCAGCCAGATGAAGGTCACAGGGCCGGAAAAGATCGGCGATCACCAGACCTACGAGGTTCTTGGGGAGCGCGAGGGCAAGACGCCGATTGAGCTCTATTTCGATGAGCAGTCAGGGCTGCTGGTGCGGATGGTGCGCTACAACGAATCGGCCCTGGGGCGGCTTCCCACGCAGATCGATTATGCGGACTACCGCGATGCGGATGGGGTAAAGATTCCCTATCAGTGGACCCTGGCTCGCCCCGGCGGGCGGTTCACAATTCAGGTGAGCGAAGTGCAGCAAAACGTTCCGGTCGACGACGCAAAATTTGTCAAGCCGGCACCACCCGAGCCCCCGAAAACGAAATAACGCAGCTTCCAGGCAGTTTCTCCCACGGGAGCACCCGATGTCATGCCGGGGGATCATCTGCGCCGCCGTGCCGCGGATGAAGACGCCTCCCCACTTTGCGCGATTTCATAACAAAACCTGATAGGGGCAATAAATAGTTTCGATTTCCGCGAAATCCGCGCGGACGATAGAGTGAGTCGTCTCAGATTATGTGCACCATCAATTGTGCCGGGACGCGAATCCGTTGAACGGGAGCCATGCCGAAGTGTCTATCAGAAGAAGGCCGATCGCCCGGATGGCGGCAGGCTTATTCGTCCTCACGCTAGTGGTCCTGCCGATGACGCGGCCGGTATTTGCGCAGGCGGCCGCGGACACCAACGCGCGGCTGGCCAAGCTGGAGCAGCAAGCCGCCGACGCCAAGAGTTCCGCCGATAACGCATGGATGCTCACCAGCGCGGCCCTGGTTTTGATGATGACCGGTCCGGGGCTCGCCCTGTTCTATGGCGGGCTGGTGCGCAAGAAGAACGTGCTGGGCACGATGATGCAGAGCTTTGCCCTGATGGCTCTGATCACCGTGCTGTGGGGACTGTTCAGCTACAGCCTGGCATTCGGGCCGGGCAACAGCGTTATTGGAGGATTCCACAATCTCTTCCTGCGAGGGGTGGGAGCGGCGCCGGATGCGGACTACGCCGCCACGATTCCCGCGCAGACCTTCATGGTGTACCAGTTGATGTTTGCCATCATCACCCCGGGACTGATCGCCGGCGCGTTTGCCGAGCGGATGAAATTCAGCGCCATGGTGGCCTTCATGTTCCTGTGGTCGATCATCGTGTATGACCCGATGGCGCACATGGTATGGGGCAAGGGAGGGCTGCTCAATGCCTCTCTCGGCGGCGCGTTCCCCACACTGGACTTCGCGGGAGGAACGGTCGTCCACGTAACTTCGGGGGTTTCGGCGCTGGTTTGCGCCCTGTACCTCGGTAAGCGCGTGGGCTATCCGAAGGAAGCCATGCCGCCGCACAGCGTGGTGCTGAGTTTTATTGGAGCCTGCCTGCTGTGGGTAGGATGGTTCGGTTTCAACGCGGGCAGCGCGCTGGCGGCGGGAAGCCTGGCGACTAGCGCATTCGTAGCCACGCATTTCGCGGCCGCCTCGGCAACCGTCGGATGGGCGGGGGCCGAGTGGATTCGCAATGGCAAGCCCAGCGTTTTGGGAGCCATCTCGGGCGCGGTGGCTGGGCTGGTGGCCATTACTCCCGCGGCTGGATTTGTGAAGCCGATGCCTGCCTTGATCATCGGATTGATCGCCGGAGTTTTCTGCTACTGGATGGTGGCCAAGGTAAAAGCGAAGTTCGGATATGACGATTCCCTGGATGCTTTCGGCGTCCATGGCGCGGGCGGGACGCTGGGAGCCCTGCTGACCGGCATCTTCGCGGTGAGCGCCGTCAACCCGATCTTCAAGGACGCGCAAGGCAACACCCTGGCCTCGGGACTGATCGAAGGCAACGCCCGTCAGTTGCTGAATCAACTGGTTGGCGTGGCGATCGCCTGGGGCCTGGCGATCGTGGGTACCGTGGTCATCTTGAAGGTGGTGGACGTCACCATTGGCTTACGAGTTTCAGAAGAGGAAGAAGTGCAAGGCCTGGATCTCTCCCAACACGGAGAAGAGGGATACTATTGGGAGCCGTCGGCGTAGAAGCTGAAAGGCAAATTCGAACGGCGTCGGACGCGGCGATCGCGTAGCGCAGAACAGGACTTGAGAAGATCATGACGAAAGTAGAGGCCATCATTCAGAACTCCAAACTCGACGCGGTAAAAACCGCGTTGCAGGAAATCGGCGTCGAGGGCATGACCGTGATCGAAGTCAGGGGCCACGGGCGGCAGAAGGGACATACAGAGGTTTATCGCGGCCGCGAATACAGCGTGGATCTGATTCCCAAGACCAAGATCGAGATGGTGCTGCCGGATGCACTGGCGGAAAAGGCGGTGCAGGCGGTGCTGGGCGCGGCGCGCACGGGCAAGATCGGCGACGGCAAGATTTTTCTGACGCGCGTGGACGAGGCCATCCGCATCCGGAACGACGAGCGCGGCGAAGGAGCGCTTTAGCGGGCAAAGGTGCTCGCTGCGATACGGCGGGGACAGGTTCGACCGGGACGCGACCGGAACGCATTTGACA
Organism: Verrucomicrobiia bacterium; assembly: GCA_035508215.1. Taxonomy (GTDB): domain Bacteria; phylum Acidobacteriota; class Terriglobia; order Terriglobales; family Acidobacteriaceae; genus Sulfotelmatobacter. The sequence goes on along the minus strand of DATJNK010000027.1, from coordinate 274,599 downwards.
GGCAGCGACGTAGCGGCCTTCCCCCGAGTGGCAAAGGCCACTGGGGGTGATCATTTTCATGACGGCAGCGTCCTCATTGATCGGCGAACTACGGGGTTCCCTTAACGACGAATCGGCCCGCATCCAGCGGGAGTTTCAGTCCACCGGAGACGGGCGGGCAGCGGTGGGCGAGCGCACGCGCCTGGTCGAAGAGATTCTGAAGCGTCTGTGGCGCGACATTGTGGCTGAAGATGCTTCGCTCGACGGGCCTGTTAACTTTTCCCTGCTGGCTACCGGCGGCTTCGGCCGTGGCTGGCTTTTTCCCTACTCCGACATCGACCTGCTCTTCCTCTTTGCTGATCGCGAGGCGGAGCAGATGTTCAAGGACCCGGTTCGCCGCTTCTCGCAGGAGTTGTGGGATTTGCGGTTGAAGCTGAGTCCGGCATCGCGGACCCTCGCCGAGTGCGACCGCTACGATCCGACTAATACCGAATTTACGATTTCCCTGCTCGACTGCCGCTATCTGACGGGCGACCGCGATCTCCACCGGCGGCTGCACGACAAGGTGATCCCAAAGCTAGTCATCCGCGAGTCGAAAGAACTGCTGCAGGGACTGGCTGAGGTCACGCGGGAACGGCACGCCAAATACGGCCTCACGCTCTACCATCTCGAACCGAATCTGAAGGAGGCTCCGGGCGGACTGCGCGACTGCAACGTGGCCAACTGGCTGGCTCTGATTTCCGCCATGGACAAGCTGCATGACTGGCCCGACGCCAGTTCCCTGCGTCCTCCGGTGCGCAAGCAACTGGATGCAGCGGTTGATTTCCTGATGTCGGCGCGATGCTTTTTGCATTTCCGCTACGGCCGTGACGACAACACTCTGAGTTGGGAGGCGCAGGACGAAGCGGCGGCGCGGCGGATCGGAGCAAGGCTGGACGCCGGCGATCCGGTCGAGATGTCGGCGGCCGACTGGATGCGGATTTACTTCGGCCATGCCCGGGCCGTGGAACGCGCCGTCACCCAACTGCTGGAGGAAATCCCGGAAGCGTGGTCGGCCCTGTATCGCCAGGTCCAGAGCTGGCGTTCGCGGCTCTCGACCGCGGACTTCTCGGTGGTCGATGGCCTGATTTTTCTGCAGCAGCCATCGTCGCTGCAGGATCCCGAGGTGCTGCTGCGGCTGTTTCACTTCATGGCCCACCATGGATTGAAGCTGAGCGCGACCACCGAGTACCGGATCGAGCAGGCGCTGCCGGCGCTGGCCGCCACCCCACCTCGTGGCGCCGAGCTCTGGCTATATCTCCAAGAAACACTTTTGCAGCCCCATGCCGCCGATGCCCTGCGCGCCATGCACTCGCTGCGGCTGCTCACCCTGCTGCTGCCAGAACTGAAGATCATCGACTCGCTGGTGGTCCGGGACTTCTATCATCGTTTCACCGTCGACGAACACTCCTTTCTGGCCATCGAGAGCCTTCACCGTCTGAAGCAATCACAGTCGGAATGGGACAAACGTTACGCCGAACTGCTGGGCGAACTGGAAGATCCGGAACTGCTCTACCTCACTCTGTTGCTGCATGATACGGGGAAGGGAGTCCCGGGCAGCAACCACGTCGAAGCCAGCCTCGAGATTGCCAATCGCGCCATGGATCGGCTCGACGTTGATCCCAAGGAACGCGCGGAGGTATTGTTTCTGATCGCCAACCACCTGGAGCTCTCGGCGGTTCTCCGGCGGGATATTTTCAATCCGGAAACGATCGCTGCCTTCGCCGAGAAGGTGGGAACCCCGGAGCGGCTGAAGATGCTTTGCCTGCTGACTTATGCCGATATCAAGGCGGTCAATCCCGAGGCTCTCACGCCATGGAAGGCCGAGAATGTCTGGCAGCTATACATTGCGACGGAGAATCACCTGAATCGCAGCGCCGACCAGCGCGTGCATGCCGACGTCAATGACGAAAAGCTGGCGCGCCTGCGATCGCTGGCCCCGGTTGCGAAAAACCGGTTTAAGGCATTTCTCGAAGGCTTCCCGCAAAGATATCTCCTCATGCATACGGCCGAAGAGGTCCTGCGCCACATGCAGATGGCGGAGGAGTTGAGCCGCGACCCGGTGATGGTCGAACTAAAGCGGGGGCGGCACTGGTACGAGCTGACCCTGGTCACCCGGGATCGTCCATTTCTGTTCGCGACGCTTGCCGGCGTGCTGGCGGCGTGGGGCATGAACATCGTGAAAGCCAATGCGTTCTCGAATGAGGCGGGCACGGTGGTCGATACGTTTCATTTCACCGACCGTTTCCGCACGCTGGAGTTGAATCTTTCGGAGTGGGCACGCTTCAAAAGCAGCGTGGTCCGTGTGCTGCTCGGCGAAGCGGACCTGGAGAAGATGCTGCGCGACCGCCAGCGCTCGGAAAAAGGCGCGATCGCCAAAGTAAAAGTCTCGACCAAAGTCGAGTTTGACGATTCCTGCTCATCGACGAGCACGCTAGTGCAGGTGATTGCCCAGGACCGTCCGCGGCTGCTGCACCGCATCGCCTCCCGTCTGTCCCATCAGGAATGCAACATCGAGATCGCCCTGATCGATACCGAGGGGCAGATGGCGATCGACACGTTCTATTTAACGTCGGCAGGAAAAAAGCTCTCGCCGGAGCGCTGCCGGGAAGTGAACAAAGCCTTGCTTGAAGAACTGCGAGGCGAGCAGGGTTAGTCTCCGCTTCTCAGCGGCACTTCCGGCTTCGTGGTACCCTTCTGTGATCAGAGGAGTTCCGCATGTTTCTGCCTCGCGGTGCCCTGCTTGCGCTTCTTCCGCTCTGTGCCTTCACTGTCGATTCTCAGCAAGCTCCCAGTGATTCAGCCAAGGCACAAGCAACGTTTCGCGCGAATGTGCGCGTGGTGCTCGTCGATGTAGTGGTCACTAAGGGCATGGGCGAACCGGTGATCGGGCTGCCGAAAGAGGACTTTCAGGCTTTCGAAGACGGCCAACCGCAGACCATCGCTTCCTTCGAAGAGCATGCGGGAATCCCTGATGTGCCGGCGCTTTCGCGGCGGGCCCAGCTTCCGCAGAATTCATTTTCCAATCTCCCGCTGGTGAAGACCGGCGACACGGCGAATGTGTTGCTGCTCGACTCCCTCAACACGCCGCTTCCCGATCAAAGCTACGTACATGGCGAGATGCTCAAGTACATCAGGGAAATCCAGCCGGGCACGCGGCTGGCGATCTTCACCCTGGGCGAGCAGCTGCGATTCGTGCAGGGATTCACCTCCGATGCCTCGATATTGTCCGCGGCGCTGAAGGGCAAGAAGGCCGGCGGGAATCCATCGCTGTCTCCGCTGCTGATGGCCGGAGCTGACACCGACGCAAACCAGGTGCTGCTGGAGGAGATTCAGGGAGTTCCGGGCACGGCCGCGGCGGCCGCCGGACTGCAGCAGTTCCTGCATCAAACCGTTTCTTTTCAGGATGACGTGCGCGCCCGCACGACGCTCGAGGCGATGCAGCAACTGGCGCGTTATCTCGGCGGCTTTCCGGGCCGGAAAAATGTCATCTGGTTCTCGAGCTCCTTTCCGATTTCCCTGTATAACGCGGTCACGCAGAAAGACGTTGTGGAAACGGCGAATCTGTTGAGCGCGGCGCAGGTTGCGATTTACCCCATCCAGGCGAGCGGGCTGGCCACCGATCCTCACTACGATTTCACCAATCAGCAACCGCCGCACATCGGGCCCGGACAAACCGTCGAGCAGGTGCATACCCAGTATCAGAACCAGGATCTGCAGCGCGGACAAATCGAGCGCGCCAGAACTTTCGGCTACATGGATCTGTTGGCTGATCAGACGGGCGGCGAAGCGCTCTATAACCAGAATGGACTCGATGAATCAGTCGCCCAGGTGCTCAAGCAGGGGACGCATTACTACACGCTGAGCTACACGCCCGCCAACCACGACATGGATGGCGAGCTGCGCAAGATCGAGGTCAAGGTCAGCGGGGGAAAGTACCATCTGGCCTATCGCCGCGGATATTACGCTACTGAGGAACTGTTATCTCCGACGGCGCATGCGGCGCCGGCCGGCGATCCGCTGCGGCCGCTGATGGATCACGGCGCGCCCGACGCCACCGAGATTCTGTACACCGTGCATCTCACGCAGTCGTCACCCCCGGCGGATTCGTCAAGGGCCGGCGATAATGCCAATCTGCAAGGTCCGGTCACCCGCTACAAAGTTGAGTTCACGGTTTCGGCCGACCGTCTCCTGCTTCAGCCCGGAGTCGACAGCGTCTGGCGCGGGAATCTGGAAGCCACGCTGGTCGGCTACGACCGCGACGGCAAGGCGCTGAACTGGATGGTCCGCAATCTGCAACTTGCGATTCCGAAAGACCGCTACGCGGCAGCTCAGGCAAATGGCATCCCCTTCAGCCTGGAAATCGATCTGCCGGCGGCGGATATTTATCTGCGCTCCGGAGTTTATGACATGGGAGCGAGCAGAGCGGGCACGCTGGAAATTCCGCTGAACGCGGTCGTGGCGCAGAAGTAGGGAGTCTCTGCGCGATCGGCGTGACGGGCACGACATGAAGTCGTGCCCACGACGCAGCTTGTCTTGCGGCTTACTTCGCTGAGAACTTGAATACAGTCGTCTGGTGGAACTTCTCGCCCGGCCGCAGAATCGTGCTCGGAAAACTCGGATGGTTCGGCGAATCCGGGAAATGCTGCGTCTCCAGGCAGAAACCGTAGCGGTGCTTGTAGACGTGTCCGTGCTTGCCCGTGATCGTGCCATCGAGGAAATTCCCGGTATAGAACTGGACGCCCGGTTGCGTGGTCAGGACTTCGAGGGTGCGGCCTGTGGTGGGCTCATAGACGCGCGCCGCCAGCACCAGTCCCGGCCCTTTGCGATTGATGACAAAGTTGTGGTCGTAGCCGTGGCCGAGCACGAGCTGCTCGTAATTCTCGTCGATGCGGGCGCCGATCCTTGTCGGCTTGGTGAAATCAAACGGCGTTCCCTGCACCGGGCGCAATTCGCCGGTCGGAATGAGATTCTTGTCGACCGGAGTGAAGCGGTCGGCATTAATCATGATTTCGTGATCCAGAATGTCGCCGTCGCCTTCGCCCTTCAGATTGAAATAGCTGTGCTGGCTGACGTTGATGGGCGTGGCCTTGTCGGTGGTCGCTTCGTAGTCAATGACCAGTTCGTTGGTATCGGTCAGCGTGTAGGTCACCTTCATGTGCAGATTACCGGGGAATCCATCATCGCCATCGTGGCTGAGATAAGTAAAAGCCACGCCAGTCTTGCCTTTCAGCGGCTCGCCATCCCAAACGACCTTGTTGAAGGGTTTGTCGGTGCCGCCGTGCAGGGTATTCGGGCCGTCGTTTTTGGGCAGGGTATAAGTCTTGCCGTCGAGCGTAAAAGTGCCGTTGGCAATGCGGTTGGCGTAACGTCCGACGATCGCCCCGAAGTATGGCGGATTAGGGATGTATCCCTCAAGAGTCTCGTGCCCCAGGACGACATCGGCAAAGTCACCCTTGCGGTCAGGAACGCGGATCGAGAGGATGATGCCGCCGTAGTTCATGGCGCGGACTTCCATGCCGTGGGAATTCGTGAGCGTATACACGTTGACGGGCCTCCCATCTTGCGTGCCGAATGGCTGTTGTGTGACTCCGGAGCTGTGCTTGGAAGAAGCGGGTTGCGCGAAGAGCAGTCCGCTCGTAAGGACGAACAGAAAGAAGCAAGTCGAAACGAGGCGTCTTGGCATCATGGCGAAAGTGTACTACGGCAGCCCCGTATTTGGCGTGCGCCGTGGCAGGAACCGTTTCAGCAACGAGGTTCCTGATTGCACTCTCGCCCGACAACTTTGGCACAAGGAGCTGTCGCGGAGATCGATCCACTCGACGGCGTGCGCGGAGGCCATGACGCAGCGGTAGTCCTGGCAGTGGCGCAGGTCGAGGGTGTGTCCCAGTTCGTGGACGGACTCCTTCAGCAGGCGCTGGCCGAGGAGGGCGTCATCGCGATCGAGGCCGTAGAACTCCTGGCGCAGGCGGTGATAAGAAACCAGGGCGCAAGGGCCCGCCATCTGGGCCTCGCCAAAGACATACTTGAGAATCGGGATGTAAAGATCGACGGAGGCGACGCCCAGCAGGCGCCAATCCTGCCGCTGGACCAGGGACTGCATGCGCTGCAGGATCTCGGACGAGTGATACTGCTGGCGCTCGATGTGATACGAAGGCGAGGGATCGAGCACGTTGGGCAGGATTTCGCAGGTCACCGGCAAATACCGGGGGATTGCCGCCCACAGGAACTCAAGCAGCAAGGAGTCGACATCTCCAACCGGCAGCAGGTGCACCAGCTTCATGGAATCCAGCGAATCCGGTTCAGCGCGTTTCGACCGGTGTCCGGCTCCAGCCGTAACGCTTGAGTTTGTGGTGAAGTGTGACCCGGTCGATTCCCAGCACTTCCGCGGCGCGGCTCTGGTTTCCCCGGCATTCCTCCAGCACGCGCAGGATGTGGGAGCGCTCTACCTCATCCAGCGAGCGGCCGGCAGTTGTCGGAGCGCCCTGGGCCTTCAAAATGAAGTCCTGCTCGCGGAGTTCGGGTTCCTGCGCGACCACCATGGCGCGTTCCACGGCGTTCTCCAGCTCGCGGACGTTTCCCATCCACGGCTGCTGTTGCAGTTGATGCATGGCGGCCGGCGCGATGCGGGTGATGTGCTTGTTCATGGCCAGCGCGAACTTTCGCACAAAGTGCTCGACGAGAAGAGGAATGTCTTCCCGGCGTTCGCGAAGGGGCGGCAAGGCGATGTGAAAGACGTTCAGACGATAGAAAAGATCGGGGCGGAAAGTGCCTTCCTCGATCATCTGCTCCAGGTTTTTGTTGGTGGCCGCGATGCAGCGGAAATCGACTTTGATGACCTGGTTGCCGCCGACGCGGGTGATCTCGCGCTCCTGCAGCACGCGCAGCAGGTCGGTCTGCGTCTTCAGGCTGATGTCGCCGATTTCGTCGAGAAACACCGTGCCCCCTTCGGCGATTTCGAACTTCCCTTTCTTGCGGTACTGGGCGCCGGTGAACGCACCTTTTTCGTGGCCGAAGAGCTCGCTCTCGAGCAGCGTCTCGGTCAAAGCGCCGCAATGAATCGCGACCAGCGGATGAAAGCGGCGGATGCTGGCGGCGTGAATGGCGCGGACGACCAGTTCCTTGCCGGTGCCGCTCTCGCCGGTAATCAGAACACTGGCATCGGTGGGCCCGACGGTCTCGACGGCCTCGAAAACTCTGCGCATGGCCGCGCTCTGTCCCACCAGTTCGCCCGGCCGCGTGGCCTCGGCGACGGTCTCCCGCAGGCGGACGTTTTCCTGCTCGGCGCGGCGGTGGGCCAGGGCCTTCTTCACCAGATGGGCAATTTCGTCGGGATCGAGCGGCTTGCTGACGTAATCGTAAGCGCCGTTTTTCAGCGCGGTCACGGCTGTCTCCACCGAGGCATAGCCGGTCATCATGATGACGATCAGGTCGGGATCCATCTCATGCAGACGGCGCTGCAACTCGATGCCGTCAGTGCCTCGCATCTTGATGTCGAGCAGGGCGAGGTCCCATTTGTTCTCGGCCATGCGCGTGAGGGCTTCGCTGGCGCTCTCGGCGGTCCCGATTTCGTAACCTTCCTCATGAAACCACTTGCCGAGCGAGTCGCGCACGCTCAGTTCGTCGTCCACAATCAGCAGCTTGCCTTGTGCTTCCACAGAGATTACCTCCTACCGGCGGGAACAACGTGGCTCGGATCCACCGGAGCGGTCTTCGGTTCCAGGTTGGCGTCAGACGGCAGAGTCACGGTGAATGTAGTGCCGCGGCCAACCTCGGATTGCACTTCGATCTTTCCGCGATGGCGCTCGAGAATGCTGTGGCTGATCGCCAGGCCGAGGCCAACGCCGCGTCCCGTCTCTTTGGTCGTGAGAAACGGCTCGAAGAGGCGGGGAAGAATTTCGGGCGGGATGCCGGAGCCGTCGTCGCGAACCACGACCTGAACGCAGTTCCGGTCGGGGTGAAAGCTGGTGGTGAGCCACAGGTTGCCGCCCTGCGGCATGGCGTCGATGGCGTTCATGACCAGCGCCAGCAGCACCTGCTCGATCTGCGCAGCGTCGCACGGAACGCGAGGCAGGTCGGGATCGAGCTGCAATTGCAGCTGAACGCTGCCCAGATCCAGTTGGTGCTGCACCAGCCGCAGGCACCGGTCGACGACCTGGTTCAGGTTGGTGGCTTCCAGGTTCATCGGAGTGGCTCGGGAAAAGGTCAGGAGATTGCGCACCAGATCGCCGCAGCGGCGGCTTTCAGCGGCAATCAGATCGAGCGACTCGAGGATCTTCTTGCGGCGGCCGGCGGCTTCCTCTTTGGTGTCGCCGCGGTCAATCCATTTTCGGAGCAGCTTGGCATAGGTCAGGATGCCGGAGAGCGGATTGTTGATCTCGTGGGCCAGGACGGCGGCCATCTTGCCGATGGACGCCATCTTCTCGGTGTGCAGCGCATGCTCGTGCGCGCTCCTCAGCTCGCGGGTCTTCTGCTCGACGCGCTCTTCGAGAGTACGGGTCCAGGCGAGATTCTGATTTCGCTCCGTCTGCAGTTCGCGGCTCATGCCGTTGAAGGAACATGCCAGCTCGCCGATTTCATCGGCCGACTTTACGTCGATCTGATATCCCAGATCGCCCCCCGCCAAACGCTCCGTGCCGCGTTTCAACGCCTTGACGGGAACTCCGACGACGCGCCAGATGAAGAACCAGCTCAGCAGCGCAATCAACAACAGGCCGCAGGCGGTATACGCGATGGTGCGGCGGCTGCTCTCGGCCAGTTGCACGTCGGCCCGCGCCAGAGAGAGGTTGGTGTCGAGAACGCCCAGAATCTGCTGCTCGGCAGGATGGGCATGGCAGGCGGCATTCGAGCAGGATGGCTGATTCTCGATGGGAGTGATGATGCCCAGCACACGCTCGCCCGCCGCGTTGCGATAGATACGGAAGCGATCGGGGCGGTTCAGTTTCGCCAGCGGCTGCGACTGGGCATGGCAGCCGTAGCAGGCCTCGGCTGTCTTATCGACCACATGATTCCGTTCGGCGGGGTCGGTGGTGTAGGTGATTCGGCCGTCCCGGTCGAAGATGCGGATCTTCTCCATGCCGGGCTCGCTGGCCATCCGCTGGATGGTGCGGTAGAGGCCATCCCGATCGTTGTGCAGCATGTAATCGGTCGTGCTCTGCCGGATCACGTCGCTGACGCGCTCAGCGCTGAGGAGAGTGATCTGCTCCAGGTGTTGGCGGTGCAGGCGAACGTTCAGGTAGCCGAGCAGGGCAAAGATCAGGATCATCGCGCCAAGCAGGAGTACATTCAGCTTGGCGCTCAGACTGTGCGTGAGCCGGTACCACTGGCCGCGATTTGATTCAATCTCCTGCATTCTCCAGCACTGGCGAAACCTCGGACAACGCGGGGGAATCCAGTTCGGCTACGCTCTCCTCGATGAGGTGCTCTTTCGGAAAAATAGGCAGGTATCTCACCGCGAGTCCGAAGAGGGCAAACCCAACGGCGATGATCATGCCGGTGACGGCAAGCTCAGTCCATTTGGGGAAGTAACGGACACCGGTCGAGCCTTCAAAGCCGGTGATGCTTACGTTCATGCGGTTGGTGATGAAACCTAAAACCACAAGCACGGCGCTCAAGTAGAGGCCGTTCGGGTTGTTGCGGACTTTGGGCTGCAGTAACAGGGCCAGAGGAAGGATCAGAGCCAGCGTAACCTCCAGCCAGAAGAGATACATTTCGTACCCCGGCCGCACGGTTAGTTTCAATACACCGCGATTCCACAAGTCCTCGACCCGGAGGATGGCGTAAAGGCCCAGGACTACGACGAGGACGCGACCGAGTTCGCGCAGGACGGGCAGTTCCAGCTGCAGACCGAAGTGCTTCGAACTCAGCGATGACTCGAAGATCGTCATCGCCAGACCGACGCCAATCGCCGAGAGAAAGAAAAACACCGGCAACAGCGGGGTATACCACAGCGGGTACAGCTTCTCGGGAACGATCAGATAGAGCGTTCCGAGCGACGACTGATGCAGCGTAGAGAGAATCACGCCGGTGATCACCAGTGGAATCAGGATGGTGCGCACCAGTTTCAGCGGCTTCTGCAGGTTGAAACGTTCGAGCACGATGGGGGAGAACTCGAGCGCCAGTACGGTCGTGTAAAGCATGACGCAGTACGCCACTTCGAACATGACCGAGTGGGGGTTCCGCATGATCAGCGGATGCCATATGTTGTAGGGCTTGCCGAGGTCGTACATCAACGCCACACAAACCAGAACATAGCCTAAGAAAGCAGTAAGAATCGTAGGACGGATGATGGAATGAAGACGCTTGATATTGAAGATATGCACGGCTCCGGTCAGAGTGAAGCCGCCCGCGGCCAGCATCACACCGCATAGAACATCGAAGCTGATCCAGATGCCCCAGGGGAACTGATCGCTCAAATGAGTCGAGGCGCCGAGCCCCTGGGTGAAGCGGATGAACGTGGCATAGACTCCGGCAGCCATCAGGAACAGGAAAACCAGCTTCCAAAATGTGAACCTCAGCTTCATGACTGCCTCCCACTTTTCTTGTCGTTTGTCGTTTCCTGGGCCTCGGCCAGCGCGACCTCTTCTCGGCGATGCGTGATCCACCAGATGCCGCCTAACAGCATTCCGCCCAATGGGACGAAGTCGGGAATGCGAGACAGCACGCGGTAGGTCAGCATGGGCAGCGGGTCTTTGGAAATGTCGGTGCGATATCCGAAGGTCTCAAAGGGAACCGCCGAGAGAAGCAGGACGGATGTGCCACCGACTTCTTCGAGACCGTAGATGTGGTTCACATATTTGCCGGGGTTGTCGCGAATGCGCTGGCGGGCTTCGGCAACCAGGTCATCGCGTTCGCCGAACTTGGTGGCTCCGGTGGGGCAGATCTCGGCGCAGGCGGTCTGCTTGCCTTGCGCGACGCGGTCGGGACACATGGTGCACTTCTCCACCTTGGGCACCAACTTCCCCCACTCGTACTTAGGAACACCGAATGGACAGGCGACCATGCAGTAGCGGCAGCCCATGCACTTCGACGAATCATAGGTGACTGGTCCCAGAGCGGTTTTCTGCAGCGCTCCAACCGGACAAACCGAAGCGCAGGAGGGATCTTTGCAATTCATGCACAAGCGGCGCATGAAATGATCATTGCGGGTCAGAATGGCGGTGAGCTTGTGGGCAGACTGGTACTCCTCGGCAGCAATCGTGTCGTCGTACGGGAGCCTATTCTGCGTGGCGCAGGCCTGCTCACACTGTTTGCAGCCGATGCAGACGGTGGAATCGTAGAGAAGGGCTTTGCTCATGAGTTTTTCGCGGGAACGGCTCCTAAAATGGATTGAGGCGTTCCCGAAAATCCTTTCGATCGACGCCTGAGCTGAGTGAGGAGGAAGGCAACGATTCCCGACGCACCGTAGGGCTCGGAATCGCAATCACTTACGAGCTGCTTGACCTTACTCAGACAGAGGCTGTCGCGAAATTCAGCAGCTTCAGACCCCTTAAGTTTCGGTGATTGCGGCATTTCCTTGCCGTGATGGACATCACCGTCGCGCGTGACGCCGGTCAATAGGTTTAGATTCTGGAGGAAAGGCGGTTTTGGATCGCGAGGCAGGAGCGAGTTGTGTTTCGCATCAGCTGCAAGATGCGAATCGCATCATGCGGTCAATCGGTGCTATCCCACTGATAAAGCAAGACTTCGAGGACCACCGTCGCCAGAACAGCTCCAAGCCCACCTTCTCGCTGTTGCGGTTCGCATCGACGACACCAGCGCAATTTCTCGCAGCAACCAGTCGAACAACTCGCGTTGAATCCTCCATCTCATTCAAATTGAAGTAGTTCCATGGATTGCAGACAAAACTGAATGGACGCCGCCAGGTTTGGTTCGGCAATTGCCTTTAGGAAAAGTGTCGAGTGGCTGGCTGGAAAAGGACACTCGGGGCGAGGTGAGTTATGACAGTCATTCTGGTACTTCTAACATTCGCAATTTTCCTACTGATTGATTACGTACGGACGCAGAAACGGGTCGCGACCCAGCCGGTTCTTCAGGCCGCGCTTCGAGACGAAGCTCCCCGGCTCGTTCCAGCGTTGGTCGCGGGCTTCAAGGTGCCGGAAAACGTCCGCTATCATGCCGGACACACCTGGGCGGTCAGCGAGAGTCGCGATCTGGTCCGGATCGGCATCGACGATTTTGCCTCGAAGCTGATCGGCAAGGTGGAGAGCATCGCTCTGCCGCAGCGCGGACGGTGGGTGCGCCAGGGGCAAAAAATCTGGACGATCATCCGCGATGGCAAGTCGGTGGACATGGTTTCGCCGATCGAAGGGACAGTCAGCGACGTGAACGAAGCGGTGGCGAAGAATCCTGAACTGGCGCGGAAAGATCCGTATGGCGAGGGATGGCTGCTGACGGTGCAGGCTCCCGACTCCAAGATCAACTTCCGCAACCTGCTGGGTGGATCGCTGGCGCGGCTGTGGATGGAAAATGCCGCGATGCGCCTGCAGCAGAGAATGCCGATGGCAGCCGGAGCGCTGGCGCAGGATGGGGGCGTCGCAGTCGATGACCTCACCGCACACATGCCCGATGAAGACTGGGCCACCCTGACGAAAGAGTTCTTCCTATCCTAACCGGCCGGTCGAGGATCGACCTCGCCCTGATGTACGATAGCCGCCTGGAATTCGATTCCGGGCGGCTTTCTTTTGGTCTGATGCTGGCCCGCCCGGCGCGCTTTTTCTCGGTGGGGAAGTTCGGGCTTCCGCCGATCTGAGCGGCCAACGAAGAACCGCGCTTGCGGAGGAGTGACGGGCAAAGCGTCCCCTCAGTTGGTGACGAAAATTCCCGTGGATCTGGAACTGCGCTTAGCTCGGCTGCATAATAATCCTCAGCCCCTTGGAGGTCCCGCGGTGCTGTGGTTCTACGAATCTTTCTTTCCTGTTTTCTGGATCGCCTTTCTCGTCTACTGGCGGATCAAAGCGGCCACGGCGAAAACGAACGAGCGTCTTGAACCGGCCGGCTCGCGCATCCTGCGCCTGCTCATCTTCGTCATTGTGATTGTCCTGTTCTCGACCACCCGCATTCCGCTGCACTGGCTCTATCTTCAGCTCTGGCCGGCCGGGCTGTGGCCCTTCTGGCTGGGAGCTGCGGTGATGATCGCCGGCCTTCTCTTCGCCGTCTGGGCGCGGGAGCACCTGGGCGGCAATTGGAGCAGCGAAGTCACGATCAAGCAGGGCCACGAACTGATCACCACCGGTCCCTATGCGATCGTGCGTCACCCCATCTACACCGGCATGCTGGCCGGGCTCGTGGGCTCTGCGATCGCGCTCTCCGAGGTGCGCGGATTTGTCGCTTGCGCGCTCGTCTTCCTGATTCTCTGGCCCAAGCTCCGTCTAGAGGAGGAATGGATGCGGTCGCAGTTTGGCGAGGCTTACGCCGCCTACGCCAGTCGCACCCGAGCGCTGGTACCGTATCTGCTCTGATGGCCGGAGCCACGCTTGAGCGGCAGTTGAAGGGATGAAGACGGGCAACCCGGGCTTGATCTCCCGAAGACCGCGACCGTGGCTGCCCTTTCGCGGTTCTTGTGAGAGGGTGGGGAAAGACAAATCTCAATTTCTCATGCTAAACCGCAGGCAGGACTTCGGCCAGAAGAGAGCTCATTCCGGCAACGCATTCTCCGCAGCGGGACGAGAAAACCCATGCAGAATCCAGGTCCCCAGCGCCACCGCGGCCGTCAGCATGACCACGCGCAGATACTGCGCTGCCGGGATGGCGGCATCGCCGAGAATCGTCCGCAGCAGGCCAAACGTGGCGCTCGAAACACAGAAGGCGAAATACAGCCGCTCCACGGCGCAGCGGGAAATGCCTACCAGCCAGCCCAGAATCGACGCTACGATGAGATAGATCGCGACCAGGACGACATCGGCTGTCACGATCCGGTGCACCAGCCCGGCCTTAGGCGCGGCGAAGCCATGGGCCGCAATCCCCAGAAAAACCACGGAATGGATCAGCGCGATCAGGGCTCGCTTGCGGTTGGTGAGGATGGCGAACTCGCTCATAGCTGGGTTCCAGTTTCGCCTGTGGAATGGGGAATTCCGTGTGATCGGCTGCACCGCTTTTTGTGATCGAAATCACGCAATGAAGCAGCTCCGCAGCCTCTGGCCCGAGGAAAGCCGGGGTGATACCATCGCGGGCGTTATGAATACGCGCCATGCGAGTTCCCTGCTGTGTTTCGTCCTCTGGTCGCTTGTGGTCGTCCCAGGCCAGGCTGCGGTCGGCCAGTCGCAAACGGTTGCTCCGCGTGCCATTGTCCTTCACGCCGCTCATCTGCTGGAGGTGAAGACGGGCCGTACGATGAGCCCGGCGGAGGTTCTTATTCAGGGCGAACGAATTGTGGAGGTTGGCCCCTCGGTGAAGCATCCCGCTGGAGCGGAAGTGATTGATCTCGGGGAGCGCACGCTGCTGCCCGGCCTGATCGACGCTCATGTTCACTTGTTTCTGCATCCGGGGGCCGAAGATCTGCAGACGGTCGAGGAGTCGGTGCCGCAGCGCACGATTACGGCGACTCTGGCGGCCCGGGATGACCTGATGGCCGGCTATACCGCCGAGAGAGATATGGGCACCGAAGGCGCAGGCTCCGCCGACACAGCCGTGCGCAATGCCATCAACGAAGGCCGGATTCCCGGGCCCCGGCTGAGGATCAGCGGCAATGCCATCAACATCCTGGGAGGCCACGAGGATGCGATCGGCTACAACCCGGCACAGCACGTTCTTCCCAATGCCGACTACGCCAACACTGCCGACGAACTGGTGGCTGTGATGCGGCAGCAGTACAAGGAAGGCGCCGATTTCACCAAGATTTATGAGACCGGGCCGGATTCGGTTCACGACGGGAAGTTCTCGACTCCCTACCAGTACACGGAGGCTCAGCTCGAAGCGGCGGTAAAAGAAGCGGCACGGGTGGGCAAACGAGTGGCCGTCCATGCAACCGGAGAGCCGGGAACGCTCTACGCGGCCGAGGCGGGAGTGGCTTCCATCGATCACGCCGACCAGTTGAGCGAAGAAACTGTGCGGTTGATGACGGAGAAACATATCTTCGCCGTCCCGACCTTCGCCATCTTCGAATATTTCGCAGAGCATGCGGCTACCGCGGCGCAGGCGGCGCGAGAGCATGAGTTGCTCGACCTGAAAATTCACGAATTCAAGAAGCAGGTGGATCAGGGAGTTCCGATGGCCGTGGGTTCCGATGTCGGCCCATTTCCGCATGGCACGCAGGCGCGCGAGTTCCTGCTGATGGTGAAATACGGGATGTCGCCGCTGGCGGTGCTGCAGGCCGACCTGCTGAACGGGGCAAAGCTGCTGGCATGGGATGGACAGATCGGGTCGCTGGAGCCCGGATATTTTGCGGACGTCATCGCGGTGCAGGGAGATCCGATGCAAGATATAGGCGTCCTCGAGAATGTGAGCTTCGTAATGAAGGGCGGAGTGGTTTACAAGAAGTGAGCGGGTCTTCCAGGTGTTCTGCGTAAGAGTTCTGCGTAAGAGGTTTCAGTCCGAAGTGCGGCGTGGCGTTTCCAATGGATAAACGCTCGCCGCCAAGGTGCAAAACAGTGCACAGTTACTTTCGGCTGCCTGTGCACGCTTCGGGATAACCGGTTTATTTATGAATAGGTTGCCGCGGTTCTAATGTGGGAAACTTGGAGCCGCAATTGCCCCTTCCGAGGTGCTCGGCCGGAACCGGCCAGCACTTATGACATCCTGCAAAATCCTAAAGCTGCTTCGTCTCAGCGCCGTAGCTGTTCTGGCCGCGAGTGTTTTTGCACCTCGAGTGTATGCGCAGGGGCCGCTTCCGGATGCCCCCAGGCCATCGGCGCCGGCGGCGGCGGTTGAGCCGACTTTGAACCTGATCGCGCAGCCGACGCCAACGGTCGGCGAACACAAGTTCTGGGATCGAGAGAATGTGGCGCTGTTCGCGATGTCGGCCGCGCTGGCGGGAGCGGATTTCGCCGTGACGCGAGCCAACCTGAGGAGCGGCGGACAGGAACTCAACCCTGTCGTGCGGATGATGGGCACTTCGACTCCGGCACTGGCCGCGAATTTTGCCGGAGAGACGGCCGGAGTGATGGGACTCAGTTACTTCTTCCACCGAACCGGCCATCACCGGATGGAGCATCTGGTCTCGTGCATCAATGCGAGCGCTTCGGCCGGAGCTATCAGCTACGGACTGGCGAGCCGCTAAAATCCTTCCCGTTCGCGAGGGGCAGCACCGGGAAGTGCGTGGGAGCGATCGCGCGCCGGGCGACTCACGTCGTCAATCGGGATGATCAGCCCAGAGGTCAGTTCGTAATTCCGGCTCGGAATCCCTGAGGTCGTGATTCGGGAAGAGTTCTCCTTCGCTTGCAGAAGAAGTGAGTGGCAAAAGAAAAGGCCGCGCTTCCCGGCGCGGCCTTTGATTTGAGGGAGCGTCCGATGGGCGCTCCGTTTGTTTAGAAGCGGACGCGGGCGCCGAGTTCGATGGCGCGATTGCCACCTGCTGGCGGGGCCTGGGCTGAACCCAGGAGGTTGCCGAACGTCCCAGGCGAGTACATTGCCATGCCCTGTGGATCGAGCAGCTGATCGTGGTTGAGAATGTTAGCGAAGACGCCTTGCAGCTCGAAGTCAACGCTCTCAGCAATCCGGATGTTCTTCTTTACGGTGAAGTCCATATTCCAGTATGCCAAGCCGGTGAGTTGCCCGAATCCGCCATCTCGAGTATCGACGCCCAGAATCGGGTTGCGATAGTTGTTAAACGCCGCCTCGGGATCCTTGAAGATGTTCAGAGGCAGGCCGCCAGTACCCACCCCATTTGACCCATGGGTGGAATAGCGGTGGCCGCTGGTAATCGGTCCGATCGGGATGGCGTTTTCGTTGTCGAAAAAGCTCGCCGCGTCGGCTCCGCCAAAGGCCTGGCCATCGCCATTGGTCGTGCTGACTTCGATCGGCTGGCCGCTGCCGGCCGCGAATACCGAAGCGAAAGTCCATCCGCCAAGAACCCGTCCCATCAATCCGGACTGGCCCTTGTAAAACGGTGGCGAGTAGACGAGGAAAGCCGTATAGACGAACTTCCGGTCGTAGGATTGGCGGCCGTACATCTCTGCCAGGTTGTAGGGATCGTCGGGGGTGTATTCGCTGGTGGCCTGGACGAGAGCTCCGGTCCCCAGAGCCTTCGACCAGGTGAAGTTTGACTGCATCGTGAGGCCCTTCCATTCGTTCATGCGGAGAGTGGCAAAGCCAGCGTTGTAGTTGCCGTAGCCGACGCTGGCATTGACCGCCACGCCGGAGGTTAGCTGACCGCTGCCACCAAAAGTAGACCCAGGTACGGGAGTGTTCATCATCGTGCGCGGGAAGTTGAACCCTCCATTATCCAAGTCGCTCCATAGGCTCCAAACATTCGAGAAGGTGAGGTTGCCGGTGCCACCGGCGCCCTCATTCGCGACCACGGCTGCGGTGCAACTGGTGTAACCGGTGCAGTAGCCGGTACCGGCAAGAGCGGTTTCGAAGAACGGCTGTGCAGTTACTGCGCCGGCGCTACCCGCGCAATTGCCGCCGCCCATGGCGGCGAGGCCTCCGCAATACTGCATGACGACATTGGCATAAGCCTGATCGAAGCGCTGACCGCCCTGGGTCATCATGTAGGGAACGGCGTTGATGTTAATCGGCTGATACTCGTGCGTGATGCGGCGTCCGATGTACCCCAACTCCAAAGTGAGCTTACGAGAAAGCTGGCGTTGGATGGTGAAGTCGAACGAATCGACTACGTTCGGACGGAAATTGGGATCCAACGATTCGCCGGCACCGGCGGCGATGGCGTTATAACCCGGATAATCCGGCTGCACCAAGGTCGTGCTGGGAAGCGGGATCGGCGCATTGTTCCCATCAATGCCGATACGGAAGGCATTTGCCGCGGTTGCGGAACCGGTCGAACCACAGGTCCCATCCATAATGTTGTCGAAGCACTGAACCGGCTGGATCAAGCCTGTGCCCAGCAGAGGCACCAGGACCAGGTCGACGCCGTTCAGGCGGCCGTAAATGCGGCCATAGCCGCCTCGAATCACAGTGTCATCGTGGCCAAAAAGTTTCCCGGCCATCGAGTCGCTGTCGAACTTCGGATTCCACGCTGCGGCGATGCGGGGACTGAACGAGCCGTAGAAGGGATGGTAGGGATATTTCAGTCCATTGGCCGTGTTGCCAACAAGGGCAAAGCCAACTTCGGGGTTGAACACTTGACCCAAGAGTGCGTTGCGTTTGCGGGCGGAGAGGTAGTCTTCCGCACTGATGGGCTCGTCGTTCTGATCCACGAGTTCGACCTGCTTGCCGTTGGCTTCCACTGGCGGCATTTCCAGCGTCCAGCCGAGACCGTAAGTCAGGGTGAAGCTGGGCTTCATGTGCCAGGTGTCGCTGAAGTAGAAGTTGTAATAAGGGATCGTGCTCTGATCGAACGCGGGCGTGGGCGTCGTGTTGAGAGTGAGATTCGGGCCATAACGGGTATAGGCAACCTGAGCAGCCGAGACGATGCCCAAGGCCGCCGCGTAGTCAGCGCCGCAAGTCGTTGCGTACTCAGTGCTGACGGTCTGACAGAAAGGAATGTTGACATCCCCGGCGCCGTGCGAGCCCTGACCTAGCTGGTAAACGGGTTGATAGTTGATGCCGCCGCCATTGTCGGTGCGCTGGTGCCAGTTGAAATTGTGCTGGTAGGTGCCGCCGAGCTGGAAGAGGTGGTTGCCATGCAGCATGGAGACGTCGTCGCGAATCATCTGGTCGTGGCCGTCCCAGAAGCGGGTTCGCGTCTGTTGCGTGTTCACGTTGTAGGGAGCCAGATTCTGGCTTGCAGATTCCCCGGAGTACACCTCTAAGGCCCCGCCGAGACCTGTAATCTGAACTGTGTCTCCAGCGCGCGACCAGGACCACCAATTGCGGAGAAAACTGTAGTGAATATCGTTGGTTATATTGGGAGTGATGTTGGTGGTGAGGCCAGCCACGTAATACCAGGCCTGCTGCGGGTCGCCGGACTGCGAAGCTGGAGTCCCCAGAGTGTCGCCTGAGAAAAAGCCACCGATATCGATCTGGTCGGTTGTCGCATGCTTGAGGTTGTAGTAACGCCAACTGGACATGAAATGCCATTTGCTGCCGAAATCGTGGTCGATCCTGGTCACAGCAAACTTGCTGGACTGAGGCACAGATACGTTTCCGGTAAATCCAAGAACGTTGGCTCCGTCACACAAGCTGTTGACACACGCCGCATTTGACGTCGGTTCGTACTGCGACCACAGCTGTTGCACAGTCGGGTTGAGGCCGATTCCGCGCGGGTCAATCGTCGTCCCCGGGTAGGTCACACCGTTGTACGTCACCGGAGTCGGATTCAGGTTGTAGACGGTGTTGGTTTGAGTATCAGTCAGCAAGCCCAATTCCAAGGACGGTGAAGGGACGTCGCGGTTGATCAGCTCCGAATTAGGGAAGCGGAATCCCTCATAGTTAAAGAATACGTAAGTCTTGCCGCCGAGCAGTTCTTTTGGAATAAGCGGACCGCCGACAGCAGCGCCAAAACGGCTGTAGTGAAAAGCCGGGAGACCGGCAGTGCCTGGGCCGTAGAGCGCATTGAAATAGTTGGCATCCCAACTGTTCGAGGACCAGTTGTTATCTCTGTAGTATTCGTAGGCAGTGCCGTGCCAGGCGTCGTGGCCGCGCTTGGTAACGACCTTAACTTCGGCGCCAGCCGAACTGTTGAAGTCGGCTGTCTGACCGGCAGTGTTCACCTTAAATTCTTCAACGCTGTCTTGAGGCGTGGGCAACACTCCTGTCGCTCCAGCGGCGACACCAAAGCTCTGATTGGCGACGCCTCCGGTTGGATCGCCGGCATAGGAGGTCGTGTACACACTCATGCTGCCGTCCATGTCGTTGGTGTTGTTGCCGCCATCCAAAGAGAAGTAGCTCTCATCGACAACCGCGCCGGCGACGCTGCCATCGGGACTGACGCCCGGCTGCAGGGTGACGAATGTGCTCACGTCGCGGCCGAGGCTCGGCAAGTTGTCGATCGCGACTGAGGTAATGGTGTTGCCGACCGTGGCATTCATGGTCTGCAACTCCGTGCCGGTCGCCTGGACTTCCACGGTCGTGGTGGAGGTGCCGACCTGCAGCGAGAAGTTCAGGGTCGTAGACTGGCCGACTTTGACTTCAGCTTGCGACTTGGTGGTGGCGAAACCCTGCTTGCTGAGACTGATGCTGTACAGGCCGGGGTCGATGTTGGCGAACAGATAGTGTCCCGCGTCATTCGTTGTGGCGGTGCGGGTGGAACTCGTTCCGAGTTCTGAGAGTGTCACCGAAACTCCGGGCACTACCGCGCCGGACGCATCTGTGACAGTTCCGACAACCGTTCCGGTATTGGTCGACTGCGCCCACGCTGTGAGCACACCGCCGAGGCAAAACAAAGTTGCGATGAGAAACACGGAAACGACTTGACGAACACGCATCGTACAGCCCTCCTGGAAGAAGACTCATCCCGCAATACCAGTGGGAAGAACTTGTAATCCCTCCCCTACGGGTGTGTTTGTCTGACGGAATTCGGAAAACCTGCGTACGACCATTCGGCGAAACGCAGGCGAACCCACCGAAACCCGTTGATAGGTCGCACACACTAACACCTTTGACCAAACAAAAACAAGTAGTAATTGTGAAGAGCGGATAATTCGATCATTGATCAACTAACTCATTGAAAATAAAAGACATCACTCAGTTTGCAAGGCTCGCTCGGCGGGCATTTCGGCCAAAATGTCTGCTGCCCTGTCGGTCCTTGTTATGTGGCGAGGCCGGTTTTGGAGGGATTTCAAGTCGTTGGCATACGGATATACAAGGGTGTTTTGGTCTTGGAATTTAAGATGAAGGGGTTTGAATGCGTCGAATAATCTCGGCGGACTCGGACGCGGTTTTTGCAAAGCGCAGTTTGCGCGTAATCTGTGTCGTGCTGGTGCGAACGATCCGCGAGATTCTTCGGAAAGCTGCTTACTGATGCCACATTTTTTTTCTTTGATCGGAGAAGACGTCGCTGCCGTGCGGGAACGTGATCCCGCGGCCAAGTCGAAGCTGGAAGTGTTCGTGTGTTATGCCGGACTGCACGCGGTGTGGTTTTATCGCGTGAATCACTGGCTGTGGAATCACGGCTGGCAACTGGCGGCGCGGTGGCTATCGCAAGTGGCGCGATGGGTGACAGGAATTGAGATTCATCCGGCGGCGAAGATCGGGAGGAGATTGTTCATCGATCACGGCATGGGAGTGGTGATCGGTGAGACGGCGATTGTGGGCGATGACGTTACGCTGTATCAGGGAGTCACGCTGGGCGGCACGGGGAAAGAAATGGGAAAGAGGCATCCGACGATTGAAGACAGCGTCGTAGTCGGAGGCGGGGCAAAGATTCTGGGGAATATTACGGTCGGGAAAAATTGCCGCATTGGGGCAGGATCGGTGGTGCTGCGGAATGTGCCGCCGGACTCGACGGTGGTGGGAGTGCCGGGGCACATTATTTTTCGCGAAGGCAAGCGCGTGGTGATCACGGATCCGAAGCAGATTAATGATCCGTTATCGGAGGCGTTGGCTGCAGTCGCCATGGAAGTGAATCGACTGCGAGAACGCGTGCAGAAGCTGGAAGGAGAAGAGAGCGTGAGCGAGCCGCTCTCGGCGACGCTGCAGAAGATTATGGAAGACATTGATTATCAGATTTAGACGTGTGTGTCTGAGAAGCGACATATCATGACATCGTTCCAACTTCGCGCATTTCTCCCACCGTATTTCAAATTCATGGTTCGCCTGGAGAAAACTGAAGGGCCCCTGTTTCCTGGCTCGAATTGGTTGGGGTGACAGCTTCGGGCGGCACCGGGTCGGGCGACCAAGATTGCAGTTTCACCAGCCAATTTGCGGGCTCGGGGAGAATCGCGAACTTCGGCAAAACGCCGCGGACCATGGCGACTTCATCGCAGCAGTGAAATCTGGGACAAGCGTGGCAGTCTTTGTAAATTTTGTCGGGAAGATCCTCGCGCTGCGCGACGGTGAATCCCTGGCGCGCGAAGAATTCCGGCTTGCGCGTGAACAGGCAGATGCAGTCGACGTGATGACGCTTGGCCTCAGCCATTAGAGCTTTCATGAGGCGTGCGCCGCCGCCCTTGCCCTGGGTGCGCGGCGCGACGGTGATGGAGCGAATCTCGGCGAGGTGCGTGCCGTAGAGATGAAGCGCTCCGCAGCCGATGATGCGACCGTCGTCTTCGAGGACGACGAAGTCGCGCACGTTCTCGCAGATTTCGGCGAGGGTGCGAGGCAGAAGCGTGCCGTCGTGAGAGTACCCGGAAATCAGATCGTGAATCTGCTCGGCATCGGGCAAGATGGCTTTACGCGTGCGCATGGGTTTTTTGATCACGGACCTCCTCGCGGAGAGAATGAATTTTGCTGCGGGCAGAGCTGAGCGCCTGGCGGACACGGGCGGGCGCGGTGCCTCCGGGGACGTCGTGAATGGCGAGCACGGAGTGGAGTTGCAGAGATTCATAGAAATCGGCGGCGAAGGCCGGGCTGAGCAATTGCAATTCGGCGAGAGGTAAATCCTTCAGCTCGCATTTCTTTTCCAGGCACAACTTGACGGCACTTCCGATTTTTTCGTGCGCGAGGCGCGAAGGGACGCCACGCTGCACAAGATAGGTTGCGGCGGCCCAGGCATTCATGAATCCAGATTGTGCGGCCTGATGCATGCGGTCGGGGTGAAGTTCGACGGACTTCATCCAGCCGGTGATGAGCGGAAGCATGCTGATGAGCGTATCGGCGGAATCGAAGAGAGCTTCCTGGGTTTCCTGCAGGTCTTTGTTATAGGCAAGCGGCAGACCCTTGACGGTGATAAGCAATGCGGCAGCGTGTGCAATGATGCGGCTGGACTTTCCGCGGACGAGTTCGAGCAGGTCGGGATTTTTTTTCTGCGGCATGGCGCTGCTGCCGGTTGAATAGGCTTCGGGCAGACCGAGGAATCCGTATTCTTCGGAGGAGAACAGGATCATCTCCTCGGCCCAGCGGCTGAGATGGACGGCGAGCAGCGAGAGCGCGTTGACAAATTCGATGACAAAATCGCGGTCGCTGGTCGCATCGAGACTGTTGGCCGTGGGCGAATCGAACTCGAGAGCGTCGGCCATCAGCGAACGATCGAGCGCGAGCGTAGCGCCGGCGACGGCTCCGGAGCCGAGCGGACAAGCGTTCAGCCGCTTGCGGCAATCAGCGAGGCGGTCGGCATCCCGGAGAAACATTTCGACGTAAGCGAGCAGCCAGTGACCGACAAGAACGGGCTCGGCGCGCTGCAGGTGGGTGTAGGCCGGCATGGCCGAATCAGCGGACTGTTCGGCACGATCGGCAAAGGCAGTACAGAGTTCGGCGAGTTCGTGGCGCAGCTGATCGATGGCGGCGCGAACGTAGAGACGAAGATCGGTGGCGATCTGCTCGTTACGGCTGCGCCCGCTGTGCAGCTTGTAGCCGAGATCTCCGATGAGCGCAACGAGCTGCCTTTCAACGAAGTGGTGGACATCTTCGGCGTCGGGATCATCGAGAAATGCAGGCGACGATACGGCACGTTCACCGATTTTCTCCAGCCCTTGCAGAATCTCTATCAATTCGTCGGCAGACAGGATTCCGGCATTTTTCAGCGCGCGAGCGTGCGCGGCGCTGGCTGCGAGTTCGTAGGGCAGAAGTCGGCGATCGAACCCGAAAGATCGCTGCCAACGCTCAAACTCGGGATCCAGCGGCTGCCGGAATCTGCCCGACCACATCTTCATCGCGTAACCTCCAGACGCGGAGGCACGCGCGAGCGCGAAGGCAGGCCCAGGATACGAATGAATCCCTCGGCATCTTTCTGGTCGTAGCCTTCGCCCATGGTGAAAGACGAGAGATCTGTGCGATAGAGCGAGAACTCCGATTCACGGCTGACGACGGAGACGTTGCCTTTGTAGAGGGCGAGTGTGACCGTGCCGGTCATCGGCTTTTGCGTGCTCTCGACGAAGGCGTCGAGAGCTTCGCGCAGTGGCGTAAACCAGAGTCCGAAGTAAACGAGCTCGGCGTATTTGAGTCCGATGTGCTGCTTGAAGTGGGCGACGTCGCGCTCGAGGCAAAGGGCCTCGAGTTCGCGATGGGCGGCGATGAGCAGCGTGCCGCCGGGAGTCTCGTAACAGCCGCGCGACTTGATTCCAACGAAACGATTCTCGACGAGATCGACGCGGCCGATGGCGTTGCGGGCGCCGATTTCATTGAGCAACTCGACCAGCGAGACGGGATCCATTTTCAGTCCATTGACCGAGATGGGAACGCCCTGCTCGAAGCCGATGCTGACTTTTTCTTCTTTGTCGGGCGCTTCCTGCGGCGCCCTCGTGATTTGCCAGGTGGAAGGCAAAGGAGCGTTGGCGGCGTCTTCGAGTTCTCCACCTTCGTGGCTAAGGTGCCAGAGATTGCGATCGCGGCTGTGGATTTTCTCGCGGCTGGCAGCGACAGGAATGCCGTGCGCTTCCGCGTAATCGAGACAGTCCTCGCGGGACTTAAGAGTCCATTCGCGCCAAGGAGCGATGATTTTGAGTTCCGGCGCAAGGGCTTGATAGGTGAGTTCGAAGCGGACCTGATCGTTGCCTTTGCCGGTGCATCCGTGGGCGACCGCGGTCGCGTTTTCGCGCAGCGCGACTTCGACCTGATGCCTGGCGATGACGGGACGGGCGAGCGAGGTCCCGAGCAGATACTTGTGCTCGTAGACGGCGCCGGCTTTCAGCGCGGGGAAGACGTAGCCGGTGAGAAACTCTTCGCGAAGATCTTCGACGATGACTTTCTTGGCTCCGGTCGCGTAGGCCTTCTTGACGACGGCTTCAATGTCGTCTCCCTGGCCGACGTCGGCAACCATGGCGATGACATCGTAGGAATAATGTTCTTTCAGCCACGGGATAATGATGGAGGTATCGAGTCCGCCGGAATAGGCGAGAACTACTTTTTCAGGCATGAGCGCTCCTCACGGGCAGGCGAACGGCGCCGCCCAGCAATAAATAAAGAATGGCTTTTTGAACGTGCAGGCGATTTTCCGCCTGATCGAAGATGACAGAGTTCTCCGAATCCATGATTTCGTCGATGACTTCTTCGCCGCGATGCGCGGGCAGGCAGTGCATGAACACGGCGTGGGGCGCCGCTTCCGCCATAAGCGCGCGATTGACCTGATACGGCGGGAAAATTTCGGCGCGGGCTGCGGATTCGTGTTCCTGGCCCATGCTGGCCCAGGCGTCGGTATAGACGGCATCGACCCCGGCGACGGCGGCGTGGGGATCGGTGAGCAACTCAATTTCGCCCCCAGTCTGCCTGGCGAGCTTGCGGGCGTCGGCGACGATTTTGGCGTTGGGCTCGTAGCCCTTCGGTGTGGCGACGCGGATGGAAGATCCCAGACAAGCGGCGGTGAGCAAGAGAGAATGCGCGACGTTGTTGCCGTCGCCGACATAGGCGAGGCGAATGCTGCGAAGATCGCCGAAGCGCTCCTGCAAGGTGAGGTAGTCGGCCAGCGCCTGGCAGGGATGCTCAAGATCGCTGAGCGCATTGATGACGGGAATGGAGGCGTGGCGGGCCATGCCTTCAATGGTCTCGTGAGAGAACGTACGCAGGACGATGACGTCAACCCAGCGCTCAAGATTGTGCGCGATGTCGCTGAGCTTTTCGCGGGCATCGAGACGAGAGTGCGATTGATCGACGAACATCGCCGTGCCGCCGAGCGAGGTGATGCCGGCTTCGAAAGTGAGACGCGTGCGGAGCGAGGGCTTCTCGAAAAACATCACCATCTGCTTGCCGGCGAGCGAGCGCTGAAAAACCGAGGGCCTCGACTTCATCATGTCGGCGAGATGGAGCACGGCTTCGACGCCCTGCGGCCCGAGATCGCGGGTCGAGATCAGATCGGGACACCAGAAGACGCCGGGAAAGGTTTCCGGCGGAACGGGCGTCCGGCTGGTTAGTGCAGTCTGCAAAGACTTGTTCAACGATGGTTCCTCTTTCTGCTGTCTTCAAATTCCGAGTGCGTCTGCTTTCCCCGCGTCGAGCTTCGCTCGCCGGACAACCGGGGGCAGCTGTCCCTACATGTGCGGAGAAAGGTCATGCGCAAGTGACCTCGGTGCCGCTCGCGATCTTGGTCAAATAAAACTGCGGTAGGGCTTCGGCCTCGGTCGCGGGAAGAATGCGCACGCGGCCGACGCCTTGCTTCAGAGCTTTCTTACAGGCTTCGAGCTTGGGCAGCATGCCTCCGCTGACGACGGAGTGCGCGGCGAGATCTTCAGCCTCGCGCGTGCTCAACCAGGGAATGACTGCGCCCTCGGCATTTTTGACGCCGGGAACGTCGGTAAGAAAAATGAGCGCGTTGGCGTGGCAGGCGGCGGCGCAGGCAGCGGCCATTTCGTCGGCATTGACGTTGTAGTATTCGCCGTCGGCTCCGAGCGCGATCGACGCGATGACCGGGATGCCGCCCTGCTGCCAGAGAGCTTCGATCCAGCAAGGCTCGGCGAAGCAGATTTCGCCGACGAATCCGAGATCGCTGCCGCGAACGATTTTGCGGCGGGCGCGGAACGACATGCCATCGCCGCCGCAGAATCCGACGGCGGGCATGCCGGCCGATTGGATCGCGGCGACCATTTTCTTGTTGATCATGCCTCCGAGCACCATGAGGGCAACATCGCGAGTCTCGGCGTCGGTGACGCGCAAGCCGCCAACGAACTCGCTCTCCTTGCCCAGCTTCTTGAGCATGCGGGTGAGCGCACTGCCGCCGCCATGAATAACGGCGACGCGATGCCCGTCTTGCGCGAGCTCGGCGATGGCGCGGGCGCACTTGCGGAGCGTGGAGACATCTTCGAGAGCGGCGCCTCCGATTTTGACTACGATGGTCATTCGAACCCCTCGTCTTCTCCCCATCCGTACATCAGGTTCATGTTCTGCACCGCCTGGCCGGCAGCGCCTTTCATCAGGTTGTCGATGCAGGAAACCAGCACCAGACGGCGGCCGTCGTCGGCGAGGCAAAATCCCAGGTCGCAGTAGTTGGTGTGCAGCGAAAACTGCACCTGTGGCAGCTTCGGCGTCTGGAAGATGCGCACCCAGCGTTTGCCCGCATAAAACGCGCGGAAGCAGCCATCGATCTCCACGGAAGTCATGGCGCGGTTGAGGTGCACATAGATCGTCGAAAGGATGCCGCGCGGAATCGGCAGCAGATGCGGCGTGAAGGTCAGTTCCTGCGCCGCCAGGCCGAGCTGCTCGAGCATCTCGCCCATGTGGCGATGATTGAAGACGGAGTAGGCGGAGAGATTGTCGGCGACAGAAACGAAGTGAGTCTTCGACGTGGGCTCCTTGCCTGCGCCGGAGACGCCCGACTTCGAATCGGAGATGATGCCGCGCGCGCGATCGACAAGGCCGTCTTTCAAAAGCGGCGCGAGCGCCAGGATGACCGAAGTCGCGTAGCAGCCGGGATTGGCCACGAGCCTGGCTCGGGCGACGCGGTCGGCGTTAAGTTCGGGCAATCCGTAGATGGCCTGATCGGTGAGCTTCGCGGCAGTGGCGGCGTCGGAGTCATGAAAAGCGTAGATGGCGCGGTGCTCGGCCTGTTTGAGACGCCAGGCGCCGCTGAGATCGATGACGCGGAGCCCTTGAGCGATGGCCTCGGGCACCAGCGAACGCGAGACTTCGTGCGGCGTGGCGAGAAAAAGAAGATCGATTCCCTTCTCTTTGAGCGCCGGCCAGGAGAGCGGCTGGAGCGGATAGCCGCCGTTGCCGGAGAGGACGGGAAAAATTTCCGCGAGATCGGAAGGGCTGCCGTTATCGGCGCTGCGACGGAGCAGAGTGGGCCTGTCAAGACGCGGATGACGCAGAAGGATCTGCGTCAATTCGAGACCGGAATATCCCGTCGCGCCGAGGACTGCGGTTTTGAGTTTGGCCGACATCAGGCGAGCATTTCCTCGAGGCGTCCGGCCAGACTGCGGGCTTCGTCTCTATCGGGGCAGACGATCAGAATCGTGTCATCGCCAGCGATGGTTCCGACAATTTCGGGCCAATCGGCTTCGTCCATGGCGGCGGCGACGGGTTGAGCGCTGCCAACGATCGTCTTGATGACGAGAAGATTCTGCGCGGAGCGGACGCCGAGCACAAATTCGCGCACCAGGCGTGAAACCGGAGGCAGAGCGAGGGCGACGGACCCATCGGCGTGCGAGAGCCGGTAGCCGCGGGAGGTCTTGCTGAGGTTGAGATCGCGGATGTCGCGCGAGAGGGTGGCCTGGCCGACCTTGAAACCGCGCTTGCGCAGCACACGCTGGAGATCGTCCTGGCTGGAGAAGGAGCCATGCTTCAGGGATTCCAGAATCGCGCGCTGCCGCAGGGTTTTATTCATTATGAATATTTATCCATCTATCTGAATATTTTCTATCTTAACGGCTGCAGCGGGGATGTCAATGAAAAAAACGAGGGTTGAGATTACCGGGCGAGGGCTCAGCCTTCTGCGTTTTCGCGAGCGGGAGTCGTGTGGTTCTTCAGCGGCTCAAGCCACCGATCCCAGGTTGCCTCACGGCACGACTGAAGTCGTGTCCTTCCCGGCTGGCGACAGAGTTCGAATCCGGGCACCATCTTCCGCTTCGCGACCGAATAGAAAGCCGGCTAACAACGAAGAGACGCGAGCGGGGCGGCGGCGGGAAGGCGCGCGGAGGCAAGGAAGGCGTCGACGCAGGCGGCAGCTTTGCGTCCTTCGGAAATGGCCCAGACAACAAGCGACTGGCCGCGGCGCATGTCGCCAGCGGCGAAAACGCCGGGGACGGACGACATGTAGTTTTCGTCGGTGGCGACGTTGCCGCGATTATCCAGTTGCACACCGAGCTGCTCGATCATCCCGTTGCGCACGGGGCCGAGAAATCCCATAGCAATGAGGATGAGATCGGCGTCGAGCGAGAATTCCGTGCCGGAGATGGGTTCGAATTTGGGCGCCGGGCCGACGCGAACCGCGTGCAGCCGGCGGACGTTGCCCTGCTCGTCGCCAGTGAACCTGGTGGTCGCGATCGACCAGTCGCGGATGCCGCCTTCTTCGTGCGCGCCTTCGGTGCGCAGCTGCATGGGCCAGAGCGGCCAGGGCGTTCGCGGCGAGCGCTCGTCGGGCGGCTTGGGCATGATTTCAAACTGGTGCACGGAGAACGGCTTTTGGCGATGGCAGGTGCCCAGGCAGTCGGCGCCGGTGTCGCCGCCGCCGATAATGACGACGCGTTTGCCGGCAGCGAGAATTTCGAGCGAAGCATCGATGGTGTCGCCGAGGCAGCGCTTGTTCTGCTGCGGCAGAAATTCCATGGCGAAGTGGATGCCGCCGAGCTCGCGGCCGGGAACTGTGAGATCACGGGGATGCTCGGCGCCTCCGGCAAGGACGATGGCATCGAATTCGCGACGAAGGTCGGCGGCGGAAATATTTTTCCCGACTTCGACGTTGGTGATGAACTTCACGCCTTCGGCGGTCATCTGATCGAGGCGGCGGTCGATGATGTGCTTCTCGAGTTTGAAATGCGGGATGCCGTAGCGGAGGAGGCCGCCGATGCGGTCGTTCTTCTCATACACCGAAACCGTATGACCGGCGCGGCAGAGCTGCTGCGCGGCGGCGAGTCCAGCGGGTCCGGAGCCGACGACGGCGACTTTTTTGCCGGAGCGAGTGGCAGGAGGTTCCGGACGAATCCAGCCTTCGAGGAATCCGCGCTCAACAATATTTTTTTCGTTCTGCTTGATGGCGACCGGCGGCTGATT
This sequence comes from Verrucomicrobiia bacterium, assembly GCA_035508215.1. Lineage (GTDB taxonomy): Bacteria > Acidobacteriota > Terriglobia > Terriglobales > Acidobacteriaceae > Sulfotelmatobacter. The sequence goes on along the minus strand of DATJNK010000027.1, from coordinate 244,788 downwards.
GATGCCGAGCACGCACGATGCTTCGCAGGGAGCGGGGCAAATGCGCCCGGTGAACTCGGGAAAATTGTTGGTGGCGTGAAGCTGGCGGACGGCGTCTTTCCAGCGGCCGTGGTAGACCAGATCGTTCCAGTCGGGGATGAGATTGCTGACCGGGCATCCGGTCTGGCAAAAGGGGACGCCGCAGTCCATGCAGCGCGCGCCCTGCTTGCGCAGGCTCTCTTCGGGAAAATCCTGATAGATCTCGAACCAGTCGTTGACGCGCTCGGCGACGGGACGGCGGGGAGCGAGTTCGCGCGAATAATCGAGGAAGCCGGTGGTCTTACCCATGCTGCACCTCAGCCGGCAAGAGCGGCTCGGCGCGGGCGAGGACGGGGACTTCCGGCTCATGAGATTCTGCGCGCTGAGTGCGCGGAATTCCGAGAACGCGTTTGTATTCGTGCGGAAACACTTTGATGAAGCGTGGAACGGCTCCGGCCCAGTGATCGAGAATCCATTGCGCGCGGCGGCTGGAGGTCAGTTGCGCGTGCCGCGTGACCAGATCGCGAACGAGTTGCAGATCTTTTTCGTCGACCAGCGGGTCGAGATCGACCGACTGGCGGTTGCAGCGCTTGTCGCTGAAGTCACCGCGATCATCGAAAACGTAGGCGATGCCGCCGCTCATGCCGGCGGCGAAGTTGCTGCCAGAGGCCCCGAGCACAACGACGAGTCCGTTGGTCATGTACTCGCAGCCGTGATCGCCGACGCCTTCCACGACGGCAGTCGCGCCGGAATTGCGCACGGCGAAGCGCTCGCCGGCAATTCCGTTGAAGAAGGCTTCGCCGCTGGTCGCGCCGTAAAGCGCGACGTTGCCGATGATGGTGTTTTCTTCGGGCGCGAAGCCGGAGCCGCGGGGCGCGTAGACGATGATGCGTCCGCCGGAAAGGCCTTTGCCAACGTAATCGTTAGCCTCGCCTTCGAGCGTGATGGTGATGCCTTTGGCGAGAAACGCGCCGAGACTCTGGCCGGCAGATCCAGAGAGATGGATACGGATGGTGTCGTCGGGAAGCCCGGCGGAGCCATAGCGGCGGGCGACCTGCCCGCTGAGAATCGCGCCGACGGAACGATGAATATTACGGACGGGCAAATTGATCTCGACGGAGCTGAGGCTGAGCAGGGCGTCGAGGGAGTGTTCGACGAGCTGATGGTCGAGCGCCTGCTCGAGACCGTGATCCTGGGGGTGAATGCAGCGGCGGGCGACGCGCGACGGCACCGGCGGATTGTAGAAGATTGCCGAGTAATCGAGGCCGCGGGCCTTCCAGTGATCGACGGCGGGCGCGACATCAAGGATGTCGACGCGTCCGACCATTTCGTCGACGGTGCGGAAGCCGAGTTCCGCCATGTATTGGCGGACTTGCTCGGCGAGGAAGAAGAAGAAATTAATGACGTGCTCGGGCTGTCCTTGAAACTGCCGGCGCAGCACGGGATCTTGCGTGGCGATGCCGACTGAGCAGGTGTTGAGATGGCACTTGCGCATCATGACGCAGCCGAGGGCGATGAGGGGCGTCGTGGCGAAACCGAATTCTTCGGCGCCGAGGAGCGCGGCCATGACGACATCGCGGCCGGTCTGCAGCTTGCCGTCCGTTTGCACGCGGATGCGTCCGCGAAGATCGTTGAGCAGAAGAACCTGCTGGGTTTCGGCAAGGCCGAGCTCCCACGGGATTCCGGCGTGCTTGATGGAGCTGAGCGGGGACGCGCCGGTACCGCCGGTATCGCCGCTGATGAGGACAACGTCGGCGTGCGCCTTGGCGACGCCGGCGGCGACGGTACCGACTCCGACTTCGGCGACGAGTTTGACGGCGATGCGCGCCTGCGGATTGATGTTCTTCAGATCGTAGATGAGCTGGGCGAGATCTTCGATCGAGTAGATGTCGTGATGCGGCGGCGGAGAGATAAGTCCCACACCGGGGATGGAGTGGCGCAGGCGAGCGATGACTTCGTCGACCTTGTGGCCGGGGAGCTGGCCGCCCTCGCCGGGTTTCGCGCCCTGCGCCATCTTGATCTGCAATTCGTCGGCATTGACGAGGTAGTTGGCGGTGACACCGAAGCGCGCTGAGGCGACTTGTTTGACGGCGCTGCGGCGAAGATCGCCGTTGGGGTCGGGCTTGAAGCGCGCCTCATCTTCTCCGCCTTCGCCGGTGTTGGACTTTCCGCCGATGCGATTCATGGCGATGGCGAGAGTTTCGTGGGCTTCCTTGCTGATCGAACCAAACGACATCGCGCCGGTGGTGAAGCGCTTGATGATTTCTTTGGCGGGCTCGACTTGGTCGAGAGGAATGGGCTTATCGCTGGTCTTGAATTTCATCAGGCCGCGGAGGGTACACAGATTCGCGCTCTGGCGGTCGATGAGGTCGGTATATTCCTGAAACGTTTTGAAATTTTCCTGGCGGACGGACTGCTGCAGTTTACTGATGGTGAGCGGATTGAGCAGATGATATTCGCCGCCGACGCGCTGGTGATAATTGCCGCCGACCGCGAGCTCGGTTTCAAACTCGGTGAGCGGGCGGAAGGCGAATTCGTGCTTCATTTGTGCTTCGCACGCAAGCACTCCCAGGCTGACGCCTTCGAGGCGCGAGGTCGTGCCGGCAAAATAAGATTCGACGAGTTCCTGGTTGAGTCCGATGGCCTCGAAGACCTGCGCGCCCTGATAGCTTTGCAGGGTAGAGATGCCCATCTTGGAGAAAGTTTTGAGCAGGCCCTTCTTGATGGCTTTGATGAAATGCCGGACGGCAAGCTCGGGGGTGGCATCGTCACCAAGGTCGCCGCGGAAGGCGAGGTCTTCGACGCTTTCGAGGGCGAGATAAGGATTGATGGCGCTGGCCCCGTATCCGCTGAGCAAGGCGAAATGCATGACTTCGCGCGGTTCGCCGGATTCGGTGATGAGCGCGACCTGGGTTCGAGTCTCTTCGCGCACGAGCAGATTGTGAACAGCAGCGAGAGCGAGCAGGCAAGGGATGGGCGCGTAGTCTTTGTCGACGCCGCGATCGGAAAGGATGAGAAGAGAGTATCCGGCGCGGACAGCGCGGGAGGCGCGCTGGCAGAGTTCATCGAGGGCGCGCTTGAGTCCAAGCTCGCCTTCACTGGCGCGGAATAGAGCGGGCAATGTGGTGGCGAGCAGATCGCGATTGGAGACACGGCGGAGTTTTTCGAGATCGCGATTGGTCAGCAGTGGATGCGCCAGCTTGAGCATGTGGCAGTTTTCCGGCGCTTCCTCGAGGATGTTACGTTCGCTGCCGATGTAGCTGATCAGCGACATGACCAACTCTTCGCGGATGGGATCGATGGGAGGGTTCGTGACTTGCGCGAAGAGCTGCTTGAAATAGTTGAAGAGCGATTGCGGCTTGTCGGAAAGGCAGGCGAGCGGCGTGTCGGTGCCCATGGAGCCGATCGGTTCCTCGCCCTTAGCGGCCATCGGTCCGAGAATCATGCGCAAGTCTTCGTCGGTGTAGCCGAAAGCGCGCTGGCGGCGCAGCAGCGTTTCGGAGTCGGGATGATGCATGCGCGCCGGGTCGGGGAGCTGATCGATAGTGATCTGATTCTGCGCGAGCCAGTCGGAGTACGGCTGGCGCGAGGCGAGCGACTGCTTGACTTCGTCGTCGGAGATGATGCGGCCTGCGGCCGTGTCGACCAGGAACATTTTCCCTGGTTGCAGGCGGCCTTTCAATTTCACTTGCTCGGCGGGGACGTCGAGCACGCCGGCCTCGGACGCCATGACGACGAGATCGTCATGCGTGACAACGAAGCGGCCGGGGCGCAAGCCGTTACGATCGAGCGTGGCGCCGATGATGCGGCCGTCGGTGAACGCGATCGCGGCAGGACCATCCCAAGGCTCCATCAGACAGGCGTGATACTCGTAGAAGGCGCGTTTGTCGGACTCCATGTGCGGATTGCCGGCCCAGGCCTCGGGGATGAGCATGGCCATGACGTGGGGCAGGCTGCGGCCGGACTGGAGGAGCAACTCAACGGCGTTGTCGAAATTGGCGGAGTCGCTGCCGTTGGGCGCGATGATCGGGAAGAGTTTCTTCAGATCGTCGCCGAAGAGCGGCGAGGCAAGCAGCGACTGGCGGGCATGCATCCAGTTAACGTTGCCGCGGAGAGTATTGATCTCGCCGTTGTGGGCAATGTAGCGGTAGGGATGGGCGCGATCCCAACTGGGGAAGGTATTCGTCGAAAAGCGCTGGTGAACCAGGCAGAGCGCGCTTTCGGCGTCGGGATCGGAGAGCTCGCGATAGAAATTCGTGATCTGGGGGGCGAGCAGCAGACCCTTATAGACGATGGTGCGGCAGGAGAGCGACGGAATGTAAAACATCTCGGCGTCTTCGATGCCGGAATCGCGAACTTCATTTTCCGCGCGCTTGCGAACGACGTAGAGCTTGCGCTCGAAGGCGTCTTCATCGAGGCTGGGCGCGCATCCGATGAATATCTGCTGGATATAAGGCTGCGAAGCGCGCGCCACGCGTCCGATGGCCGAGGCGTAGACGGGAGTGTCGCGCCACCCGAGCACCGTCATGCCTTCTTCGCGGACGATGCGCTCGAGGATTCCTTCACATTGCAGGCGCGGATGTTTTTCGACCGGGAGAAACGTCATCCCGACGCCGTAAGAACCGGGCGCTGGAAGTTGAAAGCCGAGCTTCTCGCATTCGCGGGCGAAGAACTTGTGCGGAATCTGGATAAGGACACCGGCGCCGTCACCGGTTTCCGGATCGCAGCCGCAGGCGCCGCGATGAGCGAGGTTCAAGAGAACCTGCACCCCCTTTTGAATGATGTCGTGGCTCTTTTCGCCGCGAACGCTGGCGACGAATCCGATGCCGCAGGCGTCATGCTCGTGTGCAGGGTGGTAGAGACCCTGGGCAGGCGGCAGACCGTAGCTGGGATTTGGGCGCATCAACGTTGGGGACTCTCCATTTCAGGGGAATTACCCTGCGAAAACGTCGCGAATCAGTTGTTCTTGGGCGTGCCCGGCGCGGCACCGGAGTGTTACACACGTCGGCTCAGGAACAGAGGTTCGAGATTCCTTAATAGCGTGGGAGAAGCGGCAAAGTACAATGCAGAATTTCGATCCGAAGCATGAAAATTTCAGGACCGTCCAAGTCCAGATCCTGCCGGAACCTCGCCGCTTGAAGAGGGCATATAAAAAGCGAAGACCAAGCAACCGGGAAGTTATCGTTCCCTCTGATGAAAGCCTCTACAATCGACTGTCATTTCGAGGTTTCGGCGAGGCGGTTTTCGAGCATCGACCAAAGCTCTCGCCGAGCCAATCGCAGCCGTTGTCCTCTCAGATCGAGGTTTGACTATGACTCTCAGAGTGAAGGTCCCCGGAGCACGATGGGCAAAGACGGGGTTAATCACACTACTGGCTCTGGTCGCGCTCGGATGCGGCGGGGGCAGCATGAGTAATACCGGACCGATCGTGCCGAACCCGACGGTAACTACGACGATTTCGAACGTGACGACCGGCAGCTTCAACCTGGCGATGTCGACCTCATTTCAGCCGGCCGAATGGGATTACACCGTCTTCCAAAGCTTTCCCTCGTTGACGACGCCGTTGGGAAATCTGCAGCCGCAGCACATACGACTGCAAGGCATCTCACAAGGCGTGCCCCAAGGATCGGAGGGAACGGCATCGAAAACCTGGAACTTCACGATTCTCGATGCGGTTACGCAGCCCGTGCTCGGGGTGGGCGACCACAGTCCGGAGTTTCAGATCGCCAAAGCTCCAGCATACATGTACGCCAACGACGATTCGAGCGACGGTTTTGACGATCTGACATTTCAGCAGTTTGCGGGCTACACGCAGAATCTGGTCGGCTACTATTCGGCGGGCGGGTTCACGGCGGACGGCCAGACTTACGTTTCGCCCGCCTACCCGACCGACACGATCACATGGTGGGGCATCTACAACGAGCCGAATATCAATAACAACCTGACGCCAGAAGAGTACGTCACCATGTACAACACGGTCGTGCCGGCGATGCAGGCGGTTGATCCGTCGCTCAAATTCGTGGCGCTCGAGTTGGCGGACTTTTCAGGACAGGTTGGGCCGTGGGTACCTCCTTTCGTCAGCGGAGTGACGGCGCAAGTCGATGCCATGGCGACGCACTTCTACTCCACTTGCAATCAAAAAGACACGGACGCGACGGTGTTAGGCACAATCCCTGGCTTTGTGTCGGACGTACAGACGTTTTATTCAACGATGGCCACGAATCCGGCGCTAGCCGCAGTACCGGTGTGGGTCACAGAGAATAACGTCAATGCCGATTATGAACTGGGCAACGGCCTGAGCGCATGCAATGGGACGCCGTTCGTCACCGACCTGCGGGGATCAAGCGCGTTCTTTGCCGCGTGGCGGCCTTATGTCTTTTCGCAGCTCGGCAAGGCGGGAGTCCAAGCCCTCTACCACTGGGATTATGCCGCCGACCAGCAGTACGGCGAGGTGAATGGATCCACGGGAGCGATTCAGCTCAGCTACTGGGTCGACTACTGGCTGGAGCACATGTTTCCGTCGGCGGCGGGCTCCAGCTTGCTGCAATACACTTCCAGCGACAATGCGGATGTGGAGATCCTGCCGGTGAAGAACGCGGACGCAAGCGTGGAGATCATGGTCGCCAACCATACCGTCAATTCGCCGACCGATGACAACGGCCCGGGCGGGCCGCAGACGGTTCTGGTGGACGTGTCGGCTCTGGGAACGTTCAGCACGGCCAGCCTTCTTACGATTGATGCCAATACGAATCCCAACGGCGGTCCTTCGGCGACATCGGTCAGTCCCGCGCCCCAAATCACGATTACGTTCGACGGCTATGGAGTGGCATTTCTGACGCTTAAGCCTTAACAGGCTGCGGAAAAGCTCTTTTTCTGACCAGCGACGCCCCTCGGCGCCGAAAGCCGCGATGATTTTGCCCCATTTTTGCCGCAGCTAAAGCCGCGCCCTTTCAAAACGCGGACGGTTTCCCGCACCTAAGAAACCAGCGCAGGATCGGAACCCGAAAAGGCCTTCAGGGCAGCCGACCCCGCCCCGCGAACGGGAGGCGAAACTTTCCTCCCACGGCTTTCGTAAGGAGTACCATGGGTGCGCCGAAAATCCATCAGGAGAATCTTTATCCATCATCATGAAAATCCGAGGAATGATCCCACGCGTCTGCTCGATCCTGGGATTGGCATTACTATGCGTCGCCACCACTCTCAGCCAGGATAAGAGCGCAGCATCTGTAGAAAACCTTCCCAAATACCGCAACCCTCATCTCGCCATTGAAGACCGAGTCGCTGATTTGCTCTCGCGGATGACGCTCGAAGAAAAGGTAGCCCAGATCACCGGCGGAGGCAGAGCGGACCAGGAGATCATCGATACCACCGGCACAATGACGACGGACCAAGCTCGGGCGATCCTCTCGCGCTGGTGGGATCCGGACCTGGTGTTTCCGGCGCGAACGGCGGCGATCCTGCGTAACGGGGTGCAACGCTATCTTCGGGAGAAGACGCGGCTGGGCATTCCGGCGCTTTTCATGGGAGAGGCGCTGCATGGATTCATGGAATACGGGAGCACGAGTTTCCCGCAGGCGCTGGGGCTGGCCAGCACGTGGGATCCGGCACTGGTGCAGCAGGTGTTCACGGCTGCAGGGGACGAAGCGGGATCCAGCGGCGTGGGCCAGGTCTTCACTCCGGTGCTGGGATTGGCCCGCGATCCGCGGTGGGGACGCACCGAAGAAACCTATGGCGAGGATCCGTTTCTCGTCGCGCGAATGGGCGTCGCCGCCATCACGGGATTGCAGGGTGATTCGTTCTTGCTGGATCGCCATCACGTGATTGCGACGGCCAAACACTTTGCCGTCCACAGCCAACCGGAGGGCGGTACCAACACCGCGCCCGGAAACTACTCCGAGCGCGTGATCCGAGAGAATTTCTTTGTGCCCTTCAAAGCGGCGGTCGAGGAGGCCCGCGTAGGAAGCATTATGGCGTCGTACAACGAGATCGACGGCATCCCCGCGCACATCAACCACTGGCTGCTCGACCGCGTGCTCCGGCAGGAGTGGGGATTCCAGGGCTATGTGACCTCTGACGGAGACGGCCTGCAGATGCTCATCAATACCCACCACGTTGCGGCCGACAAGCCGGAAGCGGCACGGCTGGCGCTTGCGGCGGGCGTCGATTACGACCTCTCGGATGGCTCGGTGTACCGGACGCTGGTCAGCCAGGTCCAGCAAGGGCTAGTGCCCGAGAGTGAAGTCGACCGGGCAGCGGGCCGGATTCTGGAGACCAAATTCCGGCTCGGACTGTTCGACAACCCTTATGCGGACCCGGACTATGCCGAGAAGATCACGAACAGCGCCGAACATCGCGCGCTCGCCTTGAAAGCGGCGCAGGAAGTCATGGTGCTGCTGAAGAATGACAAGAATCTGCTTCCGCTCGATCTGAACAAGCTGAAAGCCATCGCGGTAATCGGGCCGAATGCAGAGGGCATCCACCTCGGGGGCTACAGCCGCATGCCGGCCCATTCGGTGAGCGTTCTGCAGGGTATTCGCGACCGCGTGGGGACGAAGGCAAAAGTCGCGTACGCGGAGGGCTGCAAGATCACAAGCGCGCCGTCCGACTGGCATGGATGGTTCACCAACGACGTGAAGCTGATTGATCCGGCAACACAGCAGGAGAGCATCAAGAACGCGGCGGAAGTCGCGCGGAAAGCGGATGTGGCGGTTCTGGTCGTGGGTGAGAACGAATCCACCAACCGCGAAGCCTGGGCGGAAAACCATCTCGGCGACCGCGACTCCCTCGACCTGGCGGGAGCACAGAACGATCTGGTCAAAGCGGTGGTGGAGACGGGAACGCCGACCGTGGTGCTGCTGATTAACGGGCGTCCGCTTTCAATTAACTATGTTGCCGAGCACGTGCCGGCGATCCTCGAAGGATGGTATCTGGGGCAAGAGGGCGGAACGGCAGCGGCCAATGTGCTGTTCGGCGATGTGAATCCGGGCGGGAAGCTGCCGATCACTTTCCCGCATTCTGTTGGTGATCTGCCCGATTTTTACAATCACAAGCCGTCGGACGACCGGACTTACGCTTTCAGCACCAGAAAGCCTCTGTTTCCCTTTGGCTTCGGCTTGAGCTATACGACGTTTCGCTTTGACCATCTGCGCGTCGAGCCTGCGCAAATCGTCGTGGGCGGAACAGCCAAGGTCAAGGTGGATGTGACCAATACCGGCTCGCGCGAGGGAGACGAGGTTCCTCAACTGTATGTCCACGAGAAGGTGGCGTCGGTGACGCGTCCGGTCATGCAGTTGGCAGGATTTCAACGCATCACGTTGAAGCCGGGCGAGACGAAGACGGTGGAATTCACGGTGACTCCCGAGGCGCTCTCGCTCATCAACGCGGATATGCACCGGGTGGTCGAGCCGGGTGAGTTCGAGCTGATGGTCGGACCGAGCTCAGACCAGACGACCACTGTGCCTTTGACGGTGATTGGCATTCACGGAGATAACGGGAAAGCTTTGCCGCCGCCCGCGCCCGCGGGATCGGAGTCGGGTGTGGTCAGCACCTTTGATGAGGGAAAGGTCGCGGCCAACTACGGCTTGTGGATTGCCAGTTCAGACGAAACGAATGGAGGCAAGTCCAAGAGTTCGATGAAGATCGTCGAGCCGGGGGCCAACGGCTCGAAGGGAGCGCTCGCAGTCGATGGCGAAATCGTGCCAAGCCAGCAATTTGCCTGGGCGGGCGTGATGTTTATGCCGTCATCGTCGATCGAAGAACCGGCCAATCTCTCGTCGAAGAAGACGATCAGCTTCTGGGTGAAAGGGGACGGCAAGACTTACAGCCTGGCGGTGCTGACGGCGGCGACAACGGGACAGATGCCGGCGTTCAAAACGTTCGTTGCCGGGCCGGAGTGGCAGCAGTTCAGTTTTCCGATTTCGGCGTTCGCCACCGACGGCAGCGACATCACAGGTCTCGCATTCGCGCACGCGCAGGAACCCGGAAAATTCGCTTTCGAACTGGACGAACTGGAAATCAGATAGCCATCGTTGCCGCTGAGCGCCGCCTTGGGGCAACGATCAGTGCTCCGGCTCCGTGACCTTGAGGACCTGGTCGGCGGGGGCGTCGTGAAGGGTCTGCACGATTCCAGAGGGCCAGTGAATCTCGATGAGATCGGCACGGGCGTCCGCGCCAAGGCCAAAATGCACAGGGCCGTCGCTGGATGAGGCGTATCCGACGCTGGTGGTCATGTGGTTGTATTGTGCGCCGACGCTCTTGCTCACGACTTTGATTCTTGCCCCGATGCCGTCGCGATTACTCTTGGTGCCGCGCAAAGCGATATCGAGCCAGTGATTCGAGGCCCGGCTGCGGTTCATCCAGATTTCGGCCGGAGCATCGAGGGCTGACACAACCACGTCGACGCGTCCGTCGCCATCGAGATCGCCGAAAGCGCAGCCACGGTGACGCGACTTGGGAGAAGCCTCGAAACCAGCTTCTTTGATCAATGCCTGCCATTTCCCGCTCGCTCCGAGGTTGCGGAAGACCGCGTTGTAATGATTCACGGGCTGGCCCGGCATGTCATGGGATTCCACGTGCCCGCCGGTGACGAACATATCTTTCCATCCATCGTTATCGAAATCGTACAGACCCGGGCCGAATCCAGACATGGTGCGGCTGAGGTCGCGCATGCCGCTGGGCGTGGTCATCTCCTTGAAGTCGCCCTTGCCGGTGTTCTGAAAAATGGGGAAGGTCTGGCTGGGCAGGGCCACGAACACAATATCGGGATAGCCGTCATTGTTGTAGTCGCGGAAGTCGACGCCCATCCCTGAGATGAAATTGCCGTCCTCGACCAGGGCGACGCCGGACTCGAAGGCGACCTCCTCGAACTTGTTGCCCAGGTTGTGAAACAGCGAGTTGTACGAAGCGTCATTGGTCACAAAGAGGTCGGGGCGTCCGTCGAGGTCATAGTCCGCCATGCCGACTCCCATCGCTTTGCCGACGTGGTCGCGAAGTCCCCAGTCTTTCGAAGCGTCGCGGAACGTGCCGTCACCGTTGTTCAGGAAGAGCTGATTCGGTTGCCCTTTGTAATACCGCGGATGGCAGTAGTCAGAGATGCCTTCGATCTGGCATAAGGGTTTGTCGGAGTACTCCCACTGCATGTAGTTGGCGATAAACAGGTCGAGCAGGCCGTCATTGTTGACGTCGACCCAGATGGCAGTGATCTCCCAGAACGGGCCGAACTCCGGGTCGGGATGATTAATGGCCGCGTCCAGGCCGGACTTCACCGTGACGTCAGTGAAGGTGCCGTCGCCATTGTTGTGATACAGCGTGCCGTGGTGCAGGCCCGCGACGAACAGGTCAGGGTGGCCATCGTTGTCGTAGTCGCCGACCGCGACGCCCATGTCATAGCCCGTGCCCGCCAGTCCAGCGGCGTCGGTGACATCGGTAAAGACTCCATTGCCGTCGTTGCGGAAAAGGCGATTCCGGTATTTGGGGTCGTCCTTCTTCAGTGTGGCGATGTTGGCGCCGTTGGTGAAGAAAATGTCGGGACGGCCGTCCCCGTTGTAGTCGAAGACGGCAACGCCGCCGGCCATGGTTTCCGGGGCATTCCGCGCGGGGGTTTCATCGTTCTGCAGGACGAACGGAATGTTTTTGAATTCGAACCGGATCGGGCTTCCGGCGAGAGCTGAGGCGGCCAGCAGCCACCAGCAACCGGCCAGCAGCGCGGCGCAAAGGGAAAGCCGAGATAGTCCTCTCATCTGCAAAAAAGAAGGGTGGCCGAAGCCACCCTTAATTCTAGCGCACGGTTCCGTTAGAAGTAGAACTTCGCAGCAAAGGTCACGACGCGCTGGCCAATCTTGAAGGCCGGTTTACCGGTCGTGCTGGCGTTGGTGTTTGTCGGAGCAATGCCAACGATCGGCACCTGGCATGGTGCTGTTGCCGAGGAGTTGATCAGGAGTTGGCACTCCGCCAAATTGTTCTCCGTCATGGTCGTGTGCTGCGTCAGGTTTATGTTTTCATCCGAGGTTCCAGCCAAGCCGAACTGCGGCAGCGGATGATTCAGCCAGTTGGTAGCCTGAATCCTCAACTGCAGCTGCTTGCTCTCGGTGATCTTGAAGGTCTTGTACAGGCCCAAATCACTGTCGAAGTACGCCGGCGCATGCACGTACGGCCACTCAAAAGTACCGAGTTGCCCCAGCGCGGGAGTGGTGAAGCAGTTCGGGTTGAAGTACTGGCCCTTGGCGTGGTGCCGCGGGTCGCAGGTGATCTGCGGGATGAAGTTCTCATAGCCGCCACCGTTCTGAGCGGTGCCGTACCATGTCCCGGCATTCACCTGATTCGAGCGCAAGCCGTTGGGCAGCGGAATGCTGTTATCCGGCAAATCCTGAGCGCCCGCCAATGGAACCGTCAGACCACTGGCCCACGTGAAGTTGAGGATGCCGTTCGCTTGCAGCGGCTGACCGCTCTGGCGCGTAGTGTAGCCCGAGAGCTGCCACCCGTTGATCGCACCCTCCAAAATGTGATTCCCGTGAATGAACCTGGGCAGGTTCCACACGTAGGTCGCATTCAGAATCTGGGTGTGATCGTAGGCGAGAGGCCCATAGTTGGAATGCAAGTCGAACGGGTTGACCACGACGCCGTTGGTGGCACCGTTGTCACTCTGGCCATCTCGGATACCCATCACTTTGCCGTAGGTGTAGTTCAGGAGGAAGCTGATCGGACCGGATTGCTTCTTCCACGACGCCTGCAGCGAGTTGTAGTTGGCGTAACTGCCGTGGGTGATGAGATAGATGTCCTGATAGTTGGTCAGGGGCCGGTAATCATTGTCAGTGAAGGTTGTGCCGTAGTTGACCGACAGCGGCACGCCGTTGGGGCCGTTGTTGTTGCAATTGACGTAGTTCAATTGCGCGTTCGCGGTGTTGTTGCAGGTCAAATTGCCCGGCGAGACGTAGATGGGGCTGCCATTGACATATTGAGTTGTCGCGGGTCCCTTGGTCGTCGTGGGATCCGGGAAGAAATAGCCTCCCGGTTGCACAGAGTTGAGGTCATCGATCTTGCCGTTGGAACCGTTGAGCAGTTCATTCCGGCTCTGGTTGCCGACATAGGAGACCTCGAAGACAGAACGCCAGGGCAAGGCTTGAGCGATGCTGAGGTTCCAGTCGTTGGTGTAAGGAGTCCGGCTGTCCCCGATCTGGAACGCACTGATCGGCGTGCCGTTCGCCGAGGGGCTCGCGGGCGCGGGAATCCCGTTGATGGCGTCATAGGAGGTGAGATTGTAGACGTTGGCGGTGAAAATGCCCGATGCCAGGTTTGTTGGCCCGCCGACGTCGTTTACGGCAACTTGATAGCGGAACGATGCGAAACCGCCCCGTATCACCGTCTTGCCGTTTCCGAAGACGTCATAGGCAACTCCAACGCGCGGCTCGTAATAGAACAAAGGAGATTTCCAGCCGGACAGCGGGATGCCAGGAGTGTTCGCATGCCACTGCAAGCCAGTGTTCGCGGTGGTGATTGGACCCGGCAGCGAGGGCGTGCACAGAGGACATGTCTGGGCAGTACCGTTGGTGTAGGTGGCCGGGTTCCAGACTGCCATGCCGTTGCTGGGACCATACCACTGACCTTCGTGATCGAAGCGCAGACCGTAGCTCAGAGTGAGCTGGCGGTTGGCCTTGTACGAGTCTTGTGCGTAGATCGCCCACTGGTGATTCTGAATCGTGCTCACGATGTCAGAGTTCGGCTGCGCATATTGATTGATGTGCCCAATGAGGAAGTCAGCCACAGTGTTTCCGGTGCTGACGCCGCCCCAGTTCAGAGCGTAGCTTCCGTTGGCGCCGCCGCTTGGCGGGTTGGGGAATCCGCTGCTGGACTGAAGATTCTCACTGGTATCCCAATAAGCGCCCAGCTTGATGGTATGGGAACCAATCACCTTGGTGTAGTTATCGTAAACGGAGGGATCTTTCTTGGTTGCGCCAAACCCGCCGCCGTTAAACGGACCATCCAGGTTCATTTCCGCGATATCGGGGAACATGCCGCCCCAAGGTCCCAGGATGTTGGGCATCTGTTTGGTGGTGAGACCGAACAGCCCTGTCATGGTTAGCCCGAGAGTGGCGCGGTCCACAGCCTTCGCATTGCTCAGAGTGTTGGGATTGATGTAGCGAGCCAGAGTGAAAACGGCCTCGTTGGTCGTCGTCGGGCTGAAGACGTGCGTCAAGTTGACCATCACTTCCTGCGAACTGGTGGCCGCCTGGACGCTGGAGGGATAAGGAAGCGTCCACGGTGGAGTCCACCAGATGCCGACCGGGTGTTGGTCGGTTTCGATCTGGCGCGTGTAGGAACCGGTCAGCTTGGTGTTGTCGCCAATGGCATAGTCGACTTTGCCCGTGGCTTCCCAACGGTTCTGGGGGACACTGGATACGTACTGGTAATTGTTCCATCCGTCACCGGCGCTGGGAGTAACATTGGCCGCCGGCAGCAGACTGGCATAGATCACACCGTTCGGGTCGTAGGGCGCCGAACTGGTGCTGCATGGCGGAGTCGCACAAAGGCTCGTGCCGCTGCCGCCCGCGGGAGGAGCGTACATGCTGCCGTAGGCGTAGCCCCAGATGTTGTTGAGCTGCTGGGCCAGCGTATTACCGGTGCTGACTGGGGTTGAGCCCGGAATGCCATTGATCGTAGTGTTGCTGAAATCGCCGCCAAGTTGTTCGACGGTGGGCACATTGTAATTGATGATGCTGCCCGCGGGGTGCTGCCGCATGTATTCGTAACCACCCCAGAAGAAGAGCTTTTGACGGCCTTTGTTCAGTCCGGGGACCGGACCGCCGAAGTTGCCGCCGATGTAGTAGTAGCTCTCCGCCGGAGCTGCGAGGGCAGCGGTGGTTGCGCCGCTGGCGATCTGGCTGTGGCTATAGGCATCGATCGCATTCAGGGCGCTGTTGCGCGCATAGGTGTAGACCTCGCCGTGGTAGTGGGAGCCGCCGCTCTTGCTGAAGGCCTGAAAGATCACCGGGCCCTTGGCGTACTCAGCGCTGTAGTCGGACAACAGCACTTTCACTTCCTGAACCATGTCCTGGTTGATGTTGGCGATCTGAGTGCCGGCGTTTCCGGGGTCAACCAGGTTGGCGCCGTCGAGCATAAACGCCATAGCGCCGTTCGGCTGCGTGCCATTGGCTGAGAAACTGCCGATCGGCCCGGTGTTGGTGCCGACTACTTTGTCGGAGAAGCCCGAACCCTGATTCGAGCCATTGGCGAACGCCATGCCGGGCATGATCTTCAGCAATTCACCGGCATCGCGGTTGCCCATGGGGAACGAGTCCACCATGTGCTCGGGGACCGTCGTGCTGATTTCGGCGTTATCGGTCGGGACGGCGAGTGCGCCGGCCGAAATCTCAACCGTCTCGTTGACAGCACCGACCTGCAGGGCAATCTGGGGCAGGGTGCGGTTGTCGCCCTGGGCAAAGACGATGCCCACCTGCTTCCATTGCTTGAACCCTGCCGCTTCAACGCTCACCGTATAGGTTCCAGGCTGAATCGCGGTAATCGAAAAATAGCCGCTGCTGTTGGACACGGTGGTTCGAACGTCGCCGTTGAGCTGGTTGGTCATGGTGACTTTGGCGTTGGCGACGACAGCGCCCGTCGTGTCCATGGTCGTACCGGTTAAGGTTCCGGTCAGCTGTTGGCCGAAACAGAGCGAAGAAAGAGAGACGAGAATGGCTAAGCAGGCAACTAGCCCTGCTTTTCCCCAAGCCGACTGAAGTGACATCGAAGTCATTAGGCAGCCTCCGATAAAACAATGACGGGAACGCTCAGGCATTCACCCTAGCGCTAGGATCGCGACTTTGCGGCCCGACTCCCGTCTCAATGTGGCTTTAAACATCAGACGTTAACGTTAACTATAGCGATCGAGGTGATATAAAAGTACTACTTCACCTCCGCGGGCATTTTTTATCGCTTGTCCATAAGCACTGTCAAGAAAAAAAACGATTTTTCTGTAAAATCTAGGGGTGGACTGATCTCATTCATTACTAGTGGGTTAGCGCTCCCGAAATGGGTCACGTAAACGCTTACGACGGCGCAGAGGGTGATCGGCCTCACAATAGACATCTGTTCCGGCTATTTCTGGTGGAAATGGCCTTTCCAAGGCCGGATTTGGCCAGTCATCACGTTTTTCGGGAACGTTCCCGAAGAAATGGGTTCGGCTGAGCCGGATCACGGTTTCTGAATTGCGCCGTGGGACTGGGCGTCCCTCGCTTGGGCCTGGTAATGCTCGAGATTCGCCTGAAGCGCCGCCACCAGCGTCTGATCGTGTTCCTGATCGGCAAGTTGCAGAGCGCGTTGGGCGGTGGCGATGGCGTCGGCATAACGGCCATTTTCCGAGTACATGGCGGCGAGCATTTGCAGAGTGGCGAGCTGCGGCGTCCGCGAGAGTTTTAGCGATTGTTCGAACTGCGGCAGAGCGTCCGGGAAGTTGCCTTTGGCTGCCAGGACGCGACCGAGATTGTAGCGGTAATCGGCCGCATCCGGCACGAGCGCGACGGCCTTTCGGAGATGAGTGATGGATTCGTCCAGGCTGCCGGCGCGAGCCAAGGCGATTCCGAGATCGTTCTGCCCGCTGGCGGATTCGGGATCGAGTTCGACTCCTTTGCGAAGGTGCTCCAGAGCTTCGCTCACGTGCTCTTTCTGGAGTGCGAGTACATTCCCTAAGTTCACCTGAGCGGAGGCATTGTCAGGGTTGAGTTCGACGGCTTTCTCGAAGTGTTCGAAGGCTTCGTCGACCATTCCTTTTTCGGCGAGCGCTGTGCCGAGATTGTTGTGAGTATGAGAACTGCCGGAATTGAGCTGCAGCGATTTGCGGTACTCGGCAATGGCTTCATCAGTCTGGCCGGTTTCGGCGAGAGCCACGCCAAGGTTGTCGTGGGCGCGGGGATCGTCTGGATCGAGGGCCAGGGCCTTGCGCCATGCCGGAACTGCGTCCTGATATTGCCGCTTTTCCGAAAATGCGACCGCGAAATCGAAGAGCTTGTAGAAATCGGTGGCAGGCGCATCGATGCGATCGAGCCCGCCCATCGGAATGTTCACAAATTCGGGAATGTTGACCGCACGATTCGCGGCCGTGGCATCTTCGACGAGAACCGCCGGGCTGTCATTTCCGTTTTCATCGATGTGCGTGAGATACATGTGCGTGTAGTAAGAGGGAGTTTTTGAGGAGAAGACAAGCCAGCGTCCATTGGGCGAGAAGCTGTGCCACGAGTTCATCACCTTGAGATTGCAGTTCAGGCGGCGTTCGACTCCGCCTTCGAACGGCACAATGTAGAGCTGGCTATCAGGCCGCATGAGAAGCCCGTTCTTGTTGCGCACGAAGACAATCCACTTGCCGTCGGGAGAAACCTTGGGAAAGTTATTGCTCATCCCGTTCTCCGAGGCTCCAATCACCCGCTCCGCTTTGCCTCCTTTGCCGTCGTTGAACGGAATGCGGTAGAGGTCGTACTGCATCTGGGTTTCGTTGGGATCGTTGGCGAATCTCGCCGGAGGCTGGCCGGGCGCGAAGGGATCGCGCGCTTTTTCCCGCGAGAAAACCAGGTACTTCCCATCCGGGCTCCAGAACGCACTGGTGTGAACGTACTCGGGATCATCGGCTCCGGGAAGCGGCTTCAGAGTGCGATCCTGACGGCTGTACCAGGCCAAGACGCCGCGCGTGGGATAGAACACCTGGCCAAACCCGTAAAAAGTGAAAGACCCGTTGTAGAGGCGGTCGGCGATGCGGCGGCCGTTCGCTCCCGGAACGTCAATGGAAGTGATGACGTAATTGCCATCCGGGGAAATCTGCGACATGAATCCGAAACGCTTTTGGGCGGTCTTGTCGGGATCGGAAAAAGCGCTCCAGCGGATGACGTAGTCCGGACCGATGGTGGTTACTTTGTGGACTGGAACCAGGGCGTAAAGACCTTTGTCGTTCTGCGGGCCGTCTACGTCGATGCCGAGCGTCCTGCCGTCGCGCGAAACGGAGTGACAGTTGGCGCAGGTGGGAAGTGATTGCATCACGACTTTGCTTTTGGGCTGAGAGGTGTAACGCAATTCCCATTTGATGTCGGGAAGAACGGAATCCGGCAGCGGCTTGATGACACCTCTCTCGATTTGCTCTTTGGTCGCGGGAAGCAGTGGAACATCGCGGTAGAGAATCGGAGCGCCTACCGGGTCGGTCGAGGTCTGAATCTCGACCCGCCCGAGGGAAACCGGTTCGGCGGCATCGCGGCTGGGATATCCGGAGATGATCACGGTCGCGGGTTGGCGAAGGGAATGGGACTTGATGGTTTCCCAGAGCTTCTCATCGGGGCGCCAGGTGTGCGCCTGGGCTTGTTCCGGAGTCAAAGTAGGCGGGACGTAGCCAACCAGGCTGCTGTCCAATTCTCCGATCTGCATTTTCTCGCCCGCCGACCACAGATCGATTTGCTGAGCCTCTTCTCCAAACCGGATCTGAATCCGCCAGATCGTCGCCGTCGTAGAACTGTCGCGCCACTGGACGAGAGGCGCGATGATGTCGGGCGGGAAAAGAGATCCCGGGCTGGGATAGTCGACCGTGATCGCGGCGGGAGTTGCAGATGGCCGTGGGGCGGCAAAAAGACTGTCTGCAATAAGAGCACTCGCCAAAGCCATGAAAAAGAGAACTTGTTTCATGTGCGTCCCACGTGGGCCGGAGAATGGAGTTCCTGGGCCAAGGCCCCAAAGAACAACGGTTTCCACGTTAACGGAGGCCACCCGGGGATGCTGTGACTTCAATCACAGAGGCACAACTTCTGCTTTCCGGCCTGAGCGCGGACACACGTTCGGGAGCGGACCTTTCGGAAGGAATGACTCCCGGCGAGCGCAGGCTCTGGAGGCCGTGCCTATCCCCTTCCGCGCAGTGGTACGATAATGCCAAGTACGTGGGAGATGGGGACAAGCAGTGTTTTCAGCGGCCGTCCATTCCTGTTTTCCGAGGGTCAGACGCCAGGTCCAGCCGGTTAATCGGCGGGGTAGCGATGTCTGCGTCGTTCTGATAACGGCTCTTTGCACCGCTGCGTTGTTAACCCAAGCCGAGGGCCAGGGCGCGTATGGCCAGAACGATCTGATTGCCGCAGCCTCCGCGGCGCGAATGCAAAACGACGTTCCCCGCGCCATCAAACTGTATTCGGAGGCGGTCGAGAAAAATCCAAAATGGCCGGATGGATGGTGGTTCCTGGGTTCGCTGCAATACGGGACGGGAGCCTTCACTTCGGCTCGGGACGCGCTATCGCACTATATCGAGATGATTCCGACGGCAGGTCCCGCATTCGCGTTGCGCGGGTTATGCGAGTTCGAGACGGGAGACTACCGCCAGTCGCTGGCGGATATCCAACAGGGGATTTCTCTTGGTGCAGCCAACCAAGAACGCAATGAACAGATCCTCCGCTATCACGAAGCACTGTTGCTGACGCGTCTGGGAAACTATGCGGCAGCATTGAAGCGCTACAGCTTTTTCGTAAAGAACGGGGTCAAGAGCCCGGAACTGATTGCGGCGATTGGACTGGCGGGGTTACGAATGCCGCTGTTGCCCAAGGACGTTGCCGCAGATCAGCAAGAGTTGGTGGCGGCAGCAGGGGATGCCGCCTATCAATACATGGCCGGAGATGAGGCCTCCGCCGGACAGGCCTTTCAACAACTGTTCCAGCATTTTCCCAAGACTCGCAATGCGCACTTTCTTTATGGGTACCTGTTGTTCGCCACTAATCCTGACGCGGCTCTCGAGCAGTTTCAGGACGAATTGAAGGTCTCGCCATCGAATGCAGACGCGGATGTGATGGCGGCGTGGGCCTTTCTGCTCCACAACGCGGCAGCCGAGGCGCTGCCTTATGCGCAGAAGGCGGTCGATGCCGAACCATCGCTTCCCTCCGCGCAGCTGGTGCTGGGCAAATCTCAGATGGACACGGGGGCCCTGCAGTCTGGGTTGGAGCACCTGGAGATAGCACTTCAACTCGACCCTGATAATCTCGAGACGCATCTCGCTCTAGCCAAGGCTTACTCAAAATCTGGCCGCAAGGAAGACGCCCGACGCGAGCGACTTCTCTGTCTCCGGCTGACGAGCAGTCATGGGACCACGACTGAGAATCCTTAGGACATTGCTGACGACTGTATTGCTCGCAGTCTGCGCAAGTGCGGCGGCACAGACGACGCATCCGAACAGTGCATCCGCATGCGCGGGTTGTCATGCGGCCGAGGCCAGACCGCAACCCGACTCTCCGATGGGGCGCGGAATGCAGTGGCCGGATCTCGATCCTCTTTTCAAGTCTCATCCCGATCTCACCTTCCGCAAGGGGGCATATACCTACACGGTAGAAACCAAGGGCAGCGAGCCTGTATATTCCGTCACCGACGGGACCAACATCATTTCTCTCCCCATTCACTGGAGCTTCGGCAAAGGGGCTCAGACCTGGGTGCTGGAGCGAAATGGCCAGCTGCTGGAAAGCATGGTGAGCTATTATCCCTCGATCGATGGGCTGGAGATTACGACCGGCGACGCGGCGCTGACGCCGCAGAATCTGGAAGAAGCGGTCGGCAGGAAGCTCCGGGAAGGCGAGCCCCGTGACTGTTTCGGGTGCCATTCCAGCAACTCGGTTTCGAAGGGCAACCTGCACTTGCAGACGCTGGAGACCGGCGTGACCTGCGATCACTGCCACACCGGGGCGTCTACGCACATGGTGGCCGCCATGCAAGGAGAAGCTTACGAAACGGCGCCGCCCGACTTGAGGAAGCTTCCGTCCGAGGATATCTCGAACTTTTGCGGACAGTGCCATCGCACGTGGGAAACCGTAGTGCGCAGCGGGTGGCGCGGTGAAGTGGATGTGAGATTCCAGCCGTATCGTTTGGCCAACAGCAAATGCTTTGACGGCGCCGATCCCCGGATCAGCTGCATTGCCTGCCATAATCCGCATCAAGACCTGGTGAGGGACGAAAGCTCATACGACTCGAAATGCCTTGCTTGCCACGCGTCAAAAAATGAACCAGCAGACATGTCAGCGCAGGCGCACCGCGATGCCAAGGCGTGCACGGTGGCGAGCGCGAACTGCGCCAGTTGCCACATGCCGAAAGTGAAACTGCCGAACGGGCTGATGATGTTTCACGATCACGAGATCCGGATTGTCAAGCCGGGTTCCCCGTACCCCGACTGACAGACAGAATACCGTGCAGGGACCGTCCCCAGAGGGCTCTTGGCGATAGCAACGCCGCCAGACAACGGTTGCGCCGGCAACGGGCCTATTCTATAGTCGAGAAAAATCACGTTTGTCGGGCCGCGCAAACATGCATCGGTGGTACATCTGGCTGGGACTGCTGATTGCGATCTCCGGATCGTGCGCCGCCAGTTCCGGCAGCTGCACCCCTCCCGCAAATCTGCAGGCAAAACTCCAGGCGCGACCGGTCGGTGATACCTACGCTGAGCTGGGAATGTGGTACGGAGATCATGGGCAGTACGCGTGCGCGGTAAGAGCCTATCGGACTGCAGTCGCAAAGAGCCCGAAGTCCGCTGAGTTCTTGTATCTTCTGGGTCTGAACCTGCTGCGCAAGGGCGACTTTACCGACGCAGTAAAACCTCTTCAGGAATCGATTCGAATCCGCCCTGAGATTCTGAAACCTCACCTTTTGCTGGCAACGGCACTGGAGGAACTGCATAAGGCGGCGGAGGCACGAACCGAGTGGGCGGCAGCTTTGAAGATTGATCCGCACTCGGAAGTGGCGCTGGATGGCGCCAGCAAGAACCTTCTGGCCACGGGCAATTTTGATGCTGTCGGCGCCCTGCTGGGCCCTCAACCCAAAGGCACGCAGCTGATTCTCGATCTGGCATCGGCGTATCAGGGCACCGGATCGCTGGACCAGGCGACGGAGGTACTGAAAAAAGGACTGGAGGCGGATCCCTCATCGGATGCCCTGACACGGGCCTTAATCACCGACCTCGTATTGCAGGCCCGTTATCAGGAAGCGGCGACGCTGGGAGAAAAGCTGGTGCAACGGTCGCCTCGTGACTTCGATGCCCAGGTGCTTTACCTGCATGTCCTGGTGCTCAACGACGATGAGACGCTCGCGCGGCCATTAGCCAAGAAACTGCTGGCTAGCACTCCCAACGATTTTGCCGTCCTTTATCTCAACGGAGTCCTGGAGAACAGAGCGGGAAACTACGCCGGTGGACGTGATTTTCTCGAGAAGGCTGTGACGTTGAATCCGAATCATTACAACTGCCATTTCAATCTAGGAATTGCGCTGGAGAACCTCGACGATCCGAAAGGAGCGAGAGAGCATTTTGAGAAGGCTCTGGCTCTGGGCGCACAGGAGCCCGCAGTGCGCTTTGAGTACGCCAAGGTGCTGCGGACTCTTGGCGAGACCGCGCTGGCGACCGAGCAGCTTAAGCTTTACCAACAGGAACAGAAGGCGCAAGCGGACCGCACGCTGGCCGCCAGCAAGATGGCACAGGCCGACAAGGAACTTGCCGATGGGAATGCACAGAGGGCGGCTGCGCTTTATCGCGACGCGCTGACGGCAGTGCCTGACAGCGCGCTGCTCAGTTACAAGCTATCGGTTGCGCTGGACCAGGCGGGCGATACCGCCGGCGAGCGTACGGCTTTGGAAAAGGCGGTTCAGATCGACCCCAACATGGCGATCGCTCATCGCCAACTCGGTTATCTGGCATCGACCAGCGGGGACTTTGCATCGGCGGAGGCGCAATTCCGCGAGGCGGTGCGCGCCGCTCCCGGCTATACGGAAGCCTGGATCAGCCTGGCCGCGACCCTCGGCACAGAATCCCGCTTCGAAGAAGCGCAACAGGCGGTTCAGCGGGCTCTGGAAATCGAGCCTCAGAATGCAAATGCCATCGCTCTGCAAAAAGACCTCGCGACCGCGGCCGGCCAGGCCCATCCGTGACCGCCCGCCAGTTTTGATCTGTTAGGATTCGATCAGATATGTCGAAGGGGAAATCCGGGAATTGGACACGGCGGCGGCTGCTGCGCACGATTCCGGCGGCTTTCCTCCCTTCCCTGGTACCGTCTCCACTGCGTTCGCTGGTCAGCGAGGACAAACCTCAACCGCCGGCTGCTCCTTTCTCTCGTTTCGTAGATGTTGCCGAGAGCGCAGGCCTGACGAAGACGATGATTTATGGCGGGGCGGACCGCATCACGTACATTGTCGAATTGAACGGCGGCGGCTGCGCTTTTTTCGACTACGACAACGATGGCTGGATGGACATTTTCATTCTGGGCGGCCGCAGGTTGGAAGGCTGTCTTCCGGGGTCCAGCAACCGCCTGTACCACAACAACCGCGACGGCAGCTTCACCGACGTAACGGAAAAAGCCGGCCTGATCGATTGCGGATGGGCATGTGGGGTTTGCGTTGGGGACTACAACAACGATGGCTTTGAAGATCTTTTTCTGACCTACTACGGCCATAACCGTCTCTACAGGAACAATGGCGACGGGACATTCACGGATGTCACGGAGAAAGCCGGCCTTGCGTTTGCCGACACACGATTTGGCTCGGGCGCCACTTTTTTTGACTACAACCGCGACGGCCAGCTCGATCTATTCGTCTCCAATTATGTGATCGAAGATCTTGCGACGGCTCCGAAGCCTTCGTTGGATGTGCCGAACTGCAACTACGAAGGCGTGGCCACAAATTGCGGGCCAACGGGACTTCCGGCGCCGCAGCATTTTCTGTATCGCAATAACGGAGACGGAACATTCACCGACGTTTCCAAAGAATCCGGGATCGCCGCGGTGCGAGGCTCCTACGGGTTCACGGCCCTGGCCTTTGACGCCGACGAAGACGGCTGGCAGGACATTTTCGTGGCCTGCGACGCGACTCCAAGTCTGCTGCTGATGAACAACCATGACGGAACCTTTCGTGAGGAGGCCCTGTTGCGCGGAGTTGCGCTCGGCCCCGGCGGCGACCTCATGGGAGGCATGGGCGTGAGTGCAGGAGATTACGATCTCGATGGGCACATCGATCTGGTGAAAACGCATTTCCAGAATCAGTCCACGGGCCTCTACCGGAACAACGGGAAAGCGGAGTTTGATGACGTCACGGCGCCTGCCGGTCTGAGCATGGAACGCCGCTTCATCAGCTGGGGAACCGGCCTGACGGATCTCGACAATGACGGTTATCCTGACATTCTCATCGTCACCGGCACCGTGTACCCAGAACTTGAGAAGGTGTACGCCAAGTATCCCGCGCACAGCCCGCGCATTGTATTCCGGAATCAAGGCAATGGAAGATTCGTCGAACTGGGGGAAGAAACTGGGCATGGGATCTCGGCGAAACATCAGAGCCGAGGCGCGGCCTTCGGCGACTTCGACAATGACGGCGACATCGACGTTGTCGTCATGAATCGCAATGAGCCGCCGTCTCTGCTGCGCAATGACGCGCCCCCGGGGAATCACTGGATCAAGGTGAGGCTGGAAGGAACGAAGAGCAATCGAAGCGCGCTGGGATCGCGCGTGCTCGTGCACTATGGTGGAAAGGTTCAGGCGCAGTGCCTGACCAGCCAGAGCAGTTACTTATCCTCGAACGATCCGCGACTGCATTTCGGGTTAGGCAAGGTATCGACGGTAGACATCGACATCTATTGGCCGACTGGAATCAAGGAAACCTTTAAGGATGTAGCCGCCAACCAGCTCGTCACGATCCGCGAAGGTCAAGGAATTGTGAAGGGTCGGCCTTTCCGCTGAGATCGCCGTTTCTTGGCTTTACAACTCTGCCCGGCAGATGCAGAATCAACGCGCTGAGTCCCGACGATCGGCGAATCAGGGAGATTTATGCATTTGTGGAATTTTCGATTTTTTCCCCGCAGCATCTCCGCCTTTGCCCTTGCGCTGCTGCTGGCCGGCACGGTTTGCGGCCAAGCAGCGCCCGACAAGGGATCAGCACCCGCCACGTCCGTTGTGAGTAATGTCGATGAAGTATCGATCGACTTTATCGCTCGCGATAAGAAGAAGAAACCGGTTCTGGACCTGAAGCCGGGAGACGTGGTCATCACCGACAATGGTTCTGCGGTAAAGCTCAACGATTTCCGACTGGTGACTGGTCAGGCCGGCGGAAATCACCTGATCACGCTGCTGTTCGACCCGCTCGACCCGTCAGCCGCGAACAACGCTCGCGACGTAGCCAAGAAGATCTTCAAGCTGATCCCCGCCGAAGGCTTTTCGTTTTCGGTATTCAAAGTGGAGGGAAGGCTGCGGCTGTTTCAGGAGTTCACCGAAAACCGGGAAAAGATTCAAAGCGCAGTCAACATGGCCACAAGCGACGACAACAAGAGTCGTGACCAGGCCGCGGATCTGGCGGAAAAGAACCTCATCGCATCGATCCGGTCCGGAGCCGGCAGCCCAGGAGCACAGGGCTCGAACTCTGATCGTGTGACCGAGCAGGGACTGCTGGCGTCGCTGACGGAGACTCCGCGAATCATGGAGGACAACCACACGCTCCCGGCACTAGCGGGACTGTTAGCGTTGGTGCGATCCCAGACCGCGATCCGGGGACGGAAGCTGCTGGTCTATTTCACCAATGGGATGTTGCCGCAAGCCGATGTCCGCGATATGGTGCGCTCGATTTCCGACGCTGCAAATCGCGCGGAAGTCAGCGTTTATGTGATCAACCAGGCTGCCGTCGACACCAAGCTGATGGATGGGTTAATGGAGACGGCAGCGATCGGAAACCTCTCTTCGTTCAGCCACTCCAACATTGCGCCTGCGCAAACCCCGCTCGCCGCCGGCATGGCCGCACAGAGCCCGACGGCAATGCCGGGCGGCATGGTGGCGCAGATGGGCAATGAGATGACGCGGATGGAGGGAGAAGGCGTCGCCAGCAATCGGGATCCCCTGGCGGGAGTGGCGGCGGCTACAGGCGGCGATTACATCTACTCGGAAGACAGCCTGAAGAAACCGTTTCGGGGCGCCGTCGCGGATCTGACTACGTATTACGAGGCATCGTATGTGCCACCAGCCCTTGACTACGACGGGAAGTTTCGCCCAGTTACGGTAAAGACTCTGCGCCACGGGCTCAAAGTGCAGTCCCGAGCCGGGTATTTCGCGGTCCCGATGACCGGAGAAGTGCGGCCGTTTGAGGCTCCGCTGATGAAGGTCCTGTCTCAACCGGAATTGCCGAAAGACGTAAAGTTCCGAAGTTCAGTCTTGCAGCTCGGCAACCTGACCACGGGCAATGAAAATACCGTGGTCGTGGAAGTACCGATCTCAGGACTCGATACCCGCACCGATGCGAACTCCAATCTGGTTTCGTGGCACGTGTCGATCGTGTCGCAGGTCAAAGACAAGTCGGGTGCGGTGGTGGACCATTTCGGCGAAGACATCCCCGGTCACGGCGCGCTGGACTCAAAAGAGGGAGCATGGCCGAATTGTGCAACTCTCCAGCGCCATTTCACACTGCCGCCGGGTCAATACACGTTAGAGACAGCCGTAGTGGATCGCGATAGCGGGAAGATGGGCGCAGACCGCGTGCCCTTCGAGGTTGCAGGCTCCGTATCCGGTCCATTTTTGAGCGATGTAGCCCTGATCCGCCGGATTGATTCGGCTCCTGAGGAACTCGACCCATTCGAACCGCTTCGCTATCAGCAGGGCAAAGTAGTTCCGAGCCTTTCCAGTGAGATAACTCCGGGATTGAAGCAGATTTCTTTCTTCTTTCTGGTCCACGCGGATTCCGGCGCCTCGGATCCAGCCATGCTGGAAATGGAAGTACTGCGGAATGGCGAATTGTTGACCCAGGTGCCGCTGGAACTCCCGAAGGATCTGGGACAAGCATTCCCGTACGTTGCATCGCTCAAAACCAACTCTTTGCCGCCCGGAAACTACTCGGTGCGGTTGTCGCTGGGACAGGGCGAAAAAGTGGTGGAGCGCGAGAGTGGGTTCAGCATCGCCGGCGCGGAGCTGGCAAACGCAGCTCTGGGGAAGACCGGGCCTGCCGGGGAGAGTGGAGAGAGCAAGGAGGCGATGCCGGATGCGGGTCCGGGCGAGAGTGGAATCACTCCTGAAAAACGCCGGCCTTTGGTGATCACTTCGTTGCCGGCGGACTTGACCGCTCGTCCTTCGAATGAGGAACTGGATGGAATCATAGCGGGAGCCAGAAAACGCGCGCTGAATTATTCCGTGAAGTTGCCGAACTTCCTGTGCGTCGAAGTGACCGATCGTTCGGTGGATCCGTCGGGAAACGGAAGATGGCGGCGCAAGGACTCGTTCGCCGAACTGCTGCGCTACGCCGATAACCATGAAACCAGAACTACGCTGGAGGTGAATGGACAGCCGGGGGCGGTGAACCGGGAGGATATGAATGAGTGGCCGCTATCGCTCGGAGAATTCGGTGATCTTCTGAATCTGGTTTTCCAGCCGTCCTCGAAAGCGGAATTCCACTGGAAGGAAACGGCGGCTTTGGTAGACGGCAGGGTGCAGGTGTTCGAGTATAAGGTCGATCGCAACAACAACAGCATGCTGCTCTCGGACAGCGCCCGAAGAGTCTATTCGGGCTTTCACGGGATGGCCTATGTCGACGGTGCCACCATGGGGATTCGCCGGGTCACGATGGAAGCGGACGACCTACCCGCCGATTTCTCGATCCATGCAGCGTCGATCTCGGTGGATTATGACTATGTAACCGTCGGACCGCGCGAATACTTAATGCCGGTGCGCGGCACCATCCGGCTGAAAAGGGGCCGGCACGAGAGTGACCTTAACCAAGTCGTCTTCCAGGATTACCGGCGCTACGCTTCCCAATCGCGGATCATCACTACGCCGCCGAAGAAAAAGTAGGAGCGCTCTCTGTCTCTTCTGTGATTACTTGGCGGCGACGTGCTGCTCCAGCTGTGCGATCTGCTGCTTCAGCAGATCTGCGTTCGGCCCCGGCGGCACATATTTCAGGCTGTTGCGCAGGTGGTCGAGAGCGCCGGAGAAATCGCCTTTCCCCGCGAGAATGACTGCCAGCAATTGCTCGGTATTCAAGACCGAGTGCCGGGGATCAAGCGCCAGCGACTTCTGTGCGCCGGCTTCGGCGGCGTCGGGTTTGCCCAACTGATAATTGGCCAACGCATTCATATACCAGACTTCGGGCGTGCCTTCGGGATAAAGCTGGATCACGCGATTCGTATTGTCGAGCACCTCCTGCCAGTTGCTGCTTTGAGCGGCGAGAACCGCGAGCTGCTCGTAGGGAAGAACATAATTTGGATCCGCAGCCAATGCCTTCGAAAATGACTCTCGAGCCGCCTGCGGTTCGGACACTTCCTGCAGTTTCCCTAACTGCAGCCAGGCCTCGGCGAAGTGAGGATCGATCTGCACCGTCTTCTCAAGCTCTTTCTCAGCGCCGTCGGAGTCGCGCTCAATCATCCTGCTGCGCGCCTTTTCAAAGGACTTAATCGCTTTAGGGGATGCGGTATCGGTGGTGCGGCTCAAAGTGGTCGCCGCATCGCGTCCAGCGCGAGATATCGTGATCGTGCCAAGATCCGGCTGATCGCGCAGATTGTGCTCAGTCAGGGCAATGGTGGAGGAATGAAAGCCAGGGACGACACCCTGCACCAGGCAACCCTCGAGGTGAGTTTCCATCTGACGCTCGGAATCCCCTTGCTTCCCTAAGGCGCCGGAAAGAATCACGTTGACAATTCCGAAATTGCCTTTGGCATCGGTCTGCGTGGTATAGACAACTTTGCCGGAGCAGGTAACCGTAACCAGAAGCGGTTCCCAAGGCAGAGGCTCTCCCTCAACCGCCAGTTTCCCCAACAAGGCGCCTCCAGCACGGCCCTGGCCCGACATACCCGCCCAATAGTCGTACAGGCCGCTGTCTTGGATCGAGTCGGGCCGTGTAATCGTGCTGGGGGGCGCTGGAGTCGAGGCCGTGGGACGAGTTTGACCCAAGACGCTGATGGCGATGAGTAAAAGAGGAAGAAAACAGGAAGCAGTTCTACAGACAACCCGGACGGTCATCACAGTGCTCCTAAAGGGCCCATGCTCATGCATTTATTATGCGCCTTTCGACCCGCGTCAAACTGGCGTTGGAGGCGAATCAAGAGTCTCCGCGATTGAGTGTCGATTCACGCGAAGAAAAAGGGTAGTGGGCTGCTTTGGATTTTGTAGCCCCCCACGGGAAAAAGCTTTTGACAAACCGGTACAGAAAACTGTTGTAGAATCTAGGCCGCTCGCGATCAGGGCCGACACCGCTGAACCGCTCAAAGCGGAGTGAGGTGGAAACCATGTGGAAACGCGCCCTTGCGGTACTCTCCCTCTGCGGTCTGTTAATCCCGGGATCTGGCGCACAAAGTCCCGCCAAAGAGCCTGTAGCGACCATTCGCACAGCGGCTCGGGAAGTCATTCTTGATCTCATCGTTCGCGACAAGCATCATCACGCGATCGCCGATCTCCGTCCCGATGAAATCGAGGTTTTCGAAGATGGCGTCAAGCAGAAGATCGATGCGTTTCGCGACGTGAAAGGCGCGGAGCAGCTGGAGACGGAGCAAGCGCTGGCCAAAGGCAGCCTCCCGGCTTCTTCCGGGACGGCGGCCGGCGGCGGGACTACTCTTCGCGAACTCAACTTCGTTTCGGTCGTATTTGCCCAGATCGCACCCCTGAATCTGGAATTCGCGCGCGAAGCCGTGCTGGAATTCCTCAAGAGCGACACTCTGCCGAACACCTATGTCACGATTTACCGGCTGGATCGCTCACTGGAAGTTGTTCAACCTTACACAGCTGACAAGACGCTGTTGGCCAAGGCCGTTGATGCGGCGGCAAAGGGCGTGAACACGGGGAGCGATATTGGGGCTTCGGCGCGCACGGCGTCGGGCATTAACGCCATCGTTCAGGCCAACGGCACGAACATCATCGCGTCTCCATTAACGAGCCCGCAGACAGCCATGACGGTGCAAGCCGCGATGTTGAATCCGATTCCCGAGATTGCGATCGATCCGTTGTGGGCGAGAAACGCCGCTTCACAGGATGCCTCTCTGACTTTGGGCAGCGCTCTTCTGGTTCAATCTCAGCTCGCCACCGGACTTCGGTTCTCCGAGAGTCTCTCGAATGGCATGGACGCTATGGATGCCGTGCGGGAACTGGTGCGAGTTCAGTCCAGGCTGCCCGGGCGGAAAGTCGTGCTGTATCTGGCCGACGGACTCTCACTGCCCATGGATCGCCGGGATGTCGTGGACAGCGTGATCAGCTATGCCAACCGGATGGAGGTGGCGTTCTACGCTGTCGACACCCGCGGGTTGAGCGTCGAAGATCCTATGTCGCAATCGCTGTCGGACCAGGCGCGCGTGGGAGCCGAGAGTTCGGTGAACCGGGCAAGTCCGCGCATGGGACACATGGAGGACGATGACGAGCAACTGGCGGCCACGTCCGACAAGCAGTTGGCAATGGAGGAACTGGCGGAGTCGACCGGCGGCTTTGCTGTAACCAACACCAATCAGATAGCGCTGCCCATGCAGCGGGTGATGGAAGACATCCGTACGCATTACGAAGTGGCCTACACCCCGACAGCCACGAATTATGACGGGCATTTTCGCAAGATTCAGGTCCGCGTCAGCCGTCCGCATGTCACCGTGCAAACCCGTTCCGGATACTTCGCATTGCCGGATCTCAACGGGATGCCTCTACAACCATTCGAGGTGACAGCGCTCCATGCCATCAACCTGCGACCCACGACGCCGGCATTCCCCTATGAAACGGCTCTGCTCCGGTTCCGGCCGAAGGCTGCGGCCGTGGATTACCAGATGGCATTCGACGTTCCCGTATCGAGCCTGCAGGTGTTGACCAACCCGAAGAGCGGCGTGGGGCGCATCCGAGTGTCAGTGGTAGCGCTGATCCACAAAACTGATGGAGAAGTCATCGGCAAAGTGAGCCGCGATCTGGTGCGGGAGATACCGAAAGCGGGATTGGCCCACCTTTCCGACAACCACATCGTTTACGCCGAACCGGTGGAACTGCCGGGCGGACATTATCTGATCGACGCGGCGGTCACCGACGAGTTGGCCGAGAAAACGGCCGTGAAACGGATGTCGGTGTTCGTCGACTCGGGACACGGCTTCGGGGTCAGCTCACTCCAACTGGTGCGGGAAGTGGAGCCGCTGCCGGGTCCGCGCGACAGCCAGGATCCGTTCGAGACAGAATCGGGACGGGTGGTCCCGACGCTGGCGGACGCAGTGCCCTCCGGCAAGCCGATCGATGTCTATTTCGTCGTATACCCGACTGCGGGATCCGACGCCGAGCCGAAGGTCACCCTGCAGCTTTATCGGGATGGGCGCGAAGTGGGAGTTCAGAAGCTGGCTACGCCGCAACGTCAAGCCGACGGTTCAATGCCAGTGATCATGCGAATCAACCCCGATCCCGGACAATGCGACATGGTTATTACCGCGCAGGAAGGACAGCTTGCATCGCAGGCGGCACTCTCTGTCAAAGTTACCCCGAACGGAACGGTGAACCCGGATTAGCCGGGGAAAAGAGAAATCACGACCGGGCGCCGGCTCCGCCCGAGTGCAGCTGCGGTATGCTAGTGCCGATGCGTTTGATACTCGTTCTCGTCTTATTCGTCAGTGTTTCTTCAGCCCAGCAGGATCCCGCCCGGCTCTTGAATGACGCGATTCAAGCCCAACAACGCGGGGATTACGAGTCGGCAATCACGCAGTACCGCAAACTTCTCGAAGTCCGTCCGGACAACATCGAAGCCAAAGTGAATCTGGGCGCGTGTCTGTCACACGTCGGCCGCTACGACGAGGCAGTCGCCACGTACCGGTCGGTGCTCGGGGCCCTGTCGAACAAGAACATGGTGCTCCTGGACCTGGGCCTGGCTTATTACAAGAAGGGCGACTTGGGAAATGCGCGCGATCAGTTCGCGGCGCTTCATCAATCGCAGCCTGGCAACATTCAGGCGGCGATTCTGCTGGCCGACACAGAAACCAAGCTGGGAGTTGCGGAGTCCGCAGTCAACATGCTTCAGCCGCTGGAGGCGGCGAACGCGGCGAATCCGGATTTCGACTACGAGCTCGGTTTGGCCATGATCAAATCCGGACGCCGGCGCGAAGGCATTCCGCGCGTCGAGAAAGCCGGCCAACTTGGGCACAGCGGCGACGCGTACATGCTCGCGGGAGCCACTCTACTAGACCTCAACGAATACGAGCCGGCGCGGCACGACCTGGAAGCTGCACTGCAGTTATCTCCCAGACTTCACGGGCTGCATACGCTGGTGGGCGTCGCCAGAGACAAAACCGGCGATCAGAAGGCGGCCGAGCCCGCGTTTCGGCAGGCTCTCCAGGAAAATCCAGACGATTTTGAAGCCAATCTCTATCTCGGTGCGCTGCTTTATAAGCAGCGGCATCTCGACGAGGCCAGAATCTATCTCGACCGCGCGGTCAAGCTGAGACCCGACGACTCGATGGCACGTTACGAATCAGCCATGCTCAAGAGCACGTCCGGAGACTATGCGGCGGCGGCGGCGGAACTCGAAGGTGTAATCAAGGACAATCCGGACTGGCTCGAACCCCACGTGGAGCTGACTTCCCTCTACTACAAGTTGCATCGCCCGGCGGACGGAGCGAAAGAGCGAGCCATCGTGGATCGGCTCACCGCCGCGCAGCAGGCCAAGGGCCCCGGCAAATAGCGGCGGCGTTCTGTTCTCGCCGGAAGTCTATATCTGAGCTGTCGGCAGCGCGGTTTCCCGCTCGGCCCACCAGATGCCGGGTTCCAGGGGTAGGTCGCGTTTGTGGAAAGCAAATCCCAGGAGCGCGAGTTCCTGGAGGATTGCGTCCATCGCGGGCCGTACTGCGCACCCCACGGCCGCATCCAATGGTTGACCCGGCTCGTAGCATTTGCCCACGATTCCGACTAACAACACGCTCTTGGGGCTGGCGCCGAGCATCTCAGCGGCCATGAGACATTCGGAGAGGGCGGGGGAGTGGGGGTCGAGCCGCGGCGGCGGCGCTTGCCGCACGATGTCCTCTTTTCGATAAAGCAAGAGTGTGCCGGGAGCTTGGTCGCAGGCGACGGAATCGACGAGGATCACGGCATCCCGTCCCGCGACGCGGTGAGTAAGATCCAGCGCGGGCGTGCCGAGATCGGCGAGTTCGACATTCTGCGGGAACTCGTACTGCGACTCGAGCAACCGGATGATGTACGGTCCGACTGCATCGTCGCCGAGCAGAACGTTGCCGATACCGCCGATGAGCGCGGACTTCATAGAATCTTGGCCACCGCGATTCTGCGTCCGGCAGGGTCGAAGGCATGACAAGCGCACGCCATGCAAGGATCGAACGAGTGGACCGTGCGCAGAACCTCCAGCGGCTCTTCGGGCCGGGCCAGCGGGGTGTGCAGCAGCGACGCCTCGTAGGGGCCGTGCGCTCCGGCGTGGTCGCGCGGACTCGCATTCCAGGTCGAGGGAACGACCGCCTGATAGTTCTTGATTTTCTCGTCCTGGATGACGATCCAGTGCGAGAGCGTTCCGCGCGGGGCTTCGTGGGTGCCGACACCTTCCACCTGATGCGCCGGGAGCACCGGCTGATTGTGCACGGTGTAGTCGCCTTTGGCGATGTTATCCACCAGCAGTTGCCAGTGCTTCTGGGCGAGTTCGGCCAACATGCAGGCGCGGATGGCGCGGGCTGCATGGCGTCCAAGAGTGGAATGCAGCGCGGCTGGGGTGGCTCGCGGCCCGCCGACGGCGACAATCTTTTCGATGGCCAGATCGGTGTATTTGCGAGTCAGCGGGTGTCCTTGGGCGTAGCCGATCAGCACCTGGGCCAGCGGTCCAACCTGCGCGGGTTCGCCATTAAAGCGCGGGGCTTTGACCCAGGAATATTTCTGCTCGCCATTCCACCCGGTAAATGCGGGTTCGGTTTCGCCGACCCAGGGATGGAGCGGCTTCTCCCCCTGGTAATAGGCATGCATCACATCTTCAGTCACGGCCTGGCGGAAAACCTGGTCGGACGCGGTCTGGAATGTCTTGACGCCGGCCAGATCGGCCTCATGGATGTAACCTCCGGGCAGATCGTAGGCTGAGCCGCGGGCATCGAGCGGGAGATCGGGAACTGCAAGATAATTTCGCACGCCGCTGCCGATCTTGAACCACTCGGGGTACATCGCGGCCACGGCGCACACATCGACGAAATAAACCTGTTGCACGAACTGGGCGACTTCAGCGAGGAGCGTGCCGATCATCTCCAACTTCGCCATGTCAAGGGCGGATTGGCTGTCGAGATCGATGGCATTGGCGACGCCTCCCACCGTCAGGTTCTGAATGTGAGGCGTCTTCGATCCGAGGATGCCAACGACCTGCAACGCCTTGCGCTGGTACTCGAGCGCCTGTACATAGTGCGAGAAGGCAAGCAGGTTGACGTTCGGGGAGAGACGCATCGCGGGATGTCCCCAGTATCCATTGGCAAAGATGCCGAGCTGCCCGCTGGCGGCCACGGCGTTGACGCGATCTTGAGCGGCCTTGAGTTCATTGTGCGAATTGCGCGTCCAGGGAGAAATACTCTCGGCCAGCTTCGAGGTAGCCGCGGCATCAGCCTTGGGAATTTCCAGCACATCCACCCAATCGAGCGCCGACAGCTGATAGAAATGCACGATGTGGTCGTGCAGCGCGTGGGCGATGAGAATCAGGTTGCGGATGTACTGCGCATTCAGCGGGATTTCCAGCTTGAGCGCATCCTCGACGGCGCGCACGCTGGCCATGGCGTGAACCGTGGTGCAGACGCCACAAAAGCGCTGCGTAAACAGCCAGGCATCGCGCGGATCGCGTCCGCGCAGAATCTTTTCGATGCCGCGCCACATGGTGCACGAAGCCCAGGCGTTGCTGACCGAGTTGTTGTCGACCTCCACGTCGATGCGGAGGTGGCCTTCGATGCGGGTGATGGGATCAATGGTGATTCGTTTCGCCATAAGTTCCTGCTAGTCGCCGCTTGCGGGCTCGGATTCGTCTTCGCCGAAGTGCCCGAATTTGAAATAACCGGTCCAACGGATGTAGGGCCGGCGGAACCGGAAGTAACTCGCCATGTCATGCCACTCATACAGCGGGGCCGGGAGGATCGCCAGCCGCTTGACTGCGATCAGAAACCCGAGAATTCCGAGAGAGATGAAACCGAGGGAGACCAGGATTTCGATGGTCGCCGGGAAATACAGAGCTTCCGGATTCGGCCGGAAGGCCAGCGTGGTGGGGCTGAAGCGATAAATCATTCCGCCGGCCGAACTCAGCACGTATCCAATAAACATGGGCTGAGGATTGTGGAAACGCAGGGAGCGCCGCAGCAGCCAGCCCCCGCCGGAGACCAGCAGCACCTCCAGCCAGAAAACACCGGCAAACCGGTCGAAATGGAAGGCCGTGCCGAGCGCACCGCGCACGAGGATGTCGAACAGCCGGAGCCCCAGCCATCCGAAGATGAGCCAGGAGGTGATGCGCGCCGCCTCGTCGAGGATCTCCATGTCCATAGCGCGTTTCCAGACCAGGCAGCAGAGCATAGTGGTTCCAACCACGCAGCCAAACGACATGAAGCAGGCTGCTCCCAGATAGAGCACGGGGAGCCAGGGAGTCTGCCACAGGGGATGAACCCGCTCGCCGGCCAGCAGCATCAAGGCTCCGAGCGAAGACTGGTGCATTCCGGGCAGCAGATACGCTGCGGCGATGATCCAGGGGAAGAAATAGTGCAACCGCTTCTCGATCGTCTCCACCGTGGGCCGGAGGCGCGAATCGAAATACCACAATCTCTCCAGAACCGGAGGAATGTTTTCTACCGCCAGCGGAATCATGGCGTAGATGGACATGCAAATCGCAACCTCCGCCAGCGGCGAGTGCATGTTCCACTTCCAGGGGAAGACCATCCAGTAGAAGTTCCATGGACGACCGGCGTCGATGCCGAGCAGCAACAAGCCGCAGGCGTAGGCCAGGAAACTGGTCAGCAAGGCCATGCGCATGAAGGCATGCATGCGCTTGCGGCGGAACACCCAGGCTGAAATCCCGACTGCGAACGCGCCGGAACCCAGAGCCGTCAGCACCATCACGTTGAAAGTCTTCCAGATGCCCCAGCCGTAGGCATCGTTCATCCCGCTGACCGGACCGAGCCCCGCCAACTCGCGATAAGCAGTCAGCACGAGAGCGATCAGCACCAGCGCCGCCAGCATCAGGAAGAAACCGTTCACCACGGGGAATCCGTAGACCGGCACATTCCGTTCCCAGTGATGGTTGGTGCGATCACGCGCGACGGTCGGCAGGGTGTTCATAGTTGCGCCCTCAATCCAGTTTCTTGTTCGCGTTCGTGGGCTTCGGCTTCATGACCCTTGATGCTCTTGCGAATCACCTGCACCAGGCCGGCATACAACACGGCAGGAAGGGCGAAGTATTGATAGAAGCGCCTCTGCCACCGAAGTGTCCGGGCAGGGACGGACTCGGGCCCCAGCTCCGGCAGGCCCAGCTTTTCAAAAGGAACCCGCGACAAATACAAGGCCTGCGTGCCGCCGTTGTCGTTTTCCCCATAGACGCGGTTCT
Organism: Verrucomicrobiia bacterium; assembly: GCA_035508215.1. Lineage (GTDB taxonomy): Bacteria > Acidobacteriota > Terriglobia > Terriglobales > Acidobacteriaceae > Sulfotelmatobacter. Next base: position 208,287 of record DATJNK010000027.1, on the reverse strand, counting down.
GGTAATAGCGGCCTGGATTCTTTTGAATGCGCTGCTTGGCTTCGAAGAGCAAGGCCGAGCGGGGTCCAAAAATTACGGCGCCGGTCGGGCAGACATCGGTGCAGCCCGGCTTGAGGCCTTTTTCCAGGCGGTGACTGCACAGTTCGCATTTGGTCACGCGCGGATTGAATCCAGCCCACTGGAAGCGGGGAATGTGATACGGGCAAGTGATTGTGCAATAGCGGCAGCCGATGCACTTTTCGGCGGTCCAGCTGACTACGCCGCTTTCCGGGTCCTTGTGCAGAGCCTGAAATGGACAACCGGCGGCACAGGCTGGATCGAGGCAGTGCATGCACTGGCGTTTGACGAAAGAGAATGGCGACCCGTCCTCAGGCTTGTAAAGCTTGATCACGTTGCGGGTGAGGTCGTTCAAATCAGAGGGAGCCTGGTGCAGCGTATCGCGGCGGGTATCAGGAGGGGTGTCGTTGGCTTCGGCGCAAGCGGCGACGCAGGCCTTGCACCCGATGCAGACGGTGGCGTCGTAAAGCAGGCCGACGGCAGCGTTTGGGACCGGGATCGGTTCCCTTGCGCTCAGCGCATCCGTGCCCACCGTGACCGCGACGGCAGCGGGCACTCCTGCCTTGGCAACGCGACTGAAGAGTTCTCGCCGAGTGATGGCCACGTCAGTCCTCTTTCCTGTCTTCGACCGGCTTCGACTTGAGTTTTTCCGCATGCGCGATATCGGCCGCAACCCGCGCCACTCCCGCTTCTGTGCTGCTCTGGAAGCGCTGCGATGCGACCCAGGCTGCGCCGCCAACCGCGCCGGCAATTGCGCCGACCAGTCCGGCCGCGCCGACTTTCAAACCGCCCGCCGTGCTGTAGATCGGCGGATACGTATCGGGCGGAGTGGCGAGATGGATGGGAACCGTCTGCAAGGTGCTGATCTTCCATACCACACCTTTTTCCGTGCAGCCGACACAGGGCACTCCGGTTCCGATCGGCCACACGCCCGGAATCTCGTTGAAGTGCCGCGTAGCACAAGCGGCGTGGGTGACGGGACCCTTGCAGCCAAGTTTGTAGAGGCACCATCCTTTGCGGTGTCCCTCATCGCCGAAGGCCGCGGCAAATCGTCCGGCATCGAAGTGCGCTCGCCGCGGGCAGTTTTCGTGGATCACGTGGTCATAGGCAAATCTCGGGCGCTTGAATTCGTCGAGCTCCGGCAGCCGGCCCATGGTTACGTACTCCAGGACCGTAGCGAGCAGGTTGTAAGGATTGGGAGGGCAGCCGGGCAGGTTGACGATGGGCTTGCCGGAAATGATGGAATCGACGCCAACCGCTCCGGTGGGATTGGGATCGGCCGATGGCACTCCACCCCACGAAGCACAGGATCCGATGGCGATGATCGCCGCAGCCTGGCCGGCGACTTCTTTGACCACCTGAATCGCAGGCCGGCTGTTCAACTCCATGTAGACCCCGTCATCCTTCGCCGGAATCGAGCCTTCCACGACCAGTACATACTTGCCGGCATTGTCTTCGATGGCCGAGCGCAGGGCGGCTTCGGCCTGCGCGCCTGAGGCCGCCATCAGCGTTTCGTGATAGTCGAGGGAGATCACGTCGAGAATCAGATGAGCGACGTCGGGGGCTGAGGTCCGGAGCAGGGTCTCAGTGCAGCCGGTGCAATCCTGAAAGTGCAGCCAGATGACGGAGGGGCGGCGCGTCTTGCCGACGATCTTTGCCACCTGAGCTGCGGTAGCGTTTCTGGTCAGGCTCAGGCCGACGGGAGCGGCAATGATGAGTTTTGAACAGAGCTGTAAAAAATTGCGGCGGGAGACGCCGCTTCTTTCAAGATGAGCCGCAATGGTCTCGTTCTCGCCTGTCTTCATGGACAAGTTCTCCTTGGGCAGCGTAGCCCAACGAACCAGGGGCTGCACTCAGCTGCTTTGCTGTTGCGGAACGCCTCGGTTCGGCTTGGGACTCTGAACTATATGTCCGCTATCTGTGATCTTTTTCAGCGTCAGGAGACTTGTCGAGTAAGACTTCTGTGTTTAACCAAAGATGACGTGTCAGATTTTGCGATACAACATGCGACTTCTTGATCGTTTCCCGTCTCCAGTCCTTTCAGATCACCACACTCGGCCGCGGTCGAAGCGCGCTGAATCCAGTCGTTTATGCTTGATTTCTAATGTGCCCTCAGTGACTCGAATCACAGACGCTCGTGACGACAATCTCCCGAAGATGCAAAAGTCAACCTCGCCGAGCCTTAGATTCTGGCGATTCTCAAGCCGCGTTGCGTAGAAATCTTGCGCGAGTGTTGTACAATCCCACGCCAACCTCACAATCTGACGAAGGATCGATGGAGCCTACGAACCCGCCGAACCCGCAAGCCGCCGACTACGGACTGCGTCGCGGAATTCTCTCGCCCATGGAAACGCTGGCGCAGTCGGTTTCAACCATGGCGCCGACCACGACCCCTGCGGCGACCATCCCTCTGGTGTGCGCGCTTGCCGGGAACGGTACGTGGTTGGCTTATGTGCTGGCGACCGGAGCGATTTTTCTGGTGGCGTTATGCATCAGCCGATTCGCCCGCCATTCTGCTTCTCCAGGGTCGCTCTATACCTACGCCAGCGGAGTGCTTCCGCCGTGGCTCTCGGCCACCGTCGCGTGGAGCCTGCTGCTTGCCTATATCGCCACTGGTTCGAGCGTGATCGGCGGGTTCTACCACTATGCAAATCTCCTGTTGCGGGATGCGACCGGACATATCGCATCGGCGGTGTTTCTGGCGTTGCTGGTCACCGGCGTTTCGATCTGGATCGCTTATCGCGATGTCCAGATCTCAGCCCGGCTCATGTTGTGGATCGAAGCGACCTCGGTTTCGGTGATTGTCATCGTTGTTGTGCTGCTGCTGGTTCATCGCGGCTGGCACTGGGACTTGGAGGAACTTCATCTGCACCGAATGACGGGAAGCGGATTGCGTCTGGGGCTGGTTCTGGCTTTGTTCAGCTTCGTCGGGTTCGAGAGCGCGACGACGCTGGGCGCCGAAGCTCGTAATCCGCTGAAGACGATTCCGCGCGCCGTAATTCAAAGCGCTATACTGGCCGGCGTTTTCTTCACGGTTTGCGCGTATGCGGAGGTTCTGGGTTTCCACATGGCCGGCCAGGATTTGGGAGCAAGCCAAGCTCCGATGTACGTGTTGGCGCGGATTGGCGGCATCCCGATCCTCGGATTGCTGATCGACATCGGAGCGCTGGTCAGCCTATTCGCAGGGACCCTGGCCTGCATTACTGCGGCCGCGCGGGTTTTGCTGCTGATGGCTCACGACGGCCTGGCTCACGGTTCCCTGCAGGCTACACACGCGCGCAATCAGACGCCGAGCCGCGCCGTGGTTATCACCGGAATCGCCGCAGTCGCGCCGGTGGCCGTGCTCGCCGCGCGCGGCGCCAGCGGACTTGATGTGTACGGCTGGCTGGGCTCGCTCGCGACTTATGGTTTTATCGTCGCCTACGCCCTGGTATGCATCGCGCTGCCGAAATACTTGCGGCAGCATGGATTTGAGAATCCGCCAGTTCAGATCCTTCCCTGGGCCGCCGCTGCTGCGATGTTGCTGGCCCTGGTGGGCAACCTTTACCCCGTGCCCGAGGGACCCTACGGAAAGCTGCCCTTCATCTATCTCCTGTATCTGGCGGCCGGGCTGGCCTGGTTTCTGCTGCGGGCACGAAGAAGAAGTCCTGAACTCGATGGCAGCAAGGACCTGGTCGGGTATAAAAATTCCTGATTCCGGCCAAAAGAATTTTCATTAGATCGCCGCCTTCCGCTTTGCCCGTAGTTCGCGTACATTGGCATAGTTTTCCAGCCGGGGCAGGGCAGAGTAAACCAACTCTGCGACACGTCGTAGAAAAATGAGGCTTGCGAATTTGCCGGCGCAATGAACCCGGCGCCGCATTGGTGTTTCTCCAGACCGAGGGTGAGGTGCACATCCATGTCAAGGACGGCGAAGCTTGGGGTTTTCTTGCTGGCAGGCTGCATCTGGGTCGCTTCAGTGTTCCCTTCCCGTGTCTTTGCTCAACAGACGCTCGGGGGCATCACTGGCACAGTGTCTGACAAGAGCGGCAGCGTGCTGCCGGACACAACCATCTCAGCAGTGGGCGATCAGACCAAGCTCACCCGCACGCTGAAGACCAACGGCAGCGGCGCCTATGACCTGGTCAATCTGCCGATAGGAACGTACACGCTCACCATCAGCCACGAGGGCTTCCAGACGCAGAAGATCCCTTCGATTCTGGTGCAGGCCGACCGCACGGCTACGGTGAATGTAAGCCTCAATGTCGGTCAGGTCGGAACCACAATCGACGTCGAAGCTTCTCCGTTGATGAACGCGGTGGATACGACGAACGGGTATGTCCTCGAAGACCAACAGATTCAAAGCGTGCCTCTGCCGACGGGCAGTTTCACCGGGTTGGCGATTCTGTCTCCCGGGGTGAACGCCGAACTGCCGAGCGGCACGGGCGCGAATGCAGGCCTGGGCAACCAGCCGATCTGGGCCAATGGACAACGCGACACCAGCAATACATTTCTGCTGAATGGCGTCGATGCCAGCAACCTGTTCAACGGCAAAAGCACGAGTTCCGTGGCTTCAGCGCGAATCGTCAACAACACGGGAGTGGCCGGAGCATCGAGCACAACGGCGGAAGTTATTCAGAGCTCGGCTTCGCCCTACCTGGCAATCGGGCAGGCTCTTCCGACGCCTTCGCCCGAGACCATCCAGGAAGTCAGCGTAAACACCTCCATGTACGACGCCCAACAGGGATCGACCAGCGGCGCCCACATCGACATGCATACCGACTCGGGCACGAACCTTTTTCACGGGAGCGCCTGGGTGCACCGCGGAACCGACTGGTTGAACGCCGCGCCCTATTTCTACAATCAGGACTCCAACATTCCCGGCAATGAGAAGGTCCCTGAACTGCACCGCTACGTGGCCGGCGCCAAGGTTGGGGGCCCGCTGATCAAGGACAAGCTCTTCGGCTTCGTCTCTTTTGAGCACAGTCACATTTCTGACCTGGAGATCGGAACTTCGCGTACGGCCGTCCCGTTCGGACTGACCGATGATCGCAGCGCAGCGGCCCTGGCCAGCGTGGCCAACAACAACTTCGGTACATCCATAAACCCTGTCGTGGGAAGCGATCCGGGAGATATCGATCCCGTGGCCTTTGCCATGCTGAACTACAAGCTGCCGAACGGACAATTCATGATTCCGTCGGCGAACCCGAGCTACACGCCAACCATCAATTTTCCGGAAAATGTCTTTCTCACCCAGCCGGCCTATTTCATCGCCGATAAGGCGGTCGCGAACCTCGACTACAATGCGAGCACGAAAGACACGCTGGCCCTGAAGTATTACTACCAACATGATCCGACCACGGCCCCCTTTGCTTTCTCATCGGTTGAGGGATTCAGCCAGAAACTTGACGCGGGCAGCCAGGTCGCCAGCATCACCAACACACAAGCGATCCGTCCGACCCTGAGCATCACAGAAGTTCTTGGCTTTGACCGGGAGAAAGTCTACAGCTCGATCGGGCAACCCTTCAGTCCGCAGCAAATGGGAATCAATGCCTTTGGCTCCGGCATCTTTCCCGGCATCACGATTGTGGACGACCTTGGCAATTTCTCGCCCAACAACAGCAACTACGTTTTCAATGCCGGATTGAACATTGGTTCGACGGCAGCATCGCAGGGAGCTTTCACCGGTGTTTTTCAGAACCGCTTGCGCCCGTCGGCTAATGCAATTTGGAACCATGGCCGACACACTGTCACCTTCGGGGGAAGCTTCTCTTATACCCAGCTCAACGCGCGGGATGACAGGACGAACATGGGCATGGTCGCCTTTACCGACTTCTCTGAGTTCCTGCAGGGATTGCCGATCACCTACACGGCTGACGGCTTCATCACCACGACGTTCCTGCAGGGAGACGCGAACCGCTACTATCGGTCGAAAGAAAGCTCGGCTTACGTTTCCGACAAATTCCAACTCCGCCCGAATCTCAGTGTCAGTTTCGGTTTGCGCTTTGACGATCACGGCGCGCTGACCGAGAAGAACGGGCGCATCTTCAACTTCGATCCCGCGGACTACAGTTACGACGCAGCGAGCGACACGATCACTTCCAACGGCTTTATCGTTGCCGGCAACAATCCCAACTACCCGACGAAAGGAGTGAGCGATTCCACCCTGACTGGACGCCAATGGGGACTCGCGCCCCGCATCGGTCTGGCCTGGAGTCCGAAGATGTTTCACGACAAGGTGGTGGTTCGGACAGGCTGGGGCCTCTACTACGATCGCGGCGAGCTGTTTACATATCTCTCCCCCGGATTCGCGTCAGGCGTGATCGCCGGCGGCCCGTTTGGCGTCAATCAGTCTCCACCCTGGGTAAACGCGCAATCCTGCAGCCCCTATGGCTACTCATACTGCAGCACGCTCGAGAATCCGTGGGGCACGACACTTGGACCCCCGCCCAGTGGCAACCCCGCCGACCTGGTCTTGCCGAACGCGACGACGATCTCCACGGGCATTCCGTTATTCGCCTTTGCGGACTACAACCGGACGAACAAACTGCCCTACACGATGAATCAGACGCTCGACATTCAGTGGCAGCCACGGAGAGATCTGGCCATTGACATCGGATACGTCGGCAATCTCGGCCGGCACGAAGTCGTTCCTCTGCCTTTCAACCAGGCGCAGATCGCTTCACCCACGAGCCCGATTCGCGCCGGCACGCCGTTCGAACAGGACTACACCTACGGCTACTCGATCCTTACCGATCCATCGACCTTCACCCCAGCGACATTGCCCAACGGGCAGCCCTATCTTCAAACCTTCGAAGGCGGCAATGTCGACCTGCGCGTCCCGTACATCGGATATTCCTCGGAGTCCGAGTCGTACACGGCGGCTGGGATCTCCGCCTACCATGCCTTGCAAACTCACGTCGAGAAGAGACTCAGCCATGGCTTGGCTGTCGGTTTTTCGTACACGTACTCGCATGCGACCGACGAGCAGAGCGCAATGGGGCTTTTCTACAACGGCAACAATCCTCTTAATCTCCGCTCGGGTTACGGACTCTCTGACTTCGACCGCAAACACGTGGTGAATTTCAGTTACACCTACGAACTGCCGAAGTTCTTCTCGGCCTCTTCCTTGCGAGGCAAGATCGCGGACGGATGGGCCATCTCCGGCCTGACCGTCATCCAGAGCGGCCAGCCCTACAGCGTGGTGGATTACTCCGGAGCGGTCGGAAGCATTTTCTATGGCGTCAACGACGGCATCACGAATCCGATCGTGCCCTTGAACGGCTGCACTCCCAAGCAGGCCCTGACGGGAGCCTCCGGGGCGACGCCGGGATTCCCCGCCCTGAACGCCAACTGTTTCGGTTTGCCACTGCTGAATCCGGGCGACCTGAATGGCGCCATTCCTTCGAACGATCCCTACGAAACAACGTTTATCGATCACGGTGAGCGCAATATCTTCCGCCAGGCCTGGCAGAGGAATGCGGACATCTCCCTTGGGAAGACGACGCAGATTTCCGAACGATCCTCGCTGCAATTTCGCTTTGAAGTATTCAACGTGACCAACAGCGCGAGTTTCGACATCCCGATCGACGATGTCAGCCAGAACATCAACTTCAACGGCTTCCCGGTCGTCGGCCAGCCGTCGACAACCTCTCCTTGTGATACGACGTACACGGCGCTCTACGTATGCCCGACTCTGAGCGGGCTGGGCATCACAAATAAGACGATCAACCATCCCCGGCAGATTCAGATGTCTTTGAATCTGACGTTCTGATCGAATCGCTCTGGCGACCATGCATGATGTGCGTGGTCACCGGAGTGTCCTTGTGCTTTGGCCAGGTACGGGTCGCATTTCCCTTCGCCGCAGACTACACTTTTGCCATGAAAGCCCTGGTCATTACGCGTCTCACCGGCCCGGACGCGCTCGCGATTGAGGACGTTGCCGAACCAGCACTCAAGCCCGGACAAACGGTGGTACGTGTTTCAGCCGGAGGGCTGAATTTTGCCGACCTGATGACGACAAAGGGTGGCTATCCTGGCACTCCGCCGGCGCCTCTGATTGCCGGCCGCGAATTTGCCGGGGTGGAAGAAGGCAGCGGACGTCGTGTCATGGGATACGCACAGTGGGCGGCATTCGCCGAGGAAACAGCCGTCTACTCGAGCATGCTCTGGCCCGTCCCGGACCAATGGACCGACGAACAGGCTGCAGCATTTCCGGTCAACTACTTCACCGCCTACCTTGCTTTCTGGCAATCGGGCATGACGCCGGGTGCAGCCGGAGAAACGGCCGGCGATGCCGCTCGTCTCGCCTCTTCTGCCAGACAAGGCATCCCTCGAGTACTCATTCATGCCGTTGCCGGTGGAGTGGGCACGGCGGCCGTACAGATCGGACGCCTGCTGGGCATCGAGATGTACGGCACGTCATCTTCGAACGAGAAACTCGCCCGGGTCAAAGCTCTCGGCTTGCATCATGGAATCAATTACCGGGAACACGATTATGAAGAGGTCGTGAAGAACCTGACTCACGGCGAAGGAGTCGACGCCGTGTTCGAAATGCTCGGGGGCGATCACACCGCAAAGAGCCTCCGCTGCCTGCGCGACTTTGGGCGCGTCATTCAGTACGGGACCGCCACGGGAAAATCGCCGCGCATCGACCTGCGCGCGATGTACGCGAAATCCGCGAGCCTGCAGGGACTCTGGCTGACCTATCTTTCGCAGAAGCCGGAGATCATGGCGCCGGCCTGGCAGCAGCTTTCCGTATGGATCGGCGAGGGAAAGCTCGTACCGCAAATTGGTCACACTTTTCCGTTCGAGCGCGCCATCGAAGCATACAAACTGCTCGAAGAAGGCAAGAACTACGGGAAGGTCGTGCTGAAGATCGGATGAGATGAGCCATGGCTTTGCGGCCCTTTGCCTACTCGAACACCCATCGTTCGCTCACCACAAAATTGGCCACCGAGCACAGGACAATCGCGACGCCGTTGGCGGCGAGATAGTTCATGTGTTCCGCGGTGACCAGGAACTTCATTAACAGAAGATTGCCGATGATCGAAACCGCGCCGTTGGCGAGATGAAATCGAGCCAGACGACGAAGCAGTTCATTCGGCAGACGTCCGTGGCTGGATCGGGGTCGATCTGCCCACGTGAAGCGCTCGTGCCAGAAAAAGTTTTGCAGGACCGCAGCCTCGACCGCCAGACCCGTCGCCAGGAGATAGTGAAAGCGCAGAACGCTGGTCAGCAGAAACAATGCCACGAACTGCACCACGATTCCGATTCCGCCGACGAAATTGAACTTGCACCAGCGGACAAGAATCGCCCAATTGCAGGTCCTGGTCGGGCTAACGGTCACTGGGAATCTTCTCCTCGCGGTAGAGGCGCATCACATTTCGCAGGGTGAAAACGACTGCCATCAGGGTCATGCCGATGAGGCCAATCCCACCGCCCACATCGAACAGCAAATACTGCTTTCCGAAAAGGTGAACCACGGGCCTCCAGAACAGGACCAGGTTCCCAGCGATCAGCAGCAGGCGGAGTTCGGTGGGCCCAAAGCTCCAGAAGGACAGTCGAAACTCGCCGAGAGCATGGGTCGCCAGGTAAGACTGAATGGAAAGCACAAGAAACGCGATCAGCAAACCAGTGGCGATGCGCGGGCTCATGTATCCGGACAATGCCAACCCTCCCATGAGCGCAACCGCGCCAAAGGTATCAACCATGTGATCGACATAGAATCCATAACGCGGACGCTGGCATTGCCGTACTCTCGCCAGCGTGCCATCGAGCGAATCCCCGAGCCAGTTGAGAACAATACAAAGGATGACTCCCCATAGGGCGCGCCGATCCCACGACGAGATCGCATAGAAAACTCCGGCTGCGAGTTGCGCAACCAACCCAAGGGCGGTCAGGTGGTCCGGGCCAACGCGTTGCGGTGTTCGAGCCGCCAGCCACAACAGAGCTCGCCTCTCCGCGTCTGCGACCCAGCTTTCCTGCACGCGCTGCATCTCGGGAAATGGCCGCTTCCGCCGCATTTCCAACAAAACACGTGGGTTGAGCTGTTCGCAGAACTCGGTCATCGCCTGCGAAGCGAGACTCTGAAAACGAAACCGTCGGGGGCCAGAAACCTGAGCGTCATTGGCTGCCATGGGATCTCCTTTACCGGCCTTTCGATCGCACTTTCTCGCAACCGGTGCGGAACGACCATGCACCGGACCACAAGCTCGGCTCAAACAAAGGTCGCCGTGCAAGTCGCTGAAAATAAGACGTCTACGGGGGAGGATCAAGGCCGAGCGGATGCCTGAGCAAGAGCTTGAGTGAGGAGGGCCAGGCGAACGTGAAGATCATTCGTTCGAAATCGGTCGCCTCTCGCCGCACGACCCGCTCGACTCATCTAAGTGAATAAGAGGCGAAGTTCGTCAGGATTGCAAAAGTGCCAGACCGCTCTCGCCTGAGAAGGAGGTTGCACATGCACGCAGGTCGTTTCCTGGCAGGAGTGGTTCTGGGATTGGCCATGTGCCTGGCCGGGGCAGGAATCGCCTCGGCCCAACAAGCACAGGAAGAAGAGAATGGCGTTCCGGCGCATTTGATCGTCACGGTTGAGCCCCGTCAAGGCTCAGTAGCCCCGGTAATCAATCGCGACGACGTGATGGTGTATCAGGGCAAAACCCGGAGCACGGTCACGGATTGGGTACCAGCCCAGGGAGAACATGCCGGGCTGGAGTTTTTCATCCTCGTCGATGATGGGGTCAATACCAGCGTCGGTTCGCAGCTGGATGATATTCGTCACTTCATCGACGCGCAGCCCTCGACGACAAAAATCGGCGTGGCTTACATGCAGAATGGGATTGCCCGTATTCAGCAGAATCTGACCGACGACCATTCTCTGGGGCAAAAGGCACTGCGGCTGCCCCAGGGCATTCCCGGAATTAATAGCAGCCCCTATTTGTCGTTGAGTGATCTGATCAAGCGTTGGCCGGCGACGCAGGACCGCAGAGAGGTCCTGATGGTCTCAGACGGCATCGATCCGCTCTACGGCAGCGGCGACCTGCTGGATCCTTATCTGAGCGCGTCGGTCGACGACGCGCGGAAGGCGGGCGTGATCGTTTATGCGATTTATACGCCGGGCGCCGGCCGCCTTGGGCGCAGCTACTGGGCGAGTTATTGGGGACAGATTTATCTGTCGCAAGTCGCCGAGGAAACCGGCGGAGACGCTTTTTACATCGGCTTCAACGGACCGCCGGTCGCGTTCGCACCGTATCTGGACCAGGTGGCGAACCGGCTGGGGAGCCAGTATCTGCTGACCTTCCTGGCCAAGCCCACACAGAAAGCTCAATGGCAGAGGGTGCGGGTGTCGACCGAAGTGTCGAACGCCGATCTGGTGTCAGCGGATGAGGTCTACGTTACGCCGCCAAAGAAATAGAAATAAAGCGGTCGACCTGCTGTTCCGAGACTGCAGCGAGCCAGAGCCTTGTTGTCCTTTCGGGAAACTCGGAGCCGAAAGATCAACATCGATCAACACTGGTGATTTGAGATTCCGATAAGATTGGAAGTTCTTATCGGGTCTCAATGACGAAACTGCTTCGCTTTTTTCGTCCATCGCATCAGCACACGGCGTTATCGGCGACCTTGCTGCTGATGGGAACGATTATGCTCTCGCGCGTGATCGGATACGCGCGCGAGGCCTATATCGCGTTTGCCTTCGGCGCCGGGTCGCAGACCGACGCCTACGTAGCCGCATTCACGCTGCCCGATTTTCTGAATTACATCGTGGCGGGCGGCGCGGCTTCGATCACTTTCATCTCGATCTATACGAGGTTTCTGGCAGAGAAACGCGACGCCGACGCGCAGCGGACTTTTTCGATCATCATCACCGTGATGACGACGGTGATGATCGTAGGCACGGCTCTCACCGAGATTTTCGCCCCGCAATTTGTGCGCTGGTTTGTGAAGGGGTTTTCCCCCGACAAAATTGAATTGTGCGTCCACCTGACGCGGATTCTGCTGCCCGCACAGATCTTCTTTTATGTAGGCGGGGTGGTCTCGGCGGTACTGCTGTCGCACCGTCTGTTTCTGCTCCCCGCGCTGGGGCCGCTGCTCTATAACATGTTCATTATTGGCGGGGGTGTAATTGGCGGCCGGCACTTTGGGATTGCATCCCTCGCCTACGGAGCGCTGGTGGGGAGTTTCGTCGGCCCGTTCCTGGCGAGCGTGATCGGCGCCGCACGGATCGGCACGGGATACCGGCCGAGTTTTGATGTGACCAATCCGGCGTTCCGCGAGTGGGTCAAGCTGTCGGTGCCGTTGATGCTCGGAGTGTCGCTGGTGACGGCCGATGACTGGATTCTGCGTCACTACGCTGCAGGCGGAGTCGGAGATATCGCGCGGCTCAACTATGCGAAGCGACTGTTCGCCGTGCCGATCGCCGTACTCGGGCAGGCAACAGGGCAGGCATCGCTGCCATTTTTCGCCCGACTGTTCAACGAGAAAAAGCTGGAGGAGTTCGCCAACACGGTGAACGATTCGGTGTATCGCGTGTCGGCGGCATCGCTGCTGTCGACGGGATGGATGATGGCAGCAGCGCTGCCGCTGATCGATCTCGTCTACCGGCGTGGACGATTTCTCTTCGCGGACACGCAGACCACGGCGATTTACTTCTTCTGGTTTTCACTCTCTCTGACTCTGTGGGCAGCGCAGGCGCTCTACGCGCGGGCATTCTATGCGGCGGGCGACACTTTGACCCCCATGACCGCGGTCAGCGTGATTACGGCCGCTTCCCTGCCCGTCTATTCGATTCTGTTTCACACGTTTGGCGTGGTTGGACTGGCATGGGCCTCGGACATCGGGATCGGAGCGAATCTGATTGCCCTGGCTTGCCTGCTCCACTATCGGAAGCTGGTTCGCCTGAATGACTTGCGCTGGGGTGAACTTGGGAAATCGGCTGTGGTGACGGTCGTCGCCGGCGCGGTGAGCTTCGAAGTAGCAAAGATCATACCGCTTCCGACCTCGGGCCACGGGAGCCGCGTGGCGGATCTCTTGCAGCTTTTATTGGTCACCTTGACCTGGGCGGCTGCTGTGGCCGCAGGGCTGTGGCTTCTCAAATCGGAGTTGCCGCGCGACTTGCGGCGAAGGAAGCGGGCAGCCTATCCGGCAGCAGCGCATGGAGAGAGCCGGGAGATTCTGGAGTCGGGAAGAGAACCGTAAAGCACCTGTGTCTTGCCGACCTCGGCCACGGATTGCGGTGCAGATGCAGATTGCCCGGAATGACAAATGGGTCCTGTCTTCGGATATCCATGAAGCAGGTTCCGGCTATACCATGTTCGGTAAAACTGAGAGGCAGTGAACCTCGATGCTCGCACATAAAAGTCTGGCCACCATCCTTTGCGCGATCCTCCTCTGTGCTGCTCTAGCCTGCAGGAAAGAAGCTCCGCCGCCAGCCAGCGAACCGACAACTTCCGGCGAGCCGCTGGTGAAGACGCCCGCGCCAACCACGCAGACGATCGTTGACCGGGCTTTCAATCTCAAAACATCCGTGGTATTCCCCTTTGAAGTGCCGGCGCACATGGCGGAACCGCATCTGCACGGCATATTTCAGTCCTTCGCGGGGAAAGCGCCCGCTGTGTCGGACGATTCCGCCAACATCGATTTCGCGATCCTGAATGAAGCGCAACATGCTGCGTTCGCGGGCGACCGTCCAAGCGAGGCGCTGTTTTCGGTCGAGGACTCGCATAACCAATCGGTCAACTTCGATCTGCCCCCTTCGATGAACGAGCCGGTGAAATACTATCTCTTGTTTCTGAATACCCAGGGAAACAAGAACAGCAAGGTGGTGGAAGCGGATTTTCACGTGGATTTCTAGCGCGAAGCTGCTGCTACACTAGCCGGCGTGGCTCTGCGAAAGAAATCCCCTGATCCTGCGGCTCCGCCCGCCTCTCCTGCCGGCGACAAGGCGGCTGCCGCCCCGGCCTCCGGCCCGTCGCACGGGCATATTTTCCTGATCGATACGATGTCGTTCATCTTCCGCGCCTATCACGCGATGGCGCGGCAACGGCCGATGTCAACCAAGAGCGGGTTGCCGACCGCGGCGATTTACGTTTTCGTGAACATGCTGCGCAAGCTGCGGGAGGACTTTTCTCCGGAATTTCTGGCGGCAGTGTTTGATGTGGCCGGTCCGACCTTTCGCGACGAACAGGCCGAGGCTGTCACGACGGTCAAGAAGTTCGATATCAAAACGCAGACGTTTACGGAAGTCGAATACAAGGGCTACAAGGCGAATCGCGCGGCGATGCCCGAGGATCTGGCGCAACAGGTGCCGTATATCCGGCGGGCGCTCGAGGCGTATCGCATTCCGATCATCGAAATGGCCCGATTCGAGGCGGATGACGTGATTGGCACGCTGGCGCGAAAAGCGGCGGAGGCGGCACATCCGGTCTACGTGGTGTCGAGCGACAAGGACATGATGCAGCTGGTGAACAAGGACGTGCAGATTCTGAATCCGCCAAAGGACAATTTAATTTGCGATGCGACGAAGGTGGAGGAAATTCTGGGCGTGCCGCCGGAGCACGTGGTCGATGTGATGGCACTGCGCGGGGATGCGATCGATAACATTCCGGGAGCGCCGGGGATTGGCGATAAGGGATCGGTGGAGATCATCAAGCGATTCGGATCGGTGGAGGCGGCGCTGGAGCGCGCGGCTGAGGTCGAGCGGAAAACCTATCGCGAGTCTCTGCTGAATAATCGCGAGACGATTCTGTTCAGCAAGAGCATGGCCACGATCGACACGAATGTGCCCGTCGAACTGAATGTCGAGACAATGCGGGTCGGCGATCCGGATACGGAGGCGCTGCGAACGCTGTTCACCGAGCTGGAGTTTACTTCGCTGCTGAAAGAGCTGTTGCCGGTGGTGGAAGTCACCGAGGCCCGTTACACCGAGGCACAATCCGCGGCGGATGTTGAGAGCGTACTGGCAGCGGCAGCGGGGCGAATCGTTGCGCTCGCGGTGGAGTCAGGCCTATTTCAAGCCAACGAATTTCGCGACGGCCAGGTTGCTCAGCGTGAGGAAGAAGAGAAACAGGAAGAGCCGGAAGCGCAGATGTCGTTGTTGGGAGCGGATCCCAAGTCTCACGAACGCAGCGAGGCCTGGGGCAGCCTGGAAAATGTTCCAGCGCCGGAGCTGCGGGTGGCCATTTCGGCGGCGGCGGGAACAGCAACGATTGCGAAATTTGACGCAGGCGAAATGGGCACGAGGCTGCGAGCGCTTCTGAGCGATGCTTCTGTTCCGAAGGCGATTCACGACTCCAAAGCGGCGACGCATGCGCTCGCGCCCATGGGGATTGAGCTGGCGGGTGTGCAGCATGACCCCATGCTGTATTCGTATTTGCTTGATCCGACGTATTCGTCGCATGAACTCGCGGAGGTGGCGTTGCGGCGTCTCAACCTGAAGTTGAGCGGAGAGTTGGCGGAGTCGGCCGACATCACGTTCCGGCTGACGAGAGCAATGCGCGAAGAGGTAGGGCAGGCAGGACTGGGGAAGTTGTATGAAGAAATCGATCGGCCGCTGGTCCCGGTGCTGGCGCGGATGGAAGCGGCAGGAGTGAAAATCGACACCGCGGCTCTGGCGCGCATGTCGACGGAGCTGGAGCGCGAGATTCGTGCCCAGGAAAAAGAAATCTACGAAGCCGCCGGCATGGAGTTCAACGTCGGATCTCCCAAGCAGCTGGGCGATGTGCTGTTCAACCGCATGAACCTTCCCAAGCCGGTGAAATATGGCAAGGGACGAACGATATCGACAGCCGTCGATGTACTGGAGGAACTCGCAGAGAATCATCCGATTGCGCGGATGGTGCTCGATTACCGGCAGCTGACGAAGCTGAAGTCGACCTATGTGGATGCGCTGCCGGCAATGCTCAATCCGATGACCGGGCGGCTGCATACGACATTTGGGCAGACGGGGACGGCGACGGGACGGTTGTCATCGGCGAATCCGAACCTGCAGAATATTCCGATTCGCACCGAGCTCGGGCGTGGCATTCGCGCGGCGTTTATTGCCGAGCCGGGACACGTGCTGCTGACGGCAGATTATTCGCAGATCGAGTTGCGGCTGCTGGCGCACTTTTCCCGCGATCCGCTCTTGGTGGAGGCGTTCCGGCGCGGCGATGACATTCACACCCTGACGGCGTCGCAGGTGTTCGGCGTCCCTCCGCTAATGGTGACGGCCGATCACCGGCGGCAGGCCAAGGTCGTGAACTTCGGGATCGTGTATGGACTGTCGGCCTTTGGCTTGTCGCAGCAGCTGGGAATCGAAACCAGCGAGGCGAAACAGTTCATCACGAATTACTTTGAGAAATATGCGGGCGTGCGGGCGTTTATCGACAAGACGATCGAAGAAGCAAGGCACGAACTGAAGGTGCGGACGCTGTTTGGACGAGTGCGGCCGATTCCCGACATCAACAGCAAGAACGTGAATCAGCGCGGATTCGCCGAACGCACGGCGGTGAACACGCCGCTGCAGGGAACGGCGGCGGATCTGATCAAGATTGCGATGATCCGGATCGATGCGGAGCTGCGCGAGCGACGATTGAAGTCGCGCATGACGCTGCAGGTGCACGACGAGCTGGTATTCGAAGTGCCGGAGCGTGAGGTGGAAATCGTGCAACCGCTGGTGCGCGAGCGCATGGAGAAAGCTCACGAGCTGGCGGTGCCCCTTCAGGTCGAGATGGGCGTGGGCAAGAACTGGAGAGATCTGGAGTAGGAGCGGGCCTCGGCCACTCAGGCCTCAGACTTCAGAGATCGGAAGTCGAGGCCGGAAGTCCGAGGTCAGACTTTCGGAGTGATGTCATGCGCTCGGCCTTCTTCCAGATCGAGCCCATTGGTAGTGTAAAATGACCGAGTAAACCCCTCCGCTGCGTCGAATAGAGGCGCGGCGGAATCCTTCCAGAGTCGGGACGTGGCTCAGCCTGGTAGAGCACTCGCTTGGGGTGCGAGGGGTCGGCAGTTCAAATCTGCCCGTCCCGACCAATTCCCTCTTCGGCTCCCGTGCCTCCTTAAGTCAGAGTGCGGTCGTTATTTGATCAGGTGTTGGAGTCTGGAGGAACGGCACAGCTCCGACCAGCAGCGCGACGGCCGGAATCAGCACCCAATTGAGCAGTCCGATTCCGAAGCTGACCAGATGGATGAAGTGCATTCCGTCGATGGCCAGTCCCCAAGGAAGGATCAAGCACATGACGGTGAGCATCACCAGAGCGGGCGCAAGACCCGCGGCAAGACGCATGGTGGCCGCTCCTTGAGCGCGGCGTGAAAGGTGGGCTCCGAGGGCGCCGGGGATCGGCAGGCTGGCGAGCCACGCCCAGTACAACGACAAAGCTGTTGGTCCCACCCGCAGCAGATATGGGCGAACTCCGATGTATTGAAAGAAAGCCAGGGATGCACTGGCTCCCAGTAAGGTGATGAGTGCCGGCAGCCAAAGGCTCTTCGCGCGGTAATTCACAAACTCCTCCTTCGCGGTGGCGCGCTCGATGTCACGGGCAAGAACGCGCCAGCTTCTCACTTCTTGTAGCGCCTGTTCGAGCGCAGCGACTTCGGTCGCGCCTCGTGCACAAGCAGCCTCGAAAGCTTCTTCCAAATGAGCGGCCAATTCACATACAACCGAGTTATTGAAACTTCGTTCGGCCGCTTGCAGGCGAGCTTTCACGATTTTGTTCCAGTCAGGCATGGCTTACTCCGGCAAAGGACTCGATGGCATTGGATGGCTCGCGTCACCGTTAGACAAAGCGAACGGATTGCCGGACCGCTGCCACAGGAAAGGCAGGGCACCCAACAACAGAGCGAGCCCGGGAACTACAACCCAGTTCTCGGCATCGATTGCGAAGAAGATGAGCCACCAGGGATAACCGTTGAGGGTCGCGCCCCAGGGCAGAAACAACAGCATCGCGATGCCCAGAAGCAGGGCCGGTGAAATGGCCACCACAAGACGCATCTTGCGCGGCGCATCCGCGCGTCGCGCCAGATAGCCTCCGGCAGCGCCAACAAGCACAAGCGTAGCCAACCATGGCCAACAGAACGCAACTGGAATAGGCCGCCTCAGGGTCAAACTGGGATGGTCAATCCGCTGCAGAACCATGAGCGAGAAGATGGCCCCCAGCCAGGTGACTGTCACCGAAAGCCACAGGCGCTTGCTGCCGTCGTGCATCAGGTTGGAGCGTTGCGCCAGATAGGCTGCTGCGGCGCCAACCAGGGGAAGCGTAGCCAGCCAAGGTAAATAGAACAGAATCAGTGATGGCCCAATGACGCCCGGCCGCTGCCGAGCCACGATCCCTAAGCTCAAGGCGAGCCAAGTGACAGCCACCAAAACCCACAAACGCCTGAGGCGATCGTTCATCGGATTTCTCCCTGATTTTGTGAGGCAGATTCGCTGCAAGAGAACGTTCCAATCGCCAGCTTCCTGAAGACTACGTTCGATGGCTGCATGGGGCGCGTATCCGCGCTCCAGCAGGTCGTTGTAAGACTCCTCCAGGTGCGACGACAACTCTTCGATCACTTCATCCGGCTGGGTGACAGGCCGCGTCTGCATACGCTCCCGGACCAGTTCTCTCCAATCAGACATGGCTGACTCCGGCGAGTGTGTCAAGCGCGTGAAAGAAGGCTTGCCATTCCTGGCGCAGAGGAACGAGCTGCTTTTTCCCGGCGGACGTGAGCCGGTAGTAGCGGCGATCACGGCCGGCCTGATTGGCCTGCCAGCGTCCCTCGACCCAGCCGCGCTTTTCCATCTCGTAGAGCAGCGGATAGAGCGAGGCCAGAGTGAACTGCAGCGCACCGCCGGTGCGCTCGCCGATCTGGCGGGCGATTTCAAAGCCATAGAGCGGCTGCTCAGCCAGAAGCGACAGGATGGCCAGCTCCCCGCTGCCGCGCGCGATTTGGGTTCGAATGCGTTTGGTCATATTGTCTCTTCGATTGCCGATTTTTGCCTTCCTTCCGGTTGGCTATATCGGAATCCTATGTTCTAAGTATAGGAATCCTATATTTGGCGTCAACGTTACGGTGGTACTAGTAGGGCCGCACGGAATCCGTTACCAGGAATTCTCTTCCAGCTTCGCGCGTCGAGCCCGGACGAACTCGTCCGGGGAGATGCCCTGGGCGGACGAGAGCGTCCGCCGCTCCTTTCGCACTGCGAGAGACCGCGCGGCGCCGCGGCATCTTTCCGCGCAAGTTGTGAGTGCCAGTCCGTTCTCCTTCGCAGAACGCGAGGTTCTGCAACATCGACCAAATTCTGCTGGAGGCCGCGATGACGAGGAGCATGAGGACGACGTGCAAAAAAGCGCCGTGCGCGCGGGAGCACGGCTTCACGCTGATGGAGCTGATGATCGTGGTGGCGCTGATTCTGGTGATTGCGGCCATCGCTATCCCCAGCATGAAAGAGGCGAAGATCAATACGGACGAGGCCGCGGCCGTGGCGTCGATTCGCGCCATCAATACGGCGGAGATCACGTACTCGACGACTTATGGCGGCTACGCCGATTCGCTGGCCAATCTGGGAGGCGCGGAGCCGTGCGCGAAATCGGCGGCGACGGCGTGTCTGCTCGACGAGAGCCTCACCGCAGGGACGAAGGCGGGCTATGCCTTCGCAGCGGTGGGTGGGAATCCGGCGGACGGCGCGAATACGACCTACGTGGTGGGCGCGGCGCCGGAGGGTTTCGACCGCACCGGACGGCGGCTTTTCTGCTCGACCGAGAAAAACGTCATCCGCGCCGATCTCAATACGACCGGGAGCACGATCCCTCCCAATGCCCAGCAGTGCGCGGGATTCGGGGCGCTGAAATAATCTGGATCTACCTGTTTCTCGGCTTCGGAGTTCGATGTTCTGTCAGGGGAACCGAGAAGATGGCTACCCGCAAAAGGGAATCCTGTAAACGACGGAGTCATATTTTGGATTCGTGCGGTTACCTATGATCTCGCCATGAAGCTTCTCCGCGATGCGCCTGCTGGGGGTATTTTGTACGGCCACGGGATAGATGAAACTTTCTTTGCCGAGAGTTGCGTGTCCCCACGCAACGAGTGCCGCCACGACTTCGCTGCCAAAGCCCTGCCCGTGGGCGCTTTCCTTGAGCCAGAGGCCAACTTCGGGCGAAACAGAATCGGCATTTTCCACCCCGGCCATGCCGAGGCATTCCCTGTTGTCGAGGCGGCGGATGACGAAAGAGAACTGGTTCGGTTCCGGAGCCTGCACTCTCTTCTCGCATCGCGCCACGTACTCACTCCACGATGGCGGCTCCCACGACATGAATTTAGCAATGGCGGGTGTGATGCATCCAAAGATCTCCGGTGCATCCATCATCTGGAACTGGCTGAGCTGCAACCTTGGGGACTGGATGACAATCATTGCGTCAGCCCACACGAAAATATACGAACACCCACGGCGCCGTTACACAATATGCAAACGCTCCCACACTGGGCAGAGTTCGTGTCCACATATTACGCGCCGGGGAACAGTTGACGAAACCATGCGATTCCACTCAAAAACTCCTTTTCCACCCCTATTACCGCCGAGTTACCTATGCACCAATTTTGATGCAGTGTTAATCACGCGTTAACAATCGGCTGCCAGACTACGAGTATGGATCTGCATGCCTACAACACGCTGATCCTCTCCGACCTGCACCTGGGTGCAGAGACGAGTCATGCGCGCGAGGCCACGCGCGTGCTCAAGGAAAACCGCTTCCAGCGCCTGATTCTGCTGGGCGACATTTTCGCCGACCTCAATTTCGCCCGTCTGACCAAAGAGCACTGGAAGTTTCTGGGGTATATCCGGAAGCTGTCGAATCCGAAGCGGAAGATTGAGGTGGTGTGGGTCGAGGGCAATCACGACCACGGCCTGGCCAACATCATGTCGCACCTGGTAGGCGTGCGGGTGTACGAACACTATGAATGGCAGTACGGCGGGCTGTGGCATGTGGCGATTCACGGGCATCAGTTTGACGGATTCCAGGTGAACCGGCTGACGCTGAGCCGGCTGGGGACGTCGCTTTACCTGCTGCTGCAGAAGCTGGATTTCAAAAGCAAGCCGATCGCGCGCATGATCGACCGGCTGAATACGCGCTGGCTGCGCATGTCGCCTAAGGTGGCGGCCGGAGCTCTGGGGTATGCGCGGCATCATGGCGCCGACCGGATTTTCTGCGGACATACACACGAAGCCATCCATATCGCGCAGGGCGGCATCGACTATTACAACTCGGGAGGCTGGGTCGATTCCCGCCTGACCTATCTGACGATCGACGAAGTGGGGGTGCAAATCCATGAATACGACGAACACGAATACGGCGAACGAGCTGACGATCGTGATTCCGGCGAAGAACGAGGCGAAGCTGATTCCACGCTTGCTGACCTCGCTGACGACTCAGGATTACTCGAAGATGTCGAGTACGAGAGTGTTGGTCGCTGACGCGAACTCCACCGACGGCACTCCGGAGATCGTGATGAGTTTTCGCGATCGTCTGAATGTGAGCGTGATTCGCGGCGGCGTGCCTTCGGTTGGACGCAATCAGGGCGCGGCGCAGGCGGAAACGTCCTACATCCTGTTTCTGGATGCTGACATCGAACTAGCCGACCGGTCGCTGGTGCGGCGGTGCGTCGAAAAAGCGCAAGCGGGTCAACTGCACTGCGTGACCACGAACATCGTTTGCCGCGACGGCAGCTGGGTCGACCAGCTGTTTTACGGAATCAACGACTTGTTTCAGTACCTTTCGTACCTGCATCGTCCGTTCGCCACCGGGATGTTCATGTTTTTCGATCGCAAGAAGTTCTGGGAGCTGGGCGGATTTCACGAGCAGATTCTGTTCGCCGAAGATTACCGCCTGAGCCAGCAGGTCGACCGGAAGCGGTTTGCCGTCGTGCGTGGCGGCGTCTACACGACGAACCGGAGATTCCAGCGGATGGGACATCTGCGCGTGGGATGGCTCTTCCTGAAGACGGCGATGAATTATTGGAACGAAAAATACTTCCTGCGGGATCACAAGTATTGGGCCGAGCCGGATAGCAGCTTGCCGCGGGCGTAGCTTCTTCCCGTTCGTAAAGGACGGCAGTCAGACGGGCGCGTTCGAGCTTCGCCCGACGGACAAACGGCGGCTGTCTCCGCTGTAGGGTTTTTGTTGTGGCCACGAAAAACAGGATTCAGCCAACCAGCTGAATCCTGGTTTCATTTTAAGCGCGGGATCTGAGCCGGCGATTCGGCGAACCTGGAACCGCCGATCAGAAGCGAATCACGATGCCGGTCGATAGACGAACGTCCTGCTGCGAGGTGCTGAAAAATCGGGTCGACAAATAGTCTCCTTCGAAGCGCCAGGCCACCATTCTCATCAGGCGATAATCCAGGCCACCACCAAAGGCATAGGCTAAAGATGTGTCGCTGCCAGAAGCGTTGGTACTGATGTGCCCGACTCCGCCCTCAAATTCGGCGAAGGGACGGAAGTTGCCGATGGGGACGGAAAAGCGCGGGCCGAACATCACATCATACTGATGTCCGGTCACGTTCACCGTGAGCGGCCCGGGGCCTCCAGGCGGATAGATGGTGTAATTCTGTGATCCATAGTTGCCGGTGAAATCGGCCACGATGCCAAAGGCAGGAAAGACCTTGCCTTCCAGCGTGGCCTGCCAGCCCTGAAGATTCGGCCGGCTGAGATCGAGGTTGAGAGCCGAGGAACTCGTATTTTCGAACGAATAGCCGAAGAAGACATTTCCAGCGGTCGGAACCTGGGCCCATGCGGGCGCGATCAAACCGAGGGAAGCCACGATCAGGCATGCAACTCTGCGCATAGAATTCATCCTCCTTCGAATCCGAGTTCGGGGTTCAGTAGCGTTCATCCACATTCAGAAACGCAGTACGAGGCCGGTCGACAAGCGAAGATTGTTCTGGGTCGTGCCAAAGAATCGAGTCTGGATGTAATCTCCCTGGAATCGCCAGGCCACTGGGCGAAACAGACGGTAGTCGATGCCTCCGCCAAGCGCGGTGGCAAAGGATGTGTCGGACCCGGCTGCATTGGCGTTCACATGACCCGCTCCAAACATGGCTTCGGCGAAGGGACGGAACTTCCCAACTGAGACGGAAACCCGCGGCCCGAACAGATAATTATGCTCGGCGACATTCGCATTGAAGGTCGACGTGCAAGGAGTCACGCCGACGGGACAGACAGCGCCCGGGAAATTCTGCGAGCCGTAGTGACTGCTGAAGTCAGCGACGATGCCAATAAATGGCAGCACTCTGCCTTCAACCGAGGCCTCCCATCCGTTGGTGTTGGCTCGGTCGATCGGAGACAGGTCGGTGTTGTAGTAGGAGTAGCCGAAGAAGACGTTGCCGGCAGTAGGGACCTGAGCCTGCGCCAGGCCAGCAAGGCCAAGAAATATGAAAACAATCAGTGGAGTGTTGCGCATGTTTCGTCCTCCTTACTGCGCTGGGTCGGCGCAGAAAGTTCTTAGATGCGCAATGGCGGCCGGGGAAAGGTCAATCCTGCTCGCCTCAACCGACGTTCTCGGCTGAAAGTCAGAACCGCCAGACAATGCCGGTCGAAGCCCGGAAATCATTCTGGTAAGCCGTGGCGTAATGCGTATGCATGTAATCGCCTTGTACTCGCCAGGAGAAATTCTTGAAGAACAGTTTGTAGTCGGCGCCGCCGCCGAAATCCATGGCGATGGGGTTGTAGTAGTTTCCCGCGGAACTAATCCGCTGAATTCCCCCCAAAGCGTGCACGAACGGCCGCCACTTGCCATAGTTCGCGGAAACGCGGGGCCCCAGCAAGGCGTTGTACTGGGTTACGCCCGACCGGTAGAAGCCGCTGACATCCAGCACGATTCCCAGGTAAGGGATACGCGAGAAGGGAAGGTCCTCCGCCGAGCCGTTCCAGCCGCGATAGGACTGCCGGTTGACTACGTTGGTCATCTGCCCGTAGGAGACGCCCGCGTAAACATTTCCCCGCGGAAGAATCTGGGCCGACATAGAAGTTGAGCAAAATGCGATACCGAGAAACACCAGCACCGCGGCAGCAGTTTTCAGCACGAACCATTCCTCCCCGGCTGTTTTGCCGGCACAAGTCCAATTTCTTCAGCGAAATCCGTTAGATGCAGTCTACCGGATGGTCAAGATGCCCCGGTTGACAAAATATGTCCTGAAGCAGGCGCCCCGAATCTCGTCTAGGAAAATTTATCAGATTTTCATGGTGCCAAAACCAACCCCGTCGCGTCTATTTACTAGCATGCAACCCATGAACATGAATTGGCAAACGCCGGACCAAGCGATGGGGCCGATGGCGTTTGAAATCGACAAGGAGCCGAAGTTGAACTTGAGTCTGGAAACGCGGAATCACGAGGGCATTGTCATCGTACATTGCCAAGGCCGGATTGTGTACCGCAATGAGGCTGCCGCGCTCTCCTGCCTGGTCCGCGAATTTCTGCAGGACAAGGGCAAGGTGGTCATCGATCTGAGCGGCGTCCATTCTCTCGACAGCGCCGGAATCGGAGAGCTTGTGCTGCTGCAGACGCTGGCCTGGGAACGGAACGCAGAGCTGAAATATGCGGAGCCGAATCCCCTGGTGCGGACGTTGCTCGACCTGACCAAACTCGACTCGGTGCTCGACCTGCACTCCTCAATCGAGCTCGCGCTCGATTCGTTCCGCGAGGAGCGGGTCTGGGCGGACTGCTGATCCCCATTCCATTCTGAGACGGAGCAAAGCCTGGCTTTGCTCCTTTTCTTTTTGCGGTCGACAGTGCGATGCGCAAAGCTCCGCAGTTAGCCCTCGGGGCGCTTGCCTTCCCGTTGAAAACGGTAATGCCCCTGGTGCTCCTGGGCAACTGCCTCAGCAACCTTGAGAAACGCCCGGGCGGCGTGGGAGAGGTTCGCATCCCTCCGATAGATGAGACGCAATTTGCGCTTCAGCTGGAGCTCTCGAACCGGGATTCGCACGAGCTCTCCCCGGGCCAGTTCGTTCTCGACGCTGATCTCAGGAACCAGCGCGACTCCGTTGCCCATGGCCACAAACTGCTTGATGGCCTGCAGCGTCGGGAGCTCGAGATCCATATGCAGCGGCGTTTTGTGGGTTTTAAACAGCTGAATTACCTTTTCCCGGTAGGGCGATGACACGATGTGGGCAACGAAAGATTCCGCTCCCAACTGGCGGATGCTGACCTGCGAAGCGGAAGCCAGCGGATGCGTGGGCGGGACGACGAAAACGAGTTCATCGAGGTACACGACCACGGAGTGCAGATTCGGCTCCTGGGGCTGATAGGAGAGGACGCCGAATTCGGCAGCGTAGCGCAGGACGTCGTCTGGAATGTGGCTGCCGAGTGCGCGTTCGACCGTGATCTTGATCATCGGGTGCAGGCGGCGGAATTCGGCCAGCACCCGGAGCAGATAAAGAACGGTGAACTCGTTGGCGGCGATGACCAGCTTGCCTTTTTGCAGCTCGCGCAGCTCCCGCAGGGACTCGGCGGCTTCGCCGCGGAGGTTGATCAGTTTCTCAGCATATTCATACAGCACTTTTCCGGCGTCGGTGAGAACGCCCTCACGCGAGGAGCGATCGAACAGCGCCTCGCCGAGTTCCTGTTCGAGCTTGTGGATGGTCTGGCTGATGGCCGATTGAGTGCGATAAAGCTTTTCCGCGGCGCGGGAAAAGCGGCGTTCCCGCGCTACGGCAAGGAAGACTTCCAGCTGAGACAGATCCACGGCTGCCCCCTAAATAAGCCTCAAGAAATCATTAGCAATGCTTATTATACAATAACTACTAATGATAGATGAAGAATTATAAGTTTTGCTTCTGACCGCAGACCCCGTAGGATGGAGGGTTAGCCTTTCCGCGAGGGAGGATCATGACCGCAGAGCGAGCCCGCATCACGGTTTTCGACACCACGCTGCGCGACGGGGAGCAGTCGCCGGGGTGCAGCATGAACCAGCAGGAAAAGCTGCGCCTGGCTCACCAGCTTGACCGCCTGGGGGTAGACGTAATCGAGGCTGGATTCCCCATCGCTTCCGACGGCGATTTTGAGTCGGTGAAGGCGATCGCGACGGTGGTGCGGCGTCCGATTATTGCGGGTTTGGCCAGGGCTTGCCGTCCGGATATCGAGCGGGCGTGGGAGGCGCTGCAGGAAGCGGCTCATCCTCGAATCCACGTATTCCTCGCCACGTCGGACATTCACCTCCAGTACAAGTTGCGAATCACGCGCGATCAGTGCCTGGCTCAGGCCCGAGAGGCGGTTCGTTTTGCCAAGTCGCTGTGCGAAGACGTGGAGTTCTCTCCAGAGGATGCCACGCGCACCGACCCGGACTTTCTCTGCCAGGTGGTCCAAGCCGTAGTGGAAGAAGGCGCGACAACGGTCAATATTCCCGACACGGTGGGCTATACGGTGCCGTCGGAATTTGCCGATCTGATCACGACGTTGCGACAAAGGGTGAAAGGCATCGACAAAGTGACGATCTCAGCCCACTGCCATAACGACCTGGGAATGGCCGTAGCGAACGCGCTGGCCGCGGTGAGTGCGGGAGCGCGGCAGGTCGAGTGCACGATCAATGGGATCGGCGAACGTGCCGGGAACGCTTCACTCGAAGAAATCGTCATGGCGACGCGCACGCGCCCGGACCGGTATCCCTACGAAACCGGGGTGGTGAGTGAGCAGATTTTTGCCGCCAGCCAGACGCTCAGCGATATCACGGGCGTCGCGGTCCAGCCCAACAAGGCCATCATCGGGCGGAACGCGTTCGCGCATGAGGCGGGTATCCACCAGGACGGCGTTCTGAAAAATCCTCTGACATATGAAATCATGACGCCAAGATCGGTGGGCGTGCCCGATTCCAAGCTGGTGCTGGGAAAGCATTCCGGACGCCACGCTCTGGGCATCCGCTGCGAGCAGCTCGGCTATCAGTTTGATCGGCGCGCACTCGACGACGTCTACCGGCGTTTCGTGCGGCTGGCGGACAAGATCAAGCATGTGGAAGATCATCACCTGCTGGAGCTCATTCGCGAAACCCACAAGCCATCAACGTCGGCAACGCCGCTGATCGAACCGCCAGCGTCAGTGATGGCAGCAGCCGCGGGAACTCCGGCAACGAACGCTCCCGAGCCCGAGCCGCCCAAGGATTTCCCTGTTGCCTCGCAGACGAATGCGTTTGGTTTGCCGTTGCCCGTCGCGAGCGATCCTCATCACGAGCAGACCCAGCAGGAGGACTATCTCTGGGGCGTGTAGGGATCGAGTCATTCCTCGATCTGGACAATGGGTTATTTGCAAGGACGGAAGCCGCCGGCTGGCGGCTTTCTTCTTGGACGCATAGAATTGCCGGATTGCGAAGTCATCTGAATTCGAAATGATCCTGAATCTCACCGTTCTCGCTGGCGACGGCATTGGCCCCGAAGTGACCGAACAGGCCGTTCGCGTGCTCGAGACCGTGGCCGACGCCTTCGGACATCAACTTCAATTGCAACACAAACTCATTGGCGGAGCGGCGCTGACCGCCGTGAACGATCCTCTGCCCGTGGATACGATCGAGGCCTGCCTTGCCTCCGGGGCGGTACTACTGGGCGCCGTGGGCAGTCCGGCGTTCGATAAAAATCCCGGGCACTTGCGGCCGGAGGCGGGCTTGTTGCGCATCCGGCGCGAGTTAGGGGCATATGCGAACCTGCGGCCCGCCGTTTTCTTTCCCGCACTGGAAGAGTGTTCTCCCGTCAGGCCGGAGATCGTACGCGGAACCGACATCATGATCGTGCGCGAGTTGTTGGGCGGAGTCTATTTCGGCCAGCCGCGCTCTATCGAAGGACAGCCGGGCTCACGGGTTGCGGTCAACACGATGCGCTATGCCGAGCATGAGGTCGAACGCATCGCTCGCGTCGCCTTCGATCTCGCCATGAAGCGGAAGAGAAAAGTTCTGTCGGTGGACAAGGCGAACGTGCTCGAATGTTCGCGACTGTGGCGCGAGGTCGTGACGCGCATCGGCAATGATTATCCCGAGGTCAAGCTCGGGCATCAGTACGTCGATTCGGCTGCCATGCTGCTGGTGCAGAGGCCGGCGGACTTTGACGTCGTCTTGACGGAGAACATGTTTGGCGACATTTTGTCAGACCAGGCTGGCGGTGTTGTCGGATCGCTGGGCCTGCTGGCCTCGGCGAGCATCGGCGGACCGGTTGGATTGTATGAACCGGTGCACGGGTCGGCACCGGATATTGCGGGAAAAGGGATCGCTAATCCACTGGGCGCGATTCTTACGGTAGCCATGCTCCTGCGACATTCGTTCCAGCTGGAGGCCGAGGCGGGGTGCGTGGAAGGCGCGGTGTTGTCGGTGCTGGCGCAGGGCGCAAGAACCGCGGATCTGGCGGGCAAGACCCACTCATCGATCTCGACGGCCGAGATGGGGCGCCGCGTGGCGGAGTCAGTGAAAACCGGGGTAACGGCGAAACCAAGGGAGAAGTCCGCCTGAGTCTGGTCAGGCCCGACGACCGCCCGGCCCGGCAACCGTTTCAGCGCCGGCAGGAATCGACGGTGCGCCGTCATATTTTCCTGTCAGATCGTTCCAGCGGATGTGCAGCATCTCGATGAACATCCGTCCGCCGTCGACGACCGGATTGATGCGGGTTCCGCCGCTGTGGGCCCAGGCAACGGCAACTTCCTGCACCTTAAAACCGAATTTCCGCGCAAGAAAGAGGATCTCGGGATCAAATCCCCAGCGCTCGATTTTCTGCAACGGAAAAATCGCGCGAACCGCCGGCTGTCTGAACGCCTTGAAACCGCACTGCGTGTCCTTGAACTGCAGCCCAAGACTCAGGCGCAGCAGCAGATTGAAAACGCGCCCGAAGAGCTGCCGGTGCAGCGGCTGTCGCTGAGTCTGCGTTTCCGCGCGTAACCAGCGCGAGCCGATGGCGATATCCGCCCCGGACTCCAGCGCGGCCAACAGCTTGGGAGCTTCTTCGATCGGCGACGAGAGGTCGGCATCGCTGAAGAGAACGATCTTGCCCCGGGCGTGCAGCATCCCATTGCGCACGCTGTATCCTTTACCGCGATTGCCCGGGTTTTCGAGCAGGCGCACGATGGGATCGTTGGCGAAGGCGCGAATAATATCCGCGGTGTTGTCGCGGGAACCGTCATTGACCACAATGACTTCCGCTTCCCACTGCTGCTCGTGAACATAGGCAAGGACCCGGGTCAGCGTCGCGCCCAGGCGTGCACTCTCGTTGAAGGCCGGAATGACGATGCTATAAGTGGGCTCCAAAGTCTTTCCCGGGCTGGTAACTCGGCATTGTCTCAGCCGACCTTAGATGCAGGAATCGGCCTTGGCTATTGTACGTTCACCGCAGGTTTTTGGGGGACTGGCTTCGCGAGAGACTCGCCCATTATGCCACTTGGCTCTTCAACTCAAGCATCGAGAAGTATTCCGCGACTAACTCAGCGTCCCAAAGGCCGCGCCGGGCCTCTTCCCGCATCGTCTGCGCAGCCTGCTCGTGAGTGAGAGCCGGCTTGTAGGAGCGCGAGGTACGCAGCGCATCATAGACGTCAACGACCTGCAATACCCGCGGCAGGACGGGAATGTCAGGTGCCGTAAGACCATCCGGATAGCCTGACCCGTCGGAGTGTTCGTGATGATGGCGGATGATCGGCAAGACCAGGTGGAGGGAGTGCAGCGGCCGGCAGATATTCTCTCCGGTGATGGGATGAAGCTTCATGATCCGCCATTCTTCCGCTGTGAGGTCGGTCCCCTTTTTCAGAATCTCGTCCGGGACGGCAATCTTGCCGAGATCGTGAAGATATCCCCCGCGCTTCAGCGCAATGATTGAGTCCTCGTCCATGCCCAGGTGCCGGCCCAGATCGACGGCGTGAACTGAGAGGCGCTCACAATGACCCTCGGTGTAGGGGTCGCGGCCTTCGACAATCAGGCCGAGCGTGCAGAGAACAGAATCCGCGGTCTCCAGTTCGTCGGTGAATTCTTTGAGACGGAGTAGCGACTTGACGCGGGCGATGAGTTCCTCGGCAAGGACGGGCTTGTTGAGGAAGTCATCGGCGCCGGCCTCGATGCCGCGCACTTTGTCTGCGCTGTCACTCAACCCGGTGATCAGGACAAATGGAATCAGGCGCGTGGCTGGATTCTCTTTGAGACTGCGGCAGAGTTCGTAGCCGGACTTGCCCGGCATCATTACGTCGGAAAGGATCAAATCGGGCAACTGCCGCCGCACCTCAGCTTCAGCCTGCTCGGCGTTCGCCGCCGTGGCCACGTCGTAGCCACGGATGCTCAGCAACTGGCTCATCAAGCCGGCGATGCTCGGTTGGTCGTCAACTACCAGGATCCGCGGAACCCGACGCCGCGGAAGTAATTCACCCATATTCTGATAAGAAGCCGCGTCAGCGGCCGAAGTTGCCCCTGCGCCAGAGCGCAATGGAAGCCGGGTTGGAGGAGAATCGCCCATCTTCAGAACGGACACCGGGGCCTTCGATTCTACTGCCATTCTGCGCCTTTCGATGCTCAGGTCCAATTTTATACAACAGTCGAGCCCTTGTGTGTGGCATTGCCATTCCCAGTTCGGCACTTGCCGGCCAAAGTTGTGATGGAAGGCCTTGCGGCGAGCGGCCTTGCTGCCTAGGCTGAACCCATGCCACAGAGCGTCGGTCAACCGGTCCGGGCGTTTCTGCTTTGCTTTATTTCCCTGGTAAGCGCCAGGGCGGCTTCCCGGATCCACGTCATCACGCTCGGCAAGTGGACGACGGCATCGTGGTTCGCATCGACCGATGCCAAGCCGCAGATGATCAAGATTCGCCCTCTTCTGGTCGACGGACGTGTGAAGGAATATGTGCTGGGTGCGGCCCACGAGGTGACCGAGCGGCTGTTCGTCGTGCGGCGTGCATTTCGCGTGAACGACAGTCTCCCTGAAGAACCCGTGCCCAAATGGCAATGGCAGCGCGGAGGCTGGCTCCTGGTAGACCGGACGACGGGCCGCATTACGCCGATCAACCTGCCGGAGTTCGACACGTTCTACTCTGCCGGAAACTGGTATCGCGACTACATCGCTTATTGCGGCGTATCCGACGACGGAAAATCGACCCATGCCATCGTGGCGCAGCTAGGCCGCCGCAAACCGATCCTCAAAAAGTCGCTCTCGAATGCGGGAGTAACGGAGGATGGTGGCCCCGACTCGGCATGCTTGCTTCCAGCCTGGCAACGGGGACCGGTCCGGGTCAGCTTCGAAGCAGCGGGAGTCGCGAAACAGACGTTTGCCATCCGCGGCCACGTGGTCGACGTGATCAATAATGATGAGGAAGACCCGGAGGAAGCAGCCCAGTGATTGCGGATTAAATCCACAATGCACTCTCTGAGGCGGGCGTTCCTCAGTCGCCGGCGGCTTCCACGGCGGGCAAATCCTCGGAAGAGGCTTTCTCCTGCACTTTTGCGCTGGTCACAAGAATGACCGACAGGATGACGATTGCGCTGCCGGCTAGGATGAAGCGGTCGATCCGCTCGTGCAGAATCAGCCAGCCCAGAAAAACCGCCACGACCGGATTGACATAAGCGTAGGTCGAGACTTTTGAAGTCGGAACATGCTTGAGCAGCCAGATGTAGGCGGTATAGCCGATCCACGAACCGCAGACGACAAGATAAGCGACGGCGGCGAGGCTGCGCGGGGACCAGGTCGCGCGCGACAAATCTCCAGCGGCAAAAGCGAAGACGAAGTTACCCACTCCGGCAGCTGTGACCTGCCAGCCGGTTGCGCTGAAGCCGTCCATGCCGGACTGCCAACGCTTCGAGAGCACCGATCCCAGCGCCCAGCTGAACGAGCCGCCGATGAGGCTCAGCGAGGCCCAGAGTTCGTGCCGTCCGAGTGCCGTGGTAGCCTGCAGCTCCGGCCAGACCAGAACGGCCAGTCCGACAATCCCCAATCCCAAACCAGCTTTGCCTCGCCGAGAAATATGGTGGTCGCCCAGCAGGAGCGAATCGAGCACAAGAAACCAAAGAGGCGTGATGGCAATGATCAGCGCCGCCAGCCCGGAGGGAACGGACAGCTCCGCGTAGGAAAGAGTCAGGTTGCCGCCCATGAGCAGCAGCAGTCCGACCACGGCGGCCAAGGCAAGTTGCCGCGCGGAATAGAGCACGCGGCGTCCAGTCAATGCGCAAACGGCGAGCATCACCACTCCCGCGACCGCGAATCGGATCCCGCACATCAGGGCGGGCGGAATCGACTGAACCGCAAGATCAATGGCGAGATACGTCGAGCCCCAGAACAGGTAGACGAGTCCGAAAGCAAGAATCACCATCCACCGGCTTGGGCGCGAGGCGGAATGCATTGCGACGGAGAATAACCGGCGAAGCTACAACATATCAGACGAGTGCCGGACCGGCATGGATTCTTAAGCTTCGACGCGTGGTTCCGCTGTGGTCTACGTCCTCGGGACAACCCGAAAACCCAGAGCCGGATGGTGGTCAAAGGCTCAGCGCAACCGCTTCCAGAAAAAGAACGCTCGTGGCGAGGAACGCGCGAATGGTGTTGACGCGGTCCCAGGGTTCCCAGACCTTGCGGAGATCTGCTGGCGGCGCTTCGGCGCTCCAGGTCATAAGCCGATTATTCAAGGGAACGCTGACCGCACGCGTTATGGCAGCAATAAGCATGATCCCGGCGACGGATGAGGCTACCAGCCAGAAGGGAGTCGACCAGCGCGGCTGGATCATCACCAGCCAGACGATCGCTGCCAGGA
Source organism: Verrucomicrobiia bacterium (assembly GCA_035508215.1). Taxonomy (GTDB): domain Bacteria; phylum Acidobacteriota; class Terriglobia; order Terriglobales; family Acidobacteriaceae; genus Sulfotelmatobacter. The sequence goes on along the minus strand of DATJNK010000027.1, from coordinate 175,563 downwards.
GCGCGCCAAGGATCAGAATGGGCATGAATCGAACATAGCGGACGTGCACGGCCTGCTGAAACTGGATGAAGCTGGAAGAATCGAGCTTGTGCAAAGCCGGCTGAGGGCCGGCCCGATAGCCCAGGAAGATTCCCGCGAGCAGCCCGTCGCATAAGACAGCTGCGACTTTTGCAACGGCCAGAACAATCATGAACGATCTCCCGGGGAAAGCGCCTCGATCGACGGAAAAATCTCAGCCTATTTCAGTTTGTCGTACTCTGACTTCGCCATCTTCAGCACCGGCACATCGGGGTCGGCATCTTTCCATCCGGCGAAGAAATCCTGGTATGCGGTTCGAGCCGTGGCGGTCTCGCCTTCGAGCGCGTAAGCGCGGCCGAGATTGAGTTGTGATAGCGGATACTCGACGGCGGCGCCCGCAGCGCCCCGATGGTCGAGCACGCGCTGGAATTCAGCGGCAGCTTCTGTGCCTTTGTGCAGCCTGAGATAGATTGTGCCCCGTAGAAAGATGGGGGCGACCCCAATCCCCCGTGGCCCGGTTCCCAGTTCGTAAGGCCGCAACGGTTCCAGCGCGGCGAGCGCATCGGCCAGTTGGTTCTTCTGAAGCAGTTGGATGGCACGCACCTGGGGCAGACCTAATGACTGGATCGAGTGGTTGTCCGGGGCGTCCTTCTCCAAGGCTGCGACCAGGGCGGCCGACCTCTGGATATCGCCCGCGCTAGCAAACGCGCCTGCCGCTTGCAATCGGGTGTCGGGATCAGTCGACATGAAAACAGCCTGCGAAGCTTTCTGCAGGGCCTCTGACTGGTATCCGAGTAGCGCATCGTCGTAGCCCTCGAGCGCCCGGAGGGTTGCGGCGAACTCTTTGGCCCCGGCGCTGATGAATTCCTGGCTCATTTGCTGCCACTGTTCGCGTGCAGTCTTGACCCTGCCCTGGGCGGTATTCCAGTTGGCATTGAAAAACAGAAGGAAAGGCTCGTACGCCATGCCTTTCGCGGCCTCGAGTTCATGTTCAGCTGCCGCCCGGTCGCCCCTCATGTAGGCCAGATCCGTGAGGACGAAATGCACCGCAATACCGTCCGCTTTCCTTGCGACGGCTTCCTCCGCCAGACTTCTGGCTTCGTCAAAGCGATTCAAGGCCTCATACGCCTCCGCCATGTTGTCGTAAGCATAACGATCCTGGGGATCGATGCGATGGGCCTGGCTGGCAAACTCCAGCGCCTTCTGTGGTTGTCCGAGTCCCGAACTGGCAAGGGCTGCGTTGTCGTAGGGAACCGTGTCGCGGGGATAGGTCTGCATCCACTGTTCGTAGACCGAAACCGCTTTCTCTGCGTCGATGGTCACTTCATCGTAATAGTGCGCCTCGATGTAGAACCTCTCCCTCTGGCTGACCCGATCCCGCAAATCGTGTGCTTTCTTTAGAGCCTGGGCAGCCTCCGTAGTCCGGCCGAGGTTGGAGTAACAAACTCCCAGCGTGGCATAGGCCATGGCGAAATTCGGGTCGAGTTGGATCGCCTTATTCAGATGTGGCAGAGCCACATCGTCGCGAGCCTTCAAGTGCTCTTCTTCCCCGAGAGTGTAGGCCTGCAGCGCTTCGAGCGAGGAGGTCGTCGCCTGCTCCAGCGGCTGGGCAAACTGTTTCACCGATCCCAAGGACTCGCCTAGCTTCTGACGCAGATTCGACGCGGCCTTGTCCAGCGACTTCAGCACTTCTTCCTTGCTGTCGGCCTCGACCTGCTCGGTGGCCAGCGAGTCTCCGGTGGCGCCGTTAAGAGCCGAAAGGGTGATCACGTAGTGATTTCCAAAACCCGCAATCGCCCCGGTGAGCATGGCCTTGATTCCCTGCCGCTGGCAGATCTCGCGAGCCACTTCATTCGTGACACGGTCGTCCGGTGAGCGGCCCATGAAGGTCAGAGCTTCGCGAATCTTGGAGTCAGGAACGAGATTCAGGTATGGCGACTGTTCCAATTGCACCGCCAGCGCCTCCTTCAAGGTTCCATCGAACACGGGATCTCCGGTGGTATTGACGAAATCGGCAAGCAAGACACTGTCCTTCTCCGTGAGTTTGGCCAACTGACGGGATCGGAGATACATTCCTCCGGCGACAACGACCGCGATCACAACTGCAGCCGCCGCGACGAGCATTGCCGGAAATTTCTTTGGCGCCGCTGCCGGAGAGGCCGCACCTGCCGCCGAAGTCGCCGCGATCCGATGAGAAGAAGCCGCCGTCCCGATGGAATGAGACGACGGGATGGCCGAAGCCGCTGCCGACGCTGCCTCTGCAATCGCGGGAAGAGGCCCGGAACCGGCGGTCACGGCGCGGCCGCTGTCCGTATCGCGCTTCAGCCGCTGAAGATCGGCGCGGATATCAGCCGCGCTTTGGTATCGCAGGTTGCGGTCTTTCTCCAACGCTTTGTTAATGACGTCTTCCAGCTTGGCAGGAAGATCGGGATTCAATCGGACCGGCGAAACAGGAGCGCGGTCAAGGATCGACTGGAAGATGAGGGCCGACGTTTCACCTCGGAAGGGTAGCGCTCCGGTGGACATTTCGTAGAGCACGACGCCAAAGGAGAACAAATCCGTGCGCGCGTCGAGTTCCTTGCCTTTGGCCTGTTCCGGAGACATGTAAGCCACCGTTCCCAGGGTCGAGCCAGGGCTTGTCAAATGCTCTTCCACCACGACGGAGGTCGGGGCGGTCACGTCAGCAACATCTCCAGGCTCACGGGAACCGGCCTTCACCTTCGCCAGGCCGAAGTCAAGAATCTTGGCATGCCCTCGCTTAGTGACAAAGATGTTTGCCGGCTTGATGTCGCGATGGACGATGCCTCCCGCATGAGCGGCGTCAAGCGCGTCGGCGATCTCGAATCCGAGCGACAGGATTGTTTCCAACTCCATCGCACGGCCGGCGATCAAGTGCTTCAGAGTGAGGCCGTCGAGGAACTCCATCACCAGGAAGGTGCGTCCGTCGTCTTCGCCGATGTCGTAAATGGTGCAAATATTGGGGTGATTCAACGCCGATGCGGCTTTGGCTTCGCGGCGAAAACGCTCGAGAGCCTGGCGGTCCTTGGCGAGGTCGTCGGGCAGGAACTTCAGGGCAACGAAACGCCCCAGGCGGGTGTCCTCCGCTTTATAAACCACACCCATCCCGCCGCCGCCGAGCTTCTCAACGATCCGGTAATGGGAAATGGTCTGATCGAGCACAGGCACCCCAAAGACCCGCGGTTGTGCCATGCTAAGGCGAGGCAAGCGCGAAGTCAAAACCGGATTCCGAACGTAACCCCGGCCCAACGAATATGGGGTTCCGGGCCGCGCCCCTTCCAGCTATAATCAGGCAGTGACGTACGCCGATTGCGATGCTGCAGAAGAGTCCCAACTCGTACCTTCTCTCAGCCGTGGCCGCACGCTGGCTATCGAGCCAGGGAATGATGGGCCGCAGCCGCTTTTGCCCGCGGCGGTATCGTGCGTTTCTTCCTTCCAATCTTCGTCCCAGCCTCTTCGGTAGCGACTAGTTTTTTCTTCCGCCAGACTTGTCCCGGCTTTGCGCTCGTTCGAACCAGAGGAGTGCGGCCCGGGAGCGCACTGACCCATAACTGGCGACCGAACACTGACGGTTGCCGCGGAGGAACGCCATGACCACAGACACCATGACTGCCGAAAACAACAGCAGGAAAACAACGATTGGTCCAAAGATCAGAACTGCCCTGCCCGGTCCGAACGCCAAGCGCGTACTGGAGGGCGACGACAAATACATTTCGCCGTCTTACACCCGTTCGTATCCTCTGGTTGCCAAGAGCGGCCGCGGGATCGTTGTGACCGATGTTGACGGCAACGAATTCTTCGATTTTTCTGCCGGGATTGCTGTGACCTCGACGGGACACTGCCATCCGCGCGTGGTAGCCGCGGTTCAGAAACAGGCTGGCGAGCTCATTCACATGTCGGGCACCGACTTCTACTACGAGAACATGGTGGAACTGGCTGCTCGACTTTCGAAGATCGCGCCCATGCCCGGCCCGCACCGGATCTACTACGGAAATTCGGGAGCAGAGGCGATCGAATGCGCGCTGAAGCTGTCGCGTTACCACACCAAGCGGCAGAACGTGATCGCCTTTTTCGGCGCCTTCCACGGGCGCACGATGGGAGCCTTGTCGCTGACCGCGTCAAAGCCGCAGCAGCGGCGGCGATTTGCGCCTCTGGTACCGGGCGTCACGCACGTCCGATACCCCGACGTCTATCGCGGATGCGTGGGCGGCGCGCAGGAAGCCGACAACTTCGCGCTTGGCTGCGCCCGTTTCATCGAGGAAAAGCTGTTCAAGACCACGCTGCCCCCGGAAGAGGTCGCGGCCATCTTCGTTGAGCCAATACAGGGTGAGGGCGGATATGTAGTCGCTCCGAAAGTCTTCATGCAGGAGCTGCGACGCATCTGCGATCGTCACGGCATCATGCTCGTGGTTGACGAAGTGCAGAGCGGGATGGGCCGTACCGGCAAGTGGTTTGCCGTCGAGCATACTGGCGTGGAGCCCGACATCGTTTGCATGGCCAAAGGCATCGCGTCGGGAATGCCGCTGGGCGTCACCATGACGCGGGCGGACATCATGGACTGGGTTCCCGGCTCCCATGCTTCCACGTTCGGAGGCAATCCGGTCTGCATCGCTGCCGCGCTGGCGACGCTTGACGTCGTCGAGAAGGAGCATTTGATTGAAAACTCGGCCAGCGTGGGCAACCACATGCTGAAGCGCATGGCCGACTGGCCGTCAAAGCACCGCCTGGTCGGAGATGTGCGGGGCCGAGGGTTGATGATTGGCGTCGAGATCGTAAAGGACAAAGCAACCAGGGAATATGGCAATGCCGAGCGCGATCGCATCGTCGAGGCTGCCTTCGAACGCGGCCTTTTATTCCTGGGATGCGGGCCGAGTACCATCCGCATCTGCCCGGCGCTGGTGGTGACGAAAGAGCAGGCCGATGTCGCCATCGATGTGCTCGAAGAGTCGATCCGTCTAGTCGGCGCCTGAGGATGCGGCCTATCGCGGAACCGTCCCACTCTCGCTTCCGGCGGGAGTGGGACGGTTCCATTCCTTAGTTTTTTCCCCGCAGGCCAACTCGCGCGACGAGGTCATTGTAGGCGGGTTCCTGACGCAGATTGCTCAGTTCCGGATCAATCTTGAGCTGGATTACGGACTCATCGTGGTCGTCAAAGGCGATCTTCAGATACTGCAGCGCATCTTTCTTGTCTCCCAGCAGAGCGTCGGTCTGCGCCATTGAATATGCCGAGACCGATCCGCGCTGATAAAGACGCTTCTCCACTCCCCGTATACTGAAGAGCATTCCCTGCTCGCCGCCCTTGTCCAGACCCTCTTCCCCGGCTTCGACCAGCTTGAGCCCTAAAGCGTCCCTCATCAGCAGGGCCTCTTTCTTCCACTCCTCGAGGAAATTGGCGTAATCCCCGTTCGCGAAGTAGATCACCCGCAGATACCGATGAGGAGAGATGAAGTCGGGTTCGCTAGCCTCCAATTGCTTCAGCAACTCCAGCGCATCCTGCTGACGGCCGGCGACAAACAGCAGGTCTCCCTTGTCCGCCAGGATGGCTTTCGAGGACGGATCCAGCGTCTGGGCACGATCGATCTCCGCGAGAGACTCTGCATGTCGTCCGACCGTGGCCAGATAAGTCGCGTACCAATGATGAGCAACGGCATTGTTCGGATCGAGCGCCAGGGCGCGGCGGAACTCGCGGTCCGCGTTCGAAACATCCCACATACCGTTGAACAGGACGAACGCCAGAGAGGCGTGCGCCTCGGAGGATTGGTCATCGAGTTCGACCGCTCGCTGGGCGGCCGCTAAAGCCCGCGGGTAAGCCTCGTTCGCCGGCATCACGGTGTATTCGCGCAGCAGGTTGTAACTGTTGGCCAGACCGACATAAGCCGGAGCGTAATTCGGATCGCGGATGATGGCCTGAGTGAAGGCGTCCACCGCTTTGTTCAGTCCGTCGGGTGTCCGCTCCTGCCAGTAAAAGCGGCCTTGCAGATAGAAATGTTCGGCATCGGAATTTGTGGAACCGGCGGGAATGCGAGCTTCCAAAGCGGGAGATTTCCGGCTTCCGGCTTTGGCCGCCCGATAGCTCGGCCAGACAACCCAAATCGCCAGGCACACCGCGGCCAATGGAAAGACCAGCGACCATCTCCAGTGGCGGATCGGGCGTTCTGGCAGGGCCAACAGCTCGGGCTTGGATTCCGAGGCTTCCTCGACTCGCGGCTTGATCAGAACCGGACCTCGCACCTCTGGCGTCGGTTCGGGAAGATGGGTCGGGGCAATCCAGCGGTAGCCGCGCCGCTCCACCGTCTCGATGAACATGGGGTTTTCGGCGGAGTCGCCGAGGGCGTCGCGGAGACGGTTGATGGCGCTGCTGATGCCGTGGTTGAAATCGACAAAAACACCGTCCGGCCACAGCTCCTGGCGAAACTGCTCGCGGCTCAGGACTTCGCCGGGATGTGTAACCAGAATCCGGAGAGCCCGAAAGGGAAGCTCCTGGAGCTTGATCCGGACTCCGCTCTTTCGCAGTTCGCCCGATCGCAGGTCCGCCTCGAACACGCCAAAGCGGATCACATAGTTGGGTTGGGGAGCAGTCTGCATGAATTTCAACTCGGCGGTTCGAGAGTCTAGCATCTGCCGAGGCCTCGCAAAATCGCCGCTTGGTGCCATTCCACCGGCACTTTTGTCCGAGTGAAAAGTGTTTGCATCAGTCTGCAAGAAAGCGGGTTAGCGCGTGAACTATGTTTGTACAAGGGGTGAATTGACGCGCAGGCATCGGTTCGAGAGAGTGGTCGCTGACTTTGAGATCACTGCGAAACTCGACTTTCACGGTCTCAGCGCCGTGGAACACTTGCGGGGTGTACGAGAGGGTGCGCTCCGCAAGTCTAAGTTCCTGACTTTGTCGCTGCCTCCTCAAGGGCATTTTTGCGACAGGGCCCGCGGTTCCGGTCCGCGGGCTCATTTTGTCTTTACTCGATATCTCTTGCAGGATCCAGATACGCGAAAGCCCGGCTCGAGCGGGGAGCCGGGGGTTGTCTAGCGACTTTGAATCGCTAAGCTGCGGATCTCTTGCTGCGGCCTTCCGTCGTGATGGGCTGCGCTACTTTGCGCACCAGGAAGGGTTGGAGATTGGGTTCGTTGCCGGCCCACTCCAGGCTCGAAATCGAATGCCCGGGCTGGCAGGTCACGAAATAGCGTTCTCCGTTCGGGCTGGTTACTTCGAACTTGCCGGACTCGCCCTGTAAGGCCTCGGCAATGTCATAGGTCGTGATGCTGTCATTCAGCTTCATAGGGACTTCCTCCAGTCCACGTGACAGATTTGGTTTGGAATGGTCCCCTTCCCATGGAAAGAGTAACTTGTATTCAATGATAGAACTTTGAGAGATGCAGTCAAGGCCGGATCGCAGCTCCGGCACAGCCTTGAACAATCTTTTCGGCTCTTAAAGCGGCGACGGCTCGGCGGCTGGGGCTCCCATTCCCAAATCGGTCTGTGGTCGACAAATCTCCTTCGTAGAAGTGAGAGGCGTCACATCCGACGATCCCGCCGATGACTTAAGCTTCTCTGCGATGTTCTCAGGACGCCTCATCCATATCGCGATCCGCGCGCTCGATTGGCTCGCGATCAGGATGCTTCCATCGGATAAGCGTCCGAGGCATCAACGGGTCGGGACCCGCGGGGAAGAAGAGGCTTACTTTCATCTGCGCAAGCTAGGCTATGCCATGGTAGCCCGAAACTTTCGCACTCCCCGCTGCCGGGGAGAGATCGACCTGGTCGGCTGGGATAAAGATGTTCTTTGTTTCATTGAAGTTAAGACGCGGACGTCGCGGGATGTGAAGACTCCGGAGGCGGCTGTCGACCGGCACAAGCGTCGCGAAGTGGCTGAAGTCGCACGCGATTACCTGAGGCATCTACCACAATCGTGCCAGTGGAGGTTTGATGTAGTAAGCGTATACTATGAGGGATTAACGTCCCGTCCACAGATTGAAGTGTTTCGGAACGCCTCCCTGACAGCGTAGAATATGGGGTTTTGCGCAATCCCATTGAAAGGATTCAGTAAGTGCCGGAACTGAGAAAAGACCCCATCGTGGGCCGATGGGTCATCATTTCCACGGATCGGGCGAAGCGCCCAACTGACTTCGTTCGCGAGAACATCAAACCTAAGGGTGGCTTCTGCCCCTTTTGCTACGGAAACGAGAGCAAGACCCCTCCTGAGATCCAGGCGTATCGCCCCAATCCGAACGGCGGCCCTCCACCGCAACGGGATACCCCGGGCTGGACCGTTCGCGTCGTGCCCAACAAGTTCCCGGCCTTGGGCATTGAGGGGAATCTCAATCGGCAGGCCGAAGGCATGTTCGACCGGATGAACGGGATTGGAGCGCATGAGGTCATTATCGAGACTCCAGACCATTCGGCCAGCATCGCCACACTGCCTCCCAAGCGAATTGAAGACGTGCTTTGGACGTTCCGCGACCGCATCCTGGACCTGAAAAAAGACCGCCGCTTCAAGTACATTCTGATCTTCAAGAATCACGGCGAGGCGGCCGGCGCCTCCCTCGAACACGCTCATTCGCAGTTGATCGCTTTGCCCATTCTGCCCATCAATGTGACCCAGGAACTGGAGGGGGCGAAACAGTATTTCCTTTTCAAGGAACGCTGCGTATTCTGCGACATCATCCGGCAGGAAATGGACAGCGGCGTTCGGGTAGTAGCGGAAAACGAGAACTTCCTTACGCTGGCTCCCTATGCTCCCCGCTTTCCATTCGAGACCTGGATTCTGCCGAAACAGCACGAGTCGGCGTTCGAGAATTCGTCGTCCCACATGTTCGAGAATCTGGCGCGGGCGATGAAGGAGTTGTTGAGCCGGGCCGACCGCGTGCTTGACAACCCGCCGTACAACCTCGTGATTCACACCTCGCCGGTGCAAGATCCCACGAACGATCACTATCACTGGCACATCGAATTCATGCCGAAACTGACCAAGACGGCAGGATTCGAATGGGGGACGGGCTTCTACATCAATCCAACGCCGCCCGAGGAGGCCGCAAAGTTCCTGCGCGAGGCCAACGTGGAAGAGGCAGCACCGGCGGTCGCCCGCTAGAATCCGAGATTTTGAAAAATAGGGCACAGCTTGGGCGCCGTGCCCTTTTCACTTGTACCGGAGAGAGAGCTTAGAGCAGCTACTCTTCTTCACGATACATCGGTCCCCCAACGCCGGTTGTCACGAGGATGTAAACAATCTTAGGGAAAGCGGCTGACGACGACTCAGGCGGTCAGCCCTGCGTCCGATCAAGAACTTCTTCGTGCCACGCCATCTGAATCGCTTCCAGTTTGCCTTCATTCGACGCTTTCGGATCGCCGGTGAACCCGGGCAACTGCATCACATAGCGGTGCAGGTCGGTGAAGCGCACGGCGAGCGGATCCAACTCAGGATGTATCTCGGAAAGCAGGATGCCGATGGGCTGGGCGTCGTCCCAAGTCAGCGATTTTGGCATGGGTGTGCTCCTAATGATGCTCTTCGGAAACGTAGTTGCGATTCCAGGCCGGAATTTCGACCACGACTTTCCCCGGCTTGACGATTTGCGCCTGGCAACCGAGACGTGAGTTTAACTGCAGATCGGCGGCCATGTCCAACCGATCGGCTTCGTCGTCATCCATTTCAGAAAGGTTCTCAGCACCCTCTTTGACCCAGATATGGCAGGTAGTGCAAGCGCAATTTCCGCCGCAGGCGTGGTCGAGCGGAATGCCGTAGTTCAGCGCGACATCCAGCAACGAGTGCTCCTTCCCATGGTTCTCGTAAGGGAGCTTGCCGGCTTCGAACTGAACCGTTTTGCCCTCCGGCAGAAACGTGACCTGGACCATGTTTTCGGCGGAAGCCTCGACCATTGCAGCCCCGGCTCCGCGCATTTTTTCTTCGGACATCGTCACCTCAGATGACACATCACTCAAACTCTGCTTTCGCCATCGGATGCGGCGCGGTCGGGCCCTCGCCCAAGTCCGTCTCGTCCATTTTTTTACCTTTGAGGGCAGCGGAAACCGCGCTGTCCATCATCAATTCGGCCAAGCGCATCGTTCCTTGATTCAGGGCGTCGATTGCCTTGCGGATGGCGCGATAATCGTCTTCCGCATTGGCAGCGAGCAGCGCCTTTTCCATTTTGGCGATCTGCTTTTCCTGGTCGGGTGTGAGCTCTCCCCAAGCCGGGCTCTGTTTGCCCTTTTCGAGCGCGGCAAGGATGGTGGCTGCTTCGTTTCGCGCCTCAATAACCTGGCGGCGGCGGAAATCCTCTTCGGCATTATCGAAAGAATCGAGAATCATGCTCTCGACCTGATCGTCGGTGAGGCCGTAGCTGGGCTGGACTTGAATTTCGGCTTCTTTGCCGCTGCGTTGTTCGCGCGCAGAAACGTGCAGGATTCCGTTCGCATCGATCAGGAATTTCACCTCGACGCGCGGAATGCCGGCGGCCATGGGGGGTATGCCTTTCAGATCAAAGCGTGCCAGCGAACGGCAATCCTTCGCGAGTTCACGCTCGCCCTGCAGGACATGGATCGCGACATTCGCCTGGCCATCGATCTGCGTGGTGTAGAACTGCGTCGCCGAGGCCGGAATCGTCGAATTGCGCAGGATGATTTTGTCAGTGACTCCGCCCGCCACTTCAATGCCAAGAGATAGTGGAGTGACATCGAGCAAGAGCATGTTCTGCGTGGCTTCGGACCCGCCGCCCAGGATGTTGGCCTGCACGGCAGCGCCCAGCGCCACCACTTCATCGGGATTGAGGTCGGTGTGCGGCTCACGGCGAAACAGTTCCTTGACTAGCGCGCGGACTCTCGGGATGCGCGTCGAACCGCCGACGAGCACGACTTCGTCAATCTGCTCGGGCTTTAGATTTGCATCTTTCAGCGCCTGCCTGCAGGGGCCGATGGTTCGATCGACGATCGGTTGAATGAGCTGCTCGAACTGGTCGCGCGTGATCTCACGCCGGTAGCGGCTCTCGCCGAGAAGTTCGACATCGATTTTTGTCGAGCTCTGCGAGGACAGCGCAATCTTGGCTTCAATGACCGCTTTGCGAATCGCCTGCACCGCTTCAGCATTGCCGCGAACGTCGAGCCCAAGATCGCCGAGTATGTCGTCAAGCGCGATCGAGATCAGCAGATTGTCGATATCGTCCCCGCCAAGATGAGTATCTCCGTTGGTGGCGATGACTTCAAAGATGCCGTCGTGGAGCTTGAGGACCGAGATATCGAATGTGCCTCCGCCGAGGTCGTAGACGGCGACGATGCCATTCTGTTTTTTGTCGAGGCCGTAGGCGAGCGACGCCGCCGTCGGTTCGTTGACCAGGCGCAGAACTTCGAGCCCTGCGATGCGGCCGGCATCTTTGGTGGCTTGCCGCTGCGCATCATTGAAATATGCGGGCACAGTGATGACGGCCTTCGTCACTGGGCTGCCAAAATATCGTTCAGCATTCCGCTTAAGCTGGCGCAGGATGAGCGCCGAAATCTCCGGCGGCGTGAAGCTTCTGCCTCCCAGCTTGATGCGCAGCACTTCGCCGGGATGAAGATCGTCAGCCAGGCGAAATGGGAAGAATTTCAATTCTTCCCGAATGTCTTCCACTCCACGGCCCATGAGGCGTTTGACCGAATACACTGCGCGCTCCGGAGTCTCGATCAGATATCTGCGCGCAGCATTTCCGACAACCGCCTGGCTATCATCGTCGAGTGCGACCACAGAGGGCACCAGGTTCGAGCCGTCGCCTCCCGGAATGACGACCGGCGTCTCCCCTTGCATGAAGGCTACCAGAGAGTTCGTGGTCCCCAAGTCGATGCCGACGATGTGAGTCACTGCCATTAGTCAGGTCGCTTTCTGACCCGCAGACCGGACCGTCCCGGTGTGATGTAGTGGAACTATATACTTCAGATCTCCAAAACCGCGTTCACTTCCTTGACGAGGTTCCGGATGTAAGTGCGCCGGTTCAGGACGTCGAGCATCCTGTTGAGAATGCGCGTCCTCTCCTCCGGATGCGCATCTTGCCCGCGATCCATCAGGTGGTCCCACTCTTTCCATTGGGTGTGCAGTTCCCGGTGAAGGGATTCGTCCTTGCCCTCGAGCTCCAGCTTCTGCTTCCCGATTTCCTCAAGCAGAGCTGGATCGTCCTCCCCCATTTTCTTCTGCGTCCGCAATTCTTCGAGCTGCATATTCAACTCGAATACTTCCTCCAACAAGTCCGGCGGGACGATCTGCCTCTTGGCGACACCGGTGGAGCGCGCTTGCTCGGTGGCGCTCTTCGACTGCTCTTCCAGTTCCACCCCTTGCATCCGCAGGAGGTACTGCGTACGCTGGATCGGGTCGCGCAGCGTTCGATACGCATCGTTGAGCATTGAGCTCTGCTCCAGACTCCATTCCTGTTCCCGAGTGGCGGCGTTGGCATTCAGATCCGGATGCAACCTTCGGCTGAGCTCGTAGAACCCCCTTTCGAGCTTTGCGACGTCGAGATTGAGCTTGGGTGGCAGGCCGAAAAACGTAAAATAATCGACCGGCTGCGGAGGTTGCACTTTGCCGCAGGAGGCACAGAAGTGCGCAGCCCGCATCGCGCCGCAGGACCAGCAGGAGTGCGTATCGTCAGGCAGCGGCTTCGAACCGATTGCAGTCAGAGATTGAGGTGTCACGTAGAATTCCAATCCCAGAAGCTTCTCCGCCGAGAACGCGAAGAATTACGAATCCCTCAACTGCGCCCGCAGCGCGTTCGCAGGTTGAGATGCTCTGCGTGGGCTCGTGTTCAGGCAGAGAACGAGGTTCCACAACCGCAAGATTTTGTGGCGTTGGGATTCACGAAGACAAAACCCTGCTGCATCAGCGTCTCCTGGTAATCCAGCGTCATTCCGTTCAGATAGATCAGCGATTTAGGGTCGACAAACACGCGGACGCCGCCGAACTGAAAGATGTGGTCACGCTCGTGAGCCTGGGTGTCGAAGCAGACGCTGTAACTCAAGCCCGAGCATCCCCCGCCCTGGACGCCGAGGCGCAAGCCGCCCTGATCGGGCGAGATGCCTTCCTTGGCCATGGCGCTGCGGATTTTCGCGATCGCCTTCTCGGTAACCAGAATCCCAGTTCCTGTTGCCTGGGGAGTTGCGTTTTCTGTTGTCGTCGTCATAAGTCAGTCCCGAAGGAACCTTGAGCTGTGAGTAGACTGCGGTCGATCGAAGCTCGCGGCTGAGAGTTACTCCGCTTCGGCCGCTACGGGCTTCGCTGTTTCCTGTTTCTTCTTCCAGTCGCCGATGGCGGCCCGGATTGCATCCTCCGCCAGCACCGAGCAGTGAATCTTCACCGGCGGCAGGGAAAGCTCTTTCACAATGTCCATGTTCTTGATGGCCAGAGCTTCGTCGACGGTCTTGCCCTTCACCCACTCGGTGGCGAGCGAAGACGAGGCGATGGCGGAGCCGCACCCAAAAGTCTTGAACCTCGCGTCTTCAATGACGTTGGTCTCGCGGTTCACCTTGATCTGCAGCTTCATGACGTCGCCGCACTCCGGCGCGCCGACCAGTCCTGTCCCCACATCAGAGCTGCTTTTGTCCATCGAGCCGACGTTGCGGGGATGGTTGTAATGATCGATCACCTTGTCGCTGTATGACATTCGCTTCTCCTAAAGAGTCATGGATAGTATGCGCAATTTGTTACTCGGCACTCCACTTCACATCTTTGAGGTTGATGCCCTCTTTTGCCATCTCGTACAGCGGAGAGAGCTCTCGCAGCCGCTCCACAGTCTCAACCACGCGGTCGGCAACGTAGTCGACTTCAGATTCGGTGTTGAAGCGTCCGATGCCGAACCGGATCGAGCTATGGGCGAGATCGTCGCCCGTGCCCAGAGCCTTTAGCACGTACGAAGGCTCCAGTGTCGCCGAGGTACAGGCCGAACCGCTCGACACAGCAATGTCGTTGATCCCCATCAGCAGCGACTCGCCTTCGACGTAAGCGAAGCTGATATTCAGGTTGCCGGGCAGGCGGTGCTCCATCGATCCGTTGATGTAGACCTCATCGAGACGGCTGGTAATGCAGTCGCGCAGCCGATTGCGCAGGCCCGCCAGCCGGCAGGATTCCTTCAACATCTCTTCCTGCGCGATGGCGCAAGCCTTTCCCAGCCCGACAATGCCGGGGACGTTTAACGTTCCGGACCGCATGCCGCGCTCGTGTCCCCCTCCATCGATAATGGCGGCCAACTGGACGCGCGGATTTTTGCGGCGCACATATAACGCTCCCACGCCTTTGGGCCCGTACATCTTATGGCCGGAAATCGACATCAGGTCGATGTTCTGCTTGTTCACGTCGACCGGGACCTTGCCGATGGCCTGGGTCGCGTCGCTGTGGAAGATCACTCCGCGCTCATGACACAGCTTGCCGATCTCCTCGACCGGCTGAAGCACGCCGATTTCGTTGTTGGCCGCCATGATTGAGACCAGAATCGTCTTGTCATCCAGAGCCCGCTTCAACTCCTCAAGATCGATCCGGCCATCCTTCTGGACCGGCAAGTAGGTCACGCGGTATCCGTACTTTTCAAGGCGCTTGCAGGTGTCGAGGACGGCCTTGTGCTCGGTGACGGCGGTGATGATGTGGTTGCCCTTCTCCCGGTACATCTCGGCAGCGCCCTTGATGGCGAGGTTGTCGCTCTCCGTCGCGCCGGAGGTGAAGATAATCTCTTTGGCAGACGCGCCGACCAGCTTGGCGATCCGCTCGCGCGCTGTTTCTACCCCTTCTTCCGCGGCCCAACCGAAAGAATGGTTACGGCTGGCGGCGTTGCCGAACTTCTCCATGAAGTAGGGCAGCATCTCTTCCAGAACCCGCGGATCCATCGGCGTCGTGGCGTGGTTGTCCATGTAGATGGGCAGCTTCACGTCCTTCGCCCCCGCATGCTGCGGCTGCGCCTGGGGGACCTTTACATCCGTGCTCATTGATAGCCTCTCTGACTCCGATGGAACTACAAGTCTTGCATCGCCGCGGCGATAGTGACCAGTCCGGTCGCCGCGCGATGTCCCGCCCCGTGCGTCTCTTCCTGCATGTGGGAGATTTTAATTCGCTTCAAGACATCCTCAATGCTCTCGTTCACCTTGCGCAGCGGCTCGCGGATGTTGCAGCGGTCGGTCTGGTCGCACTCGCCGCGGACCGTGACGCACGAGGTGATGAAAAGCGGCCCGTCGATCGCCTGAATAACCTCGAAGGCGGAAATGGTGTGCGGAGCGCGGGCCAGGCTGTAACCCCCATAGGTCCCATGCTGCGAACGCAGTAAACCGGCTTTGGCAAGGCGTTGCAGGATCTTCGCCAGAGCCTCCGGGGGGATGCCGTAGGCATCCGCGACATCTTTGGCGCTGCGCGAGCCGTTCCCTAAGTCGTCGGCAAGATGCTTCATCGCCATCAGCGCGTAATCGGCTTTCTTGGTGAGCTTGAGCAATGGTTCCTGTGTAAAACTGGAGATCCAGCAGAATCCCGACCTTTTCTGTCGTACTTCATTCTAGTCGACCACTCGCAAGACCGGCAAGCCATTCGTGGCCTCTGTCTTAGATACGGCTGTGAACGGCAACTATTGAGGATTGAATGGGTTAACGAACACTAGGAGGCGGAGGCCGAAACTCATGCCAGCCCGTCTCCGGCTCTCGACCCAGAGCGGAAGCTTCGGATATGAGGTCGTACGTGCCGAGGCCTGCTGCGGGGGCTTGACAAGCGGCCGCTCCGCTTTAAAATACCGGAAAATTCCCGCGAATTTGTCCCGCGTAGTGCCTCTGGAGCGGGGCACTTCCGGTTTTATGAGCTCAAAACCGCCTTCTCCTCCTCAAAACGCAGCTCAACGCCAGCCCTGCAAGCACCTGCGCGTGCAAATCGTCAGTCGTGACGCTGAGTCTGAGTTTGTTGAGTGCAAAGAGTGCGGCGAAATCTTTGAGTCCAGTGAATTCAAGGACATGAACATCGAGGAGCGGTCGAGCGAAGAGTTCTAAGCCGGCCATTCTGGTGACGAATGTAACCGGCCGGTCCGTTCCGGCCTTGTGGTGAGCCCATCGACTTGTTATGTTCAGCCGGGCGGGGGATATTGTGCCTCGCCGAGCCTCGTCTCGAATATATGTCCCGGACTGCTCTCGTCGTTGACGATTCCATGCTCATTCGTTACACCGTGTGCCGTTTCCTCGAGGAGCGCGGGTTCACGGTGGAGTGTGCCAGCAATGGCGCGGAGGCTTTGGAGCTTCTCTCCCGCTTGCGCCCGGATTTGATCGTCACCGACATGCAGATGCCGAAGCTGTCGGGAGGCGAATTGATCACCGTCTTAAAGAGCAAGCCGGAAACCGCGGCAGTCCCCATCATCATCGTAGCCAGCCGCGCCAGCGGCTTTGACGAATCGGAGACACGGGCGAATTTCGCCATCTACAAAGACGTGGACATCGATGCCCAGCTAGCCAAGGCGCTCGATGCTTTGTCGAACAAAACCAGCCGTGCCGAGGCCGGCCGTTAGGCATCGGTCGGGCTGTCAAAGCACGCCGTGAACCGTCCTTCATGCCTCGATCCCAGCCTAGTCAAGCAGACATCCTGCGCTGATGCCTTGACCTCTCGCTGCGCCTGAAATACATTGACCAGCACTTCAATTTTGGAGGGGCGCGTCATGTTAGATGGATTCAAGAAGTTTATCCTGCGCGGAAATGTTGTGGATATGGCGGTGGGCGTGGTGGTGGGCGCAGCCTTCGGGGCCGTGGTCACCGAACTGACCAAGGCATTCCTCACCCCGCTGATTGCGCTGTTCGTGGGCAAGCCGGATTACTCGAATCTGAAATTCACGGTCCGCACGACGACTTTTCCCATTGGCGATTTCATCAACGCAGTCATTTCGTTCGTGCTGATCGCAGCAGCGGTTTATTTCTTTGTGGTCCTTCCGGTGAACTGGCTGATGGCCCGCATGCACAAGGAAGCGCCGGCGGCTGCGCCGACGACGAAGAAGTGTCCGGAGTGCCTCAGCGAGATTCCGATCGAGGCCAAGCGCTGCGCCCATTGCACGCAGCCGGTGATGGGACGGGCGGCATAGGCGGGCACGCCGCGGACTTCGGTTTGAAAAAGATCGGTCCCGCTGCATTCGCCTCCAACCTGTGGCAGAAAGCGCGACCAAAGTGGGGCAACCGCGTTGTTGCAGGCATTGGGGTTTCCCTCATTGCGGTAAGCGCGCTGGCCGCAGGCCCGGCGCAGGACCAGTCCAGCTCGCCGTCTGCGCCCGCAATCAACGTGGAGCAACCGGTGCCTCGGCGGGTGCGAGTATCGTCCGGCGTAATAAGCGGACTGCTGATCACAAAGGTTGCTCCAGTCTATCCGAAGAAGGCACGCAAGAAACACATTGAGGGGACGGTAGTTCTAACCGCGACCATCGACAAGCAAGGCAACATTACCGACATCACCGTCGTTTCTGGCGACCGCCTCCTTGCAGAAGCGTCCGTGGACGCCGTGAAGCAGTGGAAATACCGCCCATATCTGTTCCGTGGAGAAGCGGTCGAGGTAGAGACCCAAATCCAGGTGAACTTCGTCCTCTCAGGAAAGTGAACCGCGGTTCGCGTACCATAGCCAGATGATGGTTCGTGGTGTACGGATCCGCGTATCGCTGGCTGCTGTGCTTGTGCTCCTTGCCCTTGCGCCCGTGGTGCAGAGTCGTGCCCAGTCTTCGGCTTCCTCCTCATCTTCGTCAAAGCGCGGGAAGAAGTCGGCGGCCGGGGAGTCGGGACCGGACGCTGGAATCGTCAACGACGGCGTGTACCGCAACGCGACGTTCGGATTCAGCTACAAGATTCCGGAAGGATGGGTGCTGCGAACCGAGGAGATGAATACAGACGGTGGGACAACCGAAGGCGGCTGTCCCCACACCTGCAGTACGGTGCTGCTGGCAGTGTTTTCGCGGCCCCCAGAGGCCACCGGCCAGGAGGTAAATTCGTCGATCCTCATTGCGGCGGAGAGCGCCGCGGCTTATCCGGGGCTGAAAGAGGCGGCGCAATATTTTGGACCTGTCACGGAAGTGGCGAAGGCGCAAGGGTTCACCGTGGATCAAGATCCCTACGAAATTGCCCTCGGATCCAAAGCGCTGGTGAGGAGCGACTTTCACAAGGATGTGGGTACGCGCGTGATGCGTCAGTCGACCTTGGTGATGCTAAGCCACGGCTATGCCGTCTCGATCACGGTGATTTCCGGTACAGAGGATGGGGTTGAGGATCTGATCGACGGCTTGGAGTTTACGGAAACTCCGAAAAAGACGAATTAGTCATGGAAATTCGTCTTGATTGACCGCCCCGCGCCGCACACGAAACAAGGGTTTCTTCGACTGCGGTTGATCTCTGCGTAACCCGCAGAGACCAATCCTGGCTCAGAATGACAGGGGTTCTGCGCCGCTCTTGCTGCGTCGCTCGGCGACGATCGTGCTTTACTCCTATTCGTCGAGGGACTCGGAGTAGAGGCTGAGGTCGTTTTCGCCGGCAGCTTTCTTCACCGCGTACTTCTTCATCCAGGCTTCCCAAGATTTGCCGGCGGCGGTATCGCGTCCGGTGAAGGCGAGGGCGGCGATGTCGGCGTAGGAGATGGAAATTTTTTCGTTGGAGCTCTTGGGATAGAGGCGGACGACGGAGTCTTTGAGCGTGGCGGCAGAACGGCGGTCGAACAGATAGCCTTCGATCTTCGATCCGTCTTTGCGGGTGATGGTGATGTCGCCGCGGTAGTCGAAAGCTTTCTCCAGGGCTTGGCGAAGCTCTTCGTCGGAGGCGAGCGAGGGAATCCAGCCTTCGAGTTGTTCGTGGGCCGTGCCGGGAGCGATCTCGAGAGCGTCGGGGTTGGAGGCAGCCGCGTGCGGCGGCGCCGCGGCGGAGGCGTGATCGAGATGGCCGGATTCTTTGCCTGTCATATTCGGCCTCAAAGCAGAAGATCCATCCACAAGGGACTGAAGGCACAGGGGAATTCTTCAGGCTCTGGTTTCCTGCAGCGACTCGCCCGTTGCCGCCATCTGCGGCGAGATCTGGATCAGAGGATGAATCGGCGCGACCGGTTCCTCGAGCATGCGCAGAGCTTCCTTGTCGGCGTAGCGAGTGAAGAGCGTAGCCTTCACGGTGGCGAGAAATCCGCCGAGTGAGCTGAAGGTTGCGTTCACGGCCGAGGCTTCGTATCCGCTGTGGACCATGCAATTGGCGCAGGCGGGATTGCCGGACTCGGTGCCATAATTCTGCCAGGGCGTGGTCTCGATCAGTTCCTTGAACGTCTCGGCGTAGCCGTCCTGCAGCAGGTAGCAGGGCTTCTGCCACCCGAAGACGTTGAAAGTAGGCATGCCCCAGGGCGTGCAGGGATAAGTCCGCTTGCCCATGAGGAATTCCAGAAAGAGCGGCGACAAATTGAAGCGCCAGTTCTTCTTGCGATTCGACAGGATGGCGCGGAACATGCGGCGGGTGCGGGCGCGTCCCAGAAAATGTTTCTGGTCAGGCGCCTTGTCGTAGGAGTAGCCAGGCGAGAGCATCATGCCCTCGATTCCGAGCGACATCATATCGTCGAAGAAGGCGCGCACGGATTTGGGGTCGGCGCCGTCGAAAAGAGTGGTGTTGGTGGTGACGCGGAAGCCACGCCGGAGGGCCTCTTTGACGCCTTCGAGGGCGAGATCGTATCCGCCTTCGCGGCAGACGGCGAGATCGTGTTCTTCCCTCTGGCCGTCGAGATGCACGCTGAACGTAAGGTACTTGCTGGGCTGGAAGAGGTCGATCTTTTCTTTGAGCAGCAGCGCATTGGTGCAGAGATAGATATATTTCTTACGGGCGACGAGGCCCGCGACGATTTTGTCAATCTCGGGGTGCATGAGCGGTTCGCCGCCGGGGATCGAAACCATCGGCGCGCCGCATTCATCGACCGCACGGAAGCATTCTTCCGGAGAGAGATCCTTTTTCAGGATGTGGGCGGGATACTGGATCTTGCCGCATCCGGCGCAGGCAAGGTTGCAGCGAAACAGCGGCTCGAGCATGAGCACGAGCGGATATTGCCGGCGTCCGCGAAGCTTTTGGCCGAGCACGTAGGTGCTGACCGTCCACATTTGTGAGACAGGAACTGGCATTCCGTCGTAGGTTATTCCTTAGTTAATCATTCTATCAGGCTCGGCTCGGGGGCTTAAAGCCCCTGGGTGCGGGGCTGGACGCGGTACTGAAGCGCCGCTCTTCCACGGTGAATTGTGCATGTGCTCGAGGTGCGGTTATATGAACCTACGGCGCGATGCAAGGCGGTAGCGCCCCGCGCCAGATTCTTCGCCTCGTTGAGGGGAACACGAGGCTTCGGGACGACGCCAACGAAGGGGACGAGAGTAGCTTGCTCGGAATGACACGGCATACGGAGGATCCATGAATCGGAGATCATTTTTGAGGTGGGGCAGAATGGCCGGGTTGGCGGCAGGAGTGTCTCCCTCGTGGCCATTGGCGGCAGACGCGCAGCAGAAGACTGGGGCAGCTGCGGCAAAAGCCGGATCGAAAAAGATGGAGTCACCCGAGACACTTCTGTTGAAGGATTACCACCCGCGATCGATCTACAAGATCCCGGTCACACAGGTTGCGAAGGCGAAGTTCCCGATCATCGACATGCATTCGCATCCTTATGCCAAAACGCCGCCAGAGATCGAACAGTGGGTCCGGACCATGGATTCAGTTGGCGTCGCAAAGACCACCATTTTGACCATGGCGACAGGCGCGGAGTTCGATGCAATCAACGTGAAGTATGGAAAGCACGCCGAGCGGTTCGAGATGTGGTGCGGGTTCGATTTCACAGGCTATGAGAAGCCCGGTTTTGGACCGGCCGCGGTCAGGGAGCTCGAGCGCTGCCATGAAGCCGGTGCGCGGGGCGTGGGCGAAATTCACGACAAAGGCAGGGGCTTGAGGTCGGGCAGATCGAACGCGCCGGGGATGCATCCCGATGATCCTCGAATGGATCTGCTGTGGGAGAAATGCGGAGAACTCGGCATGCCGGTGAGCCTGCACGTGGCCGACCCCATCTGGATGTATCAGAAGATGGACCAGTATAACGATGGCTTGATGAACGCTTACTACTGGCGGCTCGACAATCAACCGGGCATCGTCGATTTGTCAGGAATGATCGAGATTCTGGAGCGGACCCTGGCGCGGCATCGGAAGACGACTTTCATCGCATGCCACTTCGCGAACCTGGATTACGATCTGGCATGGCTGGGAGAAGTGCTGGAGCGGAATCCAAATCTGTATGCGGACATTTCGGCGCGATACGCGGAGACGGCGCCGATTCCTCGTTTCGCCTCGCAATTCTACGAACGCCATGCCGACCGGCTCATCTACGGCACCGACATGGGTTTCGACGAGGCGATGTATCGTGTCACGTTCAGAATCCTCGAATCCCTCGACGAGCACTTTTATGAGATCGATCAATTTTCGTATCACTGGAGTCTGAACGGATTCGGGCTGAGCGACGACATCCTAAGGAAGGTGTATCACGAGAATGCAGCCAGGCTGCTGAACCGGACGAAGACTTAGCGGGCGAGTGTCTGGTCAATCGACTTTCTCATTCCTCACGCCTACAATTCTCGGCATGGGCAGCCTCGGGCAGCAGACTCCGGCGGCGGAAGAACGGGACAACAGCCGCCTGATCATCGTGATTGCGGTGGCTGGAGTCATAGCGGTCATGCTCGGGATCGCCTTTCTTTTGCGCGAACCTGCCAAGAGTGCACGGACAGCGAACCCTTACGCCGCCAGTCTGAAGTTTTCCGATTTCAAGATGAGCGCGGCGGAGAATTTCATTGGCGCAACCGTGAGCTACATTGACGGCACGGTCACGAACTCCGGCGGCAAGATCGTCAGCCACGTCGTCGTAGAAGTCACCTTCAAAGACGAGTTGGGACAAGTGGTGCAGCGCGAAGAGGTTCCGCTGCGCGTGCTGCGAAACAGCGGACCGTATCCGGAGGCCGTCGACCTCAGCATCTCGCCACTCGGCCCGGGGCAGACCCAGCCCTTCCGGCTGACGTTTGACAGCATCTCGGCACAGTGGAATCACCAGTATCCCGACATGCAAACGGTCGAGTTGACGACCAAATAGCGATTGCGGCTTCGACGTCCTCTCCGGAATCCGCCAGCCTGCGTGGTACCCTCGTCCGGCGTGACCTTCCCGACTCAGCTTGGCCCTGCAGCTTGTTCGGTTGCGGCAGTTTTTCTTTGGGGGACGTCGGACTTCACCGGCGGATTCGCTTCCCGCCGCGCCAATGCCTTCGTACTCACAGCTTTCTCGCACCTCTGCGCCTTCGCGCTCATGTGCACTATCGCCCTCTCGCTGCATGCCCTGCTGCCTTCACGAATCAGCATGCTGTGGGCATTGCTCGCAGGTTCAGTGGGAGGATTCGCCCTGGCAATTTTCTACCGCGCTCTGGCTAGCGGGCAGATGGGGCTTACGGCTCCAATTTCGGCATTGCTGGGAGCAGCCATTCCGACCTTGGCCGATATCGCTATGGAAGGCGCTCCCAGCCGCTGGACGATCGTGGGATTTGCCCTGGCCATTGTCGCCATCTGGCTGCTTTCCCGACCGGATCCAGAGACGGCGAATGACGACTCCGGCCATCCGCGGGGTGTGGCGATGGCTGCGCTGGCGGGCGTTGGATTCGCCGGCTTCTATCTGTGCATTCATCAGGCGGGCGGTTCGCCGGTGTGGGTGGCCGCGATTTCGCGCATTGGCTCAATGACGACGACGACCACGGCTGTCTTCATCACCCGCGCCCCTCTCGTCCTTGACCGCCCGCGCGCGCTGCTGGGGATGACGGCGGGATTCTTCGATATCATCGCCTCCGCGCTGTTCATTTTTGCCAACCAGCATGGGCGTCTTGACGAAGCCGTGGTCATTACCTCGCTCTATCCCGCCGTCACCGTGCTGCTGGCGCGGCTGGTGCTGAAAGAGCAATTCAGCCGTTGGAAGCTGGTGGGGTTGCTGGCGGCTCTGTTGGCCGTCCCGCTGATCACAGCGAGATAGAGGCCATGCCTCAGCACTCGCCGCATTTGTCTGACACTGCTAGCATCGCAGGGTGGCCCTGGTCGAAGTTCGCAATCTGACGAAAGTTTTTGCACACGGTGACTCGCCATTTTCCGGCAGGGCTCGCGGCGAAGTGCGTGCCGTAGACGGCGTTTCGCTTGAAATCCAGACTGGAGAGACACTGGGGCTGGTCGGAGAATCGGGCTCCGGCAAAAGCACTCTGGGGCGGCTCATCCTTCGACTCATCGAGCCCAGTTCTGGCTTGGTGCAGTTCGAGGGGCGAGACCTGCTTCCGCTCCGGCACTCCGAGATGCGGCGGCTTCGGCGTGACATGCAGATCATCTTCCAGGATCCCTTTGCTTCGCTTGACCCACGCTTTCGCGTGCAAGACATCATTGCCGAGCCGCTGCTCATCCACGGCGCGACTGCAACCTCGCCGACCTCGGGGGGCAGAACCAGCGTTCGAGAGCAGGTGGCAGAGCTTCTGCGGGCGGTCGGCCTCGACGCATCGGCGGCCCGACGATACCCGCACGAATTCTCCGGGGGCCAGCGGCAGCGGATCGGGATTGCCCGTGCCCTTGCGCTCCGCCCGAAGTTCATCGTCTGCGATGAACCGGTCTCGGCGCTCGACGTCAGTGTTGGCGCGCAGATCGTCAATCTCCTCGCTCGCCTGCAGCGCGAGTTCGGGCTGACCTATCTCTTCATCTCGCATTCGATGCCGGTGGTGCGCTATCTCTCGACGCGGATTGCTGTGATGTACCGCGGCAGTATCGTCGAGGTCGGAGCGACCGAGCAGATCACGGAACGTCCATCGCATCCATACACGCGCAGCCTTCTGAGCGCGACGCCAGCGCTGGCAGTGTGATCGGCGCTGCTATGCCATACTGGATGAATGGCGCGAAGTGAGCCGGGCGCGACTCGGGATCTGCTGGAAGTGATCTTCGGCTACGGGCTGATTCTGTTCGTCATCTGGATGCCCGCGTTTCCGCAACGAGTTCTGTCGCCCGTCGCCCTGATTGTGACGTTGGCGATCGTATTAGCGAGGCGCCCCAGCGCAGATAACCTTGGCATCGGACTCCCGGGCCTGGCGGCGTCACTGTGGATCCTTCCCGCTGCGGCTCTCCTGGCCGTCTTAAGCGTCCTGGTCGCGCGGCACATCGGCACGCTTCATCCTCTGTATCGCGGAGATCTCAAGCATGTCGCCGGCTACGTTGCGTGGACGATCTACCAGCAATTCCTCCTCAATGACTACTTCATGCCGCGCCTGATTCGCCTGCTGGCGAGCACGCCGGCTGCAGTTGGCGTCACGGGTCTGCTTTTTGCCACGGCCCACATGCCCAATCTCTGGCTTGCAGCCGCAACGCTGCTCTGGGGGCTGGTCTCCTGCGCTCTGTTTCTGCGCTATCGGAATCTGTACGCGCTGGGCCTGGCGCAGGGTCTGCTGGGCCTGTGCTTTGCCGTCTGCGTGCCCACTGCGATTCACCATCATCTGCGCGTGGGATTGGGATATCTGCGCTACCACGGACCCCGGCCGCGATGAGCCCGGACCAGCAGTATCGAAGACTACGTCGTCATAATCGGCTCGAGGTCTGTTAGAACCACCACGACCAGATCCAGTCCACAAACGTGTGGGTAATGGTCGACGCGGGTACGCGGCGATGATCGCGCCACGCGCGCCCGTAGAAAATGCCGGCGAGGGTCGCCAGCAGAACGTAGCGCCAGTTGAAATGGACGGCGACAGGATTGCGCTTATTGAAATGCGAGAGCCCGAAGAGGATTGAAGCCACGATGAGAGCGAGCGTGCGCCCCAGGCGCCGCTCCAGAAGGTTCTGCACCCATCCCCGGAAGAAGAGTTCTTCCGGCACGGCAACGAAAAAGAAGATTGCCATCCACCGTAGAAACGCTGTGCCCAGCGAGGGACGGGCGGCGTGAAGATGAAGGAATCCGAGTGCGAAGCCAAACCCGAGAACCAGCGGCGCGAAGAAGAGCAACTCACGCAGGCCGGACGTCCAGTCACGGAGCTTCAATTTGAAATCGAAACCGGTCCCGCTGAGCTGCCGGATCGCTAAAAATCCGTACAAGCCGGCATTGACCAGTAAAAGCTTTCCCAGCGATTCCCACCCCGCCGGCCAGCCGGAATCGAACCACCGCAGGTCGACAGCGAGTCCAAGAGTCAGCAGAATCAGCCCGTCGCGCCAGTTGCCCTTCTGCTCGGGATCGACCCTGGCCGCCTGCCCCAAGAGCCAGGCCATCCCGACCGGGAGCAATGCATAGAGCGCGAACCAGTTCCACTGAAAGATATGCAGCCAGCCTGCCAGGAAAGCGTAAGGCAACCCGAAGAGAGCCGGAAGAAGTGTGCGGGCGCGGGCTGGCCAGCGCTGCACCAATCGCGGCGGCCATTGGGGGGCAAAACCGAAGAGCGCGGCCGGTACTAATTCGGCGACGAGCACCGCGACCGCGACCGGCGTCACGTTCTGCATCCCAGAATCTTAACCTTTTGCAGGGTTCGTCTCGAACCGGTCGCCTGCGCTTGCCTACGCGCCGGGCGCCGACTAGAATTTCGTCGATCTTCGAACTCTGCCAGGAGGCACTCATGGCCGCTGCTCCGGTCCTACCCGCATCTCCACCCCCCACGCCCCAACCAACGCCGCTTTCGCAGGTCGCACGCATTGTTGATACGTTCATTGCTCCATCGAAAATCTTCACGGATCTGCGCCGCAGCGCACAATGGTGGCTCCCATTTTTGCTGATGCTAATCGCCGGCTGGAGTCTGGTCTATGTCGCCGAGCAGAGAATTGGCACGCAAAGAATGATGGAGAACGATCTCCAAACGCGTCCGAAAGCCGAGGCCCAGTATGAGAACGCAACTCCAGAACAGAGAGCCACGCAAGTTAAGGTCACCGGAATCGTATACTACGTCGCGATCCCGGTGTTCACTTTGATCATTTGGCTGGTCATGGCAGGGCTTCAGTTTGGGACGTTGAAGGTCGCGTCAAATTCTGACATCACGTACGGCAAGACCCTGGCGGTGATCGCCTACGCAGGACTGCCGATGGTCGTGAGACATCTGCTTGGCATTGCTTCCGTGCTGGCCGGGGTCAATCCGGATGGATTCACTCTGAACAATCCTGTGGCATCGAATCCAGGTTATTTCATGAATCCAGCGGATCACCGCTTTATCTATTTCATCGCGTCGCAGTTGGATCTGTTTCTGATTTGGACGCTGGTATTAACGGCGATCGGATTCTCCACGACGGGCAAGGTGAAATCGGGAACGTCGTTCGCCGTCGTGTTCGGATGGTGGGCGGTAATTACCTTGACTTTCGCCGCGTTGTTTTCCTGATGCGGGTTGAAGGGCAACGGCAGAAGGGTGCGTCGATAGCGGGCAGAATCCGTGACTATTCCCGGCCGCGAGTAGAATGGGAGGCAACAGTGTCTCATCCGAAAATGGGGAGGATTCCATGAAACGCGCTGTAGGTATTGGTCTGTTTTTTCTTGCAACCGCCGTTTTCGCCCAAGACAAGAATCCGGTCACCTCGGTGGTGAAGCAGATTCTGCCTCGACAACAGAAGAACCTCGTGGCCGCCGTGGAAGAGATGCCGGCCGACAAGTTTGGCTACAAGCCCACCGAGCAGCAGATGACCTTCGGGCATCTCGTCCTGCATATCACCGAATCGAACAATTACCTGTGCTCAAAGATTGGCGACCTGCCCGAAGTCAAACCCCCCGTTCCCCTCAAAGAGTCTGACGGAAAGGACAAGTTGGTCGCCGCGTTAAAGGCGAGCTTCGACTTCTGCGGCACCGCGCTCGACAAAGTGGACGATTCCAAGCTCGGCGACGAAGTCGAATTGTTCGGGGGCCGCAAAGGAGCCCGCGCATTTGCCATGATCGCCCTGACCAACGACTGGGCCGACCATTACAGCGCGGCAGCGATGTATCTGCGGCTGAACGGACTGCTGCCTCCAACCGCCCACGCGATGAAATAGTCTGTCAGCGAATCTGGACGAGATCGTGGCCTGGACTCGCTGCGGCCACGAGCGGTGCGCTCTGCTGAGGATCGCGCCAGGAATCGAAGATCGAGACCTGGTGCACGCACGAGACGGTGCAGTGCGGCGCGCAGGATTTCTCCGAGAGATATTCACGGCGCAGGTCGTCGCGTGTGTAGGTGGCGAGCGGAACCCCAGGATATCCGCGCTGCTGCGAACAGTAGTGGACTAACCCGTTCTCACAGATGTAGAGATAGCGCGCGCCGGCGCGGCATCGCCAGTCGTTGGGCAAGCCTTTGGCGATGTTGTCCTGAAAAGAATTCACCCGCGTAAAACTGCCTTTTTCGAGCGCCTGCATCGCGTGGTAGATGCGGCGCTCTTCGTCGTTGAGCGGCTGCAGCTGTCCGCTGCCGTCGTGAATGATGCCGACGGTGGAAGTGAATCCGAGTTCGATCGCGCGTTTGCCGATGACCAGCGCATCCTGCGGATGCGCGATGCCGCCACCGACCACAGAGTTGATGTTGACGTGAAAGTCGGCGTGCTCGGCGAGCAGCTGCAATTTCTTGTCGAGGACCTTCAGACTCTTTTTCGAGACATCATCGGGATTGACGTTATCGATGGAAATCTGCAGCCACTCGAGTCCGGCGCGGTTGAGGCGCTGGATGCGGCCGGCAACGAGTAGATATCCGTTGGTAATGAGGCCGGCGATCATGCCGTTGGCGCGAATACGCCGGATCACGTCATCGAGGTCGGGATGCATGAGCGGCTCGCCACCGGAGATGGTAACGACCGAAGTCCCAAGCTCGCCGAGCTTGTCGATGCGGCGAAACATTTCGTCGATGGACACGGGCTTGGAGACGTCGTCGAACTCGTTGCAATAGGTGCAGGCCAGATTGCAGCGGCGCATCGGGATGATGTGCGCCAGTAGAGGGTGATCGGTCGAAGAGAGCGCGCGGGCGGCCATGGCGGCTCCGCGGAGATTGCGGTGCAGAGCCAGGGCGCGGCGACGCAGAGATGTGGCAAGACTGGGCATCGAGAGTATGCACTTCTATTACAACATAGCGGAACGCGGAGTGGTCCAGGCGGGGCGGTGTTCTGAGGATTTCACAGGCTGAATGGGGGTGTCCGGGCGTTAAACCGGGACGCGACGTGCGGGTGCAAGTGACTCAATGCCCTGCTGGCTGACAGGCTGCACTAAGGAAATCGCGCTGCTCCGCGCTCAAGACCTCCTGAAAATCGACCATTGCGTGACACAGTTCAGCGATATCAGCCGCATCGTTGCGCTGCCGCGCCAACTTCAAAAGTAGCCATGACTCCCGCGCCGCGTTCTCGCCGTAAACCCGCTTCGCGGCTTGATTGCCGAGGCCTGGGTTCTTGAAAAGTTTTTCGAAGATCGCCAATGCCTGCTCTGCCTGGTCGCGAGCCAGTTCCGGCTTCTTCGCAGCGGCGTAGAAATCTGCCAGATTCGCCATGGATTCTCCGGCTCCGAATGATCCCTTGCCCTCTGGCGCATTGCTGCGAAGGGTCAGCGCGTCCTTGTAGAAGTGCTCGGCCTCGTCATACTTGTTCTGGTCCCAGCAGAGACGCCCCATCGATGTCATCCACTGCCAGCGTTCAGGAATGTGTTGGAGATCTTTGTCCGTGGAACCGAGGTCCTTGTTAAGGCTTAGTTCTGCCTGGGCGCGCGAAAGATCTCCCTTGGCAAGTGCGTCTTCCGCCGAGTCTTCACTCGTCCAGAAGTCATTTTGGAATTTCATCTCCGCGCGATCGACGGCGTCGGGCTTGGGCGGATTTCCGACCGCCACCATCACAAATGTCTGTACCGTCGTCGGCTTGCCATCCACGACGAATGGCTGGTATGTCCAGTTCTTCACTGCCTCTATCGCGGCTGTCACGAGCATGGGATGTCCGCGAACTAAACGGATGTCGACCGGCTTACCTGTTGGTCCAATAGAGAGCCCCAGAATTACGTTCCCTTCAATGCGAGCTTGTGCCGCGAGGGGCGGATAGCTCGCTTTGGGAGCGCTGATGACATGCTTGGCAGCATCGTCGGGAGAAACATGTGCCAGCGCCTGGGCTAGAGCCGATGCAGGCAGTAGAACAAGCGTGAGCGCAGTAAGCGCGAGAGCGCGTCGCATACTCGAAAAGGATCGTCTCACAGCCAATTAGCAGTTTCAAGCGTCAACGCGGCGCATTGGTGTGCACTGAACTGGCACCAAGGGACCAGCCTGCGGATGCAATTGGATGCCTTCCGGGTGTGTTTCAGGAAAGTAGCTCATGCCCGGCGCGCTGCAAGGTATCGAAAGTCAGCCCTGCGAATTCTTCCTGAACCAGGACGTAGTCGGTATCGTAGGTCGAGATGGCGAAAATCGGGATGCGGTTACTTGACAGCGGCTGAATGAATGAGAGCAGCACGCCAGTCTGCGAGAACGGGAAGGGGCCTTCGAGTTTGAAGCAGATCCAGCGGTGCGGAGAATGAACGTCAGCCGGGAGATTCGCAGCCGGACAGACGATGGAAAGCTCGTCGGCACTCCGCGTAATCGAGGTGAATTCGCCCTTCGTCGGCCAGTCGGGGACTGAAGCCTTCGGGCTCAGACGAACGACAGCGTAGACGCCGTGCAGCCGACGATATTTCAGCCGGCGAGGTGAGGAGGAATCATTCTGTTCGATGGTCGGCATTCTTTTTGGCCCGCAGTTTTTTGTTGGGCTGACTTCCACGACACCGAGGGCGACTGTCCTCGGAGATCGTTAGTCTGTCACCGCTTTGCGCACCGCTGCTTTCGCGAGCAGGCGGGTGGAATCCAGCACGGGCAACGGAGACGACTCCGGCGTCACCAGCAGCGGAATTTCGGTGCAGGCGAGGGCCACCGCATCGCAGCCTTCGTCTTTCAGCGTGCGGATCACTTCCACGTAGTACGCCAGAGACCGTGGCAGGAACTGCCCGTTGACCAGTTCGTCGAAGATGATCTGATTCAGGCGCTCTCTTTGTTCGCCGCCCGGCACGCGGTGGTCGATCTCCGCTGCCTTCAGCGTGTTGCGATAGACCGGACCCTCCATCAGATAGCGGGTTCCGAGTACGGCAACGCGCTTGAAATTCCGGCGCCGTGCCTCACCGGCGACCTCCCCTGCTATGTGCAGCCAGGGACGAGGCGAACGGTGCTCCACCAGATCGAACGCCTGGTGGATCGTGTTGTCGGGGCAGATCAGGAAATCCGCCCCGGCACGCGCCAGTTTTTCGGCAGACGACATCATCAGGTCCGCCACGCCGGCCCAGTCGTCTCGATCAATAAACTTCATGTATTCCGCCAACGAGTGCGAATGCAGCGACACCTCGGGATGGTCATGACGGCCGAGCATCTGCGCTCCCTCGAGCGAAATCGTGCGGTAGCAGAGCGCGGCTCCTTCCGTACTGCAGGCGACGATGCCAATGTGCAACATTAAGATCAGTGTTCAGCAGTCAGTTGATGAGGAAGTTTGCCATCCTCAGGCCTTGATTGTAGCCGGAGGAACGGCATAGGGGCTGGAATCGCGGTGGCGCCGCTCGAATTCCTCGCGGGTGCAGATGGTCTTCCGATCGGTCACTCGATCGATGGCCAGGATTCCATCGAGATGGTCAATCTCGTGCTGCAGAAGTTCCGCCAGATTACGGTCGGCGGCGGCTGCAACTTCGCGGGTTTCGCCGTCGAACGTCTGGTAGCGTACTGTGATCTCACGATGCCGCTCGACCTGCATGAAGATCGAGAGAAAACTCAGGCACCCGTCCCAGACGGTGTTTTTCTCTTCGCTGCGGTGAATGATCTCGGGATTGATCAAGGGCCAGGGATTCTCTCCGGGCAGGTTGAGGAAGATCACGCGCTTGAGCGCGCCAAGCTGAGGGGCGGCGATGCCGCGTCCGTAGCCGGTTGTGGACCGCCAGTGAGCCAGAGTGTCAGCGAGATCGCGCACGAGGTCGCGAATTTCGGGCGCGCCGGGATTTGAAACGCGGCGAGACTTCTCCCGCAGGATGGGATTGCCGAGTTGAAGGACGGGCCGGATTGGCATGATGAGGGGTGCTCAGTCGTCCAGTCCTCTGCACCTATAACTTTTCTCCCTTGGGATCGGACCACGTTACTTGCAGCAGTATGCAGAGGACCAAGGCCAGAAGGAAATCGGTGAGGTAGGGATGCGCCGGCCAGATCCTGTGAGGGAATCGCACCCACCAGGCCACGGTCGCCGCTAGCGTTGCGATCAGGCTAATTTTCAGTGTCTTCATGGCTATTGGAGATCGAACTCACCTCGCCGCAGCCGCGTCGAACAAGCTCAGCAGTTCGAGCTTTTTCTCCGCCGGCAGAAACGATGCCTCGAAGGAATTCCTCGCCAGCTCGCGAAGGTGCTCGTCGGTAAAGCCGAAATTCTCCTGCGCCAGTTGGTATTCACGCGACAACGTAGTTCCGAACAACGCCGGATCATCCGTATTCAGCGTGATCATCACGCCCTGCTCGAAGTAGCTCTTGGCCGGATGTTCTGCGATCGCCTTGCAAACTCCCGTACGAAGGTTGCTGGTGATGCAGATTTCCACGGGAATCTGTCGGTAAGCCAGTTCTTCGATCAAATCGGGGTCCTGTCCCGCGGTAAAGCCGTGTCCAATACGCTCGGCGCGCAGGTTAAGTGCGCCCCAGATCGATTCCGGAGGGCCGGTCTCGCCGGCGTGAGCCGTGAGGCGCAAGCCATTATCTTCCGCGTACCCATACACACCGCGGAAGAGTTCCGGCGGGGCTTTCTGCTCGTCGCCGCCGATGCCCACGCCGATTACGTGACGATCCTGATAGCGCACCGCCTGCTCGAATACCTGCTGCGCGGCTTCGACGCCGAAGTGCCGCGTAGCATCAAAAATCCATAATAGAGAGACGCCAAAGTCGCGTGCGCCGCGCATCCGTCCACGCTCGAGGCCCTCGAAGATGGCAGCGAAATCCTGCTTTCGGTAGAGACAGACGCCAACCGCGACGTACACTTCTGCATGCAGAGTGTTCTCTTCCTTCAGGCGCTGCATCAGACGGTAAGTGGCCAGTTCATAGTCGTCCGGCCCGCGCAAGTGGGCGCTGACTTCTTTGAAGGCCATCAGGAAGCTCTGAAAGTCGGAGTAGTTGTAGAGCGCCTCGGTCTCAGCCAGCGTGGCGTGCTCTCCGTGGCGCCGGCGGAGTTCGAACAGCGTCGCGGGATCGACCGCGCCTTCCAGATGCAAGTGCAGCTCCGCCTTGGGAAGCTGACGGATGAAGGCGTTCGACGGGCGATCTGCATCTGGGCTCATGATTTCCGATTGTAGATTCTCGGCGGACGTTTTGCGAGGGACCTCCTGCCCGCTTCATTTGCCCCATGGTTTCCTTTTACAATCCAATGTTCTTTCCTTCACACTTGGGAGCCTTCATGAAGAAACTTGCATTCTGCGGATTCACGATGATTGGCATGGTACTGGCAATGTCGCACCTTTTAGGGGCCGCGTCGACCGCGCCGAAGGTGAAAACGCATTCGGGCGAGGTCGAAGGCAAAGTCGAAGGTTCCGTGCATGCATTTCTCGGCATTCCTTATGCGGAGCCTCCGGTCGGTGGCCGGCGCTGGAAGCCTCCCGTTCCGGCGCAGAAGTGGAGCGGCGTGCGCCAAGCCACCAAGTTCGGTTCGCGCTGCATGCAGGGCCCGGTCTACGGCGACATGAAATTTCGCGACCCGGGCGATAGCGAAGACTGCCTCACGCTTAATGTCTGGGTTCCTGCAAGTCATGCGGTCAGGTTGCCGGTCATGGTCTGGACCTACGGGGGAGGCTTTGCCGCGGGCGGCACGTCCGAGGCTCGTCAGGATGGCACCAACCTGGCGAAGCATGGCGTGATTGTGGTCTCGATGAACTACCGCCTCGGAATCTTCGGTTTCTTCGTGCATCCGGAACTCGCCAAAGAGTCCGGTCAGAATTCCGCCGGAAATTACGGGCTGCTCGATCAACTGCTGGCGCTGAAGTGGGTCCATGAGAACATCGCGGCGTTTGGCGGCGACCCCGAGAACGTCACGATCTTCGGGGAAAGCGCCGGATCGTTCTCCGTCAGCGCCCAAATGGCCTCGCCGCTGGCGAAGGGACTCTTCCAGAAGGCGATCGGCGAGAGCGGAGCCGCATTCTACAGCCGCGAACTCTCGTTTGAACCTGTCTCGGCTCGCGAAGAAAAGGACGTAAAGCTGGTCAGCGACAAGCTCGGCGTATCCACGCTTGCCGAACTACGGGCGATTCCGGCGGAGAAGCTGCTCGAGCCTTTCTCGCCGCCTAAATCGGACGGACTCGACTTTGGTCCGGATATTGACGGCTACTTCCTGCCTGAACCCGTGCCAGCCATTTTTGCCGCCCGCAAACAGAATGACGTATCGCTGCTCGCGGGATGGAATCACGAAGAGAACAGTTTTGAGGTCATTTCGAATCCACAGAAGCCGACCGCCGAGAGCGTCAAGGCGGATGCGCAAAAGGAATTCGGCGATAAGGCTAATGAATTTCTCAAACTCTATCCTAGCGACGACCAGCACTTGCTACGGTCGGCCGAGGATTTCGCCGGCGACCGCTTCATTGCATTCTCGACCTGGGCGTGGATGGAAGCGCAGAGCAAGACCGGCACCAAGCCGATCTACCGCTATCGCTTCGATCTCGGCACGCCGCCCACGACTCCGGGAGCTCCCAAACTCGCATACCACTCGGCCGAGATCGAGTACGTTTTCGGACAGCTGGATTCGAAAACGGACGTCCCTTGGCTGGAAGAGAACCGCCAGCTCAGCGAATTGATGCAGCAGTACTGGACGAATTTCGCGCGCAACGGCGATCCCAATGGCCCCGGCCTGCCGCGCTGGCCGATGTATACGCCCGGTGCGGGATGGCAGGTCATGTATCTCGACGCGCAGTCCGCCGCGCACAAAGACGACTTGCGGGACCGGTATCTGTTTCTGGCGAGCGAGTGGGAGAAGTAGGGGCGAATTCACAGGCGCCGATGTCGGCGGTAGATTCCTCGCACGATGACGCTGCGCTTGGAACGACCCGACCCCGCGATGTGGAAAAAAACTATCGCTTGGCGAACTCGCTGCGATGGCGGCTGTAGAAGAAGTAAATCAGCAGGCCGAGCGCCAGCCAGCCGATAAAGCGCCCCCAGGTGATGACGGTGAGACCGGTCATCAAGCCTCCGCAAAGAATGATCGAGATGAGCGGGAACCACGGCACAAAAGGCACGCGGAAGACGCGCTTGCGATCGGGCTGAGTGCGGCGCAGGATGATCACGCCGAGCGAGACCAGAACAAAAGCAAAAAGGGTCCCGATATTCGATAGGTCTGCCACGTCGCTGACGGCGAAAATGCCCGCGGGAATGCCGACGGCGAAACCGGCGATCCAAGTCGAAATGTGCGGCGTCTGAAATTTAGGATGGACTGCCGAGAAGATCTTGGGAAACAACCGGTCGCGCGACATCGCATACCAGATGCGTGCCTGGCCGTATTGGAAGACGAGTAGGGATGAAATCATCCCCATTAACGCGCCAACGACAATGATGGAGCGCGACCAGCGGCTGGCGCCGAGCATGTGGAGGGCGTAGGCCACAGGAGCGTCGGCGGCTTCGCCCGAAACGAACGTCGTGTACTTCATCATCCCCAGCAGTACCACGGAGACGCCGACATAAAGCACCGTACAGACGATCAGCGAGGCAATGATTCCGATGGGCATATCGCGCTGCGGATTGCGCGACTCTTCGGCCGCGGTCGAGACCGAATCGAATCCGATGTAAGTGAAAAAGACGATGGCGCCTCCGGTCACGATGCCGCCAAAGCCTGACGGCGCGAACGGCTTCCAGTTTGAGGGATTGACCAGAGCTCCGCCGACGGCCAGGAAAACCAGAATTGCGCCGATCTTGATCGCGACCATGATGTTGTTGGCTTCGGCGGACTCACGTATACCGCGCACCAGCAGAACTGTGAGAATGAAGACGATCAGGAACGCGGGGAAGTTGAAGTAAGCCCCCGTCCAGTGGCCGGATTCCCAGACTGGCGTCGACCAGCGATCAGACAGATTGAGGCCGAAGGAAGCCAGTTGTGCTTTGGTGTAAGCGCCGAATCCGATGGCCACGGCCACATTGCTGACCACGTATTCGAGAATCAGGTCCCAGCCGATGATCCAGGCAAAAATCTCGCCCAGTGTCGCGTAAGAGTACGTATACGCGCTGCCGGCAATCGGAATCATCGAGGCCAGTTCGGCGTAGCAGAGCCCGGCAAAACTGCAGGCAATGGCAACCAGGAAAAACGAAATGGCGATGGAGGGCCCGGCGGGCGGGCGGCCGTGCATGAGCACCCCAGCCATGCTGCCGGTGCGCAAGAATTTGACGATGATGTCAAGAACCTGTGCATGCCAGATCGACGGAGCGGTAAAGTTTTCGCCGGCGGCCGCAGTACCGGTGAGGATGAAGATGCCACTGCCGATGACGGCGCCGATGCCCAGTGCGGTCAGTGACCAAGGCCCCAGGGTCTTTTTCAGGGTCTGGCCCGGAACTTCGGATTCGCGGATCAGTTTGTCGATCGATTTGCAGCAGAAGAGCTGGTTTTCGGAAGTGCGCACGACGGCGGGTTCCGGGGACGATTGTGACAAGCGGTTGTGATCTCCTCAATGAGCAATCAACGGTCAACCGTCGGCATTCAGCCGGCCGAACATATCGTCGTTTATCAAAACGTTCGCCGGTTGAATGCCATGTACTGACTGCCGAATGCTGTTTGTTACCGCTTCGCCTGGCCGCGAGCCATCTTCTTGACTTTTGGCTTTTTCGATCCACGCGCATAATCGCGGGGCTTCAGCGGCTTTTCCGCCTTGCGCTTTTTGCGGGCAGTACGTTTGGCTTTCTTGCGGTCTTCTCTGCTCAGTGTCGATGTATTGGCCATGATTCCTTTGAGACTATTTTCAAAATTGAATATTTCACTAATTGTGCTGCGGGAGACTCCATAATTCCCCGATTCCTCAGTCGCCTCAGGCTCGTTCCAGCTGGGCATACTTCTCCACCAGCTTCTTTAATCCGAAGCGAGGGAATTGTACCGTAATCTTGGCTTCTTCGCCTTCCCCTTCTCGCTGGTAGACGGTTCCCTCGCCATATTTCGGATGGCGCACCTTCTGGCCGGGACGGAATCCGCGCTTGCCAGTGGGCTCTTCGACGGGAGCTTTGGAGAGCGTGAACTTCTTCCCGCGGCTGGCAAAGAACTCGGCAATGTTCTCGATGGAGTTGTAGGCACGAGCGGCGGAGGAGGTCTTCGCAGCCCGATTATCGCGGTGGGAGTCTCCCGCGTGCCAGGCCGCACTCTGGTCTTCGTCTTCGTAGGAGTAATGGGCAGGCGCGTCGTCGCCATAGCTGCGTGCGGGCGAGTCGCCCGCACCCACATGCCCCCGGACGGCCGTCCCAACCTGTCCCGATGCGCGGCCAGTCGAATGGCGCGTCCCCAGTTCTTCCACTAGTTGCAGCGGAACTTCTTCCAGAAAGCGCGAGGGCACGCTGGCCTCGGGCAAGTCGGTTCCGTAGCGGCGGCGATAAACGGCGCGCGTGAGGACGAGCTGATCCATAGCGCGCGTCATGCCGACGTAGCACAAGCGGCGCTCTTCCTCGACATCGTCGGGGACGAGCATGGTGCGCGAGTGCGGGAACAGTCCTTCTTCGAGGCCGGTGAGAAAGACGAGGGGGAACTCCAGTCCCTTGGCAGCGTGCAGGCTCATCAGCGTGATCTGTGCCCGCTCGTCGTAGTCGTCGGCGTCGGCGATCAGCGCGGCGTGGTCCAGAAACTGCGCGAGGGTTTCGGCGCGATCGCGCGAATCCATGGCGGCGTTGACCAGTTCGCGCAGGTTCTCGATGCGCGAGTAGGCCTCGGGCGTGTCCTCTTCCTCGAGCAGCTTGATGTATCCGGTACGATCGATGAGGAATTTGAGCAGGTCGGCAGTCGAAACCGTGGGAGCGGGGAAAGCGGCGTCGGACTGCGTCGGAGTAGCGTCAGGGGGCAGAGACTTGGAGGTTGCCCGAACCGCAGCTTCCGTTGTGTCGTCCGCGGCGTTCGCACCGAAATCGAAACTGAAGTTGCCAAGTTCCGTGGGATTGAAAGCGGTCCCATCGTCAGAGTTGGAATCCTGTGTGGGACGCGGAGCTTCGCTCGGCGGGACAGCCGAGGGCGGCTGTCCCCCCATTGACTGAGCAGGAGCCGGAGGCTCGGCTAGCTCGTGCTCCGCATCTTCCTCTTTTGCCGTGTTCGCTTCCAAATGTTCTCCGAATGTTCCGGCCTGCAGGGCGCGAGCGTCCTCGATGACTTGCTGAAAATTCTTGAGCGAAGTAACAGCGCGCGGCGGCAACAGCTGGCGGCGGATGGCTTCTCCGATCGCGCCCCACAGCGACAATCCGGTTTCAAGCGCAAGATGTTCGAGGGTGTCGATGGTTCCCTTGCCGATGCCGCGAGCGGGTGTGTTGATCACACGCAGGAGCGAGATCGAGTCGTCGGGGTTCTGGATGACTTTCAGGTACGAGATCATGTCTTTGATCTCGGCGCGCTCATAAAAGGAAAATCCGCCGACCACGTGATATTTCAGGCCGTAGCGGCGCATCGCCTCTTCAAAAAGCCTTGACTGCGAATTGGTGCGATAGAGCACGGCGGCGCGGGGAGTTTCGCGGTTTTCCGCGGCTTCGCGCAAGTAACGCGCGATCCAGTCGGCGGCGAAGAGCGCTTCGTTCTCGCCGTCGGGGGCTTCGTAGTAGCCGACTTTCGATCCGCCCTGGCGCGAGGTCCAGAGATTTTTGCCCTTTCGGCGAACGTTGTTGGCGACGACAGCCGAGGCGGCCTCGAGAATGTTTTGCGTGGAGCGGTAGTTCTGCTCGAGGCGGATGATTTTGGCTTCGGGAAAATCCTGCTCGAACTCGAGAATGTTGCGGATGTCGGCGCCGCGCCACGAGTAGATCGATTGATCTTCGTCGCCGACGGCGCAGACATTGTGGCGGTCGCCGGCGAGCAGGCGCATCAGCTCATACTGCGGACGGTTCGTGTCCTGATATTCGTCGATCAGCAGATATTGATAGCGGCGGTTGTAGTATTCACGCACCGGCTGCGCCGTCTTGAGCAGGCGCACAGCTTCGAGCAAAAGATCGTCGAAATCGAGGGCGTTGGCCTTGCGCAGTTCCTTGCGGTATTCCTCGTAAAGATGGGCGATGCGCTCGGTCTTGGGATCGGCCGACTGCAGATAAAGTTCTTGCGGGTCGAGCATGTGATTCTTCGCCCAGGAGATGCGGCCGAGCACGACGCGCGGCGTGAGCTGCTTGTCGTCGAGACCGAGGCGCCGCATGATCGACTTGACGACCGATTGCATGTCGGCCTCGTCGTAGATGACGAAGTTCCTGGTGTGCCCGATGGGCGGCTGGCCGGGGACGGTCGACGGAATCCGCAGGGCTTCGATGTCGCGGCGCAGCACTCGCACGCAAAAGGAATGGAAGGTAGAGATGACCGGCTTGGCGATGCTCAATCCGCCGACCAACTTTTCGACACGCTCGCCCATTTCCGCGGCAGCTTTGTTAGTAAACGTCATCGCGAGAATCGATTCCGGCATGACGCCCTTGTGCTCGATCAAATAGGCGATGCGGTAGGTGATGACGCGCGTCTTGCCGCTGCCCGCACCGGCCAGGATCAGAACCGGGCCTTCGGTGGCTTCAACGGCCTCGCGCTGCCGCGGATTGAGTTGGTCGAGAAAAGACAAAGCGGATACGACTCCAGGCTCTAAATGGATTCTACAAGGGACGGATACGTTACACCCACGCGCAGGCCAAGCGCCCGGCACCGCCGATGATCTTTAGCCCATCGCTACGGTTCGTGAAATAGCGGGCGTTGATCTCGGCGGCGGCGAGGATTTCTGTCTGGCGGAATCCCAGAACCCGCAGATCGGCGGCCAGTTCGTCGGGACGAAAGAAGAGTTGAAACGGCTCTCCCGCCGCGGCCACGCGCTGAGAAAGCGCGTAGAGCGCCAGCTTCTCACGCAAGTTCAACAGATCGCGATGGACGGCAAAGTCGAAGGCGATGCCGCTTCCGGCCGCCCGCTTCGCCGCAAACGCTAACGTCGCCATGCAGGCCTCGCGTGTCAGGTAGGGCGTAACGCCGAGCCAGGAAAAGAACGCCGAAGCACTCAGGTCAAATTGCGATCGCTCCAATCCCTGGGCCAAGGTTTGCCGCTCGAAATCGACAGGCACGAAGGTCACGCTCGGCGGAATGGCAATTGTGCTGGCCTGCAGGCGCTGGCGTTTCCAGTTCTGCGTTGCCGGATGATCGACCTCAAAGACGCGCAATTCCGCATGCGGATTGCGATAGGCAAAGGTGTCGAGACCGGCCCCAAGCACCACGTACTGCCGAACTCCTTCGGCGAAGGCCCGATGCAGCTGATCTTCGGCATAGCGGCTGCGCGCGGCCATGAAAGCGCGGAAGGCGCGCGTAATCTTCTCCTGCTGCTTCTGCGGATTCGAGCGGAGTTCCTCGACGGATTCTGGGCTGACCATCGATAGGGCTATGGGATCGTCGAGAACCTTAGGATCGTCGAAGATCTGGTGCGCCGCGCGCCGGACTGCGACGCCGTGGGCAGTTCGGCTGAATCTGCCTTCCTGCATCGGGTTACGCCGGATTCTGCGGAGGCCCCGCCGCTGCCCGGCACACCGCACAGGGGCAGATTTCACGCAGGAAGCGCCAGGAATAAATGCCGAGGTCGTGGTTGTCGTTCCAGGCGAATTTGATGGCGTACTTGCCGACGCCCTCGGCGGATAGAGCCTTGGCCGCTGGCTTGAACATGGGCAAAGTGCCGGGCGCGAGCTTTGCCGTCTCGCCGGGCAGGCGGCATGATTTCTCGCGCTCTTCGTTGCACATGGCGCAGGGGCAGGCGTCGCGCAGATAGACGAAACTATAGTGAGACGAGTGCCCGTCGGCCCATTCGATGTCGACGCCCGCGCCGCTGGTGATATTCACTTTCACCGATTTGGGATCGGTTGCGGCGCTGGCACTTTGAAGAGGGGACTGCATCCATTCAGTATCGCATGAAGGCTCGCTCCGGGATGCTTTCCCGGATAGCGCTATCTCGACCCAATGCTCTTTTTGCTTGACCCTGTATCTTAGTGCAGGGTTGAGAATACGTTCATGCAGATTGGCGAATTGGCTGAGAAAGCGGGCGTCAACATTCAGTCGGTGCGCTTCTATGAGCGCCGCCGCATCTTGCGCGAGCCGCCGCGCACCTCTTCCGGTTACCGCGACTACTCGAAGAGCGATATCGAGGATATCTGCTTCATCAAACAGTGCCAGCAACTGGGTTTCACCTTGAAAGAGATTCACCCGCTGCTGAAGCTGCATCGCGCGGCAGCGAAGCTGTCGGTTTCCGGTGTGCGGCGCCCAGCCGAATTTCGCGACATTGCCCAGTTGGCGCGAGTGAAGCTCCGCGAGCTTGACGAAAAGATGCGCGCGATGAAGTTGATGCGCCTGCGGTTACTCGCCATGATCGACCGCATCGAGACCGCGAGCTCTGTGGGCTGCCCCGGAAGCAATGTTGCAGCCGGGTCGCGCAAACGCTAGAGATTGTCGTCAGCCCGCGCCAGCCCGGTTCGTCCCGATTTGCTCCGGTCATCTTCCATCGCTGGCCCTCCGAAAGAGCTTGACTCTATACCCGGGTACATCCTGCAAGCTCAGGCACGTGGCGCTTGCCTTCCATTCCAATCTCGGAGATTCGCCGTGACCTCTACCACGTTTTCGACACAACGACTCTGGACCGCATGGATGTTTCTGCTGGCCGGAGTCGCCGCGCTGAGCCTGTTCTACGTGTGGCGTGGCGGCACAAGGATGATGAAGATGCAGACCTCTGCTGCCAACAGTACGCAATTCGCTCAGCTCAAGCCGCAGGATGCAACCGCTATCGTGATCGAAGCAAAAGACGTGTCCGCCATTCGGATCGGGGGTACTCTGCTGCAAAAGCGGGACGAAACCCACTACACGCACACCGCGATCCCATGCAAAGTCCAGTGGGATCCGCAAACCAAGATCGTCATGGGCAAAGCGGAAGACATTCGCGCCGGTGCGGTGCTGCATGTGGTCGGCAAGGTTCTGGCCGACCACAGCGTCCAGGCATCGCAAATTGTGATCCTCACGGGATACGTGCAGGTGAAGTAGAGCTGCATGCCGGGATACATCATCGGCGGCTTGGCGGCGCGCATCGCCGCCGCACTCTGCATATTTGCGGTCGCCCTGCCGTACGCCCTGCGACGCCGGTCTTTTCGCCCGCCACAGGCGCGCCAAAAATGCGCGCCATCGTACCTTCGTCGGCTGTGGCCGCATTTCTGGGTCGGATATGCGATCCTGGCGCTCTCCACGCTGCACGCTGGAACGGCCATGGACACAATGCCGCGCGCGAACCGAACAGGGGTTGTCGCCGCGACCGCTGCTTTTTTTCTTCTCGTCTTCGAGCTGGCGCTCGGCCTCGCTCTGAAGAATGTGAACCTCTCTTCTCGCCGTCCGCTCCGCCGCTTGCATTTCTGGATCATGACCGCATTCATAACGGTGCTCGCCTTGCACATCTGGATGAATGGGCACTAACCATATGAATCTCCACGAGATGGCAACCCGTTGGCGGATTTCGGCGCATTGATCGGCGATCGAGTTGAACCTTCCGCGGTGCAGTACTGAAAAAACTCGCTTCTCAGTTTTCCTCGGGGTTCCACAGCCAAGTCCCGTCGTCCACAGGTTCTGCACAAGCGTGTGATTTTTTTGTATTGCGGTCCGCAACAATCTGCTGGAGAGTGGGTTCAGCGAAAACGTGAGCGTTCCTGACGCCTGCTGAATGATCGCGGAAAAACCAGCGGCAGCCGGCGATTCTCGAGGGTGAATTGCCGGGGACATTCCGGAAATGTGCGTGAGCACGTCCTGGTTGCCCGGGCATTGCGGCCTCCTCCGACCCGCTCTCAGGAGTGGGGAA
This sequence comes from Verrucomicrobiia bacterium, assembly GCA_035508215.1. GTDB lineage: Bacteria > Acidobacteriota > Terriglobia > Terriglobales > Acidobacteriaceae > Sulfotelmatobacter. The sequence continues at coordinate 133,570 of DATJNK010000027.1, read as the reverse complement.
AGGGCTGCTGGCCACAACCGCGATTGCGGAACTTGCGATCGTAAGATTGCGACTCCGCGATTGAGCTTTGGCAGCGGCGGTGCTCCTGGTGGGCGCCGTTGATTGCTTGAGCCTCATTCCGCCGCACCGCGGTGACAAGCGAAGCGCGGGAAACCACGTCCGATGCGGCTCAAGTGGCTGGCTTGAGCCGCATTCGATTTTTTGGCTGAAGGCTTCGTCTACGAAGTGATGTCTTTGATGTGGGTGGCGATAAACCAGGTGTTGCCAAACGCATCCTTCACACCGGCATTGCGATCGCCGTAGGGTTGGTTGGCGGGTTCCTGGATGGAGCTCGCGCCGGCAGCTACGGCCTGCCGATAGACGTCGTCCACGTTCGGCACATACAGGTAGAACATCGTGGGCGTAGGCTCGTACTTGCCGTGGGCTTCGCCCATCTCGACTATGGAGTCGCCGAGACGAATCTGGGCGTGGTGCACGACGCCATCCGGCGAGGCGTACTTCGCAATCTCCTCGGCTCCGAACGCCCGCTTCAGGAAGCCGATCAAGGGCTCAGCCCGCAGCGGATGCAGGTAGGGATTCACGTTGTGCAGACCCTTCGGAACGTAGGTCTTGCCGCTGGCCGTCGCGATGTACCAGTAATTGCCTGCGGGATCTTGCACGCTAGCCGATCGTTCCCCGTATTCCTGATCGCGGATCTGGTCGACTATCGTGGCCCCGGCGGCCAGCGCTTTCTTGTAGACGGAGTCAGCGTCCTCCACGTAGACGTGGAGAGCGTGGCGGTTGGCTGTGGAACGAAACTCCTTGCCCGGAAGGCCGCCGCCCATCATCAGCATGGAATCGCCGATGCGCACCTCGGCGTGCAGCCCGCCGGCTGAACCGACAGCGTGGAACAGCTCTTCCGCCCCGAACGCCTGCTTGGCGAACTCCACCAGCGCCGGGCCATCCTGGGCGATCAGATACGGCGTGACCATGCGGAAGCCGCGCGGAATCGGGTTGACCTTCGGCCCGCTCTCGGCCGGCATGCGCCCGCCCTCCGGGCCCTGAGTCTCGCGTTCCATGCGGCGGTGCATTTCCTCGACCGACATTTCTTCTTTCACTGTGAACACACCCCAGGTATAGCCAAACGGATCCCTCAGCATCGCGTCGCGATGTCCGTAGAACTGGTCCCTGGGCTCGCGCACCAGCTTCATCCCTTCCGCCACCGCGTGTTTCACAAATGAATCCACATCCGGGACCTGAATTGTCATCCAGACCGGCGAGTTCCCCAAGGTTTCGGCGCTGAAGCGTCCGCCCTCGGGCCATTCGCCGGTCACATCGATAATCGAATCGCCGATCATAATTTCGGCATGCGGGATGTCGTTCCCCACCTGGAAGCGGAATTTTTCTTTCGCATCCAACGCGCGCGTATAAAACTCAATCGCCCTGGCAGGGTCGCGGAACGCCAGCCTCGGCGACGCCGTCACGCGAACGGCAGCAACGGGTTCGGCCACGGTAGACATAGGATTCTTTCCTCCCAGCTCTGATTTCAATCGTGCCTTGAAGCTCGCAGTCGGCAGATTGCGCAATTCCGCCGCGATGCGCACCAGCGGCTCGATTCCAGCTTCCACTCTGGGAGCCAGGCCGTCCGTCCGCGCCGACATGGCCTCAACCGCCTGATGCACCTGCTCGATCTTCTTCGGATTGGCACTTCCCGGATTCAGAGAGCGCTTAGGCATCGGCACCCTCCATGCGTGCGCGCAGATTACTCAGCGCACGGAACTGTAACTGCTTCACTGCCCCCTCGGTCTTGCGGATTTCCCGTGCCACTTCCCGGATGCTCTTCTGCTCGACGAACCGCAACACCACCACGCGCTGCTGCTCGTCAGGCAAGGTGCTGACCAGCCGGTATAAAGTCGCGCGCCGCTCCACTTCCTCAATTTCTGCCGGACTCACCTGCGCCGACTCGACCTGCTGCTCGTCGGTCACTTCCCGCCCCGAACGCTGCCAGCGATCGGAAATCAGATTGGCGGCGATGCGAAACAACCAGGCGGCGAAGGGAATGCCGCGCCACTCGAAGCGCTTCAGGTTCGCCAGCGCCTGGTGGAAAACTTCCGCTGTCAGGTCTTCCGCTTCGGAACGGTCACGCACACGGCGAATGATGTAGGCGTACACCCGTTCGAAATGCATCTCGTAAAGCTCGGCAAAAAGGGCAGGGTCTTTCTGCGCAGCCTCGATCAGAAGCCGCTCGTCCGCCTCTTTCTTGAGAGCCTTCAACGATTTCTCCGCGGTTTGCCCTTACACAGGATAGAACGTCCGGCCAGCGAAAAGGTTACGGCTCAGTTCCAGGTTCCTTCAACCCCTTGCGCCTGCCCAGGTTCCGGGTTGGTGAGACATGGCTCCCCACGCCAGCATTGAGAAGACAGCAGGGCGGATTTCCGTTCAGTTCTTTGCATTGTCTGACGCCTCTGTACCATCGCGACGCGGCTCCGTGCTGGCGCGGTGAAAGAGCACGTGGTAAGAAACGTTGTCCCAGGCGTTGTGGATGCCGGACAGGAGCAACAGCAGTGCCGCGCCTCCAACGCCAAACAGCGCCTCGTGCATGTGAGAGAGAGTTTCGAACGATGACAGCGCAAGTGTGGCGTAGGCGGCGCAGGGCAACAGGCAATGAAACAACCAGTCCTCGAATTGCGGTGTGTATGCAATCTGTTTGCGCATCCGTCGAGCCACGATCACCGTGTAAATCAGTCCGCCGATTCCCAGACATCCCCAGAGCGCTGCTGCAATGGTGATTGATTCCCACGGAGCGTGGAGTAGGGCCGCCAAAAACAACACCACACTGAAGTGAACGATCGTGGGGCTGCCAAACGCAGCAGCAGCATCCGCCACCCCCACAGGCGGCTTCTCGGCGATCAGCGTGATGACGACAAACTGCAGTCCGATCAGGGCACCAGCTGCCGACCCGACGATGACGTAGAAGTTGTCCCACTTGGTGAGTTCTGACACGGTCATGCTGATTCTCCCAGGTGCGTCGACTTGACCGGGCCTCCCGGTACTCCGATGAGGCCTCGTCCCTGTGGCAGTCACTCAAAACTTGAAGCTACTTGTTCGGCGCGCTTGCCGGATAGTACAGCTCTTCGACCGCTTTCTGCACTCTCGAGGAAAGGGATTCCAGATCGCGCCCGGTGAGGCCCGCAGTAGGGATCGGGGCACCAACGCGCATCTCGAGAGGCCGGCACTTGATGTGATAGGTGTCCATCGGCAGCAGTTCGTACGTCCCGACAAGCGCTACGGGAACGATATCGACCTGCGCCTTGATAGCCAGAAAGAACGCTCCCGGCAAAAACGGCTGGATGTGGCCGTCACAAGAGCGCCCGCCTTCGGGAAAGATGACCAGCGGCATGCCCGCCTTCAACCCCTTGAGCGCCGACCGGATACTGCCCACCGAGCGCGAAGGGTTTTGCTGATCGAGACAGATCTGCCCAGACCGTTTGAGCTGCCAGCCCACGATCGGGTACGCCAGCAGCTCCTTCTTGAAAGCGATCCGAAACTGAAATGGCAGATTGACATAGAGGACCGGGATATCGAGAGCCGAGGCGTGATTTACCGCGTAAACGTGCGCCCTGGAGGTGTCGATCCTGCCCAGCCCGGTGACGGTTACTGGAGAGCAGATCGTCTTCATGATCAGCCATGACCAGGCGCTGGAAAACCAGTGCAGGCGGCGTCCGGTGCGGTCAAAGAGTCCGCCGGGCAATGCCAGTATGCCCATGACCAGGGTGTAGAACCAGATGAGGGGGTCGAAGATCAGAAACGACCGCAGGCGGCTCAACCAGCCATAATGCGCTCCCGGGATGGCGTGAGGAGAGTCGGCCGGCGCACCCTCACGGGAAAGCGTTGGCCTTTCCTCGGGCTCAACCTGGTCAAGGGATGGATTCGCGTCCGGCACGTTTCTATTCTAAAGAATTGCGGGAGAATGTTCCGCTAGGCTCTCGATGCAAAAAACTGGATAGCCTCACCCACGAGGTAAATCGATCCGGTTACGACAATCACGGCGCCCTCCGTGGCCAGGGAACGGGCGCGTTCGAGGGCTGCTGCGACGACGGCGATAGGCTCGACCGGAGTTCCGGTGCGGCTGGCGGATTGTTGAATCTCCTCCGGCAGGGCCGACCTCGGATTCTCCGGACGCGCAGCAATGACGAGGGACGCAAGGGGAAAGAGAATCTCGGCCATCTCGGCGATGGCCTTGTCGCGCATCGCGCCAAAAACGAATACCAGCGGACGGTCGTCATACCGCTCTGAAAGGACAGAGCGGAGGGCCCACGCGCCAGCGGGATTGTGAGCGACATCGAGGACGACCTCTGGCCAACCGGCACGTGCGGGCAGAACCTCAAATCGTCCCGGCCAGCGCGTCGTCCGGATTCCCCGTTCGATGGATGCCGGGGTAATGCTAGGAAACTGTCTCTTTGCGAGTTGCTCGGCGGCGGCGATGGCGAGAGCCACGTTGCGCAATTGATGCCGCCCAACCAACGGTGTCTCGATGTGAATCTTTCTGCCCATAACTTGAAGCGGATATCGGGAGACAGGCTGAGAGTCCTCGCCGGGGTGCGTGTATTGGCCGCTGGCAGGAGAGACAGGAGGAACGTACGGTACGGCGCTCACCGCATGCGCATCAAGATCCAGAATGGCATTCCCGATCACATCGTTTGCCTCAGGCTGCTGCGGCAAAGTCACAACTACGCCCCCCGCGCGAATAATGCCGGCCTTCTCGCGGGCGATTTCGGCGACCGTGTCTCCCAGAAACTTCTGATGGTCCAGCGAAATATCGGTGATGATGCTGATCAACGGCTCAACCACGTTGGTCGCATCGAGACGTCCACCCATGCCGACTTCCAGCACCGCGATCTCGACTTTCCTCTCGGCAAAGTAAGCGAAGGCGATGGCCGTCATCATTTCGAAGAAACTGGGATGCCAGGGCAGGTCCCCTTGCTGGACCAGTTGGCTGGCCACCCGGTCCACTTCACCGTGGAGACGCGCAAAATCGTCGTCGCTGATCTCGGCTCCGTTGACGCGGATGCGCTCGTTGATCCGCACCAGATGCGGCGAAGTATAGAGACCGGTCATCAGCCCGGATGCGACCAGAATGGAGGCGAGTGTTGACGCAGTCGAGCCTTTGCCGTTGGTCCCGGCGATGAGGATGCTGGGAAATGCGCGCTCGGGATGATTCATCGCCAGCAGCAAGACGCGCATGTGAGCGAGATCGAATTTCTGTGTCGGCGTATGCGCCAGTTCGTGGCCGAGCGCGAACATGCTTGCCACTGCGGATTCGTAAGACATGGGAGTAGTCGGACGTTCCGTACTCGGAATTCAACCGATCCTTTAGGGTATCAGCATTGTAGAAGTGGGAGGAGACACGGCCACAGGATTTGAGCGAAGGGCGGAATGCGGCCCTTATGCGGCCATGAAATCGAGAGCCCGTGCGATGTAGGGTTTGAGCTGCTTGCGGGGGACGACTGCGTCGAGCATGCCATGCTCGAGGAGAAACTCGCTCCGCTGGAACCCCGCCGGCAGCTTCTGCCGGATGGTCTGCTCAATCACGCGCGGTCCGGCAAAGCCGATGAGGGCTCCGGGTTCGGCGATGTTCAGGTCCCCCAGCATCGCAAAGGACGCCGTGACGCCGCCCGTGGTCGGGTCGGTGAGCAGCGAAATGTAGGGCACCTTCGCCTTGTCCAAGCGGGCCAGCGCGGCAGAGATCTTCGCCAGCTGCATGAGGCTGATCACCCCTTCCATCATCCGCGCTCCGCCGGAGGCGGAGACGATAATCAGCGGATGGCGCGTGTCGGCGGCGCGTTCGACCGCCCGCGTGATGGCTTCCCCGACAACCGCTCCCATGCTGCCGCCGATAAAGGCATACTCCATAACGCTGGCAATGACCGGTCGTCCCTGTAATTTGCCGCGGGCATTGATGACCGCATCTTTCAACCCGGTGTCGTGCTGGGCTTGCCGCAGCCGCGAGGAATACGGCTTCAAGTCGACGAACTTCAGAGGGTCGGTGGAAGCGATCTCGGCGTCGAAGATTTCATACTGATTATCGTCCAACAACAGGGACAGGCGGGTACGAGCGTCAATCCGAAAATGCTTCTCGCATTTCGGACACACGTTCATGTTGTCTTCGAGGTCTTTTTTCCAGATGATCTGGCGGCAGTTCTCGCACTTCACCCACAAGCCCTCGGTGCGCACGCGCTTCTCCCCCGAAGGTTCCAGTTCGCCGGATTCACGCTTAAACCAAGCCATAAAAAGCAGTTGTCGGTAACCAGTGGTTACTGGTGATCGAACCACTCGCCGCTCACGTTAATATTCGATTCCTCTCTGCGCCATGACGCCTTTTTCGTACGCGTGCTTCACCTGGCGCATTTCCGTGACGGTATCGGCAATGTCGACAATTGTCGGGTGCGCGTTCCGTCCCGTCAAGATGACATGCACCATCTCCGGTTTCTTCCTCAGGCTCTCGGCCACGACAGCCGGATCGAGCATGCCATAACTGATGGCATAGTTGATCTCGTCCAGAATTACCAGATCCCAGTCTCCGGAGTGGATCGACTTATCGGCTTCGCTCCACGCTTCCGCCACCATACGCACATCTTCGGGATCGGGCTTTTCGACGCCGACTTTCACGAAACCTCGTCCCATCTGCTTCATGACGAATCGCTCGCCGAAGGCCTGCACCGCATCCAGCTCGCCATAATGCCACGAGCCTTTCAGGAACTGCAGCATGAGTACCCGCATGCCCTGACCAACCGCCCGCAGGGCGGTCCCCATCGCGGCGGTAGTCTTGCCCTTTCCCGGGCCGGTATTCACGATGATCAGACCGCGACGGACGTCTGCCATGGGACGTTTGATTCTACTAGAAGGCCAGGCTGTCACGCTGAAGTGCGGAAGCTATCGTTTGGGCTTTCGAAGCGATTTCCTGTCCGCTACCGGACACTTCGTTCCCTGAGTGAACAATGAGATCTGCGCTGCGCAGCAGTTCGCAACATGCTATCAATGGGTTACGGCCGGTTTTATGTGGAGCAAGAGTTGCACCACGTAAACTTGGGTCGAGGTTCGATGCCTTTACGCTCGGGGAAAGGTTGTCAGGGATGAAAGCTGGAGTTCGGAGCCCGCGAATCGTCAGTCTTTGAGATTCAGCCGTGGCGCGTTTCAGACGAGCTTCCTGAATGGTCGCCAAAAGGATCGACCGGGGAGTATTCCACGGAACCAGCGCATCCAACGATGCGTAGCTCGGTCTAGCGGATCTCTGTCCCCTCAACGAATCGCGGAGGTCTCATCGTGATTAACAAGTGTTTCGTGTTCCTGTTATGGGGAGCCCTGTTGGTTTCGCCGGTCATGGCCGCACAACGGGTCACGGCGCGCCCCCGAATCCCCGTGGATTCCGGCGACGAGGCCACCATTCGTGAAATCCTGGACCTCGAGCGGCAGGCGAGAGAAGCCAGCCTGCACCGCGATGCCGACTTTTCGCAGCGAACGCTCTCCGACGACTATGTGGCCATCACTCCGCTGGGGCAAGTGACCACGAAACAGGACACCCTGTCGGCCCGTCGCAGCGGCCAATTGCGCTACGACTCCATTGACGTTACCGACATGGTGGTACGGGTCTACGGCGACACAGCCGTCGTCACAGCACGAGCCGACGTCAAGGGACATCAACTGGGCGAAGACTTCAGCGGACCCTACCGCTACACCCGTGTCTGGATACGCCGCGCCGGCCATTGGCAGACCGTGAGCTATCAGGCAACTGTCACCCAATAGCTGGGATTGCTCGACTCTCTTCGCAGCCCAAAACCGGCGAATTGCAGGGCGGATGAGAAAAATCTGCTGTCCCGAAGATTCGTGATTCCATACAATGCCTTCATTCCCAACGGTGATCCGATGATCTTTCCGCAAAAAGCTGCCGGCTGGTGTCTCGCGACGGCCGGCCTGATTTTATTTGTTCTTTTCTATGCGGCTCTTGTTCCCGCCGCCCACGCCCAGGCGCCACAACTCTCGCCCGAGAAACGCAGTGCTATCGAGGCAGCGGTGGCGAAGTTCATGGCATCCACGCACGTGCCCGGAGTTTCTGTCGCAGTCGTCGAGCATGGCACGTACGAATGGGCGGACGGCTTTGGCTTCGCCGATCTGGAAAATAACTCTCCGGCGAGCGAGCACACGCTTTACCGGCTGGGGTCGATCTCGAAATCCCTGTCTGCCACCGGCGCCATGGAACTCTGGGAGCAGGGGAAACTCGATCTGGACGCGCCCGTGCAGAAGTACTGTCCGGCATTCCCGCAGAAGCCATGGCCCATCACAACCCGGCAGACGATGGGACATCTGGCCGGCATTCGGCACTACAAGGGTGGCCCCGATGACCTGGAAATCAACAACACCAGGCATTTCGACGATCCTATCCAGGCCGGGCTCGATTTCTTCAAGAACGATCCGCTGCTTTCCCAGCCGGGCACCCAGTTTCATTATTCGACCCAGGGCTACACCCTGGTGGGCTGTGTGATCGAAGGAGCATCCGGAGCCAAGTACGTGGACTACATGCAGAAGAACGTATTCGAACCTGCAGGCATGGAGCACACGCTGGTTGATAATCGCTTCCGGATCATCCCTTACCGCACGCGTTTCTACAGCAAGACGGACTCGGGGACTGTCGAGAATGCCGACTTTCTCGATTCGAGCTACAAGATTCCGGGCGGCGGCTGGTTGTCGTCAGCGGGAGACATGGCCAAATTCGAGGTCGCGATCTTGAGTGACAAGCTGATCAAGCGCTCGACACGCGACCTGATGTGGACTCCCCTCAAGCCAACTGACGGCAAGAAGGACGACTATGCCCTCGGCTGGGCAACCGGCGACGACGACGGTATTGCCACGGCAGCCCACAGCGGCGGACAACAGGGTACCAGCACGTTTTTCGTCCTGGCTCCTCAACAAGGAGCGGGCGTGGTCGTGCTGACGAATATGGATGACCTCAACCCCCGCGAGGTCGGGATCGAGATTCTGAAGGTGCTGGTCGGGACGTCCGGAAATACTTCGAGGAAATGAGGCCGAGCCTCATCTTGGACGATCGCCGACATTCCACAGAAAAGGCTTGACTGCGCGATCCTTCACTCATGCCCCGAGTGATAGGGATGTCCTTTCAGAATCGTAAAGGCGCGATAGATCTGCTCGAGCAGGACGACCCGGGCCAACTCGTGCGCCAGCGTCATCTTTCCCAACGAGATCACATGCTGCGCCACGGCTCGGGGTTCCTCGCTGAAGCCATCGGCGCCGCCGACTGCAAACACAAGCGGCAACGGATTGCGATCCTGATAGCCGCCGAGGAAGCGGGCGAACTGTTCGCTGGAGAATTCTCTTCCACGCATATCCATCAGGATAAGCGTCGATCTCGTCTCCCGCGTGCCCGTTTTGGATCGTCCGCACAGTTGCAAGAGGGCAGGCTCGTCGCGCAGAGTGACGCCTTCGGTGGGAACATAGCGCGAGATGCGCTTGAGATACTCGTCCGTCAGCGCCTGAATTTCCGGCTGCTTAGTCTTGCCGATCCATGCAACCTTGAGCTTCACGATTGGTCTGGCTTTGCACCAGAGGCAAAGAGGACGGTAGCCCCGAAGGCAATCCTGTCGCCTTGCGCATACTGCTGCACGGCGGCGTGGACCTCGGCGTGAATCCGCGGCCACTCAGCCGCCGGCACTCGTTCCAGCATGGGGCGGAAGGGCACAGCTACGGCTTGCGCCTGCTCCCAGACTTCTGCCGCCGATCCGGGCCAGGTCCAAGGAACGGTTCTGGTCTCTTCTTCGACGTCCCCAAAACCGGCATTTTGCAGGATGAGCGACAGACTTCCTGGCTCGGCAAATCGAAATGGGTCTGGACCGTCTGGCGCAAGCAGCCGACCACCGACATGCCGATGCACGACGCCCATCGTGCTTTGCCAGTAAGGCTGATCGAATGAACCCCAGGCACAGAAACAGGCGCGCGCGCCGGGCCGCAGGACGCGGCGGACCTCCGTCAGTGCGAGCACCGGATCGCGAAAGAACATCACACCAAAGCGTGAGGTTGCGAGATCGAAAGACGTATCGGGGAAAGGCAGGCTGTGGGCATCGGCCCGTTGTGTACGGAAATTCTTCATGCCGCGGGCCTGAGCGCGTCGGTCCGCGATCTCCAGAAGCTCCGAACTCAAATCGAGGGCGACGACATGCCCCCGTTCTCCTACCCGGCCGGCCAGAGAAATCGCGGGCTCGCCGGTGCCGCTAGCCAGGTCGAGAACGCGCATGCCGGGAGCGGGCCGGGCGTAATCGACCAACTCCTTCGTGACGTCCTGACCCATCGCCGCCGACTTGGCCTTCCACCTCTCGGAGGCGACCAACCGGTATTGGGCTCCCCAGGCCGGTTCCGATTCAGAACGTGATGTCATCGAATGCATCCGAGAGCCAGGCGAAGATTCAAGCTTTCGCTTTCTTCTTCCTCTTCTTTTTGCTTCGTGGGGCCGGGGCGGCGGTCGCTTTGCGCTTTCGCGGCGCAGCCTTTAGGTCACTGGGAACCAGCCGCCGGGCCGACTTCCACAGCCGCTCGAGATCGTAGAACTTCCGCGCCTTTTCCGAGAAGATATGAACGACGAAGTCGACGTAGTCAATCAGCACCCACTCGGCCAGGTTGTAACCTTCAATGTGAGTGGGACGAAGCCCTGCGGCCTTCAGGCGAAGCTCGACTTCGTCGGCGATGGCCTGAATCTGCCGAGGGTTGGTCCCGCTGCACAGGACGAAGTAATCGGTGAAGGCGCCTGAGCCTTTCTCCATTTCGAGAATGCTCAGTTCTTCGGCTTTCTTGTCGAGGCAGGCTTGGATGGCGGCTGCAACTTGCTTCCTGAGTTCGGTCTTCTTCATGCGGTCGTGGATGGTGCGCGGTTCAAATTCGCCATCCATTGTACCCGAGCGTTTCCTGTGCCGGCGGAAGCCCACGGAGACAGCCCGTTGCTAATGCTCGGACCCCTTTCAGCCGAAAGCGGCTCGCCAGTCGCAAAGCCATCTGAAGCGACTAGCTGGATTTCTTGGAATCAGCGGCGGCGAGTTGGCGCAACTTCGCCATGGTGGCGGCAGAAGGATCTTTTCTCTTGGCATTCTTCTGCCGTCTCTTGGGCTTGGTCTGGTAATGGTTTTGCGACATTGAGTCCCCCTCTGTGAATCTGGCGGTTTGGGACGCCTGCCCGGAATGATTCAGAAACGATTGTGGAAACGCGCCGCGACCGCTTGGGGCCGCCCGACATTCATTTATACATCCCCATCATTTGTACAGCCCCACCTTCCGGATGTACTCCGCCACTGGTGCGTCAAGAAAGCGGCCGAGTGGCTTCCCAGCCGCCGCGGCCTCGCGGATGGCGGTTGCCGACGCCGATTGGTGCAGGTCCTCGAGCAAGTGCAGAGTCACCCCTGGGAGCACCAGATCTCCGGTCGCCGCCTGCTTGTGAAACGGGCGCGTAACTTCTGGCCGCGGCCGCAACTTCTCGGGCAAAGCGTTGGCAACATCCGCCAGCGAGTATCCGGGACGGCTGGCCACAATAAACTCGCACTCGCGAAACAGAGCCTCCGACTGATGCCACTTCGCGATGTCTTTAAACGCGTCCATGCCGATCAGCAGAAACAGCCTGTCGCTGGCCTTGCAAGACTGCTTGATGTGGCGAACGGTATCAATCGTGTAATTCGGCTTGGGGGCGCCAGCGCGACGCACCGCGATGCCATCTTCTTCCGGAGCCTCCAGTAGCGAAGGGATGAAGGCCTTCTCGTCGGCCGTTGCCAGCGCAAGCATGGCAAATCGATGGACGAAGGGCGAAAGTGGCTGCCGCTGTTTATGCGGAGGTGTGTTCGCGGCAACAAAATAGATGCGATTGAGCTTGCAGCGCTCGAGGGCGGCGCGGGCCAATGCCATGTGCCCGCGGTGAAGCGGGTCAAACGTTCCGCCAAACAGGCCTATGTTCATACGTGAAAGGAATCCTGGTTAGTCTCCAGATTTATTGCTTCGGATGCAAGTCCCGCTCGCCCGCCACCCCGTAAGATGCCCTACAAAACACCGCCCGACTGTCAATTCACCCAAAAAAGGCCGGGCCATGTCCGAGTGGCCGTTGTCCTGGAAGGCAAGGGGTGAATTCGCGCCGTCGACTGCCCCTTCGCCAGGACTCAATGAACTCCTGTAACTACCGTGTTTTCCATTTTGGAACTAGGATGGTTGTCATGCGAGTAACCCTCCCCCTACTTCGCATCCCGGCCGCACGCGCGCCTGTTTTGCGCTATGGGGTAGCCGTGCTCAGCACGGCGCTCGCCCTGATCCCCACCGTTCTGCTGGCAGATGTTTCGGAAAGCCGACTCGCCCTGTTCGGAGTGGCGGTCATGGTCAGCGCCTGGTACGGCGGATGGAAGCCGGGCCTGGTCGCCACTTCGTTTGCCCTGACGGTCAGCGCCTATTTTACCTTCGCGGGCGAGCACTCGCCGGCGCAGTTGCGCACTGCCATCATCCGGCTTTCGCTGTTCTTCTTCGTCGCCATGCTGATCTGCTGGCTGAACGCCGCCTTGCGCGCAGTGCAGGAAAACCTGCGTCGTTCGGAGCTGAATTTCCGGTCGCTGGTCACGAACGCGCCCTACGGCATCTGCCGGTGCGACTCGACCGGAAAGATCCTCGACGCGAATCCGGCTTTTCTGCAGATGCTGGGCTACAACTCGTCAGAAGAGTTGCTCGGCAAGCACATCTATGCCTTGTACGCCGATTCGGACCAGTGGTTCACGCTGGCCGACATGCTGCGCACGTCGTCACCGTTCAAAGGGTTGGCAGCGGAATGGATTCGGAAAGACGGCACGCCGACCGTGGTGCGCGTCTCGGGACGTTCGGTGGCAAACGGCCAGCGCGGTGGAGTGGTTTTTGAGCTGTTCGCGGAGGACGTGACTGAACGGCGGGCGCTGGAACAGCAGCTTCGGCAATCGCAAAAGATGGAAGCCGTGGGCCGGCTGGCCGGCGGCATCGCGCATGACTTCAACAACCTGCTGATGGTGATCTCAGGGTACTCGGAGTTTCTGCTCGAACGCCTGGGAGGAGCACCGGAACTGCGCTCTCCGGCCCAGGAGATTGCCAGCGCCTCGGAACGGGCTTCGTCGCTTACGCGGCAACTGCTGGCCTTCAGCCGAAAGCAGATGCTCGCGCCGAAGATCGTCAACCTGAACGACATTGTTACCGAGAACCTGAAGATGCTGACGCGCATGATCGGTGAGGACATCGACCTGGTCATGGTGCCGGGAACAAACCTGTGGTCGGTGAGGGCGGATTCGGGCCAGATCGAGCAGGTCATCATGAACCTGGCCGTCAACGCGCGCGACGCCATGCCTACGGGCGGCAAGCTGACGATCGAGACCTCCAATATCACTCTCGACGACAACTACGCACGCTTCCATGCTCCGCTGCAGGCCGGGGACTATGTGATGGTGGCCATCAGCGACACCGGCGCAGGCATGGATCCTGAGACGCAGTCGCACATCTTCGAACCTTTCTTCACGACAAAAGGTCCGAAAGGAACCGGGCTGGGCCTGTCGACTGTGTATGGGATCGTGAAGCAGAGCCTCGGCTACATCTGGGTCTACAGTGAGCTGGGCCGCGGCACGACGTTCAAGATTTACCTGCCGCGAGTGCCGGCGACCGGACAAGCGATCGCAATCCCGGTGAAGGCCGAGGCGCAGAGCGAAGCGGCCGAGCCAGGAACGGAAACCATCCTGCTGGTTGAGGACGAGGCGAACTTGCGCTACCTGGCGCGGCAATATCTGGAGAAGCAGGGATACAAAGTGATCGAAGCCGCGGATGGGGCGGTCGCGATGCAAATCGCGGTGGCGCATGAAGGCGTGATCCACCTGCTGTTGACCGATGTGATCATGCCCGGCATGAATGGAAGAGAGCTGGCACAGCGCATCGCGGAGATTCGTCCCAACGTGAAAATCCTGTACATGTCGGGCTATACGGAAAACGTGGTTGGTCACAACGGCACGCTCGATGCCGGCGTGCGCCTGCTGCAGAAGCCGTTCAACCTGCGCGACCTGAAGAGCAAGGTGCGCGAAGTGATCGATGCAACTCCAACTCCCCCGGAGGTCGCAATGTCTACGCAGTCCGCTCAATCCCGCCCCATGGTGTCGCAGGTGGAGATTCCCTCCACCCGCGCCCAGCGTTTCCACCTCCACTTGCCCTTACGGTACCGCCGCCTGGGCGAGAAGGAGTGGCACGAAGGCACGACGGAGAACATCAGCCGGTCGGGAATGCTCTTCAAGGCCGACGAGATGCTGCAGCCTCATTCGCAGCTGGAAATCAACCTGGTGCTGCCGGCGGAGATTGCCGGCCTTTCCGCGACCGAAGTGGTGTGCCGGGGAGAAGTCGTCCGCACGGTGGAACCGCACGGAGAGACGTTGAGCCCGGCGCTGGCGGCGCGCATTCTGCAATACCACTTCCAGCACGGACCGTTGCCGCGGGCCTGACAAAGCCGGACGGCTGGACCACAGCCGAGGCGGCGAACAGCCGCATGGCCGACAAAGCCAGGGATCGAGTCGGGAAGCAAGGATGAGCGCAGCTTAAGACGCTTTCCCTGCGCTATCTCAAAGCGGCAAATCGATCAATCGGACCAGCATCTGCAGGCGCCCACCACACGAGCCAGGGACAGGCTTTATGGGGAGGCCATCCGCGAAGCTTCGTTCAGCTCGATTACCTCGGTCATCTTTCGGCGCGCACGGCAGCGCGCCTAGCATTTCTTCAGAACAGCCGGGCTGTTAGGGACGCCGCCGAATAGGAGCAGAATCAGGCGGGGATAAGCCTGCGAGAGTCCTTCGCTCGACCGGAAACAGCCCAAATCCATTCTCAGTCTCCTCACATGCCGCGGGAACTCTTCCCTGAAAACTCCCCGCAGAGCAGCCAGGGAATGCAGAGACACAAAACCCACCCTTTCGATGAATCGCAGCACTGCAGCAGCCCGTCCGCCGGCCCCGCCAAGGCGTGCTTGAACGGGACATCCAACTCCTCCCGCCAAGCACGTTCCGGCGGATCGTGGTAAAGTGTCGTCCACCGATATATCCAGAAAATCTGACATCTCCAGGAGACCCGTGGAATGCGCCATTGGAGGCTGTTCGCAGCAGTCATGGTCACTGCAGTTTTTTCCTTCACCTTGCTCCACGCCCAGGCAAAAGAGGAAACGTCAGTCAAAGTT
Organism: Verrucomicrobiia bacterium; assembly: GCA_035508215.1. Classification (GTDB taxonomy): domain Bacteria; phylum Acidobacteriota; class Terriglobia; order Terriglobales; family Acidobacteriaceae; genus Sulfotelmatobacter. Next base: position 118,341 of record DATJNK010000027.1, on the reverse strand, counting down.
GAGGCTTCGAAGACCGAGACATCGAAGGCGGATCAGTTCAAACCCGAGCAGCAACAGACCAAGGGATCGGTCACGATCGGGGGAAAGGCCATCGATTACGACGCCTACGCGGGAACGCTGGTCGTGCATCCGAAGGGATGGGACGACGTGCCGCAGAATGCCGATCCCGACCCAAAGAACCGGGGCCCGGAAGCGAGCATGTTCTATGTCGCCTACTTCAAGTCTGACACCAAGGGCGCCGCGCGGCCGATCACCTTCCTGTATAACGGCGGGCCGGGTTCGTCGACGGTGTGGCTGCACATGGGAGCGTTCGGACCAAAGCGCGTGGTCACCGCCGACGACACGCACACCCCGGCGGCTCCGTACTCGGTGGTAAACAACGAATACAGCCTGCTCGATGCCAGTGATCTGGTATTTGTAGACGCACCGGGAACCGGCTTCAGCCGACTGAGCGGGAAGGACAAGGAAAAGGCCTTCTATGGCGTGGATCAGGACGCGTGGGCCTTCTCGGATTTCATTGTGCAGTTCCTTTCGAAGTACGGGCGCTGGAACTCACCCAAGTTTCTGTTCGGGGAAAGCTACGGCACGACGAGGTCGGCGGTACTGGCCAACCTCCTGGAGACCGAGCGAGATGTCGACTTCAACGGCGTCATTCTACTGTCGCAAATCCTGAATTTTTCCCTCGATTCCGACTTCCCGGATCTCAATCCGGGGGTCGATATAGCGTACGAACTCAACCTTCCCACGTACGCGGCGACGGCGTGGTACCACCATAAGCTGCCGGGCTCGCATCCGGATCTGAAGGCGCTGATTGCCGAGGTCGAGCACTTCGCGATGAACGACTATGCGCTGGCGCTGGCAGCCGGAGCTTCCCTTCCAGCAGATCAACGGAACGCGGTCGTGGAAAAGTTGCACGAATACACGGGACTGCCGACAGCGTATATCGAGAAAGCGAACCTGCGCATCAACGGCGGAGAGTTCGAGAAGAACCTGCAGGATGAAAACGACCTGACAACGGGCCGGCTGGATACGCGGTTCTCTGGCCCGACGATCGATCCGCTGAGCAAAGAGGCGGAATATGATCCGCAGTCAGCGGCCATTTCGTCGGCGTATGTCTCAGCATTCAACGATTACGTGCGGAAGGACCTGAAGTTCGGCAACGACCGCGAGTACAAGCCGGAGATTGAAGTCTTCCGGTGGTGGAGCTTCCAGCACAAAGCGCCGGGCATGGGCTTTGCATTCCCCGGGGCCACGAACGTGATGCCTGACTTGGCCACAGCGATGAAATACAACCCGCAGCTCAAGGTGCTGCTGAACGCCGGGTATTTCGATCTGGCCACGCCCTTCTATGAGGGGATCTACGAGATGCAGCACCTGCCGATTCCAGCGAGCCTGCAGAAGAACATCGAATACCAGTTCTACGAATCCGGACACATGGTCTATGCGCACGAGGCGTCGCTGAAGGAGATCCACGAAAACGTGGCCGCCTTCATCGCGAACAGCAGCAAGGCGAAATAGGGCGGAAATTCGGCGGGCGCAGAGAATATCTAAACGCAGCGTGCCAGGTCTCTACGGTGTAGATGCCGAGGTTGCGGTGTGCCTGGTCTCCCGCGCCCGCAGGCGCTCCATTTCTTCGGCGATCGCGTATTTCAATTCTTCGATTCCTTTGCCGGTGACGGCGGAGATTTCGTAGAGCTTCAGTTTTTTCTTTCGACAGTATTTCTTGAGAGCGGCCAGCTTGTCTTTGTTGGCGACGTCGATCTTCGATGCGACCATGATCATGGGCTTCGCTTCAAGACGGGCCCCGAAGCTGCCGAGTTCCCCCATGATGACTTCCACATCTTTCGTAACGTCGGGACGGCCACTGGAATCGGAAACATCGACGAGATGAACGAGCAGGCGGGTCCGTTCGATGTGACGCAGGAATTGAGTGCCCAGACCGGCGCCTGTGTGCGCGCCCTCGATCAAGCCGGGAATGTCGGCCACGACGAAGCTGATTTCGTCGCGGGCATCGCCAACCGCAACGACCCCGAGATTGGGCTCGAGAGTGGTGAAGGGATAATCGGCGATCTTGGGCCGGGCGGCGGAGATGCGCGAGATCAGCGTGGACTTGCCCACATTGGGATATCCGACGAGGCCGACGTCGGCGAGCAACTTGAGTTCGAGACGATACGAATGCTCCTCGCCGGGGCGTCCGGGCTCATGTTCGCGTGGAGCCTGATGGACAGAGGTGGCAAAACGGGCGTTGCCGCGCCCACCCCGACCTCCGCGGGCGATGACGAGGCTCTCATCGGGACCGGAGAAGTCGAAGACCTTCTCGCCGGTTTCATCGTCGTAGACGATGGTTCCGACGGGGACTTTGAGAACGACGTTGGCGCCGTCGCGGCCGGTCTTGTTGGCGCCTTCCCCGTGACGACCGCGCTCCGCCTTGTATTCGGGATTGAAGCGGAAGTGAACGAGCGTGTTGTGGCGCTCGCTGGATTCCATGATGACATCGCCACCGTTGCCGCCGTCGCCGCCAGATGGGCCTCCGCGGGGAACGAATTTCTCGCGGCGGAAGGCCATGCAGCCGTTGCCGCCGTCACCGGCTTTGACCCGAATTTTGGCTTCATCGATAAACATGGAAAACAGGGCTGCGGATTTGGGCCAGAGATTAGATGTTGCCCCCCAGCCGCCAGCCGCAACTCAAAACAAAAGCCTCGGCCCGAAGGCGAGGCTTGGAAGTTCGCGCAATCCACGGAGCGAGGCTACTCGCAATGAGATCCCTCGCTTCGAGCGGGATGACCGTAGCGGGGCTCGGACGCTCCGCTAAACGCGGTCACTTCGCTTCGACCGGCTCGACCATAACGAACTTGCCCATGGATCCCTTGTCCATGAACTTGATGCGCCCGGTAATCTTGGCGAAGAGAGTATCGTCTTTGCCGCGTCCGACGTTGAGCCCAGGCTTCACGCGCGTGCCGCGCTGGCGCACAATGATGGTGCCGCCAGGCACGACCTGTCCGCCGAATGCCTTGAAGCCGAGCCGCTGCGAGTTCGAGTCGCGGCCGTTGCGAGAAGTACCTTGTCCTTTTTTGTGCGCCATAAAAAACTGCTCTCAGTGGCCAGTTGCCAGTGTTTGCTGCGTACGGCATGGCCGCTTGCGACAGCGGCAAGATGCCAGCTTCCGCTACTTTTTCTTCCCTGTGCTCTTCTTAGGCGTCTTCTTGGGGGCAGCCTTCTTCTTCGCGGAGGCTTTCGCGGGCTTGGCTTCGGCTTCCGGGGTTTCCGCCTCAGCCGCCTTTACTTTCTTCGGCTTGGCTTCCTTGCGGGGCAGTTCGGGTGCCTTGAAGCTCTGGCCTCCGGCGGCGATCTCCGCGATGCGCACGGCGGTAAATGCTTGCCGATGTCCGCGGAGCTTCTTGTACTGCTTTTTCCGCTTGTAGTGGAAGACCAGAACCTTGGAACTGCGGCCTTCATCGACGACCTGGCCGATGACGCGGGCGTCGGACTGCGGGGTCACGTGGCCCTCCTCGCTGGAAACGGCGACGACCGGGAACTCGACCTGGCCGTCAGTGCCGGTGCCCAGCTTCTCCACTCGAATCACGTCTCCGGGCGCCACCCGGTACTGCTTGCCACCGGCGCGGATAACCGCGTACATACGTCAGCCTCCGTTAAAGGTCGCGCGGCAGGCTACCTTGCCAAAATGCATCGCCCGGGGTACACACGGGCGCAAAAGGAACCTTCTCGCGCTATGAGATCTTATGCTTGCTGTGTTTTCCGCCGCGGCGCCAAACCAGCCGGGGCAGGCGTCCCCAGAACGGGTCGGCCAGTACAGGCAAACTTGGTTATTTTATCGTGGGTTGCGGAGATCGGTCAAACTGAGTCGGACAGAGTCGTGGTGAGGTTTGAAATTCGATCGCGCCCAGGAAGGGTCATTCTGAGCGATGCCGCCCCCCCGGCAGATTGGAGGTATGCGCGGTGGAAACTGGAGCAGCGGCGCTCGGCGCGAGACCCTCGCCTTGTTGGCGAGAACGGAAGGAACGAGATCACGCCAGCGAATTCAAATCACGCCCCACAAACGGCCTGACGTTGGCGTTCGCGGCACGGCTGTGCGAGAATGCCGCGGGAAATTTTCAGGAGGGCTATCCAATGCTGAGGCGTCTGATTACCGTTGCGTTATTCCTGTTGCTCACCCTATCGATTTGCGCGCAAACGAAAAAGATGTCGATGAAGGCAGCCGGCCCGGCGCCCGACAGAGCTTTCGTACAGAAGATCTGGGACGGCTGGTCGACACTCGATCCGGCCAATGTTGCGCCGTATTACGCTTCCGGTCCGAACACGTTCTTTGACATTGCTCCGCTGAAGTACAGCAGTTGGGAAGATTACGAAGGCGGCGTGAGAAAAGTTGTGGCCGATTACAAAAGCGCCAAGTTCACGGTCAACGACGATCTGGCGGTGCATCCGCATACGGACCTGGTGTGGGCAACGGCGACCATTAAAGAAGAAATGACGAGCAAGGCGGGAAAAGTGGAGATGGGCACTTTCCGCTGGACGGCTGTCTGGGAGAATCAGGGCGGGAAATGGCTGATTGTCCACGAGCACGTGTCCCAGCCGATTCAGTAGAAAGATGTTCAGGCTCGGGGGACGAATCGGAGCGACGCCGAGTTGATGCAGTAGCGGAGATGGGTCGGCGGCGGACCGTCGTCGAAGACGTGGCCGAGATGGGCATCGCATTCGGTGCAGGAGACGGCGGTGCGCATCATGCCGAAGGTCGTGTCTCGGGTTTCGGTCACGTTCTCTGGGGCAACCGGCTGCCAGAAACTCGGCCAGCCCGTCCCGGAATCGAACTTGGTCGAGGAGTCGAACACGGCATTACCGCAGCAAATGCAGCGGTAGAGCCCGCTGGCGTGAAGATTCCAGTACTTGCCGGAAAAAGCAAGTTCGGTATCGGCATTGCGCGTGATGTCGTAGACGCCGGAGGGCAGCTCGCGGCGCCACTCCGCCGGAGTCTTGATCACGCGTGGGATGCGGACGGTCTTCAAGCGCTCGCCGCCGTCCGAGAACAGAACAACCGTAACGTCCCCGGGCTGAGGCATCGCCACGCGGGCTGCCTCGGAGAGGGCCGGCCTTCTGATCTGCCAGAATGCCAAGCCGACTATCGCGGCGGCGCCGGTAGTAAGGAAAGCACGGCGCCGGATATCGACTGTGGGCTCCGCCGGATGCTTTTCCAGGTCAGAATCGAACATCGCTACTCCTATTTTCCGGTATAGAGATCCGGAAACTCCTTGCGCAGGTGCTCCACCTTGGGAGCATCGTTGTAGAAGATGTAGGGTTGGTTGGGGTGTAGCTCGGCGTAATTCTGGTGGTAGGCCTCAGCTGGATAGAATGCCTGCAGCGGGACCACTTGCGTGGCGATGCGGCGCGGGAAGACTCCTGCCTGGTCGAGCTGCGCGATATAGGCATGGGCGATTCGCTTTTGCTCGTCGCTGCCGTAGAAGATGACGGAACGATACTGAGTGCCGACGTCCGGGCCCTGACGGTTGACTTCGGTCGGATCGAGCGCGACCGAGAAAAACACGCGCAGAAGCTGCCCGTAGCTGACCTGGGACGCATCATAGACGATTTGAACAGACTCGGCGTGGCCGGTCTCGCCGGTGCTGACGGTTTCGTAGTCGGCGGTTTTGGCCGAACCTCCAGAGTAACCCGAAGTAGCGCTGATCACACCCTTCACGTGATGGAAGACGTCCTGAACACCCCAGAAGCAACCGCCGGCGAAAACCGCAGTCTGGCGGGCGGAGGCCGTGGGACGCGAGGCATCGAGAGCTGGCGGTGGAACGGGAGCGGCTATCCCCGCCCGCGCGTTGCAGGCGGTGGCCATCACCAGAGCTATAGAAAGAACCAGCGCCGTGCGAATGGATTGTGCAGTCATTTGGCTCACCCCAGAAATTACTGACCTAGCCCATTGGAGTGACAGAGAGCCAAAAAGTTGCAAGGCGCTGAAGAGGAGGTCGGACCCGCACAATGTTCCGGCCTTGCAATTTTGCTTAAAGCGAGGATAATGACGCTTCCTCTTCCCCCGAGGAGGGTCCATGCGGTACTTCGTCTCTGCGTTGCGCTCGTGGCTTGTCGTGTGTTCAAAACGGGCATTCACCGTCATTCTCGTCCTGTTCGTCATAACCTGCTTTGCATCCGTGGTTGCGGCTGAGAATCCCGCGCCCGGGGCAAATTCCGATCCCACCTATCAGGCTTTGCGTACCTTGACCCTGGGCAGCGAGGCCGTCAGCGTGAACAATCTTGAGTTGAAGCGCGATGCGGGAACGTTCCACCTGCGCTCGGGAACAGTGTGCTTCATTGCGCCGGTGAACGGGAAGATTACGGGCGCGGTGTTCACGGGCGACGGCAGCTTTATGCTGGATCCGCCTTCGGATGCAGAGCGCAAGAGCCTGAAGCTGCTCACCAAAGAAGACGAATTCGATGAGAAATTCGATCGGGCCGTGCTGCGCTTCACCGACAGCACCTACGACGAGATCAAGAAAGCGGGAACTGCGGGAGCGGGCAATTGCGACGCCAATGCTCTCAAAGACAGCCAGAACACTACGCGGCACAAACTCAAATTCAATCTTGAGGCAAGAATCCTGGAAGATGTGCTCAGCCCGGATCCGGGCGGGCTGTTCCTAGCCTTTATTCACGGCAAGCACTACAACGGACAGGAACTCTATTCGATTGATCCGCACGAGGGGCACGATCAGGTGCACTTCTCGACCTACGATGAAAACAAGCTGGGCGACTGGGCGGCCTTTCCAATGACGGAAGGGAGCAAGTACGGGTGGGGACACGCAATTCGCATCGAACACCAGCAATTGGACACCACGCTGGAAAAAAGCGCTGATTTAATCGGGAAGGCGAAGACGGATTTCATAGTCCGGCGCGATCACGTCCGCGTGGTGCCCTTCGAACTGTTTCCGACATTGCGGGTAAAAAGCGTGCACGGCGGGGATGGCCAGGCTCTCGAATTCATCCAGGAAAACAAGAATGACGATGCGGATTTCGCCGTAATTCTGCCGACAGTATTGTCCAAGGGACAGACCTACTCGATCACTGCCGAGTACGAGGGCAAGGAGGCGGTGACCAACGAAGGCGGGGGGAATTACTTTCCCGTCGCGCGCGAAGACTGGTATCCGAACGAACCGGGCGCGAGCTTTGGCCAGTACACGTCGTATGACATGACCTTTCGCATTCCGAAAGGAATGAAGATGGCGGCGACGGGAGTTCAGGTCGGCGAGAGCAACGAAGGCGGAGAGAACGTCACCGTATGGAAGAGCGAGGCGCCGCAAACCGTGGCAGGATTCAGTTTTGGGCGGTTCAAAGAAGAATCGGCCAAGCTCACTAAACCGGAGTATGCAATCGAATCGTACGCGAATGCGGAAGAGCCCGACTGGGTGGAAGGCTTGAAGCGCGCGGCCGAAGGAAATGACGTGCCGAGCATGGATTCGCACATGGGGAATGGAATGTCGCTCGGGAGCATGAGCACGGTGGGTCTGAACAAGAAAGCACTGGCGGAGGGGGAACTGGCAGTACAGCTGTACTCGGAGTACTTCGGTCCGCCGCTGTTTAAACATCTGCAGCTCACGCAGCAGACAGCGTGCAACTTCGGCCAATCCTGGCCAGAGCTGGTGTGGATTCCGATCTGCTACTACTTCGATACCACGGTGCGTCACCAGTTGGGCCTCGATTGGGGAGACCGGGGGTACTGGAAGGTGGTAACGCCGCACGAAGTGGCTCACCAGTGGTGGGGACACACGGTCGGATTTGCCTCGGGCCGCGACCAGTGGATGAGCGAGGGGTTCGCTGACATGTCCGCTTCGCTCTATCTGACACTGATCGAGAAGAATCCCCAGAAGTTCATCTCATTCTGGAATGACGAACGCGAGTTGCTGCTGGAGCGCAACGCTCAGGGCTTCCGCGCTATCGACGTCGGTCCGCTAACCATGGGATACCGCGCCGACAATTCGCGCACCGGGTGGAACGTCACGCGCAGGCTGATTTACCCGAAGGGAGCCTACATCCTGCACATGATCCGGATGATGATGCACGACAACCACACCGGGGATCAGCAGTTCAAGGCCATGATGCAGGATTTCGTCAAAACCTATTCGGGCAAGGCGGCAACCACCGAAGACTTCAAAGCCATCGTCGAAAAATATATGACTCGCGATATGGACCTCGAGGGTAACCACAGGATGGACTGGTTTTTCAACGAGTATGTGTATGGCACACAGCTGCCCTCTTATAAATTCGAAACCTCGTTCGACACAGGACCGGATGGGGATGTCATTCTGAATATGAAGGTCACCCAGTCCAACGTTGATGACAAGTTTCGGATGCTCGTGCCCGTCTATCTGGAAATGGCCGATGGAAACATCTTCCCTCTCGGACGGGCGCACATGACCGGTGCTTCAGCGATAGAGCAGAAGATTCCGCTGAGAGGTCTAAAGACGAAGCCACGACGGGCAATGATCAACTATTACGATGACGTTCTCGCGTCAGCGAATTGACCGGCTCAGAGCTGTTTAGAAAATACGATTCGAGAAAAAGGGGAGCGCGATGCTCCCCTTTTGTGATGATTCTGCTACTTGCCCGATCCGGCGCCATCGCTGGCTGAAGCGAGGTCCAGACCATACTTCTTGCCTTCGAAGCGGGCACCGGTAAGCATATTGCTACCGTCGCTCGTGGTGGAGAGGACGGCTGCGTCATTCGCGGCCGGAACCTTGAGGTCCACCAACTTCGCCGGAACCTTCGTCACGACGGTTTTGCCTTTGATTACGCTGACTTGCACATCGGGACCCGTGCCATCCCACTCGAGCTTGTACGAGCCCGCCTTCAATGTTGTCCCACTGATAACAGCGGGGCTGTTCAGGACCAGATTGGCCTTGGTTGCAGCGAAAGCGCTGGAAGCCAACAGCACTGCCAGCCCCATGAGCACACTCTTCGACACTGTCGCGAACTTCATTGCTGCTCCTTTTCTCCCGAGAATGCGTCGGGAAGCGGTTGGGGCGGCCCGGGTTCGCGACCCCGCGAGAAAACGCTTGTGTTTCTTCGCGAATCGCCTACAATGCTGGCGCCGGGGTTAGCACGCAGGCGCAAACCCGCGTTGCCACAATGGGGATTTTGTCACCTGGGCCGCCAAACCGAGTGTGAGAGAATCCCCAGACCCCGCAAACAATACTGAATGTGTTGGCCAGGCTCACCCTGCCAGGCCGGTGTTCACTGATGAGTTACGCAGCGACCACCCCTGATGTTCCCTTCATTCAATATCCGCTGCACATTTCTGCTGCACATCCTTTGGACGTGGAATACCGATCGCCGGTAGCAAAAAATCTGCAGTCCGGCGTTCTCGGAGCAGAACACGGACCGCATGTTCTGTCGGGGGCCGACGGACATGTCCGGGAGTGAACATTTTGCGGAACAAGCCGCGCATCTTCCTCGTATCATTCGGTGTCAACAGCTGTAGTGTCGAGGGAAAGCTCGACTCCGGGAGTCGCGATGCCCGGAGAATCGTTGTAGATTTCTATCCTTATGCATTGCGGAGGCGCAGCCATGCGTACAAACCGTGATTGAATTTCTGAACTTGCGAAAAGAATACGACGATGTCCTGGCCGTCGATGATTTGACTCTGACCATTCCGCAGGGAGAAATCTTCGGATTGATCGGTCCCAACGGCGCGGGGAAAACGACGACGATCCGGATGGCGGCGGGCTTGCTGGGACCGACACAGGGACGAGCAGTGATCGCGGGCATCGATGTGGCCCAGAAACCGGAGCAGGCGCAGCAGTACATCGGGTATCTCTCGGACTTCTTCGCGGTCTACGAAGACCTCAAGGTGTGGGAGTATCTCGATTACTTTGCGCATGCCTACAAGCTGCCGGAAGCGGAGATTCCCGGACGGATCACCGAAGTCGTCGCGCAAGTCAATCTCGAAGTAAAGCGGGATGCGATGATTCGCGGACTTTCGCGTGGCATGAAGCAGCGCCTGGGGATTGCGCGCGCCATTATTCACCAGCCCAAGGTGATGCTGCTCGACGAACCGGCATCAGGGCTGGACCCGAAGGCGCGGCTGGAGCTGAGAAACCTGCTGCTATCCCTGCGCAATCGGGGAGCGACGATCCTGATCTCCTCGCACATTCTGACCGAACTGGAAGGCTTCTGCACATCGATCGGCATCATGGAGAAGGGCCGAATGGTGCGCAGCGGGAGCATCGAGGAGGTGACCGCAGCTGCAGCCTCGGCCCGGCTAGTGCGGCTGACGTGGACGGGAGATTCGCTGGCAGCGGCCGAGGAAAAGCTGCGGAGCGATGCGCGGGTGTCGGAGATCAAGCTCGCGGCGGGAGCGGGGACATTCCGGTTTGGCGGGGGGGAAGAGGATCTCGCGCCAATTCTCGCCGGGCTGATTTCGGCCGGCGTCCAGGTGACATTCTTCGGAGAAATGAAGCAAACGGTGGAAGAGCTCTACATGAAGCTTTCCAGCCACGAGGTGATGTGATGCCACGATTCTGGAATAACCCTGAATTTGTGCGGCACCGGCGGGCGGAGCTGCGTCCGGTGCGGGCCATTACCGTAGGCGTTGTAGTGCTGCTGATGTGCCTGCTGATTGGGCTCGCGTGCTGGAGCTACGAGCAGAACCTGCTGGCGAATGCGCAGCGTGGGGCGGAGACGTTTGCGACTGATGCCTGGCGGCGCCGAGCGGAATTTCTGGAGGGCCACCTCGCCCGCAACACATGGCTGCTGCTTTATCGCTGGCTGGTCGGTTTGCAGGGAATCGCGCTCACATTCTGGGCGCTTTTTTCCTGCGCGCAATCGGTCTCGGGCGAGCGCGACCACAAAACCTGGGATTTTCAACGGACGACGCGCTTAACGGCGACGGAGACGCTCATCGGAAAACTGCTGGGCGAGCCTATCCTGATTTACTTTGCAGTTCTGTGCGCCTCGCCGGTCACCTTCATCGCCGGGCTGGCGGGCGGCCTGTCGTTCGGCGCGGTGATTTCTGTTTTTGTCTTCTTTGTCGTGCTCTCGATGTTCCTCGGCCTGGGGGGAATGTGGCTTTCGACGCTGCTAGAAAGCCGCACGCGTGGAGTCGGGCTCATTGGCGCTCTCGCGTTATATGGCTTTACGCTCGCGATTTATGGCATGCATGATAGCGGCTTGCCCGGGCTGGCAGCGATGAGTCCGCTGACCGGGATTGTCGACCTGCTCGGCTTCAGCCCCGACTCGAGGCTGGGGATGGCGCTGCCGCCACTTTTCAGCCGGCAGATTCCGTGGCTGTTGATGAGCGTGCTGTTGTGCTGCTCGTTCAGCGCGTGGCTGGCACTGATGCTGGTGCGCAATCTCAAACGCGACTATCCGGAGATACGTCCGCTGTCGCGGTGGCAGGCTGTGAGCTGCGCAGCATTTCTTAATTTTCTGATCTATGCGCTGCTAAGTCCGGTCTATCAGCTCAGCATTGAAGGCAAAGTGGGCTGGTTCCCGGACGCGAAAAGCGTGGCTGTGTTTGCGGTTGGTATGAATGGGTTGATCCTCTTCCTGATGGGACTGGCGACGCTGACTCCGCAAGAGCGGCTCAAGGTGTGGCGGCGGAGACGAGTCACCGGCGAGTCGAATATCTTTGCCGACGACGGCCTGCCCTGGCCATGGCTCGGCCTGTCTGCCATCGTAGCCTACGCGCTGATGATCTGGGGACTGTTGGCGTGGGATCACACTTTCCCCCTGGAGATGAGCACGTTGCAAACCTCAGCGATCCGGCTACTGCTGGTGCTGGTGTTTGTCACACGCGACGTGCTGTTCCTGCAGTGGTGCATGCTGACGCGATTGCGGCAGCCGATTGTCAAGGGAGCGCTGTTTCTCGGCTTGTATTATGGTGCGGCCGCGGTATTGACCGGTTTGGCGGCAGTTTCTTCAGAGCACGGTGCGCACACGATGCTGGCGCTGCTCACGCCGGTGCAGGTCTTTGATCCAGACGTGCATGGCATCGCGTTTCCTGCAGCGACCTACGTAGGATTAGCGCTACAGGCTGGAGCAATTGGAGCGGTGCTTCTGGCGATTACCAACCGTCTGCAGCGTCCGCTGCAAAGAGGAGCCGCGGCGTAGAGTTTCGGCTCTCGACTGCAGGGCGAAAAAGCCCTGCACCTCCCAGATTGGCGCTAGACAGTACCGGTTTAGTCGCCGTCGCCGTGCTGGCGTTCGACTGACCAGATGGCGGCGGTGTCCTTCTCAAATGGATAAACGTGCACCATCCAGTTGAGCACGACGGGATGGAATCTCCCTCCGGCCGCGTCGCAGCCTTCCTGGGTTGCGATCGAGCCGCGCAATCCGAACTTAGGGTCCGGCCCCATCATTTCTTTCTTTCTCTCAGCCAGCGGCATGCTCAGCGGAGGCAGGCAGAAGTTCACGTGCTCGTGCCACTGCGCGACGCTCAGCGGGATGCGCTCGTCGAGTTGATCTTCGGTGAAGCGCCGAGGCGCGGTATACATCACGCCGATGAGTTTGTAGTCGTCCCCGCGCTTTTCATAAAGCAGAGATGTGGGATGTTCCGGGTTGAAGCGGAATTGCGCTTCCAGGCCATAGCCGTAGTTGGTGAAGTGATACATCTTCTGCGGAATTTCGGGATGAAATATCCGGAAGCCATCGGCCAAGGCAACGTGATAATCCGTGTACTTCTCTGAGGCTTGGCGCGCGGCCTCCACGACTTTCTGGGCTCGCTCGGCATCTCCGGGCTTGGGCGCGCGCAGCGCCGTCATCTTCATGTGCGGGCCCATGTCCATGTGGCCTTCCATGGACTGCATGGCGTGCGCGGTCGCATCACCGTCGACATCTTTGTCGGTGTCTTTGCCGGCCATGGGCATGTCTTTCATGTTCGACATGTCATGTCCTGACATATCCATCCCCGGCATGGATGACGAATCGCTTGAGCCGGAGCTGCTGGATGACTTCGGAGTTTGTCCCCAGGCGACGCTGTACAACAGCGCTACGGCGAAAATCATGCTGAGACTGCGCATTGCGGATTCCCCCACTCTTCAGATTGTATTAACCCTGCAGGAGCGGCAATGTTTCTGCAAGAACCCTGACGTTACTTTGCGATTACAGAGGTAATAAACATGCCCGGAATTGAGAGCGGATGGCAGGTTGATTGAATTTCTGATACACCTGACTGCTTGACAGCGATCACGATCTGCATACTTTTCCTTGCCGGTGTAGTGGGTGGTGCGCTGAATTCGGTGGCGGGAGGAGGCAGTTTCATCGCCTTTCCTGCCCTGCTGTTTTCGGGGGTGCCTCCAATTCCGGCGAATGCGACCAATGCGGTTGCGTTGTGGGCGGCGGCGGCGGCGAGCGGCGGCGCCTACCGCAACCGCCTCAACGTGCCGCGGAAGATCCTGATTCCCTTGCTGCTGGCGAGTCTGGCTGGGGGGCTGGCCGGGGCCGGGCTGCTATTGCACACGCCAGCGCAGACGTTCCTGCGTGTGATTCCGTGGCTGATTCTGGGGGCGACTCTGCTCTTCGCTTTCGGCAAAAAGATAGCGGCCGGGCGTGCGCCAACCCTGGCACGCGAAGCCTCCGGCACTGCAATCGGTACGGTCGTCGTGTTTCAACTGGCAGTTGCCGTTTACGGCGGATATTTCGGCGGTGGCATGGGCATTGTCATGCTTGCCATGTTTGCCACTCTGGGCATGACCGACATTCACGGGATGAATGCGCTGAAGGTCGTGCTGTCGCTCGTGATCAACGGCGTGGCAGTGATCGCGTTCATTCTGGCGCGCGCCGTCTATTGGGAATACGGAGCTGCCGTAATTATTGGGGCGCTGATTGGCGGTTACCTGGGAGCGCATTACGCCCAGAAACTGCCGCAGGCGTGGATCCGCTGGTTCGTCGTGCTGGTAGGAACGGGTATGACCGCGTATTTTTTCTGGAAGGCTTACTAGATCGCATCTCGAAAGATGCCGTCACTCATCAGCTTTTCCAGCTTCCCATAGCGGCGGCCGTCGTCACTGTTGGCTCTTGATGCGCGCGGGCTGAAATTCGTCTCCCGGCTGCCATCCGATCAGGCCGGGCATGCCGGCCGCTTCCCATCCCAGGGCGAAGCCGAAGCGCGCCATGGCAGAGTCGCCGACGAAGTCCATCTCGGGATGGTACTCATCGCTGGGCTGGTGATAGTGCTTCTCGACGTACTCGCGCTCCTGCTCGAGTCCCCAGGCCTCGGTGTGACCTTTGTATTTCATCCCTTCATTGATCGAAAAGGCAGGGATGCCGACGCGGGCAAGACTGAAATGATCGGAGCGGTAGAAGTGTCCGGCCTCAGGGCGGACGTCGGGACGAATAGCCAGGCGGAATTCCTTCGCGGTCGCTTCCACTGCCGGGAAGAACGTCGTGCGCTCCGCACCCGAGACTTCGACCTCTTCGGGAGCGCCCAGCGGCTTCACGTCGTCATAGTTTAAATCGAGAGAAATCTTTCCGGCGGCTATGGGCGGGTGTTTGCCGAGATATTCGGAACCGAGCAACCCCTGCTCTTCGGCAGTCACAGCGGCGAACAGAATGGAGCGCCTGGGTTTCTGCGCCGCGGCTCCGAAGGCGCGGGCCAGTTCGAGCAGGATGCCGCATCCCGTGGCATTGTCGTCGGCGCCGTTGAAGATGTTGTCTCCGGGCATATCAGGACGGATGCCGAAGTGATCGTAATGGGCGGTATACATGACGGCCTGATCGGCAAGCTTGCGGTCCGATCCGGGCAGAATGGCAAGCACATTGTTGGATTCGAAGTTGCGGACTTTGCTCACCATGTGAGCCTGGAGCCGCGCACCCAAGCTCACCGGATGAAAGTCATGCGACTGGGCGTCTCTGAACATCTTGTCCAAATCCATGCCGGAGGCCAGAGCCAGTCTTCGGGCGACGTCGAGGTGAATCCACGAGGCGACTTTCAGCGCGGGTCCATCAAGCTTGAGGAACGATTTCTCGCCCGAATTCGAATTGCGCACGACCTCCCAGGGATAGCTGGCCATCTCGGTCTGATGAATGAGAATGACTCCGACGGCGCCCTTGCGGGCGGCTTCTTCATACTTGTAGGTCCAGCGTCCGTAGTAGGTAAGCGCCTTGCCCTTGAAGAATCGGGGATCCTCGGAGGGAGGCTCGTTCACCAGCATGAGTAAAACTTTGCCGCGAACGTCGGTCCCTTTGTAGTCGTCCCAGTTGTACTCGGGGGCTTCGATGCCATAACCGACGTAGACAATCTCGGCGTCAACATCGGACTGCGGTTGTTGGGTCTGATCGTAGGCGACGTATTCGTCGAGCGGCTTGAGATCCATGGTTTCGCCGCGTTTCGGGATGAGGGAGAACTTTGTATCCGGCAGGGTGGTGATGCCGACCAATGGAACTTTCTGCATGTAAGTTCCGTGATCGCCGGCGGGCTTCAATCCGTACTCGGCAAACTGCGTTGCAATGTATTCCGCGGCAATATCGCCGCCGCGCTGGCCGGTACCGCGCCCCTCCAGCAGATCATGCGACAGGAAACGCACATGCCAGCGGATGTGATCGGGTGAGATGCTCTCGAGGGCCGCGAAGGCTGCACCCGGCAGGTGAATCGATGGCGTTTTCGGGCCACGGGAGCCGCCGGCTCCGCCCTCGGCGCCACAGACAGGCAGGCTCAGGCCAACCAGAAGGCAGGCTGAAATGATCTTCCTCATTCCTTGCATGAACGGGTATCTCCCCCGACGAAAACTGCGCCAGCGCCGAACTTCTCTTATTTGAAAGTCTAAGAAGAATTGTAAAGGAACCGAGCGCCGAAACAGCGCGGAACCTGGGCTTCGCGCGGCACGGGAGTGCAGCGACGACCGGGAGATTGCACCAACCGGTGTTGTCCCGAGGTAAGGGCCGCTTTGTAGTTGTAGCTAAGGTGATCCTTGTCGCCGACCGGCGACTAGTTCTTCGACCCTCAACCAGCGCGGAAGTCGCGTACATCGTCGCCCGGGCGGAAAATCAGGGCCGGCGCGGCCTTTTCGGCCTCTGCCATTTTGCGGTTGATCTCGTCGAAATCGGCCTTAACCCATCCGACGCTGGACACTTCAATCTCGCCATCCTGGGCGATCCAGAAAACGGTAGGAACGTTAGTCAATCCGTAGGCATTGGAAACCGGATACGAGCGAGTGTCATCGAGCAGCAGCGGGAAGGTAACACCAAATTGCCGGGCGAATGCCACAGTATCCTTGGCATCGTTCTGCGAAACTCCGAAGAGTTTGACGCTGTTTCCGCCATAAGCCTTCTGGAGGCGCTCCAGAAATGGAAACGCATACTGGCAGGTCGGACACGATACTTTGAAGAAGGCAAAAACGACTGGTCCCTGGGCCAGCCCTTCGCTCAGCGAAAACGCCTTGCCGTCAAGGGTTTTCAGTTCAAAACCAGGAGCGGTTTTCCCTTTGCCGAGTGCGCTCATCGATGATCCTCGTCTCCCCTCTGAAAAGTATCAGCGGCTCCATTTTAGATGACTCTGAACCTGAGTTGGATCGAGAGAGATTCTTCAGAGCACCCGAGCTTTCCCCAGAATCTTTCGGGTGAGGCCGGTAAGCGGGAGCCGTTCCAACTTATTGGTGGCGACCCATTTGCCTGCGGCCGACTTCGGCGCTGGCAGGCTCCAAACCTGCACGGTGTAGTCCGTCACTGTAATCGAATGGCGAACAGCGAATCGCGGTTTTCGAGGATCGGCTGGAGGAAAGAGTTCGGGGAGTTCCCACATTCCGGGCATCAGCCGGGCATCGAGCGGGCGGCGAACGAGAAAAACCGAGCCATCCCGGCAGTCGAGGGTGTAGTGAACCTCCTGCTTTCTCTGGGGCTCAGCCTTCGGGGCTAGTTTCATTTCGCCGCGCGTGGCGCACAGTTCAACCACCGGGCAGGTGAGGCACATCGGGCATCGCGGCGTGCAAACGGTCGCGCCCAGCTCCATCATGGCCTGGTTAAAGTCACCAGGACGATCGCGGTCGAGCAGACCCTCGGCCGCCAGCCACAGATTCTCCGGCTTGAGAGCTTTCCCGGAAAAGCGCTGCAGCACCCGCTCAACGTTGCCATCGACAACGGCGACGGGCTCGGCAAAGGCGATGCTGGCGATTGCCGCCGCCGTATACCTGCCGATACCCGGGAGCTCCTGCCATGCGCCCGCAGTTGGAGGGAACTTGCCTCGTAGCTTCCGCACGATCTGTTTCGCGGCAGCATGCAGCATGCGTGCCCGCCGGTAGTAGCCGAGTCCGCTCCAGGCTGCCAGGACCGAGGCCTCCCGCGCAGAAGCAAGCTTCTCGACTGTCGGAAACCGCCGAAGGAACTCATGATAATGCTCAATTACGGCGGCGACCCGCGTTTGCTGCAGCATGATCTCCGAGAGCCAAATGCGATAGGGATCGTGAGACTTTCGACTTCCGGGCTTCTGCCGCCAAGGCAGCTCGCGCGCGTTCGCGTCGTACCACGCAAGCAGGCGAGTGCGGAACCGGCCGGCAGCAGATGCGCGCAAAGAGGTTCCCGAGAGATTCATCTTCGGAGCTGGAATTGTAGCGCACGACAGGAGCTGTTCGGCTGCCAGAACCAGCGCGATCAGCGGCCCGGCCATTGACCTCGTACCGAGGGCGCGAAATAATAGTCGGGCCTGGCATCCGCAAACGTCGCGTGAGCAAACTCACGCCCGATCAACACGGGGGGGTCCATGAACAACTTCAACCGCAAGGTCGAAGAAGCTTCGGCGCGCGTCAATCAGACCATCAACGACGCCAGCGATCGTCTCGAAAAAGAGATCCCCGAGCTGATCAAGTACCTGAACGAAGAAGTTGTGCCGGCGGTGCGCACCCATTCGACCAAGGCCTTGCGCACGGCTTCGCAGAAGCTGGCAGAATTCGCCGATTACATGGAGCAGCACAACCCCAAGCAGGGCTCCTGACCTCAAATCCTTCGTCTGCAAGAAGCCGCGCCCACATCGTCAGTATCGCAATGATCCTGATCCTTTTGCTTACAGTTTTCTTGTTGAGTTCCTGCGGACACAAAGAAGTGCGGGTCAGCGTGCCGCCACCCCCACCGCCCGCTCCGACGGCCCGGCCTGCGGGCGAGCCCGCCGCGAGCGTTCCTTCAACCGTGGAGAAACCCGCCACCGCAGAGCCGAGCGAAAATGCCGACCTCGCCGAGCCGGCGATCCCGGCCAATGCCAAACCCCTCGAGACAGAAGTCGGCCTGGCCAGCTGGTATGGGCCTCCGTATCACAACCGGCGCGGATCGAATGGCGAAATCTATAACATGCACGCTATGACGGCGGCGCACCGGACCTTTCCGCTGGGATCAATCGTCCGGGTCACGAATATCAAAACAGGGCACACGGCGCTGGTTCGTATCACCGATCGCGGACCGTTCATCCCGGGCCGCATTCTCGATCTTTCGCTCGCCGCCGCCCGCAAACTCGACGTCTGGCAGCCGGGCGTCGCCGAGGTGCGCGTGGAACTGATGGAGCCGGGCGAACCGCTCGATTCCCCTGGACGATGGGCGGTGCAGATCGGAGGATTCCCGGACGAGCATGCGGCCACCAAACTCGCCGATCATCTCACCCGGCGCTACCATACGGCGAAGGTCCTGCGCTTTGCGAGTCCGGCAGGGGACTGGTGGATTCGTGTGCGGGTGCTCGACGACGATCGCAGCCGCGCGGAAAAACTGGCGGCAGAGACGGCAACTCCGGAGGGCGCGGTTTTTCTGGTGCGGCTGGACTAAGTTGGCAGCCGATTCGGCAGCCGCTCTTCCACGGATCGCGGCGGGATGCTATCGTTTCCGCCAGGTGAACGCATGACCGACCCGAGTGCCAGCTGTCTTTTTTGCCGCATCCTGCGGGGTGAGATTCCCGCGAAAAAGGTCTACGAAGACGAGCATGTGTTTGCGTTCGAGGACATCAACCCGCAAGCGCCGACGCACGTGCTGATCATTCCCAAAAAACATTTTGCGGGACTCAGAGAGGCGGAGGCTGGCGATGTGGAATTGATCGGGCGATGCCATCTGGTTGCCGCCGAGATCGCGCGGCAGCGCAAGATCGAACATGGATACCGCACCGTGCTCAACGTGGGCCCGGGAGCCGGGCAGTCGGTATTTCATCTGCACGTCCACTTGCTGGGCGGACGCACGCTGACTTGGCCTCCGGGATAAGGGCAAGCAGAAAAAAGCCGAGCATCGTAAAATCGCCCCCTGGAGCGAGCAGGAACGGCGGATCTGGAGACCTGGATCTAAACTCAACGGAAAAACTCGACGCTCCCTACTGCACGGTAGGCGCTTCATCTTCCGGAGCGCCGTGACGCCGCAATAGCTGCGGCAAGTTCTGCGAAAATGCCGAGCGCGGCAGCACCATGTCGCAGCCGACTTCGTGGGCCTTCTGCTTGAGATCACCCTGGACATGCGACAGGAAACCGATAATCGACGTCCCCTTCTTGAGCTTGCTTTTGAGCTTGGGGATCAGGGTCAGAGGTTTCACACTGTTATTGTTCAGGTCGAAGATGATCAGCGACGGTTTTTCTTCTCCGTTCTGCTGCATCTTTTCCATCAGATCCTTGTCGGACTTCACGAACTCGACCTTCACGTTCAGCTTGCGCGCCGTCTCCTGAATTTTCGCCAGGAAAAACAGGTCATCGATGAAGGCGAAGATACGCGAGTTGGCGTCTTCGGTCGCCGGCAGAGGTTCCGGCTCGGGCTGCGGGTATTGCTGTGCAAACCCAGGACGCGGTCTTCCTTTGTGGCCATTGTTGCCGCCGGCTAAAGCCGCGCGATAGCTGTGGTCCATGGGGGCGGTGTAGATGCCGTCCTGATTCTGGCGATGCTGCCCCTGGCCGTGCCGTTGATTGTGAGGACGCCGTCCACGACGACGCCTGTTTCTTCCTCCGCCTCCGGAGGACTTGCCTGGTCCTGCGTTCATAATCCTCTCAAACCGCTTTGCCTGTTTACAGAAAAACTAGGTGCAGAAAAATCGCTTGCCGCGCAACTATGCAGAACATCCCAGACGAAGAGCCCCACCGGGCGGGACGCGCCATTGGCGGCGCACGGCGTTCCAGTTCACGCACACGCGGGTTGCGGCTGGTTTCTTCCCTGAAATGAACCCCGACTTCCGAACGAACCTTACTCGCAAACGATTCTTACTTTTAGTATCGGTTTTCCGTTTATCGGATCCGTGGGCGCCGCCTCGGAACGGCTGCGCGGAAGGCCTGCGCGGGAACGAGGCCTAATGAGAACAATACCATGCTACTCGCAGTCGCGCTGCGACGCAAGGCCCTCCATGGCTGAAGTTTTGCACAGGAGGACATGCCTGGGCGATTCCTGCTCCGTCCTGATCTCCACCGACTCGTCTGTCATCCGCAATCAGATTCCGGAGGAAACCTCGCGCGCCCACTGCTGGGCTTGCCAGTAAAGCCCGCCGGCCATTTCCAGGTCAAGATGCAAGGCCTGGCTCAGTTGCGCCGCCGCTTCCCATTCGCCGCTTTCATGAGCGAGTATCAATTGAAAGACGGGACGCAAGGCGCTGGGTTGGCCGAGCAGGACAGCCTTGGTCTCGCGGTCGACGGGGATCTTCTGCAGGACGTCCGCCATCGGCATCTCCAGCATGGCATCGATCAGGGATAAGAGGCCAAGCAGGAAGAGATCGGATTCGCCGTGCTGGACGCGTGGGGCCAGCAACTCTGCAAACCGGCCGCGCACCAGGGCGGAGACGACGAGATCGCTGGGCTTGTCGCGCCCGGCGCCAACCGCGGCGACCAGCCGGACCCAGCGGCGCATTTCGCGTTCTCCCAGAAGCGAAAGCGCGTGACGGACGGAGTGGACTTCGCAGATCAGGCCAAAGACTGCGGAATTCAGATAGCGCAACAGACGATAGCAGATGGAAGCCTCGGCCTTGACCAGATTCTCGATAGCGGGAAGATCCAGTTCGGGGCGCGACACTTCCTGCAGCATGCGCAGGTAGTTGAGCTGGTTGGCGGGCAGATCGCGCGTGCTGAGCATCTCTGGACGGCGGAAAAAGAATCCCTGAAAGTAAAGGAATCCCTGGTCGCGAGCGCGAACAAAGTCGCCATGGGTTTCGATCTTTTCAGCCAGCATGCGGCACTGCCGAGGCGCATAGCGCCGGACCAGATCGGCGCGCTGCTCCTCAGTCGTGAGCGGCCACTCGACCTTGATGATGTCGGCGATCTC
The DNA here is from genome assembly GCA_035508215.1 of Verrucomicrobiia bacterium. Taxonomy (GTDB): domain Bacteria; phylum Acidobacteriota; class Terriglobia; order Terriglobales; family Acidobacteriaceae; genus Sulfotelmatobacter. The sequence continues at coordinate 97,143 of DATJNK010000027.1, read as the reverse complement.
GGCCAGCGCGCCGCGGGGATCGTCGGCGACGAAATCGTCGAGCGCGATCATGTATCCGTCTTCCTTGAGGCTGCAGCAGGCGGCCGTGACATCCGGGTCCGGCGGAACATCCTCGAGAACTTCAACCACGGTCGACTGGGGAGGCAGGAGGCGAGGCAGCCCCTTAATGAGAGTGTCTTTGGTGCAGTTGATGAACGCCTTGCGCCCGTCGCACAGAACATCGATGCCCATCAGGAGGGACCGGTCGAGTGTGGCACGCGAGGCCTCATCGGTGTCGCCGCTGAACGCGTTCTGCAGACCGTCCCGAAACAGAAGCTCGTAGCCGAAGACTTTCTCTTCCCGGTCGAAGATGGGTTGCCTCGCGACGTAGCGCAGCGGACGGATTGCCTCGACACGGGCGCGCGCGGTCCCCTGTCCAGCCGACAGATTGCTCACATGTTTGTCTATCGGCGGGAAAAGGAAAAACTTGGCCGGACAAGGGAGTGGCGAGTATTAGCCAGGTCTCAGACGCGAAGCTTCGTCCTAGTCGGCTCGATCAGCGCGCTCTGATGCTTTCAATCGAGCCCACTTTCCCGACTCTCCATCCCGAGTATGTTCGTGAACGCAAACCTAATGAGGTTATTGGCTTGCCTTCTCAAGATCCGCAGCGAGGTGCACGTTGCTTCCTGCGCTAACTTTCAGCTTGCGCTCCCAGTCCTTGTAGCCGGACTTCTTGACTACGACGGCATGATCCCCTTCCGTAACTTCAAGGTCGGATGGTGTATTGCCTACAAAATTGCCATCGATCTCGATGTCGGCACCAGGCGGGTTGGACTCCAGTTGAAGCTTCCCAGACGTGGGGCCGGCAGCGGCAGCAGTTGGCGGAGCGGCAGTTTGCTGTGCCGCCGATGGCTGCTGAAACTTGGCGACGTCGAGCTTCATGTCTCCATTGACATATGCAGTGATCTCAGTGCCCTTGGGAATCGTGATGTCTTTTCCATGCATGAACAGGAAAAACGGGGCGGCTGGGAAGAACACGATGCCCGTCGCTACCATCCCGCCCACCATGGCCCCAGTGTGACCACCGCCCTTTAGATCTTTGACCGCGCGCAAGGCAGCCTTATCACCGCTGACCAGCTTCACGTAGTCAATGTTGACGTCGAGTTTGCCCCCGCGGGCCATTCTCCGCGTGGGCTGGGCTTCAGTCACTGTAGCGAAAGCCAGGCCGCCTTTGGGAATAACCAGAACTCCGTTAAGAGTGATGTCGTCAAGAACCTCAAAGTCGACTGTGTCTCCGGTGTGCGCATCCGCCGAGGATATTGTGCGGTTGATCCGAAGCCGGACCGGGGTCGCATCCTCGAGAACAAAACCCTTGTTCGAGGTAAAGCTCGTCTGCGTGGGCTCGGCCGTGACCGGCTGCGGAGTTGATTGCGATCCCGAAGTCTGGGGTGGTGCTGAAGTCTGCGGTGCTGAAGCCTGAGGTGGTGTTGAAGTCTGAGGCGGGGCTGAGGTCGCTTGGCCTGCCGCCAACGAGAGACACATACCAATTAAGAGGAATGCAAGAAAAGATGGGATTCTGTCCAAGACGAGCCTCCTGTCCGTCCAACTACCGTGGTCGGAGATGGCGCCGGAGACAACCCGGCATTATCTGCTGTTCCATGCAGCCTTTCAATGCCAATCTGGTTTTCGCTCACGGTCCACACGGGTTGCACGCCCAAAAAGAAAAGGGAGCGCGTTTGCGCTCCCTGAAGAAAAAGTCATTACCGACGGGCGAGTCCCGAGCGACACCTCTCAGTATTTCGGCACTTTCGGATCGACGCGATCCGACCAGGCCGTGATTCCGCCCGCCAGATTGTGGACCTTGGTGAAACCCGCCTGCTGCAGAAACGCCACAGCTTTGGCGCTGCGTCCACCCATCTTGCAGTGAACGACGATCTCCCGGCTGGAATCGAGCTCGTTGACCCGCTTGGGCAGGTCGTTGAGCGGGATCAGATATCCGCCGAGATTGCAGATCTGATATTCGTGCGGCTCGCGCACATCGAGGACAAACAGATCGTCCTTGGCGTCCAGACGCCGCTTTAGCTCTTCCACCTGAATCTCGGGAACTCCGCTGGCCACAGGCTTCTCCTCTCCGCGAATGCCGCAGAACTCGTTGTAGTCTATCAGCTTGGTGACGGTGGGATGGCTTCCGCAGGCAGGGCAGTCGGGATTCTTGCGCAACTTCAGTTCGCGGAACTTCATGCCCAGGGCGTCGATCAGGAGCAGCCGCCCGATCAGTGGCTCGCCCACGCCGAGAATCAGCTTGATCACTTCGGTGGCCTGCATCACGCCGACCAGGCCAGGCAAAATTCCCAACACGCCTCCTTCGGCGCACGACGGGACAAGTCCTGGCGGTGGCGGCTCGGGATACAGGCAGCGGTAGCACGGACCCTCTTCGGTCGCGAACACGCTCGCCTGCCCTTCAAAGCGGAAAATCGATCCGTATACGTTCGGCTTGCCAGTCAGCACGCATGCGTCGTTCACCAGATAGCGCGTGGGGAAGTTGTCGGTGCCGTCGGCGATGATGTCGAACTCGCGGAATAATTCGAGAGCGTTGGCGCTCGACAGTTTGGTATCGAACGTCCGCAAATTCAGAAACGGATTGATGCCTTTCAGCTTGTCCGCTGCCGAGTCCAGCTTCTTGCGGCCCACATCGGCGGTCGAGTGAATGATTTGGCGCTGCAGGTTGGTGTAATCAACCACGTCGAAATCGACCAAACCCAGCGTCCCCACGCCGGCAGCAGTCAGATAGAGAGCCAGCGGCGATCCCAGACCGCCGGTGCCGATGCATAGCACCTTGGCCGCTTTCAGCTTCTGCTGACCTTCCATGCCGACTTCGGGCATGATCAGATGCCGCGAGTAGCGGAGGATTTCATCCTTGCTTAAAGTGACCGGAATTTCGGTGGTGGTAGCCATAAAGTCCTCAAAACCATTTCACTTGCTGGAATTTCCTGACGATCAACGGGAATCGAGACGCTAGCAGGAAGGACAACAATAGTACATCTCGAACGCGGAAACTCGAACTGTCACCTTTGCGGGCACGAACCGTTTTCCTGCCGAGAAACCGCGAATCAAGACGCGCCTCCTGCGATCGAAGGCACGATCGAAATGTTATCACCATCTTTCAGCGCAGTTGCTTCCTTCTGCAGGTAACGGATGTCCTCGTCGTTGACGTACAGGTTCACGAAAGCGCGCAGTCTTCCGTCTTCCGTATAAAGATGCTTACGCAGGTCGGGATGCTGCGCCACCAATGCGCTCATGGCTTCGGCAACCGTCGCTCCTGCAACCTCGACCGAGGCCTGCTTGCCTACATACTGCCGCAACGGCGTTGGAATGTGAATCTTGCTCATACAAGTACTGTAAGAGATGCGGCAGCCATAGGGCAAGATTCAGGCCCCGAAGACGAAGACCCTGGCGCTGGCGCTTGAGAGGTCTAGTCGGACGGCTTCGCCTGCCGCTGCTAGTATGAATCCGTGCCGTCCTTGCTCGACATCTGCCGCCTGAACGTTGGATTCCCGATGGGGCGTCAGGTCGGGGCAAGCGGTTCGGCGATTCTCCCTGCGGTCCGTGATCTCAGCTTTTCGATCGAACCGGGCGAAGTCGTTGGCCTGGTGGGGGAGTCGGGCTCCGGCAAATCTGTGACGTCGCTGGCCATCATGCGGCTCCTGCCGACGCAAGCGGCAGTCGCCGGGGACATTGTTTTTACCGAAAACGGTGTCGCGCGCGACCTCTCCAATCTCTCGGACGATGCCATGCGCCAGCTGCGCGGCTCGCGAATCGCCATGATTTTTCAGGAGCCAATGACGGCGCTGAATCCGGTCATGCGGGTTGGAGATCAGATCGCCGAAGCGGTCCTCGCGCACCACGCGATGCCCAAGCGGGAGGCGTGGCAGCGAGCGGTCGATGCGATGAACGATGTCGCCATCCCGGAACCCGCGCAGCGCGCCCGTGACTATCCGCATCAGCTCTCGGGAGGCATGCGCCAGCGCGTGATGATTGCGATGGCAGTCGTGAATCGTCCCCGGTTACTGATTGCCGACGAACCGACCACTGCGCTCGACGTTACGATTCAGGCGCAGATTCTTGATCTGCTGGCCGATTTGCGGGCCAGGTTCGGGCTCGCCATGCTGTTTATCTCGCACGACCTCGCAGTCGTATCGCAAGTGGCCGACCGGGTCGCGGTGATGTACGCCGGAAGCCTGGTGGAGCTCGGCACGAAGCGGGAGATCTTCTCCGCTGCAGCTCATCCTTATACGCGTGGTCTGTTGCACGCCGTGCCGAACCTGACTACCGACCGCAAGCGCCCGCTGGAGACGATTGAGGGGACGGTTCCCGCTCTGCAGTCAATGCCGCCGGGATGCGCCTTCGAGCCACGTTGCGAGTCGCGCATTCCCGAATGTTCACAGATCCTGCCGCCGCTAGTAGAAGTCTCGGCCGGCCACTGGGCGCGCTGCCCGGTAGTGAATCGCTAACCGATGCGCTCGAGTTCGTCGCGGTGGATCCAAGCCATCAGAAACGCGAGACCCAGAAGCACGAAGTGCAGCCAGAATCCATAGTCGAAATAGGCTCCCAGCCACGGCTGGACGAAATAGGCCGGGCTGCCGCGAAGGTGAATGAGATAAGAATGCGCCGCATCGGACTGCAATGCCGCCCAATGCGGAACGGCGTAGGCCGTCGCCAACTGCCCGGCAAAGTTGAAGACCATCAGCGCGAACAAGACTTTGATCGAGACGGGCGTGCTGCCTTTGAAACGCCAGCGCATTGCACCGGATTCTACACGAGAAGCGCCCGGCAAACTCCCGACCCGGTTGTGAACGCGATGCCGGTACTGGCACAGGAATGCTATGGTTGGTCTATAATCCCCACTTTGTCCGGTGGGCTTCTTGCGCATACTCCTGCTCAGTGACATCCATGCCAACCTCGAAGCGCTCGACGCGTGTCTGGCGGCCGCTCCTTCATTCGACGCCGCCGTCAATCTAGGCGATATCGTGGGGTATGGGGCAAGTCCGAACGAAGTGACGGAGCGGTCTCGAGAGCTTGGAACGGTCTTTGTCCGCGGCAATCACGACAAGGCTGCGACCGGGCTGATGGATATCGATGACTTTAACCCCATGGCTGCGGCGGCTGCCATCTGGACGCGCAACGAGCTGAATTCGGAAAATCTCGAGTGGCTGCGTGCTCTGCCTCACGGTCCGGTTTCGATGCCCGGCCTCCCGGAAATCCAGTTGGTCCACGGATCGCCGAACGACGAAGACGAATACGTGGTGTCGCTGGGAGACGCATTGGCGCCCTTAATCACGCTGGCGTCTCCGCTGACTTTCTTCGGACACACACATCTGCAGGGCGGATTTTTTGCCAACGGTTCGGCGGCGGATGGCTTCCGTCCGGAATATCGCACCGTGGGCCAGGCAGAATCGGTCCCGCTGCAGTTGAAAGACTCGGCGCGTTACCTGATCAATCCCGGCTCGGTGGGTCAACCGCGTGACGGCGACTGGCGGGCTGCGTTTGGGCTGTTCGACACCGAGGCCCAGATTGTCCACTTCCACCGCACGCCCTACAATCTGAAAGCCGCGCAGGACCGCATTTTCGCCGCCAAACTCCCGCCACGGCTAGCCACGCGATTGGCGGCTGGACGATAGTCGAGGTGAAAACGGAACAGCGCTCTCGTCGCGCGCCAAGAGCCGTGCCGGCGATGGGCTCTTGCCCTGGGTTCCGCCGATCCGCGTTGTAAACTCGAACCATGTCGCCTTCGCTTCCCTCGCATCTCGAATCGCACGAGCATCCCCCGGCTCGCTACCTCGTCGCGCACAGCGATGGCGGGGCGCGCGGCAATCCCGGGCCGGCGGGCTACGGCGTGGTGATCAAAGATGAGACTGGACGGAAAGTCGCAGCGCTGAGCGAGTATCTCGGCCATCAGACCAACAACTTCGCCGAGTATCAGGGACTGATTGCCGCCCTCGAATACGCACTCGAGCACGGGCCTAGGGCGGTGAAGCTGATCAGCGACTCCGAGCTGCTGGTGCGCCAGATCAAGGGCATCTACAAAGTGAAGAACGCGACGTTGAAGGATCTGCACGCTCGCGCCAAAGAATTGATCGCGCAGCTCGACTGGTTCTCGATCGGCCACGCATTGCGGGAACATAACCAGGAGGCGGACCGACTGGCGAACGCAGCCATGGACAAAGGCATGGGACGGGCGCCGCGGCCGGGTTCGGGGTTTGCCACCCCTTCTCCACAGCAGGAGTTCGAGGGCGTGGTGCGGGGCGGGAAGATCGAGTTGACGAATGGAACGCTGGCCGATGGGACGCGTGTGCAGGTACGGGTGAAAAGGTAGGCCGTTTTCTTTGCCGTTATTCCGCGGCCGATGTGTGGTCGTGAATGATCTTCCAGCCGTCGGGAAACCTGCGGAAAACCAGTGTGAACAGTCCGTGTGGCGTTTTGCCGTCGGACATCGTCAGGTGCCAGGCTCCGCGCACGAAGGCCGCATCCGGGGCCAGCATGGCGATCCGCAGGTCGGAAAACTCGAGCCTGCCCATTTCATGTCCCGGGGCCGTGTAACGGGCCTTGTAGCGATCCATCGCCGCCTGCCATCCCTGATTTTCCTGACCGCCGGCGAAAAAGGTGAGGTCGGGAGAATGCCAATATCCCGTCATGAAAGTATCGAGATCATGCCGGTTCCAGGCGTCTTGCTGGCCATGCAGGACGTGCTCAATAGCTGCTTTGCTCCCCTTTGAAGGGGTGCCGCGATGTGGCGCGTCGGCAGTCGCATATCCCGCGATTATCGACAGAGCTACGAGCAGGCGGAGAGAGAATTTTCTGGTCATGGTTTCGCTCGCTCAGTGGGCTTCTTCGGTGGCTGGAGCATTATCCGGCGTATCGACTTTCTGAGCTACTGCGTGGGGCATCGCCGGCGGCGGCTGAAAGTCTCCGACGTCTTTTCCGGCCATGGCTGCGGACATGAAGTTCATCCAGATCGGCAAGGCAGCGTGTGCCCCCGTCTCCTTCGCGCCCAGGGATTTCTTCTCGTCGTAGCCCACCCATACGCCACAAGTCATGGTCGGGGAGAATCCCACAAACCAGGCATCGGTGAAATCGTTGGTCGTGCCCGTCTTCCCGGCCACGGGAAATGGCAGGCGCGACGCGGCGATACCCGTCCCGTGGAGCACAACCTCGCGCAACATGGAAGTCATGATGCGCGCCGTGCGTTCGCTGATCACGTCCTTCACTTCCGGATAATCTTCCTCCAGCACCCGCCCTTCATAGTCGGTCACGCGCGTGATATAGCGGGGCGTGATCCGCACGCCATCGTTCGGAAAGACGCTGTAGGCGGCAGTCTGTTCGATCAACGTGATCTCTGCCGCGCCCAGGGCGACCGGCAGATACGGGGGAATCTTTGTGGTGATGCCAAAGCGCTCGGCGTAGTCGATCACATCGCGAATGCCGATCTTGTTGGCCAGCCGGAGCGCAGGAATATTGCGCGATTGCGCCAGTGCGCGCCTCAGGGTGATGATGCCTTCGAATTTTTCGTCGTAGTTGTGCGGCGAGTATGTTCCTGAAGGAGTCTCGAAGCTCACCGGTTCGTCGAGGATAGTGTCATCCGGGCTTGCGCCTTCGTCGATCGCCGCGGTGTACACATATGGCTTAAAGGACGATCCCACTTGCCGCAGCGCCTGGGTGGCTCGATCGAACTTCGATTCGTTAAAATCGCGGCCACCAACCAGGGCCTTAATCCCTCCGGTTGTATTGTCGAGGGCAAGCAGTGCGCCTTGCGCACCGGAATCCTGTTCGAGACTGACTTTAGCCGCACCGTTTGAGCCAAGAGACAGAATCTTCACATAGCAGATGTCCCCGGTCTTGAGAATGTTCACCAGCTTCTGCTGCGTCCAGGCGACATCGGGCTGGCCGAGTGCGGAAGTATAGCGGCCAAACTTGAGAGTCGCGATGCCCGGGCCGGCCGCGGTGACGAGGGCGTGAACGTATCCCCCCACTTCCGGCTCGTCGTCCCAGTCCGGATTCGAATACTTCTCGAGCGGCTGGCCCTCATCCAGAATGTTCTCCAAATGCCCCTTCCAGCCGTGGCGCCGCTCATAGGCGGCGAGGCCGTCGAGCACCGCTTGGTCGGCCGCCTGTTGCAAATCCATGTCGAGCGATGTGTACACTTTCAAGCCGCCTTCGTGGACCTGATCGGCGCCATACTTGTTTTCCAGATAGCGCCGAATTTCTTCGACGAAATACGGGGCCAGCGAGTTCGGGTCGTGCGCCAGATGCAGAACCAGCGGCGCCGACCGGGCTACATCGGCCTGGGCGGCCGTGATCTTGCCATCTTCGAGCATGGCATCGATGACGAGATTGCGTCGCTTGAGCGCGCGGTCCGGATGAATGATCGGCGAATACACCGCCGGTCCTTTTGGCAGGCCGGCCAGCAGCGCAGCTTCATCGAGAGTTAACTGCTTCGCCGGCTTGCTGAAATAAAATTCCGATGCCGCTTCGAAGCCGTATACGCCGTGCCCGAGAAAGATCTGGTTGGCATAAAGGGTGAAAATCTGGGGCTTGGTGAACCGGCGCTCGATCTGAATAGCCAGCAGCGTTTCTTCAATCTTGCGGTGGAAAGAGCGATCCGGTGACAAGAACAGGTTCCGCGCCAGTTGCATGGTCAGGGTTGAGGCGCCCTGCACTTTGCCGCCCGATTCGATATCCCGGTAGGCTGCCCCGATAATGCGCCAGAAGTTGATCCCGGAATGGCGGTAGAAATCTTTGTCTTCAATCGAGACCAGCGCCTCGCGGAGCACAGGAGGAAAATCGTCATACGTGGCGACAACGCGCCGCTGCAGTGCAAAGGAGCCGATCACGCGGCCATGATCGTCATAGACTTCACTGATTGAGCTGGGGCGGTAGGCCTCGAGAGCATCCACCTGCGGCAGGTCGGTGGTGTAAACCAGCAGCAGGCCCGCCGTTGCTCCCACCAACGCCGACACGAGCACCAGCAAGCCGAATAGCACGCGGCCTACGACCTTGCGCCCGCCGATCTCCACCGGTGGAAGATCTTCATAGAGGGGTTTCATCAGCGCCTGAAGATGCGGATACAGCTCAGAATAGCACTCTCTGCGCGGACGCAACGATGAAGCATCTGCGGCGTAAAAACAAAATCGCGCGCCCGGAGCGCGCGATTCGAACTTCCTGTTGAAGACCGAGCCTGCCTAGCTATTATGGCTCTTCAGCACTTCCACGGCCTTGTTCAACTGGTCGTCAACCGTGTTCTTCGGCTTCTCCTGCTCCGGAGCAGCCGTCTCATCGTCATCCGGTCCAAGCGCATCATCGGCATCGGCGACAATCACGTTGGGAGTGATCGCGTCGTCCTGAATCGCCTTTCCGCTGGGTGAATAATACTTCGCGACGGAAAGAATCAGAGCGCCGCCATCCGGGAGATCGATCGTCTTCTGCACGGAGCCGTCCCCGAAAGTCTTATCGCCGACGACATCGCCGCGCGCGTTTTCCAGAATGGCCCCGGCAACGATTTCAGCCGCACCGGCGGTACTCCTGTTTACGAGAACCGCAACCGGCAGCGCGGTAACGGCTTTGGCGGGATCCGCGTTGAATGCTTCGCGGGGAAACTTCTGCCCCTGCAGATAGGTGATGGTGCCGTGATTGAGAAAGAGGTTGGCCACGGCGACACCTTCGCTCTCATCGCCCTCGGCGCAATTGCGCAGATCGAGGAGAATCTTCTTAGCGCCCTGCCGTTCGAGCGACTTGATATCGGAAGCGATTTCCTGGGCCTTGCCCTTGGTCAGTGCCTCCGCCTTCACATAGCCGATGCCGTCTTCCATCATCTTGTCGCTCGGCTGTGGCACGGTTACGAGATCGCGCGTAATCTCCATCTTCTGAGGTTCGGCGCGCCGGGCGCGCACGACCTCGACGTGGACCGTCGAACCGGGAGCACCATCCAGCATATTGCGAATTTCCGGCAGCGACAGCTCGCGAGTGCTCTGCCCTTCGATGGATTCGAAAATGTCGGTCGCTTCGATTCCAGCTTTCTCGGCTGGAGAACCGGGGAGCACGGACACGACGTCGGCATATCCGAAACGCTTCGAAACCACGGCACCAATCCCGCCCTTGCCTTCCAGCTTGTGCGCCTTGAAGGCCTTGTAGGCTTCCGCCGACATGTAGCTGGAATTGGGATCCAGCGATTCCAACAATCCGTGGAGGGCGCCGTCCGTCACTTTCGGGATGTTCGGCTCTTCGACGTACTCGCTCTGCACTCGCGAGAGTACTTCGCTGTAAACCTGCAGTTGGCGATAGGCGCCGTCATTCGAAGAGGCATGCACGCCTCCGAGCGTGCCGACGACGACGAACAACAACAGAGCAAAAGAGGTAACGAGAATCGCTGCCTTGATTTTCATGGACATCCGTTTGGCCGTTTCTGGAAGGAAGTACTTCCCGAGGAACTCATTCCATTATATCCACATAGATGCCGGTTGCCATCCCCCGGCTGCTCAAGTTGGTCCCACTGCGGTAACGAGCGGGAGGGTTGGAACACGATAATGGTTCCGGATACGCGGGCTTCGGCGAACGGATTGTCCAGAACCCCAACCTAGGCTCCCGGCTTGAAGCTGATGGTCATCAGGGTCTGAACCGAAACCGGCCTGCCATTCATGCTATAGGGCTTGAATTTCCACTGCCGGACCCCATCGATGGCGGCGCGGGCAAAAGCCAGGGATCCCTGGAGAAATTTCGCGTCCTGCACCGTACCGTCGCGGCCAACCAGAACTTGCAGAACTACCGTTCCCTGCTGGTTTTTGGCGCTGGCGGGATAAGGAACCTCGGGCTGGGCGGCCAGAAGGGCTCTCTCGGCCGCTTCGGGAACCATGACCGGCTCAATCGAAGGCAGGGCGGTGTCGGGCGGCTTGTTGCCGCTGGCATCGGGCACGGGCGATGCCATCTGCGTTCGCAGGCTGGACGGAATGGATGCATCGGTAGGCGGCGAAGCCTGTGAGGCCGGAGGAACAGTCGGCAGCGCCGCCGGAGCGATCTGGCTAGAGATCGAGGGCGGAATAGCAGGCGGTCGCGGTACCGCAGGGCGCGTCACCGCCGGAGTGCTGCTCGCAGACACAGAAGGCGACCCTGCCGGGGGCGCAGTGCTCACTGGCTGTGACACGACCGGGCCTGTCACGGGAGGAGCTGGATTGGCAGAAGTCTGCGAATTTGGGGCAGGAACTGGATTAGCCGGGGGTGGGGACGCTCCGTCAGGTTGACTCCCAGGCTGGCCGGGTTGCCCGGGCTGAGCCGCTGTCTGGTCTGGCGTCGTCGTTCCCTCGTTGGGCTTCTTTGCCGTGGGGTCAATGACGGGTGTTACACGAATCTGAGAGGGGTCGGTCGTAGCATCGGGAATCGTCTCCGCGACGGGCAATTTATACTCATCGCCGGCTCGACCGAAGTTCTCGTGAGACTCCGGCGCCTGTGGAGTCGTCACCAGCTGCGGGTTCAGCCACGCGTGCACACCTTTCTGGCCACGCGCCCAGGCGGCACGCACCTGCGGATGCCAGGGCGCCTGCGGCGTCGCGATGACCGCACATACCGCTAAGGCCGTCGCCCACAGGATTGCTCCCTTCCCCAGGCGGAAACTGGAGCGCACAGGACGTTCCGGCTCCTTCCGCTCTCCTTCGATGTAGGCGAAGAGTTGAGCTTCCGTCTTCTGATCTTTGGGTTCATCATTCGGCGATCCCGCCGGCGCGGAGCCTCGCCGGATCGGCGACGTTTGGGCCGCGGCTGCTTCGACGGTACTGGGAACGGGTTCCGAATAAGTGGGCGTCTGGTCGTAGCCGATCAGCTCCGGTTTTGGCGGAGCAGGCTGCGGCGCAGGGGCTGGCGCGGCTGAGGCAGAAGGTGGAAGCAGAGGACCGCGCGGCGCGACGCCCTTTCGCTTGAGATACCACTCCAGGCCGCGTGGTTGATCGTCTGGTGGGCGCGGAGGTACTACGGCTTCGGGCGCGCGCTGCACAGAAGCGGCGGTCGGCTCCAGGTCCTTCAGCGGATCGATCTGCGATGCCGCTGACTGCTCCATCGACCTCTGCACCTCCGACTCGGTGTCGAGTTGAGTCGCGGGAGCCGATCCTGTCTGGAGGAATTCTCCGGCGCGCAGAGGACCTCCCGATGATCCGTAGGAAGACGGGGAACCTGCACCGCGAGAACCCGCCGCTGCGGCTGCCGCAGCAGCCTGACTCGCTCCCGCTGCGGCTGATTCCTGCCGGGCCCGCAGCAAGTCGCGAGCCGTCCTGAGCGTATCTTTGACCTGATTCCCCAGAATCGGGCGGCGGAGAATCGAATTGGCGCCTGCCTGTAGTGCCTTGGGAACGCTGGCATCGTCGTTCACGATCGCCAGGGTTAAGGGTCGCTCGTTAGCCCGGCGTTCCCGGGCCGCCGCCAGAAGCAGACCGGCTTCGGGTTGCCGATCCCAGTCGATGACAACGATTTGAAGAGATTGGCTCGAGATTTTCTGGACAGCGGTTGCCGCGTCCGGGCAGGACTCTCCTTCTACGCCGAGATCCGCAAGCACGCTGCGGATCGGCGCGGCCGATGCCTCGTCTGAGCAAAACAGGAGGCTGCGAAGAGCCATTGCCTCCCTAGACTAGGTTCAGCCGGTAACCGCAGCAAGATTACCGAGGTGGAAGAAATTGGAGTATCTGGTTTTGTCCAATCCACCGAAAGTGCATGTACTATCGTCGCACTCCCACGCTAGAATGCGAGGTCCTGCAAACACAGTGTCGGTCCGGCTCGGATGTCCGGGGAAGTGGGCCGCAACGCTCGCGAGAGGAGGCACACGGGATTCCGCGGATGCTCGAACACAACTACTGGCTGACCACAACCGATTTCCCGACGACTGACGCCTCCGTTCCACCGCCCGAATCCGTCGACGTAGCCGTCATCGGCTCCGGATTCACCGGGCTTTCCGCCGCGCGCGCGCTTGCCAGGCGCGGAGCGAAAGTTGCCGTACTCGAAGCTGAAACGATCGGCTGGGGCGCGAGCTCGCGCAACGGAGGCATGGTGCTGACCGGCCTCAAGCTCGGAGTGAACCAGCTCATCTCGAGGTATGGACGCGAACTCACCCAGAGGATGTATGCGGCGTCGCTGGCCACAATTGATTGCGTCGAACAGATAGTCAGAGAAGAAAACATCGCCTGCGACTTCTCCCGCAGCGGCCACCTGGAAGTCGCTTGCAAGCAGAGACATTTCGACGACTATGCGCGCCAGGCGGAGGTCATCGCGCGGGAATTCCAGCATGAGTTGCGCGTGGTAGAGAAGAACCAGTTGAGCGGAGAGATCGGATCCGGAATCTATTACGGCGGCATGGTGGATGAAACCAGCGCCGGCTGCAATCCCGCGCGCTACGTTTCCGGCCTGGCCCGCTCTGCGTTGCGAGCCGGAGCCCAGATTTTCGAACAGGCGCGAGTGCACTCGATCGACCGCCAGTCGCGCCAGGGCCAATCAGGCTGGAAGCTGAGCACCAGGCGCGGACCCATCTGGGCGCGCGATGTCTTCGTCGGCACCAGCGGTTACACCGGCCGGGCCACGCCCTCGCTGCAGAAGAAAATCATTCCCATCGGATCGTTCATCATCACCACCGAAGTCCTGCCAGAGAACCTGGCTTTAGGACTGAGCCCCCGCAATCGGATGATCTACGATTCGAAGAATTACCTCTACTACTACCGCCTCACTCCGGACCGGCGCTTGTTGTTCGGCGGCCGGGCCGCGTTCTTTCCGGAGACCGATCAGACGATCCGCCGAAGCGCTGACATCCTGCGCCGAGGGATGATCGGTGTTTACCCGCAGCTGGCCAACACGAAGATCGACTACGTCTGGGGAGGCACGCTCGATTTCGCCTTTGACATCATGCCGCACGCCGGACAGCTCGATGGCGTCTACTATGCGATCGGCTATGCTGGGCATGGGGTGGCGATGGCGACGTACCAGGGCCAAAAGGTAGCCGAGCTCATTGCGGGAGACAAGCCGGAGAATCCGTTTATGGGCATTCCCTTTCCCGGCGCGCCGCTGGGCCTCTACAGTGGCAAACCTTGGTTCCTCCCCTTCGCCGGGGTCTGGTATAAGTTCCTGGACTTGGTAAGCTAGCGCTGCGGGTCGCGTCAGCCGGCCGCAACGAAGCTTTTCACCATGATCACCCGGTCCGACAATTACGTCGAGTATTGCCGGCAAACGGCAAAGCATGCGCGCGATGTACACGACCTTGCCCTGCGCGGCCGCGACCAACAAGAAGTCACAAAAGTCATCCATCAGCACATCGTCGAGGCAGTGGAACTCCGTCCCGAAGACGATCTCGTGGACGTCGGCTGTGGAGACGGCATTCTGCTTCGCATGGCCGGGGAGATCGGCGTGCACAGCGCTGTCGGCTTCCTGGCCACGGAGGAGGAAGTCGCTGTCGTGCGGCGGGCCGGTCTCGATGTCCGGCAGGCCCTCTCCGACCACCTTCCGGCGGCGGACGCCAGCGCCTCGGTCGTAGTCTGCAACTGTGTTCTGCCCGTAGTGCCGCGGGAAAAGATTCCCGCAACCCTGCATGAGATTTCCCGCATAGCCAAACCGCACGCCCGCATCTTTCTCGGGGAAGTTTCTGTCGCCGAAGAACCCGACCCCACGCCGCGCTTCAAAAGCAGGCGCGAGATGCTCTCTTTTCTGCTGCACAACCGCGGGTTACGAGCATGGTTTGGAATGTTGCGGAGGATGATCTGGTGGCAGATCACCGCAAAGCCCGCCGTGATTCTGCCGGGAACCGGGATTTCGTTCTTCGCCGCTCCTGACGAGTTTGTCGCCATGGCTGGCGCAGTTGGCATGGAGATTCTGCGCTACTGGGAAAGCGATTATCCGACGCGCAACAACTATCTTTTCCGCAAAAGCGCTTAGGACAACTGGCGATCAATCGCTGCTCTTCCGCCAGAGAAGCTGTGTTACTCCATAGACGGCAGGGCCCAGCAACATGGCGAGGGCTCCGCCGATCAGCCCGAACCGGTCGCTTCCGAGCAACGCAACCAGGGCCATGATCACCGGTGCTCCCACGACATAGAGCAATCCCCAGCGACCGCCGGGCACGGTGAACGAACGCTTCAGGTCGGGCTGCGTCCGCCGCAACTTCCACCCGGAAAGCACTGTCAGCACAGTCGTAGCCGAGCGGAGCCAGATATAGATCGAGATCAGCTCGCCGAGGCTCCGCCACGCCAGCAGCGCGTAGATCACCGCCGATACCACGATCGCCAGCCACGGCGTGCCATGGCGCGAGTGCTTTCGCGTCAGGATCTGCGGCAGGTATCCATCTTCCGCCATGGCGAAGGGCATGCGCGTGGTGGTCAGGATGGTGCTATTGAGCAGCGCCACGCTGCCGACCATGGCTGCCAGGGTCATCCATGTGCCGAGCCAGGGTCCGCCGATGATCCTGGCGGCGTCAGAAAAGAATCCGGCATGCCATTTTTCCCAGTTGCCGGCCGAGGCCAGCCCCACCCATGCTGGAAGAAAATACGCCGCAACCGACAATGGCACGACAATGGCCAGCGCCCACGGATAGGCGTGCTGCGGATTCTCCACCTCTTCCGCGACAGTCGACAACTGCTCATAGCCTGAATACAGCCATAGCCCAAGCGCCAATCCCACGCCGAATACCTTGAAGGTCGGCTGGTTCGGGATAACCCACGGATGAAACGGATTGTTATGCCAATGGGCCAGGCCGATGGCGATCATGAGCATGACGGGAATGAAGATGAAGATCTCAAGCCCGGTGGCGACCTGGCCGACCATCTGGATACCTCGCACGTTGATCCAGGTCAGCACCGCAATCAGACCGACGGAGAACAGATAGTGTTCCCACCACGTCATGCTGGGCAGGTAATAGACGAGATAGTCGGTGAACAGCACCGCGTACACGCTGCCCAGCAAAAACGACGCCGACCAGTTCCACCATCCGGCGAGGAATCCCCAAAGGTCGCCGAATGCGGCGCGCGTCCAGCGATAGAAGCCGCCCTCGACCGGCATGGCCGTCGTCAGTTCCGCCGAAACGAGCGAGACCGGGATGCACCAGAAAAACGGCAGCACCAGCAGATAGAACAGCGTGATGCCCGGGCCCGAGGTCGTGACCATGTCTTCCAGCCCAAACGGCCCACCCGTGGTGTAGGAGAACATCACGAAGACGAGATAAAAGAGCCCTGCCTTGCGGAGTGATGAGCTCATGGAGGCGGGAGGATGATCAGCCGTGTGTGCAGCCGGGTTGTCGATGTTGGTCAATCCGTTGCTTGGTGGGAGGTTTTCCAGAGATGGATGATTTTGCTGGAATCTTGCGACGGGGTCAATGAGGGACATCTTCGGAGGTTCCGCCGCACGGCCACCGAACATGGCAATGGCTGCAGAGCATCGGCGAGACCGATCTCTACGTGGTTTGCCCGATTGATGCAGTTCAAAGTCCGGTGTTGTCTACTTAGTGTAAGGGATGTGGTGTTCGCTGGTCTCGGGGCTGTGCGGCTGCGTCATGCCTCACTGCGTGCATTTGGTCAAAATAGCTGCGTCCGGCAGTCAGGCATACCGTTCTCGTCGGATTTAATCAAGTTCGTCGGTCGTGCCTGCGGCGGGTTTTCCTCTCAACCCCGAACCAAGAAGGTAGTAACCAAGTTCACCCAAACCGGAGCGGCGCTGGAAGGTCTGCGCTGCTGGATTTTCACTCGTCGCCTGTTCGCTAAAACGGCTGAGTGATTGGGAGCGTCTTCATTCCGCGAAACACTTGTTCCAACAGCACAAAGACTGATGGCTTGGAAAACGCCATGGTCAAAAAATAGGGAGAACAATCATGAAAATCGTGGTGATCGGCGGCACTGGACTCATTGGCACAAAACTCGTCAACAAGCTCCGCGAGCACGGGCATGAACCCGTAGCAGCAGCACCCGACACAGGAGTCAACACCCTCACCGGCGAGGGGCTGGCTGATGCGATGAAAGGGACCTCGGTGGTCGTCGACGTGTCGAACTCGCCTGACTGGGAGGATGCAGCTGTACTGAATTTCTTTGAGACGTCAACCCGCAACCTTCTCAAACAAGAGACGGCCGCAGGGGTAAAACATCACGTTGCATTATCGGTTGTGGGAACCGACCGGCTGGCGGAGAGCGGGTACTTCCGCGCAAAGATCGCTCAGGAAAAGTTGATCGGGGAATCTTCAATCCCGTATTCGATCGTACATGCCACACAGTTCTTCGAGTTCCTCAAGGGACTTGCCGACATTTCCATGGTCGGCGGCAAGGTGCATTTGCCGCCTGTGCTTTTTCAGCCGATGGCTGCCGACGATGTCGCGAGCGCCGTGGCAATGATTGCCGTGGGCCAGCCGGTGAATGGCATTGTCGAGATTGGAGGCCCGGAACAGTTTCGCGTGGATGAACTGGTACGGCAGCGTCTGGCCTCGCTCAAAGATCAGCGCGAAGTCATCGCGGATCCTGACGCGCGCTACGCCGGAGCCAAGCTGAGCGAGAGAACGCTGCTTCCGGGCAATAACGCACGACTTGGCAAAATCCGTTTCGAAGCCTGGCAGGCTCAGTCCGCGGCACAAGCTCCGAGTGGACATCCCCAGCCTTCCGCCGTCGCAGCGGGGACTGAGAAAGAGACTCGTAAGAAAGCCAGCTGATGATCGCACCGCGGGTGCCTTTGAATGAACGCGTAGGGGGAGGACGGCAACGAAACCTCTCCCCGACGCGCGACGAGATGGCACGAGGGGCGCCTGAGTCTCAGGCTGCGAGGCTCCCACTCAGCGCGCCTTCGAGTTCCAGCAGCTTGCGCTTCACGTCCAGCCCGCCTCCATAGCCGCACAGCGTCCCATCCGATGCGATCACGCGATGGCACGGGACCACAATCGCCACCGGATTGCGATTGTTCGCCATGCCCACGGCGCGAAATCCCTGAGGACGACCGACGGCTCGGGCAATATCGGCATATGTCCGCGTCTCACCGTAGGGGATCGTGAGCAGCGCCCGCCAACAGTCCAGCTGAAACTCGGTCCCGCGCAGGTCGAGCGCAAACGTGAACTCGCGTCGCTCACCGGCGAAATATTCTTCCAACTGGCGGATATAGGGCCGCAAGGCCGCTGAGGATTCTTCGAAGCGCACCCGCGCTCGCTCGGCCCGCAAATCGCGCGGATTCGGTCGGATTGTTTGCTGCCCGGGCAGGCGCTGATCGAACTCCAGTGCGACTAGGCCTCGTTCCGAAGCGGCCAGAAACAGCGGCCCGATTGGTGACGTAATCGTTGTGGAATGAAGCACTTCCATAGAATTCCTGCGCCCGCCCGCAATCGTTTCCGCGGCCCTCGCGCCCCCTGACCATACCACAGTCGGGCGACCGTGCGTACCGCCATTGACAGAATCGTCGTTTTGCCCCAAAGTGTGTGCTTTGCAGAAGGAGTATCGGATCCCCCAGAGTTGAAAAAGGCCCTCCTCATCCTCGCCGCCGTCGTCCTGGCACCGATTCTTGTAGTCAGTGTTGCCGTCCGCGCTGCGGGCGATTGGCGTCCCATCGGACAGACGTCAGAAGGCGACAAGATCTCCGTCAGTTCAGTGCGAATCCTGAGAAACAACCAGCGCAGCGCCCTGGTGCGGGTGGAATACAAGTCGCCGGCAGAACTGCCGCAGGGCGGACCGTTCGTCGAGGTGCGCGCGCGCGTGCGCTTTAACTGCACCAGCGGCGCGGCTTCTCCGAGCGCGGAGTGGTTCTACACGCGAGACCGCGGCGGGCGGATCGTCGTCGGCAAGAAAGCCACCCACGACGACCAGTTCGGCAAGAAGCCCGAAGGCGGGTTCCTCGATCTGGCCAGCAAGAGCGTGTGCAGCCAGGAGAAGTAGAGACGGTTCAGTTTGAAGTCGCAGCGCTGGCGGTCGGGGAACGATTTCAACCTGAGCTTAAGCGCAACTGGTTCACACCCCGCGGTTAACCCACGCATAGATCTTCTCACTTCACGGCAAACGCCACGTAGACACCGCCGGATCTGGATTTCAGATCTTTCCCTCCGCCGGCGCCGATCACAACAAACTGGCGTCCCTTGACCTCATACGTCGCAGGAGTTGCGTTGCCGGAGAAAGGCAGAGTCGCCTCCCAGAGCAATGCGCCGGTTGATTTATCGAAAGCGCGAAACTTGCGATCGAAGTTCGTTGCCCCGATGAAAAGCAGCCCTCCGGCCGTCACCAGCGGCCCGCCGTAATTCTCTGTACCGGTATTCTTCATTCCTTTGGCTGCCAGTTCGGGGTATTCGCCCAGCGGAACCTTCCAGACATACTCGCCGGTATTCAGGTTGATGGCACTCAGCGTTCCCCACGGCGGAACGACTGCGGGATATCCATCGGGATCATAAAAGCGATTGTAGCCGGTGAAGTGATATCTCATCGTCGACACCGCGGCCGCACTCCCAACCTCTTTTCGATCGCCGTCGGATGCATCGGTCTTCTTCCCGTTTGACCCTCCGCCGCTCATCACGAAATCCAGCAGGGTTGAAACCTGATCGTCAGTCAGATTGGGAAACCCCGGCATGCGGCCTCTGCCGTTCCTGATCGTCGCCGCGACCTGGCTCGGCGTCACGCTGTCGTTCAGGCCGATGAGCGACGGAATCGCCGGCGGCGAGCCGGCCATGTGTTCTCCGTGGCAGACCGCGCACTGGCTGGTGTAGATGCCGCGCCCGCTGTTGGCTTCGCTATTCTCCGCCAGCGCGCCGGTCCAGGGCAGATCGTTGGCGTTGACGTAGAGAATCGCCGTCGCCGGATCGACCGCCGCGCCGCCCCACTCCGCTCCGCCATCGAAACCGGGAAAAATCACCGTGTCCTTGCCTGCGCTGAAAGGGACGAATTGGCCTTCGCTGCGGAATGTGCTGAATTTTTCCAGCGCCCACGCGTGTGTGGCTGGCGTGCGCCGGGTGAGGAGGCTTTCCGTCAACAACTGCCGCGCGAACGGAGCCGGCTTGGTCGGCAGGCATTGCTGCCGAGCCGCCTGCTCTCCCGGGACGGTGCTTGGCGGATAATCGCGGCACTCGATGGGAAACAGCGGCTGCCCATCGGTGCGATCGAAGAGAAAAACATATCCCTGCTTGGAGGTTTGCGCGACGGCGTCGATCTCCTTGCCATCGCGCTCCACCGTCACCAGCACCGGCGGCGCGGGAAAATCGCGGTCCCACAAGTCGTGCCGCACTCCCTGAAAATGCCAGATCCGCTCACCGGTCTCGGCATCGAGCGCGAGCAGCGTGTCGCCAAAGAGATCGTCGCCGATGCGGTCGGCACCGTAGAAGTCGAACGCCGCCGACCCGGTGGGAACGTAAACGATGCCGCGAGCTGCGTCGACGGTCATTCCTGCCCAGTTGTTGGCGGCACCACTCGTCTTCCACGCGTCTTTCGGCCACGTATCGTAGCCCAGTTCTCCGGGGCGGGGGATGGTGTGAAACGTCCACCGCAGCTTGCCGGTGCGAACCTCGTAAGCGCGAATGTCGCCGTAGGAGGCAGGCAGAGTCTCCGCCTCGCGTCCGCCGACGATCAGAAGATCTCGGTAAATCACTGGGGGGCTGGTCACGTAAATCGACTGCTGTGCCGGCTCACGCCCGATCTCTTCGCCCAGATGCTCGCGCAGATCGATGCGCCCGTTACTTCCAAAACTGGCGATGGGCTTGCCGGTGGCGGCATCGAGGCAGTAGACGAAATTCATCACCCCGACCAGGATTCGGCCCTCGTTGCCGCTTGACCAGAAAGCCAGCCCGCGATCAGGCTGCGTTCCCTTGATGCCGGAATCGAACTTCCAGAGCAGCTTGCCGGTGGCCGCATCGAGCGCGAAGACCTTCTGCATGGGCGTCAGTCCGTAGAGCACACCGTTGATTTCGAGCGGATTCGTCTGCAATCCGCCGGCTTCGCCGGTGTCGAACATCCATGCGATCTTCAGCCTCCTAACGTTCTTGCGATTGATCTGGGAGAGCGCGGAGTAGTGATTGTTCTCAGTCGTACCGCCGTAAATCGGCCAGTCGTTCGCCGGGGAGTGCACGCGCGCCAGATTCTGCGCGTAACAGGCCGCGACGATCCATAGCAGGATCGCCAGATAATGAAACGGTCTCTCCGGCTTCAGTCTCGATGAAGGTCCGCGCATTCTTCTCGTCAATCGTTAGTTGGTTCGCGCCGATTCTAAAACAGAAACCTTCACCGGAGGAGTTTCAACCGCACCGAATTTGCCGCGAGGCATCAGTCCCCGGCCTCGGCCGGAAGTTTTGCACAGGCTCACCACTTCCGTAACCTCCAAGGCTCTTCCGCGCGCCGGTCTTCCAGCTTATGCTGATCATGACGTAGTAATCCCAGACCCGCCTTCGTATGGACTCGCTTCGACTTTATGGACTGGTGGCCGCGGGCAGCGCGGCTTTAGCAGGCGCGTATTTTCTCTTGCGGCGCAAGCCGAAAAGCGCGAACGAACTGGAACGCGAGCGCCGGGCCTGGCTCGAGGGCACCGGACGCATCACTGACGGCACCGTGATCGACGTGCAAGAACTCGGGCCCGCGCCCGAGCGCCACACCGCCGTGATGCTGATCTATAAGTACGACGTCGCTGGCGTTTCCTACGAGTGCTCCCAGGATGTCACCTATCTGCGCCATTGGATCAACCTGCACTCCTGTCGCCTCGGCATGCACACTTCGGTAAAGTACGATCCGCAGAACCCGGGAAATTCTCTGGTGGTCTCGGAAAATTGGATGGGATTGCGCCAGTAGCTTGCCGGGGTGGTCCGGAGCATCATCGCGCACAGGAATCAGCAAAAACCGGACGCAGACACATTGGACTTTTGGAGCTTTACTAGCTGCCGGTGGGAAGGCCGCCGCTGTGGGCGACGGTGAGGCGGAGATACTTGTAGGGGTTGACCGGAGTGTCGTTGATGCGGACTTCGTAGTGCAGGTGTGGCCCAGTGGAGCGGCCGCTGGCGCCGACGTAGCCGATAATGTCGCCGCGATGAACCGCCTGGCCCGCCGTCACCGCGAAACCAGAAAGGTGACCGTAACGGGTGCTGATGCCATTGCCGTGATCGATCATGATGGCCCGGCCATAGCCGCCAAGCTGATCGGTGAAGGTCACGACGCCATCCGCAGGAGCCACAATCGGCGTGCCGTAGGCGGCGCTGATATCGACACCGCTGTGGAATGCGCCTTCGCCATTGAACGGGTCGATGCGCTCGCCAAAGCTGCCGGTGATTTGCCCTTCCACGGGCCAGAGATTGGGAGCAGAGTTCGCCTTGAACCAGTCGGCGGTTGTGGCATTGCGGGTCAGGCCCATCGTCAGGCCCACCATGGTGGCGCCGGTCAAAGCCGAGGTTCGTAAGGCATGCAGCTGATCGAGCGAGGAACTGACTTCCAGATCTTCGATATGAGTGTCAGAAGCCGTAACCAAGCTGGGTTGCGACTTCAGCCCGTATAACGCGGAAACCTCGCCGGCAATCGAACCGAGCGACGCCACCTGAACGTCGCGCTCCTTCGCCACTTGCTCCAGGCGTGAATAATTGTCTTTCAGTTGGTCCTTTTCGGTCCGCAGCTGGTTGTAGCGCGAAACCTTCATCAGCATGCGGGTGTAGGAGCTGGCGATTCCAGTCAGGCTCAGGAACCCGATCGCGGCACCTACGACGAAGACGTACAGATAGTGCACAGGAATCGATACCTTGTGCAGCTGCCCGTCATCCCCGCGTGCCACGAAAAGGATGTAGAAACGCTTTTGCAAATCGCTCCTCGGGTCAAATCCTTGCTTTTTGAATCATCAGGTCCGGAGTTTCAGGCCAAGTTCCTTGGCTGCGAAGGGCCTGTTCGGACCACCTGACTTTTTTTCGGGCTGCGTCCATGTTGGGTATGGAAACTGCTTCGCGCCCTACACCTACCGGAACTGCAGGCCAGAGCGGAAAACCGTTCGTCCGCAATGCCAACTGCTTGCGGAACTTAGCTCGGCCAAAGGTTTCTGTGAATGACTGGTTAACGGTAACAAAGTGGGTTCCCCCTGTCAACAGACCCGGAGGACGATCCTCAGTTACCTAAGACGGGGTAATCGGTAGTCACCAGAGGACACGGTACCGACGGCACCTCGAAGCTCAGCCTTTCGCCATTTCTTCCTTGCCATCCCTGGCAGCTTTTCCAACCTCTCCATTGCGGTCGGGCGCCGCCGTGGCGGAGACGCTTCCGCGCGGCACGTTCGACATCGCATGGCGTAGCTTATATTTGGTTTGGCCATGCCGCTTCCCGAAAAAGCCTTGATTGCACGCGTTCGTCGCCTGGCCAAGACCTCTGGGGCGCCAGGCGCACAGGGTTTGGCGTCGGCCATATCCTCCGGGATCGGAGATGACTGCGCCGTCCTGCGCTTGCCTTCGAGCAAGAATGCAGGCGATGACGAAATCCTGGTCACAACTGATTTCTCGCTTGAAGGCATTCACTTCCGCCGCGTCTGGCATTCGCCGGAAGTCGTGGGTCACCGTTGCCTGACCCGGGGACTAAGCGACGTCGCGGCCATGGGGGGAACTCCCGTGGCTGCATTCCTTTCCCTGGCCCTGCCTCGCACCTTGGCCCAAGTGTGGATCGAGCGCTTTGCGAAAAGCCTGATCGGCTTGGCCAAAAGACATGGCGTGGTCCTTGCCGGAGGAGACACTGCCGAGTCTCCTGACGGCATTCTGGCGGACATCATCGTGGTCGGGACGGTGCCGAAGGGCAGAGCGATTCTCCGCTCTGGGGCTCGCCCCGGGGACCGGATATTTGTCAGCGGTGAGCTGGGATGCGGAGTGGCTGCGCTGGTCGAGAAGATGCGGGGGAGGAAAGTGCGGGAGAGTGACTATCTCCGTCATTTTTATCCCGAGGCACGGCTTGAACTCGGCCGGGCTCTGCGGGAGCAGCGGTTGGCATCGGCGATGATCGACATGAGCGACGGGCTCTCGACCGACCTCGGCCATCTCTGCGAGGAAAGCGGCGTGGGAGCTGAAATTAAGGCTGATTCCATACCGCGGGCCAGGGTGGGGCGACCGGCGCGCGAAGTCGCACTCGATTTGGCGCTGCACGGCGGAGACGACTACGAGCTGCTCTTTACCGTCCGGCCGGGCAAACACGTGCCGGAAAAGATTGCAGGGGTGACGGTCACAGAGATCGGCCGCATCACACGTTCACGCAAGCTCGGCCTGCGAGACGCCACAGGCTTCATCCGCAAACTTGCGCCGCGAGGCTGGGAGCATTTCCGCTGACCGGCCGAGGATTTCTTCTGGCCGCTCTCCACAGCGAATCCGTTACCTCGGTCACTAGTGAGTCTCTATCCGCCTGGTCAAAACCGGGCTACAGTAGCAGCATGTCGTCCAGAATTTTCGCTCTCCCCGTCTTCGCGGCTTCACTGATCGTCGCGGTCAGCCTCCTGGCTGCTCCTCCGCATAAGAAGGAGCCACCTCCTCCACCGCCGGCGCACGCGACCTCGCCGTCTCCAGCAGTGACGGACGATTTCATTCACAAGCAATTCGGCGAGAACTGCTCGCTGCTCGCCGGACCGCCGCAGTTCGTGGCGGACCTGGATGACGACGGCGTGCTCGACCTGGTGGTAGCCGCCCGCTGCAAGGACCCGATGGCGGACCGTGATGAATACAGCTTCTCGGTCGCCGACCCCTATGATGCTTTTCTCGGCTACGGGGACGTGAAAGTGACTTCGACGTTCGCCTCCGATGAGCCGGAGCGGCGCGGTGTCAGCCTATTGATCATTCATGGCTTCGGTTCTGACGCCTGGCGCGCCGAAAAGCCCAAGGCGAAGTTCCTGCTGATCAACCTGCCGTTCAAGACCCTGACCGTCAAGCGAATGACCACGAAGAAACGGATCATGTTGGGCATCTACATGGAAGAGTCCGGCGAGGGCGAGGACACTTCTTCGGTCCTTTATTGGGACGGAAAGAAATATAAGTATCAGCAGTTGGGATCGTCGCTGGACTAAAGCGACAGAGATGTCAGTTGTAGATTGCCCCCTCGTGCCCGTAGTTCCAACGATCAGATCTGCTTTCTGAAATCCGGCTGCTTTCGGATGGGAAACTCTTTCGTCCCCACCTTCGCCACGTTGGCTTCCGCAAACTCGCAGACGCGATCGAGTGACGCCTGCAGTTCGTCGGTGTAGCGCTGCAAGTCCTCGTCGCTGGCATCTGCCGGCACGCGAATCAGATTTCCGAAGTGAACCAGTACGCGCGAGAAAGGCACGGGAATGATCAACCGATCCCAGGTATTCAGCACCCATGCCTTGTCGACCGCGGCATAAAAAGTTGTAAGGGGCGCGCCCGACGAGCGGGCGAGCGAAACCGGACCGGGCTTGACCTTGCGGCGGGGGCCGCGCGGGCCATCGAGCGTGAAAGCGACAGTCCATTCGTCTTCCAGGGCTCGACGCAGCCCAAGCAGCGCCCGCACGGCATTGCGGCTGCTCGACCCTTTTACAGCCACGAACCCGAACTTTCGGATGATCCGTCCCATGTACTCGCCGTCGTAGCTGTTGCTGCTCATGACGCGAATGCCGAAGTCGCGGCAGAGATAGGTCGCGGGGATCAGGCAGGAATGCCAGAAGGAGGCGATCAGCGGACGCTGGCCGATGCTTTCCTGCCCGCCTGGTTCGCGGGAAACGCAAACGCGGAGTGTTGGCCCGATCGTGCGGATGAACCAGTACCCCACCCAGATGATGATGCGCAGAGTGATGCGCTGTCGCAGGGTCCAGCGCCGCGCTCCCATTTCCGGGGGCGATGGCACGGAACTTTCACGTGTGCTGGTTTCGGCCGGCATTCAAGAAAGGAGGACACTGCCCTGCAAAGATTACAGGAATCCACGCATCGCGCCGGAACCGTCGCATGATCGGTGTCCAACCTCGGTAAATCCGTCCGCGGCAATCCGGCCTGGCCATCAGTTCATGTCGCCGAGCGAGCAAGCGCCTGGCCCGCGAGGGTCGCCGCAAGAACTGCAGGGACCGGGCGAAGAGGTCGCGGCACTGGATCCCTTGGCGGAGACAGCGAAGACGGAAAGCTGCGGTTCGAGCCGGGTCGCGTGGCACTTAGGACACTCGGCCTTTTCTTTTCCGTAGATGAGCGCCTCGAAGCGATGCTGGCACTCTTTGCAGATGTATTCATAGATCGGCATGCGCGGCTCCTGATTCAGCCTCTATTAGAATCAATTTCGTGGGGAGTAGGCAAATCTCGGATTCGGCAGGCGGACCGGATGGCGGTGCGGACAGTCGTCCGGGCGGATGGTCGAGACAGGGACCATTCCGGCCGCATCGCTTGCTGCGGGGTGGACACGTGCAGACCATCGCGAGTTTTCTGCTGCCCCGCCGCATCCATCTGCCGCCGGCGGAAGAGCGGCTGATCCAGGTGGCGCCGGGCGTTCCAGTGAGGTGCTGGTGCCGCTGGCAACCGGGGGATCGGTCCAAGCCTTTGACGCTGATCGTGGTGCACGGGCTTGAAGGTTCGACTGAGTCGCAGTACATGATGGGCGTGGCGCGATACGGGCTGGCCGCGGGGATGAATGTCGTCCTTATGAATCAACGCAACTGTGGCGGAATGGACCACTACGCGCCGACCCTCTACAACTCAGGCCTGTCCGGAGACGTGGCCGCGGTAGCGCGGCACGTAGTCGCAAACGACGGAGTGTCGCGGTTTGCCTTGATCGGATTCTCGATGGGCGGGAACCTGGTGCTCAAATTGGCTGGAGAATGGGGAAGCGCCGCTCCACTGGAATTCCGGGCTGTGGCGGCGGTGTGTCCAGCGATGGATTTGGCCGCTTCTGCCGACGCCTTGCACGAGCCGGCAAATCGCATCTATGAATACTATTTCCTGGTGCAACTGTTTCGGCGCATGCGGAATAAGGCTCGCTTCTTTCCCAACGACTTCGATGTAGCCCGACTGCGCGGCATCTCGAGCCTGCGCTTGTTCGATGACCGCATTACAGCCCCCTATTGCGGATTTGACGGCGCCGACGATTACTATGCGCGAGCCGCGGCAACGAATACCATAAGCCAGATCGCGGTTCCGGCGCTCATCATTCACGCGGCGAATGATCCTTTTATCCGCATGCAACCGGAAACCCGGCGCCGGATCCTCTGCAATTCGAATATCACGTTTGTCGAGACCGAAGACGGCGGGCACTGCGCATTCGTCGGCGAACGCAATGGCGACGGGGATGACGGGCGCTGGGCGGAGCGGGAAGTGGTAGCGTTTGCCTCCAGATTCAGATAGGGCATCATCCGTCTGCGCGGGCGGGACGGCGCCGGAACCAGGCCAACAACTCCGGCCCGTGCGCGACGATCCGTTCTTTGATCTTCCCTTTTGTGTTGGTGCGGAAGTATGCCAGCAGGAGCATGGCAAGAAAGATTGTTAGCAGTCCGAACGAGGCGGTGCGGATGCCCACGGAGTGTTTGGGAAGAATCGAGACACGCCCGTAGACGAATTCGATGTGCACCCAGTAGACCAGCAACGAAGCCTGGCCGAGTTGAATCAGCGGACTGAATCTCCACTGGCCGGCGCCCCAGCTGCACCAGGCATAGCTCGCCGTCACGATAACCATCAGCAGGCCCAAGCGGATGAGGAAGAAATTAGGACTGGTATGCCAGAAATCGTAGACAGGATAGAACGGGCGCGGCTGTGCATCGAGCCGGCGCCCGACTTCGACCAGTAGAACGCCCGCTACTCCGAGCGCGACAAAGAACCGCCATTCCCGGGGGGATCTGGCTTTAGGCAGCAGAAATCCAACCGCGAGTCCGGCAAAGGCGAAAGCCGACCACGGGAACAGCGGGAACAGCCAGGCCTGCGGAGTCCCAAGGTTGTGTACGCCATCGATGTAGGACTCGAGCGGCCAGGGAAGAAAGCGGAGGCGCCAGGTCGTCCACAGCAGCGGTGTAACCAGGGAGATGAGCATTGCCACCGCAGTCGCGCCCACTGCCAGACCGCGGCGCGGAAAACGGGCCCCGCCCTGGCCGGTCCGCTCCCCCATGGCCGGAGAGGTGTCACTGACGGCCAAGACGATCCAGCAAAAGAGGCCCATCATCATCATGGAAGCGCCGATGGTGTTGAGAATGTCGACTCGAAACAGATCGCTGGCAGGCGCCCAGCCCCAGGCAACGGCGTATTCCTGCAGACGGAAGAGGAGTCCGAAGGCGAAGATCTCCGCACCTCGCCGGATGGTCGCACCTGCGATCTGTCCCGGCGGCAGATTCTTCTGGCGGAGTTTTTCGGTGATCAAGGCAAACGAGATTCCGGCCAGGAAGAGGAACAGCGGGGCCGGGAATGTCCCGCCCAGTTGGGAGTACATGAAAAAGCGGCTCTGCCGAGCCTGCGGACGGAGCCAGGAATCGTAGCAGTGGGTCTGGAACATCAGCAGACACGCCAAACCGCGCATCCAGTCGATGTACCCGAGCCGGGCTTTGGAGATCGAGGGTGGGGTCATGCGCAGTGACCGGTCTTCGCAGTCGCAGTATAAGGCAGCGCCTGCCGAGTCTGTCCGGATGTGATGCCCATCACACCGGAGATTGCCGGCTGCGGCCGGTGAATTCGGTTTTTCGCACTGGAATCACCGGAAGCTTGCCGCGTTTTGTTAACTTTCCGTCTTCCATACAACCTTCTACGTAACTTGCCTGATCGAAGTGGGAATGGACGTTGTAAGCTATAGCACTAGCAAAAATACACCGTTCCGCCCCGGAGTATCCCATGCGTGTCGTGAAGAGTGCCTTGTTGGCTGTTGTCGTTGTCACCTCCCTATTCAGTCTGAGTTACGCCGCCACATCTGACCGGATCGGCGGTGAATTGAATAATGGTCAGACCGTAACCCTGCGCGGAAACGTGCACCGGAAAGCGCAGGCCCAGTACGATCTGGGGCTGGCCGATCCCGCCATTCGATTCGCCTCGATGACTCTGCTCACGGTGCCGACGCCGGCACAACAGAAGGCTCTAACGCAATTGCTGACGGAACAGCAAGATCCGAAGTCGCCGAATTTTCATCACTGGCTGACGCCGGAACAATTCGCCGATCGCTTCGGTCTAAGTCAGAACGATATCCAACGAATCTCGACTTGGCTGAAGGCGCAAGGCTTCACCAATATCCGTGCAGCACGCGGCCGTAACTGGATCACTTTCAGCGGGACAGCCGGACAAGTGCAGTCGGCGTTCAATACGGCCATTCATAAATACAACGTCAATGGCGAGATCCATATCGCCAATGCGACCTCGCCGAAGATCCCCTCGGCCCTGGCGGGAATCGTGACCGGCATCCGTGGCCTGAATGACTTTTACTTGCGGCCACGGGGCATCAAAACGGTGCGGCCGAGTTACTACAGCTCGACTTACCAAACGGACTTTGCCGCGCCAGGCGATATCGCGACGATTTACGACTTCAAGCCTCTCTATACCGGTGGCACCGACGGCACCGGAGAGAAAGTCGCCGTCATCGGGCAAACCGACATCTACCTTGCAGATATTGCTGACTTCCGCACAGGTTTCGGATTCTCCTCGATCAGCTGCACGACCAACACCAACAACCTGATCACGGCCTGCAACGACCCCCATTTCAAATACGTTCCAGTTCCGAATGCTCCCGATCCCGGCACGCCGTTGTCCGGTGATCTATCGGAGGCTGACCTGGACGTGGAATGGACCGGCGCGGTTGCGCGCAACGCCCAGGTCGTTTACGTCAACGCGCCTGCCGTGATCAGCGGCGGCCAAATTGTGAGCGGCGGCGTTTGGGATGCCTGGTATTACGCGGTCGATCAGAACCTGGCACCGGTCATCAGCTTAAGCTACGGCGCCTGCGAGTTCGATTTTCCGTACAGCGTGTCGGGCTCCGCGGACGAAACCGAGCTGCAGAAGGCGAATTCCGAGGGAATCACATTCGTGAACTCGAGCGGCGACTCGGGCGCGGCCGAGTGTGACGACAACTCGACCCTGACCAGCACGGGTCTGGCTACGCAAGGCCTGGGCGTCAGCTATCCCGCCAGCAGTCCGGAAGTCACGGGAGTGGGCGGAACCGCGGTGCCTCTGGCGAACTTCACCAGCCAATATTGGGGAACGTCGAACGGAACTGATGGAGGTTCGGCCTTGTCGTATGTCCCGGAGCAGGTTTGGAACGACGACGCCGAAATCGCACAGTTCTG
The DNA here is from genome assembly GCA_035508215.1 of Verrucomicrobiia bacterium. Taxonomy (GTDB): domain Bacteria; phylum Acidobacteriota; class Terriglobia; order Terriglobales; family Acidobacteriaceae; genus Sulfotelmatobacter. Next base: position 66,984 of record DATJNK010000027.1, on the reverse strand, counting down.
CCAGCAGAATTCCGGGAACACGTTCTGCACGCAGGGCGGCAGCCAAGCGGTTTCCGGTTGGGTCTCGATCACCTCCGCGCAAACGGCGCAGGAAGATATCGGCATCTCCTCGACGGGCGGCGGACCGAGCAATTGCGCGTTACAAAACGGGAGTCTTTCCGCCTGTGTCTCGGGATTTGCGCAACCGTCCTGGCAAACTGTGACGATCTCGGGGCAGTCGAGCGTGCGATTCTCCCCGGATGTGTCCTTTTTCGCAACTCCGAATTTTCCCGGTTATATCTTCTGCACACAACTGTCGGAGCTGAACATCAGCGGCACCGGAAGCAGCTGCGCGAGTGGGATCGCCGGCGCGGTGAACGACCTGTCCGTTATCGGTGGGACTTCGGTCTCGACACCGGTTTTTGCCGGCACGGTGGCGCTGCTCAATCAGTATTTGGCGTCGTCAGGGGGGCTCGGAAACGTGAATCCGATGTTGTATCAACTGGCGATGACACCCTCCAATGACGCGTTCCATCCGGTCACGACGGGCACAAATAACGTGTACTGCCAGGCGGGCCAGCCATCCAGTCAGCCGGCGGCTATACGGTGTCCGAACAGTGGCGTCTTCGGATATAGCGCTTCCGCGACCGATGCGACCACGGGCTACAATCTGGTCGCGGGGCTCGGTTCGGTCGATGCAAACAATCTCGCGCTGGCCTGGTCCGCAAGCCTGACCAGCTTTACTACCTCGGCGTCGGCGCTGAATCCGACCAGCATCGTTGCCGGGAATAGCGCCACCAGCACCGTGACGATTGGTTCCACAAGTGGGTTCACCGGGACGGTCAGCTTCAGCTGCACCGGCTTACCTACAGGAGCCAGTTGCAGCTTCAATCCGACTACCGTCAGCGGGACCGGCACGACGACGCTCACGATCCAGACCGCGGCGAATATGGCTGCGGTCAACAACGCCACTGTCACGGTGAAGGGCGCCAGCGGCGGACAATCCCACACCGCGACCTTGAGCCTTACGGTCACGGCAACGACCGAAAGCTTCACGCTCGCCAACAGCCTGTCGGGAGGAACTCTGACGGTTTCGCCGGGCCAGACCAGCGGACCGGTGAATCTGACGATCACGAGCTCTACCGGATTCATCGTAAATTCGGCGACCGTGCTGCCACTGACCTACACCTGTTCCGGGCTGCCCAGTGAATCGACATGCATCTTCAGCCCAAGCAGCAGTTCCAGTCAGACAACAGTAACGCTGACCATCAAGACGACGGCTCCGACGGCCAAGCTGGAGCAACCGTTTGGCGGGGGAAGCGGAATCTTCTATGCAGCCCTGTTGCCATCCCTGATGGGAATCGTGCTGACGGCCGGGTCGAGGAAGCGGCTCAGAGGCATGCGAATGCTGGGGCTGCTTGTGGTCCTCGGCTTCTCGACGCTATGGCTCGGATCGTGCGGCGGCAACAGCGGTGGCGGAACCAAAGATCCAGGAACGCCGACGGGCAGCTACACGATCACGGTTAGTGCCACGACCGGAGGCGGAAACCCAATCACCGGAACCACAAACTTCACGCTATCGGTGCAGTAAAGTCTCCGAAGGAAACGCGGGGCGCTCCGTTCAGCGGAGCGCCTTTTTCTTTGCGAGACACTTATATATTCCGCTGGATGTGCCGTATTGTTGTTTGCAGATCAACGGCAACCATGCCGGGGTTCAACGGGGGAAGAGATGACGAAGAAGATTGTGGGATTTGCTCTGATGGGAATAGCTTGCATTTTGCTGCTGGCAGCCGGCAGCGACCGGACGCCGCGTCCGGAGTATGACGTAAAGGGGCAGTTGCTGCGCCCCGCCGATTATCGTGAATGGATGTTTCTTTCCGCGGGATACGGCATGAACTATAGCCCCGGTCCTGGCAGCCATGAAATGTTCACGAACGTCTTTGTGCAGCGCTGGGCCTACGACGAGTTTGTGAATTCGGGCAAATGGCCGGAGCAGAGCATGTTTGTCATTGACGAGCGGGACGCGCAGAGCAAGGGCTCGATCAACAAAACCGGACACTTTCAGACCGATCTCATGGGGTTGGCCGTCGAGGTGAAAGATTCAACGCGCAACCCCGACAAGTGGGCCTATTACGTTTTCGATGCAGAGGGGAAGACCGCGGGAGCCATGCCGAAAGGGAATCCGTGCTGGTCGTGCCACGATGAACATGCCGCGGTCGAGCACACGTTCGTGCAGTTTTACCCAACACTGAAGCCAGTGGCGAAGACGTTTGGAACCTATAACGAAGAGCGGGAGAAGGTCGTGGACGGGAAGTAGATTCTTTAAGGTCACCGAACTCGCCGGTCACAAAGACCTGGCGGGGGCGCTTCTGGCCAGCCGAGTTCCTTGTCCAATCGTCGCTGCTTATTCGGCGGCGTTGGCGATGATGGAATCCGCTTGCGATTGCCAGGCTTCCAGCGAGGAGTGAAGCGCGCGTCCAAGAAAACTGGCTCGCGCCTCGCGAACTTCCGGGAGGCGACGAGCGGCGATGGCATACCGGTGAAAACGAGGATCCATGGCCAGTTCGTCGTCGGATAGATAGATGGGGAGGCGTCGAAAGTTCAGCATGGCGAGAACCGAATTGAGCCGGCGGATAGCCGCGTCGAGGACACTCACAGCACGGCCCACGTCCGCCAATTGTGCGGCTTGCGATGGATCTACTAACCGAAAGAAGTAGGTGGCGCGTCCGGAGCGGGAGCTCGCTTCCCACGCGACTACGTTCGACAGTGCCGACGTCCCAGACCGCACGAGCGGGAAAAAGAACCAGTACAGAGTTTCCGGCGCAGCCAGATCGGCGTCGGGAGCATTGACAGAGTCGTCATCTTGAGTTCCGGCTTCGTCAGGGGTCACGAGCGCGTTGTCGTCAGCTTCAGGACGGATCAGTTTGAATCCGGCGTAGATCGCACTCGGCGCGGAAAGTGCGGCCAGCTTGTCGTGGTAGGGCTTCAGATCTTTATCGATAGCATTGCCGGCCAGCGCAGCGGGAATCTGTTTGTGGATGGCGGCCAGCTTCACCATCGATGCGGAGCGGCCTTCACGCAACAGTCCCGCGCACAGTTGCAGCTCATCGGGGTCCAGAAACGGCAGTATGGCGTGGAGGGTCTGAGTGGTCTGGGTTGCCAGCGCGTTCATCGATTCACGCAGCTTGGTAGCGAGTTCCTCGGTACGTTTGGCCAGACGAGTGAACTTCAGACGATCGCCGCCAGATTGCAATGACACTTCGTAGGCAGATGAGTCGAACTGGACCTGATCAATGTCCGCTAGCCGCCACTGGAAGCTCCGGGTTGCGGCAGGCAGTACCGCCAGATTGCTCTTGTACAGGCGGATCTCGGCTGTACCCGATGCAGCGCGGCTTCCTGACAGATCGAAATTACCCGTGAAGCGCGCCACTTCGCCCATGTCTTCGAGCAGCATGCACTGGACGGCACGGTTGCGGTAAGCGTCGCCGAGATCGTTGACGAAGTTGTCATACGCTTTGCCGAATTGGCGGAGAACGAGCGTACGCCCCGTGTAAAGAGGCAGGCGGAGTTCCCAGTCGGCGGCGATGACGGCGTCGAGATCACCGAGGTCGAAGGCGAGCGCGGCTCCGGTGCCGGGAGTCAGGGTCAGCGTCTGCTGGTCGAACTGCAGACGGCAGGGGCCTTCCTGCGCGACTGCACCACCGGGCGCGAGATACTGGAATTTTCCCTGGAGGTCGTACATGCGTTCAGGCCATTTTGCTGCCGCACTCAGGGCAGAACTTGGTTCCCGCCTCGACCTTTGTCCCGCAGCGGGAGCATTCGTTCTTAGGGCGCAGAGGCTTGCCGCATTCAGGACAAAATTTCGCTCCCTGGGTGCGGGCGCCGCACGCCGGACACAATGCGGCAGCTTCGCTGGCCAGGTCGAGGTCCTTGGTCAGATCCTGCGAGCGGACCTTTTCCTTCATCTGCTCCACAGTGGCCTGCGACTGCTCGGCGGCGAGTTCTACTTCAAGATCAGGAGCGCAATCGAAGCAAAGTGATCGCTTGGAGTTCCAGCACGAAGTGAGGCACACCCAGTGCGTGCACTTCGGACACTGGCGGAAATTGGGTTTCGCTTCTTCGACCGCGGCGCGGAATGCTTTATCGTGCGCCGGCCCTTGAATGGCGCGCTCGATCTCGTAGGCGGAGTTGCTGGCCGAACCGAGAAATCCGCCAAACAGGTTGCCTGCCGCCCGCAAGGCGCTGCCGGCCATTCCGGTGACGGAGGAGTGGAATTCGGTCATAAATCCGTTGCCGCAGCGGTCGCACAGGAACTCGAACTGAAATCCTTTGTCGGTGGAGTGGTCGTTGTGATTTCGCGTGAACTGGATCAGAGCCATGGGTCCTCGGACGATTGGGAGTTTGCGGGCCTCGGGGGAATGCCCGGCGCAGCAACCGGGGATTCTAGCGGAAGTAATACCAGTCGGCAAGGAGCATACGGCCGGCGGCCGGACGGACTCCAGGGTTCCGCGATATTTGGCGCGAATCGCGGGTTCGCGCTGCGGCTGGTCGTCCACGGCTTTGCCTTCCCTTTCCTCATCTGCGAAACTGGCGACTGGCCACTGACCGGCCGACCGATTTATGGGCCGCATTCACGTTCTTTCCGAAAACGTCGCCAACAAGATCGCCGCGGGCGAAGTGGTGGAGCGCCCTGCGTCGGTGGTGAAGGAGATGCTCGAGAACTCGCTGGACGCGGGTGCGACGCGGATCAGGATTAGCGTGGAGGCGGGAGGAAAGAAACTTATCCAGATCACCGATAACGGGTGCGGCATGGTGCGCGACGACGCCATGCTGGCGTTTGAGCGGCATGCGACTTCCAAAATCAAGGACGCGGAAGATTTACTCAGTGTGGCGACGTTGGGGTTTCGCGGCGAGGCTCTGCCCTCAATCGCGTCGGTGTCGCGATTGCGGATGGAAACGCGGGCGGCGGAAGAAGAATCGGGAACGGTAGTCGAGATTAACGGCGGCAAGATCGCACGTGTGGAGGAAGCCGGTCTGCCGCCGGGAACGTCGATCACGGTACGCGATCTATTTTTCAATACGCCGGCACGGAAGAAGTTTCTGAAGGCGGAATCGACCGAGTTGTCCCACATTGCGTCGCTGGTCACGCACTACGCGCTGGCCCATCCGGAGAAACATTTTGAACTGCATTCCGCCACGAATGCCATGCTGATTGCCCCGCCGGTCGCGGGATACAGCGAGCGCGTGTATCAGGTATTCGGCAAGGAGACCCTGGACCAGCTGATTCCAGTGGCAGCGCGGCAGGCACTGGAACGTGGAGGGTTGCCGCAGCCTCCGCCCTGGAGGAGGAAAGAGGAGATTTCCCCGGAAGATGACGAAACCGGATTCTCGGGTGCAGGAACATCCAAGGAATCGTTTGGCGAGATGCGGCTGCATGGATTTGTATCGAAGCCGGAGATCCAGAAGCTGAACCGTAATTCGATTTTTGTGTTCGTCAATGGACGGCTGATTCGCGATCGTCTGGTACAGCACGCGCTGACGGAGGCATATCGAAATATCATTCCACCGGCGGTGTATCCGGTGGTATTGCTATTTCTGGAATTGCCGGCCGGTGAAGTGGATGTGAATGTGCATCCGTCGAAGACCGAAGTGCGCTTTCGGCAACAGACAGCGATGCATGATTTCGTCCGCGATTCGGTGCGCGCGGCCCTGGTGAAGGCGCGACCGGTGCCGCAGTTTGTGACCGAGATCCGAGCACGGGCGACAGCAAGCCAGGCGCTGACGCCAGGGGCTTTGACGCCGGGTCCCGACTGGCAGCCGACGTCGGGAGCCGCTGCCGAAATCGGTCTCGCAGATCCGGCGAGACCCTGGGCACCCCCTTCCGGGGATTTTGCAGCGGACGCGGGATTCGCGCTGCAGGCTCAAATGCCGCCACCAATTTCCGCGCGCCTGGAATTCGGCGGCGGGATTGCGGTTGAGGCGAATGCGGCGGTTCCCGTCGCCCGCGGTCTGGAGTCGCGCCAACTCCAGTCGGTTCCTGTGCTCGGTGCGGAACCGGTGCCGGATCATGGATGCGCTCCGGCGCTCGATGTACAGGAGGAAGCGCCCACGCTTTCGGCGCTGGGGACTCTACGCCCGCTGGGACAGGTTCGGAACTCGTTCATCCTGGCAGTGAATGAGGACGGATTGTGGATCATCGATCAGCATGTTGCGCACGAGCGCGTGCTGTTCGAGCGCGTGCTGAAGCAGCGGGCAGCGATGAAAGTCGAGAGCCAGCGGCTGCTTATGCCGATTGTGCTGGAGCTGTCCCCGGCCCAGCAGGCAGTTTTCACCGAGATTTCAGACGAGTTGCAGAGGAACGGATTCGAAGCCGAGCCCTTTGGCGCGCGCAGCGTAGCGGTAAAGGTGGCTCCGGCTGGGGTTGATGCCGCGGCGGTCGAGCATATGCTGCACGAATTGCTCGATCAGCTTTCGCGGGAGGAGCAGTCGTTGAATCTGGAGAAGATTCGCACGCGGATTGCGGCGTCGATCGCGTGTCACGCGGCAATCAAGGTGAACATGCCGCTCGAGCACAACAAGATGGAGTGGTTGTTGGCGGAGCTGGCGAAGACCGAGCATCCGATGTCGTGCCCACACGGGCGGCCGGTGGTGCTGCGATATTCTGTGAAGGATATTCAGCGGGCGTTTAAGAGAATCTAGTCACGGGACCTGAGACGCAAGCCCCGAGCCGATTTGGGACTTGTGCTCGTCGCGCTTGACTAGCGGCTCGCGACTCACAATGACCGACCTCGAACTGCAGCAATTGCGGCGCGAGAAATGGCGCCTGGACGGCAAGCCCATCCAGACGATCGAGAAGGCGCGGACGTTCGTTGAAGATGTCGGGTTCTGCACCATGTACCCGGAGCGGCCGGCGCTGCTGTTGCCGACTTTCATTGGCGCATTCGCAGGCTCTGATGAGAAACTGCCCGTCTGGCAGCAGGCGTTCCAGGATCCCCGGGCGGCGCGGGCGACGGAGTTGATGGTCCGCCTGCTCCGCGAGCGGTCGGCGTTCGAAGCCAATCTGTTGGAAGAGAACAATGGCTTCCTGATCGCGGCCTCGGTGTTTCCCTATTTCTATGCATTGGTCGGAGAACGCAATCCGAAGCAGCCGCCGCTGGCGGGAACGCGGTCGCCGTATTCGCAGCTGGCCTGCGACGCGTTTGCGCTGATCCAGAACAGCGGCCCGATTTCGAAGCAACGATTGCTGGAGCGGCTGGGCGGGGGACTCTCGACGGCTGCCGTAGACAAAGCTCTCGCCGAGTTGTGGTCCAAGCTGCGCATCACGCGCGTTGACTACAAGGCGAGCGAAGGATCAGTGTGGGATCTGCTCAACCGCTGGGCGCCGGAGGCAGTGAAGGAAGGCATCGGCCTCTCGGTGCAGGAATCGCTGACCGCCTTGCTCTCGAAATACCTGGATAGCGTCATCGCCATTGAGCAGGCAGAGGTCGAGTCGTTCTTCGGACACCTGATCTCCCGCTCGAAGGTGAAAGACGCAGTCAATGCACTGCTCGCCGCGCGGGAGCTGACGTTCTTACACGTGAGCGGAAAGTCGATGTTGCAAATCACCCCGGCAAAAGCAGCAGTCGAGGTCGGAAGCAGAAAGAATCCTGGCCGCGATGGTCGATAAGACTCCGCAAAAGCAGTTGTAGCTCGCTCACTGCGATGGTCACATCAACACCCTATCGCGGGCGGCTGGCGCCGTCGCCCACCGGCTTACTCCATCTCGGGCATGCGCGGACGTTTTGGGCTGCCGCCCAGCGAGCTCGTGAGCACGGTGGAACCCTGATTCTCAGAAATGAAGACCTCGACCCGCAGCGGTGCCGGGTCGAGTTTGTTGAGGCCATGACGGAAGACTTGCATTGGTTGGGGATCGAATGGTCAGAGGGGCCAGATTGCGGTGGCCCCTTCGGGCCGTACTCCCAGAGCGCACGCCGGGCGTTTTACTTCGATGCCTGGACCAGACTGCGCACGCTGGGGGTGATTTACCCATGCTCGTGCTCGCGCCGGGACGTCGCCCAGGCTGCGGCTGCCCCGAATGAAGGAGATGACGAACCGATGTATCCGGGAACGTGCCGGCCCGAGCACGGCCATTCCGCGTTTCGCGCCTGGGCGGACGGGGCGTCCGCCCACCCACAATCGAACTGGAGGTTTCGGGTTCCGGACGGCGAGGAGATCTGCTTTGATGATCTGCATCTTGGTCCAAAGAAAATGATCGCGGGACGCGACTTCGGGGATTTCATCGCGTGGAGGCGCGATGGTGTGCCGGCATATCAGCTGGCGGTGGTCGTCGACGATGCGGCGATGCAGATCACGGAAGTGGTGCGTGGCGAAGATCTGCTGCGATCCACGGCGAGGCAGATCCTATTGTTACGGGCATTAGGGTTGCCAATCCCTAATTACTATCACTGCCATCTTGTGCGCGACGCCGAGGGACAGCGGCTGGCCAAGCGTCACGATGCGTTGAGCATTCGCCGACTACGCGAACTGGGATGGACGCCAGAACGCGTACGCTCGGCCGCTTCCGGAATGGGACCGGGCTGACTGTGGTCCTGGCCTGACTGCTTGAAGGCGGATCGGGCCGCCCGTACACTTGTAAAGTGCACGTGCACAGCCATGGCGCGGGGGGTCCAACGCGAGTTTTGAAAATCTCGCTCGGCGTGACGCTGGCCTATATCGTCCTGCTGATTTTCGCCGGCATCCGCGCTCATTCGCTGGCGCTGCTCTCCGAGGCCGGGCATAATCTTTCGGATTTCCTGGCCCTCCTGCTCTCTCTGGTTGCCGTGTTTCTGCAGTCGCGCCCGGCGAGTTCCACCAAAACCTACGGGTATCAGCGGGCGGGCGTGCTGGCTGCGCTGGTGAATGCAGGTTCGCTGGTCGTGGTATCGTTCTTCATTTTCTATGAGGCGGTCCAGCGGTTGCAGCACCCTGAGCAAGTGCAAGCCCGCGTGATGATGGGTGTAGCGGCCGCCGGAGTAGTGATGAATGGAGTGATTGCCCTGCTGCTATATCGTTCCGGCGGCGACGTAAACATCCGCAGCGCTCTGCTGCATGAGGTGGGCGACACGCTTTCGACGGCAGCGGTGATCGTCGGAGGCTGGGCGATCCTGGTGACACGCAATTACTGGATTGATCCGGCGCTCTCGATCGCGATCGGCGCACTGATCCTTTGGTCCGGATTTGGCATCGTGCGCGAAACGCTCAATATTCTTCTGGAAGGCACGCCGCGCGGCATGAAGCTGGAAAAAATCGAGGCGGCCATGCGCGCGATCGACGGCGTCAACGACGTGCACGATCTTCATGTGTGGAGCATCGGGTCCGAGACTCATGCCCTGTCCTGCCATATCGCCATTGCCGACATTCCTCCGTCCGTCAGCGAGCGCATTCTGCGGGATGTGAAGGAATGCCTGCATCACCACTTCCGCATCGATCACACTACCATTCAGTTTGAACACGTCGAGTGCGAGGTGGCGCACGGATGCGTGATGCCGGTCAATGAACCGGAAGAAGAACACCACCATCACAGCCACTGAGACTGGCTCTTGCCCTCTACTCCCGCTTGTGTTGTCTGTGGAAAATCTCTTCGACGCGTTCGACCGTGTCCGCCTCTTCGGCAGATTTGTCGGGCCTGAGGCGCACGATTCTCGGAAAACGCAAGGCATATCCGCTGTCGTGGCGGTCGGAGCGCATCATGTTGTTGAAGGCAACTTCCAGCACGACCTTGGGCTCAACTACGAGTCGGAATCCCTGGTCTGCAATCGTATGACCGAGGAACCATTTGGTCATCTCTGATATCTCGAAATCGGTCAGGCCAGAGTAGGCTTTGCCGATGTTGACCAGGCGAGGCTCATCCGTCTCGGAATCTCTACCCCAAACCGCGAACGTGTAATCGCTGAGCACTCCGATGCGCTTGCCATGGCCGTACTCGACTGCGGTGACGACAACGTCGAGCGTGGCCAGTTCACGCTTCATCTTCAGCCACGACTTGCCGCGCTTGCCGGGCGTATAGGAAGAGCTTAAGTCTTTGACCATCAGGCCTTCGTTGCCGCGGGACCGCGCGGCCGCGAACAGGCTCTCGAGTTCCTCGGCCGACGTGGCACCAGACACGGGAGCGCGAATCACTCGGCCGATTGCGCATTCTGCCTGATCGGCATCGAAAACCAGCGATCCTTGCGATCCGCGCAGGTTCGCAGCTTGTACTGGTAACCTGGGTGCGCTAAGCAACTCATCGAGAATCCGCGCCCGTTCTACGAGTGGCCGATCGATGAGAAGTTCGCCACCGGCATATAGGACGTCGAACACCAGATAAGCGACTGGGGTGTCGCGCAACATTTGTTGGCTGACTTTCTTCCGTCCCAGTCGCCGCTGCAAGACGCTGAAGGGACGCGCCCGCTGCTCGGTAGAGTCCCAGGCGACAATTTCTCCGTCGAGGATAGCGTCGCGCGGAACCCCGGCCAATGCGGCGGGTAATTCAGGAAAGGACTCGGTGATTTCGTCTTTTGTACGGGAAAAGAATTTTACGTCGCCGCCAGAAACGTGCGCCTGGGCACGGATGCCGTCGTATTTGTCTTCGACTGCCACCTCGGCGAAATAGCTCAAGCCGTCTTCCGCAGATTCCACCGGGCTGGCCAGCATGAAGCCGAGGGGGTGGAACAGGCGCATTTTTGCGTCGGAGAGCCTGCCTTCCATCGCAAGGCGGGTGGTTTCGCCGATGTCGCCGAGCAACATATTGGCGCGCTGCGTCTCTCCCGCAGTCGTGCTGAACGCTCTGGCGATTGCTTCCTCAACCAGACTTTCTTTCAGGCCAATGCGAAGATCGCCGGTCATGATTTTCACAATGTACTTTGCTCCGAGCGGAGTGGCACGGCGGAGGAGATCGCGGAGCAAAGCTGCCTTTGCCGCCGGCCCGCGGGCCGCAGCGATCTGACGAAGTGAATTCTCGACTTCGGTCACTTCGAGCCCTTGACCGGAGTGTGGTCTTAGGATCTCCCCTGCGACCGCTCCCAGATCTCCGTGGCGCCGATAAGCGGCGGTCAATTCGGCGTCTGTCTTCCCGGACAATTCCCCGACAATTTGCCACAGCGAACGCCTGCCGATCTGGAGCGTAGTCTCCTCCCAGGCGGGGAACGCCCGGCCAGAAAGAAACGTGGCCGACACAGTTGCTTCCTCTGTTGCGCAGGACTTGAGGTATTCCGCGACGATGGCGGTTTTCTCGAGCTTCTTGGTGGTGGCGGCGATTCTCTCGCACGCCGTCGACAGCTGCTGCATGGATGTTCCGCGATTCTGGACTTCAGCTGCCAATCGACCCGTCTTTCTCCCAAAACAACCGCTAAGTTATTGAATCATGAGGCAGAACTCCAGGGGAAAGACTGCATGTGATACCCTACTATTTGCTACGTCGTGGTCGGAAGGATCATCTAACCCTCGTGCGCGTGTTGAGAAAATACTTGCGGTTTCTGGCCGCCGTGCAGCTGTTGCCTGCTCTGGAGAGCGGGGAAGAAACGCTGGTCGGCGGACAAGCCGTGCTCGAAGGCGTCATGATGCGCTCTCCGCACGCCTGGGGGATCGCCTGCCGAAAACCCACTGGTGAAGTGGTGACCATGAGCGAGCCGTTGGAGCGGCCTTCGGAAAAGCACAAGTGGATGGCTTGGCCGATCGTGCGCGGAGTGATGACCCTTGGGTATGCGATGACACTCGGCTATCGCGCCTTACGTTTCTCGGCGAATGTGGCGATCGAGGACGTGATGCAGAGCGAACAGGGTGACTTCAACCAGAAGAGCGGAGCAAAAGATTCTGCAGTACAGAGCTCGTCAGTTCCCGAGACACGCGAGAAGGCGGCGACACTGAGCAACTGGCTGGCGGCTGTCAATATTGTGATCTCGGTGGCGTTTTTCATCTTCATGTACAAGTACATTCCGCTGCTGGCTGCCACCGAGCTGAAGAAAGTCGATCCCGCGCTGGGCGGGCAGATCATTTTCAACCTGGTAGATGGCGCGATCCGGCTGGGACTCTTCCTGGTTTTTATCTGGGGTGTGTCGCTGTGGAAAGACATTCGCCGGGTGTACGAATACCACGGCGCAGAGCACAAAACGGTTTTCGCGTTTGAGGACGGCAAGCCGCTCGAGTCTGCCGAGGTGCAGAAGTATTCTACGTTTCATCCCCGGTGCGGAACGAGTTTCCTGATGACGGTGATGCTGATTTCGATCGGCTTTTACATGCTCATCCCGTTTACAGGCTTCTGGGCGCGTTTTGCCTCGCGGCTTGTGCTCTTACCGGTGATTGCCGGAGTGTCGTATGAAATCATCCGCTACGCCGCCAAACACCGAGGCTCGCTGTTCGCGATGATGACGGCTCCCGGCCTCTGGTTGCAACGGATCACCACCCGGCCTCCGTCCGATGATCAGGCGGAATGTGCCATCACCGCCCTCGAACAGGCCATGGCACTGGAAAAAGAGCGGGGCGGCGAATTGGTGATCGCCTAGCGGCTCCGCCGCAAACACTTCCTGCCGGCGTCCTCGCATCACTACAATGTCGTAAGAGAAACGGGCCGTCGCGCCTCTGGATGCCGGTGCGACGATCACCCGCCGGACGCAATCGCTACTGCGGAAAGTGAACCGATATGTTTGAACGTTTAGATCAAATCGAAGCTCGGTACGAGGAACTGACTCAGGCGCTGGCGTCGCCGGAAATCATTGGCGACTCGGCGCGCTACCAAAAGACTGCGAAGGCGCACAGCGAAATCGCGCCGGTCGTCGAGAAATATCGCGAGTACAAAGACCTCAAGAAGGGGATCGCCGACAGCAAAACGTTGATCGCCGAGGAGAAGGACGCCGAGATGCGCGCGTATGCGCAGGAAGAACTCGATCGGCTGCAGGCCCGCATGGACGGAGTCGAAGAAGAGCTTAAAGTTCTGCTGCTGCCGAAGGACCCGAATGACGAGAAGAATGTCGTCCTCGAAATCCGGGCCGGGACGGGCGGAGACGAGGCTACGCTTTTCGCCGCGGAGATCTTCCGCATGTACACGCGCTACGCCGAAATGCAGCGCTGGAAGGTGGAAGTGCTTTCGACTTCGGAATCGTCGGTCGGCGGCCTGAAAGAAGTCATTGCCATCATCGAAGGTAATCGGGTGTATTCCCAGCTGAAGTATGAAAGCGGAGTGCACCGGGTGCAGCGGGTTCCGGCAACAGAGCAGCAGGGGCGAGTGCATACCTCTGCGGTTACAGTTGCGGTGTTACCGGAAGCCGAGGACGTCGACATCAAGATCGATGCCAAGGATCTGCGCATCGACACGTTCTGCTCGTCGGGGCCGGGCGGCCAATCGGTGAACACGACCTACTCGGCGGTTCGCATCACTCACATCCCAACGAATACGGTTGTCAGCTGCCAGGACGAAAAATCGCAGATCAAGAACCGGGAAAAAGGCATGCGAGTGCTGCGCGCGCGGCTGTATGAGATTGAGATGGAAAAGCAGCAGGAAGCGCTGGCCAAGGAACGCAAGGCAATGGTCAAGTCGGGCGACCGCAGTGAAAAAATCCGTACCTACAACTTCCCCCAGAACCGGCTTACCGATCACCGCATCGGATTCACGATCCACCAGCTCGATTCGGTGATGGATGGGAAGCTCCAGCCGCTGATTGAAGCACTGGTCACTTACTACCAGGCCGAAAAGCTGAAACAGGAAACTACGAGCGTCGTTTAGAAAAGAACGTGGGCGCAAGCGCCCGCGAAGCAGGAGAATATGCCCGAACTCGGTGCCACGGTAATTTCAGCGCTTTCCGGGCGCTACAGCGCGAACCTGGCGCGCATACGCGAACTCGCTGCACCGCTCAGCGAACAGCAATTCTGGACCAAGCCCTATCCCTATGGCAATAGCTTTGGCCATCTCGTGCTGCACCTGACAGGAAACTTGAATTACTACATCGGAGCGCAGATCGCAAACACAGGCTACGTGAGAGAGCGGGAGCGTGAGTTTACCGACGCGAATCCGCCGGCAAAAGAAGAGGCCCTCAAGCGCCTGGATAGCGCCGTCTCGAGCGTGCTGGAGACGATTCGCAGCCAGTCGCCCGCGGACTGGTCAAGGACCTACTCGGCAGTCGGCACAAACTGCGCCGATCGCCTCGATATTGTCCTGCAATGCGCCGCGCACATGCAGCATCATATTGGTCAGATGATCTACCTCGGCTACGAAATCAAGCGCAGGTGATGAGCGGCCTCCTTGTGGACGCAGCTTTCGGTCGACAAGTGCCAGAAGCACAAAACACAGCTCAGGCTCCGCTACTTCCACTGGCCCGTTCCCTCGACGAGCGTGATGTAGCGATCGACGGGCAGATTGGTGAAGCGTTCTACGCCGCCCGGCAGCGGCCATTTTACTTCCAGCCAATCGATCTTCTTCCGCGGTCCAATTCCAAGAACCACCCGCGGATCGTGGGCAGAAAGATAGCCCCCTCCGCCCACCTTCATCCGGCTTCGTTTCAAATCGCCGGCCTGATAGGTCAGCCGGGCGCCCACCGCATCGGGGTTTGACTTTTTGCCTATCAGCCGCACTCCCAACCAGTGGTTTTGCTTTCCAATATTGTTGCGCAGAAGAAGCGGAGCGCCATCGTTGACAGAGACGAGCACATCGACGGCGCCGTCGTTGTTGAAGTCGCCTAACGCCAGGCCGCGGCCAGAGAACGACCTGGTAAAAACCGGGCCGCTTTGCCGGCTGACATCAGTGAATGTGTTTCCTGTATTTCGGAAAAGCAGAAGGGGCTCACGATACTTGAAGAGCTCATAGATTTCCTCGATGAGATCGTCAGGGGATCCGTTCGCGACGATCAGATCAAGTTCGCCATCGTTGTCATAGTCGAAAAACTTCAGTCCCCACCCACTCATGGAGCGGGTCACTTGCGCGATGCCCCACGACGTGGCAACGTCGGCGAAACTCTGGTCGTGTTTGTTTTGATAGAGGGAATAGACCTCAGCATTCAGGTCCGAGAGAAACAGATCCATCCAGCCGTCCTGGTCAAAGTCTGCCGAATCGGCCCCCATTCCCGAGCGCGCCAGACCGTCCGGGTTATAGGCGATATCGGCCTGCATGCCGATCTCTTCAAAGCGGCCGCCACCCCGGTTGACGAACAGGAAGTTGCCGACGGTGTCATTGGCCACGAAAAGATCCATCCAGCCGTCGTTGTTGATGTCGGTCGCCACGGCCTGCCAGGCTTTCCCGAGAGAGTTTGCGATTCCAGATTCTTTGCTGACGTCGGTAAAAGTTCCATCTCCATTGTTATGAAACAGCCAACTCGGCCGGGATGCTGAGAGGCGCGGATCGCAGTAGTGGCGCTTTCCGTCGCCGGTGCCGCAGGGCAGCGCCTTGGCTTTGCTGAATTCGGCAAATTGTCCGACATATAAATCGAGGCGTCCGTCGTTGTCGTAATCGAACCAAACCGCACTCGAAGCCCAGCCAGGAGCGGCGACTCCAGCTTTCTCGGTCACGTTCGTGAAGGTGCCATCGCCGTTGTTGTGATACAGGATGCTGCGGCCGCACTGTGTGACATAGAGGTCCTGAAAGCCGTCGCCGTCATAGTCGCCGGCGGCGACTCCCATTCCGTAGCCGTTGCCCGGAACGCCCGCTTTCTCCGTCACGTCGGTGAAAGTGCCATCGCGGTTATTTCGATACAGCGCATTGCGCAGCGGGGTTGAAGGCGAGTAGAAGTCCGCTTTGCCGCTGTTGACCAGGTAGATGTCCATCCAACCGTCGTTGTCGTAATCGAAAAAAGCGCAGCCGGCACCCGTTGTCTCGGGAAAGTATTTTTCGGGAGACTTTCCCGCGGTATGGACCCAGGTGATCCCGCTTCGAGAGGAAGGAATCTCTTCAAAGGCATAAACCGGAGTTGGCAGCGCGGCGGCAACTCGAGAGAGCTTGCCCATCGCTGCGGTTTCCAATACTCCGCGAAGAAAGCGGCGGCGTGAAAGCGAGCACCTCGGTCTCATAGGCAAAATCCAGTTTTTATCACACTTGCGATCTGAAACTGAAAAGTAAGAGAACGAGCCTCCGTTTTTGGCTGTCGCTCTACCGGTGCTACGATCTGTCGTTGGAGCGCATCGCCGATGCCAAAGCTTCGAAGTGGTTTTTGTGGTCTCCCGCTTGCAATCTTCTTCGCGGTGCTTGCGTGCGCCCGCCTTGTCGCAGAACAGTACACTGCCCAAGATTTTGATGAACTCTCGAAGCAGGCGACTGCGGCGCGGATCGAAGGCCGCAGCAGCGATGCGATCGGCGCTTACGAGAAAGCTCTCAAGATCCGGCCGGATTGGCCTGAGGGATGGTGGTATCTGGGTACTCTCTACGGCGAGGCCGGCCGCTTCAACGACGCCATCCCGATTTTCTCGAAACTGACGGATGCAAACCCAAAGCTCGGCCCGGCGTGGGCTTCTCTGGGTTTATCCGAATTCGAGCTGAAAGATTATCAGGACTCACTCCTCCACCTGCAAAGGGCGCAAGAACTCGGGTTCGCCGAAGTCCCATCCCTCGAGAACGTGGCTATGTACCATCTGGCGCTGTTGCTCAACCTGAATGGGGAATTTGAGGACGCCTTCAGTTTGCTGGCCTCTGAATTCGGAAAGGAACCCCTGGCCCAGCAGACCAGAGTGGCTTTGGCGATGTCGCTGCTGCGAATCCCCTTATTGCCCGACCGGCTCGATCCCGGCAAGGATGCCCTGATCGCCGATGCCGGTGAGACGGCCGAGTTGCTGGTCGCGAGAGACTTTGAACGTGCATTCCAGGCGTTTCAGCGGATGATTCAGGACTATCCAGACACACCGTTTCTTCATTATGCTTTTGGATCGGCTTTGGACTTCCATTCACGCTACGACGAGGCGGAAGTCCAACTGCGCGAAGAAACAAAGATCACACCACGCAGCGCTTTGCCCTACATGCGCCTGGCCGCGGTCGCGTTGAAAACACGCCGGCCGGCAGAAGCCCTACCGCTGGCGAAACGCGCGGTCGAGCTTGCGCCTGAATCCGCTACCGCGCACCAGATTCTCGCAAAAGCACTGGCAGAACTGGGCAACGCGGAACTCGCAGCGCAAGAGACTGCGGCCGCCGGCAAGCTTGAACCTGAGAAGCCGGACGTGGACGCGGAGGTGGCAACATTCTATGGCAGCCGATTCATGGCGGTTGACAGCTTCGCTCCCAGGCCCGGGACAGACGCGACCCCGTCGCGCGATTTCGAAGAACTAAAGGGCAGTGCAGTTGCTGCGGGGCGCGCAGGGCGGATCGACGAAGCAATCGCAGATTATCTCGCCGCTCTTCGACTTCGGCCGCAGTGGGATGAGGGCTGGTCCCAGTTGGGAACGCTCTTCTATATCGCGGGCCGCCCTGCTGACGGCATTTCTGCGCAGAAGAATTCACTGGGAATCAAACCAGACGGGGCCGATGCCTGGGTTTTCCTCGGTCTGTGCGAGTTTGCGACCAGGCAATGCCGTAACGCCTACCTTCACCTGGAGCATGGCCGCGAGCTTGGATTTCACGGAACCCCCGAAGCACAAAGAGTTGCCAGCCTGCGGTTGGCCGAGCTGAGGGTATGGGATGGTGATTTCGATGGTGCTAAGGATCTTCTGATCCCCGAAGTGGACCGAAACCAGCTGACTGCCGAAACCAAGGCAGTTCTTGGCCTGATGCTGCTGCGTATCCCGCGGCTGCCAGACGAAATCGAGCCCTCCCGCGAGGCCTTGGTACGCGCCGCGGGTGAAACGGCTGCGCTGTTGTACGCGGAACGCTACAACGAAGCGTTTCAGGCGTTTCAACAGATGCTGAAGGATTTTCCCAATACCCCCTTTCTTCACTATGCCTATGGCTCGGCGTTGGAGAGCCTGTCTCAGCATGATGAGGCCGAGGTCCAGCTGAGGGAAGAAATCAAGCTTGCGCCAGACAATGCTCTCGCCTATGCGCGCATTGCAGACATCTTTCTGAAGACCGGCCATCCCGAGAACGCGCTCTCGAATGCTCAACGCGCGGTAGAACTCGATCCTCAGGCCCCCGGCGGTCACGAATTATTGGGGCGGGCTTTGCTCGACACGGGAAAGACTGAAGCGGCAGTCAGGGAACTGGAGACTGCCACGCGCCTGGCGCCCGGCTATCCCGAGGTGCATTTCCACTTGGCGCGGGCCTACTCCAAGGCCGGCATGTCGGCTCAAGCAGAACACGAGCGTGCCGTCTTTTCACGTTTAAACGCAGCGCAAGAAAGCGAGAAGAGTTCGAGCGGCAACGGCCAGACTTTCTTTACTCCCTACGATCAAAGATCCGCATCCCCTTCGCAAGCGAAAGATCTGTCAACTCCCAAAAAGTGAACTTTCTCTTTTTCGCGATGGGATGCGGTCGGCCTAACGAAAGCGGCGGATGAACAACGTGTGGCAGTCGGATCGGTAAAACCCCACCGCGTAGATCACTGCTCGACCCTTGGTCGAGTAGATTACCTGGCGAATACGCAGGATCGGCCCGCCACGTGGGATCTTTAACAACTCGGCAACGCTGGCGTCAGCCGGAGTGGCGTCGACCTCTTCATCGGCGTAGGCCAACTCCACACCGTAGGTGTGGCTCAGCGTCGCAAACAGAGAAGTTCTTCCTAACGGGGCACCCGCCAGGTCCGGAAATTCATCGGCCGGAACGTAGCAAGTCTCGAGCGCGAGCGGCTCATCGCCGGTTTCGCGCAGACGCTCAATCTTGACTACTTTGCCGGTTGGCTCCAGGCGAAGCCGGGCAGCAATCTCCGGCTCGTGCTCGATGATTTTGGCGATCAGCACCCGGGATCGCGGGTTCAGACCGCGGCTGGACATCTGCTCGCTATAGCTCATCAGCCTATTGAAGTGAATCTTGGGAGAAGCTACAAACGTGCCCGCGCCGCGCCGGCGTTCCACCATGCCCTCGCGTTCCAGGCCTGCCAGCGCGTGACGGGCGGTCATTAGGCTGACTCCGTGCGCTCGTGCCAGTTCACGTTCCGAAGCCAGCAGATCGCCGGGTTTCAGGCCTGAGGTCTCGATGCGTTTGCGAATGGCATTCTGGATCTGCTTATAAACCGGTATCCCGTTGCCGCGAACTTCCGCCATGGAGTGACTTCCCGAACCCGATAAAAGCCCCGCGACTGCCCCGTTTTGTACGAGGATTTGCGGTCTTTGGTTTTCTTAAACTGCTATATAGCTTAAATGGGAATCAATGTAAAGACCCAAACCGGCGAATTTCACGTTTGCGCGCTTTTTGACGTGATTTGAATCACACGAGTGCGGATTACAATCACATGTAAATGTGATTGTAATCACGCATTTATCGCAACTCCGTGCGCAATAATAACTTTCCTTGATTTTGTCTTCCCTGTCACCATACGCCCGAGAAAATGCATTTTCTTCTTGACGATGGCTTTTGTGCTGCTATATAGCATAACTGAATTGTGTTAGACGGCTGACACTTCAACTCGCGGGCAAGGCTGAAGGCAGCATGCCTATGAATTGTGAGGAAGCAGCTGACGAGGGTTTGAGGATTCTCACTCGTGTTCACAATGTACCGGGATATAGCAAATCGATATTCCAGTCAGCAAATTCATATCCGATGCCGCTCGACCTCATTCGCCGAGCGCATTCGCTGGTTCCATCAATCGGTCACAGCCGTCGCGGTCCAAGCGGTTCTGGCCTCTTTCCGGAGTGAAGGAAAAGCAAAATGAAACAGCGCAGCGTATGGTTCTTCTTTATCGTATCTACCGTTCTCTTGCTGCTCGCCCCGGTATACGGACAAAAAGTCACCGGCACGATCAGCGGCACTGTGACAGACCCATCT
The DNA here is from genome assembly GCA_035508215.1 of Verrucomicrobiia bacterium. GTDB lineage: Bacteria > Acidobacteriota > Terriglobia > Terriglobales > Acidobacteriaceae > Sulfotelmatobacter. The sequence continues at coordinate 47,165 of DATJNK010000027.1, read as the reverse complement.
GGGGCCGTGGTGGCTGGCGCCGCGGTTACCATCACCAACAGCGAAACTGGGCTGACACGGACAACGACCTCCAACACATCGGGTGAATACAGCGCCCCCGACCTACCGCCTGGCATCTATCGCGTGGTCATCAAGCAGGCCAGTTTCAAGGAATTCGTCACCGACAAAGTGGAACTGCACACTTCGAGCGAAGCGGTCGTCAATGCCCAGTTACAGCTGGGCAACGCCGCCGAAGTGGTCACGGTGGAGGCGAACCCGATTCAGGTACAGACGAGTAATGCCTCTTTGGGTGAAGTCGTGGAGGGGAACCAGGTTCGCAACCTTCCGCTCAACTCACGCAACTTTGTTGAACTGACTCAGTTGGTCCCGGGAGTGTCCCCCGCGAACAGCTTCAACATGGTGGGCAAAGGCCTCGCCGGCGGCGTGGATTTTGCCGTCAACGGGAACTCCATCAAAGACAATCTGTTCCTGGTGGATGGCGTGAACAACAATGACATTGGTTCGAACCGGACCATTCTCATTTATCCGTCACTCGATTCCATCGCGGAATTCAAGATGGTCCGCAACTCCTACGGTCCGGAGTATGGACAGGCAGGCGGCGCCGTCGTGAGCATCGTCACCCGGAGTGGGACCAACCAGTGGCATGGCGGCGCTTTCTACAGTGGCCGCAATGACAAGCTGGATGCCTACGATTTCTTCTCGGCTCAGAACGCGGTGGCCGATCGTGAGGCGAACGTTTTTAACCCCCTCACCAACAGCGTTTACAGCAGCCCCAACCAGGATAAGCCCATTCTCCGTCACAACGACTGGGGCTATCACGTGGGAGGGCCAATCCAGAAGGACAAACTGTTCTTCTTCTGGAACCAGGAGTGGAACCGCGAGATTCGCAGCGTGTTCCGTCAGGGCTGCGTTCCCAATGCCGCAGAACGCACCGGGGATTTTAGCGGCGGCGTGACCTGCGGAGACTTCGTCACCAGCCTTCTTGATCCGGAGTCCACCACCATCGGCATTCCGAGTTCGGTCTCGACGGCGCCAGGTTCAAACAAGATTGCCAGTCCCATGACCGGCATGACGGACCTGATGGGATTCTTCCCGTTGCCGAACCAGAGCTGCGACGTGACTCCGATCGGGGCCACGGCTGCGGCTGGAAACAGCGCCAGCTGCAACAACTGGAAAGCGAACCTGAGCTCGGCCGTATTCTGGCGCGAGGAGAATGCGCGCGCCGACTACTACCTGACGAAAAGTCACGTAGCCATGTTCAAGTTCACGCAGGATAGTTGGTCGAACCCGGCCCCGAACCTGGGATACTGGGGCGACGACGCTTATCCGCAGTTGCAGAGCAACTGGGCTCAGCCCTCGAAGTCGATCGTGGGCAAGCTGACTTCGACCATCGGCTCTCATCTGATCAACGATGCGGCGTTTGCTTATTCGAACAACCGCATCCTCATCACCCCGGGCGGGACAGATCCCGGCTTGACCGCAACGCTCACGTCGGACTTCCCAACGCTCTTCCCCGAGGACTTGAAGTCGCACAAGATGGGTGTGCCGCAAATCAATCTCGGAGCCAATGGTGGCACCCCCACCATGATTGCTCCCTGGGACAATGGAGAGAATCTGTACAGCGGAAGGGACGATCTCTCCTGGATTCACGGTTCGCACAATATCAAGGCGGGAGTATTCCTCGGCTTCAACAAGAAGTTTGAGTACAACGGCGGAGGCAGCTCGGAGCGTCTGAGCGCGAATCCGGTCGATAGCAATGTTGATTTGGAAACGGGAACCGGCGTCATAACCGGCGTCCCGCTGGCCAATGCGTTCATCGCCGGCAACACGTTCAACGGCTTGGGCGAAGTGTCTACCGACATCCTCAACGACGTGAACTGGCGCGATTACGAGTTCTATGTTGGCGACTCGTGGAAGGTGAACCGCAAACTCACCTTTGAGTTCGGCGTTCGCTATTCAATCCTCACTACGCCATACCAGGCGAACGGATTGGCCACGAACTTCCAGCCGAATTTGTGGAGCGCCACCGAGGCGGCCACGAATCCGGCAGACGCCTGCAACGGACTCTGGATCGTTCCCGGCAAGAACCCCTGCACTGACGCCAACAACGTGTTCGGAACCACCTTCAGCACGGGAACCGCGGGACCGAACAAGTACCTGCAGGACCAGAACTACCACCAGTTCGCTCCTCGGTTAGGCATTGCCTATGACGTGTTCGGTGACGGGAAAACGGCCGTTCGGGCCGGCTTCGGACAGTTCTACCAACGCGACCGGACAGCCATCTATACCTTGACGAGCAACGCTCCTTTCGCTCTGACGGCGAGCGGTTACTCGCGCGCTCTGGATGGTCCGTCCCTCACCGCAGCTGAGTTCGCCACGGCGGTAACCTCGCCCGACGGTGGATTCGACAAGGCAGCTCGAACCCCCTATACCTTGCAGTGGAACCTCGCGGTGGAGCACAGCTTCGCCCGAGAGACCAGCCTGCAACTCGCTTACGTTGGAAACCGGTCGGTCCATCAGCTGACCACTTCTGACATTAACGAGGTTCCGGCGGGCAGTTGGGCAACATGTGCCTTCATGTCCAGCTGCAACAGCCTGCGCCCGTTCAACAATTTCGGCTTCCTGCCGTGGTGGGGGCACTATGGCGACGCCCACTACAATTCCCTCCAGGCTTTGTTCAAAGGCAGACTGAGCCGGGCACTGGTGAACTTCGCCTATACCTACTCACACTCCATCGGTGATGTGCCGCAGGACGAGTCCAACGGCACGCCGAACTTCCAGACTCTGACCACGCAATTGAATCCGGGTCTGGATAAAGGCAACACCGAGATCAACCGGCCGCACATTTTCATCGCCAACGTAGTCGTGCCCTTGCCCGAACTAAAGGGCTCGAACGCGGCAGTGCGTCAGGTAGCTGGAGGGTGGCAGATCGCGACTATCCTGACGGCCCAGTCCGGTCCGTCAACGACCATCTTCACACCGGGACTCGGCGAAAACACTGCTCTGCTTGCCACCGGTTCAACCGCCTCGGGGCTTAACTCTCTGTATGGCACCGGAAACGCCGGCCCAGCCTGGGCTCCAGGTTCCAATCGGCGGCCGGACATCGTTGCCGGCACCAGCTGCAACAGCGGGTCGCATTCCAACTACGTGTATAACGCCGATGCCTTCACGGTGGTCGGCCACACCATCGGCGACATCGGTACGGAGCCAACCGGGTACTGCCACGGTCCGGGCTATGTCAACGATGATTTCTCGCTCAACAAGGCGTGGAAGGTTACCGAGCGCGTGAACGTCGAGCTCCGGTTAGATGCCTTCAACTTCTTCAACCATCCGAACTTCACCGCTGGAACACAGGGGGGAGCCGGCAATCCGATTGGCAGCGTGAACTGCGGCGCAGCCGACGGCTCTGGAAAGTATCAGCCCTGCAGCACCAGCAACAACGTTATTACGACGGAGACGGCGGGCGGCGACCTGCACGCCACGTCGATTCTCAACCGAGCACGCGAATTCCAGTACGGCTTGAAGATCACCTTCTAGCCGCGCTGCTTTTCCTTTGCCAGCACGTACCGGCAGGACTTGACCGAAACCAGGTCCTGCCGGTAGCGTTTCTCAGAGTGTGAAGTTTATTCCGTGTGGCTGCATACCCTCTTTTTTGACGCCGGGTTCTCCGGCTCTCGCGCACCAAAGATCCTCTCCGTTCTCTTCCTTGCTTCATTCGCCCTCCTGCACCCTGGTGTGAACTCGGCCGCTACGTCTCCGCAGGAACCAGGAACACATGCTCATCAGGCAGCGCCTCCCACACAAACATCCTCGTGGAGACTCGAGCTGCGCGCGACGCAGGAGAAGCTCGACGCAGCCCGGCAGTCGGGCGATTCCGCAGGGATTGCGGACGCCAGCCGGCAGGTGATTGCATTGACACTCCGTGTGGTCGCCCGGCTGAAGATGATTGGGGGTAATACGTCGGAGACAATCGATACATATCGCCGCTCGATCGATTTCGAGAATGCGCCCGACGCTCATGTCGATTTAGCTGCTGCGTACCTGGCTGCCGGCCGGCTCGATGCTTGTCTTTCAGAGGTAGCCAACACCATCCTCATCAGCCCGGAGAATGCGCGTGCCTGGCATCTCGATGGCAAGGTGTTGTTCACCAAGAATGATTACAGCCACGCAGTGGACGCTCTGCAGCAGGCGCTGGCGCTGCAACCCAACGCCAACGCTTCCTACCTGCTCGGGAGTTCCTTGCTTCAACTGAACCGCCATGACGAAGCCAAGAAGGTTTTCGGAGATTTGGTTGCACAAGAGAAAGATCGCGCCGGCCTGCACATGTTATTCGCCGATGCCTACCGCCGCGCCGGCTTTCCCGCCGACGCCGAGCGCGAGATAAAGCAGGCGCTTCGCCTGGATCCCAGCGCGGAGAAAGAACGCGCGCGGCTGACCGCGGCAGACCCCGCCGCCCAGTATGATTCCGGCCTTCTCGCCAGCCCGACCTCCAGTCGGCGCCAGAGCGCGCGAACCCAGGAGCGAGAGCTGAGAGAAATCCTGGCGGGCGCGCTTAACGACCTTGGAGCGACCGAAGCCCGGCAAGAGAAGTTTGACTTGGCCTTGGCCCACTTTCACGAAGCGGAACAATGGCATTCCGACACGCCGGGCCTGATGCGTAACATCGGGATGGCAGCGGTTCGAGTTGCTGACTATCCGGAAGCGGTACGCGCCTTGCGGCCGGTTGTCGCTGCCAATCCCCGCGACCAGGTTGCCCGTTCGCTGCTCGGCACCGCGCTGTATTCCACCCAAAATTTTGCCGAGGCGGCTCAGGTGTTCACGCCCTTAGGCGATGCCGCCTTGCGGGAACCGGAATTAGCCTATGCCTGGGCAGCCTCTTTGATACGAACTACCCAGTTCCCGCAGGCCACCACGCTGTTGGACAAACTTGAGAAGCAGCCCCTGCCGGCCGAAACGCTTCTTCTGGTCGCGCAGGCCTGGTCGCAAATGGGCAATTATCCGCGCGCCATCGAGAGCTGTCATAAGGCGTTGCAATTGGATCCAAAGCTGGCTCAAGCACATCTGATCGCTGGAATGGCGCTGATCCGTTCCGACCGTCCAGCCGACGCCATTCCGGAATTCCGGTCGCAACTGGAACTGGATCCGGAGAACAACGATGCGCAATATCATCTGGCATTCGCATTGCTCCAGTTGTCGCGCAATGACGAGGCGGTGACTTTACTGCGAGCCGTTCTCGCACGCGACCCCGATCATGCGCAAGCCAACTATGAGTTAGGTCGCGAGCTTCTCAATGAGGGCAAGAAAGAGGAAGCGATAAAATATCTGGAAGCCGCGGCTCGATTGAATCCGCAACTCGACGCCGTGCATTACCAGTTGCAATCCGCATACCGCGCCGTCGGACGCAAAGACGATGCAGACCGCGAGCTGAAGATTTATCGCGAGATGAAGGCGAAGAACCGCAACGTCAACGTCACTTCCCCCATGGGACAATCGGCAAAAGAGTAGGAAGGCACAGGCTCAACATTCGACTCGGCAAATTAATGATTTCCATCCACAAGCCCTGCCTGTTGCTCCTCTTCGCCTTGCAACCCATCGTATACGCGCAAGGCGGCCATGACGTAGCCCCTCCGCCTCCGCCCGGAGCCAAGAGTGTCGTGTGCAAAGGCCGCCCGGTGCCGCAACTGGAAGACATCACGGAAAAGGCCGGCATTCATTTTGAGCACGTTTCCTCCCAGGAAAAGAGATTCATCGTCGAGTCGATGAGCGGTGGGGTTCTACTGATCGACTACGACCGGGACGGCTGGCCCGACATCTATTTCACGAACGCGCCGACGGTCGACATGGTGAAGAAGCACCAGCGAGCGCGTGGTGCGCTCTACCACAACAATCATGATGGCACCTTCACTGACGTGACCGACAAAGCCGGCATTGCCACTCCGTGCGCTTTTGCCAACGGTGGCGCAGTGGGCGACTACAACAACGATGGGTGGCCCGATCTCTACATCACTTGCTGGGGTGGAAACGTGCTCTACCGCAACAACGGCGACGGCACATTTACCGACGTCACCGCCAAAGCTGGTGTCGCCGACGGCCGCAATTCGATGGGTGCTGCTTTTGGCGACTATGACAACGATGGTTTTGTCGATCTGATGGTGACCAACTACGTCAGCTTCCATCTCGACAAGCTGCCCGGCTTCGGAGGCGTCCCTACCTGTAAGTACCGTGGCGTAGACGTGCAGTGTGGTCCTCGCGGGCTGCCTGGCGACGGCGACGCGCTTTTTCATAACAACGGGGATGGGACTTTTACCGACGTCTCGAAGAGCACTGGGGTGGACGATCCCAATGGCTATTACGGGCTGGGTGTAACCTTCGTCGATTTCAACAACACGGGCAGGCAAGATATTTTTGTCAACAATGACGCCACCCCGAATTACCTCTACAAGAACGAGGGCAACGGCAAGTTCACCGAGATGGGATTGGAGTCCGGCACAGCCGTAAGTCAGGATGGCGCCGAGCAGGCCTGTATGGGACTGGCCGTCGGCGATTACTTGCACAACGGATATCCGTCACTATTCATCACCAACTTTTCCGATGAATACAGCACTCTTTACCGCAACAACGGCAACTGGGATTTTGAGGATGTGTCCTACAGATCAGGAGAAGCGCTGCCCTCGATGCCCTACGTGAAGTGGGGCAACGCTTTCATTGATCTTGATAACGACGGCTGGCTTGATCTGTTCGCGGTGACCGGCCATGTCTATCCGCAATCGGCGAGTTTGCCCGCCACAGCCGGCTATCCCCAGCCGAAACTTCTGCAACTGAACCAGAAAGACGGAACGTTCTGCGATGCCAGCGCGCAGGCCGGCCCGGCGCTCATGGAGCGGCAGGTCTCACGAGGCGTGGCTGTCGGGGACCTATTCAACGATGGCCAGATGGACATTGTTGTCGAGAATCTCGACGGAACCCCGATGCTTCTCCGCAATCACGGTCTCCCCGGGAATCACTGGGTGAGCTTCGAGTTGGCAGGCACGAAAAGTAATCGTCTCGCCATCGGCGCCAGGCTCAAAATTGTCGCGGGGGGCGTGACTCAGACAGCCCAAATCCACAGCGGAGGCAGCTATCTTTCGCAACACGATTTGCGCGTCCACTTCGGACTGGGAGCCTCAACCAAGATCGATTCAGTTGAAATCCATTGGCCCTCTGGGGTGGTGGAAGTTCTCAAAGACCTGGCAGCGGACGAGTTCTACGCGGTTTTGGAGGGCAAGGGGCTTGTGCCGCCGATAGCAGTGCGTCCGAAGTCAATTTCACACTGAGGCTTGAGTGTTCGGTTGGCCTCCACAGGTCGCCCGAGTTCGCCTTCCCTTCCAGCTTCCTTCGGCGCTGGCAGGACGGCGGAAACCCGCGTGCCCGACGCGCTAGAGGCGATATGCAGCGTTCCTTCGAATTGACGCAGGCGCTCCCGCATCCCTCGTATACCGACGCCTGAGCGCCCTGACTGGATCTCTGCAAGGCGCTGGGAAGACATTCCTTGTCCTTGATCTTGGATATCCAATTGGATGCGATCGAGGTCTCGGCGCATGCGGATTGAGGCTGTCTTGCTGCCTGAATGTCTGTGAATGTTCGTCAGACACTCCTGCACCAGCCTGAAGATTGCGAGTTCCATGTCAGTGGGCAATCTGCCGAAATCCTCCGCGATGGACAGGTCGACCTCCAGTCCACTGCGCTCGCTCAGACCTTGCGCATAGAAACTGATTGCGGAGAAGAGCCCAGTCTCGTCCAGCAATGGTGGATGCAGCAGATAAGACGTCGTCCGTATCTCCCGATGCAGCTGTTGGACAGTGTCCTGGATGGCCTCGAGTTTTCCCGTCAGTTCGGGCGCGGTGCGCCCGGCGTTTTGAAGCACCTGCGCCAGACTGATGCCGAGAACGGTTAAGGTTTGCCCAGCGCTGTCGTGCAATTCGCGCGCGATGTGGCGGCGCTCGTCATCCTGACTCTTCAGCAGGCGCCACGAGAGTTCCCGGAGCTGCTGAGACTGCGCTAAGAGTTCGGTATTGCGCTTCTCCAGTTCCTGGCTGCGAGCACGCACCTGCACGTCCAGCGTTTCGGAGAGCTGGCGAAATTGTTCTTCTCGGCGCCGCAGCAACCCTGCCGATCTCTGGCGCTCGATGGCAAAGGCGAGTTGACGGCCAATGGTCATGCTGAACTCGACTTCATTCGTCGTGAACGCATGAGGCTTCGCAAAGGACATCATGAACGTGCCGATGATCCTCTCGTTAGCGATCAGGGGGACGAAACTCAAAGCCCGGATACCCTCAGCTTTGGTGCTGCCCTTCAGAGGCTCGTCCAAGTCCGCCGTTTCGACGTCAGAAACACAAATCGGCTGCGCGTCTTGGTCATGGGATTTCCAAGGTAAGTGATTCTCGACGGCCTTCCGGAAGTCGTCAGAGAAGCCACGACAGCTTACGAATCGCATCACCCGATCGGGATCAAGCAGAAGGATGGAAGCCTGATCGCAACGGATCGCCGCGCAGATTCCTTCCAACGCCGCCTGATAGATGCTTTCCAAACTCTCAGCACTATTCAATTGCGCTGCAAACTGGAACAGCGCTTTCTGCGCTCGTTCGAGCGCCTTTCTCTCCTTTATGTCGCGAGCCACTTTTGAGGCGCCCAGCACCCGGCCGGCGGAATCACGAATCGGGGAGATGGTTAGAGCAACATCCAGGTAAGTTCCGTCCTTGCGCCGCCGGACCGTCTCGAAATGATCGATGCGCTGTCCCTTCCGGAGGCGGTCGATGATGTCATCCTCTTCAGACCGGCGCTCCCATGGGACGATCAGCGTAATATGTTGACCAATAGCCTCTTGACTGTCGTACCCGAACATCCGCTCGGCGCTCTTGTTCCAGCTGGTGATAACGCCGTCAAGGTCTTTGCTGACAATTGCATCATCGGACGAATCGACAATGGAGGCAAGCAGGCTGTTTGTCCGTTCCGCCTCGGTGCGGTCGAGCACCTTCTCCGTGACATCGACTGCCACAATCATGATCTCTTTAACTGTGCCCGCGACATCGAGCAACGGCTGATGGACGAAATTGAAATATGTCTCTTGCGCCGTTCCGCCGGGACCTCGATTGATCGTGACCTGCTCTTCATAACCGACATAAGGAATACCCGACCCGAACACCTCGTCGAGATGTTCGAGGAATCCCTGGCCTTCTATCTCCGGGAAAGTCTCGCGGACCGTTCTCCCGATCAGCTCAATGTCTCGCGTCCGGCCAGTTACTCTCAATAGCTCGGCATTTACGAATTGCCAACGGAGCTCCGGCCCCGAAAGCACGGCGATCGCAGCCGGGGCGCGAGTAAACAACTCGCGCATTCGGTTCCGTTCGAGTTCTGCTTCGGCTCGAAGCTTACGCTCCCGTTCGACCCCGTCCCGCCGCATCCGCGCCATATTGAGCTGCGATTTTACCCGCGCCAGCAGTTCTCGAGCCGAGAACGGCTTGCTCAGATAATCGTCGGCTCCGGCGCCCAGACCTTCTGCGCGCGATTCCTCCCCGGCGCGGGCCGAAAGCAAGATCACTGGAATATCCGCCGTACGTTCGTCCTCGCGCAATTGCTTCAGCAGCTCGAACCCATCGAGCTCTGGCATCATGACGTCGCTGAGTATGAGATCGGGGGGATACTCGCGAGCGGAATGTAATGCCGCGTTCCCATTCGGGGTGGTACGAACCTCGCAGAAGGTCGAAAGAAGGTTGCGGAGGTACTCGCGCATGTCGGCATTGTCATCGGCCAGCAGAATGCAGGGATGCTCTGCGTCCCGCTCCCGTTGAAATTCCGATACTGCGGATTGGGGCCGGCCAGACAATGTCTCTTCCACTTCAGGAAGCCAGTGCAGAGCCTCTTCAACGTAGGTCTGAGCTTTCAGAGCGGTCGAAGTCTGAGAGCGCGCCGCACTAAGCCGGTCGGCTGGCAGATGATCTTTGCCAAAAGGAAGAGTTACCGTGAACGCGCTGCCTTGACCCAGCCGGCTTTCAACGCTGACGCTGCCGCCGTGCAGTTTGGCGAGCTCCTGAACCAGCGCCAGCCCGATACCGCTTCCCTCGAAGGTTCGTCCATGCGCGCTTTTCACTCGATAAAATCGTTCAAAAAGATGGGGCAAATCCTCGTCTGGAATCCCGGTTCCAGTGTCTCGGACTTGCAGCTGAGCACCTGAGGATCCCTTCGAGAGAGATACCTGGATTTGACCCTCGAAGGTGAATTTGAATGCGTTCGACAGCAGGTTGAAGACAATCTTCTCCCATAGCTCGCGATCGACATAGACGGGCTCATCGAGCCTTTGGCATTGGACGACGAATTTCAGTCCGCCTCGCTCAATTACAGACCGAAACATGCCCGCGAGTTCAGAAGTCAGCTGCGCCAGGTCCGAGGGCTCATAAGTAGCATCGAAACGCCTCGCCTCGATCCGCGAGAAGTCCAACAATGTATTTACCAGCTTCAACAGACGCAGTGAATTTCGATGGGCAATATCCAGCCGCTCTTTTTGGCGAGGCTCGAGTTGGCCGGATTCTGCCAGCATATCCTCCAGGGGACCGAGCATCAGCGTGAGTGGAGTTCGAAATTCGTGGCTCACATTGCTGAAGAATAGCGTCTTGGCGCGATCGATCTCGGCCAAGGCCTCTGCTCGCTTCCTTTCCTGATCGTACGCACGAGCATTCGCGATACTGGCTGCGATTTGCCCCGCCACGAGATTGAGGAATCCGGCATAACTGACATCCAGCGGGCGATATGGATTCAACCCGCAGACCAACACCCCTGCCGGGCCCTCCTGCGTCTGACTCGCGACCGGAAGCAGCAGCGCTCGAGCTGGAGGAATATCCCACGCGCCTGCGGGCATGGGGCTGACACGCGTCTTCAGGTCATCGACCAGCAGAGAATCTTTCCCGCTTGTGAGCTCAGCAATCGGCCATGGTGAATCCAATTCGTCGAGATTGATTTTTTGGGGAGCTGCGGGATGCCCCGCGGCCAGCCCGCTCCGGCAACAGAGATGCGCCTGGCTGCCATCTTCCGAAAACAGGTAAGTGAGGGCAAACGGCAAGTCTTGCGGATTGTCCTGCAGAATGCGCGATACCGACTCGACGACATCCTCTTCCGTAATGGCCTTGGTCAGTTCCGCTGCGAGGGAACGTACTGTGCCCACTCGACGTTCGCCGATCACGCGATCGGTTTCTTCCGTAACTACGCACAAATGGCCGGCCACCCGGCCGTCATCGCCCGACAGCGGACTGTAGGAGAACGTGTGGTACGTTTCTTCGCGATATCCGCTCCGTTCCAGAAACAGCAGCAGGGCCTCATCCCATGTTGCTTGCCCCGTATCGAGCACCCTTCGAATGCGTGGGCCGATGTCGCCCCAGATCTCTTCCCATACTGCTTGCGACGGCTTCCCGAGAGCCCACGGGTGCTTTTTCCCGAGCGTCATCTTCGCGTACGCGTCGTTGTAAAGGAACGTGAGATCAGGTCCCCAACTCATCCACATCGCGAAGCGGGAGGCCAGCATCACGCGCACTGTGTTCTTCAGGCTTTGGGGCCAGCGCTGCATGGGACCCAATGGAGTCTTTGCCCAGTCGAAATCATGCACCAACTTGCCCAGCGCCCCTCCGGACAGTTCTGCCGCCGTATCAGATTCATGCCCGGAGTCTGCAGGCGTTTTCGGCCTTCCGCCCTCAAACAACTTCCTGATGGCAGGAATAAGATCGCGAGTCAGATCAGATTTGGTAACCGAACCTTTCGCATCTACAGCGCGGGCTTGCTCCCGAGCAATGGTCGCGTGATTCTGGGTCACGAGAATCACGTTGCAACCCGGCACCTCGTGCCGGATGATCCGAGTCGCCTCTAACCCATCCATTCGGGGCATGTTGATGTCCATAAGAACGACATCGGGACGCAGTGCGCGCACTTTTTCGATGGCCTCAATGCCGTCGCCGGCTTCCGCGCAGACGCAATAATCGGGTTGTGATTCAATAAAAGATCGGGCTGTCCGACGAAACAGCTCGTGGTCGTCGACAATCAGGATTTTCACATCTGCCATCTCTTTTTTCTTGTCTCCCAAGCCGTCGGCCTCGCATCCACTGCGTTCAGCGCTTACTCGGCGCCACCTGGGCAAGAAGGTTCATTTCCGGTTAGCGAACCGAAGGCCCAAGCGCTACCAACGCAGTCTTCAAGCATGCATCAATCGAGCGAACTGACAAAATACAGGACTTCGCGTATCGGCGCCAGGTCCACCCACCTTTGCCGAGAATACCCGGTCAGAACTTAAGGTTATTCACCTAGGTGCAGCAGGGTCCATCAACCAACGCGCAAGCACGGTTTAGGTTTGGGCAAATCGATCGGGAACTCTATCCACCGAAGCGGTTGTACGTCTCGATACGCCAATGCCATGACAATGGACGACAGTGCGATTTCTGCACCGCCTCCAGAAACAGCTGACTGGCGTCCGGAGCATTGACTCTCCCGTTCAATACGTCAGTGAGGGGAATCTCTCTGGCCTGAATTCCTTCTCGAAACCAGGAAAGCCGCCACCGCCACTGCTGCCAGCCCAACCCCTATCCAGGATCGGTGAAGGGCCGTTTGAAGCTCCCAGCTCGATTCCTTGGAGCGCAGATCAAAGTCGCCGTGTGCCCCGTGATCACCCATCAGCGGTTTCCAGAGGTTGTTGGGCCGATTAGGCTCTTCTGGATCGCGCGTCTGTTGCGACTGAAATCCCGTTCGACCGAGATACCGGTCCAGGATGCCGGGTGCGATCTTGTTCCCAACAATGGCTTCAACCGTCGGCCACGCCACGAAGAGTTCCCGTCGCGAATGATGCGCTGCCCAGTAGATCGCCCTGGCTCCAACCTCCGGCTGAAAAATCGGCGGTACCGGCTGTGCCTTGTGCTTCAAGCGGCTCTTGACCCAACCGAACTGGGGAGTGTTGAGTGCCGGCATGTGCACCATCGTCAGCCGGATTCTGCTCTTGTCATGAATCAGTTCGCAGCGGAGAGAATCGGTAAATCCTGCAATCGCATGTTTCGCAGCGCAATAGGCTGATTGCAGCGGAATGCTGCGGTAAGCAAGTGCCGATCCTACCTGCACAATCGTGCCCCGATTGCGCGGCAGCATTCGCTTGAGAGCCGCGAGCGTGCCATAGACAACACCCAGGTAGGTAACTTCTGTGACTCGTTTGTACTCGTCCGGTTTCATCTCCTTCACAGGAGAGAAGACGGAAACCATCGCGTTGTTGATCCAGATGTCAATCGGACCAAATTGTTCTTCAATGGACGCTGCCGCGCGTTCAACCGCATTGGCGTCAGCAACGTCGGTGGGTACAACGAATGCTTTTCCTCCGAGCGCCTCGACCTCGTGTTTTGCCGCTTCGAGGCCATCGATGCCACGTGCAATCAGAGCGACGTTTGCTCCGTGGCTCGCGAACTCCCGCGCGGTTGCTCTTCCCAGGCCGGCAGATGCGCCGGTGATTACGACGGTTTGGTGTTTCACAGCGACTGTGTCCTCAATGAAGCGGCTGCACTGCCTCTCAAATCGTTTCTCTGACCCGGTCAGACATTGTGGTCAGGGCAATCTTCTTGCGATTGGCCTCGCCCCGCGCCAGCGACTCGGCAAAGCAGTCATAGGGGTTCCTTTCGCGTAGTAACGCTCTACTAAAGATGCGTTTTTTGTGTCGAATGGTCACCGGGTGACGAGAAAGTTCGCCAGGGGAAATCTTCCTCGATCTCCCGTAACACGGAGTAGCTGCTGTCGCGTTTGCGAGCATTCGCGATCCTTGCCAGGCTCGTTTGGGCATATCGCGAACCCCGCAAGAGCCACTCGGAGCCGGCGCGGAACACGCGGCGCGAACAGCCCGGCAACTGCCAACACACTAGTCTTTTCCACCCAATCGGGTAAGATTTTTTGGACTGTAGAGCCCGATCGACGATGAGATCTCTATTTTCGCCCTGAGAATTGACGACCGTTTGGGAATGGCAGCGGGTTTCGGACCAGCTCAGCCTGGGCTCGTCCGCGAGCGGTCGAAATACTTTGTGCGGAGTTTGAACCTCGAGGATTGTGCGATTGGAGAAAAGAAGCGAGCAGCAAACCGAATCCAAAATGGAGCGCATGGGGCAGATCCGGACTTGCCTGCGTTCGGGCGAGTATTCACGCGCTCTCGATTTGTTGCGTGCCAGCTCCTCTGAATTCCCTCATGATGCAGAACTCGCGGAACTGGAAAAGCTCGCACAGGACGGCATCAACCGCAAGACGGAAGCCGACCGCCTGATCACCGAAAGCCAGGAGCTGTTCGCGCAGCAGAAGTCTGCTGACGCGATTCAATTGTTGCGCAAGGCTTACGAGCTGGATAAACGCAACTCTCTCGCCCGCGCCATTCTGGCCAATGCCCTGGTGGAGCATGCGCATTCGATTGTGGAAACGGATTGGCTGGAGGCTGAGACGCTGACCAATCAGGCGCTCAACCTGAATCCAGCCCATCCCACGGCTAAGACGATCCGTGACCTGATCGTAGACCAGAAAAAGACATGCTCTATAGATGATTGGGTTGCGCAAGCCCGCAAGCGCCAATCTTCGGGAGATCTGTTCGCGGCCTTGGCCTGGGTTGCGGAGGGATTGGCCGTTCATCCCGACGATCCCAAGCTCGTTCAGACTCAGGATGCAATCCAGCGCGACCAGGGCACCCGCAGGCGCCAGGCCCGCCGCGGCGATTTGGAAGCCCTGCGGCGGATGGAGCAGGAAATCGATAGCGCTGCAGACCTTGCCACAAAACAGCGAATAGCGGAACGCATCCAGGCTGTCGCCGCCAAATATTGGACAGACGGAGAAATCCTATCTGTCGCCAATAGCCTTCTGCAGCGGCTCGGACTGGCGCCCCAGGAGAGCTCAACCACATCGAATCACACTCAAGGCGCAACGGTCATCTTTCACGTGCCGCGCCCCAGCACTGGCGAGGGTGCATTCGCAGCCGCGCCGCCTGTCGCCCCGAACCCCGCTTCCCCGCGCCCGGCTCCGCCGAGTCAGATCCCGATCAAGCCCGTCTCAACGCAAACCATTCCTGACGGAGTTGTCCCGCCGAGTGCGATTCAAGCGAAGATCGCCGCGCCAGGAAAAGCTGCGACAGCGTCGACGGAGACGCGGGTTCCTGCGCCGCCGGCGGTCTCACCAGCTGCTCAGCCGTCGACGGTGGCACTGGTGACGTCATCCATATCCCTCCGGAGAGAACCCCCGAGGTCGAAATCGACAACGGTCGCCCTTGTCGTGGGTGCTGCGATCATCCTCGTCGCAGCGACTTTCTACTTCACGCGCAGACATTACGCTCCGTCGGTCGCGAAGATGCGAGGAGCCACTCCCAGAGTTTCTGCTCCAGCCGTCTCTTCCGAGCTTGCACCGCCTCCCGCCATCGCAGCTCCGGCAGAAGCAACCCCGCAGCCGTCTTCCCCTGCTTCGTCTGTTTCTTCTGATTCCCCGCCAGAGAAGATCGCCGTCGACGACCACCAGATGTCATCGGAACCCAGTCACAATCTGGGCACACTCCTCATCATTGCTGGTCAGAGCGACGCCAAGGTTTTTCTCAACGGGAAACTCCAGCGGCAACTTACTCAATCCGGGCAGTTACGTTTACTGAGTCTCGAGCCCAAGGACTACGTCGTACAAGTCTCAAAGAGCGGTTTTCAGGATCCGCCGGGGCAGAGCATCCGCGTTCGCAAAGGCGAAGAGGCCCAGCTCATCTTCAACCTCCAGCCCATGCCCCGGCTGGCTTCGCTGATGATCCAGGGCGGAATTCCCGGATCCGCCGTTCTCATCGATCAGACTCCTGTTGGCACTCTCCAGGCAGATGGAACGCTGTCGGTTTCCACCATCAATCCCGGAGACCATACGGTTGAGTTGCGCAAAGACCGATTCAAACCCCGGCAGATGAAGAGAAACTTCGTTGCCGGAGGAACGGTATCGCTTGCTGCCGTCGATGCCGCATTGGAAGCCCTTCCAGGGCAACTGACAATCACCTTTGTGCCTGCCGACGCCAAAGTCGCGGTCGTGAAAGGTGAGCTTCTGAAAATCGTAGGCAGCGGTGTCCCGCTCAGCCTTCCTCCCGGCACTTACACGCTGACCGCGCGAACCGCCGACAGGTTTACGCGTTCGTCCACGATCGAGGTTGTCGCCGGACAGCCGAAAACTCTGGAATTGTCTCTTGGGCCAAGTGGCATGTCGAAGTGGGATGACCCCGTAGCCTGGAAGCAGGAGAAGAATTCCTTCATTCACAAGGGAGGCAACTTCGTGCTCTATGGAGCCGTTCCTGCCTCGGGAACGTTTCTGTTTTCGGCGATGCCGGCGAAAGGTCGCCTCTTGCAATGGGTGCTCGACTATGCCGACCCACGGAACTACGTGCTGTTTCAGATGGACGACAACTTCTTCTACCGCGCCGTCATTCGCAATGGAACCAGAACTGACGAGGTCAAAGTTCCCGATAAAGGCGACAAGAAAAGTTTCCGCACGCTCCAAATCCGGGTCGGCCCCACCGAAATAGTTCACCAGATCAAACATGGCGACAGTTGGACGGTGGTGGATCGCTGGACGCAACCCGGTGCGAATCTCGGCCTTGGCAAATTCGGCTTCTACATACCTGGCAACGACGAAGTAGCGCTCTCGGGCTTTGCCCACTATGGTGAGTTGAACCTCCGCTAGTCTTTCCACATCCGATTCTCGCTAACCCACGAAGACGCGGGGTCTTACGGATCAACCGCCAGTCGCGAAAAGTCCGAAATCCTTCGCTCTCCGCCCGGTCAAACAGGAGGCAAGACACGAAACGAAAGGGTTGACTATTTCGAACCAAGCGCATAGGCTGCCGAAAGCCTTTCCCCACGGCGGTTTTCGGCGTTTTCCACCAGATCTCCGTCTTCGATTCCAGGACCGAAGGCAAGCGCGAGTAACTGCCGCAACTGACCGTTGTCAATCACAATCAGGAGCCCAAGCGGATCAGGGTAGAGCTGGGTACCCGTATGTCGCAGAGAAGTTCGCCTCGATGAATGTCCGGCCTTTGATCGACGACGATATCTAATCGCCGCGCGACAGCCGGAGCGGGCGAGAAAACGCGTTCCTAAGGAGAGCAATTTATGACGGTGGGAAAAGCGAGCATGGCTGCAACAGCAGTTCTCTTAACGCTGGTCGCTGTGGGGTCCACAGCCTTCGGGCAGAATTGCCCAACCTCTCCGAACTATTCTCCGGATTTCTCCTCCAACCAGAGTTGCCTGACACTCAACGGCACTCCGGTCAACTCGGGGTATCCAGGCTTCTTTGGACCCGCTTCCACCCTGACACAGCCGCAAGGGACGCCAAATCCGGCGCAGCCCGCTCCATCGGGCGTGAACACGGTTTTGCGGTTGACGCCGAACGCGGCGTACTACACGGGTTCGGCCTGGTTCAACACGCCGTTACCTGTTGGATCATCCTTCACGACCAGCTTCACTTTTCAGTTGAGCGGAGCCAGCGATTATCCCGCTGATGGCATCGCCTTCGTGATCCAGAATTCGCCCGCAGGAACAAGCGCTATCGAACAGGGTGCAAGCGGATGGGACGGCTGCGGCCTGGGATTCGGTGACTCGCCGACTGGAGACTGCGCCAGCACCAGCGGCGGCATTTCGAACAGTCTCGCAGTTGAGTTTGATTCCTTCCAGAATGCTGATATCAATGACGTTAGCGGCAGCCATATATCGATTCAAAGCTGCGGCACCGGGCCTAACAGCGTTGATGTCACTTGCCGACTCACCATTCCTTCGCCGTCAGGCAGCGCTCCGGCAGATGTAAACCTTTTGACCTTAAAGTCTCCCATTAATATTGCGGATGGATATGTTCATTACGTGACGATCAACTATGTGACGCAGGCTTTGCCGTCACAATCGGCTTGTATCATGAACAGTCTCCCCGGCCCATGCCTCGACGTGACGATTGACGGAAACGACCTGTTTCCTGGCGGCGTTCCCTTCGACATCTCGACCATCGGACTGAGCTCTGGAAATGCCTACGTCGGCTTCACTGGCGGAACCGGAGGCGGGAATGATAACCAGGACATCCTCGGCTGGACCTTTACGCCGCAAGGCCAGACCCAGACGCTTCAGCCGGGAGTTCCGGCCACCTACCCCTTCCAGAACGATGCTTACGATTATGAAGCGACCCTTAATGGAGGCTCTTCGCCGACCACAACGACGGTCACACCGGTCTATATGACTCCCCAGGACTGCGACGCTCTGGTGCAGGAGACGTACAAGGGAGCCCACTGCTTTATCTACGCCGACCTTTCGCCCAATTCAGACTCGGCAGTCATGTTTGAAGTGACATGTCCGAATCTTCCGAACAACGAGTGCAATCCGTTCTCTGCCGAGTTGGGGACCAGTTTCACGCTGTCCTCCGAATCGGGGGTAAATATGTTTAACGCGACCGATCCGTTCCCCGGCTGGCTGAAAGGATTTGGCGGCAATTCCGTTCATCCGTGCGCGCCTCCGGCAACCGGCAACCTCTTTCAAAGTAACCAGATTGACAGTTTCACCATCGATACAAAGACAAGGGGCGGCAGCGGAAACACAGGGTCGTGCTGGGTTGCAACTTACGATCAGCCGGACGAGACCTTGTCTGCAATCACGATTACGTCTCCGACGAACACGTCCTACGCTCAGGGATCGATGGTGACTGCCAGCTACGGCTGCCCGAACCCTTCGTCGTCGCAGCCCAACATCTCGAACAACCTTCCATCCGGTCCCGTTGGGCCGTATCTCGTGACGGCAAGCTGCACTCAGTCCACCGGATCTCAAAACTCCTGCACACAGAGCTCCACCGGCCTGACGTGCACCGGGAGCGTGGATACTTCGACCGCCGGAAACCACAGCTTCCAAGTCACTGCCATTGATAGCGGTCTGAACACCAGTACGAAAACCGTAACCTACAATGTGGTCGCCCCGACCAACCTGCAGATTCTGAATGTAGGCCTGCCTGGGACTGCGGGGACTGGCAGCAACATCACGTACGCCATCGGCGTGGCTGATCTTGGCCCTGCAAATGCCGTCGGGGTGATGGTGACGGATCCTCTTCCGAGCAATACATCGTTCGTGAGCGGTTCCGGGAGCAACGTCACCTGCTCGATCGTGAACAAGAAACTCTCGTGCTCGACGACACCGATCCAGTGTTCTGCTTCGGGCAACACGGTGAGTTGCGGCGTCGGCATGCTCGCCCCGCTTTCGATTTCCTCGCTTAACGGAGGAACGATCCAAATCAAGGTGAAAGTGACCGGACAACCGGCGACTATGTGCGGCAAGAAACCCTGCACCATCGACACGGCCACGGTGAGCGCCGCTAACCCGGATACGAACTCGAATCCCACCTCGACGACTCAAACCATCTGGTGAGCATGGGGGGATTCGACGGAAGTGACGACGGCGTCGTCGAAACAGAAGCAGGGCTCTCAATCAATCAGATTGAGAGCCCCGTTTTTGCTGATCTGTCGGCCTCAGTTACTTTTCGAGTAATGAGTTGCTTCCTCGTCGATGGCCTTGAGATCCGCCCGTTGAAGCAGTTTCTGAGCCCCTGGATCCTTCAGCATGTTATCTAGCAGGTGAATCGATTCGCGATAATCCTGCTGGGCAGCGCTCGGGTTGCCAGAACTGCGTTCCGTCGTGGCCAACAGGTAATGGGCGCGCGCGCTGAGCGGCTGCGTCCCAAGTTGGTCGGCGCGAAACACGGCGCGTTTCAGGGTATCCTGAGCTTCCTGTCCCTGACGCCGCTGGATCATCGCTTCAGCCATGAAGAGCGTGCACTCGATAGACACATACTTGAGGCCGAGATCCTCAGCTCGCTGGATCAGCGGTTTGAGCGCGACGATGGCCTCTGGCGAACGCTTCTCTTCCACTAGAACTCGCGCCAACCTCGCATTCGCGATCAGAATTGTGTCGGGCTCCTTACTCCGGATCGCGGACTGCCGCGCGCGCTCATAGAAACCGTCGGCCGTCTTGAAGTCGCCGCTGAAGAAATAGGCGTCGCCCTGGACGCCGAAGTTCTCCGCTGCCACGCTGTCGTTCTTCAGTTCTCGTGCGAGATCGGCAGATTCAGTCAATGTACTTTTGGCTTCATCCGCTCTTCCGGCCAGAATCAACGCCTCCGCGGATCCGTCCAAAACTCTCGCCATCCAGGTCGTCCGATCTTTCAGGTCGCGAAAAATCTTAAGCGCGTCCTGTTCCGAGTTGACGGCGGCTCCGAACCTTCCCTGGTAATCGAATAAGGTCGCGAGGCTGTGTGATTCGATGGCGGCGCCACGCTGGTCGTCCATGCTACGCCGCAGATCCAGTGCTCTCAGGTAGTACGAAACCGCCTGATCGTACTGGCCCATGTCGGCAAAAGTGTCGCCAATGTTATGGATAGCCTCGACAATGTCCTGCGGCGCCTTCGACTTCTCGCGTAACTGCAAGGCTTGCTGGTAGTAGGTGAGCGCATCCTCGTACTGTCCTTTTTCTGAATAAGCCGTACCAATGTTATTGAGGCAGATGGCTTGCATGCTCTCGCTGCCGATGTCCCGCTCCATCTGCAACGCATCTTTATACATTTTGAGCGCCCGATCGTGATCGCCCGAATCGTCGGCAAAGTTCCCCAAGTCGATCAACGTGTATCCCAGTCCGCGCTTGTCGCCGATATCCCGCCGAATCTGAAGAGCCTCTTCGTAGTTGGCTTCGGCTTGCTTGCGGTTTCCGAGCGCCGACTCCGCCCCGGCAGTTTCGTTCAAGCTATAAGCCAGCCCGCGCTTTTCGCCGATCTGGCGCCAGATCGCGAGTGCTTCGGTTTCGTTGCGAAGAACTTCCTGCGGCTTGTTCAACATCCGGTAGGCAACCGCCATAAGATGCAGGCTGGTGGCTTTCTGCTCCTGATTGTCGAGCTGCGTCGCCAGGCTGTAGGCGCGGTTCAAGGGATCGAAGCTGCCCTGCGGGTTGCCGCTCTTGATTTCAATTCGACCGAGATCGAGGGTCGCTCCCACATCGTGGGGATTGGAAGACAGAATCTTCTGATAGTATTCGCGCGCTTTGACCAGATCGCCAGAATCCTGGTAGAGACCAGCGAGTGCTGATTGCACGTCGGTATTGTCGGGAGACAGGTTGGCCAGGTTTGTATAGGACTTGATTGCCTCCGGATAGTCCTTCATCACTTGCGAGTGAATCGCCGCAATCAGGTACTTTTCCGATTCGGGCAGGCTTTGGCTGAGTGTGACCGCTTTCTCGGAGGCCTGCTCCGCATCCGTGTCATACCCCAGTGTGCTATAGGCCTGAGCCAATCTCGAAAATGCCAGGGCGAAGCTGGGATCCGCCTTGGTAGCGGATTCCAATTGCTTCTGAGCATCGAGGTTTCTGCCATCCCGCAGGGAGCCGACGCCCAGGTTGTAGTCGCGCAGTGCGTCCACCGAAGTGGAATTCGGTTCGAACGAGCTGGCGCGAAGCTCCTTCAAAACGCTGCCCGGCAACGAGAGCTTCTCGCGGATCGACTCCGCAAGATGGTCAATCGCGCCGGGGATCTCCTTTTCGCTTGGAACGTCGATCTTCAGCGGCACCGTGCGATTGCTTTTCATGTCCTCCAGGGTCGCATCGATTCGGATTTCATCTCCGAACTTGGCGTACCGGCCCCAAACCAGCTTGTCGGCACTCGTAAATTCAGCGACGCGCGCAACCGTAGGAGCATCGATGATCGAGTTCGGCGCAATCTTCAGATCGTGGAAGAGCTGCTGCACCCGATCCGGCGAGACCATGCGAAGGTGCGAAGATTGCCCGATATCGGTGCTTAGCATGTCCGCCAGACTGGGACCGAGCCAGTCCCACGACGAATCGCCCGACGCATTCTGGAAAGGAATGACGGCCAGCGACGCAGATGGAGAATTGGCCGCACTGTGCGGCCCGGAAAACAAGACTCCCCGAAAAATATAGCCGGCGATTGCCAGAATCAGGACGGTGGCGACGCCGGTCAGCAGCGGCCACGGAACCGTCTGCCCCCAGGGCTTCACGTTGGCGTGGAATCCTAGAGTCGCTGCAGCCCGCTTGCCCTGCCAGGCATCGAGATCGCGGAGCAGTTCGGCAGCGGTTTGGTATCGTAGCTTCGGATCTCTCTCCAGACACTTGCTCACGATGCCGCTGAGCGCGCCGGGAATCGTCTCGTCGTGATCGGAAACCGGGACAGCCCGTTCCTGTGTGCGTTTGATCAAACTGGCGAGAGCGCTCTCAGCCTTGAACGGCATTTGTCCCGTAAGCAACTCGTAGAGGATCAGGCCGGCAGTGAAAAGGTCGGACCGCTGGTCCAGTTCCTTGGCCAGCGCCTGCTCTGGTGACATGTACTCCATGGTGCCGACCAGCGCGCCCACCTGCGTCATGCCCTCGCCTTCCATGGTGCGCGCCAAGCCGAAATCCATGACGAGAATGCGGCCGCTCTGATCGCGCATGATGTTCTGCGGCTTCAGATCCCGATGGATGACGCCTACGCTGTGCGCGGCCTCTAAGGCCTGGCAGACCTGCCGCATGATCTCCACGGCTTCTTCGGGGGAAAACTTCCTCTTCTCGTGGATCAGCGCCCGCAGGTCCTGGCCCTCGACGAATTCCATCGTGATGAACTTCACTCCGCCGGCGTCGCCCAGATCGTAAATGCGGATCACATTTTTGTGCGTGACCTGTCGCGAAAGCAGAAGCTCCTGCTTGAAGCGGGCGAGCATCGAAGAACTCGAAGCCAGCTCCGGACGGATAAGTTTGAGTGCGACCGGCCGGTCCAGTTCGCGGTCGCGGGCCTTGTAAACAGCTCCCATTCCGCCTTCGCCCAGGAGTTTCAGGATTTCGTAACGACCGCCCAATACATCGCCCGGCTCGAACAATGGGCCCGGATTTTGGACGCGACTGGGTCGCGGCTTCAGCGGGACCGGCCGCGGTAATCCGGCAATGATCGTGGCGTCAGGGTCCACGATGGTGGCCTCCGGATCGGGCGTTGGCGGCTGGAAGTCGATCAAGGTCGGGGCATCCGAGTCCGATGGGGCATTCGAACTGGAACTGTCGCCCTTAACTGGGACTCCGACGCTCCCTTGATTCGCCGCCTTCGCGCGATCCTGGGGATCGAACTTTGGATTCCGTTCCTGCATGTCTGGCCACCGGGGGAAATGAAGCGCCGCACTTCGCTTCGGGAAGAGGCTCGCAAAAGTATATACCCGCTCGGCTTCTGCGACAGCAGAACCGGGGATGGTCTTGTCCAGGGTTCGGACAAGACCGGGCCAGGCCGCTCCCCTGTTACAGCCGGTTCCCGGCGAACGGCGATTCCGGCTGATCTTGCGTACTACCCTGTGTGAGCCACGTCACATTCGCCGGACTCGCAGTTTCTTACACTCGCCGAAGAGCGCTCTGCAGAGGATTTGCTATTCCCTCGAGTTTGCAGAGATCAAGAAGGGTGTCGCCATGACTTCTCAGCATCTCCTCTGCCCTCAATGTCGCCGGAAATCCCCGACTCATCAGAAATTGTTTGACGCTCTCTACGATTTTCAACGGAGTATTCCTCCGGCATGCCCGTCCTGCGGAGCAAAGCGTGAACTGCATTTGGAGCTCGATTTCCAACTCGGCACCGGCGACAGCGAGTTCAAAGTCGTCTCCGCCTTCCTGCCGGAGAAGCTGGAGTCATGGCTCGGCGAAGAAGAAGAGGAAGTAACGTTTTATCCCTTTCTTGTGGTGCTACAGCGCCGGGATGGTAGCCGGGTTTGCTGGCTACCGTATTGGCATGTCACGGGGAAGGAAGCAAGGTATGGACAGCACGCCGTCTGCCTCGATCACGGGCAACTCGACGACTTGATTCGGCAGGCGAAACAGGCTGAAGAGAACGAACTCGCTCTGGTATAGCCATCATCGTTGGGAGCGTTTCGTCACCCAATCTGCCAGATCGTATCGAGCACGGTGCCGTCCGCCCACTTGACCACGGCAACCGGCCGATCCACATGCGCAGGCTTTGCGGGCTTGCCGCCGCAAATGCGCTCGACTTCCTTCTTGATATCGGCGAGGGGCCGGACCGGCAGCTTTGACCCTTTCACGGCATCGATCAAATCTTGCCGTCGAGGGTTGATCGCGATGCCGCGCTCCGTCACGACGACATCGATCAATTCGCCGGGCCCGCACAGAGTAGTGACCTCGTCGACAATGATGGGTATACGGTCGCGGAATGAGGGCACCGCTAGGATCGTGCACCTGGCGGCGAGGCAATTCTGCCATCCGCCAATGCCGTGCAGCAGGCGTCCGTCGGAATGCGTGACTACGTTGGCGTTGAAGTTGAGGTCGACCTCGGTGGCCCCGAGTACGACGGCGTCGATCATCGACGCGAAATTTCCCTTGCCGTGGTAGTTGTAGGAAGTGAAGGGCGAGGTCGGAACATGCCGCGGATTGCCGGCAATGGAGCGGACTCCATCGAGATCAAAGGTCTGACCATCAAGGATATAGTCGGTGAGGCCCTCTTCGAGCAGTTCAACCAGATATTTGGTCGAGCCGCCGCGCACGAATCGCGCCTTGACGCCTGCCTGCTTCATCATCTGCTTGAGATAACTGACGAAGGCCAGCGCGATCCCCCCGGAGCCTGCCTGGAAAGAAAAGCCATTGTGCATGATGCCTGCGTCACGCAAGAATCGCGCGACAAAGTCTGCAATGCGCAGGCGGTCGGGTGAGCGCGTGATCTGCGTGGTCCCGGAGACGATTTTTGAGGGATCCCCGATCGAGTCAACCTCAACTACATAGTCGACGTTGTTGCCCTGAATCTGCCACGGGACACACGGGAATGGCACCAGGTTGTCGGTAACAACAATCACGTGGTCGGCATAGATCGAATCGGCAAGGGCGAAGCCCAGCGATCCGCAGGCCGTCTTGCCGTGTGATCCGTCGCAGTTGCCGAAGGGATCTGCCGTAGGCGCCGCAATTACTGCGAGGTCGATGTGAACGTCCCCATCCTGAATCGCCTGCCATCGGCCGCCGTGAGAGCGGAGTACGCCCATGCCACGCATCTTGCCTTGCGTGCAGTAGTCGCCGAGCGGACCGTTCATGCTGCCTTCGATGTGGTCGATGACACCGGCCTCCATCAGAGCAATCGCATCTCGCTGCGAGGGAAACGAGGCGCTGGGAAACCACATCAGGTCTTTCAGGCCGAGATTCCCTGCAGCACGGAGCGCCATGAGCGCGACGCGGTCGCCGTCGCGCAGGTGGTGATGCGAAGAGAGGACCATGCCGTCGCGCAAGCCGCATTTCCGCAATGCCGTCTCAAGATCCGGCAAACGCTTGTCGCCGTTGGAGGGATAGTCCGCGGCCGTCCGGATTGGAGGCGCTGTCTTTATTCCTGCGGGCCGATACTTGCCGACGCCCATGTATGGTGTTTGAGCGCGTCCATTGACCTTTTCGGGGACGATGCGCCCCGCTGCGTTGGAAACCAGTTCCGATTTTCCGAGGATTGCCATGAAATTTCTCAGTGCCTCGCTCAGGCCTCACTCAATCGAACCCATCGCTTTTGCCCGAGCGATCAGCTTCAAGGCGCGCTGCACCACCGGCGGATCGATCATCTTTGATCCCAGGCTGACGACTCCCAATCCTTTTTTCTGAGCGTCTTCGTAGGCAGCAACAATCTTTTTCGCTTTCTCGATTTCCATCGCCATGGGAGCGAAAGCCTCGTGAATCACGGCGATCTGCAGCGGATGGACGCAGCCCATGCCTTCGAATCCAATGGCCCGCGAATTCATACACCACGCGCGCAAACCATCCAGGTCGGCGACATCGCCAAAGACAGAATCAATCGCCTGCACGCCGGCGGCCCGCGCAGCATTGACCACTCGCTGGCGGGCATAAAGCGATTCCGCTCCGCTCGCGGTCTTCACTACACCCAGGTCGGCGGTGTAGTCTTCGAGTCCAATCGTTAATGCCACAATCTGCTCGCTGGCTTGCGCGATGGAGAAAGCGTTCTCAATTCCGAGAGCGGATTCCAGAATTGGCATGAGCCAGATGGAGCGAGTGATGCCGTACTCAGCCTGAATCTCCGCGATTCGAGCACCAACCTCCACAACCGAAGCTGGACTCTCGAGTTTGGGGATGAGAATGACGTCGGGAGATTCAGGAACGACTTCGTCCAGATCTTCGAGTCCAAGCGGAAGCTGATTGATGCGCACCATCCGTTCGCACTGGAAAAAGTCAATCGCACGCAATGCGTTGCGAACCAGCAGCCGGCCGGCATCTTTTTCGCTGGGATGGACGGAATCTTCAAGGTCAAGGATGACGGCGTCGGCCCGGTGCAGCGCTGCGTTGATGAAGTACTTTGGCTCGCTGCCAGGGACATAGAGCCGCGACCGCCGCATGCGATCGCGGGCGGAGGGCGCCGGCAGCGCGATCCGATCTGGCAGCACGCGCGTCCCTTTGCCCAATCCGGCCCGGCGCACAGCCGCCTCTATGCGGGCAGCAATGACGAACGGCAGGGCGCCTTCGTCGCGAATCTCCACGTGGGCATTCCGCACCCCCAGAGACTCCAGCACCTCTTCGGCTTGCCGTCGGATAGAAGCGCCATAGTAGGGCTCGACGCGCGATGTGACTTCGATCGTGATGCCGCCTCGCTCGCGCGCGTCAACCCGTACATGAGCATCCGAGCGGATGTCCGCGCCCCAGTGGCCGGCTTCCCCGATGCGAATGTCTTCTGCAACCGTCATAAATCAGCCCCTGCGCGCCCCGACCAGATCCCGAGAATCAGATAAAGCGGGAGGCTGCGCCAGCTTCGCCAAAACTGCGTCTGTCATTTCCACCGTGCTGGCTGCGCCCAGGCTGATCGCCTTCGGGCCGCCGGCCATGCGCATCATGTCGTAGGTGCGTACCTTGCCTTCCTTCACGACGGCGGCGATTGCCTCGCGGATGCGGCGCGCCTTTTCTACCTCGCCAACGTGCTCCAGCATCATGACCGCCGACAGAAACATTGCGATCGGATTTACGATCGGAGGATCGAGTTCGGCGTATTTGGGCGCGGAACCGTGCGTCGGTTCAAAAACCGCGACTTCATCCCCGATGTTGCCCGAGGCGGCAAATCCGAGGCCGCCAATCAGCCCAGCAAATGCGTCGGAAATCACGTCGCCGAACAAATTCGACGCAACCACCACCCCGTAATCTTCCGGATTCTTTGTCAGCCACATGGTTTGTGCGTCGATGTTCGTCGACCAGAGCGCGATGCCCGGATAGTCTCTGGAGACTGCCTTTGCCTCGTCTTCCATGAGCCCGGAAGTCTCGCGGAGCACATTGGGCTTCTCGCAGATCGTCACGGATTGATAGCAGTACTTTTTCGTCCATTCGAAAGCCGCTCGGCAGATCTTGCGCGCGGCGGCGCGAGTGATGATGCGCACCGAAATGGCCAGGTCTGCCCCCGGCACTGACGCGAATGGCTTGAACTTGGGATGCGTCCCCAGCGCCGCACGCATCTGTTCCGGAGGATTCGTCCATTCCACCCCGGCGTAGAGACCTTCGGTGTTTTGCCGGAACACGACAACGTTGACCAACGGCTCCTCGAAGCCACCATTGTTCTTCTGGCGGATGAAATTCAGCGGATTGCCGGGAAACGAAATGCAGGGCCGGATGCAGGTGTCGAGATTGAAGCGCTGCCGCATGGTGACAATCGGGCTGAAATACGAATAGCCTTTGCCCTGCAACTCTGGCCGCAGTTCGGCTTCGGCTTGCTTCTTGGGCTTCGATGTGATGGCGCCAAATAAACCCAGCCTGTGTCTGTCCAGGAGGTCGATCGTGCGCTGCGGCAACGCGTTGCCTTCGCGGCACCAGCATTCCCATCCGATCTCCGCATGTACGTATTCCGCATCAAAGCCCACCGCCTTGAGAACGCGCAGAGCCTCGGGAAGAACCTGGTTGCCGATTCCATCTCCGGGCATGGTGACGACCGTATGTTTTGCCATGACGAGTTAGTCTCCTGAAACGACTGCCGCTTCGGGATTCTCATGCTTGAGGCCCAGTTTCCGGGCAACCACGTTTTCCGCGCCGCCGGCGATTACGAGGGATTGCGGCACGGAACCGAGAGGCGCGAAAGAGAAGCGCTCTCCGCGCCAGGTCAGCGAACTCGCTCTGAAGTCGATCTCGATGGCTGCTTCGGAGATGATGGTTTTCTCTTTCACACTGATTTCCTGGGCGAACTGCGTGTAGAGGCGCTTTACCAACTCCGGAACTTCGATGCACAGGAACCCGTTGTTATAGGCATTGCGCAAGTAGGTTTGCGAAAAGCTCGCGGCGATGACGAGCGGAATCGCCTTCGCCTTCAGGCAGGTAACTGCCTGTTCCCGGCTCGACCCCGTGCCGAAGTTGAAGCCCCCAACAATGACGTCCCCCGGGCGGGTGCGCCGGGCGAACTGCGGATCGTAGTTTTCCATGATGACCTGCGCCATCATTTCCGGCGTCATATCGTCGCGGTAGGTGTAATCCTTGCCATAAATCGCGTCGGTATTGATGTTGTCCTGCGGCATGAACACCAGCCGTCCGTGGATAAGTTCGGGGAATCCGGGCAGGATTTCGACGCGCTCCGCACCGTGTTTTGCCGGAACGAATTCCTTGTAGACGCGGGCGAGCGACCCCTGTGCGAACGAGTGAGGCCCGGCGATGTAGCCCGCTATGGCGGAGGCGGCGACGACGGCCGGGCTGGCCAGATAGCACTGCGCGTCGCGTGAGCCCATGCGCCCTTTGAAGTTGCGGTTCGTGGCCGAGATGCCCACTTCGCCTGTTTCCAGCAGCCCCGTGCCCAGACCGATGCATGGGCCGCAACTGGGCGGCAGAGGAATCGCACCAGCGTCAAGCAGCGTCCGCCAAAAGCCCTTCGCTTCCGCCGCTTCCTGCACCCACTTGCTGGCCGCCGCCAGATAGAATTTCACGCCCGGAGCCACCTTTTTTCCGGACAATACCGAGGCCGCGGCCTCCAAATCTTCCAGCCGGGAGTTCACACAGGAAATCAGATACGCCTTCTGGATCGCGATTTTCTTCTTCTCAATCTCAGCGAGCGGTTCCGTCGTCTGTACCGTGTCGGGTCCAGCGACATATGGAGTGACCTGGCTGAGGTTGAGCACGATGCGCGCGGCATACTCTGCATCCGCATCCGGCCGCGGTGGATTTACGATCCACTGGAAAATGTCGTCTTCGGTGAAGCGCTCTACGCCTTGTGCCTGCAAGTTGCCATGCACGGTGCGCAGGTAGCGAATAGTGACTTCATCGACCGGGAACCAGGCGACGATCGGCCCCCACTCGGTGCTCATGTTGGCGATAGAGAAGCGCGCATCCATAGACAGACTGGATACGCCCGGCCCGGAGAATTCGATGGCCGCGTTCAAGGCCTCGTCGTGGTTGTAGAGCCCGCAGAGCGCAATGATCAGGTCTTTGCCGCTTACGCCTTCCTGCAGTTTTCCTTCCAGCACCACCTGGATGGTGCGTGGGATCTGCCACCAGAACTCGCCTGTGGCCCATACCGCCGCGGCGTCAGTGCGAACAATTGGCGTGCCCACCGCTCCCAGCGCCCCGTATATATTCGAGTGCGAGTCCGAAGCCACTACAAATGATCCCGGCACCACGTACCCGCGTTCCAGCATGATCTGATGGCCGATGCCTGAGCCGGCTGGATAGAAATCAACCCCATGCTCGCGAGCAAACCCTTCGATAGAGATGTATTTCTTGCGGTTGGCTTCGTCCTGATTCTGAATGTCGTGGTCCAGGGCAAATACGAGCTGACTTGGTTCAGAGATCTTTCTTACACCGATGGCTTTGAATTTGCTGATCACGGCGGAAGTGTTGTCGTGCGTCATCACGTGAAATGGCCGGACAGACAGGAATTCGCCGGCATGCAGCGATCGCTTCGGGCCCTCTGCCATATGAGACTGCGCGAGTTTCTCAACGATCGTCTGAGACATAGCGAAACTCCGTTTCTTCAGTGCGAATGCGGCTAAACCAACGCCGGTTTGCCGCTCTTCGCTCGCCTGACTACAGGGTGCCGGGGCTTGGGTACTCCTGTTTTAGCTCTCACAACGTCTGCTTCCATGAGCGACATGAGGTCGCGGATAGAACTGACGCGCTCAAGCTTCCAGATGGCGTCCTTGACGCGGGTTTGTGCGCTCTTCGACAACACTCCCTCGGCCAGGGCAGAGAATTTCTCCTCCACCTCCTGATCAGATAAGGGATTCCGCGGATCGCCCTTGGGATAATCCAGTTGTTTGCTGAACTTGCGCCCGTCGGAGCTATCAATGTTCACGATTACCCTCTGCAATGCTGGAAACACTTTCTCGATCTCAGGATCTGCCACAACTTCGACCTTCCTGAGTTGCTCGCGAATCTTCGGGTCGAGGATCTTTTCGATGGTGAATTGGAGTGGGGTCACCTGGCGTTCGACCAGCGCCGCCGCGATGACATATGGCAGCGAGTGGTCAGCAGTTTCTTTGGTGTGCGGATCGTACTTGCTCGGATCAGAGAGGATGTCCGCCGCGCGCGCCAGCGAGCGAATCTGGATCTTCTCGACCTGGTCCGGATGCAGATCGTTGGTCTTGACCAGAGCAAGCACTGCGGAGATTGGCGTATGCGTCAAGGCTTCGCTGGGAAACGCCTTCATGCCGCATTGTGTGATCCGCCAGGACTCTCCCAAGCCTTCCGTGAGCAGGTGGAGCTTCCATTCGGGACCAAAAACATGGGTCAATCCTTCTTTGCCGTCCATCACGTGCTCCGGCCCCGTATAGCCTTTTTCAGCTAGTAATGCCGCCAACACGCCGCTTTGCGTTGCCAGGGGATCGACGGTGTTCTTCATCATGGTGAGCTTGCCGGCAGTCACTGCGCCCAAGGTGCAGTGGCGGCTGGCCGAGATGCCGATTGCGTGCTGGATCTGCTCCGGGGCGAGGTGCAGGGCGCGGCCCGCCACGATGGGCGAAACAAACGCCGTCAACGTGGCATGGTGCCAGCCACGCTCGCGAATCCCGGGAAATGCGGCTTCGCACAGACGCATCTCAAATTCGTGACCGAGCACGAGTCCGACAATCAGTTCCTTGCCGTTGCCTCCAGCTCTCTCGCAGCAAGCGATGGCCGCGGCGAAAATGTCTGAGGGATGCGAAGGATCCTGCTTCCAGTAAATGTCGTTGTAGTCCATGCACCGGACCATCAGCGCGTTGGCCAGCGATGCCGAGACAGGATCCATGCGTCTTCCGTTACCGATGATGGTCGCCGGCCCTCGTCCGGCGATCTCGCCAAGGACTTCGAGGGCGATTTTCACGTCATGTTGCTGGTAGCCGCCAAGGGCGCATCCAATCGAGTCGAGCAGGAACCGCTTGGCTTGGTAAACCGACTCCTTGGAAAGTTGCGAGTACTTCAAGCCGGCAGCCCAGCGCGACATCTGGGCGGTAACAGTTCCTCGACCGGCGGAAGTCGTATTTGTTGCGGACACGGGGTCTCTCCTACTTACTGATCTTGATGTTCTTCGGATTCTTGAATGGCAGAAACGCCATGAAGTCGGCGTGGTGCACGATAAATGCCTCGGTTGTTCGCTTGACCAGATCGCCCTCGGCTGCATGAGCAGCAATGACATGGCAGATGGCGTCCGGGACGCCACACTCCAAAGCCAGCGCGACTCCCGTGAACGGGTGCCTCAACGCTTCGCCCCGCTCACTTTGCCGGCATTGGCCATCGGGGCCGATCTCGTATTCCAGCAATTTGCCAACGTCCGCCAGAATGGCCCCTGCGATCACTACGTCCATGTCGATCGGCAGTGCGCGACCCATGAAGGCTTGCATTGCTTGAGCACTTTCGCGGGCAATGTGAACGACACACCGCTTGTGCTCCATGAACGTTATGGGGCAGTTCGGAACCAGCAGCGTGAACGGAATCCGGTTCAGGTCGTCCGCTTGCAGCGGACTACGCTCCAGGGCCTTGATCCAGGTCTCCGTAACTTGTTGACGTAATTGGGGGTTGGCGATCCAGCCGATCTCAGGCCACAAGCGCTTCACGGTCTCCAGCATGCACTCTCCCGCTGGCAAACCTATGAGGTTATCCCGCCGGCCGAGGCGGGAACGACGATTGAAATCACACTAGGCTGTGATTGGAGTGAGACCTTCCGCTTCCCATGCATTTCAGAGGAATTCGGGATGTTTCTCGCCCTGGCAGGCTGCGAGAAAATCCTCCGTTTTTTGGGTTTTGAAAGGCCGCGGCTTTTCGCCGCGCCGAAAGCAGGGCAAAATCATCGGGCTTTAGCCGCTGAGGTACGCTTGCTGGTCAGAAAAAGAGCTTTTCCGCAGGCAGTCAGTGCTCGTCGGTTGAAGAACTTCCCATATCTGTGAGGACCAATCGAAGATTTCCCGGATTTGTCGCGTAGGCGAGTCCGGTATCGATGTCGATCAGGCCCACCCGGACCAGCTTTTCGATTTCGCCGTCGAAATGCTGCATGCCCTCCGTGTCTCCATCTCGCATTGCGTCGAGCAGGGTTTTGCCGTCCTGCTCGCCTTTCTCCATGTACTCGCGAGTTCGCACCGTCGACTTGAGAATCTCGACGATCGCCACCCGGCCGTTGCCGTCTCTTCGAGGGATCAGACGCTGCGAGACGATAAAGCGGAAGCTCTTTGCCAGCCGATTGCGAATCGTGTGTTGCTCGGCCAACGGGAAGACTCCGACGATGCGCTCGACGGTTTTCGCCGCGTCGATCGTGTGCAGCGTGGAAAGAACCAGATGTCCTGTTTCGGCGGCTTCCAGGGCGATCTCGATCGTCTCTTTGTCGCGCATTTCGCCGACCAGAATCACCTTCGGCGCCTGACGCAGAGCGGCTCGAAGGGCCAGTCCGAAGCTCGGCGTGTCGCTGTGCAACTCGCGCTGATGAACGATAGACCGCTTGTGCCGGTGCATGAACTCGATCGGATCTTCGATCGTGAGAATGTGGTAGGCGTGGGTTTCATTGATCAGGTCGAGCACTGCCGCCAGGGTGGAAGATTTCCCTGATCCCGTCGGACCGGTGACCAGCACAATTCCGTTGCGCAGTTCGGCGATTTCGGTAAGTTGCGGAGGCAGGTTCAGTTGGTCGAAGTTCGGTATGGCCTGGGGAATGACCCGCATCACGATCGCATGACTGCCGCGCTGCTGAAAGACATTGACGCGGAAGCGGCAATGCCCCGGCAACCGGTACGAAATATCGCAGGATCCCTGATTCTGCAGGCACTCGATGGCTTGCTGGTTCGAACCGATCAATTCATAAGCAATGCGCCGGGTGTCCTCGGGAGTCAGGGGCGCCGCGCCCGAGATCTTGACCGGTACGAGCTGCCCGGATTGTTCCACTACCGGGAAACTGCCAGGCGACATGATCAGATCGCTGACCTTGCTCGAAACCTTCAACATGGCCAGCAATAAAGCGGGAGTGGGAATTGGCTTCACTTGCGTGGCATTTACAGCAGGTGCAGTTTTCGCGGCGGCTTCCACTCTTAGTCCCCCGAAATATTTCTCTATTTAAAAGGAAAATGCAGTCGAATAGTCGCTACTGCACGCTACCGTCCACTTCGCATCCCGTGGTCAGCTGAGCGCTGGCCTGGAAGTCCTTTGTTAAGTGTTAGTTACGAGACCATTCGGGGGTTTCTCGGTGAGCGCCGGGTCCGGCGCTATCTGTTTCCCGGACAACTGTCCATTCGGGAGACGGACAGGGCGGCGCGACGCCGCCTTGAGAGGCAATCGATTCCGCCTAGCCCTCTGATAACAATTGGCTTGGCCGATGTTCTCATCTTTTCCTGTCGCTTGGCCGATGGCACTCTGGATGCAGTCCTCCCCCTGAGGACTATTGCTTGGGGGATGCCGAGACGAAGCTCAACCTGGACTTGGCAGCTCACCTACACACGGCAGCGAGGGGTTGGATTTGGTATCAAAGAACTTCATCATCCGGCACAGCTTACTGTCTATTGCTTTTGTCCTGCTGTCACTCCTGCTTAGCCAGCCGGCTGTTATCCTGTTTTCCCAGCTAGGATGGACGGCTTGGTACCCGGCCACCGGGCTGGTGGTTGCACTCTTGCTGGGCATCAGTCCGCGCTACGCCATTCTGGTTTGTTTCTCAGATGCGCTTTCAGGAGTCGTCCTCTATCACCAGCCAGTCCGC
Organism: Verrucomicrobiia bacterium; assembly: GCA_035508215.1. Lineage (GTDB taxonomy): Bacteria > Acidobacteriota > Terriglobia > Terriglobales > Acidobacteriaceae > Sulfotelmatobacter. The sequence continues at coordinate 12,998 of DATJNK010000027.1, read as the reverse complement.
TCGTTTGGTGAGACTGTCGGCGCGATCGGCGTTGCGGCTTGCTACGGCGGAGCCGCTTATCTCCTTCGCGGTCCGCTGCGTATCGATCTTGGGCTGCGGCGGGGACGCGATGTGGTGCGGTACGTAGTTGTAACGAGCGCCGCCGCCTTCTGCGCCACGCTTTCGGGCGTTCTGTGCCTGTTAGCCGACCACTCAATTTCCCCCAATCAGTTCTGGGCAACGTCGGCTGGCTGGTTCATTGGAGACGGCATCGGAGTCCTTGGAGTTGCTCCGTTTCTTCTCATTCATGTCTTCCCGTGGATTCGTCGCTGGCTCGACTTGGACGCAGGTCAGGACAGAACCGCCTCCGACTCGCGCGGTGACACCAACCCGGCCAATGGATGGCACCTTCTGGAGGCAATCGGGCAAGCGGCCAGTATGATTGCGGTGCTGTGGATTATGTTCGCCCCCCAATGGGCCCGCCTGGAGCTCTTCTACCTGAGTTTTATTCCGATTCTGTGGCTGGCGATGCGATCGGGAATCCGCCTGGTCGCGACCGGGACCCTGGCCATGAATTTCGGCATCGTGATGGCGATGCATCTGTTTCCACCCGAACCAACTCTCTCGGCCAAGATCGGTCTCCTGATGCTGGTTGTCTCCGGTTCCGGGCTCGTGGTCGGGGCGACGGTGAGCGAACGTCGTTATCTGGGGATGGAGTTACATGAACGAACGACCTTTCTGAATTCGCTGTTCGAAAATAGCCCGCTGGGCATCGTAGTACTCAACCGCGATGGATGTGTCGCTCTCATCAATGATGCTTTTGCGAAACTCTCCCTCTATGCGCCGAAGGAGTTGGTCGGCCGCGACCTGGATTCTGTATTCTTGGCGGTCTCAGCGGAGACGGCGCCGCCATGGTCGTGGAGCGTTCTCGGCGGTCAGGCTTTGCATCGCGTTGTCCGGCGAACGCGAAAAGATGGAATCCCGATCGACATGGAACTGCACGCCGTTCCCCTCGTCATCGGCGGCCGCGTGCAAGGTGGCTACGCCATCTGCAAGGACATCTCGGAGCAGATCAGGGCCTCCGCGGCGGAACGCAATCACGCCGAATCCCTGAACCGACTGGTCAAGGAACTTGAGGTCCAAACGGATCAGATGACGTTGCTCAACGAGATGAGTGCGCTGCTGGAATGTTGCGCATCCACGAAAGAAGCCTGCGCTGTGGTCGGAGACTCAGTGCGGAAGTTCTTCCCTGAAGCTACCTCGGGCACGTTGTACACGTTTAAGGCCTCGCGCAATCTGGTGGAGACAGCGGTCTCCTGGGGAAGCCAGCGGACCTCGGAGCCGTTCTTTGCACCCCAATCCTGTTGGGCACTGCGGCGGGGCAAACCACACTGGAGCGAGCCCGGCGGAGGCGGAATCGTCTGCCCTCATCTCGAAGGGCACGAGCCTTCCATGCATCTCTGTCTGCCAATGGTCGGACGTGGAGAAACATTGGGCGTTCTTCACCTCGACTTTCCGGCCGGCGAGAAGCTGCCCGTCGATTTGCTTTCTTCTCACGAGCGGCTGGGGATCAGCGTTGCCGGCCAGATCGCGCTATCGCTTGCCAGCCTGCAACTGCGCGAGACGCTCCGCGATCAGTCAATTCGCGATCCGCTGACCGGCCTGTTCAACCGGCGATTCATGCAGGAATCGATCGAGCGGGAGATGCTCAGGGCACGGCGGAAGAAACACTCTCTCTCCCTTCTGGTACTCGACATCGACCACTTCAAGCGATTCAACGACACGTTCGGCCACGACGCCGGCGATTTTGTGCTGCAGTCATTTGCCGATCTGCTGCGAAATTCGTTCCGCGGGGACGATGTCGCCTGCAGATGCGGCGGAGAAGAGTTTGCCGTAATCCTGCCGGAGGCGCTCGCCGAACATGCCGCCATGCGCGCCGACCAATTGCGCGCGGAGTTGAAAGCCTTGAAGCTGACTCACAAAGATACCCGCCTGGGCCCGGTCACGGTCTCAGTCGGCATCGCCACTTTCCCGGAACACTGTGCTAACGCGGAAGACATGCTGAAACTTGCGGATCAGTGCCTGTATAGCTCAAAAACAAATGGGCGAGATCGAGTTACCGTGGCGAAGGCCCAAGGGAAAGCAGTTGCTGCCTCAGTAACGACGGGAACGTCGGCCCAGGCGTTGTCGCCTTCCTAAAAATCGCCGAAGTCAGGAAGTGATAGGGTCGGCATCAGCCATTGCTCTTTTCGCATGAGCGATATATCTGCGCGATCCACTCCATGTCGCGCAGACCCTCTTGCCCCGGAGTTTTAGGCTCGCTGTTCTGGAGGATGCAATCGGCCATGTGGTCGGCCTCGCGGAGAAACTGTACCGGGTCTGGCTCATCGGGCGCGAACTCGGTCGTGCCTCCTCCATCGAACTCCGCTGAAAGGTGAAGCTTGTCGTAGTTGAATGCGGGGTCAACGGTGATGGTGCCACGCGATCCGCGCACGCGAAAATAGCCGCGCATCGCGCTGCCGTAGGTGCAGTTGCAGTTTGCCAACGCACCATTGGGAAACCTCGCCGTCCAGGAGAGAGTCTCTTCCACCTGGGCAAAGCGCCCGTCATGGTCGACAACAGACGAGATTCCCTTCACTTCGACGGGTTCCTCGCCGATCAGATAACGGCTGGCGTTCAGGCAGTAGATCCCGACATCGACCAGCGGTCCGCCTCCGGATAACTTCTTGTCGAGACGCCACTCATTGGGGGCGATGGCAAAACCGAACGCGCTTTCGATCGATTCGATCGAGCCGATTTTGCCTTCGCGAATCATTTCCACCGCACGCAGATGTACCGGTTCGTACTGGCAGCGGTAGGCGATCATCAGCTTCCGGTTCGCGCTTTGGCAGGCCTGAATCATGCTGCGCGAATCTTCGACGCTGGTGGCCATCGGCTTCTCGCAGAGCACGTGTTTGCCGGCCTTGGCCGCGCGGATGGTGTACTCGGCATGCATGCTGTTGGGTAAGGCGATATAGACGGCGTCGATGTTCGGGTTCTTTGCAATATCGTCGTAATCTTCATAACTGTAAATGCTGTCGCCGGGCACGCCGTATTCTGCCGCCATGTGCTCGGCTTTATCGCGATGACCGCTGACCAGCGCCGTCACCCGGGACTTTTTCGACATCCTCACAGCGGGCATAAAGTGCTGCATCGAAATGCGGCCCAGTCCTACGATGCAGTATCCGATGGGGCGATCATCGGCCAGCGCAGGAATTTTGGGAAGCAGTTCTGCCCCTGCTCCAAGAGCCAGCAGACGGCTGAATTCGCGGCGTGTAAGTTTCATCTCAGCCTCTATTCGATGGCGGACGATTCGTCGAGTGCGCTCGTTCCGGCGGGCCATCCGGCTTGGAGCAGTACGAACCCTATCATCCCACAAGGGAGGGCGCCGGTCCGTCTCGCAGGAAGCGGGGACCGGTTGTTTGTAGGCTTCACCTGCTATGCTGTGGCTCCGTGGTGGAATTAGGCAAATTCTTCGGGCTTTCGTTCAGCGCATTGCTTCCCTTGATAAACCCTCTGGGCAGCGCACTGGTATTTCTGAGTGTTGTGGGCGAGGCGCCTTCGATCGAGTATCGGACGCTGGCGAGAAAGATCGCGATCAGTACGACCATCTTCCTGATCACAATCGAGCTCGTAGGAACGGCGTTGCTCAGATTTTTCGGCATTTCGCTGCCCGTGGTGCAGGTGTCCGGAGGGCTGGTTCTTGCCGCCATGGGCTGGAGTCTGCTCAATCAGGAGGCGCCTCAAAAGAAGCTCGAGCCGGCCGATGTGGAGCGCACGGACTCCGCTTCGCTCGAACAGCAGGTCTTTTACCCTTTTACCTTTCCCATCACCGCCGGCCCGGGGTGCATTGTCGTGATGGTGACCTTGAGCGCTCATGCCTCGGTGCAAGGACTGCTCCCTACCGTCGCGGCCCATGCAGGAATTGCGCTTGCAGTGATTCTGCTGAGTGTAGGGGTCTATCTTTGCTACGGGTACGCGCCGAAAATTACGGCCCGCGTTTCGCCCCAGACCGCTCATGGAATCCTGCGCGTGATTGCCTTCGTGCTGCTTTGCATCGGAGTGCAAATCACGTGGAATGGCATCGAAGCCATGGTCAGAATGGTCCGATAGGTCCCCTGAGCGTCCGTTCGTCTCAACCAACTACCCGTCTTTGGTGGCAAATGCCTCGAGCCGTTCGTCAGACCGTTGCCTCATAACGGGTCGTGATTCAAATCACAGATCGGTATCCCATGGTGCGCCAGAATCGTCAGGATATTGCCGCGCGAGGTGACACCCATGGCCATCGCCACCCCAGTCCGAACGGAGATGTTGCACACACTGCCTTCCGATGCGGCACGCCAGGTGCAATGGGGATTCGCCGATCGCTATGACCTGCAACTTCTGCTGCAATCGTCCCGCTCGGTGGCCCGCGGTCCTGTGGCTCGACTCGTATCCAATGGAGGCCGCAACTCGCACGAATGGACGGATGGGAAAGCAGCGCTGCTGGAGGCATTCGACGCATCCGGCATCACCGCGGTTTTCATGGATCCTGAACACGGGGGCCTGTTTGCCGGACCAAAGAACCTCGCACTGGCCCTGGTGGCTTTCGAGCTCGCCTGGGTGGATGGCGGCGCGGCAACCGCGAGTCTGGCGGGTTGCCTGGCGCTGGCTCCGATTCATGAGCGCGGAACTCCCGAACAGCGGCAGCACTATATGAAGCTGGCAGCTCCTGCTCCTCCGGGTGAGCAGCGCAAGCCACTGCGCGGCGCATTCTGCCTGACCGAGCCGATTCCCTACGTCGGAGTCGACACGGGGATGCTGAACGGCAAGATCCGGATCGTGGAGTGGAAGCCGGGCGAAGCGCCCATTTTGCAGGTCGAAAAACGCGGGCGCTTCATCACCAATATCGGGTTCGCCAACTTCGTGACCGCTGCAGTGGACTCCGACGATGACCGCATCAAGGGCAGCTGCATGGTCATTCTCGAAGAAAGTGATCCGGGCATCTTTGACCGCGGTACGCCGACGCGCAAGCTGGTTCACCAGCTTTCGTCGACCGGGGACCCGATCTTCAACCTGAAGGTTCCGGCCAGCCGGATCATCGGCGGTTACGAGGTGAAAGATGGAGTTTTAATCCCACGCTACAGCCATAGCGAAGTGATTGAAGCCGTGTTCCGCCGCACTCGCGTGACCGTCGGCGTAATGACGGCGGCCAAGCTGCTTTCCTCGGTCGAGCCGGTCATTCGCTATCAGCGGGGCAGATTCCGCGGCGCGGAGACTGCCACACCCGGGTCTGTGCGGTATGAACTCGGGTTGCAAGCGCGGCAGGACGCGTTGCACCGCCTGGTCGATGTCTGGGCAACCGGTGAAGCAAGCGCCTCGCTGGGATTCGCAGCCGCGCGTGTGTTTGATGAACTTGATCCGATCGAGAAGGAGATCGACGTCTCACTTGCGCGGCAAGGAATCACGCGCGGCAAAGCGCGATTCAAAGCGCTGCGGGAAGCCTCGGACCGGGCTATCGCACTCGAGCAGTTGCCCGCGAATGATACCCGGCGAGAACAGTTGCATTCCGATCCGTTGCTGCACTTTGTGACCCTTGATGCTCTTGCCGATGTCCTTTGTCCGGCGGCCAAGCTCTGGAATACCGGCTGGGGAACCCAAACCATGCGTGAGGCCGTGAGCCTGATGGGCGGATACGGCATCACGGAAGATTGTCCGGGCTTTCTTGGCAACAAATGGATGGATGCGCAACTGGAAGCCACGTATGAGGGGCCTGAGGCCGTACAGCGGCGGCAGCTTTCGGTGACGATGGCAAATCCTCTGTTCCTCGCACAGTTGCGCGGGTGGATTCGCGAGATGCGCGGCATAGCCTCCGAGCACCCCGGGACCGGGGCGTGCGCTCTGGCTACAGCAATGAGCATGTGGCTGTGGACGCTCGATCGCCTGCAACACGCCAAAGATGCCGACGGCAACAAGCTCTATCAGTCTGCGCGCCAGGGCGTCACCTTCCCGCTGGCGGACGCTCTGTGCTGGCTCGTGGCCGCGCGCTGCCAGATCCTCGACGTCCTCCGTTTGCAGTCCGAGGGAGCCAAGGACCCCGCCTTGGCAGAGGAGTTGCCCGGCCTCGTCAACTTCTTGAGCGATTTGTGTCACGTGCAGTCGGCACGCTGTTCGGGAGAAGTTTCCCGCATTTGTGCCGAGCTGGTTTTTGGCTACAACCGGCATCCCGCATGGGACGAGCAGGGCGCTCGCGGTTGCTGGAGTGAGGATGAACTGGAACAGCTCGAAGGCTTTATGCCGGGTTTCGCGTCTTGTGCCGCGGACGTGATCGGCAATGACGGCTCCCACCCGAAGAAAGCCGGGCCTTGCGCCAAGTGTCAGGGAGCGGAAGCCTTTCTCTCCTTGCACAGCAAGCTCGACACCTGCTTGACGGGGGCGCGACTGGCGAAAGATCGTGCCGCAGATGCGATCTCGCAAGTCATGATTCCAGAAGCTCTGGATTATCCCGCATGAGCGCTACTCCTGGATCGGGTTCCATGACTGTCGAGCGGCAGCAAATGTCCGTCGACATTGTTGGCGTCGGTTTCGGTCCTGCCATGGGTGGATTCCTCACGACGCTCTCCCGCAGCTTGTTGCACGAGGACGGAACCCCACAATTAGAGAGCGCGGCTTCGCCAGGATTGCCTCTGCAGGTCATCTGTTACGAGCGAGCCGACGGATTGAGCTTCGGCGTCTCGGGAGCAGTGACCCGAGCTCGCGGAATCCGATCCAGCCTGCCTGATCTCGATGGGGCACAGATTCCGATGGCGGCGCCTGTCACCTCGGAGAAGTTGATCTATCTGCTCGATCCGGTCGGCGCCAGCCGGAGAGCTGTGGCGCTTCGCGCCGCTGACAAGTTGATTCGCAGCTTCGGCCGCATCGTGCGTCTGAAGGATGATGCTCTGGAACTTCCATTCACGCCGGGTTTTCTGAAGAAGCCCGACGGGATCGTCCTCTCGCTGGGCCAGTTCAATCAGTGGGTCGCCGAGCAAGTCTCCAGTTCCGGATTAGTCCAGATATGGCCGGGAACTCCGGTCAGCGAACCGTTGATCGAGGCCAATCAAGTCGCTGGCGTTCGACTCGCCGACCAAGGAACGGACCTTGCGGGAACCCCGGGCGACGGGTTCATGCCGGGTATGGACGTACGTGCGGCGCTGACTGTCATTGCGGATGGGCCGGTTGGAGCGGTCGGCCGCCAAATCGACGCTCACTTCGGGGTGCCAGCCGGGCATTATCAGCGCGAGTGGGCACTCGGTATGAAGATGGTTGTCGAGTTGCGTGAAGATTCTGGATTGCGGCCGGGGACCGTTCTGCACACCTTCGGATTCCCCGAGCCCGAAATCTTCGGGTTTCTCTACGTCCATCCCGAGCGGCTCGCATCGGTTGGCATTTTCATTCCCTCCTGGCTGCACAGTCCGATCCGCACCGCTTACCGTTACCTGCAGCACTTCATGCTGCACCCCCATCTGTGGCGATACCTGCGCGGCGGAACGCTGAAATCATGGGGAGCGAAGTCGCTACAGGAATCCGGCCGCCACGGTGAACCCGTGCTTGTGGGCAACGGGTACGCCCGGATCGGCGAAAGCTCGGGCAGCACCAACGTACTTAGCGGATCAGGTGTCGACGAAGCGTGGACGACCGGCGTGCAACTCGCGGAGGCCGCGGTCGAGTTGCTGAAGGAAAAGAAGGCTTTCACACGCGAGAACCTGGAAGGGGCGTATGTCCGACGCCGGCGGGCAAGCTGGGTCGATCAAGAATCGAAGATCGCTGCGAATTCGCGCAATGGTTTTCAGCGTGGCGTCTTTACCGGCCTGGTGGGAATGGCCGTCGCCGGGCTCACGCGCGGAGTCTTGTCCCTCCCCTTGCCCGAGCGGTCCCGCGGTATCGCTTCGCTCGAAGAGCTGTGTCAGGGACGCATCTCTCCTGCAGAGATAGCCGAGCTTAGCCGAGACTCGTCGGCTCGCGGAGAGGCGCTGCATGACAGGATCATGGATCGCCTGGGCTGGCCCACCATTCCGTTGGACGGCAAGCTCCTCATCTCACATCAGGATGCTCTGCTCGTCGGCGGAAGTGTGCAGGCCCTGCAGGGATACGCCAACCATGTCCTCTTCCTCCATCCTGAGCTCTGTCGCGGATGTGAACCCAAGCTCTGCGTTGAGATGTGCTCCGGCCAGGCGATCACTCGAGGCGAAAACGGTGTGCCGGCCTTTGATCGCGAGAAGTGCATTTCCTGCGGCGCCTGTCTTTGGAATTGCCCCGCGACTGTGGACGGCAAGCGGGGAAACATCGATTTTCGAGCCGGAGCGGGGGGCCTGCATTCTTCATTGAATTAGCAATTCGTGGTAAAGCAACTTTTCGGGAGAGCAAGGTCGCATGAGCAATCCTTATCACATTGTCGTTTGCGCCGGAATCGTTCCAGATCCCTTGCAGATGCTGGAGCCAATCGTCGGCTCCGCCGGTCCTGCCGTGAAAAACGAAATGATGCTGCCTGCCGTACTCGACCCCTGGGCTGCGCACGCTTTGTTTGAAGCGGCCAACCTGGTCGAGTGTTCACCGGGCAGCAAAATCTGGCTGGTGAGCGCCGGGCCAAAAGCAAAGCTGCAGCAGGTCATGATGACGGTGGCGCAGAAGGCAACTTTTGAACTAGTTCCAGTCGATGCACCGGGCGGAGGGTTTGCCGACGCTCACGCAGTCGCCGCAGCGCTCGCGGATGCTATCCGTGTGATTGCAGGCCTGCAGCGCGACCGCCTGCTGGTGTTTGGCGGCTGGGAGTCTGCCTCGCGTGGGGCTGGCGTCACTATGCAACTCGTCGGCGAGCAACTGGGCATCATCGACCAGTTCCAGGGGGTGGATCAGATCACGCCTCAGCCCGATGGGTCGTTCGAAATCCTGGAGCGGATCGAGGGAGGACGCCATCAGGCATCGATCTGTCCGGGCCCGCCTGCGCTCCTGGGCTGGGCGACCGGGAATCTGCCGGAGCCGCGAAACAATCCTGCGACCGGCATGGCCAACATGCGCACAATTATGCCCGCACTGCAGCGAGCCAAACCGGGAGCTATCTCGTCAGATGGTCTGCGCTACCTGAGCGTTACGCCGCCAAGGCAGCAGCGGCAAACACGCATTGTCAAAGATCTCTCCGCCGAAGAGATCGCTCGCGAACTGGCGGAGTGGATCGAGAAATAGTCGCAGCACCAGGATCTGGCACTGAGGAAAACATGCTCAATCTCTTGTTCCTTGCTCATGTAGATGAATCGGGAACGGTTCTGCCCAAAGCCGCCTTCGAAGCGCTGGGCGCGACATTGGATTTTGCGCAGCCCTTGCAGGCCGCTTTGACCATCGGACTGATCGGCGAAACCGTCCAAACTGCGGCAAACAGCATCGCGGCCGTCAAAGCGTCGCGCATCGTTGCCGTATCTGGGGCGGACTTCAAGCATCCCCGCTATTCGAGCGATGCGGCGGCTCTCGAGGCAATCTGCCGGGACGCCGGTGCCGACATCGTTATCGCTCCCGCCACGTCCCGCTTCCTCCGAGTGGTTCCGGGAGTCGCACAGCGCATGAAAGGGTGCGTCGATACACACCTCACGGCGATCGAAGTTCGAGATGGCGCGCCGGCGACAACTCGCTGGTTTTACCGGCAGCGCCTGGAAGGAGTGATCCAGCGCGAGCGGCGGCCTTGGTTCTTGCTCCTCGATCCAGGCGGTCGCGCACCGTGGCAGGGCTTGCCGGGAAATGCTTCTGTGCAGAATATCGAACTTCTCTTGCCTCCTGAGGCCAAGCGCACTGCATTTTCCGCGATCCGCACACCCCCGACGGATGCCCAAACCATACGCCCGGACGCCAAGCTGCTTTTTGTGGCTGGGGCCGGATGGACCAAGAAGCAAGCCGACGGGAAGACCCACCTTCCCGAGGCCGAGAAGCTGATTTTGGGATTCCTGCGCAACTCGGGCGCATCTCTCGGCGGAAGCAAGTCGCTGGTAGATCAGAAGGGTGAGGACCAGGCTGTTCTCGGCTTCATGACTCATCTCAACCAGGTCGGGCAGACAGGGTCAACCCCGCGACATCCTAAAGGCCTGTCCACTTGTTGCCACGGAGAAGAGCCTCACGTTGTAGGATGGCGTTTCATCAACGAGCGGCGTGCTGTGAATCTCGATCCGAACTGCGGATGGGCGCGCGGGAAAGCCGACGTGCTCTATGTAGCAGATGCGTTTCAGGTCATGGAGCGATTGAATGCTCTGCTCGCGCAGAAGAAGGAACGAGAAGAGAACGCGGTCGCCGTGGGATAAGCGGCTCACCTGATCGCGTGCAATGCACGACGATACTTCCCGTGCTTAGTCTGTGGCGATCGCGTCGAGAACCGTTCCCTTGGAGTCACAGAGCACGATTCCTATCGCCGGTTGACCCAACTCATGGGTCGAGCAACTCAGGCAGGGATCATAGGCGCGAACGACCGCCGATACGCGGTTCAGCATGCCTTCTGTCAGTTTTGTCCCGTCGATGAAGTGTTGGCTTACCTGCTGCACGCTTCGGCCGATGGCGAAGTTGTTGTGGCCGGTCGCCACGATCAGGTTGGCCCATACAATGGCTCCGTCGTCATTCACTTTATAGTGATGAATCAGAGTTCCCCGGGGCGCTTCGATCATCCCAACCCCTTCGAGAGCGTTGACTCCAGCGGTCGCTCGTACATGCGTCTCCAGAATCTGCGGATCGTTGAGGAGCGTTTCGATTCTCTCCAGCGCATAAATGATTTCGATCAGCCGCGCATAGTGATAGAGGAAAGCGCTTTGCGCGACGGCTCCAAAACGCTGATGGAACTCTTTCAGTTCGGCGTCAGCAACGGGCGTCCCGCATTGGTCAGCCGCGTTCAGCCGGCCAAGCGGACCAACCCGATAGACACCCGCAGGGAATCCTTGCGGCTTGAAATACGGAGCCTTCAAGTACGATTCGCGAAGACTGGCCTCGCCGATCCATTGCGCATAGTCTTCGGCCGGAATGTGATCTTCGATGATCTCGCCGGCGGCGCTGCGGAAACGCAATCCGCCGTCATAGAGCTCCAGATTTCCCTTGCGATCCACCAACCCCGCGAACATCGTCGGTGCCGACCCAAAGAACTCGATCTCCTCTTTGTAGTTGTCGAGCGCGCCTTTGAAGAAGCGAATGGTGCGGTCTGCGATCGCCTTCGCCACCGGCAATTCCGAGAGAACATGATCGCGCACTGCGGAATTCAGAGGTGCGGCGACTCCGCCCGGGACGATCCATGAGGGGTGCACGCGCTCCTGCGCGAGGCCCTCGATAATCTGCAGGCCAAACTTGCGCAGTTCGATCCCATCGCGAGCCAATTCCGGGTGACCGGCAATCACTCCCAGCACATTGCGCGAGGCGGGACTGGAATCCATGCCCAAAAGAAAATCAGGAGCGGCCAGGTAGAAGAAGCTCAAGGCGTGCGACTGCACGATTTGCGCGAAGTGCGCGAGTTCACGGAGTTTTTTCGCCGCGGCTGGAATGCGCACCGCCATGATGGCGTCGCACGCTTTGGACGACGCCAGAAGATGGCTGATGGGACAGATTCCGCAAATGCGCGCGGTGATCCCCGGCATCTCATAATACGGATGTCCCTCGGTGAATTTTTCGAAACCGCGAACCTGGGTCACGTGGAATTCGGTGCCGGCGACGTGCCCTTCGTCATCGAGGCGAATCGTGATCTTAGCGTGTCCCTCGATGCGGCTCACGGGTTCGATGGTGATACGCTTCATGGCGCTTTCCCTCATCCAAACTTCACTTTGCTGGTATCAGGCTTTTTTCCGTCCAGCAGTTCGTTAATCACTCCAACGATCGTCTTGGAGGCGGGGGGACACCCTGGCAGGCAGACATCCACGGTCACGAATTCGCGCAGCGGCCGGGCCTGCTTGAGCAGCGCGGGAACGCGATCCGTGGGGATTACCTTTCCTTCGTCCGCTCCATCCACATAAATCCGCTGCAACAGCTTTTGCACGGGGATGGAATTGCGCATAGCCGGGACATTGCCGGTCACCGCGCAGTCGCCCAGCGAAATCAGGATTTGCGTCTTCTGCCGGATTTTCTGCAGCTTGTTGAGATCATCCTGCGAACTGACGGCGCCTTCCACCAGCGTGACATCAACATCATCGGGAAATTCTTGCGCATCAACCAGCGGGCCATAGACGAGATCGATCTTGCGGCCGAGAGAAATGATGGCGGCATCCATGTCGAGCAGGGACATGTGGCAGCCCGAGCAGCCGTCGAGCCAGACGGTTGCCACCTTCACCTTTTTCATACCTGCACTCCTCTCCGGTGTACGAGACTGGTGACCGTGTCAATTTTCTTGACCATCTCCTCCGTGGCCCATCCTTTTTCAGCGAGGGCGCCGGTGGGGCAGGCATGGACGCACTTGCCGCAACTCGTGCATGTCGAAGCGTGCCCCCAGTTCTCGTTCATCTCGATGGCGATGCGCGCGTGAATGCCGCGAGCGGTGATCTCCCAGACATGCGCCCCTTCCAGCTCGGCACAAACGCGCACGCAGCGGGTGCACAGGATGCAGCGATTGTGGTCCGCCAGGAAATAGGGGTGGCTGGCGTCGACGGGCAGATTCGGATAGAGGTACGGATAGCGGACGTGGTCGACGCCCAGTTTCTGAGCCAGCGCCTGCAACTCGCAATTGCCGTTCGAAACACAGACGCTGCACACATGGTTGCGCTCGGCGAACAGCATCTCCAGAATCATCTTGCGGTAGCTTTCGAGACGCGGGGTCGCGGTGTGTACGTTCATGCCCTCGCGAGCAAGCGTGGTGCAGGCCGCCAGCAGGCGGTTCGTGCCTTCCACTTCCACCAGGCACAAGCGGCAACCGCCCCATTCGGAAAGGCCGGTCAGGTAGCAGAGCCGTGGAATGGACAACTCGTTTTCCAGGGCCACCTGGAGGATGGTCTGGTCGTCGCGGCCGCTCACGTCGC
>DATJNK010000026.1:0-246205 GCA_035508215.1 Verrucomicrobiia bacterium | reverse complement strand
CACCGCTCGGTAGCGAAGTTCGGTTGTGATAACCGCTGAATGCATATAAGCGGGAAGCACTCCTCAAGATGAGATCTCCCAACCCGTAAGGGATAAGAAGGGCCCAGGAAGACTACCTGGTTGATAGGCGGGAAGTGGAAGTGCAGTAATGCATGCAGCTTACCCGTACTAATCGCCCGTTCGGCTTGACCATAAAATTTACTCGGTGCATGAAAGCAGTCGTCAGTTCTCAGTTGCCAGTTCTCAGTTAGAACCTGAACTGGAATTAGCAAGTTGTTTGTTGGTCGTTAGAACCTGAATGACTGAGAGCAATAACTGATAACTGCTTGCGCCGAAGCAATCGTCTTGTAATTCCAATCTATTCAGTTGTGAGGTATTGTCCTCACGCTCTTTTACAAGTTTGCAGTTCGAAGCTTGACGGATGAGCTCATGGCTCACCGCTCATGGCTCACTGCTACAAGTTGTCGGTGATCTTACCGCGGGGGATCCACCCGTTCCCATCCCGAACACGGAAGTTAAGCCCCGCTGGGCCGATGTTACTGCACGCGAAAGTGTGTGGGAGAGTAGGTCGTTGCCGGCATAAATAAAGGCCGTTGAGAGAAATCTCGACGGCCTTTTCCTTTTGACCGGATTTGTTCTTAAAATAAAACACGACCCGCGCGCCCTTGGCCGCGGGTCTTTCTTTTGGAGGAAATCATGATTGCTTTTCGAGGTAATCGCATTCTTCACCAGTACGTCCAGACAAACTGCGCCGCTCCCGAGCAGGTCTTCCCGCTGTTGTGTCCGGTGCGCGAGGCCGACTGGCTTCCCGGATGGCAATACCGGCTAATCTACTCTGACACGGGAGTCGCCGAAGCGGGGTGCGTTTTCACGACTCCCAACCCGCCGGGGTCGGCCGAGCCCGAGCGGGCTGCAGCCGAAACGACCTGGATCGTTACCGACTACGATCCCGTTGCCCTTCGCATTGGCTATCTCTGGGTCGATGCGGGACGCATCATAACCGAGCTTCGGATTCAACTGGAGCGAGGTGGCGAGGGAGAAACCCGCACGCACATCCGATATCGCTACACCGGGCTGTCGCCGGAAGGCAACCGCGACCTGGAGCGCTATACGGAAGAATGGTTCGCGAGCAAAATGCGCCACTGGGAAACCGCGATAAACCACTATCTGCGCACAGGGCGGAAGCTGGCGGCTTAGTCGCGCGCCATTGACGGATAAGCCCCACTCAAGCCGAGGCGGGCTCGAGTGGGGCCACCGACGTTCGAGCTTCAGGCCCTGAGACAGCCGCGGAAACCTCGCGCGGCGTAGTATGATTCCGCGCCGTTGTGATAGACGAAGACGGTGTCGAAGCGGCGATCGCAAAAAAGGGCGCCGCCGAGTTTTCTGACGCGGGCAGGTGTTTTCACCCAACTCGATGTTTTCAGATCGAACTCGCCGAGTTTCTGCAACTCGCGATATTGCTCTTCCGTGAGGAACTCGATGCCCATGGCAGCAGCCATGTCGGCCGCGTTGCCTTTCGGTTTGTTCTCTTTCCTGGAGTCGAGCGCTTCGCGGTCATAGCAGAGACTTCGACGGCTTTTCGGGCTCTCGGCGGAGCAATCATAAAAAATGTATTCGCCCGTCTTTTTGTCGTGGCCGACAACGTCCGGTTCGCCGTCAGTCTTCTCCATTTCGTGGAGGGACCACAGCTTCTCGGCGTTCGCTTCCAGCCTGGCCTGGACTTTTCCCCATTCCAGGCCTTGATGGCGGTTCATGTTTTTTTCGAAGCGAGCTTGCAAGGCTTTAAGAAACTCATCCTGCTGTTTTTTGGAAAGAGATGCTTTTGGCATAGTTGTCAACCTCGGAAAATCTTCACGCTTTCGCGGCGGAGTACGACAGCTCGACAAAACCATTCTTGTACGCCACCACGTTCTTCAAATTCCATTTCTTCTCCGGAAGAGAGCTGAACAGGCGGAGTCCATCGCCTAATAGCACGGGCGCGATCGTCAACATGATTTCGTCCACCAGGCCGAGGTGGAGGAAGCGCTGGCACAACATAGCTCCGCCGACGAGCCAGATGTTGCGGTATCGAGGAGCGAGTTTCACGTCAACCAGGGTCCTGAGATCGCCCGAATAGAACTCGACGGAGTTGCGTGCCGGCGGCCATTCTCTGCCGGTTACGACGACGACCGGAGTGTCGCCGTAGGGCCAGCCCAGTTCCAGCGCATGTCGGTAGGTGCGGGAACCCATCACATAACAGTCGATCGTCTTGAGGAAGGCCGCAATCTCTTCGTCGGAGATGGAGATGCCGGCCTCGTAGAAGCTTCCGGGGCTCTCCATCCAGGAGACAGAGTTGTCCTTGCTGGCGATGAAGCCATCCAGACTGGAAACCATGTGCAAGGTCACCGTTGGTTGCTTTGCATTTTCCAGGCTACGGGACATCGTTCTCCCTCGAAAGCTTACTCAAGAGCGGTCTGGCTGACGGTTCAGTTGGTAGCGCGCTGGCTGCGCCACTTGGCGGCGTACGGCAAAAAGAACAAGTACATGCCCGTGACGAATTGCAAGGCGAGCGCGGCCACTGCCAGAAGCCCCAGCCGGGCGGTATATCTTCCCTGCGCCACGGCCACCCCATTCACAATAACAGCCACGGTAAAGGCAACGGAGAGCCAGCGGTGAGTCTGGCGCATCCACTTGTTCCAGTTCATGAGACCTCCTTGGACGCATCGTCTTGCGACCTGCGTCAGTTACGATTCGTAGGACGGCTTGGGCGGCCAGTCGGGTGCTTCGATGCCGAACTGTTTTGCGTATTCCGCATTCAGCCGCCGCCATCCATCGAAGTTCATGGCCACAGGGCCGGCGATGCGTCCAATGGGATGACCCTCGAGATGGCGATCGAGCACATCGAAGCAGACGTGCCACCCGGCGGCACCCATCGCAATGAAGCGGTGGCCGATGTTGGTCCACAGTGTCAGGCGCGTGCCGTTGGCGACGGGTTCGAGTTTCCACCGCATATCGAAACCACCCCAATTGTATTCCAAGAATTCGGGAGCTTCGGCTCGCTTGACGGTAGTCTCGGTGATGCGTGCGGCCGGAGCTCCCACCGTTGTGAGCTTCACCGTATTTCCCTTAGTACCGAGGTTCACATCGGCGTCGAAGGGGGCCCACTCGCGCAGGTGCGCCGGGTCGGTGAGCGCTTCCCAGACTCTTTCCGGCGGGTGTCGCAGCTCCCGAACGAGAACGAGCGTCCACTTCTCTTCACCGTTGGGCAGCCGTTCCTTTTGTACGTGCGCCAGATTGGCGGGACCCGGTAAGTACTGTGCGCGATCAGCCATTTCCTCCTCCGACGGTCAGTGAGCGTGTGAGAGCATATACCAGTACCAGACCGGAGCAGCGGAGACGAGTACCAGCGCGCCGAGGACCGCCAGTTCTGACAACAGACGGAGCGTGCTGATCGAGCTGGCCGCGATCGGCTTTAGCAGCAACCGTCCATAGGCGATGAACGCGGTGATCGCCACCGACACCAGATTGAGTTGCAGGAAATTGTATTCGCCGCCGCGCTCCAGGTGAAACAGCGCCGCGAGCACCATGACCAGCGTCAGGCCGATGGCCGCCAACGGGGTCAGCTTCGGCCTTACGCGGGTCATCGCCGGCAGTATCAGGCCGAGGCCTCCGAGAAACTCGCAGACGCCAATAAAGACGAACAGCCCCTGCGGGATGGCGGAGAACCAGGGCACCGGTTGATGGAGCGTCCGGTTCCAGATATCAGTCCGGAAACACACCAGTTTGCCGAAGCCGGTGATACAGAAAGAGACGCCCCACAACACCTGCAGGATCCAGAAGGCGATGTTCATGGCAGAGTGAAGATGGAGCCGGGTTCTGCTGTCGGAAGTGGGTTGTGGATTTACGATTTGCACAGCTGCTGACATAGCCTTTCTCTCCTTCTGTAGATGCGCACCGGATGGCGCGCGCCCAGGCGCGCACTACCATCGTTTCAGCTGACTGAGTTGAATGAGATTACCGCAGGTGTCTTTCAGGATCGTAATGGTCGCCCCAGGAACCTCGGTGGGGGGCATCGTGAACTCGGCGCCGCGGGCTTTGATCCGCTCGTAGTCGCCCTTGATGTCGTCGGTAAAGAAGTTTGCCGCAGCCTGGTTCTGCTGGAAGATGGCCTCCTGGTAGGTTTTGGCTGCGGGGTTGTTGTTGAGCGCCAGTTGCAGTTCGGTGCCATTCGGCTCCTCGGCTGAGGCGACGGTCAGCCAGCGATAGGGGCCGTTGCTGAAGTCGGCCTTCTTCACAAAGCCGAGAACTTCAGTGTAGAAGCGCAGGGCCTTTTCCTGGTCGTCGACATACACGCTGGTCACTTTGATTTTCATTTTGTCTCTCCTTTTTCTGCTCGAGATTTGGGTAGCTTCGGGCTGGTCTTCTTTTTGGTTGCGGCTGGGGGATCCATGCGGTCGAGGTAGCGTTCGAGAGCATCCACGTGAGTGGACCAGAAGCGGCGGAACTGCGCCAGCCAGTCATCCAGCTGCCGAAATGGTTCAGGTCTCAACCGGTAGAGACGGCGCTGGGCATCCACCGTGGATTCGACGAAGCCGGCCTCGCGCAACACGCGCAGGTGCTTGGATACGGTCGGCTGCGACATGCGAAGGCGGCGCTCGATCTCACCCACCGACTGCTCGGACAGGAGCAGGCAGCTTAAGATCGCGCGGCGATTGGGCTCCGCAATGATTTCGAAGACGGATTCCATATCTGTGTATATACCTTAATAGGCATATACGTGTCAAGGCATATACAAGAAAAAATTTTGAGGCTTCCATAACGGATTCCGACCGTCGTCGCTGGCGAGCGAAGACGGGCGCATTCGGGGTCAGAGGTACCCGAATTGCTCAATGGCTTGATCCAGGGCTGGGGCCGGGGGCGCTACCTTCGCCGGGGTACGAACATGTCCTGCTCGGTAAGCCCACACCGCTGGGCCATCTGGTAGCAGTAGTAGAAATGCGCGGCGTTCTGATTGCGGCTGTCGGTTCCGAAGGTGAATTTCAGACCGGCACGCTTGGCACGGGTGATGAAGTTCGCGTCGGGAACATGGGCTACTTCGTTGATCTCGATGGCCAGCTTCTTCCCCGGACGCGAGGGCACATTCACGTCGCCACAAAGGGTGAGGACGCGGTCGATGCGCGGCCGGGTCCAGAGCTGGGCGTACTGTCGCGCGATGGGCACTGGCAGAAACGTCGGCCATCCGAAGACGTCGAGGGGCTCGGTGGTCAGGATCTGCTCGATGAACTGCAGGTACCAGCTCATGAAGGCTTCGGCGTCGTCGACCATGGTGTCGATCTGCCAGATGGCGAGCCAGCCGCCGTCGGGCTTGGGCAGGGTGAGAGCGTCCATGAGGACGTAGTCGAGATGGTCGAGAACCGGCTTGGAGAAGGCCTTCGACCATCCGGCGTAGACAGGCTGCAGGCCGACGCGGACGGGATACTGGCGAAGGCGGTCGATGTAGTGCTGGAGGTCGGCGTCGTTATTGATGGGGTATCCAGGGCCGGGGTGCTCGAGAATCCCCAACTGCACGCCGCGCTCCTTGCCGAGCTGGAGTGCCTGGTCGATCGAGAGCGTCGGGCTCAGATGAACGTGATAGTCAGTGACCGGAAAGTGGGGCTTGGGCGGCGGCGCACCCTGTGTTTCGCCGGCGGCGGCGATGGAGAGACGGGGCGCGGCGAGCGCGGTTCCAGCGATCAGCGAGGTTTCGAGAAAAGTCCTGCGCGAATAAGAGTGAGTCACGACGGGCCTCCGGAGAACGGAGGAGGATAACGACCGTAGCCGGAGGGCAGCAGTGACGCAGGTCACGGGATATTGGTTCCCGGCTGTCGACAACGCCTGCCCTTGTGACCTCGCGCACTGACAAAATCCTTCGAGCGGATATTGTTCCTTCGTCTGTCAACGGAGACTCCCCCGCTCGGAGCGTTCTTCCGAGAACGTCCGCGCGAAGAGGCATGCCATCATGAAGATCAGGGTTCTGGCTGTTACGCTGCTGGCGCTGGTGCTGGCGGTGCCGGCGTTCGGCAAAACGTACAAAACGATCTATCCCGTGCCCTGCAGCGATCTGTGGAACGCGGTGAAGGACACGCTCGCTAATCCGGCCAACAACTACGAAGTTGCGGCCAAGGACGATACCCAGATGCACGCTGACTACGACGTCAAGCATGCGGCGCACGTCACCGTGACCGGAGTGTTTTTGCAGAGGCAGAACCACGTCACGCTGGTTTCGAAGGGTGCGGCAATCTGCGAGTTGCAGGTGGTATCGAACTTCAGCGGCTGGGAGCACAGCGACCGCGGCGACTTCAAGAAGCGCGTCGATGAATCTCTGGAAAAGCTGAAGAACCCGCCAGCGCCCCCGGCGCAACCCGCGGAACCGACCCCTCCGGTGAAATAGTGCCGGCGCCATGCGTATTCGACGCGTGAACGATGGCTGAATCCCGCCCTAAAAAAGTCACCCTCCTGCAAAGGGCAAGAGGGTGACGATTGGCAGATCAGTCTCGATCTGGCGTTCCGGAGAATCTAGCGTTCCGGAGTTCCCGAAGCAACCGAGGGCGCCGGAGCCTTCTGGTCATCGGCGGTGGCATCGGAAGAGACCGGATTGATCTTCACGGTTGCGAGGATCCTCTCCAGCCGGCTGAAGACCTGATCACGGTCAACGTGCTTGACCATGCCGCTATCGGTGTCGTCGGTCGTGACATTCAGCGCGAACTCATAGCAGGTTCCATTCTGATAGACGTGGAAGTACTTCGAGTCGCTCTGATGCGAACCTTCGCCAGTTACAGCTTCCGTCCCCAGCAGTTCGAGATCGCCCAGCATCAGTTTGGAGGCTTGTGGCTCAGTGGCGGAAGAAGAAGCTACCGCAGGCACCGCGTTTGCCGCAGGCGTCACGGCCACGGCAGGCTGGGCGTCAGACGCCGATGCGGCAGCAGCTGGGGTTGACGCGGCTGGCGCGGATTCGGCTTGCGCCGGAGCCGCAGCGGCCGGAACGGACGAAGCCGTGCTTGCAGCGGCAGAAGCCTCGCTGGCTTTAGGCTGCGGCACCGCAAACTCGTTGCATTGATCGGCCGTGAGGCCCTTGTGGACGCTCACATTGAAGAATGCCGACGAGAAATCGGTGTTGGCGAAGCCGGTCTCGGGCAATTCGACGGCCGCCAGCGCCAGTCCGCCGGGCTGGACGAAATTCATCGGAACCGCGCTCGACGCCATCAGATCGGTGGCGGCATCGCCGGTTTCGATCGCGTAGCGCCGTGGATACTCAAATGCGACGCCATACGTCTTGTCGTTATAGTTGACGGTCGCAGGCTTCCGGTGGACGACTTTCTTCTGCGCCGGTTTCTTCTCTGCGATGACTACCGGCATGGGAGCCGGGGTCGCAGCCTGCGTCGTGGGAATCTGGTGGTTCGAATTCACCGGTTTCGGCTTCTCACTGGAGCAGCCGACGGCGAACGAGCAGACAATCAGCACAGCCGCGAAAAGAATCGGGCTGGCGTTGATGCTCCGGATTGTATTCTGAATGTTCTTGCCCCAGGCGACACAGTCGCGGGGTCCTGCGCTATCGCGCAATGCATTTATACGGGTCATGGTTGGTCACCTCCTGCCGGCGAGCGGCACTTTGGGAAAATGCAGGACGGGGGCCAAAGGGCGAGGCATTGATTTGGCAGGAGTTAGAGGTACGGCGGCCGGAATTGCCCGTGGAGCGCGGAACACGGTGTGGATGGCGCGACACGAGCGAGCTGACGACGCGTATTCTTACGCTGTGAGCGATGAAGTGACAATGCTATATCGGCCGGTGGGCCAGGCGGAATTTGAACTCGTCCGGAGCGGCGGATTTCAGGAATTCCCGCCACGATTGCCGGAGCAGCCGATTTTCTATCCAGTGCTGAGCGAGGCCTATGCAACGCAGATTGCGCGGGATTGGAATACGAAAGACGAGAGATCCGGCCTTGCGGGTTTTGTGTTGCGATTTCAGGTGCGCGCGGAATTCCTGCGCCGCTACAACGTGCACGTCGTGGGAAATACAGATCACCGTGAGTACTGGATCCCGGCAGCTGATCTGCCCTTGCTGAACGCGAATATCGTTGGCAGAATCGAAGTGATTGCGGAATTCCGAGCGACGGAGACCGAATAATGACGAGTCGTCGCGTGGTGATTGTCTATTTGTTCCTGAGTCTGATCACGATTGGGGCTTATGCGCAGTCTGCAACTGCGGCCGAGAAGATCATCATCGACACCGATATCGGCGACGATGTTGACGACGCCTTCGCACTGGCGCTGGCGGTGAAGAGTCCGGAGTTCGAGATTTTGGGAGTGACCACCACGTTCGCTGATACGGAAACGCGGGCCAGAATTGCCCGACGGTTTCTGCGTGAGACTGGGCGCTCCGATATTCCGGTCATCGCAGGCAGACCGACAGTGCCGAAAAATCCGATGTCGCAGCGGCTGTATGCCAATGGCGAGGGCGAGGTGGTTGCCCACGAAAGCGCCGTGGCCTTCATGCTCGGGGAGATTCGGAAACATCCAGGGGAAATCACTCTGATCGCCATTGGCCCGCTGATGAATGTGGGCGCTGCGATCGACGAGGATCCGGCGACGTTTCGGAAGCTGAAGCGCATCGTGCTGATGGGCGGGTCCATCCGGCGTGGTTATGGCGATCTGGGTTACACGCCGCCGGTTCCACCGATGCCGGAGTGGAACATCGTGAACGACATCGCATCGGCGCAGAAATTGTTTGCCGCCGGCGTGCCGCTGTACGTCATGCCGCTCGACTCGACGCAGCTGAAGCTGGACGAGGTAAAGCGTGCATTTCTCTTCAGCCAGGGAACGGCGGTCACCGACCAACTCGCGATTCTGTATCACTTATGGGGACAGCAAACGCCGACGTTGTTCGATCCGATGACGGTTGTGTTCGCACTGCGACCGGAACTCTGTCCGGTGCAGGCGATGCACATTCGTGTGGACGAACAGGGATTCACGCGCGAGGAACCTGGCGAGACGAACGCAGAGGTTTGCTTGAATTCAAACTCAGATGATTTTTTCCAGTTCTATTTGAAGAGAGTGGCAGCCAGGTAACGGGGAGCGGATGAAGACCATGAAGAAGCTGAAACTGATTCTTGGGACGCTGGTGATAGCCGTGCTCGCGTCGAGCCCGACGGCTTCTGGCCAGGACAAGCAAGCCGTCGATCTCATGATCAGTAACGGGATCGTTGTGACGATGAACGCAGCGCGGACGGTTTATCAGGATGGTAGCGTCGCGATCCGGGGCGACGAGATTGTCGCCGTTGGCCCCAAGTCTGAGATCGAAGCTCGCTATCAGAGCGCGCAGGTGATCGATGCGGGTGGAAGCCTGGTGCTGCCGGGATTTATCAACGGTCACACCCATGTCCCAATGACGCTGTTCCGTGGTCTGCACGACGACGTCACGCTGCAAGACTGGCTCTACAAGTACATTTTTCCGGCCGAAGCGAAAAACGTGAATGAGGACTTTGTGCGCTGGGGCACAAGGCTGGCGGCCGCGGAACAGATCCGCGCCGGCGTGACGACGTTTGCCGACATGTACTACTTCGAGGACGCGGTCGCCGAGGAGATGAAAGCGGCGGACATGCGGGCGGAGCTGGGCGAGACCTTTATCGACTTTCCCGCGCCCGACAACAAGACCGAAGCCCAGATGCTGGCCTACACCGAGAAATTCCTGCAACGCTGGCAGGGGGATGGGCTGATTCACGCGGCGGTGGCTCCGCACTCGATCTACACCTGCTCGAAAAAGACGTTGCAGGACGCCGCCGCGCTGGCCCGGAAATATCACGCGCCGATTCTGATTCACGTGGCGGAGATGAAGAAAGAGTGGGAGGACAGCGAAAAGCAGAACGGCATGTCGCCGGTCGCCTATCTCGACAAGATTGGCGTACTCGGGCCGGACGTAGTTGCGGCGCATTGCATTTTTGTTGATGCGGCCGACCAGAAGATTCTGGCCGAGCGCGGCGTGGGCTGCGTGCACAATCCGTCGAGCAACATGATGATTGCCAGCGGTGTGTCGCCGGTTCCCGATATGCGCGCGGCTGGCGTCGCTGTTGGGCTGGGAACCGATGGTCCGGCGGGCAGCAACAACGATCTGGATCTGATGGAGGAGATCGACCTCGCGGCCAAGCTGGCCAAGATTACAAGAATGAACCCGCTGGCGCTGGGCGCGAAAGACGTGGTGGCCATGGCGACGATCGACGGCGCGCGCGCCATCCACATGGACAAAGAGATAGGATCGCTGGAGGCGGGAAAGAAGGCGGACCTGATCCTGATCGGCCTCGACGAGCCGAACGCCGTGCCCATGTATGACATCTATGCCCAGGTCGCGTATTCGCTGAAGGGTAGCGACGTGAAGACGGTCGTGATCGGTGGCAAGGTCGTGATGCGCGACCGCAATCTGCTCACCATCGACGAGCCGCACGTGATCGAGAAAGCGCGCGAATACGGGAGGTCGGT
The DNA here is from genome assembly GCA_035508215.1 of Verrucomicrobiia bacterium. Classification (GTDB taxonomy): domain Bacteria; phylum Acidobacteriota; class Terriglobia; order Terriglobales; family Acidobacteriaceae; genus Sulfotelmatobacter. Next base: position 235,717 of record DATJNK010000026.1, on the reverse strand, counting down.
GAAGGCCTCGCTGGGCATGGACTAGCGCCGCGCTGCGGAGTTTGATGCCTTCTTGGTGAGCGCGACCGGAGGTCGTGGTACGCGTCCGCGTCCTTTTCTTGCGGTAAACTCTCGGCATGAAAATTCTCGTGCGAGTCGGGCTGGAACAGGTTGTGCTCTTCCTCTTTCTTGCGATTGGAGTCTGCACAGCGCAAAAAGTCGCAGTCACCTTCGATGATCTGCCGCTGAACGGCGACCTCCCGCCGGGCGTGACATACGTCGACATCGCGCGGGACGCGCTGGCGGTGCTGCAGAAATACCACTTGCCGCCGACCTACGGGTTTGTGAACGCCAAGCGACTCGAAGGCAATCCTGCGGCCGCTGAAGGATTGAAACTATGGGCTGCAAGCGAACCGATCGGCAATCATACGTATTCACATTTTGATCTGAATGCGAATCCGGTGGCGGCGTTTGAGCGCGAGATGGCCGAGGACGAGCCGGCCCTTGAATTGGCGGCGGCGAAGGATATGAATTGGCGCTGGCTGCGCTATCCGTACCTGCACGAGGGGGACACGGTCGAAAAACGAGAGGCCGTGCGGGCATATCTGGAAGCGCACGGATATCGCGTGGCCGAGGTGACACTGGAATGGGGGGATTACTTCTGGAACAGCGCGTACGCGCGCTGCGCCGCGAAAAATGATGCACAGTCGATTGAGTGGCTGAAAACGGCTTACCTGCAAAACGAAACGGAGAGCATCGAGCTGAGCCGACAGTTGTCGCAGCTCGTTTTCGGGCGCGAGATCAATCACGTTCTGCTGCTGCATCTGGGATCGTTCAGCAGCACGATTCTGCCGGATGCTTTCGATCTGCTCAAGAAGAAAGGATTCCAGTTTGTGACGCTGGAAGAGGCGGAGAGCGACTCGGCATATGCGGGGGATCCGGCGGAAGGGGCGCTTGGCGGGGGCACGCTTCTTGACGAATGGATGAACCAAAAGAAGCTCAAGTATCCGGAAATGGCGCCCCGGCCGTACAAAGAGGTGCAGGAAATCTGCAAGTAGGCACGGGTCCTGTCGATCAACGGCTGACGGCGTAAACGTGATTCTCCGCGGCTCGCAATGCCGCGCGATGAGGCGTCCGCTCGGTTCCCTTATAATCATAAAGATTGTCATGAGCGCCGTGCTGGACAAGATCGTGGCAGCGACGCGGGTGCGGGTGGCTGAGGCCAAACGCAGGGCGAATCTGCGGGAACTCGAGCGGCGGGCGGAAGAGCATGCGCCGCGCGGATTCCGGAGAGCTTTGGCGGCTTTCCACCCAGGCAAGAATGGCGCAACAAGGGTGGGGCAACCGCGACCGCATTTTCCGGAGCGGATCGCGGTCATTGCGGAGCTGAAAAAAGCTTCGCCATCCAAGGGATTGATTCGCGCGGAGTTTCATCCGGCGGAGCTGGCGCAAGAACTGGAATCGGCCGGGGCTGCGTGCTTGTCCGTTCTCACTGACGAAGAATTCTTTCAGGGCTCGCTGCGAAATCTGCGCGCGGCGTCGGCGGCGGTGCGAATTCCCTGCCTGCGCAAGGATTTCATCGTCGACGAATTTCAGCTGATCGAGGCGCGTGCGAATTCAGCCGATGCTATTTTACTGATCGTGGCCGCGTTGCCGCAGGCAGAGTTGATCGCTCTGTCGCGCGGCGCTCGGGCGCGCGGCCTGGATGTGCTGTGCGAGGTCCACGATGCCGGGCAGTTGCAGCGGGCGCTCGATGCGGAGTGCGATCTGATCGGCGTCAACACGCGCGACCTGAGGACGTTCCACGTTGATTTGCAGACCGCATTTGAGTTGGCAGAAAAGATTCCCGCCGGTGTCGTGCGGGTGGCCGAGAGCGGCATTCATTCTGCCGAGGATGTAGCGCGACTGCGGACAGCTGGATACGACGCGCTTTTGATCGGCGAATCGCTGATGCGAGCGGAACGGCCCGGTGAGGCTTTGAGAGAGTTACTGCGGGTTCGAACGAATTTGGAGAGGACTCCTGTTTGAGCCGACAGTGATGCATGCGGGCACGAGGTCCTTCGACTCGGTTTTGCTCCGGCGCGCCGGAGCAGAAGCTTCGCTCGGGATGACAAATGATTGGGTCTTCGCGGGCAACCGGCAACCGATTACTGGCAACTGGTTCGTATGACTTGGGTGAAGATTTGCGGAATGACGAATCTGGAAGACGCGCTGGTCGCAGTCGAAGCCGGCGCGGATGCGGTTGGATTTGTGTTCTATGAAAAAAGTCCCCGGTGTGTGACAGTGGAGACGGCGCGGGAAATTGCAAGAAGGTTGCCCGAGAGAATCGATAGAATTGGCGTTTTCGTGAATGAGGTGCCAGAGCACATCTCGGAGATCACTGATGAGGCGGGACTGACCGCCGTGCAGTTTCATGGCGACGAGTGGAAGAACCCGGGGGAGTACTCTGTGAATCGGGATGCTTTTTTTGGCCTTCCAATGCTGGAGATGGTTCGCGACCCGTCCACGGCGATACATTCTCTGCGCAACGTTGAAAGTTTCCCTAACCTAGCCGGATTTTTGCTCGATTCAGGAACTGCTGAGAAACGGGGCGGCACTGGCAAGGCGTTCCCCTGGGGGGATGCGCTGTCCTTCTCAAGTCTGAAGACGCTGCGTCGGATAGTGATTGCTGGAGGGTTGACGCCCGACAACGTCGGACGGGCAGTCGGGTACCTGAAGCCCTGGGGCGTAGACGTAGCCTCCGGCGTCGAGGCACGGCCGGGGAAAAAGGATCCTGAAAAAGTTCGCGCATTTGTGCAAGCAGTGCGGGAATACGATCGGAAGGCGGGTTAGGTATGGCAACGGCGGCGAGGAGTGCGAAGGCCAGAATTCCCCGTGCTTCGAAAACCGGGGAGAAGCGGGGCAGACGCATGCGAGCGGGAGCGTCCGCGGGACAGGAGCCTGGCCGCTTCGGCGTTTATGGCGGGCGCTACGTTCCTGAAACACTGATGGCTGCGCTCGAAGAATTGGAGCACGAATACGAAAAGGCCAGGCGCGACAAAAACTTTCAGGCGCGGCTGACTGAATTGTTGCACACGTACGCCGGACGTCCCACGCCGCTGTTTTTTGCGCGCCGGCTCACGCAGAAACTTGGCGGCGCCAAAATTTATTTGAAACGCGAAGATCTGCTGCACACTGGCGCGCACAAAATCAACAACTGCCTGGGACAAGCCCTGCTCGTCGAGCGCATGGGCAAGCATCGCGTGATCGCCGAAACCGGCGCGGGCCAGCACGGCGTTGCGACCGCGACCGTATGCGCGCTCTTCGGATTCGAGTGCATCGTCTACATGGGCACCGAGGATATGCGGCGGCAAGAGCTGAATGTTTTCCGCATGCGGCTGCTCGGGGCGGAAGTGCGCGGCGTCGAGTCTGGCTCGCGCACGCTGAAAGACGCGATCAACGAGGCGATGCGCGACTGGGTTACCAACGTGCGCACCACGCATTATCTGCTGGGCAGCGTGCTCGGGGCCCATCCGTATCCGACGATGGTGCGGGATTTTCATCGCGTGATTGGACGCGAAGCGCGGGCGCAGATCCTGAAAGCCGAAGGCAAGTTGCCGACGGCCGTCATTGCCTGCGTCGGCGGAGGATCGAACTCGATCGGCATCTTCTACGATTTTCTGAACGATAAAAAAGTTCAGCTGATCGGGGTCGAGGCCGGCGGCCGCAGCGCGGCATTGGGCGATCATGCGGCGCGTTTTCGTGGAGGCTCGCCCGGTGTGCTGCAGGGAACGTATTCGTATGTGTTGCAGGATTCCGGCGGACAGATCGCGCAGACGCATTCAGTTTCCGCGGGGCTGGATTATCCGTCAATCGGGCCGGAGCACGCGGCGTTGCGCGATGCCGGGCGCGCGGAATACGTACCCGTATCGGATGCGGAGGCGCTCGAGGCAACGACGCTGCTGGCACGGACGGAAGGCGTCATTCCCGCGCTCGAATCGGCACACGCCGTTGCCGAGGTGATCAAGCGCGCACCGAAGATGAAAAACTCGGATGTGGTCATCGCGAACATTTCCGGGCGCGGCGACAAGGACATTGGAATCTTGCGGGAGAACCTGAAGCTGAATTGAAGAGTTAATCATCGAGCATTGAACCAATCGAACGAGGAATCGTTAGCGATTGATTGCTCCATGGCTCAATGGTTCGATGGCATTGGTTTTTTATGCCTTTGACCTTTTATAAAAAGCCGGCGCTGATCGTGTACGTGACCTGCGGCGATCCGGATATCGCGACCACACGCGAGATCATTCTTGCGGCGATCGAGGCAGGCGCGGACGCGATCGAACTCGGGGTACCGTTCAGTGATCCTGTGGCGGACGGGCCGGTCATTCAGCGCGCGAGCGAGCGCGCGCTCAAGCATGGAACTTCGCTTGCGCAGGTGCTCACGCTTGCGGCCGAGGTTCGCGAGCAGGCGCAATCGACCGGGCTGATCATTTTCTCGTATTTGAATCCGATCCTGCGCATGGGGATGGAAAAGTTTTGTCACGTGGCGCGGGCGGCCGGTGTCGATGGCGTTCTCGTTACAGATCTACCCGTGGAAGAGGCGTATGAATATTTACGCGCGATGCGTGAGCACGATCTCTCGCCGGTGTTTCTCGCGGCGCCGACGAGTCCCGACGAGCGGCTGAAGCGCATTGCACAAGCTTCGCGCGGATTCGTCTATGCCGTTTCGCGCACCGGAGTCACGGGCCAGCGCCAGCAGCTTGCCGACGATGCGCAGAAGTTGGTCAAACGCTTGCGGCGTGTAACCCGGCTGCCCATCGCGCTGGGATTTGGAATTTCGAATGCCGAGCAATTTGCTGAGGTCGGAAGGTTCGCCGACGCGGTGGTCGTGGGCAGCGCGATCGTCGAGACGATTGAACGCAATCGCCGACGCGAAGCCGTTGCCGTAGGAGAGTTCGTAAAGCGGTTATCCGCAGTCAGCCCACCGCTATCTGGTGGGGTGAAGTAGCTCTGCGGTGCAATAATTGCCAATTGCTGACTCATGGATATCGAAGACTGGCGTGACAAAATTGATGAACTCGATCGCAAGCTGGTGGCGCTGCTGAGCGAGCGGGCGAAAGCGGCAGTCGAGATCGGACGCCTTAAGCGCGATACGTCTTTGCCGATCTACGAGCCCGACCGCGAGCGAATTGTTTTCGAGAATGTGCAAACGGCGAATCAAGGCCCGCTGCCGGGACGCGATCTGGTACGGATTTATGAGCGCATTATCGACGTGATGCGGAATATCCAGAAGGAAGAAATCGCGCCAAAATCCGAGTCTGTCGAAACAGAAACGGAACTTGAGTCCGACGTGAACGACTGAGAGTTAAAGGCTTAATCCTATGATTGTGGCGATGCAGGAAGGCGCGGATGAGTCGCTGATCCAGCAGGTGATCGAGCATCTGGTGAAAATGGGATTCGAAGTGCACCGCTCGACCGGCGCGCGCATGACTGTGCTAGGCGCAGTCGGATCGGGCATCGACTTCGACATCCGCAATCTCGAACTGCTGCCCGGCGTGCAGGAAGTCCATCGCATCAGTTCGCCCTACAAACTCGCTGGGCGCAGTTTTCGTCCGGAAGGAACGATCGTCAAACTGCCTCATGGGATCGGCGTGGGCGGGAATGAAATCGTGGTGATGGCGGGACCGTGTTCGGTCGAGTCGCGGGAGCAACTGTTTTCGACTGCGGAATCGGTCGCCAAGTCCGGGGCAAAAGTCTTGCGGGGCGGGGCATTCAAGCCGCGCAGCTCGCCTTATTCATTCCAGGGACACGGCGAAGAGGCGCTCAAGCTGCTGCGCGAAGCGGGCGAAAGGTTCAACCTGCTGGTGATCAGCGAGGTCATGGAGATTTCGCAGATTCCACTGATGATGCCCTACGTGGACATCCTGCAGGTGGGCGCACGCAACATGCAGAATTTCAACCTGCTGCGTGAACTCGGTAAGGTCCGCAAGCCCGTACTGTTGAAGCGCGGCATTGCCGCTACGCTCGAAGAACTGCTGCTCTCGGCCGAGTACATTATGGCAGGCGGGAACTACGACGTAATTCTTTGCGAGCGCGGCATTCGCACCTTCGAAACGTACACGCGCAACACGATGGACATTTCCGCGATCCCGATTATTCACAAGCTGTCGCACCTTCCCATGACTGCCGACCCCTCGCACGGCACCGGCCGTCGCGATAAAGTGGCGCCCATGGCGCGAGCATCGGTAGCGGCGGGAGCAGATGCGCTGCTGATTGAAGTTCATTGCAATCCGGACAAGGCGCTTTCCGACGGTGCCCAGTCGCTGTTTCCCGAACAGTTCGCCACATTGATGGATGAATTGCGCATTATCGCGCCGGCAGTGGGACGAAAAATCTATAGTTACCGCTGAGAAACCGAAACACAGAGACGGTCGTTGACTTCTGAAGTCTGATTGCGGATTGAAGAGCTGACAGGGGAACGATGTATCTCGGGGGACCTTCATCGACAGTCTCCAGTCGCTGTTTCGCCGTGCTTCTGTGCCCGTGGTAAGTGTCGCTCATGGCAATTCGGCAAATCACGATCATCGGGACTGGACTGATTGGAGGCTCGCTCGCGCTTGCCCTGAAGAACAAGAAATTTTCCGGCCGCATTGTGGGATGCGATCGCGAAGCTACGCTCGAGAAGGCTCGCATTCGCGGGGCGATTGATGCCGGGTCGTCAGATCCTGGGGACGCGGTGCGTGGCAGTCAGATCGTGATTCTGGCGACGCCGGTGCTGGCAATCGTCGATCTGATTGAGAGAGTCGGACCGGCGCTTCCGGCGAGAACGCTGCTTACGGATGTGGGCAGCACGAAGGCCGTGATCGCCGAGCGGGCAGTGAAAGTGTTCGGGAAGAGTGCTGGGAAAAAGTTTCTGGCCGGACATCCGATGGCGGGAAGGGAGCTGAGCGGCGTTGATTATGCGGATGCCGACCTGTTTCAGAAGGCAGTCTGGTTCCTGACGCCACTCCCGGGGCAGAATCTCAACGAAGGTTTGTTAGCCGAATACGCGGGATGGATTGACGCCATCGGCGCCCGGATTGCTATGCTGCCTCCGAACGATCACGACCGCCTGTGTGCCTGGATCAGTCACCTGCCGCAAATGATTTCGACAGCGCTGGCGGCCGCCCTGGTCGAGGAGTTTGGAGCGGACGCGCCCGTGCTGGCCGCCGGCGGCCGCGCCCTGCAGGAAATGACTCGGATTTCCTCGAGCCCATATTCCACGTGGCGCGATATCGCCATCAGCAACAAGAAGAATCTCTCCGACGCGCTCTGGAAGGTCGAGCAGCGGCTGGCGCACGTTCGAGAGAACCTGGCAACGAGGGGCTTGGGGGAGGAATTTGAGCAGGCGCATGAACTACGGAAGGCGCGAAAGAAATAGTGCCCTTGATTCCCCTGCTTCCGTGTTTCCGCTATCAAATTCAGTTAGAATCTTTCCCGCGATGAACAAAGTCGTGGCCAATGCGGACGAAGCGATTCACGACGTTTTCGAAGGCGCGACCATCATGATCGGCGGCTTCGGGCTGTGCGGCATGCCGGAGAATCTGATCCGAGCGCTTGTGCGCAAAGGAACGAAGAACCTTCATACCATCAGCAACAATGTGGGAGTGGATGGCGTAGGTAACGGACTGCTGCTGGCTGCCGGACAGATCGTCCATCACATCGGTACCTACGTGGGAGAGAACAGGCTGCTGGAGGAAATGGTGCTGAAGGGAACGATCAAGCTCGAACTGGTTCCCCAGGGTACATTTTCCGAGCGGATTCGGGCGGGTGGCGCCGGCATTCCCGCATTCTATACGCCGACTGGAGTGGGGACGACCGTCGCAGAGGGAAAGGAAACGCGCGAATTTGACGGGCGCCGGTTCGTGATGGAGCGGGGATTGTCTGCGGATTTTGCCTTTGTGAAGGCGTGGAAGGGAGATCGTGCAGGCAATCTGATTTATCGCAAGACCGCCCGCAACTTCAATCCGATGATGGCGACCGCGGCGAAAGTCACGATTGCCGAGGTCGAGCATCTCGTCGACGTCGGCGAGTTGGATGCTGACGCGATTCACACGCCCTCGATTTACGTGAAGCGAATTTTCCAGGGCGAGTTCTACGAGCGGAGAATTGAACGGAGAACCGTGCGAAAAGCCAAGACCCAGTAGCCCTACCGAATCCCACATGAATAAACCTGGCAAAGACATCGAAAAGCGCGAGCGCATCGTGCGCCGGGTCGCCCGCGAGCTTCGTGACGGCTTCTACGTGAATCTGGGCATCGGGATGCCCACGTTGATTGCGAATTACGTTCCGGCGGGCATGACCGTCACGTTGCAATCTGAAAACGGAATGCTGGGGATAGGGCCCTATCCCGTTGAGGGGACCGAGGACCCGGATTTGATCAACGCCGGTAAAGAAACCGTCAGCGAGATGCCCGGGACGACGTATTTTTCGAGCGCTGAATCGTTCGCCATGATTCGCGGCGGCCACATCGATCTAAGCGTGCTCGGCGCCATGGAGGTTGATGAAACTGGCAGCCTCGCCAACTGGATGATTCCCGGCAAAATGGTGAAGGGTATGGGCGGCGCGATGGATCTGGTTGCTGGCGCGCGCCGCGTCGTTGTTGCCATGGAACACACCACGCGCGAGGGAGCTCCGAAAATTCTGAAAAAATGCACACTGCCGCTCACCGGGGTGCGCGTCGTTGACACCATAGTCACCGAGATGGCCTACATGCGCGTAACGAACGACGGTCTGGCGCTAGAGGAAATTGCCCCGGGGCTGACGCCGGAAGACGTGCAGCGAACGACCGAAGCGCGGCTGATTGTGAGCCTCGGGCTGAAGGTGATGGAGAGCTAACTCGCTACCATCCGAGGCTGGCTTATGCTGCCGCGATCCTCCGAATCAGATCTTCCTGCTCGATCTTGCTCTCGGCCCCAATCGTGAACGCGTCGAGCACTCCCAGCGAGAGCGCGTAGCGGATCGCTTCATCCTGCTGAGTGCGCAGCGTCCCCTGGCCGAGAATCTTCATCCCGACCACGGCCTTTCCGGCCGCTTTCATTTCCTTCAAAACGCCAACGATCGTCGCGGGATCCGCGTCCATGTAGGCGCCCACGGGATTGATCCGCGCCAGATCGATTTCGACCCACGGCGATCTCGCGGCCGCACGCAGCGCTTCGATCGAATGGCAGGAGCAGCCGTGCGCGCGGATGATCCCTTTCTGTTTGGCTTCGGAGAGGACGTCCATGGGGCCGCGATAGCGGTCGGTCCAGTCGGCTTCGGTGACGCAGTGCAGAAGGCAGATATCGAGATAGTCAGTGCCAAGTTCGCGGCGAAAGCGGTCGAGATCGGCGCGCATACCGTCCGCATCACGCGCCCACGATTTCGTGAGCACCGTGACTTTGCCGCGCGGCACGTGCTTCAAGGCCTCGGCCACGTGCGGGTGGCTTCCGTACGAGTCGGCCGCGTCGAAAAACCGCAGGCCGCGATCGTATCCATTGAGCAACAACTCGGAGAGCCCTTTGACGCCGAGCACGGTCTGGTGCGAGTGATGTCCGGAGCCAACCGTTCCGGTGCCCATTGCCAGCCGGCTGGTCTTGATGCCAGTGCTGCCGAGCGTCACGGTGTCAGATGCAGAAAATCGCTTCGCGAGCGTTTGCTCGGCAAGCGCAGTCAGGATCGATTTCGGGAAGAACCAAGCCGCTCCGGCGGCACTCACGGAGCGAATGAGGAATTCGCGGCGACGCATGCTTCCTCCTGCGACGGCGACGTCTCCAGCGAGCCTACACCAAAACGGCAGGATGGGAAAAGGCTCGCCCACGCGGGAGGAAACCCGGTGATCGGGCTAGATTCGGAAAGGGGCAGCCAACAGGCGGAAGGGCAAGGTGATTGCCAGGAAAATCACCTCGAGGATTCCGTGCACAGCGACTCCCACGATGCGGAACGGCAGCAGGAGCAGCCAAATAAACGGATAAGCCACGAGGGCCAAAATCGCCAAGGGCCAGCACAGAACAAAAAGAATGCACCATAAGAGAAAAGTAAACATGGCTGAGACCTCCCTCTGTCTAGATGATTGTACGAGCCTCGGCGGGAAAATGTTCCCTGTGCACAGGAATCCATACGGGCCCGGTTTGGGCTATTCGAATCGCTTGCGGAAGGCCGCAAGCTGCGACTGAACATCCAAAAGTTCGGAGCGCAGGCGGGCGACTTCTTCTTCCAGCGCCGCAAGACGGTCGCCATTGGAGGTGGCAGTTGAGGCGGGCAACACGGGCATGTGCGCTGCGCTGCTTTCGGCCGGTTCACCCGAGAACAGGTGCATGTAGCGAGACTCCTTGGTGCCGGGCTGGCGGGGCAGCATCCGGGCCAGAGAAGGCTCGCGCTGGGCAAGTCGATCGAGAGTGGAGATCACGTCGTCGAGAGTTTCGAAATGATACATGCGGTCGGTGCGGCTGCGAATTTCCCCTGGAGTCTGTGGGCCTCGCAGCAGAAGCACGCACACGATGGCAATCTCGCGCCGATCGAAATTGAACACTTCTTGCAGTCGATGTTCAAACTTTGTGACGCGGCTGTCCGCTCCGCCGGCGGGACCGGCGAGGCGCTTTTCCTGCAACGCGCTGAGAGCATCCCGAACCGTGGGCTCGTCGAGCGCCATCACGGGATCACGATTGTTTTTCTGATTGCAGGCATTCACCAGCGCATTCAGCGAAAGGGGATAGTAATCGGGCGTGGTGATGTCCTTCTCGATCAGCGAGCCTAAGACACGGGCCTCGATTTCGGTGAGGAGCTGCATGCCGAAATCTAATCTTACCGGAAGGAGCAATTCAACACTAAGGACACAGGGGAAAGACAACGTCCCCACTTACGCCAATACTGGCGCGGAAGTGGGGCTTCCTTTCCAGCGCGTCTCTCCTAGAAGAGCGCTGTTGGGCGGCGTTTCCAGGCTTTTCCTTTGTCGGCGGCAATCTTCTCCATGTCACCGACGTAGGCTCCCGCCTGCGTCAGTACATGATGCAAGTCGTTGCCGATGCTGATGAAGGTGAATCCTTTTTCGAGGAATTCGCCGACTCGTGACGTGCCGAACAGAAACAGCCCGAGGATGACATTGTTCTGGCGCGCATGCTGGATCAGTTTCTTCGTCGCCGCGTCAAGTTCGGGCGACGTGTACATGTGCGGAAACTCGTACTTGTTGTAAAGGCCCATCGACATGCAAAGATCATTCTGCCCAAGAAAGAGAATGTCGACGCCGGGCACGGCTGCGATCTCCGCGATATTCTCGATGCACGACGCGGTCTCGACCTGCAGCGCCACGATGCCTTCGTTATTCCAGGCGCCGGCGTAGCCAAGCAACCCCGCTCTGTTCATGCTGCGCTGCGGAAAATATACCGACCGGGTGCCGACCGTCGGATACTTCATGCAGCTCACCGCCTGCCGCGCCTCCTCGGCGGTATTGATGTAAGGGACGAGCACGCCGTCGGCGCCCAGATCGAGCGCTTGCTGAATGCCCGGCCGGTCGTCGTATCCGCCCACTCGCACCAGCGATTTCGCGCCGCCGTTTGCAATGCCGCTCAACATCGCCGAAAGCTTTTCATGATCCATGGGGCCATGTTGCGTGTCGACCAGCAGCCAGTCATAGCCGCTGTAAGCAAGCTGTTCGGCGATGGTGGGCGTGTGGGCGTTTAGAAACAGCCCCATCTTGGGTATTCCGGCGCGCAACTGCTTTTTGAATTCTGATCCGCTGAGTGCGGCGTCTGACATGTGTTTTCCTCCTGGGACACGATGGCGTAGTGTACCCGATCCGGCGCGCCGACCGGCGAATCCGGCATGAATTTTTCGCAACGACCCCATTGTTTGTGACCCCGGGGCAATTCGGTGACAACTTCCTCATGGCCAGTGGGTTTGCCGCATTTTAGCGAGGTGCAAGCAGAGATGACGGTCGAAATGGCAATCTGCCGACGTTGGGCCTATATTGTCTCTAACAAAAGGGGCGCAGGAGGATCTCGATGCGCTTGCTGCTGAACTGGGTGTTGAGCGCGCTCGCCGTCTGGATCGTGGCGCAGCTCGGCATTGGCATCACCGTACGCGGCGTAGTCGCGGCGTTGGTTGCGGCCCTGGTCATCGGATTCATCAACGCCACCATCGGCCTCGTGCTCAAGATCGTTACCTTTCCCCTAACTCTCGTCACGCTGGGCCTGTTCTGGTTCGTGATTAACGCGCTGATGCTCGAATTGGCCTCGGCGCTGCTCTCGCCTGGATTTCACGTCCGCGGTTTTTTTGCCGCGTTCATTGGCGCGATCATCCTGAGCCTGGTGAACATGATGCTGAAGTGGATCTTCGTGCCACGGAAAGAAAACAAGGGATGAGCGCCGATTCCGAAAGGAAACTACTGCCTAGAGAGCCTGACTGAGAGGCCCGCTCACCGCGCTTTTTTCGGCTTGATGGCTTCCCAATCTTCATCGCGAAGAATCCTGCCCAGATTGCTGAACTCGCCCGCACCTTGCAAGAATTCTCCGCCGTCCATGCGAACGACTTCGCCATTGATGTAGCCTGAGCCGTCGCTTACTAGAAACGCCGCCAGATTCGCCAGTTCTTCAACGGTGCCGAAGCGCCCCAGGGGATTGCGTTCGATTGCGACCTTTTCCAGATCCGGCCGTGGCAGCACCCTGGAAAACGCGCCCTGCGTCGGAATCGGCCCGGGCGCGATTGCGTTCATGCGAATGCCGCGATTGCCCCACTCAACCGCGAGACTTCGGGTCAGCGCCTCTACTCCGGCCTTGGAGACCGCCGAGGGGACGACATACGCTGATCCTACGGGCGCGTATGTGGCGGAGATGCTGAGCACTGTTCCATGATGCTCCGACTTCAGCCAGCGGCGTCCGCAGGCCATGGTGCAGTTGAGCGTCCCCATGAGTACGATGCCGATGACCGCTTCCCACGCACGCGGCGATAGCTCTTCCGTACGGGCGATGAAATTTCCTGCTGCATTGTTGACAAGCACATCGATCGGGCCTTCGCTCCAGATCGAATCGATCATCGCCTCGACCGCATCGACACTGCGCACGTCGCAGGGGATCGCGTGAAGCGGGCCTTTGGCCGAAAGCTCTACGGCAGTTTGCTCGACCACCTCCTCGCGCCGGCCACAGATGTGCACGGTCGCGCCCAGTTCGAGGAAGCGCGCGGCCATGCCCCTGCCTAGGCCGGTGCCGCCGCCAGTGATCAGAATGCGCTTTGACTTCAGCAGATCGCTACGAAACATGGAAGTCCCTTCGCGCCGCTACACACTGCACGCCACGCGAAACCCGTAGTCGGCGTATTGAAATTCCGGTGGAATGCTCGACCGCGCAGAGCAGCGCGAAACCTTAATGTGATGCCGCCACGATCCTCCGCGCGACGACTTGCGCGCCGGTTTCATCGTACTCTGATCGGGTCCTTGCGGATTCCGCTCCGGCGACGCCGCATAATAATTCGGGTCGTACCAATCGCTGCACCATTCGTGGACGTTGTCGCCAATGTCGTAAAGTCCGAACCCATTCGCCGGGTAGCGCCCGACCGGCTCCGGCCCATGCTGCCAGCGCGTGGCGTAGTCGGGCAGAGATTGGGGTGGCTCGTCGCCCCAGGGAAACGTTTTCTGTTCCATTCCGCCGCGCGCCGCCCGCTCCCACTCGGCTTCGGTCGGCAAACGATAGCCACGCCCCGTCTGCGCGCGCAGCCATTCGCAATAGCGCGACGCGTGGTGCCACGAAACTCCCGCCACCGCTTGCCGGGGATGATTGAAATGCGCATCGCTCCAGAACGGCGGTGGCTGAGACGCGGTTGCGCGCAGAAAACGCCCATACTCGGCATTCGTCAGTTGCGTCACTCCCAGCAAGAACGCGTCGACCCACACGCGATGCACGGGACGCTCGCAATCCTGCCCGGCGTCCGATCCCATGAGGAACCCGCCTTCGGGAATGCGCACCATCGCCGGCTCAAGAGCAGCATTCAATGAATCGCGCAAATTGGAGGGTGCCGTTGTCATTGCCGGTTGCCGCCCAGGCTGTTCCGCATTAGAGTGTACCAACCCCTGCCCATTCCCTGGACCGCTTGGAGGGTTGAAAATGGCTGACAAAAAACTGCGATTCGCTGTGAAACTTGTGGGTCAGGAAGGCAGCTCTGCGACCGGATTCTATGCTCCGTTCGACGTGCCCGCAACGTTCGGCACGCGGGCGCGCGTGCCGGTGCGCGGGACGATCAACGGCTATCCGTTTCGCTCGTCGCTCATGCCCATGGGCGGCGGCTACTGCATGGCCGTTAACCAGACCATGCGTGAGGGAGCCGGCGTGCGCGTCGGCGATGAAGTCGAAATCGTAATGGAGCGCGATGCAGAAGAGCGGACGGTCGAAGCTCCGTCCGAACTCAAAAAGGAATTGGCGAGAAACAAAAAGGCCAAGGAGCGGTGGCAGTTGCTGGCCTTCACTGTGAAGAAAGAAATAGCGAATGCGATCTCGGGCGCCAAGCAGGAAGAGACGAAGAAGCGCCGCCTCGCCAAAGTTATGGGAGTTCTGGAATCTGGCGCGAAGTGGACAGGCTAGCCGCGCAGCTGTTTCACGATCGTTCTGATTTCATTCTCCTGAAACAGCCGGATCGCGGCTACTCCCGCCGCTCCAGCCTTCAGGCACGCTCTCGCATTCCCGAGGGTGACTCCTCCGAGCGCGATCACCGGAATCCTTTCGCGGCACGCCTGTTCGAGCAACTCGAGTCCAACCGGCGGCATGCCAGGAGCATCTTTTTTTTCGAACACGGGAGCAAATGCCGCGAAGCTCGCGTTATCCACGGCTGCTTTTGTGACCTCCGCCGAAGTGTGGCAGGAAACTCCAATCGTGAGAACTTGTGGCGAGACTTCGCGTGCAGGGCCGCTGGTTCCGCATCTCTCCCAGATGGTTCTTGCCTCGCGCGGCGAGATGTCCTCCGACCGCAGATGCACTCCCTGCGCGCCCACGGCCAAGGCAACGTCCGTGCGCGAATTGATCAGCAAAGAGGTTCGCGACTGCTCACTCATTCCCGGCTGTGCTACACGGACGACCCGTACCGCTTCGCGTCCCAGCGATTCCAACTCCCGCGCCGACAGATCCCTTTCCCGCAGCTGGATGTAGTCCACTCCTGCGCGCGCCGCTTCCGCAATCTTCTCCAGCAAATGCCGGCGCCGCGTCGCCTCATCCTCGGCGAACGCTTTGCGATCGGTGATGTAGTAAAGCAGACAATTTGGCGTCATGGGATCAGTACTGCATCTCGGGCCACTGTTGGCGGCGCCACCAGTTCCTGCCGTTATAGGTATTCGCGTAGAGCTGGAATCGTGTGCCGCAACCAGTGCACCGAAATTCGTGGACCAGGCTGTCCTCCGGCGTCGGAGTCTTGAGCACATTCTCCAGAGGACAGTCTGCCTTGATCATCTGAAGGTCTCCGCGCTTCACCGACTCGATCAGGGTGTCGACGAAGGCGAGGTAGTCCTCGGGCATGGGAAAGGTGCGTCGCGCAACGTAGGCGGCACACTTGACGCAGTCAGACATGGCCTTAGTTTGCCACAGCTGCAGGGCGAAACTGACATTAAGACCAGGAGGCAAAGAAAGGTCTACGGCCGTGTCTTCGCGATCTCCGGCAGTACCTCGCCGACTTTCTTCGGCGCCCCGCCCAAGTGGTATTTCGTCAGGCCCTCTTTCAGAAATTCGAACGCCGCTTCGGGCGTGTCGACCACCTTGATCAGGTCCAGATCCTCTGGCGAAACCGTGCCTGCGTCCACGAACGCCTGAAAGTTGATGACCTTGTTCCAGTACTCGCTGCCGTAGATGATGACCAAAATCTTTTTTGCCAGCTTGTCGGTCTGCGCCAGCGTGAGGATTTCGAAGAGTTCATCCATGGTGCCGAAGCCGCCGGGGAAGATCACCAATCCCTTGGCGAGATAGGCGAACCAGAATTTCCGCATGAAGAAGTAATGAAACTGGAAGTTCAGCGACGGCGTGATGTACTGATTCGGATACTGCTCGAACGGCAGCTGAATGTTCAGCCCGATAGTCTTGCCGCCGGCCTCATGCGCACCCAGGTTGGCGGCTTCCATGATGCCGGGGCCTCCGCCGGTCGTGACCACGAAGCGCCGCCGCCGCGCCGGGATTTGAATCGACCACTTCGTCAGCATGTAAGCCAGCTTGCGCGCATCTTCGTAATAGCGCGCGGTGTCGATGCCTGCCTGCGCCCGCTTCAGATCGGCCTGCAATGCCGAAGCTGAGACTCCTGTGTGGTTATTCTCAATCTCGCTGAGGTTCTTGACCGCATCCTTCTGTCCCTGGAAGCGTGCCGAACCAAAAAAGACGACCGTGTCCTGAATCTGCTCGCGGCGGAAGCGGGCGAGCGGTTCCTGATATTCCGCCAGCATGCGTAGGATGCGTCCATCCGGACTGGTGAGGAATGGTTCGTTTTCGTAAGCGACAGGCGCGGCTTTCAGCTTTTCAGTCATCGATCAGAACTCACATTTGCCTAGAATCGAGCAGGTTCTCAGGATAACGGAGCCGCAGCCACGTCGGGAATGCGAACCGGGGCACGTCCGGCTAAGGCTCGTGGTAATGCAGTGCCTCCCAGAAACCGATCCAGATGTCGAGCAGTCCCAGACCGCTGCAAATCCCGCGGAAGAATCCATTCGTCACCACCACGCGCAGGCCTGGATACGAGAGCAGAAGATAGTTGTCGGTCCACTCCGGAGTCCAGGGGAGGATGATCAGCAGCACTCCGGCGACGGCACTGACCAATACGAAAAGGAAAACCGAGGTCCGGTGCATCCAAAGCTGCACACGGTCGAGCTCGGGCGCAACCAGAGGCTGTTGCGGGGGGTCCAGCACTGCAGTCGGCGTCTCTGCCTGCGGTGTGGGGGAAGCTGGCGGCTCACCCGGGAGGGGGTTGGGATTGGTCATCGGCTATCTCTTTTCCGATACCAGGAGTTCGAGCGAAGCGCGGATAGCCCCGAGAGAGTAAGGACGAAACCCATCCGGGTATTTTACGACTTTAGGGCCCGAATGCGCTCGGCCACGTCGCGGTAGTCGATGTTCGAGCCGTAGACGTCCATGAAGTGCTTGAGGGCGGAAGGCTTGTCGCCAGCCGTCTCGTAGGCGGAGGCCAACTCATAGTTGAGAGCCACGCGGGTTTCCCCATCGATGGTGGGAACTTGTAGAGCCTTGGCATACCAGCGAACCGAAGCTTCGGGCACTCCCTTTTCCAGGAAGCACTGGGCTAGCCAGGTGTAGGTTTGCATAATCTGTGGGAAAGGATGTCCGCGATCGAAGGCCTGGCAGGCTTTCTGCAACTCGCCGATCGCCTCGTCGAGCAAGCCCATTTCGCGGAAGGCGATGCCGAGGTTGTAATGGGTTTCCGGATCCTCGTCTGCAGTGGCGACGTCGGCTTCCAGCTCGTTCTTGAGCTCGCCAAACATCTCGGCTAGATCGACGCCAGCCTCTTCTCCAAACGGAGAGGCCTTGGCAGCGGGAGCGGGAGCCAGCGGAACGGCCGGAGCCGCCGGCTTGGGCGCTTCGACTGCAGGTGTTGGCCAGGCTGCAGCCGGGGCGGGGATCGAAGGAGCAGCATGAGGAGCTGCCGCGGCAGATGCCGCCGCGCTCGCAGCCAGCGGACTCGGCTTCGGCGCGACGGGAACCGGCGTGGGTGCCACATGTTTGGCGGCCGGAGGCGGCGCTGGCTGAGTCTTTGCTGCCGGAACAGCCTGAGGTGGTTCAGCCACAGGCGCAGCCTTCAGGAAATCCTCTCCCAGGGAAGCCTCGATATCGGCGACGAATTCCCCCAAGACGGGGGCGCTTTGAGCCGCCGCTGCCGCCTGGGTGCGAGCCGCCGGTGCATGCGCCGGCGGAATGGGCCGCGGCACCGAAGCCGGCTTGGCCGTCGTGCCAGGCAGGAAGTGATCGCCGAGCGAAGACTCCAGGTCAGAGACGAATTCCTTCAAAACGCCTGGGGCCACGGGTGGCTCGGGTTCCGGTGCGACATGCGTTTTGGCAGCAGTCTGCGGAGGAGCCGGAGCCTCCTCGATGGCAGGTGCGGCCTCGATCACGGCTGGCTCTTCGTGAGCCGAGGACTCTTCCACGGAAGCCTCTTCCGCTGGAATTTCTGCCGCCGGGATGTCTTCCGCGGCAATCTCTTCCTCTGCCGGCTCGGCTTCGACCTGCACCTCTTCGGCTTCTGCGGTTGCCTGCTGCGTGGCCGCTTCGACTTCGGCGCGAAGCTGGGCTATCTTGTCTCGATCGTTGGTGAGCGTCTGGAGCTTGGCCAGTGCCGCCATGGCCTGCTCGGGCATTCCGTGGGAGAGATAGAAGCGGATCTCCTCAACGGTCTCGTCCGCCTTCGAATCGGCGACGTCGTGCTCGCCAACCGCGGTAATCTCAGTCTCGGGCGCCTGGGAAGCTTCGGCCTCGACCGTGACCGAATCATCCCACTCGGAGGAGAGATCGATTTCGCTGGAGGTTGCGGCCTGTGCGGGAGCCTCATGCGCCGCCTCGCTGACGACGCCGAACTCGGCTTCTTCTGCCGGTTCAACGGTGATTTCATCGCCCTCAGGTGGAGCGGTGGGCCAAGGCGCGGCTTGCGCGGCGGGAGCGGCCTCGCTCTCGATGCTGATTTCCTCGGCTTCAGCCGCTGGCGGCTCAGCGGCCGTTTCGCCGACAGAGAATTCGGGCTCGGTGGCTTCTTCAGGCGGAGTCGCCGGAGCGTCCAGATAAATGTGCTCTTCCTCGGTCGAAGGCAGATGGGCATGCGATGAAGAACGCTCTTCGTAACGCTCTGCCAATTCCCCATAACGGGTGGCTTCGTCGGGATATCCCGCATCCGAATAAAGGTTCTGCAATGTGCGGCAGCAGACGGCAGCTTCGGCGAAGCGGCCGGCCCGCGTGTGCAAGGCCGCCAGCCGCTGGTTCAGCCGGAGGTCGTTCGGCGCGAGAGGCAGAGCATTGACCAGCGGTCCAAGCGCTTTCGCCGGCATGTTGTAGGAAATGAACAGCTCGGCGTCGGTCAGCGCCGAGCGGACCGAGAGCGACACCTCATCGGAATAATGCTGATGGATCGATGGAGCCGTCGCCTCCAGATCGTCGATGAGGACCACCGCCTCTTCCGGCGTGATGAGCTTGGTCCCGGTCGTACCGCTCAGCTGCCCCACCACCTGCTGGTAGTTCTGCATGTGCAGGGGATTCTGCGGCTCCAGCTGGGCCAGCTTGTGATACAGGTCCCGGGCGCGGGGCAGGTCGCCGGACTGCACGCTGGCATGGGCCAGCAGTTCGGTCACTTCGCCGACATGCGTGGTCTCGCCGGCTTTGTTGAACAGATCGAGGAGCTTCTGCAGCGAGTCCGGATTTTCGCGGACATGGCCGATGATGCTGTGCAGGTGATCGAGAACCTTGTCGGAGTTTTCGGCCAGCAGGCGCTCGGCGTGCTGATCGTAGACCTGCAAGGCGTTTTCGTATTGCCCGGCCTGCATCAGGGCATCGGCGAAACTGGAAATCGCCGAGAGATCGTTGTGGACAGTGAGCAGCTTGTTGGCGGCAGCTCCCGCTTCTGAGAGTTGCCCGGTCTGCAGGTAGGCTTTGAGCAGATCGCGCAGACCCTCGGGGTTCGAATCAATGTCAGGAACCTTTTGCAGGGTCGCAACCGCTCCCGCGGCGTCGCCCGACTCAAGTTGCGTCTTGCCCTGCAGCAAAAGGGCATAGGCATTTCCCGGATCAAGGGTCAACATCCGCTGCAGAATCTCGTCGGCCCCCGCCAGAGAACCCTTGGAACGCTGGCTCTCGGCCGCGGCGGAGAAGATTTGCCAGGCCTCGTTCTTTTTTCCCAGCCGGATATAGACTTCCGCCAACCGGACCCGCATGTTGACGTTTTCCGGGTCCATTTCCAGAATTTTCTGGAAGATGCGGACGGCGTTTTCGAGTTCCCCGGTCTTCAGGAACTCTTCCGCGACCTGCAGGTACTGAGCGCGGGCGTCATTGAATAAGCCCTGCTGGGTGTAGAGTTCGGCCAGTTTCAGCAAGCTTTCGAGCGACGGCTTCAGCTTGCTGATCTTCTTGTACATGGCGATCGCTTTGACCGTGAATCCCTGGCTGGCATAAGCGTCGCCTACCGTCTTGAAGCACTCGGTTGCCTTGTCGCTTTCCCCAATGCGCGAATAAAGATCGCCGACGGTGTTGGTCACCGTGAGGTCTTTGGAGTCATTCTTGAGAATCTTTTCGTACTCGGAGATGGCATTCTGCAGCTTGCCCTGCTGGACGTACTTCTCCGCATTGGCCAGCACTTTCTGTTTGTTGAAGCCGAACAACGCCATAGAGTGCGAACTCCAGCCCCTGGTTTGAACAGAGCATTTCCTGCTACAGAACCGCGCAGCGCTCGGGACACGGCTCCCGGGCGGAGGTCTCGGGGCTCACCTCACATATCGGCAGATGGCCGACCGGACAAGGCCAATTGTACGTCTGGACATCATAGATCGCATGGTTACTAAGGGTTACCAAAAGGGAGTGTACGAAAGGGTTACCAAGGGAACTCGGAATGACACCCAACGTCACCGGTAAGGCACGCTGTAATGGGACGCCACGACTTGCCACCGGCCTCCTGCCTTCATCCACACGTCTGTGAGCCGGTCCCGATACTCATAGCGCTTGCCTTTGGATTCGCCGACTTCGTGGTACGCGCCCGTGACGATCGCGGTATCACCATGCACGCGAACCTTGAGATCCGAAAGCTCGGCGACCTCGACATGCACCGATGCGTCGGCGCTGTGGGTGATATATCCCGTCTTGCTGTAGACGCTGCCGTCTTCGATCGTAATCACGAAGTCGTCGGCCAGCAGGGAGGATAGAATATCGATGCTCCGCTGCTTGTAGGATTCGGTCCATCTCAACTCTAAAGCCCGAACCGTGGCTGCATCAGATCGGTCTTGCGCGTTCAGATGAGCCGAAAGCAAGAGGAGACACACGATCAGAGGCCCGCGGGTGTGGATGCGCATATGACTATGTCGCACAATCATTCGAAATGCGACAAGTTCCTTGTGTAACTCCCGCGGAATTGGGACCGGTGTCACCGGGCCGGGGGAGGACGGTTTGAAAACTGTATCAACCCGGCGTTCCCACCCTGCACATCTACTAGACTTGGAACAGAGACCTGTTCCTTGACGACGAGTCTCGGCCGGTGCCATGGCTGAATCGCTAGCAGAATTCTTCTTGGCCAATTTCCGAGTGCATGCGCGTGATTGCTCCTATCGCCAGCGCCGCGGATACCGCACGGAATCATTTACTTATGCCGAAGTCAGCCGGATGGCCCTCGGCTTTGCCCGCACGCTGCACTCCGGCGGAATCGTCAAAGGCGACCGCGTCATGCTATGGGGTGAAAACAGCGCCGAATGGGTGGCAGCATTCTTCGCGTGTGTGCTGCGCGGCGTGGTCGTCGTTCCCATGGATGATGCAGGATCCGTCGACTTTACATACCACGTGTTCCACCAGGTCGGTGCCAAGCTTTTGGTCGCCTCTGAGCGCCACGCCAAGGAGTGTGCGGGCGTAAGCCTCCCAGTGGTCAACCTGGTAGAACTGGGCCGAACCGGCGACCTGTCCTCCAACCCTTCGGATGTCGTTCTAGGCCGCAACGACGTTTTGCAGATGGTCTTCACCTCGGGCACGACCGCGGAGCCAAAAGGCGTGGTCATCACCCATGGCAATGTGCTCGCCAATATCGAGCCGCTTGAGCGCGAGATGCGGCCGTATCTGAAATATGAACGCTTGGTTCACCCGCTGCGTTTCCTGAATCTGCTGCCGCTCAGCCACGTCTTCGGCCAGTTTCTCGGCATGTACCTGCCGCCACTCCTGGGTGGAACCGTGATTTTTCAAGACGAACTGAAGCCGTCGGAGATCGCCCACACGGTTCGCCGCGAGCGCGTATCGGTGATGGTCAGCGTTCCTCGCATGCTGCAGTCGCTTAAGCAGAAGGTCGAGCGCGATTTGGAGGATCAGGGCCAATCCGAAAAATTCCGCAAGCGCTTCAAAGCGGCTGAGGGACAGCATTTCCTGCGCCGTTGGTGGACGTTTCGTGCCATCCGGCGTCGGTTTGGATGGAAGTTCTGGGCATTCATCTCCGGTGGCGCCGCGCTCGACCACGATACCGAAGAGTTCTGGGGACGCCTCGGCTACGCGGTCATTCAGGGCTACGGTTTGACGGAGACGACGTCTCTCATCAGCGTGAATCACCCGTTCCGGCTGGGCAAGGGCTCGATCGGAAAGGTGCTGCCGGGGCGCGAATTGAAGCTCGCCGAAGATGGCGAGATTCTCGTGCGCGGTGGCGGGGTGGCTTCTGGATATTGGGATGGGACGGGCGAGCATCGAGTGTCCGACGAGTCCGGCTGGTATCGCACTGGGGACCTCGGAGCGCTCGACGCCGCCGGGAATCTGTACTTCAAGGGACGCAAGAAGGAAGTTATTGTCACTCCAGCCGGGATGAACATCTATCCGGACGATCTCGAAGCCGCCCTGCGTCAGCAGCCGGAGGTGAAGGACTGCATTGTTGTGGGTATCGAAAAGGGTGGCAACGCCGAGCCGTGCGCAGTGCTGCTGCTGCGTGATCAGGCCGATCCGGAGCCGGTGGTGCAACGCGCCAATCAATCCTTGGCGGAGTATCAGCGCATCGCGAAGTGGATGGCGTGGCCCGATGAAGATTTTCCCCGTACCGGCACGCAGAAACCCCGCCGGAATCTGATTCGCGAAGCGGCCCAGGCTGAGATAGGCCAGAATTCAATGCATTCGGCGGCCAATCGCGCAAGCTGGTTATCCGCATTGATCGCCCAAGTCTCGGGCCGGTCCGTGGATGAGTTACGTGACGAGACCAACCTCGACTCCGACCTAGGCCTGAGCTCACTCGACCGTGTCGACCTGATGGGCGCGCTCGAGGATCGCTATCAGATTGACCTGAGCGAAGCGCGCTTCAGCGCTGCCCGGACTGTCGGCGATCTGGAACGTGTGTTGCGGGGGGAAGCCACCGCGTCACGCCGAATCTACCACTATCCAGCCTGGACGCTGAGCTGGCCGGTGAACGGGCTGCGGTTGCTTACGCACTATCTCTTGATGCGCCCCGCGATCCTGCTGCTCGGCTGGCCGCGCATCGAGGGCCGAGAGAACCTGCGCGGGGTGCGTGGGCCGGTGCTGGTGATCTCGAATCACATCGGCGACGTCGATCCGGGATTCATCTTGACCGCGCTGCCGGCGCGCTTTCGCCATCGTCTCGCCATTGCTACCGGCGGAGAGGCGCTCGAGGTGCTGCGCACTCCGCCGGAGGGCCGCAGTTTCTTCCTGCGCATCTATGACCGGTTGCAGTGGCTGCTCGGAGTCTCTCTGCTGAACCTGTTTCCTCTGCCGCGGGAGGCGGGATTCCGCCGCAGTTTTGCCTATGCAGGAGAGGCCGTCGACCGGGGTTACAGCGTGCTTGTGTTTCCCGAAGGTCGACACACTACAGATGGGAAAATGCTGGGTTTCCGTTCCGGCATCGGGCTTCTCGCCGAGAATCTGGGAGTCCCGGTTGTTCCCATGCGCATCGATGGCTTGTTCGAGGTGAAGCATGCCGGCCGCCATTTTGCCCGGCCGTGGCTGATCGGCGTTAAGATGGGCCGACCCCTGGAATTCGCCGCCGGAACCGCGCCCGAGGACATCGCCCGATCGCTGGAGCAAGCGGTTCGATCCTTATAGAGACTGCTCCCCCAAAAAAGCGCCGCAGAATACAGCGCCCAAAACCTCTCCACTCTGTTCCCTTCAGTCGATGGTGACCGCAACTGGCGCAGATGCGATGCCGTTCGCCACGACCTCCAGACTGGCTGTGCCGAGGGCGATTCCGGGAGGAATGTCGAACTGCGTTGAGACCAGTTTCGTTCCCGTGGCGACGCCGCCCGCCCAAGCGTGCGTTCGGCAATAGACAATGCGTCCGGTCGAGTCGGTGATGCGCACCAGCGGGAAATTCGTGAAGCTTTGATCGTCGTCGCCGTAGTAGGCGCCCTGGGTCACTCCGTTGAATTGCATTCCCTGGATCAGATTATTCGTGCTGCCGTGAGTCAGAGTAGCCGCGACTGAAGTGATCGTCGGCGCACAGCCGGCACAGGGTGCGCCCGCGGAAGTGTATAGCTCGACCGTTTGCGAGAAGTCGGTAAACAGGACCTGTCCCGTCGGCAGCACAACCATGTGGCCGTAATAAGAGCTGTCGACCGAGGCGTTGCGCGGACCGTGGACGACGTGCAGATGGCTGCCATCCCACTCAAAGAACCTGTCTCCGACCTGGTAGACGCCCGGGCTGGTATTGAGCAGAAGGTTGCCATCGGGCAGCACGGCTACTGGCCCGTCGGCGATGTCCAGTCCGTCGCCGAACTTGGGACCGGGAGCCCAGGTACCCGTCGAGATGGTATAGATGGCGTTGTTGGTCGTTGCGCCGGCAGCGAAAACCGTGCCGTTGGGAAGCAGCGCTGCAGGTCCGATCTCCAGAGAACGCGGATCGACCAGATTGACGACGGTCGTGTTGTCGGGCGTGGTCCAGGCGCCGGTGGACGGATCGTAGATCTGATATCCCTCTTGGCAGCAGCCGCCACTGGTGTAGACGTCGATAGTCAGAACCTTGCCGCCCGGCAGCATCGTCCAGCCTTCCTCGTCGTTCGAATCGAATTTGTCGGCGCCAGTAGCAGCCCAACCTGGCACTCCGGCGTTCAACGTCAAGATGGCTTCGTCGGTCGTACAGCAGTTCGCCAACATCATCTTCCCGTTCGGCAGAACGATGCTTTGGGCGTCGCCGATCGAAGTCCATCCGTGGGGCGCCGTCAGGGACGCCCATTTGTTCGTCCACGGACTGTACAGAGCACCTCGTGTCGTCCATTCGGAGTTGCACACGTTGTACTCGCCTCCCATCACGACCACTGAGCCGCTGGGAAGGACTTGCGATGAGAAATAGAGAGGGTTGTACCCTGGTGGCATCTTGCCGGCGCTGACCCATGTTCCATTCGCGTAGCTGCCGCTCCGATCTGGAACCAGGCGATACCAGCCACCCGCCGAACCGCAGGTTGAGCCAAGGGCAAGGACAGACCCGTCTGTCAGCAGCATGATGTGGCCAATGTCCACCGGCGGAGCGTTCTTAATGGTTGTCCAGACCCCGCCAGTGAAGGTCCCCTGAGCCGGTGCGAGGCCGCACCACAAGAGTGTTGTAAGCAGACTAATTCCCAGCAAACGAAGAGCCCTGATCATTCCTGCCCCCACGGTGGTTGTTCGTCGGAAACCTGGTTGAGACTTGACCGATTCCAGCGGATGGAGGAGGGAGCCGCAGGCGAGGTCGGTCGAAAACCCCAAGCTGCCGGATTATAACCCGGATCAGCCTCGGGCAGGACACTTCGGGTGCATACTTCGGCAATTTCTTCTGTGCAGCGGAAAACCGGCAGCCGTCTCCGGGAGTCGCAGGAATTTGCAACCCCTCTTGGCGAGGGGCCGACGATTCTTTGCCGTTTTACTCTTCGTCTACCTGCGTTTCTTCCTGACGAGGCTCCGCCTCAAGACGAATCTCAGGAATCTTCAAATCGCGTAGCGAACGGTTGAAGGCCGGCAAACCGGACTTCTTGAACTCATCCCAGCGCTTCAGGGCGTCGCCGCAGTCAGTCTCAGCGGAACTGACAGCCGTCATCTGCGGCACTGTGGGTTCGGCATCCGATCCCCAAATCTGCTGATAGAGCCCACTGACCTCACCATTGGCTCGACTGAGAGTGAGTTCAGCGGACGGCGGAGCAAAGAATCCGCCGGCGGCACCGAGCATCGCGGTCAGCTGCTTTTGAGTCTTCTCCAGAGCTTCCTTCGGAGCGTTCGGTTGCTTGCCGAGGTCTTCGAGTTGCTCCCGGATCGAGCCCGCCTGGAGCACTGCCAGCGACGAATCGCTCATCAGCGAAGCCAAACGATGCTCGACTTCGAACTTCTTCTGCAGGCCAGCAGCCGACGTCTTTATACGTGGATCCATCTTGATAACCAGCGGAGCCGACTCAGTCTTGCCATCCACCGTGAGCTTCACTATGTATTTGCCGGGTACCACGGTTGGTCCCAGCGGATAACGCGGCGTGTCGTGAGGGACGGCGGCGATGGGATATTCATGCCGCGTGGAAGCCGGCGGCGGGTAATGCAGATCCCAGACCCAGCGGTGCATTCCCGGCGCGGTCGAAAGCTGGCGGGGGGCGCGCAGCCAATACAGCGGGATCAATTGCTTCTGCAACTCTGCTTCAGTAACGTCGGGCTTGTCGGCATTCGAGTAGCGGCGAACCAGCTTGCCCTGCGCGTCGAGGATTTCGATTGTCACGGTGCTTGCCGAAGCCGGCAGGTAATAGTCGAGGATGGCGCCGTCGGGTGGATTCTTCGCCATCGGCTCGTCGGGAGGAAGCGGCGTATCGGTGTTGATGTCGCGCTGTATGCGATACGCAGGAGCAGGAGCGAAAAGATGAACCGAGCCACCAAGGTTTTTGGCTTCGCGCAACGGCTCAATGTCGTCGAGGATCCAGAATGATCGGCCATGCGTTCCCACGATCAGGTCGTCGTTGTGAATCCAGAGATCGCGCATGGAAGTGTGCGGCAGGTTCAGCTGCAGCGACCGCCAGTGGTCGCCATCGTCAAACGAGACGTACACAGCATTTTCGGTTCCGGCATAGAGTAGTCCTTTCCGAACCGGATCTTCGCGAACCGTGTCGGCCGGGCCGAACTCCGGAAGTCCACCAACGATGAGCTGCCACGTCTTGCCGCCGTCATGGGTCCGGTAGATGTAGGGATGCATGTCATTGATACGGAAGCGGCTGACGGTTGCGTAGGCGGTCTCTTCGTCGAAGTGCGAGGCCGAAATCTGCGTGACCTTGCTCCACGCGGTGAGCGGCTTGGGGGTGATGTCGCTCCAGTTCTTGCCGCCGTCGCGGGTGATCCAGACCAGGCCATCGTCGGTCCCGGCCCAAAGTGTGTTCGCGGTCCTGAATGACGGTCCGAGCGCATAGATGACGCCCCGCAACTTCTCGGCTCCCTTGGGAACCATCTTGCCGACGCTCTCTGGGACACCGGGATCTTTGCGCGTCAAATCCGGACTGATCGTTTGCCATGAGTTTCCGCCGTCCGTCGTCTTGAAGAGCACATTGCTGGCGTAATAGAGAATGTGCGGATCGACCGGGGAGAACATCGCTGGCTCGGTGCGGTCGGTGCGGTACTTCGGATTGCGCAGCGGGATCGGCGTCACATCCTGCAACTCGCCCGTCGACCAGTGGAACTTCGATACCTCGCTCCTGCCGGCTCCGTAAATAATGTCGGGATCGAGCGGGTCCGGGGCAACGTAGCCGTATTCGATCACGCCCACCGGATGCCAATCGCGAAAAGTGATCGCCCCATCATTGCCGCGGCTGGAGATGCAGACCGATCCGCTCTCCTGCTGCCCGGCGCAGACACGATAGGGGAATGTGTTGTTGGTAATGACGTGGTAGAGCTGAGCCGTCGGCTGGTTGTACCAGGAGCTCCAGCTTGCCCCTCGATTGACGGTTACGATGGCTCCCTGATCGCTGACCAGAAGAATAACGTTCCCGTCGTTGGGATTGATCCAGAGGTTCTGATAGTCGTCGCCGCCGGGGGCGCCGCGAAATCCCGACCAGGTCTTTCCGCCGTCGGTCGATCGCATGGTCACTGTGCTGGCGACATAGACGAGGTCGGGATCTTTCGGATCCACCTTGGGGATCGGCAGATCCCCGCCGCCAATGCGGCCGGATGGGCGCGGATCGTCCGTAACTTTTGCCCAGTTCTCTCCCGCATCATCGGAGCGGTATACAGCCAGACCCCCGGAGGCAGTCGAAAGGGTCGCATACAGGCGCTTGGAATCGCTGGGAGCAATGGCCACGTAGATTTGCGACAGATCCTTGGGTAATCCGTTGGTCAACTGAGTCCAGGTGCCGCCGCCGTCGGTCGACTTGAACAATCCGCCGCCGCTGCCATTGAACTCGTTGCCGTCTTCCCAGGGTCCTTCTCGGACCTCCCACATCGACGCATAGACCACATCGGGATTCGACGGATCAATCTCAACATCTGAGGCGCCAGTGTTCTCATCTTTCGAGATGACACGCTGCCAGGTCTGGCCGCCGTCGGTCGAACGATAAAGACCGCGCTCTTCGCTGGGACCATAGGGGTGGCCGAGCACAGCGGCGAAGACACGGTTGGGATCGCGCGGATCAACCGCCAGCCCGGGAATCTGTTCTCCATCATTGAGGCCGAGGTGCGTCCAGGTCTTGCCGGCGTCCGTGGACTTATAAATGCCGTTGCCCACCGAAAGGTCGGGCCGGTGCAGTCCTTCGCCGCTGGCGACGTAAACAATGTTAGGGTCTGATGGAGCGACCGCAATGGCTCCGATCGATTGCGTCGGCTCACGGTCAAAAATCGGGTTCCAGGTGCGACCATAGTCGTCGGACTTCCAGACCCCGCCATTCACCTGGCCGACGTAAAACACGTTGGGCTGGCTCGCAACTCCACAAGCGGCCCGCGTGCGTCCGCCTCGAAACGGGCCGATCATTCGCCAGTGCAGTTCCCGGTAAGTGCTTTCCGGAATCTGGCTCCAGCCCGTAGCCGCGGAAAGAAGAAAAGAAAAAATGGAACAAAAGGTGAGTAGACGGAGGACTGCACAAGATCGCTTCACTGAGGCCCCCTCAAAGAACAAGGTACCTAGCATAAACCAAAACAAAGACGATGAACGTGGGACTTGCGTCGAGGCTATTCTGTGGACTCTCGTTCCAATTTCATTGTCTATTGCCGCTGGACGCGTTTATGATGTCGAAGCTTTTTCTGGAGCCCATGCGCAACGCGAGTTTGAGTCCGGCACGGTGCCGTTCTTCCCGGCTTATCGGAATCTACGTTTCTCGCTTGGCAAGACTTATCGTTTTCCTGTTCGTCGGCGGGGGGCTCACCGCCAATCACGCCGCAGCCGGCCCTGCCGACACGGTCGGTCAGGGACTCAAACCAATTCTGAATTACATTTCAGCCGGCTGGGACACTCTGACCCGTTCCATGACGGAATGCGCGAGCATCGTCGATCCCAAGATAAAAGCCGAGTCGGTGCTGTATCTGCCGAAGGACTTTGCCGAGCCTCCGGCGGTTCAGAAACTTGCGTCGGACTGCAACGTGCGCATCGAACAGCTGCCGATCGAGATTCATCATCTCGGCGAGGTCGACACCAGCAAGATTCAACCTCCCGGCCTCCTTTATCTTCCTAATAAATATGTCGTGCCCGGCGGACGTTTCAATGAGATGTACGGGTGGGACAGCTATTTCATCGTGCGCGGTCTGCTGCTGGCCGGTCGTGTGGACCTGGCGCGGGGGATCGTCGACAACTTCTTTTTCGAGATCGAACACTACGGCGCCATGCTCAATGCAAACCGGACTTATTACCTGACGCGGTCGCAGCCGCCGTTTCTGAGTTCCATGTTCGTCGACGTCTACGGCGCTATGCAAAAGCAGGCAGGCGCCCACTCCGATTCGGCCTGGCTCGAGCGCGCCTACGCTGACCTCTCCAAAGATTACGAAATGTGGACGCACGAGCCGCATCTGGCTGGCGACACCGGGCTGTCCCGCTACTACGATTTCGGGGAAGGCCCGCCACCCGAGGCGGTTCAGGACGAAAGCGGTTTCTACCCTAAGGTTGCGCGGTATTTCTTCTTCCATCCCGCTCAGGCCAACGATTACGTCGTCGAACAGGACGCCGGGAATGCGACTCCCGCGGCGGGTGCGGCGTACTCGCTCGAAATCTGCGACACTCCGCTCACCATGTCGCCTCCGGGCTGCGAAAAAGAAGGGCGATTCAAGCTCAGCACGGACTACTACAAGGGCGATCGCTCGATGCGCGAATCCGGCTTCGACGTCAGCTTCCGCTTTGGGCCGTTTGGTTCGGCTACCCACCACTATGCCCCCATTTGTCTGAACACCCTGCTCTATAAGACGGAGAAAGATCTGGAGCAGATCAGCAACTGGTTGGGACACGCCAGCGATGCCGGCAAGTGGAAGTCGCGAGCCGAGGATCGAAAGCTGCGCATCACTCGTTATTTGTGGGACGCCAGGCAGGGCCAGTTTTTCGATTACAACTTCGAAACTCGCCGGCTCTCGCAGTACTCCTATGCGACGACCTTCTATCCACTGTGGGCCGGACTGGCGACACCCGAACAGGCCGGCGCCGTAGTGGCCAATTTGAGACTCTTTGACCATCCCGGCGGAATCGCCATGAGCACCGAAGACACCGAAGGGCAGTGGGATTTGCCGTACGGATGGGGCAACATCGAAATGCTGGCCATCGACGGCTTGCGGCGCTATGGATACGACGCCGAAGCCAACCGGGTCTCGGTGGAGTTCGACTCGATGGTGGCGGAGAATTTCCGCCGCGACGGCAACATCCGCGAGAAGTATAACGTTGTGACTCGGTCCTCGGAATCCCACGTGGAGATGGGATACCACATGAACGTCATCGGCTTCGGATGGACCAACGCCGCATTTCTCGAACTCCTTCACGGCCTCCCGAAAAACGTGGTGGAGAAGCTGGAAAAAGAACAGGACGCCCCCCTGCGCGCTGCCAGGTGACCTGGAAGAAGCGAGCGGCTCGCGTTTGACGATGCGGTTTATCCCACCTAAGATGAAGTCCTCCGCTGCACGTTTGTCTTTCCGCCGGGGACGCTCGAGGTAAGCTCGCCAGAACATGATCGACCAGACCATCTCGCACTATCGCATCATCAGCCGGCTGGGCAGCGGCGGCATGGGCGTGGTTTATGAGGCGGAAGACCTCACGCTCAAGCGCAAGGTCGCGTTGAAGTTTCTGCCGCCCCAGCTGTCGCGTGATCAAACGGCGCTCGATCGTTTTCTGCTTGAGGCCCGCGCCGCCTCGGCGCTCAATCATCCCAACATCTGCACCATTTACGCTGTCGAAAAGGGCACCATGGCCGACGGCAGCGAAGCGTCCTTCATCGCGATGGAGCTGCTCGAAGGGCAGAATCTTGCCGAGAGGCTTCTCTCCGGCCCTTTGCTGCTCGATCGGCTGCTCGAGATCGCCATCCAACTCGCCGATGCGCTCGACGCGGCACACGCCAAGGGCATCATCCACCGTGACATCAAGCCGGCCAATATTTTTGTGACCCAGCGCGGAGTGGTAAAGATTCTCGACTTTGGCCTGGCCAAACTGTCGCGACGCGAAATGGAAATGGAGACGATTGGCGCGACACAGGACTCTCCCAGTCCCGCGCAACTGACTAGCCCCGGAGCCACGGTTGGAACGATTTCCTACATGTCACCCGAGCAGGCGCGTGGCGAGGGGCTCGACACTCGAAGCGACCTGTTCTCTCTCGGCACGGTCATCTACCAGATGGCGACTGGCAAGCTGGCATTTCCGGGAGCGACCTCGGCCGTGGTCTTCCACGCGATTCTGGAACTGGATCCCGCGCCCATCTCGCAGCTGAATTCTGCTCTCCCTTCCAGGTTGCAAGAGATCGTCGACAAGCTGCTCGAAAAAGATCGCGACCTCCGCTATCAGTCAGGTGCCGATCTGCGCGGCGATTTGAGACGGCTGAAGCGCGATACCGACTCGGGAAGAAAGGCGGCGCAACCGCCATCTTCGGGGGGACAGGCAACGGCTTCGGTTGCGGCGGCTTCGGTGGCAGCGACTCCCGCATCGCGACCGTCGAGCTCCGCCGTCGTTTCCGCAGTCCGGCAGAGCAAGCTCGGTTCCGGCTTGACGCTGGTGCTGGCGGTGATGGTGCTCGCGGCCGCCGGATACGGAATCTATGCGTTCCTCATGCGCGTCCACGCAGCGCCCTTCCAGAATATTTCGGTGACCAAGCTGACCGATTCCGGCGACGCCGTCCTCGCCGCCATCTCTCCCGATGGCCAGTACATCCTCACCATGCGAAGAACCAACGGGCTGGCCAGCCTGTGGCTCAAAAATGTGCCCACCAACAGCAATGTGCAGGTGCAGCCGCCCGCAGATGTTTATTACAACGGGCTGCGTTTCTCGCCGGACGGGCTCTATTTCTACTTCGTCCGCAGCGATCCCGACAATGACGAGCTCAAGTTCCTCTATCGAGCCCCTTTGCTGGGCGGCACGGCGCAAAAGCTGGCGTCCGATGTCGACACAAACGTGACCTTTTCACCCGACGGCAAGCAATTTGCTCTAGTGCGTTATGACAATCCGCAGGCTGGAAAATATCGCTTGATCGTGCGCCCGGTCGAGGGCACGGACGCAGACGAACGCGTTCTCGTCCAGGGGCCCGATAGCCAAGCTCTCGTCAGCCCGGTGTGGTCGCCTGACGGCAAGATGATCATTTGCGGGGAACTGAACGTTGCCGGGGTTCTGTGGAGCCTCGTCGCCATCGACGTTGCCAGTGGCGTGAAGAAGGTCTTCTTCGCGGTTAGCAGCCAGCCCTTCGAACTGCCATTCTGGATGCCCAACGGCAGCGGCGTCGTGGGTGTGCTGCACGGACTTGGCTCCAGCTATGGGCAAACACAGATTGCTTTCGTGTCATATCCCGGCGGAAAGCTGACTCCGATCACGCACGACACGAATACCTATGCCAGCGTGAGTGTCTCCGGGAACGGCCGAAGTCTGGCGGCAGTCATGAGCGAGGGGCAATGGAATGTTTTCGTGATGCCGGCAGCCGGCCCGAGCGTCCAGGGACGCGCCGTCACTTCTGCCGAGGCCTTCACCAATCTGACCTGGACGTCGGATGGTTCACTGATCAGCGATCAGAAAGGCAGACTCAATCACATCGATCCGGCCAGCGGCAACCGGACAATCCTGGCGACCGCGGACGGCAGTATCAGTGGAAATCCCAACGCCTGCGCCAACGGCCGGTATCTCATCTTCGAGATGGGACTGGGCGCGGGCAGCTTTGAAGACAATCTCTGGCGCATGGATGCCGCCGGCGACGATCTCAAACACCTCACCACCGGCAAGAACGACAGCCATGCCGTTTGCTCGAGCGACGGCAGATGGGTGTATTACATCCTGCAGACCGACGAATCCAAGTTGGCGCGTGTGCCGATCGACGGCGGATCACCGCAGGTGCTGTCGAATGTGCCCATCGTCAACAGCCAGTTTGATGTGTCGCCCGATGGGAAGCTGGCGGCCTTTGCCACCCTGCAGCACACGGGTGAGCACAAAACTATGCTGGCTCTGGTGTCAACCGATTCCGGCGAGACGCGCCAGATCGAGTTTGAACGTCCGCTGGCTGGGCTGGTGCGGATGAGCCGCGACGATAAGGCCGTGGTGTATCCGGTACGCACCAATGGCATCGATAATCTCTGGCTGCAGCCGCTCGACGGTTCGAAGGGGCGCCAGATCACTGACTTCAACTCCGACCATATCTACGACTTTCACTGGTCCTTCGACGGCAAGCAACTCGCCCTGGTTCGCGGGCACAACTTATCAGACGTGGTGCTGATTCGCGATGTCGGAGAGTAAAAGCAGACCTCAGACCAAGGACTCTGACAGGCCTCATCAGCACGTGCGAAGTCCGAGGCCCGCCCTCTACGCCGCGTGCTGTAACGCGAGCGGCGCCGTTAGTCTGGGACGTCCCCAGAGCCAGGCGACAACCGCTCCAAAAACGAAGTTCGAACTGGTCACTTCGCAGAAGTGCGCCCAGCGAACCGCATCCGGAAAAAACGGATTCGGCATCATCAGCGGCACCACTCCGCTGAGAATCGTGAACACAGCTCCGACTGCCAGTGCGCCGCTGAGACGCGGCAGCCCCAGCATGCGCACCAGGAGCAAACAGAGCACCACGAAGACCGGCCCGCGGATCAGCAGTTCGAGGCCCAGAATGGTCGAGTATTTCGGCAAGACCTGCGTCGCGTAAAAAGCCTTCACGTAGGGGAAGACGATCGATCCGGCGATGAAATAGAACACGAGGTACGAGAAATCGGAGAGCACGAATTTCCACGCCCGCTCGCTGCGCGGCTTCGATGCGATGGGATGAAAATGCTCCATCTGGTCTTTGCCCGGTTCCTCCGATCGCCGGCCAAACAGCAACATCCACACGGGCACGCTGAAAAGAGCCGTGAGTCCGGTGGTGAGAAAGACTCTCGGCCAGTCGATTGGCGAGTTCGGCAGGAAGACGACGCCTTCGATTCCGTTGACGAAGGTAATGGCAGCGGGAATCACGGCCACAGCGATGCCCAGTTGCCAGCCGCGCCACTCGCTGCGCACCGCGACCACTGCCAGCACGGCGATCGTCAAAGCATTCATCCCCAGCATCCACTGCAGAAGATGCGCCGCCAGGTTCGGCATAGGTTTCGGCGGAAGTATGATCGCCGCCACCACCCCGGCGAGAAGTTGAAGAAGCGAAATCGAAACGAACACCGCGACTGCTCGTAGGATAGCTTGAGAAAGTTTCATGACCTTCCTCCTTTCAGTTGATTTTCATAGATGGAGATGGCGTAACCCGTCCACTGCAAAAGGGATTCGTAACTTCGGATGCCGCATTCCAGGGCAAGCCGTCCGGAGGTGGGAGAGACCGGACGGATCTCTTCCAGCTTCGCTTCCAAGTCTTGTACGTGAGGCCCGAGCGCGGTTTCCATGGACTTCAGAATCTCAAGCGAGGCAAAGGGGCCGATAGCTCGCTCGCTGAAAGCGAAACGGAGCATGACCATCTTCAGTCCCGAGGCCAGATCGTCGCGTCCGATGGGCAGCCGGATCCACTTCTTCAGTTCGCCAAGGCCTTTTGCGGTCAGGTGAAAAACCTGCCGCCGGCGGAGACCGTTGCCTTCTTCGATCGTGCCGCGAATCAAGCCTTGCTTTTCCAGCCGCCGCAGCGCCGGATAGATCGCCCCCGGACTGTCGCTGTAGGTCTTCATCGAAGTGGACGCGAAGATCTTGCGCAGGTCGTATCCCGACGCCGGGTTCTGCTGCAGCAGCCCGAGAAGGGCGTAGCCGAGAGGGGAAATGTTCCTCATGATACGTAGCGTACTATAACTACGTACCCTGTGCGTCAATCGGTTTTTTGCAAGGGGGACTATACTGACTGTGAGTTCCGGTCCAAGCTGCAAGATATAAGAGCTGCAACATTTATGTTGCGAGGAATCCTTCCTCCGCTCACTCTTGTTCTGTTGTCATCTGTCACCCTCCCAGCTCAACATAATCCTGAACCCGTCGGTCCGGTTCTGAAGTCTACGTCGCGCCTGGTGATTGTCGATGTTGTCGTAAGAGACGCGAATGGTCAGCCGGTTCCGGGACTGCGCAAGGAAGACTTCAGGGTTCTTGAAGACGGCGTTCCACAAGTAGTTTCAGTGTTCGAGGAACATACCGGCCGGCCATATGCAGAGCTGAAGCAGCCAGCGTTGCCGCCGAATACGTTCAGCAACACGCCCCGCGCGGACGCGCCTGACTCCCTGAACGTCGTTTTGCTGGACGCACTGAATACGCCGCTCACCGATCAGGTGTTTGTGCGCCAGCAGATTCTCAAGTACCTGAACTCCCTGCATACGAGCGAACCGATCGCCGTGTTTATCCTGTCGGAGCGGTTACGGATGGTACATGGGTTTACCAGAGATTTGCCGGAATTGCTGGCTGCGCTTGGTGACAAGGCGTCGAAGAGCGGCCCGCAGTTGTCCCCGTTGTTGCGTTCGGGTGGCGAGATTCAAGCGCAAGAGCAGACAGCCGCACAAATCCAATCGGAAGTTTATTTAAGTTCCGGTTCCTACTACCACGTCAGTAAGGACATTCAGGCCGAGGTGGATGCGCTACGCCAGTTCAGCGACGAGCAGGAGTCGAGCAAGACTCGGAATCGGGTGGACATCACGTTGTCGGCAATGCGCCAGATTGCCACCTATCTGGCGGGTTTTCCCGGACGCAAGAATGTAGTCTGGTTTTCGGGAGCATTTCCGCTGACCTTCAGCCCGAATCCGTCGGCCCTCAGTACCAACCTCATGGAGTGGAACTACGCCGAAGAGCTGCGGAAGACAGCCCGTGCCCTCACGGTGGCGCGGGTGGCGGTTTATCCGGTGGAGGCTGGAGGCCTGAGCACAGATCCGCTGTTCGAGGCAAGCGGGCTGCCGGCAGCGGGAATCACGGACGCGCGGACCGCTACTGAATACGAGACGAGCACGCTGCAAGAAGACGGCATGCAGCGCACTGCCGCCCAGACGACCATGAAGGAGTTGGCGTTCAACACGGGTGGAGAGGCCTTTTACAACACCAACGGACTGGACGACGCCTTGGCGCAAGCAATCCACCATGGAGCACGATATTACACGCTGGACTACACGCCCACGAACAAGAAGATGTACGGTCGATGCCGGCACATTCACGTGCAGTTGACACATCAGCATTACAAACTCGCCTACCGTCCAGGGTATGACCCGGCTGATGAGGCCACTGCGCGGACCGGCGTGCATAGCCGCGCGAGCGGCGACCCCTTGCGGCCGCTGATGGCGCCGGGCTTGCCGAACTTTCCCCAAATTTTGTACGAAATGCGCGTGAAGCCTACAAGCCCGCAGCCGGAGTTCACCGCGCAGCGCGCCGGGGACAACTCGAACCTGCAAGGTGCTTTCACTCGTATGGATGTGGACTTGGCGATCTCGGAGAAAGCGCTCCGGCTGGAAGCTGCTCCGAACGGACAACGGAATGGAACGGTTGAACTGGCGCTTGTTGTGTACGATCGCTACGGGAATCCGCTGAATTGGGTCGTGCGGAACATGGAACTGTCTTTGACGCCAGAGCAGTACAAAAACTTCTGGGACGTCGGAGTCCAGTTTCACATGGAATTTGATGTGCCGAGAGGCGCTTCGTATTTGCGGTCTGGCGTTTGCGATCTGGCGTCCGGCAAGGCGGGGACGATCGAGGTTGTATTGGATGTACCCGCTGCCGAGACCGAAGGCAAACCAAAACCCCCGGAGCCAGGCCCATCTTCCAACCTACCGACCGATCCATGAGGTTCAGCAGTCGACACCGGGATCGGCGCAAGCCGGGAATCGCCCAGGAATACAAAAGGCGGCCATTTCTGGCCGCCCTTTTTCGAGTTGTAGCGCTGCGAAGCGGTTTAGACAGACTTGACGTTCTCTGCCTGCCAGCCCTTGGGGCCTTTGACCACGTCGAACTGTACTTGCTGACCTTCCTGCAGGCTGCGGAATCCCGAGGCCTGGATGGCGGAGAAATGTACGAAGACATCCTCGCCATTCTGGCGGCTGATGAAACCATAGCCCTTGGCGTCGTTAAACCACTTCACTGTTCCTGTTTCCATGTTGGTGCAATGTTCCTTTTTGTTGATGTAGCGCTGAAACTTTCAGGGTCTTCTGCAGGCAGGTCACACGCTGGGTTGAGCGGAGATGCTTGTACTGCGAAGGAACTGTAAAGATCAAACGCCCCTAAAGTATAACTCAAAGTCCAGCAGAATTGCTACACAATTCGCCAGGCGAACCTGCCCCTCCACTGAACCGAAGGATGTTATCGGCCTTTGTCCCCAGAATAGCGGGATTGGCGGCCGTTTCTTTGCAGAACAGCCGCCTTCGCCTGATTGCGGAACTTTCATCTGCCGTGGAATTCGGCGTGCTTTCCAGCTTTGCAGGGAAAAGGAATATGGACAGCGGCTATTATGCGGCCTGCGCCGGCCTCGCGGCGCAACTGCAGTCACTCGACCTCGTCGCCCACAATCTGGCCAATCTTGGCACGACCGGCTATCGCGCGCAACAGGCGACCTTCCGTTCTCTTCTGGCTGGTTCGGCCGCCGTCGGGTGGAATCCGCTGAACGCGGCCCTCAACGACTACGGGGTACTCTCCGGCAGCCGCGTCGATCGCACGTCCGGCAGCCTGACCTCGACCGGCAACCCCCTCGACCTTGGGATCGCCGGCAGCGGATTCTTCGTCGTGCGTTCGGGCAACGGCCTTCTTTACACCCGCAACGGCGGTTTTCACCTGACCTCGAGCGGCGACCTGGTCACCTCCGACGGCGACCCGGTGATGGGAGAGCAGGGTCCGATTTCGCTGCCCCAGGGCCGCGTTGCCGTCAGCGCGGATGGCACCATCTCGGTCGACGGCGCAGTGGCGGCGCAGCTGCGGCTGGCGGAGTTTGCCGCAGAAACCAACCTGCAGGCGGCGGGAAACTCGCTGTACTCCGCGCCCGCGGGCTCGGCTCTGCCGCCTGCGTCCACTTCGGTTCGCCAGTCCGTGCTGGAAGCTTCCAATGTGAGCCCGGTCGAAAGCGTGGTCCAGCTGATTACGGTCCAGCGGAATGCGGAAATGATGCAGCGCGCTCTCAGCGTGTTCGACAGCCAGTTCAACCAGACTGCGGTGCAGGATCTGCCCCGCGTCTGAGCGACCGATCTGGCAAGGAGGCCAAGAAATATGATTCGCGCCCTTTACACCGCCGCCAGCGGCATGTCCGCTCAGGAACTCAACCTCGACAATATCGCCAACAATCTGGCGAACTCGAGCACTTCGGGCTTCCGCAGCCGCCGGCTGCAATTCGAAGATTTGGTTTATCAGAACCTGCTCATGCCCGGAGCGGCGGCCTCGCAGCAGACTACCGTGGTGGCCGGCCTGCAAGTGGGCTTGGGCGCGCGTTCGGCGGCCTCGGAAGTGATTCAGCTGCAAGGCGATTTCACCCAGACGGGGAACCCGCTGGATCTGACGATTCAAGGCCAGGGGTTTTTCCAGGTCCTGCTGCCCGATGGCGAGACGGCGTACACCCGTGGCGGCAGCTTTCACCTCGACGCGCAGGGCAACCTGGTCACGCAGGACGGCGATCCGGTCCAGCCCTCGATCACCATTCCTCCGGGAGCCACTTCCATCACGGTGGCGCAGGATGGCACCGTCAGCGTGACTCTGCCGGGCCAGACCGCGGCCCAACAGGTGGGAACCCTGCAGTTGGCGCTGTTCAACAATCCCGGAGGCCTCAACAGCACGGGCGGCAACCTGTTTCTCGCGACGACTGCCTCGGGCGACCCTATTGTGGGCGCTCCCGGAGGCAGCGAAGGGCTGGGATCAATTCAGCAGGGGATGCTCGAGCAGTCCAATGTCAGCGTGGTTGACGAGTTCGTCAATATGATCGTTGCCCAGCGCTCCTACGAGGCCAATTCGCGGGTGGTCAACGCCGCCGATCAGATGCTGCAGGACATCAACAGCCTCGGGCGCTGAGCCCGGTGATGGAGGTTTGGACGTTCCATGCATTGGATCCTGATCGCCGTTGCTTCAGCCGGCATGGTCGCGACTGGACAGGCACCGGTTGCCGCCCAGGCAGACTGCACGATCGCGCCCCGGATCGAGGTCGCGGGCAACGTCGTGACTCTCGCCGATCTGTTTCCATCCGGCACTTGCCGGAAATGGCTCGATGCAGCCGCCGAGGTCGCGCTGGGAACGGCTCCCCTGGCGGGAAGTGAGCGCGTGCTCGACGGCCGATCGATCCGCGAGCGATTGCAGGCGCTTCCCGGATACCGTCCGGACGAGGTTACGGTGCCCGAGCGCATTGCGGTCCGGAGCCGTGGCGCCGCGGTCGATTGCGATGAGATCGGCCGTCAAGTCGTGGCGCAGCTTCCGGGCTTCGATCCGGTTGTCCCTCCCGGCATCGTGCGTTGCGGGCTGACTGGCCACATCCGCGAAGCAGCGCATCTTGAAGTTACGCGTTCGCGCTGGGATCCTTCGCAGGCCAGCTGGGCAGTTTCCGTGCGCTGTGTTCCAGCCGCTGACTGTGTTCCTTTCCTGGTGCGGCTTCCAGGACAGCGTCGAGCCGCAGAAAAGGCACCGCTGCCGGCAGTTCCTGAAAGTCGGGTGATGCGACGGGCTGCAGCAGTCCGGCCGCTGGTGCGGCCGGGCCAAAGAGTAATTCTTTGCTGGGAGCGGGGCGGAATTCGCCTCGTGGTTCGGGCGCTGTGTCTCGATGCCGGTCGTATGGGCCAGGAGATCCGTGTCCGGCTGCCCGGAGGGGCGGAGATGAAGGCCGCGGTGGTCAGCGCCGAGTTGCTGCGCGCGGTCTCCTGAGGCGTGTGAGGGGAGGCTAGCCCGTCAAGTGCGTGAGCAGGTTGGAGGGTCATGAGCGAAAAGGTGCATTGCAGAAGAGTCATCGTCATCCTTGCCTGCCTGTTGCTCCCGGCTGAGTTGCTGATGGCGAAGCGCAAAACCGTGCCGGCCGCGAAAGATGGGCTGGCCGACTACATCCAGCGGGTGGCGGGCCAGCCGCTGGACGCGCCCGGGAATACTCCGGGAAGCCTGTGGACCGATACCGGGCGCCTGGCCGACCTGGTGGCCGACTATAAGGCCGAGCGGGTGGGGGATCTGGTGACCATCAGCATCTTGCAGAACCTGTCGGCGACCAGCTCCGGCGATGTGTCGACGAACCGCAGCTTCTCCGCCAACTCGGGAATCACGGCGCTGCCCGGACAGCTGAAGACCACGGGCGTAGCCAATCTGTTCTCGCCCAATTCGACTCAGGTGCTGGCCGGCAAGGCCCAGGCCACGTCTCAGACCTCGCTCAGCACCACGCTCACCGGGCGGGTGGCAGCGGTGCTGGCTTCCGGAACCCTGGTCGTCGAAGCGGAACGCCAGATCAGCATGAATAACCAGCACGAGACTGTCATCCTGCGCGGGCTGGTGCGTCCCGGCGATCTGGACGCCACCAACACCGTCGCCTCCAACCACGTCGGTAATCTGGAGGTGGAAGTCAAAGGCAAAGGGGTGATCAGCGAGGGCACGCGCCCCCCCAATCCGGTGGTGCGGTGGATTCTGCGGATCGTCGGATTCTAGCTGGCAAGCGGAGGCAGATGCATGTGGATGCGAAAGGCAGTCGAATTCGGGGTCCGGGTCACTCTGGCGGTGCTGATCGTCGCCCCGGCACTCCGGTCTCGGGCCGACGACGGCGCCGTCCACAAGGTCCATATCCGAGATATTGCCACCGTCGAGGGCGTGCGCGACAACTCACTGGTCGGCTACGGGCTGGTGGTCGGACTACGCGGAACCGGGGACAAGCAGCAGACCTACTTCACCGTGCAAACCCTGGCCAGCGTGCTGGCACGCATGGGCGTGGAGATTCCCGCTTCGGTGCTGCAGTCCACCGTTCAGGTCAAGAACGTGGCGGCGGTTTTCGTGACCGCGAATCTGCCGCCGTTCGCGCGCCCGGGCCTGCATCTGGACGTCATGGTTTCCTCCGTCGGCGATGCCCGCAGCCTGGAGGGCGGCCTGCTGCTGCTCACTCCCCTTTACGCCGCCGACGGTCAGGTGTACGCGGCCGCGCAGGGCCCGCTGGTGGTTGGAGGCTACACCGCCGGCACCTCGGCAAACTCGCGGCAGGTGAACCATCCCACCGTGGGACGTTTGCCCGAAGGCGCTCTGGTCGAGAGAGACAGCGCACTCGACCTCGGAAAACTCTCCTGCTTATCGCTGCTTCTGAACGAAGCCGATTTCTCAACTGCCGAAGCGGTGGCCTCCGCCATCAACCACGATTGGCCGGTTCCGATCGCCACCGTCGTCGACAGCCGCCGCGTCGATGTGCAGGCTTCGGCGGTCGCGCCCACGCCGGTGCCGGCGTTGCTGGCCCGCGTCGAGAATCTGGAGGTGGAGGTGCGCCGCCGGGCCCGGGTGGTGGTCAACGAACGTACCGGGACCGTGGTTCTCGGCAAGGACGTCCATCTGGGGGCGGTCTCCATACTGCATGGAAACTTTTCCATTGAGGTCACGCGGGATTATGCCGTTTCCCAGCCTAATCCGCTGGCCAGCGGCCAGACCGAGGTCGTGCCCCAGGCGCGGGTCAAGGCCAACGAGGCCCCGGCCCGCAATGTGGAGCTGAGCGAGGGAGCCAGCGTTGAGGAGCTGGTGATCCGGCTGCAGGCCATTGGCGCCACCGCGCGCGATGTGGTGTCCATTTTGCAGGCGATCAAGGCCGCGGGGGCGCTGGACGCCGAACTGGAGGTCATCTGATGAATTCTGTATTACCGGCTTCCAACCTGCCGCCCTCGCTGTCTACTCCGGTCCCGTCAGCACGAGGCGCCAAGGCTGCCCAGGAATTTGAGGCGCAGCTGCTTGGTTCCGTGCTCGAATCCCTCGAGGCAAGCTTCGCCGCCGTTCCCGGGCAAGACCGGATGGCCGGAGCGGACGAGTACGGCTATCTGGGCACGCAAGCGCTCTCCGAAGCTCTGGCCGCCCGGGGCGGGATCGGCATCGCCGCGATCGTTTCCCGAGCTCTACCGCTGCACGAAGGTAAGCAACCCTAAGGTTATCGTCGGTAGGAAAGCGCACTCGGCCCTTGCTAAAGCTTTCGCAACTCCTGCCGATCAAACCACTTGAGAGAGCAAGGATCGATTCCGGAGGGATGTGGGGGACCGAGTTAAAGTTTTTTAACCCGCGGCCGATACTTGAATTGCAAGGGGAATTCAAGAAAAGGGAGCCGGCATGAGAATCGAAGTCAACCACGGACCGCAAACCATCAACCAGAACCAGGCCACGAGCGGGCAATCGGCCGCCCGAACCAGCAACAGCGGGACCAGCGCCATAGGCGAAGATCAGGCCCAGCTTTCCGGAGCCCACTTGCAGGTGCAGGCCCTGGCGGCGCAGGCGTCGCAAATGCCTGAGGTCCGGCAGGAGCGGGTGCAGGCGCTGCGCCAGGCGATTCAGAGCGGGCACTACAATGCCAGTCCGGAACAAGTCGCGGGC
The DNA here is from genome assembly GCA_035508215.1 of Verrucomicrobiia bacterium. Taxonomy (GTDB): domain Bacteria; phylum Acidobacteriota; class Terriglobia; order Terriglobales; family Acidobacteriaceae; genus Sulfotelmatobacter. Next base: position 193,069 of record DATJNK010000026.1, on the reverse strand, counting down.
GCGGTGATCGATCACATGACCAGCAACCGCGCGGCCTGAACAAAGTGCTAGGCGCAGGCTCGGAAGGATGGGGCGCACACCCGGAGCCAACGGAGATGCGCATGTTCCCGGATGTCAGGACGAGTTCGTGGGCTGGAAACGGGCGCAGGAGCGGATGAGAAGCGGCGACCTATCGACGGAGCTGTCCCTGGGGATCGTTGCTCCCGGATCGTCGGTTCGTCCCGAGCGGCAGCCGGTGCCGGACCGGGGCGGGGACGGCAAAGCGCGGCGGCGCCCGCGCCCGCCGTCGGAGGCTGACGAGGGCGAAGCTCCCGGCGCCCCCGGCGATGATCCAACTCATCAGGTGGACGATCTGGCCTGAATCCGATGACACCAACTTCTCTCGCGTCCGAGCAAGGTGCACAGATTCCCCCGAGCGAATCCCGCGGCACTGTCCTGGATTTGCTGGTCCGGCTGGCGGACAGCCTCGAATCGAGCCAACAAGCGCTGCTTCACGGTGACGCTTCCGCTCTCGATCAGGCGACCTCTACCCAGGCTGTAATCGAAGCCGAACTTCGTACGGCCTTGCCCTGGTGTTCAGACGGAAGCGCGGTTCCCGCCGTGCGCGGCAGCTTGAGCGCCGCCGAGTCTCTGCAGGCGCAGCGCGTGCTCTTTCGCGGGCGCGTCCAGCGCGGGTTGCTCACCCGGGCGCAGCACTCGCTTCTCATCTTGTCGAATCGTCTGGCTCAGGGCGAGGTTACCTACAATCCTGTTTCCCGGCGCAGTGGTCTTTCTGAAGCCGGCGCCGCCAAGGAGTGTCGATGTCGAGTCTGAATGCCAGCCTGGCGACGGCGCTGAGCGGGCTGATGGCCGAGCAGGCCGCGCTGAACGCTACCACGAACAACGTCGCCAACGTGAATACGCCCGGCTACTCGCGGGAGGTTCCGGTGATGGTGGCCAGCGATCCGGTCGTCCAGGATCCGCTGACCTTCGGAACCGGGGTGACCCTGCAGTCGATCGAGAGCGTACGCGATCCCATTCTCGAGTCGCAAATTCAACAGGAAACGCAAACCCAGGGACAGCTCAGCGCTCTGGTTTCGGCTCTGTCCCAGACCCAGACCAGCTTTACCAGCAGCAGTAGCGACATAGGCACCGCCATCTCGAACTTCTTCGACAGCGTCAACCAGTTGTCAGCCAGCCCCGCAGACCTTTCGCTGCGCCAGGGCGTCGTGACGGCGGCCGGCAATCTGGCGACCGCGTTTAACGTTGCCGCCAACAATCTCACCGCGCAACGCACCAATCTGGATGACAGCCTCACCCAGGCTGTCGGCCAGATCAACCAGTTGACGGGCCAGATCGCGCAGCTGAACGGGCAGATCAGCAACCTGGAAAACGTCGGCGAGAATGCCGGCACCTTCATCGATCAACGCACGCAATTGATCGATCAGCTCTCTTCGCTGATCGACGTCTCGGTCATTCCCACCGACAATACCCTGACCCTGACGACCGCCAGCGGCACGGCGCTGGTTGCCGGAGTGCAGAGCTTTCAGCTGTCGACGCAGCCCAATGCTTCGGGTGTGCAGCAGATCATGGCCCAGGGCAGCAACATTACCTCGACCATCGTTTCCGGGCAGCTTGGCGGTTTAATCGCCGCGCGAGACCAGCAGATCCCTGCCGTTCAGAGCCAGCTCGATACCCTGGCCGCCGGTCTGGCGAATGCCGTCAATGGCGTGCAGACCTCGGGATACGATCTGAGCGGCAATAAGGGCGTGAACCTGTTCTCTTCGCCCCCGGCTTCCGGAGCCGGCGCGGCCGCAAGCCTCACCCTCGCCATCACCGATCCTTCCCTGATTGCCGCAAGCGCCGACGGCACAGTAGGGGATAACGGCAACGCCGAAGCGCTTTACGCCTTGCGCAATCAGACCGTGGTCGCGGGACAGACTCCGACTGGCTACTACTCCAGCATCGTGTTCAATGTAGGCAATGTCACGGCCAACGCCAACGCGGAGCAGAGTGCATCAAGTCTGGTCCTGCAGCAGCTGAATGATCAGCGCTCGTCGGTTTCTGGAGTCTCGCTCGATCAGGAAGCGGCCAACATGGTCCAGTATCAGCAAGCCTATGCCGCCTCGGCGCAGGTGATTTCCACTATCAACAGCATGATGGAAACCGTAATTGCCATGAAGACCTCCTGAGGATTTCCATGCGCGTCAATCCCAATCCGCTTCCCGACTTGCTGGCCGCGCTGCAGCAGAACCAGCAGCAGATCAATACCGATCTGGCGGAGATTTCCTCGGGCCAGAGCGTGAATGTTCCTTCCGACAATCCCGCGGCCGCGGCGTTGCTGGTGGAGAACGCGGATGCATCCGCCGCCACCGATCAGTTTCAGCGCAGCATCAGCAGTATCTCGGGCGAGCTGCAGAATGCCGACTCGACCTTGAATTCGGTGGTCACGGCATTGCAACGCGCCATCAGTCTGGGCGTCGAAGGCGCCAGCGGCACGCTGAACGATTCCGACCGCCAGGCGCTGGCCACCGAGGTGCAAGGGATCCAATCCCAGCTGCTCAACCTGGCCAATCTCTCGTACCAGGGCAAGTTCGTCTTTGCCGGCACTGCCACCCAGACCGCCCCGTACGTGCTCGATTCGACTAGCCCGTCCGGCGTTCGCTACGTCGGAAATGGGGAAGCCAACGCGGTTACGGTGGGAGACCACGTATCGGTGCAGACCAACCTTCCCGGCTCGCAGCTGTTCTCTTCGAGCGGCGGCGATATGTTTCAGGCCGTCCAGGATCTGATTGCCAGTCTCCAGACAGGAACCGGAGTCAGCGGGGCGGTGGGCGAAGTCACCAGCGCCCTCAATAGTGTCAGCGCGAAGCGCGTTTTCTACGGCAACACCGTCAACCAGCTCAACTCCCAGCAGACATTCCTGAGCACGGAGTCCACGCAACTGGCGTCGCAGCAGAATACCCTGGGAGGAGCCGATCTCTCGAAAGTTATCACCGACCTGGAGAGCTCGCAGACGGCGCGGCAGGCTGCTCTCGAAGCAGTGGCGCAGACGCAGCAGACCAACCTGTTCAACTACATCAAATGATCCGCTCCCGCGGTCTTCGTCACTGCGAAGAGTTTATCTTGCAGGGAAACCGGGGCGCCCGTCCGCTCATAGGGTTTCGCGGGACCTTTCCGCCCAGGCGGCTGCCGATTGCACACGTGCCCGCTCCTGTTCCAGCCGGGCCCGGTCGTGGAGCAGGGCGCTATGAATCTGTGGCATCATGGCCTTCAGCCGCTCCACCTTCCTCCGGTACTCATCAAGTTCCCGCTGCAGCTCAGGGTCTGGGCTGCCGGGAAGCTGCCGCAGCCACTGGCCCGCTCGCATGAGTTCGGCCAGGAGTCCGGCCATCTGGCGGGGGCTGGCCGCCCGAGTCTGGCCCGCGTCGAGGACTAGGCTGTCGAGCAGGAAATCCAGGCGGGCGTTCGTTTCTCGGAGATTTTGGGCGAGTCTGTCGGGAGCAAGTGGCGGCATCAGGCTTTCCAGTCCGTGAACAAAGGCTGTTCGCTGGCAAGGTTGGTTGGAGCCGGTTGCGGAATGGGAGCGGCCGTCTCCGCGGATCGCTCTACTTCGCGCCAAGCTTCGTACACCAGCATGAGCTGCGACATCTGACTCTCGATCAATGCAGCGGATTGTTGTGCCTGGGCTTCCAGAATGCCCGCGCGCAGCTGGCCATAGAACCGCTCCAGGTGAATCGCGACCTGCCCGCCCTGGTGTTTGTCGAGCGAAGCCTGGAGATGGCTGATGACCAGAATGGCGTGATTGAGAGCGCGAGTCCGAGCCTCGATGTTTCCGCCGCGCAACGCATCCAGCGCCCGGCGCAGGTCCTCAATCGCTTGTTCGTATAACAGGATCACCAGCCGCACCGGGGTTGCGCCCCGCACCGCTGCCTCTCGGTATGAGGATCTCGGGTCCATGCGCTAGAGCCCTGATGTCAGGGTTGGAGACGCCGAAGTGGAGCCGCTGCTTTGGCTTCCCATCGTCGCCAGGGTCTCGGTGACCTGCTGCAGGAGCAAGGGATAGGCTTGCAGCGAGGCGTTAATTTGGCTGTATTCGTTGGTCAGCTGTTGCTGTTCGGCGCTCAGCTGTGTCTCGAAATTCGAGATGGTGTTCGACAGATCCGTCTGTTGCGCCTTGTTCTGCGCCAGGTCTACATTCAGCACCCCGAGTGTCGGATCGGTCAGATTGTTGAGATCGGATTCGAAGTGGTTGGCAAATCCGCTTGAACTTGCGTTTTGGAAGAAGTTCTGAAAGGCCGACGGGTTCGACGCCAGCACCTGACTGAGAGTCTGCCCGTCAGGTGCCGTGCCGATCGTGAGCGTGCCGTCATCGTTCATGCTGATGCCCAGCGAGGCCAGGTTGACCAATCCCCCATTGCCGGAGACGGCGTAGGTGACATCGTTCATCAAGCTGGATTGCAGCGAGCGCAACGCGGTATCAGAGCCCAGCGGTCCTTCGGTATTGCTCGCGGCGTTGACCGTGAACTCCTGATTGATGTCGTTGATGACCTGGTTGTAGGCGGATACGAAATTGCTGATCGCCTGTGTCGCCTGCGTGGTGTCGGGTCCGACACTGAGCTGAACCGGGCTGTTGGCGTCGGCCCCGGCGAGATTCAGAGTGACGCCGGAGATGGCGCCGCTGATCGTGTTGGTAGTGCTCGAGTATGGTATGCCGTCGATGGTCAGGGACGCGTTGGTGCCGCCGGTCGGCGTCTGGAAAGCCAGATTCGTATCGTTCGCGGTGATGGCGAGCGCTCCGGCGCTGCCCGTCGTTTGGCTTACCAGCGCCAGCCGCGAGCCGTTGGCGTCGGTCACCACGCTGGCGGTAACGCCCCAGTTCTGCTGGTTGATGTAGCTGGCCAGCGAATTGAGCGTGTCATTGCTGCCCGGGGTGATGGTGATGGGCTGGGTGGCGCCGCTGCTGCCGCCAATCTGCAGGTCGATTTCTCCTGTTGTGGCACCGTCTGGAAGAAACGAGGCATCAGGCCCGCCGCTGACGTAACCGGTGTAGACAAGGCCCGCCGTCGCCAGATTGCTGACCACGATCTGATGGGTGCCGGAAGTCGCGGAGGTGTCCGCCGTCGCCGTCACAATGCCTGTGTCGGACGACGTCGCAGTCATCGCCGTCAATGCTCCGAGCGGGTCGGAGAGCGCCTGGACGGCGGTAGACAGGTTGCTGAGGTCATTGTTGAGAACGGTTATGTCGCTGGCCTGTCCTTGCAGCGTCATTTGCTCGTTCTGCCATACCGTCAGCTGCCCGCTGTTCTGGCTCAGAATTTGCTGCACCAGCGAACTGACGTCGATGCCTTGTCCGTTCAACAACGTCGATGGATTGAGACTAATGCCCATTCTTGCCCCCTTTGCTGCGCGGCGTCACACCCGACTCCGCGGCCTGCGCTCGCTTGCTCTGCTCGAGCGCCTGATCAATGCCACGGGTGACCCCAAGTACTTCCGAGCTCGGGACCTGCAGGATCAGGTTCCCGCGCTGATCGAGATACCGGATGACGATTTCGCCGTTGGTCGCACTGTCCCGTTGCACTTCGACTTCATCCTGTGGAATTTCAGCCGCTGGAGCCGCCCTCTGGGCAGTCGATAATTCTCGATTTGGGGAGGTTCCCGGATCGGGCTGAGGTTTTGTACTTGCAGCCGCAGCCGCCCGCCGTGCGGGCTGGCTCGCGCCGGCGCCGGACTCTGCGAGGGTGGAGGTGACGGATTGGACCGGATTAATGCTCATGGTGAGCTGCTCCGGAAGAAGTGCAGAGGAGGCCGGTGGCCTGCCTCCTCTGCCGGTTCGCTTATTGCAACAGCTTAAGCACGAGCTGCTGCTGCTGGTTGGCCTGGGCCAGAGCGGATATGCCGGTCTGTTCCAGAATCGAGTACTTGGTGAGGTTGGCGACCGCGGTCGGGATATCGGCCGCAGTGATGGTGTTTTCCGCCGAGGTCAGGTTCGTGACCTGGTTGCTGATCACGTTGCTGGCGCTTTGCAGGCGGTTGATGACGGCGCCGATCTGGCCGCGGGTGGCCGCCACGGTTTGAATAGCGTTGTTGATGGAGGACAGCGCGGTCTGGGCATCGGTCGCGCTCAGCAGGTCTGAAGTCGCGCCCGAAACGTAGGTATCATTGAATTGGTTCAGGAATGCTCCGGCCGTGCCTACCGTTCCCCCGTAAGTGCCACCCAGTTCGGGGTTCGACGTGGCGTCGTCGCCAGCCGCCAGTTCCGTCATGGCAGCGGCCGTCGCCGTGAACGTGACTGAGCTGCTGCCCGCCGTAGCTGTGGCATAGGTGTTGACCGCCGTGCCGGTTCCGTAGCTGGTGCCTGCACCGGCTCCGCCGTTGACCGCCGCCGCCAGGTTGGCGATGGTTTTGGCCAGCGCGATCGACGCGTTGGCATTGTTGTCGATCAGCACCGTATTCGCCGTAGCGCCGTCGGTTGCGCCTAATTGGTCTCCGGCTGCCCGTGCCGTTGCAGATCCAGTGGTCACGCTTGCATCCGCAAAGGTATAGGTCACCCCACCAATCGCTACCGTGTCTCCCGCCGAGGGCAGGGCATCGAAGTTCAGCTGCGACGTCGCCGATGCACCCAGCAGCCCGGTCGCCGATAACGTTCCCACGTTGGCCGTAATGAAGTTGCTGGCCTGGGAAGTGTTGCCGGTGCCGTCCGTGATGTACACCGACGTTGGAGTCGCCGTGAACACCTGCGTACCGTTGAAGTTGGTGTTCGATCCTATGCGGTTGATTTCGGTCTGGATCTGCTGATACTCGGCATCGAGCGCCTGTCGCTGTGTGCTCGACACTGAGCCGTTCGCCGACTCGGTGGCCAGTGTGACCGCGCGGTTCAGCAGGGTGGTGACCTGCGCCAGCGAACCGTCTGCCACCTGCAACGCCCCGATTCCATCATTCGCGTTGTTGGCCGACTGCGTCAGTGCGCTGATGTTGGCCTGCAGGCCATTGGCAATGGCCAGGCCGGCGGCGTCATCAGCACCGGTGTTGATGCGCGAGCCCGAAGACAGTTGATAGAGCACGTTCTGCAGGCTGCTGTTGGTGATGGACAACTGGTTCTCTGCGGATAAACCCGCGATGTTGTTCAGGATTCCAATGGGCATTGTGAGTCGCTCCTTCTCCGTTGAAGTTGTTCGGTTCTCCTGAGGTGATTCTCAGGAATGTTCTGCGAAGCTCGGCTGCTCTTCATTGCTCGCGGAACCCCGAATTTTCTTTCCTGATCATCGGCAGGTTTGCCGACCGCTTTAGGCTCACTTGGCGCCACTGCACGAGCGTACGTAACCCCTCGGTAACCGCATTGACATGCATTCCCTCATCAACCCTTCCGGCTCGCCCGCCGATGTCCTCCAAAGAGGCCCTGCGCCACATCTTTAGCTCTTCGTCTGGCGGAAACGAAAAACGGCATGATTCAGCTCACACGTCTGAACAACAAACCTCTGATGGTGAACTCAGACCTGATCAAGTTCGTCGAGCAGTCACCCGACACTCTCGTCACCCTGCTCACCGGAGAGAAGATCGTCGTTCTCGAAAAGGCGGATGAGGTTCTGGTGCGCATCATCGAATTTCGGCGTTCGGTGCTTCGTGGACTCGCCCTTCCCTGGGATCCTTCTTCCTCGCATGTCGTGGGAGCGAAGTCTCCCGAAACTGGCGTTCCCGAGCCGGAGAGGTAAGCGTGGATAAGTCCAGTTTCGGCGGGATCGCGCTAGCTGTGGGTGGAATCCTGGCAGGTTTGCTGCTTGAAGGAGGTAATCTCCGCCAGGTGTTGCAGCCGACGGCCGCCATGATCGTGTTTGGCGGGACGATTGGCGCGGTCATGCTGCAGTTTCCGCTTCCCGTGGTCGTGCAGGCGGTGCGGCGCCTGGGCTCGGTCTTTGCCAATTCCAAACGGACGCCGCAGGCGACCATTCAGCGCCTGGTGCAGTATGCGCAGAAAGCGCGCCGGGAAGGCATCGTCTCGCTCGATGCCGAGCTATCCCAGATTCAGGATCCCTTTCTCAAGAAGTCTCTGATGCTGGCCGTCGATGGCACCGAGCCGCAGGAGTTGCGCAGCATCATGGAGCTCGAACTCGACAACCAGGCGGAATACGAAGACCAGGTTCCGCAAGTGTTCGAGTCCGCCGGAGGATTCGCTCCCACCATCGGCATCATCGGCGCCGTTCTGGGCCTGATCCAGGTCATGCAGCATCTGGACAAAATTGACGAAGTCGGCAAGGGCATTGCCGTCGCCTTTGTAGCCACCATCTACGGCGTCGCTTCCGCCAATCTGCTCTACCTTCCCGTCGCCGGCAAGATGAAGCTTCGCATTCGCGAGGAGCAGATCACCCGTGAGATGACGCTCGAAGGAGTGGTCTCGATTCTGGAAGGCATGAATCCCCGCATCCTTGAGACCAAGCTGCTCGGTTTTCTGGTCGAAGCCGGCACAGCCCCGGATCAGCCCTCCGCTGCCGAGGATGCCTCGTGAGCCGGCGCAAACGTTCGCATGCCCACGCCAACCATGAGCGCTGGTTGGTTTCCTACGCCGACTTCATTACTCTTTTGTTTGCGTTTTTTGTCGTTCTGTACTCGTCCGCCCAGGTCGACCAGCGCAAAGTCGGCCGCCTCGCCCTTGCGATCCAGGTTGCCTTCCAGGAACTCGGCGTCTTTCCCGCATCCACCACGCAGATTCCGCTGAATCTCAACGAGCCCATGCCCTTCAGCAGCGTGCAGGCGATCGAGAATGCCAAACGCAACGCGGAACTGGCGCGGATTTCTTCCTCGCCCAACGATTCGCTCGACGCGGCCTCGGAAGAAGCCAACCTTTCGGCGCTGCAGTCGGAGCTGCAGCAGGCTCTGCAGCATGAGATTGCGCTGCACGCCGTTGCCGTGCACCGCGAGTCGGAGGGGTTGGTGATCAGTCTGCGGGAGTTCGCCTTTTTCGACAGCGGCAGCGCCGCGCTGAAACTCTCCGCATTTCCGGCCCTCGACCGCATCGCGTCGCTGCTTGCAGTGCGCACCTGCCGCCTGCGCATCGAAGGGCATACGGACAATGTTCCCATCCACACCGCCGTGATGGCCTCGAATTGGGAACTTTCCACGGCTCGGTCGACCGAACTGGTCCGCCTTCTGATCACGCGCTACCGGTTTTCTCCCCAGCGCCTGTCGGCCGCCGGGTACGCCGAATACCATCCCATCGCCAGCAACGATACACCCGAAGGACGGGCGCAAAACCGCCGCGTCGATCTGGTCATCCTGAGCGAGCACGTGATCCGCGATGCGCAGCCACGCAGCGCGGCGAATCCTTCACTTCAGAAACCTTCCCCCGCCTTGCCCTGACTAAAGCCCACCTGTCTGCCAGCCGATGAATTCTCAGGCATACAGTGCAGACCGGCCGCAAATCAATTCCTGGGAGCAAGCCATGATGATGCGAGCAAGCTTAAGAACGAAGCTGATGGCAGGTTTCGGAGTACTGATTCTGGCCTTGGCTTCCTGTTGCGTCGTAGGCTTCGTTTCCATTGCCAAGCTCTCCACGGCAACCTCCACTCTCGATGCCGCTCTGGTGAAACAGAAATCGGTTCTGGGAATGGAATTGGCTGTCGAGGAACAGCGCGCAGGCGTGCGCGCTTTCCTGTTAGGCAACCCTAACCTCGACGAACTCGAGGAGGGCCGGCGCAATTCTCAAACGGCTGCCGATCGCCTCTCGTCGCTGCTCAGGACCGACGAGGGCAAGGCATTATTCGCCTCTCTGGCCCAGGCCAACGCCGGATACGAACACACCTTGGATCGTGTGATTGAGTTGCGGCGCGCCGGGAAGACGAAGGAAGCCATTGCGCTCAATTGGGGCCCGGAAGCCAACCGCGACCGGACCGCCGTCAACGCGGCCTTTCAAACCATGGCCGAACGTCAGCAGAACAATGAGAACAAGGCCACGTCGGAACAACACGCTGCCGAGAATCAGGCTCGCTGGCTGCTTGCCATCTTCGCCGCCGCCGGACTGATTTCCGGTGTGGCGATCTCCATCCTGGTCTCGCGCGCCGTTTCGGCCAGCCTCGCAGGCATGATTTCGCTGATTCATGAGATCGCCGAGAAGAACCTGTCTGCCCAGGACCTGCAGATTCTCTCTCGCGACGAACTCGGATCCGCCGGCAGCGCTCTCAATGCCATGAAGAACAGTCTGCGCGGGCTCATCCATTCCATCGCGCGCACTGCCGAACATCTGGCCAGCGCCAGCGAGGAGATTTCCTCCTCGGCCACCCAGCAAGCGCAAGGCGCCGAAACGCAGAAAGGGCAAGCCGCTCAAGTGGCCACCGCCATGCAGGAAATGTCCGCCACCGTGCAGGAGGTTTCCGACAACTCCAACCGCGCGGCTGACGCTTCCCGCCAGGCCGCCGAGACCGCCCGCGAAGGCGGAACCGTGGTCGAGCAGTCTCTGGCCAAAATGCGCGCCATCGCCGAAAGCGTCAGTGCCACCGCCCGGAAGCTCGAAGATCTGGGCAAGAGCTCCGATCAGATCGGCCGCATCATCGGAGTCATTGACGACATCGCCGACCAGACCAATCTCCTCGCGCTCAATGCCGCCATTGAAGCCGCCCGCGCCGGCGAGCAAGGCCGCGGCTTTGCCGTGGTGGCCGACGAAGTGCGCAAGCTCGCCGAACGCACCACCTCCGCCACCAAAGAAGTGGCGCAAATGGTGCAAAGCATCCAGGAAGAAACCAAAACTGCGGTGGGAGCCATGCATGAAGGGACAAGGCAGGTCGAGGAGGGAGTGAAGACTACCGCCCAGGCGGGAGCTTCCCTGAAACAGATCATCCACATGTCAGAGCAGGTCGGCGAGATGATCACGCACATCGCCACTGCGGCCACCGAGCAGGCATCGGCCACCGAGCAGGTCAATCAGAATGTGGAACAGATCAATCGTCTGGTGAGCGAATCGGCCCTCGGAGCTCAGCAATCGGCCAAGGCTTGCCAGGATCTTTCCGGACTGGCGCTCGATCTTCAGAAAATGGTTGGCAGCTTTCAGCTGGAAGCCGCGTCCGACGCCCAGGCTGCGTCCCACGCGCGTACCAGGGCTTCGTCTGAGGAATCATCGACGAGGGCCTTCGCCGCCGGAGCATGAACATGAACGCGAACGCCAACCCGATTCCCGCCCAGAACCCCGCCGCCGTCCATCGGCAGCCAGGCCAGGAATTGCAGCTCGTGAGCTTTCACGTCGGCGGGGAAGAGTTCGGTCTCGACATACTGCGGGTTCAGGAGATCATCCGACTGCAGCCGCTGACCCGCGTCCCGAATTCGCCGGAATTCGTCGAAGGCGTGATGAATCTGCGAGGCAAAATCATCCCGGTGGTGGCCCTGCGCCGCCGCTTCGGTCTTGAATCTTTGCCCCCTGACAAACAGACGCGCATTGTGGTGGTCGAAACCAAGGGTTCGATTCTCGGCTTCATCGTCGACGCAGTGTCCGAGGTGTTGCGCATTCCCGCGGAGACGCTCGAACCTCCACCGCGCCTGGGCAAAGTAGACCGCGAATACGTCTCGGCCGTCGGCAAGCTGCAAGGACGGCTTCTGATTCTTCTCGATGTGGACCGCCTGATGAACGACGCGGAACCGCTGCCGAATCCGGCCGCGGCGGACGCGTGAATAGCGGAGCAGGACCGTGAACGATGAGCTTTCACAAGACCGCGCGTTGATCCGGGATTTCCTGGTGGAGTCGGAAGAGCTCCTGCAGCATATGGACCAGGATATGGTGGCGCTGGAGTCCGCCCCCAGCGACACCGAACTGCTGAACCGCATCTTCCGCGCCCTGCACACGATCAAGGGCACCTCGGGGTTCCTGGGCTTCGATCCCATGGTCCGCCTGAGCCACGCCGCCGAGGATCTGTTGTCCGCGTTATGCCGTGGCGATCTGCAGCTCGATCGGCGCGCCATGGACTCGCTGCTGGCCGCCCGCGATCAGCTGGGGGCGATGTTACAGGACATTCGTGGTGGCGGGCTCCAAACCTATTCGCTGGAAGCTCTGCTGGCCGAACTGCACGATGCTCAAAGACCCCGGACCGTTCCGCCGCTTGGGCAGATGCTGGTGCAGCAGAAAGTGATCAGCGCCAATGCCCTCGGGGAATTGCTGGCCGAGCAGGCCGCGTCCCCTACCCCGCGCAAGCTGGGAGAGTTGATCGTCGAGAAAGGACTGAGCACCCCCTCCGAAATCGGACAGGCGTTGGCCCAGCAAAAAAAGCTGCTGGAAACTCCGCCTTCTTCAACCATGCGCGTCGATGCCCGCAAGCTCGACGAGCTGGTAAACCTCATCGGCGAACTGGTGCTTGAGCGGAACCGGCTGGTGCAGCTGAGCCGCGACTGCTCTGCCGCCAAAGTCTCGCCGGCGGATCTCGACGCGTCTCTGGGGCAATCGACCGCCCGCCTCAGCTTCATCACCGAGGAGCTTCAGAGCGCCGGCCTGAAAACCCGTATGGTACCCATCGAAACCGTCTTCCGCCGCTTTCCCCGCCTGGTTCGCGACGTCGCCCGGACGCTGCAGAAAGAAGTTCAGCTCATCCTACGCGGGGAAGACACCGAACTGGACAAGACCATGGTCGAGCTGATTGGCGATCCGCTTGTCCACCTGGTGCGGAACGCGCTCGATCATGGCATCGAGTCTCCCGCGCTGCGCCAGCAATCCGGCAAGCCGCCGCAGGGAACGATTCGTCTCGAAGCTCGTCAGGAGGGGGATCAGATTGTGATCAGCATTGCCGATGACGGGGCCGGCATTGATATCAAGGCGGTCGGCCGCAAGGCGCTGGAAAAACGCCTCGTTACGGCGGAGCGGCTGCGCGCACTTCAGCCGCGTGAGATTCTCGACTTCATCTTCTTGCCCGGTTTCAGTACTGCCGAGAAAGCGACCGATCTCTCTGGCCGCGGGGTTGGGATGGACGTTGTCCGCTCCAATCTGAACAAGCTCAATGGTTCGGTCGATCTCGACACGCGTCCCGGTCACGGAACCACGTTCCTGCTGCGTCTGCCCCTCACTCTCGCCATTCTTCCCGTGCTGTTGGTTCGGGTGGGGGAGGAAATCTATGCCCTACCGCTGCACTCTGTGGCCGAGACCGCGCAGGTCGACCCGCGGCATGTGCATTCTCTTGAGGGCCGCGAAGTTCTTTGCCTGCGGGACGAAACGCTGTCCCTGATCCGTCTGAGCCGGCTGTTTGACCGTACGCCTCAGCCCTTATCCCCGACGCCTCCCGAAGTCCATGGCACGGCCCAGGCGCGGAAGGTGGTGATTCTCGCAGTCGGCGAAAAGCGAATCGCCCTGCTCGTCGATCATCTGCTTGGCCAGGAATCGACCGTAGTGAAGCCTCTGGGAGATTCTTTGCATCGTTGCTCCGGCTTGGCCGGAGCCACCATCAGCGGAGATGGCCGCGTGCGCCTGGTGCTTGACCCACCAGGATTGCTCGCCGCGTCTCAGTTTGCATCGTCCTTGTATCGAAAGGCTACTGCATGACCAGCGCGCCTAGTCTGTCTCCAACTCCACACGCCGTCGATGGACCGCCGGATCCGGAACTGATCCGCATTCGCGATCTCATCTATCAGGTCGCCGGCATCTTTCATCCCGATAACAAGCTGCGCCTGCTGCTCGATCGCTGCGGAAGGCGCATGAAGGAGTTGAAGGTCCAGACTCTGCACGAGTACCTCGACTGCCTCACGATCCGGCCGATTCGACAGACCGAACTGGTCGCACTGCTCAACGAAATTACGATCGGCGAAACCTGCTTCTTCCGCAATCAGCCGCAGCTCGATGCCTTGCGGCAAATTGTGGTCCCGAAGATTATCGAGGCCAAGGCGAAGCTTCCACTTCGGCGTCTCCGCATCTGGAGCGCGGGCTGTTCCACCGGAGAAGAGCCTTACACGCTCAGCATGTTGCTGCGAGAAGAATCCTCTGGGCGCCTGAAAGACTGGACCGTTGAGATCCAGGCTACCGATCTCAATGAGCGATCGCTGGCCCATGCCAAGAACGCGGTCTACGGCAGCTACAGCACTCGCAACTTGTCGGCCTATTACCGACAGAAATACTTTGTTCCGGTTGGCGACCACTTGCAGGTCCAGCCCGCGATACGCTCCGACATCGGCTTCAGCCGCCTGAATCTTTCCGACGACGCCCGCATGACATTCATGAAAGGGCTCGATGTCATCTTCTGCTGCAACGTCCTGATTTACTTCGACCTGACCTCGAAGCGGCGTGTCATCCAGCACTTCTACAACAACCTCTTGCCCCATGGATACCTTTTCCTGGGCCACTCCGAATCGCTCTACGGAGTGACGAATGATTTCAGCCTGGTCCATCTGCCGGGAGCAACGGCATACATCAAAGCCGACCGGGGAGCGGGAAAGTAGGAATACATGAATACTGCGACGAGCAAAGCCACTTTGCTGCAACGGCTCGAAGGATTACGCCAGATTCCAACCATCCCTGCCGTTCTGGCTCCCTTGCTGCGCTATCTGCAACAGCCCATGGAGCAGCTCGACGTCCAGAAAGTGACGGACATGATCGCGCAAGACAAGTCCCTGGCGGCGCAATGCCTGCAGATGGCGAACAGCCCGCTGTTTGGCCGCTGGCAGAAGATCGATTCGGTGCGGGGTGCGGTAGTCGGCCTCGGCTTTCAGAGGGTCAGTGACATTGCCATGTCTTGCGGCGTTTTGAATATGATGCCTCGCGACGGTCATATCGATCCGGTCGCCTTCTGGGAACACTCTCTCGGTTGCGCCCTGGTGTGCCGCCACTTCGCCCGCAAGATTTCTTATCCCGACCCCAGCAAAGCCTACCTGGCGGGCCTGCTGCACGACATCGGCATCATCGTCAACCTCTGGGTCCTTCCCAAGGAGTTCATGAGCGCGTTCGAACTGGCCCGCACCGAGGGAGCTCCGCTTCATGAAGCCGAACAATCGGTTCTGGGTTTCACCCACTGCGACAGCGGCCATCTGCTCGCCGAACGCTGGGAACTGTCTCCGGACCTCATCGAGGTTGTATCTCTCCACCACGCGCCGGAACAGGCCCGCGATCACGCGGCTCTGGTCTCTCTGGTTGATATCAGCGATCTGCTCTGCCGCATGAGCGGCCTCAATCACGGCTATATCGAGAAGCGCGAAGTGAACGTGTTCAAGCAGAACAGCTTCGCCGTGCTGGCGGCACAGTTCCAGCAACTGAAGGATTTTGACTGGGCACGCTTGACCTTCGAACTGGATTCCTACATGGACGAGGTTCATTCGCTTGTCCACGCCATCTACCGGACATGAGTCGAGACCGCCCTTCGCCACTGCCGGTGCGCGTTCTTGTCGTCGACGACAGTGCTTTCATGCGGACAGCGCTGTCGCGCATGATCGCTTCCGATCCCGGCCTCGAGGTTGTGGGCACCGCCGCTAGCGGTTCGGAAGCTCTCGACAAGGTCGGCTCACTCAATCCCGACGTGGTCACTCTCGACGTCGAGATGCCGGGCATGGACGGATTGGCGGCGCTTCGCCGCATCATGTCACGGTTCCCGCGTCCGGTTATCATGGTGAGCTCCTCCACGGAACGAGGCGCGGAAACGACCTTCCAGGCGCTCAGTGCCGGCGCTTTCGACTACGTTCCCAAACATCTATCCTCCACCCTCGACATTCTCCATATCCGAGACGATCTTCTGGCCAAAGTCCGGGCGGCGGCTCAAACCCGGCACCCGCATCCCGCGCCGAAACTTCACGCTGGGGGCACCATGATTGACGGGGCCCCATCCTCCGCAAAATCTCCTCTGATCGTTGCCCTTGGAACCTCGACCGGCGGGCCCAGAGCCTTGCAGGAGATCTTGCCGCTCTTTCCCGCCGATCTTCCCGTTCCCATCCTGATCGTGCAGCATATGCCCCGCGGGTTCACCGGACCCTTCGCACAACGCCTGAATTCCTTGTGTGCGATCACCGTGCGCGAAGCCTCTGATCATGAACCGATTGAGCCAGGGACCGCCTACATCGCTCCCGCCGGCAAGCACATGACCGTCAGCCTTCGCTCCGAGGCTCAGGCGACCATTTCACTCGATGACGGCGCGGAGGAT
This sequence comes from Verrucomicrobiia bacterium, assembly GCA_035508215.1. GTDB lineage: Bacteria > Acidobacteriota > Terriglobia > Terriglobales > Acidobacteriaceae > Sulfotelmatobacter. The sequence goes on along the minus strand of DATJNK010000026.1, from coordinate 177,008 downwards.
AGTCTGCACGTCCCTTCGGTCGACACTATGATGAAGTCCGTTGCCCGCGCGTTCGGGAATCTCGCCATCGGCATTATTCTTACCGGGATGGGATCCGATGGCGCGGAAGGGATGACCGCTATCTATCGCGAGGGCGGCCTCACCATCGGCCAGGAGGAGACCGACTGTGCGGTCTACGGAATGCCCCGCGCCTGCGCCGAACTCGGTATTCTGACTCGTGTGGTTCCGCTCTTGCAGATACCCACCCACGTTCTACAGGCCACGCAGTACCGCAAGCATGCCTGATTCACTCTCGCCCGCTCGCTCTAGACTCGCTCTGCCCAGCGCCTCGTCAATCTTGCGCAATAGCCCTTCGGACGAGAACGGCTTTGCCAGCCACTTTCCGCTTTCCCGTGAGCCCATGCGCTCGGCGTAGCCGCTGATCAGCAGAACCTTAGGCCGTTCGCTGCCCCCGGTCAGCCTCGACGCCAGGGAATACCCGTTCTCTCCGGGCAGAACAATATCGGTGAGCAGAAGGTCGATTCGGCCACGGCACGCTCGGAACAAGCTCAACGCCTCTTTCGCGTCTCGCGCGGCCAATACCCGGTAGCCGCTGGCGCGCAGCACTTCCTGCGCTACTTCTCGCACGAAAGTCTCATCTTCGACCAGGAGTATCGTTTTTCCACATTTCTCAGCCTCGCCGCTTCCACACCAGCATTGCGTCGCCGAGATTTCTCGTACCGTATTTCCTGCATTCATATGCGTCTTTCTAGCATGCGGTTTGCCACGGTGGTGCCGCCTTCCTCGCCGTGCTGCCTTTTGAAATCACGACACTTATGCTGCCGCGAACAGCTTGGCGGCGAAGGGTGAGGTCGTTTTCGGGAATCCTGCTGGCACTCACAGCCCATTTTCGGAAAATCAGGCGACGCACTCACTCCCGGTGAGGTCCTTACTTCTTCGGGCTCGTCAAGATTGTCTCGTAGGGATCGAGCACGATCTTCCGCGTTCCCGCGGGCGCAACAATCCGGAATGAGGATTCTTCCCCATCCGCAAATACCCTTCCCAGCAGTTCCAGCCGCTTGCCGGCGAGAACCGCGTAGACGGGCACCGATGTCACCAGGTCCGAAGGCGCATCTTTTTGGACGATCGTTCCACTGACTAAGGATCGCGCGCCCTTGGCCGCGAATTTCACTGACGTCAGCTCCAGCGTTGGCAGAGACGTGCCGTTGATCCAGCCATCCAGGAACCAGTCGAGAGACTCTTTGCCTTCATAGCGCAGCGACAGCGGAAGATCGTGGGCAAATGCATCCAGCAACTCCTGAGTACTGATGGACTTGCCTTGATATTCCTCCCGGACTCTTCGCAACACGCGCACAAAAGGCTCGTCTGCGCCGTCCGGTGCATCGCCCTTGCTCTCCGCGTCGTCGAGCATCGTTCGCAGCATATGAAACAGCCACGTGGACCTGCCATAGGTGATCGCTTCGTACCCTTCAGGAAACCGGGAAGAGAGCAGGCGATAGCCGAGGGTCACTGGCCCCGCGTCCTTGGGCGCCATCCCGTCTTTGTTCTGTCGGAGCAAGTCGTCGCGATACCTCTCCATGATCCGCCGGAAACCCTCCGGATTCTTCTGCTGAAGCATCATGAGCGCACAATAGTTCGCCAGTCCTTCCGACAGCCATTGATCGCGGTAACTCTGCCAGACGACGAGATCTCCCCACCACTGGTGAGCCGTCTCGTGCGCTGGAATGGTGTGCTGCAGAAGCATCTGTTCCGGCGAGATGTGTAGTTCCTGGCGGTCCTGGTCATTCAGGAATGCGTAAGACGACAGAAACACGAGTCCGGGCCAGCCCTGGCTGTCGCGTCCCGGCATTTGCGTCAGGGCTAGTTGGCCGTATGGATACGGCCCAAATCGCTGGGCATAAAACTCGATGGCCTGGGCCGCCGATTGTCCGACAGATTCTTCGTTTTGGGTGGGTGAAGGGCGAGAGGGCACGATCACGCGCGGCGGTTGCTGCAAGGGTTTCCCGGGCGGAACGATTTCGATCGCGTGAATTGGTGGAGTGGGGAAATCCCGTTCGACCGCAGCCGTGGCGAAGGTTTCGACCGTCACATTGCCCGCCTGGGTCCTGGCCAACTTGTACTTGCCCAAATTGAAGCCGGCAACCGGCATTGGACGCTCCGAGACCCAATGGGACGTCTCCAACCCCTTCTCTTTCGCCTCCGCATCGGGAGTGGAAGAAACCTGTTTTCCTGTGGCCACCAGCGTCCAGCCGGGCGGATAGCTGAATTGCAGGTCGAAGTTCGCCATAATCAGCCCGCGATTCGGATACCAGGTGCCGCGCTCACCGACGTAAAGCAAGCCGCTTCCCGCCGCCGCCAGCACGTCTCCCTCATACTTGAAGCCGAGATCGAACTTCTGCCCGGCCTCTGCCGGATCCGGCAGAATCACCGCCAGAAAATCATTGCCTTTGCGCGCGAGTTGCGTCCCTTCCACCGAAGGATTGTGAATGAACTCCACCGCTTCCCCGTCAAGCTTCACGCTTTCCACTTCAAGGAATCGTGACAGCTCGAACAGGATCATTCGTGGTCCACCCCGCCTGATCTCGACTTGTAGCTGCGCCTGCGCGTGAATCAGCTTTGGAGGTTCGACCTCAGTAGTGATGGTGTAGCGGTGAATGTCCAGCCAGTCTTCCGGCGCAGGAACGGCCTTGTGTGGCGTTTCTTCAGCGCCGCGGTGCGGTCGCTCGGCCGCAGCCGGCGAGAATGATGTCCAGACATCGTAATAGGTCTCTCCGTCCTCGCCGGTCTTGGTCTGTCCTGCCTGCACCTGTTCGGTCGATAGAGAATCGTAGTAAACGTCGAAGACTCCGTGAATCACTCCCTGCAACCTGGCGTGCAGAAAATGATCGTTCGCAGGGATGCCCGCAGAAGCTGTCTTCCCTCTTGCCGGCAGCAACCGGCTGAAGCTCATGAGCAACCGCATGGCGTCGAGTTCGGCGAGATTTTGTGCGGTCGCTCCCCAGTGATCGACGAATGCTTGCCCATTCTCGCTTTCGCGCAGATCGGGGCGGAGCTGTCCCGCGGCGTTGTCATTGAAGCGAAAGTACGCGGTTTCGAAGTGTTCTTCGAGAATCGCCATGCCCGTGAACAGGCTCATCGAACGGCGCTCCACGTCATTCGGAGGCGTCAGAAGCACTTCGCCGTAGCCTTCGAAGAAAGCGCCCGTAATCCGGCCCTCAACATCTTGAGTAAAGGCAATAGTGCCGTCTTCCAGGCTGATGTGGACCGAAGACCGATCCAGCGATGCGCCTCTCACCTGATATACCCGCTGCGGATCGAGTCCCACCTGACCCAGTCGGAGGTACATTGCTTCCGCCAGCTTGGCAGAAGCGGATTGAGCTTGTGCGAACGCGGTGGTCAGAAGGATCGCAAGCGCAGCCAGATGCCCGAGCCGCAGACCCCGCACCTTAGGTAGTACCTTCGTCACGTGGTACGATTGTCCCCTGTTGCTAGAATGCGCCTGAATGCGGCTTCGTGTCACCCTCATCTCTTTTGTGCTGCTGGGGCTGGCTCTTCCGGGGCTACGCGCCGACACGATTCATCTGAAAAATGGCCGCACCATCGTCGCCGATCACGTCCGCGAAAACGGCGCTCACTACGAATACGACATTGGCGACGATTCCTACGCCATCCCCAAGTCGATGGTGGACCACGTGGAAGCCGGCGGCGTGCCCGCCCACTCCACCACGGGCACTGCCAAGGTTGCCGATCTGCCGACGTTTGCTCCGGCCGACACTCTGGCCAACGAGACCTCCGTCTTTTCCCAGATCGTGAAGGAAGGCAGAGTCGACCCGGACGTTCTCTCCTCTCTCGAGTCCAAAGGCGATGCCGAGTTGAGCGCGACCGCCAACTTCATCGCCGGCAAATTCGAGTTTGAGCACGGCAATATCCATCAATCCCGCCAGTATTTTGAAAACGCTCTCCGCTTCCAGCCCGACAATTCCACGATCCTCGTCTACTACGCTGCGCTCCTGGTCCGCACCGGAAGCGCAAGTGCGGCACTGCCCTACGCGCAACGGGCGGTCAATGCGTCGCCGGAGTCGCCCGACGCCTACACCATGCTGGGATACGCCCAATTCGCTTCCGACCACACCAAGGAAGCAATCGCCTCCTGGAAGCGCTCGCTCGAGCTGCGGCCTGATTCAACTGTCCAGCAGTTGTTGGCGAAGGCGCAGCGCGAAAACAACGTGGAATCGGATTTCTCCCAAGGTGAAAGCAGCCATTTTGTCTTGCACTATGAGGGCCACCAGACATCAGACGCATTCCGCTCCGAGATTCTCGCCGCCCTCGAATCGGACTATGACGACCTGGCCCGCGATCTCGGCACTCCGCCGCATGACGACATTCTGGTCACCCTTTACACCGAGCAGGCCTTCTTCGATGTGACCCAGGCTCCCTCGTGGTCAGGGGCGATGAATGACGGCAAACTCCGCATTCCGGTTAGCGGCCTTAATTCCGTCACTCTGGAACTGGCGCGCGTGTTGAAGCACGAACTCGCCCATTCCTTCATTACCCAGCTCTCCGGCGGCCGCTGCCCGCCCTGGCTGCACGAGGGCATCGCACAACTGCTGGAGCCGAAGAGCCTGGGCAGCGACGGCCGCCAGCTTGCCATTCTGTTCAAGCAGCAGCAGAACATCCCGCTCAATGCTCTGGAGGGAAGTTTCCTGAATTTTTCCGGTCCGCAGGCTTATCTGGCATACGCGGAATCGCTCGCCGCGGTTTCTTACATCAATGATTCATATGGGATGGGCGATATTCAGCGCATCCTGCAGCGCCTCAGCCAGGGCAGTTCCACCGAGGCGGCGCTCCGCGCCACTATTCACTCCGACTATGGCCAGCTCGAATCCGATCTGACCCGCTATCTCTCCGACAGATACGGCAACTGAGAGCGCTCGTCGCTATGTGCTTTGCTGACTGCCGCTTCCTGTGCTAAGTTGCGCGTTGAGCCCGCCTCGTATGCACTTCCTCTTTCGTTCGCACGAGTCCGACCCGCCGCCCGTAGCCGAGCCCGTTCCTACCGTCTTTCCCAAGATTCAGGGGGCCGATGTCGGGGCCGTCTTCGTCGGCAAGCGCGTTGCGGGGGACTTCTACGACTCCCTCCGCGTCAGCCCCGAGCGAGTTTTATTCGGGCTCCTCGACGTTGCCGGCCGCCGCGAGGATACGCGCGGCATCCTGATCGCGGCGCAGCAGCTCTTTCGCAACCTCGGCGCCGACCTTTTCTCAAAATCGGACATCAATGAATCCGACGCGATGACCGAGCTGTGCCTCCGCCTCAACCACGAAGTGATTCAGGTCTCGAGCGGAGTGCACTCCTGCCCGGCGTTCATCGCCTGCTATCACGAGCGTTTCGGCACACTTTGCTATACCAACGCCGGACACACGCCAGGCTTGTTGCGCGACGGCCAGGGAATCACAGAGCTGACTTCGACCGGATTGCCGCTCGGGCTTTTCTCCCACGCCACATGCGATTCCCCGACCATCGGCTTGGAAAAGGGTTCCGTTCTTTTGCTCGTTTCGCGCGGTGTCGCGGCCTGTGGCAGCGACGGCAACGAGGCAGCGGATGCGTTCGGCCTGGAACGGGTTAAGCAGCTCCTTCATGACTCCACCGCCACGGGTGCGCAGACTCTGTGCACATCCATTCTTGACGCCGTCGATCATTTCGGCGGCAAGAGCCCTCTGTGCGATGACCGCACCGCCCTGGCTTTCCTTCGCACTACCTGAGACCTTGGTCCTCTCCGCGCAGCGGGGGATCTAGGCTCCATCGCCCCCAGGCCCAGCCTGCTCATCTCCGGCGTGCTCCAACTACCCGGGAGACCGGTTCGCGCGAGAAAGAGTAAAATACTGGTCGATACGGGCATTTGCCCGGCGATCCCTGAGGAGTGCGACGGTTCTGTGATTTCCATGAAGAGACTGTTGGTGGTTCTTACTGTTCTTGTCTGTCTACCGGTCCTTGCCGGCGCGCAGGTCGTCGAAGAGATTATTGCGCGTATCAACAACCAGATCATCACCCGCTCGGAATACGACCGCAGCAAGGACCAGCTTCGCGACGAAGTCAAACAGCAAGATCCGGGTAACGCCGACCAGGTGTACGCCGAGCGCGAAAAGGATGTTCTGCGCGACCTGATCGATCAGCAGCTCCTGCTCGAGAAAGGCAAGGACCTGGGAATCACCGGCGATACCGAGCTGATCAAGAGCCTCGACGAGTTGCGCAAAGAGATGAAACTGGATTCGCTCGAGGACCTTGAGAAGGAGGCCACCAAGCAGGGCGTCTCCTGGGAAGACTTCAAACAAGCCCGGCGGAATCAGATCATCACTCAAAGAGTGATTGCCGACGAGGTCGGCAGCCATCTCAGCGTCACCAAAGAAGAGGAGCAGCAGTTTTACGACCAGCACAAAGCCGAACTGGAGCAGCCCGAATCGATTCGCCTGAGCGAGATTCTGATCGCTCCCAAACCGGTGAACAGCGCCGCTCCTGCGGCCAACGCCAACTCCCCAGCCACGCCGAACGCCCAGGCGCCTGCCGACCCAGGCGCGGAAGCAACCGCTCTCAGCGCAGCCGAAGCCAATGCCAACGATCTGCTCAAGCAAATCCGCGCTGGTGCATCCTTCGAAGATATCGCTAAGAAATACTCCGAGGGTCCCTCAGCCGCCGATGGCGGCGCTCTCGGTGTCTTCAAACGTGGACAACTGGCGAAAACCCTGGAAGACACGACCTTCGCCATGAAGACTGGCGATATCACGAACGTCATTCAGACCAAGCAGGGCTATGTCATTCTGAAAGTGGATGATCACGAGATGGCCGGCATCCCTCCGCTGAAGGATGTGTTGCCGCGCATTCAGGATGCCATCTACTACCAGAAGCTGCAGCCTGCGCTGCGCGCTTATCTGACCAAGCTGCGCGAAGACGCTTATGTCGACGTCAAGACGGGATACGTCGATACCGGCGCCAGTCCCAACGAGACGAAACCGATTGAAACGGCGTCAGCGAAAGAGGCCGATGCCAAAAAGCTCAAGAAGAAGCATAAGAAGTTCGGCGTGCTCTGAGTCGTCACAGCTGTACAGTCTGCGTCGCGCTTAGATTCGAATCGCACAACTCATGAAGGATTTCTACATCGGCGATTGCGCTCGCCACGAAAACAAGATCGTCACCTCCTCTTTTGTCGTCGTCGCCAAGCAGATCAAACCCAAAAAGACCGGGGAGCCGTATCTCGCTCTGACTCTCGGCGACCGGAGCGGTCAGATCGAAGCCAAGATGTGGGATAACGTGGAAGAAGTCCTTGAGGCCTTCGAGCAGGAGGACTTTCTCAAAGTCAAAGGTCTGATCAACAAGTACAAGCAGCGTTTTCAGCTCACCATCCACAAGCTGCGCAAGCTGAGCGAGTCCGAAATTGATTTTGCCGACTATCTTCCGAAAACCACCAAAGATATCGATCAGCTCTGGCAGACGCTGACAGACTATGTCGCCATGTTTCAGAATCCGCACCTGAAGTCGCTGGTGCAGGCTTTCATGGCTGACCCTGAGATCGCCGCCGCCTACCGCAACGCACCCGCGGCCAAGACCCTGCACCATGCCTACATCGGAGGCCTTCTCGACCACGTGGTCTCCCTGTTCCGGTCCTGCGATCTGATCTCTCAGAACTATCCTCGCATCAACCGCGATCTGCTGCTGACCGGCGCCTTCCTGCACGACATCGGCAAGATTCACGAGCTTACCTACAATCGCTCGTTTTCCTACACCACCAGCGGACAGCTGCTCGGTCACATGATCATTGAACTGGAAATGCTCCAGGCCAAACTTGCCGGCTTGCCGGGCTTTCCCCAGGAACTCAAAATGATGATCGAACACATGATCATCAGCCATCACGGCGAGTACGAGTTCGGATCGCCCAAGCTGCCGATGTTTCCCGAAGCCCTGATGCTGCACTATCTCGACGACCTGGACTCGAAGATGGAGGCGATGCGCGCCCAGTTCGAGCGCGAATATTCTTTAGACAACCCCTGGACCAGTTACAACGCTTCTCTTGGCCGCCCGCTGCTGAACACTGAAAAATTTCTTGCTCCGAAAAAGGCCTCTGCCGATTCTCCGGCCCCCACCCCTGATACTGCCCAGGCAGACGAAACGGTTGAGCCATCTCCCGCTTTGCCCTTCGCCGAGCCCCGGCGCTGAGCGAGCCTCTTCCTACGCCGCGAAGCCTCCGGGCGGCCGCGCGAAACAGTGCGGGTTTCCCCAAAAACAACGCGTTCGCAAACCGCACCCAAAGCGTAAAGTCACAGTCGTTGCTCCCCGCGGTCAACTTCCATTACATTGGCAGCAACCAGATTTCTCGCATTCAGATGGAGGTTTCTATGCGTTCACGTTTGTGCGCACTCACCCTGAGTTTGTACGTTGCGTTCGTCGTTCTCGGATGCACCAGCAAGCCATCTTCTAACTCAACGACTCCTGACAACTCGAGCGGAGCGGCCACGCAAGCCACCGGCAATGGCGGTGGCGCAACCGAGAAGGGCAAAGAGACGGCCCAGGCTCCGAAGAAGGAGCCTATCGTTGTTCCAGCAGGAACATCGGTGACAGTTCGCCTGGACGCTGCCCTCGGCTCCAAGCTCAGTCAGGCCGGCCAGACCTTCAGCGGTTCCATTGCGAAAGACGTCATGATCGGCGCCGCCGTGGCCATCCCCAAGGGATCGACCGTCTCTGGAACCGTGACCGATGCCAAGCCCCTGGGAAAGTTTGCCGGCGGCGCGGTCCTTACCGTGCGTCTCGACTCGATCAATCTGAATGGCGCGGACACGCCGGTACAGACTGCCGTTCGTAGCTTCACCGCGAAGGGGAAAGGAAAGCGCACGGCCGTGATGGCCGGCGGCGGGGCTGCTCTTGGTGGAATTATCGGTGGGCTCGCCGGTGGCGGAAAAGGCGCAGCCATCGGCATGCTGGCTGGCGGCGGCGCCGGCGGCGGAGGTGCCGCGTTGACTGGGAATAAGGACATTGTGCTCCCGGCCGAATCGGCCCTCAGCTTCGAACTCACGCAGCCGCTGCAAATCAGCCAGTAGCTCGCATCACCGTCGCTCCTTCGCTCTTGTCGCAGAGGGTCGCTCTTGGCGCGACCCCTGTGCGCGGGCGGTTTCAGAATCCATACCCACGGTCCGCATGCTCGATTTCAGCCGCTTTGAAGTCCTGACTTTCGACTGTTACGGCACTCTCGTCGACTGGGAAACCGGCATTCTCGCCGCATTGCATCGCGTCCTTGCGGCGCACGCGAAGAAAACCGACGATGCTGCTCTGCTCAAGCTCTACGGCGATTTTGAACAGCTCTCCGAAGCCGGGTCGTTTCGCCCGTATCGCCAAGTTCTCGAGTCTGTCGTCCGTCGCTTTGGCGATGAACTCGGATTCACTCCCTCGAACGACGAAGCGCGCTCTCTCCCCGACTCTCTTGCCGCTTGGAAGCCGTGGCCCGACACGGTCGCTGCGCTTCGCCGGCTCAAACAGCGGTTTCGCCTGGTGATTGTGTCGAATGTCGACGACGATCTCTTTGCCTTCACTCGACCTCAACTGGGCGTCGAGTTCGACGACGTGATCACGGCGCAGCAGGCCGGGGCTTACAAGCCATCGCTGAAAATGTTTGAGCTTGCGCTGAGCCGGATCCAGACGCCGGCACACCGCATCTTGCACGTGGCGCAAAGCGTTTATCACGATGTCGTTCCGGCACAAGCCCTCGGCCTCGCCACGGTCTGGGTAAACCGTCCCTCAGCTCGCCCCGGCGTCGGAGCGGTCAAGGCGGCAGAAGCCCGGGCCGACTGGATTGTCACCAGCCTGGGCGAATTGGCTGCGATGGCCGTCGATCAATAGAAAGATTCGCGTGGAAGAAAATCGGGTAACGGAAACGCTGGACTCGAACTCCGGCGACTCTAGAAATTTGCCGGCAACTTGACCACCTTCTTCTGGATGGCCCACAGAAGCAGTTCCGTCTTGTTGTGCAGTCCCAGCTTGCGCATCAGGTTGAACTTGTGCGCATCCACGGTCTTGACGCTCAGCCCCAGAACCTTTGCCGCCGAACGCACGGTGCGTCCTTCGGCCAGCAGCTTCAGCACTTCATTCTCTCGCGCCGTAAGGGCCCGTTTCCGGGGCAGAACTTCCTCACTCGGCCATCCTGGGGCAGTACCGCGCCGCGGCATTTCCTCGACCGGGGCCATTTCCGCCGTGTGAGTCTTTCGAACCATCTCCAGCAGCTCCTCCGCCGAGGTCTTGTGCGTTGCTTGGTGGGATTGCCCAGAATGCGGCTCGTGGTGTGCTCCTTTGTCGGCATGGTTTGCCAGTAGAAGAACCCGGCTGCGCGGAGATTCCCGCAGGATCACGGTCTCCAGTTGATCGCCGGAAAGTCCGAACAAACCCGTGTCTGCGATAACTACATCGGGGCGATGCTCAAGGATCATCGCCGCCGCCTCCAGTGCACTTCCTGCCTCTGCCACGATATCGAGATCGGGTGCATCTTCCAGCAACCGGCGAACTCCCTGCCGCAGCAAGACATGCTCGTGCGCCAGAAGGCAGCGGATCTTCGTCTCGCTCTGCGCCCTCCCACGCTCGGCTGCGGCATGCACTCGCACGGTTCCTCTCCAATAACTCGAGAATCCCGCGGGATTCCCGCATCGATAGTTACTGTGCTCACGACGAGCACGTGCCATGCGGAACAATCATCCGGGGGACACGTCATTGTACTCTCCGCTCTTCTTCTGACGCCACGCCGGTCCGCCGGGTTCGAGCGTCACCCATCCCGATGCCCCACTCGCCATCAGGTACAATCTTGGGTTTATGCTGCGTTACTTCACCGCCGGTGAATCGCATGGTGAGGCTCTGGTCGCTTTTCTGTCCGGTGTGCCAGCCGGATTGAAAATCGATCAGTCATTCCTCGACCGCGAACTGTGGCGGCGTCAGCAGGGCTACGGCCGTGGTGGCCGTATGAAAATCGAGCGCGACACCGCACACATTCTTTCGGGTGTGCGGCATGGCATGACCATCGGGTCGCCGATCTCCGTGCTGATTGAGAATCGGGACTGGAAGAACTGGCAGGAATCCTTGCCCGTCGGTGATGGCGACCCGGCCAAGCACAAGCGTGTGGCCTCTCCCCGTCCCGGACACGCCGACCTCGCCGGCGCCCTCAAGTACAACTTTCCCGACGCTCGGTACGTCCTCGAGCGGGCATCGGCTCGCGAATCTGCTGCCCGCGTCGCTATCGGGGCCATCGCTAAGCTCCTCCTTCGCGAACTCGGCATCGAGGTCCTCAGTCACGTCGTTACCACGGGCGGTGTCACGGTTCACGAGTCGATTGCCTGGGAAAATGTTCGCGAGCTCTACGGCCGGGAACAGGTTCTCTTGAACTGTGCTGACCCCGACGCTGAACAGCGGATGAAGGAGGAGGTTGATAAAGTCCTCCGCACCGGCGATTCGCTCGGTGGCGTCTTCGAAGTCATCGCGCACCAGGTTCCACCCGGCCTCGGCACGCACATTCAGTGGGATGAGCGTCTCGATGCGCTACTGGCCGCCGCCGTCATGTCGCTGCAGGCCGTCAAGGCGGTTGAAATCGGCGCCGGAGTCGCCGCTGCTTTTGCTCCGGGCTCAACTGTCCATGACGAAATCGGCTACGCGGCCAAGTCTGCCTTTACTGCCTTCTCCCGGACTCACAACAACGCCGGCGGCATCGAGGGCGGCATCTCGAATGGCGAGGAGATTCGTGTCCGCGGTTACTTGAAGCCGATTTCGACACTGCGTCGTCCCCTGCAATCCGTTGACTTCTCTACGCGCGAGCCGGTGAAGGCGGCTTACGAGCGCTCCGATGTTTGTGTCGTTCCCGCCGCCGGAGTCGCCGCCGAAGCCATGGTCGCTCTGACTCTCGCCCGTTGCGCGCTCGAGAAATTTGGCGGCGATTCCTTGGCCGAAACTCTCAGAAATTTCCACGGCTACTGCCAGCAATTGAAAAACTACTGATGATCTACCCCATCGTAAAGTTTGGTGATCCTGTTCTCGAGAAGCCTGCCGAGACCGTCACCGTTTTCGACGACGAACTGAAGAAGCTGATCGACGACATGTTCGAGTCGATGTATGCGGCTCACGGCGTTGGCCTCGCCGCTCCTCAGATCGGCATCGGACGCCGCATCGCCGTGATCGACGTGACCTTCAAGGAAGACCCTAAGGCCAAACTCGTGCTGATCAACCCGGAAATCATCCATACGGAAGGGAAGCAGACGCAGAGCGAAGGATGCCTCAGTATTCCCGATTTCCGCGAGAACGTCACGCGCCCGAACAAGGTCACCGTCCGCGCGCAAGACCTCCGCGGCGAAGCTTTCGAAAAGACCGGAGAAGAATTGCTCGCCCGCGCCCTGCTCCATGAGACGGACCATCTGAATGGCAGGCTCTACATCAGCCATCTCAGCGCGCTGAAACGCGATCTGATGAAACGCAAAATCAAGAAGCTGATGAAGGCCGGAGAATGGTGAGATTGAGTTGGGGCGATTGAATGAGCAAGTGATTGAGTCATTCAATTACCCAGCGGCTCGGTCTCTTCCTGACGGAATGAATCAATGACTCCGTTGACGCAATCCCTTAATCTGGTTTTTTGCGGCACGCCGCCGTTCGCGGTCCCGACTCTAGAAACGCTGGTCGAGGGTGGCTATCGCATCCATCTGGTCGTCACTCAACCCGACCGCCCCAAAGGACGCGGTCTCGAACTCGTCGCCTCTCCCGTCAAACAATCGGCCCTGCGCCTGAAGCTTCCCGTCACCCAGCCCGATCGCATTAAGTCGAACGACGAATTCCGCGCTCAACTCGCCGCCATCCAGCCCGACGCCATCATCGTCGTCGGCTACGGCCGGCTGATCCCCCAGTGGATGCTTGATCTACCGCGCTTCGGCAACATCAACCTGCACGCCTCGCTGCTCCCCAAATACCGCGGCGCCGCTCCCATCCAGTGGGCAATTGCGAGCGGCGAGACCGTCACCGGCGTCACTACCATGCGCCTCAATGCCGGACTCGACACCGGCGATATCCTTCTTCAGAGAGAATTCCCCATCGCCTTCGACGATACTTCGGAGACTCTTAGCCCGCGTCTTGCCGCGATTGGCGCCGATCTTGTCGTCGAAACTCTGAGAGGACTGGCCGCCTTCACTCTCCATTCTCGCCCACAGGACGACTCGCAGGCCACGCTTGCTCCCATCTTGAAAAAAGAAGATGGCCTCATCGACTTCGTGCGCAGTGCCACCGAGATCTATAACCGCCTCCGCGGATTCCAGCCCTGGCCCGGGGCTTTCACAAAATTCCGCAGCAAGAATTTCCAAATCCTCAGAGCCCGGCCCAGTGGGGAGGCTCTGCCGCCTGCGGAAATCCAGACCGCTCACGGGCGCCTGCTCGTCGGCTGCGGCAGCCAGTCTTCGCTTGAATTGCTCGAGATCCAGATCGAAGGCAAAAAGAGCACCACTGCCGCCGATTTCATTCACGGTTATCGCCCAAAGCCTGGCGAAAAACTGGGTCTCTGAGACATGCCAGCCGCTGTGGCCAGGACCGCCGCATTCGACATCCTGCTCCGGGTCGAGTGCGAAGGTTCCTATGCTTCAGAACTCCTGCATTCAGCCGCTTACCAACGCCTCTCGCGAGCCGATCACGGGCTTGCCACCGAGCTCGTGATGGGGGTGCTTCGCTGGCGGTCGCTGCTCGACCACGAAATCGCTGCGGCTTCGTCCCAGTCATTGTCAAAGCTCGACCTCGAAGTCCTGATCGCGCTTCGTCTGGCCGTGTATCAGTTCCGCCAACTCGACCGCATTCCGCACCGTGCCGCGCTGCATGACAGCGTGGAACTGGTCAAGCACGCGCGCAAGCGTTCCGCCGCTGCGTTCGTCAACGCTGTTCTCCGCAAGCTGTCGACGATATCGCCGGGACTTTGGCTCGCCGACGTCGCCTCGCCCGAAACGCTGGCTCGCACCCTCGCACATCCGCTCTGGATGGTCCAGCGCTGGGCGCAGGAATATGGATTGCCGGCCGCCGCAGCCATCTGCAACTACGACCAATCCGTCCCCGCCACCGCAATCCGCCCTCGCGCGGCAATGGACGGATCGCAACTCATGGAAGACGGCATCCGTCTTTCTTCCGGCAACTTGCTGAACTCCGCGCGGCGGGTGGACGCCGGCGACGTGACCCGGACGGCAGCATTTCGCTCCGGCCAGATCGTAGTTCAAGACGAAGCGTCCCAACTCGTCGCTGCCCTCATCAGTGCCGATACGCTGCCGCTCGGCTCTTGCGTTCTCGACTGCTGCGCCGCTCCGGGCGGAAAAACTCTGGCGATTGCCGATCGTAATCCGGGCGCGAGCGTTTCTGCCGTTGACATTCATCCTCATCGTGTACGCCTCCTGCGAAAGCTGCTGCATGCTGCTGGCGCAGCCGAGCGTATCGCGGTCATTGCCGCCGATGCGGTCCATCTCCCGCTTTCCAGCGCCTTCGATCGCGTTCTCGCCGATGTCCCCTGCTCCGGCACCGGAACTCTCGCCCGCAATCCGGAAATCAAATGGCGCCTCACAGCCGCCGACATAGCCGACCTGCGGGGCCGGCAAAGCGCTATCCTTCGTTCCGCTATGGCCCACGTCGCTCCCGGCGGACGCCTGATCTATTCCACTTGTTCACTCGAAAGGGAAGAGAACGAGACGGTCGTCGAGCAAGCACTGGCGGAGGAGCGTTCTTTTCGAGTACTCGATTGTCGCGCCGAACTGGACCGCCTCAAATCATCCGGCGAACTGGCTTGGAATAACACTGCTTCGCTGACGCGCGGCCCTTACCTGCGAACGATTCCAGGCCTGCATCCTTGCGATGGCTTCTTTGCGGCGACTCTCGAAAAGAAGGGAAATCGCTAGCGCACTTCGAAGTTGATGGCGGCGCCTGCCGGCACTTTCTGTCCCGCAGCCGGCGCCTGCAATACGATGATGCTCGCGGGAGAGGGCTGCGCCGCTGGCTCACCGGAAGGTGGCGTCAAAGGAATAGGAGCAGGCACGGCAGTGGGGGATGCCGGTGCGCCCTGGGCCTCGCTTCCCCCGGATGCCGGGCTTGCCGGCGGCGCCGGAGGCGGTGCTACGCTCACGTTGCCCAGTTTGAAGCCCGCATCCTGTAACGTGCGGCTCGCGGTGCCCAGCGGCTGTCCAATGAAGCTCGGCATGACGAATGCTTCCGGCTGCGGTGTCACCGTGACCAGTAGGCTGATTTTCGGCGCTAGAACCTGGGTCGCGTTGGCCGGTGGATTTTGTGCCAGCACCTGATCCGCCGGAATCCCCGGCATCTCGACCTGCGCCATCGACGCCACGTCGAGTCCCCGCCGGCGTATGTTCAACTCGGCCGCGTGCTCGCTTTGGCCGGCAACATCAGGAATCGCCACCCGCGCCGGTCCCAGACTCTGCGCCACGCGCACTTCCCATCCGCGCCGCACTTTCGTCCCCGCCAGCGGCAGTTGCGACACGATTCTGCCGTCCGGAATCTGCGGGCTGTAGTACTGCCGCTCAATCGACATCTGCAATCCAAGCCCGGTCACTGCATGCTCAGCTTCGATCGGCGTCAGTCCCACTAACGGAGGCACCGCGACCTCCTGGCCGTGAATCGCAAAACGCATCGCGGTCAGCGCCGACAGCATGGCCACGATCAGCAGCACCAGGGCGAGCATCGCAAACCGAATCGCCGATTTCATGACGGAATATGCACGATTATAATCTGCTTTTCCCGCGGAACCTCACGCTGTTTCAGTAAGATGCACGATCTTCCACTGCCGGCTCCGACCCGCAACTTCGGGCATCCGTCTCGTGCCGCCGGCAATCTAACAGATTGTAAGGACGGAAGAAACGAGGTACGCGATGGCTTCCAGAGTGGAGTATCATGTGGGCGTGCGGCGGTTGATTCCAGCCACGATCGGGCTGTTTGCCTCGCTTGCGGTGGCTGCGGTTCTTATTTCGCCCGCCTTTGCCCAGATCAATGGCGCCCCGGCCTCGGTGACTTCTCCCGGCTTTGGTGGACGCGCTGTCAATGGCCCGCCCGCCAGCGTGACCTCTCTCGGTCCGCGCGGATATGCGCCGTCTGGCCGCGCGACTTTTTCTACCTCCGCGCCTGCAGTCGCGCCGCCCCACGAGGGGCATCACCATCACCAGGATCCTTATCCCGAGGGCTATGGTGCGGTCTATGCCGTCCCGGTGCCTTACGCCGTGGATGCGCCTCCGCCGCCCGACGACGCAACCGCCGATGACAGTGACTCCGACTACCAGGGCGGTCCTACGGTTTTTGACCGGCGCGGATCGGGTGCTGACTCTTACGTTCCACCGGCTGCAAATGTCCCGCGACCGCACGGCGCGCAGACGGTTGAGGATCTGTCTGCCACCCAGCCGCAGGAATCCACCGTGCTCGTCTTCAAAGATGGACACACGCTCGAAGTGGCGAACTACGCCATCGTGGGTTCAACTCTCTTCGATCTCACTCCCGGCCAGCATCGCAAGATTCCGCTCTCCGATTTTGATCTCGACGCCACCCGCAAGCAGAACGACGATCGAGGAGTGATGTTCCAGGTCCCCACGCTGCAGCAGGCGAACTGAACGATGCGCAGCCTCTTTTTTCTCGCCGCGATTCTTGCCATCCTTCCTGCCGGCCTCAGTGCGCAGAGATTGAATCCTGGACCTTCCTTCGCGGCGCGTCCGGCAGGCGGCCCGGTGAGCCCGGGTTTCGCCGCGGCTTACGGTTTTCACCGCCATGAAGGTTTCGGTCACCGGTCTCCGTATGGGCTGGCGTATTTTTCAGAGCCGCTATACGCGGATGACTTTTTCTCGGCCGGATATCCTGTCGCCTCCGCGCCTTCCGTCATCGTCATGCAAGCCCCTGCTCCGGCCGCGCCCGCACTTCCTGCGCCACCGGCGGAGCCGGTTCAGCCGCTCATGATCGAGTTGCAGGGCGGACATTACGTGCGCGTCAGCGGAGAACCGAATCCCGGAACCGAGACGCTGAGCGGCCTGGCTGTTTCCGTGAATCCGCCGGAATCCGCGCCGCGCGCGAGTTTGCAGGTGGCTCCCGTTGTTCTTGTATTTCGCGATGGCCACCGCGAAGAAGTGACCGACTACACCATCGAAGACGGCGCGCTCTACGTCCGCAGCGATTTCTACACCAGCGGGTCGTGGAACCGGAAGATCGAGATCTCCTCTCTGAATGTGCCCGAAACCGTGAAGCTCAACCAGTCGCGCGGAGTTGACTTCCATCTTCCCACCGCGCCCAACCAAGTCATCGTCCGGCCCTGACCCGCCTTCGCCGAAAGCTTTGCCGGCAGCCTAACCTTGAATGAACTCCATCAAGCAGCGGTCGCCAGCATTCTCTGCTGCCGGCGCTCTGCCGATCGGCGCTCCCGTTGCCGCAGCATCGGCTGCTCAATCAGATAGTACGAACCCGCTGCCATCACCAGCGCAACGCCCGCCAGGTACCACGGTCGCGGATGCTCGCCAAACACGAAGAGCTGTTGCCATAAATACAGGCTGTAGCTGATCTTCCCCAGCCACATCACCGCCCGCACGTTCAGCATCCAATAAGGCCTTCGCACCACGTGCAGCAGCAATCCCGCGATCGAAAGGTGCAGGATCGGCCAGAGCACGAACAGCAATCCCGCCGTGATGTGAAAGTGCAGCATGCCCCAGTAGGCCGGCACGACCGCCACTGCTCCCATCATCGCCAGAGCCCATACGGATCGGATTCTCGGCAGCCTCGACTCGCAGATCGCCAACAGGCAACCAATCGCGAGGACATCCGCCACAGCCGGAAACGTCTCGTCTGTTTTTCCATGCAATCCCGCCAGGTGGCATCCGATGCGGTAGAGCGGCGCCATCACAACTACGCCCGCCAGGATCGTCGCCCGATGCCGATACCATTTCTTCAGCACTCCCGGCCACAAAACGTAGAACTGTTCTTCCACGCTGAGCGACCACAAATGCCCCAGAAACCACGGGTGCGCGAAATCGAAATTCGCTACATAGAGTGCGGCTGCTGCCATGTGATACCAGCGCAGTTCATGCCAGAAAAGAATGAACACGGGCAGCATGAAGGCGATCGAAGCCGGAAGAATCCGGTAGGCCCGCCGCACGTAGAACTCGCGCAGAGAGATGGTTGAAGTCTTCGCCTGCTCGGCGAGCAACAGCGTCGTGATCAGGTATCCGGAAATGACGAAGAAGATGCGCACCCCCAGATTGGCGAACGCGCCGGCGACGTCCGAGTGGTACCGCAATTCGGCCCAATGTCCGACCAGGACCAGCGAAATCGAGATCGCGCGCAGTCCGTCGAGCGAAGGAATCCGCCTCATATCCCGCGCAGCCTAGCAGTCGACGGCATTGAGCCGCAGTGATGTCCAACCCAAAATCACGCGGAATTATCGTGGATTTCCCGACTCGGGAACGCGTTCACCGCGAACATCTTCGCTGGATTTTCTGCAAGCGGTGGGGTCTTTCCAGTCAACCCATCACTCGCCTCGTTCGTGTTATAATCAGGACAGTTCCCGGGACGCATAACTTCCTGTAAATGCAATCACTTGCAGGCGCTGCGATGAATCGAAGATGACCGCTGAAGGCTGACAGCGCAGAGCCGGAACTATGCCCGACGTCCCGAGCGAAGCGAGGGATCTCCAGCTAGAAAGAACCGAACCTTATGCCCGACGACCAGAATCCAGAACTTCCCCTGACTCCTCCGCCCGGCGGCGATGGCAGCCCGGGCGCGTTGAATATTCAACCCGTCAATATCGAAGAGGAGATGCGCCGGTCGTATCTCGACTACTCGATGTCGGTGATCATCGGCCGCGCGCTGCCTGATGTGCGCGACGGACTCAAGCCCGTGCATCGCCGCATTCTCTACACGATGCAGCAGATGGGCCTGCAGCCCAATCGCGCTACGCGCAAATGCGCCCGCATCGTCGGCGACGTCATGGGCAAGTACCATCCCCACGGCAACCTCGCCGTCTACGACGCTCTCGTCCGCCTCGCCCAAGACTGGTCGATGCGTTATCCGCTCATCTTTGGCCAGGGAAATTTTGGTTCCGTCGACGGAGACCCGCCCGCCGCCGACCGTTACACCGAAGCAAAACTTGCACAAGTAGCCGTTCCTCTGCTCGAAGATCTCGACAAGGAAACTGTCGACTTCAATGCTAACTACGACGGCAGCGAAGTCGAGCCTGACGTGCTCCCGGCGCGCATTCCCAATCTCCTGATCAACGGCTCCGACGGTATCGCCGTCGGCATGGCGACAAAAATTCCGCCGCACAATCTGACCGAGATCGTCGATGCCACCATCACGCTGGTCAACAATCCGAACTCGCAACTGGCCGAGATCCTGAAGTTCGTCCAGGGCCCCGATTTTCCCACCGCCGGCATCATCCATGGCCGTTCGGGAATCTTCGAAGCCTACCGCACCGGACGCGGCCGCTTCATGATGCGTGCCAAAGCCGCCATCGAAAACATCACCAAGGATCGCCAGGCCATCGTAGTCACGGAAATTCCCTATCAGGTGAACAAGTCGGTCCTGATCAAGCGCATCGCGGCTCTGGTCAACGACAAGGACATCGAAGATATCTCCGACGTTCGCGACGAAAGCGACCGCGACGGCATGCGTATCGTCGTCGAACTCAAGCGTGGCGCCGAACCGCAGATCGTCCTTAACCAGCTCTTCAAGCACACGGAGATGCAGCAAAGCTTCTCCATGATCCTGCTGGCGGTGGTCAACGGACAGCCGCGCGAGATGGGCCTGATCCAGGCCATCAAGTACTTCATCGAACATCGCGTCGACGTCGTCCGCCGCCGCACTGCCTACCTGCTCATGAAGGCGAGAGAACGTGAGGAGATCCTCGTTGGATTCAAGTTCGGAGTAGACAACGTCGAGCACCTTGTCCTGATCATTCGTGGTAGCGGCTCCCGAGCACAGGCTCGTGAAAACCTGTGGAACTGGAGCCGGCGCAAGGAGATGAGCTTCATAAAAGGTATGGGACGAAACGCAGTGACAGAGGCTGTCATGCAGCCTTTCAAACAGCGCGTTCCCGGCTTCGACTACCAGCTGGTCGATGGGGCGTACGTTATCAAGGGCCTGACGTTTTGGGAACTGCCTGCAGAGCGGCCGATCCAGAACGCGGGAGGACTGTCCTACCGGCAGATTGATGCGATCCTAGACCTCCAGTTGTACCGGCTTACCCAGCTGTCCGTGGACGAGATCATCAAAGAGCTCGCCCAGGTCCGCGAAAACATCGCCGAATACGAATCCATTCTCGGCTCCGAGAAGAAGTTGCGCTCGGTCATCATCAAAGAACTCGAAGAAGTGAAGAAGTTATACGGAGATGACCGCCGCACGCGCATTGAAGACGAAGCCGCGGAAATCGTCCTCGAAGACCTGATCGCCGACGAGCAGGTCGCGGTCACGGTCAGCCACTCCGGCTACCTGAAGCGCACGCCCATCTCGACCTACCGCATGCAGCGTCGCGGAGGCACGGGCCGCACCGGCATGAAGACGCGCGACGAGGATTTCGTCGAGCATCTGTTTATCGTCTCGACGCACGCCTACATTCTCATCTTCACGAATACCGGCCGCGTTTACTGGCTGAAGGTCTACGAGATTCCCGACGTCAGCGCTGCCGGGCGCGGCAAGCACATCGGCAATCTGGTTGGCCTGCAGCCCGGCGAGACTCTGAGGGCCACCGTCGCCGTGCGCAATCTCGAGGAAGAGAACAAGTACGTTTTCTTCGCGACTCGCAACGGAACCGTGAAGAAATCCGAGCTGCGCGAATTCATGCACGTGCGCTCCAACGGCATCAATGCCATCGGGATCGATCAGGGCGACGAATTGGTCGGAACCCGCATCACCGACGGCAAGCAGATCGTCTTCCTTGCCTCCCACGAAGGCATGGCCGTCCGCTTCGACGAAGAGGATGTTCGTCCCATGGGCCGCACCGCCTATGGCGTCCGCGGTATCAACCTCGAAAAGGGAGACTACGTCGTCGGCATGGCCACCACGACCAAGAAAGATGCCGTGCTGCCGCCGTCCGTCCAGGGCGAGGCCGAAACTGTTGACGAAGCCGTCAAAGGCGACCTGATTCTCTCCGTCACCGAAAACGGATTCGGCAAGCGCACGCCCGCTGATGAATACCGGCTCATCAATCGCGGCGGGAAGGGCGTGGTCAACCTCAAGACCACCGAACGCACCGGCAAAGTCGTCGGCATCGCCCAGGTCGACGAGAGCTCGCAGGTCATGCTGATCAGCCACTACGGCAAGATCATCCGCATGGATGCCGCCACCATCCGCGAAACCGGACGCAATGCCCAGGGCGTCCGGCTGCTGAACATGGAGCCGGGAGACAAAGTCGCCGCCGCCGTCGTTATCGCCCCCGAAGAAGAAGCCAACGGCAACGGAGGCAACGGCACGCTGATTCAGTAGTATTTGCCGACACCGATGATGCCCCACTTCTGGCTGCCTTTGCCAGAAGTGGGAGCTTCAAACGAAATTGACCGTTCACCAGCACCACCTACGGGATAACGCCATCCCGCCGCTTCCGGACCTCTGTCACAAAAGTGAGTCTCTGCGGCTTTCTCCGCATCTTTCCGGAAAGTGCGAAAGCCCGAGCTTAGGGAGACTTCATGAGCCACGTCCGGTTGTGGTTTGAACGCAAGTTCGACTTCTCATTCCCGGTCGAACTCTATCCCAATGTCACGATCCGCCTGCGCGGAACTCCGGCGCGGCTGGAAGAACTGATCGAGAATCGTTCTCCCGCAGTGCTGACCCGCAAAGACCAGGGCAAGTGGTCGGCGCAGGAGCATGCCGGGCACCTCGTCGATCTCGAACCTCTCTGGATGGCGCGAGTGAACGATTTCCTGTCCGATGGCTCCGAACTAACCGTCGCCGATCTCACCAATCAGACGACGACGAATGCCAATCACAACGCGCGTCCCGTCCGACCGGATTCTCGCCGGATTCCGCCGCGCCCGTCTGGAACTGCTGGAGCGGGTGGCGAGCCTCGACCGCGCTCAGTCCGCGCGCACTCTCTTGCATCCGCGCATGAAAACGCCGATGCGGCTCATCGACCATCTCTATTTCGTCGCCGAACACGACGACCACCACCTCGCCCGCATCTGGGAACTCATCTCCGCGTAACGGGCGGTTGCCCCACCCTTGTCGCGTTCGCGGCGACAGGGTGGGAAGGTCGGGGCGGCTACCCTACCCCGTCACTCTTATCTTCGTCCTCCCCGCCACGACTTCTCCAATCCCCACCGCACCCACTCCTGCCTCTTTCAGCGCTCGCCCCAGCCTCGCGCCCTCCGGAGTCGCAATCAGCAAACCTCCCGCCGTCTGCGGATCAAACAAAATCGTCTGCACATCCTCTGCGATCCCACCGTCGTACTCCACCAGGCATTCCGCGAAATCACGATTGTTCATCAACCCTCCCGGGACGTGTCCGGCCCGCACGCACTCCAGCGCGCCGTCCAGCAGCGGAACGCTCCCCGCGGAAATCCGCGCCGACACCTCCGATGCCAGCAGCATCTCGCGCAAATGCCCGATCAATCCAAATCCGGTTACGTCCGTCATTGCATGCACGCGGAATCCGCCATCGACGATCACCTCCGCCGCCCGCTTGTTCAGCGTCGTCATCGACTTCACCGCGGCATCGACACACGCCGCCTCGGCCTTTCCTTTCTTGATCGCCGTCGAGATCACGCCCGTCCCCAGCGCCTTCGTCAGCAAGAGTGCATCGCCTGGCTGCGCCCCCAGATTCGCCAGAATCTTCTTGGGATGCACGACTCCCGTTACTGAATAGCCAAACTTCGTCTCTTCATCGCGAATGCTGTGCCCCCCAATCACCGTGCATCCCGCCTCGATCATCTTCGAGAGCCCGCCGGCGAGAATGCGCTCCAGAATTTCCAGATCCGCCTTGTCCGGAAAGCACACCAGAGCCAGCGCCGTCAGCGGCCGTCCGCCCATGGCATACACATCGCTCAGCGAATTGGTCGCCGCAATCTGCCCAAACGTATAAGGATCGTCCACAATCGGCGTGAAGAAATCGACGGTCTGCACCAGCGCCTGCTCGGGCGCGATCAGATACACTCCGGCGTCGTCGGCATGATCAAAGCCGACCAGCACATTCGGATCCTGCTGCCGGGCTAATTTCCCAAGCACCTTGTCCAGCGCCGCCGGACTCAGCTTGCTCGCTCAACCCGCCGCTCTCACCGACCCCGTCAACCGAAATGGCTTGTTTTCTGCCACGTCGCCATTGTAGCGAACGAGGGTTCACATCGCTTCTCGCTCCGATCGCGGTCGCATAGGCGAAGCATCTCCATAGCCTCTGTCCGCACAGCAGCTTCCGCCCGCAAAACGGCAAAACCGCCGCCTCGTGGACCCGCCTAGCGTGCTAGAATCTGGGGAAACAGGTTCTAGCCAGCGCCTCGTTTCTGGAAGTTGGGTTGAGAGTCAATCTTTGATCGAACTGGCGCCATCCATTCTTTCCGCAGACTTTGCCCGGCTCGGCGAGCAGGTGCGCGCCGCGTGCGAAGGCGGAGCCAGTGTCATCCATGTTGACATCATGGATGGCCATTTCGTTCCCAACCTCACGGTCGGGCCGCCGGTCGTAAAATCGCTGCGCAAAGCTACGGACTTGCCGCTCGATTGCCACCTGATGATCGAGAATCCTGACGACTTCATCCCGGTCTTCGCTGAGGCCGGCGCCGACTGGATTTCGGTTCACCAGGAGGCCTGCCGCCACCTGAATCGCACATTGCATCTGATCAAAAGCCATGATTGCCTGGCCGGCGTAGTGATCAATCCGGCAACGCCCGTCGACTCGCTTTCAGAAGTTCTCGACATCGTCGAGTACGTGCTCGTCATGTCGGTGAATCCGGGATTCGGAGCGCAGCAGTTCATCCCGTCTACACTCCACAAAATGAGGCAGTTAGCCGAGATTCGCAACCGCCGTAACCTGGCTTATCGCATCGAGGTCGATGGCGGGGTGGCACTGGAAACGGTCGCCGACGTGGTGCGGGCCGGAGCAGAAATTCTGGTGGCGGGCAACGCCGTGTTCGGCAGCGGTGATCCAAAGAGGAATGCGGAAGCCCTGCTGAAGGCGGGCATGGAGGCTTCCTTGCAGAAGGTGTAGTGTTCCATCGGCGAGTTCGCCGGTCGCCAGCTCAAGAAAGCCGTGGTTGCCGGACGCGGTAAATCGAAACCGACGATCTTACAAAATTTCCCAGGGGTCTTATGTTACGTCGAATTCCTTTGATGGCTGTGCTGGGCATGCTGCTGGCTTTCACCGCCGCCTGCACCAACAAGAAGTCAGTCAATCCGTTGGCCAATCTCGGCTCGAAGCAGCCCGATAAAGTCCTGTTCGACAAGGCGATGGATGCCATGCGGCACAACCGCTTCGACGTCGCCCGCCTGACGCTGCAGACCCTGATCAATACCTATCCCGACTCGGAATTCATCGCCCGCGCCAAGCTGGCCGTGGGCGATTCGTGGTACGCCGAAGGCGGCACCGCCTCGCTCGCTCAGGCGGAGCAGGAGTACAGCGACTTCATCGTGTTCTTCCCCAATATGCCGGAGGCCGCCGAAGCCCAGCTCAAGATCGCTAACATCCACTATCAGCAGATGGAGAAGCCGGACCGCGACTTCACTCACGCCAAGCGCGCGGAAGACGAATACCGCAAACTGATTCTGCAATTTCCCGACAGCAAACTGGTTCCGCAGGCCAAGGAACGCCTGCTCGAAGTGCAGGAGGTCCTCGCCGAGCGAGAATTTGAGATCGGCCGGTTCTATTACCTCCGCGAGGCGTACCCCGCATCCAAGGCGCGTTTGCAGTCGCTGATCGACGAGTACCCGCTTTACAGCAAGGCCGACGAGGCTCTTTATCTCCTCGGTCAGGATTACGAGGGCCAGATCGCCCGCATCCGCAATGCCCCGACCTGTGATGTTCATGGCCAACCCCGAGGATGCGTGCTCGAAGCCGTCAAGTCGCGCTACATCCAGCAACTCACCAAGCAGGCTGCGGCCGCCTACGACAAGATTCTGACCCGCTATCCGATCATGGACCGCTCCGATGACGCCAGGAAGCGCCTCGAAGCGCTGCATCAGCCGGTTCCCAGGCCGACCAAAGCCGCGCTGGCGCAGAACAAGGCGGAAGACGACAGCCGCCACGAGGCCACCACGGTGCAGAAGTTGATGGGGCTCGTCCGGAAGGGCCCCGATGTTTCTCAAGCTGCGCGCATCGGCGAGCCGTCTTTGACCGACCAGGAGCCGGTTGCGGCATACGACGTCACGCGGCGCGAGACGGCTGGAGTGCTCGAAGCGGAGCCGAAGGGCAGCCTCGGGATTGACATCATCAAGCCGAACCAGCCGGCTCCACCGGCTGAATCCGCGACTTCCTCCGATAGCAACGCGGGCGGCTCTCCTTTCGGACGTGCCACGGCAACCGAAAATCAGCCGCCGGCCGCCGACCCCAATGAACTGAAGCCGGATGTCGCCGCTGGCTCGAACGAACTGACCCCCAATCCGAACTCGAGCGACACGACGTTACCACCGCCGGTGCAGGTCAACGAAATTCAACCCGGGCAAGCGTCTTCGTCGACCGCGGCTGCCGCCGACAACACGCTGGCCAGCGATAAAGACATCTCCAGCAGCAAGAAGAAGAAAAAGAAGGGCTTGAAAAAACTCGTACCCTTCTGAGAATTACTATCGGCCATGCACGTTCGATTGCGCTGTCTTTGAACGAAGCGGAGAATCTCTCCGCTCCCGGTAGGTGCTGGCCACTAGTAACCGGTTACTTCCCTCCTGCGTCATTGACTTACCTTGTACGTCAGGTTACCTTCGCGGTATCTCCCCTCTCTTTTGAGGAACCTTTGGCCAGGAAGATACTGCTCGCCGATGACAGCGTAACCGCCCAGAACATGGGGCGGAAGATCCTCGCAGATGCGGGCTACGAAGTGGTCACGGTCAATAACGGTTCGGCGGCGCTCAAAAAAGTTGCCGACACCAAACCCGACCTCATCGTTCTCGATGTCTACATGCCCGGCTATAGCGGGCTCGAAGTGTGCCAGCGCCTCAAGGAAGCCGGCGAAACCTCCCGGATTCCCATCCTGCTCACCGTCGGGAAGCTCGAACCCTTCAAGCCGGAAGAGGCAAAGCGTTCCCGCGCCGACGGCTTTATCGTCAAGCCATTTGAAGCCAGCGAACTGCTGAGCGCGCTGAGCAAGCTGGAAGACAAGATTGTGCCTCGCGCCGAAAGCTCAAAGCCGGGGCGCTTTGCCCGCGCCATCGCAGCCGTGGAGGAAGGCCGCTACGACAAGAGCATGGCCGTCGAAGAGGATTCCGGCTGGAAGAACCGCATCGCCTTTCCTTCCTCGAAGAAGAAGAAAAACGAAGAAACGGAAGATGTGGATGATCCCGCGATCTACAACCCGGTCAACAAAGATTTGCGTACGGTCGTCGACCACCCGCGGCATGAAGCCGCGGCTCATGAGGCTAAAACCGATGGCCCCCGAGTCGATCTGGCGGCGCTCGCTTCCGAAGGCCTGCCCAAGGATGTGACTCCCGAGGAAATCGCGGCTCTGGCCGCTGCTGCAGCTCAGATTCAGGCAGCATCGACCGACGGTCGCTCCGAGGAACCCGCCGCTCGGCACGAAGCCGAGCCTGCCCGTCCGCCGGTGGGTGCTCCAGCGCCAGAGGTCAAGGCGGAGAAAGAAGTTGTCGCCAAGTCCGCGGAAGCCGCCAACAGCGACGGCAAGACGAGCGATCAGAAGAAGAGTGACGAGAAGAGCGACGACCCAGACACTCAGGACGACAGGGAAGTCGCGACTACGCTGGCCCGGTCGCCGGAGCCGGAGGAAGTCGCGGCTCCCACTCCGTCGCCCACCGCCCTGGTCGAGGCCGCAATTGCCGCTCTCGAGGAAGAATCCCGCTCATTCCCGAACTCGCCAGAGAAGGCATCAGAACCGGTCACGATGGCAGCCGCAGCCGGGGCGGCCGCGGGCAGCGTATCCTCGCGTTGGGCCGCCGTTTCCGTGGGAATCCTGCCGGAAGAAGCAACCCTCTCGCTCGAACTTGAGATGCAAAAGGCTCACGCTGCCTTCGCGGCTGCCGAGATGAGCCATACCGCCGCGGTCGACGCCGCTTCGCAGGCGCCCGTAGCGACAGCGGCGGCAACGGTTGAGGCCCTTGCGGAGCCGGCCAGCGCGTCACCCGTGCCGGTTGCTTCAGAGCCAGAATCTACTCCCGCGCCTTCGGCCGAAACGGTCGCGCCGCGCGTGAAGGAGTTTGAAGCGGTGGCGGCGCCATCGCCCGAGCCGGACTCTGCGGCCTATCCGGAGTCTGGAGCGTCTCTACCACCGCCCGCAGATTCGGCTGTTTTTCCTGTCGAAGCCATTTCCACCGCTGATGCCAACATCGCCACGGCTGGCGAAACGCCTGCCCATGAATCGGCGGCGACAGGGGCTGCAGCGGAAGAACCTGCGGCGAAAGACGAAGTCACCGTATCCGAAAACGCCGTCCCCGTTCCCGAAGTGCCCGCGCTGGACAGTGCTTCGTCTGCTCCGGAAGCTGTCGTCACGTCGGCGCCTCCAGAACCGGTCGCGGCCACGGATGAAGTCGAATCTACAGAGACCGGCAACCAGCCGGCTATCTCCGCAGTCGCGGCCGAGCCAGAATTCTCCGAAGCATCCGCGCCGGCGCCGGAGCAACCTTCTGAGGCGGCGGCTCCGATCGAAGCTGCAGTTTCGTCGGAAACGCCGGAAGCCTCAGGCGTCCCCGCCGCGGAAGAATCTTCAGCCGCGCATTCGGCCGAAGAACTCAAGAAGGAAGAGGCTCATCCTCGCCCCGCAGACGAGCGCGCCGATCACGCTCATCAGAAGGATTCCGATATCACCGCGACCACCGCTGCTGCCTGGGCCAGTTGGCGGCGCATCCGCGAATCCGGCGACGCCGGGACAACCCCAGCTTCTCCCGACGCCACCGCATCCGGCTCCCGCGATGAAGCGGCAATGGCAGTTGCTGCCGGCGCGGAGAAGTCTCCTCAGGACGAATCGGCTCCCTCCGAGTCCGGCGATCCCGCCGAAATCGCCAACATTGTCGACAGCGTTCTCGCCGACCTGCGTCCCAAGATCGTCGCAGAGATCTCCAAGAAGATGGGCAAGAAGAAGTAGCCGCTTCGAAGAACCCGCTCATCCCCATCGATGCTCGGTTTCCCGCTGGTACGCTGGCCGTATTCGCGAAGGGTACCGACCGCGCCCCCGGCACTGGCAGGCGCTGGCGAGATTGGTTGATATTCAGACTGTTACTTCCACGTAGACGTGATATAAAGGCAGGCAAAAATCCTGGATTACCCCATCCTCAGCTCGGTTCTCATTCGGAGGATTGTGATGACAAAGGTTGGCAAACCCAAGCTAGCAAAAGTCTGTCGGCGATTATTGTTTATTACGATGAGCTTATGCGCCTTCGCTTCACAGCCAGCTTTTGGACAACTCCTCACAGCCAATTGCCCGCAAGATGATACTTGTTTTTCTCCTCTCATCGGATCTAACCGCAACATTTATGTCAATCCCGGTACTTACACATTTAACAATCAGGTCGCAATAAATAGTATCCAGAATATGGAGATTCAATGTGCCGAGGGCGCGAAGGTCACGGTGCCAGCGAGTGGGTTCTCTCCGACAAGCTTGTTCTTAATTTCAGGCTCAAGCAATATCATCTTTGACGGTTGCGAGTTGGCCGGTCTGCTTTACACGACAGGAACAATTTCCGTAACAAACGCGAGTACCTCCGCAACGTTGAGCACCGCACCTAGCGCAACGACGCAAGCGGCAATGGCCAATGGTTGGGTGACAATATTAGGGACTGCTCCGTCGCCCGGGCCCTGGCCAGGTCAACGTCAACATCAGTTCTGTAGTGGGAGGGAGGGAGTGTAGCAAAATCCCCTCAGTGCGTAATACCCCCTCCTTACCGTTTGACCCTTCTTTTCTCGCGCCTGTAAGATCAAAAGAGCACTCAGCGGTCAGCACTCAGCAGTCAGTCGAGTCGTCACAAAAAAGTCCCCCGACGCCGCGTCGTTTTTCGCTTCGTGAAGCCGGCGCTCTGCCCGGGGTGGCCCGGCACGAGGACGCTCGCTGGCTGATTGCTGACGGCTGAGTGCTGACTGCTTTCTATGCCGCACGACCTGCCCAAAGCCTACGAGCCCGGCGCCATCGAGACGCGCTGGGCCGACTACTGGATCCAGGAGAAACTCTTCTCCGTTCCCACGCCCCCGCCCGGCGAGAACCGCCCTGTTTTTACCCTCCTGCTGCCGCCGCCCAACGTCACCGGCCGGTTGCACATGGGCCACATGCTCAACCAGACCCAGATGGACATCATCGTGCGCTGGCACCGCATGCGCGGCTTCCTCACCCTCTGGCTGCCCGGCACCGACCACGCCGGCATCGCCACCCAGATGATGGTCGAGAAGCAACTCGCCCGGGAAGGCAAGAAGCGCCATGACATGGGGCGCGAGAAATTTGTGGAGCGTGTCTGGGAGTGGAAGCGCGAGTACGGCGGAGCCATCCTCGATCAGATGAAGCGCCTCGGCGCCTCCGTCGACTGGAGCCGCGAGTACTTCACCATGGACGACAATCTCTCCCACGCCGTGCACGAGGTCTTCGTCCGCCTCTATGAAGAAGGGCTGATCTATCTGGGAGATTACATCGTCAACTGGTGCCCCTGGCACGAGACAGCGATCTCCGACCTCGAAGTCAAGCACCAGGACGTTCCCGGCCACCTCTGGGAGATTCGCTATCCCGTCGTCGGCGCCGGCGAGTTCATCACCGTCGCCACCACGCGTCCCGAGACCATGCTGGGCGACACCGCCATCGCGGTCAACGCCAAAGACGAGCGCTACACGCACCTGCACGGCAAGAAGGTTCTCCTGCCGCTGATGAACCGTGAGATTCCGATCATCACCGACGAACTGGCCCAGCCCGAGTTCGGCACCGGCGCGGTGAAGGTGACGCCGGCGCACGATCCCAACGATTTTCAGGCCGGCCTGCGCCACAACCTGCCGCAGATCAATGTCATGGACGAGCACGCCCACATGAACCAGCATGCCGGGCGCTATGCCGGTCTCGATCGCTTCGAAGCCCGCAAGCGCGTGCTGCACGATCTCCGCGAGCAGGGATTTCTGGTCGGCGAAAAGGATTACACCATTGCTCTCGGCACCTGCGACCGCTGCGGAACGGTTGTCGAGCCGCGGCTCTCCAAGCAGTGGTTCGTCAAAATCGCGCCGCTGGCCGAGCGCGCCAAAGAGGCCGTCGAGAGCGGCGAGATCACCATCGTCCCCGACAACTACCGCCAGATCTACCTGAACTGGATGAACAACATCCACGACTGGTGCATCTCCCGCCAGTTGTGGTGGGGACATCGCATCCCCGCGTGGAAGTGCGAATCCTGCGGAGAACTCACTGTTGCCCGTGAAGCCCCGGCCAAATGCAAGTGCGGCGGCAAGGTCGAGCAGGTGTCCGATGTGCTCGACACATGGTTCTCCTCCGGCCTGCTGCCCTTCACCACACTGGGCTGGCCGGAAAAGACTCGCGATCAGGCCGTGTTCTATCCCACCACGCTGCTGATCACCGCCTATGAAATTCTTTTCTTCTGGGTCGCGCGCATGATCATGTTCGGCTGCCACTTCATGCAAGGACACGTGCAGGATCCGGCGATCAAGAAAGCCAGCGGCTGGGCGGACAAGAAGAATGACAGCGTGCCCTTCCGCGAAGTCTACATTCACGCGCTTGTTCGCGACGCCGAGCGCCAGAAAATGTCGAAGACCAAAGGCAACGTCGTCGATCCCTTGGATGTCATCCAGCGCTTCGGTACCGACGCGACCCGTTTCACGCTCGCCGCCATGGCCGCGCCCGGCACCGACATCGCCTTCAACGAGAGTCGCACCGAGGGCTATCGCGCCTTCGCCAACAAGATCTGGAACGCCGCCCGCTTCATGTTCATGAACCTGGATCGTATCGGGCTCGTGTGGGAACAGCCGCCCTCGGTTGTCCGGCCGGGACAAAGTCCCGGCAGCCCTGGCGCTGGAATCGCACATTTTCATCCGCAGACTCTCGAAGACCGCTGGATTCTCTCCCGCTTCAATCGCGTCGCCGCCGATGTCAACGATGCCCTCGCGACCTACCGCTTTCACGAGGCTGCCAACCGCGTCTACGACTTTTTCTGGGGCGAGTTCTGCGACTGGTATCTGGAACTGATCAAGCCGCGCCTGAATTTTGAAGACGGAGCCGACAAGTCCGCCGCGCAAGCCGCCTGCTCGAATCTCGTCAATCTCTTCGAAGCTGCGCTGCGCCTGCTGCATCCGATCATGCCATTCATTACCGAAGAAATCTGGCAGGCCATATATGACGGCAAGCCCGCGGTGAAGTCGATCGCCTTGACCGCTTATCCGCAAGCCGACCAGAAGCAGTTCGACCTTGCCGCTGAAACTGAGATGGCAATCCTGCAGGACCTGATTGTCAGCGTCCGCAACCTGCGGGCCGAGTTGAAGGTCGAGCCCAAGGCCAAGGTTCCGATCGAGATCTTTGCCCACGAACTTGGGATTCGCACCATGATCGAGCACAACCGTGGCGCGCTCGAACGGCTGGCGAACGTCGAGAGTATCCGTTTCGTCGAGGAAGCGCTTTCCAATCGCGTTGGCGCGCGAAGCACCGCCCGCTTCGACGTGCACGTGATCTACGAGCGCAAGATCGACGTTGCCGCGGAATGCGAGAAGCTGAAAAAGGAACTGGAAAAGGTTGAGCGCGGCATCACCAGCGGCCAGCGCCAACTCGGCAACCAGCAGTTTTTGTCTAAAGCTCCGCCCAGCGTCGTCGAAAATCTGCGCAAGCAGCAGCAGGAGCTGGCCGTCCTGAAAGAGAAAACATTATCCAAGTTGAAAGAGTTAAGTTGCAGTTAAGTATGCCGGTTCCTGGCCCCTGAACCCTGTTATGGACTGGAATAGCCGCCGTATCACCGCCATCCTCGAAAACGCGCTGCTCGAAGACCGGGCGACGCGCGACGCGACCAGCTACGCCTGCGTCGATGCCAACCAGCGGGCCTCGGCCACCATCCTCGCCAAGCAGGACTGCATCCTCGCCGGCGTCGGATCCGTCGCCCGTATTCTCGATGTCTACGCCGCGCTCGACGGCGCCGTCACCTCGCACTACGAAGTCACCACCCATCCTGAGATTTTCGACGGCGTGCGCCTGCGCGCCGGACAACCCGTTGCCGTCATCCAGCACAACGCACGCGTGATTCTCTCCTGCGAGCGGGTGATCCTGAATTTTCTCCAGCGCATGAGCGGCATCGCCACCCTCACCCGCAAATTCGTCGAAGCTGTCGCCGGAACCCGCGCCCGCATTCTCGACACGCGCAAAACCGCTCCCGGCCTGCGCGTCATCGATAAGTACGCCGTCCGCTGCGGCGGCGGCCAGAATCATCGCCTCGATCTTTCCGACGGCGTCATGATCAAGAACAACCACATCGCCCTCGCCGGCGGCATCGTCCCCGCGCTCGAACGCGCCCACCGCAACCGCCGCGGGTCGCAGCCGATCGAAGTCGAAGTCCGCACTCTCGACGAACTGGAACAGGCCCTCGACGGCGGCGCCGAAGCCATTCTTCTCGACAACATGTCGCCTGACGACGTCCGCCGCGCCGTCGAGCGCTGCTCCCAGCCCGGCGTCCTGCGCGAGGGCCGCCGCATCCCCATCGAGTGTTCGGGCGGCATCCGTCTGGAAAACGTCCGCGCCTTTGCCGAGGCCGGCGTCGACTTTATCTCCGTCGGCCTGCTGACCCATTCCCCTCATGCCGTCGATATGAGCTTGCGCGTTGTACCTGCCTAGGCGCATGCTCTTGCGTTGGCCATTTGGCCGAATCAAACTTCATACCTTCGTACAGGCCGGAAAGTAAACGTTTCCGTTACCATAAATCGCTATGGCATCCTCTCTGAAAGTGCTCCGCCTCGTCACTTTCCTGCTTTTCGGCGCGACCGCCCTCTTCCTGCCCTCCTGCGGAGGAAACAATTCCGGCGGAGGTGGCACCACCGGCAATCCGCCCGCAGCTCCCGCCGGGCTCACGGCCACCGCCGGCGATCAGCAGGTGAGCCTCTCGTGGAGTGCCAGTAGCGGTGCCACCAGCTATGCCGTCCGCCGCGGCACCGCCAGCGGAGGCCCATACACCAGTGTCGCCTCGCCGACCACGACCTCCTATACCGATACGGGCCTGACCGACGGCACAATCTATTACTATGTCGTTACTGCCAGCAATTCCTACGGTTCCAGCGGCAATTCCAACGAAGCTTCGGCTACCCCGGAGCTCGCGGTTCCCGCTGCGCCGACCAATCTGACCGCGACCCCCGGTAACCAGCAGGTCAGCCTGTCGTGGAGCGCCAGTACCAATGCCGCCAGTTACAACGTCCTGCGCAGCACAACCAACGGCAGCGGATACACGAAAATCTCCTCGCCGACCGCGACTTCGTACACCGACACCGGCCTCACTAACGGCACGACTTATTACTACGTCGTCACCGCGACCAACTCCTCCGGCACCAGCGGCAACTCGAACCAGGCGTCGGCAACTCCTACCGGTTCGTCCAGCACAATCGCCGTCACCGTCAACGTCCTTGCTAACCGGCACACTATCAGCCCCTTCATTTACGGCGGAGCTTTCCCGCAGGATGCAGCTCACATCACCGACAGCGGTCTCTCGCTGGTTCGCTGGGGCGGCAACGGCGCTTCTACCTACAACTGGGAACTCGGCACCGACAACGCCGACAACGATTATTACTTCGAGGACTATTCCTTCGGTGCTCTCAACAATTCCGCCGACAGCAATTCCACACAGTTCATCAGCGACGTAAAGAGTGCGGGCAGCCATCCCCTGATGACCATGGTGATGATGAACTGGGTCGCGCAGAGCCCGGAAACCTCCGTCACGCAAGGTGGCACCAACAATTTCCACTGGAGTTATTCCGTCGCCACTTACGGACAGCAGTGCAGTGTGGATCAGTACAACATCGACGCTGGCGATGGATTGAAGCCTGACTGCTCCACCCACGTGACCACCAATCCGGTTACGACCGCGTACTATCCGCTGCTCGACAGCAGCGCCCAGACCTGCTCCGCCGCGCACTGCGTCTACCGCAATGCCTGGGCGCAGGCCATGGCCGCCGCTTTCGGCAGCGGCACCTGTGCCATCCCCTATTCCACGATCACCTCGTGCCACTTCTACGACATGGACAACGAGATCGACATCTGGGGAGGCACCCACTTCGACATTCATCCCAGTCCTTCCGGCTACGACGAGTTGGCGAACGTCTATCTCACGGAAGCGGCCAACCTCAAAAGCTGGGATCCGCAAGCCGTACGCCTCGGCCCGGTCAGCTGCTGCTGGTGGTTCTACTGGAACGGCGAGAACAACAGCGACAAGGCGGCGCATGGCGGCCTAGACTTCCTGCCCTGGTGGCTCAATGAGATTTACTGGGGCGATCAGATCTCCGGATCGCGCTCGCTCGACATCTTCGATGTCCACGCTTACCCCGACGGCCCCGACACCTCTAGCTATACCAAGGCGCAAAAACAGGCCGCGGCTGTCAGCATCTATCGCGATTATTGGGATCCCACTCTGGTCAGCCCCTCGACGACAATCGACCAGATCTACACTACGAACATCCAGCCCAGCAAGACGATCGCCTTCCGCATTCCCCGCATGCGCGCCATCGTGAACATGATCTATCCCGGCACGCCACTCGCGTTTACCGAGTGGAGCGCTGCCTTCGCCGGAGAGTCTGATTTCTCAACCGCGCTCGGCGACGCCGATGCCTACGGCATCCTGGGCCGCGAACGCATGTCGCTGGCCACGCGCTGGGAAGCCCCGGTGTCCGCCAATCCGAACTATCAGGCGCTTAAGCTCTACACCAACTATGACGGCTCGCATCACGCCTTCGGTTCCACCTCGGTGCTCGACACCAATAGTGGCAACGCCAATACCTTCAGCAGTTACGCTGCACTCAACTCCACCGGCACGGCCATGACGCTCATGGTGCTGAACAAAGATCCCCAGAACTCGGCGCAGGTGCAGTTCACCCTCACCGGATTCACGCCCACCACTTACGTCAGCTACACTCTCGCTTCGACCGCGCCCACCACCATCACGGCCTCGTCTTCGCAGTCATGGTCCGCCACGCAGACCTTCTCTGCCTACAGCGCGACCTTGCTCGTCATCAGCGGCAGCCTCGCCAAGACGCCTGCCTCCGACTGGGACCTGAACCCCGACACCATCATGGTCCCCGCCGGCGGCACGGTTACTCTGAACCCCAAGCTCACCGCCGGCTCCTCAACCGTGAATCTATCCTCGGCCGCCTTCGATAGCTTCGAAGGCGCATCCGCCTGCACCGGCGGCGGTCTCACCCTGTCGACCCCATCGATCACCTCCGGCGCAAACGGCGAAATCACCGTCACCGCTCCCGGCACGCCGGGTTTCTGTCATTACACCGTCACCGGCAGCGATGGCACCGCGACCCAGACGCAAGGTGGATGGATCGTTGTCGGCAACCCTCCCGCCACGTTGACCGCGACCGCCGGCGACAATCAGACCGGAACCGCCGGCTCGACTCTGCCGACCGCTCTAAGCGTGACCTTGGCTCCCGGACAGTCTGGCGGCGCCGCCGCGGGCGCACCGGTCTTTTTCACAACCAGTGCCGGCACGCTTTCCTACACTCCGAACGGCGGCACAACCGTCACCGGATCGAAAATCATCGCGGTGACGAATTCGTCCGGCGTCGCCTCGGTGACCTTGACCTTGCCCAGCAGCTCGGGAACCGTCCAGGTGCAGGCGCAAGCGCCCATCGCCCTCGGCGGCTCGCCCGCCAGCTTCACCGAGACATCGCAGTAAACGGATGTCATCGCAAAGGATGGTTACGCAATCGGTTGTCATTGAAACAATTGTCATCTCGAGCGAAACAGGCTGACCCGTTGCGCGGATCAGCCTGAGCAGTCGACGGACCTTGGGCTTAATAACTTCTCGCCGCCTTTGCCAAAAGTGGGATTTCCCTCTGCACCGTCAATGCTCCGTTTCTCTTTTCCCGCTGATTCGCGCATAATCTCCCCATCAGCAAGACCGGCACAACCCGCCCGCGCAGAACGACGCGAGCCATCGCTTCCGCGTCTCACGAGGC
This sequence comes from Verrucomicrobiia bacterium, assembly GCA_035508215.1. Taxonomy (GTDB): domain Bacteria; phylum Acidobacteriota; class Terriglobia; order Terriglobales; family Acidobacteriaceae; genus Sulfotelmatobacter. The sequence continues at coordinate 140,748 of DATJNK010000026.1, read as the reverse complement.
GCAACCGACCGACATCCGCCTCGGCCGCATTGTCCGTCTCCTGATGGAACACGCCACTGTCGTTGTCAGCGGGACGAAAATCGCACAGGAGATCTCCTCCAGCCGCTCCGAAGTCTGGCGGCTCATTCAGCAGCTGCGCTCGCTCGGCGTCGACGTTGCCGGACATCCTGCCACCGGCTATCAGCTGCGCGCCGTCCCCGATCTGCTCTTGCCCGAGATTCTCCGTCCACTCGTACGCGGCACGATCTTCGCCGACCATCTGCATCACTTCTACAAAATCGGATCGACTAACACCTCGGCGATGGCTGCCGCCGCTGACGGCGCGCCGGAAGGCAGCGTCTTTCTCGGCGAAGAGCAGACCGCCGGCCGCGGCCGCGGCTCCAACTCCTGGCAATCGCCGCGCTCGACCGGCATCTACTGCTCGGTCATTCTTCGTCCCGCGCTGCCGCCTTCGGAAGTGCTCGTTCTCTCGCTCGCCGCCGGGCTCGCCGTCCACTCGGCGTTTCAGCAAATCGATTCCCGCGTCGATGCCGACCTGAAATGGCCCAACGACGTGCTGGTCGATGGCAAGAAAGTCTGTGGCATCCTCACCGAGATGAATGCCGAAGTCACCCGCGTCCGCTACATCGTCGTCGGCGTCGGCATCAACGTGAATCAGGCCACTTTCCCGAAAGAACTTGCCGCCACCTCCCTGCGTCTCATTACCGGCAGCGAATGGTCGCGGGTAGAACTTGTCGCCGCTTTGCTAAAATCACTCGACCGTGAATATCGCAATCTGACTGCGGCGTCCGGCGCGCTCGAATCGGTCCTGCGCCGCTTCGCCGAGCATTCGTCGTGGGTGCGCGGCAAGAGCGTGCGTATCGAAGAAAATGGATCGAGTTTCACCGGCACCACCGAAGGCCTCGATCCCAGAGGCTTTTTGCAGGTCCGCACCGCACAGGAACTGACCACAGTCTTGAGCGGTACGGTGCGCAGCGCCTAGCTGGCGAGACGTTTTTCCCATGCTTTTCGTTCTCGATGTTGGCAATACGAACACGGTGCTCGGCGTTTTCGCCAGCGCTGCCTTGGATTCGACGGACTCCGGCGAATCGCCCCGCTACGACCGCCTGCTTGCGAACTGGCGCGTCGCGACTTCCCGGACCAGCACGGTCGACGAATACGGAGTCCTGTTTCGCAACCTGTTTTCCATGGCTGGCCTGGAGGCGAAGGCCATCCATGGCATCGTGGTTTCTTCCGTCGTCCCGCCGCTCGATCCCGTGTTGCGGCAGGTTTGCGAGCGCTATTTCGATCTACGCCCACTGTTTATCGAGCCCGGCATCAAGACCGGCATGCCCGTGCAATACGACAATCCGGCGGAAGTCGGCGCCGATCGCATCGTCAATGCCGTCGCGGCTTTCGAAAAATACGGAGGTCCTTGCGTCATTGTCGACTTCGGCACCGCGACTACGTTTGATTGTGTCTCCGCCAAGGGAGATTATCTCGGCGGTGTGATCTGCCCTGGCATCGGCATCTCCGCCGACGCCCTCTTCGAACGCACCGCCCGCCTGCCGCGCGTCGAGATTCGCCAGCCCGCCCGCGTCATCGGCACCAACACCGTCGGCAGCCTGCAATCCGGCCTCTATTACGGATATCTCGGTCTGGTTGACGGCATCCTCGAGCGCCTGCTCGCCGAACTCGGCAACCAGACCCATGTCCTCGCCACCGGAGGCCTCGGCCCGATGATCGGCACCGGGTCGAAATACATCAAGCACGTCGATGACTTCCTCACCCTCGATGGCCTGCGCATCATCTGGGAGCGCAATGCCTCCAGCCGACGCGAAGCCTCTTCCCATGCCGCACCAAAAACCGCGTCCAAAGCCGGATCGCGGCCTTCCCGTACGGCGCGCTGACCGGCGTCGACGAAAGTCGCTGAACCCATTGTGTGAATTGCAAAGAAAGGGAAGTGCGAAGAAAGGATGAGTTTCGAGCCACGGGCCTGTATATCACACTGTGATATAATCGAAACACGACGAAGCCATGTGGCCTACGAAAACGAAATCCATCAACATTGAGCGCTCGCGGCAGTTGTTGATGGACCTGGCCCGGTTCCGGTATGAGCTTCGCCGGTTCTTGTCTTTCAGCGAGCGGGCGGCGCGACGAGAGGGGATCACGCCCCAGCAGCATCAGCTGATGCTCGGCGTCGCTGGATTCACCGGACGCTCCTGGGCGACCATTTCCGAACTGGCTGAATTCCTTCAGGCGCGGCATAACGCCGTCGTTGGACTCGTAAACCGCGCCTGCCGTAAGGGCCTCGTGCGGAAAAACCGGGTTATCTCTGATATGCGATTCATGCGGGTTGAACTGACCCCCAGGGGCAGAAGCATTCTGCTTCGGCTCTCGTCGCTGCACCGAACAGAACTGGCAAGACTTCGCAAGCGCGTTGGGCTACACCGGGATGCAGGACCGTAAACCGAATTGCAGGGGCAGCAATTCATTCACCTCGGGTTAGACACTTACGAATGATCAGCAAATCACGATGGTCACGTCTACCATGGCAGAAATACACGGCGGTTGTGCGTCAGGATCTGTCAGAGACCTACTCGCGCGGCCTCTACAAATGGCTTGTGTTCGCTCCCATTATGGGTGCGCTCACCGGCCTGGTGATCACGCTCGTCGCTGAAATCATTCTGAAGTGGATGTGGCCTCCGCTTCTCGATTATTACCTTCATCATCCTCTGGCGATCGTGCCCGGCATTGCCCTGGGATTTGTGGTCGCCGGATTGATCATGCAGTATCTGACGCCGGACCCGAACGAACATTCTACGGAAGAGGTCATTCGCTCCTACCACGAACACCAGGGGGCGATTCAGACCAAGCCATTCATTCCGAAACTGCTGGCTGCCATTGCAACGGTCGGTATGGGCGGCAGCGCGGCACTGGAAGGTCCCAGCATCTACGGTGGCGCGGTCATTGGCGCCTGGACGTGGAAAAGGCTAAAAAGATTCGGACTGCAACCGCGGGACCGCCGGATCCTCCTGATCAGCGGTGCCGCGGCCGGCATGTCAGCGGTCTTTCGCGCCCCGCTGACCGGCATCATTTTCGCTCTGGAAATGCCTTACAAGGATGATCTTGCCCACGAGGCACTGCTTCCAGCCCTGATCAGTTCCGTCGTGTCCTATGCCACGATGGCGGCGTTTCTGGGCGCAAAACCGCTGTTCGATTTCGCCAGCGGGACCGCCTACACCAGAAATGATCTGCTGTGGTCGGCAGTTTTGGGGACTCTCTGCGGGCTGGTCGCCATGGCTTTTGACATCACTTTTCGGAAGACGCGGACGTTCTTCGTCAAAGCTCGGCTCCCGCATTGGGTAAAGATGCTGATTGGCGGAGTCCTGACCGGCCTGTGCGGCCTGGCATTCATCTCTCACTACAAGGGCGGTCTCATTCCCATTGGCCCGAATTATGAGGCGGTCGGTCTCGTCCTCCAAAACAGCCACAGCTCGGCCGAGCTTCTGGTGTTTGGTTTCCTGAAACTACTGGCGACTCTGTTTTCTTTGGGAGTAGGCGGGGTGAGCGCCATGTTCGTGCCTCTGTTTCTCACTGGCAGCGCATTCGGCACCGCTTTCGCGCAATCGGTAGCGCACAGCCCGTCGCTCGGACTCTATGCCGCCGTGGGAATGGCTGCATTTATCGCCGCCGGATACAAAACTCCCCTGGCCGCGGTCGCGTTTGTGGCAGAAGCCACGGGAGGGCATCCCTTCATTGTGCCCACACTGATCGGGGCCGCGGTCGCGTACGCAGTTTCTGGCGAAGCCTCGGTTTCAGGCGACCAGCGCTTGCATGAAGGCGTCAAACGGGCCCAAAATGCACCGCCCGGCCAGGAGTCGGGCGTGGCGATCGAATCGCTCGCTCATGGCGCTCACCGGAACGAGCAAGACTAACTCCAACTGATGGCGCGGATGTGCTGTTGTTTCTCGTCGGCATCTCCGCTCGCTCTTCGCTTTCGCAAACGTGATACCCTTCTCCCCGTATCGTCACACTTCTGCGATTCAGAGAGTCGCCCGCATGACGGTTTCCGCATTCTGTCTCTTCAGCCTTGCCCTTTGCGCCCTGTCAGGCAGGGATGCGACGGAATCGGAGATTCAGGATCGCCTCGTCGGCACCTGGAAGCTCGTGTCCACGGAAGAGACTCTAAGGGACGGCACCACCCGTCCCTTTCCCTCGTTCGGACCGCATGCTGAAGGCTTCCTCATCTACCACCCCAACGGTTATATGTGCGCTCTACTGGTGAATCATGATCGCACCACGGCGGCTGACCCGTCACATCGGCGCCCCGAAAAACCAGCCGCCTTTGCCTACTCCGGCCGATATGAGATCGACGGGAAGCGAGAGCAGATTGTTCATCTGCCGGAAATCGCGACCAAGCCGGAATATGTTGGGTCGCGCCAGGTCCGGCCCTACCGCTTCGAAGGCAGCCGCCTGATTCTCAGCGATGTGGAGAGAGAGGACCCCTCGGTTGCGCGGTGGCAAATTGTGTGGGAAAAGGTGAAGTAAGCCTTGCAAGGTCGATGACACGGTGGGAAGGTGACTGTCGTCGGCCTGCGACGCCAATCACTATACCATCGGAATTTCCGCCAAACTGGTTACCCCAAGCTCCAGACCCGCATCAGTATCTGTACATGACGGCCCCGTCCGGATCGAAAATGAATTAACGAATGGAGAAAACGATGATGACAGAGAACAGGCACAAAACCGGAACCAGCGGAAAAGGGGATCTCGCGATAAACACACCCCCGGTCGTGTCGCAGCAGGAGTGGGAGACGGCACGGCAGCAGTTGCTCGTGCAGGAGAAAGCACTGACCCACGCCCGCGACGCCCTCGCCGCCGAGCGCCGGCGGATGCCATGGATGGCCGTGGAGAAGGATTACGTGTTTGATGGGCCCAAGGGGAAGGTCAGCCTGCTAGATCTGTTCGAAGGCCGCAGACAGTTGATTGTCTATCGCGCGTTCTTCGAACCCGGAGTCTTCGGCTGGCCCGAGCACGCCTGCCGCGGCTGCTCCCTGGGCGCAGACCAAGTCTCGAACCTTGCCCATCTGAACGCTCGCGACACCACCCTCGCCTGGGCCTCACGCGCGCCGCAGGCGGACATCGTGCGCCTCAAGCAGCGAATGGACTGGAAAATGCCCTGGTATACCATGACCGACAGTTTCGACAAAGACTTCGGTGTCGATGAATGGCACGGCCACAACGTCTTCTTCCGTGACGGCGACCGGGTGTTTCGCACATATTTCATCAACAGCCGTGGTGACGAAGCTATGGGAACCACGTGGAGCTACCTCGACATCACACCGCTCGGTCGTCAGGAAACTTGGGAAGATTCGCCCGAGGGCTATCCTCAGACTCCGCCCTACAAGTGGTGGAACTGGCACGACAACTACGACGCCGAGCCTACCCCTCACCCGAAGTGGGTCGACATTCTGACCGATCCGCAAGGAGCCGCCATTCGAAGACGCGAGGAGGAGGCAAAAGCAAGCTAGCAAAGTCCGACGCAGCCATTGCCCTGAACAACGTCCCGTGCACTGCCGCCACGCGGCTGCGCCATTCCGCATAAAAAAGAGGCCGGATCTACTCCAGCCTCTTCTCATTTCTTCCAGTCTTCTATTTCAAGGCGCGAGCTGATCAGGCAGTTCTGGCCTTGCCGCCGGAACTCAAGACTTCGCCTTCCGCTCGAACCCAGTCTTCGAGTTCATGCCCATCCTCCCGTCCGCGCTGCTCGTAAAGCTCATATGCGCGGTAACGAATCGAATCGTTCAGTTCGGATGCGCTTAACGGGTGTTTCTTGCTCGGTTCATTCTGCTCTCGATTCATTTACGACTCCTTTTTCCGATTCCGCTTTGAAACATATCGAACGTGGCGCAAATCCTGACGGATCCATGCGTCGCTGTCTGCACAGGAGGAGCGAAGATCTCACCCCCGAGGATTCGACCCTCCGGAGTTACACTCCAATGTCAACGAGGTTGAATTTCAAAAAGAGTGTGCGTGCTTTTCCACCACTATGCAGTTGCAATCGTTGGCGAACAATACCGGGATTGCTGTATCGCATTCGCACCAATGCATCGAAATCTCAAAGTCTGGAAGCTACGTCTTGCCAGCGTGATTTTCGGCCAGACTCGCTCGGCCCCGCACCCTGGTTCGCGCCCCGCTCAAGCGACCTGCTCTCTTTGAGTCTGGAACTGTGCTTCCATCGCTGCTTCGGCCGCCAGGCTGTGGAGATCCCGCGAAACGGTTGCGACGGCGAGAATCCTGCCGGCTTTCTTGTAGGTTACTGCGCAATCCCGCGCATCCAGGCTGCCATCGATCTCGATTTTGTCCCAGCTTTCAGCGTGCCCGACGTAACGGATGGCAACATCGTAGTGCTGACTCCAAAAAAAATGGGACCGCATCGAACTTTACCCAACGGCCCAGGAGATTCTTGGCTGCTACCTGCCCTTGCCGCTCCGCGACGACCCAATGCTCGACGCGTATGCGCTCGCCAGTGTGTGGATCGGGCCAGCGGACGCGGCGAAAATTCCCGGCACGCTGGTTTCGAGGTACTCGTTGACGGCGATGCCGCGTTCAATGGCAAGCCCGGCTCGCTCCGCTAAAGCCAATGACGGCTTTACGCCCGCACCCACGACCAGGAAGTCCGCTTCCATGGTTGTTCCTCCGCTTAGTGTGACGATGCGGCCGCGAACCCGGCGGACCGTCTCATTCAAGTGAAACTGCACTCCATGAGACTCGTGAAGCTTGCGAATGAACTGGCCTACTTGCGTTCCCACGACCCGTTCGAGCGGCTGCGTCTCCGGAGCGACCACATCGACGGCGATGCCGCGCGCGCTCAGCGCCGCTGCCACTTCCAAACCGATGAAGCTGGCTCCAACCACCGTGGCCCGTTTGGCGGATGCCGCCTCAGCAATGATCGCCTTGCTGTCGGCAAATGTCCGCAGATAGTGGATGTTGGCCTCGGCGCCGCCTTCAATCGGCAACTGAACCGGCTCGGCGCCGGTGGCCAGCAGGAGAGCGCCAAACTGAAGTGTTCTCCCGTTCGCTAGTTCTATCTGTCTTTTAGTCGCATCGAGGACGGAAACGCTCGAATTGAGAAGAAGATTGATCCTCCGCTCACGGTAGTAATCTGGCGGACGCAGCGGAACCCAATCCTCCTGAGCCGTTCCGGCCAGGTAGTCCTTTGACAGGTTCGGGCGATCCACCGGTGGAGAGTCGTCGGCACTCACGATCGTAAGCGGACCAGCATAGCCGTCGCGCCGCAGCATATCTGCCGCCGCCAGACCGGCACCCCCTCCACCAACGATCACCACCGAACTCGGAAAGTTCGTCGTGTCCCCGCGAGGGGAAGGCGCAAGTTTCTCGCGAACCAAAACTCTATCGCCGAGACGCTCGACCCGCCAGCGCGCAATTGGATCAAGCGCCGGAGCGCGCAAAGCCTCGCCCGTGCGCAAACTGAAACAGGCATGGTGCCAGGGGCAACGGACGGTGTCCTCCACCGGCAGTCCTTCCGCCAGCGGCCCGCCGTAGTGCGTGCAGGTCGCACCCACCGCGAAAAACTCCTCGCCGCGGCGGACCAGCAAAACATCTTCCCCATCCACCACTCCCAGCAACTTCCCATTTTGTGGGAAGCTGGCGATCGGGACTCCCCGCACGAATGAAGGCTTTTCAACTTGCGGCATAGTCCATTCCCATCCCCGTCCGCCACCGTAATCGCGTTTTGCGACGAAACAGCACATCGACCGACCAGTCGAGGCGCCACCACATCAAAGGACCCCGAGGTTAAGCAGCTTTCTTCTGAGGGACTTTGGCACCTTTCCTGCGCGCCTCGGAAAGGCCGATTGCGATCGCCTGCTTGCGACTCTTCACCTTGCCACCCTTTCCGCCTTTGCCCGACTGTAGGGTGCCGCGCTTTCTTCGGCGCATGGCACTCTCGACCATCTCTCCTGCTTTCTTGCCGTACCTGCGGCGACTGTTTTTTTCCCCGGCTGGCATATTTGTCCTCCCCAGGCTCAGATCGCTTCCTGCGCGAGTGCTTGAGAGCACGCACCGGCTCGCTCGTGTCGGATGACACCCTGGGGAAGAAGGTTGCAGTTGGCTGTTCAAGGCAAGACGAGACGCGCGAACGGAGTTCCGCAATTCACCTCCGGTGCTTCTCTGCGGAAGTAGCCGCATGGCCTGGCTCCGACGCCAGCGATGGCATACAGAAATTCCTTGCCGAACCTACCTCACCCCACGGATGTCACGCTCATTCGGATTGGGATATTGCTTAAGCTGCGATGCTCGAAGCCATCAAAACGGAGGGCCTATCAGATGAATTGGGACGAAGTTGCGGGCAAGTGGAATCAACTCAAGGGCGGCGCGAAAGAAAGATGGGGCAAGCTCACCGATGACGATCTCACGGTCATCGCTGGCAAGCGGGATGCCCTTATCGGCAAGATTCAAGAGCGCTACGGCATCACTAAAGAAGCGGCCGAAGAACAAGTCAGCGCCTGGCGACTTCCCGCGGTTCAGCCGGCGGATAAACCGAGACGAAAGGCGAGTTAGGCATACTCTCTCGCGTCCCACTTTGTATGCGGGTTTGCGTCAACCGATCTGGAGTCTTCGCTCGATCGACACTGCCTCTTCGAGACCAGTCCGGCCGTCGTACATGTGGAGATCGCCGCCGCAATCCCGCTGGGGTTTTCATCTCCCGGAGACCGTCAACCGGAACTTCGATTCCGGCTCCTCCGAGCAGGTACCGCGGCATTTCGGGCGCTTGGGTGTCGAGTGTACAGTAAAATCTCGATAGACCCGCACCCATGTCTTCCAAGCCGGTTGTAGAAAACTATTTCACCTACTTCACGGAGATCGAAGAGCACTTCCTGCGCCGCCGCTGTGGCGGACTTCTGCTCTCCACGCTCGACTGGGCCCTCATCGAGACCTGGAAGGACGCGGGCATTCCACTCGAAGCCGTGTTGCGCGGCATCGACGCCGCTTTCGACAAATACGACCAGCGCCCTTCGAAAACACAGAAGGTCAACAGCCTCGCCTATTGTTCCCAGGCCGTGCTCACCGCCGCGGAAGACATGAAGGAGGCGGTCGTCGGTGCAAACGCCACTGATGCCGCATCGCCCAAATCCCGCGCCGGTGAGGGATTTGAGCCTGCCGCCATCGCCACATTCCTGCGTCGCAACGCCGACGCGTTAGATAACGCCAAGCTCCCCGCGCGCGGCGCAATTTCAGCGCAGGCCGTCGCTGCCGAAGTCGCCTCCAGCCTTCGTCAATGCGCCGAGGACTTAGCCAAGCGAACCCCGGCCCGTCTCGAAGACCTCGAGCGCCGTCTCACCGTGCTGGAGGAAAAGCTGTTTGCCGCTCTGCTCGCTTCGACTCCTGACGAAGAGATCGTTGCCGTTCGCTCCGACGCCGACCGCGACCTCGCCCCCTATCGCAGGAGAATGTCGTCTGCCCAGATCGAACAGTTGCACAAGCAGTACGTCCAGAAGCGCCTGCTGGAAAAATCCAGCCTTCCCCGCCTGAGCCTGTTCTATATGACTTAGCATCCGGAGTTTTGCGTCCCGCGCCGCGATCCACAGTTCATTCGTTCCCCGTTCGACCCACTGCGGTACTCTGTCTGCTGACCGTGACTACTTCCTTCGACGCAATCATTCTCGGTGGCGGCGCTGCCGGCCTCATGTGCGCTATCGAGGCCGGCCGCCGCGGTCGCCGCGTCGCCCTGGTCGAACGCGCCGACCAGCTGGGCAAAAAAATTCTCATCTCCGGCGGCGGACGCTGCAATTTCACCAACCTTTACTGCCGTCCCGAGAATTTCCTCTCCGCTAATCCGCACTTCGCCAAGTCGGCGCTCGCCCGCTATACGCCCGCCGATTTCATCGTGCTCGTCGAGAAGCACCGCATCCCCTACCACGAAAAGACGCTCGGCCAGCTCTTCTGTGACCGCTCCGCCCGCGACATTCTGGACATGCTCGAAGCCGAATGCCGCGACGCCGGCGTGACCATCTTTCTCAACACCCACATACGCGGAGTCACTCACTCGACGGACTTCTCCCTGCGAACTCTCAACGCCGAGTTTCGCGCGCCCGCGCTCGTCGTCGCCACCGGTGGCCTCTCCGTTCCCAGGATCGGCGCGACTTCTTTCGGATACGATCTCGCCCGCCAGTTCGAACTGAAGATTCGCGATCCGTATCCCGCCCTTGTCCCCCTCTTTCTCAACGACGACGACCGCTCCCATTACTGCGGCCTCGCCGGAGTTTCCGCCGAGGTCATCGCCTCCTGCGCCGGCCAGCATTTCCGCGAAAAATTGCTCATCACCCACCGCGGCCTGAGCGGTCCCGCAATTCTGCAGATTTCTTCGTACTGGCATCATCCCGAACCCATTCATATCGATCTCGCTCCTGATCACGAACTGATCGCCGTCTTCGGCGATTCCAAAACTCCGCGAACGATCGCCACTTTGCGCTCCGAGCTGCGAAAAATTCTCCCCGCCCGCTTCGCCGATCGCTGGCTCGAACGGTACGCGCCTGCATCATTCGCCAACTCCACTCTCGCGGAATTCGAGCGCCAGCTGCACTCCTGGTCCATCATCCCTGCGGGCACCGAAGGTTTCGAAAAAGCGGAAGTCACCGCCGGCGGCATCGACACTGACGAACTCTCGGCCAAAACCATGGAATGTCGCAACGTTCCCGGCCTCTACTTCATCGGAGAAGTCGTCGACGTCACCGGCCATCTCGGCGGATTCAACTTTCAGTGGGCCTGGGCCTCCGCCGCCGCCGCCGGTCGCGCGCTGTGAGGGGAAAGCAGAACTATTCTCGTGAGACTTTGATTTGTCGGTCGCAGCAGTGTAGGGGTACCCGCCGTAAGCCCGGTTCGAGTTGTTGGGGTGGCGAAGCGCTTCAGCGCTGCGATCATGCCCGCCCGATATTGCGGCTTTAGCCGCCCGGATTCACACTCGCCGCAGAAAATCCTCTAGAATGCCGACTTGCTTCTCACCATCGAAAAACTGATCTACGGCGGAGACGGTCTCGCCCGCCTCCCCGCCGACAGTCACGGCCGCGGCAAGGCGGTGTTCCTGCCCTTCGTTCTCCCAGGGGAAAAAGTCGAGGCCACCATCACCGAGCAAAAGCCCGGCTTCGCCCGCGCCCGCGTCGATGCCGTCATCGAACCCTCTCCTCACCGCATCGTGCCCGCCTGTCCGTATTTTGGCCCCTGTGGCGGATGCCACTACCAGCACGCTGACTACGACCATCATCTCGAGATCAAAAAAGAGATCCTGCGTGAGACCCTGCGCCGCACCGCCAAGTTTGACCTCGCCTGCGACATCCAGCTTCACCCCTCGCCCCCGTGGAACTATCGCAATCGATCCCGCCTGCAGGTGGAGGTGCGTCCCGTCTTCGCCGCCGGATATTTCAAGCTTGCTTCCCAACAAGTGCTGCCGGTCGAGACCTGCCCCATCAGCTCGCCTCTGATCAATCGCGCGATTGCCGCGCTGTGGCAGAGCGGGCGCGCTGGCGAAGTCCCCGAGGGTGTGCGGGAAATCGAGTTTTTTGCCGACGCCGCCGACTCGCACCTGCTGATCGAACTCTGGTGCTCGCCGCTGTCCCCTCGCGCCCACCTGCGGGATTGGGCAGAGAAATTCGCCGCTGCCATGCCGGAAATTGCCGGCCTCGTTGCTCTCCGCGAGTCGGAGTCTCACGTCTCCTCGTCGCCCGAGAAGCTGGTTTCGGTTGGCGCCGGCCATCTGACTTACACGACCAGCCGTTCGGCCTACCGTGTCAGCGCGGGGTCGTTCTTTCAGATCAATCGCCATTTGACCGACGAACTGGTGAAAATCGTTACAGAAAACGAGAAGGGCAACATCGCCCTCGACCTCTTTGCCGGGGTTGGGCTGTTTTCCACAGCCCTGGCCGGTGACTTTCATCACATCGTTTCTGTTGAGTCGTCACAGACTTCCTCCGCCGACCTTGCCTACAATCTTCCCTCGAACGGAAAGGCGCTTCAGACAACAACGGAGCAGTATCTCGCCCGTTCCGACAATTCGAGGGGATCCGGGAAGGGCATCGTCCTCCCTCATACTCTTCATACGCCCGACCTGGCGGTGATAGACCCCCCTCGGAGCGGCCTGGGAGAACCTGTGGCGCGTCTGCTGGCCAACGTGGGCGCGCCACGGGTGACATATGTTTCTTGTGACCCGGCGACTCTGGCGCGCGATCTTGTCCCGCTCCTCGCCGCCGGATATCGCGTGAAAGACGCGCATCTTGTGGATCTGTTTCCCCAGACCTTCCATCTGGAAACGGTGTTGCGCCTGGTTCGATAGCTTCTCGCGGATGCTTTGCTACAGATCCGGCCTCGGGAATCTCAGTTTCCGTCGGTGATACTGAGTCCGGCCCCTGACCCGTTCGTCGAAGTCGTCCCATGAAGTCACCCGCCAGTGCGACCACTCCACCTGCCTCCCGCTTCAAAGCTCCGCGCCAGCCCATGCTCTGGGCGGCAGTGGCCTATTCGGCGGGAATCATCGCCGGCCACTATCTCTGGCGGCCCGCCTCCTGGTGGATCGCCGCCATCGCCGCGTTTGCCTCGGCCGCAGCCTATTTTGCCCGGCCGCGCTGCCGCCTCGGCTGGTCTGTCGCGTTGGCAGCCGTTTTTTTTTCCGGAGCTCTCAACCTCCAATTGCGTGATTCTATGCCTCGCCTCGATACCAGCCTGCTGCCCTACGTCGATGGCCAGGAACTTCAGATCACCGCGCATGTCATCGGCGACGGCCGCTGGAAACCCGCAGGATTTGGCGAAGCGCGTCAGACCCTCGACGTCGAAACCGAGCAAGTGGAGACCACGACCGGTCAGACGGCCGCCGTGCACTCAGGCATCCGGCTCAGCCTCTACGCCGCAAACGGCCCCGACTCTGAGGCGATGATGCCTGCCGGCGATGCTTCTCGCATCGCTCGTGCATTTCACTACGGCGAACGCCTTCGCGTCCTCGCCAAACTCAAGCTGCCGCGCAACTTCCGAAACCCGGGAGCCTTCGATTACGAGGGCTACCTGGCCGACCGCGGCATCGCGGCCCTGGGCTCGGCAAAGATTGAGAATGTGCAGTTACTTCCCGGTTTCCTCGGCAATCGGATCGCTCTCTGGCGGAGCCGCTTGCATCGCGCCGTCGTCGGCGAGATCCATCAGCTGTGGCCCGCGCGCGAAGCCGCTCTGATTGACGCCATGGTCATTGGCGAGGAAGCCTTCATCGACCGCGACACTCGTGCCGATTTCCAGCGCTCCGGCACTTATCACGTTCTCGTTGTCTCCGGGATGAACGTCAGCATCCTTGCCTTCGTCATCTTCTGGACGCTCCGCCGCCTGCGCCTCGGCGAAATCCCCTGCACTTTGCTGACGATCGCGTTCTGCGTGGCCTACGCTTTCACCACCGAGGTCGGGCCCCCGGTCTGGCGCGCTACTTTAATGTGCGCTGTTTACCTGGGAACGCGCCTCCTCTACCGCGACCGCGCCATGGTCAACGCGCTCGGCGCCGCAGCTCTGGGCCTGCTCATCTTCGATCCGCGACAGCTCTTCACCGCCAGCTTCCAGATGACCTTCCTCTGCGTACTCATCGTGTCGGCCATCGGAATTCCCATCCTGCAGCGCACCTCGCAGCGCTACAAGCAGGCGCTCAGGAACTGGAGTTCGCCCGCCTATGCCATGCGGCTTCCGCCGCCCGTCGCGCAGTTCCGCCTCGACCTGCAACTTATCGCCGAGCGAGTGGCTCGCTTTATCGGAGAAACATGGTCGCGGCGTCTCATCCTGGCGACGGCCGGCTTCGCGCTGGCCGCATCCGAGCTGATCTTCGTTTCCTCCGTCATGCAGATGGGATTGGCTCTGCCGATGGCCTGGTACTTCCATCGCGCCACCACCATCGGACTTCCGGCCAACCTCGTCGCCATCCCGGTCATGCAACTCCTCATGCCCAGCGCCCTTGCCGCGCTGAGCCTCGGCTGTATTTCTCTGCCCCTGGCCCGAATTCCCGCATTGCTAACCACCCTCGCCCTCGAGGCGATCACCAGCACGGTTCGCGGACTCGGCGCCCATCGTCTGGCCGACCTGCGCGTCCCCCTGCCCTCCGCGACGATGATTTTCCTCGCCGCTGCCGCGCTCGTGCTTTCCATGTGGGCCGCCCATCGCCGCGCCCCGTTGGTCTGCGCGGGACTGGCCGCCATTCTCGCCGCTTCGCTCGTACTCGGTTTTTCCCCGGCCGCACCTCCTGTCCACCCCGGCGTCCTCGAAGTGACCTCGATCGACGTTGGCGAAGGCGACTCCGAACTGCTGGTCACGCCCGAAGGCCGCACTCTGCTTATCGACGCCGGAGGTCCCATCGGCCCGGGCGGCTCGCAACTCGACTTCGGCGAAGACGTGGTTTCTCCCTACCTGTGGCAGCGCGGCATCGCCCACCTCGATGCGGTCGCTATCACTCACGGCCACTCCGACCATATCGGAGGCATGATCGCCGTACTCAAAAATTTCAAGCCGAAAGAACTGTGGGTGGGATTGCTGCCGCCCTGCCCGGCTCTCGCCTCCGTCATCGCGACCGCTGAAGCGCTCGGCGTCCGCGTCGTTCGCCGCTGGGAGGGCGACAGCTTCCTTTTCGGAGGAGTCCAGATCGAGGTCCTATTTCCCCCGCGCGACCGCCTCCCCGGCCCGAAACCGGAGAACAACGATTCGTTGGTGCTGCTCGTGAGCTACCGCGATTCCTCGGTTCTTCTCGAAGGCGACGCCGAAAAGCAGGTCGAGCGCCGCATCGCGGCCCTGCATCATCCGCGCGCCGATCTGCTCAAGGTCGGCCATCATGGAAGCGCCAACGCCACCACGCCGGAGCTGGTCGGCTCCGCGCATCCGCAGTTCGCGGTCATTTCTGTCGGCACGGGAAACTCCTTCGGCTTGCCGCGTATGGAAACCCTGCTTCGTCTGGCCCAGGCAGGCTCCAGAGTCTATCGCACCGATGTCGACGGAGCCGTTACCTTCTATCTCGACGGACATTCCGTTACGCCTTCGGTGGCGGCTCTTCGCTGATCTCGATCTCGGCGGTCTCGTCATCCGCCCCGGGCTCGCGCTGAAATTCCGCGATCACGTTCCGCGCCGCCGCCGCATCTTCCTGGCGCACCAGGATGATCGTTCCACCCAGCCCCGGAAACATGTCCTGCACCATGGCGGATGAGGTCAGATTGCTGTCGATGCCTGCCGAATCCAGTAGCCCTTTGACCACCATCGCCTCCGAGTCCTCTTCGGAGTCAAATACCTTCACCAGTTTCTCGTTCGGATCGGGTCGCGGCTGGTCGGAAGCAGCAGGTGCTTGCGACGGCTTTATGCGCGAGGGATTCGCGGGTTCAGGCATGAGGCCTCCAGTTCTGGAAGATCGGGCCGCACAGACGGCCGCCTTGGGATTACAGTGATTCTACTCCCGCGGAATGCCGCCGGTCCGGAATCATGTCGTGCGGATCGCGCGCCGCGAAAACGAACCCGGCGACCGGGTAACCTCGTACAGCACCTTCGGGCAGTTGCTTTCCTTCCGGACTGAGCGAGAATGCTTGCACCGGACGCACCCCCGGCGTGGGCGGCATCATCCAAAGCTCTGGGGAAGATCAAGGGGTTCGAATGAATATTTCTCAGCAGGCCGGGCAGGCACCGAACTTTCCATTGGCCGACGAAGAACCTCACCGCGAGCGCGAAGAGGAAGCCAGAAAAATCCGCCGCCTGCAGATGATGATCAGCATGGTAATGTCGGTCATCGGCCAGGACCCCAACCTCACCGTCGAAGAAGCCTCGGAACTGGCCGCCGGAGCCAAGCGCGCCGCTCTCGCCATGTTTCCCGACAAGGAACTCGCCTTCGACCTGATCTACAAACCTCGCCTGCAGCGCCTGATCGGCGAGAGATTCCGCCTTCACTAGTTGCACCCGCACATCGCCGGAACTCATAAAATGCAACCCCGTCGGGGATCTGACTGTGGTCGGGAGATCCTTCTGCTTCCTCGACAGGCTCGGCACCCGGCCTCTTCCCCAAAATACAAAAGGCGCGACCCAAAGGCCGCGCCTTCTTCTAATTTCCCTCTATACTTTCAGAATAGCAGGTTGCACGGGGGTGACGTAACACGATTTCCAACTATATATCTGTCGCGCGTGCAATTACTTAGCCTCAATCGGGCACTTTTTCGGTAAGTATCCCGTCACGACAAGTAATTGCTATGCCGACTGCGAAGGGCTGGAAGCCTTAGCTTTCCGTATGTGTATGACTTTAACCTTCTTTTTGTACAGAAGGCATACTTTGCTGACTCTTGCTTCGGTCGAAATGTGCGCGATGAATGGCTTCCGCCTTCTACCCAATTCTCGTTCTATGTCTTGATGGGCAGAGAGGATTCGCGCGCCCCAAATCTCCGCGCCTTCCTCGTTATTTGTGAGGAAGAAAACCGCAATCTTTGACGCTCTGACCTCAGCGGCATACAGGGTTTCAAAATCAGGATCGGCGGTCACGAGAATATTCTTTTCCTGACCACATCGTTGTGCGATGGCTGGATCGGGTTCGGTGTCGCGCTGGCTGCCGTACCTCTCAAGATGGGTAATCACCGCGAAGCCTGCCGCACGCAGAATTCCCGCCAACTTATATGCGCCCAGCTGCCGATCCAGAAAGAATACTGGCGGATTAGGCTGCTGCGAGTTCTTTGACCGCGCTCTTGACTTCGCCAATCGTTAAGCCGTAATCCTTGGCCACGTCTTCATTACTTTCCCCAGATTTGAGTCGGCCCAATAAAACCATTGCATTTATCCCGGTACCCTTAACAACCGGCTTACCCGCTGAAATGAATGGATTAATCGCAAGATGGCGCGTCTTGATCGGATATAGTTCGAGCAACGCTCCCGTCACCTCGTCGCGTTTTAGTCTCTTAAGGTAGCGACCTAGGAGCTTCCGCATGGCTAGTTGTCCCTGCCTTGTCGCGTTCACAGTCTGTCCCAAGTGCTGAATAAATACGTCGCTCCCGTAGGTTCTGAAATCCTTGTGCAGCAAGGGATGTGGTTCATCCGGCAACGCTCTCCGAACATACGACAAGGCCAATCGCACGTTCTTCAGTGGGACATTCCGTTCGCGAGTACAGCGAAGGATGTGAGCTTCGGCGAAATTGTTGAACGAGAGAAGACCGTTGCGCTTATCAACGAGTTCCAACACGGGATCGAATGTTACCTTCTTACCGTATTTGGTCGTGTAATGTTGGCCGCGAGTCCATGCAGCAAGAGTTGATTTCGGAATGTGAAGATAGGCAGCCGCTTCCTCGATGCTGTACCGGGGGTGCTCCAGAATGTCGCCAGCGAACCTGGTTATTCTTTTTCGAGCCATCGAAGCGTCACTATACACAACCTTGAGCCGTTCAAAACGCCCGACACAAGTATTTTGTTTTGTTCGCGTTCCAAAAGGGATATACATTTGCGCGCGCCTCGGTGTAAGATTCGATCCGAGGCACACGTTTATTTTCGGGTGCGAAGAACTATGAAAACCAACCCAAAGCCTTCCGCCAAGAATACCGAGGGTGGTTTACCGCCGTTCACCCGTGCAGATTTTTTCAGGCTTGTACAGAAGGCTTCTGAAACGCCGTCTCAGAAACCTTCTGGAGCATCGCGTGGAAAATCAAATTCCCAGAATCGCGACGGTTGTACCGAAAAGCGTACTCGTTAAGATAATTCTGCAAATACTTCTTGCTGACTGAGTGGTACACTCCGCGAATCCCATTTTGAACTAGCGACCAAAAACCTTCGATGGTCTGAGTGTGGACGTTGCCCTTAACGTAAACACCTTGCGCGTGCTGAATCCTATGATGCGCTGCGTAGGTCTTATCCAGACCTGTGTATGACGGATGTTCGTCGGTGAAAACAGTAGATTCAGGCAGAATGAACTCATGCGCGAAGTCTTGCAGGGTCTTCTTGCTGGCATCCTCGACAATTCGTGCGATTACCCTTCCTTTGCCAGTTTTGCGCTCCACGACTCCGGCAACAACCGCTTTTCTGCTGGAGTCCAACCATTTCGGAGTGCCGCGCTTGTTTCCACGCGGACGACCGCCTACATAGCACTCGTCCATCTCAACTAACGATCCCTCCAGTTGCATGTCAGACTCGGACAGCAACGAGCGAATCTGGCGAAACATCCGCCAAGCCGTTTTGTAGGTCACTCCGGTTTCGCGCTGAATCTGTTTTGCAGAGATGCCGCAACGAGTCGATCCCATCAAGTACATCGCCTGAAACCAAATGCGAAGCGAAGTCGTGCTTTTCTCAAAGATCGTGCCAGCAAGCGGGTAGATGTGATTGCCACAACGGTCACAGGCATACGCGGTACGTCCGGTCACGCGATAGTGCTTCCGTTCTTTTTGGCAGGTTTCGCAGAACTTAACGCCGCCCGGAAAGCGCTGCTCTTTTATCGTCTCAAGGCAAACGTCATCGTTCGGAAATTCAGCGTCGAACTGGTTCCGGGTGTACCGAAGGTGGGCCGGGATAGTCTGTCTGCGGTTCATGGGATTTCCTCACCACAGACAGACTACCTTTTGTTCTACTTGTTGTCAAGGGATAATTACCACTTTTTCCCTCTTGACAGGATTTTGGCCGCATCCGGCTTTCCCGCCCGGCCAGCCTTTGCGCATGACCTTCCGGCACAGTTTTTCCCGTTGGAGAACGTTGCGGCTTGGCCGTAAAATCAACAGAACACCTTTGTTGTGCCCGCCACGACGTTTTTTCCACTGACTTAGAGCTGCCGCCCCTCGTCTTAACTGAACTGCCGAAGGCCGCCACCCCGCAGGCAACGCTGCTGTGATCCTGACCGCCACTTTCCGCTCCAGCCGTAGCCCGCGAGGCTCTCGGTTGGGACAGCCGCTGCTTCGTCCCGGCACTCGCGCTGTGGCCGAGTGTGATGGTTACCGAATCTCAGGGAAAGGATTCTTCCGATGTTTCTGCTGATCTGTCGAAAATCTGCTTTCAACGCGGTAACGCTTTTATCTGGACTCCTGCTCACAGCACCTTTTGCCCAGGCGGCAACCGGGCCCGGTGCCAGATCCATTTCGCCGAGTTCAGGAACCGCCGACGGCGGGACCGTAGTCACGATCTCCGGCACGAATTTCCAAAGCGGCGCGACCGCGACGGTCGGCGGCGTGGCGCTGACCAACCTGACAGTCACCGGTGATTCGATCAAGGGAACCACGGCAGCGCACTTGGCCGGAGGCGCGGACGTGGTGGTGACCAATCCGGATGGCCAGCACGCCATGCTGCGAGCCATGATGCACAACCAGGGGTTTGAAGCCGGCTCGTCGGATTGGCTCTTCTCCGGTCAGGGATCGGCCAGCGTGGTGAGCAACGTCAACAACGCGCACAACGGAACCTATTACGCTGAACTCTCTTCGCCCAAAGCCGGCGATCAGCCGGCATTCTTCGCCGCCAGCGGGGGATCATCGAAATATTTCCCGGTCGCTGCCGGCGATGTGGTTACCTTCGGCGGCTGGGCCTACCGGGTTTCGGGCGACGGCCGGGCTCGCTGGACCCTGGAAGTGACCGATTCGCAGCAGAAGAATGCAACGTACATTGCCGCGGCGCCGGGTAATGTCGGCTCCGAGGAGTGGGATCTGCAGCAAAGCAGTTACACCGTGCCGTCGGGAAAGGCGTTCGTGCGCCTGTATTGCGAAATCACGCTGAACACGGTCGCCGCAGTGGCGCGATTCGACGATGCCGTGTTGAAAATTTCTCCCGGAGGCGGCTACGGATACACCTTCGTCTCGCCGCCCATCCTGACCAGGATCACGCCCAACTGGGGCGCGCCTGCAGGCGGAACGAGCCGGACCGCCATCGGCACCGGCTTTGCCACCGGCGACAAGATCTCGTTGGGCGGCAACGCAGGCAGCGACGTCATCGTGAATGGCGCCAATGCCATCACGTTCTTCGCGCCCTCCGGCGCGGCTGGGACGGTTGCCGCGACCGTGACCAGCTCCGACGGCCAGAGCAGCAAGGTCGCGAGCGCGTACACGTACAAAACGCCGCCCGCCCCGCCATCCGGGATGACCAAGATTCACCACATTGTTTTCGAAATCCAGGAGAACCGGTCGTTTGACGACTATTTCGGAGTGATGAACCAGTACCGCGCGAATAACGGCGTCAACGACAATGCGGTCGACGATCTCAACCTCAACACCTCGTTGCCCGACATTGCCGGCCAGATGATCAAGCCGTTCCACATGCAGACTGAGTGCATGGAAAACACGCAACCGAGCTGGGATGCCAGCCACGCCGATTATGACAACGGCAAGATGGACGGCTTCATGAAGACGGGAAACAATTTCGCCGAGTCGTCGATTATCGACCCGAACGGCACGCGCGCCATGGGCTACTTCGACTGGACCGATCTGCCCTACTACTACGCGCTGGCCTTCGACTTTGCCACCAGCGACCGCTGGTTCTCTCCTGTGATGGGACCGACCGGGGCGAATCGCGCCTACACTTTCGCGGCCACCTCGCTCGGGTGGGTTTCGACTCCGCAGCCGCCGAACGGCGGCTTACCCAACTTCACCATCTTCGATCTGCTCGATCAGGCGGGCATCTCCTGGAAGTACTACTACCAGAACTCGCATCCCACATGGATTCCGGAATGGTCGGTATATACCCGGGATCAAAGTAAAATCGTCCCGCTCAATCCCAACTACTACGATGACGTGGCGGATGAGAGCACATTTCCACAAGTTGTGTTCATCGAAGAAAACGGCGACAAGGATGAGCATCCCAAGCCCGATCCGGGAACGAGCGGGGCGACAGAGAACATTCAGTCGGGAGCGGAACTGCTGTCGAACATCATCGGCGGGCTAATGGGTAGCCCATCGTGGCAGTCGTCGGTGTTCATTCTGACCTGGGATGAGGCGGGCGGCATCCACGACCATACGGTGCCGCCGGCGATGGCAGCACCAGACGGCTATACGCCGAAAACCAATCCCGCGGTCGATCAGCCGGGAGTCTTCAACCAGGCGGGATTCCGCGTGCCTTTGATTGTGATCTCTCCGTGGACCGGGCCGCATCAGGTATCACATACGGTGCGCGATCACACCTCGATCCTGAAACTGATTGAGACGAGATTCAGCCTGCCGCCGCTGACGGCGCGCGACGCCGCGGCCGACAACATGTCGGAGTTCTTCAATTTCTCCAGCCCGCCGTGGATGACGCCTCCGACGCTGCCCACGCAGCCGACCAGCGGGACTTGCGATTTGAATCTGGAGACGGCGCCGGGCTCGTGAGCCCGAAACTATAGGTTGGCCGGTTGGCAGGGCGATCGCAGCGTTCGAATCCCGTCGGCGATTCTAGCCGGAGACGGCAAAGGAGACGCGTTCGTCTTCCTGCGGCAGCAGGTCGCGAGCGTGATCTTTGTGGCTCTTGCGCTTGTGCAGCCAATGCTGCAACTGCTTGCGCGCCGCGGGCGCCAGTCTGGAGAAGAACAGTCCGGCGCGGCCGTGCTCGCTCGCCCAGATCACATCCGCGTGTCCATGCAAGGTAACGTCGGTGCCCGGCAGAACGCAATGAAACGCGACATCTGAGCTCATGGGGATGGCTTCGCTCGCCTGCAAGGCCAGGCCATGTTCCCCGATATCGAGTGTGATGGCCTGCACCGGGCCGGCTTCGAGATCGAGGTAAACCAGAGTCTTCATTTCGTAGCGGGCGGACTTGCGGCGCTGCGCTTTGCGGGGCCGCTTGCCGCCGAGAGCGTCACGAATCTGGTCGGCTTCGAGCGGACGATACAAAATGCGGTTGGCTCCCGACTGGAAGGCCTGGCCCGTCCCCGGCCACACGCGGCTGGCCACGGCCAGCAACAAAGGTTTCTGCGCGGGCGGCAGCAGCGAGGCCATGCGGATGGCTTCTTCGGCGCCGGGCAGGTCAAAATCGACGATCAGAATGCTGGAGCGTCCGGCCAGGACCAGTTCCAGTGCCTTCTTCTGCGACGAGCACGAGAGGAGACCGATACCCAGGTCATCCAGCGTGGATCGCAGGGTTTGCAGCGAACTTTTGTCGTGACAAAGAACCGCGGCGGACTGGCGCATGCCCTCAAAGTACGAAGCAGCCGCGGGTTGCGTAAGGTCACAGCGGTAATCCGCGAAAGGGTTACTAACGACCTCTGGAAAAGGCGGGAAAGACGGGAGTTAGAGCGGGAAGCGGGAGGGGCAGCGGCGCCGGAAGTTGATACTTTGGTGACGTTTTGAATCTGCTGCTAGACTTGTAGAGTAGAGTGTCATGAAGGTGCGAAATCAAAAGAGAGAAGGTCGCATGCCCGCTTCGGGAGTGAAGAAATCCGCGATGGACACATTGCTCGAGAGCATGGACCAGCTCGCCCAATCTGCAGCTGAGAAGATGACGCCGGAAGAGTTGAAGCAGGCGCGTCAAGAAATTAACGAGTCGATCGACCGCGTTGTCGCTGAAGGTCGGCAACGGCGTCGCGAAACTGCCTGATCCGTTCCATTCTTTTCTCCTTTCCCATCGATGGTTCGAGGCGATTAATAATCGCAATGTAAGTGGATTCCGCCTCTTCATTGCCCTCCGCCGCTTCCGCGACCAGCTCGGCAATCCGCTTCATGTCGTCGCGCAACCGCTGTGCTTCTTCCGGGTCTTGATAGGTGCGGCCGGGGTCGCGGCGGGTTTTTGTCCACTTGGACATGTTAGCGCTTCAGCGAAACAAACTTGTCGCCCGTCCTCATCTTGGTCTCGAAGATCTCTTTGTGTGACGCGAGGGCAGACTCGATAGCCTGCCGTGATGCTTTCATCTTGAAGTACTCAAGCGCATCTTGCAGGTCAATCACTAGAATCTCCCCTGTCTGTTCCAAGATTGCTTGCATTGCCATCCAGAGCGGAAGTCTTTCGTAGGTGTTGACCGCAATTTTCTTGGAAACGTCTTCCCCGCGCCGCAAGTCCTTCAGTGTGTCGTCAAATTTCTCGTCGCCTAGAATCGAGATGATCCGAGCCATGCGTTCTTCACGCGCCTTTGCCTCCCGTTCCAGATCGTGAAAGCGGATAACGGAAGGCCGCAGCGCATTCTGCTCGGAGTAGTTCTTGAGCAGCTGCTTATCGTCCTCGTCGTACTGCTGGTTGAGTCGCTTCGCAATGTCCGCGAACCTAATCACATTGCAAATAGTAAACGAATGATCAACACAGGTCAACGTGTATGTTGATTATGTGTTGCATCGCCTCGCTAAAGTCAGAAAGCCGGAGACACCGGTCCCTTCCGGAGCGGTGCAAACTGACCGAAGGGCGCGCTGCTATAATCAAAAATTGCTCTCATGACCACAAAGCGACTGATTCGATCGACCACGGTTTTGTCGGTGCGCCGGGATGGGCACGTCGTGATGGCGGGCGACGGGCAAGTCACGCTAGGCGAGTCAGTTATCAAGCACACCGCGAAGAAAATCCGGCGGCTTTATAACGACAAGATTCTTTCCGGATTCGCGGGCTCGACCGCCGATGCCTTTACCTTGTTCAGCCGATTCGAAGGCAAGCTTGAGCAGTATCATGGCAACCTCGGCCGCGCTGCTGTGGAGCTGGCGAAGGATTGGCGAACCGACAAGTTCCTGCGCCACCTCGAGGCTCTGCTGATTGTCTGCGACAAGGAGCAGACGTTTCTGCTCAGCGGCCAGGGAGATGTGATCGAGCCCGATACTGGCATCGCCGCCATCGGCAGCGGAGGACCCTATGCGCAGGCGGCGGCGCAGGCGCTGGCCGAGCATACGCAACTCAGCGCCCGTCAGATTGCCGAAGAATCGATGAAGATTGCGGGCAAGATGTGCATCTATACAAATGACAGGGTAACGATCGAAGAACTTTAAAGTCAGACCTCGGATCTACGGCTTCGGGCCGCAGCGAAGTTTTCTCCGATGCCGCCATGTTCGAGGTCTTTGGGTCTGCGGTCTCAAGGTCCGATTTATGGCTATTTATCTACCATCCTCGGCTGAAGAAGAGCAGCTCGCGCTGGACGAACTTACTCCGCGCGAAATCGTTGTGGAACTCGACAAACACGTCATCGGCCAGAAAGACGCCAAGCGCGCCGTGGCCATCGCGCTGCGCAACCGCATGCGGCGGCAAAAGCTTCCGCCCGATCTCGCGGAAGAGATCATGCCGAAGAACATCATCATGATCGGCCCGACCGGCGTGGGCAAAACCGAGATCGCGCGGCGGCTGGCCAAGCTGGCGAATTCCCCCTTTCTGAAAGTGGAAGCCTCGAAGTTCACCGAAGTGGGTTATGTGGGGCGCGACGTGGAATCGATGGTGCGCGATCTGGTGGAGATCGCCATCGACAACGTGCGCGAAGAAAAGCTGGAAGACGTGGCCGACAAGGCCGAACTGAACGCGGAAGAGCGGCTGCTCGACATCCTGCTGCCGCCATCCCCTCCGCCGCGCCAGGATTCTCCTTCAGCCGGCGGCGTGGTGATCGACGGCAGCGCGGCGCTGACCGAATCGGCCAACCGCACGCGGGAAAAACTGCGGCAGCAACTGCGAGAAGGCAAGCTCGACGAACGCGTGGTCGAGATTGACGTGCGCGAGCGCAACTTCCCTTCGTTTGAAATCATCTCCAACCAGGGCGTCGAGGAGATGGATGTCAACATCAAAGATATGCTGCCCAACATCTTCGGCCAGCGTACCAAGAAGCGGAAGATGAAAGTAAACGAAGCTTTCGAATACCTGATTCAGGAAGAAGAACAGCGCCTCATCGACATGGACCAGGTCACGCGCATGGCCATTGACCGGGTGGAAAACTCCGGGATCGTATTCCTGGACGAGATCGACAAGATCGCCGGGCGCGAAGGCGGCCACGGTCCGGATGTTTCGCGCGAGGGCGTGCAGCGCGACATCCTGCCGATTGTCGAAGGCACAACCGTGAACACCCGCTACGGCATGGTGCGCACGGACCATATTCTGTTCATTGCCGCGGGTGCGTTTCACGTATCGAAGCCAAGTGACTTGATTCCCGAGTTGCAGGGTCGCTTCCCGATTCGCGTGGAGCTGCAGTCGCTGACCATGGAAGATTTTGTGCGCATTCTGACCGAGCCCAAGTCTTCGCTGGTCAAGCAATACACGGCGCTGCTCGAAACCGAAGGCGTAAAGCTGGAATTCACGCAGGAAGCGTTGGCCGAGATTGCCGAGTTTGCCTTCCGCGTCAATGAGAGCACGGAGAACATCGGGGCGCGGCGGCTGCACACCATCATGGAACGCGTGCTGGACGAATTGAGCTTCGACGCTCCCGAAAAGAAAGGTCAGCAGATCACCGTCGATGCCGCATATGTGCGGCAGATGCTGACCGACATCGTGAAGGACCAGGATCTGAGCCGGTACATTCTGTAGTCCCGACTCCCATTCTGCCTGGCTCCCATTCTGCAGTGGCAGAAGCCTCTTCGCTACAGCTTGGTCTGGTAGTCTGTTCTTTCCAGCATGAGACTCTCGATGCGGACGCGCTGGCTGGCGATGGCTGCGCCGATGGTGTTGTCGGCGTGTGCGACCATGGGGCCGCCGCAGCCTCCCTCGCTCATGCTGCCCAAGCCGCCCTCGGATTTGCGGGCCACCCGCAACGGCTCCAAAGTTGTTCTGACCTGGACGCCCCCCGCGATCACGACCGACCGGCAGACGATCCGCACTCTGGGCTCAACGTCGATTTGCCGAAGCCCGGCGCAGATGAGCGAGTGCGGAACGCCGGTGAGCCAGGCTCCGCCTCCGAGCACCGCGAAATCCTCCGGATCCAAGGCAACCGAGTCGTACACCGACACATTGCCCCTGGATTTGCAGAGTGAGAATCCTTCCGCCTCGATTACGTATGGCGTCGAAGTTCTCAACCGCAACGGGCGCGGCGCCGGCCTCTCGAATCTGGTCGAGGTTCCGCTGATTCGGACGCTTCCACCGCCGGCCAACTTTGCGGCGCAGGTTACGAGTCAGGGCATCGTGCTGACCTGGACCGCCGAGCCGCCGCCCGAAAGCTCGGCAGACGTGCATTACCTCTACCGGGTTCATCGGCAGTTGATGGGAAGTAGGCAAGAGACGATCGCGGGCGAACTTCCTGCCGGCAGTGAACGCGAGTTTACCCTGACCGATCCCAGCTTCGAGTGGGAGAAGACGTACGAGTACCAGCTTCAGGCGGTCACCGTGATCAGCGAGCCGGGGAAGCGCGAAGTCGACGTGAACGGCGAAGATTCACCCGCGGTCAAAGTTTTTGCCGACGACGTGTTTCCGCCGGCGGTGCCTTCCGGCTTGCAGGCTGTGTATTCAGGAGCGGGCGGCGAGGCGTTCATCGACCTGATATGGACTCCGGTCTCGGACGCCGATCTTGCCGGTTACAACATCTACCGCAGCGAAAGCGGCGGCGCTGCGGTGAAACTGAATCGAGAACTGGTGAAGACTCCGGCATTCCGCGACGCAACGGTGGCCGTCGGCAAGTCGTACGTGTATTCCGTCACTTCGGTGGACGCGCGCGGGAACGAGAGCGCGCGCTCAGAAGAAGCCAGCGAACGAGTGCCTTGAAAGGCGCACCTCCGATTCCGGGAAGAAACGCCCCGAGATGTCCACCCGGCTCGCCGTCGTAAACGGGACGGACACCGGGTGCGTTACTGATTCCGGGCAACGATCGGCCTCACCTCAATCGAACCGAAGCGGGCGGAGGGAATGCGGGCGGCAACCGCGATGGCATCGTCCAGATCCGTGGCTTCGATCATGTAAAAGCCCCCAAGTTGCTCCCTGGTCTCGGCGAAGGGACCATCGGTAACCATCCGCTTCTGATCGCGAATCCGCACCGTGGCCGCGGCCGTGATCGGTTGCAGTTGGTGCCCGGCCTTGAAGTGGCCGCTTTTCATGATGCTTTCGGTGAAATCCCCATATTCCTTGTAGACCGCGTTTCGATCGGCTTCGGAACGCTGGTTCCAATCGCTCTCTTTGTCATAGATCAGCAAGAGATATTGCATCGTTCAGTCTCTCCTTCGTGCTGGGCGGGATGGGGCCCAAACTCTGGACCTTCGCAGGATAGTCGATTCGACAGCTCATTTTTCGACAGCCAGGAATCTTAAATATTTTTCCTCGCCGTTCTTCTCAGCTTAGAGTTATGTGTTTAGATAGATGGCGATGAAATACTGCAGGTTCCAAACCAATGGCCAGGCGCAGTACGGGCTGGTCGAGTCGGTGGCGGGGCGGGAGTCGATCGTCCGGATTCTGCTCACCCCGCCGGAAGAGGCCGAAGGCGACATGGAGAGTCTGCGCACCCGGCGAATCGAGCCCATTCCGCTGGACGAAGCCGCGCTGCTGCCGCCGGTCCGGCCGTCGAAGATCGTGTGCGTGGGGCGCAACTATCGCGAGCACGCTGCGGAACTGGGACACGAGGTCCCGAAAGAGCCGTTGATCTTTCTCAAGGCGACGTCGGCGCTGCTGGCGCCGGGCGCGACCGTGCGGCGTCCGAAGATTTCCGAACGCGTCGATTATGAGGGAGAACTCGGCGTAGTGATCGGGCGGACCTGCTTCCAGCCTCCGGCAGACGCCGACATCAAGCGGTACATCCTTGGCTATACCTGCGTGAACGATGTGACGGCGCGCGATCTGCAGGAAAAAGACGGCCAGTGGAGCCGGGCCAAGGGCTTTGACACGTTCTGCCCGGTGGGCCCGTTGGTGACCGATGAGATCGATCCCTGTTTCGGGGCGGGGGCAGGGGTGGGCGTGGAAACGCGCGTCAATGGCGCGGTCAAGCAGAACGGCAACACGCGCGATTTTATTTTTGATCTGCAGCGGGTGATCCGCCACATCGCGCAGGCGATGACGCTGTTCCCGGGCGACCTGATTCCGAGCGGCACGCCTTCGGGCGTGGGCCCGGTGGTAGCCGGAGACCTGATGGAAGTCACCGTCGAGGGCGTGGGCACATTGCGGAATCCGGTAGCGGACGAGTAGGTGCGTCAGGGATTACGACACTGGGTGGCCTTCTCCTTGCTGATCCCTGCGGAGGAACAAGGTTGCCAGATTCGCTTCACGGTGATTGTGAGTGTGAACCCGGATTTCGTGAGTTGTCCCGGAACACCGTCTTAAGTCTCTCATTTTCGATCCCGACCGATCACTGCTTCAGCAGGCCGTAGACTTCGACCTCGCTTCTGGTGCCGAAGTAGACGCGGCCGTTGACTACGACCGGAATGACGAAGCGGGCGGCCAGGGCGGCGCGGTCGCGTTGGCTGTTTTGTTCGGAGTTGTAGATCGGCTCGCCCAGCCTGGTTGCGTCGAAGGCGTAGAGGACGGCGTTTTTCGTGTCGGGCCCGTCCCAGGTTTTAGTGGCGATGGCCCAGACGATCGCATTCTTGTTGCCGTCGGCGGAAACGGAAGGGGTTGCGCCGGGATCGACGAACTTCGTCCTTGAGGTGGCGCGCAGCGTCAGGCGACCGTTCTTGAGATCGTAGTCCCTGAGAAAATCATTGCTGGTGGCGAAGAACGCGTGGCCGTTGAAGTACGCGATCGCGCCCAGCCCTGGGCCGGAGAGCTTTATGATCTGCAGCAGCGCATCGCTGGTGGGGTGAAACTTCCCCATATTGTCGCGATCGATTACGTAGATGGTCGAATCTTTGGTCGGCTGCAGAAGCACGTGAGGATGTGGGCCGGGTTGGTCGGGGATGAGCGTGGGACCGCTTGATCCGACGTCGGTGTCAGCCTCGCTGATGCGTTGCTGATCGTGCGGCGTGAAGTAGTCGCGGATGGCAAGGGAAGAGCCATCGAGTTTGAGGACGGAGTCGCCGTAGTCGCGGCCACCGTTGGCGGCGTCGAAGGTGCCATTGCCGGTCGGGACATAGAGGTTGCCCTCTGCGTCGACGGCCGGGCCGGTGTCGCTGAGCCAGATACCGGCTTGCGTGCCGTCGGGATTCACGTTGAGTACCGATTTCTGCGCAAGCGTGTGGGCGTCGTAGGACATGACCCAGCCATGGTAGGGATCGACGTCGCATGACGATGCCCACTCCAGGTACACGGTGCTGTTCGCCAGAGTGAGCGCGGCACGGGGGTTTTCTCTGAGCGGATCGAACGCGATCTGGCCCTGGCTGGCGCCGGCGCCCTTGCCGGGCACCGAAGCTGTGATCAGCTTCGGTCCTCCAAACTTCTCCAGCCCGGTTGTGATCGCCAGCGCATGCAATTGCTGGAGATGCTGGTCGCTGCCGACCTTGTGCGGAATCATGGCGCGGGCGAGCACGTACAGCGTGCCGGTTTTGAGGTCGATCACCGGCGTGGACGTGATGCCAACTTCCGGGCGGATGAACGGGCACGCCACGACGTCTTCCGAAAGCGTGGTGACGCCGTGTGATCTGTCGAGGAAGCTAACTTTCCAGAGCGGAGAATCGTTGGGGCGATCGGCGT
Source organism: Verrucomicrobiia bacterium (assembly GCA_035508215.1). GTDB lineage: Bacteria > Acidobacteriota > Terriglobia > Terriglobales > Acidobacteriaceae > Sulfotelmatobacter. Next base: position 111,354 of record DATJNK010000026.1, on the reverse strand, counting down.
CGAAGGCATAGACGCTGTCGTGTTCTGTGGCGACGTAGAGAACGTCGTGCGTGCCTTTGCCTGGGATGGGGACGGCCGGGACGTAGAGCGGCTGCGCGTAGACTGCACCGTCTACTTTGAACGCGCCCAGTTTGCCGAACTGCTGCGCATTGACGTTCTGCGGTGTGAGAATCCTTTCGTGCAGGGTGGCGGCGGTCCGGGAGTTGTTGTACTGCGATGTCGTGACTTGCGCGGCACACAGCCCGACGGCCAAGGCCAAAGTGCAAGCGGCGAGGCAACCCCTGAGATTCATGGAAGGCTCCGGGAACGGTTTGATGGGAAGAGACTCTTGCCTTGGATGCGGGTTGCTCCGGCGAGAGCCCGTTCATTTTAGACGTTCCGGAGAAAATGCGGGGAGCGATGTCCGTTCGCTGCTGCGACTGAGCAGCCCTTGCAGATGAAGGTCGCCTACGCTTCCACCGCTTCGCGTTTCGTCGCCAGCAGCTGCCGTAGGACATACTGCAGAATCCCGCCGTTCGCGTAATACAGCGCTTCCTGCGGCGTGTCGATGCGCACCAGCGCCTCGAACTCGATCGGGTCCGCGCCTTTGGCCTTGGCTTTCACTTTCACGGTGCGTCCGGCGGCGAAGTGGTCGACCACGTCGCGGATGCCGGTGATATCGAACACTTCTTCTCCGGTCAGCTGCAGCGATTCGGCGTTCTGGCCGGAAGGAAATTGCAGCGGCAGAATGCCCATGCCCACGAGGTTGGAACGATGAATCCGCTCGTAGCTTTCGGCGATCACGGCGCGCACGCCCAGTAGCGCCGGGCCCTTCGCGGCCCAGTCGCGCGACGATCCCGAGCCGTACTCCTTTCCGGCGAGAATGACGAGCGACGTTTCATCGGCGCGATATTTTTCCGACGCGTCAAAGATCGACATCTCGGTATTCGTGGGCAGATGGCGGGTGAATCCGCCTTCGGTCGCGACCAGCTTGTTGCGCAGACGGACGTTGGCAAACGTGCCCCGGACCATCACTTCGTGATTGCCGCGGCGCGAGCCGTAGGAGTTGAAATCCGCTGGCTTTACGCCATGTTCCTGCAGATATTTTCCCGCGGGGCTGTCTTTCTTGATCGAGCCCGCGGGAGAGATGTGATCGGTGGTGACGCTGTCGCCGAGAACGGCCAGCGCCCGCGCCTTCTTAATCTCCTGCACCGGCGCGGGTTTCACCGCCATGTCGTCGAAGTAAGGCGCGCGTCGGATGTAGGTCGAAGATTTTTCCCAGGCATAAGTCTCGCCTTTCGGAACGCTGAGACCGCGCCAGCGTTCGTCGCCCTGAAAAACCTCGCCGTAGGACTTGGCGAACATCTCCGACGAAATCGATTGCTGAATCGCCTCTTCCACTTCGCGCGACGACGGCCAGATATCCGCCAGATAAACTTCTTTTCCCTCGCGATCCTTGCCCAGCGCGTCTTTGCGCAGGTCGGTGTCGATGCGTCCGGCAAGCGCGAAGGCCACGACCAGCGGCGGCGACATCAGGTAATTGGCGCGGACTTCAGAGTTGATGCGTCCCTCGAAGTTGCGATTGCCCGAGAGCACGCTGGCCACAACGAGTTCTTTGTCGTCGATGACTTTCGAGACTTCTTCCGGTAGCGGGCCGGAGTTGCCGATGCAGGTGGTGCAGCCGTAGCCGACGACGTGAAATTTCAGTTTTTCGAGATAGGGCAACAGGCCGGATTTTTCCAGATAGTCGCGGACAACCTTCGACCCGGGCGCGAGCGAAGTCTTGACCCACGCGGGAACGGTGAGGCCTTTCTCGACGGCCTTTTTGGCCAGCAGGCCGGCGCCGATCAGGACCGATGGATTCGAAGTGTTGGTGCAGGAAGTGATGGCGGCGATGACCACGCTGCCGTGCCTGAGTGCGTCTTTCACCGAGCCGGAAACGTGCTCGTGCACGTTGGGATCTTCGACGCCGATCGCGGCCGGGCTGCCGCCTTCGGCTTCCCAGGTTTTGGAGTTATTCCCCGGTCTGGCAAATTCGGCGAGACCTGGGACGCCCCCGCCTGTGGAGGTCTTCGCGGCGGATTTGGGCTTGATCAGCGACGGCAGAGCCTTGGTGAACGATTCGGCGGCTTGCGAAAGAACGACGCGGTCCTGCGGGCGCTTGGGACCGGCGAGCGATGGCTCGACCGTCGCGAGATCGAGAGAGAGCAGCTCGGAGTATTCGGCTTCGAGAGTTTTTTCGTCGTGGAAGAGTCCCTGCTCGCGCGCATAGGCTTCGACCAGCGCGATCTGCTCGTCGCTGCGTCCGGTGAGCTTGAGATATTTGAGCGTCTCTTTGTCGATGGGGAAGATGCCGCAGGTCGCGCCGTATTCCGGGGACATGTTGGCGATGGTGGCACGGTCGGCAAGCGGAAGATCGCGCAGGCCGGGGCCGAAGTACTCGACGAATTTTCCGACCACCCCGTGCTTGCGCAGCATCTCGGTGATGGTGAGAACGAGATCGGTCGCGGTCGCGCCCTCGCGCAGACGTCCTGCCAGCTTCACCCCGACGACCAGCGGAATCAGCATGGAGACCGGCTGGCCCAGCATCGCGGCCTCAGCTTCGATCCCGCCTACGCCCCACCCCAGCACCCCCAACCCATTCACCATCGTTGTGTGACTGTCGGTGCCGACAAGGGTGTCGGGATAGGCAACGAGCTTGCCGGCGTTCTCGTGAACGAAGACGACGCGGGCGAGATATTCGAGGTTGACCTGGTGGACGATGCCGGTGTCGGGCGGGACGATGGCAAGATTGCGGAAGCCGGTTTGCCCCCAGCGGAGAAACGAATAGCGCTCTTTGTTGCGCTGGAATTCGAGGAGCGCGTTCATGTCGAGGGCGTTAGGAGAGCCGAATTCGTCGACCTGGACCGAGTGATCGATGACGAGTTCGACCGGCTGCAGCGGATTGATCAGAGCGGCGTCGCCGCCGAGTTGCTTCATGGCGTCGCGCATGGCGGCAAGGTCGACGACGCAGGGGACGCCGGTGAAATCCTGCAGGAGGACGCGGCTGGGAGTGAAGGCGATCTCTTTATCCGGCCGGGAATTCTTGTTCCATGCCGCCAGAGCGCGGATTTCTTCCTTGCTGACGTTGCGGCCATCTTCGGTGCGGAGCAGGTTCTCGAGAAGAATGCGGAGGGAAAACGGCAGGTGCTGAGTCGAGATACCCTGCTGGTCGAGCGCATCGAGACGATGAATCTCGTATTCTTTGCTTCCGACTTTGAAAGTGGACCGAGAATTGAAGCTATTTGAAGACATGATGGCCTCGCAGGTGGAATAAAAACGCCAGGAATCTCTACCGCAGGCGTAACCGCAAGAATCCCCACCACAAGTTTAGTCGTTTTGCGGAAGGTTGCGTAGAGGGGCGAAGAACTTAACGGCGAGGCGCGGCCGCGGGGCGGCTTACCTGGCGCGGAGAAGAAGAACGGGGACGCTGATGTTGTGGCGGACCCGGTCGGCCGTCGATCCGAGAAAGACGTCAGCCAGAAAACGGTGACCGTGGGTGCTCATAGCGACAAGTTGGCAGCCTCGCTGTTCCACCCACCTGATGATTTCGCGCGAAGGCTCGCCGTAAGCCAGTTCCGCTTCGGTCGAGATGCCCTCGGTCTGGAACTCGGTGCGGACGCTTTCGAGGTAAGCCGTGTCTTCGGTGATTTCGCGGCTGACGGCGTCCGGGCCGTAAGTCCGGGCAGCCCATCCGTCAGCGACGTGAAGCAGTACGAGCCGGCTGTGAGCCAGCCGGGCCAACTGCTTGACGTGATCAATAATGGCCCGATCACTGGGAGTTCCGTCGAGCGTGACCAAAATCGTGTCGTACATAGATTTTCCGTTGGGCCGCTCAGCCTCCGGCGACGACGCGCCATGCCGCATGGATCGATTCCGGCAGACCGTAGAGGTCGATGGCGGTGATCAGGATAGCACTGCCCCATCCGGCGAGAAGCAGGAACCAGCCATTTTTCCATTCGCCCATGCGCTTACGGGAACTGGTGAACTGCAGCAGCGGAAACATGGCAAAGGGAAGCTGCAGGGCCAGGACGACCTGGCTGAGGGTGAGCAGGTCGGTGACGCTGCTGTCGCCGCGGAGCCCGATGATCAGGACGGCTGGCAGAATGGCCAGACTGCGGGTGATGAGGCGACGCACCCACGGCTTCAGGCGCCAGTGCATGAAACCTTCCATGACCACCTGACCGGCAAGCGTCCCAGTAATGGTGCTGCTCTGACCACTGGCGAGCAGGGCGATGGCGAAGAGGGTTCCGGCGAAAGTCGTGCCGAGCAGGGGAGCGAGGGTGAGATAGGCGACGCGAATCCAGTCGCTGTCGGCGTTGAAAAAGACGACGTGGCCGCCGGAGACGACAACACTGTTCTTGCCGAAAAAGACCATGGCCGCGAGGACGAGGATTGCCGCGTTAATGAAGAAGGCGATGGTCAGGGCGACGATGGAATCGAGGGTGTTGAAGTCGATGGCGCGCCGTATGGATTTCCGGTCCTTCTGCAGCTTCCGGCTCTGCACCAGGGCGGAATGCAGATAAAGATTGTGCGGCATAACGGTCGCGCCGATGATTCCGATGGCGATGTAGAGCATTCCTACCTGCCGGAAATTTGGCAGGAACATGGCGTGCCCCATCTCGAGAAAACTCGGACGGGTCTGGGGAAGAACGAAAATCTCAATGAAATAACAGATCGCGATCGTGGCAATCAGCACGACGACGATGCCCTCGATGGTGCGCATGCCAAAACGCTGCAGGGCCAGAAGCAGCAGCACATCCACGCCGGTGATGATGACCGCCCAGAGCAGCGGGATGTGGAAGAGAAGGTTGATGGCGACGGCGCTGCCCAGGACCTCGGCGAGGTCGCAGGCTCCAATGGCGATCTCGCTCATCAGCCAGTTCGGCCAGCGGGTCCAACGCGGATACCAGTCGCGGCAGCATTGGGCAAGGTCCTTGCCGGTGACCACGCCGAGGCGCGCGGAGATGACTTGCATGAAGATGGCCATGAGGCTGGCCAGTCCCACCACCCACAGCAGACCATACTTGAACTGAGCTCCGCCCTGGAGGTCGGTGCCCCAGTTGCCGGGATCCATGTATCCGACGCTGACGAGGATAGCGGGGCCGACGAAGGCCCGCCACTGATCCCAGAAACCGGCCTCATGATGGGGAACGGCGACGGAACTGTGGGTTCCTTCCAGCGACAGATGATTGTGCGGAGAGGCTGGTTGCGCCGCCGGCGCCGGGATGAGCCCGGCGGAAACATTGTCCCTTCCCACTTTGTCGCCATCAGCCATGCGCGCAGTTCTCGGTGACGGGCCCCAGACGCGGAAACTTATGTTAGGCAGTATACACCACAATCGGTTAACTATGGTTAACGAAAAGGATCAGACGGCAGGAGAGGCTGGGGCAACCCAGATCCGGTCGGCGGCGAGGCCTCCGAGAACGACGGAGCCGTTCGCTGTGCGGATGGAAAGAGTGCGGTCATAATTGCGTTCGAGCAGACGGAAGCGGGCGCCGGGTCGGATGCCGCGAGTTTCGAGGTATTCGAGGAGCTGACGGTCGCGTTCGTAAATACCGCTGACGACGTAGCTCTGTCCGGTAGCGGCTTCGGAGAGCAGAACCAATCCACGGCGGCGGCGGCTGGCCGGGCCCTCGAGTTCGCTGAGGTTGCCGTGCGGGCAAGCTCCGCCGCGGCCGAGCCTGGCCAGAAGCTTAGCCTCAAAATCAGGAGAGACGGCATGTTCCAGGCGTTCGGCCTCGTCATGCACCTTCCACCATTCCATGCCAAACATTTCCGACAACATGCGTTCGATCAGATGATGGCGCAGGGTGAGCTTGCGGGCGATGCGGCGTCCGGCGGGAGTCAGGCGCACTTCGCCACCGCCTTCGACGCGCACCAGGCCGTCTTTCTTGAGCCGGCGGAGAGCCATGGTGACGGCGGGCGCTGAAACTTTGTGCCAGTCGGCGAGGCGAGCGGAGATGACGACTTCGCCTTCGGCCTCGGCTTCGAGAATGGATTTGAGGTAGTCCTCTTTGGAGACCGTGATCACGGGGAGATTATACGGCGACGGATACCCGCTCACTCAGGTCGAAGACGAACTGGGAGTCCGGGGGATCATTGGAGATGCAGGGAAAAACCCCCGCATCTGGCAAAGACCGCCGGAAGTGTGGCTCCGACAGCTGAGATTTCGAAACCCCGATTTCCACCCCTCGAACGAAACGCAAGAAGGATGAGGCAACCGGCGTGAACGTTTGACAGGGTTTCGTTCGTTCCCTAACCTTATTCGTTCTGGCCTATGAAAATTCTGGTACTAGGTGGCGGCGGGCGCGAACACGCGCTGGTGTGGAAGCTCAGGCAATCCGCGCGCGTGTCGCAGCTGTATTGCGCCCCGGGAAATGGCGGGATCGCGGATGAGGCCGAGTGCCTGGCGGTCGATCTGAAAAGTCTGGAGTCGATGACCGCTCTGGCGAGGCGGTTGGAGCCGGATTTGACGGTGGTAGGTCCGGAGTTGCCTTTGACGCTGGGCGTGGTGGATGAGTTCACGCGGCGGGCATGGCGGGTGTTTGGTCCGACGCAGTCGGCGGCGCGGCTGGAGTCGAGCAAGAGCTTCGCCAAGGAGTTTCTGAAGCGGCATCACATCCCGACGGCCCCGTTCGCGATTTGCGATTCGATCGAGCAGGTGCGGGCCGAACTGGGACACTTCCATGCTCCGGTGGTGGTGAAGGCCGATGGGCTGGCGGCGGGGAAGGGCGTCGTCATCGCAAAGACCAAAGAAGAGGCGGCGAGCGTAGCGGCGGAGATGCTGAGCGGAAAGATGCTGGGCGAGGCCGGAGCGCGCGTGGTGCTGGAAGAATGTTTGAAGGGCGATGAGCTGTCGTTTCTGGTGTTCAGCGACGGCGAACGAGTGGCGCCAATGGTCGGCGCGCAGGATCATAAGCGCGTGGGCGATGGAGATACGGGTCCGAATACGGGAGGGATGGGCGCGTATTCGACAGAGGAGATCGTGGACGAGCAAATGCGCGACTGGCTGGTGCATCACATCGCGCAGCCGGTGGTGGCGGGAATGAAGGCGGAGGGCGCGGAGTTCAAAGGCGTGCTGTATTGCGGTCTGATGATGACGGCGCGCGGTCCGATGGTGCTGGAGTTCAACTGCCGGTTTGGCGATCCGGAGACGCAGCCGATTCTGATGCGGCTGGAGAGCGATCTGGTCGAGGCGCTGGAGGCGTCGATCGAGGGCCGGGTGAGCGAAGGGGATTTCAAATGGTCGCCGGATGCGTCGGTGTGCGTGGTGATGGCGTCGGGAGGGTACCCGGAGACCTATGCTGTGGGGAAAAAGATTGAAGGCCTGACGGAGGCTGCGGCGGTCGAGGGCGTGAAGGTCTTTCATGCCGGGACATCGAAGCGGGATGGCGAATTCTACACCTCAGGCGGGCGCGTGCTGGGGGTGACGTCGCGGGCGGCGGATTTGGAGATGGCCGTGGCGCGGGCGTATGAGGCGTGCGGCAAGATTGCGTTTGAGGGCGCGCATTATCGGAAGGATATTGCGGGAAAGGCAATGAAGAAGTAGGACCGGCCCTGCGAAAAGCATGCAGGGCGAGGCATGCGGCTTTCGGAGGGGTTGCATAGATCCTTCGCGGCAAAAGACGCCGTTCGGGAGGACATTCCTTATAGATTTGCTTTGATGAGGGGATGATGAGCAAAACACTGGTTTCGATTGTGATGGGGAGTGATTCTGATCTGGAGATCATGCGCGAGGCGGGCAAGGCGCTCGACGAGTTTGGAATCGCCTGGGAGATCGATGTGACCTCGGCGCACCGTTCGCCGGACCGGTCGGCAGAGTTCGCGAAAAATGCGGCGGGGCGCGGGATCCGGGTGATCATTGCCGGGGCGGGCGGGGCGGCACATCTGGCGGGAGTGATTGCCGCGCATACGACGCTGCCGGTGATTGGCGTGCCGATTCCTTCGACGTCGCTGAACGGGATGGATTCGCTGCTTTCGACGGTGCAGATGCCGGCGGGGATTCCAGTGGCGACGGTTTCGATCGGGAAGTGGGGCGCGACCAATGCGGGGATCCTGGCGGCGCAAATGATCGGGCTGTCGGACGAGGGCGTGGCGAAGAAGTTGGTTGCGTACAAGGAAAAGCTGGCGCGCGGGGTGGAGGAGAAGTCGAGGAAGTTGAAGGGTGCGTGATGCTTGCCCACGATCGTCAGGCCGGGGAAGCGGGTTCCACGTCGCAGCGCCCGTCGGAGTGACGGCGTGTGCTAGTTCAGTTTCAATCCCTTTAAATATTCGCGGAATTCGCCGCCGAGGTCGTCGCGCTTGAGGGCGAATTCGACGGTGGCCTTGAGGAATCCGAGTTTGTCGCCGGTATCGTAGCGGCGCCCTTCGTAGACGTAGGCGTACATTTTTTCCTGCTTGAGCAGCATGCGCATGCCGTCGGTGAGCTGCAGTTCTCCGCCGGCGCCGGGCTGCGTTTTCGCCAGACAATCGAAAATCGCAGGCGTGAGAATGTAGCGGCCGATGACGGCTAGGTTCGACGGAGCTTCTTCGAATTTCGGCTTCTCGACCATGTTGCGGATTTCGAAGAGGCGGCCGTTGTGTCCGTTGGCGGGCTGAGCATCGAGCACGCCGTAGGAGGAGATCATGCGGCCTTCGACGACTTGGGCGGCGATGACGGAGCATTGCTTTTCGGCGAAGACGTCGGCCATCTGCTTGAGCGCCGGGACGGGGTGGTCGATGACGTCGTCGGCGAGAAGAACGGCGAAGGGCTCGTGGCCGACGAGTTCGCGGGCCATGAGGACGGCGTGACCGAGCCCGAGGGCTTCTTTCTGGCGAACATAGGCCAGATGGATCATGTCGGAAATATTGCGGACGATTCGAAGGAGTTCGGTCTTCTTGCGCTCCTCGAGCATTTTCTCGAGCTCGTAGCTGACGTCGAAGTGGTCTTCGATGGCCTGCTTGCCGCGTCCGGTGATGATGATGATCTGATCGCAGCCGGAAGCCATGGCTTCCTCGACGCCGTATTGAATGATGGGCTTGTCGACGATCGGAAGCATTTCCTTGGGCTGGGCTTTGGTGGCGGGCAGGAAGCGAGTGCCGAGTCCGGCGGCGGGGAAGACGGCTTTGCGGAGTTTCATCATGGGTTAGTTGTCAGCGGTCCGGGATCAGTTGTCAGTTCACAGCGGGAACGGACAATTGTAAATGGTCCTGGTTCGTTTGCCTCGTGCGAAGACGGGTTGTTGAGCTCCGCTTCACCGGACAGCCGACGGCGGCTATCCCTACACGTTCTTCGAGCCGACTTCTGATGCAGATTCTTCCGTTGCGAGTTGTTCCAGGACCGTGCGCAATGCTCGGAGGACGTCGTCTGCGGCGGCGGCTTTCAGGGTGAATCGCAACATTCCGTCGGGAGTGAAGTGCGCGCCCTTTTGCGCGGAGACGAAGCGGGCGAGCTGCTCGGGATCCACCGCTGCATTCTGACGAAACTTGAAGGTGACCTGATCGCGCTTGCGTTCGATGGCATTGACGCCAACGCGCATGCAGAGCAGCTTGAGCGAGGCATAGTCGAGCAGGTTGCGCAGGGCTTGCGGCGGCTCTCCGTAACGGTCTTTTAGTTCCACTCCAACATCTTCGAGTTGCGATGCGGTTTCGACGCCGGCGACGCGCTTGTACATGCGCAGGCGCTGATTCTCTTCCGGAATGTAGTCGGCGGGGATGCGGATATTGAGTCCGAGATTGAGCTGGGTTTCGGCTTCGTCGGGCGCGGCCTCGCCTTTCATCTCACGGACCGCGCGATCGAGCATCTGCGTGTAGAGTTCGAAGCCGACGGCCTCGATGTGTCCGCTCTGCTCGCCGCCGAGAAGATTGCCGGCGCCGCGGAGTTCCAGATCGAGGGCGGCGATTTTGAATCCGGCGCCAAGGTCGGAGAATTCTTTTAACGCGGCGAGACGGCGGCGGGCGATGGGCGTGAGTTCAATTTCGCGCGGGACGAGGAGATAGGCGTAGGCGCGGCGATTGGAGCGTCCGACGCGGCCGCGCAGCTGGTAGAGTTCGGAGAGTCCCAGGCGGTCGGCGCGGTTGATCAGGATCGTGTTGCAGAGTGGGATGTCGAGGCCGTTTTCGATAATGGTGGTGGCGACGAGGATGTCGGCCTCGTGATGCATGAATTTGAGCATCACTTTCTCGAGCTCGCCTTCCGACATCTGGCCGTGGCCGACGATGATGCGGGCCTTGGGGACGAGTTCCTGCAGCTTGGCGGCGATCTCCCAGATACTCTCGACGCGGTTGTGGACGAAGTAGGCCTGGCCGCCGCGTTCAAGTTCCTGCTCGAGAGCGGATTGGATGAGTTTGTCGTCCCAGGAAGCGACGACCGTCTGAATTGCCATGCGATCTTTGGGCGGAGTTTCGATGACGCTCATATCGCGCAGGCCGACCAGCGACATGTGCAGCGTGCGCGGAATGGGGGTCGCCGACATGGTGAGCACGTCGACCTGCTTGCGCATCTGCTTGATGCGTTCTTTGTGGCGGACGCCGAAGCGCTGTTCTTCGTCGACGATGAGCAGGCCGAGATCGGCGAACTTGAGATCTTTCGAGAGCAGGCGGTGGGTGCCGATGAGGATGTCGATTTTGCCGGCTTCGAGGCGCTGCAGAATTTCCTTCTGCTGCTTCGGATTGCGGAAGCGGCTGATCATTTCGATGGTGACCGGGAAAGGTCCGAAGCGCTGTTTGAAAGTTTCGTAGTGCTGGAAGGCGAGAACGGTGGTGGGTGCGAGGACGGCGACCTGTTTATTGTCGCTGACGGCTTTGAAGGCGGCGCGCATGGCGACCTCAGTCTTGCCGTAGCCGACGTCGCCGCAGAGAAGGCGATCCATGGGCTGGGTGGATTCCATGTCGCGCATGACGTCGGTAATGGCCTGGGCCTGGTCTTCGGTCTCGGAGAATTCGAAGGCATCTTCGAACTCGTGCATGAAGCCGTTGCCGCCGGGAAAGGCGTGTCCCTCGGCCATTTTGCGGGCGGCATAAAGCTTGAGGAGTTCGTCGGCCATGTCTTGCATGGCCTTGCGGACGCGGGCTTTGGTCCTAGCCCAGGCTTGCGTACCGAGATGGCTTAAGGCCGGCTTAGCCCCTTCGGAAGACCGGTATTTCTGAATGAGATCGAGGCGCGTGAGCGGGACATAGAGACGCGCGCCTTCGGCGTATTCGAGCAGCATGAACTCGGCGTTGCCATCGCCCTGATTGATTTCCTTGAGGCCTTGATACTGGCCGATGCCGTGCTCAACGTGGACGACGTAATCTCCGACCTGGAGATCGCGGAAGTCGGAGAGAAACGCGGAAACCTTGGATTTCTGGCGCTGCGGGCGCGAGGCGACGGTGTCGGATTCGTCGAAAAGATCGCGGGCGCCGAAGATAGCGAGATTGGCTTCGGGCAGAACAACGCCATCGGGCACGTAGGCTTTGGCGAGGGTGGTGGTGAGAACTTCTCCGGCGAAATAGCTGGTTTCGTCGGCATAGCTTTCACCTCCGCGAGTGCGGCTTCCCAGGCGGAAGCTGACGTTGTATTCAGTGAAGATGTCGGCGAGGCGCTCGACTTCGCCGGTGTTGGGGACGGCAAAAAGAACTTGCTTGCCGTCTTTCGTGAGTTTCTGAACCTCTTCCAGCATGGAAGGAACGGCGCCATGAAAGCGGGGAACGGGCTGGGTGAGAAAACTGATCGAGGAGTCGTCATCCTGGCCGCGAGTGATGCCGAGGTGCTCGAGATCGGCGCCGATGGTGGAAACGATTTTCTTCCACCAGGGATCGGGGGCAAGATACAAATCTTCGGGACGGACGAGATTGCCGACGCCGCTGCGCTCGTGAGCTTCGACGACGCGAGTCCAGAAGCGGTCGAACTCGGCGCGCAGAAGATCAGGTTCGTCGAGCAGGATGGCGGCGTGGGGCAGAAGGTCGAAAACACTCTGATCGGAGCCGGCGACGGGAGCGTAGAACTCCCAGCCGGGAAAGACGGTCACGCCACCGGCTCGGATGGCAGCCTCGATGATTTCCTCGGAACCGGGCTTCCCTGAGCCGGTGATGCGCTTGCCGCTGAGACGCGTGTGAATGGCGGCCAGGAGTTGATCGCTGACGGGAGTTTCGGTGAGCGGCAAAAGCAGGGCTTCGTCGATGGGATTGGAGGAGCGCTGCGAGGCAGGGTCGAAGCGGCGAATGGATTCGACTTCGTCGCCGAAGAATTCGACGCGCACGGGGCGCTCGGCCTCCGGCGAGTAGACATCGAGAATGCCGCCGCGGAGAGCATACTGGCCGGGCATTTCGACGACGTCGGCCGAAGTGTAGCCGACGGTATTGAGATGGGCGAGCAGGTTGTCGAGATCGAAAGACTCGCCGCGGCGGACGGTACGGGCAAGATCGCTATAGTAATCGGCCGAGCGCTGCAGAATGGCGGTCGCGGCGATGGGCGAGATGATGATCGAAGCGCGGCCGGTGGCAATCTTCCAGAGCGCGGTCGCGCGCTCTTCCTGAAGCTCCGGGTGCGGGGAAAGATTCTGGAAGGGCAGCACGTCGCGAGCTGGAAGCGAGATGACGGAATCGGGATCGCAGGCAGCGGTGAGCGCGCAGAATCCGCGAAGAATGGGCACGAAGTCTTCTACGGCGCGATTGTCGGTGACAACGACGATGAGTGGACGATCGGCGGCGCGACGTAACAGTACCAGCAACAAGGCTTTGGCAGCGGGGGTGAGCCCGGAGACACGAATCCTCCCCGTGCCCTCGTGAAGGTGGGAGGCTGCACGCGTGAATCCGGGAAGGTTTTCCACGTCCGCGAAGAGTTCGCGGACGAAGGGAAGCAGCATGCCACTTCGATTCTAACAGGTGGGATTGGTGGAGACGGAATCGCAACGTATTCCTCCGCCGTGTTTTGCGCCCGCGCCTCGCAAAAGCGGCGAGAGATGGGGCAGCGCCAGCCAGAAGTGGGGTAGCCGGCATCCCCGGAATGATAGCCGGCGCTGACTTGCAAACTGCAAGCGATATTGATAGCGTGGTCGCAAGTGGAGAAGAAAAGGGCCAAGCGCCGATCGGGCTGCCCGGTCAGCATGTCCCTGGAACAGTTTGGGGACCGCTGGTCGCTGCTCGTGGTGCGCGACCTGATGGTGCGCGGCTACCGCACGTTCAAAGAATTTCAGGAGTCGGGCGAGGGGATCGCAACCAACATTCTGGCGGATCGCTTGCGGCGTCTGGAGGCGGCGGGAATCCTTTTGCGCGAGATCGAAGAAAACGACGGCCGGCGGACGAATTACCGCCTGACGGAAAAAGGAATCGATCTGGCGCCGGTGCTGCTGGAATTGCTGATCTGGGGAGCGCGGCACGAGCCTTCGGGCGCGTCGTGCGCGATGATCGACGAGATGGAGAAGAATCGGACATGGATCCTGGCGGAGGCGCGACGGCGCTGGCGGGAGCGGGATTCGACGCCGCTCATCCCGAGATTTGATGCGCAGGCGGCGCGCGGACTGACGCGGCGCAAGGCCGATTGAAACTGGGGAGTCGTCGGCAATTCTGGGGAAACGAATGAGAAAGCTGATTGTCTCGAATGTGATGTCGCTCGAAGGATTCGGCGAGGGGCCGGAGAAGGATGTCCGGTGGTTCCCGGCTGACGACGAGTTCTTCGATTATGCCAAGCAGATGCTGCGCGCCGCCGACATTCTGCTGTTCGGCCGGGTGACGTATGAACACATGGCGGCCTACTGGCCGTCGGCACCGAAAGATGAGATCGCCGACAAGATGAACTCCCTGCCGAAGCTGGTGGCTTCGCGAACGCTGGAGGAAGTTCCGTGGAACAACTCAAAGCTGATCAAGGGAGATGTCGCGGAAGAAATCGCGAAACTGAAAAAGAGAGAAGGCAAGGACATCGTTCTGCTGGGCAGTCCGATTCTGGCTTCGGGGCTGCTGCAACAAGGATTGATTGACGAGTATCGCGTGATTCTGGCTCCAGTGCTGATCGGGAGCGGGAGCCCGCTGTTCAAGGACATCAGGGAGACGGTCCGCCTGAAGCTGGAGAAGACGAAGGTTTTGAAGTCTGGGGTTACTCTGCTGTATTACGACGCGCGACGGCGCTGATTACGAAAAAGGAGAGTTGCGATGAGTCAGGTGCGAGTGCTGGTGGGGACACGCAAAGGGGCGTTCCTTCTCTCGGCAGACGGCAAGCGGGAGAAGTGGGAAGTCAGCGGGCCGCATTTTGCCGGATGGGAAATTTATCACATGAAGGGATCGCGGGTGGATCCGAACCGGATCTACGCGTCGCAGACGAGCGGATGGTTTGGGCAGATGGTACAGCGCTCCGATGATGGCGGCAGGACATGGCATCAGCCGGGAGTGCAGGTCGAACCGCCGAAACCGGGGCAGATGCCGAAACCGCCGGCCAACCGCTTTGTCTATGACACCTCGGATAAATCCGGGAAGCCTCTGACTACGCATCAGTGGTACGACGGGACGCAGCATCCGTGGGAATTCAAGCGAGTGTGGCATTTCGAGCCCTCGCTAAGGGATGCCAACACCGTGTATGCGGGCATTGAGGATGCGGCGTTGTTTCGCTCGACTGACGGCGGAGAGAGCTGGCACGAACTTTCCGGATTGCGCGGTCACGGCACGGGGCCGAAGTGGCAGCCGGGCGCGGGCGGGATGTGCCTGCACACAATTGTGCTCGATCCGAGCGATCCGCAGCGGATCTACATCGCGATCTCCGCGGCCGGGGCGTTTCGTACCGATGACGGAGGGGAGAGCTGGAAGCCGATCAACAAGGGACTGTACTCGCAGTACATTCCGAATCCGACGGCGGAAGTCGGCCACTGCGTGCATCACGTGGCGATGAGCGCCCAGCGGCCGGGCGTGCTGTTTATGCAGAAGCATTGGCACGTCATGCGCTCCGACGATGCTGGAGACAACTGGACCAAAATCAGCGGAAATCTGCCGACCGATTTCGGGTTCGTCATCGATGTGCACGCGCATGAGCCGGAGACGATTTATGTCGTGCCGATCAAGAGCGACTCCGAGCACTACGTGCATGAAGGCAAGCTGCGCGTCTTCCGCAGCCGTACAGGCGGGAATGAGTGGGAGCCGTTGACCAACGGATTGCCGCAGAAGGATTGCTACGTCAACGTGCTGCGCGATGCCATGGCGGTCGACTCCCTCGACAAATGTGGGATTTATTTCGGGACGACGGGCGGGCAGGTGTACTGTTCGAACGACGCCGGCGATTCGTGGGCCCCGATTGTGCGCGATCTGCCGGCGGTGTTGTCGGTGGAAGTGCAGACGTTGTAGATGGGTCGATAAGAGTCAAAAATACCCACCCTCTCGCAAAAGGGCGAGAAGGGTGGGGCAACCGGTCTTCGCTCAGGATGACAAGGTCAGGTTGGATGGCAAACTTTGAGTAGCATTCGGGTTGTTCTCCCTTACCATCTTCGAAATCTGGCGCAGGTGGAGGCCGAGGTGACGGTCGAAGTGGCGCCTCCGATCACGCAAAGGTCAGTGCTGGACGCACTCGAGGCGCGGTATCCGGTGCTAAGGGGAACGATTCGTGAGCACGACACGTTGAAGCGGCGTGCGTTCTTGCGATTTTTTGCCTGTGAAGAGGATTTGTCGCATGAGCCTCCGGATGCGCCTTTACCCGAGGCCGTGGCTTCGGGGAAGGAAGCCTTTCTGGTGATCGGAGCGATTGCGGGAGGGTAAGGTCACATCTCCCACTTACGGCAAAGGTGGCCAGTGGGGCACCCGACTTTTCTATCCCTATCATCCGCGCAGGAGCGGGCGGGTGAGGCAGGTGGGTCCGCCGCCGCCGTTCACACACAACTCATCCCCGGGGAAAGTGCGAACGTCGAATCCGGCACGGCGCAGACGGTCGTTGGTTCGATGATTCTCTTCGAGCGCGAGGAGGCGTTTTTCGCCGAGAGCGAGGACGTTGCAGGCGAGCGAGTCGCGTTCGGCATCATCGATCTCAATAAAATCGAAGCCGCGTGCGCGGAGCAGTTCGACGGTTTCAACGGCGAGCCAAGGGAGATCCACCAGGGCTGACCTTTCGTCGAGCAGGCTGATCAGCGACATCAAGTGCAGACACTCGCCGGGACCGCGGCTGTGGGGCAAGGGAACGGGGAAGACTTCAATTCCCCGGGACGCGAGCAAGTCGCGAATCTGGCTGATCCCCTCAGCGTTGGTCCGGTAACCGCGGCCAATCAGAAGAGTCTCGGCATCGAGCCAAACGATGTCTCCGGCTTCGCTGGTGCCGGGAGCAGCGATGGCGGCCAACGTCGGAACGGCGAGAGCTCCGCACGCCGAGCCGTGACGCGGTCCTTCAGCAATGCGGTTGGGTTTTCCCGGACGCATGACGATGAGGCCGAAGTCCGTGGCGAGAGACGCATCGTGGGTGTACACGGCATCGAGGGAAAGATCGGGGGCAGGGGGAAGATCGATCACCTCCGCGCCAGCGGCCTCGAGTTCGCGACGCAGAACCTCATGCTGTGACTGTGCTGCCGAGTAGTCGGGAGCATGCCGGAATCCCAATTCGCGCCAGCGAGCTACGCGCTCCGGCTGATTCCATCCTGCAGAACGAGGGGAACAAACCAGCACGCGCTGAAGTGCGGCGACCATGGAGTGACCGTTGAAGCGCATGTCGGTAAGCGTGTTGGTCATCGAAGTCGCCGGTGGGTTCTTAACAATCTACCCGGAGAACGAGGCGGGCACAATCCGAGACCGCCTCAGAATTCGACGTGGGCCCGGAATGAAGGCACGATGACCGGTCCGCGATCTCGGTTGTAACCCGGATTGTTAATGTGTTGAACTCCCGGGGCCAGGTAAATGCCACGCCATACGTGCACGGTGTAGTAGGACTCGAGAATGTTCTCACGGCCGTAATGGAGGTCTCCATCGCCGAGCAGAAAGCCGAACCCGCCGGCGGCCAGATACTCCTGATGGTCCCGCTTAATGGCATTGGTGACGAAGGCGATGCCGGCGCGATCCTGTCGGCGATGCCACCAAGCACCGTCTGCGCCGATACCCTGGGCGAAAGTCTGGTCGACTTCCGTGTAAGCGAAGGACTCGGTCTTGCCGTTATCCCAACCGAAGCGGCCAAAGGCACTCAAGTAACGCGTGAGGGTCTGCTGGACGTTGGCGCCGAAACCGTACTTGCGGGTGATGTGCCAGGGATGATCCGTGATATCGGGAGTTGTGTCTTCCTGCTCAGCTTTTGCGACTTGATCGCGATAGATGCCCATGTTGGCGGAGTTGGTGTAAGCGAGAAGCCGAATCACTCCCGACTTGCGCGGAATCAGGCCATGGCGCCATTCGTACTCGAAGTTTTCCGCGTGTACCTGCCAGGGCTTCCAGACCAGATCGATGCCATTGGCGACCTTGGGCATGAGCGCCTCGGCGAAGCGGAATCCCCAGTTGCGATCCTCGTAGTCGGCCAGCAGGCCGACGGTGTAACCGCGTGTGTCGGCGGCATAATCCCAGGCGCCGTTGTTATCGATGGTCCAGTTGGTGAACTGGAAGTGAGTGTCCGAGCCGACGGAGTTGATGTCGAAAAAATCGGGCATGCTGAATTTGCCGAAGCGGAGTTCGAGACGACGCCGGGGCAATTCGGCGAAGAGCGAAAACGGGTTGCGGTCGTTCTCGACCTTGTCGCGGCTCAGGGCAAAGACTTTGTGAATCATGCCGCGGCCCAGATAGGGAGCTTTGCTTAGCAGCGGATTGCGCACGATGTCGAGATTGGTGTCGCCGGCGAGGCCGAATCCCTGGCTCAAGGCCGAGCCTCCCGCCTCCTCGATATCGACCAGGAACTCGGTCGAGTCGTTGAGGCGGAAACCGGTGTAAAGCGTCATGACGCGGGAAGTTCCCTTTTCGTAACGATTGATGAGACTGTGCGTTCCGCTGTAAAGCGCCGGGAAATCAGGATGCGTCTGAAAGATGAAATTGGATTGTCCGGAGAGCCAGATGCGCGTGCTCTGCGGGTGCGGGAACATCGCTTCGGTGGTTTCGTCGGGAGGATCAGCCGGTGTGGGTGCAGCGGGCGCCGAAGCAGAAGAGGCTTGAGAGCCGGGAGAAGAGGGCAGTTGCTGGGCAAACGCGGAAGTTGCCGTTGCCAGAGAGAGGACAGAAATCGTTATGAAGGCGCGCCGGGCGACATCGGCGAGGGAAAAGAGTGGGCGGCGATGGGCCGCCGGTATATTGAAAATGAATTTCAATTTCAATTTCATGTTGCCACGCTAGGCTTCGGCCGAAGGCTTCCGATGTGTCCGGAGTCACGCCGGGTCGTGAGCAGGCTCACCCGGCTAACTCCGGCGTTTTGAAGGCCGTTCAATACACCGGCCGTGAAGTTCGTCGGCAGCGTACCGGGCTTGCGGGATTGCGGTTGGATTTCGTTCCCTCCCGGGAAACCGGCAGAAATCTCCCAAGCGAGGGTATCCGCGACCGGTTAAAGGAGTGTTACAAGACCAGGGATTTCCTCCCGAACACGCTGTTTATATCATACCCCCATAGGGTATATGTCAAGAGTAAAATGGCCGGGATGAAAGAGAAACTGCCACAAATCTCCAAGGAAAAGCAGAAGCTGTTTTCGCGAATCCGGCGGCTTGGCGGACAGATTGCAGCCGTCGAGCGCGCGGTAGCCGATGGCGACGAGTGCGCTGACATCCTGATGCTGCTGGCTGCGATTCGCGGGGGCGTGAACAGCCTGATGGCGGAAATCCTGGAAGATCACGTGCGCCTGCACATCACGCATCCCAACCGCGGGGTGGAGTCTCCGGAAGAATTGACGGAAGATCTGATTTCGCTCGTGCGCGCGTACTTGAAGTGACCCACACCGGGCAGGGGCAGCGTGGAATCGCCGGGGAAACAAAACTGCGGGCTCGATTCTTCGCCTAAGGGAAGCACGTCCTGGATCAGCCTCCGGCTGGCGAAAAAGCAAAGAGGACAGTCCGGAGCCCCCGAGACTGTCCCTTCGAAACCCTCCCGGTTAGAAGGGCAACTTGATGCCCTCACGGTACTGCCGGGATATTGCATAGTGATTGCAGAAGAATGAATATCTGGTGAATTCGCTTTACTGTCGGGCGCTGCTATAGTTATCGGTTGCTTTTGCAGAATCGGTTGAACCCTGTTCTATCTCGATCGAGAGGATCGATGCCCTCTGCTACGTCGCGAAAGCTCGAGCAGTCCAGAAGTCTGCAGAAGCGTGCCGAGGGCATGATACCCGGGGGAGTGAACTCGCCGGTGCGCGCGTTTCGCTCGGTCGGCGGCGAGCCGCCATTCATCGTTCGCGGCAAGGGAGCTCACATCTGGGATGCCGACGAAAACGAATATATCGATTACATCGGATCATGGGGTCCGCTGATTCTGGGCCACGCCGAACCGGGCGTGCTGGACGCGATCGTGGGCGCAGCCTGCAACGGAACAAGCTTCGGGGCGTCGACTCCATCGGAGGCCGATCTCGCCGAACTGGTGCTCAGCGCGTTTCCGCAAATGCAGAAAGTGCGCTTCGTCAGTTCCGGCACGGAAGCCACCATGTCGGCGATCCGGCTGGCGCGGGCATACACCAAGCGCAAGTACATCGTGAAGTTCGAAGGCTGCTATCACGGGCACGCCGATTGCCTGCTGGTCAAAGCAGGATCGGGAGTTGCGACGCTGGGAATCCCGGGTTCCGCGGGCGTACCGGAAGAATTCACGCAGTTCACGCTCGCCCTTCCTTTCAATAATCTCTCGGCGCTCGAGCACGCATTCCACAAGTTCAAGCACGAGATCGCCTGCGTGATTGTCGAGCCGGTGGTGGGCAACATGGGTTGCGTTCCGGCGGCGGACGATTATCTGGTCGGGCTGCGCCTGATCACCGAGCGGGAGCGGTCGGTGCTGATTTTTGATGAAGTCATGACCGGGTTCCGCGTCGCGTTTGGCGGGGCGCAGGAGCTTTACAACATTCGTCCCGACCTGACGACGATGGGCAAAATCATCGGCGGAGGCCTGCCAGTCGGAGCTTATGGCGGGCCGAAAGAAATCATGGATTGGGTAGCGCCCCTTGGACCGATGTATCAGGCGGGCACGCTTTCGGGGAATCCGCTGGCCATGGCCGCCGGGTGCGCGATGTTGAAGCAGTTGCGGGAACGCAAAGCGGAGATCTATCCGCGGCTCGAAAGGCTAAGCGGTCAACTGGTCGATGGAGCCGCTGCGGCCGCCAAGGACGCCGGCGTCACGCTCTGCCACAATCGAGTTGGGTCGATGTTCACCTGGTTCTTCCAGCCGGGGCCGGTGAAGGATTGGGATTCGGCTTCGCAGTCGAACACAGAAATGTTCGGGAAGTTCTTCCGCAGCATGCTGGACAGCGGAATCTACCTGCCGCCATCGCAGTACGAAGCCGCATTTCTCGGAGCGGCGCACAGCGAAGAAGATGTGCAGCGTACCATCGCCGCCGCGAAAGAAGCGTTTTCGACGATGCGCGGATAGTCCTCGCCGGATGCGGCATCGCTCGAGTCGGAACCCCGATCACTTGTGAGACGGCAGAACCGACCAGATCTCAGGATCCTCGGCGCCGAGCACCCACGAACAGAATCCCTGCAGTCCACGATCACGAGCCAGGTTGAAGCGCTCCTGGAAGCTGCGCCGATCGGTGTAAAACACCCACTCGCGATAATCGTCGCGGTAAAAATAGAACCAGGCGGTTCGGTCGGCAGAATCCCATTCCACTTGCGGGTGATAGGCAGTGAGGAATTGATCGATTTCCTGCTGGCCGACGTAGTCCGCAGTGGGATTGGGCTTGTCGTCTTTGCCAGGATCTCCGGCATACCAGTGGTAGCCATAGACGGGAATGCCCAGCGACAACTTTTCCTTTGGGACGAACTGCAGCGCGTACTCGAGATTCTTGACGGTCCAGGGATATCCGGCAACCGGGCCGGGTTGCGTCCAGCGCGTGTTCTGATCGTAAGTCATCAGGCAGATGAGGTCGGCGGATTGGGCCAGGGCTTTCAGGTCGTAAGCCCCGCGCCAGTTGGCATACAGCCAGTGTGAGTAATTCGTCTTGCCGGGAAATCCCGGGGCGTTGGGCACGGTGGCAATGGTCAGGAGCAGGTGCTCTTTGTGAAGGGCGGCGGCGGTATCGGCGACGAGACTTGAAAGCAGGTCGCGATCGGTCCAGTTCACGTCTTCAAAGTCAAACTGGAAGCCGCTGTATCCGTTCTTCTGGCATTCGCTGAGCAGAGATTCGATGAAGGCGGCGCGCGCCGCGGGAGTGGAAAGCAGCTTGTGCAAATCCGCCTGAATCATCAAAGCAACGATGGGCATGACCGGAACATGATGTTGCGCGGCGGCCTGCATCACCGCGGGATTGGGGCCTCCCCAGACGAGTCCGTTGCTGTCGACCGAATACCAGGTGGGCACGAGGATGTCGATTTTGTCGGCGTGATCGAGGAACGAGCGGACAGAATTCGGGCTGTCAATCATGTAGAAGAGGGCCTTGGGCTGCGCGGTGGCGAAGATGGCGCTGAGTAGAACAAAAAGAAGCGTGCGTTTCACTGGAGTTTCTCCCCTCGCGATGCAGAATTCTGATTTTAGAAAACGAAATGATCAGACTGGAGCAGGGCTCGATCCGATGTTCTGGGGCGCAGCTTTGCGATCGATCATTTGCGGGATAGTGACGAACGCATAGCCTTCCGATTGATAGCGCCGGATGAGATTGTCGGTGGCGATGACGGTTTGCGAGCGGTCGGCGCCCATCTGCCGATGACCGCCATCGTGCAGGAGGATGACGTCGCCGCCGCGCACCTGCTTCGCGACCTTGCGCTCGATTTCGGCTGCGGGCGGGGCATTCCAGTCGTAGCCGGTGACCGTCCACATGACGGGCTGCAGGCCGAGATCGCGCGCGATGCGCAAAACGCCGGGACGGCGTCCCCCGAATGGCGGACGAAAGAGATTGGAATGATCGCCGACTGCGTCCTGCAGGGTAGAACGGCAGTCGGCGAGCTCCAGGCAAATTTCAGCGCTGCCTTTGAAGATCAGCAGAGGGTGAGTGAGGGTGTGATTGCCGACGACGTGTCCGGCGCGGAGAACTTCCCGAACGATGTCGGGACGTTGTTCGACATAGCGACCGATCATGAAGAACGTGGCATGCACATTGTGACGAGCCAGAACTTCGAGAAGCTTCAGCGTGTGCGGATCGTTCGGCCCGTCGTCGTAGGTGAGAGCGAGCTGCTTTGCCCCGCGGCGAATGCCGGTGAAGGTGCGGCCGAACCACTGGCCGGTCGGGGCCATCGACTGGTAGCCGGCGGCCATGGCGGCGGCCGTTGTTCCGGCCAGCAGGGTTGCAAGCATGCAAGGATTGTAAGAGATTTCTCGCTCTCGGAGTCGCGGAAAGAATCAATTCCGAGGATCTCCATGTGGCCCGTGAGATGGCTGGTGCCTGTTAACTCTTCCCTCAATTGCCACTGGACGGCGTCCGAGCTATGCTCAGCATTCACATACATCGTAAGATCTCATGGCGAATCTTTTTGAACTCCCCCGGTACATTGCAGTGGAAGGGCCCATCCGAGTCGGCAAGAGCACGCTGGCGCGCATTCTGGCAGAACGGCTGAATGCGCAGCGGGTCATGGAAGAGGAAGAGAATCCCTTTCTGGGAGCTTTTTACGAGGGCGAGCGCGGAGCGGCGTTTCAGACGCAGTTCACCTTTCTGATGCGTCGATTCGAGCAATTGCAGGCGCTCGATCTCGGCCCGCGGTCGCAGCGCAGGGTGGTTGCCGACTTTATCTTCGAAAAGGACAAGCTGTTTGCCTGCCTCAATCTGACCGATCAGGAACTCGACACCTACAACCGCTACTACAACCACTTCCGGGAAATCCTGCCGACGCCCGATCTGGTGATTTATCTGCAGGCGACGCCGGAGGTGCTGAAGAAGCGGCTGAAGAAAAAGAATGCGCCGGGCGAGCGGGCGGTGAGCGACGAATACCTGGAAGAAGTGATCAAGGCGTACGAACACTTTTTCTTTCACTACACGTCTTCGGATCTGCTGATCGTCAATACTTCCGAGATCGATTTCGTCGACCGCAACGAGGATCTGCAGGAATTGCTGCGCAAAGTAACCGAGCCGATCAAGGGGACGCAATATTTCCTGCCGCTGGGCGGCCAGGAAGCCGCGAGGGCATAAACGAAGAAGCAGGCCGAAGTGTCGGTCGCGAGTGGGCTTGCCGCTGTAACCGCTTCCGGCCAGATCATTGAAAACACGCCTCTTGCGTATTGGCGCAATCGGCGATCTTTGACGTGGCTCGGTCACCATCCTGCGGTTACAATAGGGTTAGCGTCATCGAATGATGTAGACGCCACGACGCGGACACAGGCTCTATCCGGCTGAGCTGGAGGGGCACTGGAGGACATCATGAGCTTGACCCCGATCGGGGGAGCCTTTCCGGGGGAATCCCGCCCCAAGATAACGACCGCCTCTCTGCGGGAACAGAAACTCCGACATGAACCTATTAGCTGTTTGACTGCGTACGATTACGCAACGGCGCGCCTGGTGGACGAGGCCGGCATCGATATGGTGCTGGTGGGCGATTCTCTGGCCCAGGCGATGCTCGGCTACGAGAACACGCTGTCGGTCACCATGGACGAGATGTTGCATCATGTGAAGGCGGTGCGGCGGGGCGTGAAGAGTGCGCTGTTGATCGCGGACATGCCATACGGGTCGTATCAGATTGATCCCAAAAGCGCAGTCGACAATGCCGCGCGTTTCGTGAAAGAAGGCGGCGCAGAGGTGGTGAAGCTCGAAGGCGGGGAGCGGCGCGCGGATCTGATTCGGCGCATCATCGACGCCGAGATTCCGGTGGCCGGCCACATTGGCCTGACGCCGCAATCGGTCAACGTGATGGGCGGATACAAGGTGCAGGGAAAGAATCTGAGCGGTATCGAGCAACTCATGCGGGACGCGGTCGCGCTCGACCGAGCCGGAGCCGCATGCCTGTTTCTGGAAGGGATTCCGCGCGAAGTGGCGGCCATGATCACGGCTGAGGTAAGCACGCCCACGATCGGCATCGGCGCCGGACCGGAGTGTGACGGGCAGGTGCTGGTATTCCATGACCTTCTGAACCTGACCTTCAATCCTCCGGCGAAGTTCGTGCGCCGCTACGGTGACGCTTCGGCGTTGATCATGCAGGCGGTGCAGGCGTTTCGAGCCGACGTGAAATCGCACCAGTATCCATCCGACGACGAGTCGTATCATCTGCCCAAAGACACGAAGACGGCGCTGGAGACCGTGTTGGCGCGTAAGCGGGCGATGGGCAGATAGCGGCCATGATCCGCGCCAGCGGCCACCTCAGGCGGCGGGAAGCGTGAACAGAAATGCGCTGCCGTGGCCGAGATCACTCTCGGCGCGGATTGAGCCGCCGTGGGCGAGCATGATGTGCTTGGCGATGGCGAGGCCCAGCCCGGTGCCGCCGGATTCGCGGGAGCGGGCTTTGTCGACGCGGTAAAAGCGTTCGAACAGCCGCGGCAGGTGCTCGGAAGAAATGCCGGCGCCAAAATCCTGCACATAAAACTCGATGCCGCGAGCGGCCATGCGAGCGCCCAGAACGACGCGTCCACCGCCGCGCCCGTATTTCATGGCGTTTTCGATCAGGTTGGAGAAGACCTGATGAATGGCTTCGCGGTCGGCCAGAACCAGAGGAAGAGAGTCGACTGACGCGGGCCGGCCGTTGTGGGTTTCCTGCTCGATGATTTGCAGATCAATTCCCTGGCCTCGGGCGATCTCGCGAAAACTCTCTTCGGCGTCATGCAGTAACTCGACGGGTGGAACCGGTTCGGTTTCAAAGCGCGTTTCCCCGGATTCGACACGCGCCAGCGTCAGCAGATCCTCGGTGAGGCGCGACATGCGGGCGGCGTTCTTGCGGATGATTTCCAGAAATTCGCGCGTGGAGCCGGAGTTCTCGGGGACAGTGTCGAGGAGGGTCTCGGAATATCCCTGAATCGAGGTGAGCGGCGTGCGAAGTTCGTGGGAGACATTGGCGATGAAATCGCGGCGAGTTTTTTCGACCCGTTCCGTCTCCGTGAGATCGCGCAACACGACGACGGCGCCGCCATCCGGCAGAGGGGCGGCGGTGACGTCGAAGGCGCGTCCGGGGACGACGGAAGTGGCCCGGGCCGTCTTGACGGTTTTGGCCGTGGTCGCGGCTTTGACGGTGGCGAGGAAATCAGGATCGCGAATGGTCTCAACCACGGGAGCGTTAAGGCGAGTGCGCTGCGGGATGAGGCGATCCATGGGCTGATTGGCCCACTGCACCAAGCCGTCGGAGCTTACGGCGATAACGGCGTCCTGCATGCTGTTGAGCAGAGTCTCGAGCTGGTGCTGGCTGGAACGGACGGCGGCGAAACTGCGCTCGACCTGGCCTGCGGTGCGATCGATGGCGACGGCGACACGTCCGATTTCGTCGAGAGAGGTGTCATCGACGCGGGCGCGGAGATCGCCACGCTCGATGCGGGCGGCGACATCGACGATGCGCTCGAGGCGGCGAGAGGTCCAGACGGAAGCGATCGCGGCAACGATCAAAGCGATGAGCAGCGCGAAAGTGGAGCTCCACACCAGGCGGCGACGAACTTGCGCCTGCACGGCGGAAACGTCGGAGAGAGGATAGGCGAGGCGCACGGCGCCGCCGGAGATAGGAGCGGCGACATAAAAAAAAGGGATGCCGAGGGTGGCGCTGCGGCGTTCGTTGGAACCGGTCTTGCCGTTGAGGGCGGCGGCGAACTCGGGGCGCCGCGCGTGGTTCTCCATGCTTCCGGGACTGGCCTCGGAGTCGGCAAGAACCTTGCCGGAAGCGTCGATGATGGTGGCGCGAGCTCCTGCGGCCTGGGCTTCCTGCGCCGCAATATCGGCGAGCGAATGGGTGTGGTCGTTGTCGACGCGGCGGGCGAAGAGCAGAGTTTTTTCCGTGAGGCTGCGCTCAATTTCCGAGCGCAGAGAGGATTCCCAGGCGCGATCGAGGATCACGTCCATGGTGGCGGCCGCGGCGGCGATCACCAGCAGGAAGACGGCCAGCAGTTTGAAGAAGATGCGGTTCTTCATTGCGTCTCTTTATGCCTGGCGATGATAGAGCGCAATCAGGATGCGAGCCAATCGCGCGTTTTGTTCGCCGCGAAAAGCGCGGCACCTCGCGCGGCTCGCCCAGATCCTTCGCTGCGCAAAAAGCGCTTGCTCGGGATGACAACAAAAACTTCGGCTTGTCACTTTGGGGCCTCGAAGCGATAGCCGGCGCCGCGGACGGTTTTCAGAAAGCGGGGATTCTCTGGATCGGGCTCAATTTTTTCGCGAATGCGGCGAACGTAGACATCAACCGAACGGGGCGTGACGTAGGCCGTGTCGCGCCACACCGAGTCGAGCAGGTGATCGCGGGAAAAGACGCGGCCGCGATGACGGGCAAAATAATCGAGCAAGCGGAACTCGGTGGCAGTCGTGGGCACCAGCTGGCCGCGCACGGTCAAGGTCATCGCCGAAGGATCGATCTCAATATCGCCGAT
The DNA here is from genome assembly GCA_035508215.1 of Verrucomicrobiia bacterium. Lineage (GTDB taxonomy): Bacteria > Acidobacteriota > Terriglobia > Terriglobales > Acidobacteriaceae > Sulfotelmatobacter. The sequence continues at coordinate 84,837 of DATJNK010000026.1, read as the reverse complement.
CTTCATGGGACTGGGGGGGAGCGGGCGCTCAAAGCGGCGCAGAACGGCCTTGACGCGGGCCACAAATTCCCGCGGGCTGAAGGGCTTGGCGATATAGTCATCGGCGCCGAGTTCGAGCCCGAGGACGCGGTCGGCTTCGCTGCTCTTGGCGGTCAGAAAAATCACCGGGACGGAGGCAATGCCGGGAGTCTCGCGAATGTTGCGGCAGAGCTCGAGGCCATCCTTGCCGGGAACCATGATGTCGAGCACGAACAACGAGGGACGCTGGCGCGCCGCGTCGGAGAGCACGCTGAGACCGGTGGGATAAACGCGCACGGCGAAGGACTCGTTCTCAAGATGATGGCGAACGAGCCGGGAAATATCGGGATCGTCTTCGACCACGAAGATGCTGGGTTTCACGAGAGTATTGTAACGAAGGCAGTACCCGGCATCTAGCACTCAGTGGCGGCCGGCTGCGGATTGGCACGCATTTTCACGGGATATTCACAATTGAGCCCATGAAAGAGCAAGACATGAAACCGTTACCGGCTTGGCACGATTGACTTCGCTGGCGCAGAGTGGTTTGATGACAGACGTTACTTCTCTGGTCATCGGGGAATCCACAATGTCGTTTGAAGAGGCGCTGGCGCTGGCATCGCGTGACGAAAGCTTCAAGGCCACAGTTTACGCGGTGAACACTTTGCTCATCCATAAGGGAATCTATACGCAAGAGGAATTTCAGTCTCGTTTTGTGGAGTGGGTGGAGAAAGAGCAAAAGCGCAAGGCGCGAGAAATAAGACCTGCCCAGTCTAGTGCGTACTCTGCTTAGTTCGAGGGGACGGGTGCCCGCAATCCGGTTTCTTTCCACAGTGCATCCCGATATCGCAGGCTCGACAGTCGCAGGAACAGGGCGGGGCGGGCTTAGGTTTGCCTGCGGGTTTCTTGCTCGGTGACATCTTCGTAATCCTCCTTCTGCTGTATTTCAGAGCTTGAGTGCATCCAATAGATATAAGACTCACCGGCACAAGTAAAAATCCCCCTGGCCGCGGGTTTGCTAACCAGGAAGACTGCACTAGAATCTGGCATCCACCACCAGGGTGCCATTTTCTAGGGGCACAAGGAATCCGGATGAGGCTAGGGAGTGTGGAAAACCTGTGAAAAATGCAGGAATTCAGTGGACCGCACAGAGAAAACAAAGGGCGAACAAAGTGGCTATCTGGAACTTATCAGGTTGGCGGCGCGATCGAGGTAGAAGCGGCATCCGGGCGGGATGACCGTCGTGGCGCTGTATTCGGTGATGATGGCGGGGCCGGGGTGTTTCTTGCCGGGTGAGAGTTCGTCCCGGGAGTAGATTTTCGTTCTGAATTTTTTCCCATCAAAAAGGACTTGGCTCAGCGAGGGTGCACTCCGTGAAGTTTCCGCGTCGTTCCCCGGTCTTGCAAACGTGGCGAGACGCAGGGCGCCCCCGGCAGACAGTGATTTCGATTTCAGAGTCGCGCGCAGGCGGAGGGTCACAAGTTCGATTTCGCGATGGTCGTGGGCATATCCGTAGCGGCGGTGGTGTTCGCGCTCGAAGTCGCGAAGAAAAGTTTTGGTCAGCGGAAGATTGAGTTCGTATCCCTGACCGCGGTAACGCGCGTCGATGCTGCGGGCGTAGTGCGGGCGGCCCTCCCAATCCTCGCGGCGAAAGTCGTCGGCGGCTTTGTTTTCCAGCGCCGTGAATTCGCGATTCAACCCGGCATGCGGTAATGCTCGCGAGACGCGGCGGAGAACGGTGCGGGAATAATCTTTCACGACATCGCTCGAAAGAATCCCGAGCGCCGAGAGCGCGCCGGGCATGGCGGGAACGATCACCTGCGGGATGCTGAGCGCATCGGCGAGGGCGCAGGCATGCAGGCCTCCGGCGCCGCCGAAGGCGACGAGGGCGAACTGGCGCGGGTCGCGGCCGCGCTCGATGGAGACCACGCGGATGGCTTTCTCCATCGTGGCGTTGACGACGCGGATGACGCCGGCGGCAAATTGCTCGAGGGTGAGCGTGGATTTGTTTTTCTTGAGCCAATCTGTTGTGACGGTGCGGGTGCGCTCGAGATCGAGAGTGAAATCGCCGCCGAGAAATTTTGTTGGCTGAAGCCGGCCCAGCAGAAGATTGGCGTCGGTGACGGTCGGTTGAGTGCCGCGTCCGTAGCAGATGGGGCCGGGATCAGCTCCAGCGGATTCGGGGCCGATGCGGAGAACTCCTGCAGCATCGAAGCGGGCGAGCGAGCCTCCGCCGGCGCCGACCGTGTGAATGTCGAGCATGGGGACGCTGATGGGCAGGCCGGCGATGTGGGCGTCAGTGGCGAGCTGGATCGCGCCTTCGACGAGAGAAACGTCGGTGGAAGTGCCTCCCATATCAAAGGCGATGATGTTCTCGAATCCACTGGCGCGAGCGCTCGCGGCGGCGCCGACCACGCCTCCGGCGGGCCCGGAGAGGACGGTGCGGACGGGTTCGCGGGCGGCGGTGGAGAGCGCGGTGATGCCTCCGGAAGATTGCATGACAAAGATGCGGGGAGTTTCGATCTTCGTTGGTACCTCGGTGGCCAAAGCCCCTGATTTTTCAGGATTCTCTTTCGCAGCGCTCAAGCGCCGCGCCGCCACAAGTCCGCCCTCTGCCCTCGAGCCCTGTGCGCCCCCAAAACTCGCGCGGCGCTCCAGATTTTCCAGGTAGCGCTGCAGGATGGGCTGGAGATAGGCGTTGATGGCGACGGTCGAGGCACGCTCGTATTCGCGGAATTCTGGAAGGATCTGGTGAGAGATCGAGAGCGGAATCTGCAGTGACGCCAGCGCGTCGGCCAAGGCCTGCTCGTTCGCCGGATTGGCGAAGGAAAACAAGAGCGAGATGGCGACGGATTCGGGCTTTGCGGCGGCGAGACGGTTCGAGAGCCAGTGCAATTCTTCGGAGGTAAGGGAGGTGAGCACGTCGCCATCCTGGGCGGTGCGTTCGTTCACGCCAAACCGCAGTTCTTTTGGCACGAGCGGCGCAACGCGGTCGAAGAAAAAATCATAGAGCCGGGGGCGGGCCTGGCGTCCGATTTCGATGGCGTCTTCGAAACCCGCGGTGGTGACAAGGGCGGCGCGCGCTCCTTTGCGCTCGAGCAGGGTGTTGGTGCCGACGGTGGTGCCATGAAGCAGGAGGAAGTGTCTTCCGGTTGTGATTTTCCGGACAGCATCGACGATGGCGTGCGAGGGGTCGGCGGGCGTGGAGAAGACTTTGAGCATGCGAAGGCTGCGGGTGGAGGGATCGATCCAGACGCAGTCGGTGAAAGTGCCTCCGGTGTCGATGGCGATGCGGAGAGGTTGGGGACGAGGAGGCATGAGTCGGAGAGTTAGATTAACACCGGGCGCGGTTTGATGGCCTCCATTCATTCGCCACGCATCGCAACGGCGGCTAGAGCTTCCGTTCGGATGACAAATTGAAACCCGAAGTCCCTGGATCGAGATGACGAACGAACAATGTGGCGTCCGTAGCCCAGTTCGGGGGAGAGCCTTTCGTAACCTGCGGCGGGGCCGGGTTCTTTCCGATGACACAGTTGGTAGTTCGCGCAAGGAGCGCGGGATCGCTCAGTATTTTGGCGATCCGGCGCCGAGCTGCCAGAGAGGAACGAACTCGATGTGGCCGACAGCGGAAACGAAAACTAGTGCGCAAAAACCGGCAGGGGTGCCGGTACCTCCTTCATCCAGCTTTGCGGTGGGTCTGGGACCTGCGATGGAGCAGGCGACGCTGGGGGCCACGATGACGGTGAAAGGCGAACTGCGGGGGGCGCAGGCGCTTTATATCGATGGCCGAGTTGAGGGAAGCATCCATTTTCCGGATCATCGCGTTACGGTGGGACGCACAGGCGTGGTGTTGGCCAACATCGAGGCCAAAGAAGTCGTCATCATGGGGACGGTGACGGGAAATATCGACTGCACCGAGCGAGTCGACATCCGCGGCGAAGCCGTGCTGACTGGTGACGTGATCGCGCAAAGGATCAGCATCGATGAGGGCGCTCTGGTGAAGGGCAGCGTCGAGGTGTGCAATGCGCAGGAGCGGGCGAAGAAGGGATCCAAGGGCATCGTCGAGACCGGCAAGCCGGCGGAAACGAAAATCGAGCCAAAAGCCGAAGGGCCAGGCGCGAATGTGAAGACGGAAGCCAAGGAAGCGGCGAAGGCCGCTGTGCTGACTTCAGTTGCTCCGGAGCCGCCGAAGGCCGCAGCTGCTGCTGTGGCCAAGGGAGGCATCTCGCGTGTGGCAGGGAGCAGCGTGATGTTCGAAGAGCCCCGGAACGAACAGCAGAAATGATCGGGGAAGATCCAGGTACATTTCTAGCGACTTTCTTTTGTCTATTCCTACTTGATGGTGAAGGCCAGGGTGAGCAGAGTTTTCTGCTCGACCTCATGAGCCTTGGCGCTGCCGGTTGCCGGGCTGGGGCTGGAACTGCGTTTCACGCTGAGCACGTGGCGCTCACCCGCGATGCGCTTCAGGCGCGTGAGCATGTTGAATAAAGCTCCCATGTTGGCGGGCTCTTCCTGCACCCAGACGATGTCGGCATGTTTGCCGTGACGGTCGAGTTCCGCAACAATTTCCTCCTCAGGGAATGGATAAAGTTGCTCGAGGAAAACAATTGCGGTTGAGGAGTCCTTCCGCCTGTTGCGTTCGGCCTGAAGTTCGTGGCCGATTTTTCCCGTGCAGATCAGGATGCGTTCGGCTTCGCCGACGGTGGTATCAGGGATGACGTTGAGGAAGTTCTTGTGGGTGAAGTCCTCGATCGGCGAGGAAGCATCGGGATGTCGCAGCATGCTCTTGGGCGTGAAGACGATGAGCGGCTTGCGCCAGTGACGCAATGCCTGACGGCGCAGGAGATGGAAGTACTGCGCGGCGTTCGAGGGCTGCGCGATCTGGATATTGTGCTTGGCGGCAAGCTGGATGAAGCGCTCGATGCGGGCGCTGGAGTGCTCCGGTCCCTGCCCCTCGTATCCGTGCGGCAGGAGCATGACCAGGCCGGAGAGCAGATTCCACTTGGCTTCGCCGGCGCTGATGAACTGGTCGATGATGGCTTGCGCAACGTTGACGAAGTCGCCGAACTGCGCTTCCCAAAGAACGAGCGATTCCGGATAGTCGCGCGAGTATCCGTATTCGAAGCCGAGGACGCCGGCTTCGGATAACGTTGAGTTGTAGATTTCGCAGCGGGCCTGGCCTTCAGCGACATTCTCGAGCGGAACATACTCGTTTTCGTTTTCAGTGTCGATGAGGACGGAGTGGCGCTGATTGAAGGTGCCGCGGCGGGAGTCCTGCCCGGACAGGCGCACGTGGGTGCCGGACTTCACGAGGCTGGCGAAGGCGAGAGCCTCGGCCATGCCATAGTCGACGGGGCGCTTGCCCGCGCCCATTTCCGCGCGCTGCTCGAGCAGCTTCTTGACCTTCGGGTGAATGTGGAAGTCGTTGGGATAAGTGGTCAGCTTCGCGGCCAACTCGGATAATTCGTCGGGCGAAATCCCGGTTTCGACTTCGTATTCGGATTTATAGAGGCCGCCGAAATAGTTGTCCCAATATTTCGGGAGGTCCCGCATGAGAGGCTTGTGCTTGATGCCGCCCGCTTTTCCCTGAGCCGCCTCGAATTCGGCCTTGACGGCATCAGCCTGGGTTTGGGCATCGCTGGCGCCGATGTCGTCGGCATAGATTTCCCAAAGTGGCGGGTGCTCCTTAATTCGCCTGTAGAGAAGGGGCTGCGTGATGGTGGGATCATCCACTTCGCTGTGTCCATGACGGCGGTATCCGATCAGGTCGATGACAACATCAGTACCGAACCGGTAGCGGTATTCGACGGCCATGCGCGCGACGCGGACAACAGCCTCAACATCCTCGCCGTTGACGTGGAAGATGGGGATTGACTGGCGGCGAGCGATGCAGGCAGCGAAGCGGGTTGAGTGCTCCTCGGTGTAGCTGGTCGTGAAACCGAGAAGGTTGTTAACGACGACATGAATCGTCCCGCCAACGGTGTAGCCGGGAAGGTCGGCGTAGTTCATGGTCTCGGCGAGAATTCCCTGGCCGGCGAACGCAGCATCGCCATGAACCACGAGCGGAAGATATTTTTCGCGGCCGCCGGTGCCGGTGCGATCCTGCTTGGCCCGCGTGCGTCCGATGGTGACAGGATCGACGGCCTCTAAGTGGCTGGGATTGGAAACCAGATGGATATGGATCTTGCCTCCACTCCTGGTGAGGTATTCGCCGGTCGCGCCCATGTGATATTTCACATCGCCAGAGCCGAGCACGCTGCGGGGGTCGACATCTTCGAAGCCGGCGAAGAGCTCTTCCGGCGGGCGTTTGGCCACATGCGCGATCACATTGAGACGGCCGCGATGGCTCATGCCCATCACAAGTTCTGTAGCACCGAGTCGTGCGCCGGAGTCGAGGACTTCGTCGACCAGCGGAATCAGCGCGGTGACGCCTTCGAGCGAAAAGCGCTTCGAGCCAAGGTAGCGTTGCTGCATGACCTGCTCGAAGATATCGGCGCGGATGAGGAGATCGAGGAGACGCGCACGAACGTCTTCGGTCACGTCGTAGCCTTGAGAAGGCGACTCCATGCGCTCGTAAATCCAGTTGCGGCGCTCGGGCGAATAGATGTGGTTAATTTCGACACCGATGGTTGAGGAATAGACGGAGCGGGCCTCGCGGGCATATTCGCCGTCGTGTTCGAGTTCAGGGGTTTCGCGAGGGCGCAGGAAGCCGAGAGGATCAAGATCGCCCTCGAGATATCCCCACTGACGGTAGGCGCTGAACACGCGCTCCCGCTCGGGATTGGAACCGGAGTTGGAGCCGTTGTTGCGGGCGGAGTTTTCCCGGGCGACGGAACCCGCCGCCACGGAAGCTTTTGTTTTCAGATTAGCCATAGATTGCAGTTACTAGGATAAAGGATGCAGCCGGAGAGCGGGGGATTCGACGGGAAATCAGCGCAGGGATCAACGAAACGGCCCACACCTGCCTCCGCCGGGTGTGGCAGAGACAAGCGTGGGCTGGAAAACTCGATAGATCAATGTCTTCCGAACTGGAAGGCGTCGAACAGATCGTCGATGGCGGGGGTGTTGGTCGGCACATAGGGGTTGCTGGCGGAGGCAACCGGGTTGGGGTCGTTGTCGCGGCTGCGGGAGGTCAGAGGGCTGAGTCCCCAGTTGCGCTCGATGAATTTGGCGATGGAAACGTGATCGGAATAGCTGTGGCTGACCCAGCCTCCTTCGGTATACGGAGAAACGATGATCAGAGGGATGCGGGTGCCGTCCCCGAAAAAGTCGAGGGGCTGGACGTAGCCGGAATCGAAGTAGCCGCCGCCCTCGTCGAAGGTGATGAAGATGGCGGTGTGCGCCCAGAGAGCGGGCTGTTGACGCACGGCGTTGACGACCTTCTTGCTGAAGGCCTCGAACAAGTCGAGCTTCGAGGATGCGGGATGGCCGTCGACGAATCCGCTGGGCTTGATGTAGGAAACCGCGGGGAGATTATTGTCGGCTACATCTTCGTAGAAATTGGCAAGGTCCTGGATGTGTTCCGAGCGAAGGGTTGGATTGGTCATGATATCGGTCGCGTACTGGAACGGGTTGCAGATGTTGCAGTATGCGTCGAGAGGGTTGTCGAAGTTGGGATCGGACTGATACAGATCCCAGCCGTCGCCGTAGTATTTGAACGAAATGCCCTTCTCCATCAGCGCATCGCCGATGTGGCGCTGCTTCGTGGGCGGGACGGTAAACGAGGCGTAGGAATTGCTGTCGAGCACGGCCAGCGTGCCGTCTGCGTTGTAGCCCGGATTGTAGTTGTTGAGCAGATAGTAGTGGCCGGTGTCGCAATTGGGGCGAATTGGCTTAGCCAGCGAGCGGAGATAGGTGTTGACGGAGTAGACGCCCGCCTGGCCGGTATCGGCGCAATCGCTGTAGCTGCCTCCGCCGTACGGCGTGCTGGTTTTGGAATTGAACCCTCCGTATCCGTCTTCGCTGTACCAGTTGTTGGTGCCGGCGAGAGCATTCGGGTTCTCGATCTGCGCGGTGGGCGGAACCGCAGATTTTCCGTTGCCATCGCTGTACCAGATGGCATCGGCGAATCCCAGCAGGATGTGATTGAGTCCGGTGCCGCCCATGCCCGCCTGATGATAATTGTCGCTGATGGTGTAGTGGTCGGCGAGATATTTCAGGTAAGGCGCATCGCCCTGCTGCATGTTGTAGAACTCCATGGAGGTCGAGCCTTCACCGGTGGTGTAGCTGGTGAACGGGTTGGGCTGGGCCAAACCGTTGCTGCCGGCGCCGATCGTCGTCTCAACCCAGGGAAAGAGATCGTGCAGACACCCGGAGGGATTGGTTGCCGTGGCGGAGGCTGCGCTGCAGTCTTCCTGCTGCCACATCTGGTAGAAGCGATGGACTGGGCTGCTGGCGTAGGCGTCATAGGGAACGCCCGGTGTCAGCTGAAAGACTCCTGCGGGGAGATTCAGCACGTTCGGCATGCGCGTATCAGGACCCGTGCCGCCGTCCGTCAGTCCAGTGCCGCCGGTGAGCAGCAGGTCGTAGTCGGCGAGCGGAAGGAAGCCGGGTTCAATCTGTTCGGGTGTGCTGACGATTCCGGCATCGATCAACTGTTCACCGTAGGCGAGTTCTGGACCGCCGGTAACGACCGGAGGATTGTTCTTGTAAGGCGTCTTACCTTTGGGCGCCACGGAATACACGCCAGTGTCGGAGGCCTTGTTTTGGACGGAGAGTGCATAGTTCGGACCGGGGCTGCCATCTGCTTTGACAATGCCTTCGGAGAGAAGGTTGAAGACGCTGCCATGCTTGGGCTGGTAGGTGGCGAAGATGTGATCGAACGTGCGGTTTTCGCCGATGATCACGATCACGTGCTGGATCGGTGAGGCGGTGGGTGGCTGCGGTGCTTGCGCGGCGGCGGGCAATGGCGCTCCGAGATTGCAGAGAAGAGCGCCGACGCTCACTCCGACCGCGAGGTGTTGCCTGGCTGTGGTCAGAACTCCGGCTTCAGTCATAGAATTTCCTCCTGATTGGGACTGCTTAAATGAAAAGTAGCCAACCCAGGGTTACGGGAAAGTAAACCCACGATGAATTGGGAATGAACAAAAAACCACAAGGAAAAGCCTTGGAGCGAGTTTTCTTATCGAATTCGGGCAAATCAGCGAGCCCAGGGGGCGGATGCATGTCCGAGTTTGCACAGTGGAGGTGAGGCAATACAGAGTTTCGTGTAAGTTGTGTTTCTGGACACTGTACGTTGGCAGGCACAAACGATAGAGTTATGCTTCTTAGTTTCGTCGGAGGCGGTACAGTATTGCAGTTGCGGGAAAGGGGCGGGGCCGCTGTATATGAAATGTAAGTCTCGGGAATCCTCGAAAAGAATCCTGCTGGCGGCGGTGCTTCCGCTGGCCGCGTGCGGGTTGGCCTGCTCGACCAAAGCGGCTGAAAAGTCGCAACCGAGTGGCCCGTTCGCGATGCCGGTGAAGGTGATGGAGGCGAAGGCGGTTCCGGTGAGCGACAGCGGGGAATACGTCGCCACATTGAGGTCGCGCGATTCCGCGGTGATTATGCCCCAGGTGGAGGGGCAGGTTACGCAGATCTTTGTCCATTCCGGGGACCGCGTCGGGCCAGGCGCACCTCTGATGGAAATCGATCCGCTGAAACAACAAGCCACCGTGAAGAGTCAGGAGAGTTCGCGGGCGGCGCAACAGGCGAATCTGAGCTGGGCCAAGCAGCAGTATGAACGCGCGCAGGGACTGTTCGGCGCGGGAGTCGTAAGCAAACAGGATCTGGATCAGGCCAAGGCCGCGCTGGACGCCGCACAGGCACAGATGGATTCGCTGGACGCACAAGTGCGCGAACAGGAAGTGCAGCTTCGCTACTACAACGTGGTCGCGCCACGTTCCGGAATCGTCGGCGACATCCCGGTGCGCGTCGGGGACCGGGTGACGACTACGACGCAGTTGACCACGGTCGATCAACCGGGAAGTCTGGAAGTCTACGTCTATGTGCCGCTGGAACGAGCGCCACAGCTGAAGATGAATTTGCCAGTGCAGGTTCTTGATAACGAGGGCAAAGTGGTGGCCGACACGCGAGTGAGCTTCATTTCAGCACAGGTCGACAACACCACGCAGACGATTCTAATTAAGGCCCGGATTGCAAACGGAAACGATGCGCTCCGACAATTGCAGTACGTGCGGGCGCGCGTTGTGTATGGCACGCATCAGAACCCGGAGGTCCCGATTCTGGCTGTGTCGCGACTGGCGGGGCAATATTTTGCTTTCGTGGCCGAACCCGGCAACGGAGGCGCATTCGTGGCCCGCCAGAAGCCGCTGAAGATCGGGCACACGGTCGGCAACGACTACGAAGTGACTGATGGCATCAAGCCGGGAGACAAGGTGATCGTCTCCGGGACGCAGTTCCTGCTGGATGGGGCGCCAGTAATACCCCAGGGTTGAGGTCCGATCCTGGTGGAGTTCGACTCTCGTCTTCATTGAGTCTTTGATAAAGCCCCCTGACAGTGCAGAATCTGCGATTGGCGCGGCTGGCCATCGGCGCTCCGGGAAGTGCCTGTGCCGCCAGCATGGCAGGACGGAAGCGCCGGTTTCTGAATTTGAATTCTTATGTTCGTTAGCTTTTTCATTCGACGCCCGGTATTCGCGACGGTATGCGCTCTGCTGATCGTGCTGGCAGGGGCTGCAGTCATCCCTACACTTCCGGTTGCCCAGTTTCCGAACCTTGCGCCGCCGCAGGTGGGCATCTCCAGTTTCTATATTGGAGCCAGTGCGCAAACCGTCGAGAGCGCGGTCACGATTCCGCTGGAACAGCAGATCAACGGTGCGGAAGGAATGAAGTACATGACTTCCACCAGCGGAAACGATGGGTCGAGCAGCATCGTCGTGACCTTCGACCTGACGCGCGATCCCGATCTGGCGACAGTTGATATTCAGAATCGCGTGAACACAGCCCAGGGACGCCTGCCGGGAGCGGTAAAGGCGGTTGGCATCACCACGGCGAAGACATCGCAGAACTTCGTTTTCGGCGCCGCGGTCATCTCCGACAACAACAAATACTCGACGCTGTTCATGAGCAATTATCTCGACGTCTATGTGCGCGATGCCTTGAAGCGCGTTCCGGGCGTGGCCGACGTGATGATTTTCGGGGAGCGCAAGTACTCGATGCGGCTGTGGCTGGATCCCGCGCGGATGGCGGGGCGCGGCCTGACCGCCCCTGACGTTGTGAATGCCCTGGCCGAACAGAACGTGGAAGTGGCAGCCGGGCAAGTCGGGCAGCCGCCATCGATTGCCGGGCAGCAATATCAGGTGAGCGTGCGGGCGATCGGCAGACTCAGCGAGCCGGCTCAGTTCGACAACATCATTCTGAAAACCAACTCCGATGGCACGCTGGTGCGGCTGAAAGATGTCGGACATGCCGAGCTTGGAGCGGAAAACTACGCGTCGGATCTGCAGTTCAACGGACACGATGCAGTCGGACTTGGGGTCACCCAGCTCTCGACCGCGAATGCTCTGGATGTCGATCGGCGGGCGATGGCCGAACTCGATCGACTGGCGAAGAGCTTCCCGCCGGGAATGCATTACAAGCTGGCATTTGACACGACCGATGCAGTCGGCGAGTCCATCCGCGACGTGCTCTTTACCGTAGGTTCGGCGATCTTTCTGGTCATCCTGGTGATCTTCATTTTCCTCGGCGACTGGCGGACGACGATGATTCATTTCATCGCCACTCCGGTTTCTTTGATCGGCACTTTCGCCTTTGTGAAGTTGCTCGGCTTCTCCATCAACACCCTGACGCTGTTTGGCATCACCCTCGCCACCGGACTGGTGGTCGACGACGCCATTGTCGTGATCGAAAATATCGAGCGCCACATGGCCGGTGGCGAACATGACTCGCGCAAAGCGGCGACCGCGGCAACGGCCGAGATTACGGGCGCCGTCATCGCCACCTCGCTGGTTCTGGCCGCCGTATTTGTGCCGGTTGCCTTTTTCCCGGGAACCACCGGCATCCTGTTTCGCCAGTTTGCCCTGACCATTGCATTCTCGATCGCGATCTCGGCGTTCAATGCGCTTACCCTGGCGCCGTCGCTGGCGGCGATCTTTCTGGCCGGACCCCACCGGGAAAAATTGTGGTTGTTGCGACAATTTGACCGCGGCGTTCTGGCAGCTACAGACGGATACCGGCGATTGCTGCATTTTCTGCTGGAGTACAAACTGGCGATGGTCGTCCTGTTCTTTGCCGGCCTGGGCGCCACCTATTTTCTATTGCGACACGTGCCCAGGGGCTTCGTACCCGATGAAGATCAAGGCTATTTCATTATCGTGATCCAGGCGCCATCGGGGGCTTCGCTGGACTATACGAAAGGAATCGGGAAGCAGGTTTCGGCCGTGCTGGCAGGCGTTCCGGAAACGGAGGGGACGTTTTCGGTAGCGGGATTCAGTTTCGCCGGCGCCGCGGCGAACCAGGGATTGATGTTCGTCCCGCTGAAGCCATATTCGCAGCGCAAGGGCCCGGAACATACGGCGGCAGCGATTCTAAATCGATTACGGCCCCGGCTGATGTCGGTTTCGGGAGCGATTGTATTTCCGACCCTGCCGCCGGCCGTGCAGGGTTTGGGACAGTTCGGCGGGTTCCAGTTCGTGGTGCAGGACCAGACGGCTCACCGCCTGGATGAACTGGCCGGCGCCACGCAAGGCCTGATCCGGAACGGTATGGCAAATCCCGTGCTGACCCAACTCTATACGCCGTTTACGGCGAACGATCCGCAGTACGTGGTCACGATTGATCGTGAAAAAGCGAAGAGCCTGCATGTGCCGCTCTCGCAGATCACCGACACCCTCGGCGTGTACATGGGATCGTCTTACGTCAACGATTTTGACTTCAACAACCGTTCCTACCGGGTGTACGTGCAGGCAGACAAGCAATTCCGCGCAACTGCGGACGACATGCGGCAGTTCTATGTGCGCTCCGACAGCGGCGCCATGATTCCTCTCGACAATCTGATTACCGTTACACAGACATCGACGCCGCAGGTCATCAGCCACTACAACCTGTTCCGCTCGGCGGAAATCGATGGATCGCCCAAGCCGGGCTACAGCTCAGGACAGGCGATCCAGGCGATGGAAGACCTCGCGCGGAAGTTACCCCAGGGATTCGGCTACAGCTGGACCGGGCTCTCGCTGGAAGAATTGCAGTCGGGAGCAACGTCTCTGATCTTATTCGGGCTCGGGACACTGGTCGTGTATCTGACGCTCTCGGCGCAGTACGAGAGCTTTGTGCTTCCGTTTATCGTGCTGTTGGCTGTGCCCATGGCGCTGCTGGGGGCGCTGGGCGCGCAGTGGATGCGCGGTCTGCAGGACGACATCTTCTGCCAGGTGGGGTTGGTGATGCTGGTCGGATTGTCGAGCAAGAACGCGATTCTGATCGTGGAATTTGCCGAACAGCTGCGCGAGCGCGGAGTGCCGCTGGTGGACGCTGCAATTCAGGCTGCGACCATCCGCTTGCGGCCCATTCTCATGACATCGTTGGCATTCATTCTGGGCGTCGTTCCACTGGTCGTCGCTACCGGCGCGGGCGAGAATGGCCGGCACTCCGTGGGCACCACGGTTTTTGGCGGAATGATCATGTCGACGGTGTTGAACCTGTTTTTCATTCCGGTTCTCTACCTGATTATCGAAGGCTGGCGCGAGCACGGCAAGGCGCCGGAACACAGATAGCCCGACCTCGCCGGCAAACACGGTCACCTCTCTTTCCGGGTGCGAATGGGTTTGCCGGCTTTGCCTGCCTGGCGCCTGCGGCTCCTCAGCGTCCAATCGGTTGCGATTTTGGTGAAATTCTTTTCACACTGTTGCTCGGAAGAGAAAGATTATAGAATTCGTCGCCGTCTTGAAATCCCTTCGGGATCCGGTCTATGGGGAACTCGGGTTATGACCGGCGAGACGATTCCAGAAAAATAGAAGAGCCCAAACTTTCAAGGTGAAGGAGGCTGAATGAAGCGCTTAGTTCAGTTGTTAGTGGCCGTCATTACGGTCGGAATGGTCTCTGCATGCGCGTGGGCGCAAGAAGCATCGAGCGGGTCTCTGGTGTCGGAACAAGCGGCACCGGCCGTGCCCCATGTCAGAGCGCTACCAGGAATTCGCGTCATCCCGAAGTCGAGCCTGGCGGTGACTCCGCCGGCTGGACACAAGTTTGCCGCACACACCAACGTGCAATTTGTCATCCCCGGCGGATTCACGCCGCAAGAGGCGCCGCCGTTCACCGGCTATGGATACGAGACGCCGGCTTCCCTGGCGTGCGTTTATGGTCTGGTCACGACCGTTTCCGGATGCAATCCGAATTCGACCACGAATACTCCCACCGGCGGCAGCCAGAGCATCGCAATCGTGGATGCCTTCGATGATCCCGAAGCAGAAGGCGACTTGGCGTGGTTCTCGCTGCAATTCGGCCTGCCGTTGAAGACCTCGCAGATTCAAGTGGTCTGGGCGAACCCGATCACCGCCTCCTGTTACTACGGAGGAGTTCCCATCGACGAAACCGGAGGCTGGGAACTGGAAGAGTCGCTGGATATCGAGTGGGCGCATGCCATGGCTCCCGGCGCCACGATTTACCTGGTGGAAGCGTGCTCGAACTATGACTCAGACCTGCAGCAGGCAGTGCTGGTTGCCAACAACCTGGTGCAGTGCGGCAAGACGGAAATCAACGCCACCAGCGGCGCTCTAGGAAAATGCCCGACGGGCAGCACCGGCAAAGGTGAAGTTTCCATGAGCTGGGGCGGCGATGAGTTCGTCGGCGAGAACGGAGCGACTTCGTGCGCGACGCTCGATGACTCCTGCTTCACTGCGGCAAACGTCGTATATTTTGCGTCTTCGGGCGACAGCCCGGGCGTGATCTGGCCGGGCACGTCAAAGAACGTAGTCAGCGCCGGCGGCCTGACGACACGGCGCAATCCGACGAGCTTCAACCTCCTCGGTACTACGGGTTGGACGGAGGCGGGTGGCGGCCAGAGCGCGATCGAAGCTCGGCCCAGCT
Organism: Verrucomicrobiia bacterium; assembly: GCA_035508215.1. Classification (GTDB taxonomy): domain Bacteria; phylum Acidobacteriota; class Terriglobia; order Terriglobales; family Acidobacteriaceae; genus Sulfotelmatobacter. Next base: position 69,801 of record DATJNK010000026.1, on the reverse strand, counting down.
ACCAGAGCTCGATTTCCAGCATCGTGGGCAGTTTCCGCGGAACGCCGGATCTCTCGTTCGACGCGAACCCTGACACTGGCGTGTGGGTCTACGATACGTTCCCGATGGACCTGTACGAGTTCTACCAGTGGTGGGTGGTGGGCGGGACAAGCGTTTCCGCGCCATCGCTGGCAGGCATCGTGAACCGGGCCGGCGCGTTTGCCGCGAGCTCGAATGCGGAGCTGACCACCATCTACACCAACAAGGCCGTGACCGCCGATTTCACCGATATCACGTCGGGATATTGCGGTCCCTACGCGGGATTCAGCGGCGCAACCGGGTGGGACTACTGCACCGGAGTTGGAGCGGACAAAGGCTACGCGGGGAAATAAGTTCCTTGCCTGCTTGATCCGTGAATTCTGGGTACCAAGAGAGGGGGCGGCTTGCCGTCCCCTTCATTTTTGGCAGACTCATGGATCGAGCAAACAGGAGATTTCGGCGCGGAACAGCGCTGGTCAGGCGCTTCTATTTGAAACGGCGGCGGGCTGAACTGCTTTCTTCCGGCGCACCTCGCGGCGGCGCATCTTTGCCATCCAGTCGCGCGAATACATGGTTCCGCGGCATTTTCTCGATCGGCAAAAACACGGCGCGGGCGCCTCGTCGTCGTAAAGGTTGTAATCCCAGACGAGTTCTTCGCCGGCGACAATGTCGCGAAGAGCAAGGAGCCAAACCCGGCCCTTGATCTCGTCCACTTCGCAGTTCGGATCACACGAGTGGTTCAGATACGCGCCAAGACCATGGCCATCGATGACGGTCTTTCCATCTTCCAGTCCATACAGATAGGTGCGGGAAACGCCGTCGTAAAGGCGGTCCGCCTCCTCCGGCGTGATACGCGTTCCCGTATATTCGACCACGCGCACTCCTTTGCGGATCGGAGTCGTGGTATAGACACCGACCGCATGAATGGGTGAAGGGCGGACTACGAGAGGCACGGTGCTATTAATGTCGCACAATCGCGAGAATTCTGGAATTAGAAAAGATTGCCGAGGGGTGCTGCAGGGAGGTGGCGTGGGATGCAGCTTCCAACAGGCTCTTTCTACGGATCGTAAACCGAGCTGCCGTAGCCCTGCTTGCGCGCCGCTTCCTGCATGTCTTCTAATGCCTTCTGCTGCTGCTCCACTTCCGCTTTCAACGATTCGACTTCATCCTGCTTTTCCTTCTGCTGCGCATTCCATTGTTCGCAGCCGGAAACGCAGTTGCCGCCGACGTACTGGATGGACGCAGTGAGGTCGCTGATCTGCCTCTGCAGCAAAGCGATGTTGCTCTTTACTGTCTGAATTTGTGAAGTCCACTCTTCCGCGGAAAGCTTGCCATCCTGGCCGTTGTCATCATCGCCGGGCGGGGGTGCCTGAGTCGCAGGCTTCTTTGAAGCGGAAGCCCGGGTGCTGGTAGGGCCGATATGCTCCGGGATTTCATCGTTGGTGATTACCCGCTTTGACACTGGAGCCGGCTGCGGATTCTTGGCGGGCGCGGCAACTGCCGACGTGGACTTCTCCGGGCTGGCGCTCTCTGCGTTTTTGCCTGGAGTTGGAGCGGCCTGCGTGTCGCGCTGCTGTTTCTGCTGCCGGGTTTGACGGGCTACGTCGCCCAGCGAGGGAGAGTCATCCTGCGCCTGTGCGATGAGAGAGCATAGGCAAAGTGCGACGAACAACGCAGCGAAACTTCTTATCAGTGAGCCCATGTGACGCCTCGCTCGCAATCCGCAGCAGGGAACTGGAATGGAAAAGATAGTATCGCGGAGAGGCGACTCAGTTTCGCGTTACGTTGGTACTACATCCGGTTGACCGCGCGAAAAGGCAGGGAACCCGCAACAGCATTTCGCTGTTATGTCTTTTGCCGCGAAACGTTTGGCAGGCTCGCAATCTCCATCCCCCTGCGCGTCACGGGCGTGTAACATAGTCCTTCCGCCTTTTGCCGTTCTGGCGATTGAGGTAAAAAAATCCATGCGATCTAAATATCTGTTGTTGGCGCTTCTTTTGGGCAGTGTAGTCGCGGCGGTCGGGGAGGATCTGCCGGAGGGACGTTTGCTCCGCTTTCCCGACGTATCCAAAGACAAGATTGTCTTCAGCTACGGCGGCGATTTGTGGCTCGCGCAGCGTAGTGGAGGCGTAGCACAGCGCATCACTAGCCACCCTGGGCAAGAGCTGTTCGCGAAATTCTCTCCGGACGGGAAATGGATCGCATTCACCGCCCAGTACGACGGGAACTACAACGTTTATGTGATGGATGCCGACGGCGGTCAGCCAAAGCAGTTAACGTTCAATCCGGGCGGCGGACCTTTGTCAGAGCGCATGGGCATTCACAACGAAGTCATCACCTGGACGCCCGACAGCAAGCGTATCGTATTCCTGAGCCGTCGAGATACGTACAACGACTGGTTTGGAAAGCTCTACACGGTCAGTGTGGATGGTGGACTTCCCGAGGCACTGCCGCTCGACAAAGGCGGCTTGACCTCTTTCTCGGCCGACGGCACTAAGATTGCCTACAACCGCATCTTCCGGAATTTCCGCATGTGGAAGCGATACACGGGCGGAATGGCGCAATCGATCTGGATCTACGATCTCAAGGCCAACCACATTGAAGAGATGCCGCACACCGACTGGACCGACACATTTCCGATGTGGCACGGCGATACCATTTATTTCGATTCCGACCGCGGTCCCGAGCACCGGCTAAACCTGTACAGCTACAGCCTGACAACCCACGACATCAAGCAACTGACGCACTTCACGGACTTCGACGTGAACTGGCCGAGCCTCGGGCCGGATTCGATCATTTTCGAAAATGGCGGATATCTCTACCTGTTTGATCTGAATACGCAGCAGGCGCAAAAGCTGACAATCTATCTGCCCGGCGATCGCGACCTGGCACGGGCGCACTGGGGCAATGTCAGCAAGCTGATTTCCTCGTTCGATATTTCACCGGATGGCAAGCGCGCCGTCTTCACAGCTCGGGGTGATGTCTTCACGGTTCCGGCGAAAGAGGGAAGCATCCGCGATTTGACGCGCACGCCCGGAATTCGCGAGAGGGACGCGACCTGGTCTCCCGACGGGCGATGGATCGCCTATCTTTCCGATCGAACCGGAGAGTACGAGCTTTACGTCACTCCGCAGGATGGAATGGGGCAGGAGCAGAGAATCACTTTCGACGGCAAGATGTTTCGGCTTGCGCCCACGTGGTCGCCGGACAGCCGGAAGCTGTTGTTCGCGGACAAGGAAGCGCGCCTATTCTATGTCGATGTCAAGGACAAGAAGCCGATCCTGATTGATCAGGACAAGTACGGAGACATCACCGATTACAACTGGTCGCCGGATAGCAACTGGGTGACCTACGCGAAGAACGCCGAGAACAATAACGGCGTCATTTATCTCTACAACCTGGCTGACTCGAAAATCAGCCCGGTGACCACAGATGCGAGCAACAGCGGGAACCCGTACTTCGACCCTGAAGGAAAGTATCTTTACTTTCTGTCGAATCGCGACTTCAACGAAGTGCTGGGCGTCTATGATTTCGAATTCTCCAATCCGAAGGCGACGCGTGTGTATGTCGCTACCTTGCGAGCCGACGAACCGTCTCCGTTCCTGGTGCTAAGTGATGAAGTAACGATTGCGACTTCTCCGGATGTACTGTTGAACCCGACTCCAGGGAATCCGCCTTCCGCGAAAGCGCCGGAACCGCCCACCGCGAAATCAACCAGACCTCCGAAGCCGGGAGAAAAGACTCCGGAAGCCAAACCGTCCGAGCCGGCGAGCCAAGGCGAGGTACCTGCGGGATCGCGGCCGCCGCTGAAGAATTTCCGGATCGATGTGGACGGAATCGGAAACCGAATTGTGGCGTTGCCGACTCCGCCTGGGAACCTGGGCGTGCTGGCTGCGGCGAAGAACCTCGTTTTCTACGTCTCGGCTCCGGTCGAAGGACTCTCCGGACCATTGCCGGGAGAAACTTCGGCGATTCATGTTTACGACCTGAAGAATCGTAAGGATTACGTTTTTCTCGAGGGCGCCGACCAATATGCACTGTCGTTCGACGGGAAGAAGCTTCTGTATGCGATGCCTGGAGGTGGCGGCGGAGGTGAGGAAGAAGGCGGCGGTGGTTCGCATTCCTACGGAATCGTCGACGTGAGAGTGCCGGATCCTCCGCCGGATAGCGCGCCGAAATCGCTGGCTCATGCGGGGGAGGGATCGCTCAATCTCGAAGGAATGCGGATGGAAATTGATCCTCCGGAGGAATTCAAGCAGATGTTCAACGAGGTTTGGCGCCAGGAGCGCGACTACTTCTATGAGCCGTCGATGAATGGCGTCAACTGGGAGCATGAGCGCGAGAAATATTCGCAGCTGCTGCCCTACGTCGCGGACCGGCTCAGCCTGACCTATGTGCTGGGCGAGATGATTGGCGAATTGTCGAACTCACACACCTACACCGGGGGCGGCGACTATCCGCACATGGCGTCGGTCAATGTTGGCCTGCTGGGCGCAAATTTCGAAGCCGACGAAAAGAGCGGAATGTATCGAATCGCCAGGATTTATCCGGGCGAGAACTGGAACGGGGGCTTGCGGTCTCCTCTGACCGAGCCGGGAGTGACGGTGAAAGAAGGAGACTACCTGCTGGCCGTCAATGGCCGGCCCTTGCGGACTCCGCAGAATCCGTACGAGTTGTTCCTCAATACCGCCAACGAGGCGACGACCCTGACGGTCAACGATAAGCCGACCGAGCAGGGCGCGCACAATATCGTGGTGCGGCCGATTGGGGATGAGTATCGCCTGCACGAACTGAACTGGATCAACGAGAACCGGCGCAAAGTGGAGCAGGCCAGTGGCGGCCGCATCGGCTACGTCTACTTGCCTGACATGAGCGCGGATGGACTGAACGAGTTCGTGAAACAGTATTTCCCGCAGATCCGAAAAGAAGGGATCATATTCGACGTCCGCTATAACGGCGGAGGGTTTGTCGATCAGATCATCTTCGAACGCCTGCGGCGCATTCTTGCCGGCATGGAGTCCGCCCGCAACTGGGAGTCAGGCACCATCCCCGGCAATGTGTTCTACGGCCACATGGCTTGCGTGACGAACCATTACGCCGCCTCCGATGGAGACTTCTTCAGCTACTACTTCAAGTACTACAAGCTGGGTCCACTCATTGGGCAGCGGACGTGGGGCGGCGTGCGCGGGATTCGCGGTTTCACTCCGCTGATGGATGGAGGGTATATCAGCCGTCCCGAATTCTCGCTCTACGGACTCGACAGCAAGTGGCTGATCGAGAATCATGGCGTCGCGCCGGATATCGAAGTTGATAATCGTCCGGACCTGGTGAGAGACGGGCACGATCCGCAGCTGGAAAAGGCAATTGAAGTCGTGATGAAGGAAATCCAGGAGCATCCGATGCACTTGCCTCCGCGGCCGCCCGACCTGCCCGCATACCCGGAAGGACCGGGCATGTAGCGTAGCAATTCGCTGGATGAGCGCGGCTTTCAGCTCTCAAAGCTGATCAGTGCGGCGCTGGCGGGCGGAAGGTCCACCGTGACATTTGCGCCCTGCGCGGGGATCGTCTCTCCCCGCGCGGCAGACCATGCCCCGCTTGCGCCAACCGGGGCGCCACCGAAGGTGACGTCTGTCGTGTCGTCGATGCGGGGTGAGCTTAAGCGCAATATCTTTGCGCGCTGAACCCCTCGCCCCGCGCTGATGGCGAGCCGAACCCGGCGGTCGGTCTTCTTGTTGAAGACCGCGCACTTCATGCCGCCGCCCGCGGCGCGAAGGCCGTAGGCCGTCAATAAAGCGGCATTGTCGATGCCGTCGAGTTGGGTTTCGAACAACTGACCAGCCCCCGCCTGCGCGAAGAGCAGCATGCCGTAGTAGATGGGCCGAGCGACGAATCCGTCTTCACGCTTTCCCGCGATGGGTGTGTACCAGCCGTAACCGCCTCCGTGGAAGTTGATTCCCGTGCCGCCCGCTGTGGCAAGTTGATACATCAAGTCGGCACCCCAGAGCGCCGATGCAAACGTATCGCTGACTCCGGCTTTGCCTCCGGAATAACACGAGTTCGTCTCCGCCAGCCGAAAGGGCAGACCTGTCTCATCCACAGTTTTCTTCATACCTTCGAATTCTTCTTCGAGCTTTGGGTTTGGCCGCAGGAGGCGGTCGATGGTCATCGACGGATCCGTGGGCGGACCTTCCGCGTAATAGTGCTGGGAAAGAAAAACTGCCTCTCGTTTGAACTTCTGTGCGAAGGGCACAAGCCACGAATTGTTATAGGCGGTATCGGGACCGGCGAAAAGAGCCTTGGGGACGCGCGCGCGGATTACATCGAAGAAGTGCTGCCACTGCTGGGAGAATTGAGAAAAATCGTAATCTGATTTACGAATTCCATTGCGGAAGAAGAGATCAGGCTCATTGCACAGCTGGAAGGCCACCAAACGCGAGCCGGCAGTATCCATAACGAAAGCCGCCTCGGCTGCGGCATCTTCGGCCGACCCCGTGCCCATGTTCAGGCCGTAGATCAGACGCCAGCCTGTGGCGTCGAGAAAGTCGCGGAGATTGCGGATCGCCTGAGGCCTGATCTTCACCGGCGGAGCTGCCTTCAGACCTCGATCCGGGCCGACCATGCCGACTTCGCTCTGATTCTCTGCTGTCGGCGAGCTGTCAGGCGTCCAGTAACAGTACTCGCTCGTGTTTCCACCGATGCGCAGGATGCCCGTCGCACCGAGCCGCCGGACAAACCCGACCAGTTCTGAATTGTCGCCGGAAAAGAAATCCGGATTGCCGAGTTGGGCCGATTCATAACTGAGCCCGGTGAAGTCGTCGGCGATCCGGTTTCCCAGCCGGTCAGGGCGGAGAGTCAGTCGAAGAGATTCGGCATCACTCTCACTCCGCGCGAAAGAAGGCCGAAGGGAAGCAGCGCAGGCAGCGGCAGTAAGACCAATAAACTCGCGGCGGTTCATGAGGAGATTTCATCACAGACAGTACGTTGCGGCAATTGCAGAAACAACGCGCGCTATCCGAATTTCAATGTGGCCAGCGCGGCTCTGGCGGCGTGATAGCCGCACATGCCATGCACGCCGCCGCCGGGCGGGGTCGAAGCGGAACAAAAAAAGACATTTCTGGACGAAGTCGCGTAATGCCGCCAGGTCGGCCGCGAGAGAAACTGGGTCAAATCAAGAGCTCCGCCGGCGATGTCGCCGCCGATCAAGTTGGCGTCCATGGTTTCGAGATCGGCGGGGGAAAAAATGCGGCGGGCGAGAATGGTTTGGCTGAATCCCGGCGCAAATCGCTCAATCTGGGCTTCGATCCTGGGCAGCATGTCGATGGTTGACCCGTTGGGAACATGGCAGTAGGCCCAGGCGATGTGTTTGCCGGCGGGAGCGCGCGATGGATCGAACAAAGACGGCTGGGCCAGCAGGATAAATGGCCGATCCGGAGGCTGCCCGCTTCGAACCGATTTTTCTCCGGCAGCGATCTCGTCAAAACTGCCGCCGAGATGAACCGTCGCCGCTCGCGAGCACTCGGATGCTTTCCACGGAATCGGAGCGTCCAGTGCATAGTCTACTTTGAAGGCGGCGGGACCATAGCGGAAGCGTTGCAATCGGTGCTTGTAGCGGCTGGAAAGCTCCGGGCCCCCGATCCTGAGAAGCTGCCGTGGGGTAACGTCACAGAGGATCAAGTCATAGCCGGCAAGCGTGGCGAGGGAGTCGACCCGGATAGAAGTCTTGATTTTGCCTCCGAGGGTCGCCAGATAACTCGATAAAGCATTCGTGAGCGCCTGCGAGCCGCCGCGAGGGAGCGGCCAGCCGACGGCATGCGCCGGAATCGCCATCAGCATGCCAAATGCGCCACTCAGAGGCTCGTCCAAGGCAAGGAAGGAGTGCGCGGCGAGACCGGCAAACAACGCGCGGACGCGTTCGCTGGCAAAGCGGCGGGACAGCGCCTTCGCCGAAAGGAGGGCGCGCGCACCAAATCGCGCCATCAGCCAGGGATGCTTCGGGAGCGCAGGAAGCGGACGAAGCACCTCGGGAGCGAACTCCTGCCAACGCGCTACGAAGGGATGCATGAGATTTCGCCACGCGATACCGTCTGCGCCAAGCGATTTCTGTGCGTCGTCGAGGTCCCGCTCCAGAATGACTGCGGTGCCATCGTCGAGCGGATGAGCAAGCGGGGCAGGAGAGTGAATCCATTCGAGCCCATGGTCCTCCAGAGGGAGAGAAGAAAAAAACGGAGAGCCCGCGCCGAGCGGATAAATGGCTGATCCAAAATCGTGGAGGAAGCCCGGCAGCGTCAACTCCATGCTGCGGACGGCGCCACCAGCGCTGTGCTCGGCCTCCAGGACCTCGACCTGCATTCCAGCTTGAGCGAGAACAATAGCCGCCGCCAGCCCATTGGGGCCGGAACCGACGATGCAGGCTCTGCGATTCTTTGCCATCAGATTCGAGTCCATCTCATCGCTAAAGCTGGCGAGTCTGTCTATTATCCAACGATCGCAATCCTATTCTCGCGGTTCAACGTCAGGCCATGCGATCACCTGAATGCGGCCGTCCGGCGTTCGTTCCAAAGAAGGAGCGTAGAGCCCGAGAAATTGGCGGCGCCACCACAGGCCAGTCGAGCGTTTCGCGGCCATCGACGTAAACCAATATTGCCAGAGCACGGCTCGAATCTGGCGCGGTGGATGGCTGCCAAAGGGATTGCCTGCAAACAGCTCAAGAACCGCCTTGTCGTTTGAGAGTAGCCGCACCTCGGTGTTGGGGACAATGGGATAGTCCCGCCACTGGCCCAGCGAAGCAAACCACAGGTTCCAATCGAAGCGCGGCTGGAACGGAGCATAAATTCGAGGCGGTTCATTCAATGCCTGCGGCTTGTAGCGAAAGGGATACGCAACCCAGCTCTGCCCATCATTGGATCCCTGAAACTCGATTTCATATCGTCCGCGCGTCATGACAGCGAAGAGTCCGTATCGGTTGGCGATCCGGAACGGCTCCAGCGCAACGGCGGGCGCGCTCGGAAAAGACAGGTTCGGCAGCATGAGGGCCGCAGTGACGTAGAAAATCCAGATTAAGATTACGGAACCCACCGAAACCTGGACAATTCTCCATGAATGACGCAGCTTGTGGCGCCAGCTTGCCGTGTCCGCCGTCAAGATTTGCGGTGCAGCCGGGGGCGCTGAGTGTTCCTTTCTCCACTTCGCGGGCAGAATTCCGCGTAAGAAGCGATCGTCGAGCAGGAGCACTCCCAGGGCGAGCACCAGATAGTTGAGGAATGTGTAGTTCGCCGTCAGGATCACGCCAATCTGCCAAGGCGTGACGATGAAGAAGCAGGCAATCCGGAATCGCCGCGGAAGAAACAACATCCAGACCAGGACCAGTTCGAGGGCGAGCGTGGCGAAAACCGTGGCCGCATGAAACCAGTGGGGAAAATGCTGGACGTACCACCCGATCCACGTGGGCAATGGGCCATTCTGGTAGTACTCGTCCATGGCCGTGAAGTGACGCCACTCCGGATCTCCACTGAGAAGCTTGACCACGCCCGATTCGAAATAAATGCGAAACCACTCCCATTGCAGCAGGAACAGGCTGGCACGGGAAGTTGAGCGGGCGCGGGCCAAGCCCGGCCAGAATCCGGGAGGCGCAAAGAATAGTGCGATGAACCCTGCTTCCAACAGCATGCCGTCCGACTGATAACCGGAGAAGTCCTGGGCGGCACTAACGAACGATAAGAAGCAGATAAAGCAGATGAGGAGCATCCCGCGAGGCCACAAGTTCAGCACCAGCAGCAGAGATGCGAGCATCCCAACCCAGCAGAGGGCGGCTAACATCGCTGTTCCGCTCGACCACCAGAGCACGGTGGGGGCGTACCACAGCCGCTCCCAGGACCCGAGCGACTGTGCAACGGCTTGAAGGTACGTATCCGCGGGAAGGATGCCCTCCGGACCAATGAGTCCACGAATCTGAGACAACAGCGAGAAGAATGCGGAAAAGTAAATGCCGCCCAGGGCTCGCAGGAAGAGCCAGCGGGGAATCAGCCGATCTGGCGCACCATGTTCCGAATCGAAGAGCCACTGAATCGCGGGGGCGGGACGCCAGTCCATGAACGTTTTGCAATTATACGGAGAGGGAATGACACCGGCCAGGGACGGCCGCGCGGCGCGGTTGTAATCAGGGGCCTCCGCGTGCGTAAGAGGATTGGTGGAGCACGCTCAAACGCCCATTCGTGAGACGGGTCTTTCCTGCAACAGCAGTTCGGTCGCTTGAACCCGGCGGTCGGAGTGAAACCAGCGCTGTACGACACTCCCGCAGAGGAAGTTGGCCAATGCCAGCAGGCTCATACCCTGATGGTGAACCATCCATGAATTGACCAGTTCAAAGCGAGCGCGGAAGAAGCGATGGCGGGACTTGCTGTAGTCGGCAGCCTCGCGAAATCCGTAGGAACCGAACCAGCCAAGCGCATCCATGCGATGCAGATTGGTGAGCGCGCTCTTGCTGTCGACCGGCAGCGCCAGGAAGGTAGAGTACGGAGCAACGATCAGCGGATCGGAGCCATTTCTTCTGAGGGCGAGATTCGGAACTCCGAAGGCTTCGTAATGATAATCGCCGGCCTCGTTTCGCCGGGCACAGGCGGATTCGGAGATGCCCCAGGGAATGCGCTTGTCGAGGCCGTATTGCTGTTGCGACCGCACTGCTGCTACAGAGGCGCGATCGAGCAGAGTGTTGGGATAGCTGCGGATCCAGATCGAAGGCATCAGGTACTCGAACATTGTCCCCGTCCAGGAGAGCAGGACCGGGCGTCCGTGGTCGTTAGCGAAGGGACGGCTGAGCCGGAACCAGCAATCCTGCGGGATATCTTCTTTCGCGATCGCGATGAAGACCGTGGTCCGCGGTTCGGTGGCCAGCAGGTCGTAGCAGTAAGGTTGCAACTGTTCGGACTCGGCATCATAGCCGACCGAGAGAAGCAGCCGCTGTTCGTCGAGCAGGAAGCGGAAATCCATGGCGCCGGCAAGCTCGCGCGTTTGACAAACGATGTGCTGGAGTCGTTGGATCAGTTGCAGAGTATTTTGCCGCGCCTCGGGGAGCATCTGGCGGAGTCTTTCTGCAAGGTCGTCATTCCCATGGTCGGCGGTGCAAGATGCATCGAGCCAGCCTTCCACATCGGAAATGAGCTGGGGAAGTTGCTGCAGAGGCATTTCTTCGGTGAGGCTTTCTCGAATTCCCAGCTTGCCCCAGAGTCCCGCAAACTCCGGCAGCCTCCAGGGCACGTAGGCTCGCACCATGGATCGGATTGCACTGATCCGCGACAACGACTGCTCGCGGAACCAGCGGACATCGGTCGACTCTTCGCGCGCCGGCCGTGACTTCTTCGGGTCGAACGAATTCTCAGGAAAATTCAGAATAGGCGTCAGCCAGTCCTGTTGCTGAATTTGCGTTTCGTATCGCGACAGTTCGCGTTTACGAAACACTCGCGGCCGGACGAGATTCTGCAGACAGTCGAGCAAGCCATCCGCCAGCGATCGGGAGAGAAGGGGCTGATGCAGGCGATCCAGGCATCCTTGTTGCAGCGTCCAGAGGGAAGCTACCAGATTACCGCTGTCGACCGACGAAATGAATCGTGGCGGTTTCGGCGCCAGCGTTCGAGTCTCGTACCAGTTCAACAAGTGACCGTGAGATTTCGGGAGATGGTTCACGGTGCAGAGAGTCTTTTCCGTCAGATCGACCATTTCGGGCACCGTCAAATAGCCCATCTCGGCGGCCACCTGTCGTGCGTTCAGAAGAAGACCAACATTGGTCGGAGAGATGCTGGCCGCAACTTTTCGTGGTTCGTCTTCAATGTTGTCGGGCACCAGCCAGTTGTGTTCCTCGCTGGAGAACTCGGCAAAGTATCTCCAGATGTGCAAAGCACACCGTCGCAGGAAGCGAATGTCTTCCGCCTCGACGGTGCCGGCGGGCTCGAGAGGACTCGCGTTGAGCCAGACGACCAGGAGTTTGCTGCAAGCCCAGAGAGCAAGAACAGGAGCCGCGGCCAGGAGAGATTTCGGACGCGCCAGCCAGATGAGCAATCCCAACGTGACCGCAAGCACAGGCATCCAGTCGATATAGCGATCGATTGGAGTACGGCGCTCTCCCAGTTCAGCCTGGGCAGCAGTCTCCCATTCCAGAAGTCGTTCGCGGGTGACGACGCGCCGGACGAAAGCCCGGATCACCGCGTCGAGCGACAAGAGCATCTGGTGCGCTAGAAGGGTCAACGTCAAAAGAACTGTGAAGTTGGTCGCGAAGAGCTTGGAGAATGCATCGCGCGCGATCTGGAACCGGCGCGCGAGAATGGCTCGACCCAGGCCAAAGGCGCACTCCACCCACGCCGGGACAAACAGTATGCAGATGGCAGCAAGCGTCCACAGATACGGGTGCCCGGTCGCGAGCCAACCGAACAGAAGCAGCACAAAAGTTGCCGGTTCGACCAGACTCCGGCGCAGGTTGTCGAAGATCTTCCACCGCGACAATAGAGAGATCGGGTTCGGGACTTGCGCGCCCGATTCGTCGGGCACATGGTCCGTCAGCCACTGAACGATCTGCCAGTCGCCGCGTAGCCAGCGATGTTTGCGGCGATTATACGAACTGTAGTGAGAAGGATAATCCTCGATCACCACGATATCTGTGGCTAGCCCCGCTCGCGCATAGGCGCCCTCGATCAGGTCATGGCTCAGAAGCGAATTCCTGGGAAAGCGGCGATGCAGAACGCGAAACACGGTGTCGACTTCGTAGATCCCCTTGCCGGTAAACGTGCCTTCGCCGTACAGGTCCTGATAAACATCGGATGTCGCCCGCGTGTAGGGGTCCAGTCCGGTTTCGCCGGCAAAAATGGCAGCCAGTCTCGACCGGGTGGCCGAACGGACACTAACGTCGACGCGGGGCTGCAGGATGCCGTATCCGGCGACCACGATGTTGCGTTCCGGGTCGATGATCGCCTGGTTCAGCGGATGGGCGAGCGCTCCGACCATGCGGTGCGCGGAGCCTCGCGGCAGCTCGGTGTCGGAATCGAGCGTGATGACAAAACGAACGGTGGGAAGAATCGAGAGGTTCCCGATTTTGACTGGGAAACTGTCGTATTGGCCGCGCAGTAGCTGGTTCAGATCGAGCAATTTCCCGCGTTTGCGCTCCCACCCCATCCATTCTTTCTCCCGCGGGTTATAGACGCGATGGCGATGGAGATGGAAAAACGAGCCTTTATTCTCGCTTGCATATTTCTCGTTCAGTTCGCTGATGAGCCTGGAGCATAAGGTCACCAGAGAATTGTTTTCGGGAGCCGGCTGATCCGAATCCGCCAGATCGGAGACCAGGGCAAAGTGCATGTGAGGGTCGTGATTGCCGAGAAAGCGGACCTCGAGACTCTCCACCAGGCCGTGGACTTGCTTCTCGCTGAGCAGCAGGGTGGGAATCGCGACCAGCGTGACGCAATCGTCGGGCAATCCCTTGGAGAAATCGAGCTTGGGCAGACTCGCGACGGGCAGAATGTTCGTAGTCAGATAGCTCATCAATTGAACGGCGGCCTGCGAACTGGGAAGCAGCAGGATCAACATCGAGAGCAGCGCGAAGCCGGGCGACGTCGTGGGAGGCGTTACCAAGGAAACAACAACAATGATGATGGAGAACGTCAGCAGGGCCACCCCGAACAGCAGGAACTCGTCCGGATGCCGGCGCAGGAAGTTGCGCGAACGCTCTCCGAGCGAGGGATGAAAGCCTACCCGCTGAGCCAGCAGTGCCTCGCCCTCGCCGACAAGGTAGTAGCCAATGTGGGATTCGCGCAGGGCAACGCGGGCATCCGGGATTTTTCTTGCATAGGTGCTGCGGGCGAGCGCGAGCGCTTCCTGGGCAACTTCGATTTCGCTTCGATCGCAACGCCTGGCGATGTGCGCGACTTTCTCGCGATAGACGTTCCGGCTTTCCAGGTCCATCTGCGCATAGGCGCGGACCGGATCCTGGCAGAGGATATCGTCGAAGGGGATCAGCGATTCAAGCACGTCTTCCCACGACGTTTGCACCACGTAGCGCAGGGTGCGAATAACCGTGGTGACGCGCTTTGAGTCTTTGCCGGCGGAGTCATGCAGATACCCCGCTCCCCGGCTGGCGATCTGCTCCAGCAGCACGAGCTTGAGAGCGGGCACGAGAGCGCCGATTTCGTGAAACTCGAGAGCGGTTCCCTGTTCGAAGCCGGCGCAAAACGCGGCAAAGTCGACGGTCCGGAATGAAGTGCCGGTTTCGTTAAGAAAGGCCTCCGCAATCGCCAGGACGCGCGGCAGGGTTTCGTGGCCGCAACCCACATGGGGGAGCTCCGTCAACGGGGCGAGATCGTTCGAAACCTGACGAGCGGCTGACGTCAACTGCTGAGCGTTGTCGCGAAGCCAAAGCAGATCCTCGCAATCTGGAGCCTTGGCGAAAGCCGCATCCACCTTGGCAAACAAAGAAGCAAAGTCTGACGCCAGCTGCCGGCAGCGCGAAGAAAACGTATCTGACGACGTGACTGCCGGTAGCCAGCCCACGCGGGCCGCCAGCTCTCTTCCAGCCGCGCGCATGGTGCGAGCGCGCCCTTCGTCGAACTCGCCGGTGTGTTGTTGCTCTTCTTCCGCGAGCATGCCGTCGATCTGGGTCTTGGGAACCATGTTCAGTTCAAATTGCAAAGTTCAAGTCTTAGGGCCGTCTAGCGATAGTTGGCGGCCTGAAGTTCGAACATTTCGGCATAACGTCCGCCGAGTTGTGTCAATTCCTCGTGATCTCCGTCCTCGGCGATACGGCCGTTTTCGAGGACAATGATGCGGTCCGCCATCCGGACCGTGGAAAAACGGTGCGAAATGAAGAGAGCCATTTTCCCGGCCGTCAGATCCGCGAAACGTTGAAAAACCTCATATTCGCTGCGGGCGTCGAGCGCCGACGTAGGTTCGTCGAGAATCAGCACCTGCGCATCGCGAAGATAGGCGCGGGCGAGCGCGACCTTCTGCCACTCTCCGCCGGACAGGTCGACGCCTCCGTCAAAGCGGCGCCCCAACATCTGGTCATATCCAGACGGAAGTTTTCCGACCACATCATCGGCCATACTCTTGCGCGCGGACTGCTTGAGGAGCGACAGGTTGGCGATTTCCTCAATCCGTCCGACGGCGATGTTGTCGCGGGCCGTCATTTCGTAGCGCATGAAGTCCTGAAAAATCACTCCGATCTCGCGGTAGAGATCCTCCAGGTCGTATTCGCGCAGATCGATTCCATCCAAGAGAACTTGGCCTTCGATCGGATCGTAAAGACGGGTGAGAAGCTTGACGATCGTGGTCTTGCCTTCGCCGTTCTCGCCGATCAGGGCGACTCGTTCTCCACGGCGCAATTGAAGATTGAGGTCCCGCAGAACGAGGCGCGAGCCGCCGGGATAGCGAAAAGAGACATTGCGAAATTCAAATCCCTCCCGGATGGGGCGCGGCGCCGGCAAAGCGTTTGGTTTCGACTGGATGGTCGGCCGCATCTCGAAGAAAGCAACCAGGTCGGTGAGAAACAAAGCCTGATCTGCGATGGTCGACAAAGTCGAAAAGGTTTGTTGGAGGTTGGAACTGGCTTCTCGAATGGCGTTGGCCAGCAGCGTCAGGGTGCCGAAGGAGAAGACGCCGATTACCGTTCTCCACACTGCAAAGACATAGGCCGAGTAGTAGCCGGCGGTACCAATGGCGGAGAGGATCGAGCCCGCCATCACCTTTCGGCGCGCCAGGGAAACGTCTTCTTCATAAACCTGATTCGAGAGCTTGGTGAAGCGGCCCGTGAGGAAGTCCTTCAGCCCAAACAGCTTCAGTTCTTTGGCGGCTTCTTTGCTACCGCCCACAGCCCGCAGGTAATCGAGTTGCCGTTTGATCGGAGTCTGGCGGAAGTTCTTGGCATAGCCGAGGAACGCAAAGTATGTCTCACCCACGAAGGCAGGAATGACTCCCACGATCAGAAGGAGCAGCAGCCAGGGGGAGAACACCATGATCGAGATGGATAGGGAGGCAGCGGTGATGATTTCCTGTACCAGCCGCCCCATGGCTTGGATCATGTAGAGCCGGTCGGTCGCCTGAACCCGCGCACGCTCCAGCCGGTCGTAGAAGACAGGATCCTCATAGGCGAGGAGGTCCAAACCCGCAGCCTGTTCCATCACCCGAACACTGACGTGGTGGGTGTATTTGCCGGCAAGAAGGGCATCCAGGTAATCGATGGTCCGGCTGAGCACGCCCCCGGTCACAGCCAGAGCGAACTCGAGGGCGACCAGCCACCAAAGCCGGGTTCCGACCGGCTGATGCGTGGTGACAATGCGGAAAAGGGTGTCGATGATCAGCTTGGAAACCCAGAACAGGGCAAGCGGCAAGAGAGCCGCAAGAATGCGGAAGCTGAGTCCGAGGATGACCACGATCGGACCGGACTCCCACACGAACCGTAATACGGTGGGTACGTTGCGAAGAGCGGCGAATCGCTCCCGCCATCCATGCCAGAACTCCGACTTTCCCATCATGATGGGTCCACGGTGAGTGTCGTCTGAGTGGGCGCGCTTCCCAACGGAAGACGCGACCCCAGGCAGACCTCAGTCGAAGTGGCGGACAGCTTGAGTGTAGCTGAATGAATTCCGGGCAAACAAGGGGCCCCTCAGCGGAGTTTCTACATCGGAGCTTGGATGAGAAGAAGGAAGAGACGGTTGGGTCGAGCGGCAAAACTCAGGGAAAGCAATGATCGAGATCGGGTCTTTCTAGTATTTTTCGAGGCCGGCTCGTTCCATTCCCCGCCGGGCCTCGGGCGACTTCATGAAGACGTTCCAGACAAAACCGGTGCGCAAGTTTTCCGCCATCACCATGGTGATTCCGGTATCGATTCCGATTACGTCGGAGTCATACCAGTTCTTGAGCGGATTAAAGGCGTTGACGAAGCCGTACTTGGTCCATGCCTTCGGGTAACGGCTGCGGATCGTTTTCAAGACCAGCAAGGTTTCCGCAGGAAGGAAGGGGAGTGACCCGCCCGTTGCGCTGGGAACGACGGTGCCATCGATCGGTCCCATAGCCGGCGGGCCACCCCAAACGACATAGCCGTGCTCGGAGTCGGATGCGGTGATTCCCCACAGGTCCGCGCTGTAATCGGGAAATTGCCTGCCTAACTCCAAACAGAAGCAGCGGTGGACCTTGGTTGCGGTAATGGAATTGAGGAAGTAGTCGGCGTACTTGTCGCGCCGCTCGCGAAAATCAAACCAGGCTTGCGAATACTGGTGAACGAAAAGCGGTGCAAACGACCCGATATACCGCATGCCGTCGTACTCAAAAGTCACGCGCTTCCACGCATTCCAGGTCTCCGATCCGAGGGGATGGTTCGGCGCTCCCATGCCGAGCAAGTACATCATCATCAGCTCGCTGTAATAGTCCCAGCGCGAGGGCAGAAAGCCGATCTCCGGCGTCCAACCGTGAGTGAGCAGACTTGTATCCTCGGATAACCAGCTCCAGTCCACACGATTCAAGATGAGATCGGAGAGCTCTGCGACCGCCGGATGCCGGAAGTACTCCCGGCACGTAAGAACGCCACATAGAAGAATGGCGGTATCGACCGAAGAGACTTCGGAGTCAAACATCCTCTCGCCGGTTTCAGGATTGGCGAAGTGATAGAAGAATCCGCGGTGGTTGGGCAGCTTTCTCCAAAGAAATCGAAGCGTGGCGAAGACCCGTTGCAGTGCCGCGCCGGGAGGAACAAAACCTCTCTGATCGCCAATGCAAAGAGCGGTGAGGCCGAAGCCGGTTGCCGCGATGCTGGCAGCGCCTCCTGGCCGGTCCGCTTGAACGTCGCACCGATCCTTCACCATTCCAGACTTCGGGCTGCCTTGCTCCCAGAAAAACTGAAAGCTCGCCTTCTCTACATCGTTTAGAAACTGGTCGTCCGCGGGGGACAATGTCGGCAGAGAATACGGAATGGCCGGCGTCGGGGATGACTGAGCCTCCAAAAAGGCAGAAAGACCTGCCGTGAAGGGCAAACAAACGCCCGCTGCGAGCAACTGACGCAGGACCTGCCGCCGTGACAACCCTTGAGGTAAGCCGTCTTTCATGTTCTTGCGGTCGTGTGCCGCGCCCTTGGGTTCGGAAACGACGCGATCGACTCGATTTTGCCTCTACGAGACGCCCACGCCAGCTCGACTAGTGTTCAGAACTTCTCTATATGCGGATGCCAGGCAGCCCGAATCTGTTGTCGATCTTGCAGAAACGTTTGACACGAGGTCGTCATCTTATGGACAAAATATTTCTCGCATGACTCTCGCTCACAAGATCGAAGTCTGGATGGTAGCGGTCGCCGTCGGGGTTCTGGCCGCGACCCTGCTGGTGGTCCGATGGGAGAAGCGAAAGCCCATTGTTCTTCGCGGCGCAATCATGGTCCAGGACTCAGACCCGCAGAAACAGCTGCCGATTGCCGGAGTTCTGGTATCTGACGACGGGCTGGCCGAGTCTGATGCCAAGACCGACGCCTCGGGGTTGTTCGTTCTCAAGCTTCGCAAGTCGGTCCGGATCGGACATCCGATCGGTCTGCATTTTCGCCAGCCCCAATACCGTCCGCTCGATGTCAATGATTTTGTGAGTGCCGATCTTTACGTCGTCCATCTGGTTCCCAAAGCCGCATCTTCGGGCACGGATGGCCAACCGGCGGTCAAAATAGCGAACGTTCGCGTGAGATACACCGTGAAAAGCATGACGGAGGTCAACATCGGAAGCGCCGTAAAAACCTTCGAAATCGACAATAAAGGCAACGTTCCTTGCAAGGGCAGACATCCCTGTTCGCCAGACGGTCGATGGAAAGCTGCGTTGGGATCGGGCTCGCTGGATGCCGGTGTGGGTAATGAATTTCAGGAAGCACGGGTGTCGTGCATTGCCGGGCCGTGTCCGTTCACGCGGATCGAGTCCGACCGCCGGTCCCAGGCAGGCCAGGTCCTCACGGCGACCGCCCGAGACTGGTCCGATACGGCAACCTTCCTGGTGGAGGCCGAGGTTTTCCATCCCATGGAAAGCCAGCTTGAGCACTGGACCTACCCGGTCATTTTCGCGGAGGGATTCTCATTCACACTACCTTCGGGAGCGCAGAGCGTCAGCATCGAGGCGGACTTGGATGGACAAACCATCATTTTTCCGCTCGGACCTTCGCTCTTCTTGAATTGGGCGACCTGCGACACGGCGACGAATCCTGACCAGGGACGAGTATTTCGCTGCGCGCTGAAGCCCGGATTCGCGTTCACCAAGAAATGATCGCTCCTCTTGCTGGTCGTTTTTATTTTGGCTTCTCCACTCCGGGCAAGGCCGTATGGCCTTTCCACACTGCGAACTTAAGCCTTCTGAGTCTGCATACGGGATTGTATGGATGGACCATTCCCGCTCAACGGTTTAACGTGCCATTGACGTGGTCTGAGGATCGAAAGCTCGTGTGGCAAATCAATGAGCGGCTGCCAGTTCGATATGCGGAGAACGCTGCTGAGTTTGGTCGTCGTAGTGTCTTTGAGCATACTGCTTGCAGACGGCCAGTCAATGCGATCGCGGACATTGCCGGCGAGAACTCCGCTGAGCGAGCAGGCAGTGGATACTAGTGTCGACGTACGCCAGCTGATGCACACGCTGGACCTTGCGTACGAAAATTCGCTCGTCCATCAAAAACAAGGCGCGGGCCTGGAAGCAACAGACCTGGTTCTGGAGAACGCCTCGATTCGTCTTTCGTCGGTCTTGTCCTTCGAGATCACAAGCGGGTCGTGCCAATCCGGCGAAGATGCCTCGGATGAGAACGACTCGAACGACTCCTGTCTCCTGAATAACGATACGGACGAGCTCCGGGATTTGACCGACATGCTTTCCTACTCAGCATACCGACTCGAGAATGTCGTCAGGTCGGAGACGTCGGCGGACGGGGCTAATGGACCGCGTCCTGTGGTCGCGGCCCGGCTTCGCTCGATGGAGCATCTTTACCGTCTCGTATTCGCGGTTTCGAAGATGTATCTGGATAACGCGCAGAAGGACGTCTATCTTCACTCCGCGCAGGATGAACTCGGGAAGGCTCGAAATCAAATGGAGATGGAAAGCAGCCTTTCGACAGCCGCCGTCCCGGGCTATCAGACTCGCATGTCAGATCTATCCCAACTCGACGACCGCCTGAAGCAAATGCAGGCACTCGCCGCAGAGCCATAACGCGCGGCGAAACAGCACCCAGCCCCTCTTCCTGCCCTACAGTATGTAGGGTATCCAACAATCCTGGCGGATGTGGCAACCTTTTGTCGAGAAGCTCTCCGAAGGGTTCCCGCTGTCCAAATGCCGAGACGCCGCCTCGACGATCACATTCGGTCCCTCTGCCGCAGAGTCGTTGCCACCCGAACTGACGAGGAGGTTGCCCCGTTGCTGGAAGAGCTATCGTCCGCGATCCGCGAGAAGATTCAAAGAGTCAGAATCAGTGCCGTCCGGTTCCTGTTGGAGGCGGAAGAGCGTCCAGAGCGGCGGAAGCAAGACTGACCGCCAGCCCCGGTCGCTAACCGTAAACTCTTGTCCGGTGATCGAATGGCTTCGAGGTCTTATTTGCCCGGCGGCGCTGCGGGTTTCAGGTCGCCGGCCGATTTCGCGAGAGCGTCGATGGCGCCAGAGTCGATACGATAGAGGGTTGGTTCGTTGTCGCGCCTGGCGATGTAGTCGTTGCCCGCCTTTGCAATCGAAACCTTTTCCACGTTCTTGCCGTCGCGCGATGTCACGGTGACTTCGATCGTAGGGTTCGCAAAGCCGGAACCGACAAACTTGCTCGCAGTCAGATCGCGCAGTTTTGAGATAAAGTCGTCGGTCGTATCGAAATCCATCTTCTTCCCATTGGACCACCAGTCGGATCCGGACTTGGTCAAGAAGTCGGCCTTGGCACCGTCATGCCACTCGATCTTGGTGGGGTCGTCGAAGCCGAAATCGAAAATCTTTTTATTGCGGAAATCCTCGAGGCCTTTGTCGACAGCCTGGCCCAGACTCGCATCAACCTTGTAAGCGCCGTCGACGGTGCTCGACTTCGCGTAATAGTCATTTTTCTCTTTGCGGATCTGGAGTTCCTGGGTGCCGGTGGCGTCTGTCACCTTCGCCGTGGCTACGGGTGCCCCGTGGGCGAAAGCTGTCGCCGCATCTTTAGAAGACGCATCAGAACCACTGAGATCCATGCGGGCGTCGGTCAGTTTTTCGACCAGTGAGCCAACCTGGATGCTGTCGGCGCGGAGCGGTTCAGGCTTCAGAATCTGCCACTCGTCTTTATCACGCCCGAATTCGATGGTTTGATTCTTCCGGATCAGGTCGAGCCGGCTGACCTTGTCAGCCTGCATCGTTAACAGGTGCTTGTCTCTCAAGTCGTTCAGGCTTTTATCGACGCTCGTTTTGTTGTAGCTGGCCATAGTGAAGACTCGAGGATCTCCCGACAGCATGGCGTAAACCGCCCCGCCGGTGGGAGTATCGTCGCCGACCAGCAACTTCTGCGTCTTGTTGTCCTTCTCTGTGATATCGACTTCGAGGACCGGCAGGTCAAGACCAAACGGCTTCAGATCGGACGCCTTGTCCTCTACCAGCCGTTCCGAATTCAGCGAAGAGAGAGTCGAAAGTGCGCTGGAAACCGTGTTCTGATCCGCATTGAACGGCTTGGGTTCGAGAATCTGCCACGAGCCGGAACTGTTTTTTGACAGCCGGATGGGTGCAGCGCCCCTCTTGATGAGCTCGAAGCTCGTAATGGATGGTTCATCCAGCTTGAGGATGGCAGGAGGCGTATCCGCAGAGGCCTTGGTGACTTCATTGCTCGGCTTGCGGTGCTCTGACCAGTACAGAACGCCCCCGAGCGCGAAGAATACCAGTGTGGTGACAATCAGGCTGCGAAGTTTCATGGCGCTTTCGAAACAGGTCCCGAACGGTCGGGAGATCCTCCTTACCTCCTCTTCCACCACACCAGAACCCCAGCACAAACAACCAGCATCGGCAGAAGGAATTGGCTGGTGGCGCGCACCCAGCTCAATTGAGCGCGGGTGAGGGTGATGCGGCGATCGTCTTGCTGCTTCGGACGGATCGAAATCAAGTCCTCGTCCGACGACAACCAATTGACCGCATTGAGCGCGAGATCGTTGTTGCCGTTGAAGTCGATGAAGCGGTTGGCGGCCCACGACGAACTGCCGACTACGACGAATCGTCCTTGGGAACTCCCCTTCCCCGTGTTGTAGGTGCCGGCGGCGGCGATCGTCAGCGGTCCCTTGCGGTTCTTCGGATCGTTTACATTCACTGCCGGAGAACTCAAATTGTTCGTCGCCAGGCTCGTTCCCGAGGAGTCGAACAGCTTCTGCACGCTGGTCTTGTCGGTGTTCTTGATTTCCAGCGAACGCGAAAGCGGGAAGCCCGTCGCCATTCCTTTCATGTCGTTCACGATCGGCTGGAACCCGTAGCTGGTGACCAGCGCAACCTGCGGTCCCAGTCCGGCAATCTGCCCGATCGGATTCAGGTCCAGGATCAGATCCTTGTCCATCGTGATGCCCCAGCTTTCGAGCAGGGCGGTAAGGGCATCGTTATCGGCGATCTCCTCGTGCCCGAGCTTCAGAGGGGGATCGAGCATGAAGAATGCTCGCCCGCCGTCCTCCACATATTTCTGGATCGCGTTGACTTCCGGCTGCTGATAATCCCGCGTCGGCCCGGCAATCACTAGAGTTGTACAGTCGCTGGGGACCTCCGCTTTCTGCAGCAGATCGATGGCTTTCGTCTCGTAGTCGTCGCGGGAGAGAAGGTCCTTAAATCGCGACATGCCTTCGCGCTCGCTGTCGTCGAGTTGGTGCTCGCCACTGCCGCTGGTGAAGCAAACCGTACGGGTCGTGTTCTTGATATCGCGGATGAAGGCGCCGGTAATGCCTTCCTCCGTCATATCTTTCGCGACTTCCGTCCTGGTGCCGACCTGCACCACCGCAGTACCAAAATTCCGGATGCCGGCTTCCCGCGCGGCTTGCGGATCTTTGTCCGGATCGACGTAGGTGACGTGGATTTTCGGAGACAGGTTCGCGTATTCGTCGAGCAGGTCTTTTCCTTCACTGAAGCGCGTGCTCTGGTTGAAGTAGGTGATGGTGGCGCCTTGTTTCAGCCCTTTGACGATTTTGGCCGTCTGCTCGGAGAGGCTATAGCGCTTGTTCGACGTTGCGTCGTACGACTTGTTGTACCGGTCGCCGAGCATATTGGCGATGACAATGACCGCGAGAACGATCAGAATGTAGGTGGTCGCATAAGCCACGTATTTTGTCTGTCTGGCTTTAAGCCACTGACTTGCCATCTATGACCTCCAGCGCAGCGATTCCATCGAACGCGCTGTCAAAAAGAGTCCGAGGAAAATCACAGTGACGAAGAAGATTGCGTCCTTGGAGTCGATCACACCCCTCACAAAGGACTCAAAGTGGTTCGATACCGACGTGTACGAGAGAACCCGCGCCCATGTCGCGCTCTCAAACGAACTGACCCAGCCGAATACGTACAGGAGCAGACAAACCGCAAAGGTCGCGGCTCCGGCGATGATCTGATTCCTGGTCAAAGTGGAAATAAACGTGCCAATGGCGAGCAGCGCGCCCGCCTGCAACAGCAGGCCGAGATACCCGACCAGCAGCGGCTTCCAATCGGGATTGCCGTATCTGAAAAGGAAGGCAAAATTCAGAGCCGTAAACAGAAGCAACGACGAGTAGAGAAGCAACGCTGCCATCCATTTTCCGAGGATGATTTCCATATCCCGGATAGGTGAAGTGGCCAGCAGTTCAATCGTGCCAGTGCGTTTTTCTTCGGCGAACAGCCGCATGGTGATGAGCGGGATCATGAATAGTCCGATGACGCTGACATTCATGAAGAGCGGACGGATGATCTGCTCGTTCACATTCATCGGAAACATCTGGCCGCGCATCTGCATTTCCATGCCTTCCACTACGAACACGGCAACGGCGGTCCAGAAAAAGTAACCGAAGATCAGGCCGAACATGGTCAGCAGAAGGTAGGCAATCGGCGAGGCGAAGTAGCTGCCCAATTCCTTCCGGCAGATGATCCAGGCATTTCTCATGGCTGCACCCCTTCGGGAACGGCTTCCACTTTTTCGTTTTCCGCTTCCACGGTTGCGTCACTTCCGGTGAGCTGCAGGAAAATTTCCTCCAGGCTCATCGCAGACGGCCGGAGTTCGTTGAGATCCCAGCCGGACTGGACGATGGCCCGGGCCAGATCTCCACGGATCATCTGGCCTTTCTGACTCTCGATTTCGAATACCGCCCGTCCGTCCACCTGCTGTTTGCACAGCACGCGGCCGATGCCGGGCACTTGCTCCAGTTTGTGCTGCACGATCGGGAGTTCCAGGCTTCCATCGCGTCCGCCGACCTCGACCAGGACCGATTCCGCTCCCCGAGCACGCGCTTGCAGATTCCGCACCGAATCGGTGGCGACCAGCTTTCCCTTGTTGATGATGATGACCTGCTCGCAGGTCTGCTCCACCTCGGGAAGAATGTGTGTGCTGAGGATGATGGTGTGCTCGCCGGCGAGGTCCTTGATCAGGTCGCGCGTCTCGTTGATCTGCTTGGGGTCGAGACCAGCGGTGGGTTCATCGAGAATCAGGACGTCAGGATTGTGAATGATCGCCTGGGCCAGCCCCACGCGCTGCCGGTATCCTTTGGACAGTTTGCCCAGCAACTTGGTCTTGACATCGGCGATCGCGCAGCGCTCGGATACGTAATCGATGCGCTTCTGGAGATCCGCGCCCCTCAGCCCTTTGAGCTTGCCGACAAACTTCAGGTATTCGGCGGTCTCCATCTCGGGATAGATGGGCGGCGTTTCGGGCAGATAGCCGATGCGTTTCTTGACTTCCAGCGGATGTTCCAGAACATCAAATCCAGCCACATTCGCCGTGCCTGCCGAGGGCGGAAGGAAACAGGTGAGCATGCGCATCGTCGTAGTTTTTCCGGCGCCGTTTGGGCCGAGGAACCCTACGATCTGTCCTTTCGCCACTTCAAATGAAACTTGATCGACAGCAACTGTGCGCGCGTATCGCTTTGTGAGGTTCTTTACAGTGATCATGAGTAATTGTGTCAACAGTGAGGAAACTCAACTGTTGGGCCAAGTCACACTAGATTCGAGCGGAATAGAAACATCTTAGAAACTGGCAGCGCAGATGTCAATTTCGAGGAGATGGGCGGCGGTCCAGATTTTCGATATCTAACTGCAACACTACTGAAATCGTAGGGCTTGCGGCCAATCTCGCCCCTGCACTGTGCGGAGCATCACAGACAGATTTGCGTGGGAAGACTAGCCTAATAGGGCAGAGTGGTCTCTGTTGGATTTCCGCTCGAGCGCCAGCTCGGGCATTATCTTGCCGCAGTCCTTGGCGGGAAGAGAACAAAAAGGAGGTAACCTCATGCCTCTCGACGCTTTGGAATTCCGCACCTCTCTTCAGAAACTCCTCATTGGGCTGATTCTGATCCTGGTTCCGCTGACCGTTTTCGGGTTCTACATGGCGCTGCAGGGAGACAGCCACATGCGTCAGGCCGGCGGCGAGAACTTCCGCTCCCTGACCCTCTCTACGGCCGAGTCTGCGTCAGATTTCATTGCGGCACGCGTGCGGGATGTGAGCCTGATCGCCAATCTTCCGGCGCCGATGCAGGCGGTGACGTTGGCAAACCGGCAGTACGAGCATCTTTCAGACGAGGCTGTTCGGGCCAAGCTCGATGCCATCGACCAGACGTGGGAGAGTCCGCACACGGACGCATTGTCAGCGAGAATTCTTACTTCAGACCTGGCCAGTGAGTTGCGCCGCATCCGCGAGCTGAATCCGGTGTTGCTGCGGATCACCGTTGCTGACGTCAACGGAGCGGCCGTGGCCGCTACCGATCGCCCCGCTCGTTATTCCCAGGCAGATCAGGAATTCTGGCAGGTTTTGCCGGTTTCCGCTGGTCGCGGCACGATCCACGTCTCAGGGTTGCGGTACGACGATCAAAGCCGTCTGTACTATGTCAGCATTACTTACCCGATCCTTCAGGAAGGTAGCGGAAGGTTCATTGGCGCGGTCACGGCTACGGCCGACGTTTCGCCATTGTTCGCGCAACTGAATCGCCGGCAGATGGGCCGGACCGGCCGGCTGTTTCTGGTTGACCAAGACGGCACGGTCATCGAAGCGCCGGGTGTGACGCCTGCGATGAAGATTAAATCCGAAGAATATGCCGCCATCCACGACGCCATGGGCAGTCTGCGAGGCCGCGAAGCCGGCTACATCTTTACCACGCTGTCGAACGGCGAGTCCTATCTGATTGGTTTCGCCGATACGGGCTTGAAGGGATCGTACCCAAGCCTGCCTTGGATTGTGCTGGCCAGCCAGGAAACTCGCGAGGTCACTGGGCCCATCCGCCACATGACCGCGTTCGCCCTGGTGGTCATGATCCTGGCACTGCTGATGCTGTCGCTTCTCGCTGCCTACGTGTTCCTGCATCGGAAGCAGGAGATCGACGATATCGAGACGCCGGAGGGTCCACAACAGAGGGCAGCATAGCCCGTCCGTCGCGGCGCGACGATGAGGGCCGCGCCACATGCATTGGCGCGCCCGAGGGTGGGTGTGCGAGCTATCGATCCAGTTCGCTGCGCAGATGCTTCGACAGCTTTTCGATCTGCTTCAGCTTCTGGATGAGATCCTTCGGCAGCAGGCCTTTGCTTACATCCCGCATTCCCGGCGGCACCGAAGCGGCCAGATCTGCCAGTTGATCGGCTTCGCGCCGCAGGGCCTGGACATCGACCGATCGCGGCGAGTTTGCTGCGGGAGCCGTTTCGTTCTGCGCTTCTAACTCCTGTGCATGACGCATGCCGGGGGGGAGCGGGCGAACGCCTTGCGCAACGCACAGTACTGTCACCAACAACAATCCGAGCAAGAGCTGAGCGGGCATCGTACTCGAAGGGAACTTCACGGCGCCTCCTGACCGTGCAAGATTGCGCAGGATTCTACTACCAGTTCGCCACTGCAACTATTCAATTTTTAAGCGCGGCTGCCGGCAGCCTGCTAATCGTGACGCTAAATCGCAATTCTCTGCAAAATAAGGAGCTTAGTTGGATTTCGTATCAGGCAACTCAAGTCTTCCAGGCCGCAACTAACAAATTAGTTGACGTTTTTGCTTTTGCCGCGTCTCATGCAATGAAGCGTTGGGGTTTCGCAGCAAGGAGGACAGGAATTGGCTCGCAGCAAGTCCGCAACTCTAACTGAAGCCGAGTTGCGCATCATGAATGTTCTGTGGGAAAGAGGCTCGGCGACCGTCCACGATGTGCTGGAGACTCTGCCTTCCAAACCTGCGTTGGCCTACAACTCCGTCCTGACCATCATCCGCATACTCGAAAAAAAAGGATATGTAAAGCACGTGAAAGACAAGCGAGCGCATGTTTATACGCCGCAAATCGGCCGGCAGGATGCGACTCGGTCCGAGGTCCAACACCTGGTCAGCCGTTTTTTTGGGAATTCTCACGAATTGCTGGTTCTGAACATTCTCGAGGACAGCAGCATTGACGCGGAGGAATTGGAGCGTCTCCGTCATCTGCTGGAAGGAAAGAAGTGAGCGCACGATGACAGCAAGCCTGGGATTCGAGACGATCGCTCAGATTTCCGCCGGGCAGATTGTCGACAGTCTGCTCGAAGGCACCCTGATCGCCCTGTTCGCCGGCGGGATGCTGCGACTTTCGTGGAAGCAGGCATCGGGCACGAGATTTGCGGTCTGGTTTTCAGCCCTAATGGCGATCGCCGCCTTGCCTTTGCTCAAGATCGTGTCCTTGCCGCGCACCTTCGCCTCTGCAGGGAATCGGTTCCATCCCGCGCTGACTTTGCCGGGCTCATGGGCGCTCTACCTGTTTGCGACCTGGGCGGTCATCGCCTCCTGGCTTCTGTGTCGTGTGGTCGTAGGCCTGTGGCACATCTATGCTCTGCGCAAGACCTGTCTGCCGGTCGATCTGGCTCAGATAGATCCCGGGCTGCTTGCCACGCTGGAATGCAATCGCGGAGCGAGGCGCGTCATGCTCTCCTTCTCCGAAAGCGTGCAGGTTCCCACGGCGATCGGCCTCATCAGCCCAGCCGTTGTCATCCCGCAATGGTTGAGCAGAGAGCTCACGCCGGACGAGCTGAACCAGGTGCTGCTGCATGAGCTCGCCCATCTTCGGCGTTGGGATGACTGGACCAACCTCGTCCAGAAAATTGTGAAGGCTCTGTTCTTCTTTCATCCCGCGGTGTGGTGGATCGAGAAAGAAGTTTCGCTGGAGCGCGAGATGGCGTGCGACGATGCGGTTCTCGCCGTAACTGCTCAGCCTCACGCTTATGCCGAATGTCTTGCGCGGCTTGCGGAGAAGACTTTCCTGCGCCGCAGCCTGTCCCTGGCCCAGGCAGCTCTCGGACACATTCGGCAGACCTCGATGCGCGTCGCTAAAATCCTTGACGCCGGCCGTCCGCGCGGGACAAAGCGGATATGGGTGCCGGCTGTGTCGTTGATCGCGGGAGTTGCATTCATCTGCGCCGTTTTCGCTTCGCGAGAGCCGAACCTCATCGCATTTGAAGATGGTCATGTGCACGCCGGCAAGGTGGAACTTGCTCGGGGCCTGGCCGCTGCCGACCTTGCGCCGGGACCTGCGACGAAATCGGTTGTAACCGCGTCTCCGGTTCAGCGAACGATAATGCCGGAGCGACCGCGCATGGTTCTAGCGAAAAACACGATTGCGAACCCAACGCACCCTCGGGCCTCAAAGCCAGCACAGAAGGGTTTCGTCCTTGACCCACAGGTCATGGCGCCTGATTTCCTCCATCTGACGAGTTTTGGCGCGACCTCGTTCCTGTCGACGGATGCGGTCTTTCTGTTCGTGACGGGCCCCGGGCCGGATGCCGCGGGTCCGCAGATCTACGAAATCCGGATATGGCGTTTGACCGTGTTTCACCCGGCCTTGCCTTCCGTGAGCAAACCAATTCCCCGTAAGGAGACCTAAACAGGGTGCTGAAAGAGCGCGGCATGAAAGCGTTTGCAGGTAACAACTAAGGAATTAGTTCTATCGAAAGGATACTCGAAAATGCAACTACCAATGTGGTTCCAGAAATTCACCTCCCGAAAATGGGCGGGCCTGGCCGTGCCGGCGATTGCGCTAGCTCTGGCCGCTTCGCTCACAACCTATGAACTTGCAAAGCCCGCGGCGGCCACCGCCGCAGCCGTGGCACCGGCGGCCGCTCCACTCAACCCGGACAGCGTCAGTGCCCTACTGGCGCTCGACCAGGCAATGGAAACCCTGGCGGCCCACGTGACTCCGGCAGTTGTGAACGTTACCGTTACTTCGCGGACCAAGCCCGACGTTGCCGAGCAACAGCTGCCTGACGATATGCAGCAGTTCTTCGGTCAATCCAGCCCGTTTGGCGGATTTCAGTTCTTCGGTCCGCGCAATCACGCGCAGCCCCAGATCGAGCACGGCAACGGCAGCGGCGTGGTGATTTCGCCCGATGGTTATATCGTGACCAACAACCACGTCGTCGATGGCGCAGTCGACATCCGCGTCACCACCAGCAATCGGCGAGTTCTGAAGGCGAAGCTTGTTGGCACCGACCCTCTGACCGATTTGGCCGTCATCAAGGTTGACGCCAGCAACCTGGCGAGCGTGCCTTGGGGAGACTCGAAGGATGTCCGGCCGGGTGAGACCGTACTGGCGTTCGGCAACCCTTACGGGTTTCGTTTCACGGTGACCCGTGGAATTGTCAGCGCCGTGAACCGGCCGAATCCGGATGGCGATCCTCGCAAGCCGGGAGAGTTCATCCAGACTGATGCTGCCATCAATCCCGGCAACTCCGGTGGCCCGCTGGTGGATGCTCGGGGCGAAGTCATCGGAATCAATACCTTCCTGATCTCGCCTTCCGGCACTTTCTCCGGCATGGGATTCGCCATTCCCTCACAGATCGCTGAGCCGACGGTCGCTTCGCTGATTCGCTACGGCAAAGTCAGCCATGGTCGGATCGGCATCGAAGTCACGGATGTGACTCCCGAGAACGCGAAGTTCTTCGATGAGTCGAACCCGACCGGCGCCATTGTGACGCAAGTGGATCCGGACTCGCCGGGTGCCAAGGCCGGCCTGCAGATCGGCGACGTGATTGCATCCGTCAATGGGCAGAAAGTGAGCGATGCCGGGGAACTGCAGGTCATGGTGGGCCAACAGCAGCCGGGGACGAAGATCACGGTCGATCTGTTTCGCAACGGCAAGAGTATGAGTGTGCCGGTCACGCTGGAGTCGATGGGGAATCGCTCCGAGAACAGCGGAAATGAGGCTGAAGGCCAGGGCAAGATGCGCTGGGGCCTCGGTCTGAGCGACCTTACGCCGGATTTGCGTTCCCAGCTTCAGGCGCCCCACGACGTCCATGGAGCGGTGATTGAACGGGTTCAGCCGGGAAGCCCGGCCGACAACGCCGGACTTCAGCAGGGAGACATCATCCTCGAAGTCAATCGGCACAAAGTCGAAACTGCAGCCGACGTTCAGCAGGCGCTCTCCAGCGTTCCGAAAGGGCAAGACGCTTTGCTGCTGGTCTGGTCAAACGGTGGAAACAGCTTCCGCGTGCTGCATCCGCAGCAAGGGGAATAATACCGTTTGCAATGCTTCCCTCCCGTTTTTCGGGAGGGAAGATTTTTAGAGCAGTGTCAGGCAAGATGAGCGCCGCGCCCGAGGTGTGGAAGGGATATCCGGCGAATCACGCAAAGGCGATTCAGGATGTGCTCGTGGAGGGCGGCAGGGCCGAATGTCGCGCATGCGATTCTTCGGGTCTGATCGGAATCTGTTTCCACTTGCGGTAAACGTGGATGATGGCGAGCGTCCAGAAGGGAACCAGGTCCAGGCCCGGCACCAGCTCCGAGACAAACGCCGGCAGGAATTCCCAATGCCAGCCCAGTAACTGAACCATGACCGCAGCCACCGCGAGGTCCAGCAGGTCATCCGCGGGCGACAGCGCCCCTTCTGCGAATAGAGGGAAGACGAAAATCTGCAGCGCATCAGCCGCGAGCGCCAGGATTATCGCGATCTGAAAACGCCGTCGCGGCGAAAGCGAAATGGGCTCATCCGTCACAGAGATGACTTATATCTTATCCCACCTCTGACTCTGGCATTTATCCCTCAGTGAAGAGCATGATTCCGCACCGAAGGATCGCGGAAGCGAGCCGCTCGTCCTGGCCTACAATAGCCGGGTGGAGAAAAAAATCTTCTGGCTGACGTTTATGCTGCTCGGGTTACTGGCCGACTTCATCTTGCCCTTCTGGTGGGCCTGTGCTGCCACGATTCCGATCCTGTTTTTCTCCTGGTGGGTGGCGTACCGCAGTGATTGGTTCTAGCCGTCAGCCTGCACTCCTAAAGTCTGCCCCTCCGGTCACTTGGTGATTTCAATCCATTCCTCTTCGCCTCGTTGCAGCAGGGCAGGCCGGTCGTCGGGGAGAATCCAGCGCTCGCTTATCAGTTCATCAACCGCTCTCGCGTATCGCGCCAGGTAGTCTTCGCGTCCGGCGTAACGCTCTTCAATCGATTGGCGCGGATCGTGTGCTTTCTCCCGCTCACTCCGGGTTCGGGAAAATGGAAGAAATGATCCCTCAAATGAAACCCGTTGATCGGGCGCACCAATCGACGGATCGCGGAGATTCCATCCCGTATAAGTTGCCAGTGGAACCGCGATTTCGGGCAGACGCACGCCGTCTCGATCATTTCCATCGGCATCCGCCTGCGGGACCAGCACGGGAAAGTTTTCGAGAACCTTCGGCGGCTGCAGCGACAAAACTCCATCGCGCCAGTTCGGGCCAAAATCGAGCCGGTATCCAGCGTTGGCTTCATGCGGCCGGTTCACGCCCGGGATGGCCGGAGGCGCGTAGTCCGCGAGCGGCACCAGAGTTCCATCGGCAATCTTGGGATAGCTGCTTTCTGGCGGCAGCCTGCCGTTGCGCACCCATGCATCCATATTGGCGATCATGGCTCGCCAGAAATACTTGACCGGAAGCGGCGACTGCGGTTCCTGCCCGAACAGATCGCCTTTTCCACGCTCCGGAGGAAACGGACCAGAAAAATGCTGCAGTCCGTTGAAGTGATAAACACGAACACTGTCCGAGATCGGCATGTCGTGTTTTCCGTCGGCAGTAACGTGAATCAGGCTGGCTGCCCGGCCCCAGTATTCATACGATGTGTTGGAGAAGAAGATCTTGGGTACAACCTTGTCGGCTTTGGCGCGATCAAGTAGTCCCGCCGTTTCTCCAGTAGCTGGGTCGGTTTCGGCCTCATCTGTAAAAGGAAAGATGTCGGTCGGGAAAAAGACGGACGAGGTAGGCTGAGCATCGCGCGAAGGCTGAGCGAACCGGTAGTTGAAGCTGCCGCGTCCGGCGCCCGCCACGTGGGCAAGAACTCCGTCGAGCGCGATTCTCCCCTTTTCGTCGCTGTTGAATCCCTGATAGAGAAAGTCGCGAAGGAAGCGTCCATTTTGCGAGATGCCTTCGCCGTACACGCGCATGGCCGGTGTGATCGCGTCGGGATCATGCTTGGCGTAGGAAGCATAGTCGCGGATCGTCGCCAGCCCTCCTCCGGCGACGACTGGATCGGCGGCCACGTAAACATATTCGTAGATCCTGCCGGGCTGAAAACCGCCGTTCAGGTGGATATCGCGGTTGCTGGGGGTGAGGACTCCGTTGACGATCTTCGCGAACTGCCAGTCGGAGCGCGGGATTATTTTGCGCTCGGAATCGCGAGCGTCGCGGACCGTGAGGACATTGCGACGATCGTCCGGCGCCGCGACTGGATACTCAGCCCCGCCGATGTTACCGAGAATCAAATGGCCGAGCGGAATTTCCGGCATTTCTTTTGAAGGCATTAGATCGCCGCGCAGCAGTCCGGTGATCTGCTTGCCATGGTCTGTAGCAATCGGGGCAAAAAATCGCAGAGCACCTGAGCCGGCGGCATCCCATTGCCAGCCGAGACTTACGATTGTGAATCCGTTCCGCAGCAGCCATGCGTCGCCCGCATCGTGCGCCAGATCCCAGTCGCCGCCATCGACCAGCGCAATGATGCGGGATCGGCCTCGATTCGGAACTTCCAGAAGGATCGAGCCATTGCCTCGTTTTGCGTCTTTCGGCCGGACAGCGACGAAATCCGAGGAGAACTCAACCTCGCCATCCTTCAGACTGACCGCATTTGCGAGATCGACGATGCACTGGTTATGCGGATTGACGATCGCGAGCGAGAAGTAGACCCGTCCCGCGATCCGCTCGTAGGCCCCGGCGCTCCCAAATGTTTTGCCGTTCAAGATGTCCTGCCGGGAAGTGACGTCCACGCGAACGACGCGTGCACGGAGAGGCAGCACCGCGGCAAGAAGAATGAAGAGAACGCCCGCTATAACCTGAGAATGACTTGGCAGCAGACTGCGGCTTCGCTGTCTATCCCGCAGCCGATCGATGAAGGGACGGTCCGGCTGGTTTTCGTTCAGGTTCGACATATCGGTTCGCAGCGATGACCTACCGGGCCCACCGGAAGAGATGACCGATCCACTCTCTCCACGGCAGTGCCTCGAGTTCGGCAAAA
Source organism: Verrucomicrobiia bacterium (assembly GCA_035508215.1). Classification (GTDB taxonomy): domain Bacteria; phylum Acidobacteriota; class Terriglobia; order Terriglobales; family Acidobacteriaceae; genus Sulfotelmatobacter. The sequence continues at coordinate 36,195 of DATJNK010000026.1, read as the reverse complement.
TAGGAGTAGGCGACAGGGACCACCAACAGAGTCAGCAAAAGGCAGAGGCTCTGGCCGCCGATGATAGTAACCGCGATCGAAGCGCGTTGCTCGGACCCGGCGCCAATTCCTACGGCAACCGGAATCAATCCTGCGATAATCGAAAGCGTGGTCATGAGAATCGGCCGCAGGCGCACGCGATTCGCTTCCAGGATCGCATCCTGAAGTGGCATACCGGTCGCCAGCAGGCGGTTGGTGTAGTCCACTTGCAGAATCCCATTCTTCTTTACGATTCCCAATAATAGGAACATGCCCAGCGCGCTCCACAGACTCAGGGCGCGGCCGGTGATCCAGAGCGAGAACAGCGCAAATGGCACGCTCAGGGGAAGAGTGAGCATGATGATGAAGGGATAGGTGAAGCTTTCAAACTGCGCGGCCAGAACCATGTACATGAAGATCGACGCCAGCAGCATGGCCAGCAAGAGGTTCCAGGTGGTCTCCTCAAGCACTTTGACCTGACCCGAGAATAAATAGGAATATCCGGGCGGCAATCCCAGGTCCTGAACCGATTGCACCGCGTGCGCCGCAGCCAGATCGAGCGGATAGCCGGTGTTCACATTGGCATAAACGCTGACCTGAAATTCGCGATTGTATCGCCACAATGTCGCCGGACCGAACCCCCGGCCGATCGTCGCCACGCTCTCCAGTCGCACCTGCCCGAGCTTCGACGACGGCACCATCATCTGGTGAAGGATTTCGGCATTGTCGCGCTGCTCGGGCAGCAGTTGCATGGTGACCGGGTATTGTTCCGATCCCTCCTTGAAGCGCGTGATCTCGTCCTCGCCGGAATAAAATAGGCGCACCGAATCGCTGATGTCCATCATGCTGACGCCGAGATCGGCAGCACGTTGCCGGTCGACTTTGACCTGAAGTTCCGGCGTGTTGAGATTCAGGCTGGGGTTCACGTCGACCAAATCCGGGTAATTCCTCATCCGGTTGGCGACCTGCTTGCTGATGTCCGCCAGCCGGTTGAGATCCTGCCCGCGGATGATCAGTGAGATCGGGAAGTAAATCTCGCCGCCCAGAACCGAAGGCAAGCGCACGCTGTAGGTCAGGTTGCGGTAGTTGGCGAGGATGTTGCGCACCCTCGTCGCCAGCTGGGCGCTCGTGAGTCGCCGTTTGCTGCGCGGCACCAGGCCAATGAAGAGATGGGCGTGATTCGTGGGGCCGTGGGTGAAGCTCTGTACGAATGCAACTTCCGGCAGAGCGGTAATGTGGCGAGCCATGTCGGAGGCCATCTCGCTCGTTTTCTCCAGCGATGTTCCCTCGGGCAGAGTGAACGAGCCCTGCAACTCCGACTGGTCGTCCGGCGGAATCCAGTCGCGTCCGACCAGGCGATACAACCCGAAGGTCGAAAGAAAAGTGGCGAGACAGATCATCACCAGGACCATGCGATGAGCGAGCGACCAGCGCAACATCCGGAGATAAACCTGCTCCACGGCGTGCAGAAATCCCTGCGAATGGGATTGTTTCTTGGCTCCGTCAAGCCGCAACAGACGCGAGCTCATCATTGGCGTCAGTGTGAAGGCGACCAGAAGCGAAACCAGAATCGCCATGGCCATCGTCCAGCCAAAAGAGTTCACATACTTTCGCGCATAACCCGTCATGAACGCGATAGGCAGAAAGATGATGATCAGCGACAGTGTCGTCGCCATCACCGCCAGGCCAATCTCCTGCGTAGCTTCAATCGCGGCCTGCACGCGATCCCGCCCTTTGTCCTCCATAAAACGGAAGATGTTTTCCAGCACGATGATCGCGTCGTCAATGACGATTCCCACCGCCAGTGTCAGGGCGAGAAGAGTCATGTTGTTGAGAGAAAAATCCATGCCGCGCATCAGCGTGAACGTCGCGATGATGGAACTCGGGATGGCGACCGCGGCGATCAGCACAGCGCGCCAGTTCCGGATGAAAAGCCAGACGATAGCGCTGGCGAAAATGCTGCCCAGAATCAGATGTTCCAGCAGCGAGTGAACCGACGCCTTAATGAAATCAGAAATGTCATGGACGATCTTCAGTTGCACTCCCGGCGGCATGCGGGCCTGCAAATCCATGATCTGTTTTCGAACATCGTCGGCCACGCGCACCGTATTTGCCCCGGACTGGCGCAGAATCTCGATGCTGACCACATCCTCGCCGGGGTTGTCCCTGGTAAATAGAGCCGACCACGTGCGGAGTTCCTGCGCACCATCGATGACTTGCGCTACATCCCGAACTCGAATCGGGATGCCGTCGTGCGTTCCCACCACGATCTGGCCGAACTGATCCGCCGAAGTCACGCGACCGAGCGTCCGCAGGCCCAGTTCCTGAGGACCCAGTATCATCCGCCCCCCGGGCGCTTCGATGTTTTCCCGCTGCAGTGCCCTGCGAACATCGAGCACGGTGAAGTTTTCTGATGTGAGCTTCTGCGCGTCGAGCAGCACGCGAATCTGCCGCGCCTGCCCGCCATTCAGATCGACGCTGCCCACGCCATCCACCGTCTGGATCGCCCGGCGTACTTGCTTGTCGGCAATCTCGGTCAGTTCCCGCCGGCTCATGGGACCGCTGACCAGCACAGTCATGATCGGATCGGATTGTGGATCCTCTTTGGTGATAACCGGGGGCAGGGTTTCCGGCGGAAGCCGATTCATCGCCGCCGCGACCTTCTCTCGAAGATCCTGCGCGGCTCCGTCGATATCCCGCTCCAGGACGAACGTGCAGGTAATGTCGGCCGAGCCTTCAGAGGCGTATACGCTCATCTCGTCGATCCCGCTCACCGACGAAATCGCGTCCTCCAGCGGGAGCACAATTCCCGTCACCATTTCTTCAGGCGTCGCACCCGGCAATTGCACTTCTACATCGACCGTAGCAGGATCGGCTTTCGGGAACAGATCCACCGGCAGGCCGCGATACGAGAAGATGCCCAGAGTCAGAAGAAAAGCGATCAACATCACGGTGAAGACGGGATGTTTGACGCAGGTCTCGGCGATCTTCATAAATGCGGGGCGATTCCTGGAACGGATTCTTACTTGGCTGTCGGCGATGCGGGCACGGCTTGTTCTTCGACCCGATCGCCGTCGTGCAAATCTCCGGAGATCGCTACGGCAACCCGGTCCCCGGCCTTGAGACCCTCCGCCACTTCAAAATGCTCGCCTTGCTGATCTTCGGTCTGACCCGCCGGGACGATCTGTTTCTCACTGACGCGGTTTCCCTTGACCAGAAAAACCTTGTAAACGCCATAGCGGTAGTTCACCGCTGATCCCGGCACGAAAAGCGCCTTGTCTTCCTTCTCGCTTGGAATCGAGGCTTGAACAAAGAAGCCCGGCTTCAGCCGTCCGGCGCGATTATCCAGCAGCGCCTCGACTTGAAAGGTGCGTGAGTCCTGCGAGACGGCGGGATTGATCCGGGAGATGCGCGCAACGAAAGTTTCTCCGGGGAACGCCTCGACGTGCAGGTCAACTTCGGTTCCGTCCTTCACGAATGCGGCCCACCGTTCCGGAACCGCGAGACGGGCGCGCAGCCGGTCGGTCCTCACCAGCACCAGGACGGGGCTCTGCTGGCGCAGATATTCGCCGGGATGCACGGTTCTCGTCTCCACCGCCCCCGGAAACGGAGCCCGGATCGTGGCATCCGCCAGTTTCTTTTCCGCCAGGGCCGCTCCGGCTTCACTGGAAATCAGCAGGGCCTTGAGGCGATTCACCTCCTGCAGCGCCAGGTTGTAACTCGCCTGCGCGCTCTGAAACCGGCTCTCCACTTCATCGAACTGTTGCTGTGAAATCAGGCTGTCCTTGAACATTTCTTGAGCCCGGCGATATTTCTGATCGGCATCGAACAGGTCCGCGGCTGCGCGCTGCACCGACGCCAGTTTCTCCGGATTCGTCGGAGGCTGATCGGTTGGACCGATGCCTAACTGGGCTCGCACCTGTCTCACCAGGCCCTGTTGGCGTTCTACTTCGAATTGCAATTCCCGAGAATCGAGAAGAACCAGAGGCTGTTCCTCACTCACCGTATCGCCAACATCAACCAGCACCTTGTCGACCAGGCCTTCGACCTCCGAGCTTACCGTGCTTTCCTCAAGGGCGAACAGAGACCCCACCGCCTGGACTCGCCGTCGCGTCGTCGTCTCTACCACCGGATACACATGTACGGCGACCGGCTTGGAGAAGCCCGCTTTCGCGCTGTTCGCCGGAGAATTCGAGCAGCCGACGGCAGAAATCAGGAGCGCCGCAGCGACTGCCACGCACGGCCACTTCTTGTGAGCATTCATCAGGATTGATTCATTGGACCGCTGAGCAGGTCCTCGATTCGATTTCGACTACCGCTCCGGCAAAAGACAGACAGGAGAGGCCCAACCCACAGCCGCAACATTATAGATGGAACCGAACGAAGGGATTCGAAATTCCTTGAAGGAATCAAGGAAAGCCGGCGAATAAAGCGGAAGAGAATTCCGCGGATGCCCGACCGGGCGGCTGGGCTATCTCGCGGTTGTGCCCCCCGCCGGAAGCGGCTCGTCGTTCGACCAGGGAGGCAGAATCTTGATCAAGACCCACAGTATCGCGAAGGGCAGGATCATGAGAACAATCGCCGGCAACAATCCTTCCCGGGTTGCGAATCCCATTTTGTAAGTGGTGTAGCCAAGGAAGCTCTTCGAGAAGAGTTGTCCGCCGATGACGACATTCCAGCGCATGGCAAAAATGCCCAACACCGTCAGGCACCCCGCCACTGCGTAGACTCTCTTCCGCAGCGTCTCTGTCAGCGTCACAATTTGGGTCAGGCCCAGCAGCGCAATCGGCGCGACCGTGCCAAGAAGAATTTGAATAATCACCTGCGAGGTCCACAGCCGCGTGTGAACCATGAAATCCAGGCTGCGGAATGACTCATCCGCCTCATAGATGCGCTGTAGCAGGTCCAGCATCTCCAGGCTGAAGTCGATGACAAAGGTGTAGAGCAGATACTGCGCGATGGTGTCTACACACCGCATGTCAATCGTGCGTTTTCGTAGCCGAGTCGTGAGCATATAGAGCAGCATGACTGCCGCAATGCCGGAGACCATGGCCGAGAAAATGAAGACCACGGGCATCAGTGGCGATGACCACCACGGGTTCGCCTTCACCGATCCAAAAATGAAACCCACATATCCATGCAACAGGAAGGCGGAAGGGATCCCGATCAGGGTAATGAAGTATCCGACCCGCTCGTCGATCTGCAACGAGCGTTCGCTGATATTGCTCGATCCCAGGGTGAGCACTCGGTAGAACAAACGCGCCAGTCCCTTCGCACTCTCCGACTTCAGGACAATCTCCCGCCGATAGTCGAGCCAAATCTCGACCAGCAGTACGGCCATGAGGTACCAGAGATACACGAACCCGAACATGGCCATTGCTGACGAACGGTGGGGCGTCAGGTACATCTCGAAGGAGCGTTCCGGGTGCCCGAGATGTAACTGCAAAGGCAGGGGAGCGACGAGCAGAAACGAGAGCGCTGTGAGCAGAGCTAAACGATACGTCGGCTTCACCGCGTCCACCCGGAAAACCCGCTCCAGCGAAGCCAGAATGAACGCGCCTGCCACCAGTCCCGTGATGAACGGATAGAGAACGATCAGAACGCTCCACTGGAGTTCCACTTCGTTCGGATACATGAAGCCTTGCACCGGGATTTGCACGAGCCTCCTTAACGCTTTGCACTCATCGCACGGAACCGTCCATGCCGTTATAGAAAACCTTGGCCCCGGTCGCCATGTGCGGTTTCAGAACCTGCACGCTATGAGTCTTCAGGAAACTGTGAATCGGGTCGTCCGGGTTTTTCAGATCGGCAAGCTGTCGCGCCCCGGTGGGGCATACTTCGCAGCAGGCTGTGGTTAGGCCCTTGGTAATCCGGTGGTAGCAGAGGGTACACTTTTCGGCGGTGTTGGTTTTTGGATTGATGAACCGGCACCCGTAGGGACAAGCCTGCACGCAATACCGGCATCCCAGGCAATAGGTCTTGTCGACCAGGACGACGCCATCAGGAGTTACAAAGGTTGCGCCCACCGGGCACACCTGCGTGCAGGGCGAATCGGCGCAGTGATTGCACAGCTTGGGAACAAAGAAGTTCTTGCCGCCGCTTTCTTCGTTGGCCGGAAAGCCGTGGATGCCGCCTTCGGGCGACTCCACGTCGGGCCTCTCGACTTTCCAGTCAGCGACGTGATATCGCTCGATCCAGGTGCGGTAATAGCCTTCCGGTACGTCATTTTCCTGAGCGCATGCCCGTACACAGCTTCCGCAACCAATGCACTTGGGAATATCAATCAACATCGCCCACCAATGCTCGGTGAGCCTGTAGTTCGGAGAAGCTTCAGGAGTTCCCGCCAGAACATACTTCCAGCCAACTGCGGCGGCTGGCAAGAGCAGCAAGAGGTGGCGACGTGTGATCTCCATTATTTCTTCGCCTCCGGTCCGCTGGCCCCCGTTTCCTCGATCTTTGGCTTGTGCGGTTGGTGACAGGTATCGCACGCGACTCCACCCGAGTGGGACGAAGCTTCGACTTGGGGAAAGTCTTTCGGCTTGGCGCTGTTCGCCTCGTGGCAGCGGGCGCAAAGGACCGATGTATCCAGTTTTGCCGGCGTGACCGAACCGGGGTCATCGGCATGTCGTGCCTGGGCCCCGTGGCAGGCTTCGCATGGCACTACGACGTGCTTGCCTTGATTTTTCAGGGCTACGACGTCGGTATGGCAGCCTTCACAGGTCGAGTGCCCCGCAAAGGCTATCGGATGCGCGGCAATTTCGGCGATGGCCGCTCCGCGGTAATGGCCATACTGACCAAAGCTGCGCGGGATAATCACGGCGCGAAGGATCAGAAATGCAAGCAGAGCCACCGCCATCACAGCCGCCAAGCGGACCAGATGTTCGATGTCCTTGAACATGAAGCCTTCCTGCCCCGGGGACCATCCGGTCACCCCAGGCTCAGTGTTCTTCGATACCGTGCTTTCGCCGGTTGGAACGATGATCAAAGTCACAGAGGCCAGTGATGGAGATCACTCCAGGCCCGCTCGCCATCAAAACAGTGCTGTTTCACGCCTGTATCCCAGGGTCGCCCAGAACCTGGAAGGACAGGATTGAGCGGTTTTGCATGAGCGGTTCGCGGAGACTACAACGGAGACAATTCGTCCTCTTTTTCTTCCTTTTTTCCCGCCAGTTTTTTCTCCAGAAACTGGCGTGCCAGGTCTTTGCCGCCAATGCCAAATGCGATTGCGAGACTCAGCATAATGGCTCCGAAAGCGATTCCGAAAGCGATGAGCATGGTCTGCTCGGCCACTCCCAGCACCTCGAAGACCATGGAAAGCGCGAACATGCTGATGATGACGCGAATCGAAATGCTAAGCAGCCGCGATGAACGGAAATTCGCGTTTACCGCCGCCAACAGAGCTGCCCGGGAAAAGAAGCTGGCTGCCAGGAATCCGAAGAAGAGAATCACGAGCGCGACGAAGAGACGGGGCAGAAAGAGAAAAAATCGCGAGACCGACTCCTCCAGGCCCGCAATCCCCAATACGCTCACGCCCGCCAGCATAAAACCGACCCATGCGACCCAGAACACAAACCGGCTTACCAGTTCGGTCGAGGAAGGCAAGTCAGCGCGGTGCAGCAACTGGGCCGCGCCCGCATTTTCCGACAGTTTGGAGAACTTGGTCAGGCGCAATGCGCTGCGCACCACCACCTTCAAGACATAAGCAATGATCCATCCCACCAGAGCGATGATCAGCATCACAATCAGCCGGGGCAGGTAATGGGCAAAGTCCCGGCCCATCTGCTGCAGGGCCTGCATCAGTTCGGTAACGACGATTTCCCGCATAGGCATCTCACTTTCTGTCTGGCCAGATTCCGAGCAGGTACGGCTTCAATCGTTCGAACTCGCCGCACAAAGACTCTTCTCGTTTTTCAACCTTCTCCCCGGAGTCATCCCGATTCTCCAGCACGAAAGTCAGACTTCTTCCGCGGTAGAGAGGCACCAGGGCCTGGATGATGTGATCGCGATTGATCACCGATTTGTGATACGCAGCCGCAAATTCGTAGACCGTCTTACTCCAGACCTCTGCCGGGTAATCGAATTCGTTGATCCCCAGCGTGGCGATTCTCTGGAGCGCGGTGAGTGTTTCCGGCGAGACGATAGAGCGCAGAACCGGTTCCAGGTGGGCGACGCCGGTGGCAAACATCTCCCGAAGGCGCTTCCGGTTCACCCGCACCAGTTTGACCAGCGCCTCGGGTTGCGTGCCCAGCGTCGGAACCGGCTCCGACCCTGAAATCCCACTCCAGAAGGCGTAGTTTCCATCCAGCGATCCAAACAGCGCCCCCGCTGTGCGGCGCATGACCGCGACCAGGTCGTTTGCCGCTCTGCCCGATTGCGCCTTGATGCCCAGGTAGGACTGGCACACGCGGTATTTACCGGCAAGGGCGGTGATGGTGAGCGCGAGTTCGATTCCCATCTTGCCCCACTCCTGATTCCAGACGTCATTGGCGAGGAAATCGGCAGCGAGCCGGCCCGAGAGCGCGAATTCCGAGGCGTAGGGCTCTCTCACCCGGCTGCCGTAGATGGATCGAGTCATCGGATACAGCAGGTTCTGCATCAGGGCGCCTTCAAATTTGTGGCGCCGGTAAATCGGGCAAACGAGATCAAACTTATCGTCATAGACAGGCCGGACGAGCCGTTGCACCCAATCGGGCTCAATGGCCGTCGAATCCGGAGAGATCACCACGCAGGTTTTTGCTTGCAACAGGTCCGCTGCTGCCAGGATCGTCCTTAGCGCCGTGCAGGGTTCCGGTGCGCGGCCGTACGTTGTGCTGATTGCGTGCAGAGTGCGCAAGGCGAAGACTTTCGACGCGCGCCAGACGTCGTCGATGGACGAGCTTGTGACCAGTTCGGGTGTGCCGTCCTGCGACCCGCCATCGACGTTGAAGATCGCAGCCCGCTCGCGCGGGAAACACTTGAGAATGCCGGTCTGAATGGCTCGGATGACGGTCTGAATAGTCCGGGAGTTGTTGTGCGTTGGCAGGCCGATGAGAATGTCGACCTCGCCCACATTGATGAGCTGGCGTACGCAATCATCGGTTAAAAGGGTTTCTTCCGCCAACTTCCTCTCCACATTGGTCTGATCTGGTTCAGCCGGCTCGCGGTCTGTGCGGATCAGATGCGCCGCAGCCGAAACCAGAAAAACTGATATGGGCCCATGGTCAACAGATAAGGAGCATCGCCAATACGCGGGAACACATTCCGGCCGAACATTTCGATCAGAATGTTGCCCTTGTAGCGTCGCAGGTCCAATTCGACGGCTTGCGCGGCGCTGGACAGATTGTTCACCACAAGAACTGTTTCTTTGCCGAACTGCCGGACATAGGCCAGAATTCGGTGATTGGCAGGATAAAGGAACTCGATCGATCCGGATCCAAATACCGTGCTCGATCGTCGCACTTCGATGATGTGCTTCATCCACGAGAGCAACGAGTGCGGCGTGCGCTCCTGCGACGACACGTTCACGGCCTGGTATCCGTAGACCGGATTCAGGATCGGCGGAGAGTATAGGCTCTCCGGGTCGGCGGTGGAGAAGCCTCCGTTCCAGCCGCCGCTCCATTGCATCGGCGTCCGTACGCCATTCCGGTCTCCCAGATAAATGTTGTCGCCCATGCCGATCTCGTCGCCGTAGTAGAGGATGGGAGTGCCGGGCAACGACATCAGCATCCCGTTCATCAGTTCGATGCGCCGGCGATCGTTATCGAGCAAGGGCGCCAACCGCCGCCGGATCCCGAGGTTCAGGCGCATCCCTTTGTCGCGAGCGTAGATGTCGTACATGTAATCGCGCTCGACGTCGGTGACCATCTCCAGCGTCAATTCGTCGTGATTGCGCAGAAACAGGCACCACTGGCACGAGCCGGGAATCTGCGGCGTCTGCTGCAGGATTTCCGTGATGGGCTTGCGGTCTTCCAGGCGGAGCCCCATGAACATGCGGGGCATCAGCGGAAAATGAAAGGCCATGTGAAATTCGTCGCCCTCGCCAAAATAGGGACGCAGATCAGCCGGCCATTGGTTTGCCTCCGCCAGCAGCATGACACCGGGGAATTGTTCGTCGACTCGCTTCCGCAGATCTCGAATGATGGCGTGCGTCTCGGGAAGGTTCTCGCACGACGTTCCCTCGCGCTCGATCAGATAGGGAACCGCATCCAGCCGGAATCCGTCGATTCCGAGCTCGAGCCAGAACTTCATCACGTTCCACATCTCTTCCCGGACTGCCGGATTGTCGTAGTTGAGGTCCGGCTGGTGACTGAAGAAGCGGTGCCAGTAATACGACTTGGAAATCGGATCCCAGGCCCAGTTGGACATCTCAGTATCCAGAAAGATGATCCGCGTGCCCCGGTACTTTGAATCGGTATCGCTCCACACATACCAGTCGCGTTTCGGATTGTTCTGCGAACTGCGCGACTCCTGAAACCATGGGTGCTGGTCCGATGTATGGTTCAGAACCATCTCGATGATGACGCGAATGCCGCGTTCATGCGCGATCGATAGAAACCGCTTGAAATCGTCCAATGTCCCATACGAAGGATGAACCGCTCTGTAGTCTGAAATGTCGTAACCGTCATCTCGCAACGGAGAAGGGAAAAATGGCATCAGCCAGATGGCGTTGACCCCAAGAGCCTGCACATAACTCAGCTTCTGCGCCAGTCCCGGGAAGTCGCCGATCCCATCGCCATTCGCATCCGAGAACGAACGAACGTGGACCTGGTAAATGGTCGCGTCCTTGTACCAACTGGTCTCGCGCTTCAGAACCAATCCGTTCCTCCGGTAAAACTGCGGCTCGACCAGAATAACAAGTCTGTCTCGCTTAGTCGGGTGGCCAGGGCGGAATGTTGCATCGACTAGGCTGCCCGTGCCGGGAGTGTCAGGCTCGGAGGAGTGGTACGGCTGTGCGGCGGATGTTGCTGACAGGCGAGCGCAGGCGGGTCGTTATGGCTTGCGCACCTCAACCGCCTGGGGTTTTTCCTGGCACGAAACCGTGCCTTGCAGCAGCGCATAATCGCAGTGCCAGCGGAAGCCGTTCGCATCGTGTTTCCCATATCCCCACACGATCAGGTGCAGCGTCTCTTCCTCAATCCGGGAGGCCTCGACGAAGACATGGTCGTTCTCCCTTAGCGATGGACGGAGGTTTCCCGGAACGAGCGGGAAGAGACCCGGAGCGTCCAGTACTAGCGGGTCGTGCATGCCTGCTGCCGATAAAACCAGGGCACGCGAACCTTTGCGCCAATACTGCGTCACCAGCAGGATGTCATTGTTTGACCAGCCCACGACGGCGACTCCGAAGTAGTCGCACAGCTTTCGAGTTCGACCGGTGGAAACCTCGGTCAACCAGAGGGAATGGAAGGTCCCGATGAAGTCTGACCCCGGCCCCGCGCGTTCAACGTTCCGGACGACATAGCGGCCGTCCGGCGAGATGAGCTCACTCGCTCTCGGAAACACGACAAACGGGGACGCTCTCGCTCCCACGCTGATCAACGTCGCGACCAGAGCCACTCCGAAGATCTGCCAAGAACGCATCGCGTAGCCTCGGCTGGCGATATTTCACCCGATCCGAGCCAGTTCCGCAATGATCCCAGTCACGCTCGAGATTACGCGGGTTCTTACGATGGGTTCCCATAGTAATCAGTCTTGGCGACTCCCCTCGGCACGCTGTGATGGAAGCGCGCGAAGATTTGCCACCGGAACTCTATCCTCGACGCGGCTCCTCCCGCGTTGCTGCCTTACACTCTTTTGACTTCGATGCCGCGCTCAAGGAAAGGGGCGATGGCCTTGTCGGTGGCGCGTGTGTCCGTAATCAGAACCTGGATTTCGGAGATAGGGCAGATGAGCGCAGGCGTCACAATGCCAATCTTGCTGGAATCGGCGACGATCACAGTTTGTTTCGACTGGTGAATCATGGTGCGGAAGGTCAGGCCCTCTTCCGGTTCAATCACGGTGATGCCCCGGGACACATCGATGCCGCACACACTTACGAAGACGCGATCCATGTAAATGTCGTTCAGGGAAGTGATGGCGGCCTGCCCGATCAGCGAGAACGAACCCGCCCACTGTACGAACCCTCCGGTCACGAAGGTCTTCAGGCCCGCGCAATTGCTCAGTTCCATGGCGATGTTAATGGCGTTGGTGATGACGCGAATGTTATGCCGATTGCGCAGATTGCGCGCGGCATGGGTCGTTGTGGTTCCGGCGGTGAAGCCAACCGTTTCATTGTCCAGAATCATCTCGGCTGCGGCGAGCCCGATGCGGCGCTTCTCCGCAGGACGATGCTGCTCCCGGTTTTGAAACAGCGAGTCATAACGAAAGGGTTCATAGAGCAGAGGTTCCACCAGCGTTACGCCGCCGTGGGTCCTGCGTACCATCCCTTTCTGTTCCAGCTTGGTCAGATCCCGGCGCACGCTGGCTGCCGATGCGCCCAGACCAGTGATCAACTCGTCGAGCGAGATGCTGCCCTTCTGTCGCAGCTCCCGCAAAATCTGGTCGGCTCGATTTCGTGCTTTCATCGGGAATGCATCACGACTCGCGGCGCCGGAACCTCGCCGCCGGCAATCGCGCCCTTCAGGAAGGCAAAGTGTACAACAAAGAAGGCAACATGGGAGGCATGCTATGTGAAAAAGTCTGCATATGGAGCATTACTTTGATTAATTCGAGGTTATTCGCTCAGTTTGACCTTGACAGTCTTCATTCACAAATGCGATAACCATGGCCCCGGTCGAGAAGCCCGGTTTCTGCCAAATTCCACACCCCCAAGGAGTCTGCCATGAATCCCCGGAATCGCTGCTTCCTCGGACTACTTTCGACATTCACTCTTATCCTCGGCCTCATCGCCGGGAGCGTACCTTCCGTAGCCCAGAGCACGGATCGTCAGATTGGCACGCAATATGAAGTGACTGCCGATCCTCTGGTGCCGCGGCCGAACGAGAAGCCCTGTGTCGTGCCGCTGTTTTCCAACTACCAGTTTGCCTTCTTCGCCGATACCGACCAGACCTTTCAGTTCACTCCTCCGACGAAGTGTTCCGGCCCCTGGCAGAAAGTCGTGTTGGAGGTGAATTTCAGCGAGAACGGCGGAGTCCAGTTCGACCGCACCGCCAGCCTCTATCTCAACAACACCGATCTCTACTTCGGAACCACTCCTGAGCCGCTGGCCACACTGACCAACACCTGGCACGTTGAGCGCGACGTGACCGACTACGCAGCCCTGATGACGATGCCGCAGCAGGGCACGATGGTTCTGCAGAACTGCACCACAGATTGTCCGTCTCCTTACAACACGTTCCTGAACGGCGTCTTCACGGTAAATGCCGATCTGGAGTTTTACCCGGCCGGCCGCGGCTGGAAAAGTCAGAATCAACCGAGGACGCCCGACGCCGTGCTTCCGCTCGAGCAGTCGAATGGCAGCGGCGGCGTCAACCTGCCCGCATTTCTGTTCTCGCCGACGGATCAGTTCTCGACCACGTTTACTCTTCCCACCAACGTCGAGCAGGTTTACCTCGATGTGGTTTCGCAGAGCCAATCGACCGATGAGCAGTGGTACGGCTGCTTTCCGAACGATCTGAGCAGTATCAACGAGGTCTACGGATGCGGAAACACTGATTTCCGCGAGACGGAAGTGACCATCGACGGCAAGCCCGCCGGAATTGCCCCGGTTTCCCCGTGGGTCTACACCGGATTCCTGCCCGACCAATGGGTGCCGATGCCGGGGGCACAAACGCTTGACTTCGTCCCCTACCGGGTCAATCTGACCCCATTTGCCGGCGTGCTCAGCGACGGCAATCCGCACACGGTCTCGCTGAGCATCTTCAACGACGACAGTTACTTTTCGGAAACGGCCTCACTGCTGCTCTTCCTCGATCACGGATCGAACCAGGTCACCGGGGCAGTCACCAGGAACACGCTGACCACCCCAAGCCCGATCGTGACCGAGAACCTGCAAGGCACTTCGACCGTGACCGGCACCATCGGTGTCGCCTCCAACCGCAAGTTCACGATCGCCGGATACGTCGACACCTCTCATGGCAGGGTCTCCACCACCGTCTCGCAGCTGCAGGATTTCTTCAGCACGCAGAAGATCGATTTCGACACCGTCAATTTCACCGTGCTCGATCAAAAAACCTCCGTTCACAACAACCTGTCATCGACAACCACCGTTTCCAACCGCGAGGGAACTGAAACGACTCAGGACGAATTCAGTTTCCCGATCTCCGTGGACTTCATCTATCCCGTCAGCAGCGCGGAGTTCGGCTTTACGGTTGCGACCACACAGAGATACGACGCCTCAAAACAGATTTCCTTCGGCCGGCGACTCCTGTACTTCGACTCGGTCGATAACTTTGTGACCGCGAGTGACGTCAGTCCAGCCGCCAGCTCACAAAGCTACACATCGTTCGATTCCAGCGGTACGTTCTACAACTGCCAGATCGCTTCCAGCAACAACACGCTAACCAAAGTCGGTAAAGGATGTAAGTCCAGTCAATACTGATCCTGCAGCTACTCCCCCCATCCACCGCATGGGCCTGCCCCGGGCAGGCGCCATGCGTTTTTTTGTTTCCGCTCCTCGGTTTGGGATGCGATTACCGAATTCCGCCATAATCGTGCGCAAAATCAACAAATGATCACAGTAAAATGATCGAATTATCGGGAAACGATCACTTTCTTCTTGACAGTGGACATTCTGACTAATTACCGTCCGACTTTAGGAACCACTTCGCGGACCTTGAGGAATATTTCCCCCGCATTGGTTTGGAGGACGTCTATGAAAACGGCCGCCGCTCGCCACGGTCTTCTTATCACCCTCGTCTGCTGCGCTCTATGCTCTCTGGTCTGCCTGATGCCGTTGTCACTGCAGGCCCAGAACTCGCAGGGGACCATACTCGGCCACGTCCAGGATCCGACCGGTGGCGCCCTCCCCGGCATTCAGATCACAGCTACGAACGTCAATACCAACGTCAGCAACCATTTCACGACCAACGGGACCGGAGACTACGTCTTCGTGAATATGATCCCGGGCACTTACCAGGTGCAGGCGGAGGGACAAGGCTTCAAAACAGAAGTCAGTGGCAACCTCATCCTGGAAGTCGATCAGACCTTGCGCCAGAACTTCACTCTCGAAGTCGGACAGGTCAAAGAAACCGTCACCATCACCGCCGACGCTCAAATGGTGCAGACCGACAACACCACCACCGGCAACATCCTCGACCAGAAAGCGATCGAAGAGCTTCCCTCCAGCGGACGCGACTTCAACAACCTGCTCGGCCTTGTAGCCGGAGCCGGCAATGTGACGGGCGGCTCCCAGCTTTACTGGGCCAACCACGGACTGAATACCAGCTTTACGGAAGTGAGCTTGAACGGTTCACGGCCGGAATCCGTCAGCTTCATGATCGACGGCGTCGCCGATACAGACAACTTCTTCACCACCGCTTCCGGCATTCCTTCCGAGGGCGCCATTCAGGAATTCAAAGTGCAGACCGGCCTCTACTCGGCCGAATACGGCCAGGGGTCGGGCCAGATCAACGTCGCCATCAAGTCGGGAACCAACCAGTTTCACGGCTCCGCGTACGACTACCTGCAGAACGACATGTTCATCCCCAGAAGTCCGCTCGAAGAGGAGGAATATCTGTATGAAGGAGCGCCGGTCCCCACGGTAGCTCCATTCAAGCAGAATCAGTTTGGCGGGACGATTGGCGGTCCTGTCCGCATTCCGGGACTCTACAACGGGCATGACCGGACTTTCTGGTTCTTCGCTTATGATGGCGGACGGCGTCACTGGCAGCCGGTTACCACTGGCATTCAGGTTCCCACCGCCCAGGAACGCACCGGTGATTTCTCCGATTGGCCGTATCCTCTGTACGACCCGACGACCACAGTCTGCAGTCCGAACTGCGACGCCACCACGCGCACGCAGTTCATGGGCAGCGGCGCCCAGCCGAACCAGATTCCCTCCGGGGAGATCAATGCTATGGGACAGAAGCTGATGAACCTCTATCCCATGCCCAACATCGACTGCAC
The DNA here is from genome assembly GCA_035508215.1 of Verrucomicrobiia bacterium. Lineage (GTDB taxonomy): Bacteria > Acidobacteriota > Terriglobia > Terriglobales > Acidobacteriaceae > Sulfotelmatobacter. Next base: position 20,136 of record DATJNK010000026.1, on the reverse strand, counting down.
GCTGCCTTGCGCCAACTATCTGATCCCGCTGCACAACTCCATCACTACCAACGATGAGACCTTCCGTGTCGATGAGAATCTCAGCAGCGTCGACACTCTCTATTTCACGGGAAATGTTCGCACCGACGACGAACCTCACCCCAGCATGGTGCCTTATACCGGATCAAGGAACACCACGAGGGCGCAGCTCTTCGCCTTGAACTGGCAGCACACGATCAACTCGACCACGATCAACACGCTCCGGCTCGGGTACAACCACTTGTTCTTTGCCACCAACTCGGAGACCGCCTTCGGGCCGAACCTGCAAGCCAATCTCGGCTTCGCCAATGCGCCCACGACGGCGGCGCTTTTTGGTATTCCCAACCTGTCGTTTAGCCAGAACTACGCCAACATGGGCAACGGCAACAACGGAACCAATACCAAGAGCGGCACCTATCAACTGGTGGACAATCTGAAGCTGATTCGCGGTAAACATTCGATCACCGTCGGCGCTGATATCCGCCGCTTGCGTGAGTTTGAAGAAGACAATTACCTGGGAACCGGCAACATCGGCTTCAACGGTGAGTACACGGCGAACTGCAACCGCGGCGATACCGGATGCAACCTGGGATCTTTCGGCAACGGCTTCGGAAATTCCTTCGCCGACCTTCTGCTCAGCGATCCCAGCGGACTCTCAGGCCCGTTTCCGCTCGGAGTCGACTATCTGCACACCGTGGGCACGAACCTGAACCTTTTCGTGCAAGACGATATCCGCGTCACCCCTCGGCTTACCGTCAATCTCGGGTTGCGCTATGAACTGCCGCCCGCGTTCCACAGCATCGACAACAGCGGATGGGGATTCGATCCCGCCAACGGCGGCAGCATCGACTGGGTGAGCAAGAGCTTTGTGCAGAGCATTGACCAGTTGGCCGAGTCGCAAACGCCGCCGGCTACCGTCAATCCTGCCTTCCTGAACTGCTGTATCCAGAATTCGTTGGTGGCGCAAGACAAGAAGGATTTTGCCCCGCGCATCGGCTTTTCCTGGCGTCCGTTTGACACCGACCGCTTCGTTGTCCGCGCCGGATACGGTATCTTCTACGACACCTACATGCGCTACTACGACCAGGTGCAGAACTACGACTCCAACAGTTTGCAGACGACGTTGCCCGCCAGCTATCCCACGAACACCGAAGTCGGCAACGAGACGCAGTCTCTTGGTCCGCGCCTCGACCAGCTCTGGTACGCTCCCGTTCAGGGGCTGGGCGTCTTCACCCTTCCGTCCTGGGATAGCAACGACTTCATTAACACCAACTACATCCTGAATCAGATCAACTGGCCGGGGAACCACAACCCATACAACCAGCAGTGGACGCTCGACACGCAATACGCGGTCACGCCCACGATGCTGCTTGACGTCGGCTACGTTGGCTCGCATGGACTGCGAATGTCGACCTATCTGCCCTTCAACGCAGCCGTACCGCCGACCGCGACCAACGATCCCTGCAATTACCTGTTCGATGCATCCCAGGCGACCGGAGGCAATGCTGCCTGCGCCACCGATGCCAGCTTCCAGCCCATCGATACGCGGGTCCCATATCCCGGCGTTCCGTCGATGATGTACGCCAACGCTAACGTCCTCAGCTCGAATTACAACTCGTTGCAGATTCAACTGCGGCAGCGTTACAGCCACGGCCTCACTTACAACATCGCCTACACGTGGTCGAAGTCGCTGGACGATCTATCCGGCCTGAATGTCTCGGGCGCCAGTGCTTTCGTGCAGGATCCTCACAATCCGGCGGCCGACTACGGACCATCCAGTTTCAATCAGCCCAATCGCCTCACCGCCAACGGCAGCTGGGAGCTGCCGGTTGGCAAAGGCAAGCGCTGGTCGCTCGGTCCGGCGGACTGGATTCTCGGCGGTTGGAAAGCCAGCGGCATTTACACCATCACTTCCGGCCGTACCTTTACCGCCTACGGCTGCACGGTCTGCGGATTCGACGAGATGGGACTCGTGTTCGGCAGCCGGTATCGTCCCAATCAGTCGGGCGACGCAAACAGCGGATTCACCCGCAGCTATACCCAATGGTTCAACACCGGCGTGTTCTCGCTTGCTCCCCAGGGAACCTACGGCAACGAACCGAAAGGCGAGCTGCGTGGACCTTATTTTGCGGACCTCGATCTGAGTTTTGCCAAAGTGTTTGCCGTCACCGAACGGCAGCATCTGCAGGTGCGGTTTGAAATGTTCAACGCCGGCTCAAACTGGCATCAGGGAGCATGGTTTCCCGACGGCGGAGTGACCGACCTCACTTTTGGATCGCTGGTGCCGCTCCAGGGTTCCTCCGACACGGTCACGCCCTCCCAGTGGGCGCACGACAATCTCTGGAAAGCACACACGATTCAGTTGAGTGCCGTGTATTCTTTTTGATGGTCCGGGCCGATCAGGCGGCCCGGAACGCTCGAACCCCAGGTTCAGAGCATGCTCGTAGATCTGCAAGCGTCGAAACTGTGTAAGCCGGATCATGACAGATCAGGTGCTCATCGAAGTCTGCGTCGACTCGGTTGCTTCCGCTATGGCCGCAGAGCGGGGTGGGGCAGCCCGGGTCGAACTATGCAGTGACTTGCTCGAGGGCGGCGTTACTCCCAGCGTCGGAGTGATCGAAGCCGTCCGCGCCAGAACTTCGATCGGACTGCACGCGATCATCCGGCCCCGCGCCGGCGATTTCTATTACTCCGAAGAGGAATTCGACGTCATGCGGCGCGATATTGCGGCTGCCAGAAGTGCGGGCGCCGATGGCGTCGTGCTTGGCATTCTCGACGAGGCCGGCCAGGTCGATGTCGAACGGACCCGCGACTTAATCAAACTGGCGCGGCCGCTCTCAGTGACGTTCCACCGCGCCTTCGATATGGCAGCCGATCTCCTGGTGGCCCTCGAAGACGTCTGCGCGACCGGCGCGGACCGCCTTCTTACCTCCGGCGGCGAGCAGAGATGCGCGCAGGGCATGGAGATGATCGCCCGACTGGTTCAGGCCTCGCGCGGACGCCTCACCGTGATGGCGGGCGGGGGCATCGGACATCACGACATCTCGACGATCCTCGCCGGCACCGGCGTCAGCGAGATTCACGTCGGTCTCAGCAGCCCTGTCGCCAGCCCGATGCTCTATCGCAACCTCCGCGTTTCGCTGGGCAAGGCTCCGGGGCGCGAGTACGAGCGCGCGCAGGTGCTGGAGGAAAACGTTCGAAAGCTCCAGCGCGCCATCGCCCTAAGCCATCCCGAAGCCTGATTTTTGCGTGGGTGCTTGGGAGGAAGGCGGGAAGCGACGGAGGGGTGGGGGCGGGCAGCTTATCGATGGCCTCGCAGCGGTCCGTTGCGAGGAGCTGCCGGGGTACTCCCCTCCCCCCCATTTTTGACTCCTCGCTCCGTAAGTCAAAGATGGGGAACAACTTACAGAGAGTGATCTCTTTTTCTCCCGCTAAAATCTTGCAGAATCGGGAGTTACAGGCAAAATCTTAATTTAAAAGAACTTAGCTCGCCATTCTGGCGAGTCCGGGTGATTCGCCACCTTTCGGCTTCGCAATGATCGGATGTTTCGTGTGTGGAAGGCAAGGTCAGATGTCACCATTCAGTTGTGGAAAACTCTGAGGGCGAGTCCGCGACTGTTGTTTGTACCACCGTGGAAGAGCGGGCCTTCAGGCCCGAGTTCGCTTCAAGGGAACGGAGATTTAGCCCTGGTGGAACGGGATCGATTCGCAAATTGTCCGCCGCCGACGAATACGGATATTGGTCGGGCCGCGCAGCCAACCGTGCTCGCACTGGATTCATTCGGATGTATTCCCGATGGCGTTCATAATCTTCTAAATCTCTCACGCGATGATTTGTGAAACTCGCTTGCCACACGCGACCGCGCTGCTTCAGCCGAAACGAAAATCCACCCTTGATAAATTGCATGGCTCGCTCCACAGACACTGCCTCGCCAGGCGTCAGCAAGGCATGGAGATGGTCGGGCATAATCACGAATTCATGCAGGAGATATCTCCCTTGGTCGCGATAGTGCGCAAGGGTGTCGATCAGAAGACGTGCGGTTGAATCACGGCGAAAAATCGGCATCCGTTGCGCGGTTATGGTTGTGATGAAGAAGACCCGCTTGGAATCCATTACGCGATCCTGATGGAGATCGGAACGCGTTGTCGGTGAGAGATGTCACATTCGAGCTGTGGAGAATTCCAAAACGGGACACCGGGCCTAAAGGCCCGATTGTTTTGGCGCTAACGCGGCCCTGAAGGGCCGCTCTTCCACGGAGATGTCAGCGCCATAGTCGCGCCGAGGCTAGAGGGAAATGAGGAACCCTTCGCAGGAACGTCTGCCCTTCCCGTAACAAGAGCCTGCACAGACGTGGAAGAGCGGCGCTTTAGCGCCGCGTTGCGTCCCTTTACGATCAGGGCTTTAGCCCCTGGGGTGGCAACAAAGCGACCGGCCCTAAAGGGCATCACTTCTGGCCGTGGACGCGGCCCTGAAGGGCGCGCTCTTCCACGGAAATGTCAGCGTCGGAGGTGGACGCCCTGAAGGGCCGCTCTTCCACGGAGATGTCAGCCTCGGAGGTGGACGCCCCGAAGGGCGCGCTCTTCCACGGAAATGTCAGCCTCGGAGGCGGACGCCCCGAAGGGCGCGCTCTTCCACGGAGACGTCAGCGTTAGAGATTCTGCTTTTGGTCTCCGCAGATCGAGGGTGCCTTGTATCTTCAAATGGGCAACACCCACCCAACGCTGCCCGAGCCACCGTGGAGCTATGAACACCCGCTGGTGCTGCCGCAGCTCATGCAGCGGTAGCAGCTGCCGTTCCGCGTCATGATGCTGCCGCAGAAGCTGCAGGTTGGGGCGTCGCCCAGGTCGACGATGTTCGAGAGCGCGTCGGCGGCGTGCACCGACGACCCCGGACCGCGGCCCTCGGCCTTCGGCGCCACAACCGAGGCCGTGCCGTTCACTTCCGCCCCGCTTTCCGGGTGACCTGCGCTCGAGGTCCGCGGCCGCAGATTCTCGAACAGCATCTGCTGCTGGCCAGTCAAAAAGCGCATCTGCAGCCAGCGGAAGATGTAATCCATGATCGACTTGGCGTAGCCGATGTCGGGATTGCCGCTCCATCCGCTGGGCTCGAAGCGGGTATGCGCGAATTTCTCGCAGAACGTTTTCAGCGGAACGCCATACTGCAGCGCCAGCGAGACGGCCAGCGCGAAGCTGTCCATCAGGCCGGAGACGGTCGAGCCTTCCTTGGCCATCTTGACGAAAAGCTCGCCCGGATCGCCGTTAGGATAAAGGCCGACGGTGATGTAGCCTTCGTGATCTCCGACCTTGAACTTGTGCGTGACCGACATGCGCTCTTCCTGCAGCTTGTGGCGGACGGCGCGCGGCGGAGCGTTGAGGTCTTCCTCTTCCACCGGGACGGGAGAGGCGCCCGTTCCCACACGACCCGATTCTGCGGTCTTCGTTCCCGCGGCGGAGAGCGGCTGCGCCTTCTTGCATCCGTCGCGATAGATGGCGACAGCTTTCAGCCCGAGCTTCCAGGCCTGAATGTAGGAGTCGCTGATGTCTTCGATGGTGGCGTTCTCGGGCAGATTGACAGTCTTCGAGATGGCCCCGGAGATGAAGGGCTGTGCCGCGGCCATCATGCGCAGATGTCCCATGTAGTGGATGGAGCGCGTGCCTTTGGCCGGCTTGAACGAGCAATCGAAGACGGCGAGGTGGTCGTCTTTGACGTGCGGCGCGCCCTCGATGGTGCCCGTCGCGTCGATGTAGCTGACGATGGCGTCGGTCTGCTCGTGCGTGTATCCGAGCTTGAACAGTGCGGTGGGCACGGTGTTGTTGACGATCTTGATCATGCCTCCGCCGACCAGTTTCTTGTATTTGACCAGCGCCAGATCCGGCTCGATGCCGGTGGTATCGCAGTCCATCATGAAGCCGATGGTGCCGGTGGGAGCGAGGACGGTGACCTGCGAGTTGCGGTAGCCGAATTTCTCGCCGTGGGAGAGAGCTTCGTCCCAGCAGGCCTTGGAGGCTTCGTAGAGATTCGTCGGGACGTTCCCTTTGTTGATGCCGTTGACCGAGGCGCGGTGCATGCGGATGACATCGAGGAAGGGCTCGCGGTTGATGTACCAGCCGGGGCAGGCCCCGCCGGGCATGAGGTTCGCTCCCAGGTTGGTTTCAGACAGGCCCTTCCGGGTGGCTTCGGTGGCGGGCGCGAGCGGCGGGCAGAGTTCGGCGATGCGCGAAGACTGCAGATAAGCTTCGCCGCACATGATGGCGGTGACGCAAGCGGCGTAGTCGCGGCCGGCATCGGAGTCGTAAGGAAGCCCGGCGGCCATCAGGAGCGCGCCGAGATTGGCGTAGCCGAGGCCGAGCGGGCGATAGTCGTGCGAATTGGACATGATCGCCTGCGTGGGATATCCGGCGTTGTCGACGATGATCTCCTGCGCGGTAATGAGGATGTCGACGGCGTGGCGATAGGCCTCGACATCGAACGTGCCGTTGGGCGCGAACTTCAGCAGGTTTAGACTCGCGAGGTTGCAGGCGGAGTCGTCGAGGAACATGTACTCGCTGCAAGGATTCGAAGCGTTGATGCGAGCGGTGTTCTTCGACGTGTGCCAGCGATTGACGGTGGTGTCGTACTGCATGCCGGGATCGCCGCAGTGCCAGGTCGCTTCGGAGATTTTGTGCAGCAATTCCTTGGCTTTGTAGGTTTTGATTACGCCGCTATCGCGGACCGAACGGGTGGAAAAGTCGGTGTCGCGAATGACGGAGTACATGAAGTCGTCGGTGACGCGGACGGAATTGTTGGCGTTCTGGAAGAAGATGGATGAGTAGGCGTCAGAGTCGGGATGGGAGCCGTCGTATCCCTGAGCGACGAGCGCGTGAGCCTTGGCTTCCTCCTTCATCTTGCACTCGATGAAATCCACGATGTCGGGGTGGTCGACGTTGAGGATGACCATCTTGGCGGCGCGACGGGTCTTGCCGCCGGACTTGATGACGCCGGCAAAGGCATCGAATCCTTTCATGAAGCTGAGCGGGCCGCTGGCGGTGCCGCCGCCGGAGAGAGTCTCGGAGGATCCACGCAGGGGAGAAAGATTCGTACCGGTGCCCGATCCCCACTTGAAGAGCATGCCTTCGGTTTTAGCGAGGGTCAGGATGGAGTCGAGCGAATCTTTGACCGAGTTGATGAAGCAGGCGGAGCACTGGGGCTTGCGATATCCAGTGACGCCGAATTCGACCTGCTGGGTTTGCGGATTCCAGTGCCAGTTCTGGCCATCGGAATTGGGCTCGATGCGATCGCAGCCCACGTTGAACCAGACGGGCGAGTTGAAGGCGGCGTACTGGCGGACGAGAATATGGACGAGTTCGTCGTGGAAGGTGGCGCCGTCTTCGGGAGTGCGGAAGTAGCCTTGGGCCAATCCCCAGTCGCGAATGGTTTCGGCGACGCGGGCGACAAGGTGGCGGACGCCGGTTTCGCGCTCGGACGTGTTCATGCGGCCATGAAGATATTTAGAGGCGACGATATTGGTCGCGGTCATCGACCAGTCCTTGGGGACCTCGACATCTTTCTGCTCGAAGATCACATTACCGTGGGCATCGGTGATCTGGGCGGTGCGGAGTTCCCATTCGACCTCGTCGTAGGGAGACACGCCAGCCTTGGTGAAGAGGCGGCGGAACGCGAGGCCGGGGGCATGCTTCTTCGCGGACGTTTTTTCGGACGTCGCAGCGGGGCTCACGGGGGAGGACGAGGCGGCGGTCGTTGCGGTCTTTGTTTCGGGCATCAGGGTCTCCATATATTAGATTCTATGTGTCTTACAGTGGATTCGCACCGGAGAGGGACGAGGCGAATCGAGAGCGAACTCGGATCTTTAAGATGAGCCGATGACGAGATTGTCGACCATTTGCGCCATGAAATGGTTCTCGACATCGGTGAGATTCATGGGCCTGTCGGCACCCCATATCCAGAATGCGTGGCAGGAGAAATTCGTACGGACCAGGTAGCCGACGGGAAAGCGGTCAGCCAGTTTTTTAGTCGTAATGATGGTGCAGTCAAAAAGCTGGGCGGCGCATTCCGCGATACTGCTTTCTTGCTGCGCCATGGCAAGAGCCTCTTTTTGCTCACCGACAACATCCATTTGCCATGGCAGCGGGTCCGGCGTGGGCGTTCTTTCAGGCATTCGAAATTCTCCCGTAATCCTTAACTTCCCTGGTATCTGGCAAATGAACTCAGCGGCCAAAGCCGCCGTTAATGCCATTCCCGTGCTGCACGGCTGAAAGCGCGCGCCGCCAGAGAACGTGAACCCCCGGGCTCAAAAGCCGGAGGGGAGTGGCGAAGGACAGTGAGTATTGGCAGCGGCGCCGGAATCCAGATGGGCGGCGGCAATGGCCACGGGCGCTCCGGCACCGGCGCCGGTCGCGGGCTGCGCCGGCGTCGCGCCATCGAAAAGACTCCCCTGCGCGTCGTTCGCGGGCACATACTCGGTGGCCGGCGTGAGTTCCAGCGAAGTAGCAAAATGGGTGCCGATCGCGCTGGCCTTCTCGGCGGAACTGGCGATCCATTGATTCAGGGCGTTGCAGATGGAGCGGCGCTGAGCCGCATCCTCGATCACGACGAAGCGGACGAAGTAATGTCCAGAGGCAAGGCGGTCGCGCATGAAGTTCTGGCGCGTCAACATGCGGTCGAGGACAAAAGCCATGTCATCGTCCTCGAAGAACTGGGCCACGGCGAGCATGCGCCGGGAGGGCGGGACTGGCGAGTCGGAGGCCCGAATCGAGTCCGTTTCAGGCGCCGGTCCGCGATGAGCTTCCTGGCTTCGTGGGTCGTCCCGGCGTGGAAACGCCAGGCTATTTTCGGAAGCCATTGCAGGACCAGACCCGAGGTCCATGATTTCTTCGGCCAAGGCGAAAACGCCGGGCTTGCTGGGAACGAGCAAGAGGCTGTGCGGGGATTCGCAGCGGAACCAGCGGGACCAGTGCAGGCGGCGATAGTCCAGAGGACGATCGAAACCGTGGCGGGCCAGCGATTCGGCGACGAGGCGGCTGATACCTTCCATCTCAGGGCTCCTGAATCTCTAGTGCAATCCTGCGCTGCCGGAGGTCTCTGCCAATCCATCGCCGATCGAGCTGACCAAGGATGACAACATCCCCTTGTCCTGCCGGCAGGCAGGATGGAAAATCGCTAAGCGATATCGCTTGTTGTCGCGCCCCGGGGGGAGGGTCGGGGAACGGCCACCGCACGTCCTTTGATCCCCGGACTTCCGGCGTCAGGGAACACTGAGTGGCTCGGCGTTCCGCTTCCGGAGAATCCGAAGGTTCCGCTTCCGTCCGGGTTAAGGTTGCAGGCGCCAAGCTTACGGATCGGAAGCTGAGGCGCCCATTTCATCGTTCGCGATACGAAGCCAAGTCACCTCTGCCTGGCGCCGGACCGCCGGTGCTCTTTGCTGCTTTTCGCCCCATTCCCGTGAGGCGAAATTTCTTGCATGGGATTGCAAAGTTACTCCCGCCGATTGTGCCTGTCAAGAGGGAAACACTATAGGTTGTATCCCTAGCAATGACGGGCTAGATGCGGGGTTGAGGTGGCGTTTGCGCCGCGTTTTCCACATCGGGCGGGGAAGAAGCGGCACGGATTCCCGGGTTGAGAGCTTCGAGTGTGGCAGGGAGAGACAGCATGGGCAACGGGAAAGCGCAGACAAGCTGTTGATGGACTGTGCGAAAGTCGAAAATCCTGTGAAGAACTGTGGGAAGCCGGAGGGGGTTGGAAGAGCCGATGGCTCACCCGCGGATGCGGCTTGCTCGGAATGACACGCGGGACGATTTCCACCCTGTCAAAGAAAACGACAAGGATGGGACAGCCCCAGCTATGAGTTCGCTTGCGACAGGTAGCGGTATTCGTCCCCATGCTCATCGGCGAGTAAAACCCACAACGTGTAGATGCCGAGAGCGGTTCCGAACGGAGGATGGAAGAGAGCGAGAACACCGAGAATGATGGCGGCGATCCGAGCCCAGGAACGGCGCTGCATCAGCCCGAGGCCGACGCAGATGCCGCCGGCGGCGATCAAGAGAAAGCTGGCGCCGGCGAAATCCAGGAACAAGGGAAAGAGGCCCTGCAGGGGTTCGCTTCCATGCACGACGAGGTGAATGCCGCCGGCAAACACGAGCATCGCCACCGCGGGAATCAGAAACAAGCCGCTGACGGCGATCCAGAAAATGGCCAGAATGTGGAGGTGGCGTTCGAGCCGGGATTGAGCGATGGCACTGGTCGGATCGCCGATGCGGCGGCCGCAATTCGAGCAGACTTGCGCATCGGGCTGCATCTGGGTTCCGCATCGATTGCAGAACATTTGGTCCTCCTGCAACCACACTTCAGGATACGACGAAAGGTCCAGAAGAGTTCCGCAGTTCGGAGGCTTTGGAAGGTCGAAACCATCGCAAAAAGTGCGGAAAGACCGGAGCTTTCCGAAGGAATGCCGCGATTGACCGACTAAGTCGTTATTGGCTCCAGAGGTACATGGCCTATGTGGCCGTTGAGCCAATCGGAGAATTGCACGAGAATCAGCCTCAGCAGGTCGTGCTTTGCCGTGGGGGGAGTGTGTTCTATCGCCGGGTGCTGATCATTGCGGGACTTCTGTTCGCGAGCGCTTCGCTGGCGGCTGCCCGGGATCTCGCCCTGGTCTCGAACAAAGCGAACACGGTTTCCGCAATCACATTGCCCGAACTGGTCAAGATCTGCAAGGCGGAGACGTCCCGGTGGCCTGACGGCAAGCCGGTGGTATTCATCATGCGGGCCCCCGCGAGCCCGGAGATGAAGGTCCTGCTGGAAAAGGTGTATGAACTTCCCGAGGGGCAAGTGAAGGAGCTGATTGTCAGCGCGAATCACGGGCGCACCAATCATCCCGCGATTGTGGTGGCCGAGTCCGATGAGGACCTGGTGAATAAGGTGGCGTCGATTCCGGGAGCGGTGGGCGTGGTGGACGTTTACGCCATCAACAGCAGCGTGGCTGTGATGAAACTGGCGGGGAAGCTTCCTCTGGAGCCGGGATACCTGTTGCATGGCAACTAGCCGCCGCACGGCGGAGCGTTGAGAGGGCATGAGTACCGAGAAAAAAGCGCGAGCGGCCGCCGCCGGTAACGATGCCGCCAATCCGGCCGAGAAGCCGGCACCGGGAAAATCGACATACACCCGCCGCTTTCCCCGCTTCGCCATCGACGTGCGCTTGCAAGTCCGCATGTTTCAGGATGGAGAGTTTCGGACCTGCTGGGGGCGTTCGACAGAACTCGGCCAGGATGGTATTGGAGCCACGCTCACCGGGAGCCTGGAAACCGGCGAGATCGTGACTTTGGAGATTCCGTTGCCGCTGACGCCCTACCCGATGAAAGTGCGGGCGATCGTGCGTTACCGGCAGGGGCTGCGATACGGATTCGAATTTCTGACCATGAACGAGAGCCAGCGGGACACGATCCGGCGAGTCTGCCAATATCTGGCGACCAGAGCGTAGAACAGCAGCGCCAAGGCGAAGCGGATCTGATTTCGAGGATTCCCATACAACCATTCCAACACGGAAAGGTAGGGCTGCATCCCACCGTAGAATAGCTGTGCGTTCCCTGTGCGTGCTCTGTTCCTCACCATCGTGCTGATGTCCGTAGCCGCGGCGCAGACTGCGCCGGTCTCCACTATTGTCGTGATGGACGAAAACGGAGTCGTGGTAGCGGCGGCGCGAGTGGTGCTGCAATCCGCGACTGGGCCGGCAGTGTCATGCCAAACCGACTTCAACGGGCGCTGCCAGTTTCCTGCACTGGCCTCGGGAACGTATCACGTGCGGGTGGAAAAAGAGGGCTATTACGAAGCGGACGAGACGGGCGTTGCCATCGCCCAGAGTTCGTCAATCGAGGTGACGATCTTTCACCAGCAGGAACTGCGGGAGGTGGTGAATGTGAAGGAATCGCCGCCGGCGATCGATCCCGCACAGGTCGCCTCGAAAGAGACGCTGAGCGGGCTCGACGTGATCGACATGGTATATCCGGCGACGCACGACTACCGCAACGCGCTGAACTTCATCCCCGGGGTGGTCGAGGACCAGAATGGGCAGCCGCATGTGGCCGGGGCGCAGACGTATCAGACTCAGACGCTGCTCGATGGGTTCAATGTGACGCAGCCGGCCAACGGACAGCTGCTGGTACGGGTGAGCACGGATGCGTTCCGATCGATTCAGATCGAACCGGGGCGCGAGCCGGCCGAGGACGGCAAAGGATCGGGCGGTGTGTTGAACCTGAATACCGGGATCGGCGACGACCACTTCCGTTTTTTCGCGACGAACTTTATTCCTTCGGTCCAGGACAAACATGGATGGAGGTTCGACCAGTTTCTGCCGCGATTTACATTCTCCGGGCCGCTGCGGAAGGGAAAGATATGGTTCTACAGCGCCTTCGAAGGGGAATATGACAACGTGGTTTACACCGAACTGCCGGTGCACCAGGATAACGATCACGTGTTGCGCCTGGGTGAATTGTTCAAAGTGCAGACCAACGTCACGCGGCGGGACATCCTGACGACCAGCTTCCTGGTGAATCATCTGCACGATCAGTATGCGTTTCTGTCGCCGCAGAACCCGCAGCAGTCGAGCCCCAAGGATGTCGAGGCTGCTTACTTTGCCAGCGTGAAGGATCAGCACTACTTCAGTGGGGGAGAACTGCTGGAGACCGGCTTCGGCTTCGACCAGTACAACCTGCAGACGACTCCGTATGGAACGCTGCCTTATTACGTCAACACGGATACAGCGGGCGGCAGCTACTATCTCGACGCCGGAACGCATGCGCGGCGATGGCAGGCGCTGTCGAATTTGTATCTTCCATCACGTCATTGGTTGGGAACTCATGATTTCAAAGTGGGCATGGATCTAGACCGCATTTCTTATGACGCACAGTTTGCCCGCCAGCCGATCTCGTATTTGACCGATGGCAATCCGCTGACGGGAGCGGACGAGTGCCAGGCAGCGGCGCAAATTGCGAATTTCCCGTGCACGCGATACTCCACCTTTACCGCGGCGCCCTTGCACCAGCAATACAACGCGGAAGTCAGCGGATATGCGGAGGACCGGTGGAACGTGACCAACCGCATATTGATCGAGCCGGGAGTTCGGCTCGACTGGGACGAAATCGTGCGGCACGCGCTGATATCTCCGCGGCTGGCGGGAACCTATGTGCTCGACAACTCGGGAAACACGAAATTCTCGGCGGGGATCGGGACGGTGTATGACGAAACGCCCATCTATTTGATTGCGCGCCCTTTTGCAGGAACCAGGCAGGACACGTTCTACACCGCGAATACCAATTGCGTCCCGACTTGCGTGACCACGGCCGGCCCGGTGACGACTACATTCACGGCAAACGAAAGCACGCTTGAAGCGCCACGCTTTGTGAACTGGAGCGTGGGCGTGGAGAGAAAACTGCCGGCGGCGGTATATCTGAAGACGGAGTTCCTGGAAAAACGAGGCACGCGAGGATTCGTGTATGGCACGGGAAGCTCGGGAACGCCCGGCGACTTCGCGCTGCAGAACACCCGCGACGACTACTACGACGCGTTTCAAATCAGCCTGCGGCATAACTTCCGCGATAACTACCTGCTGATGGGATCGTATACGCGATCGAGAGCACATTCGAACCAGGCGCTCGATTTCAACGTGGACAGTCCGATTCTGAGCGGGCAGCAGCCGGGGCCGTATCCCTGGGACACTCCCAACCGCTTTCTGACCTGGGGCTACCTCCCGCTTTTCAAGCTGCCGGTGATCCATCAGATGGAGGTTGCCTATTCAGCGGAGGCGCGCACCGGATTTCCGTTCAGCTTGCTCGATGACCAGCAGGAGCTGATCAGCAAAGCTGGAGCCGAGCGCTTTCCGGATTACTTTTCGCTGAACCTGCAATTGGAAAAGCGCTTTCATCTTTTTGGGTATTATCTGGCGCTGCGCGGCGGATTCGACAACATCACCGGACGGTGCAATCCCTTCGTGGTGAACAATGTGATCGACGCGAGCCATCCCTTGCCCACTTTCAGTGCCTGCGAGGGGCGGGCCTTCACTTCGAGAATCCGGTTCCTGGGAAGGAAGTAGGGGCCGGGCCCTTGTGACTTTCCTTCCTACCCTGTCGCTCGGAAGGCGACACGGGCGGGGGCAAGGGTGAGGGCGGCTGAAGCTGAATCAGTCGGGGAGCGATATAATCATTCCACGATCCGCTGCATCGAATTGCCAATTCCGGTCATCTCAATAGTCTGGTTATCGCATGGAGGAGAAAATGGCTCACGAACTACCGCCTTTGCCCTATGGCTATGACGCGCTTGAACCGACGATCGACAAGCAAACCATGACATTGCATCACGACATGCACCACGGCGCCTATGTGAAGAATCTGAATGCCGCCATCGAGAAGCATCCCAATCTGGCGGGGAAGACGGCCGAGGATCTGATTCGCGATCTCAACGCCATTCCGGAAGACATTCGAGCTGCAGTGCGCAACAACGGCGGCGGCCATGTCAACCACACCATGTTCTGGAAGATCATGAAGCCTAAAGGCGGCGGAGATGCGTCGGGCCCGATCGCCGAGGTGATCCAGAAGACGTTCGGAAACTTCAAAGATTTTCAGGCCAAGTTCAATGATGCCGGCGCGAAGCAGTTTGGGTCGGGCTGGGTCTGGCTGGCAGGAAAAGCGAACGGCGAAGTGCAGATCATCACAACGGCGAATCAAGACAATCCGATCTCGCAGGGCCTGTATCCCATCTTTGGCAACGATGTGTGGGAGCATGCCTACTACCTGAAGTACAACAACCGGCGGCCGGAATATCTGGCGGCCTGGTGGAACGTGTTGAACTGGGACGAGATTAACAAGCGCTATGCCGCGTTCAAGGCGGGAAAAGAGGCGCACGAACCGGCGCTGGCGCACCGGTAAGAAATATCGAGTTAGTTGTTGATGAGGCCCTTGCAATCCATGCAAGGGCTTTTGTTTAGGGTTTTTTGTAAATCGTGCCGCCCTTCATCACGAAATCGACCTTCTCCATCACGGTCACATCGGCGAGAGGATCGCCGGGCACAGCCACGATGTCGGCGAGTTTGCCGGCCTCGATAGTTCCGAGGGAATCCTGCTCGCCGAGCAATTCGGAGGCGGTAACGGTTGCCGCGCGAATGGCCTGGGCCGGAGTCATGCCAAACTTGACCATCGATGCAAATTCCTTCGCTGGATCGACTTTCCAGTCGAAGCCGCCGGCATCGGTTCCGAAGGCGATTTTCACGCCGGCCTTCATGGCGCGGTGAAATGTGTCCTCGTGAATCTGAATCATCTTGACCCAGACCGGTGCACCCTCAGCGGCGCGGCCCTGGGCGACGTATTCTCCGACGAAGATGGTGGGAACGTAGTAGATGCCGCGAGCAGCCATCGTCTTGAGATCGTCGTCGGCGATGTAGTTGCCGTGCTCAATGGTGTCGACGCCGGCTTCGACAGAATTGTGGACTCCGTACAGCGCCATGGCGTGTGAAGCCACTTTGTGGCGTTCGCGATGAGCCTCGTCGACGATGGCGCGGAGTTCATCGAGAGTAAATGTCGGGATGTCATCGAGGATGCCATCCTCCCGCACCCGATAGGTGCGATCGCTATAGACCTTGATCCAGTCGGCGCCGTGACTGATCTGTTCCCGAACCGCCTGCCGGGCTTGGTCAGCCCCGTCGACAATCTGCACGCCGTGGGGAACCGGAACATTCGGAGCATAGCCTTGAAGGGGGTATGCGCCGGTGACGTCGAGCGCCCGGGTGGCGACCTGCATGCGCGGGCCGGGAATGATGCCGTTGTTGATGGCGCGCTTGACGTCGGCGTCGGCGTAGCCAGCGCCTTCGGTTTCGAGATCGCGGATGGAAGTGAATCCGTAGTCGAGGGCGCGGCGGGCATTCACGGTAGCGAGAATCGTGCGGTACTCGGGAGACTGCTTCAGGAGTTGCTGATCGTAGTCGGCGGCGGTGATGTCGCCCTGCAGCAGGATGTGGGTGTGAGTGTCGATGAGGCCGGGGAGGCAGGTTTGACTGGAGAGATCGATGGGTTCGGCCCCTTCGGGTGCTCGCGAAGAGATCTCCTTGATCCGGTCGCCTTCGATGACGATGACAACGTCTTTGCGCAGGCTCTCGCCGCGGCCGTCGAACAGGCTGCCGCAATGGAGAGCCACGATCTTCGGTTGCGCTGTCTGAGCGGTTAGAGAAAGACCGGATAGTACAAGCAAAACTGAAGCAATCGAGCGCAAATATTCGCTGATCAAGGCAACCTCCCCGAAGATCCAACTCGTTCGAGAAATACTGGGCTGCGAAACGATCCATGCGCAGGGAGAAGTTGGAAGCGCGTTTCTGTAATTCCTGTGCACGGGTTGTGGACAATCTGGCTGCCCACTTTAACAGATTTCTCAGGAGGTGTTCCGCTTTTGGGAAACTGCTTGCGCAGCGCCGGAGAAACAACGGAAGTTCGGGCGAGGGTTGATTGGTTGTGAGTGGGCAAAGTTGGCCGGCGGATTTTCCTCAACTGCACCAAAAATATTGGATTGACCAACAGCGGCAGCGCTCGTACAGTCTTCTTCGCTCTCACAAACAAAGAACCGGTAACGAACACCAGCCACGTGAGCCGGCCAGCGGTTGGCAGGCAACATTGTTAAAACAAATTTCCTAAGGGACTCGGGTCGGCGCCACATGAAATCAGAAGGATGGAAAACTTATCGCACGCGTTTTCTGGTGAAGGCCAAGCAGCTCAACTCAAACCTCAGTTTCGTCGACAGCTTAGGGCGACATCATGCGGGACGGAAAGGCGATTACCTGGTGGAGTCATCGGAGGGCGTGATTAGCATCACGCCGCGGCAGATCTTTGAAGACGTGTACGTGGTGATGGCTCAGGATGAAATCGCTACCTATCGGAAGGAAACTGTGACCGCGCCCGGAAGTCGCAAGCTGCCTCAACCATTTCGTGGAAAACCCCTCGATGGTTCCCGGGTCGGACTGATGTGAAGTGGCTGTATTTGGGGGAAAATAAAGGGAAAACGTCGGGACGCTGGCGACTGGATTTTTCTTGGCGGCGCACGGTAGCGGAGGCCGCCCGGATGCGATAGACTAACCCTTCAGTTCACTCCAAGCTGAGGACTCATATCCCCATGACCAGCCGTGTCAGCTATGCTCCGCAGGATTTTCAGAAAATGTGTCAGCAGGCCGAACGGGATCACGAATCGAAGAAATTGGCGGTCCTGCTGGAACGAGTCAAGAAACAGATTGCCGCCCGCACCGGCAGCGAGCGTGGGATGGACGCGCCGAAGCCGCCAGTCGCGGTGATCTCCGGCGGTTCCCATCCGCTGCGGCCACCCAGTCGAACTGCTCCGTTTGATCGCTAGACCACCATCGCCAGATCACGATCGCAGATCAAGCAAATCGTGTTTTCAATCACACCCTAAGAAATCTTTTCCCCTTCCACAGGGAAGTTTTGCGCTAGAATGGCCGAGCTTTTCCGGCGAACTTCCTGGTCCGATCGAGTTCGCTGGGTGCCTTCCCCCAGGAGGTAGTGGATGTACCGGCCTTATTCGAGTTCCAGGGCGGATGCTCGTCCGCCCCAGGACGTGGAGTCACAGATCCGCGATCTGAGTCAGGACTTCGCAACTTCTTTTAACACAGGCAATTACGACCAGGCAGCGCGAGTGTTTGCCAACGACGGCGTGCTGATGGCTTCGTGTATGGATGCCGCCTATGGGCAGAAAGCGGTGGAGCGCCTTTTGCGCCAGCTGGGCGAGGTCGGATACGGCGACCTGCGGCTGGAAACGACACGCATCGATCACTCCGGCGATATGGCCATGGAACTTGGACGATTCACGGCTATAGTACGGCGGGCTGACGGGACCAGTTTTCCGGAGAGCGGAAAGTATGTGAAGGTATGGAAACGGCTCGGAGCGTGGTTGCTGATGGCGGACTGTTGGAGCCGCAATGTTGCAGCAGCGAACGATCGCGCCGCCTGAAACGACGGCGCTGCTTGATCGACAGAGCCGCACGAAAACTGATGAAGACAAATACGGCGGGCCAAGAGCGCGAGGCGCCGACCGGCTCGGGCAACCGTCCCGAGACGGGACTGAAGGGCGCAGCGGATCCGGGGCAGTATTGCCCGAACTGCTCGACGAAGCTGCGCGAGAGCCGCTGCAAGCTGAAGTGCCCACAGTGCGGGTTTTATCTGAGCTGCTCGGATTTCTACTGAGTGCCGAGGGCGACTCTCGGCGTCCCAAGCCACGGACAATTCTGAATCTGGAAGTTGGCGGTGTCTCCGAGACAGCGGTTCCGAGTTCCGTCTACAATGGTTGGAGTTCGCTTGAAATCATAGTAAGGAGAACGTCATGCAACGCAAGGGCAGCGCTGTTTGGAAGGGTGGGCTGAAGGACGGCAAGGGAACGATGTCGGCTCCCGGGGGCGTGCTGAACAATACGCAGTATTCCTTTTCGACGCGGTTTGAGAACGGGCCGGGGACAAATCCGGAGGAGTTGATTGCGGCCGCGCATGCGGGGTGTTTTTCCATGGCGCTGTCGGCGCAGCTGGGTACGGCGAATCTGACGCCGGAGAGCCTTTCGACGACGGTGACGCTGTCGTTTGAGAAACTGGATTCGGGATGGACCATTACCGAGAGCCACATTGATGTTGTGGGGAAAGTTCCAGGGGCGGATGCGGCGACCTTCCAGAAGTATGCCGAAGCGGCCGAGAAGGGATGTCCGGTGTCGAAGGTCTTGAATGCGAAGATTACGATGACCGCGAAGCTGGGTTGAGTCGCCTGGGTCGGGCGAGGGTCCAGGAACGGGAGCAGCCGTCGAGCTTCGCTCGACCGGACAGCCGAGGGTGGCTATCCGGGATGATTCGCGGTTTGACAGTCGGGTTGGTGCTTGTAGAATAGTTGTGCAGGTCTTTCCTGATGCGGCAGCTTTCTGGCTGCGGCAGATTTGTTCACTTGCCATCGTGGCGGAATTGGCAGACGCGCATGGTTCAGGTCCATGTACCGGCAACGGTGTGGGGGTTCGAGTCCCTTCGATGGCACCAAGGTTTGGGTTGTGAGGTCCTTCCCCTTCCGCCTGCGCTGCGCTTGGCATGCAGGGTCAGGATTTCGCCGGCGGGCTCCCGCTGCCGTCAGTCTTCGGTCATAGGTCGTCAGCGGCGCGATGACGAGCCCCGCCTAACTCATGTCGGGTTCTGGCCGTCATGTGTTCAGAATCACTAACCACGAGCCACTAATTACCGAGCACAAGTAATCCTATACAGCGAGCGGCGAAATCGGGCACAATCTAGGCGGACTCCCGGAGGAAGGCGAATTTGAGAATCTCGCAGAAAGGCCTGTATGCGCTCCAGGCCATGATGACGCTTGCCCGGCGGTACGAACAGGGCGCGATCAAGATTCGGGAAATCGCGGCGGAGAGCGATCTGCCGGAGAAGTTTCTGGAACTAATCCTGCTGGAGCTGAAAAATGCCCGCATTGTGGACAGCGTGCGTGGAGCGAGAGGCGGGTACCGGCTGCGGCGGGATCCTTCTGAAATTCCGCTTAGCGACGTGATCCGGCTGATCGACGGGCCTCTGGCTCCGCTCGGGGACGCTGAACAACTGCGTGGGATGATCGCGAATGACTCCGATCATCGGGCGCTGTATGAAGTCTTTCTGGCGGTGCGGGACGCGGCTGCGAAAATCCTCGAGAACACCACCGTCGCCGATATTGCGGGAACCGCAAAGAAGGGACATCGCAACGCGGCACCGGCGCCCGCGGCGCGGAAAAGGCAAGCCGGAAACACCTGAAATCTCCTGCCAGAAGCGCGGTTGGCGCGATTTTCACAGACGGCAAAGAGTATTTCGCGCCTTCGCCGCGCCTGCATTCTTCCGTCGTCCTCTCGAAGAATTGCTGAAAACCTGTGCGCGATGCAGATCACTAACAGAAACGTATGGTGGGGTTGCACTGTTTTTGGTCATGGGGTTGTGGACAGGCTGCACCCGATTGAAAAAGCAGATAGTTGCGGGTGCGGATTTTCGATTGACGGGAGGAATAGGAGGAGTAAAACGATACTCGTTCTTTGACAGCTTCTAAAGTTTTTCCGGTTGGTGCGGCGTCCGGGGCTCAAGCCGA
>DATJNK010000025.1:0-3064 GCA_035508215.1 Verrucomicrobiia bacterium | reverse complement strand
GAGAAAACGAAGATCACGACGACCAGCAATCCGAAAAAGAGCATGGAATTGAGCGCGTCTTTCGATCGCCACTCGAGGCGAATATCTTTGACGAGCGTGGCCAGGGTGAGCGACCAGAACGAATTCATTGGACGCTCCCGTGGGCGGTGGGGGCGATGGAAGCGGTACGGTCGACGATCTGGCCGGATTGCATCCAGATAAATTCGTCGGCGACGCCTTCGAGGAGGATCGCCTGATGAGTGACGACGAAGATGGTCTTTCCGGCGTCGCGCATGGCCTGAAGCAGGCCGACCATCTCACGGGCAGAGTGAACGTCGACGTTGGAGAACGGCTCGTCGAGCAGAAGAATTTTCGGATCGTGCAGAATGGCGCGGGCCAGAGACATTCTCTGGCGCATGCCCTGAGAATACTGGCCGACTCCGCGAGTGAGTTCGGGATCGAGATGGACGGAGCGAATGGCTTCAGCCGAGCGCTGGTCGCCGTCGATTCCATAGAGGCGGGCGAAGTAGCGAAGGTTCTCCATACCGCTCATTTCGTCGTAGAGCAGCGAGGGATGGGCCATGTAGCCGATGTCGCGGCAGGCCTCGGCGGGAGTCTTGCCGAAGATGGAAATGTCTCCCTGAGTCGGAGTGGCGAGGCCTGCCAGGGCGCGCAGCAGCGTGGTCTTGCCGGCGCCGTTGTCGCCGAGAATGGCATGGAAGCGTCCAGCGTCAAATTCGGCGGTGACGCCGCGGAGGGCGGCGAAACGTCCGAATTGCTTGACGAGTCCGCGAACGGCGATGATCGGCGGCGAAGTGGAGTGTGTCTGGTCGGTCACGGGACAGGATCGGGCGCAGCAGCATGGAAGGCTGCGCTAGCGAATCTATGCATTTTCGGTGAAATTTGCAAAGAGGCGAGAGGCAAGCGGGAGGAATGCGTGTGCAAACAAAAAAGAAGGCACGGGTTAACGGCGGCCGCACCTTCTCGAGGGGAAACAGGATCGACAGATTATTTTCGAACCGCCAGATACGGCGACGGGCGGAGTGCGCGGGTTTTCGCTGACACAGTCTTTACGTCGGAGAGCGGCGCCGGGCACACGTCTCCCGCGAGCGTGGTGTTGGTGACGTTGCCATAAGTATTGGGAGTCGTGATATTGCCGCTCCCGCTACCGAGAAGGATGCCGGCACACGCTTCGTTGATGGTGTTTCCGGTAACCGTGTTGCTGTTCCCGGAGCCGCAGGAGTCATCGATGTGAACTCCCGATTCGGAGCTCCCATAAATCTGATTGGAGGTAACTTTGTTTGAGCTGCTGCAGACATCGATGGCGTCAAAAATCTGCGTGCCCTGCACCTTGTTGGTGGTAATCGTGGTTTCGTCGGCCGGTCCGTAGACTGGGTCGGTGACGGCCACGATGCCGAACTGCGCGCTGCCGACTTCGTTGGCGGTGACCGAGATCGACTCCGAGGCGTAGATCAGAATTCCGCTGGCAGCGTCGCCGGTGTCGGAACTGGTGTCCTGTCCCCAAATATTGTCGAGCACAGTGTTGGAAGAGACTTTGCCGCTGGCGCCGAAGCCGACCTGCACACCATTTTCGGCCGCCGTGGCTTGGCTGTTATAGACTCCCTGCCAGTTCATGGCGGTGGCAGCGAGTCCGACAATGTAGTTCAGTTCGATGGTCACGTCCGGACCCTGCGCCCCGGGGCCGGTAGCGGCTCCAGTCGCAGTGATTCCGTTTTTCTGGTAACCGTGCACGGAGTTATATGAGACGGTCACACGGTTTGCGCTCGTGGTGCTCTCGACGTTGATGGCCAGCCCGTTCTGGCATCCACCCAGATCGGTGTAGTCGGTTTCATACTGATTGCGCACCGCGTTGTGAGTGATAGTTCCAGAAGTATTCTGGAAGTAGATTCCTTCCAACGTGGGACTGCAGCCGCCGATGTTATTTCCGGTACCGTCGATGGTGAGATCTTCAACGGTAACAGCGCCGTCGGTGCTCGCGACAAAGACCTGTGCGGCGACCGGATTGCCAAAGATGTCGTTCCCATTCGTCGCGAGTCCGGTGGCCGGGGGCACGATCACCGCGCTATCGCCTCCCGAAGCATTCGAAACTCCCTTTAACGTAAGTCTCTTGGTGATGACGATTTGCTCCGCATAGGTACCCGGACATACCTCGATCACGGATCCGGCCGGAACCGACTCTACTGCCTGGGTGATGGTGGGATAGGTGCCGTAGGTCGTGCAGGAGCCTACAGCGTAAGTTCCCGCCTCGGCAAAGGAGCTGAAGCCCAGGAAAATCGCGGCGGTCAGCAGTAGTTGGAAAAACATTTTGGAACTCGCGCGTTCTTTGCCAGCCATGAACGCAGAGATAGGACAGAGCCCGGCTAGGCACATGTTTCCTCCTGAGAAATCCTTATCTTGGAATTGATCTTCTAGGGCCGGAGCTCAGGGGGAACTGAACTCGCGGGAAAGCTTAGCTCCGAAGGGGGGCGGGGTCAATGACACATTGAGGCCAGATAGGGCACGGATTGGCCATGTCTTCTAGAGGCTGTACTTCTTCATCAGGTGACGGAACGAGCGGTAGGAGATGCCGAGCAGATCGGCAGCCTTGGTCTGCACGCCTCCACTTTGATTGAGCGCGTTCTGCAAGAGCGAGCGCTCGATCGAGGCAACGTAGTTCTCCATGCCGACGCCCTGGGGAAGCGCGAGATCGGAACTGGCTTCGGGCAGGGATTCTCCTCCGGCGCCCGCAGCGGCGGCCTTGGCCTTGGGGCGCTCGGCGGGAAGCTCGACGTGAAGCTCGCCGGTCATTTCAAGGGCGACGGCGCGCTCGACGGTGTTTTCGAGCTGGCGGACGTTGCCGGGCCAGTCGTATCCGCAGAGCGAATCGAGCGAGGCGGCGTGAACGCGGAGAATACTGCGCCCGGCGGCGGTCGCGTACTTCTTGAGGAAATGGTTGACGAGCAGGGGAATATCTTCGCGGCGCTCGCGCAGAGGAGGGACGCGGATGGGGATGACGTTGAGGCGATAGTAAAGATCTTCGCGGAAGAGATTTTCGGCGACAGATTTTTCGAGGTCGCGGTTGGTG
>DATJNK010000024.1:0-26349 GCA_035508215.1 Verrucomicrobiia bacterium | reverse complement strand
TGCAACACCTTCGTGATCGCCGCCGTCAACGTGGTCTTGCCATGATCGATGTGCCCGATCGTCCCGACGTTGCAGTGCGGCTTGGTCCGCTCAAATTTCTCTTTCGCCATTTCCGTTCCTCAGGGGCTAATGCCCCAACTCTGTGTTTGCCTCTGCCCGGCACGCCCTCAAAGCGCGCCCCTTCCAAACTATTTCGTCGTTCCCTGCACCTTGGCGATGATTTCCTCCGCCACCGATCGCGGAGCCTCCTCATAGCGCGCAAAGTGCATCGAGTACTCCGCGCGGCCCTGCGTCGACGAGCGCATGTGGGTCGCATAGCCGAACATTTCCGCGAGCGGCACGATCGCTTTGATCACCTGCGATCCCGCGCGATGCTCCATGCCCTCGATGCGGCCGCGGCGCGAGCTCAGGTCGCCCATGATCGTCCCGGCGAAATCTTCCGGCGTCACTACCTCGACCGCCATCACCGGCTCTAGCAGCACCGGAGACGCCCGGCGCGCCGCTTCCTTGAAGGCCATCGATCCCGCGATCTTGAACGCCATTTCGTTCGAATCGACATCGTGATAGCTGCCGTCGAATAGCGTCGCTTTCACGTCCACCATCGGATATCCGGCCAGCACTCCGCCTTCGAGCGCCTCCTGGATTCCATGATCCACCGGCTTGATGTATTCCTTGGGCACCACGCCGCCGACGATCTCGTTGACGAATTCGTATCCCTTGCCCGGCTCCTGCGGGTCGAGATAAATCTTCACGTGGCCGTACTGCCCGCGGCCGCCGGTCTGGCGAATGTACTTGCCCTCCGCTTCCGAATGCTTGCGGATCGTCTCGCGATACGCCACCTGCGGCTTGCCGACATTGGCCTCGACCTTGTACTCGCGCATCATGCGGTCGACGATGATTTCCAGATGCAACTCGCCCATGCCGCTGATGATGGTCTGTCCGCTGTCGGGATCGGTGTGAACCTTGAAAGTGGGATCTTCCTGGGCCAGCTTGCTGAGCGCCATGCCCATCTTTTCCTGGTCGGCCTTGGTCTTGGGCTCGACCGCGACCGAGATCACCGGCGCCGCGAATTCGATCGATTCCAGGGCAATCGGATGATCCTCGTCGCAGATGGTGTCTCCGGTCGACACGTTCTTGAGACCGACGGCAGCGCAAATATCACCCGCGAGGATCTCGCTGATCTCTTCGCGCTTGTTGGCGTGCATTTTCATCAGACGGCCAATGCGCTCCGTCTTGCCGGTGCGCACGTTCAGCACCGAGTCGCCGGTCTTCAGCTGTCCGGAATAAACGCGAATGAAGGTCAGTTGGCCGACAAACGGATCGGCCATGATCTTGAACGCCAGCGCCGAAAACGGCTCTTTGTCGTCCGGCTTGCGAGTGACCGGCTGTCCGTTGTTCGGATTCTTGCCATGCGTCTCGCCCACGTCGAGCGGCGAAGGCAGATAGTCCACCACCGCATCCAGCAGCGGCTGCACGCCTTTATTCTTGAACGCCGTGCCCACAACAACCGGGAACAGCTTCAATTCAATCGTCGACTTACGCAGCGACCCGCGCAGCTCGTCGGGAGTGATCTCTTCGCCTTCAAGGAATTTGTGCAGGATTTCGTCGTCGTTTTCTGCGACGGTCTCGACCAATTGCGCGTGGAAGGCTTCGGCTTTCTTCTTCAGTTCGGCGGGAATCTCTTCGGTGATGTACTCGGCGCCCATCGTGTCGTCTTTCCACACGATCGCCTTCATCGAGAGCAGATCAACCACGCCTTTGAACTTGTCTTCTTGTCCGATGGGGATTTGAATCGCGACGGGCTTGGCACTGAGGCGCTTGCGGATGGTATCGATGGCATGTTCGAAATCGGCGCCCATCTTGTCGATCTTGTTAATGAAACAAATTCGCGGGACGCCGTATTTATCCGCCTGCCGCCATACCTTCTCCGACTGCGGCTGCACCCCGTGCACCGCGTCAAACACCGCGACTGCCCCGTCCAGCACGCGCAGCGAGCGCTCCACCTCGGCCGTGAAATCGACGTGGCCGGGCGTATCAATAATATTGATGCGGATGTCGCGCCAGGTGCAGGTGGTCGCGGCCGACGTAATCGTGATGCCGCGCTCCAGCTCCTGCTCCATCCAGTCCATGGTGGCCGTGCCTTCATGCACCTCTCCGATGCGGTGCGTCCTGCCCGTATAAAACAGGATGCGCTCGGTCGTAGTGGTCTTTCCGGCATCGATGTGCGCCATGATGCCGATGTTCCTGCACCGCTCTAATGGGACTGTTCTAGGCACGACTCTCTAACTCTTTCTGGGGCTCCAAAAAATCCAACTATGTGTCATCCTGAGTGAGACGCTTTGTCTCGCGAAGGACCTGGACGCGCCGCGCGATCAATTTCGCGCAGCTCCTACTGGAAACGTCGCGAAATTGCTAAATCGCGCGTTCGGCGCGCATCCTTACTCGCGCTTCCTTACCAGCGGTAGTGCGCAAACGCCTTGTTCGCTTCCGCCATGCGATGCACATCTTCTTTCTTCTTGATGGCGGCGCCGCGGCTGTTGGCCGCGTCCAGCAACTCGTTGCTCAACTTGTCGACCATTCCCTTTTCGCCGCGTGACCGCGCATAGGAAATGATCCAGCGGATCGCCAGCGACGTTCGGCGATCGGCATTGACTTCGACCGGAACCTGGTAGTTGGCGCCTCCGACGCGCCGCGTCTTCACCTCGAGCAGCGGCTTTGCATTCTCCACCGCCTTCTTGAACAGCTTCAGGGCTTCGTCTCCGCCCTTGGACTCGAGCTTGGTGAGCGCTTCGTAAAAAATGTTCTCCGCCGTCGAACGCTTGCCCTGCCACATCATCGAGTTGATGAACTTCGTCACCAGGTCTGAGCCATACACGGCATCAGCCGGAACGGTCCGCTTTGCGATATGTCCTTTTCTTGGCATCTGAGCTCTCAGCTCCAACTTCAAAATCCGTCTGTCATTCCGCATCCCGCGCCGAGCGCGGGTGAGGAACCCTGCTCTTAACCGGCCGTTATCCCTTCTTCGCCCGCTTCGCGCCGTATTTCGAGCGGCCCTGCTGGCGATTGGCGACGCCGACCGCGTCCAACGTTCCGCGGATTACGTGATACCGCACGCCCGGCAGGTCCTTCACGCGGCCGCCGCGGATCAACACAATCGAGTGCTCCTGCAGGTTGTGGCCGACGCCCGGAATGTAGGTCGTCACTTCAATGCCGTTCGTCAGCCGCACGCGCGCCACCTTGCGCAAAGCCGAGTTCGGCTTCTTGGGCGTCTGCGTGTACACACGCGTGCAGACCCCGCGCTTTTGCGGACATCCCTGCAACGCCGGACTGGCCGTCTTGTATCGCGGCCGCTTCCGTCCCTTCGCCACCAGTTGATTGAATGTAGGCACTCTTTCCCGCTCCTTGGGCCGCACACCGCCCTTTTTCGGGCGTGCGCCGTTCCACTGTCCTGACGCGCATCCGCAGGCATGGCCGGCCGGAAAACGCCAGCCATTACTTCTCACCGCGCACAATTGCCGGAGAGATTCTGGATTCCCGTTCAGACTATCGCTGCCGACGGTGGCACCCGGCCAAATTCCGGGGGCGCTCCGTTTCGTCAGCCTTGCCCTGCATATCCTTCCGCATTAGGACAGAAGGCGCCGCAGGCACGTTTCAGCGAGGAGATTTCCGGACTCACTTCACCATCCGGAAACGCATTGCTAGAAAACCCGCCGCGATTCGTCCTGCACACCACTCCGCAGAAAGTCGCAGCGCACAGCAAGCCTGGATGAACTCGCGGAACCAAATTACTATAACAAGTGCATGCAAACATCGTCAACTCACGATTTTGCATCCCAGCCTTAGGATCAGCGGGGCTGCTTCGCGGGCGCGGGCGCTTGCTGATTCTGAAGCGAACCTCTACACTACTCGTTTCCACTTTATCGATCGGCTCGCCGGCCGTCTCCACGATGGCGGCCACGGCCAAGGCAACAGGGGAGTGCATGCTCAAGTTGCGTTCCGGTGATTGGTTCTGGGTCGTCACGCTCGTGGTACTCACGGCAGCCTTCAGCGGCTGCGGCGGCCATAAGCCTCCCGGCGTTTCTCCCTACCCCGCCCGGGTCAACCTGATACCAACGGGGAGTCTGTCCCTTCAGCAGGGGAACATTCTCACATTCACGGCCTTGGCGCAGAACTCCACCAACACCACGATCTCCGCCACCTTCACCTACGCTTCCAGCGATAATTCGATCCTGAACGTTACTCCCAACGGCGTCGCCTGCGCCGGAGTCTGGAACGCCTCGTACACGGTATGCACACCGGCAGGTTCTGGGCCCGTCTACGTCACGGCCAGCGCCTTGGGCACGACCAGTGTTCCCACCCTCATCTTCGTTCATCCCCCGATTGACAACATCACCGTAACCGGCGTTCTGCTCGATAACGTCCCGATCCAGGAGCCCTGCCTGTCCCAGGGACAGGCCATGACAGTTGAGGCCCACGCCTTCAGCCAGGGCTCTGACATCACGTCGTCGGTGGGCACGTTTACCTGGTCCGCCAACAACCCGACCGTGGTCAACATCAAGCCAATCATCGATCTGAGCTACAACTTTCCTACGAATCAGGCCACAGCCACCGCGGCCCTTCCCGGACTCACCGAGATCTACGCCACCGCCAGCGGAGTTACCAGCAACTCCTTCCTGCAGCCGACCTTCCAGAATAAGCAGGGCGCGACATCGCCCCCGCTGGATTTCTTCGAGACCTGCCTGATCCAGAATATCCAGCTGGAGTTGACTGCTCCAGGATCTCAGCAGACAACCTTCTCCGCCTCCAAGGGCACGGGTGAGAATATCTTTGCCACCCTCACCGATGTCGTGGGGAACAGCACTCTGCCCAACACCTACGGCGGAGTGCAACTCAGCAGGATACCCCTGGTTTGGACCGCGTCCCAGCCGGGCTCAGTCGCAATTCCAGCCGCATGCCAGGAAAGCTGCGGCGCGACGACTCCCTCGCCCGGCGCAGGTTCCGTTACGGCGGCCTGCTCGCCTCCGATCTGCAACATCGGATACCCGCTTTCACCTCCGGTCTTATCGACTGCTGCTTGCACACAGTTTTTCAAAACCCAGTTTCCGCAGATCACCAGTTGCCAGCAGTTCATCCCCGAGCCTGTCTATCCGGCGACGGCCATTTCCGGAGTCGTGGAGGGACCTTCCACCATTCCAACGGCGCTTGCAACCAGTCTTGGATGTTCCTCGGAACCCTCGTACAACTGCATCACTTCCCTCTACAGCGTCGCTCTGTCGAAGGGACAAGTCGGCATCCCGATCACTACGCCGGCCAACTCGAATTCGCTGCTCTTCGATCCCGCGGGAGATAGGGCTTACCTGGGGGGGGATTTCGGCGCGGAGATTCTGGATCCGACCAAGCTGGGAACCACCAATCCCGCATTCACTCCCATCACCACGGTAACCGGAAAAGTCCTGGCAACATCGCCAAACGGCCAACTCGCCATTTTTTCCGATACGACCCATGTCCCCAACGTGGTCTACGTCACCAACGCAAGCAACGCCAGCTCAATTTCGGCGACTCCATTGAATATCTCGGGCGCCTCGGCAGCCGCCTTTTCCCCCGACGGCCTGAAAGCCTTCATCTTCGGATTCGACAACAGCGGCAACCCGACTCTGTATGTTTATTCGCCGCTGCAGGCGCTCCAGCCAATCGCCTTGCCGCCGCAGACCACGGTCAGTTCCATATTGTTCTCGACGAATGGCGCCTTCGCGTACGTGGTTGAGCCTTCTCTTAGCGGCGGCGGGCCTGCGTTCAGCGTCTACGACACCTGCGACAACCGGCTCTCCACCGACCCGGTCGGTACGCCGCAGATTTTCTCTCTCACGGCTTCGCCGCTCACGGTGAAGGCGCTGCCCGACGGCGTGCATCTGGTGGCCATGGAAACCGGCGGCAGCATCGATTACATCACCTCTACCGTTACCGGCATTCCCGCGGCGACCCTCAATAGCCCGGCCTCGAGTTATCTCTGCCCGATGAAAGTCTCGCACTCGCTCGCCAACCTGAATCTGCGGCAGGGCTCGATTCAGGTCATCAACTTCTTCCCCTCGCCCGATGGCAGCCTGCTCTATATTCTGGCGCGCGACCGCAGCAGTGTTCTGGTCTACGATCTGATTTCCAATACTGTGAGTGCGATTCAGCTGGCGGGGAATGCGACTCCACTTTCCGGCGACATCAGCATCGACGACGGCACCATCCTGATTGCCGGCAGCGACGGATTGCTGCATGAGGTCGGCACCTCGGTGGGCGGGAGCGACCAGCTTCAACTTTCCTTCCCCGATCTCCCCAACTATCTCAACCCGTTCTGTACGTTTACCCCCGCCTCGGGCGCGTGCTCCTTCGATTTGCTGGCCGTGCGGCCATAGTCGGAAGCGGAGTCTTTGATTTGGTTCGACGAGGGGCGAAGAGGATCTCTACTGCGTCGTTTCCGTCAGCTCTTTGCCGATGCTGTCGAGCACTCCGTTGACGAAATGCACCGACTCGGGCGTGGAGAATTTGCGGGCAATCTCAAGAGCTTCGTTGATGACCACCGCCCGCGGTGTCTCCCGATACGCCAGCAATTCGGCGACCGCAGCGCGCAGCAGGTTGCGGTCGACCGCGGCCATGCGCTCCATCCGCCAATGTTCGGCATGCTTCTCGATAAGTTGGTCTATTTCACCGACCCGCTCGGTCGCGACCCGGAACAGGTCATCGGCAAAGCCACGCACCTCGGCGCTCGCCGATCCGTGCTCGGCCCAGAAGGTTTTGCGAACCTGCTCCGCATTCTGTTTCCCCATATCCGACTGAAACAGCATCTGCAGGACTAGTTCCCGGGATTTTCTGCGGGTACCCATGAGCTTTTGCCGGTATGTAAGTAGTCAGTTGCCAGTTTACTGTAGGAAAGATTACTTGCGGGTGCTCTTCTTGCGTGGACGGATCACCTTTGCGCCCTCGCCACTGTTGTCATTCCGAACGCGCGCGACGCGAGGGTGAGGAACCCGCTTTTTGTGGTCCGGGGTCTGAAGTTTCACGCGGCCTTTTTTGTCTGCTGCCCCCTGATCCCTGATTCCGGCTTTCAGAGACGCCATCTCGACAGCCGCGAGCGCCGCTTCGAATCCCTTGTTCCCCATCTTCAGTCCCGCGCGGTCGATCGCCTGCTCCAGCGTATCGCAGGTAAGGACGCCGAACGCGTGCGGCACGCCTGTTTCCTGCGCCGACTGCCCGATCCCCCGCGTGACTTCGTTGACGATGACATCGTAGTGCGCCGTGTCGCCGCGGAGAAGGCATCCGATGCAGATGATCGCATCGTATTTCTTTGTTTCGGCGAGCGCGCGAGCGGCAGAGGGAATTTCGAAGGCGCCGGGCACGCGCACGACCGCGATATCTTTCTTTGCAGCGCCCGTCCGCAGCAGTCCATCGCATGCGCTCAGTAACAGCCGCTCTGTGATGAATGCGTTGAAACGCGAAACCACAATCGCAAAGCGCTTGCCCGAAGCGTCGAGCTTTCCTTCCGTGGACGGAAAGGCAGCGTCCGGCACGGCCTCCAGTTTCAATTTGTCTTTCTTTTCCGTGTCTGCGTGCCTCCGCGGCGAATCTTGTTTGTCATCCTGAGCGTAGCGAAGGACCTATGCTTTTGCGCCGCCACGAAAACTGCATAGATCTTTCGGCGGCAAAGGGCACCGCCTCAGAATGACAAGGATAAATGGGAATCCGCGCTATCTGCAGCGAAGAAGTCACTTCCCCCTGAACTGCGCCGCCCGCTTCTCGAGGAAGGCCTTGGTCCCCTCAGTCTTGTCTTCCGTCGCGCACGACACCGCAAACAGCGTCGCCTCCAGATACAGTCCCTCGGCCTGCGTCATCTCCATCCCTTTGTTGATGGCCTCCATCGCATATTGCACGGCCAGCGGAGCATTCGCAATAATCTTCTCGGCAATCGCCTCCGCCCGC
Organism: Verrucomicrobiia bacterium; assembly: GCA_035508215.1. Classification (GTDB taxonomy): domain Bacteria; phylum Acidobacteriota; class Terriglobia; order Terriglobales; family Acidobacteriaceae; genus Sulfotelmatobacter. The sequence goes on along the minus strand of DATJNK010000024.1, from coordinate 18,384 downwards.
GGAATCAACTCGGCTGGCGCGGTCACTTCATTCACCAACCCGATGCGATGCGCTTCCTGCGCTGTGATCATCTCACCGGCCAGCACCATCTGCATCGCGATTCCCTTGCCCACCAGCCGCGGCAGCCGTTGCGACCCGCCGTAGCCCGGGATGATTCCCAGCTTCACCTCGGGCTGCCCGAGCTTCGCGTTTTCGCTCGCCAGCCGCATGGTGCAGGCCATGGCGATCTCGCATCCGCCTCCAAGCGCAAATCCATTGATGCAGGCAATCACCGGCTTGCCCAGGTTCTCAATCAGGTTCAGCACGTTCTGTCCGCGATGCGTGTACTCTTTGCCGCTCACGGCGTCGTTTTTCGAGAGCTCGCCAATGTCGGCGCCGGCGATGAACGCCTTCTCACCCGCGCCCGTGAACAGGACGACGCGAATGGCCTTGTCGTTCTTGATGTCGTGAAACGCCGCGCGCAGTTCTTCCATCGTGGCCGTATTGAGCGCGTTGAGAACTTTGGGCCGGTTGACGGTGACGTAGGCAATCGCGTTCTTCTTTTCGAGAAGGATGTTTTCGAAGTTCATAGACTCACCTTAATGCTTTGTCATCCTGAGCGAGGATTTTGCTCCGGCCTTGCCGGAGCAAAACCGCAGTCGAAGGACTCCCTTTCACCTCAGTCGACCAATGGCCCGACAAGGAATTTCTTCACAGCTGTTCAGAGAATGCCTCGATCAGCCCATCGCCGCACAAGCCCAACGGGATCCTTCGCCTACGCGAGACCTTCACTGCGTGAAGTTCTTGCTTCGCTCAGGATGACAATACTCATAACTTGTTCGCCCTTGGCTTCTCCGGGTCCGCATAATCATAAAACCCGCGGCCCGACTTGCGCCCGTACCAGCCTGCCATCACCATCCGCTTCAGCAGCGGCGGCGACGCAAACCGCCGCTCCTTGAACTCGTCGTACATCACATGCGTGATGTAGTAGGTCGTGTCGAGCCCGACAAAATCCAGCAGCGTGAAGGGCCCCATGGGATAGCCGCAGCCCAGCTTCATCGCATTATCGATATCCTCAATCGAGCCCACGCCCTCTTCGTACGCGCGGATCGCATCCAGCAGATACGGCACCAGCAGCCGGTTCACGATGAATCCCGTCTTGTCGGATGTGCGCACCGGAACCTTGCCCAGTTTCTTCGCGAACGTATACGCCGTCTCGTAAACGTCGTCGGCCGTGGCGATCGTGCGCACAACTTCGACCAGCTTCATCAATGGCACGGGATTGAAAAAGTGCAGTCCGACGAATCTTTCCGGACGCTTTACCGCCGTCAGCAATTCCGTCACCGAAATCGAAGACGTGTTTGTAGCGAAGATCGCGTCTTTCTTCACGATGCCGTCGATCGACGCGTACATCTTCTTTTTCTCTTCGACGCTCTCGATGATGGCTTCAATCACGATGTCGCAATCGGCGAGATCAGATTTGTTCGTCGTGCCGTGCAGCCGCGCGCGGGCCGCATCTTTCTGCTCAGCCGTGATTCCGCCCTTCTCCACCGGCCGCTCGGCAAACTTCGCCAGCGATTTCTCAATCCCGGCAAAGCCCTTGTCGAGAAATTTCTGCTCAACTTCGAGTACGGTGACGTCAAATCCGGCCATCGCCGAAACCTGCGCAATCCCGGAACCCATCAGCCCACAACCAAGAACACCAACCTTCTGAATTTCCATGATTACTTCCTTCTAAAATCTGCGTTGTCATCCTGAGCGAGCAAAGGATCTAGGCATTTTGCCAGCCGTGTCACATCACTGGCGCAACGCTGGGACGCCTAGGATCAAGCAGTTCCGTAATGCCATCTCTATCAAAGAGTTCATCTAGCTTGCCTGAGCCCTGCCTCTCCTTTAGGTCTACTTCTTCGTGGTATGCAGGATAAACACCCCATAACCGAATGTGCTTGTTCTTGCGGACGTGCACATACTGATTCTCCTCAGGAATCAACCTGGGCCGCAACAGCACTACGGAGGTCATACTGGTATTCGACGCAATCGGTGCCGGAGGATTCAGCCAATGGGCGCTATGCCCCTCATACATCCATGTTTTGTTTTCGTGAGGATAACGAGCAAGCCCTTTAAGAAGCCGGATAGGCCAATAATTGGCCTCGTCTTTAAACGCCTCTGGTGACAAAGGCCATTCTTTCGGAAGAGCGATTACCAACTCAGCAAAGCGTCCGTCGGACGCACCATCCGGCACCGGCATTGGTTTCTCGCTCATTCCGGAGGTGATAAGGTACTGACACTTGCGCTGACCCATGTCATGCACAACATATACGTCGACATGAACAATGGGCGATTCCTTCTCATGCATCACGAAGTCAATCTTGCCAAAATAGGCTTCGACATGATCGCCAACCGACTTGATGATCTTGAGATCACCCTTCGATTTTCGAAAAGGGTTCTTCAACATCAATTCATGCTCTCCACCACCATCGCGATGCCCTGCCCGCCCCCAATACACGCCGTCGCCAGCCCGTATTTCTTCTTCCGCCGTCGCAATTCGTACAGCAGCGTGATCACCAGCCGTGTCCCGGTCGCGCCCAGCGGATGCCCCAGCGCAATCGCTCCACCATTCACGTTCACTTTTTCGCGATCGAGTCCCAACTCTTTCTCGACCGCCAGATACTGCGCCGCGAACGCCTCGTTCACCTCGATCAGATCGATGTAATCGAGCGACAGCCCGGCCTTCTGCAGCGCAATCTTCGTCGCCGGCACCGGACCGCGCCCCATCAGTTTCGGCTCGACGCCCGCAATGCCCCAGCTGACGATCCGCCCCAGCGGCTCCATGTTGCGCTTGCGCACCTGATCCAGCGACATCACCACGACCGCGGCCCCTCCATCGACAATACCGCTGGCGTTTCCGGCGGTCACGGTTCCGTTCTTGCCGAAGGCCGGCTTCAGCTTGGCCAGGCCTTCCATCGTCGTCTGCGGACGCCGGTGATCATCTTCGCTCAGCATCTCGCCCGTTGCCTCGCCTTTATGATTGCGCAGCGGCACGGGAACGAGCTCCTCCTGCAGCCGCCCTTCCTTATAAGCCGCGTCCGCCCTCTGCTGCGAGCGCAGCGAAAACTCATCCTGCATCTCGCGCGTGATTCCCTGCTCCGCCCCGTAAAGCTCGGCGGTGTTCGCCATGTACGATCCGCAATAGGAATCGAGCAGCGCCACCATCAGCGAATCTTCCAGCTTCCCGCCCGGCGCCAGCGTGAAGCCATCGCGCCCGCGGATGACGAACGGCGCCTGCGACATCGCCTCCATCCCGCCCGCCAGCACGATCTTCGCCTCGTCGGTCTGGATCATCTGCGCCGCGCTGACAATCGCCTGCATGCCCGAGCCGCACAGCCGGTTCACGGTCAGCCCCGGAGTCTCGATCGGAATCCCCGCCCGCAATCCCACGTGCCGCGCTCCATACAGCGCATCGCCCGAGGTCTGCTGCGCATTGCCGAAAACCACATGATCAAATTCCTTCGCCTCGATCCCTGAGCGCTCAATCGCTCCCTTGCCCGCGATCGCGCCTAACTCCTGCGCGCTGAAGTCTTTGAGCTTGCCGCAATAGCGGCCAAAGGGCGTACGCGCCCCGCTGACAATCGCAATGTCTCCGGCTTTGAGCATGATGGTCTCGCAGAACTCCGCCCGGAATCGGCCAGAGTCATTTTCGCCAAACTTTTGAGTGTAGCAGCGCAGGCACGAATTCACCACCGAGCCCGTGCGGTCTCGGTCCTAACTTGCCCCGCGTCTCTGCGTCACACCGATGCCCCGCGCTCTCACCGAGCGGGGCGAGGAATCTCGCGAGCAGCGGATGTGAACTCGCGCGAGATCCTGGGGATTCGACTCCTCCTGGCAGTGGTTGGGGTCGGCCTGAGGTCCGAGGTTCGAAGTCTGAGGTCTGCGGTAGGAGGTCCGATTCTAAGCTACGGCGCTGGCGGCAATCTCGGCCGGCCCTTCGGCCACAATCTTGCCCGGGCCCTGGGTCATCGCTTGCGCTAACGCATGTTCGACGCGATTGATGACTTCGGTGACAATGTCCGCCGGATCATAATCGGCCTTGATCACCGCCTCGGCCAGTCCGGCTGAAAACTGCGCCGGCACTTCCTTGCCTTCTTTGGCCGGCAGTTTCACCGGCGCGATGATCTTCCGCAGCTTTTCAATCGCCAGCATCGCTTCTTTTTCTGCAGTCTCACCCAGCAGGATCGCGATGGTCGTCGTATCGTAGCGAAACGCCAAATCGTTGGACCGGATGTTGGCGGCGAACAACTGTCCCACCCTCTCCATCATGGACTGCACTTCGCTCTCGCCGTACTCCCGGTTCATCGCCGCGGCTCTGCCGAACTGCATCAGCAGAACCGACAGCGCCGATGCATTCTGAACGGCGCGCTTGCTCTCCGCCAGCAGCAGGTCAATGTAGGACGCGCGCTTCAGCAGCCCCGATTTCTCATCGGTGACGGAAAGATTCTTCACCAGCCGCCGCAGACCGGCATTGTTCAGCGCAATCACCATCTGGTCGGCCAGGGTTTTGAGCACAACCATATCCGCGTGTTGCCAGGTCCGCGGACGATTGTGCACCAGCACCAGCAGGCCGACGGTTTCCTCGCCATCGCTGAGCGGAATGGCCAGAATCGACGCCATGCCCAAGTCGCCGACCACTTTCGCCGCAGTTTGCAGGGATGCCGCGGTTGGAGCATCGTTGATGGCCAGCGGCTCATGCCCTTCGACTGCCTTGTGAAGACAAGCCACCAATTCCGATACCGCCGCAGCGCTCGCCTTCTTGTACCCTTCGGCGCAGTACTCGTCGACCGTGGCCGGCGACAGGCCGGCTTTGCCCATCACGGCCAGGCAGCGCGTCGCCTCCCAATGCGCTCCAATTTCTTTCACGGCCGTGCTCAGCACCGCCGGAGCCGTTCCCTGGTGATACAGTTTGCGCGTGATCTCCGCCACGCGCGTGAAGCTGCGCACGTCAGGCGCAGGATCGGGAGCCGCAGCGGCCGGCGCTGGCGCCGCGGTTTGCGCGGGAGTTGCTGCTGCTGCTGGAGGCAAGGGCGCCGATCCCGCATATCGCGGCGTGACTCCAGCCGCCAGGTACAGCCGCTGCAGATCTTCGTTGCGCTCTTCTTCGCGCGGGAACAGCTCTTGAATTCTCTGCAGCCGCTCCACCGCCTTGTTGCGCATGCCATATTGCACCAGGATTTCGGCTTGCAACATGAGATCCTGCAGGGTCGAGGCCCCGAGCGTCGGTCCTTCAATATGCACCGGCTCTTCCACCGGCTTGCTGACGTTGTTGAAGCGGGAGGAGATGACTTTGAATCGTCCGTCGTCGACCTTGCCCTTCAGCATATCGAGCCGTTTGAGGTGGCCCGACTCGTAGGGATCCACTTCGGCAGCGCGGTCGAGGCAGTCGGCGGCTTTGGCAAACTCCGCGGTGCTGCAGTAGAGGTCAAACAATTTCAGCAGGGTCTGGCAGTATTCGTTTTCCCGGTTGGACGAGTTGTACAGCTCGCTGAGAAATTCCAGCATGGGCGCTGAGGGACGGTGCGCCGCGGTAATGTCCTGCATGATGGCGATGAACTGGCGACGCTCTCCCCGGCGGCGCTGGAATTGTTCCAGCTTGCGAGCCAGCCCGACCGCGGGATCGTCCTGCTCCGAGTCCAGAAAACTCCCGATCAGCCCGATCACCTGCTGTACGCGCGCTGGATTCTGTTCGAACAGCTGCCAGATCAGCGGCTCGGCTTCCGCAAACCGTCCCGCCGCTACCAGGGCGGTCGCGTAGGCGTCATTCAGATCTGGCGTCGACTGGCCCGAGTTCACCTGCGGCTCAAGAATAAAAATCGCGGCTCCCGCCTGTCCCTGCGTCAGAAGGACTTTTCCATACGCCAGGGCAATGCCAGGATCGGAGGCATCCTCCTGGTAGGCGCGCTCGTACCACTGCGCCGCATCGCCTCCTTCGCCCTCCGACAACTGCGCCACCCGCTGAAATGCCGACGCCGCCGCCTTGCGATTTCCGAGTTCTGAAGCCAGTTCTGCGACGCGGAGCAGGTTTGCCTGCGTCGCTTCCAGAGCAACGACGCGATCCAGCACCTCCGCCGATTCCTGTTTCTTGCCCAGCTTGGCCAGATCGGCGAGCGCGGCCTCATAGGTGCCGACCGCCAGCTTTTTGTTCGAGCCCTCGAGAAGTTGTCCAAAGCGGAATTTCTGTTGCCAGCTGGGACTGCCGTGCCGCGCCAGCTTCTTGTAGGTCAGGCTGGCGCGCGTCGCATCTCCGGCGCCCACCTGCCGCTCGAATAACTCGCCCAGTAGCCGAACTGCATCGGCGTTGCGGCTCAGTGACAGACACAGGTCGGCGGCCAGTTGCCGCACCACATCATTTTCCGGATCGTCGCGCAGAACCAGCAGATATTCGTCGAGCGCCTCGCCGGTCTTGCCTTTCTGCAAGAGCTTTTCGGCACGCTCCACGCGTTTGGCTAGTTCGGCCCGGTCGAGTCGTTTTGTGATCTCAGGCATGCGGAAATGAAGCGCACCAAACCCTGTTTTCGATTCTAGGAGTGCACTCCAGCACCAGCAAAGCTCGACCTACCCCCCGCGATTACGAAGGTCACCGGTGTCTCCCTCTTCTGGACGATCCTTTCCGTTCCTGGGAGCCGACCCTTACGGCCACCCTACAGAAATCACCGTATACCCCCATTCCGCTGAATCGTAGATACTTTCTCCGATACGCTTCGAGTCTTCTCCCTGATTTTTGAGCACCGTGAGGAGGATTGTGTAGCCCGGTTCGGATTTCCCTCCGCTCGAGAAATTTCGCCCCAGACCTGCCTCCGCTCCGTTTCTCGCCTCCGCTCGAAGGATCTGCAACCGAATCCGCGCGCGACTGAGCTCTGCCGCAAGACGGGATCGGCTGCCGGCGCCTTACCCTGCGCCAAAGTCGATTCGCAGGACAGTGTTTTCGGAGGATAAAAATCCATGAAATCGCAGTATTCCGCCTTCCTATCGGCTTTTCTCGCTCTCGTTCTCGTCGCCATCGTCTTTCCCGGCCTGCTGCGGGCGCAGTCCCTCACCACCGGCGACATCGCCGGAACCGTCGAAGATCCGACCGGTGCTGCCGTCCCCGACGCCAAGGTCACGGCCAAAAACCTCAACACTGGCGCCAGCGAGACCACCACCGCGACCGCGACCGGGGCTTATCGCTTCTCGCTGCTGAACCCCGGAAGTTACAGCGTCACGGCCACCTCGCAGGGCTTCCACACCAACGCCCAGTCGGTCACGGTGACTGTGGGACAGGCCAGCACCGCCAATATCCGGCTGCAGATCGCCACCGCCAGCCAGGTCGTTGAAGTCAGCGGTGCGCCCCCGGTGATTCAAACCGAGAATGCCAACGTTTCGACCAATATCAGTCCAGAAATCGTGGCCAACATTCCCAATCCCGGCAACGACTTGACTTATTACATTCAGACCGCGCCCGGCGCGACTATGAACACCCAGGCCGGCTACGGCAACAGCGCCACCTATGGAATCTCGGCCACCTCGAATCTTGTCACCGTCGACGGCATGAACGAAAACGATCCCTTCTTCAATACCAGTAATTCCGGCGCCACTAATTTGCTGCTGGGAGCGAATGACATCCAGACCGCCACCGTCGTCAACAACGGATACTCAGGCGAATACGGCAGTATGGCCGGGGCCAATGTCAATTTTGTGACCAAGTCCGGCGGCAATAAGTTTCACGGCAACGCCGAATACTTCTGGAACGGGCGCGTGCTCAACGCGAATGACTGGTTCAACAACAATGCCGGAGTGCCTCGCGCTTTCGACAACGCCAATCAATGGGCAGTTTCCGTCGGCGGGCCCATCGTAAAAAATAAGACCTTCTTTTTTGTCGATAACGAGGGACTGCGTCTGCTCATTCCCACCGCCCAGCCGGTCAATATTCCGAGCCCGCAGTTTCAGGCGGCGACTCTGGCGGCGATCCCTTCCAGCGAGACGCCTTTTTACAACCAGATTTTCGGCATCTACAACAATGCTCCCGGCGCCAAAACGGCAGCCAACAACCTTCCGGGCGGCGGTTGCGACGGTTCCGTAACCCTGGCCGGCGGTGCTCCCTGCGCCCTGGAGTTTCAGTCGAATATCAACAACCTGACGACGGAGTGGCTCCTCACCACCCGCATTGACCAGAACATCGGAACCCGGGATCGCGCCTTCGTTCACTTCCGCACCGATCACGGCCTGCAGGCCAGCATCACCGATCCGCTGTCGTCCGTCCTCAACGCGCAGAGCGTTCAGCCTCAATATGAAGGTCAAATCCAGGAAAATCACCAGGTCGGCAGCAACGCCGTTAACCAGTTCATCGTCGCAGGCTCATGGTACAGCGCGGTCTTTCAACCGCCCAGCCTCAGCAATGCGCTTGCCCTGATGCCCTACGAGCTCAATTTCTCCGGCGGACAGTTCGCTACTCCGGGCAGTTCCTTCTACACCACCTGGCCTCAGGGGCGAAACGTCACCCAATATCAGGTCTCCGACGACTACGCCTGGCAAAAAGGCAATCACGACTTGAAATTCGGAGCGAGCTTCCGCCGCAACGACATCACCGACTACACCCCCGGCGGATTCAACGCCAGTATTCCGGAAGCGACCTTCAACACCGAGGCCAGCTTCCTGAACGGCACAGCCGATACCTTCGAGCAGGCCTTCGCTTCGCGGCCCACCCAGCCGCTGGCCCTCTACAGCCTCGGCCTCTACGCGCAGGATGAGTGGGCGGTGCGGTCGAACCTGAAGGTCACGCTCTCGCTGCGCGCTGAACACAACTCCGATCCGATCTGCGTGACCAATTGCTTTGCCCGCCTCAGCGATTCCTTCCTGAACATCTCTCACGATCCCAGCCAGCCTTATAACCAGGCGATCGTCACCGGACTTCATCAGGCCTTGCCCAACTATCAGAGCATCAGCTGGGAGCCGCGCATCGGCTTTGCCTGGCAGCCCTTCGGCAGAACCGGCACCGTGATTCGCGGAGGCGGCGGAATCTTTGCCGACATTTTCCCAGGACTCATCGCCACCTCCTTCGACACCAACTCCCCGCTGAAGAACACCTTCGTCGTCCCCGGAGGCGCCGGTGCCGTTCCCTTCGTGCCCATCGCCCCTGGGGTGGCGGGCAACGCGCAGTCGATCGCCACGGCTTCCAATACGGCTTTCGTTAACGGCTTCAACGGCGGGCTCAATCTGGCGCAGATCGAAGCCACGCTGCCGCCAACCGTCGCTTTCACCCCGCCTCTCATCACCAGCTCGGCCCATAGCATCCACTACCCGATTTACGACGAGTGGAATCTCGAGATTGAGCAGGCGATCGGCTCCAAGATGTCGGTCAGCTTGAACTACGTGGGGAACCACGGGTCATATCTAGCGGCTGAGAACGCCGGCTTGAATGCCTTCTGCGACGCCGGATGCCTCTCCACCCTGAGTTCCGTCAACGGTCTCGCGACGCCCATCACTTCCTTCGCCGGACTTCCAACCGCGGCGCCCGACCCTCGGTTCACTACCGTCACCGAAGTGGGCAACCCCGGGGTCTCGAACTACAACGGCCTGACGGCCTCCGTCACCCGCAGCATGACCAGCGACTTTCAAGTGCAGGCCAGCTTCACCTGGAGCCACGCCCTTGACGATATTTCCAACGGCGGCTTTCTTCCCTTCAACTTCGACACCAACACCAGCATCCTGTCGCCGCAGGATCCTTACAACTTGAAGGCTTACAACTACGGCAACGCCGATTACGACGAGCGCAAGCAATTCAATCTGAGCTACGTGTACAACACGCCCAAATTCCACGGCGTCTGGGACGCTCTGTTCAACTGGACCGTTGCCGGCACGTTATTTGCGCACTCCGGACTGCCCCTCACCGTAATCGATGGAGCCTCCAGCGGAGCGCTTGGCGCTTACAATTACGGGCCCTTGACCGGGCTGGATCTGTTTGCCGATGCCCTCGTCGGGCCCCTGACCTGCGGCTCCTCAGCCGCCTACAGCATCACTGGCACCAGCACCCCCTGCCTCAACGCCTCGCAGTTCACCAGCGCGGTCGGCCCGGGCGGCGTCGGCAGCTTTGGCATGGAACGCCGCAACCAGGTTTACGGCCCCGGCTACTTCGATACTGACCTGACTTTGATGAAGAACTTCCGGGTCCCTCACTGGGAGAGTGCGGAGTTGCAGGTGGGAGCTCAGGCATTCAACATCCTCAATCACCCGAATTTTGATCAACCGATCGGCGACATCTCCAATTCGCAGTTCGGTTCGATCGTGCGCACCGTATCAACGCCAACCAGCATCTTCGGCTCGTTTCTCGGCGCCGACGCTTCCCCGCGCGCGCTTCAAATTCGCGCCCAGCTGACGTTTTAGGGCGCTCCTTGGCAAAAATGCGGCCCGGTTCGCTCCGGGCCGCGCTTTTTTTCGAGCGCACGAGATCAGGGTTTGCAATGCGGCGGATCCCCATCGAGGTGTTTTAGCAGTTGCCTCGCTTTCTGCAAGTCCGGATTGAACTCCAGCACCCGGTTCACATAGCGCCGCGCGTCGTCTCGTTGCCCCGCCGCACAGAACGCCATCGCCAGGTTCATTCCGATGGCGCTGCGATAGGGCGCGCGCGCAAACGCTCCCTGCCACAACTCGACTGCCCGGCGCAGATTTCCAGAGCGCGCCTCGATTGCGCCCAGGTCTGTCGCCGCATCGCCGTCCAGCGGGCTCACCTTCAGCGCCCGCTCGTAAAATTCTTTGGCCTCGCGCTCGTGGCCGCGTTCCTGTTCGATGTATCCCAGGGCCGATAACACCAGCGCATCGTCCGGATTCTCCTTCACTGCCTTGTCCAGATATTCCTTCGCCTGCTCGCCCGCACCCGCGACTCCTCGCTGCGCCAGCGTCTCCCAGGCCAGGGCCAGGTCCCTGGTCGTCACCGCAGATGCCGCACTTCCGGGAAACGCAACCAGCTTCGGCGCCGATGGCAGATCCTCCAATTGCGGACCCTTGGGATAGCGCAAGATGCGATGATCCGTAGCTTCAGTGTGGGCAACATCCTGGCTGGGCAATGCCGGCATGTGACATTGCCTGCAGTCCGGCCTGTCGGGATGATGCTTCTCCCCGAAAGCCGCGCCGTGACAGTTCAGGCATTTGCCCCGGTAATATGCCGCTTTCTCGTCGGCCGCGGGCTCGCGGTGCGGATCATGGCAGCTTCCGCACCACATCTTGTCGCCCGACGCTCGTTTACACGCGCTGAGCGACAGGGCTTCGAATTGACTGAGCGCTTCCGGCCGGGCCTGTCCGCCGCCCGATTCGAGCAGGAAATAATGCACGTAGTCTGACAGCCTCTCGCCCGGCTGAAAATCGTACACATGCTTCCCCCGTTGCTCGACCGCGACCGTCCCCTCGAAGTGACACTCCATGCAGATCGAGTCGCGCCGCTCCGGCGGCATGCTCGCCGGATTCACGATCGAGTTCGCGCTCGCCTGCGAATTTTCCCCAGCATGTTCCTCGCCATGGCAACGCTGACAGGTGATGCCGCCGTGCAAAAACAGGGCGCCGGCAAACTTGTTCTCCGTTCCGTCAGCTGGAGTCTGCATTCCGCTGGTATGACAATTCAGGCAACTGGAAAACGCCGGCAGGTTCATCGGAACTTCTTCCGCCTCCGTGTAGGCCGGCGTCATATTCCAACGATGTTCCTGCGAATACCAGTTGATCGGAGCCTCGAACCAGAATCCGTCCACCGGGAAGAGATAGGTTCGCCCCTTGACGCCCGACCCGATAAAGTACTGGAGTTCGTTTTGTCCGCGCAGCGCCCGGCCGCCCGAGCGTTCGTAACTCATCCAGACCCGCCCATCCTGCTGGTAGACCCGGTAATCGACGCCCGACGGCTTGTGGCGAAACTCCCCGGTCATCAGGCCTTCTTCAGCGCGACCGCTGGCCCTCGCCATGACGGTCTTTTGATAGGAGTTGTAGATCTCTGCATGGCAGGAAGCGCAGGCCTCGCTTCCCGATTTGGCCTTGCCCACATCGGCACCATTTTGTGCCGGACGTGTCTGAGAAGTCGCCGCCGCGGCCAGAACAACCATCGCGAGCGGGAGGGCGATGACGAAATGCGAGGGAACTGCGGCGATTGCAAGTCGATTCCAGGCTTGCAGCCTGGAGCGGCGCGCTGGCGCGGGGATAAAGTCAGCCGACAAACGTCAAAACACTTCCAGCCGCCATCCGGCGCGGCGCCGTCTAGAACTGCTGGGGTGGATAGTGAGTGTTCTTGCGTTCCGTCTTCAGCATCTTCTTTTGCGCTTTCTTCTGCGCCTTGGCGTATTTCTTTTGCGCCTTCGCCTGTTTCTTCTCCGCCTTACGAACGGCACCCGGCTGGGAGTACGTGTTTTGCGATTGGGCAACAGGAACGAGGCAAGCGCCAGCTAACGCCGCCAGCAGCAGAAATGCAGAAAGCTTTTTCATAGGCTCGGACCGCCCGGAACTTTCTGTGATTTTAGCAGTAAACCTCCGTCCTCAAAATCTCGCTGTGAACATCGGTTGATCAAGAAGCATAAAGATCAACAGGCACCCCTGGCAGCACAAAGGATCTCGATTCCCACCCTGCCGCCGCTTCGCACCTTCCGAAAACGGCGGATATTTTACTTGACACTATACTATGCATTACATAGTATAGTGCCGTGGAAGACAGCAGACCATCCCCCGCCCCCGACAGCGCGGAAAAATGGGAGATCCAGCTCCGCAAAGGCTCGCTCGAACTCGCCATCCTCGCTTCACTTTGGGAAGGATCGCTGTACGGTCTGGAAATCCTGCGCCATCTCGAAAGCAGCTCCGATCTGGTCGTCGTCGAAGGCACGATCTATCCGCTGCTCAGCCGCTTGCGCGCTCTCGGTCTGGTCGACTCCGAGTGGGTCGAATCCGACTCCGGCCATCCCCGCAAGTATTACCGCCTTACCGCCGCCGGGCGCAGGCGCGCCCTTGAGATGGCCCGGGTATGGGAGCAGTTCTCCGGCCGCATGGCCAGCCTGCTCGAGCCGCTGAAAAAGGGGTCGCCACCGAAGAAAGAACCGCCGCTCTCATTGAAGGAGAAGTCATGACTGTTTCGGTCGAGTCGCAGAAGACCATCGACGCCTATCTTGCCGAGCTCCGCCGGCAGCTGCGCGAATTCATGAACGAGGATGCCAACGACATCGTCGAGGAAATCCGCGCCCATATCCTCGACAAGACCTCCGGGGCCAGCTCGACCGAGAAAATCGCCGAGACCCTCGCCGCTCTCGGCACTCCCGCCGAACTCGCCGGCCGATACCGCACCGACGAACTGTTCAGGCGGGCGCAGCGCACCCGCTCGCCCTTGGTCAGCCTGCACAGCCTTTTCCGCTGGGCGACGCTCAGCCTCACCGGTATCGTCGTTTTTCTCGTTTCGGTCGTCGGATACACGCTAGGCGGCGCGCTCGTCCTCTTCGTCGTCGCCAAGCTGATTTTTCCCCGCGCCACCGGCCTCTGGGAATCTCACAATCCCGACGGCACCTGGAGTCTTGGCCTGTCCTCGTCGTCCGGCGGAACTCCGCCCCCCGGCGCCCATGACCTCCTTGGATGGTGGCTTGTCCTCATCGGCCTCGCCCTCGGGCCGCTGCTTATCGTGCTCACCTTCCGCTTCGGATCCTGGAGCATCCGCAGGTTCTGGCGTCCCCGCGCCTGGCCGCGCGCCTGAAAAAAAAGCGCCGGAGAGATCTCCGGCGCTTTGAATACGACTCGCGAGATGCGCTCTGGCGAGAAGGAAAACTCTTAACCTGCTCTACTCCACCTCTACTCCCGCGGCGGCATCCCGAAGCCCCGCGTTTTCACCAGCGGGTCAGGGATCTCCGATGAGTAAGCCTACTTGCTCTCGGCCACGCCCGGCGACGGAGCTCCAAAGTCCCGGCGATTGTTCACCGCCGTGCGTGCGGCGCGCGCGGCCGGCTGGTTGACCGCCGCCGCGCCGTAACGCTCCAGCAGCACCGGAGCCATGGTGTTCTCCGCTTCCTTCACGAAGATCATCTGGTTCTCCGACGCCATATCAATGCGCACGAAATCGCCCAGCTTCACCTGCCCGGTCGCCACCAGGTTGGCCAGGGGAAACACCAGGTTTCGCTCGATCGCGCGCTTCAAATGCCGCGCTCCATACCGCGGATCGGTGCCTTCTTTCAGCAGATATTCCTTCACCGCCGGCGTGCAGTTGAAGACAAACTGATTCGTGCCCGCGGCCATCAGCACGCGCTGCTGCACCATCCCCAGCTCGATATCCAGAATCTGCGACAGATGCTCATCGCGCAGCGTCTTGAACACCACAACCTTGTCGATGCGGTTCATGAACTCCGGAGTAAACTTCCGCCGCGCCGCTTCAACTGCGGTCCGCTGAATCTTGTCGTCGAACGATTCGTCGACTTCCACGACTTTCGGCGCGAAGCCGAATCCGCCGTCGACCAGATTCATCATCTCGCCCGCGCCCAGGTTCGAGGTCATGATGATGATGCACTGCGACAGGTCGACGCGCCGGTTGTCGCCCAGCGTCAGCGTCGCCTTGTCCAGAATGCCCAGCAGCAGCTGCCACAGCGAGTCGCTGGCCTTCTCAATCTCGTCAAACAGCAGGATCGACAGCTTCAGCTTCTCCGTGAACCACTGATTCAGCGCCTCCTGCGTCAGCAGCGGATGCGTCTCCCGATGTCCCAGATATCCCGGAGGCGATCCAATCAGCTTGGCAATCTCATGCGAGTGCTGGAACTCGGCGCAGTCAATCTTGATGCAGGCGCGCGCGTCGCCGAACAGGGCTTCGGCCATCGCCTCGACCACCCGGGTCTTCCCCGATCCGGTCGGACCGAGAAACAGCAGATTCCCCACCGGACGCCCCGGCGCATTCAACCCCGCCAGGAACATCTGGTAGATTTCGACCACCTTTTCGATGGCCTGGTCCTGCCCTACAATGCGGCGGCGCAGGGCGGCTTCAAACTCTCCCGCGTCGGTGCTGCGGCGATTCGGATCAAGGACGGTGGCGAGGTTCGTTCTCATAGGATCACTGAACCGGATTCCCGGGCGTTTCTCCCTTTTCTTGGACCGTTTTCTCGGCTCTCTTACGACTATCTCCCGGTCTCACGGGTTGCCCTCTGGATTTGCTGCCCGCGCTCCGGAAGTGCCGCAATCTGTGAGCTCTTTCCCGTCGGCGTGGCGCAATCGCTCCTCCGGGATTACCTCGGAAATAAGCAAGCTTCGGACCATGCAGCGGCGCCTTTTGACGGGAACTGGAACTCTCACATCCGGCAGGAGTTAGAGGCCGCTAATGCCCCATACCTCTTGTCTGAAAACAGGCTTCCGGGAAGATAAGAGAAATACTTTGCACCATGGGGGAAGGAACATGCACCGGAGTTTTGCCCAGACGCGAGTCCGGATCCCTCGACTGAAGACCTCCAACGCGTGTGCGCGTCCTCAAGCAGTTCTAACCCAGAGGCCGATTTGCCATGAGTCCATCCACCGCAGCTCGGGCCCGCGACTGACCCCGTACTCGAACCGTCAACCGTGTTTGGCCCCACGTAACTAGCCGCCAACAAAGCGCACAGATAGTATCGCCATCAGATAGGGAGGAACGCTTGCGCCTTTCGTCGATCCGCATCCTGAGTGGGGTTTCCTGTCTTTTATTCGGAGTTGCCGCGTGGCGCATGGGGCCACACTCACACCCGGAGTTCGCCGCCGAGGCCCAGACGACAAATCCAGCGGTCGCGACACCGGCGCCGCAGTTGCATCCGGTCAGCGCAAGCATTCCCACGCCGCAACCTCCGACTCCGGACCCGAAAGTGACGGCCGGGAATGGGACCGAACTGTACTCGGCCAAGCGCGGCGAATTCATCTCCGTGATCGCTCGTCACAATCTCGGAAGAACCGCCTATCTCACTTCGGCGGAACTCTCGGATGCCATCCGCTCCGTGAATCATCTTCCCGAGACGTCGAGCACGATCAAGGCGAGTCAGCAAATCGTGATTCCGGGAATCCTGCCGGCTCCGATCGTCGAGCACACCGTCCCGATCTCCAGGGATTTTGAAGTCCGCGCGGTCTATCTGACCGGGGTGATGGCCGCCAGCGATCACGGCATCCGCATCATCAAGCACTGGCGCGAAGTCGGCGGCAACGCCGTGGTCTTCGACATCAAGGATTCCGATGGCAGCGTGAATATCCCCTTCGACCATCCGCTGCTCGGCGAGCACAAGGTTTACATCCACGACGTGCCCAAGTTCGTGCACTTCCTGCATCAACAGAACATGCACGCCATCGCCCGCATCGCGATTTTCCGCGACGAGCACCTGGTCGTGAACCACCCCGATCTGGCTGTGCAGTCGCGCAAGAATCACACGTCCTGGCGCGAAAACGGCAAACTGGTCTGGACCGATCCTTCCAACCCCAAAGTCCAGGATTACGACATTGCCCTCGCCAGGCACGTGGCTTCGCTCGGCGTTGACGAGGTCCAGTTCGATTACGTCCGCTTCCCCGCCGAAGGCGATCAGAAAGACGCCATGTTCGTCTTCCAGAAAGATCAGCCGGAGCCCCAGCAGGATTCATGTGCAGACGCCCGGCCCGCCCGTGCGGTGAAGGGCAAGCAAACCGCCGCTCCGGCCAAGCCCTGCGTCGCGCAACACACTATCCAGCGCTCCGACGTAATCGCCGGATTCCTCAAGCGCGCCTACGCCGAGTTGCATCCCACCGGCGTGCTGCTCTCGCTCGATGTCTTCGGCGTGATGGCCTGGCAGCGCCAGGTCGATCTCTCCCACACCGGACAGGACATCGTTCAGATGGCCAAGTACTGTGACGTGCTCTCGCCCATGATCTATCCATCCCACTTCTTCGGCATGGATAACATTGCGCGCCCCGGCGACGAGCCAGCCCATTTCATCGGCGAATCCATGGACCGCTTCGAGCTCATCACCAAGGGCTCGGGCGTGGTCATCCGCCCCTGGCTGCAAGCTTTCCACTGGCGCACCAAGACCTATTCGCCGGAATACATCAAGATTCAGGTGGAAACCGCCCGCGCCAAAGGTGGCGTTGGATTCTTATTCTGGAACGCCGCCAATGATTACTCGAAGCCTTTTACCGCTATGCCCGAGATGAAAGCGGAGAACTTCAAGGACGCCGCAAACCAGCCGCGCCCCAAAGATAATCCCCGCTACTTCCGCGGCGACGAGCTGCCGTCAACCACGGTGCAGGCTGCCCTCACTCCAACCAAATAACTCCGGCCGCCACGCGTCGGAGAGCAATCCGGTTCGAAGAGAAACAAAAGACGCGGGAGGCCCCACGTCTCGCTGGTTTTGCGAGACCCGGGATCTCCCGCCTCGTGCCCACGTCGGCCGGCTCTTTTACAGAACCTGCCTGGCGTGCGTGTTGATGTCGATGCGGTGCGCTGCGATGTTTCCCTGCAAGTGCGCCAGCAGATTCCCCGACGAATCGTACTGATCGATGGTGAACTTCCCCGAGAACGCGTTCCCATCCTTCGCCAGCGTGATGTTCTCGCGGATGTTCGCCGGTCCGATCGGAGCCGTCGTGTTGCTCGGATCCCAGCTCATGCCAAAGTGATTCAGCTTGTAGATCCCGTTCCCCAGGTTCTGCCACACTCCCATGCAAACGGCAGAGGAGGCTGGCGACCGCAACCCGGAGTTATTGAACTCGGTTCCGTCTGAGTGCCATGCGGTGAAGGAATTGTCGATCACCGTTCCATCCGGAATTCCGTCATTCCCCTCCGAGATGAACTTCACGTTCCACAGGCCCACAATCGGATCCATGCCATCGGCCACCCGGAGGAGCCGGGCTGCCCCATCGACGGCCTTCCAGGATTGTTTGTGATACTTTCCGCTGATCTGCGGCAGATCCATGCTGCCGCACTGCGCCGCCGCCACCCCCGCCAGCAACGTCCCCATCGCCAGCAAGCCCAGAATCCCTGTCATTTTTTTGAATATCGTCTTCATTTCCCCATCTCCTTCTAGTTTTTCTGCCGAAGAACTCGGCCTTCGGAGTGGCATGGTGCCCGTAGTCGCCTCGCTCGCACAATGCAGGACGCATGAAGATTCGGTAAAGGAAAGGTAAAGCCGTAACTCATTGATCCGTAAAGTGCTCTCCCACTAAATGCCGCACCAATGCTATAGTTTGCCGGTCGCTCTGGGGGGGCGGCCGTGCCAGCTTCTGCCCATAAATTCGCCGATTTCGAGCTCGATCCCTCCCGCTTCGAGCTGCGCCGCCGCGGACGCGCGCTCAAACTCGAACGCATCCCCATGGAACTGCTCCTGCTTCTCGTCGAAAAACAGGGCGCCGTCGCCACCCGCCAGGAGATCATCGACCGCCTCTGGGGCAAGGAAGTCTTCGTCGACACCG
>DATJNK010000023.1:0-2437 GCA_035508215.1 Verrucomicrobiia bacterium | reverse complement strand
ACACGGCCCCGCGAGGTGATCGCGGTGTTTCTGGTGGGATTCGTTCTGAGCTTTGGATTGTACCCGCTGGTGGAGCTGGCATTTTTCCCGCGAACCGATGCCGGGCAGTTCGTCATCAACGTGAAGGCGCCGACGGGGACGCGGATCGAATTGACCGACGCGTATATTTCCCGCGTGGAGGACATCGTCAAGAGTGTCGTTCCGCCGTCGGATCTGAGCACGGTGGTTTCGAACATCGGGCTGACGCCCGACCTTTCCGCGCTCTTTACTTCAAACTCGGGAATGCACACGGCATTCGTGCAGGTGGGCCTAAAGCCGGACCACAAGGTGAGCAGCTTCGTATACATGCGGCGGGTGCGCGAGAAGCTCGCAACCGAGATGCCGGAGCTTCGCACGTATTTTCAGTCCGGCGGCCTTGTGGACGCCGTGCTGAACCAGGGAGTCCCCGCGCCGATTGACGTGCAAGTTAGCGGAATGGATTTGCAGGAGGACGACCGCATCGCGCAAAACCTGGCGCAAAAATTCCGGGGACTTCAGGGCGTGTCGGGCGTTTACATCCCGCAGGACATGGACTACCCCGCGCTGAACGTTTCGGTGAACCGGGACCGGGCCAGCGAGCTCGGGCTCTCGCCAAAGGAAGTGATCGACAACATCATCACGGCGCTCACTTCGGACGCCATGATCGCGCCGAGTTACTGGGTGGATCCGCGCACGGGCAACAATTATTTCGTCACCGTGCAATACCCGGAAAACCAGATCAAGACGCTCCAGGATCTGAAGGTGATGCCGCTGCGCTCGCCGAATCTCAAGTTGCCGACGTACCTCGATCAAGTGGCGGACGTGCAAGAGACGATGTCTCCGACGGAAGTGGACCACTACCAATTGCAACGTTTGGTGGATGTTTACGTGGCGCCGTCCGGCGAGGACCTGGGCAAGGCCGCGAGCCGCGTTTCCAAAATCGTGGCCGCGACGCAGGTGCCTCCGAATATCCGCATCAACACCCGCGGGCTGGTGGTCACGATGCAGTCGTCGTTCAAGAGCTTTGCCTTCGGGCTGATTCTTTCCATCCTGCTTGTCTATTTGATCCTTGTCGCTCAGTTCTCCTCCTTTCTCGACCCGTTCTTGATTATCCTCGCCGTCCCCACCGGTCTAATCGGCGTGATGCTGACGCTCGCGTTTACCAGCACCTCGCTGAACATTCAATCGCTGATGGGTATCGTGATGCTGACCGGAATGGTCGTCTCGAACAGCATTCTGATCGTCGATTTCGCCAACCGGCTGCGCAAGGAAGGGTACACGATCGAGAAAGCCGTCGTGCACTCCTGCCGCATCCGATTGCGGCCGATCTTGATGACCTCGCTGGCCACCATCGTCGGGCTGCTGCCGATGGCCTTCAAACTCGAAGCGGGCAGCGAGGCTTATGCGCCGCTGGCGCGCGTGATTATCGGCGGCCTGGCCGTCTCTGTGGTGCTCACCATTTTCGTGGTTCCTGCGGCATACCTCCTGGTCTATCGCAGACAGGAGCGCATGCAGGGAACCATCGCTCCCCAGGAGGCTTCATGAAAGGGCGGTATCTTCGAATTCTCTGGGCCCTACTTGCCGTTCTTGTTGCGGGTCCCTCTTTTGCTCAGATTCCTGCGCAAACCGCAGCCCCGCCTCCCGTCCAGATGCCCGGGAACCCGCCCGCGCAGTCCCCGGCCGCTGGCCCGCCTCCTGCCGCGCAATCGCCGCAAATGCTCACACTCGCGGACGCCGAAAAGATTGCAGTGCAGAACCATCCACAGGTCCAAGTCGCCACGGCTTTGGCGGCTGCGGCTTCCGCCCGCGTGAAGGAGGCGCAATCCGCATATTACCCGATGGCAAACGGGAGCCTCACCGCCGTCGGCGCGGAAACCGACAGCCGCATTGCCGCGGGCGCATTGAGCAACTCCATCATCTACGACCGCTACGCCAACGGCGTCACCGTCAGCCAACTGGTCACCGATTTCGGCCGGACGCACAACCTCGTCAAAAGTTCCAACCTGCACGCGAAGGCAGCCGAGGAAAACATCGTCACCAGCCGCGCCGACGTTCTCCTCAATGTCGACCGCGCCTATTTTTCGGCTCTCAAGGCGCAGGCCGTTCTCCAAGTGGCCGAAGAGACGGTTAAATCACGCCAACTCGTCGCCGATCAAGTGGCCGCGCTGGCGCAGAATCAAATCAAATCAGGACTCGACCTGAGCTTCGCTAAAGTGGACCTGGCGCAGGCGCAGCTTCTGCTCATTCAGGCGCAGAACGATTTTCAGGCTTCGCAAGCGGATCTATCTACGGCCCTTGGCTATCCCACACCTCGCGCTTTCGAGTTGACTGAAGAGGCCGTTCCCGGCGCTCCTCCCGTCACGGTACAGGACTTGATTCAGGAGGCTTTTCGCGATCGCCCCGAGCTGATCGGTCAGCG
>DATJNK010000022.1:0-2064 GCA_035508215.1 Verrucomicrobiia bacterium | reverse complement strand
ACCTCCGCAGAGGGGAAGCGCTGAACGCGATCAGCAAGGACTGCGGCGCGCGGTGGAAGCGCTGAAGGTACAAGTTTCAGGCCGCGTCGTCTTGGGCGGCCACTCATATGGCGGGCGACAGGCCTCCATGCTTGCCGCTGCTAGCCCGGGGCTCATTGACGCGTTGCTTCTCCTGTCCTACCCACTTCATCCGCCGAAGGCTCCCGCGCAGATGCGCACGGCTCATTTTGCGGCCCTTCATACGCCCGCACTCTTCGTCCACGGCACCGGCGACATCTTCGGAACGATTACAGAAATGGACGCGGCGCTGGAGCTGATTCCAGCGCGCACGCGGCTCTTGCCGGTTGAAAGCGCGGGGCATGGGCTTATGACCGCTCGCAATCTTTCCACGCTGCCGGACATAATCACTTCGGCGTTCACCGCCTTTCTCGAAGCACGCTCGTAGTCAATTTAACCCTGCATCTGCCGCACTCGCCGCCAAACGAAAATGGCGGGCTCGCCGGCATTTGTCCGCTCGGGAGATAGGAGTCGAACCATGTGGAGATGGATCGTTTGCCACAAGCACGAGATCGAGATCGTGGCCGGGTCTTGGTTCGCGGTGCAAATGGCGGCGGGAATGCCTACGCCCAATGGAACGGGCCCGACCTCGACGTGGTGGTACCGCTGGCTTTTCAACATTGCCCATTCCATCACCAACCTTCCGCGCCTCTTATCGACGACGTTTCCGCAGGTGGCCTGGATAGCGACTCTGTTCGGAATCCAACAACAAGTAGATCCACGTCCGGGAAAGTAGCTCTGGGGCATCGACCTGCACGGGGAGGAACCGATGTGGACCTTCATTCAGCAGACTGGTGCCATTCTCCGCGACGGCCAGCCTCAGGGTACGGGGTATTCAGGCGCCGCTGCCGGAAAGAACAATCCGGCGATGCAAGCGGATCACAATGTGGGCCCGATACCGTTGGGCTTTTACACGATCTCGGGGCTCATCAAAGATGATCCTGTATGCGGGGAGTACGTTCTGGTGCTGGTGCCGGACGCGGCAAACGAAATGTTTGGCCGCGATGGATTCCGCTGGCATGGCGACTCGATAGAGCATCCCGGGCAGGCGTCTCACGGTTGCATCGTGTCGGCGCGTCCGTTGAGGGTCGGTGCGTGGGAAGGCACGGATCACAACCTGCAGGTGGTCAGCGGCGTTGCAAATACGGATCAGAATGCCCCGCAGATGCACACGCGGGCCGATGCAACGCTGCGAAATGGTTGATACGCACAAAAAGTCCTTTAGACGGACCACAGGTAGCAGGTCCGGAAAACAGGAGAGAAACAAAATGCAAGCACTGGTGTGGTTGATCGGCTTTTTCCTCATTGTAGCCTTCTCGTGGTTCGTCGTCCGGCTGGACGCATCCCTAAAAAGAAAACCGCGCCTCGCTGTCGTCGCATGCGCGTTGTTGCCGTTGATGTCGACCGGTTGCAGCGCCTCGGCGACAGCGCAGGACTTCGCGAACGTTCTCTCGGGAATCATTAATATCGCGAAAGCAGAGATTCCGGCCCTGCCTGCGGCCGACGCCTCGATCGTAACTCAGTGGACGACGCTCGGGACGACACTCGACGCGCAGTTGCAATCTTGCATCACGGTAGCGACAGCGGCCGGCGGCAAAAAGACGGCGTTCCTGGCATGCTTCAACACGTTTGCGGCGGGGATCGCGAGCCCGAGTGAGCTGGCGCAGTTGCGGGTGCTGAGCGCGGGATCGCAAGGCAAAGCGCAGCTGTGGGTAACCGCGATTATCCTGGGCGTGAATGCGGCGCTCACGTCCTTCGGCGGCGCCCCAGCCGCGACGCCGCAAGTGGCGGCTGTGCAGCCGACGCACGCGGAGCTGGCGGAATTGGCGCGGCGCGTTGGAGTAAGCCGGACGTACGGATTCTGACGTGGCTATCCTCGAAAGCAGCGCGCTGCTCGATGTGGAAATAAACGCAGGGCTCGAGGTGTTCAAACTCCTTGAGCCCGAGGTCCAGAAGGGCTTCATCGCGCTATTCCACCTATTCCGCCACCAGCGGAAGGTGCCAAGC
>DATJNK010000021.1:0-3694 GCA_035508215.1 Verrucomicrobiia bacterium | reverse complement strand
GTTGGCGATCCCACGCTGAACCCGAACATGGGGCCGGTGATCAACGAGAAGTCAATGAAGACGATCCTGGGCTACGTGGAGAAGGGAATTGCCGAGGGCGGACGCCTCATCACCGGCGGCGAGCGCGCCACCGACGCGGGCGACGGCTACTTCATCAAGCCCACCGTCATCGCGGACGTCGATCCCATGGCCACGATCTCGCAACAGGAGATCTTCGGGCCGGTGCTGGCGGTGATCAAGTCGAGCGGCTTTGAGAATGCACTCGATATTGCCAACAACACCGAGTTCGGTTTGACCGGGGCGGTCTACACCTCTTCCGGCGACAAGATCCAGGCGGCCAAGCAGCAGTTTCACGTCGGCAACCTGTACATCAATCGGAAGTGCACGGGGGCCATGGTGGGCGCGCATCCCTTCGGAGGCTTCAACATGTCGGGTACCGACTCGAAAGCCGGCGGCCCGGACTATCTGCTGCTGTTCACCCAGGCCCAGTCGATTGGAGAGAAGATCACCAAGTAGTGGCCAGTGACCAGTGGTCAGTGGATAGAGCGTGCGGGGGTAGATAGAAACATGAGGGTGCCCCACCCGAGCATCTTTTGCTTGGGTGGGGATTTTCGTTTGAGTGTGGAAGCCTCCAGCGCTCCCCGATCGCAAGGCGCAGATCCCAGTTGTAAAGGAAAATTCCGCAACTTATGTGTTATAACACGAATCTGTCAGATTGGGGCGTTCAGATGGTTTAAGCTGCCAGACGCCCAGGGAGGACGATATGCGTAAACTTTTTTCCACCTCGAACGATTTGACCCTGGCAATTGCGCGCCTGGTGCTCGGCATTGTTTTCTTCGCGCACGGAGCGCAGAAGATGCTGGGCTGGTTCGGTGGCTACGGGTTCACCGGGACGATGGGATTTTTTACCCAGAAGATGGGCATTCCAGCGCCGTTAGCTTTTCTTGCCATTTGCGCCGAGTTCTTCGGCGGCCTGGGGCTGATCGTAGGACTGCTCAGCCGCATCGCTGCCTTCGGCATCGCCGTCAACATGCTGGTCGCCATTGCTACGGTCCACGTCCACAACGGCTTTTTCATGAATTGGACCGGTCAGCAGCACGGTGAGGGATTCGAATATCACCTGCTGGCGCTCGCTCTGCTTTTGTTGGTGATGGTAAAGGGAGCGGGAGCTGCGTCGCTGGACCATCTGCTCGCCCGACGTGAGGATCTTAGCCAAAGTGGCGCGCAGCCCGTACGCGTGTAGTGTGTCTGTTTCCTGCTTCCGCGGAGTAAGGCAGCCTTTTCGATCTGCGACTGAATAATCGACGAGGCATTCTGCGCGATAATGGCGGTGGCCTAGAGGCCGGAGGGCAGCTCTGATGTATTTCGAGATTCAAGCGGACGACCCAGCTCGCGCCATCAACTTTTATTCGGCAGTGCTCGGATGGAAGTTCACCGAAGCTCCAGGGCTTCCTGTTCCGTACTGGCGGATCGAAGCTCCACCGGAGAGCGGAGGCCTGCTGCAACGCCCGGCCAAAGTACCGCCTCCACGATCCGGAACGAATGCGTTCGTCTGCTCCTTCGAAGTCGCAAGTTTCGACAAGACGGCAGAGGAGATTCTTCAGCGTGGAGGCATCGTCGCTCTCGGCAAGTTCGCCGTGCCGGGCAGGTGCTGGCAAGGATACTTTATCGATACCGAAGGGAACACGTTCGGAATCTTCGAGGTGGACGAGAAGGCCGGCCGCTAGCGCCGATCTTCCGCAAGAAATTTTTTACGACATATAAATCGCTGGAGTTCGCGGAACTGTTATATGCTGGCGGGAATTTTCTGGCAGCTGGGGCACTTGGTTCGTGCTCCGAATCAGTGTGCTCCCGCCTAAGCGTCGTTTGCTTGCGGGGAGAAGTCACTGTGAAAACACGCAGAGAGTTTCTGATCGCCACGCCGTCGGCGCTGTTGGGAGCTTATGCTTGGGCGCTGACTCCGCCGGCCCCAGTTCAACGTTCTTTCTCGCGGAATGTGCGAGAAGCCGCACGTCAGGCTCCGCCGACGTTTGCCGAGTTGCACTTTGTCACCGCCGATCCCAACTTCAGCGACTATCGCCCCGCGATTGACGCTTCGGCGCAGCACGTTGTCTTCGAGCGCACGCCCGCAGGCGGAGGCCGGACGAAGCTCTACATCCTGTCGCTGGCCAGCGGCGTTGCTGAGCTTTTCGTGAAGCCCGCGTTGGACCGCAGCCTCATGACCGGCCCGGTGCAGACTCGCCCGGACTGGTCCTGGGTGACTGGGCAAGTGGTGCTGGATGTCGCCGCCTCGAACGACAGCGGCCCGAGAGCCGTGTTGATCGTACATCCCGACGGATCGCCGGTCGCGAATGTCCCCAACTCCAGGGGCTACGTGTACCCGACGTGGTCGCCCGACGGCACGCAGTTGATTGTCTACAACGGCACCGTCAACGCGAATCCGCAACCTTGTACGTCGCTGATCGGTCTGGACGGCACAGTGGTCACGCTCAACCTCAATGGCACCGACGCCAGCGGCGCATTGATATTCGGCGGATTCGCCTCACCGACTCCCGGCAACGTGAACCTGATCGCGTACGCCGGGCAGCCGGATGTTTACGGATGGGGTCCCGACGTCACCGGCGGTTATAACCAGGACTACAACTACGTCTTCGTCAACGCCGAGAACAACGGCGTGTTTACCTCGGCGCCGCTTGAGTCTGACGCCAGCATCAAGATCTATGATCCGTCGCACCAAGGCCGCGCGCCGGTCTGGTCGCCGGATGGCAATTATGTAGCCTTCGAATCCGATCGCGCCGGAGGCTACGCTATCTTCCTGGCCAACGTCACCGCAGGCACCGCTCCTGTGCAGATCACCGACGCGAGCTATGGAGCGCAACATCCCAAATTTTATCCCGATCAAACCAAGCTGATTCTGACTGCATATCAGCTGCCGAGCGGAAGCGGTCCACGCGGGATCGCCTGGGTCGATATCTCGAGTTACCTCTAAGTTCCGGCGAGCGCTTCCCGTTTGCATTCTCCCTCGACGCGCACCCGCCAATCTGGCTCGTCCCGGGCAGGTCTATCGTTCCTTGTCCCGCGCAATCCGCCGCGATAATAGTTCCTTGGCTTTCTTCAATTCAGTTCGCCGCTCGGCGCTGAGGTTCCGTCCCGCGCGGTTGATGTAGAAGTTCAGCATCCGCATTCCTGATCCTGGGCCTTTGGGCGAGACTTTCTTCGACGCCAGGCTTCGCGCGATCGTTGCCGCGCTTTTGTTGAACAGGCCTTCGGGCGGATAGGTGGATGTAGTCTTAACGCCCGCCGACCATCGCCGCGATTTTGTAGTCTTCTTGTGGCTCGCATCCTTCTTCGTGGGCATGCCGTCACGCCTCCCGACAGAACTAGAAGCAGATCGCGGCGCGAAAGCTGCCTCCATTACGGCTCGGGGTAGGGAATTCAAAGTTACGAGCAAACCTGCGCTCCGCCACTCGATTCTCTGTCGACTCGGCCACAGATGCGCGATAATGGTCGCCACTGTTTTGCGGCCAGGGCCAGAACGGCCTGCGGCTTTGACTGCCGGCTTGCTGCTTGTACGTGCTTCACCGGCCGCGAGGATCGTCCAATGAGAGTCGCCATACTTCAGATCGCGGACCGCGGAGTGGCCGAACAGGAGCGGCTGCAGCTCAATGTCTCGGCGGACACCAACCTGTCTTAC
>DATJNK010000020.1:0-2148 GCA_035508215.1 Verrucomicrobiia bacterium | reverse complement strand
GTTTTCGAGGGCATCTAACTGCGCGGGTCTGGAGACTCGCGCGACAGCCGACCTGGAGGTCGGCGCTACGAAGAACTAACGCGAGGGCCTCGGCTGGAGGTCGGCGCTACCAGGAACTATCGCGAGGGCCCCGGCTGGAGGGCGGCGCTGGTGTGGTGAGTCTGAAATTCGTTGAAGAACAAATGCAGGTCCTTCGACTCCGTTTGCCGCAAAAAAACGCGGCAAACTTCGCTCAGGATGACCGCTCATTATGATGCGAACTTCTGACTCGGGACACTGCGTGAGCCGGCCAGGCCGGTATAGTGATCAGTGCAACAAGAATGCTGCGCGATGAGGGATGGAGACATGAATCGGAGAGAACTGTTTGCCGCGCTGGCGGCGACGGCGGTTGTGGGCGAGGGGCTGGCGCATGCCGACGCCGCGCAGGTGATGGGGTCGCACGTCTTTGACTGGAAAGATATGGTGGACAAGCCGAACGCGAACGGCTCGGTGCGGACGGTTTGCTCGACGCCGACGGCGACGCTGGAGAACCTGGAGATTCACATCACGACGCTCAACCCCGGACATTCGCCGCACCCGCCGCACCGGCATCCCAACGAGGAACTGATCATTATCCGGCAGGGCACGGTGGAGACGCTCTCGAACGGCGAGTGGATTCGCGTGGGGCCGGGCTCGGTGATCTTCAACGGATCGAACCAGTTGCACGGGTTCAGGAACGTGGGGACGGAGCCGGCGATTTATCACGTGGTGAACGTGAAGACCGAGAAGACGCCAGCGGGCGGGACGGTCTTCGGTTAGCGGGTCAGCAAGTCAGCGGGTCAGCGAGTCAAGCGGTATGTGCGATCCCACCCTTTTCGCGATGAAACTGCGAAAAGGATGGGGCACGGGGCTTTGATTGCAGGAGCCGGGCCTCTGGAAAGCAGGAGGAACTGCAGATCCCTCGGCTCCAATCCGCTGCTTCAGCGGCAGAGCCAGCCGCCGTCAACCACCAGCACGTGACCCTGGATGAAGTTGCCGGCGTCGGAGGCGAGCAGGACAGCTGCGCCGGCGAGATCGGACGGCAAGCCCCAGCGCCCCATTGGAATCCGGCTCAAGATTGCGGCCGAGCGCACAGGATCGGCGCGCAGCGCGGCGGTGTTGTCGGTGGCCATGTAGCCGGGAGCGATAGCGTTCACGTTGATTCCTTTGCTGGCCCATTCATTTGCCAGCGCCTTGGTGAGTTGCGCAACAGCGCCCTTGGCCGCGGCATAACCGGGCACAAGAATGCCGCCCTGGAACGACAGCAGCGACGCGGTGTTGATGATTTTGCCGCGGCCCTGGGCGAGCATGAGCCGGCCTGCATATTGGCTGAGGAACCAGACGGCGTTGAGATTGGTATTGATAACCGTGTTCCAGAACTCTTCGGAGTGCTCGGCGGCCGGAGCGCGCTTGATGGTTCCGGCGTTGTTTACCAGGATGTCGATGGAGCCGAACTCCTTGACCGTGTCGTCGACCAGCATGCGGCAGACGGCCTTGTCGCAGACGTCGCCGGAACGCGTGATGTAGCGGGCGCCGGTCTTCTTCACCTCCTCGATCGTCTCGTCCAATACCTTGTCGTAGTTGTGCAGAGTGACGTTGGCGCCCGCCTGCGCGAAGGCGATCGCCATGCCTGAGCCGAGGCCCTGGCCGGACCCGGTGACGAGCGCATTTTTTCCCTTCAGACTGAACAGATCGAGGATTCCCATGCAGTGTGCTCCTTAAGCCGCCAACAGGAAGGCGGCAAACGTAAGAATCTGAACGCCGAAACGTTCGCACCCATTATCGTCGCCGCCCCTTGGGACTCGTAGTGTTCCTGATCACTTCGAACCTCTGACCGAAGCCTTGTGATCTAGCGCACGAAGCCCTGTGACAATTTTCGATACGCTGCCAGCGATACCGAATTTGCAAAGAAACCGGCTCCGGGCCTCCGACGAAGGCTCTGCCAGCGAGAGACCGATGAAGAAACCAAACTCCCCGATGCAACTGACACGCGCCGCCGACTATGCAATCCGCGTGATGATTCATTTGTCTACGCCTGCCAGCGATGGGCGTGTTTCGCTGCCCGAGCTGGCAAAGGCCACGGGAGCGCCGGAAAGCTTTCTTTCAAAGGTGATGCAGGCTCTGGCGCAC
>DATJNK010000019.1:0-8599 GCA_035508215.1 Verrucomicrobiia bacterium | reverse complement strand
TGAACATTTCAACCCTGAAATCGGTTGCAGGCGCTTTGTCAGAGGTGTAGAGGGTGATGCCCCGGCACTGGGGTTCGCTCTTGAAGTCATTTTGAAAGTTAACCCAGCCAGCTAATTTCGTGACCCCGTCGGTACGTATGTGTAGCGTTGGATGGGGACGTGGTGCGTTCTGACCCATCAGATGTGTTGCTGATAGAAACCAAGCGAGCATCACAACACCGAACACAACAGGTACGCAGGCTTTCATGCGCCCGATTCTCCCACTGCGTCCCCACGAATTCAAAGGGAAAGAATGGCCGCGTGACTCGCAATTTGTCACGATAGCGTCACGCTCGGACAATGCGCGAGACGGGGATTCCTGCAAGATGTTTGTTTTGTTGGCGTCCCCGACGGGATTTGAACCCGTGTTATCGCCGTGAAAGGGCGGTGTCCTGGGCCGGGCTAGACGACGGGGACGCTTTCAGAAGCGGGCGCCCAATGAGGCGCTGTCCGCAGAGGAAGACCACCTCTGACTCTACCGGCAGAGGGGGGCAAAGTCAAAGGAATCGCGGTGCCGGGTCGGGAGCCATCAACGGATGCGGTGCCGGCGTCAGGCGGACAGGGAGGGCGTGGCCGAGGCCGGGTTACGAGCGGGTGTCGCGGCACGAAAGCGGGGGCGGTAAGCGCATCCGAAAAGCTATAATCAAGCTTTGCTGCTGAAAGGAGCAGGCGTCTCGATGCCCATCCAGGCCACCGCTAAAATCTGGCACAACGGCAATCTGATTCCCTGGGAAAAAGCCCAAATCCACGTGATGAGCCACGTCGTTCATTACGGCTCCTCGGTTTTCGAGGGCATCCGCTGCTACTCGCAGCCGGAGGGAGCTGCCGTGTTTCGGCTGCCGGAACACATGCAGCGGCTGCTGGATTCGGCGCGGATTTATCGCATGACACTGCCGTGGTCGCTGGATCAGCTGTGCTCCGCGGTGGTGGAACTGGTGGAGGCGAACGGCGTGGCGCCGTGCTACATCCGGCCGATCGCGTTTCGCGGCTACGGCGAGCTGGGGGTGAATCCGAAGAACTCGCCGATCGAGGTTTACCTCGCGAACTACCCGTGGGGGAAATACGTGGCGGGCGACGCGGCGGACGTGTGCATCTCGTCATGGAACCGGCTGGCGGCGAACACTATGCCGTCGCTGGCGAAGGCGGGCGCGAACTACATGAACTCGCAGCTGATCCGGATGGAAGCCGACGCCAACGGCTACGCGGAAGGGATTGCGCTGGACGTGAACGGGTATCTGTCCGAAGGGTCGGGCGAGAACCTGTTCCTGGTGCGGAACGGGGTGCTGTACACCTCGCCGCTGTCGAGCGCGGTGCTGTCGGGGATCACGCGCGACTCGGTACTGACGCTGGCGCGGCACTTCGGGATCCCGGTGGTGGAGCAGCAACTGCCGCGGGAGCTGATCTACATCGCGGACGAGGTGTTCTTTACCGGGACGGCGGCGGAAGTGACGCCGATCCGGTCGGTGGATCGGATCCAGATCGGCGACGGGAATCCGGGACCGATCACGAAGCAGTTGCGCGACGAGTACCTGGGCATCGCAACGGGCCTGAAGCCGGACCGGTTTGGATGGCTGACGCCGGTGCGGGTGGGCTCGGAACAGCCGGTAAGCGCGTAGGCCTCCTCTCCTGATTGATCAGGACGCCCGGCGATCTGCCGGGCGTTCGTGTTTTGCGGGGCAGCCGCAGTGTATGCCGTGCGAGTTGCACCCCCCTCCCCGCATGCTTCTCCCCTTAAGTATTTGATTCCACGTACTCGGTGGAGTGGAGACGTGGCGTATCCATTTGATTCCGCAATGGATGGGTCTATCCATTGTGTTTTCTGATGGTTCGCCATGCATTTGAATCAGCAGGGGATGCGGGCCGCGATTTGATTCCAAAAGGGATCGGCTGCCGCTCCTGGCTCAGGCCGACGGAAGGCTTGAGTGGGCCGTGCCGAAGCTGCGGGAGAAGGGCCGCTGAGTAAAAATCTTCGCGAATCTCGTATGTGTGGGCAGCAAAGGAGTTGCGTCGCGAAGCCCGCGTATGTGTGGGAAACAAACCACTTAGGGATTTAGCTGCGCAAGTGCGGGAAAGAAGCCACTTGCGGTACGGGACTCAACGGATGAGATGTTCAACGGACGAAGAGTGTAGAACCCGCCGCCGAAGTTGAGACCAGTTTCAGCGGGGACCCGGGTGAGCGCCGGTCGCGAGATGTCAAAGAGCAGAAACACTGATTCGGCCTGGGCCGAGGGTGGAAGGAAAAAGCCCGCAGTGAGCGGGCTTTCGACACACTTCCGAGTTCAATTTCAGGTTAGCGAGCGGGTGAGCGTGAAGGCAAGGAAAATCGGCTGGTGAAACACACGAAGGTAACGAGTGGTTGTACCGAATCTTGCCACCGTTTCCGTCCCAGGCTGCGGCCTCTTCCGTGGAACCGCGCCGGCAGACGCCGCAATTACCCTGGTTCGTCGTGGCAACGGCTGTCCGATGTCAAGCGTGGCCGGACGGCCGTCGAAATGTCCGCAATGCCGGTCCCACCGCAGAGATAATGCGTCAGAGAGTGACTTGGCGATGATGCGTTCATTGAACCGCGGGTTTTGTTTTTAGAATTCGATCCTTCCCTGGAAGGCGATCATGCGCGGAGAACTGTCTCCACCGAGCCCGACACCCAACAGACCAGTCGGCGGCGAAATCGTGCTTTCGAGCGTCCCGAAGCGGGCTGGAATGGAGCCGCCGGGGACGCCCGCTTCCACCTCGCTCGGCAAGGCAAAGTTGGGATGGTTGAAGGCATTGAACATCTGAAGGTCCAGCCGGAAGCTCACGCCTTCGTGGATCGGGAACTTCCTGGTGATGTAAATGTCGGAATTTGTGTAGCGCGGCCCTCGAACAGAATTGCGCCCCGAGTTCCCGAACTCACAATTGGCCAGAGAGTCGCCTCCGGTGCAGGCTCCGGTCGCCGGATCGACGACGGAGACAAACGCATTTGGATTGAGCCATTGCTTCGTGCCTGCTACGGTTACGCCCGCGACGGGATTCTTGTTGTAGACGGGCACTCCGGGTACTCGGTTGGCGTAGGCGGGGGCGTCGAACTGGATGGTGCTGGCTCCATTGGCCTGAAAGACACCGTTGCCATTGGCGATGTAAGGCTGGCTCAGCACGCTGAATGGAAGTCCGGAGTGCAGAATCGCTGTCTCGGAAAATGACCAGCCCGCGAACATGTCGCGTAAAGCTGTATGGCTCGAATGGAATGGAATCAGATACAGCCCGTAGGCCGAGACGTTATGGCGGACATCGTAATCGCAACTGGCGTATTGCCGGCGCAGCTCCCCCGGCAGCGGAGACATGAGTCCCTGGGTTGAGAACGCCAGCAGACCGCCATTCGAGACTTCATCCAGGCAATGGCTGAAGGTGTAATTGGCGCGCAGCGTCAGCCCATGCCACTGCTCGGTGTACGCCATCTGCAATCCGGCGTAGTTGCTGCTGGCGTCGGTGCGGAATTCCGTGACATTGCCGAACCGCTGGTCGAGCGGCCGTTCGAATGGGAACGGCGCAAAGCAGCCGTCGCAGACATTCTGATAGCCGTTCAGCTGCTCCTGAAAAGGCTCGTGCAACCCGTGTGTGCCGACGAAGTCAGCACGCAGGTCGCCGCGCGTACCGATCTGCTGCTCGATGCCGAGGTTGTACTGGTAGTAGTACGGCGTTTTGAGCGTCCCACCGGGAAACGTATTAAGGCTGACGGCGAGCGGACAGGTCGCAGCGCCCGGCTGAATGCCCGCGCAGGGATCGCCGCCGGAACGAAACGTCGTCTGAAACAAACCGTTCGCGCTGGCCGCCGCATCGACGGCACTGCCAGGGACACCCGGCGCGATCGCTACCCCACCGACCTGTCCGCCCATGCCTCCGACAAATGTCGGGTCGTTCGGCGCATTCATCGCGGCGAGATCGGCGATCTGCATCGGGATGATGTCGCTGAAAACGCCGAAACCTCCATGAATCACGGTGCGAGGCAGGAGTTGGTAAGCGAACGACGCGCGCGGCTGATAGACAAACAGGGGTGTTGCCGGGAACAGGTTGCGGACATTGCCGAGAACGACCTGGTTAAGCGGCTGGCTGGTCCCATGGGAGGCATCAAGAAACGAACCTGCCATTCTGGAGAAAAGGTTCCGCGCGCTCGAGACATTCGTGTTCCAGGCCACACGCATGCCATAGGTGAACGTCGCTCTCTGAACGGGCTTCCAGGTGTCCATAGCGTAATATTCGAAGTTTCCCTCCGAGGCACGCTCCTTCAGCGAGACGGGAAAGCTCTGGCTGGCGGTATACGCTGCGCCATAAGTAAATTGGGCCAGATCGTCATAGGTCACCGTCGGCACGGTGCCTTCGCCGAGATCGTAATTGCTCACATCGAGGCGCCGCGTGTTCAAGCCGAACTTCCACGTGTGTCCCCCCCGGGTCCACGTCAGATTGTCGTTGATCTGCCACTGTGTGACCTTGCGGCCCTGCGGATAGGTATTGTCGTTCCCGCCGATGGTGGTGAACGGCACGCTGCTGCTTCCCGATGCAAGCACGACTGGGAAAGTCTGCTGAACCTGAGCGTAGTTGTTCGGCTCGAAAATGCTCGCATACCAGCTCGCTCCGGGGTTGAACTGATTGACCAAATCAGGGTTGAAGACATGGGTGTAGCCGACGACAAGCGTACGCTGCGGCTGCGGCGAATAAGAGTTAAAGACCGGATTGATTGGATCGGTCCAGGCAGCCTGGAGGCCGGTGTCCTGCTGGAAGCGGTACCAGACGCTGTCCTTCGCGTTAATGGTGTGATCGATCTTCACCACGATCAGATTTTCGCTGTCGCTGTTGTTGAGGGACGCCTGTCGCTGGCTGGCGCAGCCATCGCCCGCCGTGCCGAGGGGGCATCCGACAATCGGCACGGGCGTTCCCCCCGGCGCCGGAAGCAAGGAAAACATCTTCTGATAGAAAGGAATCTCCGCGGGCTGAGCGGGGAGCGAGGTCCCGGTTACTGGATCCTTTCCTCCAACAGCGAGTTGGCCGAGAACGTATTGCTGGTATGCAGGGGTCGGCAAGGTGATCTGCGAGACGAGTGGCAGTGCGATGCGAATGCCTTCGTAATGCCCAAAGAAGAAGAGCTTGTTCCTGCGAATTGGCCCGCCGACGCTGACGCCGAATTCGTTCACCGTGGAGCGAGGCTTTTGGGCGACGTCGCCGGGCGTGTCATTCGCGTGGAGGAAGTAGTCCTCGGCATTGAACAGCGACCCGTTCCAGATCTCGTACAGATCCCCATGGAAGGCGTTCGTACCGGATTTGGTGAAGTAGTTCACCTGC
This sequence comes from Verrucomicrobiia bacterium, assembly GCA_035508215.1. Taxonomy (GTDB): domain Bacteria; phylum Acidobacteriota; class Terriglobia; order Terriglobales; family Acidobacteriaceae; genus Sulfotelmatobacter. The sequence continues at coordinate 3,247 of DATJNK010000019.1, read as the reverse complement.
GCTGCGCCGTAGCGGCCCTGATCGACTGCGAAGGAATTCGTGTTGACGGTCGCTTCCTGAACGGCGTCGAGTCCGATGACGAGGTTCGTGGACAGGCCGATATTCAGTCCAAGCCAGGGATCGTTCGTGTCGTATCCGTCGAGGATGTAGCCGTTGGACGTCGCCGGCAGGCCGTTAAACTCGACGTTGCCGTAGCCGCCCGCGGCCTTCGCGTCGTTGGACGATCCCGCCGTGTTCATCAAAGCGCCCTGCGCAAACTGGGCCAGATACGTAAGATCCTGACCGGGATTCGGCAGGCTGCTGATGGTCTTCGCCGCGATGGTGGTCGTCGTGTTCGGATTGTCGAGACTCAGCAGGCCCTGCTGCGCGGTCACTTCGACCGTTTGGTTACTCGACTGAACCTGGAGCCTGAAATTCAGTTCCACGGTGCGGCCAACGCCGACCGCGGTCGGTGGGGATTGGGCGACGGCGAAGCCTCTGGCCTGAACAGTCACCTCATACGTGCCTGGATTGATCAGGGAAAAAAGAAAATAGCCGGCTGCATCGCTCTCCATTTCTCGCGTCGCCCTGGTGTTCGTGTCCGTCATCGTAACCCTGGCGCCAGGTACGGCGGCCCCGCTCGGATCCGTTACCTCGCCGGAGAGGGCGCCGCTGGTCCCACTCTGCGCCAGAATCGTGCATGAGTTAACCGCGGTTAACAGGCATAAGAGAGTAAGGCTGTACCTCCATGCTCGAACCGCGTGCACATCGACCTCCGAATGGATTTTGCCGTCCAGCCTCTTGAGGGTTTTGGGAAACGATCCCGGGAGGCAATTTAGGTCTGCCTAATTACTTAGGTTCACCTAAAATGATGCCAGTGTCAAATCCCGGGAAACGGAGAAGCATGACCACCCGCCGCGTCAACCTGAACACGGAATCCGTAGACAACTACCTGAAAGCGATCTTTGCGCTTGGTGGGCCGGGGGAAGAACGCGTCAGCAGCACCGCACTCGCAGACCGGCTTGGCGTGTCTCCCGCCTCGATCACCAATATGCTGCAGAAACTCGCTGCTTCCCCCGTTCCCCTCGTCGAGTACGAATCTCGTCGTGGCGTTCGTTTGTCGCCTGCGGGGAAGCGGCGCGCTCTGGAGATCCTGCGCCATCATCGATTGCTCGAGACATTCCTGTATGAGGTGTTGGGCTACCCCATTGAGGAGGTCCACGACGATGCGGAGCGCCTGGAGCACTTCATTTCCGAGCGTTTCGAGGAGCGGATCGACGCGAAGCTGGGCCGCCCGAAGTTCGACCCTCACGGACATTGCATCCCCGCTCTGAACGGCAGGATGTCGAAGCAGACCTCCCGACCGCTTTCGGAGATCGAAGAAGACGGAGAATTTCTTGTAGATAGCGTTTCAGATGGGGACTCCGTGCTGCTGAAAAGGCTCAATGCTCACGGCATCGCACCGGGGGTTCGCCTGCGCGTGCTGAGATCATCTCAGGGAGAATTTGTCCTCAGGGCAAGTAGGCGCTCCAAACCTTTGCAGCTTCCGCTCTCCGAAGTCAGTGCGGTCCGAATCCGATCTATCGGCTGACTCAGGCGCTCCCGGGGCAGAATATCGAGCTTCCACTGCTGCCAACAGGGCAAGTCACTCATTGAGTTCGGTGTGGATCCAATTGGGCAGATTAATACTAATTAGACAGGCATCGCGCCATGTTTCCGGGCAGGCGCCTCGTCTCCAGATTCCGCCACACTAGTACTACTGTGTTATAAGAGTAGATTCTCTCTGGACAATTTTCCTGGCCCGCGGGAGCAGAAGTGGCTAAGCTGGCCCCATGAAGCAACGGCAGCCGCTATCGAGCGAGCGAGCGCAGCGTTTTGAGGAGTATCTGGAGCATCTGACCGGCGCGGCCGGGCACGCCGATCGCGTCGTCCCGATGGAGAACTACGCGAAGGGGCTGCTGCTGCCTTTGGAACGCAAGAGTGTGGAGCCCATGGCCGCGCGTCTGGCGCCCGGTAACGTTCGCCCGATGCATCAGTCGCTGCATCACATCGTGGCCGATGCCGCATGGAGCGATGCCGCACTGCTGAGAGAGGTGCGCGGGCAGGTGTTGCCAGCGATGACGCGCCGGCACAAACTGCTGGCCTGGATTGTGGATGACACGGGGTTTCCGAAAAAGGGCATCCATTCGGTGGGAGTGACGCGGCAGTATTGCGGACAGGTGGGCAAACAGGAGAATTGCCGGATTGCCGTGAGCGTGTCGGTGGCTACCGAGCGGGCCAGCCTTCCGGTGCGCTATCAGTTGTATCTGCCCGAGAACTGGGCCGGCGATCGGGACCGCCGCAAAAAGGCGGGCGTGCCGGAAGAGATCCGCTTGCAGACCAAACCGGCAATCGCTCTGGACCAGATACGCTCGCTGTGCGAGGAGGGTGTTGAACGTGGCGTCGTGCTGGCCGACGGCGCCTACGGCAACCATCATGGCTTTCGGGAGGAACTGGAGAAGCTGGAGCTGGCGTACGTCGTGGGCATCCAGTCGTCGACTACCGTATGGCCTCCGGGCACGGCTCCGCTTCCGCCCAAACCGCGGAAAAGTACGGGCCGACCGGCGCAGCTGCTGCGCCGGGACCAGCACCACCAGCCGCTTTCGGTAAAGGAACTGTCCCTCTGTCTCAGTTCCGGCGATCTGCGCCGCGTCAGCTGGCGCGAAGGCACCCGCGGCGCCATGCACTCGCGTTTTGCCGGTCTGCGGATCCGCGTGGCTCATCGCGATATCTGGCGAAAAGAACCGCACCCGGAGCAGTGGCTGCTGGTCGAATGGCCGAAGGAGGAAAAAGAGCCGACGAAATACTGGCTCTCGAATCTCCCGGAATCCATCCCTCTGCGTCGTCTGGTTCTGCTGGCCAAACAGCGCTGGGTCATCGAGCGCGACTATCAGGAACTCAAGCAGGAACTCGGCCTGGGTCATTTTGAAGGGCGCGGCTGGCGCGGTTTTCATCACCACGCCTCCCTGTGTATCGCCGCCTACGGCTTCCTTGTGCGGGAGCGGTGCCTTTTTCCCCCTCCGCCAGGCGAGCCGCTGCGGGCAGCCAATCTCCGCCTTCCGCTACCACGTCCCGAAGCCGGCTACGCCCCCCGCGGCGCTGCCGATTCGTACTGAGCGACACAACCCGCATTCCATCGCCACCCTGCGCTGCCAGCTTGCCGCGCACCTGGCACGCTCCCTGCCCAGATGCCCCTGCTGTCTGCGCGACTTCTTGTAACACAGTAGTA
>DATJNK010000018.1:0-2939 GCA_035508215.1 Verrucomicrobiia bacterium | reverse complement strand
ACCATGAACTCGTCGGACGGCCGCACGAAGGCCAATGCGGCGATTGTTCCGGCCGGCTTCGACTCTGCGGTGAGCGTCTACGTCACCAATACCACTCATCTCATTCTGGATATCGACGGCTACCTGGCGCCCGCGAGTTCGCAGACCCTGGAGTTCTATCCGCTGACGCCGTGCCGCGTGATCGATACGCGAGGTGCGAATGGTGATCTGGGCGGCCCGCGCCTGCAGGCGCAGGTGGAGCGAGACTTCCCGGTGCTCGAGAGCACCTGCATTCCGTCGGGGGCGAACATCGCCGCATACTCGATGAACATTACCGTGGTGCCCAACCCCGCAGGTCAGCAGCTGGGTTATCTGACGGTTTGGCCGCAGGGTCAGCCGCAACCGGTCGTTTCAACTTTGAATAATCCAACGGCAACTGTCGTTGCGAACGCGGCGATCATTCCGGCAGGCACCGGCGGCGGCATCGCTGTCTATCCCTACAACACCACCGACCTCATCGTCGACATTAACGGCTATTTTGCCGCGCCGGGAACGGGAGGGTATTCGTTCTATCCCGTTGCTCCGTGCCGCGCGTATGACAGTCGCGCCAATAACGGCCAGCCATTCACCGGCGAGCGAACGGTGAACATCGCCGGCAGTCCCTGCACGCCGCCTGGCAACGCCAGCGCGTACGTGTTCAATGCGACCGTCGTGCCGAACGGACCGCTGGGATACCTTACGCTGTGGCCCGATCCCGGGCAAGAGCCCGTGGTGTCGACCCTCAACGCCTACGACGGGTTTATTACCGCCAACATGGCCATCGTTCCCAACACGGATGGCTCAACCGATACCGATGCTGCCTATGGATACACGCAGTTGATTCTAGACATCTCGGGCTACTTTGCGCCGTAGGAGATCCCGCTCCGGGCCGCCGGTCGGGAGCATCCTGACGCGCCCTCGGCAGCTCTACGCGCATCGTCACAAAATCTTAGACTCGCGGGCACCAACCGCATTACACTGTTGCGCCGCAATATCGACAACCTGTTTCCAGATGTTTCAATTCCTGTCAGCAAGGTTAGCTTTGACGGGCAAGGAGATTCTTATGGTCGAACTCGCGTTTCCCGAAACCCCCAAGCACGAGCTGGTTTTCGCCCATGAAGGCGTGGAAAAGGGACTTGGCCCGAAGGTTGTCACCAGCCGCGTCGTTTTAGGCGAACCCTCCGCCGTTACGATCGACGACGCGACCCTGGGCGACGATCTGGAACTCAAGCGCTTCTTCGCCGGTCAAAAAGACCAGTGGAGCTTTCACGCGGTGCAGCTCAGTTGCAGTTTCGAAGCTGGGGACGGCGAAACCTTCGAGCGGGCCCTTTTCACTGTGCAGCTGTCGGCACAGGGCGCAGCTGCGGGCCAGGAGCCGATCGCCTGGTCGATGACGCCGTTTAAGCTGGTACAGAAGGTGGAGATTAAGGACACCGCTTCCATCGGCGCGGACCTGAAGCTGGTCAAATCGGAGCTGGGTAGCGACGCGACGTATCCCGATAACGAACTGTATCTCGTGGCCTACAACGAGAGATGCTCGAATCCATACTGGCGCCTGAAGGCCGTTCGCGGAATCACGATCGAGGGAGTGCAGCGGCTGCGCATGATCGTGCGGGTGCCTCGCGATGTGCCCAGCCTGGGCAGGCTCGACGTTGGGGCCGATATCCGCGCGCGGCGCTTTCTGGTCCCTTGCAAAGCTCCCGTTCCTAACATCCCGCAACTCTCGTTCTCACTTTAGGAGCATCCCCGATGTGGGAAGCACTGCTCAAGTTCTGCCTCGATTCAGCTTCGCTTCCGGACAAGCAGCGCCATGACTTGATTCACGGCGTGCCCATTCTCTTCACGGCCAATGTCCAGAAGGAACTGGAGCGTGCAGCCAGCAATCTTCCTCCCGAGTCGGCTGCCAAGGTCAAGCCGGTCCTGCAGGAATTGTCTGACCTCCGCACCCGCTATGAGGAGCAGAAAGAGGAATATCCGATCGGTCTGGGGCCGATTGAAAAAATCTTTCGGCAGGTTCGTGACGGTGAGATTTCCGAACAGGAGGGCGAGCACCAGGCGGTCGAACCGCGGGTCGTTCTGTCCCTCGGGCCGCTGTATGTCCAGGCATTGTCCGCGTTCAATCTCACGACTGCCCGCGAGGGGCAATGGCGCGACGCTGCGCTGATGCAGAAGCTGCTGGTGCTCGCGCTCAAGACGTTTGAACGAACAGGCAGTATGGGCGACGCTCTGCCCAATGCCGTCTTGAACTGGATTGAAATTGTCCACGTGTACGTTTACCAGTTGCCCGACCCGCGGCTGTTTCGGAACGCGATCGAGGAAGGTGAGGCGTTGATCGCCGCGCAGAAAGATGGGAACGATGCGCTGGTCGGGGAGGTGAGTCACAGGCTGGGCACCTTGCACCTGGACCCTTACGCTGCTCGCAACTCCTTGCACTACGACACGCAAATGTCGCAATGGCGCCAGCGTTTCTACGATTCGGTGGGGCCTGCAATCGCGCAGCTGGCTTCTGCGGATCGCGATATGCCGGAGCCGCTGGTCGCTCTGGCTAAGGCGGAAGACTATCTCCGCCGGGCGGCCAAGCTGCGCACAGGTACCAGGCGAGGGCAGTCTTTGAAGGCGCTGGCCCAGGCCATCCAGTGGCAGGTCATTCTCGGCAAGGAAGACCGGAAAGAGGATTTTGTGCGTGCCTGCACGGAGGCGATGCAGGCCCTTGCGCCGCAGGAATCGCCGCAGGAGTGGGTCAGCGTGCTCAACATGAGGGGAGCCGGGGCGAGTCCCGAGGAACGCGAAACCCTCGATCGTATCCTCTCCACTTCCTGGGATTCTCACGTCGCCAAGATCGGCATGCGTTATACCCTCGACCTGATCTCGCAGTCGGCACAGTTCTTCTACAACAACGACGCACCAGAGCGGTGTTTGCG
>DATJNK010000017.1:0-147602 GCA_035508215.1 Verrucomicrobiia bacterium | reverse complement strand
AGACGCGAAGGGGACCTCATGAATAAGCGGATCTCTATTGTTATGACTCTGATTTTTCTGGCATCCCTGTCGGAGTTTTGCCTCGAACTGGCTCGCCGTTGGTATAGTCTGAGCTCATTGATTCGCATGGACGAAGTTTTTCTGTCCGGCATCTTTTTGGGTCTCATCCTGCAGCTATGGGGGGCGGGTGGCCCACCCTTCTTTTCGTTGAGTTCATCACGACTGAGGGTGCCCCACCCTTGCGGGGTTTGCAAGGGTGGGAACCACTGACCTATGCCTCTCGGATTTGAAGAGTGTAAATGACCGGATGTAAGCATCCACCTGAATGGCAAAATCTCAGAGGATCGGCTGCATCGTACCCGCCCTTGCAAAAACCGCAAGAGCGGGGCACCCACTGTGTTGGTCGTGCCGGCGAGATCAAAGCCCGGGCCACCCGCCATCTGCTGGCCGCTGTAATGCACCGGGTCCACCACGAGGTCTGCGGCTCCCGCCTGGCGCGCCTGGCCCGACAGCGTGAACGGAATCAGTTGCCGCCCTTGCCGTGGGCCAGAAACCACGTCGGCATCGAGGGCCAACTGCTGCTTTCCGTGCCGGTCCACTTTCGCCAGCAACCGGTAGTTGCCGTTCGGGCTATTTGCCTTCATCGGCATCAGTTGCGTGCTCAGATATTGGTCCCAGTACCAGCGCTGCAACGGTGTCCACATCACGGCGTTCCGGTACACGAAGATTCCCACTCCCACCGCAAACGCGATCAGCAACGCTCCGAAACTCGACACCGGCCACCGCGTCGGCCAGCCCCGATATTCCCCGCGACCTAACAACCCACTCATGGCCGAAACTACCCCCTACTTATCAAGGAACCCGAAACCGGGAAAAAGTAAGAAAAATATTTTGCGATGGCCCCTCAGCTCTCTTTGGAGTCAGATGCCTGTTCCAGCCGCTCCCGCGCCTTCTTCAGCTTGTCCGAGTCTGCCCGGTCGATCAGCCGTTGCATCTCCTCCGCCGTGAGGGTCTGACCGTTCGCTTGCTTGAAGAGCACGTTGAGCAGGATCGCCCGCAGCGCCACCAGCTCGGCCATGAGCGCCTGGCCGGTTCCGCCGACCTCAGCGGATTTCACCTCCTGGCCGTTCACGCTCGCCAGCAGGGTTTCCCGGCACCACTCGCTCAGAGTCAGCCCGCGCGCGCTGGCCGCTGCCTCCAGTTGCGCGAACTCCTCCTCGCTCACCTTCGTGCCCAGAGTTTTCGTACGGAGCGGCGGCTTCACCACGCAACACCGCCAAGGCAGGAAACGACCGACAGCAAGGGGAGGAACTTCACAGTTCTTCTATGGTGAGCTATCGAGCTAAAGGAATCAACAAGTTCACGCCCGTTAACCTGCAGGCGCTCTCCAGCAACCCACTCCGAGCGATTTTTTCCTTAGCTGCTCTGGTTTCAACAGGTTCACCCACAGCAACCGCCAGGTTGCTGTGCAGCGCCCGTTCCGGGGTGACGTGTCCCTACTTCACCCGCTGCGAAGCAGCGCCAGTTTTTGAACCCCTCGGATACTGCACAGTGACCCGCGAACCGGACGCCCCGAACCATCCCAACGGCACCCCTGGCCGTGGCAGAAGCGCACACTCCCCTGTCAGGATCAGAGGCACAATCGGGACCGGATCAGGCAGCTAATCCCACCCCGATCAGGGCGCGGATCGGCGGCTCCAGAACACCCCGGAATCAGGAACGGATCGGCACCCGCAGACGGCAAAGGCCGCGCCACACCCCGGCGCGGCCAACACCAAAGCGCGGCTAAAGAAAAAACTCTCAGGACGGTCCCCGCAGAACCAGAATGCCCCCTGACCCTCACCCGCTCCTAGATCGCGCGTCCTGGCAGCCCAGAAACGCCAGCGGAAGGCACTCCGCTCAGTGCTCGGATCGCGGCGCTTCGCTGACACTCAGCCACTCGTGTGTAGGTTCCAGCACGCGGAAAAATTCTGGATCGTGCAGATGGTAGAGAACGTGCCGAAACTCTTCCCGGATTTCCAAGAGCAAGTCTTCCAGTTCCTCGCCCTGCACTGCCGGGTCTGCGAGTTTCGGAAGCTGCTCGTCTAGGAACTTGCGGAGCGATTCTTCCAGGTCAGAGAACGCATGGGCAAGCGTCTCCGGTTCCTCGGTCCCATAGCGCGCGATTGTCGGACAAGCAGCGAGCCGTTGCACCAGCCCCTTGAAAGCATCCTTCGTTTGCAAAAGGCCACTCATGTGCTATTCACCCATTGCGGAGACGAACCAGAACAAGAGAGTCCCGAGGGAACAGGCGGGCGCGTGCCAGCGCAACGGTCCCGGTCGCCAGATTCCAGCGATGCCGAACACGATACCGGAAAGCGAAAGCACTCCTCCCCACGCGTAGATTCTCAGCAGTCGCGGATCGTAATACGGGAAACCACCAATCACGTGCGCGTACACCACTGACGAAACCGCCAGCAGACCCGATGCCGTGGCAAGTGCGAAGCCGATCAGGGACAGGATCGCGGGGAGAGTGCGCGGTTGTGTGCGACCGAACCAACGCGCCCAGCCCCAAACCATCAGCGCAGGTATGCCGGCATAAAGGACGAGTGCGAACGGGAACAGCAGAACGGACGTTGCGGCGGATGCTGGCGTGTCTGCCTCCGTAGTCCTCACGATGAACTCGTGACCGCCTTTGCAATCGGGGAAGTTGGGCGACACGTCGATTGTAATCGTGGCTGTTTGTTTGGCCTGTTGCTTCACCTCGACATCAAACCAGTTCGAGCTTCCCCAGTCGCTATCATCGATGATGAGGGTATAGTGCCCCGGCACAACCTCCCCGAAGTCGAACCGGCCATCGGCATCGGTTTTCGTCGTCTTTACCAGCGGCATCTCCTCGCGTTGCTTTATGGGGCGACGGTACTGATAGAGCGTGAGGGTCGCGTTCTTTCTCGCGAACGACTGCCTCAACCTGCGGGAGTATTGCAGTGGCCCGATCTTCGCTCCTACGACATTCCCCCGGAGCGCGGACACTTGGTAGAAGTACCCCTCCGCCCAACTGCACGGGTTTGCTTGCGTCGGGACTAGTAGCGCGAAGAGGCACAGCAGAACGGATTCGCGGGCTGCGGCGATTCCGGCACGCATTTCATTCACTTGCACTTCTTTGCTGTCGCACGAACGTAGTCTGAGAGCTTTCCCTGGTCCCGCTTTTGGATGAGGTCATCCAGATGCGGTAAACGGTAGGACGCATCTTTCAAGCGAATGGCCTCATAGCTGTGGAGCGCACCATCGACGCCAGCGAAGTAGACGGCGTCAACGTCTTTGGCTTTGTCTGGATGCTCGATCACAAAGGCGGCCTCGGAGGCCAACAGCGTGGCGATGATCGCACCAGGGTTGCCGCTCTTCGAGTCCCCGAGATCGCCTAGGAATGTCGGGCACATTTTCACCGAGATGTCCGGCACCTCGATCAGCCACTTGAGCAGCCATTCTCGCTCTTGTTGGACGTTCGGCGCGAGCGGATCGGATTGCAAAGACTTGGCCGTCTGAACGGCGCGGGCACGTTCTTCAGGAGTCGAGGGGCCACGCTGTTGCGCTCCAGCTTGTATCGAAAAAACTGCCACTGCCACGAAAACGGCCAAGTAGCTACGCATCAGATTTCCTCCCGCGCGGTGGTCAGGATCGGCGCTATTGCTTCAGCTTGCTGGCAACGATGGGGATGGTCAGGCGCAGATTCCCGGTCTTTGGGTCCACGGTGTCCTTGCTCTGTTTGTCCTGGCTCAAGACCTTGTAGTTCCCGGCTCGCAGAACATAACACGGGAGGATCGCATCGGATTTGAGAGCATCCTTCGGGGCACCTTCTAGGAATCGAAGTGCATCGGTCGGCGGCAAGGGCTTCCCTGACTGATCCACATTTTTGACGTGTGAGAGGCTGTCCACACTTTCATCGCATTTGGTGTCGCGAACAGCTTGCAGCTCGTACCGCTTGGAGTAGTCGAAAAAGCTATCTGGCGGTGGCCCCTCGGACTTAAAGAAAGCATAGGAAACCTTCACCGGCTCAACTCGCGTTCCTCCGTTTTGCTCAACTGCGAAGACGAACGTTGTGTGCTGTGGGCCAAGGCCCGCCCCAAACGTGAGACTCGAAACGTCCGCCAGAACTCGCCCAACCAGGGGGACATTCTTCTCGCCAGTTCTTGTGGGAGTTTTCTGCGCCACACTCAGAGCGACTAAAGCAGCTACGATGAGCGCTACTGTTCTCATTCGCTTACTCCTTCTTTGGTGGAACAAAGGTCACATCCGTAGTGCGAGAACCAGCATCATGCGCTACTTCGCTTCGCCCCGCCGCCGACTTCCCAAAGAGATCGATTGCAGGGATCGGCGTTATGTACTGGATTGTGATGTGCTCCGTCCCGATGCCGTTAGTGATCGCCTGGTTGAACGTCGAACCGACAACGGCAGTGTGGGTAGGGTTAAGAATGTTTTGGTTGCCCGTCGGTCCATACAGCCCTGGGAAGAGACCAGCAGCAGCTTCATCGGCAGCTTCCTCTCCCATTGACAAGCTGTAGTACGCATCCATCGCTTCGTGAGCTAACGCATCGCCGGAGTTCAGGCCCCCAGCATTGCCCGCCGCGTCTAGTCTTGACAGGTTGCCTAGATCAACGCTGTTCACGCCCTTGCTGTCATGCGTGCCGAACTCGGACTGTCCCGTGTTACCAGACACATTGATGGTCGCGTGGTTCTTGGTGTCGTTGATTGCACCCATCAAAGCGCTTTCCGCTTTGCTCAGGTCCTTCCCCACACTTCCTTTCACAACGTGGAGTTTGCCATCGTTCCCAAGTTCGACTTTGAACTGAGCACCCTTGCGGTTGTTGAAGTCTTGCACTGCTTTGGCACAGTTCTCCTTGGTGTCACATTTCAGTGCGACATCCAAACCGAAGGGATCGGTGAGCGTAGTGGGATTGTTGCGCGCGTATGCATACAGGTTAAGCCGCTGCGGATCGGCCAACCGGCGTGCCTCGATGTAGAGCGGATCGGGCTGCACGAACCTGCCCATGCTTGATCCGTAGTATCTCGCCCCGAAGTTATCCAGGCCGGATTCGCTATCCCGTTCTTTGCCGGTAAACTTGTAGATCAATGCGCAAGCGGGAACTGCCGTCGTAGGCACATCAGCGCGTATCGTTATGACTTGTTCGGTGAACCACCCTCAGCAACCTCGGATACTGATTCCAGCTTGAATACGACCTTGCGTTTTAGTGTAAAGCCGCCACCCTCACCATTGACCAAACGGCCTGTGATTGTCGCGAAAATCGGCCTGCTTGTGTGCCTGTGCTCTGCGAGGAACTGATAGAAACGGGACAAGGAGGCGGATTGAAGAGCTGTTTGGTCGGCAATAAGAGTGAGCGACTGCTTTGGGCATGCCTTATCGGAAATCGAAGTACCGTGCCGGTAAAGCTTCACCCTTACCCGTAGCGTCACGGGGTTCCCACGATAGTTATCAATCTGAGAAATCAGCTGACAGAAGCCGACTGTTTCCGCAGCCCTTTCTTGCGCGTACAGTTCCCGATCCAGAACTGACGCAAAAACCGCGAGCAAACCAAGAAAGATGTACATCAGAAACTTTCGGATCATTGGCAACCTCCGACGTCAAAGCAAGCATTGGAATACGCGTCTCTGGTGATATTCGTTGTTCGTTGGCGGGTGGCCCACCCTTTGTTTTTTCGTTGAGCTCATCACGACTGAGGGTGCCCCACCCTTGCGGGGTTTGCAAGGGTGGGAATCACTGACCTATGCCTCTCGGATTTGAAGAGTGTAAATGACCGGATGTAAGCATCCACCTGAATGGCAAAATCTCAGAGGATCGGCTGCATCGTACCCGCCCTTGCAAAAACCGCAAGAGCAGGGCACCCACTGTGTTGGTCGTGTCGGCGAGATCAAAAGCCCGGGCCACCCGCCTTCATCCAGCAGCATTCTGGAGGCGCGGGTCGGAATCGAACTTGAGCCGTTCTGCGTGGCGTGAGCGGAGCGGGAGCCCGCGGGCGAAATCCTGAGCGCAGCGAAGGACCTCAGTCGAAGAGCACTTCCACGGGCAAGTTTGGAGGCGCGGGTCGGAATCGAACCGACGCATAAAGGTTTTGCAGACCTCTCCCTTACCACTTGGGTACCGCGCCCCTGCTCCATACGTTAGCGTTCCGGCCGCAAAAAGTCCATCCTCGGAAGAAACGCGCCCAGGGCCGCCGCGGGTCGCGCACTCGTGCTCGCTCCACACGGCGATCGCGGCGGCTTTCAACAAATGTCAGGCATCTGTCTGGTCGATCCGTTTTCCCGTCGACCCATTCTCCTGCCGAACCATTTTGGAACAGGACCGCGGCCAAAAAATATTTGAATCGCTGCCAGCTGTTTTCCCGTCTTGAAGCGCAGCACCAGTTTCTGCTAAAAAAGCGTCAGTGGCCCATTCGTCTCGCGCGCCGCTTGGGGACAATAATTGAGGCAACCTGCCTCCCAACCGCTCGTCTCTAATTGGCGGGCACTGTAAGGCGCTTTTGCGAACTGGCTCGCTCGAGCCGGATTCGCCGGCGTAAAACCTCGAACCCACACGCCACCTTGCTGGAGTTCGGATGCTGTATCGCAGCAGAGTTGATGTGAGCGGGAGAATCACTGCTCCTGCGCCCCTCGAACGCTCCGGTTCGCTTTCCACCCATACAGTTCCAAAACTGTCCTCTACCCTGCGGGCCCCAGATCATCATCATGCTAACGTCCACGCCGGAGGAAGATATGGCGACGAATTTCGTCCAGATTGAGAACGATGCCGAGATCAAGCAACGGTTGGAAGCGGAGCGCGCGCGGCTGCGCAAGATCGCCGGACTCGACCAGCCCAAACATTTCCAGCGCCCAGTCGAGCGCGCTTTTACCGCCGAGCAGCGGCCTCACACCACGATTCTCTTCGGCGGCTTCACCTGGAAGCACGAAGACCTGATTCGCGCCGTCTTTCAGGGATGCGGCTATCGCTGCGAGAAATTGCCCGTGCCCGACGTCCCGGCCTTTCAGACTGGCAAGGAATTCGGCAACAACGGCCAATGCAATCCGACCTATTTCACCGTCGGCAATCTCGTCCAGTATCTGCAGTTCCTCGAAAAAGAGGGGCTCACCCGCCAGCAGATTCTCGACAACTACGTCTTCTTCACCGCCGGATCCTGCGGCCCCTGCCGCTTCGGCATGTATGAGGCCGAATACCGCTACGCGCTGAAGAATGCCGGCTTCGACGGCTTCCGCGTATTGCTGTTCAAAGACAGCGACGGCATCAAGGCCGCCTCCGGTGAGCCCGGCCTGAAGTTCACCATCGACTTCGGGTTCGGCATGCTCAACGCCATGCACCTGGGCGACGTGATCAACGACTTAATTTACCAGATCCGTCCGTACGAAGCGCACGCGGGCGAAACCGATCGCGTTTTCCGCGAGATGGTCGACGGCCTCTGCGACGACCTGCGCGACCGCAAGTCGTTTGAGATCGAGCGGAGCGCGCCCAACTGGCTTAAGCCGAAGGTCAAGAGCAACAAGATTCTGCGCAATACATTGAACGTCTTCGGCAAGTGGCACGAGCACATGTGGGGCAAGGACTACCTGAACGCGCTGAAGGCTGCCCGTGAAAAGATGGACTCGATCGAAGTCGACCGCACGCGCGTGAAACCGCTGGTGAAGATCACCGGCGAATTCTGGGCGCAGCTCACCGAAGGCGACGGTAACTTCCACATGTTCGAGTTCCTGGAGCGCGAAGGCGCGCAGGTACTGGTGGAACCGATCGCGACCTGGGTGGCCTACCTGATGTACCAGGCCAAAGCGCACGCCATCGCGAAGTGGCCGGTGAATCGTCCCTACAAGGATCCGAAGTGGTTTGAGGCGAAAAAGAATTTCGCCAACTACATCGGTCTGCGCAAGAAGCTCTGGGGAATCGGGGCTGGCGAGCGCATGTGGGGATACTTCTACCATCGCACGGCGCGGAACATGGGGGGAATCACGCATCATCTGGCGCCGCAGACGGAACTGGCCGATCTGGCGCATCCCTTCTACAACCAGTTTGCCCGCGGCGGCGAGGGACACCTCGAAGTCGGCAAGAACGTGTATTACACCATCCACAAGTTCTGCCACATGGTCCTGGCCCTGAAGCCGTTCGGCTGCATGCCGTCGTCGCAATCCGATGGCGTGCAATCGGCGGTCATCAACAAATTCAAGGACATGATTTTCCTGCCCATCGAGACTTCTGGCGAAGGCGAAGTCAACGCCCATAGCCGCGTGCAGATGGCCCTGGGCGAGGCCAAGGTCAAGGCCAAGACGGAGTTCGAACAATGCCTGAAGTCGACCGGCAAAACCATGGCCGAGATCCGCGAATACATCGACGAGCATCCCGAACTGAAGCGGCCGTTCTACCAGGTGCCGCATCGCGAAGGTGTCGCGGGAACCGCGGCGCAATTCATCCTGCACGTCAGCGACCGCATCGACAAAGACACCCGCTTCTGGAAACGGTCGCGGGTGCGTGTGGCAACTGCGCCGGCGATGGGTGACTGAGTTTCTGGATACGCGGAGTTCCCGGTCTCGCAAAAGCGACGAGAACTGGGGGCGCCCCACACGTGGTCTCTTACAGTGGAAGTGAGGACTGATGCACGATCATCACGATCATAAGGGCCCCCTGGTTCAGATCGCGGGGCTGGAAGGTCTGCCCGCGACCTGTACGCCTCGCCGGGCGCAGCCGTCCGAAAAAGCGCAGAAGCCGCACGATCACTCGACCGCGTTCATGGTCGGAGTGGACGTGGGTTCGACCACGGTGAAGGCCGTCGTGGTCGAGGCTGCCAGCGATAAGGTCCTTTGGCAGGACTATCAGCGTCACGAGACCAAGCAACCGGAAAAGACGCTGGAATTTCTGAAGCGGATGGAGGCCGAGGCCGGCATCAACCGTCATAACACCCGCATGTTCGTGACCGGCTCGGGCGGCGGATCGATCGCCGAGCAGATTGGCGCGAAGTTCGTGCAGGAAGTCACCGCCGTTTCCCTGGCCGTCGAGAAGCTGCATCCGGAGGTGTACTCCGTCATTGAGCTCGGCGGGCAGGATGCCAAGATCATCGTCTTCAAAGACGATGAAGAGACCGGCCGCAAGAAGAAAATTCCTTCCATGAACGACAAGTGCGCCGGAGGCACGGGCGCGGTCATCGACAAGATCAATGCCAAGCTGAAGATTCCCACCGAAGAACTCGGCCGGCAGAAATACCACGGGATCAAGCTGCACAAGGTCGCGGGCAAGTGCGGAGTGTTCGCCGAGACCGACATCAACGGACTGCAAAAAGTCGGGACTCCTTCCGACGAGCTGATGGCGTCGTTGTTCGAGGCCATCGTGTTGCAGAACCTGAGCGTGCTGACGCGCGGGCATACGTTGCGCCCGCACGTGCTGCTGCTGGGCGGGCCGAACAGCTTTATCCGCGGCATGCGCGAGGCGTGGCAGGCGAATATTCCGCGCATGTGGCAGGAGCGCAAGGTTCAGATTCCCGACGGAGCCAGGCCCGAAGACCTGATCAAAGTCCCGCAGAACGCGCAGTATTTCGCTGCCATCGGCGCCATTGAGTTTGGCCGCAGCGAAGACGACTGCGTCGGATGCTACCGCGGTTACGAGCAGCTTCTGCACTACATCGACTTCGGACGCCAGGAAGAGAAGGCCAAATCCGGCGGCAAGGGACTGGTCGACGATCCGGTCGAACTCGATACCTTCCGCGAAGCTTACAAGCGCAAGAAATTCACTCCCGCCTCATTTCAGAAGGGCAGCACCGTCGGCGGCTTCATCGGGATCGACGGCGGTTCGACATCGACCAAGGCCGTCCTGCTCGATGAGAACGGAGCCATCCTTTGCAAGTCGTACCAGCTCTCGAACGGCAACCCGATCCAGGACACGATCGAGATGTTCGAGAACCTGCGCGGGCAGGTGGAAGCGCAGAACGCGAAACTCGAAGTCCTTGGCGTCGCGACTACCGGCTATGCGAAGGACATCCTGAAAGACGTGCTCAAGGCCGACGTAGCGCTGGTCGAGACCGTGGCCCATACGGAGTCGGCGTTGAAGTTTTACGAAGATCCGCACGTGATCGTCGACGTCGGCGGGCAGGACATCAAGATCATCATCCTGCACAACGGCCGGGTGAAAGATTTCAAGCTGAACACGCAATGTTCGGCGGGCAACGGATATTTCCTGCAGTCGACGGCGGAAGGCTTCGGGCTCAGCGTCAATCAGTACGCCGATCTTGCGTTCTCGGCCCAGGCCATGCCGGTGTTCGGCTACGGCTGCGCGGTGTTCATGCAATCGGACATCGTCAACTTTCAACGCCAGGGCTGGCGCGCGGAAGAGATTCTCGCCGGCCTGGCGGCCGTGCTTCCGAAAAACGTCTTTCTGTATGTCGCCAGCATCCCCAACCTCGCGGCGCTGGGCTCGCGCTTCGTGCTGCAGGGCGGGACGCAGAACAATCTGGCGGTGGTCAAGGCGGAAGTGGACTTCATCCGCAACAGTTTTCGCGCCACCGGAAAACAGCCGGAGATCATCGTCCACGAGCATTGCGGGGAATCGGGCGCGATCGGCGCGGCACAGGAATCGCTGCGCTTATGGCGCAAGGGCCTGCAGACCACCTTCGTCGGGCTCGATGCGGTGCGCAAGATCGAGTACCGCACCACCCGCAACGAAGACACTCGTTGCCACTTCTGCAAGAACAACTGCCTGCGCACCTTTATCGACGTTCGCACCGAGCCGGCAGGGGAGTTGATCCCGATCGAGCGCATCACGAAGGTTCCTCTGATGCTGGGCGAGCAGCGGCTGATCATCGCCACCTGCGAAAAGGGCCTGGTGGAAGACGTCGAGGAGATGAAGGACATCAAGGCCGGGCTCGACAAGATTCGCGATCAGTATCCGAACTTTGTGGACTACGCCTCCAAGGAAGTGTTCCGGCCCACGAACGCGAAGAACGTGGCCGATCCGTTGCCCGAGCGCGGCTGGGCGGGATGGAAAAAAGGCGTGAAGGAGCGCCGCGCGCTGATGGAACGTCGCGGCAAGCTGCGCATCGGCATTCCGCGCGTGCTCAACATCTATACTTACGCTCCCCTGTTCAACGCCTACTTCGAAAGCCTCGGCGTCCAACCGGAGAACGTGATCTATTCGGATTACACCAGCTCCGATCTGTATCGCGCAGGCGCCAGCCGCGGAGCCATCGATCCCTGCTTCCCGGCAAAGATCGGCATTTCGCATGTCTACAACCTGATCCAGGAGAAACATCGAAAGAAGCCGCTCGATGCCATCTTCTTCCCCATGTACGACGTGCTGCACTCGCCGCTGGTGAAGATTGTCGGCGCCAATGCCTGCCCGACCGTGACCGCGACTCCGGAAACCGTGAAAGCCGCCTTCACCAAGGAAAACGATGTCTTCGCCGAGCATAATGTGAAGTACATCGATCCGGTGCTGAACTTCGCCGACCGGAAGCTCTTCGCCCACCAGATGCTGCAGGCGTGGGAGCCGGTGCTCGGTCTCTCGCCGGAAGAAAACGAACGTGCCATCGAATCCGGATTTGCCGCGCTGAACGAGTACGAGACGCGCATCCGCCGCAAAGCCCGCGAGGTGATGGATCAACTGGAGCGCGAGGACCGCATCGGCATCGTCATGCTGGGGCGGCCGTATCACCACGATCCCGGCCTCAATCACGAGATCCTCGACGAGTTCCAGAAGCTCGGCTACCCGATCTTCTCGCAGAACACGTTGCCCATCGACGACGACCTGCTCGACCGCTTGTTCGGCGAGGAGGTGCGCGCCGGCGTGGTGAGCAGCCCGCTCGATATCACCGATGCCTGGAAGAATTCGTATTCCTGCAGCACCAACCACAAAGTGTGGGCGGCGAAGTTCACCGCGCGGCATCCGAACCTGGTCGCGCTGGAAATCTCCAGCTTCAAGTGCGGGCACGACGCGCCCATTTACGGAGTGATTGAAGGCATTATCGAGCAGTCGGGCACCCCCTACTTCTGCTTCAAGGATCTCGACGAGAACAAGCCCACCGGCTCCATCAGAATCCGCGTGGAAACCATCGACTACTTCCTGCGGCGCTACCGCGAAGAAGTGATTCGCAAGCGCAAAGCCGAGCAGGATATCGAAGCCCAATTAGCCGAACTGGAAGCGGAGTTGCGCCGCGAAAGGCTCGAAACCGACCTCTTGCCGGCGGAAAACCATCTGGAACCAGAGGCGCAGGGCATGGCCGCAGACTAGCGCCCGCCCCTCGGCGGATCGCAAAACTGAAGAGCAGATCATCCGCAGGCGGTGGTCTGCGTTTTGACCGCATGTTTCCTGCCTCAAATCGCATTTCCCGCACAGATTTTCATGCAACTTCCTCAGCCTCTATCTAATCCATTTACGCGTGGAGGAAGAACTGCATGGCCACGGTTCCGAAGTTCCGAATCGACGTCGATATTCATAACTTGCTCATGGATTCCGGGCGCGGCCCGGTAGAAGCACCCGCTCCAAAAGGAGCGACGCTGCCCGAACCGGTGTTTCCGCAATATCCGAAAAAGTTGTGGGACCCCGGTCCGGCGACGATCCCCGAAAAACGCGATTGGACCTGGTCGCAGGCCTATCGCACCATGCGCGGATGGCTGTTCCCGTACGTGCGCTCGCGCGTGCTGCCGGGAGATTTTCATCCCATCACCGCGTACCTGTTCATCGAGTACAAGTGCAATCTGGACTGCTGGTACTGCTGGGCGTTCAATAACAAAGTCAAGGGCATGACCGAGGATGTTGCCCGCCGCTCGATCGACTGGCTCTACGACCACGGCTGCCGCGTGCTCGCGCTCATGGGCGGCGAACCGATACTGCGTCCGCAGTTCGCCCACAAAGTCGTCTACTACGCGGCCAGGAAGGGATTCTGGATCTACATCGGCACCAACGGCCGCCTGCTTCGCCCGGAAGTTGCCGATCGCCTCGGCGATGCCGGCGTCTCGGTATTCAACTTCGCCGTCGATGCCTGGGACGAGAAGCCGAGCCTGCCCAAAGCGGTCGTGCCGGTGCAGAAATATCTCGAGCACATCCTGAAAAAGCAATATGTCTACGGCTACATGGTGTTCTTCAACATCAACATCTGCCGCAACAACGCCGATGATGTCCGCCAGATCACCGAATACGCGCACGCTCATCGCATCGCCACCGACTATCACATCAATGAAACTCCAATGCTGGAGCAGGACGAACACTTCAAGCACATGAGCCACAATCCCACCTACATCCGGGCCGAAGACTGGCCGCAGGTCGACTCGCTGGTGGATTGGCTGATCGAAAAGAACAAGGCCGGCTACCAGATGGTGAATTCCATTCAGCGGTTGCAGGAGATTAAGGCATTCGTCCGCATGTCGAGCGGAGCCGACCTGAAGCGGCTGGGCTGGAACGGCGACGGAACCGGAGCCAACGGCGACATCGCCCGGCAACTGGCCGGCACTCCGGGAATCGTGCAGGATGCCGGCGGCGAATTGCACTTCGCGGAATGGAATTGCCGCGGCGGCCAGAACAACGTCATCGTGCGCACCGACGGCACGGTCGCGCCGTGTTTCCCCATGTATCCCTCAACCTATGACTGGGGGAACATCGACCAGCACAAATTCGACAAGGCGCAGCTGGCGGCGATGAAGAAAACCTGCCAGCAGCACTGCTTTTCCACGTTGAATCACAACCTCGCCTACTGCTACAACGACGCGCGAGTCATCAAGTTCGTGTGGACACAGATGATCACCAACCGGATGAAGGGCGGCGCAAGAAGCTTCGAAGACTAAACCGGCTGAACAGCCTCGGTTTCCTCCGAGGGCGGAGCCGGCTTGCGCCAGCGATAGAAAAACGGCACCCCGGCGAGGATCACGATCAATCCCAGTGACGAGCGGACCGGACGGACCATCCATAAATTGACGGTCAGGGCGATGGCTGCCGCCAGAAAGATAAGCGGCGTCCAGGGGTATCCCCAGGCCTTGTACGGACGAACCAGTTGCGGCTCCCTGCGGCGGAGGCGCAACAGCGCAATCGCCGAGAGCGCGAAAAAGATCCACACGGCGAAGACAAACAGCGAGTAAAGCTCTTCGTAGGTGCCGCTCAGCGTAAGCAGCATGGCGATGGCCCCCAGAAAAATCAGCGATCCACTGGGAGTGCGGAACGAAGGATGAATGCGCTCGGCGAAATGGAAGAACACGCCGTCGCGAGCCATCGCGTAAGGAATGCGGGCGCCGGTCAGAACCACCACGTGAAGCGCTCCCAGCGCGGAGACCGCCATCGCAACCGTGAGCCATTCGGCCCCGCGGGCGCCGGCAAACGATTGCACCACGTCCGACGCGATGTGCTGCGAGGCGGCAACAGCGGCGAAGGGAAGAACGTGAAAGTAGACCACGTTCGCCATCAGGTACAGACCGCCGACCGTGAGCAGGCCGAGAATGATGGCGCGCGGAATGTTTTTCTGCGGGCTGGTAATTTCCTCGCCCAGATTGCCGAGATCATTGAATCCGTTGTAGGCCCACATGGCGGGAACCAGCGCGGTCAGCAATGCTCCGATCACTCCCCAGCCCAGGATGGGCGTACTCGCCGGCGCCGTTGTCGTCGCAAGATGGGTGAAGTGCCGGGCGCCAAACAGCAGACCGCCGGCAACGATGACCAGAATTGTCGCCATCTTCAGCGAGGTCAGCAGAATCTGGATCTTGCCGCTCATGCGCACGCTGAAATAGTTCACCGCCGTGACCAGCGCCACGACCAGCGCGGCCAGCGGTTGTGCCGTAGTAAATGTGAACGGATACCTGCCGATGTGCCCCGCGAACAGCGGCGTGGCCACAATCGGAAACAGAAATCCGAGAAATCGCAGGAAGCCGGCCGCCAGCGTCGCCATAGCCACGGGCCGCTCCAGGAACGAACTCATCCAGCCGAAAAGAAATCCCCAAAGCGGTCCGAGGCCGCGGCTGAGATAGACATACGGTCCGCCGGCTTCGGGAAAGGCCGCTCCCAGTTCTGCGTAGCAGAAAGCCCCGAGCAGCACGATGAATCCGCCGAGAATCCAGGCCAGCAGCACCAGTCCGGCTGAGCCCACGGCGCGAGCCATGTCGCTGGCTACCAGAAAGACTCCGGTGCCGATGATGTCGCCGATGACGATGGCGGTCGCCGACCAGACACCGAGCCCGCGAACCAGCGCAGATTTGTCGGAATGAGGAGAAGTCTCGGAGGGCATCGGCGGAATCCAGTGAGCCTACTCTCCGCGAGAAATGTGGTCAACCGCGAGCGAGCACGAGATTCGAGGTTCCGCGTTATGATCAAACTTGCCATGGCAACCGTGAAATTCATGCTGGCGGAGTTTCCCTGGAACGACCGTTACCGCGTCGGCGAAGCCGATGACGTGCTGACGCCGGCGCTGGCCGTCTATCCGGAAGCGATTGCTTCGAACATCGCCTGCACCTTGCGCCTGATCGAGGGCGACGCCAACCGCTGGCGCGCCCACATCAAGACTTCGAAGCTGGGATACACGCTGCGCCTGCTGGTCGAACAGGGAGTACGGAATTTCAAGTGCGCCACCACGCTCGAACTGCTGGTCGCCTGCCGCAACGGCGCCGCCGACGTGCTGGTGGCCTATCCGGTGATGGCGGCGAATGCGCGCCGCGTGCGCGAGATCGCCGAACAGTTCCCCCCCGTGCGCATTTCCGTGCTGGCCGAAAATGAGCAGCAGGTCCGCCAGTGGCATGGAACTTCGGTCGGCATTTTTCTCGACATCAATCCGGGCATGAACCGCACCGGGATCGAGCCGAGCCGGAGAGCGGAAATCGTCGAACTGGTTCGCGCGGTCCGGATTGCAGGCGTCGCGTTCCGCGGCCTCCATTATTACGACGGGCAGTACGGCGGGGTCGAGGAACCCGAACGCAGCGTTGCCACCCATGCGGGCTACGATCGGCTGCTGGCGCTGGTGCTGGAAATTGAGCAAAGCGGAGCGGGGGTTCCCGAAGTCGTCACCGCCGGCACTCCCACGTTTCCCTGTTCCCTTTCATATCGCGGGTTTCGCGAAGCATCGTTCATGCATCGCGTTTCGCCGGGAACCGTCGTTTATTGCGACGCCACCAGCCTGGCGCAACTTCCCGCCGAGTACGGTTATGCTCCAGCAGCGCTGGTGATGACACGCGTGGTCAGCCGGCCACGCGAAGGGATCGTCACCTGCGATGCGGGACACAAAACCGTCTCCGCCGATGCCGGGGTGCCGACCTGCGTGGTTGTGGGACATCCGGAGCTGACACCAATCGGCCCGAGCGAGGAGCATCTGCCGCTGAGTGTGGCCCAGGGAATGCCCGGGCCCCGCCCGGGTGATCTGCTTTATCTTCTTCCGCGCCACATTTGCCCGACGGTCAACAACTTCGATTCCGCGCTTCTGGTGCGGAATGGGCAGATCGAATCGGTGGAGAAAGTGTCGGCCCGCGGCCGCGAAACGCCTCTGCAGCCGGAACTGGCCGCCGAGAAAAGATAAACTGCAGAATCTGCCTCGCCGACCTTACTTCTTTCCGCGCGCCGATTTCTTCTTCGCCGCCCGGGCCTTCTGCGGCGCCTTCTGCACAACGTAGGCGATGCAGTCGATTTCAATCAGCATGCCGGGAACGTGCCCGAGATTGCTCCCTACCGTCGTGCGCACGGGATACGGCCGGGAAAAGCGTTGCGCGTAGACCGCGTTGTATCGGGCGAACAGGCTGGTGTCGCTGAGGTGGACGTTGACCTTGATCACGTCATTCAGAGTGGCGCCGTCGGCCTCAAGAATGGCGGCAAGGTTGTCGATCGTCTGTTCCGTCTGCTGCTCGATCGTCTCGCCCACAATTTTTCCGCTGACCGGATCGAGCGGCCCCGTGCCGGTCACGAAAACAAAATCTCCGGCGCGCCATCCCTGCGAATAAGCGCCCTGCGGCGGCGCGCCCCGCTTGGTCTGAATCATGTATCTGGACATGGATCATTCTCCCCGGCAAGTGCCTGCGGACTCTGTCCGCGCACGCGATGACCTCGGTTCCCCGGCTCCGCTCCATGATAACCCTGGGTCAGCGGCTCGCCTTCAGCATCCAATCATGAATTGAGGGCGAGCGCAACGCGCAATTCGCTTCGGTCCTTATTAGTCGTTCGAAGAGCGGCTTTACAATCGAAGATCGTGCCTGATTTCCGCCTTCGGCGTCAGACTCGGTTGTACCTGACCGCGGGCACCTTTAGCTGATTTACTCCGGGGGAATGGTTCAAGGATGGCAGATCGCCCGACCCAGCGAGGCAGCGGGACCAACTGGCGGCTGATCGCCCGTGCCCTGCGGCACAGAAACTACCGCCTGTTTTTCGGCGGCCAGGGCATCTCGCTGATCGGCACGTGGATGACCCGCGTCGCCACCGGCTGGCTGGTCTATCGACTGACCGGCTCGGCTTTTCTGCTCGGCCTGGTAAGTTTCGCGGGACAGATTCCGGTGCTGTTTCTCGGCCCTTTCGCCGGAGTGTGGGTTGACCGGCTGAACCGTCATCGCGTGCTGGTGGTGACGCAGATCCTGTCGATGCTCCAGTCTTTCGCGCTGGCCGCGCTGGCGCTGGCCGGGATCATCACCGTTCCCGAAGTGATCCTTCTCAACCTGTTTCAAGGCGCGGTGAATGCCTTCGACATGCCGGCGCGCCAGGCGTTCGTGATCGAGATGGTCGAAAATCACGAAGACCTGGGCAATGCCATCGCGCTGAATTCGTCGCTGGTCAATGCGGCGCGCCTGATCGGTCCGTCGGTGGCCGGCCTGCTGATCGCGGCTTTTGGCGAAGGCTACTGTTTTCTGGTCGATGGATTCAGTTACATGGCGGTGATCGCTTCCCTGCTCGCCATGGTGGTGCGAGCGCGCGCAATCGAGCACAAGCGCGAGAGCGTGCTGGCAGAATTGCGCGACGGATGGAACTACGTCCGCGGATTTCAGCCGATCTCGTCGATCCTTCTGCTGTTGTCGTTAATCAGCCTGGTGGGGATGCCTTACACCACCCTGATGCCGATCTTTGCGGGAAAAATCCTGCACGGCGGCGCGCACACGCTGGGCTTCCTGATGGCGGCGGTGGGGGTTGGCGCGCTGATGGGCGCTGTCACCTTGGCGGCGCGCAAGAGCGTGCTCGGATTGGGTCGCGTGATTCCCATGACGGCGGCGGGTTTTGGCGCCAGCCTGGTTGCGTTCTCGATGTCGCGCATGCTCTGGCTGTCGCTGTGCCTGCTGGTCATCACCGGCTTCTGTTTCATGCAGCAGATGGCGTCCAGCAACACTATCCTGCAGACCATCGTCGACAACACCAAGCGCGGGCGCGTGATGAGTTTTTACTCGATATCGTTTCAGGGCGTGGCGCCGTTTGGCAGCCTGATCGCCGGCGTTGCCGCCAGCCGGATCGGAGCGCCGCACACGCTGACGATCGGCGGCACGATTTGCGTTTGCGGCGCGGCCGCGTTCGCCTTGCAGCTGCCCAACCTGCGCAAACTGATACGACCCATTTACATGCAAATCGGCATCCTGCCGGAGCTGAGAGCAGGCATTCAGACCGCGTCGGTTCTGCAGGAACCGCCCGAGGAGTGACTCCGCCGGCACTTACGCGGGTTCGACTTCGATCTTCTTCGCGGCCGCATCGAGCTTGACGATGCGGAAGCTGCGGACTTGTCCCGAGCGTGGCGGCTCCGATTTCACGGGAGCTCCGGCGCCCGTTTTCCATCGAGCTTCGAGCATCGAGCTCAGCGAAGAAAGATCGGGCTTTGCGGGCGATGCGGCTTCAGACTTCCCTTGCTGTGATCTCTGCTCCCCGAGGCGGCAAACGGCCACGATGCCGTCGCCGAGTTCCACGCGCGCCTGCGCGCCGGAGTCGTCGAGGAAGCGCCCGGTCACCACGTCGCCTTCGTGATGCTCGGCGAGATATTCGTCGAGGCCGGTAGGAACAAGCTGCTTCATGCCCAGGCGCATCTGGCGTTTTTCCGGATCGACGGCGAGCACCTGCGCGCGTACGATCTGGCCGACGCGGAGCATATCCGCGGGCTGATTGATGCGCTTTTCGGCGCTGATCTCGCTGACGTGAATCATGCCTTCCACGCCTTCGGCGAGCTGCACAAAAGCGCCGAATTTGGTCAGACTGGTGATTGCGCCTTCGACGGCTGAGCCGACCGGAAATTTCTGAGGCACATCCGTCCAAGGATCGCCGAGCGCCTGCTTGAGGCCGAGAGCGATGCGGTGTTCGGTGGGATTCAGGCTGAGGATCACGGCTTCGACGGTTTCACCCGGCTTGACCACATCGCCCGGCTTGCGGACTTTTCCCTTCGACCACGACATCTCGGAAATGTGAATCAGGCCTTCGACGCCGGGCTCGAGTTCGACAAAGGCGCCGAAATCCATGAGGCGGGTGACGGTGCCGCGCACGCGCTCGCCGAGTTTGTATTTGCCGGCAGCCGCGTCCCAGGGATGCGGCTGCAGTTGCTTGAGCCCGACTGAGATGCGGCGCTTGGCGCCCTCATTGGCGAGCTTGAGCACTTTAACGTCGATCGACTGACCGACGGAGAGAACGTCGGCGGGTTTACCGACGCGTGCCCAGGAAATGTCGCTGACGTGGAGCAGCGCGTCGACGCCGCCGATATCGACGAAGGCTCCGTAATCGGTGAGGCTGCGGACGGCTCCCGAGACGGTGTCGCCTTCCTTGATCTGCGAATAAAGCCGGTCTTTGGCAGAGCGTTCTTCTTCCTCGATGACGACACGCCGGTCGACGACCACGTCTTCGTCGGCCACATCGAGCTTGATGATGCGGCAGCGGATTTCCTGGCCGACCAGGCTCTCCATTTCGGCCGCATCGCGCACGCCGCTGCGCGAGGCAGGCATGAATGCGCGCACGCCGACGTCGACGCTGAATCCGCCTTTAACCTGCGCGGTTACCGTGCCCAGAATCGCCGATTTGTCGGCGAAGGCTTTTTCGAATGCGTCCCAATCCGTGGGACGCTCAACCTTGAAGCGCGACAGTTCGTAGTAGCCGTCGGCATCGCGGCCCTTGATGGTGACCAGGAACTTGTCGCCCGGATTCACCGCCTGGCCGGCGAGCGCGGCGACGGGAAGAATGCCTTCGGATTTGTATCCGATGTCAAAGAAGACGCTTTCGGCGGTCACGCTGATGACGGTGGCGTCGAGCTGGCGCGAGCCCTCGGTCTTGTGCGAGTGGGACTTCTGGAATTGGGAAAGAATCTCGCCGAACGATTCGGCGGACTCGGCAGACTGCGGCTCAGCAATTTCGGGATTGGAGATTTCTGGATTGGGCATGAACGATGGCGGCCTTCGACTGGAATTCTGATGGAATAGGATACCAAGTCCTGGCCGATTTTTGGCGCGATTCCCGCTAAGTTGTTGAGCTTTCGTGGAAGTGATTGAAAACTCGTGGTGGCGACTCCGCGTTCCGCCGGCGCAAATGGCCCCCCAGGTTCACCGGGAAGAAAAAAGTCGCAGGAAGGGCCGTTTCCGGCGCCGCAATGGGCATTTTAAACGAGGTTTTGAATAAGACCGCCGGCGACCGGACAGAAGCGGCTTCGGAGCTCCTGTTGATGTACTATCCTGTACATACAACCTCGTCAATAAACTATCGCTCGCGGCAAATTGTCCACCCCGGCGGTAAATCTTCGCGGCAAACGATCGCCTTCCCTGGCGGGAAGTCCTCTTTTTTCAGCGGAAATCAGTGCAGCGCCCACTGCGGATCGTCTTCGGGCTTGACGATCTGGCCGTCGCGCATGTGAATGATGCGGTCGCCGTATTTGGCCGCTTCCGGATTGTGGGTGATCATCAGGACGGTCTGGCCAAGTTCCTGATTGGAGCGGCGCAGCATGCTGAGCACGGCATCGGAATTCCTGGTATCGAGGTTGCCGGTGGGTTCATCGGCGAGAACCACGGCCGGCTTGTTGATCAGGGCGCGGGCCAGGGCGACGCGCTGCTGCTCGCCTCCGGAGAGCTCCGCCGGACGGTGGCCGAGGCGCTGGGTCAGGCCGAGCAAATCCGTGATGCGCTGGAAATGCGCCGGATCGCGGTCGCCGTTGCCGGAGATTTCCTGCGCCATCTGGATATTGGAGCGGGCATCGAGTGTGGGCAGCAGATTGAATTTCTGAAAAACGAATCCGATTTTGTGCTTGCGCATGCGGGTGCGCTGCGCGTCGGAGAGCGAAGCCAGATCCTGGCCGTCGAGAACCACGCGGCCGCCGTCGGCGCGGGTGAGCCCGCCGAGAAGATAGAAGAGCGTGGATTTTCCGCTGCCCGAGGGTCCCACCACGCTGACGAACTCGCCTTTCCGCACCGTGAACGAGATGTCGCGTAAGGCCTCAACTTCGATTTTGCCAACGTGGTAGGTCTTGCGCAGGTTTGTGGCTTCGATAAACGCAGCTTCGTTCGGGGATGGGGGCATGTCCAAGAGAATCTTACACGAAGCGGGGCGCCCGGGATGATGCGCCAGCAATCAGAGACGGGTCGGCTCTAGGCAACGCCGATCTGGCTGGGAAACGGCTGCGTGCGCTGCTGTTGCTGTTGCAGGCGTTTGGGCCCGCGCTTGCGGATCAGCAGCAGGCGCACGCGCTCCAGCAGATCGATCGGCGCATACATGCCCTTGGTCAGGAAGACATCGGCGCGCGAATCGTGTTCGTAGATGCGGACTTTGCTGGAGATGAGAATGGCAGGCGTTTGCGGCGACAGTTCTTTGATCCTGGCGATCAGTTGGGGGCCGTCGAGACCGGGCATGGCCATGTCGGCGATCACCAGATCGATGCCGCCCTGCCGGAAGCGGGCGAGCGCCTCTTCTCCGCGGGCAAAGCTGGCGACGCGGTAGCCGCGGGTTTCGAGCATGATTTTGCGATGGGAAAGAGACTGTTCGTTATCGTCGACCGACAGGATCGTGCGTTTCGGTTTCATTTCCAAAGTCCGTCTGAAAGCCGGCGGACCGGGCCGGCAGCCAGCAGAAGTTTCTCAATATGAAGTTTTCGGAGCGAGAAGAATGCTAACGAGAGCGGAGCTCAACTGTAAAGTGCCGCCGATGCTAATGGGACTTTTTGGCCATTGCGTTTTCTGGCGGTGAGTGCGCGGCAGTATTTTCGGCGAGTTGCCGCAACTCGATCAGAGAAAAATCTCTCCGCGCAGGATTTCGACGGCATGCCCGCCAACGCGCACGTTAACTATGCGGTTACCGCCGCCAGCGGCCCGAACGAAAATCCGGCTGGGACGCCGCATCTCGAGTCCCTGCTCGATGACAACGCGCTCGTCGGAGGCGGCGACGCCGTGGGCGACCATCCAGGCGGCGGCGCAACCGGCGGCTGAGCCCGTCGCCGGATCTTCTCCATTGTAAAAAAGCATGCGGGCGTGCAGACGCGCGGAGCCATCGACGGTTTCGCGGGAAACGAAGTAGAAAAACTTTCCGTCAGTTTTCTGCGCGTACTCGTTGATGCGGTTCAGATCGACGAGCAGATTTTGAATCACGGCCAGCGACTTGAGCGGCGTGATCATGTAGGGCAATCCGGTGGAGACGGTTTCGATGGGAAGCGACTCGTCGAAATCTTCCAGACGCAATCCGGTTACGCGGACGATTTCGTCGCGGTCGTGCTGCCGGCCAAAAACCGGATCGAACTGCGTCATCTCGCCAAAGGCCGGCTGGCCGGGCGCGTCTTCGAAGCGGACGGGAACTTTGCCGACGTTGAGGTCGAGCATGATTTCTTCGGCTCCGCTCGCGGCGCGCAGGGCGAAGGCGGTGCCGAGCGTAGGATGTCCGGCGAAAGGCAGTTCTTCCTGCACGGTGAAGATGCGCACGCGGATGCCGCGCTCGCGCTCCACCGCGGGATCGCGAGGAAAAATGAAAGTGGTTTCCGAGAGATTCATCTCGCGGGCAATCGACAGCAGTTCGGCGTCGGAGAGTCCGCGGGCGTCGAAGTAGACGGCGAGCGAGTTGCCTGCGAGCGGGCGCGCGGAGAAAACGTCCCACTGCGCCATAGCGTAGCGGCGGGGTTGCGGCATGCGAGGTCCTCAGCGTGAAATCACGTTAGCAGGATGAGAGCGGCGGAGGCCGGGATGCAGAAAATGACGTTTGACAGCGTCCGCACGGAATCTTATCCTGAGTGCATGACTAGCCATTCGGCCTGCGCCCTGATGTGCTGTTGTTGTCAGGCGCGGGCGTGTGGGTAGAGTCAGCGGAATCTTCCCACCCACCCGGCGAAAACGGGTGGGTTTTATTTTTTTCCCCCGCCCCTCTCACAAGGCGCCACTCGCAAAGATCGACTGCGAGACTGGATCGGCGCACACGGGGTTCGGGCGGGCGGACGTTCGACAGTCGGCACGGGGTTCGAAATCCAACTGAATTGACTAGAAGGAGATGACATGAGTACCGCGACAGCCAGCGAAACCACCAGCGTTCCCAAGATCAACGATACGGCTCCCGACTTCACCGCCGAGACCACGCAGGGCACGATCCGCTTCCATGAGTGGATCGGCGACGGATGGGCGATTCTGTTTTCGCATCCCAAGGACTTCACGCCGGTGTGCACGACCGAACTGGGCGCCATGGCCAAGCTGCAACCGGAGTTTGCCAGGCGCAACGTCAAGATTCTGGGGCTGAGCGTCGATCCGGTAGCCAATCACAGCAAGTGGGCGGTCGACATTGAAGAGACGCAGGGCGCGAAGGTGAATTATCCGATGATCGGCGACCCGCAGTTGAAGATCGCCAAGTTGTACGGCATGCTGCCGGCCGATGCGGGCGAGACCAGCGAAGGCCGCACGCCCGCGCTGAATGCCACGGTGCGCACGGTGTTCGTGATCGGACCGGATAAGAAGGTGAAGCTGCAGCTGAGCTATCCCATGTCGACGGGGCGGAATTTCGACGAGATTCTGCGCGTGATCGATTCGCTTCAGCTGACGGCGAAGCATTCGGTGTCGACGCCGGCCAACTGGAAGCAGGGCGACGATGTGATCGTCGGCGGCAACGTCAGCGACGACGAGGCGCGGAAGCGCTTCGGAGAGTTCAAGGCGCCGCGTCCATATCTGCGGATCGTGCGCCAGCCGAAGTAAGCAGGAAGCAAGCCGGGCGCACCGGCCTGTAAGCGCAGATCGTTCCCACCCTGTCGCAGAGGACGCGACGAGGGTGGGGCAGCCGCGGTCGTTTCTGAGTTTCCCGCTCAAGCTCGCGACTCAGCGAACGGCGGGCTTGCGCGGGCCGCCGCCAGATGCAGAATCTTGCATCTTGACAGGGCTTGCGTCTTATCGAACACTTGTTGCGGTTTTGCGCCTGAGCGCGTGCCACCCCTCCCCGGGGCGAGGAACCGGCTCCGCACACGCTCGGAGATCCAACGGACGAGGCTTGATCCGGGCCTGCGCCATTCATTGATATCGCCGGAAATGTTGACCGCCAATCGCATCCACTGCCCCAAGGAGCCGCTCGCATGAAATCCAGATTCGTTGTTCCCTGTTTTGTGCTCATGTTTCTGCTGAGCCTGTCGTCGTTCGCCGGAACCCCGCCGTTTCCCAAGCTCTCCGGAGCGTTCAACATTACCGGCTACAAGGAGCCCTCGCTGCAGAACCCGTTCACCTACTGCTTTGAGTTCACCAATACAGGGACGGTGCTCGGCTTTCCCAACAGCGGCACCTGGAGCGTGCCCAGCTATGCTCCGGGATGGTTCGGCGAGTGGTACGCCAACGGCGACGAGCTGGTGATGAGCGGCGTCGCCAACCAGACCTATTTCTTCACCTGGACGGGACGCATTCTGAGCAGCGGGAAAATTTCCGGCCGGTATGTGGAGTTTCTGTCGAACGGCGCGACGGATACGGCAGGGACCATCCTGGGCAGAAAGCTGACGGGATCGTGTCCACTGACCGCCGCCTCTGCCGACAAGACGGACGATCCGGCGCGGTAGGGATCTCGCCCGAAGCTTCGACCCTGTCGCAAAAGGCGCGGCAAGGGCGGGGCGGGTTCGTTCCCGGGTTCGTTCACGAGTTGGTTCCCCGAGTTGCTGGTCAAGCTCCGCAGCATGCGAACGGACGGCTTGCGTGGGCCACCGCAAAGGCGGAGACGCCTTGTTCTGTGCGATGATCCTGACTGCGGAAGCGCATGCGGTCCGGTGATCGTCCCGGTCTTCAAAACCGTTGATCGTTATCTTTGCGATGACGATGGTGGGTTCGACTCCCACTCGCTTCCGCCAGCATGATTTTGAGGTCTCTCGGCTGCGCTCGGAATTTGGGCCGAAGGATACTCCGGGGTGCTGGCCTGGTTTTGCCTCTCGTGTGAATCATTCCTGAATCGGCTGCCCCAGCCTTCGCGGGGTTCGAAGGCTGGGCATTCCTGCTGCCGGGGGTCCGCGGTGCCCACCTTTCGAAAACCATGAAGGGTGAGGCAGCCGTTTCCTTGCCAGTTCCCTTCGGAAGTCAAGGCTGGGCCAGCCCCCGTGGATCGTCACTGATGTACCGAACTATGCTGACTTTCATGCCTGTCATCGTTTCGGCGGTCGTGCCAACGAGTGTAATCCGCATTTTGCAACAAGCAGCTCTGCAACTCAGCTTTTCCTTGCGAGATAGTAGGTGTTATTCCCGCTGTCAGCATGGACGTCAAGCAATGCGAAGCCGTGATTGCCGAGAATACGTCGGTAGTTCTGAATGCTGTAGGAGAAATATCGAAAAGTGACGCCGTTCATCTTGCCCTCTCTGGCATCGAAGCCGTCCTCGTCTCCAGATGTGAAGAGAAACGGCGCATCACGCTTGAGTATGCGCGAGACATTTGCAATTGCCTGAATTGCATCGTCGGGATTCAGATGAAACATGACGCCCCACGCCACCGCAGCATCGAACGCTCCGTCAGCGAACGGACAGGACTCAACGAGCCCTCTCACGGCAAGCGCTTCAGGGCAGTTCTGTGTAAAACGTGCCAGCATTGCACTGGAACTATCGAGGCCGATGACCCGGTGGCCCTTGCTCAGTAACGCACGTGTGATGGGTACTCCGTTGCCACAACCAATGTCGAACACAAGCGACCCGCGTGGGATGGATGACGCCAATGCGGTCGCTTCAGGAACGCCTGTCCGATCGACACGTTCCGATGCATACCACTCGGAGATTAGGTCATACTCACGCACTTGAACCCCTGATTTGTATACGCCTTCTCATCGCAGATTGTCGAAATCAGGCGATTACACGCTCTGAGCCGAAAGGCGGTTTTGAGTGAAATCCGGATTGTTCGCCAACAGTGCCGAAATGAAAGTCAGTCTTGACCGAGGAACTTAAATTCCCCAGTACTGATTGTTAGCAAACCAAATTGAGAGTTGTTAAACGTAATTGCGACGAACTTGTCCGGTTCTCGTCCAGGGGCTGGCCTGGCTTTGCCTCTCGTGCGAATCATTCCTGAATCGGCTGCCCCAGCCTTCGCGGGGTTCGAAGGCTGGGCATTCCTGCTGCCGGGGGTCCGTGGTGCCCACCTTTCGAAAACCACGAGAGGTGAGTCCCGGCTGGCGCCGTTTTTCACAGGTTTTTCACCGCTTTTGCACTACTTCGTTGGCATTACTCCTTGGTTTGCTTCCCGACAAAGGGCCGGCAAAGGTGACCAAGGTAAGTGTTTTCTTAAGGTTATAGTAGACGGCGGGTGCTGTACCTCCGCCAGCGGCGGATATGAACCTCGGAAATCTATTCAATGCCGAGAGGCTGGGGCAGACTGGCGAGGAATCCATCCCCCGGCGTCCGGATTGATGCATCGGCGTCAGCGGCAGGTGGCCCTTTGACAGACGATGCGAACCCCTTGGGCGTGCGGAAGTGCTGGCAAGAAATCCTGGAAAATCGCAGCAGCGGCTTTGCTTTTCATCAGCGCGGCTTTCATGGCGGGGTGCCAGGGAGTCAGCGCGGCCGGCTCCTCTGAGACGATTGGCGCGCTCACGCTCGGCGGGAGCGTGGACTTTGGCAACGTAACCGCCGGCAGCAGCAAGACGCTGACTGTCAATGCGACCAATGCCGGGACGGCCCCGATCACCATCAGCAGCGTCGCCATCTCGACCAAATACTTTTCCATGTCCTCGAGCCTGCCGGCCACGATCCAGGGCGGGCAGACGGCGTCGTTGAGCGTGACCTTCTCTCCGAATGCCGCTGGAAAATTCAGCGCGACGGTTCTGCTGGGCAGTAACGCGACGAACCCGCAAGCCAGCGTGACCCTGACGGGAAACGGCACGACCACCACTCCCGGAACGCTCTCAGCCAGTCCTGCCAGCAAAGCGTTTGGCAGTGTCGTCATTGGCAGCAAGCAGTCGCAGACCATCACTCTGAGCAATACCGGCGGATCGAGCGTGAATGTCACGGCGGTTTCGGCGACCGGCAGCGGATTTCAGGTGAGCGGAATCACGACGCCGGTGACGGTGGACGCGTCTTCGAGCACCACCTTCACCGTCTCTTTCAGCCCGCAGTCGGCGGGAAGCGCGAGCGGGACGGTGACCATCACGTCTGACGCATCGAATCCGACGCTGACCGTGGATGTGTCGGGAACCGGCGTCACGGCAGGCACGCTGGGCGCAAATCCGACGAGCCTCAGTTTCGGCAGCGTGCAGGTCGGCTCGAGCAAGACATCGTCGGAAACCGTCACCAACAATGGCGGGACGAGCGTCACGATTTCTTCGGTTGCCGCCAGCGGCACCGGATTCAGCGTCAGCGGCATTACGACGCCGGTGACTTTGACTTCCGGCCAGAGCACAACCTTCAGCGTGAAGTTCGCGCCGCAGTCGGCTTCGAGCGCGAGCGGCAGCGTGACCGTGACCTCGAACGGATCGAATCCGACGTTGACCATCTCGTTGTCGGGGACCGGAACGTCGGTCCCGGTGGGCACGCTGTCGGCCACGCCGACGACCCTGGCGATCGGAAGCGTCGATGTCGGGTCGAGTGGAAGCGGGACTGGCACCTTGACCGCCAGCGGCGCCAGCGTCACGGTATCGGGAGCAAGTTCGAACAACTCGGCATTCGTGATCAGCGGGCTGTCGTTGCCGGTCACGATTCCCGCGGGTCAGAGCACGACCTTCACGGTTACCTTCAGCCCGACGGCGGCTGGCGCGGCCAGCGCAACGTTGACCTTTACCAGCAACGCCTCGCCCAGCACCACGCAGGAAACGGCGACCGGCACCGGAACGTCGACCAGTTCGACGCACTCGGTGAATCTGTCGTGGAATGCCAGCACCTCGAGTGATGTCTCCGGCTACAACATCTATCGAGCTCCGTATCTGACGAGTTGCGGATCGTTTGCCAAGATCAATCCGACGCTGAACACGAGCACTTTGTACACCGATTCGACGGTAGTGAACGGCAATTCGTACTGCTACGCCGCCACAACCGTCGACACCAGTGACGTGGAAAGCGGCTACTCGAACATCGTCAGCAACGTGCAGATCCCAACCAATTAGCGGTTCCCGAAAAGAAACTTGCTGCCATAGGTTGTAATCCCCTTCGAGCCCCGGTCCTGATGGACCGGGGCTATTCGCTTTAAGCCCCGCAAAATGCAGGTACTTGGCCCCCGGTAGGACGTTTTCGCACCCGCGACGGGAGAGAGACGGATGGCCAAATGGCCCGCCCGGCGAGCGTTTGGATGTCCTTCCGATATCTTTTCGGACTTCAGGGGAGTCGGCAGACTAGCAGAGTCATGCTCCTCCCCCCATCGAGCATTCGGCGTCTCTTTCTCTCCTTCGTCGGGCTTGCCCTGGTGTTTTTCCTGGCCGGGGCAAGCGCGACGGCGCAAAATTCATCCTCACAACTGGTCAGTTCGGCGAGCTTGTTGAAGTTCGGATGGCTGGCGATCGGCCAGACCGAAACGCAAGTCGTGGTGTTGACCAACAGCGGTTCGAGCGCAATCCAGTTTTCCTCGATCAGCGTGAGCAAGCCCCAATTCCGCGTATCGGGAGCGGCCCTGCCCATGACGATCGCCTCAGGAAACAGCGTCGCGCTCTACGTGTCCTTTACTCCGACCGCGACCGGCTGGGTCGCCGGACAGATTGGGTTCAACAGCAATGCCTCGGATTCGAACCTGATTCTCCCGGTCCGAGGCACGGGCGTCGCGAAGAATCCGGTAACGGCGAGTCCGGCAAACCTGTCGTTTGGGCAGGTCGCAGTTGGCGGGAGCAAGAAGCTCTCGGTGACATTGACCAACAACTGCCTGTGCACGCAGACGCTCTCCAGCCTGCAGAGCTGGGGCAGTGGGTTTGTGGTAAGCGATCCGCCGTTCCCGCTGACTCTGGCGCGAGGGCAGACGGTCACGTTCAGCGTGGCCTTCGATCCTCAGGCCGCGGGCGTGGCCGGCGGAAGCCTGATGATCAACGGCCCCGACGTCAGTATTCCGCTGAGCGGAACAGGAATCAGCAGTGTGGCGGGACAATTGAACGTGAGTCCCGGAACGCTGAGTTTCGGAAGCGTCGTTGTGGGCGAAACCGCGACGGAGAGCGCGACGCTAAGCGCCACGGGCGCCAGCGTAACCGTGAACTCGGCCTCGAGCAGCAATTCGCAATTCGCTCTTCCTGGAGCCTCATTCCCGTTGACGATTGCGGCCGGCACGAGCGTCTCGCTTCAGGTGACGTTCACGCCCAGCGCGGCGGGATCGGACTCGGCGAACCTCACCTTTGTCAGCAATGCCAGCAACAGCAGCGCGGTGGAAACTGTATCGGGGACGGCGAACATGCCATACGTGAGCCTCTCGTGGAGTCCCAGCACGTCTGATGTCGCAGGTTACAACGTGTATCGAGGCACTTCGTCGAACGGACCATTTTCGAAGCTGAATAGTTCGATTGACACGAACACGACCTATTCCGATTCTTCGGTGGCGCTGAATACGACCTATTACTACGCCACGACCGCGGTCAGTTCCAGCGGACAAGAAAGTACTTACTCGAATCTTGTAGAAGTGAAGGTTCCGTAAGAGGAGAGTGTGGTAAGCGGCGAAGCGACGTCAGGAAGGGAACCCCAGATTTGCGGACCCCAGAAGAGTGGGGGAAGCTCTCTTCGGGATTAAGCTTCGGAGTTGGCAGAACGACGGCGCTTCAGGGCCAATCCGCCACCAATCGCGGCCAGCGAAAGGACCAACATCGGCGCAACGCCAGTTTCCGAAAGCGTTTGTTTACGGCGCTGTTTGTTAAACCAATCCGGCTGGTTGGCCGATGGATAGGCAAACGCCACCGCGCTGTACAAAAACACTACTGACAGAAACAACAGCAAACGTCTCATCCGTACACCTCTACTACCGTCCACAAGCATAGCTTTAAAGTCCAGGTTGTCAAGGTTGAATAGTTTTGCAACAGTTGCAACCTGCTGCCTTTGTAAATCGCTGAAAATACTAGTTACTTGGTCGTCGGGGTCGCTTTTCCACACATTCCCCGCCGGTTCCTCGAGTCCGTCGGCCCTCCATGCGCCAGAGCAACGCGATCACCCCGATCATGATAGCCAGGCCCAGACTGAGAAAAATAAATCCGCCTTGATGATGCAGCGGGCTATCGAGCCAGCCCACGCTGACGTACTCGCCGAGCACGGAAAGCGTGAAGATGCGGACTCCATTTTTAAACACGCCTACTGGCACAGCGACGAGAGCGGCGATCCACTTGTTGGGCGTCGATTTCAGGACGAGATGCGCCAGCACAATCGTCGTGACCAGAAGAATGGTGCTGGAGCGAATGCTGCTGCACTCTTCCGCTACCACGATGTCGAGCTTCGAAAAAGAGAACTCAAGCCCGGAACGCACAACCGGCACGCGAAACAGGCGGAGCAGACCGTAGGCGGCATCGGCGGATCCCCACTGGAGGCCTGTGATCACGGCCGAAACACATCTGGCGGGCAGGGGAACGGCTAAAAGCGAAAACAAGAATGGAAAACGCATCTGGGCGAACGCATTCCGGCCATAAATGCCTGCGAATGCGGACAGGACAAAGACGATCCATAGAAGAATGCTGAGAGTCAGGCGAGCACTGCCGGGTGCAAAAGGCGCACGAAAGCTGAGAAAGACTCCAGCGGCGAGCAGGACCAGCAATCCCGAGATCAGGAGCAAAGATGGTTTGCGGTCCAGCGGGGCTGGCCAGCGTTCAAGCACCAGCAGGACGATGGATACGCCGAGCACCAGCAGAGTGTAGGAGTAGTTCTCGTCGGCGATTGCGATCCGCACCAGGGCATGCAGGGCAGGCCACCAGGCAAGGATCGCCGCCAGCAGCCAGATGAGAAATCTTTTGTGCACCATCACAGACATGAGCCAGAAGTCTTGCCGGCGCTTCCCGGGATCAATGCGCTCCCACTTGCGGAACGCTCTCGGTCCGTCCGCTCTTGAGGCTGCGATACGCCGCATCGAGGATTTCCTGATTCTGCCAACCTTGCTCGCCCGGGGCCGGAAACTGCTGTTTGCCCTCGATGGCCGATGCGAAATCGTCGACCTGACGCGCGTAGGCATCGAGGTTGGAAACCGTTTCGCTTTCGACGACTTTGCCGTTGCGACGAAGCTCCAGCTCAATCGGGCGTTCGACGTTGAGAGCATCGTCGGCGCGTAACGACCCATTCTCGCCTACGATTTCCAGCGGCGTGCGGTAATCGACCAGCGTGGAGACGATCACCGAACCAAGCCCACCGCGAGCGAACTCCAGAGAGAGCACGGCGGCAGCTTCCAGGCTCCCTGACTGTGGTGTTGAAGCGGCAGCGGCGCTCACTCGCACAACCTCGTCGTCAAGGATATAGCGCAAAGTGTCGATGCAATGCACTCCTACGTCGGCAATCGGGCCTCCGCAGGCTACGGCGGAGTCATACAGCCAGGCTCGCGGATGATTGCGGCCGATGTAGGAGAACTCCGAACGCGCGTAGACAGGCTGTCCGATCTCGCCGGAAGCAACGCGGCGCCGAAAACTGGCCACACTATTTTCGAAGCGGAAGACGTGGGCCACTCCGAGCAGCAGGTTGGCGCGACGGGCGGCTTCGACCATGCGGCGGCATTCATCGGCATTCATGCCCATGGGCTTTTCACAGAGGACGGGCTTACCGCACTCGACGGCCAGCAAAACGTCGTTGAGATGGGCAGAGTCGGGGGTGGCCACGAACACGGCATCGACTTCGGGCGAGCGGCAGAGATCGGCGGCGGAGTTGAAGGCGTGGGGGATGTTGTATTCGGCGGCTGAAGCGCGAGCCTTCTGCAGATCGCGGCGGGACAGGGCGGTCACGCGGCTATTGCGCGCCAGGGCAAAACCGGGCATGAGACGGCGTACCGCGTGGAGTCCGAAGCCGACAATGCCGTAGCGAATCATGCAAAGGAGAACGGATTCGTCAGCCCGCCACGCCGGTGAGTCTGTATCAGGGGATTCGGAGTCGGCAACAGGGATCCTTCGACCGGGCAGACTTGCTGATCTGCCGATAAGCAACGCTACGACAGCCGAATTTCATGCGTCAAGTCTGAGCTGGAAAGAAAAGTGGCGGCAGACCTGAAATGTTTTTCCTGGAATTGTCTTAAGGGAGTAAGGAACGCTCCGGCAGAGATGCCGGAGTCCAGCAAGTTTCCTGCTCGAGCACCCGGGATCGGGTTCGCTCCACTTGGGGTTCGTCTCAAAGGAGAAGATTTATGCATAAGCTCGGTCGCTCCCTCTCTGTGTTGCTGTTGGCCTCACTGCTGTGCTCCTGGTCGTATGCCCAGCAGCCCATGTCGTCCACCTCCTCTTCCAACTCTTCGGCCACGGTCGTGCCGCGTCTGGTTAACTTTTCCGGACGCGCCGCCGATCTGCAGGGCAAAGCCGGCGTCGCCGGCATCACCTTCGCCATTTACAGCGAGCAGTACGGCGGCTCTCCGCTGTGGGTTGAGACCCAGAGCGTCAACACCGACGCCAAAGGCAACTACACCGCTCAGCTGGGCGCCACCAAAAGCGATGGGCTACCGTTGGATCTGTTTACCCAGGGCGAAGCCCGCTGGCTGGGCGTGCGCATCAATGGCGGCGAAGAACAGCCCCGGGTGTTGTTGCTCAGTGTGCCGTATGCACTGAAGGCGGCGGATGCCGAGACAGTCGGGGGGCTGCCGGCATCCGCTTTCATGCTGGCGGCATCGCCGACGATGGCCGCATCGGGCTCGATGAGCCCGGCCTCGTCGCTGACGCCGTCTTCGGTTCCGCCGCCGGCGACCGTCACCGGCTCGGGCACCGCCGACTACCTCCCGCTCTGGACCAGTTCCTCGGCCCTGGTCAACTCGGTTGAGTTCCAGTCCGGCAGCGGCACTTCGGCCAAGATCGGCATCAACACCACCACGCCCACCGCGACGCTGGACGTCAACGGCGGCGCCACCATCCGCGGCCTGCTCAACCTGCCTACTTCGGGCAACGCCAAGACCACGGCCGGCACCGACTCGCGGCCGCTGGGCTTTGTCGCCTCCGCCTTCAATACCAGCACCAATGCCGCCGCCAATCAGGTGTTCCACTGGCAGGCCGAACCGGTGGGCAACGACACCGCTGCGCCTTCCGCCACTTTGAACCTGCTGTTCGGCTCGGCGCCCAACACGCCGGCTGAAACCGGACTGCGGATCAACGGCAACGGCCAGATCAGCTTCGCCAGCGGGCAAACCTTCCCCGGCGCGGGCTCGGTCAGCAGCGTCGGCCTGAGCGCTCCCAGCTCCGACTTCACCGTCAGCGGCTCTCCGGTCACCGGCAGCGGCACCCTCGGCCTCAACTGGACTGTCGCCCCTACCAGTTCCGATACGGCAAACGCGATTGTGAAACGGGACTCCACAGGCAGCTTTGCTGCAACGGCAATCAGCGCCAACATGTCGGCTGCCTACGGCGTTGCTCTTGACGGTACGAGCAGCAGCACAACCTACTCGTACGGAGTGCTCGGGGCAGGCTACTACGCCGGCGTCGCTGGCAGCGGGCTTTACGGAGTAATCGCCCAAGCCAGCAGTTCCGGCTACGACGGAGTCTACGCCACGGGTCCAATCGGCGTATTTGGCGGAAGCAGCACCCAGAGCGGCTACGGCGTCGACGGCTACGCCTATTCCGGCGAAGGCGTCTACGGCTCAACCTATAGCGGATACGGAGTGTACGGACTCGGCGGAGGGTCGACGGGCACCGGCGTCTACGGCCTGGGACCGGTCGGCACGGTTGGCATCAGCAACAGCGGTGAAAGCGGAGTCTACGGCGAGTCGAGCGGTTGGGGCTTGCAGGGCTATGGCGACAACGACGGGACCGGCATCCTGGCGGGCAGCCAGTACGGCTACGCGGGATGGTTCAACGGAGACGTCGAAGTCGACGGGAATCTCTCCAAGGCCGGAGGGTCGTTCAAGATCGACGATCCGATCGATCCGGCGAACAAGTACCTGTATCACTCCTTCGTCGAGTCGCCCGACATGATGAACATCTACAACGGGAACGTGACCACCGATGCTCAGGGCAATGCGGTGGTGACTCTGCCCGATTGGTTCGAGTCGCTGAACCGGGATTTCCGGTATCAGCTCACGGTGATGGGGCAGTTCGCCCAGGCCATCGTGTCGAGCAAGGTCGCCAATCACCAGTTTGCCATTAAGACCGACAAGCCGAACGTGGAGGTCTCGTGGCAGGTGACTGGCGTCCGGCAAGACGCATGGGCCAACGCGCACCGGATTCCGGTGGAACAGGACAAGCCGGCGGCGGAGCGTGGTTTCTACCTGCATCCGGAACTGTTCGGAGCTTCAGCACAAAAGGGCGTGCTGTGGGCGCGTTATCCGAATGCGATGAAGAACCGCAAAGTAGCCACGAACAAAGCGATCCAGCCGAGCAACCACCAGGCGGCGCTTATGCCGGGGCAACGCTAAGACAGCGGCCCGGCCCACCCCATTGCGAGGTAGGCCGGGCTTTTATCTTCATGCAAGATCCAAGTCAGCGAACTCTGAAGAGGATATCGTCATGAAACTCGCCAGACTCACCCTGCAGCTTGCCGCTGTTCCGCTGTTGTGCTGCCTTCTGACCGCGCAACAATCCATCACCACCACAACGTCGCCAATCGTTCCACGACTGGTGAATTACACGGGGAAGGTCGCCGATGCGCAGGAGAAGCCGGCCGGGGGGATGGCCGGAATCACCTTCGCCATCTATAGCGAGCAGACCGGCGGGGCGCCGCTGTGGGTTGAAACCCAGAGCGTCAACGTCGATGCCAGGGGCAACTATACCGCGCAGTTGGGCGCGACAAAACCTGAGGGATTACCGCTTGAGGTGTTCACCTCAGGCGAGGCTCGCTGGATGGGCGTGCGGATTAATGGAGGCGAAGAGCAGCCGCGAGTGCTGCTGCTCAGCGTGCCGTACGCGTTGAAATCCGCGGACGCCGAGACGCTTGGAGGGCTGCCCGCATCCGCATTTCTGCTGGCGGGATCGGCACCGGCGGCTACTCCGGCGCCGGGAGTTTCGGCTTCGACACCGGCATCCGAACCGCCGCCGGCCGCGGTCACAGGAACGGGCACCGCGAATTACATTCCGCTGTGGACAAGCGCTTCGGCGCTGGGAAACTCGGCTCTGTTTCAGACGGGGACCGGGACTTCGTCGAAGATCGGCATCAACACGACGACGCCGACAGCGACGCTGGATGTCACGGGCGGGGCGACGATCCGGGGGCTGCTCAACCTGCCGACCTCCGGCAACTCAACCGCAGCGGCGGGGACGAACTCGCGTCCGCTGGGCTTTGTGGCTTCGGCATTTAACAGCAGCACGGCGGCTCCGACCAATGAGGTGTTTCATTGGCAGGCGGAGCCGGTCAACAACAATACGGCGTCGGCATCGGCGACCTTGAATCTGTTATTCGGATCGGCGCCGGCTTCACCGGCAGAAACGGGGCTGAGGATCAGCCACAACGGGCAGATCACGTTCGCCGGCGGGCAGAGCTTCCCGGGAACGGTCGTCGGCGTGACCGCAGGAACCGACCTGACCGGCGGAGGCAGCGGCGGCACACTCACGCTGAACCTGGATACGACGAAGGTACCGCAACTGGCTGCGGCGAATACCTTCACCAAGCCGATGACGGTCAATTCCTCCAGTGCGAGTGGAGGCGCAATCAATGCCAACAGCGCCGATCAGGCTGTCGTCGGGACGATGACGGCGTTGAATTCGATGACCGCGGCGGTGAGCGGAGCGGCAACCGCGACCGGTTCCGGCACCAGCCTCGGGGTGGAAGGATACTCCGCTTCGGACAGCGGCTGGGGCGTGTTAGGCACAGCTTCCGGAAAAGCCGGAGCCGGGGTTTTCGGTCAGAACGGAACCGAGAGCGCAACGTTTTCGACGTTCCCTTCCGTCACCTTGTTGGCCGGAGCTAGTGGCGCGTGGGGCGATGGCGGCCAGGCTAAGGGTTCGAGTGGAGTGATCGGTACGACCGACGATGGCAACGCCGGGGTCTTTATCAACAACTCTCCAAGCAGGTACTACACGATGTACATTAACTCCAAGAACAGCGCAGTCGCCCCGTTCGTCGTCTGGAACACCGGGGGCACGGCAGACACCGACTGCCTAATCGACTCTTCCGCCGATCTTTACTGCAGCGGAACGGTAAGCGGTTCCGCCGTGATTGAAGGAGGAAAGCGCAAAGTGGCGCTATCGGCGATTCAATCGCCGCAGAACTGGTTCGAAGACTTCGGCTCAGCGCGGCTGGTCAATGGAGTTGCGATCGTAGCCCTCGACCCGACGTTTGTTCAGACGGTGAATACGGCGAAGGACTACAAGGTTTTTCCCGTGCCGAATGGCGACTGCAAAGGCCTGTACGTAACCAATAAGACTGCGACCTCGTTTGAAGTGCGGGAGTTGAGCGGAGGCACGTCGAACGTGACGTTCGACTTCCGGATCACCGCCTTGCGCAAAAGCTACGAAAACGTACGCTTTGCGGACCGCACCAGCGATCCCGACCGGCCGCTGCCGATGGCACAATCGCAGCGCTAGGATGCCGGAGTTCTGAGCGGACGGTCGTGCTGGGAACCAGAAACCGGTGAACGACTCTGATGCCGCTCGGCCGAGATTCCCGCCGAGCGGCACAGAAGTTTGGCCTGAGATACAATTCTTCAATTCCGCAAGCATCCCGCAATGGTCTTGGTGTCTGCGGTGAGTGCGGAATCTCGCGATGAAACCGGATCGTCGGCTGCTAACGGCTGTGCCGAAGGTGCTGCTGCACGAGCATCTGGATGGAGTGTTGCGTCCGCAGACGATTGTGGAACTGGCCGGCAGAGCGGACTACGCGGAACTGCCGACGCGCGATCCCGAAGCGCTGGCGGCGTGGTTCCACCAGGGCGCAAACCAGGGAAGCCTCACCAAGTACCTGGAAGGATTCCAGCACACGATTGCGGTGATGCAAACCGAAGAAGCCCTGGAGCGCGTGGCGTACGAGCAAGCCGAGGATCTGAGCCAGGACGGAGTGGTTTACTACGAGACACGCTTCGCGCCGGTGTTTCACACCCACAAAGGGTTGACCCACCAGCAGGTGGTCTCGGCCGTGCTCAAGGGCATGGCAAGAGGAAGCCAGGACTTCGGCATCCGCTCGGGGCTGATTATCTGCGCCATGCGGAACATGAACGTGTCGCTGGAGATGGCGGAGCTGGCGGTCGATTTTCGCGCCCGCGGAGTCGTGGGCTTCGACCTGGCCGGCGAAGAAGGCGGATATCCTCCGAAGAAACATGTGGACGCGTTTCACTACATCCAGCGCGAGAACTTCAATATCACGATTCACGCCGGGGAAGGATTCGGGAAGGAATCGATCTGGCAGGCGATCCAGTACTGCGGGGCTCATCGCATCGGCCATGGCACGCGGCTGATTGACGATGTCGCGGTCGCGGGCGGCCGGGTCGCGAAGCTCGGCGATCTGGCGCAATACGTTCTCGACAAGCGGATTCCGCTGGAAATCTGCCTGCTCAGCAATGTTCACACCGGCGCGACGCCGAGCCTGGACCAACATCCTTTCAAGGTTCTGTATCAGGAGCGCTTCCGCGTCACGCTGAACACCGACAACCGGCTGATGAGCGATACCACGATGACGAAGGAGTTCGAAGCAGCGCAGGAGACATTCGGACTCACCCTCGACGATTTCGAGAAGATCACGATCAACGCGATGAAGAGCGCGTTCCTGCCCTACGATCAGCGCTGCCAACTGATCTACCAGACGATCAAACCGGGATATGCGCGCGTCCGGAAGACGATGACCGAATGAGCGACCGGCGACGAGTCGCGCTCGCGGTGGCGCTGGC
The DNA here is from genome assembly GCA_035508215.1 of Verrucomicrobiia bacterium. GTDB lineage: Bacteria > Acidobacteriota > Terriglobia > Terriglobales > Acidobacteriaceae > Sulfotelmatobacter. Next base: position 109,411 of record DATJNK010000017.1, on the reverse strand, counting down.
CTTCGGCATCGCCTTTTGTGGACCGGCGCTTGCGCAGCCGGCGGCACCGAAGCAGCCCATCCGCATCAAAGTGGTCGTGGTCACGATGTTCGAGCGAGGAGAGGACACGGGGGATGTACCGGGCGAATTCCAGCTGTGGGTCGAGGGCGAACACCTGGATGAGGTCTTGCCGCTCGAGGCTGGATATCACCACCTGCGGATGAATAACGCCGGAGTGCTGGGCCTGGTGACCGGAGTGGGAACGGCGAAGGCGGCGGCGTCGGTCATGGCTTTGGGCCTGGATCCGCGATTCGATCTTTCGAAGGCGTACTGGGTGATTGCGGGCATCGGCGGCGGCGATCCGGCGGACGTTTCCTTGGGCTCGGCGGTGTGGGCCGATTACGTGGTCGACGGCGACCTGTCGTTCGAAATCGACGCGCGGCAGATTCCCGAAAGCTGGCCAACCGGCTACGTCCCACTACGGAAGGGCAGGCCGTACGAGGAACCGGCGGTCGCCGATTATGGAGAGGTTTACGCGCTCAACCCGGCATTCGTCGATTGGGCCGTTCGCTTGACGCGGGCGGTGCCGCTCGCGGACACGGATGCACTGGGCAAGTTCCGATCGCGCTTCCCGGGATTCCCAAATGCGCTCAAGGCTCCATTTGTGACGTGTGGAGCCGTGCTGTCGGCGAGCACTTTCTGGCACGGCTCGAAGCTGGACGAGTGGGCGAACGCCTGGACCCGCTATTACACCGGCGGCAACGGCAATTACATGGTCGCCGGCATGGAGGACTCGGGCACGCTGCAGGCTTTGACCTTTCTGAGCCGCGCCGGACGTGCGGACTTCAAGCGCGTTCTCGTACTGCGCACGGTGAGCAACTACGATCGCGAGCCGCCCGGGATGGCAGTTTCCGACAGCCTGAAGGAAATGGTTTTGGGAAACTACTCAGCCTACATGCCGGCGCTCCAAGCCGCGGAGACGGTCGGCGACAGGGTCGTCCGCGATATCGTGGAGCATTGGCCGGACCGCGAGAAGACGGTTCCCTCCTCGGGCCAGGCGCTCTCCGGCAAGTCAGGCAGCCAAGGCTGCCAATGACTCAGCGAGGACCAGCGTTCCGCGGGCGATGTCTTCGGAAGAAGCGAATTCATCGGGACGATGGCTGTAGCCGTTGCGGCAGGGAATGAAGAGCATGGCCACAGGCGCGACGCGCGAGACGAAGAGCGAGTCATGGTAGGCGCGACTCGTCATGGGCAGAAAGTTGAAGGCATGCTCCTCGCAGGCCTGACGCAGCGCGGCGACGACTGCGGGGCCGGATTCGGCGGGCGCATCGGCGTTCAGAAGCTCGGAGAAAACTGACACCTGCCGTTTGGAGGATGCCTGGCGGCATGCTTCCTCCAAGGCGCGGATCACGCCATCGCGGCGACCGAGATCGGTATCGCGAATGTCGACCAAGAGGCGGACTTTGGCCGGAATGCTGTTAACCGCGCCCGGAAAGACATCGCACATGCCGACGGTCGCTACCGTATCGATTGCTCCACTGGTACGTGCGGCGTGTTCCACGGCGAGGATCAGTTCCGCTGCGGCGCAAAGAGCGTCGCGGCGGTCGGGCATCAGCACCCCGCCGGCGTGGCCTCCGGAGCCCTCCAGGGAGATGCGCAGGCTGGCGGGAGCGGCAATCCGCTCCACAATTCCCAACGGTTTGCCTTCGCGTTCCAGAATCGGTCCCTGCTCAATGTGGAGTTCGACGAATGCTTTGTAATATCCGCCGGGCAGTTTGACCTGTTCGAGATCGCCGTCAATGCCGGCGGCGTGTCGAACTTCGTCGACGGAAGCGCCATCGTTGTCGCGTAGTTTTCGAGCATCGGCGGCGGAGATCGTTCCCGCGAGCAGACGGCTGCCGAGACATCCAATGCCAAATCGCGTGGGCTCTTCGGAGGTGAAGATCAGCAACTCAATCGAATGTCTGGGTCGAAAGCCGGCCCGCTGCAGGGAGCGGATAGCCTCCAGCCCACCGAGCACGCCGACCACGCCGTCGAACCTTCCGGCGTTCGGAATCGCGTCGATGTGCGAGCCGGTGCCGACGACCGGGGCGGATGGATCTGAGCCGGCCCAACGCGCAAAGGTGTTGCCGATCGCGTCGCGACGCACTGCGAGTCCCGCTTCTTCGCAAAGCGCTCTCATCCAGGCGCGGGCTTTCAGATCCGGCGGCGTGAAGACGATGCGGGTGACGGCCGGCGGCGCGGCGTCAGAAAACGCGGCCAGCGCTTCGATTTCAGAATTCAGCCGCTGTTGATCGATGGTGATCTTCATCGAGGACCAGCCAGCGGATGGCGATTCGAATCCTTGTAGATCAGATATTTGGCCGGAACTTTGCCGATTGCGCCAAACCACTGCGGACACCACGGCCCCATCCAGATGAAATCGCCGGCGCTGACGGGATACCAGGAATCGCCGAGACGGTAGATGCCGCCGCCTTCGAGCATGATGAGTCCGTGTTCCATGATGTGCATTTCGACCTGGCTCAGCGCGGCGCCGGGCTGATAGACCATGACGTTCACGGCAAAATCAAAGCTCGGCTCGTCGGGGAGCAAGCACCTCACCTGCAAGCCGGGATCGTCGTTGAGCGCATGCGGGGCAATCGCATCCTCACTCGAGAGGATTGGGTATGGTGCGGCTACGGAGTCGAGCGGCTGATAGTGTTTCTCGATTACCGCGGCGCGGCTGACAGCGGCGGCGGCGACGCGATGCGGGAGCCCGGAAGGAAGATAGGCGAAACCGCGAGGACCAAGCTGATGCCGTTTTTCTCCCAGTTCAACCGCGACCGCGCCTTCGAGGACGTAGAGGAAGCGCTGCGCGGAGGTCTGGCCGAGTTCTCCGCCCGCTTCCAACTCTGCGGTGTACTCGGTGAAAGCCGCGCCCATGGCTGGTCCGGCATGCACGATGGCGGCGCAGGCTTTCATGCCTGGGAGCGCGGTGCGCACGAATGTGTCGGGAGTGAGCAGAACGTGGTTGCGTTGATGACGGCTGCGGGTTTGCCCGAGATGACTGAGATTCAAGTTAGGCACGGAGCGTCCTTGTCAGAAATGCGGGAGTAGAAGCCAATTGGTCGAGCAGATGGACTCCGCACGCGATCGCCTTCTCGACGTCGGCAGGGGCGACGGATTCGGCGGGATCGTGGCTGATGCCGCCCGGCGTTCGCAGAAAAATCATGGCGGCAGGAACTTTTTCGGTGAGGATCATGGCATCGTGACCGGCGCCGCTGGTCATGCGATGCGGCCGGCATCCCGCGCTCTGAATCGCGGCCTCAATTTGATCGGAGAGAAATCGATCCATGGCCACCGCGGGCTGGTCCAGGTGAGTTGCGTGGCGCAGAGTGAGGCCGCGGTTGGCCGCGATCTGACGGGCCTCGCGGACAAACGTTTTGACAGCGCGGTTGCGAGTAGCGTCATCGTGATGACGGATATCGAGACTCAGGTGCGCCTCTCCGGCGATCACGTTGGCCGCGCCCGGATGCGCTCGGACCGAGCCGACCGTCGCCACCAGTCCTGTCACCGCGTTGGCTTCGCGCTCGACCAACATAATCCATTCCGCAGCGCCGGCGATGGCATCGCAACGAGAATCCATGGGAGTGGTTCCGGCGTGATTGGCGCGGCCGACAAACGTGACTTCCAGCCGGGTCTGCCCTGCGATCGCGTCGACTACGGCGAGGGGCAGGTCCAATTTCTCAAGCGCCGGTCCCTGTTCGATATGAAACTCGAGGTAGCCGCAGACGTCACTTGCCAGACGAGCGCCGGCGAGTTCGTCGGGATTCCGTCCGAATTGGGCGATTGCTTCTCTGACACAGACCCCGGCGGCATCTGTGGCCATCAAAAGCTCTTCATCGATTCGGCCCACCAGAGCGCGGCTGCCGAGGAACGGAATGCCGAATCGGATGCCTTCCTCGTCTGAAAAGCCGACGACTTCGATCGCATAGGGAAGGCGGCGTCCGTGAAGGGCTTCGAGCAGCGCGATGGCAATCATGACGCCGAGAATTCCATCGTAAGCACCGGCATTGGGAACGGTGTCGAGATGCGAGCCGATCAGCAATCGCGGAGCTGGTGTCACGGCGGCGGGATAGACAGCGCGCAAATTTCCCATCGCGTCAAGGCGCATGTTGACGCCCAGCGGTTGCAGCCAGCGGGAGATCTCGCGGTGAACTTCGTGCATGGGAGGCGAGAGAAAACTCCGGCGCGTGCCGGCGGAATCTTCCGAAAACGAGGCCAGAACGCGGCATCGGCGCATGACTTCCTGAGCGAGATTGCTTGCCGCAATAGCGGTGTTCACTTGAGTAGAATCGCGCTCCATATGGCATGCATCAGGCTTCGCGGATGATCTTCGCCGCGCCCCAGCCGACCAGCACCAGCGCCATCAGCACCGGCCAACTATACCGGTTGCCGTACGTCCCGACAGGATAATGATTGCTCAGCATAAGGAAGACGACCGGCACTGCCATGAATGTGTTGTGCTTCGAACGCAGTTTCGCCTGAGCGCCAAGCCGTGAGTCGAAGGTCGCGCCGGCTGCGGCGGCAGCGATCATTTTGCGCTGCGCCGGCAAGATGCGAAACCAGACGTTCGCGACCATGATCGTACCGTACATGGCGCCGACGTGAAGATAGGCGGCGCGGCCGCTGAGCAGGTGCAGCAATCCCCACGACGCGGCAGCGGTCATGGCGAAAGCAAAAATCGCGAAGGCAGCCTGAGATTGGGCGAGGCCGATGCGAACGGCAAGGTCATAAACAATCCACCCGGCGGCGAGGGAAGCGAGGCCAATGGCGATGCCGGCCGCCTTGGGAATGTCGGCGACGTCCGGATCGATCAGGCCGCTGCCCATGTAGTAGACAAGAATCAGGAGTCCCATGCCGCCGACCCAGGTCATGAGCGCCTCCCAACGAAACCAGCGGACTTGCCCGGCGCTGACGCCAAGCGATTTTTCTTTCTGGACGGCGTAGAAGCCGCCGCTGTGAACCATCCAAACAGCCGGAGCCGTGCCCTGCGCAGCCGATTCTTTTTCCATGCGGCTGAACTGCCCGTCAAGCCAGGTGAAATAGTAGGTCTGCCCGACCCACATGATGCCGGCAAAGACATGGAACCAGCGGAAGCCGAGGTTCAACCACTCTCGAATTGAGAAGTCCATGCACTAGCTCCCGCGGTAAGTGGTATATCCGTTGGCGGTCAACAGCAAAGGAATATGGAAGCGCGATTCTCCGCTTCGCACCTGAAAAGTCACCGCGACCAGCGGGTGCAGGGGCTCGACTCCCTGGCCGGCGAAGTAACTCGCGGTATCGAAGGACAATCGATAAAGGCCGGGCTGAAGTTCGTTTCCGCCGAGTAATTGCGGACAGCGGCCGTCGGCGTCAGTGGTGGCGGAGTTCAGCAACTGCCAGTTGCCGGAGGCGTCTTGCCGTTCGAGCCGGACCGGCACATGGCTCGCGGGCTTGCCGCGAGTCAGATCGAGAACATGGGTGGAAATCCCTGTCATTCCTGCAACCACTTTCCTAGTCGTAAGTTCGTGATCTTTCTCTGTTCTTCGGCCGCCACGTGTAACTCAGCGGCAGGGTCATTGCGTAAGCGCCGGCGCAGAACTTCGAGCAGCTCCGCCGCCGACTTTCCTGTGGCACAGACGAGAAAGACGCGGCCAAACCGGCGCTCGTATTCCTGATTGGCCAGAGCCATGGCGTGCTGGATGTCCCCTGCGGCCGATGCGACATGCTGCTGCTCCTGCGCCGACCATTTTGCTGACTGCGCTGACGCGGCCTGCGGGACTCTCTGTTCCCCAATCCGCGGATGCTGTGAAAACGCCTCAATCCAGTCCTGCGGCCCGAGATTGTTCCATATCCTGTCGGAAGCGGCAATCAACGACGCTTCGTCTTTTATGGGACGAGCCGCGGCCAGGCGGCGAGCCCACTCCCGCGAACCACAGCAAGCCAGAATCTCATGAGCGGCCGCATCCAGGGGAAGCCGATTCCATCGTGCCAGAATCCCGCTCAAGCGATCTGCTCCGCGGTCAGCTGAATCAAGAACTCGGCAACCAGATTCCCGAGAACAGCGGAGCGGTAGGCTGCCGTCGAGCGAATATCGTCAATCGGGCGGACCTCCTCGCCCGCTTTGCGCCGCGCCTGTTCGACCAGGACGGCGTCCACGGCTCGGCCCCTGAGCAGACGTTCAGTCTCCCGCAATCGCAAAGGGACGGGCGCCACGCTGCCGGCGGCGACGCGAACATCCGCGATGAGACCGCGCTGGAGCGAAGCCGCGGCTGCCACGCAGACTTTGGCAATGGCCTGGGCATTGCGCGCTCCCACCTTTCGCGCGTAGGAAATATACCCGGCAAACTGCCGTGGAAGCGAAATGGCGCGAATAAGTTCGTCGGGCGCGAGCCGAGTCTGCTTGTATCCGGTATGAAAGTCGACGTAGCGGAGCCGACGTTCGCCGCGAAGCGAAACCAGAATCAACTCCGCTTCGTACACCAGCAGGGCGGGAAGCGAGTCGGCAGCCGGGGAAGCATTCACGATGTTTCCGCCGAGTGTGCCCCGGTTCTGATTCGCAATGCCTCCGGTCCAACTCGCGGCTTTCGCCAGAAGCGGAAACTCCTGCGCAATGAGCGCGTGCTCGCGCAAATCGGTATAGGTGCAGGCGGCGCCGATATGGATCGCATCGTGAGAGACCTCGATATGTCGAAGCTCGGGAAGGTTCCACAGACTGACGAGCTTTCGCGCCGGGAGTTTGCCGGCGGCATATTGAACCATCACGTCGGTACCGCCGGCGATGGGCAGCCATTCTCCAGGCTCAGCGGCGAGTAGAGGCAGCACGGCCGACAGGGTGGCGGGCGCGACCAACTCGTAGTCCTCCGGGTCGGATCTCATCGCTCCTCTCCGTGAGCGGAGGCCTCTGCAACCGCCTCGCAAATCTGCGCGTAGCCGGTGCAGCGGCAGAGATTGCCCGAGAGTCCCTCTCTGATCGCGTCGAGCGCAGGCTGTGGATGTTTTCGAAGCAGACAGGTCGCCGCCATGATCATTCCCGGAGTGCAGATTCCGCACTGAGCGCCGCCGCAATCAACGAATGCCTGCTGCAGCGTCGCGAGACGGTCTTCCCGGGCAAGCCCTTCGATGGTCACGACGCTGGCGCCGTTCGCCTGCAACACGGGAATGAGGCAGCTGTTCGCCAGTTCCCCATCGATCAGCACAGCGCACGCGCCGCACTCGCCTTCGCCGCATCCTTCCTTTGCGCCGGTGAGTCCGAGGTCGCGCCGAAGCACGTCGAGCAATCGTTCCATGGGGTGGGCGCAAACCTTCGCCGCTTTGCCATTAACCGTCATGGCGACTTCGCACCGGCCGTGGTCCGCAGTCATCGAGCTCCTTGTGAGGCAGGAGGAGTATCGAGGCCGCCGGCGGTGACTGCCGAGAAGATATCTTCCGGCAGCAGAGGAATCGAGTCGAAGCCAGTTCCCAGGGCGTCGGCGATCGCATTGACGACGGCGGGAGCGGGGCCATCCATAGGAAGTTCGCCGATGCCCTTCGCGCCGAATGCGCCGTGGACATTCCCGAGTTCTTCAAAGTAGACGCGGATCACGGGCAGGTCGGCGGAAGTCGGCATGATGTAATTGGTCATCTGGCTGTTCTGCATGCGCCCGTTTTGCCAGACAACTTTCTCGTAGAGGGCGAAGCCGATGCCCTGGGCGACGCCGCCGACAATCTGTCCGCGGGCGAGGACAGGGTGCAGAACCCGGCCCACTTCCTGCAGAGCGACAAAATCGTCAACCGAGACGCTGTAGGTCGAGAGATCGACCGTGACCTGAGCGATATAAACCGCCCAGGCGTAGGCGGCGTACGCTTCCCCTCGATATTTTTCGTCGTCCCAAAAAATGCCCGGGGGAGCTTCGTACCGCGCCCAGGATTTGAATTCTCCATGAGCGGCAACGTAGGCCGCACAGGCCTTGAGAAAGGCATCGCGGGAGTAGCCTTCGCTCAGCAGCCCCGCGGCTATCAGCGTTTCGCGGATTCCCGAGGCAGCGGAGTGCACCAGCTTTCCTACCACCATGACGGTGCGGGAGGCGACGGTAGGGCCGCTGTTGGGAACGGTTTCGGTATCCGGCTGGGCGACTTCGACATCGGAATAATCGAGGCCCAGGGTTTCTGCAGCGATCTGGGAGAGCACGGTCTTGGTTCCCTGCCCGAACTCCGTGCTGGAGACAAGCACGCGAACTCGCCCATCGGCGCAGCCCTCGATGCCCACGACCGATGCCAGATAACGTTCGCCGGACCCGGTAAAGCCCGCGCCGTGAAGGAACGTGGCGATTCCGATTCCCTGCCTGCGTGTGGCGGATTGGTGGTCCCGGCGGAGGCTGTCTTTTTTCTCGCTGTAGTTTGCCAGCGACAAAGCTCTCTCGAGCAGGCGGCCCATGTCGATCGGCTCGCGGATCGTCTGCCCGGTTGCCGTTGTCTGCCCCGGCTTCAGGAAGTTCCTTCGGCGGATCTCTACGGGCGAGATACCAAGGATGGCGGCGATGCGGTCCATGTGGCGTTCCATCGCGAACAGGGTTTGCGGAGCGCCGAAGCCGCGAAAAGCCCCGTGCGGGGGAGCGTTCGTGGCCACCGCCCGGGCGCGTACCCGGATGCTGGGCCAGAAGTAAGGACCGGCGGCGTGGATCGTTCCGCGGGAGAGGACGACAGCGGAAAGAGTGGCGTAGGCGCCGCCATCGATGACGAACTCGACCTCGCCGCCCAGGATTTTGCCGTCGCGGCTTACCGCCGTGCGGTGCCGCGTGCGCGAAGGATGCCGCTTGGTCGTCGCCGCCATGTCTTCCATGCGGTCATACACAATCTTGACCGGCTTGCCGGATTTCATCGCCAGCAGCGCGGCGTGGCCGGCGATCATCGACGGATATTCTTCCTTTCCGCCAAATGCTCCGCCGGTTTCCATTTGAACGACACGGACTTTGTCTTCGGGCAAATGGCACAACTTCATCAACGCCTTGTGGACGTAATAGGGGCACTGCAGCGAGCCCCACAGAGTCACTCCGCGCTCGCGGTCGAAGCTGGCGATCACGCCGTTGTTCTCGATGTAGAGCTGCTCCTGCGCGCCGGTCGTGTACTCGCCTTCGACGATATAATCGGCGGCCGCCCAGACCTGATCGACGTCGCCCTTCTCGATGAGAAAGCGCTTGAAGGTGTTGTCAGTTCCCCAGATCACTTCGGCCTGGCTTTCGCTCTCCTCAATCGTGAATAGCGATGGCAGGGGATCGTATTCGATGCGGATCGCGGCCACGGCTTTGGGAAGAATATGCGGATTGGGGTGGGCGAGAAGGAGGATGGGCTCTTCCGGGTGATTGACGAGACCATCCGCAAGACAGGGCTGATCGTCGCTGATGAGGGCAATGCAGTTCGTCCCGGGGATATCCTTCGCCGAAACCACGACGAACTCGTTCCAGGGAACTCCAGGGTCGAAGGTTATGTTCTTGATTTTGCCGCGCGGAACGCTGCTACGCACGGTTGCGCCATAGAGCATTCCGGGCAAGGAGATGTCGTCGATGTAGCGGGCGCGGCCGGTGACCTTGTCACGGCCTTCCTTGCGGGGAACCGACGTACCGATGATGCTTTCAGCCTGCACCAAGTCTCCTGAGCTTGTTACGCGCAAATCTCAATTACGGCGGATCTCCCGGCCGGCGGGCTCCACCGGAAAGGTTCCGCTACAAAAGACCGCCTGGCCGCGCAGATAGGTTCTCTTCACCATCCCTCGCAATGTCTCGCCCAGGTAGGGCGAGATTTCATGGCGGTAGTAGAGCCGGTTGGCGGTCACGGTGAACTCCGCCTGCGGATCGAAGACGGCAAAGTCGGCATCGTATCCGGGGGCAAGTTTTCCTTTGCGCGCGCCGCATCCGGCGAATTGGGCGGGCTTCTCGGCCATCCAGCGCGCGATGTCGGTGAGATCATGGCCGCGCCGCAAAGCTTCAGTCCACATCACGGACAATGCCGTGGACAGGCTGGGAATGCCTCCCCAGGCCTCCTGGAAGTTCCCTGCGTCGGGGCGCTTCATCGCAGGAGGACACGGAGAATGATCGGTGACCACCATATCGATGATTCCCTGCCGGAGGCCGTGCCAGAGTTGCTCGCGATTATCGCGATTCCGCACCGGAGGCGCGCACTTGCATTGCGTCGCGCCATCAGGGATGGATTCGGCTTCCAGATGAAGGTAGTGCGGGCAGGTCTCGACGGTCACGGGCAGATTCTCGGCGCGCGCCGAACGCAGCTTCTCGAGCGCGGAAGCCGCCGATAGATGCACGACGTGCAGCGGAAAATGGAACTCGCGGCAGAGCGACAGCATCATCCGGATCGCTGACAGTTCGGCTTCCTCCGGCCTCGACGCGAGGTAGGTGGAGTAGCGCGTCCAGTCGGAGCGACGCAGTTGGGTTTCCGCAGCTTCGATCGGCCCGGGAAGTTCGGCGTGCACCAGCAAGGGCAGTCCGCTGCGAGCCAGGTGCGGCAAAGCCGCGCGCAGATCCGACTCATTCACCATGGTGAATTCGTCGATTCCGGGATGCACCAGAAAGCACTTGAAGCCCAAAACGCCTGCATCGGCGAGGGGTTGCAGATCGTGATGATTCCCGGGGACGAGGCCGCCCCAGGCCGCCCAATCAACGTGACATTGGCCTGCGGCGGCGCGCCGCTTTGCCTCAAGCGCGGATACGTCAGTCGTGGCGGGAATGCAGTTCAGCGGCATGTCGACCAGCATGGTGTAGCCGCCGCCGGCGGCGGCCCGAGTCGCAGTGAAGAACCCTTCCCAGCCGGTTCGGCCGGGTTCGTTGATGTGAACGTGGGAATCGACCAGCCCCGGGAGCAGCGCGAGATCGCCGAAATCCTCCCGTGGCGCGCCGGCGGGGGTCTGTTCTGCCGGGACCACCGCCTGGATTTTTTCGCCATCCACGACTAGAGCACCCGGACGGATACCCTGCGGCGTCACGATCTGGCGCGACACAAAAGCCTGCAACCCCACGCTCGGCGCTCCTGAACCCCGAACCGAAGAGGATCAAGACTATCCGGAAGCACGGCGGTTTTCAATCGAAAGACCGCCGGCCGAGCCATTCATAGAACCGCCTTCGCAAAGCCGGGACTTCCGGCTTATACTGCCTGTCAGCAAAGCGGCTGCGAACGAGTCCATGTCGACGAATTTGCGCGGATTCGCGGTCGCGGCATGCGCACACCGCTGAAGATTACGCTGGGGAAAAACTCATCCCATGGACAATCCTTTCATGGCTCGCGCCATTGAGCTTTCCCGAGACAATGTTCTTTCCGGGCAGGGCGGCCCTTTCGGCGCTGTAGTTGTCAAAGACGGCAGCATAGTGGCGGAAGGCGTCAACCGGGTCACGTCGTCTAACGATCCGACGGCACATGCCGAAGTCGTGGCGATCCGGGAAGCTTGCAAGAAGTTGGGAGCGTTCTCGCTGAAAGGTTGCGAGATTTACACTTCATGCGAACCGTGCCCGATGTGCCTGGGAGCAATCTATTGGGCGCACATCGGCCGAATCTATTTCGGAAATGTGGCGGCAGACGCGTCGGAGATCGGTTTCGACGATTCCTTCATCTATCGGCAATTTGGCCTGGCGTTTCCGGAACGATCGATTCCGATGGTTCCGATGATGCGGGAAGAAGCGCTCACCGCCTTTCGCGCCTGGCAGGAAAAACCGAACAAGATCCTGTATTGAAAGCCGGCTTCGGCAAGCGCCTTCGATCAAGGCTTGACGGCGGGCCAGTCGCGGCAGAGCGGAGGATTGGGCGAATTCGCCGCGGAACCCGCCTCCTTGTCATCGATGTAAGCGGTAGCCTCGTTCGATGGCATGCTCCGTCCTCCATTCCCATCGAGCGCCATCGCGACGTAGTAGTAGGTCTTCTTTTTCTGGAGAAGATCGTCGATGCAACTGGTGCCGGCGATCGGCGCTTGATTGAGCAGCTGACACTTCCTGCAGGTTGGGTCCTTCTCGAGGTCGTCGAGTTTCTGGCTGCGGTAGAGACAGTAGCCGGCGACCGTGGTTTTCTGGCCGGGCGGATGCGGACTCTCCTTCCAGGACAGAAGCACACGGTGCGGAGAGGGCGACTTGGAAGCTTCGGGATAGGCGAGCCCGGCGGGTGGACACAACAGCTGCTTCGACTTTCCCTGGGGCTGGGGATCGGCGAGCAGTGATGGCGCTGGTGGGCGGCTTGGATGCAAGCCCCGGCGAAGGGAAACCGCGGCTCCTACTCCTACCGACAGGATGAGAAATAACAATAACGTTGACCGTCTGATGTCTGCCCTGGGGTTCACGTTGGCGCCGAGTTACATCGACATTCTATGGGATAGGCGCGACGCGTAGAAGGGCGCGCCGGGTGACTCTTTTAGTTCCCACCGGAGTCCTTGCGGGATGATTATCCTGCGATCCGCTCGAACGCGTGCTCGGCAGCTGTGCGCGGCTTGACGATTATGCCGAACAGTCCTTTGTGGTTGAAGCGCCGGAGATCCGGCCGCACCGGCTCGGCTTCGCAAACCATGGCTCGCTGATCCGGAAATGCGTCGGTAAAGGACTTGAAGCCCCAGTTGGCATCGATATCGTCGACGACCATCACGCCGCCTGGCTTCAACGCAACCCAGGCGCGGTCGAGTTCGAAGCGGACGTTGCGTTCGCTGTGAAGGCTGTCGTGGATGAAAAGATCGATCTGCCCGAGTCGCGATAGTAGGGGCGGAAGCTGGCGGCGGCTGGAACCCTTGATGTACGACCACCGATCGGCACAGCGCCCGGCGACGGCGACCGCGACTTGCTGCCGGAGGGACTTTTCGATGGGTGGGACGTCGATGCTCCACAGACTTCCCCGGCCGTTGCTCTGCAGCGCCTCGAGGACGAAGCGCGAGGTGACGCCGTGGGCGACGCCGGTCTCGACCACTCTCGTCGGCTGGAGATGTCGAGTGACGCACCAGATGGCTCGCACGAATCCGGCGTCTCCATCGTTCCAGGAGGCAAAGCTTTCCGGGCCAGGCCGAATTCCCCGGGTTTGCAGTTCGCTCATGACGCGAGGCCAGAGCTCGCGGAACTCCGAGATCAGTGGGCAGGGCCAGGTCGCGCCGAGGTAAGCGTGAAGGCGCGGCTCCCAGTCCGGAGCAGGCTCGTAGCGGCACTCGGGTCCGCGCAGCTCACGCTGCGCGATGTAGATATCGCGGGCGCGCGTGAATACGTCGATCGGGTCGGCGGCTAGCTCTCTCGCCGCCAACGGATGCTTCAGCAAATAACGAAGCGGCACTCCCAACATGGTTCGCGTCCCCCAGACAGCGGCACTCGCGAACAGCGCCGTGGCATTCAGCAGGCCTACAGCATAAGGCAAGATCGGAGCGGCGGACGTAAAGGGACGATGAAAATATTCGAATTCCCGGATCGATGGGTTAGCGCTGAGCCCATTCTTCCCCCTCGGCGCTTGCCGATCAGCGCCGGGACGTCGTAGAATAAATCTGGACTGAATTAGTACTGTTTATAAAACTATGGTCCGACTGGGCAAATTGACCGATTACGGGCTATTGCTGATGTGCCAGATGGCGCGGAAGCCTCTGCCCGGATGGCATGCGGCGCGCGATCTGGCGGTGGAGTGCAGGCTGCCGCTTCCGACTGTGAGCAAGCTGCTGAAGACGTTGCTGCAGGGCGGGCTGGTGGTGTCTCAGCGCGGCATCAAGGGCGGCTACACCCTGGCCCGCGATCCGCATGAGATTTCGCTCGCCGAGATTATCTCGGCGGTGGAAGGGCCGTTCGGACTGACGGAATGCAGCACGGATGTGGGCGGACTCTGCGACCTGGAAGCATCCTGTCCCATCAAAGACAACCAGCGGATCATCAGCAGCGTGGTGCGTGGGGCACTGGAGAGAGTGATGCTTTCGGATTTGACGCGTCCGATGCGCCTGACGGCGATTCGTGACAATAAGGGGAATCTGGTACCGATGATCAGCGGTGGAAGCGGGAGAGTGCAATGAGCACCAATGTAGACACAATTCGCAATCTGGCCGAGCGCGAATACAAGTGGGGATTCGTCACCGAGATTGAAGACGAGCGGGTGCCGAAAGGATTGTCCGAGGAAACGATCCGGACGATCTCGGCCAAGAAGCAGGAGCCTGCCTTCATGCTGGACTGGAGGCTGAAGGCGTACCGGCATTGGGCGTCGCTCGAGAAGGCGCAAGCCGAGCCGAAGTGGGCGAATGTGAAATATCCGCCAATCGACTATCAGGACATCATCTATTACTCGGCGCCGAAGCAGAAGCCCGGGCTGAAGAGCCTCGACGAAGTCGATCCTGAGATTCTGCGGACCTACGAAAAGCTGGGAATCCCGCTGGCCGAACAGAAAATGCTGGCGGGAGTTGCGGTGGATGCGGTGTTCGACAGCGTGTCGGTGGCGACCACGTTCAAGGCAAAGCTCGGAGAAATGGGAGTGATCTTCTGTTCTTTCTCGGAGGCGGTGCAGAAGCATCCGGAACTGGTTCAGAAGTACCTGGGGTCGGTGGTTCCGCACACCGACAATTTCTTCGCTGCGCTGAATGCGGCGGTATTCAGTGACGGATCGTTCGTGTACGTGCCGAAGGGCGTGCGCTGTCCGATGGAGCTTTCCACGTATTTCCGCATCAATGCGGCGGAGACGGGGCAATTCGAGCGAACCCTGATTGTGGCCGACGAAGGCGCGTATGTCAGCTATCTGGAAGGGTGCACGGCGCCGATCCGCGACGAAAACCAGCTGCACGCGGCGGTGGTGGAGTTGGTGGCGCTCGATAACGCCCAGATCAAGTATTCGACGGTGCAGAACTGGTATCCGGGCGACAAGAACGGGCGCGGCGGCATTTACAACTTCGTGACCAAGCGCGGCAAGTGTCTGGGAGTGAATTCCAAGATTTCGTGGACGCAGGTGGAAACCGGTTCTGCGATCACATGGAAGTATCCCAGCTGCATTCTGCAGGGCGACAACTCGGTGGGCGAGTTCTACTCGGTGGCGCTGACGAACAATTATCAGCAGGCCGACACGGGCACGAAGATGATCCATCTGGGGAAGAACACGAGCAGCACGATCGTCTCCAAGGGCATCTCGGCCGGGCACGGGCAGAACACCTACCGCGGGATGGTGAAGATCATGAAAGGGGCAACCGGGGCCCGCAACTACACGCAATGCGACTCGTTGCTCATCGGCGACCAGTGCGGGGCGCACACCTTCCCGTATATCGAGGTCAAGAACTCTACGGCGCGTATGGAGCACGAGGCGTCGACCTCGAAGATCGGCGAAGACCAGTTGTTCTATCTGCAGCAGCGCGGGCTTAAGACCGAAGACGCCGTGTCGATGATCGTCAGCGGCTTCTGCAAGCAGGTCTTCCGCGAACTGCCGATGGAGTTCGCGGTCGAAGCTCAGAAATTGCTGAGTGTGAGTCTCGAAGGCAGCGTCGGCTAGCGCCGGAAGCGGGCAACTTCAGAATTCAAAGGAAACCATTAAGGAAGAATCCATGAGCTTGTTGGAAATCAGAAATCTGCACGTTTCCGTGGCCGGACACGAAATCCTGAAAGGCATCGACCTGAACGTGAACGCCGGCGAAGTCCATTCGATCATGGGGCCCAATGGCTCAGGAAAGAGCACGTTGGCTCAGGTGCTCTCGCGGCGGGAAATGTACCAGGTCAC
Organism: Verrucomicrobiia bacterium; assembly: GCA_035508215.1. Lineage (GTDB taxonomy): Bacteria > Acidobacteriota > Terriglobia > Terriglobales > Acidobacteriaceae > Sulfotelmatobacter. The sequence continues at coordinate 93,736 of DATJNK010000017.1, read as the reverse complement.
AGGGGGCGAAGTTTCTCTGAATGGCAAGGACCTGCTGGCCATGAAGCCGGAGGAAGCCGCGTGCGAAGGCGTGTTCATGGCCTTCCAGTATCCGGTGGAAATTCCGGGCATCGGCAACACGTATTTCCTGCGCACCGCTTTGAATGCGATGCGCAAGTATCGCGGGCAAGAGGAAATGGACGCCATGGACTTTCTGCCCATGTTCCGCGAGAAGCTGAAACTGCTCGAAATGGACGACAAGCTGATGGGCCGCTCGGTGAACGAGGGTTTTTCCGGCGGCGAAAAGAAACGCAACGAGATTCTGCAGATGGCCGTGCTGGAGCCGAAACTGGCGATCCTCGACGAGACCGACTCAGGACTCGACATCGATGCGCTGCGGATTGTCGCCAAAGGGGTCAACGCCATGCGCAGTCCCGAGCGGGCCATGCTGGTGGTCACGCATTATCAGCGCCTGTTGAATTACATCGTTCCTGACTTCGTGCACGTTCTGGTGGACGGACGGATCGTGCGGTCGGGTGGACCGGAACTGGCGCTTGAACTCGAGGAAAAAGGCTATAGCCCGATCGAAGCGGCGGCACGGCAAACGGCGCCGCTCTCGGCGTAAGCGAGGATCTTGTGAGCACTGCGATCGCGAATGTCGAACAATATCTGGAGAGCTTCGTCGCCGTCGAGAAGCTCAGCAAGGGCGAGCCCGGGTGGCTGCAGACCATGCGGAAGAATGCCTTTGCGCGCTTCTGTGAGACGGGGTTTCCCACCACTCACGATGAAGACTGGCGGTTCACGAACGTTGCGGCGATTGCGCGAACGCCATTCTCGGTCGCGGGACCGGAGCGGAGCCAAGTTTCAACCTCAGATCTGAAGGCCTGGGAAATCGAGGGCTCGGCCGCGAGGCTGGTTTTTGTGGACGGATGGTTTGCCGCCGCGCTTTCCTCGGTCGGCCCTCTGCCGGCAGGGGTCGTCGTTTCCAGCCTGCGAAAAGAGATCGAGAAGAACTCCGGCATGCTGGAGCGCCATTTCGGCCGCTATCTCGATATCGAGCGCGATCCATTCTCGGCGCTCAATGCGGCGTTCGCCCAGGATGGGGCGTTTGTTCACGTTTCCAAAGGGGTATCGCTCGAAAAGCCCGTACATGTGCTGTATGTATCCACCGAGCGACAGGCTCCGACCATGACAAACCCGCGCAACCTGGTCATTGTCGAGCAGGAGGCGGAGGCAACGCTCATCGAGGAGTACGTCTCGCTGTCGGACGGCGCCGTTCTCTGCAACAGCGCAACGGAGTTGATTGCGGGCGAGAGCGCGACGGCAAGCCACTACATGATCGAGCGCGAGCACCGCGAGGCCTTCAACATCTCGACACTGCGCATCCAGCAGGATCGCAGCGCGAATGTTGCCTCGCATTCTCTCCTGCTGGGCGGAGGGCTGGTACGGAACAACGTGCACCCGGTCTTAGCGGGCGAAGGCGGAGAGTGCCTGATCAACGGCCTTTTCGTCGGTTCGGGCAAGCAGCATCTCGACAACTACATGTACGTCGAGCACGCCAGCCCGCACTGCAGCAGCCGCCAGTTTTACAACGGAATCCTGGACCAGCAGGCGCACGGCGTCTTTCACGGACGGATCGTGGTGCACAAGGACGCGCAGAAGACCGACGCGAAACAAACGAACCGCAATCTTCTGCTCTCGGATGACGCTCAGATCGACACCAAGCCGCAACTGGAAATCTACGCCGACGACGTGAAGTGCACGCACGGCGCGACGATTGGCCAGATGGAAGAGAATGCGCTGTTTTATCTGCAATCGCGCGGAATCGATGCTCGGTCGGCGCGCCGGCTGTTGCTGCTGGCTTTTGCCAGCGAGTGCCTGGGGCGGATGAAAGCTGGGCTGGCACGCACACACGCGGAACGATTGATCGAAGGGCATCTCTTATCGGTAGGCAACCCGGCGCCGCTCGCAGGTACAGACGCGTCGCCGGTGGAGCGAAGCTGGGAGGAAGTGGGATGACAAAAGTTCTGCACATGTCATCAAATGCGGGTTCGACCGCGGTACGGGAGATTGCCGGCGGCTTTGACGTGGAGCAAGTGCGCGCGGATTTTCCCATCCTGCAGACAAAAGCGCATGGGCATGACCTCGTTTATCTCGACAATGCCGCAACCTCGCAGAAGCCGAAGGTGGTGATCGACGCGATCACGAATTACTACAAGCATGAAAACGCCAACATTCATCGTGGCGTGCATTACCTGTCGGAGCTGGCGACCGCGGAATTTGAGTCGGCACGCAAGAGAGTGCAGGCATTCCTGCGGGCGCAGCTTCCGAGTGAAATCGTGTTTGTCCGCGGCGCAACGGAAGCGATCAATCTTGTCGCCCAAACCTACGGGCGCGCTAATGTCGGCGCCGGCGACGAGGTGCTCATCACCGCAATGGAGCACCATTCGAATATCGTTCCCTGGCAGTTGCTGTGCGAAGAGAAAGGCGCGAAGTTGCGGGTGGCGCCGATCAATCAGCGCGGCGAGATCATCCTGGAGGAATTCGAACGGCTACTCGGACCTCGCACCAAGGTGGTCGCGGTCGCGCATGTCTCCAATGCGCTGGGAACGGTCAACCCGGTGGCGACGATCACAAAAATGGCCCACGCGAGAAACATCCCGGTGCTCGTCGATGGCGCTCAGGCGGTGCCTCGCATACCGGTCAACGTGCAAGAGCTTGACTGCGATTTCTACGCGTTCTCCGGCCACAAAGTTTACGGTCCGACCGGCATTGGCATTCTGTACGGCAAGTCCGCGCTGCTGGAGGCGATGCCTCCCTACCAGGGGGGCGGGGACATGATCAGTTCGGTCACCTTCGAGAAGACCCTCTACAACAGAGTGCCCTACAAGTTCGAGGCGGGCACGCCGGATATGGCCGGAGCTGTAGGCTTGAGAGCCGCTCTGGAGTATCTCGAGGGACTGGGCATCGAAAACGTCGCGGCCCACGAGCATGAACTGCTGGAGTATGCGACCGAGAAAATCTCTGCCCTCTCCGGCATTCGCCTGATTGGAACGGCACGCGAGAAGACTGGCGTGTTGTCTTTCGTGATGGAGGGCGTGCACCCGCACGATATTGGAACCATCCTCGATCAGGAAGGCATCGCGATCCGCACTGGTCATCATTGTGCCCAGCCGGTCATGGAATGGTTTGGCGTCGAAGGGACGGCGCGGGCCTCGTTCGGGCTCTACAACACGAAGGAAGAGATCGCAGCTCTGGTGCACGGCATCCAAAAGGTGCGGGAGGTTTTCGGCTGATGGCCGACTTGCGAGAGCTGTATCAGGAGCTCATTTTGGAGCACAGCAAGGCGCCGCGAAACTACCGGGCGCTGGAAGCGGCGAACCACAAGGCGGAAGGCTATAACCCGCTGTGCGGCGATCGTTTCACGGTGTATCTCAAGGTGGACGGGGATTCGATTCAGGACATCTCGTTCCAGGGCTCCGGCTGTGCGATTTCGAAGGCGTCGGCATCGATGATGACGCAGAGCCTCAAAGGCAAGAGCATCAGCGAAGCGAAGAAGCTGTTCGAACGCTTCCACCAGACCGTCACCGGCCAGGCGACGAACAACAGCAATGGCAGTGAAGCAGAGGTGGGGAAGCTGGCCGTGTTCGCCGGCGTGTCGGAATTCCCCTCGCGCGTGAAGTGCGCGACCCTCGCCTGGCATACGCTGCAAGCCGCTCTTGACGGAGACCAGCACTCGATTTCCACCGAATAGGATTCTCAGGATCTGCTGTATATGACGATGGGCGAATTCATTGAGCTGAAGCGGGCATGCGAGGCGGTCGAGATTCCCAGTGGAACCAACCGCATGCTTCCGGCCGGGAGCCGCGTCAGGATCTCCCAGTTTCTCGGAACCGGTTACACGGTGATCACCGACATCGGATACATGTGCCGCATCGATGGGAAGGACGCCGACGCCCTTGGGCTGACGCCGCCTCCGAATCTGGAAAAGGGCGCGACCGAGGGCCCCTTCAACGAGCAGATGGTCTGGGATCAACTCAAGACAGTGTACGATCCTGAGATTCCGGTGAATATCGTCGATCTGGGCCTGATCTACTCCTGCGAGATCACGGCGGATGAGCAAGGCGGGAAGAAAATCAGCGTAAAAATGTCGATGACCGCGCCGGGTTGCGGCATGGGCAATGTGTTGAAGGCGGATGTAGAGGGCAAGCTGGCACGGCTGCCCGAAGTCCACGGAGTGGATGTGCAGGTGGTTTTCGAGCCGCCGTGGCATCCGGGCCTGATGTCGGAAGCCGCCAAACTGCAACTCGGCTTCGATCTGGACTATCCCAGCAGCCCGGTGACGAGAATTTCGCGTTAGCCCGGCCACAGTGCGATGCCGCTTGAGCGCCGCAGGCCTCGGAACCTTCCATCTGATTGTGGAGCGGCCTAGCGGAAGCGCCGGATAAACAGCGTGTGACGCTCGGAGCGGTAGAAGCCCACTCCATAGATGGTGGCCTTGCCCTTGGTGGAGTAAATCACCTGGCGAATGCGCAGTACCGACGCGCCGCGCGGCACATTCAGCAGCTCGGCGACATTGGCTTCGGCGGCGGTGGCATCGACTTCTTCGTCGGCGTACGCGAGTTCTACATCGAAATCGTGCTCCAGCGTGCCGAACAGCGACACCCTGCCGAGCGGGGCGCTCACCAGCGAGGAAAACTCACTGGCGGGTAAGTAACAGGTCTCCAGGGCGAAGGGCTCCTCGCCGGTCAGGCGCAGACGTTCGATCTTCACCAGCCGGCTGGTGGCCGGCAGTCCGAGCCGGGCAGCCACCTCGGCTTCCTCTTCAATGAGTTTCGCCAGGAGCACCTTCGACCGCGGCGCAAGCCCGCGGCTCGACATGTGCTCGGTGTAGCTCATCAGCTTGTTGAAGTGGATCTTCGGCGAGGCAACAAAGGTTCCGGCACCGCGGCGGCGCTCGACCACTCCTTCGCGTTCCAGCCCGGCCAAAGCGTGGCGGGCGGTCATCAGGCTGACCTTGTGGGTGCGGGCCAACTCGCGCTCGGAGGCGACCAGATCACCGGGCCGCAGTTCCGCCGCCTCGATGCGTTTGCGGATGGAATTCTGGATGCGCTTGTAGACCGGCGTCCCGTTGCGGTGATTGGTCGACATAGATCGGCTTTTCCAGACTACCTTGTGTTCGTAATCGGCGGCAACCACTGGGCTTATTGTCTGTCCGGATGCCCGGAACCGGATCGACGGGCATTTCTGCTATATAGCTTAAAACGATGCCTGCGATCGAGAAAGCGAATCCGGCTAGATCCACGATCCGCCTCAAACCCGGATATTGCTATAGAGCAGGGGCGTCTGTTTCCGCTGCCCAAGCGCCCGCCGGAGCAACCGGAGCCACAGAATCCGGCAGCATATGCCCAGTTTTATGTGCAAATGCAGAGCTCCGATCCCTTCGGAACGGCACCAGATTCCCGACCCCATGACACCTGATATAGAGCTTTGACGCATTTGTCCACAAAAAAATGCATTGCGACTTCATTTTTTTCTTGACCATAACAATCACGGTGCTATATAGCATACTTCGATTGTACTACCAATGTCTGTGGGGAACTGTTTCACCTGTGCTCTCAGGAGGCTGGGCAATGAGAAAACTGACATGGGGAATCCTGTGCTTACTGGCCGCGGCATGGCTAATGGCGGTGATCCCCTCTGCAATGGCTCAGGAAGTCACGGCGGCGGTCGTTGGAACGGTGACCGATCCGAGTAACGCACCCATCAAGGGCGCGACGGTGACCGCGACGGATACGGAACGCGGGACGGTCTGGACGGCCCAGACTAATGACTCTGGCGCCTACAACCTGCTACGGCTGCCGGTCGGCAGCTACACGGTCAAGGTGACGGCGTCGGGCTTCGAGACGGCTGTTGAACCGGCGTTCACGCTGGTTCTGAATCAGACGGCTCGGGTGGATGTCAAGTTGAAGGTCGGACAGGTGAGCGAGACCGTCGAAGTGACCGGAGCGGCTCCGATCCTGCAGACGCAGAGCACCGAGGTCAGCACGGTTATTGACTCGACAACCAATGAGAGCCTGCCGCTCGGCACCCGCGACTATCTTTCGCTGACCCTGCTGGCCCCGGGAGCGACCACGCCGAATCCTTCCGAATTCACTTCGCCGGGCTTGATCACCTCTTCGGGCAGGCCTTACATCAACGGCAACCGCGAGCAAGCCAATGCGATGCTGCTCGACGGCATCGACGCCAGCGAGAACAGCAATAACGAAGTGGGATACACGCCCAGTCCTGACGCGATTCAGGAATTCAACCTGATCACGCAGAACGCCTCAGCCGAATTCGGCAGCTACGAGGGCGGCGTGATCAGCACCACCATCAAATCGGGGACGAACCAGTTTCACGGCAGCGCCTTCGAATACTATCGCGACGGGAATTTCAACGCGAACCTGTGGTCGAACGGGCTGTCGAATCCGGTCGTGCCCAGACCGGGATTGGTCTGGAATCAGTTTGGCCTCTCGGTCGGCGGTCCGATCATCAAGAACAAACTGTTCTTCTTCGCCGACTACGAAGGACAGAGATTCGACACGCCGCCGTCGGGCGCGAACGTATTCGTTCTTACGAACGCCGAGCGCGGGGGCGATTTCGGGGCGCTCTGTACCGATGCGGGAGGTACGTTCGACAATACGGGTATTTGCAACGGCGGTCTCCAGATCACCGATCCCAACAACGGGAATGCGCCGATCCCCTACAACAACTTTGCCAATGCATCGGTGGCCTCGCAGACGGAAAACCCGGTCACAGCGGCGCTCTTCAATGCCATCCCGGCGGGTAATCCGCAAGGAAACCTGGCTTCTCTGAACGGACAGCAGATCAACAACGACCAGGGCGATCTGAAGATCGACTACAACATCTCGAACTCCGACCACATTTACGGGCGCTGGTCGCAGGCGCACATCCGCAACCCGTTTACGAGCACGTTCGCCCTGTCGTCGTTGGGACCGCAGGACCAGCCGGTACGCAATTTTTCCGGACAGTGGCTGCATACATTGAGCAGCAACCTGCTCAACGAACTCCGCGTCGGGTTCAACGTCGTCGATTTCACGAACCCGAGCGGGACGGCGGGGAACGTGGGCGATCTGGCGCAGACGATCGGCATTTCAGGCGGAAACGCGTATCTGGGAGGGCTGCCCAACGTGGTTGCAGGGTCGTTCAACATCGGGTCGGCAGGGCTCTACCAGGCGTTCCACACTTCGACTCCGCAAGTAGACGACAGCTTCTCGATCACCCACGGGCGGCATCAGGTGAAACTGGGCTTCCAGTATGAGCGGCTGCGCGAGGATAACGTCTACTCCGGCAACAGCGGCGAACTGGGCAGCATCACGTTCAACTCGCTGACGGGTAGCCCATTAGCCGATCTCTGGATGGGCAATGTTGCATCGGCGGCTCGCGGCGATGTTCCCCCGGTATTCGGGCGGCGGGCGAATGTGTTCGGCGCTTTTGCCCAGGATGACTGGCGCATTAGCGACACGCTCACATTGAACCTGGGCCTTCGTTTCGAAGATCACACCCCGTTCTATGAGATTCACAACCAGGAGGTGAACTTCGCCGGAGGTGGTCTGGTGGCCGGGGGCCTGCAAGTCGAGCAAGGCAATGACACGCTGTACAAGAACTACACCGGCATTGGCGACTTCCTGCCGCGTATCGGCATCTCGTGGGCGCCGGCGGCGCTGCAGAACAAGACCGTCATCCGGGCGGGGTACGGCGTGTCGGCCTACACGGAAGGAGGCGGCGTTGGCGAGCAGCTGACGGCGAATTATCCATTCTCGGCGGCGAGCTACAACGCGAACTTCCCGAATCAGGTCGGCAACTTCGCCAATGTCTTTGCCAACGCCCAAGTCACGCAACCGTGCGCCACGATCACGCTTTCCTGTTATCAGGGAGTGGGCAGCATCTACATGTTCGATCCGAACTTCCGGCCAGCGCTGGCGCAGCAGTGGAACCTCACTGTCCAGCAGCAGCTCAGCAACGCCACGACATTCCAGATCGGGTATGTGGGCCAGCACGGCACGCATCTGTACAACTTCATGGAATACAACCAGGCTCCGCTGCTCGATTCGAGCGGAGCGATCATCACCAAGCCCGGCGTGCTGGGGACGGCGGGAACGCCCTATTACCTGTCGGGCAATCCAACGCTGCTGAGCGACATCACTTTTGCGCGCGGCAACGCCTCAAACTCTGACCAGCGTTACGATGCGCTGCAGGCGGTGCTGCGGCACCGGATGTCGAGCGGCCTCGACGCGCAGGTCGCCTACACCTATTCGAAGTGCATGAGCAACTCGGGCGGGTTCTACGGAACCTGGGGAGCCAGCCAGACCTCCCACGGGCAAGTCGGCTGGACCAGCATCTATGCGCCGCGGATGGACTGGGGCCCGTGCTTCTTCGATGAGACACACATTTTAACCAGCTATGTGACCTATCAACTGCCGGTTGGAAGGGGCAAGATCTTCGGCAACAGCATGAACCGCGTGATGGATGCGGCAGTGGGCGGCTGGGAGATCGGCGGGCTGGTGACCTTCCACTCCGGGAACGCTATGTCGGACTTCACCGGTTGGGGAGCGGATTATCCGGCATTCGCGACCACGGGCGCCTCGGAGCTGTTCGGCGGAGACCGTTCGAATTGCAATGGACCGATCCACTACACCAAGACGTTTGTGCCGGCCACAATGTCGACTTCGGCCTACATTCAGTGGGTTGATCCGTCGACCTTCTCGGAGCCAACCACCTCGGGAGGACAAGTCGCTTACGGCACGTGCAGCCAGGGCGATATTCGCGGACCGAGATATGCGGATGTCGATCTAAGCCTGCACAAACTGTTTCCGGTCTCGGAGAGGATGAAGTTCGAGTTCCGGGCGGAGGCATACAACGTCTTCAACCATCCTGCGCTGGCCGCGCCAGACATGACCTTGTCCGATGGGACTGTGCGCGGATTCGGTGCAATCACCAATTCGCAAGGTGCGCGACAGTTGCAGCTCGCCTTGCGCTTCACGTTTTAGGAGAGTCGGGAAGCGAGAATGGCAGGCGCGATCCGCCTGCCATTTTTCCTTTCGGCCCTTGAGCTTCGAGATTGCGGGTAAAAGATGGAGAGGTTGAGTATTCGGCTCGATTTTCCGCGCAGTTTCGTTTTATGATTTTCCCCATGTCCCGGTTGGCCCCGATTCTCCTGATTCCCGCGTTTCTCCTTGGAAGCCCCGCAACTTCATGGACGCAATCCAAGCTGCCAGGCCCGGCCGCCACGGAGGCTCAGAAAGCTCTCGATCATGCGGCCATCGGGCACTGCGCGGAGGCGATCCCGGAGCTGCGCAGCGTCGTTGGAAGACTCACGGACGCCGACTTAAAAAAGCGGGTTGGGCTGGCCGGGCTCCGCTGCGCTATGATTCGCAATCGCCCCTATGAGGCGGTGGGATTTCTGCAGATCCTGAGCCACGATTTCCCGCGGGATCCCGAGGTCCTCTATCAGGAGACCAAGGCTTATTCCGACCTCTCCATCCGTGCTTCGCAGGATCTGGTGCGCGAGGCGCCGTTCTCTTACCAGGTGCACGAGCTCAACGCCGAGGCGCTGGAAGTGCAGGGCAAGTGGGATGAGGCGGCGGCCGAATACAAGAAGATTCTCGATATCGATCCGAATCTGCCCGGCATCCACTACCGGCTGGGACGGGTTCTGCTCTCCAAGCCTAATCCGCCGCAGGAAGTGCTGGACGAAGCGAAACGAAATTTCGAGCAGGAGTTGAAAATCGATCCGCAAAACGCGGGCGCGGAAGGCGTGCTGGGCGAACTCGCCCGGCAGGCGAATCAGTGTCCGGACGCCATCGATCACTTCACTCGCGCCACCGAGCTCGATAACGGATTCGCCGAAGCTTATCTGGGGTTGGGATCGTGCCTGTTGGTGGAGAAGCGTTATGCGGACGCGGTTGCACCCCTGGAGACAGCGGTCAAGCTCGAGCCGGGCAATCCCGCGGCGCACTACAACCTGGCCACGGCACTGAGCCGCGTCGGCCGAAAGGATGAAGCGGAGCGGGAGTTTGCGATTCACCGCAAGATGCAGGAAGCGAACACTCCGCCACCGCCTGCTCCCAATCCATAATTCTCGAATCGCACAGTGAGCAGACTCTTTCCATCCATTTCTGAACGCCTGGGCTCCCACTCGCGTCGAAGGTTCCTGCAGGGGCTTTTGGGCACAGCGGCAGTGAGCGGAATCCCGGGCTCTGTGTATTCGCTGGCGGCGGCCGCCTCAGATTCCATATTTGAGGAGATTCCCTCTTCGCAAAGCGGCATCACCTGGGTGCACCAGAGTGGGCTCTCTGCGGAGAAATATCTGCCCGAGACTACAGGCTCAGGATGCGCTTTTCTCGACTTTGACAACGACGGATGGATGGACATTTACCTGGTCAATGGCGGGAGGTGCGACTTCTACGATCCGAATCCACCGTTGCGGAACGCTCTCTACAAGAACAACCGAGACGGCACGTTCACCGATGTAACAGAAAAGGCCGGCGTCGGGGCCGGCGGCTTTGGCATGGGCGTTGCGGTTGGCGATTACAACGGCGACGGGTTCCCGGACATGTATGTCACGCAGTACGGGCGCAGCATTCTCTATCGGAACAATGGCGACGGCACATTCACCGATGTGACAGAGAAAGCGGGCCTGGCTGCTCCCGGATGGGCGGCAAGCGCGCTGTGGTTCGATTACGACAACGACGGAAAGCTGGATTTGTTTGTCTGCCGCTTCGCTGACTTCAGCAAGGCCAAGAATCGCCATTGCAGTTCCCTGCCGGGCAAGCTGGAGTATTGCGTGCCACGGGCTTTCGGAGCGATGCCCAGCTGGTTATTCCATAACAACGGGGATGGAACTTTTACGGACGTAAGCGCGTTGACCGGGATCGACGTGCCCCGCGGCAAAGCCTGGGGCGTGGTGGCGACCGATCTCAATAACGATGGCTGGATGGATCTTTTCGTCTCCAATGACACCGTCGGCAATTTTCTCTTCATGAATCGCGGTCATGGACGGTTTGAAGAAATTGGAGAAGCGGCCGGCGTGGCTTACAGCGCGGACGGAAGGCCGCGCTCGGGGATGGGACTGGACTCCGCCGATTACAACCAGGATGGCTGGATGGACTTGTTCGTTTCGAATCTCGATAAGGAGATTTTCTCGCTATATCACAACAACCACGACCAGACATTCGATGATGATGCCATCGGCTCAGAGATCGGATCGGCGACACGCTTCATGAGCGGCTGGGGACTCAAATTCCTCGATTACGACAACGATGGAAACCTGGACCTGATTCTGGGCAATGGCGAGCCGGACGACCTCATCAATCAGCTCGACCCACGCGTCACCTATCGCGAGCCCATGCTGCTGTTTCACAGCAATGGTTCTCGATTCACGAATGTCAGCGCCCAGGCGGGCGTGGCGTTTCGCCAGCGGATGTCGGCGCGGGGCCTGGCCATTGGAGACTTCAATAACGACGGGGGAATCGACGTGCTGGTCTCGTGCAACAACGAACCTCCGGTGCTGCTTCGGAATAATGTCGGCGGCAAGAATCACTGGCTGGGGTTGCGATTGATCGGCAAGACGGCCAACATTGATGCGGTTGGCGCCCGGGTCAGCTACCAGGCGGGCGACCTCAAACGGCACCGCATGAAAGTCGGCGGGGGAAGCTACATGTCATCGCATGATCCGCGTCTGCTGCTGGGCATCGGGCCGCGCGCCAGGATCGATTGGGTTGAGATTCACTGGCCGCGTCCCAGCGAACTCGTCCAGCGGCTCACCGATCTCCCGATTGACCGCTACATTACCGTTCACGAGGGACAGGACAAGTGGGAGTGAAGCGCGCTCTGCGGATGCAATTCTATTGCTCGGCGAGAGCGCGGTGCACCAGATGAACAGAAATTGCTCCTTCGCCCACGGCGGAGGCCACCCGCTTCACATTGCCGGCGCGAACGTCTCCCACGGCGAAAACGCCGGGCAGGCTGGTTTCGAGCATCTGGGGAGCTCGGGTGAGCGGCCAGATCGGCGCGCCATTTACTCCGAGAGATCCGTCCAGATCGCGGCCTGTCAGAATGAAGCCCTTGTCGTCCATAACCACGCAACCCTTGAGCCAGTCGGTCCGCGGCGAAGCTCCGGTCATGATGAATAAGTGGCGGATGTCGTGACTCGACACTTCGCCGGTAGCCTTATCCCTCCAGGAGACGCGCTCCAGTTGGGTGTCTCCATCCAGACTGACAATTTCGGTTCTGAAGTGCAGCTCAATGGCCGGGTTTTCGGCGATGCGCTGAATCAAATAGCGCGACATGCTGTCGGCGAGTCCTGAAGCGCGCACCAGCATGTAGACGCGGCGAGCGGTCTGCGCCAGAAACACAGCGGCTTGTCCGGCCGAATTTCCGCCGCCGACGACAATGACCTCTTCATCGCCGCAGACCTGCGATTCGATATAGGTCGCGCCGTAATACACTCCCTGGCCTTCGAATTTCTTGAGATTGGCGATGTCGGGCTTCTTGTACTGCGCCCCGGTGGCAATGACGACGGCCCGCGCGAGCAGAACCGTGCCATCGTCGAGGATGACTTTGTAGGGGCGACGGTCACAGTTCAATCTTGCCACGCTGTGGGCGACCATCATTTTTGCGCCGAACTTCTGAGCCTGGTGGATGGCGCGCGACGCGAGCTCCTGGCCTGAAACTCCGGTCGGGAAGCCGAGGTAATTCTCAATCTTGGAGCTGGAGCCGGCTTGTCCGCCCGGTGCCTCGGTTTCGATGAGGAGAGAATCAAGGCCTTCGGAAGCGGCGTACACGGCAGCGGCCAAGCCGGAAGGACCGGCGCCCACGATAATCAGGTCGCGAATTCCGGAGCTGTCGACGCTGGCGTTGAGCCCGAGGCACTCGGCGAGTTGCTGATTGGTGGGGTTGCGCAGCACGCCTCCGGCATTGCAGATGATAACCGGAATGTCTTCCAGCTTCACCGAGAAGCGATCAAGCAACTCTTGCGACGTCTTGTCGGTATCGAGGTCGACATACATGTAGGGATGCCCGTTGCGGCTGAGGAACTCCCGCAGGCGCAGGGTCGAAGCGGAGTGTCGCGAGCCCATCAGAATGATATTTCCCAGATGATTGGTGATGAGCGCGAGGCGGCGGAGAATAAAGGCCCGCATGATGATTTCACTGAGTTCGGCATCGCGGGCAATGAGTGAGTGCAAACCGTCCGAACTGAGCTCCAGAAACTCGCCCGGCTCGCCGACCCGCCCAAGGACGAGACAGCGCTGGCCGGAAATCATGCTCAGTTCGCCGGTGAACGAGCCCGCCCCATGGGTTGTGACAAGACGTTCGCCGTCGATGCCGGCTTGAACAATGTCCAGGGTCCCGGAAAGGAGGACGAAAAACGGAACCCCGACATCGCCCGGGCGGAACAGGATTTCGCCCGAGTCGACTTTTCGGGTCCGGCTCACGGCATGTATCCGGCTGATTTGAGCCGCGGTCAGGCTGGGAAAAATCTGCGTGCTGGCGTCAAGCATGCTTGGAATCGGCCACGTAGTCATGAGTTTTCAGGATCCTTCCCCGAGATGAATAATAGATGACCGCGGGTGCCTCCGGGGTTCACGTCCGGGGGGATCGGCCAACTTGCTCGACGAAGGTCGGTTCGCCGGGATACAGTTACGCCCGGGCTTTGTCGATCATGTCCTTCCAAATGCCCTGGGACTTAAGGACCAGTTCGACGGCTTCGCGGACAGCGCCGTGGCCGGCCTTTGCTTTGGTCGTGTAGTGGGCAAGTTCCTTGACTTCGGGCACCGCGTCACCGACCGCGATAGCTAATCCCACGCGCCGCAGCAGGGGAATATCCGGCAGATCGTCGCCGATGAAAGCCACTTGAAGATCCGAGACACCGGCAGTCTTCAGGATCTCCTCGTAGGCGGGGACTTTGACCGGCTGCTTCATGTAAATGAACTCCATCTTCATTTCGTGGGCGCGGCGCAAGAGCGCGGGGCTCTCGCGTCCGGTGATGCAACCGGTTCGCAGTCCGGCCGTGCGCGCGAGCGTGAGACCTTGCCCATCGTGAGCGTCAAATGTCTTGATCTCGAGGGCAGTGCCATCCGTCTGTGACAGCAAAGTGACGCTGCCGTCGGTCATGGTGCCGTCCACATCCATCAGCAACACTTTGATCTGCTTCGCGCGCTTCTTCAGCGCGGGGGAAATTCTGGGCGAAGTGGCCAATCCAACCTCCAAAAGCCAGTTTCCAAAGAGTTTACGTGATCCTGTGGGAGCGCCGGGCGAGAATTCCAAAGATTTTCGGATGTTTAGAGCGTCGTGGGGCGAAGCGCACAGGGCGACAAGGGTGAAGGAGGGCGCGGATTCGGCGGACAAAACGAAACGCCCCGAACTCGGTTTGAGTCGTGGGGCGTTTGTTGATCAGCCCTCCCCCAAGTGCTGCTCAAGAACAATACTAGGGCAGCATCGGAAGAAAATGAATGGCTCGTCTGTGCTATCGGGAGGCACAGAAGGTGTAAGGTCGCTGTCTGTACGGGCTTTCGCATTCGATTATTTCTGAAGCCGTTCCCGCAGTTATTCACGATTACTCCACCCGCTCCGCAGAATGATGACCGACCTCCGACAGTCGGCTATTCCCAGCCTCCCCCCAGCGCCTGGTAGACCTGGACCATCGCTACGAGTTCGTTGCCCTGTGCCTGGGCGAGCCCAAGCTCGGCAGAGAAAGCGTTGGTCTCGTTGGTCAAGACTTCGAGGTAGTCCGTGGTGCCCGCCTTGAATCGGACTTGCGACAGATGAGCCGCGTCCTGGGCTGAGTCGAACAGATGCTGCTGCTGCACACGGAACTCGCGGTCTTTGCGGTACGCAACCAGCGCGTTGGAAACATCACGAAACGCGCCTTGAATTGTCTGCTGGTAGGTCAACAGCATCTGCTGATGTTCCGCTTCGGCGTAACGGACGTTGGACTTCAGCCTGCCGCCTTCAAAGATGGGCTGAGTCACGGATGCGGCCATCGTCCATATGCCGGCCGGCCCGGTGAAGAGGTTGGTAAGAGCAGGACTCTCAAAGCCGCCTGTGCCGGTCAAAGAAATTTGTGGGAAGTAGGCGGCCCGCGCCACTCCGATCTGCGCATTGGCGGCGATCAGATTCTCCTCGGCTTCGCGAACATCGGGCCGGCGCTCCAGCAGGGAGGACGGTAGGCCGACCGGGAGTTCCGGCGGATGCGGCTGGTCCGCTAGTTTCAACCCGCGGGGTATATCTCCCGGATTCTTACCAAGCAAGATGCTGAGGGCATTTTCCTGCTGCGCGATCTGCCGCTCGAAATCCGGTACTTCGGTGGCGGCGGTATATACCAGTTGCTCGGATTGGCGCACATCGAGCATGGAATTGATTCCGTGCTGCTCCAGAGTCTGGGTCAAGTTCAGGGAATCCTGGCGAGAGCCCAAAGTGCGCCTAGAGATCTCCAACTCAAGATCCAGCTGACGAAGCTGGAAGTAGGAGGTGGCCACGTCGGCGACCAGCGTGGCCATGACCTCTTTCTGCGCCCACTCGTTCGCGAGCAGGGTGGCGCGAGCCGATTCGGTGGCCCGGCGATACTTCCCCCAGAAATCCAGGTTCCAGGCTGCCGAAGCGCTCACCGATCCCTGGGTAAGCTCGTAGGCGGGGATCGGGCCCAGCTTCGGGCTCTGCTGGCTCACGATATTGCCGCCAACCGCCAACGAAGGATACTGATCGGCGCGCGTGATGCCCAATTGCGCGCGGGCTTCCAGCACGTGAGCCGCGGCGATGCGGACGTCATAGTTATTCTGCAAAGCTGTGCGAATCAGCCCTTGCAGTTCGGTGTCCTGGAAAACCTGCCACCATTTTTCGTCGCCCAAAGAGGTGGCCGGCTGAGAAGTTTGCTGTCCTTGTCCTTGTACCGTCGTCGTTTCGGGAATTGAATCCGAAGCTGCGCCGCGGTATGTGACCGGAACATCGACAGTCGGACGCTTGTATCTGGGCCCGACGGCGCAGGCGCTCAGTCCCGCAACCGCCAGCAGCACCGCTCCCAAAAGATAGGAGCCTCTGAGATTCTGGCTCATAAGACTAATCTCCATTTCCTTCCTGCAGAGCGAACTCGGGAATTCCCATGGGCTGGTGTTTGCGGCTCGAGCGCAGGAACGGCACACGGTCGAGCACCTTCTCCTGGAATTCCTCGAGATAGAGGTAGATCGCAGGCGTCACGAAGAGCGTGATGAACTGCGAGACGATGAGGCCTCCGATGACAACCATGCCGAGCGGACGCCGCGAGGAACCGTCGGCGCCGTAGCCGAGCGCGATGGGCAACGCGCCCAACAGCGCGGCCATGGTGGTCATCATGATCGGACGGAAGCGCTCCATACTGGCGTCGTGAATGGCC
The DNA here is from genome assembly GCA_035508215.1 of Verrucomicrobiia bacterium. GTDB lineage: Bacteria > Acidobacteriota > Terriglobia > Terriglobales > Acidobacteriaceae > Sulfotelmatobacter. The sequence continues at coordinate 77,325 of DATJNK010000017.1, read as the reverse complement.
TGATCGTCGGGAATGCCCTGTCGAACGCGCTGGTCGGCGAAGTCGACGATCATGATTCCGTTCTTCTTTACGATGCCCATCAGCATGAACATGCCAATGTAGGCGTAGAGCGATGCTTCCTCGCCAAAGAGCCAGAGTGTCAGCAATCCTCCGAGCAAAGCAACAGGCAGAGAGGACAGCACCGTGATCGGGTGCAGGTAGCTCTCATACAAGATGGCGAGGATGACGTACATGACGAACACGGCCACCAACATCAGGATGGCCAGGTCCGAAACCGTGTTCTCGAAGGTCAAAGCTTCGCCCTGCAGCGATCCCTGAATGCCCGGAGGCAAAATCCCTTTGGCGGTCTTTTGCACGAAATCGGTTGCCGGACCGATGGAATACCCAGGCTTCAGGTTGAAGAACATGGTCACGCTAGTGAACTGATTGATGTGGTTCACAGCCTGCGGGCCGATGACCGGATGCCAGGTCGTCACCGCGCTTAGAGGGACCATGCGCTGGCCGTCGTCGCTCTTGATGTAGAGCCGGCTGAGGTCTTCCGGCGCGGAGCGTTCGCTGTCGGCCACCTCGAGGATCACCTGGTACTGGTCCGTCGGCTTCTTGATCAAGTAGCTGTAGTTCTGCGAATAGGCGTCGTGCAGAAGCGAGAGGATCCGCGTCTCGGACACGCCATACAACTTGGCCTGATCGCGCAGGATGTCAACCTGCAGATTGGGCGTGTGATTGTAAAGATCCGAGTTGACGAACAGGAAGCCGGGATACTCGCGCATCTTCGCCATCAGCTTGCCGGCAGTCGCATACACCTCGTTGGGATTGATTCCGGAGAGCGCGTAGGCGAATTGTCCTTGCGCATTTGCGGTAGCGCCGGTGCTGATTTCCAGAGCCGGATTCGGCTGGAGGAAGGCGACGACTCCGGGGATGGTGGCGCCGATTCCGCCCATCAGCTGTCCCGCGACCTGGGCAATCGGAGCGCGCTCGGACGGAGGTTTCAGGAAGGCAATCAGGAAGGCCTGATTCGAGCCCAGAAATGCGCTGTTGCCGCTCATGGTGAACGTGCTGCGGACAGCGGGGTTGGCCCTCATGATCCTCTCCGCTTCGGTCTGGTAGGCGTGCATCTGATCTGGCGAGGTGCCTTCCTGCGCGACCAGAACGCCACGGATGAACGAGCTGTCGCCGACCGGGAGGAATGCCTTGGGAACGACATAGAAGAGGTAGGCCGTTCCCGCAAGACAGACGACCCAGGTGACGGCCGATATCCAGCGATTGCGGAGGAAGAACCACAAGGAGCGCCCGTAGACGTCGAGCACGCGGCGCTCGAAGGCACCGAATACGCGCTCCATCCAGGTTTTTTTGGCGCCGGCTCCGCGATTGCCCAGCAAGCGCGAGGTCATCAGCGGAGTGAGCGTCAATGAAACCAGGCCGCTGGCCAGAATCGAGATGACGATGGTGATTGAGAACTCACGGAAGATACGTCCCATCAAGCCGCTCATGAAGACCAGAGGGATGAAGACGGCGGCGAGCGAGAGCGTCATGGCCAGAATCGTGAAGCTGATTTCCTTGGCTGATTCCAGAGAAGCTTCAAACGCGTCGCGCCCCTCTTCCATCAGGCGCACCGTGTTTTCCAGAAACACGATTGCGTCGTCGACCAGGAACCCGATGGCCAGCGTCAACGCCATGAGCGAAAGATTGTCGAGGCTGTAGCCGAGAAGGTTCATGGCGATGAACGTTAGGAGCAACGACAAGGGCAGAGCGACCGCCGGAATGAGCGTGTCGGTCCCTCGTCCCAGGAAGACAAAGATCACCATAACCACGAGGACGAAGGCGAGGTAGAGCGTCGTCTTCACGTCGTTGATACCGGTGACGATGGTCTGCGACCGGTCATAGGCGGTGAACAGCAGAACCGAACTCGGCAGCTGCGACTGAATCGATGGCAGCATGTCGCGGACGGACTTGGCGACCTGGACCGCGTTCACGCCCGCGCGCCGGTACACGCCGATGAAGACGTTGGCGCCGGGTTGATGGTAGCCGCGCACCCAGACGCGCATATCGATGCGCTCGTCCTGCACGCCTTGCTTGGCGGTGGCCACGTCCTTCAGGTAAACCGGGGACCCGTTGCTATTGCCGACGATGAGATTGTTGTATTCGTCGGCCGTCATCAGCTGGCCCTGGGGTTGCAGCAGGAAGCTGCGATGCGGGCCATCGAATTGCCCGGCCCCGGTATAGGCGGTGCCGTTCTTGACCGCGTTGGTCAGATCCTCGAGCGTGATGTTGCGGATAGCCATCTTCGAAGGATCGGCTTTGATTCGAACTGCCGACGGGGTTCCGAAGATAGCAACCTGGCTCACTCCCGGAAGAATGCTGATGCGCTCGCCGATCTGCGTGTTCGCGTAGTCGTAGAGCTGGCCTTCGGTCGCGGTGTCGCTGACGATGGCGATGTACATGATCGGCTGGTCGTTGGGGTTCGTCTTGGTGAACGTGGGAGGGCTGGGAAGATCGACCGGCAACTGGCCCTGGGCACGCGTGATAGCCGCCTGCACGTCGGTGGCTGCGCCGTCCAGGCTCTTCGACAGATCAAACTGCAGCACGAAACTGGAGTGGCCCTGGAGGTTGCTCGAGGTCACCAGTTCGAGGCCGGGAATCTGCATGAACTGGCGCTCGAGCGGTGTGGCCACGTTGTTGGCCATGGTTTCCGGCGTTGCTCCCGGATAGTTGACCTGCACCTGGATGACCGGGTAGTCGATCGCTGGCAGGTCGCTGACGGGAAGCCGGGTGAAAGCGAACAGGCCGAACAGGAGAACCGAAACCGTCAGCGCGACGGTCATCACTGGACGACGGATAAATACTTCAGACAAATTCACGACTGGCCTCCTTGGCTGCTGGGGGCCTGTGCGCCGGCGTTGGTGGCGTGGCCGTCGGGCGAAGCGCCCTGCACACGCACCTTGCCGCCGGGACGCACCAGCATCTGGCCGGCGAGGACGACTCGGTCGTTAGCGGCAACGCCGGAGGTGACGACCACGTTGTCACCTTGGCGCTGGCCGAGCTTTATGGGGCGGAGTTCAGCGGTGTCGTCATCCTTCACGACGTAAACAAACGGGCCCTGCTGGCTGATTTCGGTGGCCTGATTCGGAATCAACACCGCGCCTTTCTCCATGCTGAGCACCAGTTTCACATTTACAAATTGGCCCGGCCAGAAGTGGTGGTCGGCGTTGGTCAAGGTGGCGCGAAGATTGACGGTGCCGCTGCCATTCTGGACTGCGTTATCCAGGAACTCGACGCGGCCGGTTCTGGCTGCAGTTTCGGCATCCGAGGGAAGCCGAACCACGGCTCGCAGAAGACCGTGCGACATCTCCCGCTGAACCTCGGGCAGGTCACCTTCGGTGACGGTGAATTCCGCGTAGATGGGGTCAATGCGCTGAATGGACAATAACGAGGTCGTGTTAGCTTGCACGACGTTGCCGACATCGACCAGGCGCGCACCCGCTCTGCCGTCAATCGGCGAGTGGATGTAGCAGTAGTCGAGATTGAGCTTCGCCGTCTCGAGAGTCGCCTCCGCCGCGTCCACCTGAGCCTGGTCGACATCGACGGCGTTCTTTTTGGTGTCGTAGTCCTGCTGCGAGATCGCCTTCTGCCCGATCACCTCGGCATCGCGGGCAAACTGGATCCTGGCTAGATCGAGGGCCGCCTTGGCCTGAGCCAGCGCTGCCTGTGCCGAGTCGACCTGCGCCTTGTAGGGGCGAGGATCGATGACAAACAGAAGCTGCCCTTTCGTCAGGTTCTCGCCGTCCTGAAAGTGGCGCTCGACGATGCGGCCGCCGACCTGCGGCGTAACCGTCACTGACTCAAAAGCTGCGTTTCTGCCGATCTCATCGAGGTAATGCGGCACGTCCTGAGTAGTAGCCCGCACGACCGTGACGAGGGGCGCCGGCATGGCGGGCGCCGCCTGAACATTGCCTCGATTGCACGCCACCCCCGTCAACAGGGCCAGGGCCGGCGCGGCGAACAGGAGGTTGCGAAAGATAGAGTTCTTCCCCACAGTTTTATTCATTGGTTTCCCCATTTCAGCAGTTGATGCTAGGCGGTGGCCGCGAGGTGCGAAATTTCCTCAGTTGTCATGACCCTTCGGACGCGATCAGCCTGGTCCGCGGATCCAGCCTCTGTGAGCGGTTTCCCCAGTGATTCCGCTCGTTCCCCAAGCTGCCGCAAAGCGCGAATCTTAGCCGCGGTTACGTCGCCACGGGTGCAGTTGAGCAGCAGAGAACACTCCTGCTCGGAATAGCCTTCCAGCACAGACATTACAAAGACGAAGCGGTCGAACGCTGGAAGCTCAACCACCGGCCGCAGTTCAGCCGGGATGAGCGAATCCACGCCGTCCCGCCCCGATTCGTCTGCCGCATCCGCCCGTGGGTGGATCATCCGGATCGCGTTTTGAATGATCGTCCGCCGGGCCCAGGATCGCGCCCACTCCCTGAACACCGGGTTGCCATTGCGCGAGTCTTCTAACCCACTGACGAAGCACTTCTCGGCGGCCCGGCGGTCACCGGTCAGCAGGAACGATAACAGGTACAGATGGTCCATGTTTTCCTCGAAGATTCGACAAAAGTCGGAAGCGGTAGCGTATGGTCCTGGCTGCAGAAGCGCGACCTTCGTTGCTGCGAGATTCTTTCCAAACATCCTCATCCTCAACCCCTCAATGGTTAGTCGTTTGAACGACGTGAGAATCGACATCCGGATTGCCTTTACACCCCGCCCCGGCAGCGGCGGGCCAGCTGCTTCAAAACATGCTTCATCAGCACGCCTCCGCAGGAAAACCTCGCGCCATCCCGCATCAACTTGAAGAGCGTGTTCTCGCCGTCCCGGTTGATGACGGTAACGTTAGTGAGGTCGATGACGAGCTTGCGGCCTTCAAGATGTTCGGCCGCGGTCTTAAATGCAGTCTCAACTTCGGCCGTCCAGGGAGAAACAAGTTTGCCCTCCACTACCAGACGACGTTGGGATTGGGTTTCTATTGTGGAGATCCTGAACATTTTCGATCCGCCACTTGTGAAAGCAATGCGCCTGCCATTGGCGTGGAGCCCACCTTTCGACCCTAAGTTATTGAATTAACGGATGAGAGGTCGACAGGCTGCGATCGAGGTGTCGAAAAATGTCGAAGTCAGTTTCGACACTTGTCGAGAACGGCGACAGCGACGATTGCAGAGAAGGCGCGCGAGGAAAGCGAAATCAGAAAACGCGCCGCGGATCGATTCCCAGCTTCTTCATGCGCGAGATCAGAGTGGTGCGCTTGATCCCGATGCGGGCGGCGGCGCCATCGGGGCCCGCGACGCGCCCTTTCGTCTCTTTGAGAATCTTTAGGATTTCGTCCCGCTCCTTGGCATCGCGCCCGCTGGGCACGGAAGCGCCTTTGCCGTTGCCTCCAAGCTCGGCGACCGGGACCTGCAGCGCCGAACCGTGAGTCAATATCACGGAGCGCTCGATGAAGTTTTCGAGTTCGCGGATATTGCCGGGCCAATGCCAGCCGGCGAGCTGCTTCATGGCTGCCGTGGGAATCGAGTCAATCCGCTTCTCCATGCGGCGGCCGTACTTCTGCGTGAAATACCGCACCAGCAGCGGGATGTCTTCGGGACGCTCGCGCAGGGGCGGAATGCGAATCGGGAAGACATTCAGCCGGTAATAAAGATCGGTGCGGAATTCGCCGTCTTCGATCATCCTTTCGAGATTGCGGTTTGTGGCAGCCACCAGCCGGACATCAACCTTTTTGGTGCGGGTGCTGCCCAGCCGCTCAAACTCCTGCTCCTGGAGGGCGCGCAGCAACTTGGGCTGAATCTCGATTGGGATGTCTCCTACCTCGTCGAGGAATAACGACCCCTGATCGGCCAGTTCGAGACGTCCGGTCTTTTGCGAGATGGCACCGGTGAACGCCCCTCGCTCATGGCCGAAGAGTTCGCTCTCGAGGAGGCCGGTCGGAATGGCCGCGCAATTCAGCTTCACGAAGGTGCGGTCTTTCCGCCGGCTGCGCTCGTGGATGGCGCGGGCGATCAGTTCTTTTCCCGTCCCGGTTTCTCCCAATAAGAGAACTGTGGAGTCGCTGGGAGCAACAGTTTCGACCAGACTAAGAACGTGGCGAAGGCCGGAGCTCTGGCCTACAATTCCCTCGAAGTCCATCTCACCGCGGATTTCGTCTTCCAGGTACAACTTCTCCTGAGCCAGCCGGTCCTTCAGTTCGGCGATCTCACTGTAGGCCAGGGCATTCTCCACACCGATCGCGACCTGATTCGCGACCTGCGTCAGGAAAGAGACTTCATCGTCGTCGAAGGCGTCTTCATCGCGGCGGGCGACCGCCAGAACGCCGAGCAGGCGATTCTTACTGAGCAATGGGACGTCGCAAAATGAATTCAGGCCTTCCGCAGTCGCCTTGCGATGCATCTCCGGAGGCATGCTGTCGGCATCCAGCCGGTTGATGACGATTGCCTTCCCGCTCCTGAACGAGTCGCCGGGCATGGTTCCTTCGATGGGAACCAGCGAGCCTTCCGTGAAGACACCGCGACTTTCGGGATAATCGAGGGCGTGCACGCGCAGGAACTTGGCGTCTGAATCCGCGAGCATGATGGCCGCTGCATCGCAATGCATCACGCGGCGAACGCTGGCCGAAGCGGCGTGCAGCAAGTCGTCGAATTCGAGATTCGATACTACTTGATTGTTCAGGTCGAGGATCAGCTTCAACTGATCCTGCACGCGCTGAGACACATAGAAATTGACGGCGGCGTCGATGGCGAGTCCGATCTGCTCGGAGGCCAGCGCGAGGAAACGAACCTCCTCGTCGTCATAGGCATTGGGGTAGAACCGGCCGACGCTCAGCACCCCAAGACGGCGCGGCCCGCGAACCAGAGGCAAGGTACAGGTCGAGGCAATGCCAAGGCCGCAAAGGAAGTCGCCGTATTTTCGAAACTGCCGTTCCTGGCTCCAGTCGGATGTCACCACACGCTGACCCGACTGGTAAGCCCATTGGATGGGCGATTCCTCTGCGGAGAGAGCGTCGAGTTCGGTGACCTCGATTCTTCGTCCGTTCGTGTCAAGCAGGCTCCAAGCCGGCTTGCCCGTCTCGCTGTCAAATGCCACCAGATGAAGAGAGTCGAAGGGAGTCACCTCGCGAAGCCGGTTTACCAGCGTCTCGGAAGCAGCTTCGCAGTCGTTGCAAGTGGCGATGGCGTTCGCCGCGCGCAGTAAGGCCAGGTACCGGTCTTCTTCGATTCTTGGGGAGGTCGAGGTTTCCGTCAGCATGGACATCTGGCGATTCCTATGCTCCTGATTTTAACTGTGGCGCCGGGACCAGGTTGCCGTAGAGTGACAGGCCCGAGCGTGACGACGCGTTGCTAGTTGGATGCCACGAACGGAAATCGAGGTTCTAAAAAAATACGGTCTTTCTGCAAGTCGGGAATTCAAAAAGCCCACGCGAACCCGGGCCAACTGAGCATGTTAAACTTCGCCTATGCCTGCCAGAAAAAGATCGAAGAATCCCTCCCGCGGAAAGCGGTCGAAAAAGAAGAGCCCGCCACGCCGGAAGCCGGCTCAGGCGTCGGCACGCAAGAAACGTCCTGCAAAAAAAACCAGGAATCAACGGTCTAAAACCGCGAGAACGCCCAAGCCCGCCGCCGGAACTCGCCAAGCATCCCGAAGGACGGATCAGATTGACGACACCCTCGATCTGAGAGCGAAACGGAACCAGTCCGGAGCGCAGTCGGGCGATCTGCAGGGTTTGTCCAGCAGCGAAGGCGCGGATTCGGAGAGCGTCGACGAGTTGCTCGAAGAGGGAAACCCCTTTGAGGCAGGAATTGTTTCCGGCGTGGAACGCGCCGACAACGCCGAAGGGAAAGAGGTTCACACCCGGGAAGTGCCCGAGGATGACGTTCCCGAAGAATATTTAAACGATGAGGAATGACGGCAGCTGCAGGAATTGATTGCCCCTGTTCATCCTGCCCCCTGAGCGAGGCTTCGCTGACAGGCCTCAGCCCTGGCTGTAGCCCAATCCAGCCAGAACTCCTCTCATGTAAGCAAAACTCTTAAGGACTCCCGGCAACGGGTCGTCGGGAAAGATCTCGTACTCGAGATCGACAAAACCGGCATATTTCACTGCAGAGAGTGCCTGGAAGATTTTCGCCACGGGCATGATTCCGTCTCCGACTGCGACCTGGCTTTGTTTGTCATGGAAATCGGTCAGGTCCTTCATGTGCATATTGAAGAGGCGCGGCCCGGCGGCATGGATGGCCTCAACGGGATCGGTTCCCGCACGGGCGGTATGGCCGACATCGATGCAGCAGCCCATGCGAGGATCCATAGTTCCAACCGCCCGCAGGACCTCGAGCGGTGAGGGCCAGATTTTATCTTCGGGCCCGTGATTGTGAATGGCGAAGCGGATGTCATATTCCTTCACAAATTTTTCAATTCGCGGTAAAGCCGCCGGCGCAGGGTCGCCGGCGACAATCACCGAGATTCCGGCGCGCTTGCAATATTCGAATTTCGAACGGATATCATCGTCTTCGTCTTTGGGAAAATAGATGGCGCCGGCCGCGTGCAGCTTGATGTCGACCGCTGCGTAATCCGCGAGTGCCGCTTGCTCTTCGTGCGGGTCCATGGGCAGATGGTCTTTCACGTCCTTCGCATTCAGCGCAGACACCTTCGCCTGCTGCATGAAGCCGATCAGCTGGGCGCGGGTGAAATCGCGGAAGGTGTAGCTGGCGAGGCCAAGGCGGATTGTGGAGGTGGCATCCTGCGACCTCTTTGGCGATGACGCCACCGAGACCGCGGGTCCTGCCGCTACCGCGGCAGCTATCAAGGCACTGGACCGAACAAAATCCCGACGGGACCAACCTGGCTGCTTAGACATGCGGCTCCCACCCGGGTTGGTATTCGCGACTCCAGAATTTCATCGCTTCGGGGTCATTCTGAATTTGGCCGTCCTTGGGATCGAGGCGCAGCTCGCGGTTGACCTCCCAGGCGATGTTCGAAAGCTGGAGCATGGTAACGGCAACATTCCCCACAGAGATCGGAGCGTTGAGTTTTTCGCCTTTCTGGATGCCGGCGATGAAGTTGGCGAAGTGCGCGTCGGTCATGGAGTCGCGGCCGATCAGGTCGGAAGACAGGGTCCGGATGCCGGCTCCGTGCTCGCTGATTTTCTTTCCCTTCAGGTCGTAGACTTCGTAACCATCGCGATCGACCAGCACAGTACCGTTGGTTCCCATGATGGTTGAGCCGCGATCGCGGCCGTAGTATTTCATTCCCTGGCAGCTTTTGCCCTCCCACGCGAGCATCTGGTCGGGATACTCGAAGCTGGTCACCAATGTGTCATAGAACTGCCAGTCGTCGCGGAACTGATACCTGCCACCGGACGAGGTGACGCGGACGGGATAATCCACGCCCAGCGCCCAGCGGCAGACATCGACTTCATGAGTGCCGTTGTTGAGTGTCTCGCCGGTGCCATAAATCCTGAACCAGTGCCAGTTGTAGGGATGGAAATTGTCCCGGTACGGCTGCCGAGGCGCCGGCCCCTGCCAGAGATCCCAATCGAGCTGCGGAGGAACCGGGATCTCCTTGCCGGTTCCGATCGACTTTCTCACATTGCAGTACCAGGCCTTGGCGAAATATGGCCGTCCAATCAGGCCGCCATGAATCTTGTCGATGATTTCGATCGTATGTGGAGAAGACCGTTGCTGTGTCCCCATCTGCACCAGCTTCCCCGATTTCTGCTGGGCTTCGATCAGCATCGCTCCCTCGGCTGGATTGTGGCTGCAGGGTTTTTCGACGTAGACATGCTTACCGGCGTGAAGGGCCGCGACTGCCATGGGAGTGTGCCAATGGTCGGGCGTGGCAATGGTGATCGCGTCGACATCCTTGGTCTGAAGAATGGCGCGAAAGTCTTTTTCCGCCGCCGGAGTCTCGCCCAATTCCTGCGCGGCCGACTGGGCAAATTTCTTGAGAATTTCGCTGTCGACGTCGCAGAGGTGAGAAACGCGCGCGGTTTTCTGGTTGGTCTTGAGCGACGAGAGGTGCGCGTGGCCGCGTCCGTTCAGGCCAATCACGGCAAAATTGAGCCGATCGTTGGAACCCAGGATTCGGCCATAGCTTTTTGCCGTGGTCCCAACCGCCAGGCCAGCTGCGCCTACCGCCATCGCGTCGAGAAATTCCCGCCGTGTCACCATTGATTGCCTCCTTCGCCCGGGCAGGATCGCCGGCTCATTCTGATCATCGAGCCGCAACAATTCCTGAAGAATTCATTGAGTAGATGGTGTGCCCAGGTATCCTGAACGTCCTCCAATCTTAGAACGATTCTGCCCGGCCCGAGAGATTTTTCCCTGGCTGGCAGGGAATGTCGTCGCGGTTCTTGCGTCGCGATCCAACAAAACAGCGGTTGAGAAACGCTGTGTCCATGCTAGGCTCAACGCGAAAGCCAAGGCCAACCTCTATGACACATGGTCCCCTTCAGAATGGTTTGCCGCGGAGATTCTTCGCCGGGTTCCGGCAATTCTCCGCGCCGGCGTTGACAGCCTCTCTGCTCGCTCTGTTCTCGTTCGCAGCGTCTGCGCAGAGCCAGCCACCACAGGACAAGGTGGATCAATACGTCCGGGCGGAAATGCAACGGCAGCACATCCCCGGACTTTCCCTTCTCGTCGCGAAAGGAGGCAAGACTGTTCTGGCGGAAGGTTTTGGGCTGGCGAACGTGGAATTGCAGGTTCCGGTCAAGCCGGAAACCGTGTTTCAATCCGGATCGGTCGGCAAACAGTTCACTGCAACCGCGGTGATGATGCTGGTCGAGGAAGGCAAAGTCGGCCTGGACGATCCGCTGACGAAGTATTTCCCGAACGCGCCATCTGGCTGGAAGAACGCGACCGTGCGCGAATTGCTCAGCCACTCGGCAGGATTCGGAGATTATCCGAAGGACTTCGACTTCCGCAAAGACTGGACAGAGAACCAAGAACTGAAACTGATTGAGAGCATCCCGCTGGCCTACCCGCCGGGAACCAACTGGGCGTACAGCAATTTTGGATACGTCACGCTGGGGTTTCTGATTCATCGTGTAACCGGGGAGTTCTACGGAGATTTTCTACGGCAACGCATCTTTACGCCGCTGGGCATGGAGTCGACCCGCATCATCAGCGAGGCCGACATTGTGCCCAATCGCGCAGCCGGATACCGGCTGGTCAAGGGCGAACTGAAGAATCAGGAATGGGTGGCGCCCATGGTAAACACCACCGCCGACGGCAGCCTCTATTTCTCAACTCTGGACCTGGCGAAATGGGACGCGGCTCTCTACACGGAAAAGTTGCTGAAGCGGTCAAGCCTGGACCTGATGTGGACTCCGGTACAGCTCAAGAATGGCCAGCCGAATAAGGGACATTATGGATTTGGCTGGTTTATCGACAATCGGCACGGCCATCGCTGCATTCATCATGACGGAGCATGGCAGGGGTTTGAAACCGCCATCGACCGCTACGTTGACGACCAGTTGACGGTGGTCGCGCTCACCAACCTGGCGGGAGCGAAGCCGGGCGAGATCACCGAGCACATCGCGGAACTGTACCTGGAGAACCAATAGTTCAAACCCTGGATTGGGCACAGTCCCGGGATCTCACTCGCATGCGCAGACCGTGTTTGGGCCGTAATGTGATAAGCGGCTCGGGCTCGATCTGCTGGCCCGAGAGCAGTTCCAGCTTCCATTTCTGGCCGATGGTCGCCAGCAGGAGCACGCCTTCCATCAGCGCGAATGATTCGCCGATGCACTGCCTGGCTCCGGCGCCAAATGGAAAATACGAGAACTTCGTCCGGCGCGCTCTAGCGTCGGGAGTGAAACGCTCGGGATCAAATCGCAGCGGATCGGGAAAGTATCGTGGATCGCGGTGCATGACGAACTGGCTGATCAGCACGGTGGTCTTGGCCGGAAGGAAAAATTCACCGAGTTGAAAATCGTGGCGCGAGTAGCGCCCCATCGCCCAGGCAGGGGGATAGAGACGCATCGACTCGGCTAAAACCATTTCGACATACCGCAGCTTTGGGATATCGTCGAAAGTCGGCAGTCTTTCGTCCAATTGGTCAATCTCGCGGTGAAATCGGCGCTCACATTCCGGATTCTGTGACAGCAGGTACCACGTCCAGGAGAGCGCGTTGGCCACGGTCTCGTATCCGGCCAGAAAGATTGTGATGACCTGGTCGCGGAGGGATTGTTCCGATGCCGAAGTGGCATCGGGCGAAGCCGCCAGCATGAGGTCGAGCAGGCTGCCTCCGCCGGAGCCTCGCCGCCGGTGCGCTTCGATCATCCGATAGACAACGGCATCGATCCGCTTTCGCGCTCGCACGAACGCCGCCAAGCCCGGAGGCCGCACATGCACGAGCCACTCCGCCGCCGGAAGCATGACCAGAAAATTGTAGAGGCCCATGATGCGGTTGATCGCGTCCGCCAGCTCCTCGACCTCGCCGCGCAACTCGGTGGCGAATAGCGTCTCGGCGACGATATTGAGCGTGAGGTGCATCATGTCGATGGCGATGTTGCGCTCTTCGCCTCCGCGCCAACCGTCTCGCAGACGAGCCGCTTCCCGGACCATCACGCTCGCGTATTCCGGCACGCGCTGGCGATGGAATGCCGGCTGCGCCACTTGACGCTGGAGCCGATGCTCAGCACCTTCCGCCGTAATCAACCCACCGCCGAGCAGCATTTTCGTGCGCTGAACAGTGCGCTCCTTGATGAAGTTGTCGTTTTGCACCACCAGAATCTCGCGGATGTAGTCAGGATGGTTCAGGAAGACGATGTGGTTCCATCCGATCTTGTAATGCGCGATGTCGCCATAGGTTCGCGCGAGGTGTTGAAACAGCAGGATGGGATTGGCGGGCCGGAACCGGCGCAAAGCGAACCAGAGAAGATTTCGCTGGAAACCGGGAGGGAAGCGATATTCCACCCGAGCATGCTTCCTTTGGCGAATTTCGCTGCCGACTACAGTAGCCATTGGGTCAGTTTACGTCCGCAGAAAGAATCTCGGTCAATTGCGTTCACGCTTGGGCGGGATGAGCCGTACGCGAGTCGCGCACAGATCTGTTCACGGCTTTGGGACCGCCTTCTGCAGCGTATCCAACTCGGCGAGGACTTCCTGGCTGTGTTTGACGGGATCGACGCTGGCATAGACTTTGGCAATCTTGCCGGTCGGATCGACCACAAAAGTATGGCGGGCGGCGAACTTTACCACTCCGAGATTGGTCAACGAACCATACGAATCACTGACTTTGTGATCGGTGTCGGCCAGCAGTTTAAAGTGCAGACCTTCCTTCGCGCAGAATTTCTTGTGGGAATCGATGCTGTCGACGCTCACGCCCAGTACGACCGCGTCGCGTTCGGCATATTTGGGCTGATCAACCTGGAAGTTGTGAGCTTCGCGGGTGCATCCGGGCGTGTCGTCTTTGGGATAGAAGTACAGGACAACCCACTTGCCGCGGTAATCTCTCAGGCTTACGGAAGAACCTTCCTGGGAGCGGAGGGTGAAATCCGGGGCGGCCCTGCCCTCGGTCGGCATGGCCGAGCGCGACAACAGACGCGGAACCAGGAGTACGACCACTACCACGACCAGCAGCAGTAACACGGTGCGTAACATGATTCTCCTCGCAAGGGGCCAAGCAGCAAGAGAGATTCTAAAGCAGCCGGCCTCGGTTTTGAGCAACCGGACGGTTGACCGGCAGGGATTTCTTCTATATTGTATAGATTAATGGCCCGCGACTATCTTGGGGAATTCGAGCACGTCACGGTTCTGGCTATTCTGCGTCTTGGCGATGAAGCCTACGGCGTGACCGTGCGCCGGGAGATTGCCTCGCGCACGAACCGCGATGTGTCGATTGGGGCTGTGTACGCGACGTTAGACCGGTTGGAGAGCAAAGGGTATGTGAAATCGCGGCGCGGCGATCCCACTCCCGAGCGCGGCGGCCGTTCCAAGCGATTCTTCCAGGTGACGGCGAAGGGAATATTAGTGGTGAACCGGACGCAAAAGGCGTTCGAGAGCATGATAGAAGGCCTGGACCTGGTTCGGAGCTGCGGATGAACGGCCGATCACATTCCGCTGAACCGCCGCGGCTCGGTGCCTGGATTCTCAGCCTGTTTCTCCCGGCAGAGTACGTCGAGTCCATTTCCGGCGATCTGCAGGAGGAATTTCTGCAGTTGCGGACCAAGTCCGGAGAGGCCTTCGCCCGACGATGGTATTGGAGGCAGGCCTGGAAGACGGTTGCCCGACTGGCCGGCAGGGGATTCTCCGCCGCGCCGTTGTCGACGACAGGGGCAATTGTCGCTGGGCTGTTGCTTTTGAGACTTGTCCATAGCCTGCCCGACAGGCTGCTCTCGGCGCTCACCGATCGGTATCTCTTCTACTGGTCGGATCACCTTCATGCATACCTGTGGCTGCTGCGAGCCTTGCCGATCGAATACCTGGCGGGATCAGCGGCCGTCGGATTTCTGGTGGCCGTCGCGGCGAAAGAAAGAGAGATGATTGCAACCACGGCCCTGAGCACCGTTCTCTTTGCCATGGCCGGCGTAGCATCGGTATGGGTAGTCGCCAGTACCGGAGACTCCTCATTTCTCTGGAACCTGCCACGGCAATGCCTTGATCCACTGGTGATCGTAATCGCCGGGGCAATCGTACGAAACCGGCGGTCGCAGACGAGATCGTCGCATTCTGCTTAGCCAGCCAGTCCTTCCGAATCGCCATCGATTCCTGTTCCCGATCGGAGTTCCTCTCGCCAGCAAAAATCTGCGCGATTGAATATGATGGAGTATTGTGCATATCTCAGTGGGGAGATCAGACGTGCCTACGACGGAAACCGACGGCCTGGAAGTGCTGGAAACCCGGGAATGGGTAGATTCGCTGGATTATGTTCTTGCCAAGGGAGGTCCGAACCGGGCCGGACGACTGCTGCAGCAACTGGCGTTGCATGCCCGGCGCGAAGCCGGGGTCAACCTGCCGTTTTCGGCGACAACTCCCTACCAGAATACGATTCCTTCGCGGCAGCAGGCGCCATTCCCCGGCAGCCAGGAAATGGAACGCCGCATCAAGAGCCTGGTCCGGTGGAACGCCCTGGCCATGGTGGTTCGCGCCAACAAGATTCAGGAGGGCATCGGCGGGCATATCTCGACCTTCGCTTCCGCCGCTACGTTATACGAGGTCGCTTTCAACCACTTTCTGCGCGCGCAAACCGAAACCGGCGACCGTGATGTCGTCTATTTTCAGGGACACGCTGCGCCTGGGATGTATTCGCGGGCTTACCTCGAGGGACGCATTCCCAAGGAGAAGCTCCAGAATTTTCGCCGAGAGCTGAAGCCGGGAGGCGGACTCAGTTCGTATCCGCACCCGTGGCTGATGCCGGATTTCTGGGAGTTCCCCACGGTTTCAATGGGGCTGGGCCCGATTCAGTCGATCTACCATGCCCGGTTCATCAAGTATCTGGAGAACCGCGGGCTGAAGCAATCGACCGGCGGCAAGGTATGGGCATTCCTGGGCGACGGCGAAATGGATGAGCCGGAGTCCCTCGGCTCGATCACGCTCGCTTCGCGGGAGAAGCTCGACAACCTGATCTTCGTCGTGAACTGCAACCTGCAGCGTCTCGATGGTCCGGTGCGCGGCAACGGAAAGATCATTCAGGAACTGGAAGCGATTTTCCGCGGCGCGGGTTGGAACGTCATCAAAGTGGTCTGGGGTACAGATTGGGACAGTCTGATCCAGAACGACCGCGACGGCTTGCTGGTTCGCCGTCTGGGCGAAATCAGCGACGGTCAATATCAGAAATATTTTGTCGAGAGCGGGGCCTACTTCCGCCAGAACCTGTTTGGCAGCGATCCCCGCTTGCTGAAGATGGTCGAGCACCTGTCGGACGACCAGCTGGCGCGCATGCGGCTGGGAGGACACGATCCCATCAAGGTTCATGCAGCGTATCGCGCAGCAGTGGATCACAGCGGTTCGCCGACCATCATCCTCGCCAAGACGATCAAGGGGTACGGCCTGGGCGAAGCCGGCGAAGGCAAGAACATCACCCACCAGCAGAAGAAGTTGAACGACGAAGAGCTGGAGATGTTCCGCTCGCGCTTCGGCATTCCCATCCCGGATGACGAACTGCATAAGGCTCCGTTCTATCGTCCGTCGGACGACAGTCCGGAGATCAAGTACATGCAGGCGCGGCGCCAGCAACTGGGCGGATACATGCCTGAACGCAAGGTCCGGGCGACTCCACTCAAACCGTTCCCTGATTCGCATTTTGAAGAATTCCACAAGGGAACGGACGGTCGAGAAGTCTCGACGACCATGGTTTTCGTCCGGCTGCTGGCCAAGTTGCTGCGCGATCCTGAACTCGGCAAGTTCATCGTGCCCATCGTTCCCGACGAAGCTCGCACCTTTGGCATGGAAGCGCTGTTCCGGCAAGTGGGAATTTATTCCAGCGTCGGCCAGAATTACGAACCGGTCGACATGGACACGCTGCTCTACTACAAGGAAGCGAAGAACGGACAGATCCTCGAGGAGGGAATCACGGAATCCGGCTCGATGTGCTCGTTCATAGCCGCGGGCACAGCCTATGCCAATCACGGGATCAACACGATTCCGTTCTTCATTTATTACTCGATGTTCGGATTCCAGCGCATCGGCGACCTGATCTGGGCTGCCGCCGATATGCGCTGCCGCGGATTCCTGGTCGGCGGCACAGCCGGCCGCACCACGCTCGCCGGCGAAGGCCTGCAGCATCAGGACGGCCACAGCCACGTGCTCGCGCTTCCGGTGCCAAACCTGCTGGCGTACGACCCCGCATTTGCCTATGAGATTGGGATCATTATTCAGGACGGCATCAAGCGCATGTATGTGGATCAGGAATCGATTTTTTATTACCTGACCGTCACCAACGAACCGCTGCCCATGCCGGCGATGCCGGAGAATGGCAACATTCGCGAGGGAGTTCTGAAAGGGCTGTACCGGTTCAAAGTGGCTGAGAAAGGCAATCCGCAGTTGCGCGCTCAACTTTTTGGCAGCGGAACGATTATGTACGAGGTGCTGAAGGCGCAAGAGATCCTGGGAGACAAATACGGCGTGGCCGCCGACGTCTGGAGCGTGACCAGCTACAAGCAGCTGTATCGCGATGCGAATGATTGTGAGCGCTGGAATCTTTTGCATCCGGCGGAGCCCGCGAAGGTCCCTTACGTTACTGAAACACTGAAGGATGCTCCGGGGCCGTTCATTGCCGCGTCCGACTATATGAAAGTTCTGCCGGAGAGCCTGGCGAAGTGGATTCCGGGACAGCTGGTTTCTCTCGGAACCGACGGCTTTGGACGCAGCGAGAATCGTGAGGCGCTGCGCGACTTTTTCGAAGTCGACGCCAAGCACATCGTGCTGGCGACACTCGGAGCGCTGGCGCGAGAGAACAAGATTGGCGCGGATGTGGTGAAGCGCGCGGTGCAGGAGTTAGGGATCAATCCGGAGAAGGCAAATCCGGCAGTGAAATAGGAGGCGTGTTCCGAAGCCGCGCATTTTTTCGGGGCGGCGCGGAGTTCCGCGAGCAGCAGCATTGCGGGCGAGATCTCTCGGTTCGTAGACGCCTCGCTCGAGATGACGCCAGACAATTTTGAATAAAGGACTATCAGCAATTGATCGAATTCAAACTTCCTGAGCTGGGCGAAAACATCGAACAGGGCGACCTCGTCCGCCTGATGGTTGCTCCTGGAGCAAAGGTCAGCAGCGGCCAGTCGGTCATGGAGCTGGAAACCGACAAGGCGGTGGTCGAAGTGCCGTCATCGGTCAGCGGAACCGTCCAGGAAATTCGCGTGAAAGAGGGCGACAAGATCAAGGTCGGACAGGTGATCTTCACCGTCGACGGAGCCGAAGGCAAGAACGGCAGCGAAGCTAAATCTCCGTCGGCATCTCCGGTTCAGGTTGCAGCAGCTTCTCAAGTTCCGGCAACTCCCGCCAAGGCGAGTGGACCCGCGGTTGCTTCACCTTCGGTAGACCAGGCCGCTGCTTCGGCCGCGGCCGCGACCACTGGCCCTGCCGAGTTCACACTTCCAGAGCTTGGGGAGAACATCTCGCAGGGAGATCTGGTTCGCCTGATGATTGCCCCCGGGGCGCGGGTTTCCGAGGGCCAGCCGGTGATGGAATTGGAGACGGACAAGGCGGTGGTCGAGGTGCCGTCGTCGGTTGCTGGGGTGGTGAAAGAAGTGAAAGTGAAAGAAGGCGAGAAGATCAAAGTTGGCCAAGTCATCTTCACGCTCGAAGGCGGCGCACCGCCTAAGCAGGAAGCCGCCCGCCCGCGCACCGCGCCGGTGGAGCATGTCTCCGGGCAGCATGGAGCGCGGCTGGCATTTCAGGCGGCGATTCGCGCGGAAGGTAAAACCGAGGAACAGGCGCTGCCTCCCGATCAACCATTGCCCGTGCCTCCCGTATTCACGATGCCGGTACAGCTGGGCAAAGTTGCCGGAACAGAGAATCGGCAGCCCATTCCGGCCGCGCCGCACGTGCGCAGGCTGGCCCGCGAGTTAGGCGTTGATATCTATGAGGTGAAAGGAACGGGGCCTGGCGGACGCATCAGCGAAGAGGACGTCAAAGCTCACGCCAAAGGGCTGCTCGCGGCTGCGACGAGTGCCATTCAGGCTCCGGCGGCCCGCGCCCGCACGGCGACGACTCCGCTGCCCGACTTCGCCAAATGGGGCAAGATCGAACGAGTGTCGATGCGTGGAGTCCGGCGGAAGACGGCCGAACACCTGGCAGAGTCCTGGAATACGATCCCGCATGTCACGCAGCACGATCGCGCCGACATCACCGAACTCGAGCAGTTGCGCGCCCGCTTTGCTCCCAAGGCCGAAGAAGCCGGCGGCAAGATGACGGTGACGGCCATCGCGCTGAAGGTTTGCGCCGCGGCGCTCAAGGTTTTCCCGCAGTTCAACGCCTCGATCGATATCGAGAAAGAAGAGATCGTTTACAAGCAGTACATCCACATCGGCGTTGCCGCCGACACCGATCGCGGCCTGCTGGTTCCGGTGATCCGGGATGTGGACAAAAAGAATATCGTCGAGCTGGCGGTCGAGTTGTCGCAGCTCTCCCGGAAGGCGCGGGACAAGAAGCTGACGCCGGCCGACATGGAAGGCGGCACGTTTACCATCACGAATCTGGGCGGCATCGGCGGCATTGGCTTTACCCCGATCGTGAATCTGCCGGAGGTGGCGATTCTTGGCATTTCGCGCTCCCGGATGGAGCCGGAATGGATCGAGTCGAAAGAAGGCGGGAAGTTCGAACCGCGGCTGATTCTTCCACTTTCGCTGTCGTACGATCATCGACTTATCGACGGCGCCGACGCCGCACGTTTTCTCCGCTGGATCGCGGAAGCGTTCGAACAGCCATTTTTGCTATCGGTGCAAGGGTAGTAAACCTTGGACCACAGAGAACACAGAGGCAGGAAAAAGAGATTCCCTCTGAACCTCAGTGCCATCTGTGGTTGAAAAGCTCTCATGTCAGACTCATCGAACATCTCTCTCGCAGTCATCGGCGCCGGGCCCGGAGGCTACGCTGCCGCTTTTCTTGCGGCCGATCTCGGCATGACGGTGACCCTCATCGATCCGGAGGTGAATCCCGGGGGCGTGTGTTTGTATCGCGGCTGCATTCCGTCGAAGGCGCTTCTGCATGTCGCCAAGCTCATTGAAGAATCCGAGCAATCGAAAGACTGGGGAATCGAATTCGCCGCGCCCAAAATCGACCTCGCGCGGCTGCGCTCGTGGAAAGAGGGCGTGGTCAGCAAGCTGACCGGCGGCTTGGGCATCCTGTCGAAGCAACGCAAGGTCCAGTATGTGCGGGGTCGCGCGGCGTTCGAGAATTCGAATAGGCTTCGCGTGACGAAGACCGACGGCTCAGAGGAGTCGTTGATTTTCGACCGCATTGTGATCGCGACTGGATCGCGTCCTGCCATCATTCCGACCCTGAAACTCGACACGCCCCGCATGATGGATTCGACGGGGGCGCTGAATCTCGAAGATATTCCTGGCAGCCTGCTGGTTGTCGGCGGCGGATACATTGGTCTCGAACTGGGCTCCGTTTACGCCGCGCTTGGCACGCGGGTGACGGTCGTCGAGATGCTGGCCGGCTTGCTTCCGGGGGCGGACCGCGATCTCGTGCTGCCGCTGCACAAGCGTCTGGAAAAGTTGTTGGATGGGATTCTGCTGAACACGACCGTGGCTTCGGTGAAGGATGAGGGCACCGGGATTCGCGCCACGCTCAGGGCGCAAGACGGCACCACCCAGGAAAAGGTCTTCGACCGCGTACTGGTATCGGTGGGGCGGAAGCCGAATTCGGAGATTCCGGGCCTGGAGAAAACTCACGTTCGCGTCGGCCCTAAGGGATTCATTCAGGTCAACCAACAACTGCAGACCGATGATTCTTCGATCTACGCGATCGGTGACGTGGTCGGCGAGCCCATGCTGGCGCACAAAGCTTCCCACGAAGGCCGGACCGCCGTGGAAGCGATTGCCGGGCATAAGGTCGCGTTCGAACCCAACGCGATTCCGGCCGTGGTGTTCACCGATCCTGAAGTCGCGTGGGCCGGCATCACCGAAACACAGGCACAAAAGGAGAATCGCGAGATCAAAGTCGCGAAATTTCCCTGGGCCGCTTCCGGGCGCGCGGTCACGCTCGACCGCCCTGAAGGAATGACCAAGCTCATCTTCGATCCGCACACCGAGCGCGTGCTGGGCATCGGTATTGTGGGCGTCAGCGCGGGCGAAATGATTGCCGAAGGCGTGCTCGCGATCGAAATGGCGGCGCAGGCACGCGATGTCGCACTCACGATTCATCCTCATCCGACGCTCTCAGAAACGGTAATGGAATCGGCGGAAGTCTTCTTCGGCACGAGCACGCATATCTACCGTCCCAAGCGGGGATAGTTCTGACGGTCGCCGGACCGTTTCGATACAATGAACTCAACTTTTCGAGCCTCACCAAGAGGCGTGCGCTGCTTCTCATGTTCACCTTGGAATCGATGATGCGCTTATTGGCTCGGGCGGCGTTTCTGCTGGCGCTGGGTCTATGTTTTGGCCTTCCCTGCCCGTGCCAGACGGCTCTGGGCGGGGTACTCACGGCGCCTTCGTCCACTTCAGCCGCCTCCACGTCGCCAACCGATCCTCTCGGCCGCACTACGCCTTCGGGCGCTGCTCTCGGATTTCTGAAAGCCGCGCAATCGGGCGATTACAGCATCGCCGCACAATATCTGCAGATGAGCGCGGTGCGACGCCAGACCGAGGGCGAGGACGTCGCCAAGCAACTCAAAGCGGTGATGGATGGGGCATTCAGCGGCCCACTGGGCAGCTTCACGCAGCCCGACGGCGTCCCGCAGGAAGGCATTGCGCTGGGACACCAGAAACTGGGCGCGATGTCTTCGGGCGACGTCGAGGTCGATTTGGACATGGTGCGTGTTTCGGATTCGAGCGCGGGAAAAATCTGGCTAATCTCAGCGGAAACGCTGGCCAAGGTTCCCGAACTCTATGACGAGGTCGAGGCGCGCCAGGTCGAACACAAACTCCCCGGCGTTCTGGTCAAGCACCAGGTCGCGGGGATGCCGCTTTGGCAGTGGCTAGCTCTGCTGCTGGGCGTGCCCGTCGCGGCGGGAGTCGGATGGCTGGTTCTGGCGGTGCTGGAAATCCCGGTGCGTTGGTGGGCGCGGCGGCGCGGGCAACTCGATGTCGCGCGCTGGCGTTCGGTCTCGGGCCCGGTCTGGCTGCTGGTGGGAACCCTTGTTCATCAATGGCTGACCCACTACCTGCGTATGCCGCTGCTGCAGCGGCATTATTACTTCCAGACTTCGTATGTCGCCCTGATCATCGGCGCCACCTGGATCCTGTGGCGCGTGATTCGCTGGTCGTTGCATCGCGTGCGCGCTCGGGCTCTGGCTCACGGGCATGTAGGCACCGGATCGCTCATGTTGCTGGGCGAACGGATCATCAAGGCGAGCGTCTTTGTCATCGGCCTGTTCGCCGTCCTCAGGAGCCTGGGCTTCGACATGAGTACAGCCCTGGCCGGCTTGGGCATTGGCGGTCTGGCTATCGGTTTTGGAGCTCAGAAGACGATTGAGAATCTGTTTGGAGGAGTTTCGGTTCTCGGCGACGAGGTCATGCGAGTGGGCGACGTCTGCCGCTTTGGCGATCGAACCGGAACCGTGGAGGATATCGGCTTGCGATCCACGCGCGTGCGGACCGACGAGCGCACTCTGCTGGCGATTCCGAACGGCACGGTGGCGACGATTAATGTCGAGAATTTCAGCCGTCGCGACAAGATTCTCTTCAAGACCAACCTCGGCCTGCGGCCCGACACGAAGGTGGAACAGCTTCGCCAGCTGCTGGAGGACGTACGCCGTTTGCTGGACGCCCATCCCAAGGTAGAAAGCAGCAGCATTCGCGTTCGCCTGACGGACATTACGGGAAGTTCCCACACGGCCGAGGCCTTCTGCTACATCCTGACGCGCGATTACAACGAATTCGCCGCGATCCGCGAAGAGCTGCTGTTGCGCATTATGCAGATCGTGGAACAGGCGGGCAGTGGGCTAGCGCAGCCCTCCCAGACTTTGATCCTCGGGGGCGCGGGAGGTTCGGACAGCGCCAAGACGGCCAGTGTCGCACAGAGGATCGCCGATTTGCGGGATGAGGGGAAAGACCAGCAGAGCAAAACTGACTCGGTTCCTCCGTCACGTCGATCGTAGCTTCGCCGCTCCCCATTGCAGAAGGAAGTGGGTTGGAAGGTAAACACAGAGAGGAACCAGAACCAGATACGCCGCGAGATAGAGCAAGCCGGGCACGGCATGCTGCTCATGAAAAAACAGGCCGCGAGCCCAGTTCACATCCTGATTTCCGCGCCAAAAATAGTTGATCGGGACGACCACCCACGCAGTGAGCGTCTGCAGTTTCCATCCGCGCGGATCGTAGCCCAGCCGCCAGAGAGCCCAAAGCAGCAACGGAGGCGTCGCGATATGAAACAGGCTTAAAAGACGGATGGTCAGCGACAAGCCGGGGTCGAACATATACTCGGTCCCGCCGATGAGATGGACTCCGGCTATCACGGCCCCGGCAAGATCGATGGTGTAGAGGGTTTGAAAGAGCAGCAGGCCGCATGCCACCCAGGAAAAAATCAGCGAACTTTCCAACCACAGCCCGATTCCGATCAGGATATTGCCGAGATCGCAGAAGAAAAGAAAATTCTGCAGACCATATTGCCGCCAATAGAGCGGCGCCCAAACAGCCAACCAGAGCGTCCAGACAATCTTCAGCCAGATCGGCAATCGCCCACGGGGAAGGTGCATTGAGCGCTATTGTAAGGTACTCGTCTTTCTGGCCTTAAAAGGATTCGGCGTGACCCGCGCGAGGGCCACAGAAATCTCGAAAATTCGAATTACTGGAGTAACTTGCTGCCCCTTACGCGTGTACCTACGATGAACTTGGTATGGCTTACCAAGCTCTTCTGTTCTGCCCCGAGGAAAAGATCGCCCGCACGGTGACACAGGTGCTGAGCGAGTTGGAGTTCAGCGTGGAAGCCTGCGCGGAACCCTTTGCTGCGGTCAAGAAGCTGATGGGAGAGCACTTTGATGCGGTCGTGGTTGACTGCGATAACGAGCAGAATGCCACCCTGTTGTTCAAGAGCGCACGCAATTCGGTGTCCAACCAGTCATCGCTTGCGGTAGCCGTCGTGGAAGGTCAGGCCGGGGTGGCCAAAGCATTTCGTATCGGCGCCAACCTGGTCCTGACCAAACCGATCAATGTCGATCAAGCCAAAGGAACTTTACGCGTAGCCCGCGGACTGTTGCGGAAGGGCGAATCTGGAAAGCCCGCAGCAACGCTGTCGGCCCCGGCTGCGACCCGTCCGGCAGCGCCTGGTGCACCGAAAGCGGCCCCAGTTCCGGCCGCGCCAAGAGCGATCCCACGACCTGAAGGGACTCCGGTTGGCAGCCAGTTTGGCGTCGCCAGCCAAGCGCCAGCCAGAAAAGTCAGCGCCCCGCCGGTTCCTGCAGCCAGGGCTCCCGAGCCTTCGGCGCCGATTTCGCCGGTTCCCGCGCCAGCAGCGGAGATCAAAGCCACTCCTTCGCCCAGCCTTGCGGCTCCGGGCTTCAGTGCTCCCAGCTTCCCTGCTCCAACTGGTAGCGCGGCGAGCGCGCCGGCACCCGCGCGCACGGTAGACGTCCCGCCTGCAGCGCTGCCGGCCACCGTGGAGGAAGACGACAATATTCTGGAGAGTGCCACAACGGCTGAACCAGCCGCAGCCGTGGCGGCGAGTTCGCCGGCTCCCTCCTTTACTTTTGGCGGCGCCAATGCGCCGGAGGAGTCATCGGGCGGCAGCAAGAAGATATTGCTTGGACTCGTCGCGGTGGTGCTGGTTGGAGTCGTGGGGTACGTCGCGTGGAGTTACCTCGGCAGCCGCTCCCACGGCACTTCCTCCGTCAATATCGCACCAAGTGCAACAACGGGAACGCAGCCTGCACCGGCGTCCTCCGCTCCCGCATCTGCCGCAGGGGTCAAGCCGGAGCCAGCGGTGCCTGTGCCAAATGCTGTGCAGCCCGCACCTGAGACCAGCAAGCCGGAGACTTCCGCAGTCAACAACGAAGAGAGTGAACATTCTTCCGAAGAGAGCTCGTCTTCAGCCAAGTCCGCGGAGCATGCAACGAAAACCAGCACGCCGGCTAAGCCCAGCGAGATGCCGCTGGTAGTCAAAGGGGGAGCAGTTCCCTCCCTCAAGGCGAAACCCCAAAGCCCCGCGGATGCGCCAGCCCCAAGCGTAATGGGCATTGCCGCGCCGGCATCCGGTGAGCCGCTTCCAGCCCTGACGGCAGTGAGCACTCCGAAACCGGTGCTCGAGAAATTGAACATCTCGCAGGGAGTGTCGCAAGGATTGCTGCTCAAGAAAGTGGAACCAATTTATCCGACCAGTGCCGTCCAGATGCGGATTGAGGGTTCGGTTCGCCTCCTGGCCACGATTTCGAAGACCGGCACAATCACCAAGGTCAAGGTTTTGAGTGGACCGACGCAGCTCGCTCGCGCCGCTTCCGATGCGGTCAAGCAATGGAAGTACGCTCCCTATCTGTTGAATGGCGAGCCAGTGGAAATCGAGACCCAGGTGACGATCGACTTCAAGCTGCCGAACTAATCCGACTCCTCACGATTTCACTACATCAAAAGGGCGCATCATCTCATTGTCCTCATGCTCGAGGATGTGGCAGTGCCACACGTAGCGCCCGGGGAATCCTTCAAAGCGCGCGATAATGCGAGTCACCATCGCCGGATCAGCGCGGACCGTATCCTTCCATCCGGCTTCCGCAGGATCCGGTGGCTGTACGGGACCTGTAAACTTCAGCGCGCCCGTGCTCCAATAAGCAGCTACATCAAAGGCCCGGCGATCAAGAATCTGAAATCGGACCAGATGCAGGTGAATGGGGTGAGCATCGTCCGTCGTGTTCACGAGGCCCCAGATTTCTGTCGAATCCAGCCGCGGATTTTCGGTAACCGGCATACTCCAGTGTGCGTTGTTGAGCAGCATGGTCACCGGCCTTTCCACCGCATCATCGACTTCCACCAGACTGAGCGTGCGCGTTCTAGCCGCGGAAGACTCTGCGATTTTCTCGACGGTGCGCAGCTGTTTGGGGAGACGCACCGAATTGGAAGTAGCCTTGCGCGCAACCCCGAACTCCATGACCGCGGAAGCGTCGTTGTTCAAGACGATCTGGTCCCCGGCTGCTCCGGAAAAATCGACCAGCAGATCCGCTCGCTCAGCCGGGGCAAGATCCACGCGTTCGAGTTTGACGGGCGCCGGCAATAAACCCTGATCTGTGCCGATCTGGTGAAAAACTGCGCCTTTCGACAGCGATAGGTGCAGCAGTCTAGCGTTCGATCCGTTCAGCACGCGAAAGCGGTACATCCGCGGCTCGACGTCGAAATAGGGAAACAGCTTCCCGTTGACGAGGATTGCGTCGCCGAAAACTTCCGGAGTCCAGGGTTTGTTGGGGTCGCCGGAAACGGGATAGATCAGTTGCCCCTCCGGGTCGAAGATCCTGTCATAGACCAGCAGTGGGATCTCGTATTTGCCACGAGGCAGATCGAGCGAATCTTCGAAGGCATCCCGCACCAAAAACGCGCCCAGCAGTCCGGCAAAGATGTTCAGGCGGTTAATCCCCAACGCGTGGTCGTGATACCAGAGCATGGTGGCGTCCTGGCGGTTTGGATAGTGATAGAGAGCGGACTTCCCTGGCACGTACCAGTTTTCCGGATATCCGTCGCTTTCCGCAGGAGTCTTTCCGCCGTGCAGGTGAACGACAGCGCGCACCTCGGGCTTGTCCCGTTCTGCTCCGTGAATGGAGTGGTCGATGGGGAGGAAGTGTAACGTCGGCAATTCATTGACCCACTCAACCAGAAGCGCTTCACCGTTGCGCGTTTCGAATGTCGGACCGGGCGAACTCCCACCGTAGCCCCACAGACGCGTAGGCTTCAGATCACGATGGATCTTGGCCTCGAACTGCAGCATCGGAATCCGGAAGTAGGGAATCTTTGTGGCTGGGTCGTCTGGACTGGCGCGATAGCCTTCCGGCATGGCGATCGGCGGAATGGGGAGCGGATCGACAAAGCGCGCAAGCGAGTTCGCGTTGAGCTGAGTGCGAAACCTCGGCGCGGATTTGCGAGAGGCGCCTTGAGGAAGAGCGGCAGCCACGGCCGTGATTCCGCTCCGCAGGAGAAATGCTCGTCGTGTGACCGACAGTCTGGCCCCCTGGAATCGAACTGGGAGATTATCTCCGAAAAATACGCGGGCATGCGAGGATTCGTTCGCATGCCCGTTCACACGCGTATCGGTGCTTAGTACTTCCTTTCTCCCGTGCTCGGATCGAGGAACAGGAGCCCATCGCCGCGGAACCGGGTGAAGTCAAACATCTGCCCGATCGAATTGGCGATCCCGTCGAAAGACCCCTGGCCAACACGCTCACCGCCGAGCCAGTTGTCTTCCACGAAGCGTATGACTGAAGTCTGGTCAGTCACGGTGTGATCAACGAAATTCGGCTTCGACCAGGGCGAGATCACTAGCAAAGGCAGTCTCGGACCGTAGCCGCAGCGGCCGAGAGCATGCGGATTCGCGGTTGGGTTGAAACCCGGCAAAGAGGTCGCAGCAGTACCGCAAGCTCCGGGTCCGGTAAGGGCATCGGCGGTTCCTATGGATTGGTTGACGATTGGTCCCATCTGGTGGTCGTACCAGCCGTCGGAATCGTCGTAGACGACGACGACCGCCGTGCTGGCCCACGAAGGCAGGGTTTCGAGAAAATTCACCGTGTTCACGATGAACGTCTGCTCGTCGAGCGGGTCGGAATAGCCCGCGTGGCCATCCTGATAGCCGGGCGCCTTGAGGAAGCTCACGGAGGGCAAACGGCCGGCGGCGGCAGCCGCATAGAAGTCCAGGATGTCGTACTGGTGATTGGCCTGGCCATCATGCCCGACCTCGGCGAGACTCGCCGGGCGGGTATGCTGGGAATTGGCCGTGGTGCTCCAATATGCGAAGAACGAGTGATGCGGGATGTAATCGGTCTCTGTGACCCCGGTGACATCGGAGGTTGTGCTCCGCTTGCAACCCGTCGTCCCATTCGGGTTCACGATGGAGAGGTTGAATCCGCCCATAAATCCTCCCCAGCTCACCCCGGCCGCCGTGAGCAGATCGCCGATGTTCTTGCTTCCCATGGTGGCCTGTCCGCGCGTAGGAGAGGAGCAGACGTCACCGATCGGATCGGCATCGTTGATCAGTGTCAACGATCCGTCGGCGCCGCCGTTCACCTCGTAGGCTGTGCCGTTCAGGGTTGCCACCACCCCGTTGGTCTGCCCGGAAATCAGATTCACCACACCAGGACTGGACGGGCCGAAGGTGGTCCCATAGGAGTTGTCGTTCATGGCAAAGTGCTGGGCGTAGTTCCACATCGCGGTGACCGTGTTGCCGTCGTAGTAGCCCATCACCAGTCCGTTGGTCGCGGTTACACCGGACCCGGAAGGCGGCGGACCGGCAGTCCCTGTATTGAGAGGAAACAGATCCATCAACCCGCCATCGAACGCCAGTTGCTCGGGAGTATACGCGTGGTCCTGGTCGTTGGTGGACGCCTGGGCGCGGTCAAGGCGGAATGGATTGGAGGCGCCGGCGCCGTTGACTGGATTCAAGTTCGGGTTGGTGTTCAAAAGAGCGTTGCTCAGACCGTTAACGGTGGGAGTGTTGGGAACCGCAAAGAATCGGGGTTCTCCGGATGGATTGGTCGCATGCGGGTAGGTTCCGAAGTAGTGGTCGAAAGACACATTCTCCTGAAAAATGACCACGAGGTGCTTGATGGGCGTTGCAGTCAGTGCACCTGCCGCCGCATCCTTGGGGGCAGGCTTAGAGGCCGCAGATGAGGGCAGAGCGGTCAATCCCAGAGCGACAATCAGCGCGACCATAGGCGCAATCGACATTCTGGGGGCTTCTAGTCTAGGTTTTTCCATTCTCACGTCCTCCTGGTGCCCGCACAGCCAGTATGGTGATGACAGCGGACGCCCCAGCCGCAGTGCTTACACCGGTCCTGTAACGGGGATGGTGCAGCAATCATAAGAACGAAATATTTCCAGGGAGTTTCGGGAAGATGAACGTGAGGTTAATTCGGGAGAGCAAAAACAGAACGCACAAAGCCGCATGTGGAGAAGTCAGGAAGCGGATTGCTGCCGGCGAGCTATGGATACAGCCGTTGAGGGCGGGGCGAGAGCCTACTGCGGCTGCAGCGTCTCGTCGATGACGATCTTTCCACCCTTGTCCGCCGTAATCACCTTGCGAACCGGTGCGTATCCCGTCAAAGTGATATCGATAACGTAATTCCCGGGATCCACCGCGATTTCCAGCGGAGAATTCTTGTCCATGATGTGCTGGTTGATCGCTACCTGCGCGCCTTTAGGTTCGGTGTGGATGCTGACCGTGGCCTGCCCCGCCTGCACACCTTTTCCGCCGAACAACCGAGACATCTTGCCGACGGTGTGAATGCTGTCGACGTTGCCCAGAGGCCGCAGGGCCGGAGCGAAATTGAAGGTTTGGCCAAGCACGAATTGCGTGCCCATGGTTTCGTCGATATAGCCCATCTTGCGGACCAGGACCACATGGCGGCCCTTATCGACGCTGACCTGGGCGGGCGTTTTGACTCCCGTGTCGCGTCCGTCCACATAGACACTGGCGCCGGCTGGGTCGCTGCTGACCACCAGAGTCGCCACGAGCTGCGAGAGATGGACGACCACGGTAGCGCGGGTTCCGGAGGCCACGTTGACCTGCCGTGAGTTGGTGACATAACCGGCCTTGCTCACCGTGATGGAATGTTCGCCCGGCTGCAGACTGGTGAGCAGAAACGGTGTGACGTAACTGGGATCGGTTCTGCCATCGACAGCGACCTGCGCACCCTGCGGTGTCGAGTCGAGCGCCATCTGTCCGGGAATGATCACAGGGGCAGCCGGCGCCGCTTTCCTGTGTGATCCGTGGGCTCGGCCGCCGCGGGCAGGTTCAGCTGCGTCCGGCTCGGATTGCGTCTCTTCCGGTTGCGCCGCAGCCGGAGCCGGGGCGCTTTGCGCCGGCTGGGCCGCAGGCTGCGCGGGCTGGGTCGCATCTTGTGCCGGGGTTTCCTGGACTGCCGTGGTTTTGGTATCCCCCAGATCGTCGTCGCTGTTCAGACCGTGGATGTAGTAGGTCACGCCGATTCCGATCAGCAGAATCAGGGCGCCGGCGCCCCCGAGGGCGTACATCATCAGCTTGGGCGGGACGGTCTTGATTTCCTTGATGGCTTTTTCCGCCACTTCCCGCGTCTGTACTTTGGGTTTCTCTTCGCGCCGATGAGTTCCCTGATAGACAGTCGGCCGGGAAGGCGTAGGCGCCGGAACCGTCTCGGCCGGGGGCGGAGGCGGAGGCGGAGCAATATAGCTTTCTTTCAGCGGAGGCAGCTCGGAAATCTCGGAGAAGCTGGTGCCTCCGCCGCCCTGGCCTCCTTCGGCCATCATCGGATCGACCGCGATGCCCGGGCCATCTTCGACGGCCTGAGGTTCGAAGGTTTCCACTTGCGGCTCATCGATCACTGCGGCAGACATGGAGGCGGGCTGGGTTTCGGTGGGTTCAATCGTTGCCTTCACGCTCGAAGCGATGAAGCTGTCGGACAGATCGAGTTCGACCTCAGATGAATCCGCTGGCGGAGCGCTGTAGCCGCTGCCGGCGCTGGCTGCCGCTGCCGCGGCTTTCGGAACCGCAGGCGCGGGCTTCGGCGCAGGGATGGACGGAGCGACGCTTCGGGCGACGGGAGCTGCCGGAGGCTTCGGTGGTGCCGGCGCCACGGGCGGCTTCGGCGTCACTGGACGCGCCACCGGCGCTGCCGGCTTGGCCGCGGCCGGCGATGCCGCGGGTCTGGCTGAGGCGACAAACTTGGCCTGGGCAGCGGCCTTTGCAGCAGTGGGTACGTTCAATCCCTTGGCTGATTCCGCTTTCTTGGCCGCGGCCGCCGGCTTCGATTCCTTGCACTTCTCGAGATCGTCAAGCAACTCGCGGCCGCTTTGATACCGCTCCGCGGGATCCTTCGACAACGTCTTCATGATGAGGTCGCTGAGCAAAGGATGTACCTTGGGATTGACGTGAACCGGAGCGACGGGCGTGCTGTCGACAATGCTCTGCCGCAGGGACTCGGCGTCCTCACGGTCGAATGCCTTCCGTTCCGTCACCATTTCGTAGAACATGGCTCCCAGGCTGAACAGGTTCGATCGGGCATCCATCGGCTGATCCTGCACCTGCTCCGGCGACATGTAGTAAAGGGTCGAAGACAATGCTTCGGGAACCAAGTGTGCAAATTTGCCGACACTCGACATCCCGTATCCCAGCAGTTTTACTGTGCCATCCCAGCCACACATGATTTTTGCGGGTTCCAGACTGTAGTGGACGATGCCTTGCGATTTCGCGTAATCGAGCCCGCTGCACAACTGGCGGCCAATGTCGAGCAAATCCCAGATGGTGAATCCTTCCCTGCGCGCCAGCATGGTGGCAATGCTGTTTCCCTGGATGTATTCCATCGCAGCGCAGAACTGGCCCTCCATCTCGCCCGCGCCGTAGACGTTCGTAATATTCGGACTGCTGAAAGCCTTCGTGCTCTCCACCTCGGCCATCAGTGCTTGTTCCAACGCACCGGCATTCTCTCCGAACGCACTTAACTGGATCGCCTTCAGGGCAACCGTCTGCCCACTCTCAGGGTCGTTGGCCTTGTAGACCGCGCCCGTGGGCGATTTCGCCAGTTCACTCAGGATTTCAAAGTGGCCGATTTTCGTAGGCATTTCTCTCTCTCGCTCCATCCCATCGCGAACCTCTCGCGTCAGAGCGCGCAAGGCTTGGACTGGCAGAGATCCGTGGTATGCAAAGAGAATATCGCCGCAGGCGCGCGGCTTCGAGTTACGAAAGTAAGGTCATTGTGCCCAAAAAACGCTGGTGGATCAGCCCTAAGTTGGGGCACCTGCGAGGTTTCGGCGATCGTTGTGTTTCACCGCCCCGGCGCAGGAGCATGGATGTATCGGCTCGCAAAAGTCAGGAAAGTGGGCCAATTCGGCGCCGGCGTATGCCCATCACTATGCTGCCGGAAACCGAGGTCCCCATCGATTAGCTGTGTCAGGACGGGAGGAAACTCGGTGACGCCGAGATCCTTCTTTCCGAGAAGCCGATATACCGGACCGGCAGCAACTTCTGCCAGGAACATGCCCTTGGCGTCTACCCAGCCGTCCCCCGCGGCTGTCGTGCCGGCGCCGACAAAGATGGGGCGCGGCGCACAAAGCGCAATCAATTCGTGGGCGTCGACAGGAAGATCTTTTTCCGTCAGCGGCCCCGCATACTTCAGGAAGTTGCCTGCCATCCAGTGGTATTCGCCGGTGCCGGCGATATTCCCGATCTGCTCCCCGAAATTGCGGCGATACAATTTTGCGCCAGCTTCTCCCGACGAACTGATATAGGCAATCGCAAATCGCGGATCATAGGCCATGGCAAGCAGAGCGGCTTTGCCGTAGCGGGAGTGGCCTTCGATTCCAATCTGTTTCGCATCCACCGATGGATCAGTCTCGAAATAATCGAGGACCCGGCTGGCGCCCCAGGCCCACGCGCGCAGAGCGCCCCAATCGTCGAGCTTGCGAGGCTGGCCGCGATTGGACAACCCGATGATGCCTTCGGCCAGCCCTTCACCATTGTCGGGCTGGACGCTGGTCGGGATGTATTCCGCGTAGCCCCATCCCTTCGCCAATACTTCCTCGCGCCACTTCCCTGCGCCAGCCATCAGGTCTGGAAACCGCTTGGCGATGAGCGCAAGCACTTGCGGGCTCAAGCCCAATTCCATCATCACCGGAACCGGACCCTTCGCATCTGCGGGTGTAGTGAGTGTCAGATCGATGTTCACCGTAACGGCAGGAAACGCAGAGTTGTCGACGTGTCCAACGATCTTTTTGCTGACAACCGAAAAGGCCCCGATGGCTTCGGCCTGCTGGCTGATTACTTCCCAATGCACAGCGGGGACACTCCGCGGAGCTCGGCCATAGATTTCGCGGTCAAAGTCTTCGACGATCTCCGGCCGGCGCTTCTGCCACCACATTTTCGAAGTAGTGACCTTCTTGCCGTTGTCGAGGCGCAGGGGATCGGGAAGATTCAGATTCGAACCGGCTTTGGATTCATCGTAGTTCGCCGCATACGGAGACTTGGGATCACCGTCGGCCCCTCGCCGCAGCGTCTGGATGTGAAGCAGATCCATGAGACGCTGGTGGTCCTGATCAGCAGTGAGGTGAGTGCCCTGGGATGCCGGCGGGGCTTTCGCACTTCGCTGGCCGGGGTCGGGCGCCTGTGCCATAAGGCATCCGGCCCCAAGACACGTCGCGACCAGCAAGCAAGCAGCAGACATAACAGAACAAAGCGTCTCCCGTTTGCGAAGAGCGCGTGCTTGAGAGACGGATCTCCGAGTACCGCGGCGACGTGAGTTGCGCTCGGCTCCGGCCATTCCTTCGACCTTTCCGCTTCCTGGTTCGCACCGTAACTTTACCACCGCAGCAGGAGTTGACATTGTTATGTGGAGTTCTGTGTGACATTTGTCATCCAGTCGCGATGACGATCTCCACTTGTGAGACGGAGTTGGCTCCGACAGCATGGAAGAATGATAGGGAAGGCGCTGAAAGTCGTGACGGAGATAGAGAATCCGAGTCCTCGACCGGTTGTCGCGAGCGGCGACCTTCGATTATGCTTGAAGGCTCGGGGCGGTGTTTCTCTCTCTCTTGCACGCCGCACGCTTACTTCTGGAGTGCAACGGTCATGACGTTGACCCGGTTCGTCACCAAGAACGCATTTCGCAACAAGCGCCGCAGCACTCTGACAGTGTTGAGCATCGCCTTTTCTTTGCTGCTGCTCACGTTGATGATGACCATCTGGCGCGCGTTCTATCTCGATCAGGGAAGCGCCGAATCGGCTCAACGACTGGTGGTACGCCATCGGGTATCGCTGACTTTCAGTCTGCCGATGTACTACCGCGACAAGATCCGCGCGATCCCGGGCGTGCTGGCGGTTGTGCCGGTGTCATGGTTCGGCGGAATCTATAAAGATCAGAAGCCGGAGAACTTTTTCGCGCGCTTCGGTACCGACCCCGACGAGTTCTTCAAGGTCTACCGCGACATCCACATGCCGCAAGATCAGATACTGGCTTGGCAGCGGGACCGGCAGGGCGTCATCGTCGACGATTACCTGGCGAAGAAGTACGGATGGAAGCTGGGCGACCGCATCGTCCTCATGGGCGACATCTACCCCGTCAATCTGGAGCTATATGTCCGCGGGATCTTTCACACCGATCCGGATAACAAGTCGGTCTATTTCAACAGCAAGTATGTCGAAGAGGCGGTTCCTTTTTTCAAAGGACAGGCTGGTACCTTCAGTATTCTGGCGGCCTCGCCGTCGGATGTGAGCACCATCGCCAGCGCGGTCGATGACATGTTCCGGAATTCGCCGCAGCCCACCAAGACAGAGAGCGAGAAGGCGTTTGGCCTGGAGTTTGTGGCCATGTTGGGCAATGTGAAGGCGTTCATTTTGAGTATCTGCTCGGCGGTCGTTTTTGCGACCCTGCTGGTGTCGGCAAACACGATGGCGATGTCGATCCGGGAGCGCACGCGGGAAGTCGCGGTGCTGAAGACTCTCGGATTCACGCGGCGCAGCGTGCTGGGATTGTTCGTCAGCGAGGCGGTAGCGCTGTCGCTGGTGGGCGGATTCATCGGCGCCGGCATGGGCTGGATGCTGGTGTATGCCGCCACTCATTCTCCGCAATTCTTCAGTTTCTTCCCCATGAAGGTAACGCCGGAAATCTGGGTTCTCGCGCTGCTGACTTCCGGAGTTGTCGGGCTGCTCAGCTCCGCGTTGCCTTCCTATCATGCATCGCAGGTGAACATCGTGGACGGACTGCGCCACATTGGTTGAGGAAGAACCGTATGACCATGGGAAGCTTCGTGGTGCGCAATGTGTTCCGGCGAAATATACGTCGCAGCCTGCTCACTCTGGCGAGCATCAGCGTCTCGCTGCTCTTGCTTACGCTGATGATCTGCATCTGGCGCTCGTTTTATGTGGACCAGGTCGCGCCCGAGGCGGCGCGGCGTCTGATCATTCGAGATCGGGTCTCATTAGCGTTTTTCCTGCCTGCGTACTATCGCGACAAGATTCGCAGCGTTCCCGGGGTGACCGCGATCGCTCCGCTGACGTGGTTTGGCGGCCGTTACATCGACGACCGGCCGGAACATTTCTTCGCCCAGATGGCAACCGATCCCGATGAGTATCTGAAAGTCGCGTCAGACAAGATTGTTCCTCCGGACCAACTCAAGGCCTGGCAGCAGGACCGCGCGGGCGCCCTGGTGGATGTGACCCTGGCACAGAAGTACGGCTGGAAGATCGGCGACCACATCACGCTGCAGGGGAGCATTTTCCCTGCCAATCTGGACCTGACCATTCGCGCCATTTATCACCGCGATCCTCCGCAAAATGCGCTGTACTTCAACGCAAAATATCTGGAAGAGGCGGTGCCGTGGTTCAAAGGGCAGGCAGGATGGTACGCGGCACAAATCGATTCGCCCGATCACGTGGCTGAGGCGTCGCGGGCCATTGACGATATGTTCCGCAATTCGCCTCTGCAGACAAAGACGGAAAGCGAGAAAGCGTTTCAACTGGGGTTCGTGGCCTCGTTGGGAAATATCAAGGCGTTCATTCTGGGCATCTGCGGCGCGGTGATGTTCGCCATCATGCTGGTCTCTGCCAACACGATGGCAATGTCCGTGCGCAGCCGCACCCGCGAGGTTGCAGTGCTGAAGGCTCTCGGCTTCACCAGCCGACGTGTGCTCTCGCTCTTTGTGAGCGAGGCGGTAGCGCTGGCGGTCGCCGGCGGAATTTGCGGTGTATTGCTCGCCATGCCGCTGATCGCCGGGATGACGCACCGCTTCATCGGTCTGGGAATCCCTCTCGACATGCGAGTCAATGCGCCGACCGCGGGAATTGCGATCTTCGTGGCGGTGATCCTCGGTCTGGTGAGCGGATATTTACCGGCATATCGCGCCTCGAGAATGAACATCGTGGAAGGACTGCGGCACATTGGCTGAACAACGCGGGATGAGTTAAGAGTTCACTTATGGCGATACCGATCAGCTACAACATCCGGAATTTAAGGCTTCGCAAGGGCCTCACCATCATGACCGCTCTGGGCATCGCGCTCACGGTAACCACCGCGATCTTCCTGATGGCGCTGGTTGCCGGGCTGAACCGCGCCTTCGTCAGCAGCGGCAGCCCGCTCAACGTGCTGGTGCTGCGCAAGGGATCGGAGGCGGAGTTGTCGGGCGGGTTTGACGCATCGTTGTTTCCGACGCTGAAGACGCTTCCGGGAATCGCCAAAGACAGCCACGGCGAGCCGATGGCTTCCGGGGAGTGGGTGGTGGTGATCGTGCTGCCGCGCAAGGATGGCACTGGCGAAGTGAATGTGACGGTGCGCGGCATGATGCCCGATGGGCTCGAAATGCGCCAGTTGCCCGACCAGCCCGGAGGTCCGCCGAAGGTCAAGCTGGTGGAAGGCCGCTGGTTCGAACCCGGGCAGCGCGAAGTGGTGGTCAGCAAGTCGATTCGCGAGCGCTTTGCTCACGCCAATATCGGCGACACCATGGAATTCGGCAAGGGCTCCTGGAAGGTGGTTGGCGTCTTCGACGCCGGCGGCTCGGCCTACGAGTCGGAGGTGTGGGGCGACGTGAATCAGATGGCGTCGGACTTCGACCGCCAAGGCGGCTTCGCCTCCGCTTATCTTCGCGCCACCGATCCCATCTCTGCGGAGGCGCTGAAAAACCGGGTCAGCGACGATCAGCGTCTGAAGCTCGACGGCATGTTGGAAACCGACTATTACGCCAAGCAGACCAGCTCGGGCACGCCCATCAAGGTGATCGGGATCGTTGTGGCCATTATCATGGCTATAGGATCGATTTTTGCCGCGATGAACACAATGTACGCGGCCGTTGCTTACCGCGGGCGCGAGATCGCGACCCTGCGCGTGATCGGCTTCTCCCGACCCTCGATTCTGACGTCGTTCGTTCTTGAATCCCTGCTGCTGGCTTTGCTGGGCGCTTTTGTGGGGATATTGCTCATGTTGCCGTTCAACGGGATGGAAACCGGCACATCGAACGCGGTTACCTTCAGCGAAGTCGTATTCGCTTTGCGCATCACCCCGCAGGTGGCGATCTCAGCGATCGTATTTGCGCTGATCATGGGATTCGTTGGCGGATTGGCTCCGGCCTGGCATGCCGCGAGACAGAATATTCTGAATGCCTTGCGTGGATGACGTCGGGAAACTGAACCAGAATTTGGACCGTACTGATTTATATGGCGATTGACACAAAACACGAAGATCTGCAGAGTCTGCGCATCGACCGCTCGCAGCGCGGCGACGGGGGTGGAGGAGAGCCGCCGGCCTGGGCGCGGCGCGTGATCCTTGGCGGGATCGCAATCATTGTCGTCCTTGGCTTGTCGGTGCTGGGCTACCGCGCGTTTTCCGCGGAGATTCCGCAAGTGGAAGTCGTGCGCGCATCGGCGCCCAGCAGCGACGCCGGGGACACGGTTCTTTCAGCGACCGGCTATATTGTCGCGCACCATACCATCAACGTGAACTCGAAGGTGACCGGACGTTTGGAGTGGATCGGAGTCGAAAAGGGAGACAAGGTCAAGGAAGGGCAAGTGCTGGTTCGACTGGAAGATCAGGAGTTCCGCGCGTCGTACGAACAGGCCAAGGGTGCGGTGGAGAATGCGCGCGCGTACCTCGAGGAATTGCAGCATGGCTCCCGGCCTGAGGAAATCCAGGAAGCGCAGCACAACCTCGATGAAGCTCGCGCCATGGCGGCCGATGACAAGCTGACGCTTGATCGAACCAAGGAGCTGGCGGCTTCCGGAGTTGTGTCGAAGCAATCGCTGGATGATGCGACCGCGAAGTATCTGGCCGACGAGGCACGCGCCAACTCGCTACAGAAGGCCTTTGAACTGGCGAAGATCGGGCCGCGGCCGGAAGAGATTCTCCGCGCCCAGGGAGCTCTGACGCAGGCTGAAGGTCAGCTGGACTACGCCAAGTCGCAACTCGACGCCACTGTCATTCGCGCGCCGGTAACCGGCACGATTCTCGACCGGACGGCGGAAAAGGGTGAACTGATCACGGCACAGTTTGCCAGCGCGGCCGCCGGAGGGCCGCAGGGATCGGTAGTTTCGCTGGCGGACCTCGACGATCTGCAGGTTGAACTCGACATCGCGCAGGCCGATTTCGCGCGTATCAGCCCGGCACAGAAGGGGATCGTCACAACCGACGCCTATCCGGATAAGCAGTACAACGGCGTCATCGCGCAGATTTCCCCGGAAGCCAACCGGCAGAAGGCTACCGTGCAGGTCAAGGTGCAGGTGCTCGATCCGAACAGGTATCCGGGAATCCAGCTGCGCCCGGAAATGAACGCAACGGTCCGGTTCCTGGCGAATGCGCCCTCCAAGAACTCCAAAGCTCCGACGGGCGTGTTCGTACCTTCGGCGGCGATTCGCGATGTGGACGGCAAGAAGATCGTGCTCGTCGCTTTTGATGGAAAAGCTGTGGCGCGCGAGATTCACATCACCAATCAGCGCGCCGATGGGGCACTGGTTGACGGTCTGGTCGGCGGCGAAAATGTCATCACCGCGGGTCCGCAAAATCTGAAAGATGGAGACAGAATTAAAATCAAGGGGCAATCATGAGCACAGTCGCAGAAACCAACGTTGCTACCAATGTCAAAGTCGTGCAGGTGCGCGGTGTCAGCAAGGTATTCAAGCGCGACGCCTTTGAGGTAAAAGCCCTCGATGATGTCTCGATTGACATCGCGAAAGGCGAGTTTCTGGCCTTGATGGGGCCATCGGGATCCGGCAAAACCACCTTGCTGAACATGATCGCTGCCATCGACCGTCCCACCTCGGGCGAACTGCTGGTGCAGGGAGAGGATATTTTTCGCTTCAGTGATGCCCAGATCGCTCACTGGCGCAATGAGCACATTGGCTATGTGTTCCAGACCTTCAATCTGATTCCTGTTCTCACGGCTTTTGAGAATGTTGAACTCCCCTTGCTCCTGACCAAGCTGACCTCACAGCAACGCCGTGATCACGTCCTGACCGCGCTGAAGCTGGTCGGACTCGAAGACCGGGTCAACCATTTGCCGAAACAGCTCTCGGGCGGCCAGGAGCAGCGGGTTGCGATCGCGCGCGCGATCGTGAGCGACCCGACTTTGTTACTGGCCGATGAGCCGACCGGCGATCTGGACAGCCATTCGGCAACCGAGGTCCTGGAGATTCTGAAGCGGCTGAACGAGGATTTCCACAAGACGATCGTGATGGTCACGCACGATCCACACGCCGCCTCCTACGCGCACGTGACCCGTCATCTGGAAAAAGGGATGCTGTTGCCGCCGGGATAGCCGGCGAATCCTCCCCTGGAGGATTTCGATAGAGGATTCGCCGAAGGCGAATGTCACTAGCTCGCGGCGGCGAGATGGACTTCGTTTCCTGACGTTTCAGTCGCGTTCTCGGCCATCCACTGCCAGGCGCGCCGGCCGTTGTTTCCGGCAACGGCCTGCGCTTCGCCATAATCCACCAAACGGTTGAGGACCGTGGTGACGGAAGCGATTGGATCTTTATGGTGAGCCAGTAGCGCAGGCAGGGTTTTATTGAGATGGTCGCAGATATCGCGGGCCGTCATTGGCCTCCCGGCTTCCATCAGGACCATGCGACAGGCCTTGGTGAATCCGGGCTGCCGGCCATTGTTCTTGCGGTCAACCAGTTGCAGCAATTCTTCACTCAGAACTCCGTCCCCGAACAGGTTGGCCAGACCGGCGATGGTCTGTTTCACGGTTCCGATCCGTTTCATGATTTCGGCGCGTTGCCGCAATAGCGTGTGAAGTTCTTCCTGCGCTGATCGAACAACCTCTTGTACATGACCCATTTCGTTCCGCTCGGATGGTTTCGACCAGCCGTTTCCGCCCTGCTTGTTCTCCATACAAAACTCCCCCAATTGGTTGGACGTGCGCTTGCTGTCCAGCACCCGGAGGCTGATTTGGTCGGAGCGCCCGCTTGGGAGCTCCGGCAAAGCTCAACTCCCGGAAATCGAGACTGGGCAGACGACGAGCAGACCCTGCTCGTTGGAATGTACGCAACCTGGCGTCTGATGGTTCCTTGTTTTTGTTGACATGACTTCGGCGACGATGCGGAAGCGCAGGGGCTGTCGCGCACCTGTTTTCATTAGACGCAGGAATACCGGATTGGTTAACGGAAATCTTGGCGTCGAACCTTCGAACTACATTGGGAAACTGGCGATTTCGAGTTGTCCCGAATTCACCAGCCTTCCACAAACGGGAATACTTGCGGTGGCAATCAGGGGCGGTCCGGCGGAGAGGGCATACGCGAATGCCACCGTTTTCCGATGGAAAAACGTGGATGGAACAGCCCGATTGCCTGAGAAGCTAAAGCCCGGCCTGGTCCGGGAGCCGATGCGTGTCATGCTGATCGGCTCCAGAGAGGAGGATTTCTTCCTCATCCGCGAGATCCTCCAGCGGACTCCCGATACGCTCGCGGCTGAACTGGACCATGCCCACTCCCTTGAAGAAGCCCGAGCGATGCTGTGCGAGAACGGATACAACCTGGTTCTGTTTGAGCACGAAACGGTTGATGCGCGAGCCCTCGAACTGCTCCGGGCGACCCGCCGTGACGGGAATCCCGTTCCGTTCGTCGTTCTGACTGAACATGCGGATGAGAGAGCCGTGGCTGAAATCATCGCCGCTGGGGCCTGGGATTGCGTGGAGCGGTCGCAACTCGATGGTGTAAATCTCATCCGGACCATTCGCAACACCCTGGCGCTTTCCTCGCTGCAGCAGATCCAGCAGACGGCGGAAGAGTCGCTGCGCAAGCTGTCGCTCGCCGTCGAGCAGTCCGCCGACGCGATTATCGTTACCGATCGCTCGGGGATCATCGAATACGTCAACCCGGCCTTTGAGACTCTAACCGGATACACGCGCGAGGAGATTCGAGGCAAAACTCCGCGCATCCTGAAATCAGGAGAACAGGATCGGGAAACCTACCAGCAGATGTGGGGAACGATACTTTCCGGAAGCGTTTTCCGTGGGATCCTGGTGAACCGGAAAAAGAGCGGCGAGCTCTACTACGTGGAAGAGAGCATTTCACCGGTGCGCGACGCCGACGGGGCGATCACCCATTTCATTTCAAACGGGCGCGATCTGACCGACCGCTTGCGCCTGGAAGCCCAGCTGCTGCAGGCGCAAAAAATGGATGCCATCGGCCGGTTAGCCGGAGGCGTAGCTCACGATTTCAATAATCTGCTGACCATCATCACCAGTTACGCCGAACTGGCACTCGACTCCGTGCCTCGCGAAAGCCCGCTTGAGGCGAAGTTGCAGGAAATCCTGGCAGCCGCCCGGCGCGCGGCCTTGCTCACACGGCAATTACTGGCCTTTAGCCGCAAGCAGCCGCGGGCGTTGCGCGTGACTGACATCAATCAGGTCATCTCCGATATCACGCGAACCCTCCCGCGGTTGATCGGGGAAGACGTCTCGTGCGGCTTCGTGCCCGGAGAGAATCTGGGCGCCGTGCGAGTCGATCCGGTGCAAATTGAACAGATTCTGATGAATCTGGCCGCCAACGCGCGCGATGCGATGCCACAGGGTGGCCACTTGCGTATCGAAACCTCGAGCGTGATCCTCGACGAGGAATACATTCACGACAAGCCGGCGGTCATTCCCAAAGGCAACTATGTCTTGATTACGGTGAGTGATAACGGAACCGGAATCTCTCCGGAGGACCTGTCTCACATCTTCGAACCCTTCTATACGACCAAGGATCCGGGAAAAGGCACCGGCCTTGGCCTCGCCACGGTTTACGGAATCGTCAAGCAGAACAAAGGATTCATTTGGCCTTACAGCGAACCGGGTCGCGGCAGCGTCTTCCGGATTTATCTGCCTTGCTTCGCTGTGAAGGGCAGAACCGTGGAAATGGATGCGGTCGACCCAAAAAATCCGGCGAAGGGTTCGGAGACGATTCTGCTGGTGGAAGACGAGGACTCAGTCCGCCGCGCTACCGCGGAGTCTCTTCAGCTCCAGGGCTATACCGTGCTGGAGGCGCGCGATGGGCTGGATGCCCTCACGGTGGCGAAAAATCATGGCGCAATTATTCATCTGGCGGTGACCGATGTGGTGATGCCAAACATGAGTGGGGGCGAACTGGCTCGTCAGCTTCTCCAGGTGAGACCGGAGATGAAGCTTCTGTTCGTCTCCGGTTATGCCGGGCAAACCGTGCTGGATCACAAGGTATTCGACCTGGAGACCAATTTCCTCCAAAAGCCCTTCAGCTTGAAACAACTGTCGGCGAAGATTCGTGAGGCCTTGCACCAGCCGGCTCGATCGGACAACAATCAGAAAACGAATGAGCTTCCGAAGGCGTCGCCTGCCGTAGTCAAGAAAATGATCGCGGGCGCACTGTGACGGTCCGGTTTGCTCCACTATTCTGCAAACCCCTATAATCAGGCTGCACCGACTACGCATGAATTCTCCAGCAGCCTCCCAGGCTCGTTCTGCCCGTCGCTTAATTCTCGTCTCTGTTCTCGCTCTCCTGGCCTTTTGGCTGGCAATCTACGTGGCGGGAATGTTCACGCCGCCGCTGCTCGATGACGTCGATACCATCCACGCCGAAGCCGCCCGCGAGATGTTGCTTCGTCATGACTGGGTGACGATGTATACCGACGGAATCCGTTATCTCGAAAAGGCTCCGCTCATGTACTGGGGGCTGGCTGCGAGCTACGAGATCTTTGGCATCAGCGACTGGAGCACCCGCCTCCCACTCATGCTCGGCGTCCTGGCGACCGTGCTGGCGACTTATGGCCTCGGCCGCTATGCATTCGGCGAGCGCGGCGGATTCTATTCCGGACTGGCCCTGGTTACATCGATTGGACCGTATATCTTCACCCGTTTTTTGATTCCTGACGTCACGGTGGGACTGTGGCTGACGTTCTCCTATTACTTTTTCTTGAAGTCGCTGGAAGAGGAACCCCCGTCGCGGCTGACGTGCTGGGGATTCGCCGCCGTCTGCGCCCTGAATGTGCTGACCAAGGGGCTGATCGGTCTGGTCTTTCCCATCGGAACAATCGGTCTTTATCTCTTACTCACGGGTAATCTCCGCCACCTTCTGAAACTGCGTCTGCTCTCGAGTACTCTGGTATTTCTTATTCTGGCGGCGCCCTGGCACGTTCTTGCCGCTGTTCGGAACCCGGCGCAAGGGCAAGCCCGGGGATTCCTCTGGTTCTACTTCGTCAACGAGCACATTAATCGCTTTCTCGGCACGCGCGTGCCTCCCGGATACGACACCGTGCCCTTGTTTCTATTTTGGGCATTCCTCGTGCTCTGGCTGATGCCTTGGGCCGTCTTCCTTCCCCAGGCCCTACGCGACGTTCCGCTGCGATGGGCCACGATTCACCATCCCCTCGACCGCCGTTCCCGCGCCAACCTGCTCTTCTTGTTCTGGGCGCTGGTGATTCTGATGTTCTTCAGTTTTTCTACGAGGCAGGAGTACTACACGATCCCCGCCCTGCCGGGAATTGCGCTCCTGGTGGGAGGATGGTTGTCGCGTGAATCCTCCGCCGAGGAGCCTCAATCGTCCCGCCGCGCCGGCGTGATCTCTTCCGCGGTTCTGATGATCATCGGAATTCTGGGAGCGGGAATCGGCTTGCTTCTTTACTGGCACACTCCCCACCCGCCAGTAGGAGTCGATCTGGCGGATCTGTTGAAGCGCAATCCGCAGGACTACGATTTCTCGCTGGGACATGTGCTTGATTTCACGCCGCAGGCTCTGGGAATGTTCCGCGGCCCATTGCTGGGCGCCTGCGTTTCACTGCTGGCGGGCACAGTCTTGAACTGGTGGATGCGCCGGCGCGGCCGCCCGGCATGGGGCAACGCCGCTCTTTCTCTGATGATGGTTGGATTGTTGGCCTGCGTTCACGTCTCTTTTGTTCGATTCTCTCCCATCCTCTCCTCTCATGCACTTGCGGTGGCGGTTGAGAAGGAGTATCACTCCGGCGATCTGATCGTCGTCGACGGCCGGTATGATCAGGCTTCGACGCTGAATTTCTACACCCATATCCCCATACTCATGCTGCACGAACCCGCGGGAAACCTCTGGTATGGCGAGAAATTCCCGGACGCTCCTCAGGTTTTCGAGACGCAGCCGTCGTTCGACCTGCTATGGGCCGGTCCGAAGCGCGTCTTTTTCTGGACCGATCAGGATGATCCCAAAGAACTCGCGGGCCTGCCGCACTTCCTGCTGGCGCGGAATGGCGGAAAATCCATATTCACGAACCGCCAGCCGTGAACCGAGAAGATGCGGCGGACGCTATAATCGTGGGTCCTTCAACTCTTACAACGGATGATCCTCAGCGTAGTTGGCGCTCATGGAGTCGATCGGATCTGGCAGGCGCTGCTGGTCGTGGCGCTCTTCGGCTCACTGACCTCCACCATCTACCTGGGAATGACGTTGGTGGCCATGGTGCGCTATCTGCGCCGGGCGCGCCCCGCTCAACACGAGGCGAATGCCACTCCTTCCTCTTCGCTTCCACCGGTCACGATCTTCAAGCCGGTGCATGGCTGGGAGGAGCAACTCGCGGCCAATCTTGAAAGCTTCTTTCGACAGGACTATCCCGACTACGAGGTGATTTTCGGGGTTCGCGATATGGAGAACCCGGCAGCCCGGATCGCAGAACAGGTTCGCGGCCGCTATCCCGGAATCCCCAGCCGGATCGTCATCTCCGGGCCTCCGGTCTGGCCCAACGCCAAAGTGTTCTCGCTCGACAAGATGATCTCCGCCTCATCTCGCGCGTATTTCATCGTCAGTGATAGCGACGTCCGCGTAGCTCCGAATTTTCTGAAAAACACGATCGCCCCTTTGCTCAACCCTGACGTCGGGCTGGTCACCTGTATGTATCGCGGTGTTTCGTCGTCCGATTTCTGGTCCCGACTGGAGGCGCTTGGTCTCTCGGTCGAAATGTCTTCTGGTGTGATGGTCGCCGATATGATGGAGGGAATGCGGTTCGCGCTGGGCCCAGCGATGGCTGTGCGGCGCGATGCCATTGACGCCATTGGCGGCATCTCTGCCGTGGCCGAT
This sequence comes from Verrucomicrobiia bacterium, assembly GCA_035508215.1. GTDB lineage: Bacteria > Acidobacteriota > Terriglobia > Terriglobales > Acidobacteriaceae > Sulfotelmatobacter. The sequence goes on along the minus strand of DATJNK010000017.1, from coordinate 32,563 downwards.
TATTATTCCGACGACTTCGAACTGGGGAACCGAATTTGGGCAGAGGGATATCGGGTCGTGCTTTCGCACTTTCTCGTCGAGAATGTTCTTACCAGGCGGTCGGCGGCTCGAACATTGGGCGATCAATTGCGCTGGATGAAAAGCACGCGCTATTCCCGCCCGGCCGGGCACGCGGGAAGCGGCCTCACCTATGCGATGCCCTTCGGAATTCTGGGGCTGCTGGCTGCCGGCGCGCTCGGCCAGTGGCCGCTTGGCATCGGGTTGTTGCTGGTCGCGTGCCTGAACCGGATGATCCAGTCGCTGACGGTTGGATGGTGGGTCGCTCGCGACCGGCAGGCTGTTCGATATTGCTGGCTATATCCGCTGCGGGACCTGTTTGGTTTCGTGGCCTGGAGTTTGAGCTATCTCAGCCGGGACTTTTACTGGCGCGGCGAAACCTACCGCTTCGGCCAGGGTGGCAAGATCGCCCCATTGCAGCGGCCGGAACAAAATTGACTTCCTCAAGTCACGATCGCAACGCCGGCAACCTAGGCCCTCAGGCCGCGCCGGTTCTCGGGCCGGATCAGGCGTCCATCCTTCAGTTCGAACCGCTCGCCGCGCCAGGTCACCGTGTGCCCGGCGAAACTCACCAGCCAGACGCCAACCGCGATCAGATCACGAAACGGCAATAGCCACAGATGCTTCGCCAAACCCTGATCGCGGAGCACGGCTTTGCCGACGGTCAGTGCGACAGCAGTCCGCAGCAAAAGCACAACGCCAAGCACAATCCACGACCATAGTGCCCCGCCGCATGCGGCGACCGCCAGGATCGCCCACACCAGGCCGAACGTCGATGCCAACCCAACATAGCCTCCGAGCCGCGCGTCTCGGACTCCACGAGCCCAGCGCAGCTGGTGGGACCAGAATCCACCGAGGTGGTAAGCCGGCAGGTGTGTTTCCACGACCTCTTCTGAAAGCGTCACTTGCTTCCCGAGATCAGCGATGCGCCGGCCCAACTCGTAATCATCCGCAAGAAAATCGACGATAGAACGGAATCCACCCACCTGCTCCAGGTCGGCGCGGCGAAACGCGAGAGTCGAACCCAAGCCGAAGCGCAGGCCGTGCTCCAGTTGCCGCGCTGCCAGCACGCCTGCGCAGAAATCGGTGCTGATGCCGAGCGATTCCAGCACTGAGCCCAGAGTCGGCTCTGGAACCCCGCGGTAGAGGCAAGTCACCATTCCCACGCGCTCGCCGGCGAGTTGCCTCGCGATTTTCCGCAGATAATCGGGCCCGACCTTGATATCGCTGTCGTTCACAACCAGGTATTCATAGCGAGCGGCCCGCGCCATCTGTTCGAGATTGCTGACCTTCACGTTTGTTCCAAATACCTCTGGACAAACCACGAGCCGGATAGCCTGCCGTGGGAATTCCCTCTGCAGGTGGCGAACGCTGTCAGCTGCCCGATCGGCGGGATCGCTGATGCCGAAAATGATTTCGTATTCGGGATACTCCTGCAGGCAGTGACTGCGGAGACTTTCGTAGAGATTGGGATCGGTTCCCTTCAAGGGCTTGAGAATCGAAATGGGCGGCGAGCCGGGGATCGGCAGACCTTCGGCCTTCTCGCTCTCGTGCAGGAATACAGCCGACGCCCAGAGGCAGATCAGGTAGTAGATGGAGCTGGAGATACATCCGAGGATCGCGACGAACTGGAGAATCCGCGCCGTGTAGTGAATCATTCGCGGGCTGTTTACTCGTAGCGCAACGACTCAATCGGATCGAGATTGGCCGCCTTCCACGCCGGGTAGATTCCGAACACCAGGCCGACTCCGGCGGCCGAAGTGAAGCCGAACGAAACCCAGAACATCGACATACGTGCCGGCAACGACGGCCACAAGGCGGGAATTGCCCAGACGATGATCGCTCCCACCAGGATGCCGACGATGCCGCCGACCGCGGTCAAGATGATAGCCTCGAGCGTGAACTGCAGGAGGATGTCGCGCTTGCGCGCGCCAATGGCCTTCCTGACGCCGATCTCGCGGGTTCGTTCGGTCACGCTGACCAGCATGATGTTCATCACGCCCACCCCGCCAACGATGAGGCCGACGCTGGAAATGGCGAACATGCCAACAAACAGAGCGCCGGTGAGCTGGTTCCAGAAGTCGGAGATGGAATCGGAAGTCATGATGGCAAAATTGTCCGGCTTGTCGAAGGGAACTTTGCGCCGCCGCCGCAACAGCTCGCGAATCTCGTCCATGGCCTTGGGCATGTCGTCGTGCGAGGTCGCTTTCACACTGATGACGTGCTGCTTCATTTCCGGATGCAGGGTTTTGAACGTCTTTAGAGGAAGGATGACGCGGTTGTCGTTCGGGTCCTTGCCTCCGGCGAAGACTGACTTGATCTTCTGCACCGTGCCGATGACGACGAACAGCCGGCCTTCAATATTGACCTCCTTGCCCAGAGGATCCTGGTCGCCGAACAGCTCGTGCTGGGTGTCATAACAGATGACGACGACAGGAGAATGGTGTTCGTCATCGAAATCGCTGAACCAGCGGCCACTCGCCATGGGCAGATCGAATACGTCCTTGGCTGAAGCCATATCTCCTTCGATGATCGTGTTCTTTACCCTCTTATCGTTGTACTTGACGGCGTAGCTGCCGATCCCCAATTCAGGGCGGAAGAGCCGAAGTCCCGCCGACACGGCTTTGACGTGCGGCAAATCGCGCATGGCGAGTGCATCGTCATAGGTCAGCTCACGGCGAGTGCGCATTTCGTCGGTCAAGCGGCCAAAGGTGAAGAAGTCCAGGTGAAACACGAAGATCACGTTCGATCCGATGCTGGCCACCAGGTCGCGCACATTATCGTCGAGGCCATGGCCGATCGACGAGACCCCGATGACCACCGCGACTCCAATCACAATTCCAAGCACGGTGAGGCCCGAACGCAGCTTGTTGCTCCGGATCGTGTCCGTCGCCATCTGGACAATTTCGCCGAACTCGCTTTTACGCATCATCGAAGATCGATATTCAACAAGCTCGTTACATCTCAAAACGCAGCGCGGCAATCGGATCCAGCCGGGCGGCCTTGCGCGCGGGATAAACGCCAAAAAACACTCCCACGCTGGCGGCGACGAATAGTCCGGCAGCGACAGCCCAGAGCTTGATCGACGACGGCATCCCGATAATCGCGGTCACCACTTCGGCAAAACCCACGCCGGACAAGACGCCGAGCATGCCGCCCACCAAGGCAAGAACCAGCGCCTCGATCAAGAATTGCAGGAGCACGTCATCCCGCCTGGCTCCGAGAGCCTTGCGAATGCCGATCTCGCGCGTCCGCTCGGTCACCGAGACCAGCATGATGTTCATGATCACAATGCCGCCGACCACAAGCGACACGGCGGCGATGCCGATTGTCGCCATAAAGAAGGTGTTGCTCAATCCTGACCAGATTCCCAGCAGGCTTTCATTGGTCTCGATTTCAAAACTATCGTCCGCGCCGGGGCGGTCGTGGCGATGCACCCGCAACCCGGCCCTGGCTTCATCGATCGCTTCGTTCAGCGGAGCACCCGTGGCCGTTGCCTTGCCCCAGATCCCGATGCTGTTTTTGTGAGCGCCATACTCCTTCAGGTACACGGTAATCGGGATGAGAACATAGTTGTCTGCGCTTTGTCCCAGCGTCTTGCCTTTCTTCTTGCCCACACCGATCACCCGGTACGTCCAGCCATCGATTCGAATCTCCTGGCCCAGAGGATCCGTTCCGCCCAGAAGTTGATCGACAATGTCCGTTCCCACTACCGCGACCTGCAGGTGATTGTTCAGGTCGGTCTCGTTGACCATGCGGCCATAGGTCAGGTCTGTATCCACGATGGTGGCGACGGAGGGTGTGATGCCTTGAATATTAGTGTCGCTGATCGACTGCTCGTTGTGCTTCACCTTCCCCGAGGTGTTGATAAGGGCGCCGACATAGTCGCAATGGCGGCAGGCCGCGAGCACGGCCTGGTAATCGTCAAGGTCCAGGTTCTTCCGTTTCTCTGCTTCGAGAAAATGATCCACATTCGTTTCCACCGGAGACATTTTCGACACAATGAAAACGTCCGCGCCAAGGTTGAAGATCTTTTTGGCAACGTAGTCGTTGATGCCGGAGACGAACGTCACGACCGCGATCACGGCCGCCACGCCGATGACGACTCCCAACAGCGTGAGTACCGAGCGGAGCTTGTTCGCCCACAGCGACCGCAGCGCGATGCGGATGGATTCGGCGATGTTCATGGGCAGTTCAGTCAGCGATTCGCATGCCGCGAACAGATAAGTGTAGCAGCCCGGAACGGCCCCTGCCGTGGCGCCCCGGCGGTAGTTGTTCGGCAGGATGGAGAACCGAATCTGAAGGATGGGGGTCGATGGGAAGATGCGATCTAGACCGCTTCCCGGATTCCGCCGGCCGCCGGCCGCGCTTCGAATATAATTGACGGGTAGGCAGCCGGACCGGACGGCCGCCCCGCCCATTCTGGCGATCCCGCAGACGTGCTTGCACTCGGATACGCGAGTGGCAAGCACCCTGTCAAAGCCACGGGGTTGCGAGGATGGGCGGGGAGGAAAGTCCGAACTCCGCAGAGCAGTGTGCCGGATAACGTCCGGGACGTCCGGTTCAAGCCGGACGGACGGAAAGTGCCACAGAAAACATACCGCCCCGCCCATTCTGGCCGGAGCCCACAAGCAACGCCCGGGCTCTGTCGAGAATGGGCGAGGTAAGGGTGAAAAGGTGCGGTAAGAGCGCACCGCCGCGACAGCGATGCCGCGGGCACGGCAAACCCCACACGGAGCAAGACCAAATAGGGAGGAACCCCGTCCATTCGGTGGGTCGCGTCGAAGTCGGGACGTGGACCTACGGAATGGGCGGGGACGTGCTGGCTCGGTGCGTCAAACCTCCGGGTAGGTCGCTAGAGCCGCGCAGCAATGCACGGCCCAGAGGAATGGCCGTCCCGTCCCGGCTTGCCGGGACGGACAGAATTCGGCTTACAGGTCCGGCTGCCAACATTCTGGATCCAGGTCCCTCGCTTTGCTCGGGATTTCGGCTGCAGGCTCCCGCTTCGCTCACGCCTGCAAGTTCGCCTCAACTTACAGGTCCGGCTGCCACATTCCGAATCCAGGTCCCTCGCGAGGCTCCGGGCGACATCAGAAGGAAAGGTCCACCGCAAGTGGCCGCTCGATCCGATCTGAATTTCAGATGCCATTCATGCAAATTATCGATTCCTGTCTCGACTCAAACTGCTTGACCTTAGAAATCGTGGCACATACTCTGAATTAGAGATGTCGTCTCGCTCCCATCACCGCCATCACCATCACCACGCGCATCGCGTGACGGCGGGGGTGCATAGCTGAGATAACCTGCACCAAGAGACTTTGGCCCGCTGACGCGAATTCGCTCAGCGGGCTTTCTGTTTTTAACAGCTCACTTTTCATGGAAGACAACGAATGAAGGGGAAGTTCGTAATGAATAAGGAAATTGAGTTCGCCACACTCGACTTCAACAAGATGGGAGGACTTCTCCCGGCGGTGGTCCAGGACGCTGGCGACAGCGAAGTCCTGATGGTTGGCTTCATGAATGCCGATGCTCTCGCCCGAACTCGGCACGAAGGCTACGTGACGTTCTACAGCCGCACGCGAAACGAGCTCTGGACGAAGGGCGAAAGCTCCGGCAACCGCCTGCGGGTCGTGTCCGCCCTCACTGACTGCGATCGCGACACGCTGCTGCTGCGGGTTGAAGTCGAGGGCGCTGGCGTCGTTTGCCACCGGGGGACTCGCTCCTGCTTTACCGAATCCGTCCCTCTCGGTGTCGACCCTGCGGAAATGCCTGCGGGAAAGGGGCCCCGATGAAGCTTCGCATCGGAATTCCAAAAGGCAGCCTGCAGGAGGCGACTCTGCAGTTGTTTGCCCGCGCCGGCCTTCCCGCCTACACCAGCGGCCGCTCGTATTTCGCCAGCACAGCGGATCCGGAGATCGACTGCATGCTCATCCGGGCCCAGGAAATGGCTCGCTACGTCGAGCATGGGGCAATCGATGCCGGCTTGACCGGGCTGGACTGGGTCATCGAGAGCGGCCTCGAAGTCGTCACCGTCACCGATCTGATTTACGCGAAGCAGAGCCGCGGCAAAGTCCGGTGGGTGCTGGCTGTTCCCGATGATTCACCTTATCGCCGCGCTGAGGATCTTTCACAACGCATCATCGCCACCGAACTCGTCAATGTCACCCGCAATTACTTCGCGAACAAGGGTGTGGAGGTGAAAGTCGAATTCTCCTGGGGCGCGACCGAAGTCAAGCCACCGATGCTGGCCGATGCCATCGTCGAAGTCACCGAGACCGGGAGTTCCCTGAAGGCCAACCGGCTTCGCATTCTCGAGACGGTGCTCGAATCGAACACGCAGTTGATTGCAAACAAAAGCTCGTACACCGACGCCGGCAAGCGGAGAAAAATCGACAACCTCGCCCTCATGCTCCGCGGAGCCATGGAAGCACAGGACCGCGTCGGGTTGATGCTCAACGTTCGCAGGGAGAATTTGGCCGGAGTGCTCGCCGTGCTTCCGGCGTTGCAGAAACCGACGATTTCGCACCTCAGCGACGAAGACTGGCTCGCTGTGAACACGGTGATTGACGAGTCAGCCGCCTGGAGCGTCATCCCGCGGCTCAAGCAGGCTCAGGCCGAAGGCATCGTCGAATATCCGCTGAACAAGGTGGTGCTGTGATGCGGATTCTCTCCGGCAAGCTAGCGGCCGCGATGATCGATCGGATCGCTGCGCGCGGCATGCGTCTGGCCAAACTGGAGCGCCAGGTGGGCAAGATCGTAAATGACGTTCGCCGCAGCGGCGATCGCGCGCTCCGACGATACGCCGAGCGTTGGGATGGTTTGCAGCCGGCGCAGCCTCTTCAGGTGCCGCTTGCAGAACTAGCGAACGCATCGCAGTCTCTTGCGCCTCCGTTGCGCAAAGCATTGCGGCGGGCCGCTTCAAATATCCGCCGTTTCTGCCAATGCCAGAAGCCGATCTCGTGGAAACGTAGTCGCGACGGCATTTCTCTTGGACAGCTGGTTCGTCCGCTCGATTCGGTCGGCTGCTATGTTCCGGGCGGCCGCTATCCCCTGCTGTCAACCATGCTGATGACGGTCATCCCGGCCCAGGTCGCCGGTGTAAAGAACATCCGCGTCATGTCACCGAAACCGTCGCGGGAGGTTCTGGGCGCAGCCGGGATGCTAGGCGTGACCGAGGTTTACCGCGTTGGTGGAGCTCAGGCGATCGCAGCCTTGGCGTACGGCACCGCCTGTATCCCTCGCGTCGATAAGATTGTTGGCCCGGGCAATGTCTACGTCACCGTGGCCAAGAAACTCGTCGCCTTCGATTGCGCCATTGATTTTCTGGCTGGTCCAACCGAAGCAGTCGTTCTCAGCCATTCCGGTACGGCTGAGTTCATCGCCGCCGATCTGGTTTCCCAGGCGGAGCACGACCCCGATGCGTTAGCCGTGTTCATCACGACCTCGCGTCGACTCGCGCAGTCGGTAGCCCACCGGCTGGAGCGGTTCTCTGACGACAACGCTATCGCCAAGGTATCGCTCCGGCGGAACGGAGCAATCTTCGTCGCGTCTTCGCGAAAACAGGCGCGGGATTGGGCAAATCAACTCGCTCCCGAGCACATTACCGTCGATCGCGAGGATCTGCCGTTCATTCACAACGCCGGTTCGGTTTTCGTGGGGGATTACTCTCCACAAGCGGCTGGGGATTACGCCTCCGGTCCGAACCATGTGCTCCCGACGGCCGGGCAGGCGCGATTCCGCGGAGGTCTCAGCGTGTTCGATTTCCTCAAGCTCATCACCGTGCAGGAGCTTTCTCCCGCTGGATTGCGCCGCATCGGGCCTGCGGTTTCCTGTCTCGCTGAAACCGAAGGATTGAAGGCGCATGCGCGATCCGTCGATGTGAGGTGGAATCATGCTTAGCGCAAGGCCGGCGCTCCGCACTCTGCCGTCATACCATCCACCGCTTGCCGGACGCGATGGCCTGCGTCTGGATTTCAACGAAAACACGACAGGCTGCTCACCGTGCGTTCTTGAGTGTCTGCGAGCGCTCAGCGGCGAGGATCTCGCCCGCTATCCCGAACGCGCTCCGACGGAAGCCCAGGTGGCCGGCTTCCTGAATGTCACCCCGGCCCAACTTTTGCTGACGAATGGAGTCGACGAAGCCATTCATCTCCTGTGCCAGACCTATCTCGACCCTGGCGACGAAGCGCTTATCGTAGAGCCTACATATTCGATGTATCGCATCTACGTCATGGCTGCGGGGGCGCACGTTGTCGGCATTCCGGCAGAAGATAATTTTAGGTTTCCGGTTGAAGAACTCCGCCGCCAGATCACGCCGCGCACCAGGCTGATCGCGATTGCCAACCCGAACAATCCGACAGGCACTGTCGCGTCGCAATCCGACTTGTTGAGGATCGCGCACTCGGCTCAGTCGGCCGCCGTCCTCGTCGATGAAGCCTACTTTGAGTTCTACGGCCAGACCTTAATCGGAGAGTGCCAGAACTCGACCAACCTGTTCGTCGCCCGGACCTTCTCGAAAGTGTACGGCCTCGCCGGCCTGCGCATTGGCGCCCTGGTTGGTCCGCTTGAACAGATGCTGACGCTGCGCCGCGTGAGTTCTCCGTACAACGTGAATGGTGTCGCCCTTGCCTGCCTTCCAGCAGCTCTCGCCGATCGGGACTACGTCTGCCGGTACGTCGATGAAGTTCTGGATTCGCGAACTCGTCTGGAACGCGCCCTCCAATCAAACGGTGTTGCATATTGGCCGAGCCAGGCGAATTTCATTCTCTTTCGAGTCGGATCAGCACAGGCCGCCGGAGCCTTTGTAGAACGGATGCACCGACGAGGAATCCTGGTTCGCAACCGAACGAACGACCTTGGCTGCGAAGGATGTGTGCGGGTCACGCTCGGCACCGGCGAGGACACCGACCGGCTTCTTTCCGCGCTGCAGGAGACATTTGACGAACTCGGCATTTCGCGATCCCAACCACAGGGAGCGGGCCGGCCATGAGGAAGGGAGTGATCAAACGCATCAGCAAGGAAACTCAGATCCACGCCTCGCTTGCCATCGAAGGGCGTGGCCGCTACCAGGTCTCGACGGGCATCCGCTTTTTTGACCACATGCTCGAGCTGTTCGCGCATCATGGCGGCTTCGACCTGAAACTCAAGGCCCGGGGCGATCTCGACGTCGATCAGCATCATACCGTCGAAGACGTCGGCATCGTTCTCGGCCAGGCGTTCGAGAAAGCTCTGGCCAGCAAGCGCGGGATCCTGCGGGCTGGATACTTCCTCATGCCGATGGATGAGACCATGGCTATGGCCGCCGTGGATTTCTGCGGTCGCGCGGCCTGTGTCGTCGACACCAAAGTTAAGACTCGCCTTGTCGGCGATCTGCAATCGGAGCTCGTCTACGATTTCTTTGAGGGCTTCGCCCGCGGCGCGAAAGCGAACGTGCATGCCCGGGTTCTCTATGGCCGGTCGAACCATCACAAGATCGAAGCCTTGTTCAAGGCGTTTGCCCGCTCGCTGCGCGCGGCTTGCTGGCGTGACCCTCAAATGGTTGGCTTGTTGCCCAGCACGAAAGGAGTGCTGTAATGATCGCTATTGTCGATTATGGCGCGGGCAACCTTGTTTCCGTCAGGAAAGCGATCGAGCGGCTCGGCCACGAATGTGCGATCACCTCAAATCCGGCAGACGTAACCAAGTCTACGAAGATCATTCTCCCGGGCGTCGGCCACTTTGCGTCGACACAAAGCCTCGGGCAGTCAGGCCTGCGTGATGCCATCGGCGCCGCGATTGCTCGCGATATCCCGTTTCTCGGAATCTGCGTCGGCATGCAATGGATGTTCGAGGGCAGCAGCGAAGCGCCCGGCACGCCGGGGCTCGGAGTATTTCGTGGAGAATGCGACCGCTTCCCAAGCAGCGTGAAATCGCCGCACGTTGGCTGGAACCAGCTTGAGATCAACGCGGCGTCACGCCTGTTTCGGGGCATCCCGACGTCGTCCTTCGTCTATTTCACGCATTCCTTCCGTGCGCCTTTGCTTGCGGCGACCTCAGCTGGCTGCGAATACGGCGGCCGGTTCTCCGCCGCTGTCGAACGCGACCTGCTGTTCGGCGTGCAGTTTCATCCGGAAAAATCAGGAGAGGTCGGTCTGACGTTGCTGCGCAATTTTTGTGCTTTCTGACATGCTTACGAAACGCATCATCGCTTGCCTCGACGTCGATGCCGGGCGCGTCGTCAAGGGCGTACGGTTTGTCGGCCTCCGCGACGCCGGCGATCCTGCGGAACTGGCAAAAGCTCACGCGGACTCCGGCGCGGACGAAATCGTCCTGCTCGACATTTCCGCCGCACACCAGCGGCGGACTACCTTGCTCGACACCGTCCGCCGCGCCGCCGCTCAACTGTTTATCCCTTTCACCGTGGGTGGCGGCATCCGCACGCTCGACGACGCTGCCGCCGTTTTTTCCGCCGGAGCCGATAAGATCAGCATCAACTCCGCCGCGCTCGCCGACCCTTCCTTGATCACGACGATCGCCGAACGGTTTGGATCTCAGGCGGTCGTAGTGGCAATCGATGCCCGGCGGGATGCCAATTGCAGGAAGTGGGAAGCCTTCACCCACGGCGGGCGAAATCCTTCCGGCCGCGATGCTGTCGAATGGGCTCTGGAGGCCGAATCCCGCGGCAGCGGCGAAATCCTTCTTACGTCCATGGACCGCGATGGTACTGCTTCGGGCTTCGATTGCGAGCTTACTTCCGCGGTCGCGAATGCAGTGCGAATTCCGGTGATAGCCTCGGGCGGGGCGGGCGGCGCCGGACATTTCGTGGAAGTCTTTCGGGATGGGCATGCTGATGCGGCGCTGGCCGCATCGATCTTTCATTACGGTTTCAGCCGCATCGCCGATCTGAAGCGGCACCTCGCCGCGCAGCAGATCCCCATGAGGTGGCCATGCTGATTCCCTCGATTGACCTGATGGGTGGGAAGATTGTGCAACTCGTCCAGGGTCGCCGGAAGGCTCTCGAGTTCGACAACTTTCAGGAGTGGGTCGATCGCTTCTCCAATTATCCTCTGGTTCAACTGATCGATCTCGATGCCGCAATCGGATCGGGCGACAACCGGGATCTCGTCCGCAAGTTCGCCCGCCAGCTTCCTTGCCAGGTCGGCGGCGGCATCCGTTCGATCGAGGCCGCCCAGGCAATGCTCGACCTCGGAGCCCGACGGGTCATTCTCGGCTCCTCCCTCATTTCGCAAGGCGCAATCAACCTCTCATTCGCCCGAGAGTTCGCCTCCCGGCTTACGCCCGAGAAGCTTGTCTTCGCTGCCGATTGCCTCGGAGGACTCGTCGCAATCAAAGGCTGGCGCGAAACCACAGCGATCACGGCTGCAGAACTGATCCGCAGCCTCGAGCCTTATTGCAGCGCGTTTCTGTATACTCACATCGACACGGAAGGCTCGCTGCAGGGAATCCCGATCGACGTGGTCCGCCGCCTGCGCGCCGTGACCGCGCGGCAACTCATCGTCGCCGGAGGCATACGCAGCCAGGAAGAAGTCGCCGCTCTCGATGCCATTGGCGTCGATGCCGTCGTGGGCATGGCCATCTATCAAGGCTTACTTCGGGCTTGAGCCGCGAAGGGGATCGGCGGCGTTGACAAGTTCCCAGGATGTCCGATTGAATAACTCAGTTGCGTTATCAGCCAGCGGAGGCGCAACAATGTTCTCCGCTGGACTGCCAACACTTTACTTTGTGAGGAGAACTCTATGTCTGCTCCCAGCCGCCGGCGTGAGATTCGCCGGCGCCGTACTCGGAAGGAAAAAATTGTCCAGCTCCGCAAACGCCTCGCCGCAGCCAAGACCGATGCCGATCGCGCTCGACTCACGGCCAAGCTGCACAAGCTTTCCGTCGCGTCGCCAGGACAGCCGCTGTTGAAGTGAGCGGCGGGCTCAGCCAGCGGCGCGTAGTTCGCCGGCATGATGGTCCCTCACAACCTCGCCATACGCTCCAAGAATCCGTGTCACCGAGGTCTCCCACGAGAACCGTGAGACCTGCTGGCAGCCGCGGTCTTTGAGTTTTGCGCGAAGTGCTGCATCGGTCAGGACGCGGTGCAGCGCGTGCATGATCTCAAAAACGTTCTCGGGATTGACCAGCACCGCCGCCTTGCCCACCACTTCGGGAAGAGACGAAACATTTGACGTCACCACCGGCGTCCCGTGCGCCATCGCCTCCAGCGGAGGCAGCCCGAATCCTTCGTACAACGAGGGGAACACGAATACCTTTGCCTCATCATAGAAAATCCGCAACACCTCGATCGGAACGAATCCGAGGAAGCGGACGTCATTCTGCACCCCGCTGCGGACGACCGTCCGGCGCAGGTCTGGATTGCCCGACAGATCGTCACCAATAATGATGAGCTTCAAATCGGGATAAGCCTGCTCTCGTTCCAGCTCCGTCTTCAGCGCAGAAAATGCTTCGATCATGCGCACCACGTTTTTGTGCGGGCTGATCCTTCCCGCATAGAGCAAGAACGGATACGTGACCTGATAACGCTTCGCAATCAGTTCGCGATCCGCGGCGGTGGCATGCCCGTGGAGAAAACGCTCGTCAATCGCGTTGTAGACCACTTCAATCCGGTCTGCAGGGATTCCGAAGAGCTTCGCGATTTCTGACTTGGTGAAATTCGATACGGCGAAGATTCGCTCTGCCCCGCGAAGCACTCGCCTGGTCAACTGGAAATAGAGAGACCGCCACAACCCGCTCCGTTCCGGCGACCGTGACATGTGCTCCAACATGTCGTGCACCGTCATCACGTAGGGGCAAGGCAGGGCGCGAGGAACGGAAAACAAGTTCGGCACGTGGACGAGGTCGCAATCCAGGCGTTTCAGCGCAGCACGAAACTCCCGGTAGCCCTCCACGGAACGCTCGGGCGACGTCAGCGGGATGGTCTGAAAGTTGGCGGGCAGCGCTCCGATTTCCTGAACCTTAGCCGGATCCCCGATCAGCTGATATTGGTTCTGGTGGTCGATTCGACCCAGGGTGCGAACTACATTGCGGATGTACGTGCCGACGCCGAACTCAGTCATCCGCCGGATGTCGATGGCGATCTTCACCGATGGCATTTAACCACAGAGCGCACGCTTCGGCTAGGCTGGCGGAGAATCTGCGCTAGGCCCTGACCTCTGCCTGCGCCTTCGCGCGCCGCCCCGCATACAGCGGAAATGCCTCGCACAAGTCGAGAACCTGTGTGCGGATTTTGTTGAGGACGCTCGCATCCTGCCGATGCAGCAGCGCTTCGGCGATCCACCGCCCGATCTGGCGCATTTCCTCTTCTTTCATGCCGCGCGTGGTCAGCGCTGGAGTGCCGATTCGAATGCCGCTCGGCTTCAGGGGAGGGTTTGTATCGAACGGAATCGCATTCTTGTTGACAGTGATGCCCGCCTCGCCCAGGGCTTTTTCGGCTTCACTTCCCAGCATTCCCTTCGAGAAAACGTCGACTAGCATCAGGTGCGTATCAGTGCCCCCGGAGATGATGCGGAACCCTTCGTCCGCCAGTGTTTGTGCCAGCACTTTGGCATTGGCGACGACCTGCCGCGCGTAATCCCGGAATTCGGGCTGCATCGCTTCCCGGAAACAGACCGCCTTGGCGGCCATGATGTGAACCAGCGGTCCGCCCTGCATGCCCGGAAACACTGTCTTGTCGATGGCCAAAGCAAATTCGGCCTTGGAAAGAATCATGCCAGACCTGGGACCGCGCAGCGTCTTGTGCGTTGTAGAAGTCACGATCTGCGCGTGCGGCACCGGCGAAGGATGGGCCCCTCCCGCGACTAATCCCGCGAAATGGGCCATATCGACGAGATAGAGCGCGCCCACCTTGTCCGCGATCTCCCGCATGCGGGCGAAATCGATGATGCGCGGATAGGCGCTGCCCCCGCCAATAATCAGCTTGGGCCGCTCGCGTTCAGCCAGCTTCTCCAGTTCGTCGTAATCGATCGTCTCGGTTTCCTTCGTCACGCCATAAGGGACGATCTTGTAGGTTTTCCCGGAAAAATTCAGATGATGCCCGTGAGTCAGGTGCCCGCCGTGGGCGAGATTCAAGCCTAGAATCGTGTCGCCCGGCTGCAGTACCGCGGCGTACGCCGCCATGTTCGCCTGCGATCCGGCGTGGGGCTGCACGTTCGCATGTTCGGCTCCGAACAATTGCTTGACGCGGTCGCGCGCCAGATTTTCCACGACATCGGTAAACTCGCAGCCGCCGTAGTAGCGCTTGCCGGGATATCCTTCGGCATATTTATTGGTAAACACCGAACCTGCGGCTTCCAGAACCGCCTCGCTGACGAAGTTCTCAGACGCAATCAGCTCCAGGCCTTCGTGCTGGCGCCGAGTCTCATTGTCAATCGCGGCGGCGATCTGGGGATCGGTTTCGTGCAGCGGGCGATACATGCGATCAGCGTTTTTCATGTCGTTTTCTCAACCTCGCGCTCCTTCTCGTATATCTCAGGCTGGTGCAACTCCATATAACGCTCAGCCGCCTTCACCGGCGTAAATCCGAATTGCGAATAAAGCCCGTGCGCGTCTCGCGTCAGCAGAATCCATCGGCGCAATCCCTGCAGCGCCGGATGCTGAAGGATGCATTCCATCAGCCACTTGCTCAGCCCCCGCCCGCGGTGCGATTCCAGCACGAACACGTCGCCGAGATAAGCGATGGTCGCAAAGTCGCTGATGACCCGGGCGAAGCCCACCTGCGGTGCCTGGGGTGCCCCATTTCTCGCCGCGTTTGCGAGAAGTGGGAATTTCTCTCCCGCTTCATCATAAATCCCAAAGCATAAAGAATGCTTGATCGATCGCTCGACCGTTTTCCGCGAAATCCCCTTCGCCCAGTAAGAATTCGTCAGAAACTCATGGATCACATCCAGATCGAGCCGGGCCGGATCGGTGCTGATCTGATAATCGCCTCGCCGCTGCTCGAATTCCATCGCACCATTCTAACCGTGCGAATCAATATATAGGGCAACACACTCAATCCTCTCGTTGCCTCGGTGCGTGCGTCGTGAGAAAAGCGAGGTTCAGAACGCCGTCCGCAGAAATGAGACGAGTTGCCATCCGTCCATATATTTGTAGGGAGTTTCGCCGGTGGTGTAGTGACCGCAGGGGAGCACGGCTACTTTGTGATCCAGCCCGTGACGCGCAAACTCTGCAACCACTTGCTGCGAAAACTCCGGCAGAAAGGTCAGGTCGTATTTGGCATAGACAATCAGCGATTTCTTGGGCCAGCGCGAGAATTGCTCGAAGTACGACATCGGACTGATCGCCAACCACGCTTTTCGCAGCTCCTCCAGACCGATCTTCGATTCAATTCCCTGACGGATATGCCGCGTCGATTGCCCATGCCAGACCACGTCGGCAAAGTATGTCGAAGCGTGGTTGAACGCCGCCACGCGAATCCGCGGATCGTGCGCCGCCGCCAGAAATGCATAGCAAGAGCCCAGGCTCGTGCCGACAATTCCAAGATTCGTGTAGCCTTGCTGTTCGAGCCAATCCAGGCAGCAACGCACGTCAATGACGCCCTGCCGAGCGGCGTCGAGCGTGCGCCCGATGTTCGACGAGACAGCGTAGTCGGCGCGTCCGATCTCGGCCGGCATGCGAATGTCGTGATACGGCATACTGAGCCGCAGCACGGCTATGCCCAGCATGTTCATCACCCGGCACAGGCTGGTATAGGCGATCGCATCGGAGTTCCAGTGCGGCAATAAAACAAGCGCCCGACGACCCTGCCCCGGGAACCAGAGCGCATTCACGAGATTGTTTCCCGGATACTGCGTCTTTACCGGTGAGGTGAACCGCAGAAATTGGGCAAACGTTTCCTTTACCTTGGCTTCGAGCCTCGGATCCGGAACAGCACGCGTCGAAAACACCTGTACCTCGCGCCGTTCCAGACGATAGTCGGTAGGCCGCAAGTACGAATAAAACTCGTCGCTGGCCGCCAGAATCCTCCGGTTGTAATCCAGGAAGAACTTCTCCGGGTCCTCGACTGCGGTCCCCGGGCGCACTCCGTTGCGGCAGGGCCAATCTCGCGCCCACTCGACGCCCCAGTCCAGCGGACGCACCACGCGATTGTCGTCCACCGAAGTGAGACGGTGCTCCCAGTCATACATCCATTGTGCGTAGCGGGAAGGCATATTGAACCCTATAGTTTAGCGGTCCAGACGGCGGGAATTCACAAACCTGCAGTCAACGGGCGAAAGCAAGCGCTGAAACCGGAAGATTGAGGTTCGAGGCTGCGGCCTGAGATCCGTCGTCCAGGTCTAGTTCGAGTATCTTCGCGGCACGCGCTTCGAAATATTGCAGAGGATCTCGTAGGGCGAACTGTTGGCCAGTCGCGCATGTTCCAGAGCGTCGACGCTCATTCCCTCGCAGGTACCCAGCAGGATCACCTCGTCTCCGACCGAGACTCCCGGAATTCCCGTCACGTCCACCAGGGTCAGATCCATCGAGATGCTTCCCAGAATCGGAGCATAGTGCTCGCGCACGATGACCCGGCCGCGGTTCGAAAGTTGCCGGTTGTAGCCGTCGGCATAGCCAACCGGCAGCACCGCCACGTGCGCCGGAGCCTTTGTCACGTAGGTTCCGTTGTACCCCAGCGGCTGATTCCCGCCAAAATCCCGCAGCGATAGAATTCGTGTCTTCCAGGTCAAAATCGGCTTCACCTGGAGACGCAGCGTTCCTCCACTCACTTCCCTCCCGGCGCGCTGGAAGGGCAAATAATAGCCATACAGCGACACGCCTGGACGCACCATGGTATGCCAGGTCTCGCGCCGCGAAATCACCGCGCCGGTGTTCGCCATGTGAATCAGCGACGGCCTCATGCCCACATCCTTGATGATCTGCCTGGCTTGCTGAAAGCGGTGCTCCTGTTCGGAAACGGAGGGGGCGTCCATGACTTCCGAGGCGGCCAGGTGCGTCGAGAGTCCCTGCAGGAACAGATGCTTGCTCTTCTCCAGCGTGCCGAGGAGTTGTGGCAGGTGATCCAGAGAAACGCCCAGGCGGCCCATCCCGCTGTCCACTTTCAGGTGGACCGGATGTTGCTTCACGCCGAGGGAAGATGCAGCCTTGTCGAGCGATTCGATCTGCCACGGTTCCCACACTGTCGGGGTCAGGCGCAGCCGGACGATTTCGCTCTCCTCGCCGCGCCAGAATCCGGTCATGAGCAGGATGTTGGCGCGAACCCCCACCTCGCGCAGCGGAATCGCCTCGTCGAGCGATGTCACTCCCAGCCAGCGCGCGCCCTCTTCTTCAAGCGCTCGCGAACACTCGACCGCGCCGTGTCCGTAGGCGTCAGCCTTCACCACCGCGCAGACGGTGACGCTGCCTACATGTTTTTGCACGGTACGGAAGTTCTGCCGCAAGGCGCTGAGCGACACTTCCGCCCAGGTCGGACGCGTCGCCGCGCGGCTGAGGAGTTCTGCTGTGGTAGCCACTTTCGCGATTATAGCGGCAGCAGCCCGCGCGCCGAGGTTACGCCCGGGCTACTCCCGCATCCACGCGGTCAGTTTTCGAGAACGAAATTCACCGTGATCTGGGTCTCGACTTCGATCGGCTCATTGTTGAGGATGTACGGTTTGTAGCGCCACTGCCGCACCGCGTCGATGGCTGCCGCAACCAGCATGGGATGCCCGGAGAGCACCTTCAGTTTGTCGATGGTGCCCTCCTTGCTGATCACCGCAAACAGGACGACCGGCCCCTGCACTCTTGCATCCCGAGCGAGCTGCGGATACACCGGCTGCACACGATGAATCAGGCCGCCTTCGAGCATGCTTGAGACGCGATAAACATGGGTGGTGGTTGGCTTCGGAGCTGCCGGAAGTATGGGATGCGTCCCGCGCAGGATCGAGTCAATTCCGTCCGGACCATCCGCACCGGTTGGCATTCCTTCCACTCCGACGCATCCCAGGCAGCCAGGGTCTTGCGGGACGGAGCCTGCGTCATCTGCTCCGCGATAGACCGCCGTCGGCATGTGGCTCGGCAACATCAGGCCATGCGTAACCGGTATCACTTGCACTCCGGGCCGCGCCGCGCTCCGCGTGGGCCTGACCGGTGCAGAGCCAACATCAATCCTTCCGGCGCTGACTGGCGTCGAGACGGTATGCACCAGGGGCAACCCGACTGTTCTCAGCAAGGGGATAAGAAGCAGGAGGCCGATCACGCCCGCTTCCAGTGCGAACGAGGTCAAAGTAGTCCAGCCGCGGCGCGAGCGCTGGGCCCAGGAAATTTCCAGCAAGCTGTCAGCGAACATGGCGTCCTCCGCGTGAATCTCTGTTTGTTGTTATGGACACCACCGACGTTTGCGACAGACGCCTGGCGCGAAAAGAAAAAGGGCCGCGCTTTCACGCGGCCCGTGGGAACTTTCTCGATGCGTCAGGTGTCTACTTTGGAGGCTCGTTGGTCTTTGGCGCTGCTGGCTTGGTGCCCGTCGAAGGCCGGGTTCCCGTGGCTGGCTTCGCAGCCGGCGTAGGCGCCGGGACTCCAGACTCCTTGTTGTAGGCATCCACGACCGGCTTGGTGATGTCGACGCCGCCGGCCCACCACAGTACTGGGCTCTGGGGCCACGGATTGGAAGTATCGACGATCACGCTGAAGCCATTGTCCTGCGAATACTTCACGATCATCGGCGCCATCTTCTTCAGAATCCGGCTTGCGATTTCCTGGCGCTGGGTGCCGAAATCATCCTGGGCGTCCTGCACCGCCCGATCGAAAGATTTCTGTTTCGCCTCGATCTGTGCCTTCAGTTGGGTCAGGGCATCGTCGTTCAGGCTGGCCTGTTGGGTCGTCATTTGCTTTTTCAGGGTTTCCAGTTCATCATTCTGATTCTTCAGCTCACCCTGCTTGGGCTCGAATTTCTTCTGCAGCGCCTCCATATCGCGCTGGCCCTCGTTGCAGCCAAAAATAGCTTCCTGAATATTAATCGTGCCCACCTTAGTGCTGCCGATGGTTGCGCCGGTAGCCGGCGCTGGGGTGTCGGCGCGGGCCGCGGGATCAGACGGGGTGGCTGCGCTGCTGGTTTGAGCTAGTGCGGAGAAGGTGAAAATCACCGCAGTCGCCAGGACAAGTCGCAAAAACTTGCTTTTCATTGGATCGCTTGAACTCCTTGGAACACGGTTCCTGGGAATGTGAATTTTCGTGCTTTTCAGATCGCTTCTCAATCTACGCTGGGCCGCACTGGTTGAGGTCTCCGCTGCGGTAGCGGCCGCCGTCGGAATAAGGCGCACGAGATTGCCAGCGTCGCACGCCACATGCGGACGTGCGATTCACGCCTCACTAACTCCTCGGTCGCGTGAACCAGCAGCATTATAGTGTCCTGCCCAAACTGCGTCAAACCGGCGCTCCGCCCTAGAACGTCGTCGCCACCGTAAAGCGGAACGTTTTTCGCGGCTCACGCAGCAGAAATTCCGGCGCGTAGGTATTGACCGCCAGGTGATACGTGTAGTCGCCGGCTGCTCCCGCCGGGAACATGGCGCGCGTAATCGGGATCGGCGGCGTCGCATTCTGATCCAGCCGCACCGGGTTATAGGCCCAGTAAATCCGGAACGGGGCATTCACCACCGGCAGGAACATCTGCAGCTCCAGCCCTGTCGACATCCGCGGTCTCCAGTTGGTCGAGTTCAGAACCTGCAGGTAGTCCGACGGTGGAGGATTCAGCCGCGCGCCTCCTACGCAGTTATATCCCGCGTCCAGCTTCGGACAGCCGAAGAAGGTGCTGATCACTTCGTCGTACTGCTCGGTGGCAATCTGCAACTGCGAGCGCCGCGCGATGGCATCGATTCCGCTGTCGATGAACGGAGCGATGGCCACCGGGCCGGCAATCGTGATGCGGTATTCCAGGTTGGTCGAGACGCTCAGATCGCCGCCGGGAAACACAATCTGATCCACGGGAATTGGAATCGTCCAGTTTCCTTGGCGTGGATTCGACGGATTCTTCAGGACCGGCGTGCCATCCGGGTTCGTCAGCGTGATGACGTTGGAGCTGGGCAGGAACGCTACCGGTGAAATCGAGCGGATGTCGAAGCCGCGAATGTCGTACTCACCGCCCATGTAGAAGCGCTGGAACGGCGGCGCGACCAGGCCTCCGAATCCGCTGATGTACGAGGCCTGCATGTTAAAACCCACCGTGTTGCGGCGGTTCTGAACCGGGATAAAGCGTTTGTACTGAATAACCGGGCGGATCGACCTCACCGTCCCGCCGATGCCGGCAAACTCCGCTCCCAGGGTCATCTGCTGGCCGCTGTGCGGCGAAATCCCGCTGTCCAGACTGTTGAAGGAGAGGTTGGGGAAAATCTTGCTGGTGATGATTCCATTGACCGCGTTCGGGCCGGAGATGCCCCGGAACGCAATGAAATCGAACAGTGTTTTGGAGGCCGTGCTCAATGGCAGCAGCGTTGACCGGTCTAACGAATAGGTGATGCCCAGGCGCTTGGGTAGCTTGTACGATCGGCGCAGCGGATAGCTCAGCGATGACGTAAAGCCAACACTCGACTGCGAATAATTCTGCAGGTTCTGCAGGATCGCACTTGGCAAGTTGAGGCTCTGCCCGCTGAAAATCGACAGCTGCCGCGCCTGATCGAAATTCACCTTATTGCCGAACACGGTGAAGCCGAACTGTAACGGACGGTCGAACATGTAAGGCTGGGTATAGCCAAACATCGCGCTGCGCGCCAGGTTCCCCAGGCTCACCTGGACCTGCAACGTCTCGCCGCGCCCCAGAAAGTTGTTCGTCGAGTAGTTCAGGCCGATGAAAGCTCCTTCCAGCCCGCTAACGCCGCCATTCAAGCCGATAGCGTTCTTTCCCTTCTCCTTCACGTGCAGCGTCAGGTCGACGTAGCCGTTCTTCTCATCCAGCTTCTTATCCGTGGTGTTGGGATCGTCCGGCTTGAGTTGATCGAAGTACGAGAGTTGATTCAGGCGCGCCAAACTCAATTCCCACAAGCGGGAGTTGTAAATGCCTCCCTCCTCCAATGCCAGTTCCCGGCGAATCACCTTGTCGCGCGTCGTCGTGTTTCCCTGGAATTCAATGCGGCGAACATAGAACTGCTTGCCTTCGTCGATGTCAATTTCCAGGTAGGCGAGTTTCTTATCGTCGTCGAAGGTCGTATTCGGAACCCCGGTGTAGTTGATGTATCCGTACTCGCCGTATGCCTTTCGCATCTGGTCGATGCCTTTGGCGATCTTCGCCCGGCTGAAGATGTCTCCGTCTTTGATCGGAAACAGGTTGCGCAGGGCCACTGTGTTGGTAATGTGCTCGTTGCCCTTGAAGGTGATCTTGCCCAGCCGGTACTTCTCGCCTTCATCGATGGGCATGGTGATATCCACAGCTTTGCCCGGCCCCGGCTGGATCAGCGGAATCCGGAATCCCTTGCTTCCGGTGTCGTGAATCACCGTCTTCGGGTCGCTTACCGCGGCCTTGAAATATCCCCGGTCCTGATATTCGGCCCGGACTCGCTCGGTATCTTCTTCTAGCTTGGTCGCGTCGTAGGTCTTGGCAAAAATGTTTTCCAGGAAAATCGAGTGCGGAATCCCGATCGGCCTCAGGTTTCTCATCGCGGCCCGCAGCACCCGGCTCTTGATGTGCTGGTTGCCCACGAACCGGATCTTCCCTACTTTGACCTTCGGCCCCTCTTTGACCGCAAACGTGATTCCCACCGCGGCCGGTGGAATCTGGCGCACTTCCGTGCGGATAGTGGCAAACTGCCGCCCGTGCTCAGACAGCAGCCCTTTGATCGCGACCTCGGCCTTCTTGAGGCGAGTCGGATCATATTGGCTTTCCACACTGAGGCCGACTTTGTCCTGCTTGAATCGATCAAGCACGTCGCTGGTCGACACCGAGTTCAATCCGAGATAGTTAATCTCCCGGATAGTCGGCCGCTCCTTCACCTGGAAAATGAGCCGCCATCCTTTTGGCGTCTGCTCTCTCAGAATCTTGAGATCTTCGAAGTAGCCGGTATTCCACACCGAATTGAAATCTCGCTCCAGAGCCGCCGGATCGTAAATGTCGCCGGGCTTTGTGAAAATGTGAGCGAGGATCGTTTCTTTCGGAATTCGCCGGTTGCCCGTGACGTCGATCTCGGAGATGACATCACTCTGCGCCCAAGCCACCGTTCCCATCAGCAGCAGCATTGCCATCAATGCTCCCAGGAGCCACTTCAGGCGGTTCCCCGCCCTGAGCCAACTCGCTAGAAATGAAGGAGATGACACGTAGCCGACGGGATCGCAGGCGCGTCCGGGCACAACAGGGTTCTCCGAATGAGAGCGAAAAGGAATCGCTACGACCTCAGCCTCTGGGATGTAAGAAAACTGTCATTATACGGTAGAGTGACGGAATGCGTCCAAGCCGCAACTCTTTTAGTGCCCGGGCCCGACCCGACCGGCAAGACCCGCGGTTGCTTCATGGGGATGGCTTGGCTAACTCCACCTCAACCAAGACGGAATAAAACGTAGCCGAGTTGCCCATGTCGGTAAGTTTTTCTGACGTCAGGGCATTAATACTTTGGAAACCGGGCGCCGCCTTGACCCAGTTGAGCCGCGCCGAAACCACGCCCGGCTGAACTTTCCCGTCGACCCGCGCCCGCAGTTTCACTTCGCCGCGCTCGTTGAAGACCCGGACCTTGTCGCCATCGGCGATTCCTCGCCGCTCCGCGTCGGCCGAGCAGATTTCCAGCAGGCCGGTCTCTTCCATCTGCTGGACCGCCGGCAGATTGGAAAATGTGGAGTTCAGAAAATTGTCTGACTTGCGCGCCAGCAATTCCAGCGGAAATCCGCTTGCCTTGCCATGCCGCGATTCTTCCGGCGGCCTGAATTCCGCCACCGGGTCCAGACCCGATGCCTTCAGTGCTTCGTTATACAGCAGAGCCCTCCCTGACGGCGTACGGTAGTTCCCCTCCGCGAAGGGGAGAAAGGGCTCCACGGCCTGTCGCGGTGGCCGCAAGCTTGTGGCTCTCTTTGCGACAGGGTGGCGCCGCTCCCTTCCTGATAAGCAATCCGCGGCAAAATTCAACCGCACCGGGCCTTGCTCCAGCCGCTCCCGAGTCAGGCCTTCCAACCACGGATTCTCTGCGTCGAGCGCCGCCTCAATCATCTCATCGTTGGTCTCGCGGAAACACCCTTCCTCAAATCCCATCCTCTCCGCGAGCGAGCGGAATAACTCGACATTCGACCGGCATTCGCCGAGCGGCTCGATCGCCTGATTCGACACCTGCAGGTAATGATGACCATACGCCTTTTGCAGGTCCTTGTGCTCGAAGAAGGTCGTCGCCGGCAGCACGATATCGGCATAGTCCGTCGTGTCGGTGAAAAACTGCTCGTGCACTACGGTGAACAGATCGCGCCGCAGCAATCCGCGGATGACCTCGTTGTGGTTGGGACACACAGCGGCCGGATTTGAGCTGTACACGAACAAGCCCTTCACCGGAGGGTCCTCCAGCCGGTTGAGCGCCCGGCCCAGTTCGACCATGTTGATCACCCGGGCTTCACGCCCCAACGCCACCTTCATCAGGTCCGGGCGCTTCAATGCATCGCCGTTCAGCCCGAAGGCTCCGCTGGTCGACAGCTGCAACCCTCCGCCCACGTCCTTCCAGGTGCCGGTAATGCAGGGCAGCATGGCGATGACCCGCGTCGCCATTCCGCCGCGCTCCGAACGCTGGACGCCGTAATTCAGCCGGATCACCGATGGACGGACCGTCGTGTACTCGCGCGCCAATTTGCGAATGTCATCGGCCGAGATTCCTGTCCATCGTGCGACTCGCTCCGGCGGATACTCCTTCACTTTCTCGCGCAGCGGGTCGAATCCCAGGGTGTGCTTCGTCACGTAGTCGCCGTCATGCAGGTTTTCGCCGATGATGACGTGCATCATGCCCAGAGCCAGCGCGGCGTCCGTACCCGGATTGATGGGCAAGTACCAGTCGGCGCAGGCCGCGGTCCGCGTCCGGTAGGGGTCGATCACTACCAGCTTCGCCCCATTCCGCCGCGCTTCGGCAATGAAGGGCCATAAGTGAACGTTGTTTCCGTGGACATTCGCCGCCCAGGCGATGATGTATTTCGAATGTCGAAATTGCTCGGGCTCGGTGCCCAGTTTTATCCCATACACCGACTCGAGCCCGGCTTCGCCTGCCGCCGAACAGATCGTCCGATCCAGCTGCGAGGCGCCCACGCGATGAAAAAATCTCCTGTCCATCGACCCGCCGTTGAGCGAGCCCAGGGTTCCACCGTAGGAATATGGCAGGATGGCTTCGCTGCCAAATTCCGCGCTGATGGCTCGAAATCGCGCGGCGATCTCGTCGAGGGCTTCGTTCCACGAGATCCTCTGCCAGAACTGTGTCGGCGCCTGGTGCCCACCGGGCCCCTTCGGTGCAACTCGCCGCGCGGGATAGAGCACGCGCTCCGGCGAATAAACCCGGTCCAGATATTTCGCCACTTTGGCGCACAAAAAACCCTGGGTCACCGGATGTTCCGGATCGCCCTGGATCTTTGTCGCCCGCCCGTCCTGGACGGTGATCAACACCCCGCACGCGTCCGGGCAGTCATGCGGACACACGGCTTTCACGACCTGCTTCATGCTCGTTCGATTATACGGTGCTTCTTCCGGTGGAAAGCGGCACGACGCGTTTCTCCAAAAGAAAAAACGGACGGCCCGGAGGCCGTCCGCGAGTGTTCCAGCTTCGACGGATTCAGTTCGACTGCGGAGGATCCGCGACGAATCCCGCGTACAGCTCAGGATTCCCGCTCACGGGATCCTTCAACAGCAATCCTCGCGTCACCAGCGGAATCGCGCTGCTGGTGTTCTGCAGCTGTCCCAGGCCGCTGATGTTGTAGAACAGGGTGAGGTTGAATGTATTGACCGTAACCGGCCCCCCGGCGGAATAACCGACCAGCCCGTTGTTCGTCAGCTGGAAGCTGCCCGCGTTCCCGTCGGCGATCGCCACGCTGCTCGGAACAAAAGTCCCGTAGACTCCCTGCAGCCGCAGCGAAACCATCTGCGGTGTGAACACGCCTCCGGAGTAGCTGCCGCCGATGAAGATTCTCTGTCCCACCTCCATCGTCGTGTCGCTGAACACCGCGGTGGTCAACGGGCCGTTGAGGAAACAGACATCATATTCGCTCACGGCAGAAATGTTGAACGTCTGGATCGTATCCACATCGCTCACCATGTCTGCGCCGGTCTCGCCTACCCACATGGTCACGCTCTGCGCATCGCCCTGCCCGTCGGTCGTCACCTGCAGTACTCGCCCCGACACGAAGGAGTGCGCCGTCGTGACTACCTCGACTCCGCTGGCCAGCAGGCTGCCATCCGCCTGGAATGATCCCTGCACCGCGACGAATTCCGGCGTGGCCATATCGTTGATGTTCCATCCGGTATTGAATTGCGTCGAGTTGCTGACGTCGACCGTCAACTGGTGCCCATACGGTCCCTGCAGCACGAAGGAATTGTTCCCGGCGTTCACCGACACCAAGCCGCCCATGAGATCGGTCACCTGAGCGTCCGGATCGCTGGCCCGGGTTGCTTTCACGTAGAACACCGGATTCACGGCCCCCGTCACTTGTCCATTTCCATTCACTGCGACCGACTGATGGATATCCAGATCCATCCTCAACCCCGCCAGTCCGTTGCTGCCTACGACCATGGCCGTGGGCAAGTTGATTGTGACGGTATAGGGACTCGCCGGCAGCGTTCCATTGATCGTATTCAGGGCCGGCGGCTGCTGCGTCATATCGACATAGGTGATCACCGGATTCGAAACGGTGATGGTGACGCTGCTGTAGGTATCAGGTGCAACGGAGTTGAAAGCCAGGGGCGAACGTAAGCCGATGAGGCGGGCAAAATCCACCGTCGTGTTCGACACCACCTGCGCGTTGTTGTTCTGTCCGTTGAGAGTCACCGAATTCAGAGTCAGCTGGAAGCCCACCACCGAAGACAAAGGCGCATCTTCGCCGGTGACAAACACCGAGCCCGAATTGTTCTGTGAAAGCGTCGCGTTGTTGCTGCCGCCGCAACCGATCGTCGCTGCGGTCGCCACTACCAACGCAAAGAGCAGGGCGCGTCTCATAGGAAAAATGCCTCCGAGCCCGATCCCTTGCGAGAGCGAATCTTGGACTCACGAGAATCGAACACAGCGACCCTACCAAAGTTGTGTTGCGGGGTTTGTTACAGCCGAAAGGAAAAGCGAACGGAAGTAACCAATGGCACGGTTACCGTTGTGCGGCGGCTTGATGGGCTTTGGCCATCTCTCTATTTCAACTCCAGCACTTCCTTTTCCTTGGCCTTGCTCATCTCTTCCATTTTCTTGATCTCGTCGTCGGTCAGCCGCTGAATCTCATCGAGCGAGCGCTTCTCTTCATCTTCGGTGATCTTCTTATCCTTGAGCGCCTTCTTGATGGCGTCATTGCCGTCCCGCCGGATATTTCGAATGGCGGTGCGATGCTCTTCCAGCACCTTGTGCAGGTGCTTGACCATATCCTGTCGGCGTTCCTGCGTCAGCGGCGGCACCGGCACGCGGATCATCTTTCCGTCGTTCATGGGATTCAGTCCCAGATCGCCGGAGCGAATCGCTTTCTCAATCGCTCCCAGCTGCGATGGATCGAAGGGCTGAACCGTGATCAACTGGGCTTCCGGCGCGTGCACCTGCGCCACCTGGTTCAGCGGCATCTGTGATCCGTATGCCTCGACGACTACGCCGTCGAGCATGTGCACCGAAGCGCGCCCGGTGCGGGTCGCTGCCATCGCCTTGCGAAAATCTTCGACCGCCTTCTCCATGCGTGTCTTCAACTGCGCGTACGTATCCTTCAGTCCAGCAATTGAGGCCATGATCGCCATAAGTTCCGCTCCAGTGCGCTGCGTACTCAAAACGTCGAATTATAAACCCAGACAAAACGAAAGGTCAGGCGTCATGCTGAGCGAAGCCGTTTTCAGGCGGACGGAAGCATCTCACACGGATCGTCCACACTGCACGCGAGATCCCTCGGCCGCGCTGGTGAATGCGCGGGTCGCGGCAGGACGCATATCCCTTTGTGATCGACGGTCCGTGCTCAATTTTACGCGCAGACCATCGACCCGATCTTTTCGCCCAGCACCACCCGACGGATATTTCCACGGTGATTCAGATTGAAGACCACGATCGGAAGATTGTTGTCTTTGCACAGGCTGATGGCGGTAGAGTCCATCACTTTGAGCCCGAGCTTCAGGACGTCCATGTAGGTAATCTGATTAAATTTTCGCGCCCCGTCTACTTTCATCGGATCGGCGTCGTAGATGCCATCGACCTTTGTCGCCTTGAGAATCGCATCGGCCTTGATTTCCATGGCACGCAGCGAGGCGGCGGTATCGGTCGAGAAATACGGATTGCCCGTGCCACCAGCAAAGATGACTACGCGTCCTTTTTCCAGGTGCCGAATCGCGCGGCGGCGGATAAAGGGCTCGGCCACCTGATTCATTTCGATCGCCGATTGCACCCGCGTGTAAACACCTTGCTTCTCCAGCGCATCCTGCAGCGCGAGGGCATTGATAACGGTCGCCAGCATACCCATGTGATCGGCAGAGACACGGTCCATGTCCTTGGCCTGCTGAGCGACGCCGCGGAAAAAATTTCCGCCGCCAACGACGATCGCGATCTGCACGCCCAGCTTGTGCACGTCGCCGATCTCGCCGGCGATCTCATGGATGCGGGCTTGCTCGACGCCAAAGCCCTGGTTCGCCGCCAGCGCCTCACCGGACAGCTTAAGCAAAATGCGTCCAAAAACAGGAGTGGTCATGATCTTCTGAGATTTCCGAAACGATCTTCAAGCCATTCTGCCAGGCGTAGCACATCGAGAGATCTCGCAACACGCCCAGCAAACGTCCGTACTACCGGACTATCGGGAAGAAAAGCTGAGAGCAGCAGAAAGACCGCTAGAAGCCAGATCGAAACCGCGAGCATTTTCCAGCCACGAAAAGCGTACTCCAAGCCGCCTAACAACAACATGAGGCAAACGCCTGCCGCCACTCGACTGAGCCTTGGAGCGAATCCCTGTTCCAAGAATCCTCCCGCAACAACCGTGGACCCCGTTACAACAAAGGCGCCCTTTCGGGCGCCTTCAGTTTACTCGGCTTTTGGCTCTGTAGGTTTGGTGATCGCGATGGTTTCGCCGGCATCGCCCACCTTAAACCGCGCAAAGCGCCGCACGGCGATGTTCTCGCCCAGCTTGCCGATCTTCGATGCGATCAGTTGGCCGATCGAAATGGTCTGGTCCTTGATGAAGGGCTGCTCCAGCAGGCAAACCTCCTCATAGAATTTTTCCATCTTGCCGGCGGCGATTTTTTCGGCGATGTGCTGCGGTTTGCCGGTGGCAACGGCCTGCGCAACGGCGATGTCTTTCTCCCGTGCGAAATCTGCTGGAGTTACATCCTCTTTGCGGACGTACTTCGGATCGCTGGCCGCGATGTGCATGGCGACATCGTGGATCAGTTCCTTGAAATCCTCGGTCCGCGCCACGAAGTCGCTCTCGCAGTTCACTTCGACGAGCACACCAATCTTGCCGCCGGCGTGAATGTAGCTCGCCACCGATCCTTCGCTGGTGATGCGAGTCGCCTTCTTCGCCGCCACCGAAACTCCCTTTTTGCGCAGAACCACGACCGCCTGCTCCATGTCGCCCTTGGCTTCGGTCAGGGCCTGCTTGCAGTCCATCATCGGAGCCCCGGTCTTCTCCCGGAGCTCTTTCACTTGTGCCGCGGAAATATTCACTGTCGTCGCACCCATTTTAATAGTCCTTCGCTGAACGTTCTGTGAAATGTGCCTGAATAAAGGGAAACCCGCGCCGGGAACCGCTCACCATGACCCGCGCGGGTCTGAATTCTCGTGCCCGGTTTTTCGATACCTCAGGGGCTAAAAGCCCCTCCTGCTCCGACCTTGGGCGGCACGGCTGAAGCCGCGCCCTTTCAAAACCCTGCCCGTTTTCTCGGTACTCGCAACTCGGTCGACACGGCTGAAGCCGTGCCCTAAACGGTCTGGCTCTCCACGTGAGGCACGTCCGCATCCTCGTTCGCCACCGGCTTCTTGTGCGTGCCCGGCCCCAAAACTTCTTCCATGCTGATGTCTTCGGCGGCATCGACCGCGCCCGATTCCTCGGCCCGATATTCGTCCGCAACCGCAGCCTCGGCGGCCTGCGCTTCATCGGTAGCAGCCTGCATATCGGCCACCTGCTTATCGGTCATCAGCTGCGCGCCTTCGGCAATGGATTCCGAAATCTTCGAGGTAAACAACCGGATCGCCCGCAGCGCGTCATCGTTGCCCGGGATCACGTAATCCACTTCGCTGGGATCGCAATTCGTATCCACGACGGCAACCACCGGAATGCCGAGCTTGCGCGCTTCGCGCACCGCGATCTGTTCTTTATTCGAATCGATTACGAAGATCGCATCCGGCAACCGGCTCATGTTCTTGATGCCCGCCAGGTTGGCCTGCAGATGCTTGCGCTCGCGTTCGAGCTTGATGACTTCCTTTTTCGGCAGCAACTCGTAGCGGCCATCGGTGGCCATGTCATCGAGCTCTTTCAGCCGCTTCACCGATTTCTGCACCGTCACCCAGTTGGTGAGCAGTCCGCCCAGCCAGCGCGAGTTGACGTAGAACATGCCGCTGCGCGTGGCCTCTTCGGCGATGGCCTCCTGCGCCTGGCGTTTGGTGCCCACGAAGAGCACGTTCTTCCCTGAGGCCGCCATTTCGCCTACGAAACGGGCGGCATCTTTGAACATCTTGAGGGTCTTTTGTAAATCGATGATGTAAATTCCGTTACGTTCGCCGAAGATGTACTCTTTCATCTTCGGATTCCAGCGCTTGGTCTGGTGCCCGAAGTGAACGCCGGCTTCGAGCAATTCCTTCATGGATATTGCGGGCAAACTACCTCCTCGTCCTTGTGGGAAGCGAACTTCCCGATCCTAGCCTTCGCTCATAATCCACCGCCGGGCGGCCCAAAGCGGAATTTGCGCCAGCCGATGGAATAGAAGGCGTCCTGCTCTACGGGAACCGGACACCCGGCCCCCTAAAATTTTAACGTTTGGAGAACTGGAACCGTTTACGTGCGCCCTTCTGGCCGTACTTCTTTCGCTCGTGCGCACGCGGGTCGCGGGTCAGATACCCCAACTTCTTGAGCTTTGGCCGGAGTTCCGAATTGAACTCCACCAGTGCTCGGGAAACGCCCAGGCGGGCGGCGCCTGCCTGGCCAGCCCATCCGCCACCGTCCGCGAGAATCAGAATGTCAAACTTATCCACGGTCTCGGTTGCGGCCAGCGGTTGTCTTACCATGGCCCGCGCGCTCTCGGTGGGGAAATAATTCTCGAAGGAACGGTGATTCACCTGGATTTCGCCCTTGCCGGGCCGTAGAAAAACCCGGGCTACCGAACGTTTCCGGCGGCCCGTACCCAAATATTGAACGATCGTCGCTGCCACTAAACTTTTACTCCGCTATTTCATGGCCAAAGGGGCCGGTTGCTGGGCCGCGTGCGGATGCCGGTCGCCTGCATAAACCTTCAGCTTTCGGAACATCTGCTTGCCCAGCTTGGTCTTGGGAAGCATGCCCTGAATGGCTTCTTCCACCATGCGGGTCGGGCGTTTCTCGCGCACCCGCTGAATATTGGTCTCCACCAGCCCGCCCGGATATCCGGTGAAATGGCGGTAAATTTTATCCTGGTCTTTCCGGCCGGTCAGCCGGACTTTGCTGGCATTAATGACGATCACGTGATCGCCGGTGTCCAAAAATGGCGTGAAGATGGGCTTGTTTTTGCCCATCAATAACATAGCAGCCTTGCTGGCAAGTTTGCCCAACACCACGTCCTGCGCGTCGATCACATGCCACTGGCGCTTAACGCCATTCTTGGAAGGGAACTCGGTACTCATTGACACACGTCTCCAACTCATCCTGTACAAAATATTTAGCCTACCGGGATTGGGGGGTGAATGTCAAATCTGGATGACAAACTCAGCCCCCGGTTTCCGCTCCACCCACGCTCACGGCCAGCATCGAGATGGATCCGCCGTCGGTACCCTCCACTGGGAAAGTAATTTCCTCGCCCCTCTGCATGGTGGCCAGGACATATAACGAAGGAAGATAGTTGATCGGGCGTGGGAATGGAGAGCATCGCCTCCCACCCGGGTGTCTCGTATTGGAGCAGAGGTTTGAATTCGCCCGCCAGCATTTTTTGTCTGGCTTCGCTTTCAAATCGCACCGCCC
Organism: Verrucomicrobiia bacterium; assembly: GCA_035508215.1. Lineage (GTDB taxonomy): Bacteria > Acidobacteriota > Terriglobia > Terriglobales > Acidobacteriaceae > Sulfotelmatobacter. The sequence continues at coordinate 1,294 of DATJNK010000017.1, read as the reverse complement.
AATCGTAGCCCCCAGGCATATGCCTGCCCCAGGCGTAGCTGTTGAGATCGTGAACCAGGTTCCCGGTGCCGGCGGCCAGGATACCCTCCTTCCGCAGCGGAGCGAGTTTCCGGCCGATCTCGAAATGGAAGGCCGGCGGTTTGGATTCGTCGATGCTCCATTGCACGACCGGAAATATCGGCATCCGGGTAGACGTGCCGCAGCACCGACCAGGTCCCGTGGTCCGTTCCCCACTGATCGTCCAAATTCACCGAAATGGGCGCCAGCATCCGTTGCGCCCGCCGCGCCATATCGGGGTTGCCAGGCGCCGGATACTGCACCTGGTGAAGCTCTCGCGGAAAGCCTTCGAGATCGTGAATCGTCCGAGGCCCCGTGCTGATGGTAACTCCGGTCCCCGGCACGAACCAGTGCGGGGAGATAAGACGGTCTTGGGCCGGGCCGTCCCCCCGCCGATGCGCCGCCAAGCTTCGGTGTAGCCATTATGCGACACGGCATTCATCGGGTTGCCGTGTCCAAAGAGGATGGCAGGCGTCATTCGGCCATTCGGTCCTCTATGCCTCCGCCGCCACCGGGTTCACCAGCTCTCCGATCCCCTCGATCCGGATGCGCACTTCGTCGCCGGCATGGAGGTAGACCGGTGGTTTGCGCGCGAAGCCCACACCGGCGGGCGTGCCGGTAGCGATCAGGTCGCCGGGTTCCAGGGTGAAGACGCTCGAAAGGTGCGCGATCAGTTGCGGAATCTTGAAAATCAAATTGCTGGTGTTGGAATCCTGCATCACCTGGCCGTTCAACTCCAGGGAGATGTGCAGATTGTGCGGATCGGGGATTTCGTCGGCGGTGACGATGGCGGGTCCGAACGGCGCGAAGGTGTCGAAGGTCTTGCCGATCATCCACTGGGTGGTGGCCATCTGGAAATCGCGCGCGCTGACGTCGTTCAGAATGGTGTAGCCGAAGACGTGCTCCTGCCACCGCTCGGCGGGAATGTAGCGCCCGCCCTTGCCGATCACCACGCACAATTCGGCTTCGTAGTCCGGCCGCGCGGAGGCTTTCGGAAGCACGATGGGCTGCTTCGGGCCAGTGACCGCGGTGGGAAACTTACAGAAAATCGTGGGCACTTCCGGAATCGCCAGGCCGGATTCGAGCGCGTGGTCGCGATAATTCAGACCTACGCAGATCAGCTTGGGCGGGCGGGGAACCGGCGCCAGTAGCGTTACGTCTTTCAGATCGAGAGCGGCGCCCGGGGGCGCGGGCGGCCTTCCCGAGGCAATTACCGAGAGCATGTCGGCGCCGAGTC
>DATJNK010000016.1:0-1121752 GCA_035508215.1 Verrucomicrobiia bacterium | reverse complement strand
ACCGAATGTGTCCTCCGGCAACACAGTGACGATCTTCTGCAGCGGGACAATTTCGATGTCCTTCTCGATGCACCTGTGCTTCTCGTCCGAAAGATGACATTGATATGAGGCACCTGGTTCGCGGAGTGTCTTGCCAGAAAGAAGATCAACCTTGACTACGCGAGGATGGAACTCCGGGATCTTCGTGAGATCCATGCTGAACGACCACACCGCTTCCAAAGGCGCGTTGATGATGACTTCCTGCCTGGATCGGAACGGTGGCTGCAAATCTGCCCTCCAAATTGATGGGCGAGCTTTCTGAGGTCGCGCGGACGCAACTATTCGGCCCTCGCAAACAGCGAACGCTATTTTCATAGCCGAGCCGCGCGGCCCCAGGCTGCCAGCTCGATTCGACAGCACCGCGGCGTCGATAAGTCCCCGACTGCTCGCTCGTCCGCGAGAGGCGTGCCTTCGTATTCAAACAATCATTCTAGAAAATGCAGCTCTGACTCGTGGCGTTAAAAGGTAGAGCAACAGCGCACTAGCGATTATGAAGCCCGTGCCGCCGCGCAGCCAATCTCCCCGCATTAGGTTGGTGATGTCTCCAAGCACTTGTGTGGCGATAATAGCGACGGCAAGTCTCCATCCCCAGAGACGACGCTGGAACCATCCGACTCCCGACAGGAGGAGGAGGACAGCGAGGAGCAGGAAAAGAATGCTGACCTTGCTTCCCAAAGAAGGGAGAGACTTGTGGGCCGTCGGATTCAGAATCCAAGCACGGTCGAGTGGTGTTCCTGGCAAGAGCAAAGTTATCGCTGCAAGGCCCGCCATCGTCGCGCCAAAGAATAAGAAAACGCCAATCGCAGCGAATCCAGGCGGTTTACCGTTGCCTTCGATCCGGTTCCCGCGTTTCATCCTCCGACTATAAACTGGAGATCTTACTGCTGCCTCGAAACCGATGAAACGGATCACGGCAATACTGATCAGTCACGATTCGCACTAGCAGCTCGGCAGCAGTCATGTTCTTTGGAGCCAACAATGGTGTAAAGACTTTCTCTCGATGTCTGAATAGCGAAGTAAAAGCGAATATGCTTGCAGCATAATTCTGGTATACTGCGAGTGGATTATAGGTAGACTATAGGTGGAGGGAATATGCCCACTGTGGCTGTTGCAGATACTGATAAACAGGTCTTGAAAGGCCTTACGCGCGCCTTGGAAGGCAAGTTCAAGCTTCAGACGTTTTCTGGCCACATTGAGAGAGACGATGAGAAACTTCGGTTTGTAGACTTGATCATCTATGACCTTAAGGCTGGCCGCACCAGCGTTGCCGAACTAAAGATGCTTCGACAAGTCGAGCCGACGATACCTATTCTCGTCCTCGCACCGCTGAAATCCGGCACAATCTTGGAAGAGGCACTTACAGTTGAGGCAACAGACTTTCTAGCGAAGCCTTTCAATAAACTCGAGCTTCAATTTCGAGTTGAGAGATGCTTGCATCACTTTGGGTTTCGAAATGCCCCGTCCGGTGCCCGAGCCGAAAGTTCCGTAAAAAGTGTCGGGTCTCTCAAATCGCAACCGCGGAAGACCAGAGTTTCGATTGAAGTACCTTTAAGCGATCTTCACGGCCCGACCGGCCAATTAGATGCGGCCGCGATGGCGAACTACTTGTCCATCCCGCTCGCTAAACTCGCTGTGGCACTTGGTATGAACTACACAACACTACATAAAACTCCGGATTCTGCTGCCGTCCAGCCGTCACTCGCTACGATTAAGCGAATTCTGGTGATCCTCTCTGAGATGTTGGGGAAGCGCGAAACCGTTCTCGCCTGGCTGAATAGTCCTCATCTTGATTTGGGCAACCGCACTCCCATTTCCGTAGTTCTCGAAGGTCACGCCAGCGCGGTGGCCTCTCTTTTGGAAAATGCGTTGGCTGGAGTTCCGAGTTAATGGAGACTCCAGATCGATTAAGGAAAGTTCTGCCGACTTTACCTCGGATTACGATCCACGGGCTGTGGTCAAGAGCAATTGGCTTTCACTTGCTGAACGCACCGCTACCGGGAGCGCCTGCTGGGACCTCGCCGCATCCGTTGTGGCCTGGAGGTCCAGCATCAAACGGAGCCAGGTTTACGCCCAAAGGAGGCTTCAACAGTCTGTACTTGGCTGACGATCCTGTGACTGCCCTGCATGAGGTGGTTTCGGTCTTCAGCCATCCCCATGGGCCTTCTATAACAATCAGGACATCCCCTTGGGTCGTGGTAGCTGTGGATGGCGTTCTCTCAAACATCGTCGATCTCACTGATGCCGCTGTTCAGAGGCAGCTTGGAACTACGACTGCCGAACTGACAGGGGAATGGGCTTACACACAGTCGGTTTCAGGCATAGCCCCTACCCAAATTCTGGGTCAAGCAGCTTTCGATTGTGGGGTTCTCGGACTCCGGTATGTTTCATCCAAGAACATCACGGGCGGTACTGCTGTAGTCGTTTTTACGGACAACTTGTTAGCAAGCAGGCCCAGCTTCGTCGAAGTGATTGACACGTATGGAAATTTGAGGCAAAGGCTGCCGTGATGTTTGTAAGACCGGCCGTTTTGAACCCATGATTTCCATCCACGATTCTCGTGTCTCTCACGACTTCTCAAGTACTTCGGCGGCCACCTGAAGTCACTTAAGTTGTTTAAAATACAGCATAACGTAGCCCTGAAAAGGCTGGCGTCGGCGGTTCAACTCCGTCCCTGGCCACCATGTTTTCAACGACTTGCATCCCACAAAAACCGCATCCTAGGGGCAATTAGGGGCATTTCCACGCGGCCGGAATCTGCCAAATTCCCGCGTGGAGAACACGCGACAGTCTCAACGCTGTCGCGTTTTTCTTTTCTTGTTGAACAGGATGTGCCCAGCGAAAAACTTGCAACAATCCACGAGGATTGTTGCATTTTTCGCAGGGGCACTCTCGATTTTCTTATCCGATTCTGGACGCTTCCAGAGCGATGGCCTGCCCTCCAAAAGAACCCAAGGGCGCGCTGCGCGACGTTTGGAAGACGATCTACTTAACCGGAGAGTTCTACCTCGGCACAATTGTGTCCTTGCCCCTGAGCGCCGCCGGCGATACGCTGATTCCAGCGTTTGCCGCCGACGACGGTTGAAGGCAGGCGCGAGCTGACGCGTTCCCCGATTCGGTTCGGGCGCGGGTTTTGGTCCCGCAGGACGCGGAGGCGGCTTCAGAAACGCCGAAATCGCGCGCAGGTATTGTCCCCAGCGAAATTTCTACGCCGGCTGATGGATGCACAACTCCGTCCGCTGGCGTTTGTTTTTTCGCATCGGGGCGGAATCCGATTTCCTGAAAGCAGGAGCACCGGGCCACAATTCACACGTGCGAGGAAACCTCTATGAAGCAAATGCCCTGGACCATTACAGCGACAGCACCCGACCAACTGGAAATTCTGCTCTACGACATGATTGGAGAGGATTGGGTTGGCGAAGGCACCAGCGCAAAATCGTTTGCCCAGGATCTGAAAGACGCCGGCAAGGTGTCGAAAATCCATCTGCGCGTGAATTCTCCCGGCGGCAACGTGTTCGATGGAATTGCTATTTATAACTCCCTGCTCACCCACGGCGCGAAGGTGACCGCCCAGGTTGACGGGGTCGCGGCCAGCATAGCGGGAGTGATCCTGATGGCGGCGAGCGAAATCGCGATGGCGGAAAACGGCATGATCATGATCCACAATCCCCACACTTTGATTGCCGGCGATGCTAACGATATGCGGAAGATGGCGGACACAATGGACAAGGTGAAAGCCAACATGATCAACGCCTACCGTCGCCACACGGTCCTGTCCGCGGACGAAGTGGGCGAGATGATGGATGCGGAAACGTGGATGACGGCGCAGGAAGCGTGCGATAACGGCTTTGCCGATCGCGTGCTTGATCCCGAAGAAAGCGACGAGGGAAGCGCAGACGTGGCCGCGAACTTCGACCTGTCGCACTTTCGCAAGGTTCCGCGGCAGATTGCCGCACGGTGCACACGTGTTGATGAGAGCGAACAACGACGACGCAAAATTAGGCTCCGCACGCTGGAACTCCACCAGTTCGACTTAGACGCTATGCGCCGCGAAACGATGGCCCGGCGTGAAATTGAAGTCGCAAGCATGCGCGCTGCGGATACGGCGATCTCTGACGATCTACGTCGACGCCTCAAGATGGCGGCGCGCGAGCGGGAATTGCGCGCATGGCGAGCGGCTGACTTCGTTTGGGAGGATTGTTACATCGGCGGTTTTCGTACGCAGAGGTTAGTGGAGGCGGTCGACAGGAGCTGCGAACGGCGCCGCCTGTTGGCGCAGCGCGAAATCGAACTGGGAAGGCGCAAAATGCCTACCTTCGTGGTTCGAGCCCAGCTGTAACGTCGTGCAGTCAAAAATTGTGCGTCCCTCTGGAGGGCGTTCTAGTCGCATTCCGATCCCACTATCTCCGCTTCTGTCCTAACCGGGAAAACCTCTTTTTGACTGTTAAAATGATCCCTGCAGGCTGCGAGTAGTGCAAGCTGGGAGGTTGTTTCTCGAATGTCGGAGTCGCGTGGAAAACGAACGTCAAAACGCGCTCCGATCGTTTCCGGCGGAGTAGGCGGCCCGAGCACTGGGGCGGGACTCAAATATCAGATCGACTACGCACTCTGGCGCCTGGTACAGCTGTTCCCGGAGGTTTTGAGTTTTCCAGCGCGCAATCCCGCGGTTGGCTTGGAACCGCGGGAGTTGGATGGAGCGACGGTTACTCGATGGGATGTGGGTTTCGAGAGCCCGAGGGAAGTCGCTGAGGTAAAACTAAACCCCACGAAAGAAGACTTGGACCAGTGGGTGCAGCGGTCTCGGACCCATGGGGGACAGGACGGGGTCAAATTCCTGCTCGTTTACAGCAAGGGGGCGCATCGTCGCCTGATTGCTCTCGGCCACCTCATACGCATCGCCCACGAAGTTGGATCCGACACCGCGAAATTTAGGTCCCTCGTCGATCTCGAAGAAATTCGCGACGCGCAGGGGTTCTTGTCTGACCTAGGACCTGATCCTCAAATAGTGCTCGCACGCATGAAATTATGGCAGTTACCTGACCAAGTTCTGGATGCACAAATCGATTTCTGTTGCCGCGTGCTAGCCGGTCAGGAGCACGGTAAACGACTCAGAGAGATGCTGTTCAACCGCATCGCTGAGGCCATACCGCTACGAGCTTCTCTCCGGGTGCACGATTTGATTAAGGCTGCGATCGACGCCGGAATCCACCTTAACAGCACGCCAGAGGTGGACGTCCCAGGACTGCCGAATGAGATCCGCGACGCCTTGCTCCTACTAAACAAGTGTCCGGTTCCTCTTCCCGTAGAAGTTCTCGCAAATGCGGTCGGCTCAACGCCGGAAGCCCTTGGCGGTCTGGTTGAACACGCTCGCGGAGCAGTTCTGATCCTTGGAACTAGCTGGAAATTGGCTCCGCTTCCCGTTCGACTGCCACATGCCTCTGGGGACCTCTGCGCAAGAGGATTGAAGGCAATCCTGTCGTTTATCGACAGTCATAGGTATCACGATACTGGTCGCCAACAAGTGCACAATGCCATTGCCCTCGCGAAAATTTGTGCTAGTGAGCACCCGGACGCGGTTGCCCGAATGTTCATTACGATCGACAAGCCATTGAAGGCTTGGGGAGATAAACATCTAGTTCTTGATGTATCTGAACTCGTCATCTCATCTGCACGAAGAGTACGTTCTCGCGGGCGTGTGGAGGTCGAGGGCGAAGCCCAGGCCCTGATCTGCGGGCAGTCTTGGGCGCTTCAGCGGATAGGGCGATTGGAAGAGGCGCGAATTGCTGCCGAGAAGAGTCTTAAGCTCGGGGAAGATATTGGCTGGGAACGAAACACGGCGTATTGCGACAAATGCGTGGGGCGTCTCTACCGAATCATGGCCGAAGGAACGTCCGATCGGGATAAGAAACGAGACCTTCTGGATTCGAGCAGGACGCGGTTGGAAACTGCAATCGCGCGCTTCTCTCTCTCGCAGGAGTTCGGGCCCAACCATCCAGAAATTGGCGACTGTCACAGTTTGCTTGGGAGGACATACCTAGTTGCTCAGGACATTAAGAGCGCTTGGGGGTGTGTAGCAAAAGCCGGGCGGCTTCTGTCGCAGAATGACGGCAAAGACTACTTGGATCTTAAGATCCTTGAAGGCGAATTGTTGGAAAGACGCGACCGAGAGGCAGCTGAGGTTTGCTATGTGGAAGTGCTTAAGCACGAGTTCGTTGGCGATGCTGAGCGATCGGAGATTGCGGCGCGAGCTTACTTGAGGCGTGCTAAGAACCGAGCAGCGATGGGGAGAGAGAAGTCTGCCGCCCAGGATTTTGAGAAAGCTGAGGAACTGTGGACTCGGCTGGGCGAACCCGACAACGCCGCGGTCGCAGCGTGGGATCGACTGAAGATGCAAAAATTGGTTCCATCATCGGCGTTGAACTTACTCTTAAAAGAGGAGTCGTTGCCAGTTCGTGTCGAGGTCATCCGAGAACATCAGCGCCGGTTGGAAGCTTTCGCCGGGAAGCGTGTTGCTAGACGGGCTGAGCCTGGTACCGAGTACTGGCAACAAATGATCAAACTAGCGCGGGAAAAGGTGGCGGTCCAAAACGCTCAATGGTGACCTCTAAGAAAAACAAGCAATGGACGAGCGCCGCGGCCAAGCGTCTGCTGTCACTCGCTGGAAATCCAGCGACGGTTGAGGATGCGGTGCAGATCGTCGCTTCCGACGCGATTCGTGGTATTTCCTGCCCACCCCTGCCTCTTGAGACACTGGCCGAACGTCTGAACGTGACCGCGATAACTTACGAGGAAATACCTTTTTCTGGAGAGTTACGTCCCTCGAATGGAGGATTCACGATCGTTTGTTCCATTCACCTCTCTTCTACTCGCCGTCGCTTCACGATCGCTCATGAACTCTCGCATGCAATATTCGAAAAGAGCGGGCGGAATTGCCCGCGCACTGGCGCAGAACTGGAGCGCTTGTGCGACATGCTAGCAACCGAATTGCTCATGCCTCGTCACGTTTTTCTTGAGAAGTGCGGTCCAGATCCCAGCATCACCACCATCTTTGGACTCGCTCGCACATTCGACACATCTGTCGCGACTACCGCCATTCGTTGCGCCGAATTGCTGAAGCTCTCAGCATTTCAAGTGCAAGATGGACACGTCCTCTGGGGGCATGGCGCTATAAAAAAGGGGCCACTCCGAATCTTTGATGACCATCTGAAGAAACTTATCTCCGACGGAGTTGCAGGTGGGAGTGGCGAAGACGTCCTTGCACTGAATCTTAATGGCGCCGTTAAACAATGGCAGGTGAAGTATCACGGCACAAAAGGACGTGCTCTATTCTTGATGCGTCCTGCGCGCTCACGTTCATCTCCAATGACAAGCTAACTGGCGGCTCACGATTTTTTTCCTAGACCCGGTAACCCGCCACTGATGAACTTTGCGCCGCAGGTGCTCCCGGATATTCCAGATGATCCGAGGGATGCGGGGCCGCCTCCCGGATGCTTGCCGAATCGCGAAACCCACTGGGAACGACGCTTGGAGCGGCGCTTGCGCCTCGGCGGATTTGGTGGTGGGGTATTTCGCTTGCGTTCAGCCTTTAGCCGTTTGAGTTCCGCTTTCTCGCGAGCTCGTGCCCTGTTCGCCTTCCGTTGCGCCGCGCGGATTTGGTCCTGATTCATCTCCATTTCTGGGAAACCTCTCGCCCTGACAGTATGCGAATAGAAGATTTACCGTCTGTGACGAGTATCACCTGCGAGTCCTCTAGGCCAGCTCGGCCGGTTACAAGCTTTGAATCAGCCGGAAGAAGGCACTAATATGGGTGGTCTTACAATGTTGATCCCACGGGTTCCCAGCTTTCGTTTTCCCCGTGATCCACGTTGGCAAGTGTTTTCCCCCAGAGGAGTTATCCAGTCGAGCTATGTTCGAACAAGCCTTCAAAAATATTGATGACGTTCTTCGCAAAGAAGCTGGATGCACCACCGAACTTGATTACACCGAACAGACTTCGTGGCTGCTGTTCCTGAAATATCTGGAGAACCTCGAACAGGAGCGGGCCACTGTTGCCAAGTTGGAAGGCAAGAAGTACGCGCCACTCCTCGAAAAGCAATACCAGTGGGAAAGCTGGGCGGCGCCCAAGGACAAGGACGGGAAACTCGACCACAACAAGGCCTTGACCGGAGACGATCTCCGCGACTTCGTGAACATGAAGCTCTTCCCCTACCTGCAGGGCTTCAAGAAGAGAGCTACGGGCCCGAATACCATCGAATACAAAATTGGGGAAATCTTTGGCGAGATCAAAAACAAGATTCAAAGCGGCTACAACCTGCGCGAGATTCTCGACCACATCGACGAACTCACCTTCGGCTCACAGACGCAGAAGCACGAACTGTCGCATCTCTACGAAGCCAAGATCAGGAACATGGGCAACGCAGGGCGCAATGGTGGCGAGTATTACACGCCGCGGCCGCTCATTCGCGCGATCGTGCAGGTGGTGAAGCCGAAAATTGGCGAGCGCATCTACGACGGTGCGGTGGGGTCGGCGGGATTCTTGTGCGAGTCCTACGAGTACCTGACGAAAAACCAGAACCTGACCACGAAGGACGTAAGAACGCTGCAGGAGCGCACCTTCTTCGGCAAGGAAAAGAAGTCGCTCGCCTATGTCATTGCCATCATGAACATGATTTTGCATGGCATTGAGGCGCCGAACATCATCCACACCAACACGCTCACCGAAAACCTCGCCGACATTCAAGAAAAGGATCGAATCGATGTGGTGATGGCAAATCCGCCCTTCGGCGGCAGCGAACGCAAGGAAGTGCAGCAGAATTTCCCCATCCGTACCAGCGAGACCGCGTACCTGTTTCTCCAGCACTTCATCAAGATGCTCAAGGCTGGCGGACGCGGTGGAATGGTGATCAAGAATACATTCCTGTCCAACGCCGACAATGCATCGGTCAACCTGCGCAAGCTGCTGCTGGAAAGCTGCAACCTGCATACCGTGCTCGACTGTCCCGGGGGTACATTTCAGGGCGCGGGCGTAAAAACTGTGGTGCTCTTCTTCGACAAGGGCGCACCCACGCGCAAGATCTGGTATTACCAGCTCGACCCCGGCCGTAACCTTGGCAAAACCAACCCGCTCAATGACGATGATCTGGCGGAGTTTGTGAAGCTGCAAAAGACATTCGCGGATTCGCCGAAGTCATGGACTGTGCAGGTGAAGGATATAGTCAAGGCAACACTCGACCTTTCCGTAAAGAACCCGAGCAGCGGTGAAGAGATTACACATCGCAGTCCGCAGGCCATCATGGAAGAAATCGCCGCGCTTGACGCGGAAAGTGCGGAAGTGCTCGCCAATATCAAAGGGCTCCTATGAAAACCGATTGGGAGACTAAGATGCTGGGCGATGTTTGCACGTTCGAGAACGGTGACAGGGGATCCAACTATCCCTCGCGATCGGCTCAAACGAGGCGTGGCATTCCGTTCATCAACGCTGGCCATTTGACCGATGACGGGATCGATATCCAGAACCTAAACTTCATTCCGCGAGAGCGGTTTGATCTGCTGAGAAATGGAAAGATCCGTGCGGGGGACATTCTGTTCTGTCTCCGGGGCTCGCTCGGTAAGTTCGCGAGCGTTGGGAGCCTGTCTGAAGGAGCAATCGCTTCTTCCTTGGTAATAGTTCGCCCCGGAGAGCTGGTCTTGAGAGAGTATATTTTGGCCTATTTTCGGAGCGATCTTTGCTCCGACATGATTAGTCAGTTCAAGAACGGCGCAGCACAGCCGAATCTCGGGGCGCAAAGCGTCAAGAAGTTTGTAATTCCTATCCCTCCGATTTCCGAACAGCGCAGGATCGTTGGCATTCTCGACGAAGCATTCAAGGGGATCGCCGTTGCCAAAGCCAACGCCGAAAAGAATGTCCGCCATGCCCGCGCCCTGTTCGAAAACTACCGGGAAGCTGTGTTCACGCAGCACGCCCCAAATTGGGCGCTAAAGCAGTTAGCAGACTTTGCGACCACACAGTATGGGCTCTCACAGCCAATGAACGAGCTAGGTAAAGGATTCAAGATCTTCCGTATGGGCGAGGTCCAAGATGGTCGCCTCGTCGATACGGGACGAATGAAGTTCGCTGACATTACTGAGGAGGAGTTTCAGAAATACAGACTGCAATCTGGGGACGTGCTATTCAATAGGACAAACAGCTTTGAACTTGTTGGCAAGACAGGAATCTTCGAACTAGAGGGCGACTATTGCTTCGCTTCGTACCTCATCAGAGTCCTCCCCGATCCGCACGTGATGCTGCCTGCATTCCTTAACTACTTCATGAATTCAAAACGCTTCCAAAAAAGTGTGAAGCAGAAGGCTTCGAGATCGATTAACCAAGCAAATATAAATGCGACTATTCTTTCTCAGGAGTCGATCCCGTTTCCCGAATCGCTAAAGGAGCAAAGACTCATCGTCGCAAAACTCGATTCCTTGCGGGCAGAAGGAAGTCGCCTCGAGTCGCTCTATCAACACAAAATCGCGGCGCTGGAAGCGCTGAAAAAGTCGTTGCTGTACCAAGCCTTCACGGGCAACTTGTGAGCGTAATGAACGAAGCCGAAACCAGAGCCGAGCACATCGATCCCGCGCTGAAAGCGGCTGGCTGGGGTGTGGTCGACGGCAGTCGGGTTCGGCGGGATTACTTCATTTCTCCGGGCCGTATCGAAGGCCGCATTGCCGGGGATGTCCGGCGCGGTAATCCCCTTCGCGCCGATTACGTTCTCGAATACCGCAACACCAAGCTCGCCGTGGTCGAAGCAAAAGCTTGGGACGAAGCGCTCACCGAAGGCCTCGGACAGGCCAAGAATTACGGCGACAAAATGGCCATCCGCTACACGTACTGCACCAACGGCCAAGGAATCTACGGCGTCGACATGGAGACAGGCAAGGAAGGCGAAGTTCCGGTTTACCCAACCCCCGACGAGCTCTGGAATCTGACCTTTGCCAAAGCGAACGCATGGCGCGATCGCTTCGCCGCGGTTCCATACCCGGATAAGTCCGGTTCATGGTCGATCCGCTTCTACCAGGAGATTGCCGTTAGTCGCGTGCTGGACGCGATCATCAACGGGCGCGCCCGCGTACTTCTGACATTGGCTACTGGAACCGGAAAGACTTCCATCGCATTCCAGATTGCATGGAAACTGTTCAACGCGCGCTGGAACCTGATTGAGTGGAAAAAAGGCGTAGAGCCAACGCGCCGCCCCCGCATCCTCTTTCTCGCTGATCGCAATAATCTCGCCGACCAGGCCTACAACGATTTCGCGTCGTTCAATGCGTTCTCCGAAGATGCCATGGCCCGCATCAGCCCCGACACCATCCGCAAGAAAGGGAAGGTGCCGAAGAATGCGAGCATCTTCTTCACCATCTTCCAAACCTTCATGAGCGGCCCGCCGAAGGACGGGAAGCCCTCGCCGTATTTCGGCGAGTATCCACCGGACTTCTTCGACTTCATCGTCATTGATGAATGCCACCGCGGCGGCGCCAACGATGAGAGCAACTGGCGCGACATCATGGAATATTTTTCCCCAGCCGTTCAGCTGGGGCTTACGGCTACTCCCAGGCGGCAGGAGAACGTCGATACCTACAGGTACTTTGGCGAACCGGTCTTCATCTACTCGCTGCGCGAAGGTATCAATGACGGGTTCCTCACACCTTTCCGCGTGAAGCAGATTGCTACCACTCTCGATGACTACGTCTATACACAGGATGATTTCGTGGTGGATGGCGAGGTGGAAATCGGCAAGCGCTATCTGGAGGCCGACTTCAACCGGATCATCGAGATCGAGGCGCGCGAGGCACACCGCGTAAAAGTGTTCATGGAGCAGATCAACCAGCATGAAAAGACGCTGGTCTTCTGCGCCACCCAAGAGCACGCGCTGGCCGTGCGGAACCTGATCAACCAGATCAAGACGAGCACCGATCCGAACTATTGCCAGCGCGTCACCGCCAATGACGGCGAACTCGGCAACCAGCACCTGCGAGATTTTCAGGACAACGAAAAGACCATTCCCACGATCCTGACCACGTCGCAAAAGCTCTCGACCGGTGTGGATGCGCGCAACATCCGAAACATCGTTCTTATGCGACCGATCAATACCATGATCGAGTTCAAGCAGATCATCGGGCGCGGGACGCGGCTTTACGACGGCAAGGATTACTTCACGATCTACGATTTTGTGAAGGCCTACTTGCACTTCAGCGATCCGGAGTGGGACGGGGAGCCACTGGAGCCCGAACCCTGTGCGAAGTGCCATTCATCTCCGTGTGTGTGCGTGAAGACTCCGCCGCGGCCTTGTGCGGAGTGCGGGCAGCGCCCTTGTGTGTGCGTGAAAGAGCCGTGCGAAGTCTGCGGCCAGCGGCCGTGCGTGTGCAAGAAGAAAGCCACGGTCAAGCTGGCGGATGGGAAAGAACGCGCGATTCAGCACATGATGTCGACGGCGTTCTGGCATCCGGATGGGACGCCGATGTCGGCGCAGCAGTTTATGGAATCGCTGTTTGGAAAGCTGCCCGAGTTTTTCAAGAACGAGGAAGAGCTGCGCGCGCTGTGGAGCATTCCCGACACTCGAAAGAAGGTGCTGGAGGGACTCGCAGAAAAGGGCTTCGGGCATGAGCAGCTGGCGGAAATGCAGAGGATCATCAATGCCGAGAAAAGCGATCTGTTCGACGTGCTCGCGTATGTAGCGTACGCGCTACCACCGCTCACCCGCGAAGAACGGGCCGCGCGGGCGAAGGTCGCCTTCAGCGGACACTTCACCAACAAGCAGCAGGCGTTTCTGGAATTTGTTTTGGCACATTATGTCGGTGTCGGTGTCGGCGAACTGGATCCCGAGAAGATCACCCCGCTACTGCGGCTGAAATACCACGACTCCATTGCCGATGCGATCGCCGACCTCGGCCGGCCAGAAGACATCAACCGAGTATTCGTCGGATTCCAGAAGTATCTGTATAGGCCTGCTCCAGGTGAGTCAGGCACAGAGTGACCCCTTCTGTTGGAAGTGTCCTGCAACCGCTACGACACGACCAGGGAGCAGTCCCGGCCGTAGCGGTAGCCAAGGTAGCCTCTCGCTGATCGCGCGGACGTGGGCGTGTGCTCCAAGGTTCCCGTTGTGGGATCAGAGAGCAAAACCCGCAGGCTTAGGTGATAATCACTGGCATGAAAACCCACCAAGTGAGCAAAACCCACTACAAAATCAGTGATTTCGTCTCGTGGGCTAAGGGAAAGACGCTCATTCTGAGTCCGTCATTCCAGCGCCGGTCAGTCTGGCCCAAAGGTGCAAAGTCATTTCTCGTCGATACTATCGTTCGCGGGTTACCAATTCCGATCATATTTCTCCGTGACCAGAAAACCGATCTTGAAACCCTCGAACCAAAGCGCGAAGTAGTGGATGGTCAACAGCGAATACGGACAGTGCTGGCATTTATAGGCCCGAAGTTAGTTAAGAATTTCGATCCGAATCGCGACGACTTCACAATCAAGAAAGCTCACAACAAGGATCTCGCAGGAAAGGCCTTTAAGGACCTGTCTTCGGAAGTCAAACAGTCCATTCTTGATTACCAGTTCAGTGTCCACGTGCTTCCGTCCAGCGTCGACGACCGTGAGGTACTGCAGATCTTTGCGCGAATGAATGCGACTGGACTCAAGCTCAATTCGCAAGAGCTACGCAACGCCGCGTATTTCGGCGAGTTCAAAACTTCAATGTACGCGATTTCAGCCGAACAGTTGCCCCGCTGGCGCAGGTGGAGACTATTCACGGAAGCGCAGATCTCCCGTATGTCAGAGGTTGAAATCACTAGCGAGTTTGCCCAGTTGATGATGAAGGGAATAGTCGGCAAGACCCAAAAATCTATCGACAACCTTTACAAGGACTACGAAGAACAGTGGCCGGAGCGATCCGAAGTGGAGCGCCGCTTCCGGTATTGCATGGAGGAATTGGACGAGGGCTTGGGCGCCGATTTGGCGAATACTGCGTTCCGCAATCGCTCCGCGTTCCACGGCCTTTTCTGCGCACTTTATTCCGCCGCTTTCGGTATCGGGTCCTCGCTGAAGAAAGAAAAACCAAAAGCTCCAGCGGCCAATTTCAAAACCCGAGCGCTCAAAATCAGTGACGCCATCAGCGAAGGGAGAGCACCTGACAAAGTTTTAGAGGCCCTTGCTCGCCGCACAACACACAAGGATTCTCGGAAAACAGTTATCGACTACCTGACAGCCCAGATTTTTGATGCCTAGATCAGCGACCTCAGTTTCGGATGACTTCGCTAATCGTCTGCGAAGGTTCGAGCGGTCCAGGGCGAAGCTTGAACGCTTGTTCCTCCGCGGGCACGTCACTCGCCACGACGTCAGCTTATTCTACGAAGGAATATTCCTGCGGACTGTAACGTCATTCGAGAGCCTGATGGAAGAACTATTTCTTGGTCTCCTGACCGGCGCAATTATCGCCGGACCCAAAATCCATCCCCGCGTGACTTTTCGGTCAGTCGCCATAGCACGAGATGTCATGTTGGGTGGAAAGGCATACGCGGATTGGTTGCCGTATCACCACACGGAGAAGCGCGCAAATGCTTTTTTCCGTGGGGGTCTTCCGTTCTGCTGTCTTGAAAAGGCGGAACTCAAGTCATTAGACAGAATTCTCACGATTCGGCACGCGGTCGCGCACCAGAGCCGTGCGGCGCGGAAGAAATTCGAAATCGAAGTTATTGGCTCAGCGCCTTTGCTGCCGGCCGAACGAACACCGGCAGGCTATTTGCGTTCTGTCTTCAGTGCGGCGCCTCCAAAGACACAGTACGAGGACATAGCTGGGACCTGCGCGATACTTGCGCGCAAGCTCTGTACTTGACTCTGTAATCTTGATGCTGGGGTGCGATAGCAAATCAGTCAACATTCCAACGGGAAAAGTTTTTTGCTGCGAAGATGTGTAAATCAGAGCCACCCGGTCGCAGTCAAGAATTTTCCAGAGATCTACATGCCCCACCCCTAACGCCTTGATTCTGTGAGGGTTCTCCCTCCGCAGCCGTCATTTCCGGAAAGCAATTCCGGGCGGGAAAGGCGGGCTTTGCCCTTTTCAAGGGCGGATCAACTGCGGATTGGGCGCGATTTCATGTAGGCAGTGGTGATGCCGGAAACGCTGGCGCCGCGCCGCTTTGCCAATTCGCAGCAGCAGGTCGCGAGGAATGCTGGCGAGTGGTGTGGCCAGCCCGCGCGCGACGGCGTCGAGCGCAAGTTCTTCCACCCAAGTTTCAAACGGAATTAGCTTCGTCGTCGGCCAATCCTATCAAGAGATCCGGGCCCATTCGCTCTGCCCGCGCCGACAGCAGCGCTTCGCCGAGATCATGCAATCGGGCCAGCACCTCGGGCGGTTGAACTCGCAGCTTTGCCAGCGCGCCGCGGAAAATTTGGTCGACGCGCTGCTCGCTCACTCCGAGCTGCTGCCCGATCTCTTTGAAAGTCAGATTCACACCCGACACGGCGTAATGCTTTGGTCGCATGTTGGATTTTCTTTCCGGCGGGCAGGTCCTGCAGTTTTCAGGGCGGATGGAATGGTCAACGGGAAGCAAACCGCGGCGTCCCGCGGTTCTGGGATACATCCACTGTCCGCCTGTTGCCGCTATGGTACGGGATCGATGCGCGAAATTCGACACTTAGTTGGGCCGCATGCCTTCGATTACAATTCCCAACACACGAACGGCCGCGGCGTTGATTGCGCCTGCGGCCGCTCTGCCAGTCGGAACACTGGGGTGTCCTATGGCTGCAAACGGCAGTATATCTCCTCGATCCGCAACTCTGCGCGTAAGGTTGATCCCAAAGAAAAAGAAGAACAGGGCCACGTTCACCACGAAGCCTGGCATCTGCCGCACCTGCCACATCAAGCCTCTTCCCATTCCTCGGCCCAACGCGCAGCGGGATTGCGCCGATTGCCAAGCGAGCCAGCAGGAGCGCGAACTTGCTCGACAGTCCGCGCGTCGCAGAGGCGTGAACCTGGACATACTGCTGAAGCCCTGCGCCTATTGCGGCAAACCAGCGTTTGCCTGGAAGCGCATGACCAATCGCAATCCCGATCGTATCGGCGGTATCGATCCCCGCCGCGCCGTCTGCTACGGCTGCAGCCGGCCGGAGGCCAAAAAAGGCCGCAACTGGGAGAACGTCAAGCAGTGGCGCAAAAAGAACCCGAAGCGATGGAAGGCTATTCAGCGCGCGGATTACGCCAAACATCCCGAGCGCTATCTGAAGCACACCCGCCGCCGCACCAAGGCGGTCACGAAGCTGCTTAAGATCGCCCGCGGCCTCACGCCGGCCGAACTCGCGGAATTACTGGAGAAGGCGCAGCAAATTCTAAACAGGCTCAAGATTGGAAGGCAGACCGCCGCCCAGAACCGAAAGGCAGAAGAGAGAATCAGGATTGGCGAAGCCGTCGAGAACGCGAGGCCCACCGCGGTGAGAGCGCGCGCCGCAAAGGCGGATCTTCCCGCAGCCGTCCGCCAAAATTACCTGCGATTTAAGCACGCCCTGTCAGCCCTCGGCTTCTCCGATGACCAAATCGACCGCACGTTTACAGACAAATCACCAGACGAAGTGCCACTCGCCCGTCACTTCGTGGCCGCTGCCCTAGACAAGCGGTTCGACGCCGTGCGCCAACATCACCTGAGGTATCTGGACGATCAGCGCCGGAATTCCGCCGCGTAATCCAACACGTTCCACAGCGTTCCACAGCCTTGCCGCGACAGCACAGGGATCGTTGTCGCGGCTAGGCCGCGACAGCACAGGGCGTGACGGGTAGTCCTTCCCTTCCGATCTTCGCTTACCATCGCCCACCTAAGCAAAAAGCCCGCGGTCATCACCCGCAGGCTTTTGGGAAAACGATGGGACGGGAAACCCAAATGCAGTCCGAGCATAGCACCCCCGCAGCGCCGCGGGTGAGTTATCTCCGCATTCCCATCGCTGACATGCAAGGATGGATCACCGGCCTCTCCGATGTGGAGAGCGGCTGGTTCGTCCGTCTTCTCATCAGTTCCGCAGCGGCCGAACTGCAGGGCTATCTCCCCAATTCCTCGAATCTGTGGACGATCGCGGGTGCGAAGCGCAGCGACTTCTGGCAATCCCATAAGTCCCGTGTGCTGGCATGCTTCGAGGTCCGACAGGTGGATGGAATCGAGTACCTCTGCTTTCCGCCGCTGCTGGATCTCCTCAACAAGCAACGCAGCGACTTGCAAAAGTGGCGCGCGCGCTCTCACTCACTCACTGGGGTTGATTCTAAGGATCAAAAACAAAAGCTGAGTGAGTGTGTGCAGAAACCGCGCGGCAAAACGGAGACGGCGAATGCAGGGAATCGACCAAATACTCCACTCGAACGGCTTTTCCGCAGCTGACGGCGCCCGGTTCAAGGAATTGCTCAACGCAGCCGTCGCCCACCGCCGCCTGCACTGGGAGAAGATGACGCTGAAAGATCAGGAAATGTGGGTGCTGGAGTATGCCGAACTTGTCCACGAATGCGGCATCGATCGGGTTTGCGCCGGCATGCGCAAGGCCTGGACCTGGAACAAGCACTTAGCCTGCGCCGCCGAAGTTCGGGAATGTCTTCCCCCGCTGCCGGACGTTCCCAACCCGAGGTCCACCTATCACGATGACTGCGCCGAATGCTGTGGCACGGGCTGGAAGCCGGTCATGGTCTACTCCAAATTTCTCCAGCGCGATGAAAGGCGCATGACTCGCTGCCACTGTAATACGCGCCCCTACACAACCCGCCAGCTCGCGACCGAGGCAGACATCGCCGAGTTTCGGGCCGCCTACGATGCGCTGGTGCAGACCTTTACCACCGAGAAGAAGACGTTTTATCCGCGCGTCGTTCCTCCGGTGGTGCCACTCACCCGCGAGCAAATCGCCGAACGCAAACCCATGGAGCGGGCCGAGTGTGTGCGTGAGTGGGAACACCTGAAAGCAGTAGAAGCACAAACCAACGGCTGCTACGAGAAGCAAGCCTAAACCAATAATGAATGCGTGGGATCACATATCGGCATTGAAGGAAGCTGGTAGGATCACCGCGGCAGATTCCGGCCGCCATCTTGAGGACTTCGAAAAGATGGCGAGAAGGAGGCATCAGGCACCAAAGCCGATTCGCTACGGAAAGTTCTGGGTCATTCAGGTCCGCGGCGATCGAATGGAAAACGGTAAACGGACGCGCTTCAAACATCGCATCAGGCTCTGCTCAGGGGACCTCCCGGAGCGGGAAGCGCAAAAAATCGCGGACGAAGAATTGCGGCCGCTCAACCAAGGCCTCGAAACGATAGAGGCTGCAGTTACTAGCTTTCAGGAATACGTGGACAGAACCTACATCCCGTTGGAACTCCCTCACCTGGCCAGCACCACGCGAGAGCGATACCAAGGGGTCATCGACAACTACCTGCTCCCAGAGTTCGGCAAGCTCTGCCTGCGGGATCTGACGAGGAAAACCATTCAGAAGTTTTTCTCCCAGCCTTCAACTCTGACGCTGGAATCGAGGGACAAGATTCGCGATGTCCTTTCGTCAATCCTGCGTTCTGCGGTGGAGTACGGCGCCCTTGTGAAGAACCCTGTCGAGGGTGTGCGACTACCGCGGGACAAGCGCGGCCGGCGTCCCAAACCTCACATCACCCCAGAGCAATTCGAGCAACTGCTGGCTGGAGTTCCCGAACCGTATTCAACCATGCTCTATGTGGCTGTCTACAGCGGACTCCGGGTTAGCGAGCTGATCGCATTGCGCTGGGCAGACATACACGCGGATTCCATCACCATCGATGAGCGGTACTGCCGCGGGGAATTTGCGGAACCAAAAACCGCAGCGAGCAACGCTACCATTGGAGTTGACCCTTCTGTAATCGAGCGCATTCAGCGGCTAAAGCTGCTGAGCGTCGAAGTCCGGGCAGGGGTCACACCGCCTCGGAAATATCAACTCGTGAAATCGGATGGCCCTGATGATCTCGTGTTCACTTCCGTGCGAGATGGGAAGCCGATGCGCGATAACAACATTCTCGTTCGCTTCATCAAACCGGCCGCGCGAGCGCTGGGCATCCCGTGGGTGAATTGGAGATGCCTTCGCACTTCATACGCGACCTGGATGGTGGAAGCGGGCGCCACGCCAAAAGCGGTGCAGGGTCAAATGCGCCACTCGCGGATATCCACCACATTCGATGTTTATGCCCAGTTCGTGCCTGAGTCACAGCGGGAAGCGGTGGCCAAGATGAGCGCGATGGCAGCGCAGCGACGCGCCGCTACCGCATCGGCCATGAAGCAGCTGACATTCGGCGGGACGAATTGGCTGCAGTAACCCTAGGGGCAGAAGTAGGGGCACTTAGGGGCAAAATTCAGCACTCCAAACGGTGCAGCGAATGAACGCCAATTCGACCAACTCGAAGAAGCTCATGGAGATGGACGGAAAGCGGGAGAATCGGCAGACGGTTGTTTCCGGCCCTGAAAAGGCTGGCGTCGGCGGTTCAACTCCGTCCCTGGCCACCATGATTATCAATCACTTAGAAAACCAGCCAAGAAGTTTACGCCTGTGATTTCACACCTGTGTCCGCGTCCGTTGGCTCTATTTCCTCCAACTGATCTCGTGGTTTTCAAAGTCAAAGCTGATTTCTTCTAGGTTCAGACTTCGTACACTCAACAGGCCATCGAAGTCGCGTGCATCATCTCTTTGGTCTGCCGCAACAAAGCCTGTCAATGGGCCAAGCGCATGTCTCCCCAGGCGCGTGTCCGGGATGAGTATCGGCTGGAGTCGATAGTCTTCGCCGCCGCCGTCAGTCGCCATAAGGGTCGTTCCCGCGAACCGGGAGACTGGCCTCTTAAGATGACTTTGGAAGAGCACCAAAGCAGGAGTTCCGGTGTCGACCATCAGGCGTACTGGGTTGTCGTCCAGCTGCGCTTCGACTATGACAAAAGGGTTGCCGGCCTCAAATGATACTGCGGACCGCGTTCGTCTCACTGGGCCGAACTGCAGTCGCTTTGTTCTGTAATCGATGCTGAAACTATTGGTGCCCAGCACGTCCAGGCCAACTACGGCGTCAATTCTCCGCGCCATTGTCTTCTCGATAGAGGACAGGTCCTGTACCCGGACTCGAACCTCTTCGACCCGGACGGGACCAACCGCGACGAGTGGGAGGGTGGCAAGCTTGGTCTCAACAGTCCGGTTGACCATCGCTACCTCGCCGTCCCTCTCCTTGAGACCGAGAGCAGCTGCGATTTTCTGATCGATCACGCTCGGGTAGGCTCCCGTATCGACAATGAAGGTCAACTTTTCCAGATTCCCGATCGATCCCTCCACGACCACAAGGTAGCCCCGGTAAAGCTGAATGGGAAGCTCGATAGCATTGCCAGAACCAAGCTTCGTCCCTGAAGCGCCCCAGCGGCAATCGGGAGTCTGGCTGGCGCGCAGCTGGGTTTGCGCCGCGCAGGTGGCAAAAAGAACAAAGATTAGCAAACTGCTTTTCACGGTGGGCACCTCTCTAGTGCCACCGAATTTGGCCTCTTCCCTCTGCTACCTCAATTCCGGCGAAGTCCGACTTAGGCAGATCTGAGTCATTGCTTAAGTGTCTGATAATTAAGGGAGGTAGCAGCAGATTCCGAAGTGAGATTCGACCAGTCGTGCCAGGGAAAGCCATGCTAAACTTGACGCCGCTACAGAGTGGTGGGGTATGGCAGAGTCCAGCGAGACTCTCGGCTCGATCCGCTTCGGCCGCTTCGACTTGTCGGTCGAGACCGGAGAGCTGCGCAAAGATGGTGTGCGACTGAAGTTGTCCGGTCAGGCGGTCGAGGTACTACTGCTGTTAATCGCTAGCCCGGGGAAGTTGGTAGCACGCGAGGAGCTCCAGCAGAAGCTTTGGCCAGGAGCCAGCTATGGTGACCCCGGAGCATGGTCTCAACGCGGCGGTAAATCGCTTGCGCGAAACGCTCAGCGATTCAGCCACCGAGCCCAAATACATTGAGACCGTTCCGGGGCGCGGCTACCGTTTCATCGCCAAGCTCGATCTTCCGGTCGTTCCTCCTGAACCAGAGCCTCCAGAACCGGCGCCCACGTCTGAACCTGCTAAGCCACACCCGTGGAAGCGCAAGGCGGCAGTTGCAGTTGCGGCTTGCGTAGGCGTAGCCGGTTTGCTCTACCCTCGGATTGCGCCGCAGATCGAGAGGTTGTGGAGGCTGAACGAGCTGCAGCACCTGACCATCGTGCCCCTTACGGCATTGCCAGGAAACGTGGCGTCACCGACCTTCTCTCCAGATGGGAGTCAGGTGGCGTTCGCATGGGACGGAGAATCCGATGGCAAAGGGTATGAGCTCTACGTAAAAGTCATCGGCTCGGATAAACCGCTGCGCCTTACCAATCATCCGGCGGACTGGCTTTCCGCCGCGTGGTCGCCTGACGGTCGCAGCATCGCGATATCACGAGTAGCGGGAGAAGGGGATTCGGGGATCTACCTGGTTCCACCGACGGGCGGACCCGAACGGAAGCTCATTGCCCGAAGCGAGGGAACCAATTACGGCAACGAAATCAGTTGGTCTCCCGACGGAAAATTTCTGGCCTACATCGATCAGCCGGCGAATGCTGCGGAGACTCTACAGCTGTTTTTGCTATCGCTGGATACTCTTGAACGAACCCAGATTCAAACGAACTGTGGTCAGGCGGCGACCCCCAGCTTTTCGCCGCGCGGAACCTTTCTCGCGTGGGGCTGTGAGGATACTGAGCTCAGGTCTTCTCTAATGCTCTTACGGCTGAAAGATGGCCGTCAAACTCAGTTACTAAGCCGGCCCGACGAGATACTTGGCCTGGCGTGGTCAAGCGATGAAAGCCGGATCGTCTTCAGTTTCCAATCGGCCCTTTGGGAAACTTCCCTGGCTCGGCCTGACGACCTCGAAATACTGCCGATCGGACACGACGCTTCGGACCTCACCGCCAAACCCTCGGGCCCGGGACTCGCATACGTGCAAGCGTCGACAACCATAAACATCTGGCGTTTGGATTTGCGCGCGTCGCCACGGCAAGCTCGGAAGTGGGCGGCCTCATCTAGCGAACAAAGCTCGCCCGACATTTCACCCGATGGGAGCAAGATTGCATTTGAGTCCACCCAAAGCGGTGTAAGGGAGATATGGGTTGCCGACGCCGATGGCTCGAACGCTCAACAGATAACCGATTTTCGCAACCCCGCGAGCGGAAGCCCCCGCTGGTCTCCCGATGGTAAGCTCATCGCCTTCGACTCGGGGGTCGGCGGCGAAGCCAACCTCTACGTCGTCGATCCTAACGGCGGCGTTCCCCAAAAATTGAGCATCGACCGACCCGACGTTAGCATGCCTAGCTGGTCGAAGGATGGAGCCTGGATCTATTTTATTGACGTGCGCCATTCCACCGTTTGGAAAGTGCCGACGAACGGCGGCCACGCCGTACAGATCGCCGGGAGAGCCGCATCTGTCGCCATTGAGTCCCCCGATGGAGAGTACGTTTACTTTGTTCGCGACAAGAAGCTTTGGCGGGCCAAAACTGACGGATCGACGGAGGAACCAGTGGTAGGCATGCCCGAAGTTAACCCCCTGGGGGGTGAATGGTTCCCAGCCGAGGCGGGTATCTACTTCCTCTCTCACGCAAACGGTAAGACGATGGTCAATCTGTTTGATCTCCATAACAGACAAACCCGTCCGATCTTCAGATTGGAAAAACCCACGCCTCAGTGGATCGGCGGAATGCCGGTCTCAAGAGATGGCAAGTTTATGCTCTACCCACAAGTGGATTCCGCTTCCAGCGACCTCATGATGATCGGGAACTGGCGGTAAGTGCGATCTGGTCGTCGGCTTCTCAGTTCACCGCGTTCGAACCGTTTCGCAAAATCGCGCTGAGCTTTACCAGATGATACTTCTCCGATCATCAGCGCCTTTTCACGGCGTCCTCTCCCCGTCGAACCCCACCTGTAGTTTACGGGGTCCACCGACACCGATCATGCCCCTCTCGGGATCTGAGCGGCAGAGCGGTGTGGTTCGAGGAGCGATCCACCAAGGAAATTTTGGAGGCGGTTCTACCGCCAGGCTCTGGCCGTGACCGCTACTCTGGAACAAGCGAACGGGCATCACGTTTCTCACCTGTGGTTTACACCTGTGGTGTTTCCGTTTCACAGGAGTTACGAGGTACTAAGGCAGTCCTCGGCGGCTTGCAAGGCGTTGAAAGTACTCAAAACGACGGTTCTGAAAAGGCTGGCGTCGGCGGTTCAACTCCGTCCCTGGCCACCATGTATCCCAGTCTCGGTGGTTTTGCGCTTTCTTCTTACTGCTCCATTATCCGAGACTGCCGCTTCTAGTTCTGCTGGCCGAAGACCTCGCGCAACATCACATTGAGGTCATGGAGTGCACGAACGCAGTCACCTGAAAAGCTGGAGCCATGCATGATGGCGAGCGTTTTGGGATTCAGGTCGGCGAGCTTCCTCAGGTTCTGCGCGGTGAGTGAAGTGTAGGGCACGTACTCGGCAAGAATGCCCGCCTGATATTCCTTCATCGCCTGACTGGAGCGGCCGACGACATCGGCAGAAGTGAGCGGTTCAACGTCGCCGTTCTGATGAAACAGGTCGGAACAGAGCAGCGTCCCGTCGGTTTCTTCGAAGAGGACGCCGGCGTCCCAGCCGTGGGGCAGATGGGGCGTCCGGCAGTAGCGGAAACGGTATTTCCCCGTCGCAAAGGTCCCGCCGTCGGTGAGGGGACGGGACTCCCGGCCAAGGAAGTCGTTCACGTTCACGAATGCGCCAACCTGGCTGCAGATGACATCGGCCTTGGGCGCTGCCGCCAGCCATTCATTAAGCGACCCGCACTCATCCGACTCAAAATGGCTGAAGCTGATGTGGCGCAAGTCGGACAGGTTGATAAGCTTTGAGACCGCCTCGCGAATTTCCGCGTGCATTCCGCGCAGGCCGGTATGGAACAGCAGCGGTTCATCATCCTTCACCAGAAAATGGTTGAACTGCAGATTTCCCCATTGGGCAAAGATCGAGATGCGGTAAATGTTCGGCGCGATTTCCGTGGTCACTGCCATGTCAGTCTCCTCGGTCGGATCTCTTGACGTGCCTTTCTGTCTTGACTTCCCGGAGGAGTCACCGACGTTGCTCTTAGCGCCGAGGACAGCCGCGGGGTTTCGGGCATGGGCGCAGCCTGCTAGGGAACGCCATTCATCGTCAGCAGAATTTTTCCTCTCTTGTGCGGCGCACCGGACAGCATCTCGTGAGCTCTCCGGGCTTCCTGGAGCGGGAGCACGGTGCCCACCTCCGCGGCCAGCTCCTGGCTATCGAACAATCTCGACAAGGTGGCGAGCCGGGCCTGCGTAACGTCTACGAGGAAGAACGCTGAACGAAAGCCAGAAAGCGGTGGCGGCGGCGAGACCGACGACACCACGATGCCGCCCGGCTTCAAGACATGGAATGAACGATGCTGCGTATCTCCTCCGACTGTGTCGAGTACGGCATCGACGGGCGGCACGACATCTTCAAATTTTGTAGTCTTGTAGTTCACGACCATTTCGGCGCCGAGGCGGCGAGCATAGTCGACATCAGCAGGCCCGGCGGTTGCGAAAACCAGTAGTTCTGCTTGCTTTGCCAGTTGCACGGCATAGGCGCCAACATTCCCGGCCGCTCCGTGGATCAATACCGCATGGCCGGCCTTCATCTGCGCGTAGTCGAACAGCATCTGGTACGCGGTCACCGCGACCACCGGCACTGATGCCGCTTCCACAAAGCTTAACGAGCCTGGCTTTGCGGCCACCATTTGCGCCGACGCCACTGCGTATTCGGCATAAGCGCCACAGAATTGCTCGTTGGTGGCGCCGAAAACCTCGTCACCCGGCTGGAACGGACGGACTCCAGTTCCCACGGATTCGACAATCCCCGCCAGATCTGAGCCGAGGACAATCGGAAGGGGCAGTTGCACAGCGCTCTTTCCTTCCCGAATCAGCGCGTCCCATGGGCCAACTCCGGCAGCTGCGACCCGTATTACCAGCTCGCCTTGTCCGGCCGTCGGACGTGGTATCTCGTCGATCACAATCGCGGCCGGCGGGCCAAAGTGATGGATCCTCCCAGCTTTCATTTTTCCTCGCGAAGACGATTGCGCTCGCTGGCCAGCGAACGTTCGTGGAATGCCCAACCCCCATCTGCTCTCATGGGAGCATTGAATGCACAACCGGAGACGGGCGCCTAGTTGAGGAGCGATTCCCAGTTGGCCGGCACTCTTCCGGCGGGCCCGGGCGCCGGCTGACCGGCGGGATGCGCGTGCGGCGGAAGCAACTCCGCACCCTTGATCATCTGCTGCGTGTCGTAGTCGAAGAACCAATGCTCCCCAGGCTCAAAGCTGGCAATGATCGGGTGGCCGGTTGCCAGCGCATGCTTGGATGCATGCTGATTCGGAGAGCTATCACAGCATCCGATATGACCGCACTCCGCACACCGCCGGAGATGAAACCACCAACCGTCCGGTGATGCCAGGCATTCGACACAGCCGTCGCCGGTTGGTTTTGAAGCAGGGTTGATTCCGCGCCGGTCTTTTTTAAGTTTCGATTTCATGTCGGATGTTTTCTTTGTCTCGTTTTCCGCACGGAGAATCTCAAGCCACCAGCAGAATCTTCCCGGCAACACCCTTCTCCGCCGCGGCTTGCGCCTCGGCCGCTTCACTGAGCGGCAGTTTCCGGCTGATCGGGATGACCAGCTTGCCATCTCGCACGGCTTCGGCCATGAACTCAAGGGTCTTTCCGTCGAATTTTGAGAATACGAACACGACCTTTACAGATGGATACTTGGCGGCGTTCTTCGGGAGTTCGACAACCGAGGCATAAACGCCTCCTGCCGTGACCTTGGCGATCAGCTTCTCGGCGGTTCGTCCGCCGACCGCATCCGCCACCGCATCGAGCGGCGGAAGACTGGCAATCGCAGCGTCATCGTCGGTTGCGACAACCTGATCCGCGCCGACTGTCTTCGCATCATCCACCTGCTTTTTCAATATCCCCGCGATCACAATCGCCCCGCGCTGCTTCGCGGTGAATACCGCCGAACGCCCGACGCCTCCATCAGCACCCACGACCAGAACCGTCTGTCTCGCTTTGATTCCCGTAGCCGACATGAGTTGGTGGCCGGTCGTCGTCACCAGCGGCAACGCAGCGGCTTGAATCAAATCAAGCCCCTTGGGAATCTTCGCCAACATCGCTGGATTCACGACACAAAGTTCGGCGTAGGTATTGTCCGCTGTACCGAACACCTGGTCGCCGACGGAAAATCCTTCCACTCCCGGCGCAATCTTTACGACCGTCCCCGCAACGTCGGCTCCTATCAGCCCTGGAAAAGTGATGGGAAAGTCCTTCATTAGCCCGGCACGACGCTTGTAGTCGAGCGGATTCACGCTCGTGGCCGCGACCCGAACGAGCACCTCGCCGGTGCCCAGGACGGGATCAGGATAGTCTTCGAACTTGAGCACCTCAGGACCGCCATATTGGTGGACAACAACTGCTTTCATACTCGATCTCCCTTGTGGGCTGAACCTTTGCCGGCAACCTCTTATCTATTTGTTTTGAGGATGAATGCCCAAGTCGTGCCACGACGTCTCCGTGAGGTTGACGTGGTAGTACTTCGCAGCTTTCTCGATGTTGGCGAATGCCAAAGTACGGTCGGCATCGGAGACGCCGATGACTTGATCGAAGCGCGCCACCGCATTTCGGACATGCTGCGCATCGGTCAGTGGTTCTTTGCGCTGCTTCGGAAAAGCGTAGACGCTGTCGGGCAAATCGCTCTGCATGGTCAGTTGGCCGTGTTTCTCGTGGGGTTTCCAGGTTGCTTCCGGCATCGCTTTGTCATCCTTTCTCTGAATATTTGGCTAGGGCGCAAGCACCGTTTCTTCGTCTCAATTCGAAGGTCCGTGGGCGAGTTGATCATCGCCCGGTGGATACCTGCAGTTCTTCCGATCGCAGTTGACCATTGAACAGCTTCAGACGCGAACTCGCGACTTGCTTCACGGAATCTACGACGGGGGGCAAGATCTTGTACGGCACGACTTCATTGGGCTGACTGCTCAGGCTGCCTTGCAGGGACCGGCGCCAGGCGACCCGCAGTTCGGTATTGATGTGGATGATGTTGATACCGGCGGCGATCGCATGCAGGAAATCGTCGTCATCTGTTCCTGATCCGCCGTGCAGGGTGAGAAAAATGCCTACCGCCTTCTTGATCTGGGCAATTCTCTCGATATTCAGGTGCTTTTTGGTTGTGCCCTGGACCATGCTTTCCAGCATGCCGTGCATGTTGCCGACCGCGGGAGCCAGAATGTCGATCGCGGTGGAGTCGACGAATTGGCGGGCTTCCTCTGCTGTGGTGAGGTTCAAAGATTCGCTGGGAACAGCGTCGTGGATTTCAGAGCCGGTCCCGATATGGCCGATCTCTCCCTCGGCAAGGATTGCGGGATTGATCGCCTTGATGGCTTCAACGGTTTCCTTTGTTCGAGAAACGTTCTGGTCGAAGGGAAGCGCGGAAAAATCGATTACGACCGAATCGAACCCCGCTCTCGCCGCCTCAACTGCTTTCGCCAGTGAATGAGTATGATCGGCGTTTAGAAAAATGGGGATGTCATGTTCCGCGCGCATGACTTTCACCAGCGCTGCGAGCTCGTATGTCCCCAGAAAGGCTCGCTCTCCTTCGGATGCGCCGACGATTACGGGGACTCCGTCCTCCACTGCGGCTGCGACCACGGCTTTCAGGAGCACGAGGTCGGCAACATTGAAGTGACCGAGCGCCGCACCCTGCTGTTGCGAGCGAAGCAAAACATTGCGGAATGCATCCATAGCCGTGTAAGTCCGATGTGTTGTTATTGTTGATCTGGCGACTGAATTGGCGTCGATAGCGCGATTACATCCGAATTACCCCGGCGAATCAATTGGACGATGGTATTGGTCATACCTTGGTATGACGGTTAGGGGATTGGAGGGCGCCTGTTATCCTCCGCCCGTGCGTCCAGGCGATACTTTGGTATTGGTCGATACGTTCGTCTAATAGATTCGCGCTGGCGCTTCTGGCTGAATTAAGTCTCAGTTCGAAGGAGCAATCATGGGCAGCGCCAGCAGCGTACAAGTCGAACAGAACAGCTATGAGATGCCCCCGCGAGAGGGAATCAGCATCGCGCACTTTCTCACCGTCGCCGACATCGAGCGATCGGCTCGCTACTACGAAAAGGTGTTCGGCGCGCGCATTCTGAGCCTGGGTGACGGCAACGCGCCGGGATACCTTCAGCTTGCGAATATCTGGATGATTTTGAACGTTGGCGGCGGGCCGACCCCGGACAAGCCAACGGTAATCCTGAGCGTCCCCGACCCGAACCACATCAACAGCTTCATGAATTTCCGGGTTGCAGATATTCAGGCGTGCTACCAATCGTGGAAAAGTCGAGGAGCCGAGTTCATCACCCCGCCGATTCCCAAGTACGGCGAGATCCGTTGCTACATCCGCGATCCTGATGGCTACATTATCGAAGTCGGACAAAGCACGGACCAGGTGTACGGTTAGCGCCCGGACCAGACGGGCTGCGCATCGAAACGCTTGAGGGACGTCGGAGTCAGGGCGCGTTGGTGTGTGTGCGCACGGTCCCAAGATTGCCGAACCACCGGTGCGAAGACAAAATCCGGCAATGACACCGCGGTTGTTTTCCTGCGTGAATCTCCAGAAGGGCAGCGAATGAGGCAGGCACCCGAAGCAGGTGCCTTCACTGCTGCGCGGCGCCATACATATAGTGCCTGGAGGCCGTCAGGTCAGTCTCTCAGGTAGCTTGTGCACGCTGGCCGCGCAGTTGGCTGAGCAGGTGGAGAATCTCGATGTACATCCACACCAGCGTCACCATGATGCCGAAGGCCCCGTACCATTCCATGTACTTGGCCGCGCCCGCGTAAACGCCGGTCTCTATAAAGTCGAAATCCAAAATCAGATTCAGCGCCGCTACGATTACGATAAATATGCTGATAGCGATTCCCCAAGGCCCATTGCTGTAGAGCAAGGACACGTGATGGCCGAAGAAGCCCATCACGAGATCGATCATGTAGAACAGAAAAATACCGCCCGTAGCGGCGATCACGCCAGCGGTGAATTTCGGAGTCGCTCGAATCGTGCCAGAAGTGTACAAGAGCAGCATCGCCGCGGTGACAGCAGCCGTGAGTCCAAGCGCCTGGAATGCGATCCCGGGATAGGCGCGGTTGAGAATCTCTGAAATTCCGCCCAGCGCGAAGCCTTCGCAGAGCGCGTAAATCGGAGCGGTGACCGGTGCCCATTGCTTTTTGAAAATTGTGGCGAGTGCGACGACAAGCCCGACGATCATTCCGCCCCACAGACACATGGTCACGGCTTCGGGCTGGGTGCGGCCGAGCCACCACGTCCAACCAGCGGTCGCGGCGGCGCAGAATAGTAAGAAGCCGGTCTTGTTGACAGTACCCTGCAGTGTCATCGGTTCATCGGCGCCAGGTACGCGATTCTCGAATGTTTTCGCGTTGAAGGCGGGATTGGAGGTCTTAAAAAGGCCGGGCATAAAGCGACTCCTTATCGGAATGCCACTTCGGTTCCACAATGTCGGGGCACCAAACCGACTCCCGCTTTGAATGCCTTAGCGATCTGACAAGGGACGCAAGCGAGACGGTCTGACTTCGTTGGCTTTGCTCTTTCAGTGTCGAGCGTGTTTGAGTACATTCTCCAATCTCGTGGGGTAACTCACGCGTCTAGCTTTTCTGCCATGTACTGCGGGTCGATTGCGGACAGGTCAATCAGGCCCGTGGTTACTAACGCTGAGTACACGGCTCGCTCCGCCGCGAACCAGTCCACTTCGGGCGAACCGATAGGGCGACCTCTTTCTTCCCAAAGCTTGTAGGCAAGTCTTGCCACGAATTCGTGGCGATCCTCCCCCATAAAATCGGTAGCGAGGGTGGTCGGCGCTTTCTTGCTGGGGGATTTAGGCTTATCGAGCATCCGATCCGTTTCTCCATTTCGGGATCTTCGAACAAAGTTTTCTCATCGCCAAGAAGGAGCGTCGTGCCACAGGATGAAAGGCGCCTCCAACGGCACCAACGCCCCGGCGTGCTGCGGCACGAGGCGCGGAGTGTAGTCTGCAGCCGGGCGGGTGGCCGGCACGATGGCTGTATAAGTGAAGCCACTGGCGGCACCGACCAGGGGTTCGCCGCGGGTCATGGTTTGCGTGATCGCCGCCGCGCCTGCTTCTCCCTCTGCGTAAAGTTCGACTCTTACGGCTTCCGAATTCAGGCCGTTGAGCAAGACCTGTACCTTAAAGACATACTGCTGATCCTGTTGCTGGACCGTCGTGGAACCGAATCGCAGTGAAGGCCAGTGTTTCGCCAAATCGGCCTGCCAAGCGAGTAAATCGGCTCCGAGTGAGCCGAGATGTTCATGGCGCTGCCGAAAATTCGTGGCCGCCGGGAGGTAACGTTCATCGGTGTATTGGCGCACCGCACGATTTGCCGAAAAGCCGGGAGTCAGCTGGGCCATGCTTGCGCGCATGCGAGCCACCCAGCGGCGCGGAATTCCACGCTCGTCGCGCGCATAAAACTCCGGAATAACATCGCATTCGAGTAGCGCATAAAGAGCTTCAGCTTCGCTGGCATCCCAGGAAGGATCATCGCCATGCTCGCGCCCATCGCCGATGGCCCAGCCGACTTCCGGCGAATACGCCTCTGCCCACCAGCCATCGAGCTCCGAAAGATTCAACCCGCCGTTGACTAACACCTTCATGCCGCTGGTGCCGCTGGCTTCCCAAGGGCGTCGCGGGGTGTTCACCCAAACGTCCACGCCCTGAACCAGATGTTCCGCCATAAGGACGTCATAGTCGGAAAGGAAGACGACGCGGGATCGAGCTTCCGCGCGGCGGGAAAACTCAACCCACTGGCGAATCATGTCTTGCCCTTCGGCATCCTGAGGATGGGCCTTGCCGGCAAGCACGAGTTGCACGGGGCGCTCCCGATTCGAGAGGATGGCTAACAGCCGCGCCGGATCGCGGAGAAGAAGATTGGGGCGTTTGTAGGTGGCGAAACGGCGGGCGAATCCCAGGGTCAAAATATTTTCATCGAGTATGAGCGCTGCCTGTGCCAGATCCTCCGGGGACGCCCCTCGAGTTGCCAATTGGCGGACATAAAGCCTGCGGACGTAGTCCACTAAAATCTTGCGGCTGTCGGCGCGGAGCCACCACAGTTCGGGATCGCTGACAGCGGCGACATCCTTCGCCACATTTGCCAACGTGCCGCTCCAACGGTCTTTGCCACAAGCAAGTTCCCAGAGACGGTCTGCGTCGGCAGAGTCCCATGTGGGGGTGTGTACTCCGTTTGTTACATGTGTTACGGGTACTTCGGCTTGAGGCCACCGTGGAAAAAGGACCTGGAAGATTCGTCGGCTGACCTGGCCATGCAATCTGCTGACGCCATTGACGGCCCCGCTGCCGCGGACAGCCAGGTAGGCCATATTGAATGGTTCAGATGAATCCTGCGGGTTCCGGCGGCCCAATGCAAGAAGTTCGTCGAAGGAAATCGCCAGTCGCTCCTCCGCATACTTCCTGAGATAGCGCTGAATCAGGCTGGGAGCGAAGCGGTCAAAGCCAGCTTCTACCGGAGTGTGGGTGGTGAAAAGATTGCCGGCACGAGTAATGGTGAGGGCAAGATCAAATGGCTGATGGTTGTCGACCATGCAGGAACGGGCACGCTCCAAAACGGCGAAAGCAGCATGGCCTTCATTGAGATGACAAACTTCGGGATGGAGTCCGAGAGCCCGCAGGAGCCGCCAGCCTCCGATGCCAAGGACCAACTCCTGCTTCAAACGCAACTCCGGCCCACCGCCATAGAGTTCCGTGGTAATGCCGCGGTAGGTTGGAGGGTTGGCGGGGTCATTGGTATCGAGCAAATACAATTTCGCCCTGCCGATTTGCACCTGCCAGGCTCGAATCCATAAATTAAAGCCGGGCAAAGGGAGTACCAGGCGCAGCCATTCGCCATTCGGCTCCCGCACCGGTCGGATGGGCAGCTGGCCGGGGTCGTTGAATGGATACAACGCCTGTTGGTGGCCCTGGGCATCGATTTCCTGTCGAAAATAGCCTTGTTGGTAAAGCAACCCGACTCCGGTCACAGGCACGCCAAGATTGCTTGCCGCCTTCAGTTGATCACCGGCAACGTTGCCGAGTCCGCCCGAATAAATCGGGAGTGCTTCGCTCAGCATGAACTCCATCGAGAAATACGCAATCGTCGACACATCCGAACGCGGATGCGCCTTTTGAAACCATGCTTCGGATGTTTCAGTAAGCGTCTTGTCCGCGCGGACATCAGCCAACAGTTGCTGGAAGCTCGGATCGGCAGCGACACTCTGAAGTTTTTCATGAGACACGGTTTGCAGTACAACCCAAGGATTGTGCGTCAGCTCCCAGAGTTCCGGGTCGAGTTGCTCCCACAGCCGATCGGCGGAGTGATTGAACGACCATCTCAGGTCCAAAGCCAGGTCGGTCAGAGCGTCGGAAATGTTTGTATCGAGGGGATGATCAACGTACGTCGAACTACTCATAACCAACTCCTTCTCATGGCTTTTTGGGCAAGCAGGCTGAGTGCTGTGAGCGAGCGGAGGGATCAGCCGGTTTGCCGGCCGCAGAGCTAATCTTCACGTGGCGCCTCCCCGTCGTCGGTCAAGAGAATTGCGCTCGATCGAGGTTCAACCCGAAAGGTGATCTGGTCTTGCAGGGAGGGCTCTTTGCCGGGCTCGAAGAAGTCGTCGGGAGCGGATCGAGACGTATCGACGGCCAAACGCCAGATCTTTCTCGCGGGGAGGTCGGGGATTAAAAAATCGATTGGCCGGGAATCGGCGTTGAACATCAGGAACAGGTCGGGTTCTGCCTGCCCCAGAATGCGACAGGCGAAGGCTTTCTGCCGGCCGTCGGTCCACTCGGGCGTGTCGCCGCGCGGCGCGAAGCATTTTATGTCGGCGTCGGTGTAGAAGACCTCTCTTCTCAGGACCGGATGGGCTCGGCGGAACGCGATCAGTCCCCGAGCAAATCGCCGGATCTCTTTATGTTTCTCGGCCAGGTTCCAATCAAACCAGCTTACCTCGTTATCCTGGCAGTAGGCATTGTTGTTTCCACGCTGAGTACGGCGGAACTCATCGCCGCCCAGTAACATCGGAACTCCTCGAGAAACAAACAAGGTCAACAGGAATGTCTTGATCAGGCGGTTCCGCATTCCCTCAACCGCGGGATCATCGCTGGGGCCTTCGACTCCGCAATTGTCACTGTAATTGGCGTCGCTTCCGTCACGGCTGTTCTCGCCATTTTCATGATTGTGCTTCTGCTTATAGCTGACCAAATCGTTGAGGGTGAATCCGTCATGGGAGGTTACGAAGTTCAGGCTGCTGCCCGGTCCTTTGCCAGAGGCTTGATACAGATCCGAGCTTCCGCAGATGCGGCTGGCAAACAATCCCATCATTCCGGGGTCGCCGATCCAGAAGCGGCGCACGTCATCACGAAAACGGCCATTCCATTCCATCCAGCGATGCGTGGAGAAACTCCCCACTTGATAAGCGCCGCCGGCGTCCCAGGCCTCGGCAATCAGCTTTACGTCACGCAGGAGGGGATCCTCGGCGATACTTTCGAGAAGGGGAGGGTTCTGCAGGATGTTTCCATGTTCATCCCGGCCCAGAACGGAGGCCAGGTCGAAACGAAAACCATCAACGTGCATGTGCATGACCCAGTAGCGGAGCACAAGCCTGACAAACTCCCGGACGATGGGATGGTTTGCGTTGAGCGTATTCCCCGTGCCGGTGAAATCCTTGTAGTAGCGGGGGCCGTTCTCCTGCAGCATGTAGAAGATCGAGTTCTCAATGCCACGCAGCGAGATGGTGGGGCCTGTCTCATTTCCCTCGGCGGTGTGGTTCAACACGATATCGAGAATGACTTCAATGCCGGCGCGGTGAAAAGCTTTGACCATCTCCCGGAATTCCAGGCTCTGTCGCTGGTGCGGTCCCGCAACACCATAGGATTGCTTCGGGGCAAAAAAGGCGACCGGATTGTAGCCCCAGTAATTCTTGAGCTTCTCTTTGGTTATTGGATTGAGCCGGTTCGGCTCATTTTCATTGAATTCCGTTACAGGCATTAATTCAATTGCGGTCACTCCCATGTCCTGGAGATAGGGAATTTTTTCAGTCAAACCGATAAAGGTCCCTGGATGTACCAACCCTGAACTGGGATGAATTGTGAATCCACGCACATGCGTCTCATAAATGACCGTGTCGGAGGCGGCATGCTTTGGAGGCGCATCCATTTCCCAATCAAAATGATCGTTGGTGAAAACGCATTTGGGGGTGGTGCCGGCGTTGTCGACGGTCGAGATGCTCAGGTCACTCAGGGGGCTGGAAGAATCGTAGCCACGGGCAGCTGAAAAATCCCAATTTCCAACGCCGGCAATCGCTCTCGCAAACGGATCCAGCAGCAACCTGTGAGGATTGAATCGATGCCCTTGTTCCGGTTGATAGGGGCCCTCGATGCGATAGCCATAGAGCTGGCCGGCGGGAACGCCCCGCAGCCACACGTGCCAGATATCCCCGGTGCGGTGGCGGGCGGGATCCAACTCGATGACCTTGATTGGAGTCGACTCGCCCGCATTTTGATAGAGCTCCAGGCGAACCCGAGTCGCGTGACGGCTAAAAAGGACGAAATTCACCCCGTCTGCGTATTGGTGTGCACCGCCGATGGGCAAGGGATTCCCGGCCTGAATGTCGCCTTGCTCGAAGGCAGCCTCCAGCGTGTCGGATTCGGTCGGTTTGAAAGCCAGTTCCGCCATCGGATTCCCACGCGCTATTTGCGACTCCTGCTTCGTTTTGGCGCAGCGCTACCTCAGAAGGATGGAACAAGACGGCGGATAGCGCCATTGGACTTTGGTATCACCGATACCTTCGTCCAATGGACTCGCTCGTCTGCCTCTGGCTTAATCGTGGAACGGACGGTTTTCCGCAGGAATTATTCCTAAAGAAAAAAGAAGAGCAGCACGCTTTGACCCATTTGCACAGATGGAAGTGACGCGGCCAATGTTTCGCGATCTGTATCGCGCGAGTTCGACGTCGTGCGCGCTACAGATCGTCGCACAAGTCGTTTCGCGCAGTTGAGACCCTACTGATCAAGTAGCGGGCCAAAACCTGAACTACTGCGAATCGCATCGCAAAGCAGAAAGAATTCTGAAGAATGAAAAGGAGGAGCAAGAACCATGAGTGCCATCAGTACCATGCCAAGGCAGGACCAAAACTCGGTGGTTGCGGTTTTCAGCCAACACTCCGCAGCAGAAAACGCCATTAAAGAATTGAAGGGCAGCGGCTTTGACATCAAGAAGCTGGCTGTCGTTGGCCGCGACTATCAAACCGAATCGGATGTCGTCGGTTTCTACAGCACCGGCGACAGAATGAAATATTGGGGAAAGTGGGGCGCATTCTGGGGCGGGCTGTGGGGGCTGCTGTTTGGCGCGGCGTTCTTGATCGTGCCGGGCGTCGGGCCCGTGGTTGCGGCCGGCTCCATTGTCTCGTGGATCGTGGCGGCCCTGGAGGGAGCGATCGTGGTTGGTGGGCTCAGCGCCATCGGCGCAGGGCTCTACAGCCTTGGCGTTCCGAAAAACAGCGTCCTGAAATATGAGACGTCCATCAAGGCCGGCAAGTTCGTTCTGGTTGCACATGGAACCGCAGGGGAAGTAGCGAAAGCCCGCGACATGCTAAAGACCGCAGGCGCGGAGCAAATCGACAGCTACGAGCCCTCGGCCGAAGCGGCGCTGGTGGCATGAGCCGGGTGGGATCATTCGGCGGCCGGTGCGAGCCGATCCCAGGAGATTTCCGCAGTGGCCTCACGAAAGAGGCCACTGTGCTCCGGGTGAAGAACAGAGGAGGTCCGTCTGCCTTTGCTTGATTTTCCCGACAGCGGACGCAATCCAGATGAACGGGGCCTGGTAACTCAAACTGTGTCTCTATTCCGAGGAGAAATCAAATGCCTGAATTGAAATCGCCAGCAGTCGAAAACGAAATTTCGCGCGATCGTCTCGCTGACTTGCTGAACGAAGACCTCGCTCGCGAGTATCAAGCGATCATCGGTTATGTGGTCTATTCGCAAGTGCTCAAAGGCGCCGAATACATGGATATCGCCGGACAGCTGGAGATACACGCCAAGCAGGAGCTCGATCACGCGCTCATGATCTCGCGGCAGATTGATTATCTCGGGAAAATGCCGGCCGTGGCCCCCAAGCCGGTACGCACTTCAAAAGATTCGAAGGAGATGCTCCGCTTCGATCTGGAGAATGAGAACGAAACCATCCGGAATTATCGCGACCGCATCCGGCAATGCGAAGCTCTTGGTGAATTCGCGCTGGCGGAGCAGATTCGCCAGATTCTCGTACAGGAGCAAGACCATCAAATCGATCTGGCCACTGCGCTGGGCGAAGAAGTTCCGGATTTGAGCAGTGGTCCCCAAGGACGCGCCTTGGGCAAGCGCCGCTAGCTTCGCGTCCCAGTGCAGAGCCCAGTCAGCCTGTCGGTGACGCATGAAGGATTTCAAGATCTGACGCGCGCCAGAGAATGTTCACCATTTCCTTCCGCGTTCGCTGAGCGGCGGGTTAAGCTGCGGGAGTTACCGAACGCGCAGGTCTGAGCCTGGCGGCCAGCTTCACCAGATCGGCAAGCGAATTGGCCTTCATCTTCTGCATGACCTGCCCTCGATGGGCCTTAACCGTGATCTCGCTGATGCCCAGCTCGCCTCCGACTTGTTTGTTCAGCAGCCCAGCGACGACCAACGCCATGACCTGCTGTTCTCGAGGAGTCAGCGCGGCGTACCGGCTGCGAAGATCCCGCATCTCCGCCTCGTGGGCGATCATGATACGGCTTCGTTCCAGTGCCTTTCCGATAGCGCTGACCAAGGCATCGGTATCAAGCGGCTTGGTCAGGAATTCGAGAGCCCCGGCTTTCATCGCCTGCACCGACTTCGGGACATCCCCGTATGCCGTGATGAAGATAATCGGCATGTCGATGTGGTCCACGAGGAGCTGTTTCTGCAACTCGAGGCCAGTCAGGCCTGGAAGTGAAAGATCAAGAACGAGGCAGCTCGGGACAAGCGTTCTCGGGTGCCTGAGGAATTCCTGGGCGGAAGCGAATGTTTCCGGTTTCCAGTTCTCATTCCGGACGAGAAGTTCCAGCGACTCGCGCACCGACACGTCATCATCAACGATGAACACGATGGGCATGGCGGTTGACATGGGTGACGTCCCAACTCCACTGCGAGAAGTGCGCGCTAGCTCCATTGTATTCCCCTAGAGATCGAGCGTGGATGCCGATGTGCCTGGCAGTGCGGTCTTGATGGCGGCAAGCAGATCCGCGTCACTGAATGGTTTGAGCAGAAATCCCGCTGCGCCCTGCTTAAGGACTTGAGCGCGAACGGCGTCATCCCTTCGACCGGTAATGAAAATGATGGGAATGTTTTTTCCGCGACGCTTGAGTTCCTGCTGAAGTTCCGGTCCACTCATGCCCGGCATGGCGACATCGAGGATCAAACAGCGCGTCTCATCGACACAATCCGATGAGAGGAATTCTTTCGCGGACGAAAAAGCCTGCGCGGCAAAGCCGAACTCTCTGAGCAGGTCCGGCAGCGACTCACGCACCGACTCGTCATCATCAACCACTACAGAAAGAAGCTGCGCTGGACCCTCGCGACTTTGCTCAGGTGTATCCACGACAAAACAGTGACGCGTTCCAGGGGGGGCGTCCATTGTGCCTTCGTACTGCTTTGCATTTAGTTGCCAGCGAGAGTCCATTTCATCCGGCACCATGCGCCACCGAACAGCGCACTGGAGAAGGCATTATGACCGCTCTGCATCCCGGCACGCTGTTGCCTGACTGCCACGACGCCAGTGTGCGGTACGGCAGGAGAGCGCGTCTATTGTACTTTGGTATCGCTTTTGACTGATTGCGAGCGACAAGCCGCGCTATGCGGCGTCCATCGATGAATCGGCCTGATTGAGGCGGCTTTGCGGGTCAGCCGAAGCCTGGACGGCACAAGGGATGGCAAACGAAAATGTGGTTCCATGGCCATCGTTTGCCGTCGCCCAGAGGCGCCCTTGATGAGCCTCGATGATGGATCGGCTGACGGAAAGTCCGATTCCCATGCCATCGCTCTTGGTCGTGTAAAACGCTTCGAAAATCTTGCCGGCAACCTGGGGACTTAAACCGACCCCGGAATCTTTCACGCTTAGCCGGAGTTGGTTGCGATCGTCCCGCTGAGTCCTGATGAGTAACTCTCTGGGGCGGTCGTTGATCGTGTTCATCGCGTCCGCGGCGTTGCGAAGCAGATTCAGGATGACCTGTTGCAGCTGGATGCGATCGCCGAGCGCCGGCGGGAGGCCGTCGGCAAACTCCTGGCGCAGAGTCACGCCGTTTTTCTGGATCTCAGCCGAGGATAATGTCAGGACCTCGCGAGCCGCCTCATTCAGGTCCATCGCTTCAAGAGTGGGGTCTTTCTTGCTATAAAGCGTTCGCAACCGCGTGATTACATCTGAGGCGCGGCGCCCATCACGAATCGTGCGCCGTGCCGTCTCGCGTGCTCCTTCCAGGTTCGGAGGATTCGAATCCAGCATCCGGAGGCAAGTACTGGCATTGGTAATGATGCCCGAGAGCGGTTGATTGACTTCATGTGCGACGGACGCGGTCAAGACACCGAGACTGGTAGCCCGGGCGACATTTGCGAGTTCCGACCGGGCCTTGGCAAGGGCGTCTTCCGAGAAGCGGCGCTGAGTTACATCCTGAACCGCGCCTATGTATTCCAGCTTCCCGTGAGCAGTCGGGTTTTCCTGAGCGATCGCCATCAAGTACTTCACAGAACCGTCGGCCATTAACAATCGGTGCTCATACTCAAGAGTTCCGCCCGAGCCCCGCGCGCGCGCTACCCTTTC
This sequence comes from Verrucomicrobiia bacterium, assembly GCA_035508215.1. Classification (GTDB taxonomy): domain Bacteria; phylum Acidobacteriota; class Terriglobia; order Terriglobales; family Acidobacteriaceae; genus Sulfotelmatobacter. Next base: position 1,082,744 of record DATJNK010000016.1, on the reverse strand, counting down.
GATCATCGCCGGCAGGTCGTCGGGATAAACGCGACTATTGATGCGTTCGATGGTCACCGGCGTTCCCGGTTCAAAGTCGAAAATGCGATAAAGCTGTTCGGACCAGGAGATCTCGTCGTTTGCTACCTTCCAGGAAAAGCTGCCGGTGCGGCTCAGGTATTGAGCCTGGGCAAGCGACGCCTCACTCTCGCGTAGCCGATCTTCGATCTTCTTGCGCTCGTCGATTTCCTTCCTTAACTCCTCGTTGGCGTTGGCGAGTTCTATGGTCCGCTGCGCGACCCGATGATCAAGTTCGCTGGACACCTGTCTCTGTTCGCTCAGCAATTGAGCCTCTTGCAGCGCGAAGGACGCCTGATTCGCCGCTACGCTTAGAAGAAGACTCTCGGTCTGGGCGGGAAAATCTGCCCTCTCGGACCCGACGACGATTACGCCCATGCCGCCATGCACTCCCAGAGGCAAGGGGAAGATCGAAATGTCCACGTCGTCAAAACGGTGGCGGGCCGGCGACAGTGATACCTGGGTACCACTGTCAAACCAGTTTCCCAGCGCCAGTTGGATCTCTTGCGATTCCAGGTTGACCTTGCACGAATCGCCGATGCGGAGGAACTCCACAGGTGCCGCGGCGACCGATTCTTCCAGACGGGCGTATATGAAATCCAGGCGGAGCATGCGCAGCAGCGCATCGAGGAGAACATCCACGATCTGCGGCGGTTCGGTGCCGCTCCAGACAGCCGGCAGGGCCAGCAAGCTGACCAGATCATTGATGCAGCGCTTTAGGCGCTTGACCTCCCGGACCGGATCTTCGGCCTGCGCTTGCATATCAGGCCGCCGCTTGCGAGCGAATCCGGCGAGCCCGGCGTTGTCGAAATTCATGCAGGAATTCGTCTGGCGGAACGAAGAAGGGATTCTGTTGAAGGAGGCCGCCGATGATGACCATCGGATGGGTCCGCATGATGTCGATCACCTCATCGCCGCGGAACTGGTCAAGATGGTAAGTACAGATGACCGCGTCTTCGTGGCGACGCCAAACCTCGTTTACGCGCGACTCGAACTCAATGACATCGTCGACATGCGATCCATCTTTAACCGTCCAGTCCATGCGGCAGCAAATACGGCTTAGCGGATATTCCGCGCCGGTATTGCCGCTGGACAACTGCTCGAAGACCGAGATCATGCGGTCAGGATCGAAGCGGCCATCCGGCAGGTAGACGTCGGCGTTGACGCGAAGCTCCAGTTGTCCCTTGCGTTGCGCGGCGTCTGCGTCAATTCCAGCGGCGCCCAGGCGTTGCAGGTGATCCTGACGCTGATCCGGATTCACCACATGAATCGCCTTGTGGCCACACTGAAACCCGTCTTTTATGAACGGGAGCAGGACCCGGTACTCTTCTTCATCATTGTTGAAGAAAGCGCAGACGTGACGCGTCTGGTCGAGCTGGGAGCCAGCAAAGGGAATGGGAGCCGTGGTCTTTTTCATCGCATATCCCCCAAAGGATATTGAACGGCGCCCCAATCAAAAGCGATCCAATAATGATGCACCATGCCTTGACCAATTGTCCAACCCATACTTTGGTATGAATCGATACGTTGGTCCAATAGCTTCGTTCCTGGTGCCTCTGGCTTAATGAGGGTGGGAAGTATGACATCGATGGTGCACCGGAGTTCGTTGGACGTGGGAAGAGGCAGCCTGGGTATCGACTCGAAAGGCGAGACGGCTGAGCTAAATGAACGAGGAAGAGCTATTTTCCGAGCCGGCATACGAAGAGCGGACGCACCTCGCGGAGCGTGAACTCTCCGCATTCATCGGCGCAGTGGCGAAGCTGTTTGGGCCCGAGCAGGCACGGGCTTCAACCGAGGACTGGCTGGAGGAGTCGGACTTGATGGATAGCCCTCCGCTGTCAACTGAGAGAAACTGGCGTTCGGTTACGATTGCCGCGGCAGCTCGATTGGCCGCGCGCGTCACTGCCGGCGGGCATCGCCGGGCTACTCAATCCGCTTCGCCGACAAAGAAGATATCGTCGACACGATCGCCTAATTGTTTCAGCGCCATACTTCTGTTTTGAAGGCATCACTGTAACCATTGCCGCAGCTCAACGGTGCCGCCAGGTTCGGCGCAAGGAAAGGAAGCTCGATGAACTACTCCACCGCGTACCGCACATTGCAGGTCGGCGGCCTGTCGATTTTCTACCGAGAAGCTGGACCAAGAAATGCCCCGACGATTCTCCTGCTGCACGGACTACCTTCGTCGTCGCGGATGTTTGAGCCGCTTTTCGCAAGGCTCTCGGATCGTTATCACCTGGTCGCGCCCGACTATCCGGGTTTCGGACATAGCGACTGGCCGGACCCGAAGAAATTCGCATACACCTTCGATAATTACGCTGAGATCATGAGCCATTTCACCGAGGCCCTCGGCCTCGCGAGCTACACCCTCTACATGCAGGACTACGGTGGACCGGTTGGTTTTCGAATGGCGCTTGCACACCCCGAGCGAATCGAGGCTCTCATAGTCCAGGATGCCGTTGCGCACAACGAAGGTTTGGGGGCCAATTGGAAAACGCGCCGGGCTTTCTGGGCCGATCGCGCCGCCAATGAGAGCGCGCTGCGCACAAATCTTCTGTCGCTGGAGACGACGCGGGCGCGCCATGTAGGGAACGACCCTGAGGTAGAGCGCCACGACCCTGATCTCTGGACCGACGAGTTCTATTTTCTTGGTCGGCCCGGCCAGGCGGATATCCAGAGCGACCTTTTCTACGATTACCGAACTAATGTTGACTCCTATCCGAAGTGGCAGGAATGGATGCGCGAAAGGCAACCACGGCTGCTGGTGATCTGGGGGAAATACGAAGTATCTTTCGACTCCGGCGAGCCGGAACGGTATCGGAGAGACGTTCCAGACGCCGAAGTCGACGTTGTTGACGGCGGCCATTTCGCTTTGGACACGGCTGCCGACGCGATTGCTGATCTGGTGGGGGGCTTCATGACGGCTTCACATTCAGAGTTGCAGGCTCGGCGCGCCAGCTAAGATTGTGCCTGAGCGCGCCTTGCCACCAGGTGACAGTCGCTGTGAACAAATATTCGTATCAAGCGTCGATGCAGGCGCACAGACAGAGGACCGCATGGCAGAGCCGTCCCGCAAGAAAACAGCGATCGTCACTGGAGCATCGGGCGGCATTGGCGCGGGTGTAGTCGATGGTTTCTTGAGAAGAAGTTATAACGTCGTCGCGACCTCTCGCGACGCCAGTCGGAAGCTGACGACCTCGGGCGGATTGGTTCTGGTCGACGGCGATATCGGCAAACCGCAAACCGCCGGCGAGGTGGTCGAAGCCGCAATCCACAACTTCGGAACTATCGATGTCCTGGTGAATAACGCCGGCATATTCCTAAACAAGCCTTTCCTCGACTTCACGGTCGAGGATTTCGACGCCCTCGTCTCGACTAACCTGCTTGGCTTCTTCTATGTCACTCAGCGCAGTGTAAAAGAGATGCTCAAACAGAAATCGGGATGTGTAGTGAGCATTACCGCGGCGCTTGCCGATCGGCCCATTGCCGGCACAAATGGGTCGGTATCGATGATTACCAAGGGGGGCTTGAATGCAGCAACCCGGAATTTGGCCACCGAGTATGCAAAGGACGGGATCCGCTTCAATGCTGTTGCTCCGGGAGTCGTAAATACACCAATGCACCCGGACAATCCCAAGGAATCGACGTTGCAGCCGCCCGTGAAGAAGGCGACAGTGGAGGATATTGTCGATGCGGTGCTATACCTGGCCGAGGCGGGCTATGTGAGCGGAGAGATTCTTCACGTGGATGGTGCAGTCCCGCCCCGACGCTGGTAGCTGAAACGGTATCGAAGTGTCTTGGTCCAGACACCCGACTCAAACGTGGTAAGGCACGCTGGACCTCTAAGAGAAAAGGGAAGGAGTTCGATGATGCGTTCTGATATGGTGCCCGGAGGCATTTTCCCCGATTACGAACTGCCCGATCACACGGGAACGCCGCGCAAGCTCAGCGAGCTTCAGGGCGAAGACCCGCTGATTCTCACCCTCGCGCGCGGCCACTACTGCCCAAAGGAGCACCAGCAGCATCTGGAACTCGCGGCGTTCTACCCGAAGATCGCGGTAGCGTACACCCAGATCGCAACGATCGCGACTGACGATCACCATACGCTCCAGGAATTTCGGGCATCGGTGGGAGCCGAGTGGACATTTCTCTCCGATCCCGACCGAATCGTCCAGAAAGATCTCGACATTCAGGAATACACCGATCCGGAGCACAACCCGATGATTCCGCACACGCTCGTGCTCAAGCCGGGGCGGGTGATTTACAGCATCTATAACGGGTACTGGTTCTGGGGACGTCCGTCAGTCGTCGATCTCTGGCACGATCTGCGCATCGTGACAAGTCAGATCCGCCCGGACTGGGATTTGAGCAAACCCGGCTTGCGCGAGGCATGGAACACGGGCGATCTCTCGCGTTTCCATGGATGGAGCAAACGGAAGGATGCCTCGATTGCGCGGAAGAATCAGGGGTGAGCAACCAATCCAGAGGAGGTCTTGGTTATGTTCCCGCAACTCGCACGTTTCACTGACTTCACCCTGCTCCTGCTCCGATTGATGGTGAGCCTGGTCTTTATCACCAGCGGCTACACGCATCTGAAAAATCCGGAGGAGCGCGCGAAGAGCATCGAAATGTCGAAGGGCTTCACGATTTTTCTGGGGATGGCCGAGGTTGCTGGCGCTCTAGGCCTCGCCTTCGGAGTACTCACGCAACTCGCCGCTTTCGGACTCATCCTGCTTATGCTGGGAGCGATCCAGAAGAAGATCTTTTCCTGGCATACAGGATTCTGGGGAGAGAAAACCTACGGGTGGCACTATGACTTGATGTTTGTCCTGATGAATCTGGTGATTGCCTCGACCGACGGTGGACGTTATGTGCTGCTGAAGTAGCAAGATTGTCGGGGCTGGGCGGTCTGTTCGCGACTGCAGGGTTGCGTATGAAAAAGCTCCTGAGTCACGAAATCTGCGTGGAACATCGGGCTGAAGTGTTGAATGGATCTGTTTGGACGGTTATTGGCCGATGTAGCTCTTGGTCGTTTGTGCCTCCGGTTTCCGCACCACTCTCGTACCAAATTCTTCATCAACTTGAATCATCAGATAGCGGGAGCAAGACGCGCACAGCCAGGCGTACTCGTCCCGCTCAGACTTGCGGGAGCATCCCGGCTTGTGCCGAGCCAGCGCTTGCTTCGGACCGACAAGATACAGCCTTCCTTCGTGAAGATAGCGAAACACAGTCTGGCAGGTGGGGTTCGCGCATTTTGAGAGCATTAGATTTCCACACTCTTGTCCGATGACCAGGTATTAGCGCTCTGGGGCGCTCAACGTCTCGCGTGGTCAGGAATTCGGAGTCGTTCCAGATGATTACGCCACAGGCAGAAGAATCGTTGTATTGGACGAAGGTGTTGACCAACACCTTCGCATTGGCCCAGATGAGTCCGGGACTTTGGCGGCAAAGGCAGGCTGCAGAACAGCATCTTTCGAAGCGCGACTCAGGGGCTCACGGCAAATATCGATTTATGCCAGGGTATGGGTCAATACCATCGTCCAATAGACTCATCCCGGCGCTTCTGGCTTAATCGCAACTGTCCACACAGCGTTCCCGGCAAACCCAATCGTGTCATCGAGGACGAAAATATGAAAATTACACAGCACGGCTTCGTACGGGCAGTCGCGATGAGAAAAAAGCGCGTCTTCTGGTCAGCGGTGGCCGGGGTAGTTCTCAGCTGCTCCGTCGGTTTGACAGTGTTGGCGCAGCAAGACAGGAACGCGCTGAAAGTGCCGGATGGACTCGCATTCTCCGATTTCAATGGATACGACACATGGCAGGACGTCGCAGTCAGTGAAACCCAAGGCAGCGTCAAGGCGATCCTGGGAAATCCCGCGATGATTCAGGCCTACAAAGATGGGATTCCGGACAACGGTAAGGCGTTCCCCGAAGGCGTGAAGGTGGTGAAGATCGAGTGGGTCAAGAAGAAGAGTGCGCTCTCGCCCTATTTTGTGGAGGTGCCGGACACGCTAAAGACACTTTCGTTCATCGAGAAGGACTCGAACAGATTTCCGAAGACGCACGGGTGGGCCTATGCCCAGTTTGAGTACGATCCTGCGTCTAAAACGTTGAAGCCGTCGGTGACCGGCGCTGAATGCGGGTATGCATGTCACACCAAAATTGCCTCGAAAGACTACATCTGGACGGAGTATCCGCCTAGATAGGACTTTTCGCAGCGACGCTTGAGCGAAGTGTCCAGTTCCGGAGTCAGCGAACCAGAACAAACCGTCATTCGTCCTTACACCAATGAGTTTCCGAGATTAGCCACACGAAGGAGAACCTATGCCAGCTGTAGGGACTGCGAAAAATATTGCACAAATCAGCGCGCCCAAGAAAGCCGCTCAAGTCCGCGTGGATCAAAAGTCGCCTGCATACTGGCGTGTCACGACAATCCGCCGATTAACGTGATGGGCCCGGAGATGGTCAAACAATTCCAGGAGCTCATCAGCACTCTAGCAGGCTGCGGAAAAACTCTTTTTGTGACCTGCAAGCGTACCTCAGCGGCTAAAGCCGCGATGATTTTGCCCCACTTACGGCGCGGCTACAAGCCGCGCCCTTTCAAAACACAAGAACGGAGTGGTTTTTCCGCAGCCTGCTAGAGGGTGACGAGCAAGTCAGGGTTGTGGTTTTCGACAGCGCAGTCGAGGGTTACTTCCTGAATCACTCCGACTTCACAGCCAATCTGGCGCAAAGCGCAAACCGTTAACTCAGGGCACAGGAATCCTCAGATTGACGCCTCGCTACGCGTAGAGGAAGGGCCGACTTTTGTGGCTTTTCCAGAAATAGGCGAGGATGATCATACTCGCAACCGCTGCGTACGCACACCACACCGAGGTAAACGCATAGCGTTTCACCACCATTACAACCAACAGTATCGCCAGGTTTACAGCTCCCAGAATGACCATCATCCTGATCTTCGAGAAGAAAAGAGCCCCACAAGTTGCAATCACATAGAGCACGGCGACGGCGGTGTTGTTGGTCGCCTGATTGATGTAGACGATGCTATTGCCCCTGACATACAGCTCCAAGGGGAATGCCGTCAGCGCCCAGAGAATATAGAGCGATATCCCTCCGCCGAGCACGAGGAACGGCAGCATGCGCCGGCGGCTCCTCGCATTCGGCTCGAAGAGCAGCACGCTGAGCGGCAACAAGAAAGGGAGCAGCCCCTGCGCATAAAGCATGAACGCCGCACCCATATCGTGTGCCACCTCGGGCGAGAGAATTCCATCCAATCCCAGCCAGACGAATCCCTCGGTGAACTGATGAACCGCGAATAAGAAAGGAAGTGCCGCGAAAAGCAGTTCGCGTCGGTGCTTCACTTTGGTAAACGTGACCACGCCAACGGCCCCCAGAACTCCGCTACCCACAAAATTCGCTGTAGCTGAAAAGCACATGGCTCGTTTTCTCCGCTACGAGGATTACATCTATTGTTGCAGAACGCAAAGCATTCCCGTGTGGCGCGGAGCGGCATCAACGCAAACACCCCTTGGTTCGATCGGCGGCTGCCCCGCTTGGGAGAGGCGAGAATGAACTGGACGTCGGCGTCTCTAAAAACAACGTGGGGAGCCGCTCCTTCTCCGAGGAGAAAGCCGGTTTTTAAGTCCTGTATTGCCGAGTTAGTTATATGAGGTGAGCACCATCAGATTTCATCTTTGAGCTCCTCATCGTTCGCCGTGCGCTTTTAGCGGTTGCTATGGGAGGTTGAATGCTCTCCGCATAACAGCGTAGGGATGGAATCCCGACAATTAGACGATGGTATCGCCAAGTCTCTCGTATGAATTGTGATAAAGCCGTCACGACCGGTGCGGCGCCGGCATCAAAGCACCGATACCAAAGTCCAATGGCGCTGAACGGGGCCTTGGATGCATCTTTAGTGTTGGCGGGATTGCTGTCTTCATGGCGTTTGCTCCGATAAGTCGAGCGGTGAGATGCGCGCTCTTAGGTATGGAGGTCAACCAACCAGATCCCCGGCCGCGTAGGTGCAAGCGAGCGGTCATAACGTAGTTAGCGGGAGATATTTATGCAGGCGAAAGCTCTGAACAAGATCGACCAATCCTCGAGAGAGCCGCAGGCGGAGTCGAGTAATTTGCAAGGCGCCACTGCCCGCACATTGATTGAGCCGGAGGTCACTTTCGAATTTGATGCAGCGTTGTCGAGTGCGGTGGAAAGAAAAAGGTCGGCACCGGTCAAGCAAGTTCAGGTCAAGGGGCCGCTTTCGCCGGAGATGCTGGACAAAATGCATCGCTACTGGCAAGCAGCGAATTATTTGACAGTCGGACAAATCTATCTATCCGAGAATCCACTGCTTCGAGAGCCACTGACGCCTGAACACATCAAGCCCCGCCTGTTGGGGCATTGGGGCACGTCGGCTGGACAGAATTTTATCTACGTTCACCTGAATCGCCTGATTAAAGAGCATGATGCGAGCGTTATTTATATCTCAGGACCGGGGCATGGTGGGCCGTCGATGAACGCGCACTCGTACCTGGAAGGGACTTACTCTGAGGTCCACCCGGAGATTACTCAGGACACAACTGGCATGCGTCTTTTGTTTCGCGAGTTCTCTACTCCGGGCGGCGTGCCCAGCCACTGCGGGCCGCATGTGCCGAATTCGATTCATGAGGGAGGGGAACTTGGCTACTCACTGCTGCATGCTTTTGGCGCCGCCTTCGATAATCCCGATCTCGTGGTGGCTTGTGTGATCGGCGATGGCGAGGCCGAGACCTGCCCGCTTGAAGGCAGCTGGAAAGGCATCAAGTTCCTTAATCCGAAGCGCGATGGTGCCGTGCTGCCCCTTCTTCACATGAATGGGTACAAAATCTCCGGACCAACCGTCGAAGCGCGTACCGCCGACGAGGAACTCGCCGAGCTCTACCGGGGGCATGGCTATGCACCTCGCTTTGTGGAAGGCGACGATCCGAATGCGGTGCATCAGTTGTTTGCCCAGGCTTTGGACGAATGCTATGCAGAGATCCTCGAAATCCAGCGGAAGGCACGACAGGATGGTGTGACCCGACGTCCTGTCTGGCCAATGATTATTCTGCGCACTCCGAAAGGCTGGACAGGCCCCAAGGAAGTGGAAGGCTTTCCGGTCGAGGGCACGTTCCGTGCACATCAGGTTCCACTGGCCAATGTGAAGGAGAATCCCGAACACCTCAAGCTGCTGGAATCCTGGATGAAGAGCTATCAACCCGAAAAGGTCTTTGACGGGCAAGGATGCCTGATCTCAGAGTTGGCCGCGCTGGCGCCCGGCGGGGAACACAGGATGGGCGCCAATCCCCATGTGAATGGTGGGCGCTTGCTCGATGAGCTCGATATTCCCGATTTTACGAACTATGCGCTCGATGTGCCCGGACCCGGACAGGTTGCGGCCGAGGCGCCCCGCAAGCTGGGTGAGTTTCTGCGGGACATTGTCAAAATGAATTCGAGAAATTTCCGTTTCTTTTGTCCGGACGAAACGAACTCCAACCGTCTGAATTCCATCTTCGATGCCACCGAGCGCTGCAGCCTCAGCGAAATCATTCCCATCGATGACCACGTAAGCGCGGACGGGCGGGTAATGGAAGTGCTGAGTGAGCATTGTTGCGAAGGATGGCTCGAAGGCTACCTGCTGACTGGACGCCACGGCGTGTTCTCATCCTATGAGGCGTTCGCTCAGGTCGTCGATTCTATGGCGACCCAGCACGCGAAGTGGCTGGAACAGTGCAGAGAGTTGCCCTGGCGTAAACCGATTGCTTCGCTAAATGTGTTTCTTACCAGTCATGCCTGGCGCAACGATCACAACGGCTTCAGCCATCAGGCGCCTGGGTTCGTAGCGAACGCTCTGGCGCGACGCAGCGAAATTATCCGTGTCTACTATCCGCCCGACTCGAACTGCCTGCTGAGCGTGATGGATCACTGTTTGCGCACTCGAAATTACGTCAATATTGTTACCTGCGGAAAACAGCCGGAGTTGCAATGGCTGAGCATGAGCGAAGCCGTGGATCACTGCTCGCGCGGCGCAGCGAAGTGGGAGTTCTGTTCGAATGACGGCGATACGGAACCCGATGTCGTGTTGGCATGCGCCGGTGATGTGCCTACGATCGAAACGGTCGCCACTTCCTGGCTCCTGCAAAAATATGTCCCCGGGATAAAGGTCCGCGTCATCAACCTCGTCGATCTCGGCGTTCTGGCGAGTCCCAACGACCATCCCCATGGCATGGACAATATCTCGTTTGAAGATCTGTTCACACCGGATGTCCCGGTAATCTTCGCCTTTCACGGCTACCGATGGGCCATTCACAGCATTGTGCACGGACGTTCCAATGAGGGCCGTTTTCATGTGCGCGGCTTCATCGACAAAGGAACTACGACCACGCCATTTGACATGGTGGTGGTCAATAAACTCAGCCGGTTCCATCTGGCCATGGATGCGCTCAAGTACGTTCCGCGACTGCGGTCGAGCGTGTCGGATGTCATCGATATGTTCAACCGCAAGCTTTATGAGCATCACATCTACATTCGCGAGCACCTCGAAGACATGCCAGAAATCAGGAATTGGCACTGGACGAAGGACTTTACGGCTCCGAATGCACCACCGCCCCTAGCCAAGGGGCATCCGCGCGCGCAACTTTTTACGGACTCGTAGCTTGACGCTCCACGAAGCGTGGCTTCCCCAGTCTCGTTGATCGCTGTGCTGTAGCAGTCGGGCGGAGACGCCCAGGGAACATCTCTACGAAGGGAGACACTGCTTCAGACAGCGGTCCCGCGCCCACGCTGGTTGAGCAATGTTTCGAGTTGCTCCCACAGAGCGGCGGCCTGAATGGGTTTCGACAAATAGGCGTCAAAACCGGAACTCAGTATTTTTTCCTTGTCGCCGTGCATCGCGTAGGCAGTTACGGCCAGCACGGGGAGTTGGGCGAACCTCGGGTCCTCGCGAATTCTGCGAACGGTGGCGAAGCCGTCGAGCACCGGCATGCCCAGGTCGAGCAGGAGGAGGTCGGGCACGTTCTTCTCCAGATAGTCGAGTGCCTCCTGTCCGTTGCTGACGTCTGCCACTCTGTATCCGCGTCCTTCGAGCAACTCGCGGAGCAATTCCCGGTTCACGGGATTATCTTCGGCAACCAAAACGTTGATCATCATCGTGATCGGTTCTCCTCGCTTTACCCCTGCGCGGCCGCCCTGGCCGACTTGCGGACTATGACCCGATTGATCTCGGCTACGATCTGCTCGCGCCACGATCCGCCCTTCTGAAACAGTGCCTGAGTCTGGCGGCGGAGAAGATCGATTTCTTGTGGCGTGAGAGTTTTGGCGGTCACGACAAAAATGGGCAGGGCCCTGAGCTTCTCCTGCTGTCGAATGTGACGAATGACCTGGAATCCGTCCATTCCGGGCATCAGCAGATCGATCACAATGCCGCCCACCACGCTGGAGCGCAAAATCTCAAGCGCCTGAGCTCCGCTCTGGACGCAACGGGTGTCATATCCCGCTGCATTCAGGGTTTCGCTCATCAGGTCCAGCGTCCGCACGTCGTCGTCGACAACCAGGAGTGAGGGCTTTGGATGGTTTTCGGGCCGAACATGCCTGCGGATGCTCTCAAGCAAGGCTTGGCGGCCGATTGGCTTCACGAGATATTCATTGGCGCCCAACGCAAAGCCGACTTCGCGCTGATCCAGAACCGAGAGAATGATGACGGGAATATTGGCGGTGACGGCCGATTTTCTGAGCGCGACCATGGTCTCGAGTCCGTTGCCATTGGCCATCAGGACGTCGAGAGTAATGACGTCGGGGCGAACGTCTTGCGCTTTCTTCAGAGCTTCCGCTCCAGACTCGGCGATTGCCACGTCATAATCCGGGCCCAGATAACTGGCCAGAAGCTCCCGTGCCGGTACTTCATCGTCGACAATCAGGATCAGAGGCTTCTCGCGACCGGCTTCGATTGCCGCAGGCGGCGGGACGGCTGCGGCCGCATCGGGCTCAGTGGGACCCTGACTCGCACTCGAAGCGCACGGCAAAGTGAAGGTGAAGCAGCTGCCTTTACCGACTTCGCTGGTTAGAGAAATCGCGCCGCCTTGCCGTTCGACCAAGCGCTTGGTGATGGCCAGGCCCAGTCCGGTGCCTTCCTGCGCATCGCGAGAGTTTTCGGCCTGGCGGAATTCCTCAAAGACGATGCCCTGATCTTCGGGACGAATTCCAACGCCGGTATCCATCACCGAGATGCGGACGGCCCGTGCCTCCTGGTGGCAGTCGATCGTGACTCGGCCCTTTTTGGGGGTGAATTTCACCGCGTTGCTCAGCAGGTTGTAGAGGATCTGCTTGAAGCGCACACGATCGGCGTGCACCGAAACGTCGAGGTCGAGGTTTTGCTGAACGTTGATCATCTTTGCCATGGCCAGCGGACGTATCGTTGACAGGACCTCGGGCAAGGCATCTTTGATCTGGAAGTTCTCGGGACGGATTTCAAGCTGCCCGGCTTCTATCTTGGAAAGATCGAGAATGTCGTTGATCAACTGCAGCAGGTGGCGGGCGCCGTTGCGGACGTGATCGACGAAACGTGCCTGCTTGTCGGTGAGCCGCCCCACGGACTGATCGGCGAGCAGGTCGGAGAAGCCGATGATAGCGTTGAGCGGCGTCCGCAACTCATGGCTCATGTTGGCCAGGAACTGGCTCTTGAGCTTGGTGGCGCGTTCCACTTCGCGGTTTTTCAGCTCCAGTTCCTTATTGGCGGCGGCGAGCTGGGTGGTGCGATCGACCACGCGCAGCTCCAGATCATCGTGCGCTTGCTGCAAAGCCGCATCCCGGTGCTGGATTTGAGCCAGCATTTCATTGAATGAATCGATCAGGGTGGAGACTTCATCCTCGCTGCCGGTCGACGCCGCCCGGATCGAGTAATTCTTCTGTTGCGAGACGGCGCGCGCGGTCTCGGCCAGGTTTACCACAGGATCGGAGATGACACGATGAGAAATGCGGGAGATGATCAGAGCGAACACCAGGGAAATCAGCAGCACCGCAACCGAGATGAAGGCATAGCTCTTCAGCCGGTCATGGATGATGTGCAAATCGGAACGGATGTAAACAAACCCGGTCAGCCTCTGCTGAAACACGATGGAATCGACTAAGGCGATCTGTCCGCCATCAAACCAGTGGTGCTGGGCCTGACCCGCGGGAAGAGGTGGCAGCGGGAGCGCCTGTTCATTGTGATCGCGCCAGTAGGTGGCGAAAGGCTGACCATCCTGAGTATAGACGGCGGCATAAACAACATTCGGAGAAGCTTTGAGCGCCGCGAGAGTGTTCTCGGCGGATCCGGCATCATTGAACACAAGAGCGGAGACCGTGTTTGAGCCGACGATATCCGCCTGAGTCGCCAGATTGCGGGCGATGCCCAGGCGGAATGTATAGAGGTCGTAGGCGAAAAATGCGCTGCAGGCCAGCAACAGGGCTGCGCCGCTCACGAACATGTTCATCCACGTGAGCTTTTTGGAGATCGAACAATGTCGAGGACTCAACATCTCAATCCTTCCTCGTACTGTTTCTTCGAACCGTAGTCGCTACCTTGAGAAGTTCAGAGCTAAGAGTCAGTCCAGCTTGCTGAGCAGCCTCAAGATTGACCTCGAAGCGGACCCGGTTTCCTTCCGTGACGAACTGGATCATGCCGCCACGCTGGGAAAACTCGGGCAAGTCGCTGACAGTCAGCACCGCTTCCTTGTCCAGGCTCTGAATGATCTTGTTCATCCGGGCTGCTTCCGTGGCGCCAAGAAAGAGAATGCGGCAGTTGACGGACTCCTCGGGACTGGAGATCCGTCGGGCAACGACTCGCTGGCCTCCGATCGAAGCGCCTGAGAGCGTGGCGTCGAGAGCCGGGCCAAACGGGTCCTGGCCGAGAACGCAAACGGAAAACAAGCTGTCTTTCTGAGTGGACGGATTGGCGGGCCACTGCACAAACTTGCCGAAATTGTAGAGGTAGGCCGCCTTGACCTGGTAATCGGTGGGCCTTTGTTGTGCCAGCAGGGAAGCTGCGAGGAGAATCAACGAGACGCAAAGCCCGAGCCCGGCAGCGAGTGGCCACGGGCGAGCGCATGCAACCCGGTGCTGCCCGGAGAATCTCGTGGCCTCGCTTCGTCTCATGGATATCAGTTCGCCTTCCCCGACGCAGTTTGTTCCCGAAGCAGGCGGAATCCAGTGCAAATCAAACGATTCCGCAAGGCACGCGTCAGACCAAGTACTCAGTCTCCGCTATTTCGCCACACCACTTTGCCGTAGACGCTGCGTCTCACCTCGACCGGCCCGCCGGGATCGCCCCCGAACTGCGCAAAATGCGGTTGCAGCAGATTCTGGCCGCCGATCGACAATTCCAGTTGCCGGGTTAAGTGCCAGCCCACTCGGGCATCCATGGTCTGATAGCTTCCGACCGTCTGTGCCGGGAGGGCGCTGACATAACGATAGGTCTGATCAAACTCGAACTTCTTTGGCAGATCCACGAGCGACTGAATCACCACCTGGTTCCGCGGACTGGAGCCTTCATAGCCGGAGACGCTGCTGGGGTCATTGCTGCCCGGCTTGTTTTCCAGCTCCATCTCCAGGTGGGAAAAACCTGCTTTGAACTCCCACCAGTTCAGAGGTTTCCAGTCAGGCATGATCTCGAAGCCCTTGGTGTTGCCGCGGATTCCATTGCTGGTGAGCAGAGGAAGAACGGCATGCACCGGCGCGGGTGTCGTCTCGAGAAACGGAGCCTCGACCTGAAAACTGTAGATATCGTTGTAATCGTTGAAGAACAAGGCCAGATCGACGTAGAAATGCGAATTCAGCAGGGTGCGATAGCCAGCTTCATAGGCGATTAATTCTTCGGAGCGGAACTGGCGGTTGCCCTGCACCCGGAGGTAGATTGGCAGGCCGCTCTGGATTCCCGCAAAATCCGTAAGTTGCACGTCTTCATCGATGCGGGAGGGAGTCCGGACGGCGCGGGTCACCGAACCCCAGACGGATTGGCGCTGGCTGGGCGTCCACAGTAAGCGGCCGCTGGGTTGTACCTCGAAGCCGGTGTAGTTGTTGTGTTCGAGCTTCGAGCCGAGGGTAAACGCGAGCCGGCGGTCGAACAGAGGAATCGTGTCCTGGGCGAAGCCGCTGTAGACGTGATCAGTCAGCCTGTACGGCACGAATTCGATGCTGGGAACCGTTTGAATGTCGTTCGCAGGGCTGAGCCGGATGCCGAGCCCCCAGAGAAAATCCTGCCGCCACGGCAGAGTGATGTGGTGAAGAAAGTCGATGTCGAAGGTGTTACGAGTTTCGCCGAATTCGGGTTCGAAATGGTTGGTACGGTCAAAATAGGTCTGAATCTGGAAGTCGGATCGCGCGCTCAGCGTGCGCTTCCAGCGTGCCATGAGGTTGCCACCGCTGAATTCGCCATTGCCAAAGGCGACAACTTGCGAGGGATTCGAGTACAGAGCGTACTGGGTGGCTTCGTCTGCGATCTCCTGGTAAATATCGCCTTGAAATGTGATCGTGTCGCGAGTGCCTGATTCCCAATCGGTTCGGAAGCCGGCCTGTCCCATGCGCCAGTCATCAAAATACGGGCCGTCGGGATGAAAATTGGGGCCGCGAGTGAACCCCATCCCGTAAATGCGGTAGTTGAAACCATGACCGTTTCCACCGCCATAGCGAACCGTCCCGGTGCCCTGGTCGACGTTGCCGCCGCCGGTCGCGACCAGGGCGCCCTGCGTCTCGCGGGCGTTCTTGGTGATGATGTCGATAATGCCGTCGACGGCGTTGGCTCCCCAGATCGTGCCGCCGGGCCCGCGAATCACTTCAATGCGCTCGATATCCTCGATAGGCGTGTTCTGAACCTGCCAGTAAACTCCGGCAAATAGCGGAGTGTAGACGCTGCGTCCGTCGATCAGCACCAGCAGTTTGCTGGCCAGCACTGCGCCGAATCCGCGAATGCCCACAGACCAGTGGTCCGAATCCACCTGCGCCACCTCGACCCCGGGTACCAGTCGCAGAGCTTCGGGAATGCTGGTTGCGCCGGAACGCCGGATATCGTCTTGCGTGAGGACGAAGACCGCCGCCGGAGTCTTCCACACTTCTTCCGGCTCTTTGGAGGCCGTAGTTACTTCTACCTTGCCGAGATCAGCGAGGCTCATCTGACGAAGCGTCTCGGCGTGTTCCTCATCTTCTTTCGCGCTCGCAAGGCTCCGTGTGACTAGCGTTGTAAGTAAAAGTGCGACGACGACAAAGTGTTGCAACAATGTCGGAAATGGCGAGAGGCCCGTTTTAGCACTGACTGTGACGGATTTACTTACCGAGTTTGGCTGCAAATTCATGCTCGGTCCCTTCGTTTTGATCGGGGCAATTGTGCGTCCAGGCATTTCGTCCGGCTGATGTGCGGGGCATCATGGCAGTGTCAGACTCCGATTCGAACCGCGAAATGACCTCGAAGCCAATCCGACCGGACGTCCTGACGGATGAACGATAAGATCGGCTGTCGCGTTGATCGAAAGATCGCGAGTTTCGGTCCCCTCCCGTGAAGCGACAACCCTCAGGCCCTGGCTAGTGAGCGACTCGCGTAGATGCGCGCACTTCGAGCCTTGGTCGCCGGCAGCCAGAATGGTTCCGGACACCGTTGGACAAAACTGT
The DNA here is from genome assembly GCA_035508215.1 of Verrucomicrobiia bacterium. Lineage (GTDB taxonomy): Bacteria > Acidobacteriota > Terriglobia > Terriglobales > Acidobacteriaceae > Sulfotelmatobacter. The sequence goes on along the minus strand of DATJNK010000016.1, from coordinate 1,066,037 downwards.
TGCAAAATTCAACCCCACTTTGCCTAAACTGCCACATCTGAAGGCCACTGGAACAGGTTACGCTGGTCACATTAGTGGAGTAAGTGCGACTTACCGAGAGAGTTGGGAAGAGTCTGTGCTAGACACGCTTGTGTATGGTTGGCTGCCGTCTTAGTAATGACCGATGTAAGTGATGGTGTTACGTAACGCGCGGTTAGTGAACATTGCGACAGTCGGAATGATTGGTAACGGCGAGTGTGACGCAACGAACAGACTTATCGTTAGTTGTGAGACTCGCAATCTCATAGGGATAACTGCCGTGTTCGCGCTCAGTGCTGAGCGGTCACCGTCGGTAGAGATGACCGCGCGGCAGTAACTAGCTTCGACCGTGACGAGCTGCATTCTTGTCCAGTCTCCAGCTTGGTCAGACTTTGCCTACTCACCGGTCAGTTGTTTGGTCGCCGACGTTTAGCCTGTTCCAGGCGCTGGTCATGGCGACCAAGAGAAAGATCGAGGCGGGGGCAGCTCGTGCAACGGCGAGCTTTTGTGATCTATCCGCAGGAACCCGGCTTGCGTCCATGAGCACGCCTCACGCATCATATGGACAAGCGGGCCAGCGGTGCCGACTGCAGTCCTGAAAGCCGCGAGCGACGAAGGAGGCAAGTGTCGATCCGCCCGATCAAGCGCCTGATCCAATCCAAGCCGACGCTGGAGGGCGCTGGAGTGCATTTGCGGCGCGCCTTCGGCTTCGGCGCAACGCAGGAATTCGATCCCTTTCTGCTGCTCGACGATTTCCGCAACGACATTCCCGAGGACTATCTGGCGGGCTTCCCCTGGCATCCGCATCGAGGAATCGAGACGATCACGTACGTGCTTGCGGGAAAGGTGGAGCACGGCGACAGCCTGGGGAACCACGGCGCGATTGCCGCCGGAGATGTGCAGTGGATGACGGCGGGAAGCGGCATTATCCACCAGGAGATGCCGAAAGGCGATCGCGCCGGGCGGATGCACGGATTCCAGCTTTGGGGAAACCTGCCTGCCTCGTTGAAGATGAGTTCGCCGCGTTACCAGGAAGTGAAGTCGTCCGACATTCCGGAGGTTACGGATGACGACGGCACTCATGTGCGCATCGTGTCCGGCAACTTCTGGGGCAAAACCGGGCCGGTCGATGGCGTTGCCGCCGATCCCATCTACCTGGATGTGTCGGTAGCACCGGGGAAGACCAAGAACCTTCCGGTCGAGACGACTCGCCACGCTTTTGCGTACGTGTTTGCAGGCGCGGGAAAATTCTGTAACTCCTCTGGACCCTTGGCCGTGCCGACCGAAAGCGTGCAATGGTCCGACACTCATCCGCCTGCCGAAGCGGAGAATCGTTCCCTGGTGCTCTTCGACCGGGGCGACGAAGTCTGCGTGCAGGCCGGCGACGAGGGCATCCGATTCCTGCTGGTCTCCGGCAAGCCGCTTGTGGAGCCTGTGGCGTGGTATGGTCCCATAGTGATGAACACACAGGAGGAGTTGCAGCAAGCGTTTCGCGAACTGGAGCAGGGAACGTTCCTGAAAAAGGGAGAGTGAGTCTGCCGCGCTGCTTCGGTGTTTGACCCGAATCGACCAACATGCCCGAACTTCCTGAGGTAGAAACCGTCGCCCGAGGGCTGGCGAAGCGGATTCGCGGAGAAGTCATCGAATCCGTCTGGCTCGGCCGGAAGAAAGATCTGCTCAAGTCTTCCGCCGCCGAGATCGCCGCTACGCTCGAAAATCGCCGGATTGCCGAGATCCGCAGAATGGGCAAGCACATCGTCTTCGATCTGGAGGCGAATGGCGAGCGTCCTGCGCCGAGGGTCCAGCGGGTACAGCAAAAGCTGGGAGTCAAGGCACAGTGGATCGTTCATCTCGGCATGACGGGCCGCTTGCGGGTATGCGAGCCGATGGCGGAGATCGAGAAGCATACGCATGCGATTCTGCGGCTGTCGTCGGGGAACGAGCTTCGGTTTGTCGATCCGCGCCGCTTCGGACGGTTGAGCATCGCGAAAAACGCGGACTTTAGCGCCGGCGGCGTCGAACCGCTGGAGGTCGATCGCGAGAGCTTTGCCCGACTGTTTCGCGGCCGGAAGACTCCAATCAAGAGCGCGTTGCTGAACCAGAAATTGCTGCGCGGCGTGGGCAACATCTATGCGGATGAATCTTTGTTTCGTGCCCGCATTCGGCCACGGCGCCGCGCCTCGAGCCTGACCAGGGATGAACTCACCAGGCTTTTCCACTCGATCAGGGAAGTGTTGAAAGAAGCCATCGCTCTCGGCGGTTCCTCGATCTCCGACTACGTCGATGCGGATGGTGAGGAGGGATTCTTCCAGTTGCAACATCGTGTCTATGGCCGGGAAGGTGAGCCATGCCTGGTCTGCGAGACACCGATCAAGCGCGTGGTCATCGCCGGCCGCAGCAGCCACTATTGCCCGCGCTGCCAGAAATAGTCAGACCTCGGGCTGCGGGACCTGTGGTTCGCCGGCAAATCCCAATCGGAAGAGTCGATCCGCGCTGGCGGCGTGCTAACCTTCTCCCCATGCCCGACTTTTCCATTGGAGTAGATCTCGGCGGCACTAATCTCCGCATCGCCGCTGTCACCACCGACGGACGCCTTCTCGAGAAAATCTCAATTGATACCAAGGCTTGCTCCGGTCCTGATCAAGTCGTGAGCGAGATGTGCAACGCCATTGAGCGCCTGTCGAGCCGGTATCAAAGCGAGGGCGAACTGCTCGGTATCGGGACCGGTATTCCCGGCATCATCGATCTCGAGTCGGGAACCGTCCGGACCTCGGCCAACCTCCCCGGCTGGTCGAATTATCCGGTGCGCGAGAAGATCGAGCACAGGCTGGGCACAAGCGTATTTCTGGAAAACGATGCCAAAGTGGCGGCTCTCGGGGAGAAGTGGCTAGGCGCCGCCCGCGACGTGGACAACATGGCGATGATCACGTTGGGGACGGGAATCGGCGGCGCCATCGTCTTGGACGGCAAGATTTTTCATGGCATGAACGGCATGGCAGGAGAATTTGGCCACGTGACCATCGAGCCGGAAGGCGTGCCCTGCGGCTGCGGAAATCGCGGCTGTGCCGAGCGGTATGCTTCGGCAACCGCCATCGTTCGCATGGCACGCGAGGCGATCGCCGCCGGGAATGCTCCGGTACTGGCGCAGTCGGCGAGGTCTGGCGCGGACTTCAGTGCGCGGTCGATTTACGATCTCGCCATGCAAGGCGATGAGCCGGCGCGGCGCATCTTTGAACGTTTCGGCCGCGTCCTCGGCATGATGCTGGCCGACATTGTGAATGTGCTGAACCTGGAAATGTATGTCATTGGGGGCGGCGTGGTCAGCGCCTGGGATGCTTTCGCGCCCAGCATGTTTGCGGAGTTGCGCGAGCGGTCGACCGTGTATGCGGCGACAGCCCCGGAGGATTCGCCGGCGACAAGAGCTGGGGCATCCGCGAATGTGGGGCTGAGCACGATGCGCAAGACGATCATCACCCGTGCGATTCTGGGAAGTGATGCCGGGCTTTTCGGTGGCGCGAGACTGCCGGCGATCAACCGCTAGGCGGATAGCCCACGAGCGACACTCCAACGCAAGCTGGCTATCGGTTCCGTCATCGCGGCGATTCAGTCCTGGCCCCGGACCGCAACCGGTGGGGCATTAGCTGTGACCCGGCGGATAGCATCAAGGAAAGAGCGGTTCTGGTCGGGAGTGCCGATGGTGACGCGAATACACTCCGGCGCTCCCCAGACGCCCAAGGCGCGAACGCTGATGCCCTCGGCCCGCAAGCGTGCAGCCAGTTCGCTGGCGTCTCCGCCAACTTCGCAGTAGAGGAAATTCGCCGCGCTGGGGACGACGCGGTAGCCGAGTTCCGACAGTTCCACTCCGACCAGCGGCGCTTGCGACGCGTTATTAGCCACAGTCCGGGCAATGTGATCGTGATCCTCGATCGCAGCCAGCGCTGCCGCCTGGGCCAGCGACGAAACCGAGAAGGTGTTGCGCATGCGCGCGCAGTAGGCCAGAAGTTCGGCCGGGCCCAATCCGTATCCGATGCGCAGACCGGCAAGTCCATGGGCCTTCGAGAATGTCCGGAGGACAACCACGTTTGCGCCACTGCGCAGCGAGTCAAGCGAATGGGAATACTCGAGGTGCCGCAGGGTTGCCACATGAGAGGCGAACTCGTAGTAGGCCTCGTCGAGAACCACCACCACGTGCCCGGGAATTTCGGCCAGAAACGAGTCCACCGCCGCCGCATCGATAGCGCTGCCGGTCGGGTTGTTTGGATTGGCGAGAAAAATGAGACGAGTGTCCTCATCGATGGCATTGAGAATCGCCGCGAGATCGAAGCCATCGTCGCGCATCGGAGTTTGAATCAGGCGCGCACCGCTGGCATGGACGGCCATCGAGTAAACGATGAAGGATCTTTCGCTGGTAATCGCATTCAGGCCCGGAGCGAGCAAGGTCTGGCACAGCAGGCTCAGTAACGCGGTCGAGCCGGCGGTCACCAGAACCTGCTCCGGCGGCATGGAGTGATAGGCGGCCAGAGTCCGGCGAAGCTCTGAACAGTCGTCGTCGGGGTAAGCGTTGGAGGCGCCGAGAGCCATTCGCATGGCTTCGATCGCCCGCGGAGATGGGCCGAACGGGTTCTCGTTTGAGTCGAGGCGGATCAACCGCGAGCGGACTTCCGCGGGAACCTGCCGGCTCGCGTCGGGCGGATAGCCGGGCATCTCGCGAGCGGGCCGGGAAACCATGTCGAAAAAACGACTCATATGGGACGACGGTGGGGCGCGGAGCACATCATGACACGGAATGCCGCTTGGCGGCCACGGGAATTCCGATGGCGGAGCGCAAGCGGTCGAGTTCCTTGCCGTTCAGCAGGCGGAACTCGCCGGGAGCCACATCGAGCGTGAGGGGTCCATAGCGGACACGCTTGATCTTTTCCACGTGATGGCCGACGGCTTCAAACATCCGGCGAATCTGGCGATTGCGGCCCTCGATCAGCGTGACTTCGTACCAGGGATTGGCCGATTCCTTCACAATGCGAACTGCCGCCGGCCCGGTGCGGACGCGGCGTCCCTCATCGGTGGCGATGGAGACTCCAGCACGGAGTTTTGCAATCGCGTCTTCGTTGGGCGATCCTGCGACCTTGACGAGGTACGTCTTGGGCACGTGCGATGCGGCTTTCATGAGGCGGTGGGCCAATTCGCCGTCGTTGGTCATGAGCAACAGGCCCTCGCTGGCATAGTCGAGGCGTCCCACCGGATACACGCGTCCTTTCACGCCGCGAATCAAATCCATGACCGTAGGGCGCTTTTCGGGGTCGCTTACGGTTGTGACGTAGCCTTTCGGTTTGTTGAGCAGGAGGTAAACCGGCCGCTCGGCGGCGTGCAACAGCTTGCCATTGACGCGCACGTGGTCACTTTCGGGATCGGCCTTGCTGCCAAGTTCGGTCACGACGGTGCCGTTGACTTGTACGCGTCCGGCAGCGATCAGTTCTTCGGCCTTGCGGCGGGAGGCAACGCCCGCGGCAGCAATAATTTTCTGCAGGCGCTCAAGGGGCATGGTGGGCTCTGGGGGACTTCTTTCCGGGCAAACACTCAGCTTGCCTGTTTCGTTTCCGTCTCCTGGGCATCGACCGGTTCAGGCGCATTCTGACCGTTTGTCGTTTCGGATTCCGGGGCAGCCGAAGCGGGCGTCTCCGTGTCCAACGGAGTTAGTTCCTCCTGGAACGACTGAGCGACCAGCTTTTCGAATTCCTCCATACTGGGCAGTTCGTTCACGTCCTTCAAGCCGAAGCGCAAGAGGAATTCCCTGGTCGTCTTGTAGAGGATCGGGCGGCCGATAACCTGCTTGCGCCCGGCCGTCGTGATCAGTTTTCGGTCGAGCAGGGTGCCAATCACGCCGCCGGAGTCGACGCCGCGGATCTCGTTAATCTCCGGTACGGTGACCGGTTGCTTGTAGGCGATCACGGCCAGCGTCTCGAGGGCCGGTAGAGAAAGCCGGATGGGCGGCTTCAGGCTCTTGGCGTAGGCGCGCACGACTTCGTGCTGTTCGGGTTTCGTCGACATCCGGTATCCGCCGGCGACCTGACGGATCTCGATGCCGTGGTTGGGCGCGTCATATTCTCCGACCAGTTCTTCCAGGGAGGAGCGGACGCGCGACTTGATTTCCGACTCCTCGGAAACGCCGTCGGCTACGAGAGCGTCTTTCACCAGCGGAATCATCTGCTCCAGCGTGATGGGCGTTTCCGCGGCGTAGATAATGGCTTCGAGTTGCGCTTTCAAAGGCATAGGTGAGAGGTTGGCTCAGGGCAGTAGCTTGTTTCGTTTCTGCCCGATCGCCGGCTTCCGGTCTACCTCCAGTCGTCTCGTACTGCGGATTGCTCTTTCATGATTTCGTCGAAGTGAGTGTGCTTGCGAACCGCGATCTCGCCAAACAACTTTTCCTGGCGGACCTGAATCGCCTGCAGCCGCACCAGTTCGAGCAGCGCCAGAAACATGCAAACCAGGGCCGGGCGCGACGGAATCCGCATCAGAAGCTGCTTCAGCCGAATCGGGCGATCCTCGAGGGTGAGACGGCGACGCAAGTAATCGATCATCTGGCCGACCGTAACGGTTTCCTCATCCACGTTGAGCACCGGGCGAGTGCGCACCCGCTCCAGCACCTGCTGAAAGGTCTTGACCAGGTCGATGACGTCGGCGGCAATTTCCGGCTCCGTCCCCTCGGCTTCCATGAATTCCTTCAACGAAGGGTTCGTCAGCACGGCATCTTCAATCTGCTGTTTCTGCAGGAGCATTTGTGCCGCCGACTTGAACTTCTCGTGCTCGAGCAGGCGGTTGACCAATTCGCTCCGCGGGTCCTCCTGCTCTTCGGCCGGCGCCTCTGGGTCGCGCGGCAGCAGCATCTTCGACTTGATGTGAATCAGGACTGCGGCCATATAGATGAACTCGGCCGCCACATTCACATCGAGCTCGCGCATTTTTTCCACGTAGGCGAGATACTGCGCTGTGATCTTCGCGATCGGGATGTCGTAAATGTCGATATCCTGCTTGCGGATCAGGTCGAGCAGAAGATCGAGCGGTCCCTCGTAGACATCGCTGACCGCGACCGCAAAAGGAAAATCGCTTTCCTCTTTCTTTGCCGACGCAGATGCGCTCTTTTCCCGTTGGCCGTTATACGGGACCCCGCCCACAAGCGCGGCAGGCTGCTCGCGGGAGACGATTTTGGTCTCTTCTGTCATCCGGGTCTTTATTCGGTCCCCTTCGGTGGTTCGTACGCCAGCGACATCCCCATCGCCGCTCGCACGTCGTCCATGGTCGCGCCGGCAGCGTTGCCGGCCTTAGCCGCACCAGCTTCTAGGATATCCCAGGCGTCGCGTGGTTTTTCCTCATATTTCCGCCGCTTCTCCTGCATGGGCGCCAGAAGTTGCACCAGGGCGTCGGCGGCCCAGCCCTTGCACTCGATGCAGCCGATGGCAGCGGAACGGCAACCTTCATTGACCTTGGCCATCGTCTGCTTGTCGCTGAAGATTTTGTGCAAGTCGCCAACCGGGCACACATCCGGATTGCCCTTGTCGGTCCGCCGTACCCGGGCCGGATCGGTCACCATAGTCTTCAGCTTTTGCCGGACCACGGGTTCGGGATCGGTCAGCAAAATCGCGTTTCCGTACGACTTCGACATTTTGCGTCCATCTGTCCCCGGCAATTTCGCGGCAGGGGTGAGCAGAGCCTGCGGCTCGGGAAAGATTTGCCGCGAGCCGCCATAGAATCCATTGAACCGTCGCGCGATTTCTCTGGTCAGCTCCACGTGCGCCACCTGATCTTCGCCCACCGGGACCACGTCGGCGCGATAAATCAGAATGTCGGCCGCCTGCAGCACGGGATAGCCCAGGAATCCGTACGTGCCCAGATCTTTGTCCTTGATGTTGTCGCGCTGCTCCTTGTAGGTTGGGACGCGTTCCAGCCAGCCGAGCGGCGTGATCATCGAAAACAGCAAGTGCAACTCGGCGTGCGCGGGGACATGCGACTGAATAAAAATCACGGACTTGGACGGATCGATGCCCGCCGCCAGCCAGTCCAGCACGACTTCGAGCGAATTCTCTTTCACGCGCGAAGTGTCGGCGTAATCGGTGGTCAGCGCATGCCAGTCCGCCACTTCGAAAAAGCACGCGTATTCATCCTGCATGCGCACCCAGTTCTGCAGGGCGCCAACAAAATGTCCAATGTGCAGCTTTCCTGTAGGACGCATGCCGCTGAGCACGCGTTTGCGAGTTTTCGTCGAGGTCATCTTACTTTTTAGCCAGGTGGAACGGTCGCCCGCAACTCAGATGGATTCTCCGGCCATGGCCGGATTGGGACAAGTCGCGGAGCCATGCAGGGCTGAGTTCGATACTACCATGCGAAGGCAGCGGCGAAGCGGCAGCGCTTCTGGCTCTGGGCGCCGGTGAACGCCGCACTCGCCGATGCATTATAATTCGCCACTTCGCGAAAACGAGAAATCAGAATCTTGTGAACACTCTTGCCCGCAAGCTGCGCGCCACCGATTACTTCACGCTGGGTTGGGGAACCATGGTGGGCGTGGGCTGGCTGGTCGTCATGGACGACTGGTTGTTGCGGGGAGGCTCGCTCGGGGCGCTGCTCGGGTTTCTGATCGGCGGCGCAGTGTTGCTGCCGATCGGGTGGGTCTACGGCAAGCTTGTCGTGGCCATGCCCGACGCCGCGGGAGAAGTTGCCTACACCTCGGCAGTATTTCCGCGCAGCGTAAGCTTTGCCACGGGCTGGATGATGATGCTCGCCTACTTCATCGTGTGCCCGTGGGAGGCGGTCGCCGTGGGCCGGATTGCCGGTTACATCTTTCCCTGGCTCGATTCGATGGAGATTTACCGGGTTGCCGGGCGTCCCGTTTTTCTGCCGCATCTCGTGGTGGGCTTGGGGTTGACGGCGCTGCTGACCCTGCTGAACTATCGCGGCATCCGTTTGAGCGCGACGTTTCAGAACTGGACCAGCTTCGGCACGCTGCTTCTTTTCGTCGTCTTCGTGGGACTGGGAACGAGCCGGGGATCAGCGCGCAATCTTCCGCCTCTATTTACTCATACGCCGCTGATTTCGATCCTGCTGGTGATCCAGATCGTTCCCTATTTCATGACTGGGTTCGAGTCGGTGGGAAAAGCCGCCGAAGAGGCCAATCCGGAGTTTCGGGCGAGCGGCTTCTTTCGGGCAATCTGGATGGCGATCGCGGTGGGCATTCTGTTTTACGGCAGCGTGGTCGCTGCCGTCGGATTCGTGGCCCCCTGGCATCGGCTGACCGGCGAAAAATTTATGACGGCAGTCGCGTTTCAGGAAGCTGTCGGCGCGCGGTGGATAGTCAATATCATTCTGGCTGCCGCCCTGCTCTCGCTCTTCAAGTGCTTCAACGGGAATTTCGTTGCCGCCAGCCGATTGTTCTTTGCCTTAGGTCGCCGCGGCATGGTGGATTCGCGTGTGGGAGCGATCCATCCCCGGCATCAGACGCCATCTTTCGCCGTGCTGTGCATCGGCCTGGGCACAGCCGCGTGTATGCTGCTGGGAGATGCCATCCTGGTCCCAATCACCGAGGTCGGATCGGTCGCCTGCGCCATCGGGTGGTCGGCATCGTGCGCGGCATATCTGACTCTCAGCACCCGACCGGCGCATGACGCGCTGCAAGTGTCGCCCGCCGAAAGTCTGGTCGCGGGCTTTGCGCTGCTGGTTGGGATTGCGATGGCACTGATGAAGGTTCTGCCCTTTGTGCCGGGGCATTTCTCGATTTACGAGTGGATCGCTCTCGGGGTATGGGTTGCTCTTGGAGCGGCCGCCTGGCGCAAAAGCTCGAGCGGTTTGTCGGAGACATAGTCCATGAAAAATCGGTTGGCGTTCAGTTCGATTTTGTTCACTCTGCTGCTTGCGGCTTTGCTGAGTCATTTGCAGGGGCAGACGTCCACTGTGCCGTTTGACATCGTCATCACCAACGGCCACATCATCGACGGCACGGGGTCGCCTTGGTATTCGGGCGATGTCGGCATCCGCGAGGGCAAGATCGCAGCCATCGGCGATCTCGCCGCGTCTCCTCGCAAACGCACGATTGATGCCGCCGGCAAAGTAGTCGCTCCCGGCTTTATCGACATGCTGGGACAGTCGGAACTGACGATTCTGGTCGATCCGCGCCTGCCCTCGAAGATTTATCAAGGCATCACTTCCGAGATTACCGGCGAAGGCTCGTCGGTCGCTCCGTTAAACGATGCCCTGATCGCGGCCGACCGGAGCGGATACGACCACTACGGGATCACTCCCGACTGGCGCACCTTTCGGCAGTATTTCGCGCGTCTCGAAAAGCAGGGCATGGGCATCAACCTAGCGAGCTATGTCGGAGCCACACAGGTCCGGCGCATGGTGCTGGGCGACGACGACAAGCAGCCGACTCCGGAGCAACTGGAGCAGATGAAGGCGCTGGTTGGCGATGCGATGAAAGACGGCGCCGTCGGCGTTTCGACTTCTCTGGAATATGCGCCCGCACCCTATGCCAGGACCGATGAACTGATCGCGCTGGCCGGCGAAGCCAGCAAATTCGGCGGCATTTATGCCACGCACATGCGAAATGAAAGCGACTCCGTGCTTGAGTCGATCGACGAAGCGTTGCGCATCGGGCGAGAAGCGCACATTCCGGTGGAAATCTGGCATATCAAGGTTGCCGGCAAGAATAACTGGGGACGCATGCCGGAAGTCGTGGCCAAAATTAATGCCGCCCGAGCCGCCGGCGCCGATGTCACTGCCGATACCTATGCCTACACCGCGTGGTACAACGATTTTTCGGCATTCATTCCGGCCTGGGTGCACGATGGCGGGACGACCAAGCTCGTCGAGCGATTGAAGGATCCGGCAACGCGCGAACGCATTCGAAAAGACATGCTCACGCCGTCGCGCGACTGGGACAACGAATGGCAGGAGATTCCCGGGCCGGAAGCGATCATGATCGGTGCGGTCGAGAACCCGAAACTGCTGCCATTGGAGGGCAAGCGCCTGTCGGAGATCGCAAAGCTGTGGAACAAAGATCCTCTCGATGCGCTGTTTGATTTCCTGATCGAAGATCCGAGCACGGGAGTCGCCGTCTTCGGCATGTCGCAGCCGGATGTGACCCTGGCCTTGCAACAGCCATGGGTCTCAATCGACAACGATTCGCAGGGAACGTCTCCCGAAGGAATCCTCGGCCAGGAACATCCGCATCCGCGGGCTTACGGAACATTCCCGCGGATTCTGCGAAAATATGTCCGCGAAGACAAGGCGTTGACGCTAGAGGATGCGATCCGCAAGTTTTCAGCCCTCCCGGCCCAGCGCATGCGGCTGACCGACCGCGGCGTCCTGAAGACCGGGATGTGGGCCGACGTTACGGTTTTCGATCCTGCGACCGTGACCGATGTGGCTACTTTCGACAATCCCAATCAGTTCTCGAAGGGGATGGACTATGTGCTGGTCAATGGCGTCCCCGTGATCGATGACGGAAAGATGACGGGAGCGCGTCCAGGTAAGGTTCTGCGCGGAGAAGGATACGTGCGCTAGGCGTGCGGGATCTGGCGGGCGAGAGGGCCGTTCTGGGTCGTGCGCCAGCGGGCTAGCGCTTCAGGCGAGCCTGCTCGGTGCCCGCCAGCGGCGCGATCCGCGGGGCAGCGAGCGTGCCGGAAATCGAATATCCTCCAGCCCCACCACGAACCAGCTTTAGATCGAGATCATGTTTTACGGTGGCCGTCCCTTTCAGCAGGAATCGATCACTCCCGGAATCGAGCGTTGCATTCTTCATCTCGATCGTTCCCGACTGCAGCTGCGCTTCCCCTGACAGACGGATGATCCTGACCGCATCCTCACCGGTCGTCAGCGAGATGTGAGGCAGGCTGCCGTTTCTCACGTCGAACTGAAGAGCGCCGTCGATCGACTTCCACGGATCCGTTCCGCAAAATCCCTCGACCTGATAGCTCCCGTTTGCTGTGCCCGTAATCCAGGGATCTTTAACGGCGAGACGCGCCAGAGAAATTCCAGAGACGCTGCCCTTGCCGTCGCAGGCTGCCGGTTTGGCGCTGAAGTCGGCGTGCCACTCGCCGCGATACGTTCCGCCAAGAAGCTGGGCATTCAAGTGGGAAACCTGGAGCTTAGCCCCTCCGAGATGAAGATTCGCGGAAACATGCGTCATGGGGACATTCTCCACGTGCAGGCGATCAGCAGTGATTTGACCTGTGGCCCGCAACATGCGGAGCAGGGTCGGCCCCTGCTGCGGATCCGGATTCAGGATCTGGTACCAGGGGCGTTGTTTGGGCTGAGGGCTGATCCAGTCCTGCAGTTCTCCGAGCACGATCTGGTTTGCGCCCAGATTGAAGTGAATTTCGCAGGCAGCGGGAGTTCCGCAGCCGCGCGGCATGTCGATCGTCCCACTCCACAAGGTACCGCCGGCCCTGGCGTTCAGTTTTGTTACGTGGACGGCGTCTTTCGCAAGCTGGATATCGGCGGACGCGATCTCTGCCGGGCCCGCTGTGCCATGCAGTGTCAGGGGAACATTGTGGAGCTTGGCTGTACCCGTGACTTCCGGGCCGGAGAAGCTTGCAGTGCGGTCGGCGGAACTTCCCCAGTGGCCGGCAACGAACAGATCAACTTGCGCGCTTCCGGCGGGAGCGCCTGGAAGAGCAGGAATACCTGCGATGCGCGCCAGGCGCAAGGCATGGGAAACGTCGACTTCACCACTGAGGGCGACGCCGTAACCGGAGGTGTTCGCCCATCCTCGAGCCGTTGGACCCGTGCCTCGCGTGCTTCCAAGAGAAAATGGACCGAATTCCAGGTGGGGCGCTGCAGGAACCTCCATACCCTTAAGGTTCCTGCTTCCGATCGTTTTTCCGGGCAGGCCTGGAGCGGCGCCGCTTACGCAGACAAAGGGAATGGTCTCAGGCCCAACTTGGGTGTGATCGGATTCCGAGCCCATGCGGAATTCGACGATCTCTCCCTTCCCATCGAGCCGAACAAGCGACATCTGATCCTGGCGTTCGAGCGAAACTCTAGCTCGCAGGACTCCGTCCGCCGTCAGATCCAAGGGAAGATTTTTCTTGGACCGCTGCACCAGGGCGACGGCGGCACGCAGCGGCACATTTTCTGCGGTCAACAGCAATGAGTAATGGTGACTCGAAGGCAAACCGAGGTCGCCTTTCAGCGCGAATGAGCCGTTGCCGACCGGAGCAGAACAGCTCAGGCCGTGAAATCCGTGATCGACCGTGCTGTAGCGGGCGTCGCAGTGAGCCGCAAGCCGCAGCGCGGTGCCGCTGGTGATGTCGTAGCGGCGGAAGTCCTGAATGCTGCCATCGCTGCTGATTTGCAGGTTCCCCGGCGTGCCGCTGATGGTCACATCCAGCAGCGCCGCTCCGCGCCAGCCCTGATCATTGCCCGTGAAAAGCTTCGTCAGTTGCCCGAGTTGAGGGCCATCCCATTCGAGCGTGAAGTTGAGCGGGGTCTCACGGAGCGTGGCGGCTCTCTGCCACGTGCCGTTGATGCGCAGCCGGCCGGTGTCGCTCAGATTCAGATCAGAACGGAACGGCTGAGCTTTCACCCGCAAGCCCCACGTATTCTCGGAATCCTGCCAAAGCGAGAAGTCCGCGTTGGTCAGGGCATAGGGCGTTTTCTCGGGGCCATTCTTGAAGTTGATCCGGGCTTCGGAAGCTTCGATGTAGGGGAAGGCAGGCCGCGGCTCCGACTTGGTCTTGGCCGTGGGCGCCAGTGGAGTGTGGGCGCTGCGCTCCAGCAGGGCCTCCAGATTCCAGCGGCCGTTCAGGCCATGCACCAGATTCAGGCTGGGCTCGGAAAGATCGAGCCTCGAAACCTCGAGCCGCCCGCGCACCAGCGACATCAGGCGCAGATCCGCGGTCACCTCGCTTGCCCGCAGTATGGGCTCCGCCCCGAAGGCCGGATCATCGTAGACAACCAGATTCTCGAGATCGAATCCCGGACGGGGAAGCAGACGGACTTGAACCGAACCGACATCCACGGATCGCCCGAGAGACGAGCTGATCGAAAGGATGACTCGCGACTTCAGACGGGAAGCGCCCGGACGCAGGAAGTAGAGCAGCAGCAGCAGAAAGAAGACTGCTGCCGCGATTCGCCGCTTGGAAGAGAACAGCTTCACCGGGGTCCTTTTTCCGGAACCAGAGGGAAATTATCTTACGAGCCGCAGCGTACGATTCCAACGAGTTTCGTCGAAGAAATGCACGAGAATCTTTCCCAGAAACAGAATCCGATCGCCCCAGCCGGTCTTGGTGTACTGATCTTCGGGCGTCTCAAAGGACCAATAAATGAACATAGGCCGACCGATAATGTTCTCTCTGGGGATGAATCCCCAGTAACGGCTGTCGAGGCTTACGCCGCGATGGTCGCCCATCGCAAAGTAGTGTCCCGGCGGAACGACCAGATCCCCGCCCTGAATGTAGGAGGGCAGGTCGACCATCCAGGTTGGCGAAAGCCCGTCGCCATCGGTCGGAGCTACGTTGGGAAAGTCGTTGCGATACAAGTCAGCCGGATTGTCCCGGTCGTGCAAGACGTAAGGTTCATCGAGCGGCTGGCCGTTGCGGTACACTACGCCATCTTTGAGGTGAATTCGATCTCCCGGGACGCCGATGATTCGTTTCACCACATAGGTTCCGGCCCACTGCGGATCGGGATGCAAGAAGACCACGATGTCGCGGAACCGGATGTCACGATAGGGAAGCAGCGGGCCGATCCAATTGGTTTTCGGAGCGAAGATCACCCGATTGACGAAAACGTGATCGCCGATCAGCAGCGTGTTCTCCATCGAACTCGAAGGAATCTCGAAAGCCTGTACGACGAAGGTGATAATGAACAAGCCGGTCACGAGGACCGCCGCCAGCGAGGCCAGGAACTCGACGGTTGTCTCTTTCGGCTTCTCTTCGACTGCTGGTGGTTCGATCTTGCTTTCTTTCTTCGCCACTCTCGTCTATCCCGGGCTCCAGAATTGAAATTCGGTAATTCCCTCTGCCGATCCTACTAAAAACCGCTTCTAATGACGCCACATCATCCGCGCCGAATCGCCCTCTCGACCGCGATCGCTCCTGTCCTCTCAGTTTACCAGCCGGAGGGTTCGATTCCAGCGCGTGATCTGAAACAAGTGGGTGAAGGCGTAACCGGCGTGATGGAGCCTGCCCGTCACCGAATACGATGGATCGTGATCCCAGTCCCGCACCGACCAGTAAATGACCAGCGGCCGGCCGATGATGTTCTCCCGCGGCACGAAGCCCCAATAGCGGCTGTCCTGGCTGTCGTCGCGGTTGTCGCCCATCACGAAGTAATTGCCTTCGGGGATGATCAACTGCCCATCCTCGACCAGCTTTCGCATCTGCAGCCACCACTTTCCTTCAATGTTCAAGACGGCGACATCCACGCGCGGGAAATCATCGCGAAACGCGTTATTGGGCGGCTCCAGAAAACGCACGTAGGGTTCATCCAAAGGCTTGCCATTGATCCAGACTTTCTTGTTGATCATGCGCAGATGATCCCCGGGCAAGCCGATGACGCGTTTCACGAAATGTTGCGTGGGGTCGACCGGATAATGGAAGACCACGATGTCGCCGCGCCGGATTTTCTGGTACGGCATGAGGTAATCGGCGAGACTGTGGCCTCCGCCGTAGCATAGCTTGTTGACGAGGAGATAGTCCCCCACCAGCAGCGTGTTCTCCATCGATTGCGAAGGAATCTGGAAGGCCTGAACGATGAAGGTGATCACAAAAACCGCGATCACCACCGTGCCGAGCAGCGACTGCAGCGAGCCGATCAGGTCGGTTCCGAAGGTGCTAACGATGTGAGGGCGGGAAGAATCCATGAGTCTACTTACCTGCCGGGTGCGGGTCCGGAACTGTGCTTTTGGTCTCGGCCGGTTTCATCTGCGAAGCCAGAAATGCAAGCAGTTGCCGCGCCGCATCCTGTTCGGCGGTCTTCTTGGTCGAGCCCTGCGCTCGTCCGATGATTTCAGGATCGGTGCTGCGCTTGGTAATCAGACGAGCCTCCACGGTAAATGTCTTGTGATGCTCAGGGCCGGCCTCTTCAACCAGCACGTAAGCCGGTTGCGGGAGTCCCATGCTCTGTACGGCTTCCTGCAGCGCCGATTTGAAATCGGTCACCGGCAGCGTGCCACCCTGCTGCTGCATTCTCGCCAGCTCCGGCTCGATCACATTGTGCCGCACGAATTCGCGGGCGACCTCGAATCCGCCATCGAGGTAGAGCGCTGCCAGAACCGCCTCAAGCGCGTCGACCAGGAGCGCCGTCTTCGAGCGGCCTCCGCTTTTTTCTTCTCCGCGACCGAGCCGCAGGTAGTGGCCAAGTTCCAGTTGCTGGGCTACCCGAATCAGATGCTTTTCGCTCACCAGGTGCGCCCGCAGCTTCGAAAGTTCTCCTTCGCGGAAGTGTGGAAAACGATGAAACAGCTCTTCGCTGGTCACCAGAGACAGGACGGCATCTCCCAGAAACTCCAGCTGCTCGTTGTCGTTGACCTTGTACTTGTCACCGGCCCGCTGCGCTTCCAGTTCGCGGGCCTGCGAGCTATGGGTGACGGCTTGCTCAATGACCGGGCGGTGGCGGAAGTGATAGCCGAGCGCGGCCTCCAGCGCTGAGATTTCCCGTTCCTTCATATAAAACCGTGGGAGGGGCAACAGATTTCCGCGATGCCCCTGGTGCGCGGAGCCGGCACAGGACCACTTCCGGACGGCGGCCCGTGCTCTAATTCTTCGGAGGAGTCGGAGTCTGCCCCGGGGCCGTGCCTCCATTGAGTTTCACCAGCCTGTCTTTCTCGTCACGCGCGGCCTTGCCGACGCCCGAATCCGGATGGTCCTTCGTGAGATCAACCGCCTGATCGTCATACTTCATCGCTTCGGGGATCTTGTTCTGCATGTCGAGAGCCACGGCGAGGCGAAAGACCGCGATGGGATCCGGCTGCTGGGGAAAGACTTCAATCGACTTGCGCAGATTCGTCTCGGCATCTGGCCAGCTCTTGGCGTTGAACGCCAGCGTGCCCAGGATGATATAAGCCTCGGACCGGGTGTAGCCTTTAAAGGCCTCCAATTGTTCCGGCGGGTATCCGGTGGTGGGGATGTCGGTATCGATCGTGCCCAGAGCATGCTCGGCATCCTTCTTGCACTCAGCTAACTTCTGATCACGGTCGAGATCGGCGTCGTGGGTGCCTTCGAGCAGAGCCTGCGAGACGCCGAGAAGCGCTTCCGGATCGTCCGCATCGTAAGTCAGGGCCTTGCGCGCCATTTCCAGCATCTTTTCGCCGTTGTTGACCTGCTGATACTTGCGCATCGCCGACTTGTAAAGAACCACCCGAAGTTCGCTGTCTGGATACTTCGCGGCGAAATCGTCGGCGGCTTTTTCGGCGGCGGCGCCATCGGGAAGCGCGATCGCATCTTTGTAGGCCTGGAACTCCGCCTGTGTTTTGGCCTGGGGCGGACGCTTACCCGGGGGGGTGGTGGCTGCTTGCCCTGTCTGTCCCGCCGCAGGGGTCTGCGTCGCAGGCTTATCGTTTCCCTGCGCCCAACTGCCGGCACACATCGCCAGCACTGCGATCGTGATCGCTGCTCGCTTCATGCGTTCTCCTCGTCTCCAGTTTCCTGGATTCCTACCGACGCCAAATTCTGTAACCGTGCATTCTATCGCAGCAGCCCCGGCGCTGGTTGGTCCCGTGCCTTGCCCGTGACGGGGCTCTACTGGGGCTTGGTCGGGGGCTCATAAGGCCGCTGCAAGCCCTGTTCGGCTGCCGCCTTCACCTCAGGCAATTCGGCTCCCGCCGTAAGCGCCGCGCGATATTCATTCATCGCGGCCTCGCGATCTTCCTTCATGTCGAGAATCCGGCCCAGATAAACGTGCGACCAGCCTACGACCTTGGGATCTTTCGTCGCCTGAATCGCCTTCTGGAAGTTTTCTTCCGCCCCGTCCCGGTTCCTGCTGGCCACGGCCACTTGCGCCAGGATAAACAGCGCGCGCCCCTGATCTCCGATCTTGCGGTCGAGAGCCTGCTGCGCCAGTTCCTGAGCGCCTTTGGCATCGCCCGCCGTGAGCCGTTCTTCGGCGGTGGCCAGAATCCGCCGGTCCTCGAGCCGCGACAACTGCACCAACTCAGGAGACGTCACGTCGGCGAATTCCACCTCGGCCGCGGCTTTCTCTTCCTTCTTCAGATCGATTCCGTCCAGCATGTCGCCATAGGCGGCACGCAGTCCTGCCGGATCTTTCTCGAACGCGACCAACTGATTGTAGAAATAGCGTGTGAGAATGTATCCCTGCTTCACTGCGTCATCGACGGCTTGTTCGCGCATCGCATCAGCGGTCTGCTTCGTGCCCATCGTGCGGATTTCGACCGCGCGCACCATGCATTCGGTGACCAGCAATGAAATGTCGGTCTTGAAGCTGTCTTCCAGCGGAGCGCGCTTGACCGAGGCCAGCAGAGGCTCGATTCGCTTGATGGAGCTGAAATGCTTGTCGGCCAACGGGTCGAGAAGGTAGTGCAGGTAGGTGTGGCGAATCTGCTCCATCTTCAGCGGTTCGGCTGCACTGGGGTCGGGCGAGGGAAACACCACCACGTAATATTCCGAGCCGTAATTGCGGGCGTTGACTTCACTGGGATCGCCCAGATAGTCGAGCAGGATGGTAAAGGTGCGGCCCAGGTATCCGCCGGACTGCATCTTCAGATAAATGTCGGTGTCGAACACCATCTTGGCGAGCGGGATGTGGTAGCGCTCGATCAGCGCCGCATAGCTGGCGCGGTGACGCTCCCAGATCGAGTGCAGCTGCGCCTTGTCGTAGAAGCGCTCCAGTTGCGTGCTGAAGGTCGACAGCGGAGCGGCATCCGGAGGCAGTTCGACTTCCCTGACGCGGGGAAGAAAATGCGGCGGCCCCTGCAGATAGAGCGCCAGGGATATGTATTGCGACAGGTCGTGCGCCGTGTCCCGGCCGTGATGCTGGTCATACCAGGAACACAGCGCCGCCATCGCGGTCTGCGCATCGTCGGAGCTCTCCAGATTTTTCTGCACCTCGGCGCGGATGATGCGGCGCTGGGGGTCGGAAATATTCAGGTCGACGTCGTAGCCGCAGGTATTCATCGCCGCCAGAACGGCGAAAAGCGTCTCACTGGTGTCGAGAGAAATCGGAGTATTCGCGTCCGCCAGACACAACGGCGCCAGCAGCCCGATGACTGCCACTGCCACCAAACCTCGAAGCCCACCACTTCGGAAACGACTCAGGAAATCCTCCCGCAGGATGGCCCTGCGATGCCGGGCAACGGCCACGGCGCAACGGCCACGGCGTCATGGCCGCAATGTAGCGGAGAAACATTCCCAGTGTAAGGTCTTGCGGCTAGAGGGTCAAACCGGAGAGGGGCTTATGAGACAGAAGCCGGCAGAAGTGCGTCCCCGCTCCCCACACCCGCTTCCCACGAATAGCATAAGAGTGGGCACGTGTCTCAGTATATGGCCCATCGAAAAAGGGACGGCCCTCCCAGCCAGCCTCTCGGTCGCGCCGTCAATGAGTGTAATAGGGATTCTGCCACAAGCACGAGGGACGCACTTTCGCGGGCCTCTGTCTCCTAACCCGTCAAACACTCCGAAGGGCGACAGTTCATTCGTATCGCAGTGACTCAATGGGGTCGAGATTCGCGGCCTTCCATGCTGGATAAATCCCGAACACCAGCCCCACGGCAGCCGCGGAACTGAACCCGAACGTAATCCAGAAGGCAGACAAGCGCGCCGGGAGGGCTGGCCAGGCCGCGGGAATCACCCAAACGAGAACTGCGCCGGTCAAAATGCCGATGGCGCCGCCCATCGCCGTGAGCATGATCGCCTCCAGCGTGAACTGGAGAAGGATATCGTGCTTGCGCGCGCCGATGGCCTTGCGCACTCCGATTTCGCGCGTTCTTTCGGTCACGCTGACCAGCATGATGTTCATTACGCCAACGCCGCCCACAATCAACGCAACGCTGGAAATCGCAAACATGCCCACAAACAGCCCACCGGTGATCTGGTTCCAGACCTCGGTGATGGATTCGGTCGTGAAGAGGGAAAAGTTGTCGGGCTTGTCGAAAGGCACTTTTCGCCGCCGCCGCAGCACTTCCCGGATTTCATCCATGGCTTTCGGCATGTCGTCGTGCGAGGTCGCCTTGGCGACGATCCAGTACTGCTTGAGCTCCGGATGCAGCGCCTTGAACGTTCTCAGCGGGAACATGACGCGGTTGTTGATCGGATCTTTGCCCCCGTTGTAGACCGACTGGATCGGGCCAAGGGTGCCGATCACACGAAAATCCTTGCCTTCAATATTGACCTCTTTGCCCAACGCGTCCTGGTCGCCGAACAGTTCTTCCCTGGTATCGCTGCAAAGCACCACGACCGGAGCACGATGTTCGTCCTCGAACTCGCTGAACCATCTGCCGGTCGCGAGCGGCAGATCCTCGACATTGATCATCGACGCCGTATCACCCTCGAGCAGAGTATTCTTGGCCTTCCGGTTCTGATATTTCACCGCGTAGGTGCCGCTCCCGATCTCCGGGCGAAACAACCGCAGCAATGCCGAGACCGCTTTCACATGGGGAAGGTCGCGAAGCGCTTCTGCGTCCTCCATCGTCAGCTCTCGCCGCAGACGCATCTCTTCCGACATCCGACCGAAGGTGAAGGGATCAACGTGAAAAGCGAAGATGACGTCGGCGCCGACGGAGGAGAGGCGTTCGCGGACATTGTCGTCGAGTCCACGGCCGATCGACGAGACACCGATCACGACGGCCACTCCGATTACAATCCCCAGCACGGTTAGCCCCGAGCGCAGCTTGTTCATGCGAATCGTCTCGGTCGCCATGCGGAAGATCTCTCCGAATTCGCTTCGGCTCATCATGGCAAATCGTCGTCAAACCTCGATCATGCCCGGAGGGGCAGCGGAGATCAATGACACGTATCACGATCATATCGAAGTCGAGTGGCCTGACGTCAGGCCGCTGGTTTTCGGTACTGTTACAGTTTCAAACTGTAACAGTACCTGGTTTTCTTGCTGCTTTTGCCTGCGCGAATTGTCCGCTATACTCTCAGCGCCTTGAGATCGTAAGGAAGGCGTCCCCGGAGAACCGCACAACAATCCCAATGGTTGACGGAGCGAATCGCATGTCCAGAAAGTATGCAGCGGCGGTAGCCATCACTGTAGCCGCGGGGTTGGCAATGGCTATGGGCCAAGGGACGAAGCAGCCGCCGTTGTTCACCGCTCAGCAGGTGGCGCAGGGCAAGGCCGTCTATGCGGCAAAGTGTGCTATGTGTCATGGCGAAACGCTCCAGGGCGGGGCAGCAGCCGCGCTGACGGGCCGGGCGTTTGCCGCCTCGTGGAAGTCGGGCTGGGGCGATTCCCAGTTAACGGTCGACGATCTGGACTCGATTATCCGTACCACTATGCCCAAGGGATCGCCCGGGTCCATGCCAGCGGAGCAATACACAGCAGTACTGACTTACATCCTGCAGCAGAACGGATATGAAGCCGGGGCATCTACGCCCCTGCTGGCGGGTTCGGCGCGGATGAAGCAGACGCGGCTGCGATTCGCGAGCGCGGAAGAATCGGACGATGCGCCGCCCCCTCTGAGAGTGCCGGGCGATCCGGCCGCCGTTCCGAAAGGCGGAGGGCCGACGCAGGAGGAGCTGAACCAAGCCCGCGATTCCACGCGGAACTGGCTTTATCATACCCACGACTACAGCGGCGCACGATACGTGGCGCTCGATCAGATTAATGAAACCAACGCCAGCCAACTCAGGCCCGTGTGCGTGTTCCAGGTAGGGGATGAGGGGAACTTCCAGACCGGGCCGATTGTGTATCAAGGGACCATGTACATCACGACGAACCGGAGCACGGTGGCGCTGAACGCCACCGATTGCCGGCCGAAATGGCGTTATTCATGGACGCCGCGCGCCCGCGAGGTATGGCGGAACAATCGCGGCGTCGCGATCAAGGACGGCTATCTGGTGCGCGGTACCTCCGATGGGTATCTGTTGGCTCTCAACGCTGAAACCGGGGCACTGGTGTGGGCCGTCAAGGCGGCAGACTCCACCCAGGGAGAGACCTTCACCATGGCGCCTCTGCTGTTTGAGGATCTGGTGTTGATCGGTCCCGCCGGCAGCGAGAACGCGATCTCCGGCTGGGTGGGTGCATTCCGGCTGCGGGACGGTTCTCCAGTATGGAAGTTTCAGACGGTCCCGGGAGCGACGCTGGCGGGGTCGAAGTCGTGGGGCAATCCAGATCGGATCAAACTCGGCGGTGGGTCGGTGTGGACGCCATTCACTCTCGATACACAGACCGGGGAACTGTTTGTTGCCGTCACTAACCCGGCGCCGGACTTGCCCGCGAACCTGCGGCCGGGGGACAACCGCTACACAAACTCGGTCGTCGTTCTGGACGTTCACACCGGCAAGTTGCTGTGGTATCGGCAAATGGTGCCGAATGATTCACACGATTGGGACTTGACCCAGGTGAGCCCGCTGTTTCAGACAAAGATCGACGGCCATGAGACTGCGCTGTTGACCACTGTGGGCAAAGACGGAATTCTGCGAGCCGTCGATCGCGGCAGTCATGAAGTCGTGTATTCCGCGCCGGTGACAACCATCAAGAATGCTGACGCCCCAATATCAAACGAAAGCGTGGAAGCTTGTCCGGGAGCGCTCGGTGGTGTGGAGTGGAACGGTCCGGCGCTCGATCGGGAAATCAACCTGCTCTTCGTCAACGCCGTGGACTGGTGCATGACGTTTACCAGCGCGAAGTCGGTGCGCCACATTCCCGGCCGCATGTACATGGGCGGCACGGTGGACTTCGCGCCTCAGTCGCAAGGATGGCTCATCGCCATCGATGCTTCGACGGGAGCGGTGAAATGGAAGTATCAATCGAAGCGGCCGATGGTGTCTGCGGTAACAGCGACCAAGGGGAATGTTGTTTTCACCGGAGAGCTGACGGGCGACTTCCTCGTCCTCGATGCGCCCACCGGGAAAGTGTTGTACCGCTTCAACACGGGCGGCGGCATCGGAGGCGGAATAGTCACCTACGATGAAGGCGGGAAGCAGTATGTGGCCGTCATGTCGGGCCGGCCTTCGCCATTCTGGGTGAGCGAGATCGACGGCGCGCCGACCGTTTTTCTGTTTGCCTTGCCGTAAATGCGGTACGCAGTTCTACGCGCAAGCACACAACTTGGGGAACATCTGAGGGAAAGAACAGCTTTGCCCACGGTGCGAAAATCAGCGCTGCCGTTGCGGTCCTATCCCCTCACGCTGATCTTGGAAAACGACAGCACGGCCCGGCTCGGCGTCGGACGTCCCATGGAAAGCGCGGGACGGAACGTGGTGAAGATCAGCATGCGCTTCACTTCCGGCAACACTTCCTTCGACTCTCCGCTGTCGGAAAGAATGCGATAGTCCTGCACCCGTCCGTTGGCATCGACGTAGGCCTCGATCACCAGCGAATCCGCGTTGATCGGATCCAGAGACAGGCCAAAGGCGCTCGCCTGAAGCTCGGGCGCGGTGTTGACCATGATCAGCGGCACGTCGTTCTTGGCCTGCAACGAAGCGGGCTCGACGAAGTACACCATGGCAATTCCGAAAATAATGACCGCACTCAAGAAGCCCGCAGTCGCGGGGACCATGAAAGCGGCAATCGCATTCTCCAGGCGAACCAGCAATCCTTCAAACGGAGGCCGCTTGCTCCGCGCAATCTCCCGCGACATTGCCACGCGCAGGTTCAGGCCCAAGTCGTCCGGGACCTTCGGCCGCTTCACCGACGCAAGCAACTGCTGGGTGCGCTGCAGCGACTGGTATCGGGCATTGCAGGCCGAACATGCGGCCAAATGGTCCTGCAGCGCGAGCATCTCTGCGCCCGTCACTGCTCCATCCAGGTAGGGCGAAAACAGACGCCTCGCCTCGGGGCACTGCATTCCTGTAATTTCCGTGCCCGTGTTATCCATGCCGATCATGGCATCACCTCGGCCCTTCTCCCCCCTACAGCAACCTGTGGCTGCAAAACGTTATCGTCCGGCGGTGCAGCCAGCCCCAGTTCATCTCCAACTTCGCGCACATAAGGCGCTAGGCGTTGGCGTAAAGCTTCTCTGCCGCGCGTGAGACGGGATTTCACCGTTCCCAGGGAAATCTCCAGCACGTCGGCAATTTCTTCGTATGACATCTCTTCCAGGTCCCGCAGGATGAGTGTCGTGCGATAGGGCTCGGGCAGCTTGCGCAGTTCCTCTTCCACCCGATGCTGTACTTCGTGCTGGGCCACATTGTCGAACGGCGAATCGGCCCGGTCGGCCAGCGCGATCTGCATCTCGTTCTCGTTGGCGTACGCGCCGCCCTCCGACTCCACCGGCTCGATTGAAGTCTCGCGGGCCTTGTGCCGGAACCACCAACGCCGACGGTTCGAGGCCTCGTGCAGGGCAATGCGGTAGATCCAGGTCTTCAGGCTCGACTCCCCTTGAAAGTGCTTCATGCCGCGGAAGACCTTGAGGAAGACGTCTTGCGTGGTGTCGGCCGCGTCGGCCGGGTCGTTGACGATCCGGTAGACCAGACCGTAGACCGGCTGCTGAAACTCGCCGATCAGCCAGACATATGCGGCTTCGGAGCCGGCCTTCAGCTCCGCTACAATCGCTGCCTCTTCCTGCGCCCGAATTCCTATCGCACTTGCGAGATCACTCAAGGTGGTTGCTCCGGCCATAATGACGTCGGTGCCTAGAAGATGATTATAGGTTTTTCCACCCGATCGCGCCCTGAAAATTCACCACCAGAGCCCGACCTCGCCTGCTTGTACTCGGAGCCCAGACTTCAATTAACATAGACTCCAGCAGCGGGTTTCTGGTTCCCATATTTAAGCCCTTTCTTTTCAGAGCGTAACTGGCAGGAACCTGGAAAGTCAGGCCGGCGCTGAGGCGGGAAGGTGTGCAAGAGAAGGCCTGCAGGAAGGGAAGTAACACGAACCTGGTTACTGCGGGTTCCGATTCAACGGTTGGCGGTTACTCCAACAGCACTGGAAGATACGGCTCTTGTTTCTGCGCCTGACGAGTTCGCCGTTGAGGACAAGTGCAGCTTTTCGATGATCCCTCCCAGCGCGGCGAGCAATCCCTCTGCCCCCTTGTCGAGATCGAGAACGGACTTTTCCAGGAAGGCAAAGGCTCCGTCATGCTGAAGGCGGTCGGCATTCTTGCGCGAGAGTCCAGTCAGTACGATGACGGCGATCCCGGCGGTTCGGGGATCCCTCTTCAGCGCCTTCAACACATCGGGCCCCGGCATCTTGGGCAGCATCATGTCGAGAAGAATGAGATCAGGGCACTTTTCGCGTGCCAGGTCCAAAGCGTGTTCGCCGTCGTTAGCCGTAAAGACCTCATAGCCGGCGCGAGCCAAAGCTCGCTCCGTCGCCAGTCTCAGGAACTTGCTGTCATCCACCAGAAGAATCTTCGTCATACCCTGCTCGCTATGACCTATATCGGCGGGAATGGCAAAAGAGTCAGTCGCCGGCGGACGAGCGAATGAGAATTCTCTCAGAAGGCGAAAGCTGCGCCTTATTCAGCGGGGGGCTGGGACGCCTCGGGAAAGGTGCCGGCGGTCGAGACTAGCGCGTCGATTGCCGCCCGGCAGGCCTGACGCAACTCTTCCTCGTGCCCGGCGGGGATGCTCTTCGAAAGCAGAAGCGTAGCCGTGCCATGCAACGTCGCCCAGATGGCCAGCGCCAGGCTGGTGTGATCTTCAGGAGCGCCGCCGAGACGCTCGGCCAGCCGCTTTTCCACCAAAGCAAAGTTGGGTCTTGATTCGCGGATCGGACGCGGCCTGCCCGGTCCCTTGGGCGGCGACAATTCGCGCGCGTGACGATAGAACAACTCGTATTCATGCGGCTCGCGCAGCGCCGAGTCGACGTAAGCCTCCGCCATGCCCTCGATCGTGCCGCCGGCCTCGAAGTCCTCGCGGATGCGGGAGGCAATGCGCCGCAGGAGCCCGCGCAACAGGTCTTGGCGATCCTTGAACCGCCGATAGACTGCCGGAGTATTGGTGTGCGCTGCCTTGGCAACTGCGCGCAGGGTCAGGGCCTTGTCGCCGCCGCGCCTCCACAGTATGTGGGCGGCTTTCAGAATCCGTTCTTCCAAGTCAGGATCAGCGTGGCGGGGCATGGCTTTCTCGGCTCTCCAGATCGGTGGTCGGCATCATAATATATTTTCTAATTCTATTGACGCCGTATACGAAACGCTGTATATTTAACCACAGTCTTCCCCCATCGTCCCAGGTAATTTGTCAGGAAAGGCCGTGGCAAGGCTCAAGCCCACCACGGCCGCTTCTGTGTGCCAGCCTTCCCCCCATCCGAGCTTCCCAAAAACCAGAAACCCCACATCTCGCAAAAGCGGCGAGACGTGGGGCGCCCAATTTCCTGAAGTCTGAGGTCCGGAGTAAGAGGTCCGAAGTCCGACACCCGGTTTTTACGTTCCCTCGCTCCAGCCTGCCAGATACTCTTCCTGCTCCGGCGTGAGGCGGTCGATCTTGATGCCCATGGATTCGAGCTTCAGGCGGGCGACGCGCTTATCGAGTTCGTCGGGGACTTTGTAGACGCGCTTCTCGAGGGTCTTCGCGTTTTTCACCATGTACTCGACGGAAAGAGACTGATCGGCGAACGACATATCCATCACGCTGGCGGGATGGCCTTCGGCCGCTGCCAGATTGATCAGTCGGCCTTCGCCGAGCAGATTGATCTTGCGCCCGTCTTTGAGCGAATACTCGTCGACGAAGTTGCGCGTCGTGCGCTTCGACGAAGACATGTTTTCGAGCGCCGGAATGTCGATCTCGACGTTGAAGTGGCCGGAGTTGGAAACGATCGCGCCGTCTTTCATCAGCGCAAAATGTTCCTTGGTGATGACGCTCTTGTTGCCGGTCACGGTGCAGAAGATGTCGCCGAGCTTGGCGGCTTCGTTCATGCTCATCACGCGGAAGCCGTCCATTACGGCTTCGAGGGCTTTGGTAGGATCGACTTCAGTGACGAGGACTTCCGCTCCAGCGCCGCGGGCGCGGGAAGCGAGTCCGCGGCCGCACCAGCCGTAGCCGGCGACCACGAATTTCGATCCGGCAAGCAGGAAATTCGTGGCGCGGATGATCCCGTCGATGGTCGACTGCCCGGTGCCATAGCGGTTGTCGAACAGATGCTTGGTGTCGGCGTCGTTGACGGCGACGATGGGGAACTTCAGCACGCCTTCCTTGGCCATGGCGCGCAGGCGGATGACGCCGGTCGTGGTCTCCTCCGTGCCGCCGATGACGCCTTCGAGCGCATCGGTGCGCTTGGTATGCAGGATGGTGACCAGATCGGCGCCGTCGTCCATCGTGATGTGCGGCTTGTGATCGATAGCGGCGACGATGTGGTTGTAGTAGGTGTCGTTGTCTTCGCCCTTGATGGCAAACACAGGGATGCTGTGGTCGCGCACCAGCGATGCGGCGACGTCATCCTGGGTCGAGAGCGGATTGGAGGCGCAGAGCACAACTTCGGCTCCGCCGTCGCGCAGGCAGATGGCCAGATTGGCGGTCTCGGCGGTGACGTGCAGGCAGGCCGAGATGCGAATACCCTGGAGCGGCTGGTTCTTGATGAACTCCTTGCGGATGATCTGCAGGACTTTCATCGACTGGTTGGCCCACTCGATGCGCTTCTTGCCCAGGTCGGCCAGTTCCACGTTCTTGATGTCGCAGTTGATTGCGGCGGTTGACATACTTCTCCTCAGTGGCGCGCTTGGCGCGGATGGTTCAGTTGATTCGTTTTGATGTCTCGTTCGCCTGGTTAAAGTCTACTTCTTTGGCTTCCGTAAGTGATTCGACAGCGCCATAGTTCCCGCAATCAGCAGAAGGAAGATCACGAACCAGAGTTCGATGCCTTCCATCCCCGCCTCAAGCGGTTTCATTCTTCGCCACGAATAGCTCTTACTTGTGAACCGCCACGGGCTCGCGCAGGCCGGCATCGCTGGCCAGCTTGGCGGCTTTGTCGGTCGCTTCCCAGGTGAAATCGGAATCGTCGCGGCCGAAATGCCCATAGGCTGCCGTCTTGCGGTAGATCGGGCGGCGCAGGTTCAGCGATTCGATAATGCTCCGCGGCGTCAGCTTGAAATGAGCGCGAACCAGGTCGGGAATGATGGCCGGATCGACCTTTTCCGTGCCGAAGGTTTCGACCAGCACGCTAACCGGATCAGCCACGCCGATGGCGTAGGCCAGTTGCACCTCGCAGCGATGGGCGAGGCCGGCGGCCACGAGGTTTTTCGCGATGTGACGCGCCATGTACGCCGCCGAACGGTCGACCTTGGTCGGATCTTTGCCGCTGAAGGCGCCGCCGCCGTGGCGTCCCATGCCGCCGTAGGTGTCGACGATGATCTTGCGGCCGGTCAGCCCGGTATCGCCCATAGGGCCGCCAATGACGAAACGTCCGGTCGGATTGATGTGATATTTAGTGTCCTCATCGAGCAGGTGAGCGGGAATCACGGCCTGAATGACGTGCCGCAAAATGCTCGAGCGCAGTTCGTCGTTGGTGACGGTCTCCGCATGCTGCGTGGAGATGACCACGGCGTCGACCCGCAGGACCTTTCCGTTGGCATCGTACTCGACTGTGACCTGGGATTTGCCGTCGGGGCGAAGGAAGGGAAGAGTTCCGTTCTTGCGGACCTGCGAAAGGCGTTGCGTCAGCTTGTGGGCCAGCGAGATGGGAGTCGGCATCAGGTCGGCGTTCTCGTTGACCGCATAGCCGAACATCATGCCCTGATCGCCGGCGCCGCCGGTATCGACGCCCATGGCGATATCGCCGGACTGTTTGTTGATGCTCGAGATCACGGCGCAGGTGTTGGCGTCGAAGCCGTAGAGGGCGTTGTCGTAGCCGATGGCGGCGACTGTGCCGCGCACGACCGTCTGGAAGTCGACGTAGGCCTTGGTGGTGATTTCTCCCGCGATGACGACCAGGCCGGTCGCGGTGAGGGTCTCGCAGGCGACGCGGCTGGTCGAGTCTTCCGAAAGACAGGCGTCTAGCACAGCGTCAGAAATCTGGTCGGCGATCTTATCCGGATGGCCTTCCGTCACAGATTCAGAGGTGAATAAATAGCGATTTCTTGCCAAGTTGTGTATCTCCTTGTGGCACATCTCGTGCGGGAACAATCAGGACTCGGATGACTGGGAGGACGACCACAGTTCTACGCGGCCGCGACAAAGCGGCGCATCGGAAAAAGTCCTCTAAAAGCCTACCAGAGGGGCCACGTTCGTGCAACGAAATTGGCTGTAAGTGTCGTAGGATGAGTTCAATAGCGGAATCTGGCAGTGGATGGCCTAAATCAGGAATTCAGCGGCAACTCCGGGTCGGCAATTCGAGGAAGCGGTCGAGGTCAGTTGACCGTGGGTCCGGCGTCTGCCGCAGGCTCCTTCAGACCCGAGCTGTCAAATACCAGTGTCTTCACCTCGGCCTCGGTCCCCTGCGGCGGGATGTCTTTCCCGTTCAGCAGGAAGCTCACGCCGGCGGCGTTGCCAACCTTCACCGTGACATCTCCACTGGCGAGGATCGAGGTTTCGGCCGGGGCAATCAGAGTCTCCTGCTTGAGCAACTGCCCGCCTACGGTGACGGAAATCCAGGAGTTCTCGGAAGCGCGGATTACCAGGCTCAGCGGGGTGGTTTTCGGAGCTGAGGTGGCATTTACTCGCGTTGCAGCAGTTCGAGACGCACTTGGCGTCAACTGCTGTCCGGCGGCCAGTGGATGACTCGCGCTCGGCTCGTGGGAAGCCTGCAACTGAGTCTTTGTCGTGGAACTGGCAAGTTCCAGGGGCCGCGTAACCGGAACCGGTTGCTCCGAGAAAAGGCTGGGGGCAGCGTTGATGGCGGGCGCACCGGCCTCGGCGAGCGTCCGCTTGTTGTGCGTATGCCGATGCCACAGCATGATGGCCAGTACGATGACCAGGATGGAGACGGCCACGATTCTCCATGGAATTCCGCGGTCGCCGCGATCGATATAGTCGCGGCGGCGGTGGCGGACGTGCTCGGCACGGGGCAGTTGCAGGTCTGGGAGTTCTTCTGCCGGAGCGGCTGGCGGGGCTTTGGAAGAAGCCCGGTTGGAATCATTCTTGGCCGCTGCGCTCTTGGCGGGGGAAATCGCGTTCGACTCGTGCTGTGCCGAACTGGACGTCCGCGACGGAGGTTCCCACGCCGCCTGGGCATTGATCTGCGCCTGTCTCATCAACGCGAGGTACTGCCCGATCGCCTCCTCGTCGTTCAGGCCAAGATGCTTGGCATAGGCGCGAATGAATCCTTTGTTGAACACGCCTCCCGGAAGCTGGTCGAAGTGTTCCTCTTCGATGGCCTTCAGCATCCGCGAGCCGATTTTCGTGGCGTTGGAGACGTCATCGAGCGAGATGCCCTTCTTCTCCCGCTCCTTACGGAATTTATCGCCAAACTCGCCCACAATGCTCCATCAGGACCGTGGTCCCTGCATGATTGCGATTACGGGATCATCATAGGACAAGCGGGGAGCGGTTGCCACAATCGTCCGTGTCTGCCGGGAAGTAACCGAAGATCGGGCCTCGGACTTCAGACCCTCGGCTTTCGATGATCCCAGGTCTGCCTACGGCTGCTTGGTGATTGTGATGGTGAACTGGGCCTTGCAGGTATTGGTGGGATCGTCGAAGGCTTCTCCAGTGCGGGCCCCCTCGGAGGCGCGGAAATAGAGTCCGTGCTTGATGCGGTCGGGAAGACCGACAAATCGCGCGCGGCCGTCAATGTTGGTGCCTTGCTCCAGGTCCAATTTGCGGGCATTCATGAAGCCGTAAGCGATGTGAACGCTGACTTTGGCGGCATAGACAGGCTTGCCGGCAGAATCGGCGACGGTTACATCGGCCGAGCATGGACCAATGCCGCCATCCATCTGCGGAACCGCGTGGGGATCGGCGGCCGGTGCCGCACCCGTCTGGGCCGAGACGAAGGCGCATAGAGCCAGTGGCAGGAGGAGTGTGGCGAAATTCCTCAAACGGGTCGTCTTAGTGTTCATGGCAGATAAGACTACGCTAAAGCTGGGCAGGGATGCTTGCCCTCCGAAGTATTTGGCAAGGTTGGCGTTAGGGGTTCCGGTTACCAACGTTCATTGCCCGTGTACGAAAGTGATGAATATAATTTTTTGAACTGCCATCCGACCAGCGAGGAATAACGGAATTCTGCATGCCTGAGGCCGGCACTCAATTGACTCGCCAGAGCCAGGAACTGAGAATTTTTCACGACGTGGCGAAAGCCCTGACGTCTTCGCTGGACCTCGATTCCATCCTGCAGACCATCATGGAGAAGATGGCGGAATATTTCCGTCCGGACACCTGGTCCCTGCTCATGGTCGACGAGGAGCACGATGAGCTTTACTTTGCCATCGCGGTCGGCGAGGCGGCCGAGGCCCTGAAGGACGTGCGGTTGAAGATGGGTGAAGGCATCGCCGGCTGGGCAGCGAAACACGGCGAGCAGTTGATCGTGCCGGACGTGGAGGCGGATCCGCGTTTTGCCAAGCGCATCGATGAATCGACCAAGTGGGAAACCCGGTCCGTCATCTGTATGCCGCTGCGCTCGAAGCTGAGAGTGCTGGGCGTAATTCAGCTAGTCAATGTGGACATGTCCCGCTTCAGCGATCCGGAAGTGTTCTTCCTGCAATCCCTGTGCGATTACGCCGCGATCGCGATCGAGAATGCCCGCTGGGTCGAAAAGATCCAGGAGTTGACGATCACCGACGACTGTACCGGGCTGTACAACGCGCGGCATCTGTATAAGACGCTCGAAACCGAGGTCTACCGTTCGTCGCGGTTCGGCTACGAGTTCAGCATCCTGTTCATTGACCTCGATCACTTCAAGTCGGTCAACGACACCTATGGCCACCTCATCGGAAGCAAGCTGCTGGAGGAGATCGGATACCTGATCAAGGCGCAGCTGCGCCTGATCGATTTTGCTTTCCGCTACGGCGGTGACGAGTTTGTCGTGCTGCTGCCGCAGACCGCGAAAGACCAGGCACTGGTGGTCGCCAAACGCTTGCGCGATGCCCTGCGTGAAAGCAGCTTTTGCCGGGAAGAAGGATTAAATCTGAATATACGGGCTTCGATCGGACTGGCCACGTTTCCGCATGATGCGCGCACGGCGCACGACGTCATCCGCCAGGCTGATGGCATGATGTACATGGTGAAGAACTCGACCCGCGACAACATCGGCATCGCCCAGCGCGGCGTACTAAAGTAAAGCCCACTTCTGATCGCAGGCTCCGGTTTTCAAGGATTTGGCTTGGCAGGCGGCGCTGCCGCAGGCGGAGCTTTTGCATCGGGCGCGGCAGGCTTCATGTCCTGCACTTCCGGCTTCCATGGGTTGGCATTCGCCGGAGCTTTGGGATCGACGCCGAAATCCCAGACATAGAGATTCATTCCTTCCGGGCCCATCTCGACCAGAGCATATTCCCCCGGAGCAAGCGGATCGGTGGGCGTCAGCTTCAGCCACCCGCCTGCAACCCGATCGATAGTGGTTTTAACGGGATGCTGCTCCTCCGCGATTTTGCCGGTAACAGCGCGTTTGACCTGGCCGATGACGCGCTTGTTTCCTTTCACTTCGGCGTGTACCAGGATGTAGCGGTCATAGGGAACGACGGCCTGCTCGGCTTGCTGCGGTTGCTCCGGCTGCTCCGGGACGTCAGGAGTGTTTGGGGAGCCAGCGCTGGCCGATGTTTTCGTCGGGTTCTGATCGGGGCCGGAATCGGCGCTGATATAGAGGGATGGAACTCCCACGTGAGACTGCACGCCGGCGTGCGCGCCTTCCAGTTCGATGGTCTGCTTCATGCCGGCAATCGGATTCAGCGCTCCCCGAAGGATGTTGGCCTTGGTATTCCGATTGACGTCTCCCGCCGTCTGCTGAATCTCGTCGAGTTGCGCCTGGCCTTGAAAACTGTCGAAGAGAAAAACGCCGGAATTCTCCGGCAAGCGCAAGCCAGGCGCGACTTCGGGCAATTTCGCTTCTGCCATCTGTTGGTCGCGTTCCGCCTCTTTGTCAAGTTCCACCGCCTCGGGCACTTCGGTGTTGCTCGCCCGGTCTTTCTCATACTTTTCCGTCGCAGGCCAGTCGACCAGCGATTTGGGAAGCTCTTCCCAGTCCTCGCGTTCCGCGCTGTAATAGCGGACCCGGTTTCCTCTGATCTCATATTTCGTGACCAGCTGATAAGAACCGTCTTTCAGGATCAGGCGCTGCGCCAGATCCTGGGCGCGAGAGCGCGGGATCAGTATGAGAGCGGTCAAGCCCGAGACGAGCGCTAATGCAATCGCGCCAAATCGTGGCAGCTTTCGTACCGCCGGGGACCTCATGGCTCTCATTATCATCCTGGATTGCGACTCCTGAAACCCTGAAATGACGAGTACCTGCGGGCCGGTGCAAGGCCTAATGATTTAAACCCGATCCGAACAGAAGTCATCTGATTTGATGCGGGCGCAGCTCTACAGTGGTTGGCTGATGCCGGAACGGAGGGCCGTTGTAGTATCCTGTTGCTCGCATACTGCCATCCAACCAATGAAACGCACACCAACAACCTTGCTTGGAATCGTCTTTCTTCTCCTTTCGATCGCCTCGCTCGGGCAGCCAGCTCCAACGCCGGCGGCCACTGCGCCGAACCCAGGCCAGGGCGGCCCATCCGCACAGGGCGAACCCGTGTCTTACGCGTCAGTGTCGGAACTGAACACGATGTTGTCGAACCTGGAAACGACCTCGAAGCAGGCACAAACCGACCTGACACGGCTGCGGATCGAGCGCTGGAAGACCGACAATGGAACCAAGAAGCAGATCCTGGCCAATGTGGATTCGATCCAGCGCAACCTGCAGGATGCTTTGCCGGAGATCATCGGGAAACTGCGGGCTGCGCCGGGAGACGTTCCGCCCACATTCCGGCTATATCGCAACCTGGACGCGCTCTATGACGTGCTCGGGAATGTGGTCGAGGCGACGGGAGCATTCGGATCGAAAGATGACTTTCAGGCGCTGACCAATGATCTGAGCAGCTTCGAGGAAACGCGCAAAGGAATCGCGGGACGAATCGAAACTCTGGCCTCATCCAAAGAAGCGGAGATCGTGCGACTTCGCACGGAACTCAAGACGGCGGAGGCCGAGATTCCGGCGACTCCTCCGAAAAAAATAGTGATTGACGATACCCAGCCTCAGAAGAAACCGGCTCCAGCGAAGAAGAAGAAACCCGCGAAACCGGCGGGCACCCCAACCCAGCCGCCCCCTGGGCAGACGCAGAATCCGCAGCCATAGGCGAGGCAAAAACCTGCGGCGAACAGTTTGCCGTGCGCTCCTCGCCGCGAATCTATGGCACATCGCCGGAATCTGATACTCTTCCCACCGCATCTACATTGACCTGAGCCGGAAGCAGGATTTGCTTCCGTGCGGGACTGGGACGCCGGCAGCCACATTTCTCTTTCCTATGAACACGCACCACAGCATCGTGGCGGTGATTTTCGGAATCGCGATTCTCTGGATGGTCCTGCTGGACGCCTTCGAGACCGTGGTCCTGCCCCGGCGCGTGCTGCGGAATTTCCGGCTGACCGCATGGTTTTACCGGCGGACCTGGATTCCATGGAGCAAGTTTGCGCGCCTGATCAAAACCAATTCGCGGCGGCAGAATTTCCTGGGATACTTCGGACCGCTGTCGCTGATCTTGCTGCTAGTGTTCTGGGCGGCGGGCTTGATCCTGGGATTCGCCTTGATCCAATACGGCATCGGCGGGCATGAACAGCTGAGCGGGGAACGGCTTACCTTCGGAAAGATCATCTATCACAGCGGCGAAACGTTCTTCACTCTCGGATACGGCGACATCATTCCGACTTCGGGCGCGGCCCGGGCGCTGTCCGTGATCGAAGCTGGCATGGGCTTCGCGTTCCTTGGCGTGGTGATTGGCTATATCCCGGTGGTGTACGCCTCATTCTCCCGTCGGGAGATTCAGGTTTCCATGCTCGATGCGCGTGCCGGATCGCCTCCTTCTGCCGCCGAGCTGCTGATCCGGCTGGTCGGAACCTCGGAAGATCACGTCATGGACCAGAAGGTGCTCGACGAGATTCTGCGGGACTGGGAACGATGGGCGGCTGAACTGCTGGAAAGCCAGATTTCCTATCCGGT
This sequence comes from Verrucomicrobiia bacterium, assembly GCA_035508215.1. Lineage (GTDB taxonomy): Bacteria > Acidobacteriota > Terriglobia > Terriglobales > Acidobacteriaceae > Sulfotelmatobacter. The sequence continues at coordinate 1,030,850 of DATJNK010000016.1, read as the reverse complement.
GCTGTCGTTTTTCCGCTCCCAGCACAGCAATCAATCCTGGCTCGGCGCATTGACGACCATGCTCGACGTGAGCGCACTGGTCTTGACGGGCATCGACGGGATCCATCCCGGGCAGGCGAGGCTTACCTTCGCCATGGCTCGGCATGCCGCCGTCGATCTGGCGCAGGTCGTTAATGCGAGATACGATTCCGCCTCCGTCGATCGCCTTCCCGCCGAAGAATACGACAGTCTTCGGGAAGCATTGGCGGCCGCTGGACTTCGTCTGAAGACGGATGCAGCCGGCCGCGAGAAGTTGGCGAAGCTGCGGTCTATGTACGAGCCCTATGTCTATGCTACGGGCTACAGGCTGATGTTGACGCCCCCTCCGTGGCGGCATTCTGAGCGATTGCGCGATAACTGGCAGTCGGGACCTTGGGATCGCCTGATCCAGGCGCGCGGGCTCGGTGCGCTGGGAAGGGCGCCGAGCGCGGAAGATCACTTCTGAGTCCAAACCACGGCGCGATGGTCGCGTGGTGCGACCTTCGACGGCAGCGGCGTGCTAACATCCTGTTTCGATTTTCTCTTGCAATGAAAAACACGGGTGAGAGTGTCGTCCGTATCGAGGCCGAGGCGCTCCGCGCTCTGGCGGAGCGTCTGGCCGGTCCCATGGCTCCCGCCTTTCAGCGCGCCGTCGACCTGATATTCTGCTGCTCCGGTCGCGTTGTGGTTACAGGGATGGGAAAGAGCGGGATCATTGCGCGCAAGGTTGCCGCCACGCTCAGTTCGACCGGTACGCCGGCACTCTATCTGCATCCGGTGGAGGCGCTGCACGGGGATTTAGGCATGGTCGTGCGGGGCGACGTCGTTCTGGCTCTCTCGGCGAGTGGCGAGACGGAAGAGATTCTGCAGTTGCTGGCCACGATCAAGCGGTTGCAGGTGCCGCTGATCGCCATGACGGGAGATGACATTTGTTCGATTGGAAACGCAGGTTCCGGCAAGTCTGCCGCGGCGCGCGGACGTGAGCTTCCGGCACACGACGAGGGCGACGCCCGGCGCATCTCGACGCTGGCCGCGGCCGCCGATGTAGCGCTCGACTGCTCGGTCGCCCAGGAAGCTTGCTCGCTCGGATTGGCTCCAACCGCGTCGACCACGACGATGCTGGCTCTCGGCGACGCGCTGGCCGTGACCCTGAGCGAAAGGCGCGGCTTTCGCGAAGAAGATTTCGCTAACCTGCATCCGGGCGGAAAGCTGGGGAAACGCCTGGCAAGAGTGGAATCTCTGATGCACACCGGCGAGGCTTTGCCGCGCGTGACTTCGCAGACGAAGATGCCGGATGTGATCTACGAAATGTCGCGGAAGACGCTGGGGGTTGCGGCAGTCGTTGAAGGCGAAAAACTAGTTGGCATCATCAGTGACGGCGACCTGCGACGGCTGCTCGAAAGACGCGGGAAAGATGTGATGGACCTGACCGCGGGCGAAGCGATGACGCGCAATCCCAAGACGATCGGGGCTCAGGAGTTTGCCGCAACCGCGCTGGCGATGATGGAGGAGAAAAAGATCACTTCTCTGATGGTGGTCGATACCGCCAGCAAGCTCCAGGGCATCGTCCACCTGCACGATCTGTGGACGACAGAGTTGGTATGAGCCACCTGATCTGGCGCGCCGGCTACTCGTCAATTTCGAGTGATTCCCGAGCACTCAGTTCCGATCGCCACGGTACCATTCCACGGTACGGCGCAATCCTTCTTCAAAATCAACGACGGGCTTGTATCCCAGGCCGGATGCGGCTTTCGAGATATCGGCCAGCGAATGCTTGATGTCGCCCTCGCGCTCAGGGCCGTGGGCAGCCGGGCCCGAGTAACCGGTGAGCGGCTGTAACAGCTTGAACGTTTCGTTGAGGGAGACGCGGCGGCCGATGGCGACGTTAAAGACCTGCCCAGCGGACCGTTCGCCGGGCGCATGGCAAGCCAGCAGGTTCGCTTCGACGGCGTTGTCGATGTAGGTGAAGTCGCGGCTCTGCTCGCCGTCGCCCAGAATCGTGGGCTGCTCGCCGCGCAGCATCGAAGTGATGAACTTTGCCAGAACGCCGGAGTACGGCGATGAGGGATCCTGGCGCGGTCCAAAAATGTTGAAGTAGCGCAAGGACACGGTCTCGAGTCCGTAGCAGCGATAGAACGAAGTCATGTAGTGCTCGCCCGCAAGTTTGCCGACGGCATAAGGAGAAATTGGATCGGGACGCATCGCTTCATGCTTGGGAAGCGTGGGCGTGTCCCCGTAAGCGGCTGATGAGGCGGCGTAGACTACACGTTGAACCTTGGCGTCGCGTGCGGCCACCAGCACGTTTACGGTTCCGTCGATGTTTGCCTGATTGCTGCCGAGGGGGTCAAGCACGGATTTCGGCACGGACGGAATGGCGGCCTGGTGAAGAACGAAGTCGGCGCCGGCACAGGCCTCGCGCATCGCGTCCAGATTGAGAATATCGGCTTCGCGAAAGTCGATCCGGCCGAGAATCCCGGCGATATTCTCGCGCTTCCCCGTAGAGAAATTGTCGACACCGCGGACTTGTTCGCCGCGCGCCAGCAAAGCCCGGGCGATCGAGGATCCGATGAAACCTCCAACGCCGGTGATCAAATAGAGAGCCATGGTCCGTTCATCATAGCGGATTGGACCGCAATCAGGGGTTGTCGGGAGTTGGACGAAGGCGCAGCTCCGCGCAAGGAAGTGAGCCCTGGCGAGCAGCCGTCGCTATGCCTTGCTTTGTGGGGACTGGCTGGTGCGCACGACGCGGACGAAATCTTCGCGCATGAGCATCTGACGGTGCTGGAAGAACTCCATGACCGCTTGTAACGCCGCCTGCGGGTTCGTGACTTCGGGCAAACCTTCCAGTGGCGCCATCGCAGGAATCGTCGAGGCCATGCCGGGTCCGACAATGACTCGCGGGCGGAGGATCGAAGCCACCAGATCCTTCAAGCGCGAACGCTGGTCTTCGGTCATTTCGACGAAGGCGATTCCCATGCCCAGGTACGGGTAGCTGACGCGAACGTTGCCCTTGGTCTCGACTTTGATTCCGTTCACTTCCAGTTTCAGCAGGAGATCGGTTCCCACCGGGTAGGTAGCCTGTGCCTCGACGTAGCACCCGTGCATGCTGATATCGGTGAATGCAGCCCAGGTGTGCACTTCAGCGCCGGCTTCGCGCATCTGCACACTGCCCTCGCACTTATAGCGCGGGCTGCGGCGCTTTTCCGAGCCCTGGTACTGCTCGGCCGGGCGAGCGCCGGCCACAGCCGCGGGAGCAGCTTTCGCTGCATTTCCATCTAACGCCGGTGCAGCGGCCGTGCCGTCTCCATCGGTCGTGCGCTTCAGAGCCTGTAAGTAGGCAACGCCTTCATTGGTTTCCTGTGGCATAGAATCCCGATTCCATCTGCCCCAGCGGAACAGTTTCTCCGCGCGAGCGAACTCGCTCCGGGTTCACCGGAGATGTAGTGCTCACAACCTCGTTTCTTCTATCGGAAGGATGGCCTTCGGAGATTAGCCGGAGAGGCGGAATTGAAAGATAAGAGTCGCCTAATACCGAGCTGTACCGGTGGCCTGACCAGCTGAAGCCTTCGACTGCGCTGCCTCTCGGATCTGCTTCCAGAGTTGCTCTCGGCCCGCCCCGGTTTTGGCAGAGTAGGAAAGCAGGCGCGCTGTCGGATATTCCTGCCCCAACGTGCGCAAGGCATTGTGAAGCTGGTTGTTCGAAAGGCGGTCGGCTTTGGTCGCCACAAGGAGGAATTCGCGTCCGGTGTCGTGTAGAAAATCAAGCAACTGGCGGTCGATGGGTTGCGGAGGAATGTTGGCGTCGATCAGAGCGACTGAGAGCGCGAGTGTGGGACGGTCGTTCAAATAGGGCTCGATAAATGCCGGCCATTCCTGCGAGATGTCACGGGAGATCTTGGCGTATCCGTAACCGGGGAGATCGGCGAAGATCAGCTCGGGACGCGGCTTTCCGGGCCACCGGATTTCAAAAAAGTTGATGCTGCGGGTGCGTCCGGGCGTGGAACTGGTACGGGCCAGTTTCGCACCGACCAACGAATTGATGACACTGGACTTGCCGACGTTGGAGCGGCCAAGGAAGGCGATTTCCGGAAGGTCGGGAGCAGGGAAGTGGGCGACGTTGGTGGCCGCCGCGAGAAATCGTGCCAGAACCCTCATAAGCAAGTTTGCTATGGCGAGGCAAGAATTGGCAAGGACGCTGCAAGTCTCTTCCGCTGTTGCCGGGGTTCACCAGTCATGAATCCCATTCATCATCCACAGCCGGCGTCAGGTGCGCGATGCTGCGACCGGATGCTAGCTCAGTCCCCGGCACTGGCCCGAGTGTGCAACCTCCGCCTGCGGAATGCAAGCCTGCGAGTGTGGGTGGCAAGAGATGAACGGCTCGCGCCAGCAAGAAAGGCGAGACTCGTAGACCTTGATTCAACCCCTTACTGATGCGCGGTGGGAGCGTCGGTATTCGTGGTCAGCGGCGGGGCGATGGGCTGCACGCCTTCTTCTTCCACTTTGGGCAGCGGCGATTCCAGGGCAAGCTGCAGCACCTGATCCATGGTGTCAACGAAATGCAGCTTCATGCAATTGCGCAGGTTCTCCGGAACCTCAGCCAGGTCCTTCTCGTTGTCCTTCGGCAAGATGACTTCGAAGAGTCCGGCGCGATGAGCCGCCAGCAGCTTCTCTTTGAGGCCGCCGATAGGCAGCACCTTGCCGCGCAGCGTGATCTCGCCCGTCATGGCCAAGTCGCGGCGAACCGGAATCTTGCTCAAAGCGCTCGAGATTGCGGTCGCGATGGTGATACCGGCAGATGGTCCATCTTTCGGGATCGCGCCCTCGGGTACGTGCACGTGCAGATCGAGGTTGCGATAGAAGTCGCGGCTCAGGCCAAGCCGGTGCGCGCGCGAGCGGACATACGACATGGCCGCCTGCGCCGATTCCTGCATCACGTCGCCGAGCTTGCCGGTGAGAGTGAGCTTGCCCTTGCCGTCGACGACCGTGGCTTCGGTGCTGAGAATCGAACCGCCAACTTCGGTCCAGGCAAGGCCGGTGACCAGGCCGACTTCTGATTTTTCGTGGGCCAGCGTGTCGCGGAATTTGATCACGCCCAGGAAGTCGTTGACGTTGTCAGCCGTAATCGCCGCAGAAAAGGCTTCGCCTTCCTTAACGACTTTGCGTGCGACCTTCCGGCAGATGTTGCCAATCTCGCGCTCGAGATTGCGGACGCCCGCCTCCCGCGTATAGGAGCGAATGAGCGCTGTGATGGCGTCATCGCTGAACTTGATGTTCTTTTCCGAGAGGCCGGCGGCAAGCATCTGTTTCCTGACCAGGAATTGCTTGGCGATCTCAACCTTTTCCTGCTCGGTGTAGCCGTGCAGGCGCAGCACTTCCATGCGGTCCTGCAGAGCAGGAGGGATGGTGTGCATGACGTTCGCCGTGGCGACGAAGAACACCTGTGAGAGGTCGTATTCCACGTCGAGGTAGTGGTCGATGAACATGAAGTTCTGCTCCGGATCGAGTACTTCGAGCAGAGCGGCCGACGGGTCGCCGCGGAAATCCATCGACATCTTGTCGACTTCGTCGAGCATGAAAACAGGATTCTTCGTGCCCGCCTTCTTCATCATCTGGATGATCTGGCCGGGCAGGGCGCCGATGTAGGTGCGGCGATGGCCGCGGATCTCGGCTTCGTCGCGCACTCCGCCCAGGGACATGCGGACGAACTTGCGGCCGGTGGCTTTGGCGATCGACATCCCCAGCGAAGTCTTGCCCACGCCCGGAGGTCCGACAAAGCACAGAATCGATCCCTTGGGATTCTTCACCAATTGCCGCACGGCGAGAAATTCGAGAATGCGCTCTTTGATCTTCTCCAGCCCGTAGTGATCTTCGTTCAGAACCTTTTCGGCGCGGGCAATGTTGCGGATTTCCTTCGAGCGCTTTTTCCAGGGCACGGCCAGCAGCCAGTCGAGATAATTCCGTGAAACCGTCGACTCGGCCGACATCGGCGGCATGGCTTCGAGCTTCTTGAGCTCCTGCAGGGCCTTGTCCTTTGTTTCTTTGGGCATGCCTGCGGCATCGATCTTCTTCTTGAGTTCGTCGAACTCGCTTTTTTCGCCGCGGCCGAGTTCCTTCTGGATGGCCTTGATCTTCTCGTTGAGGTAATACTCTTTTTGCGCTTTTTCCATCTGCCGCTTGACCCGCGACTGGATGGTGCGGTCGACGTTGAGCTTTTCGATTTCGATATCGAGCACGTCAGCGATGCGGGTGAGGCGCTCGCCGGGGTCGAAGATTTCCAGCAGTTCCTGCTTTTCTTCGATCGAAAGCTGCAGATTGGCGGCGATCACGTCGGTCAGCTTGGCGGGATCCTCCATGCGGACCGCGGAGATCATGGTTTCGTAATTCAGAGCCTGGCACAGCTTCACGTACTGCTCAAACAGCGAGGTGACGCGCTGCATGGCCGCTTCCAGCGCCGGATTCGCCTCGGTGGTGTAGCGCGCCACGCGGACCGTAGCCTGCATGTAGCCTTCGGTATCGGTAACCTGGAGAATCTTGCCGCGCTCGATGCCTTCGACCAGAACCTTGATGTTGCCGTCGGGCAGCTTCAGGCTTTGCACGATATTGACGATGGTGCCGACCTGATAGATTTCATTCGCTTTCGGCTCGTCGATCGAGGCGTCGTGCTGGGTGGCAAGAAAGATCCTCTTGTCGGCGGCCAGCGCCTCTTCCAGCGCGCGCACACTCGATTCGCGGCCCACCACAAACGGGGTCATCATGAACGGAAAAATGACGACGTCCCGAATGGGCATCATCGGAAGTTTCCGGGATTCGAACTTCTCCTTAGCGATGGTCACTGATTCTCCTGGGATGACGCCAACCGAAAGCCACTAGAATTGATTGTACGCTGCCCGAGCCTGTTCTGACATGGCACTTCCCGCCCATGCCAGTAGTTCTACCCAGCCTTCTCCATGATGGTGGCGAAAGACGCGCTGCGCTTCTCTACCATCTCGCGAGTTACTTCGAACTCTTTTACTTTCTTTTGGCTAGGCAGGTTGAACATGAGGTCGAGCATCAGTTCTTCCAAGATCATGCGCAGTCCGCGGGCTCCTACCTTGCGCGCCATGGCTTGGCGCGCAATCGCCCGCAGAGCGTCGTCGGAGAATTTGAGACGCACATTCTCAAACTCGAACAGACGCTGGTACTGCTTGACAATGGCGTTTTTGGGGCGGGTCAGGATCTCGATCAGGGCAAATTCGTCGAGATCTTCCAGCATACCGACCACGGGCAGGCGTCCGACGAACTCTGGAATCAGCCCGAATTTGATCAGGTCTTCTGGCTGAATCTCGCTCAACAGTTCGTAGTTACGCTTGCGCGAGGCGGAAATATCTTCTTTTTCGGCGTCTTCCGCGCTGCGGAAGCCCAGGGATTTCTTGCCGATACGGCGGGAGATGATCTTGTCGAGGCCGACGAAGGCTCCGCCGCAGATGAAAAGAATGTTGGTGGTGTCGACCGGCGTGAACTCCTGGTGCGGATGCTTTCGTCCGCCCTGAGGAGGCACATTGGCGACGGTGCCTTCAAGGATCTTCAACAGCGCCTGCTGCACGCCTTCACCGGAAACGTCGCGGGTGATCGAGGGATTCTCGTCTTTCCGTCCGATCTTGTCGACCTCGTCGATGTAGATGATGCCGGTCTGGGTGCGGCTGACGTCCCCATCGGCAGCCTGCAGCAGCTTCAGGATGATGTTCTCGACATCTTCGCCGACGTATCCAGCCTCGGTGAGGGTGGTGGCATCGACAATGGCGAACGGCACATCCAGCATGCGCGCCAACGTCTGCGCCAGCAGCGTTTTACCCGTGCCCGTCGGTCCGATCAGCAGAATGTTCGATTTGGTCAGTTCGATGCCGTCGCCGGTCTTTTGCCGGTTCATGAAGATGCGCTTGTAGTGGTTGTAGACGGCCACCGCCAGCTTCTTCTTCGTCTGCTCCTGCCCAATGACATATTCATCGAGGAAGGTCTTGACTTCCTGCGGCTTGGGCAGCTGGTTGGGGGTGCTCGAGGGTGGCGTCGCCGTGCGGTCGTCTTCCAGGATGGAGTTGCAGACCGCGACGCACTCGTCGCAAATGTAAGCGCGGGGATAATCGCTGGGCGACGAGATCAGCTTGGCGACGGCGTCCTGCGACTTGTGGCAGAACGAACAGCGCAAAATCTCATCGGAGCCCGACTTGTTTTTCACTCGGCTCTACTCCTTCGTTGTACTTCTTCCGGCAGCACCGCGTCCCCAGTCCACCCGCGATTTGCCGTCTCGCCCTTGCCGTCGTTCAGGCGTGAAGGCGATCATACAGCTTTTCCGGTCTTGTAGATGATATCGTCGATGATTCCATATTCCTTAGCCTGCTGCGCATTCATGATGAAGTCGCGCTCGACGTCTTTCTCCACCTTGTCCAGTTTCTGCCCGCTGTGCTTGGAGAGTAACTGGTTCGTAATCTCGCGCATACGCAGGATTTCCCGGGCGTGAATGTCGATATCGGTGGCTTGCCCCGACAGCCCACCCATGGAGGGCTGATGTATTAGAATCCGCGAATTCGGCAGCGCCAATCTCTTTTTGGGTTCCCCTGATGCCAAAAGTAATGCAGCCATAGATGCCGCCTGGCCGACGCACAGCGTCATGACATCGTTTTTCACGTACTGCATGGTGTCGTAAATGGCCATGCCAGCCGTGATCGAGCCACCGGGAGAGTTGATGTAGAGCTGGATATCCTTCTCCGGGTCTTCCTGAGCCAGAAACAACATCTGGGCGATGACGAGGTTGGCGATGTTGTCGTCAATCGGCGTACCAATAAAGATAATGTTGTCCCGCAGCAGGCGGGAATAGATGTCGTAGGCGCGCTCGCCGCGTCCAGTCTGCTCGATAACCATCGGAACCAGCATCATTTGCGGTTCGTCTCTTTCAAAATCGCGGTTCTTATTCTTCACGTTCACCTGCCACACTCCATCCCGACGCGACTCGTATCTTGCATGGGGAGGATCGAAAGTGGTCCGCGTCGCGTCACCTTACGCGGACTGGTGATACAGAAAGTCGAGGGTCTTTTCACTGCGGATTCTGTTCCGGATTCTAGCGAGGCCCCCATCCTGTGTCAAACGGGCTCGGACCGCGTCCGAACCCTGTTTTGTCTGCTGCGCGAGGGCGTCAATCTCGTGATCCAGCTCGTCCTCGCCGACAGAGATTCCTTCCAGTTCGGCAATGCGATCCAGTAACAACGACGACTTCACATCCTGCACCGCCTGATCGCGCTGGCCTGCCCGCAACCGCGGCAGGTCCATCTTTTTCATGTCTTCCATCTTCATGCCCTGGGCCGCCAGAGCCCGCAAGCCGCGCTCCAGGCGAAGATCGATCTGACGGTCGATGAGCGACTCGGGCACTTCGAAATCATTGCGCTTGACCAGTTCGGCGACCAGTTTGTCTTTTGCTGCGTGCTCGGCGCTGTGCCTGCGCTCGGCCAGCATGTTCTCCCGAATCTGCTTGCGCACCTGATCGAGGCTCGAGAACTCGCCCAGTTCCTTGGCAAAGTCGTCGTTCAATTCGGGAAGATTCTTCTGCTTGATGGCGTGAATCTTCACCGTATAAACGAAGGTCTTGCCGGCCAGCCGCTTGTCGTTGGCATCTTCCGGATAGCTGACTTCGAACTGGCGCTCGTCGCCGGCATTGGCTCCGCGCAGATGCTCGCTGAACTCGGGAACCGTGTTCTTTCCGCCAATCTCGATCAGCACTTCGTCCATGTGCACGGGCTGGGTCTTGTCGTCGGCATCTTTGGGACGGCCATCCATCGACGCCTGGGCGAAGTCACCGTCGCCCAGCGAACGTCCTTCGACGGACGCGAAGGTGGCATGCTGCTCGCGAACGTTGGCGACCGCTTCTTCAACTTCCTCGTCTTTGACTTCGATCTCGGGATGCTCGGCGCGCAGTTCTTTGTAGCCCTCGACCTTGATCTCGGGCATGATCTCGAAGCTGGCCTTGAAGCGCAGGGGTTCGCCCTCATGTACGTGCAGGTCGGTGACGCGCGGCTGGGAGACGGGAATCATCCCCAGCTTCTGCGCCTCTTTCTGAAAATATTTCGGAACCAGGGCTTCGACCACATCGCTCTTGAGGTCTTCCTTGAAGCGCTGGCGGATGATGGAGGCGGGCACGTGGCCGCGGCGGAAGCCGGGCAGGCGCGCCATCTTCTGATATTTTTGCACGATGGTTTCGGTCTCGCGCTCGACTTCAGCGGCGGGAATTTCGACGGAAATCTCGCGCTTGACGCCGTCCTGTTTCGCCTCGGAGTTCTGAGGATCGCTGGTTTCTGTGGGACTCACTCGTATCCTTTCGGCGGACTCGTCCGACTTCGGAGGCATGCGGGCTGGATGCAGGCGCTCGGAGCGTGACCAACGCCGCGCGTTCACACAGCGTTAATAGTTGAGTGTAAAGACAGGGAGCGAGCACCGTCAAACGAGAGGAGCGAGAGGAATCGATCCCGGGCGTGTCTAGAGTTTAGAAAAGGCAACCGCCGGTAACAGGAGCAAGTGATAAAAGTGCAGGTAGTGCGCGCCATAGGTGCGATGCAAGCCGGAAGGCATGAAGTCTCATGATATCGCCAGCATCGTACCCGCCCTTGCAGAAAGCGCGCAAGAGCGGGGCACCCACAGTATCGAATCGGGAAGGAAAGAACGCGAAGGCCTGGGCCACCCGTCCCAGTCCTCCACACGCCGGTATATAAGATACAGAGAAAGGAAGGAGAAAAATGCTGCCCAACCAGAATGTGCAGGCGCGATCTTGGTCACGTCCCCGAACCGCCATAATCCTTGCGGCGCTGGGGATCGTTGCCTGGGTATGTATTGCCGAGCTGCGACTTCTTCCGCCTCGCCTCACGCGTGAGTTCGATGTTTATTTCGAATGGAATTCACGAAAAGGATTCGAGAGCTTTCGAATAGAAGGGCCGTCGAATCAAATCGCTGGGGGGGGTGTCTGGGCCAGTCTGGTTGCGGCGCAGCTTAGGCCTCGGCTTGCGCTCTATTTGCGACAGTCGGGATGGCAAAGGGTCAACGGGTATTCCAGCATAACAGTTGCGCGGTTCATTCCTGTCGCATACCCGACAGCTCTAGGGAGTGATGGAGAGGTTCTCTCTGACCCCGATGAAACTTCCTTAATGAAGGCCGCAGATAAAGGCGATGCTGATGCTGTGAAGCAGTTGCTAGTTATGGGGGTGGACGTAAACGCGAGAGACCAGAACCAACAAACAGCCCTAATTCACTCTTGTATGCGCGGCAAGAGCTCCCCCGCTCTGATTCGAGATTTGGTCGTGGCCGGTGCAAACGTTAATGCGAGTGACAGAATGGGTCGAACACCGTTGCTCTTGGCAGTGCAATGGCCAAGTCTGAACCAGGAGGTAGAAGTACAGCGTTTAGCTATCGTCCGCCAACTCCTGGCTGCACGCGCCAATGTGGATGCTAGGGACGGCAAAGGAAATACGGCCCTCATGCTGGCAGCGAGGTATGCCAGTGGGGACACAGTTCTCGCGCTGCTGAGAGCCGGTGCAGAGGTCAGCGCACACAATAACATGAACGAAACTGCGCTCTCTATCGCCAAGGGTGATCGTAGAAGTGATATCGTCCAGTTGCTGAAGTGATCGGGACGGGAGCACCCGTAGGCAACATCTACCTTCAAAAGCTGAGTTGACCGGTTAGGGGGGCGTTAAGCCAGGGGCGTCTCCTATCGGAACGTCGCAACAAAGAACTCGCGATGGGAGTTGAATACCAGTTTCTAAATGGGGGCGCTATCGGGTCTTACTCTGTCGGGGCTGATGGCGTGCCGACACCCGTCCAAGGCTCTCCTTTCACTATCGGCCGGGAAGTCACTTCGTTGGTTGCTGTTCCCTGAAGAAAGAGACCGCGTCAATTGTCGAAAAATCGCGGTTACGCTCATCATCGCCCAAGCCCGCCGCCAAAGCCGAAATGCGGAACTACCCCGGGAAAATCACGGGCAGCCCTCACTGAGCCGCCGGCTGTTTTGCGGGAAGCAAGGCGACCAGAACTGCGCCGATGAATCCGAAGCCGGCTGCGGCGATCAGCAGTCCTCGGCGATCGCTGCCCGGATGGATGGCCATGAGTGCCATCACGGTGGCGTGAGCCAGGTTAGCCCATCCGGCGTATAGGATCAGGCTGCGATACGCCGACGGGGTTCGCGCCGCCAACAGCAGGAAAAAGCCCATAGCCACATACAGGCTGAGCATCATCGCGTCACCCGGCGGCTCGTTCCCGGGCTGCCATAGATACGTTCCGATCGGGTAAATGCCAGCCATAAAGATCAAACCCACTATCACCAATACAACCTTGAGTACGCGTTCTCGGATCATGGGGTACCTCTTTCGATCGCGCGCCGAGCACGAAGATGCTAGGCGCCGGAGTGCGGCGAGTCAATGTTGTTGGTTGTTGCTGAACGATCCGGACGACGATTCGGAATGGCTGCCGTGGCCAATATTTCCGGCTGAGCAGAGTCTGGTGGCTTGGGCGGCCTAGGCCGCTGTCCTCGAGCCTCGGACCGCCTGGACCACCGTAGCGGGCAATTGAAGGACGCGGACATCAGCGGTCCTCTTCGCCTTGACCTGTACCGCGATGCCGCCGGCTTCCGGGAAAGGATCAGACAACAACTCGAATTCCTCGCCATACAGCCGGATGGATTGGCGCGCCGCGAAGCCGAGCCGTTTGACACTGGTACACATCTCGATCGAAGCCGAGCCTTGGCTGGTCATGGATGTCCTCGCCGGGAAGATGCAAAAAGGCCCGCCGTCGCTTCTGACGGGCCGGTTTTAATCTCGAAGCCGGATGGGAAGGGCTGACATCTACATTTTCCCGAACCCGCCCGACTCGCGCAGTGACTGTGATCACTTGCTTGCCTTGTAAAGGATAGAACGAATCATGCGCCGAACCATGCCGGCGGTGCTGAAGAGCAAGACGCGCATCGAGGAAACGAAAAAATTGCTGAAGGACTGCCGGGCGCCGTCGTCGCCGGGCAGGATGAAGCGGCCTAAGTCCCCCACTGACCGCGGCTCTCAATGAAAGACTGGTAGCTTCGGTCGTGCCCCGCGGAGATCGGGTTTCTAGCGCCGCAGCTGCTGAGAAACTCTTCTCCGCCGGCTGACTATAATCGCGATTGGGGCGAAGATCGCGTCGATCGTGATGGCAGGTTGGAGGGCAGCCATGTCTCTAGGGAACCTGTGCTTCTTCGCCGTACTCGCGAGCGTGATGGCGTTGCCGGCGACGCGAGGCTCAGAGCTCAGGCCATCCGATACCCGGACACGGAATTCATCCACGCTCGAAACGCCGCCGGCTGTTGTTCTGCTTCCATCCCGGAACCCGAGCGATCTCGGTCTCGGAAGGCTGCTGGTGGCGAGCCGTGAGCTGTCGGATCCGATTTTTGGGCAGACGGTGATTCTGCTCGTCCACTACGATACCGACGGCGTGATCGGCTTGATGCTCAATCGCCGCACCGATCTTCCGATTTCGCGAGTATTCGCGCAGCTCAAAACAGCAAAGAATCTTTCTGACCCGGTTTATCTGGGCGGGCCCGTCGAAACTCCGACGGTGTTTGCCTTGTTCCACTCGCCGCAAACGCCCGAAGTTGCCCAGCGCGTTTTCGGCGGCGTTTACTGGATTTCTGCCAAGAGCGCATTGGAAAAACTCGTCTCCTCTCATCCCGCACCTGCCGTTTTTCACGTCTATCTTGGTTATGCCGGATGGACCCCGGAACAATTGAGGAACGAAGTCCGGCTCGGTGGCTGGTTTATCTTTCCAGCGGACCACGACACTGTCTTCCACGCTGATCCGGATTCTCTGTGGCGTCAGATGATCAGGAAAACAGAGATAGAGATGAAGATGGCCGGCGACCCAAAGCGCGGTCCTGCCTTGAAATCGCCGGCAGCTTACTGAATCCGGTTTCGACTTGAGTGGGGAGGACGCAAAGGAAGCGCCTCAAGAATCCTCTGAAACCTGATCCTCAGGCGCGTTCGCAGCCATCAAACTCGGCAACAGCAGCGGGTTTTCCTGCCATCCTAAGCGCACCATGTGCAAAAGGAGTTCCCGATGTTTGCTTCGTTCCGCTGCCTCAGTACGGCCTGGTTGATCTCTTGCCTGTTCATAACGCCGCTATTCGCTCAGACCTTTTCAGCTCCTAAACGCTACGGTACCTTCACCGATGCTTTTCAGATGGTCGCTGCGGGATTCGATCGCAACGGCGCCGCCGACCTGGTGGGAGTCGCGAATTTAAACAACGGCTCCGAGACGAGTGTCGTGGTCTACATGAATACGGGCAGAGGAACTTTTAACAATCCGATAACAATCGCAGGAACCACGGGCGCGACCGCTGTCGCCGTGGGGGACTTCAATCAGGACGGCAACCTTGACATCGCCTTCACTCTAAGCACCGCCGCCCAGGTGGGCGTAGCCTATGGAAACGGTAAGGGCGGCTTCGCAACTCCGCGCCTCTACGCCGTCGACGGCCTCGCCGACTCGATCGCCGTAGGCGACTATGACGATGATGGCAAGCCCGACATCGCGACCCTGTCTGATGCGTCCAAGAGGGTGACGATTCTCAGAAATACTGGACAGTCCTTTATCCGGCATTCCTTCACCGTTCCGCTCTATTACTCTTCCACCAACGCCGGATATCCGCCGGATACGGTAAGCGGGCTGGTTTCCGGAGACTTCAACGGCAATCATCAGACCGACCTCGCTTACCTCGACAGGTGCGCCGACATCAGCTGCGGTCCCGGCTTGTCGCGGATTTACTCGCTGATGAATGCCCACTCGACGATTACTCCGTACCTGGTTCCCAATCAGATTGGCGGCAACGCCACTCTTTCGGCCGCCGACGTCGATCTCGACGGGAAAGCCGACCTGCTGGTTTCTGCCGTCGGAAATGGCTTCGGGGAGGCTTACGTCGAATACAGCAATGGCGGCGGAAGTTTCACCCAGGTCTACCTGAACGATGACCGGACCAGCGCCGGGCTGCCGAATACTCTTCTGGTGGGCGATTTCAATAGCGACGGAATCGAAGATGTCGCGACCTACACCGACACCGACGCTGCCGGAAACCCGGACTACGGCTTCGACATTTACACCGGCAAAGGCGGGCGCTCAGGTTTCAACGCGCCGGCGCACTTCGCCGACAACACGAACGTGTCGCTGCGCGGCGGGTTCGCCGCCGGCTTCCTCAACGCGGACGGCACGAGGGACGTTGCCTTGATCGACGGCACCAGTCTCGCCGTTTTTCTGAATACGACCAGCACAGCCAAAGATCCGTGCGCATATCCTTCTGGAACAGGGCTGCACAATTGCGGACCGCGCAACGGCGGCAGCGGACCGGCGTCGATCCAGGTGCTGGATGCCTACAAAGCCTCAGCCCAGCCGGCACTGCGCATCGAATTCTGGGCCGACGGGCACAAGTTGTTCCAGGAGTATGGCGACTTGCTGAACACGACCTGGACGCTCTCTGCCGGGACGCATCACTTGTCGGTGGTCGGCGTGGACGCGACCGGAAAGTACATCAAATCGAACACAACCTACACCGCGGAGTAATAGGGCGGTGTCCCATCCAAGCAGGTTTTTGGCTTGGGTGAGAAGAAGCCGCTTCTTAAGGCTGAGGTTGCCCCATCCTGGTCGCTTCCGATGTTGGAGCGGCAGGGTGGGGACACTGTCGCCACGGCCGCACTGGCTTCACGAACTACGTCCTTGCAAGACTGCTCTTCAGCGTGATGTGAGTGACTTCGGGTGGGCAGTTGAAGCGCACTGGGGGATCAATGACTCCCAGCCCACGGTTGGTATAGATCTGAAGGTTACCGCTCCGGTACCAGCCGTTGTTGTATTTGCGGCCGAGTTCAGGCAAGACGATCGGTCCGATGCCGGGAACGCGCACCTGGCCTCCGTGGGAGTGGCCGGAGAGTTGAAGATCGATAGGGAAGCGGGCGGCGTAGTCGGCGAAGTCGGGCTCGTGGGCGAGAAGGAGCGTGGCTTCGGAGTTCGGAACCGACGAAAGTGCGCGAGGCAAGTCGGCGTGTCCTTCGTAAACATCGTCGACCCCGGCGATCCAGAGCCGGTCGCCGCCGCGCTCGATGGCAATGGACTGATTCCGCAGCACCGTAATTCCGCGCTCGGCCAGCGCCCCGGTGACGATCTCGGCGCCGTTCCACCAGTCGTGGTTGCCGAGCACGGCCGCCATGGGAACCCCTTTCCAGGTGGCGAGCACGTCGGCACACGGCTCGGCGTGATGGGCGCCAGCCGCTCCGTTCGATTGTCCGAAGGGGTGGGAAACGAAATCTCCGACGAGCACAAGCAGGTCGGGACTGAACGTCTGCGCCAGACGCACCGCGCGCCCGACTCCAGCCCGGCCCATAAACGGGCCGAAATGAATGTCGCTGATCAGCGCAATGCGGAATCCAGAGAACGACTTCGGAAGACGGGCCAGTTGAATCTCGCGGCGCTCGATCACGGGATGAGCCGGCTCGACAAAGAATCCGTCGATGGTGGCCGCCCCGGCGAGCGTGGCCAGCCCGTAGCCAAGAAAGCGTCGTCGCGTAAGTCGGAAGAGCACCTTATTAGAGTCTAGCATCGCGGATAAGGTTGAAAACTGCGGTGGCCGCCGATTCGTTACACTCATATGAATGAGCGTTCGCTGGCTCACTGTGCTGAATCGCGAGGTCGTCGCTTGTACTCGCTGCCCGCGTCTTGTGGTCTACCGCGAAAAGATCGCGCGTGAGAAGCGGAGGGCGTATCTCAGTTGGGACTATTGGGGCAAGCCGGTGCCCGGATTCGGCGATGCCGCCGCCCGCGTGCTGGTTTTGGGATTGGCTCCGGGCGCCCATGGCTCGAACCGGACCGGGCGTCCGTTTACCGGGGATGCCAGTGGGAATTTCATGTATCCGGTCCTGTACGAGACCGGTTTTGCCAATCAGCCGACGGCCACTGATCGCAACGACGGCTTGCAACTCAAGGATCTCTACATCACAGCAGCGGTCCGTTGCGCGCCTCCGGACAACAAACCGCTGCCCGAGGAACTGGCCGCGTGTGCGCCGTTTCTCGACCGCGAGATTGCCGGGCTGACGGGATTAAGAGTCGTGGTGGCGCTCGGCAAAATCGGTTTCGATGCCTATCTCAATCACCTGAAGCGAGCCGGACTCCTGGCTATCCGAAAAAGCTACGTCTTTAAGCATGGTGCGAACTACCGGGTGCCGGACGGGAAGATGCTGCTGGCGTCGTACCATCCGTCGAACCAGAACACGCAGACGGGGAAGCTGACGCGGGCGATGTTTGCGGAAATATTCAAGCGGGCGGCAAAATTTGCCGATGAATGAGATGAGGCGCCGCTCGTGCCGGATCGTTTGATCCTCCCCTTCGCGTGGGGTCACAGCCGACAAAGCCGGATCACGAACCGGAGCGGCGCCTGCGATTTTCGCCGACCAGCAGGTACATCCCCACGAGCAGGAAGTCACAGCTTGGATACGGTCACTTGCAGTTGGAATTCTTTCTTGGAGTTCGGGTCATCCACACTTCCGATGACAATCGGTTTCCCGACCACCAGCAGCGTGGAGCCCTCAATCTTGATCTGACGCACGACGGGAGCTTGCAGTATGGTGATCGTGGAGCCGCTATCGGTGTGGATCGGAGTATCGATATTGCTGATCTCGCCGCGAACGATGAGTTCTAATTCGCCGTCATGTTCTCTCGTCTGCGAAAAGATGCTCATACCCACATCCATGTACTGGTACTGAGTCGATGCGGTCGACGCGTTTGAAG
The DNA here is from genome assembly GCA_035508215.1 of Verrucomicrobiia bacterium. GTDB lineage: Bacteria > Acidobacteriota > Terriglobia > Terriglobales > Acidobacteriaceae > Sulfotelmatobacter. The sequence continues at coordinate 1,013,030 of DATJNK010000016.1, read as the reverse complement.
CAACGGCGACTGGAACTCTCGTGCCGATTTTGATTTCGTTGGAGTTGCCGCCGGTGAGCGTCATCGAGCAGCGCCGCGTGTTCAAGGTCTTCCCGTCCTCGATTTCGCTGAAGGTAAAGTCAAGGCGATAGGACTGCAGGGTTTTCGCTTTCGCCGCGGCCGTAGCCGAAGCCTTGGGCTCATCGGTGTGCGATGACTCCTGTGCATATAAGGGCCGCGCGGTCAAAATGAGTGACAGGACGGCGGTCACGACGGCAACTCGTTTCATATTTATCTCTCCTGTGTTTGTTCTGGACTTGAGTCGAGCAAGGGAATATCCCATCCGGCTCCCCGTTTCTTCTGGTCGAGTTCCTGCTCGGATGCCTGCTGGGTCCGGGCAATCAGCACAGCTTCCTTGGGAAACTGCGAAACATAGCGAGCCAACGCGGCCTCTTCCGGGCTGAGTGGTTCGGGTGAAGGAAAGTGATCGAGCTTGGGATAGGTCGCGACGGCCGCTGCCCGAGGTAGAGAAGGCTTGCGCGCGCGAGCGCGTGTCGCGGCCGCGAGCTCCGCCTTGGCACCGGAGCTGGAATGCGCTTCATCATTCTGGGTTCCTGGATTGCGGGCTTCTCGATCCGGAGTCTTCTGGGCCGGCGTCGGGTGAAGCGTTGGCTGGAGGATGGCCGTCGGCGGATGGTTCGCAATGACGAGATGCGAGGGTCGAGTTCCTCTCCACACAAAAGCAATGACGATTACGATCGCGGCGGCGCCGGCGAATCCCCAGCCCCACCAGTGGCGGCTGGCAGATGGCGCAGGCGTAGAGCGCAGATGGGAAAGGATGCGGGACTCGATTCCAGATCGCGGCTCGACCGCGGAGTATCTCGCCAGCACGGCATCGAGTTCAAGATCGAGATGGTCGTTGTCGTCGGAGTTTGTCGGGTTGTCGAATTCAGCCATCTTTGTCTTACCTCTTGAGCGACCGCTGGCTCAGCTTCTCCTTCAAAATTTGGCGAGCGCGGAAGATACGGGAGCGCACCGCGGCTTCGTTGATGCCCAGCGTAGCGGCGACTTCGCGCGGCGACATCTCCTCGACCGTCGAGAGAATCAGCGGCTCGCGCAATTTCGGCGCCAAGGCCGCGATCATCTTTTCAATCATTGCGCTTATCTGCGATCCGTGCAGCGCGTCGTCGGCACCGATCTCTCCGGATGCAACCTCGGGAACCGAACCAGCCGGGAATTCCAAAGCGATCTCCTGCTGGCGCGTGCGTGACCGGCTCCGGTCGACGGCGACGCGCCAGGCGATGCGCGCCAGCCAGGTCTTTGGATCTTCGACCGAGGTCAGCTTGGTGCGGTGACGAAGGACGCGCAGAAAAGTCTCTTGCGTGGCGTCTTCGGCGTCAGCGTGGCTGCGCAGCGCGGCATAGGCGATGCGGTAGACGAGCCGCGAGTGCTCGCGAACCAGAGATTCGAGCGCGGCATCGCTGATCGCGGCCTGACTGCGGTCGATATCGCCGGAACCGTTCTGCCTGTGCTCGATCGTCGCCAAGCCGGTCAGGATCGCCTCTCCCGCTGTCACGCGTCTGCCCTCAATCATGAAGACCGTCCATGGTGGCTATTCGTTCAGGAATTTTCGTTAGAACGGCGATCGAGTTGAGCCTTGCGGAAAGCATGGAGGGATCGGCAGGTCCAGCCGGCTGGGCCGTTAAGATTGGATTCCCACCAATACTGGTTCAGGCTCGAGGCGGATACCCCAGATTTCTTGGACACGTTGTTGAATTTCGTCTTTGAGGGCGAGGACTTCGGCAGCGGTGGCGCCGCCCCGATTGACGATGGCGAGCGCGTGTTTGCTGGAGATGCCGGCGTGGCCGAAGCCATAGCCACGGGCGAATCCGGAGTGCTCGACGAGCCACGCGGCCGAGGCCTTCTTGCTTTTTTCGAGCGCAGGATAGCTGGGGAGGATCAGATTTCTGGCGGCGGCGCGGCGTTCGAGGTCAGCATGCTGCCCGGGCGAGATCACGGGATTCTTGAAAAACGATCCGGCGCTTTGGCTGTCGGGATCGCCGGGGACGATGAGCATGCCTTTGAGCGCGCGAATATGGCGGACAGCTTCGCGAGTTTCGGCCAGAGTGGGGGCGGATTCCCAGCCTGCGAAGTGGCGTTTAAGATCGGCATAGGCGAGATGCGGCTCGCCGCCGGGAGCGAGCGCGTAGACCACGCGAAGGATGATGAAGCGCCCGCGATCGGTTGAATTGAAAATGCTCGAGCGATAGGAGAAGCCGCAAGCTTCGCGACAGAGTTCGCGAATCTGGCCGTCGCGCAGGTCAAAGACCTCGACCGATTCGATGGTATCGGAAACCTCCTGCCCGTAGGCCCCGACATTTTGCACCGGCGTGCCCCCGACGCTGCCGGGAATTCCGCTGAGACATTCGACACCGGCGCAGTTGGCAACGATAGCGTGGGAGACGAAGCGATCCCAGGACTCGCCGGCGCCGGCGGTGAAGAGGATTTTGCCGTCGTTATTGGTGCCTGGATGCTGGTCGATGCCGGGGACGGAGATTTTGAGGACAAGTCCGGGCCAACCGGAGTCAGCGATGACGAGATTGCTGCCGCCGCCGAGGATGAAGAGTGGAGCGTTATGGGACTGAGCGAAGCGGACGGCTTCTTCGACTTCCGCCTGCGAGGTGGCATCGACGAAGAAACGGGCGGGACCCCCGATGCGGAAGGTAGTCAGCGGAGCGAGCGGGATGTTTTCCTCGAGGTGCACGCCGCTAACCAATATAGAACGAGTCGAGGTTGGGCATTCGGACTATGCGGGCGTTCGATGGAACGGCAGGCTCCTCGGAGCGCCTGGAGCGACAAAACGTCGCCCCAGGGGGACAACGCTCGATCGCCACCCGACTATTTCAACGATTTAGTTGCCATGAAGGATTTGATGACGATCGCGTTCGGTTGCATGCCCACGGGAATCAGCGTGAGCAGGGAATATTCGGAGGTTTCGAGCGTCCGGTGCGGCTTCCGCTTCTGAATGACGGTGACATCGCCGGATTCGGTATCGACCACAAGCAGGTAGTTCTGATCAGGAGTCAGGGCGAGCGCGTCCGGCTTGCTGCCCACAGTGAGGGTGGCGATGCGGCGCCCCATATCGATATCGTAGACGGCGACGCTGTTCGATCCGAAATTGGAGACGTAGAGGCGAGAATTATCCATGGTCACGACGGCATGAGACGGATGTTGGCCGATCTGCTGACTGCTTCCGACTTCATCATTGCCGGTTTCGATGATGGAGATGCTGTCGGAGTCGAAGTCGCACACGATCAGTTCTCCGCCATCGGGCTTCAGCGCCAGACTGACGGGAGTGCGGCCGACGTCGAGCAAGGCAAGGACGCGGTCGTCCCTCCGTTCGCCGGTGCCGCCGGGTTTTCGTAGCGCGATGGATGCGACCTGCGACGACCCCGAACAGGTGACAAACGCCTTGCTCGAATCGGGCAGGATGGCAATGTCCTCCGGCTGCTGGCAAACAGGGAGAGTCGCGCGGACCCGCAGAGTTTTTGTGTCAATCAGGGAGACTGTATTGTCGCCGCGATTCGAGACCACGACCGTCGAACCATCAGGTGAGACGCGCGCCAGCCCGGGCGAAGCGCCAACGCGGATATTGCCGATGACCGCGCGCCTTTCGAGATCGAGTACGCTGACGCTGGCGGAGCCGGAATTCGCCACGTAGGCGCGCTTGCCGTCTTCAGTGACGTCGATGAAATATGGCCGGCCGTTGACTCCGATCGTCCCTACGACGGCATTGGTTTCCGCGTCGATCACGCTGACGTTGCTCGATCCCGTATTCACCACGTAGATCTCGTTCTTTTTGCTGCTGGCGGCGAGGCCCGTCGGCTCGCTGCCGACCTTGATGGTCTTGGCCAGGGCGAAGGTGCGGAGATCGATCACGCTCACGGTGTTGCTCTTGCCGTTCGTGACGTAGGCGTATTCGCGAAAGGCGGGGCCGTAGTCGGGGAAGGAGCGCTCGCGAAAGTACCACCAGCCAAGTCCCCCCAGGACGGGAGCCAGCACAGCGATGAAGAGGAGTTTGCGCACAGTCGAGCCGATTTTGGAGAAGTCAAGATTAGCAGAAGTGACGAGCGAAGAAGGGACCGCTACTGCAAATCGACGCGAAGGGTGACTTCGGCTCGCACCGGGATGCCGACGAGAGTAGCGGGCTTGAACTTCGACATCACCACACTCGCCATCGCGTTTTCATCGAAACCATTGCCCGCCGAGCGCACAATTTTCGCGGAAACGACGTCGCCCCTCGAGGTCACGATCGCGGTTAGAACCACGCGGCCTGTCCGACCATCTTCGGCAGTAGCATCCGAGCCCGTGAGCACGACGGGGGCATGTTCTGAGTTCGGAGCATAGGCCAGGACGGGAGGGGCAATGTCTTTGTCGCGTGTGACTGGCTCGTCATCGGGCGCAGTGGCGCGGTTGGCGGGTGAAGCAGTCGGAATGGCTCTGTGAGCCGAACCGGGATTGTAGTAGATCCGGAAGCGGACATTTATGCCTCGGTCACACCCGGCCGGGGTGGAAGCAAATGGGGAGCCCGAAACAATTCCGCCCAAGGCAGCGCGATCAAGCTGCAGATCGCCGGTTGATCTGGGTATTTTCAGGGCGGAGATGCCGCCATCGGGACGAATTGTGAAATCGACAACGGCACAAGCTCGCTTCATCCATGCGTCAGCGGGAACGAGCGAGTGCCAGGTGCGATAGACGTTCGCCTGCATCACGCGGGTGTATTCCGGCAGATCTGCACTGCAATGGCCGAAGACCTCGGTTCTGGGATCGGGGTGGTCGGCATCGCAGATGGGCACATGAGCGGCATCGAAGGCATCACCGCTGCCGGGCGGTGGAGTCAAGGTTCGGGTTTGCGCAGCGACTGAGACGCCCGCCAGAAGAACCGCGGGAACAAGAAACGACAGCGAAATGGCCCGCGAGGAGCTCATTTTACGCACGACCGATCTCGTAAACAGGAAAGAGTAGCAGAAGCGGAGGGTTCGCCGTCCAGTCGCAAAGCCCGAACAAGCAGTCAACCCTGATGGCTACGGGCCGTCGGCCTCACTTTGCGGCGACGGTTTCTCTGACTCCGATCTCGGGCACGGTGCGTCCGACCACGGCCGCGATCTGGCGAACCTGCGTCATCAGTTCGTCGAACTGATCGGGGAACAGCGACTGCGGGCCGTCCGACAGCGCTTCGTCGGGGTTCGCATGCACTTCGACCATCAAGCCGTCTGCGCCGACGGCAACAGAGGCGCGTGAAAGTGGAGTGACTTTGTTGCGCTTGCCGGTGCCGTGGCTGGGATCGACGAGAATCGGGAGATGGCTCAAGCGCTGGACCGCCGGCACCACGCTGAGGTCGAGCGTGTTGCGGGTGTGGTCAGCAAATGTGCGGACACCGCGCTCGCACAGTGCAACGTTGTAATTGCCCTCGCTCAGAATGTATTCGGCGGCCATCAGGAATTCTTCGAGCGTGGCCGACATGCCGCGCTTGAGCAGGACGGGCTTGCGGGCGCGTCCGGCGCGCTTGAGCAGCGAGAAATTCTGCATGTTGCGGGCGCCGATCTGGATGACATCGGCATACTCTTCGACCAGATCGAGCGACTCATGGTCGATGGCTTCGGTGATGATCTTCATGCCGAATTGATCGCGGATTTCGGTCATGATGCGAAGAGCTTTTTCGCCGAGTCCCTGAAACGAGTAGGGCGAGGTGCGGGGCTTGTAAGCGCCGCCGCGGAAGAATTGGGCGCCAGAGCGGCAGACGCGCTCGGCCACGGCAAAAGCCTGCTCCCGGCTCTCGATGGCGCAAGGTCCGGCCACGATGGCGAGGCCGCGGCCGCCGATGGTGGCTGCGGTCCCGGGAAAACGGATGACCGTCGTATCTTCCCGAATCTCCCGGCTGACCAGTTTGTAGGGCTTGGAGACCTGAATGACTTCTTGCACGCCGGGCATGTCATCGAGCATGCCGGGTTCGAGTTCGCCCTTATTTCCGGTTATGCCGATCGCGGTGCGCTGCGCTCCGGGCATGGGATGGGCGCGGTATCCCATCTTTTCGATTTTTTGGCAGACGTCGCGCACCTGCTCTTCGGTGGCGTGCGCCTTCATGACGACCAGCATAGAATTCTCCTCGGGGAGCGGGCCGCGCTGCAGGAGCAAGCAAGGCCGCAACTGCGCTGAACTATCAAGTCTATCCGGTAGGGCGAGGTGGGGCAATCTGCAAGTTGTTTTGTGAATCAGGCCGGTTTGCGAAAACATCTACTACGCTAGCTTTGGCCAAAGACAAACATCCTTGAATTCCTTATAAACATTGATAAATCAGCAGTTTCCCGGATGATTCAGGAGGTTTCATGGCGCAGGTTCAGGAAATTTCAGCAATACAGAGCGGAACGTTTTCTCTTCTCGGCGAACGAACCATCTATCGCCTCGGCTTTGGCGCGATGCGGATTACGGGTGATGGCATATGGGGTCCCCCCAGGGATAGAGCCCGGGCGCTGGCGGTGCTGCGGCGGGCCGTGGAGCTTGGCGTGAACTTCATCGATACCGCCGATTCGTACGGCCCGAACGTCAGCGAAGAGTTGATCGCCGAAGCTCTAACGCCGTATCCGAAAGACCTTGTGATCGCGACCAAGGGCGGATGGAACCGCCCGGGTCCGAATCAGTGGACACATGATGCCAGCCCGGAGCATCTGCGCAACGCGGTTGAAGGAAGTTTGAAGCGGCTTCGACTGGAGCGGATCGATTTGTATCAGTTGCACGTCCCGGACCCGGTGATTCCATTTGACGACTCGGTGGAGACCCTGGCGCAGTTGCGCGAGCAAGGGAAGATCCGGATGGTTGGCTTGTCGAATGTGACGCGGGAACACGTGGAGCGTGCCAATAAGATCGTTCCCATCGCTTCAGTGCAGAATCGCTACAGCTTTGCGGACCGCGAATGGGATTCGGTGGTCGATTATTGCGAGCGGCACAAGATCGGATTTATTCCGTGGTTCCCGCTGGGGGCGGGCAAGGCGGCCGCCGAGGCTCTAAGCAACGTGGCAAAGGCGCATCGGGCACAGCCGCTACAGGTTGCGCTGGCGTGGTTGCTGCAACGCTCGCCGGTGATGATTCCGATTCCAGGAACTTCGTCGGTGGAGCACCTGCAGGAAAACATTGCGGCGGCTTCGGTGAAATTGACGGCCGACGAGTTCCGTGGGCTCTCGGAGGTAAGCGCGAAGTACGTGAAGCGCTAACGGGAATCGAGGGAAGAAGAATCCGTGCGAGGCATGGCGGGGAGCATGCCCCGTTTTTCCTGCTTATACTTTCGATATGGTGCGGGAGTGGGACATCTTGAAATCGGCTGCGCCCAAACGCCCGCCCTGGCACACTTGTCGGCGCATTGGCATCCACACCTCGACGGCGGGCGGCGTGCACAACGCCGCCGAACGAGCGTACCGGCTGGGCTGCAACGCGCTGCAGATCTTTTCTTCGAGTCCCCGGCAATGGGCCCCGTATGAGTTAGGAGCGGAGCAATGCGCGGAGATGAGTCGTCTGCGCAAGCAATACGATCTGAAGCCGCTGGCGATTCACGCCAATTATCTGATCAACCTGGCCGGTTCGAGTGAGATGTTTCTCGGGAAATCGCTGGCAGCATTTCGCGGGGAACTCGAGCGGGCGCTGGCGCTGCAAGCCGAGTATCTGGTGCTGCATCCGGGATCGTTTCGCGGCGAGGATCGCGAGCAGGGATTGCTGCGAACCGCGGCGGCCATTGCCGCAGCGACGCAGGGACTCGACCTGGCCCGCGCTGGGTTGACGATTCTGATCGAGAACACGGCTGGATCGGAGTTCTCGCTGGGCGGGAGTTTTGAACAGGTGGCCGAGGTCCTCGAGAGACTGCAGGGGATCGTGCCGGTCGCGGCGTGCGTCGATACCTGCCACATGCACGTCGCGGGATACGACATCGTTACGCCGGAAGGGTTGAGGCAAACCCTGCAGCAGCTCGACGCAACGATTGGATTGAACCGGGTGAGAGTCTGGCACTGCAACGATGCCAAAGCGGAGCGCGGGTCGAAGTTGGACCGGCATCAGCACGTTGGAAAGGGAACCATCGGCAAAGAACCGCTTCGTGCGCTGTTGAACGATGCGCGGTTGGCCCATGCGGCATTCATTGCCGAGACACCAATTGACAAGCCGGGCGACGATCGCAGAAATGTGGAAGCACTGAAAAAGCTAGTCGGAGAGACGTAACCGGCTACATTTCTCACGCCGACGAAGGGCCGGAACGTTGGAGCCGAGTCTCTCCACCCTGATACTCTTTTGCCATGAAGCTCTATCGTTGCCGCGAACGAATCGTGGCCGAGTATGAAGGCGAGTACTATCCCGTCGGCGCCACTGCGTGGGATGATCTGGTCGCGCGCGAGAACCTGTCTGCGCATCTTCTTCGCCTGATCGGCAGCTTGAAACCTTGCGCCGCGCCGGCCGCGCAGGAATTGCTCGCGCCCATCGGCAGCCAGGAAGTCTGGGCTGCCGGTGTGACGTATTACCGCAGCCGACATGCGCGCATGGAGGAATCGAAGAACGCGGGCGGCGGCGATTTTTATGACCGTGTTTATCAGGCGTCACGTCCCGAATTGTTTTTCAAGGCGACGGCGCATCGGGTCGTCGGACCGGGAGCGAAGGTGGCGATACGCGCCGATGCTTCCTGGTCGGTGCCCGAGCCGGAGCTGACGCTGTTCCTTTCTCCCGGCGGAACGATCGCGGGTTACACGGTTGGCAACGACATGAGTTCGCGCGATATCGAAGGCGAAAATCCGCTGTACCTGCCACAGGCCAAGGTTTATGACCGCAGCTGCGCGCTTGGCCCTTGCCTGTTCGTCCCCGGGCAAGAACTGCCGTCGTCGACTGAAATCGGAATCGAGATTCGGCGGGGCAACGGGTTGGCGTTCAAGGGATCGACGACATTGAAGGAAATGAAGCGGCGTCCAGGCGAACTGGTCGAGTATCTATATCGGGCGATGAGTTTCCCGAGCGGATGCTATCTGCTCACCGGGACTGGCATCGTGCCGCCAGATTCGTTCACGTTGAATCCTGGTGACGAAATCCGCATCAGTATTCTGCCCATCGGAACGCTGGTGAACTCCGTCGGATAGCCCGCAGTTAAGAATGTGAGCAGTCCTCCGTTGTAGAATCAGGGTTTATTCCGTAGCTGACGGTTCCTACTATGCCCGAGGAGGAGAATTCGAAGACCACCGTGACACCCGCGGAACGCCCGAACGACGAACGCTACGACGCACATCGTGTGGAGACGAAGTGGGCCGAGCGCTGGCAGCAGGATGCCGCGCTCTACGCCGCTGAGGCGGAGTCCTCCAGGCAGAAATATTACGTGCTGGAGATGCTGCCTTATCCTTCGGGGGCGCTGCACATGGGGCACGTGCGCAACTATTCGATCGGTGATGCGCTGGCGCGCTACATGTGGATGAACGGGTACAACGTGCTCCATCCCATGGGCTGGGATTCGTTCGGCTTACCTGCGGAGAACGCGGCGATCTCGAACAACACTCCGCCTCGCGAATGGACTCTGCGCAACATCGCCAACATGAAGGCGCAGATGAAGCGCCTGGGTTTCGCCTACGATTGGTCGCGCGAGGTCACGACCTGTTTCCCGGAGTATTACCGCTGGAACCAGTGGTTCTTCTTGAAGCTCTACGAGCAGGGTCTGGCGTATCGCAAAAAGAGCCGCGTCAACTGGTGTCCGAAGTGCTGCACCGTGCTGGCAAATGAACAGGTCGTCGACGGACGCTGCTGGCGCCACGAAGACACGATCGTCGAGCAGCGGGAGTTGGAGCAGTGGTTTCTGCGCATCACAAAGTATGCCGACGAATTATTGCGCGATCTGGAGAAGCTGGGCGGGTGGCCGGAGAAAGTCCGCACTATGCAGCGCAACTGGATCGGCCGCAGCGACGGGACTCTGGTCGACTTCAAACTCGACGGCGCGGTCGTCCCGGGGGGATCGACCATCAGTGTCTTTACCACTCGCGTGGACACGATCTTTGGGGCAACGTCAGTGCAACTCGCTCCGGAGCATCCGCTGGTCGCCGACTTCACGCGCTATAACCAGCCGCTGGGCGCGGCCGTGCAGCAGTTGATCGCCGAGCAGCGCAAAGCGAAGGAGGCCGGTGACATCGGGCTGGTGGAAAAGCACGGCGTCAACACGCACCGGTACGCGATCAACCCATACAACGGCGAAAAGCTGCCCATCTGGATCGCAAACTATATCGTCATGGATTACGGCACGGGAGCAATCATGAGCGTGCCGGCACACGACGAGCGCGACTACGAGTTTGCGAAAAAGTACAAACTGGAGATCCGCCTGGTCATTCTGCCGATTGCAAATGATCCCGAAGAGACCGTCGCCGAGCCGGCACTTCCGTTCACGGCGCATGACGGGGTGCTGATTAACTCGGGTCCATACAGCGGTTTGACCAGCGCCGATGCCATCAGGAAGATGTCGGCCGATGCGGAGGAAAAGGGTTTCGGCAAGGCGACGGTGACCTATCGCCTGAAGGATTGGGGCATCTCGCGTCAGCGATATTGGGGCACGCCGATTCCCATGCTGTATTGCGAAAAAGACGGGATCGTGCCAGTTCCGGAAAAGGACTTACCGGTGATTTTGCCGGATAACGTCGGGATCACGCTGACCGGCGGATCTCCTCTTGGGCGTGTGCCGGAATTTGTCAACACGACGTGCCCGAAGTGTGGCGGGCCGGCGCGGCGCGAGACCGACACGATGGATACCTTCGTCGATTCATCGTGGTACTTCTACCGTTACTGCGATGCCCACAATGACCACGCGCCCTTCGACAGCAAAACGGCGCAGTACTGGTTCGGCGAACGCGGCATCGACCAGTACATCGGCGGGGTTGAACACGCGATCCTGCATTTGATCTATTCGCGCTTCTGGACTAAGTTCATGCGCGACCTCGGCATGCTCACCAATGATGAGCCGGTCGAGCGGCTGTTCACCCAGGGAATGGTGATCAAAGACGGCGCGAAGATGTCAAAGAGCCTGGGCAATGTCGTGTCGCCGGATGAGATGGTGGCCCGCTACGGCGCCGATGCGGCGCGCTTGTACAGCTTGTTTGCGGCGCCGCCCGACCGCGATCTGGACTGGCAGGATTCGGGTATCGAGGGCATCCAGCGCTTCCTGGGACGCGTTTATCGCTTTGTCATGCGGAACGCGAGGCCCGATCATCCCGGTTGGCGAAAACCGGTGCCTGACGATCTGCCGGCGCCGGCGCGCGCGATCCAGCGGAAGCTGCATCAGACCATCAAGCGCGTCAGCGACGATTTTCTGGGACGCTGGCATTTCAATACTTGTGTTTCGGCGGTCATGGAGCTAGTCAACGTTTTGTACGCTTCCGAGGATTCGATCGCCCAGGAGGCCATTCCTGTGCCATTGCTGCGCGATGCGCAGCGAAACCTGGCGTTGTTGCTTGCGCCATTCGCTCCCTATCTGGCCCATGAACTTTGGGAAATGCTCGGTGAGACCTCGAGTCTGCTAAAAACGCCGTGGCCGAAGTTCGACCCCGAGCTGGCGAAAGAAGAGGAGATTGTGATTCCGGTGCAGGTCAACGGGAAGTTGCGCGGCCGGGTGACCGTCCCGGCGGATGCGAGTGAGCAATTTGTGCTCGAGCAAGCCTTGGCCGACGAGAAAGTGCAGGCCGCCATCGCCGGCAAGCGGATTGTGAAGAAGATTTATGTCCCGGGGAAGATGGTGAATATTGTGACCAGCGGCTAGAAGCGCCGCCCAAGCTGCGCTGAGGAAGGAATCGGCAAATCAGTTCTGCGGCTTCAGCGCCGCCCGCTCACTCGACGACAACAGATGCTGGATCGCTGTCTCGAGCGCGGAAATGTCGGCGGCGCCCGTGTACTTGGCACGGATGCGTCCATCCCTGCCGATCAGGTACGCGACGGGCAGCCCCAGGATCCCGCCATATAGTTCGCCGACTTTCGCATTCCCCAGGACCACGGGGTAGTTCATTTTGAGTTGGCGGTAGAAGTCCTGGACGGGGGCCATCGAGTCATCCATTGAGACGCCTAGGACTTGCAGGCCTTGCGGCCCATATTTGTTCTGAAGATCGACGAAGTGCGGAATCTCCTGGCGGCACGGCTCACACCAGGTTGCCCAGAAATCCAGCAGCACGACCTTTCCTCGGTAATCCGAGAGAGAAAGCCGAGCGCCCGATCGATCGGGAAGGGAAAAGCCCGGCGCCAAGGGACGCTCTGCCGATTTGTCAGGCGATCGCGGGACCTGGCTGCGGAAATGAAGCAGAATAAACAGCCCAGCGACCGCGAACACGGCCAGAAGGCCGGCAGCGAACCTTCGGCGAGCGTGCGGCGAGATCGGCGCCAGTTTGCTTAATCTCCTTTGGCAGTCGGATATCCCTGATAGACCCAGTCCGCCCCGAAGTTGCCGGCGATGTACAGAACCTTAAATCGGGTGAAGCCCATCTCCTGCAGAAGCCGGTCGGCGGGCTCAACATTCGGACAATGGCTCCAGGGGCAGCAGCCGCAATAGAGCACGATAAATCTGTTCCTGGGCAGGGAGGCCACGCGATCCCGCAGGCGTTGCAGCGCACTCGGATCGGAGGCCGGGCCGATGTATTCCGAGCCCGGAATATGCGCCTCGGTGTAAAGCACGTGGGAGCCGACCTGAATGAGGAGAGGCCTCTCACCCTTGGGCGACTGGAGCAGTTTGGCCAGTTCGCTTGGCTGAATGAGATGCGAACTCGGGATCAGGCTGGCTTGCGACGCAAATGCTGCTGTCGCCAACAGGATGGAAGCGAGAAAGAGACCTATTTCGGTTTTCTTACGATGAAGCATGGATCAGTCCTCTGGCGACATTATGAATGGGGACGTCATCTGTCAGCAAGAAGAAGACTGCTGAGGATGGAAGGCTCTGTCAGGCTGGGGATTCATGGGGCCATGAACTGGCCCCGGTCGAACGATAGCGCAACGCGGCTTTCAGAAACACAAGGAAGAAGCGGGTCCAGTGTTAGACTGAACCCGTCTTCCTGCGGCTCGCCGAAACGGCGTCGCGGGGTGATTAGTCGGCCAATTTCAGCGCCTGTGTACGGTTGCTGAACTGAATCTCATCCACCGCTTTGGTCTGATTCGCCAGCGTCTTCAAGGTGACGGCATCGTAGGGCGAGCGGTGAGACAGATCCTTGAGCTGGCCTTCCGCAGTGGCGATGGTCTTGCCGTGGCGAAGGACGTCAATCTTCACATTGCTGGCGGGACCGCTCCACTCGACCTTGTAATGGCCCGGGGCAAGCTGAATGGAACCGATTTCAGCAGCCCGATCCAGGGTAAACGAACCCGAATTTGTATCCTTAGCGGCCACTGCGCTCACTGACAGCACCAGCGCGACGATCGCAAACGAAGCAAAATACTTCACCGATTTCATGCTTGATCTCTCCCGAAGAATTGAAATGACTCACCCCGCAGCGACTCGGAGCGCTGAGTGTGCCTTACTGTTTTTCCTCTCAATTAAGTGATGCTGGTCCCGGGGAGCCGGTTGCATATATCGTAGGACGATAGAATTGTAAACATTTGTGAAGCCACCTCTGGGGACATACCCGAGGGTTCAGCCGACGGAAATTCCGGCGGTTGCTGGAGTTACGGTATGCTGATCACGTGCACTGAGCAGGTCCGGAGCAACCTGTGCCGACTTCTTCTCCGACGATTGAGGGTTTTCGAGTTGCCTTCCGCCGGCCTTCGCTGGCGGTGGGAGAAATCGCATGGCGATGGAGCGTCGGTGCGACCGCCGCAGTGCTCGTTTTGTTTGGATTCATCGAATACCTCGATACTCTGCCGGTAACCAACGGCGAGCGGCTCTTCCTGCGGACGGGGCAGCCGTACCTGGTGGCGCAGGCGATCATCCATATCCTCGGCGGAAGTCTGACCCGCGCAGTCATGGCGGCGGCCTTGGCGGCAATCCTGCTCGCCCTGCTATGGATGGTTTCCGCTTCCATCGGCCGCATCGCGATCGTGCGGGGCTTGTTGGAGTATTTCCGCGGGAAGACAGCGGGCGGCGACGTCCCGGACAGTCAACGCGAGTTGTCCGAGCAAGCGAGCGATCGATTTCTTGCCATGTTCCGCCTGAATTTTCTGCGCGCCTCTGTGGCGTTGGCGGCATTCCTGTCGCTGGCAGGATCATTGATCGTCGCCGGTTTTGCTTCACCGGATGCAGATCCGCAACCTGAACTGGCCTTTGTCGTTTTCATTCTGCTGGCTGCTCTGATTTTCCTGGCCTGGCGTGGCCTGGACTGGCTGCTGTCTCTGGCGGGAATATTCGCGGTGCGGGATGGCGAAGGTCCGGTGACGGCGATTGCTGCCGCAATCCGCTTCAGCCGCGAACAGTCTCTCGCGGTCTTTGCCGTAAGTACCTGGACGGGCCTGGCACACCTGATTGCATTCGTAGGCGCGACGGTGATTATCTCGCTTCCTTTCGGCTTCGCTGGAGCGCTGCCCTGGCGCGCGATTGTGCTGATCATCCTCGTGATATCCGCAGTTTATTTTGCCTGCGCCGACTGGCTCCACATCGCAAGGCTGGCCGGATACGTCGCCATCGCCGAAAGGCCAGACATCCCACGGAATCCGGAGCGGCCCGTTTTTCCGCCAACGAGCTCGCCGACACGGGAGGCTCTCCGCATCGAGACGACGATCGATCGGGACGAGCTCATCCTCAGCGACATCCCGAACCTCAGCTGAGAGAGTCAAAGGCGTGCGCGGGACACGGAGGGAGAGTTCTCCTGCGGGCCGCGCGGACGGGAATCAGTTCTCAGGCATGGGGCGGAGGAGATCAGTCCTCAAGGTGGTACATGCGTCTTTACGCGTTCTCCCCGAATTTGAGAAACTGATCCGTGGAAACTAAATCCCCGCTCAACCCCTCGTTCGCTCAACAGTCCATTGTTATTCTCGATTTTGGGGCGCAGTACACGCAGCTGATCGCGCGCCGCATCCGGGAACAGAACGTCTTTTCCGTTGTTCTGCCCTGCACCGCGAAGCTCGATGAAGTCAAAAGCTATGCCCCGGTCGGCATCGTGCTTTCGGGCGCGCCCTGGTCGGTGTATGACAAGGATGCGCCCCCCGCCGATGTGCACGTGTTCGATCTGAAAGTGCCCGTGCTTGGCATCTGCTACGGGCTGCAGTTTATGGTGCACACGCTCGGCGGCAAGGTTCGCCCGGCCGAAAAGAGAGAGTATGGCCCGGCAGAAATTGACGTCGTCTCCGACTCCGTTTTGTTCCAGGGGCTGGCGAAGAAACTTGCGGTGTGGATGTCGCATGGCGATGAGGCGCTGGAGTTGCCTCCGGGCTTCGAACTGATGGCCAAGACGCATTATGCGGTGGCCGGCATTCAGAACGTTGCTAAGAAATGGTACGCAGTGCAGTTTCATCCGGAGGTGCATCACACCCCGCAAGGCACGCAAATTCTGAAGAATTTCGTCTTTCAGATTTGTGGGGCGAAACCGACCTGGACCCCGCAACATTTTATTGATTCCACTATCGAACAGATCAGGGGGCAAGTAGGCACGGGACGGGCCATTTGCGCGCTGTCGGGAGGAGTCGACTCCGCGGTGGCGGCCGTGCTGGTGGACCGGGCGCTCCGCGAGGAAAAGAAAAAATCGCGCTTGACCTGCGTCTTCGTGAATAACGGTGTGCTGCGCAAGAACGAATTCGAGAGTGTGCAGAAGACACTGCGTGACAAGCTGCACCTGCATCTGGACGCGGTCGATGCCAGCGACCGGTTTCTCAGTAAGCTCGCGGGAGTGAGCGACCCGGAGAAAAAACGCAAGATCATCGGCAATGAATTCATTAAGGTCTTCGAACGCGAAGCCCTCCGGATTGAAAAAGCGGAAGGCAAGGTCAAGTGGCTGGTGCAGGGCACGCTCTATCCGGATGTCATCGAATCGCGATCGGTGCGCGGACCCTCGCAGGTAATCAAGTCGCACCACAACGTCGGCGGCCTGCCGGCGAAGATGAAGCTGAAGCTGATCGAGCCGCTGAAAGAGCTGTTCAAAGACGAAGTGCGGCGCATCGGGCGCGATCTCAGCATGCCGCAGGAGATTCTGCAGCGGCAGCCGTTTCCCGGGCCGGGGTTGGCGGTCCGCGTATTGGGAGAGGTCACGGCAGAGCGGCTGGCGCTGCTGCGCGAATGCGACGACATCGTGGTCAGCGAGATCAAGGAGGCTGGCCTCTATACGAAGATCTGGCAATCGTTTGCCGTGCTGCTGCCCGTGATGTCGGTCGGCGTGATGGGGGATCACAGAACCTACGCCTATACCTGCGCGATCCGGGCAGTGAGTTCGGAAGACGGCATGACCGCCGATTGGGTGCCTCTGCCGACCGAGGTCCTCAAGACGGTTTCCACGAGAATCGTGAACGAGGTCAAGGGCGTCAATCGTGTCGTATACGACATCACTTCAAAGCCTCCGGGAACGATTGAGTGGGAATAGTGCCTCATTCGCTGAGGAAGTAGCGGCCGTGGGCAGCTCCGCCGGACTCAGACCTTGAGCGCTGCGCCGCATCATCGGTTGACTTTCCCGAATTGACGTTACTTCCGTTTACTTCGATCCATGTCTTTCCTTGCCCGCCTACCGGATTCGTCCTACAACGACAATCACGACCGAGAGCACCCAACGAACTGCTCTTTGGAGTTGATGTCAGGACGGTGCAAGTCATGTCTTCGACGCAAGCGCTCGCTCTCCCGCTAGTTGCCCTGTCTTTTCTTGCTCTTGCCACCGGAGAATCGGTAGCACAAACGTCTCTCGACGACATTCACGTAAATCCCCGAGACAAAACAGTTGATATAGCAACCACGGATTATGGGCCGGGCGGAAGGTTCGGATCTGCCAGCCTGATTCGGACGAGCGTCAACCTTGTGCTGGTTCCCGTCTCCATTACCGACGATCGCAACCGTCCGATCCTGGGACTGGACGAGGACAATTTCGAGCTTTTTGAAGGCAAGGAGCCGCAGACGATCACACACTTCTCGAGCGAGGACACACCGATTTCGGTCGGGATTCTTGTGGATACGAGCGGAAGCATGTCCTACAAACTGGACCGCGCCCGCGAGGCGGTCAAACAGTTCTGCGAAGCAGCCAATCCGCAGGACGAATTCTTTATGATCACCTTCGCCAACCGGCCCCAGCTGGCAACAGGATTCACGGCCAGCACCGATGAAATTGAAAATGAGCTGTTGACGCTGCGGTCCAAAGGAGAGACTTCGCTCCTCGACGCCATTTACATGGCCTTGCGGGAGATGCGGAGTGCGCGTTATGGGCGCAGAGCGCTGCTGATCCTCAGCGATGGCGGCGATAATCACAGCCGCTACACCGAGCACGACGTGAAGTCGGCGATCAAAGAGGCAGACGTCATGATCTACGCCGTCGGCACCTACGACCGCTATGTTTCCACCGAAGAAGAAATGCTGGGGCCGGAACTGCTGGAATCGATTGCCGATATGACCGGGGGACGCTCTTTCGCTCTCGACAACATCAACGACATGCCTGGCGTAACCCGCGCCATCGGCATCCAACTTCGGCACCAGTACATGCTGGCCTACCAGCCGGCGACCAAGCCCCACGACGGCAGGTGGCACAAGATCAGCGTGAGGTTACGCCTGCCCAAAAAACTGCGCAGCTACTTCATGCGCGTGGATGCCCGTGCGGGCTATTACGCGACCGGCGGCTAGCACGCCGGGACGAGCCTCACTCGTCGCGGTGGACTGTTTCCATTGAGAACGCAGGCAGGCAGACGGCGATATACTCCGCTCCATCTGCATGCGGAGTGGAGTAGCGGATCCACTCGCCGGCTCGCGCAACGACTGCCTGTCCCGCGCTGACATCAACCGATCCATTCTTATGTTCGACCCGGAGCATCCCTTTAAGAACGACCGTGAACTCGTCGAATTCGGGCGTCTGCCCCGGTTCGACCCATCCAGCCGGACTTCGCATATGGGCGACGCTGGCCGCGGAAGTCTTTGAATTGATGCGGCCAATGTATTCGTCAATGAGCTTGGGCTTATTGCCTGCGGCTTGAATTCGTGTGGGCTGTGCGATCAAGGTTGGCATGGTTCTTCGGAAGTCGCCCCGCTGTTAGGCCGGGGTCTGGCGAATTTCCTTCCTATTAGAACATGCCGTGTTGATGAAGATGGCTCCTCAGCGACCATGCGCCGGGGAGCCATCTTCGTTCCGCGGTTTGCTCTAAGGACAAGGATAGGGTGTTCCGGGCGTTGGCGGTGTCCCTGGAATGATGGTCGGTGGACCGGGCACGCCGTCAGGCCCGGGCACTCCCGGGATGACGGTAGGCGCGGTACCCGGAGTTCCGGGCGTATAGCAGGTTCCGTTGTCGGGGGGAATACCGGACCCCGGAGGCGGCACAGGACGGGGTGCAACCTGTTGCTGGGCTACCGGATGTTGCCCCGAGTGCGGCAGGGCGCTATTGACCTCGCTCTGGCGAAGCAACAGAGGCTGCTGCAACCTCGCTTCAAGTGGCGATCCTACATCCAGGAAAAAATGGTGGGAGCTGAAGATCCAGGCGACAGCCGCGAGCATTCCCACCGCGCTTCCCACTCCGGCTCCAATCATAGTGGCCTTTGCTGCACTGCCGGGCGTCGTCAGGCTCGAAGTCAGACATCCCGGCGGAGGGCCGGTACAACCGGGCGGAAGCGTGCTGGTGATTGTGCTCGGCTGCGTATTGGCGGCGGCGTGGCCGATTACCGCTCCCAGACCGGCCCCGGCTATCGGCAACAGAAATGCCGCAGCAACGCCGCCTCTTCCCGGATCCTTCAGCGCGTAGCCTTCGTCGCTCTCCAGTGTCAGCGGACCCGGAACCAGAGCCACGTAACCGTCAGGGAACGTAATGGACATCGATTGCAGCCGGAGTTCCCCTCGTCCGCCCTTGAGTTCCAGCTTATCAACGACTCCCTGGACAAATGTCCCGGCAGGAATCAGAACCTGGGTGTCGGAGCTCACTGGTGAGGTGAATTGGGCATAAATATCGTCTCCGCGATGGATGGATCTGCTTTGAAGTGGGTGGGTCAAGACCAGCACAAGCTGAGTTCCAGCGGGGACTGTAAGGTTCGGGCCTTGGTCAGATGCTGATGGATTGGTTTGCGCGCTTGATGGCTGGCTCGCCGTTTGCTGATCTTGGGCAAGGCAGGCAAGAGCGGCGAAGAGTGCCATTGCCAGAGCAGCAGTTCGCACAATTCTGAATTTTTTCCAGGTGAGTGGAGCTGAGGTTTGGCGAAGGGTCTGAGAATCGGAGCGAAGGCACATCATTCGGCACCTCCTCTCGAAAGCTCTAAAGTGGCGCTTTCGATTCAAAGCGGTTCTAGCTAATCCAACCCGCTCTCTGGCGGTTGGACTCGCCGACTTGAGAAAAGGATATCGTCTGCAAGGTAAAGCTTTGCAAAAGGAACGTAGCGGTTTGTAAAGGGGATGACCCGGGTTATTGATGAAAGTCGCAACACCCGCGGCGTGACAGGCGCGAGCCGTCCGTGTCGATGCATTACTCGGCCCTTTCCGAAACCCAGCGCGAGATGGCTGTCACCACTTTGCGGGGAGCGAAACGCGTAGATTCAGCCACGAGCCAATTGTGAAGTCCGCTGATGGCCAGTGTGCGGCCTTCTATGAGAGCGCGGTAGCCGTCCCGGGCAACCTTTTCTGCGCTCATGGCCCCAAGTTGCTTAAACAGCCGGGATCGGTCATTTCCGGCTCGCTGAGCGAATCCCGTGTGGGTCGCGCCTGGGCAAAAACAGGTGACCGTGACACCGGAGTGGCGCAATTCGTTGGCGATTGCCTCGGAAAAGGAAATCACGTATGCCTTGGTCGCGTAATAAACGGCCATCAGCGGACCAGGCTGAAAGCCCGCTGTAGAGGCCACGTTCATGATGCGTCCGTTGCGGCGAGCGACCATGGCGGGCAGGATCAGCCGTGTCAATTCGGTTAGGGCGCTGATGTTGAGACTGATCTGGCCAAGGATCAGTTCCTCGGGCATGGAGCCGAATTCGCCAAATGCGCCAAACCCGGCGTTGTTGATGAGGATATCGATCTGGATGTCATCTTTTTGAAGTTGATCGAAAAGGAATTTTGGCGCCAGGGGCTGGCAGAGATCGAGAGCAATCGTTTTGACCGTGATTCCCGAAGGTTGCAGTTCTGCGGCAACCTGCGCCAGCTTGTCTCCGCTGCGCGCGACGAGAACGAGATTGTGATGGTCGCGGGCAAAGAGCTTGGCGAGTTCGTATCCGATGCCGCCGGAGGCGCCGGTGATGAGAGCTGTAGACATGGCAGTATTTTAGTCCCCGGTTGGTGGACTGCCTGGTTACAAGGAAAAGGGCGCGAATTTCACTTCGCGCCCTTGCCCGAGGTTCTGAAGTCTGATCGCAGGTTGCTACGCGTGGACCAGTTCCACTCCGTAGATTGAGTACCAACTGGTGGCCGCCTTCAACTTGTCGTTGACGTTGTGGATGTTCTTTACCCCTTCCGTCTCCAGCCATTTACGGAAAGCAGCGGCACCCTGCTTGGCATAAATCGGGATGCCGTCCTTCCAGGTCGCGCGGCCGCAGAGGACTCCGTTGAATTTCACGCCCGACTCGCCTGCCAGTTCAAGCGTCTCCGAAAATTCTGCATTGCTGACACCGGCTGAGAGGTAGATGAACGGCTTGGTAGCGACGTTAGCAGCCTTGTGGAACAGGTCAATGGCTTCCTTCTTCGTATAGGCCTTTTGCCCGGCAAAGCATTTCACGCCTTCAACGAATTTCATGTTCACCGGAACTTCCACTTTCAGCACGTCGACGCCATAGCGATCCTTGGAAAACTCGCGCATGCTCTCGGTAACGATGTGTGGTTTCTTCTTGGCGTATTCGAGACCTTTCTCGTCGGCGCCTTCTTCGTATCCCACAAACTCGAGGAAAAACGGAATGTCGTTGGCGCGGCACTCGTCGCCGATGCGCTCAACCCAGGCGTGCTTCTTTTCGTTGACGTCTTTCGGATCGTAAGGCGTGTAGTACAGGAGGATCTTTACACAATCGGCGCCCGCTTCCTTCAGACGGCGCGCGGACCACAGATCAAGCAGGTCGGGCAGGCGGCCCGGGCCGGTCTTGTCGTACCCGGTCTTCTCATAGGCGAGCAGCAGGCCGGCATTCTTCGCCCGGCGCTTCGAGGCCGGAAGGCCCCACTCTGGATCGAGCAGAATCGCCGAGGCATGAGGTGTGAGCACTTCCGTCACCAGCGATTTGAACTCTTCCATCATCTGGTCGGTGATCTCTCCGCCCTTTTCTTTGGCCAGTGATTTCTGCAGCGATCCCCGCTGATCCATTGCCGCGGCGGCGATGACTCCATGTTGGTTAGACACCTTCTTAAGACCGGCAAGCTTACCGGGGCTGAGCTTCATGAGAATCCTCCTCGATGATCGAATGAAGATAAGTGCTTGGAAGTACTGATCATTGTAAACCAAGCCATGCGAGAGCCGGACGAAATGCGGCAGAGAGAGACGCGACCCGGCCTGCATTTGGGAAAGAAACGGTAGCCAATTGTCGGTGATGGCAATCACAGCCAAGAAGCAAGAGCGCGGCTACGCTATCTCCGGCCCAGTCACCGGCCATCAGCGACCGGCCTGGAGGTGCATCATGTTGATGACGCTGATGATTTTCTGCGCCGTCGGCGCAATCCTTCTGATCGCCGTTTGTGCCTACTCCGAACTTCGCGACATATGGGCGCATCCAGCGCATCGGCCTGTTGAGCCGACGGGGAAACCACATTTCAGATAAGGCACTCCGTCCCATACGGAAAGAGGTAAGGGACCTCGTCGTGTCTGCGCAGCTGGTATAGTGGCATTTACCGCTAGCCGGGCGCTCTTCGATTCTTCAAAGGCGAAACTCAATCCAAGTCAGGAAAGAAGCCAGAGTTGATTCGGAAACTCATGCTCCCGCTTGGGAAAGGAAACCGCCCCATGGCAATCGCCACAGTGAATCCAGCCACAGGCGAAACCGTTAGAACATTTCCGGCGCTCACGGAAGCCGAAATCGAAAAGAAGCTGCAACGAGCGGTCGCCACGTTCCATGCGGAGCGTCGGACCCCATTCGCCGTTCGAGCCAAACGAATGTTGCAGGCGGCCGCCATTCTTGAGCGTGACAAAGATAAATTTGCCCATCTGATGACGCTGGAGATGGGCAAAACGTTTAAGTCCGCGGTCACCGAGGCCGTGAAATGCACCACCGCGTGCCGCTATTACGCCGAGAACGCCGAGCGAATTCTGGCGGATGAGGTAATCGAAGCCGGCGCAAAGAAGAGTTTCATTCGATATCTGCCGATCGGTCCGATTCTGGCCGTGATGCCATGGAATTTTCCGTTTTGGCAGGTCATTCGATTTGCTGCGCCAGCGCTGATGGCGGGCAACGTCGGCCTGCTCAAACATGCCTCGAACGTTCCCCAGTGCGCGCTGGCAATCGAGAGTATTTTTCTGGAGGCCGGTTTCCCCGAAGGCGCCTTTCAGGCGCTGCTGATCGGATCTAGTCAGGTCGACGCGATTCTTAACGATCCCAGGGTCATGGCGGCTACGTTAACCGGCAGTGAGCAAGCCGGAATTCAGGTGGGCGTGGGAGCGGCCCGCAGAATCAAGAAGGTGGTTCTGGAATTGGGCGGCAGCGATCCTTTCATCGTAATGCCGAGCGCCGACCTCGATGCTGCCGTGGCCACCGCTGTGCAGGCGCGCGTGCAGAACAACGGCCAGTCCTGCATCGCGGCCAAGCGTTTCATCGTTGCCGAGTCCATCGCGGCGGAATTCGAGCGCAAGTTCGTTGCTCGCATGGAGAGTCTGAAGATTGGAGATCCTTTCGACGAAAAAACCGATCTGGGGCCGCTTGCGACCCCGGACGCGGTAAAGGACCTGGAAGCCGATGTCCAGAAAACGGTAAAAGCAGGGGCGAAGCTGCTGACGGGCGGTCATCCGCTAGAGCGCCAGGGAAACTTCTACGCGCCGACGGTTATCAGTAACATTCCCAAGGGGTCGCCGGCGTACGGGGAAGAATTGTTTGGTCCAGTGGCGTCGATTTTTCGAGTGAAAGATCAGGATGAAGCCATTCGGCTGGCAAACGATGTCCGCTTCGGGCTGGGCGCGAGCGCCTGGACCAACGATGAGAGAGAACGCGAGCGCTTCGTGAACGAACTGGACGCCGGCATGGTCTTCATCAACAAGATGGTCGCCTCCGACGCCCGCATTCCCTTTGGCGGGGTGAAAGCCTCCGGTCATGGAAGAGAATTGGGAGTGGTAGGGATCCGCGAGTTTGTGAACGCAAAAACGGTGTGGATCGCGTAAGGGTCGTCGCGAGAGCCGGGCCCTCGCGCCGGCGGGTCGAGGCTTCCAACGAGAACTGATTCCAGCGTTCCAGGCTTAATGTCGGATCGCGGATGAGGGGGGCGACTCCTCAGCGAGCAACTCCTGCCACGGACAGGGGTCGTCTTCCATGCGGTGTACGGCTAGCTGCATCTTGTCGCCGCCGGCA
This sequence comes from Verrucomicrobiia bacterium, assembly GCA_035508215.1. Classification (GTDB taxonomy): domain Bacteria; phylum Acidobacteriota; class Terriglobia; order Terriglobales; family Acidobacteriaceae; genus Sulfotelmatobacter. Next base: position 989,470 of record DATJNK010000016.1, on the reverse strand, counting down.
TCGTAGCGCACCCAGACCACGCGGAAACGCGCTTTCCTGTTCCCATAAAGGATTCCGATGACATCGCCCGACCTCACATCGGTGTCGAGTCCCGACAGGAGCGCTCCGCTCAAGCTGATGTCGCGGGCGTGGACCTCCTGCAAGAAGCGCTCTCCTCGGGTGTCGATTCCCCAGACGCGAAGAGGAAGGTCGGCCTGGTTGCGCGGTTCATGCCGGCGTTCGATCATTCGAATGACTCCCATGGGTCCTCGCTAATGCGATACGCGTGGACTTGGCTCTTCCACATTCCGCGTGCTCCATTCGCATTCCAACGGTTTTGGTCAATACGACTTTCCTTGTGGATGGGCGCTGCAGCAGTCGAGGCGAATTGTGGGGAGCGGCACTCGGCCCAGCTCTGGATCGATGCCTGGACCCGCAATGCCCATCGTTCCTCCACGGTAGCTTTCAGAGGGAAAACAGTAAAGATACCGACCAGAGGTTTCGATTGGAATTCTCTGAGATCAGTTTCGCATCGGAAGCCGGACCAAAACGGCACGTTAGCGCTTACGTTCTGGGAGTTTTCTTATCGCCTGAGCGTTAGCGCGCTCAGCGCCGCCTGTTGTTTGGCGATTAGTTGTTGAATGCCCTGCTTGGCTAGGGCCAACAGCCTTGCCAGCTGGGACTCGTCGAAGAGTTGATGTTCGGCCGTGGCTTGTACCTCTACCAGCTTGTGGCTGGCTGTCATGACAAAATTCATATCCACGTCGGCGCGGGAGTCCTCCTCGTAGCAAAGGTCGAGCAAAAGCTCTCCATCCACAATTCCGAGGCTTACCGCTGCGACGAAGTCCTTCAGCGGTACGGCGGGCAGTGTCCCGGCTTCCACGAGCTTTTCGAGAGCCAGGCCGAGGGCAACGAAGGCGCCAGTGATGGAGGCGGTCCGCGTGCCTCCGTCGGCCTGGATCACATCACAGTCAATCCAGATAGTGCGCTCGCCAAGGCGCGCCAAGTCGGTCACCGCGCGCAAAGATCGACCGATCAGGCGCTGAATTTCGTGCGTGCGGCCGCTCGGCCGCCCTTTCGAAACCTCGCGCGGAGTGCGGGTCAGCGTCGAACGGGGCAGCATGCTGTACTCGCTGGAGATCCAGCCTTTACCCGAGTTGCGCAGAAACTGCGGGACGGTTTCGTCGATCGAAGCGGTGCAGATGACCCTCGTATTGCCCACTTCGATCAGAACCGAACCCTCGGCCGTGCGGATGAAGTCGGGTGTGATGGTTACCGGACGGAGTTGATCAGGCGTGCGATTGTCGGAACGATAGAACATGCGGAGGATTGTAAATCAGTGAGAGAAAAGGAAATTCTCGCCATTGACAATAGCTATATCTAAAGATATAGTTACAGATAGATCGATAAGAGGCTGGCCGTTCGAAGAAGCGGCGTTGCCGTACAGAATGCAGGCCAACCTCAAAGAAATACGGAAGAAGGAGTTTCTGATTATGTATGGAAGATGTGGAACGTGGTGGCGCGGCGGCATGGGGGCGCCATTTATTGGAGGTGCTTTCCCCTGGGGTCGCGGAGGCCGCTGGAGCCGTTTTTTCGGTCCGGGAGAGATCCGGCTGGCGCTGTTGTCGATGCTGGAAAGCGGGCCCAAGCACGGCTACGAGCTGATGAAAGAGCTGGAGAGCAAGTCCGGCGGGGTCTACAAGGCAAGCGCGGGAGCAATTTATCCTGCGCTGCAGCAACTGGAAGACGAAGGAATGGTGACCTCCGACGCGGCGGCGGGGAAGCGAACGTACTCGCTCACTGACGCGGGCAAGGCCGAACTGCAGCGGGAAGCCGATACGGTGAAGCGAATCTGGCAACGCGCGGAGCAGGCCGGAGACTGGGGGCCGTGGATCGGACCGGAAGGAGCAGAGGTCTTCCGTCCGGCGGCGGAAGTGATGAAGGCTGCGTTGCGCACTGCAACTCGCGGCTCGCATGACTCGGCGAAGATATCGAAGATTCGCGAGATTCTCGAGCGAACCCGGAAAGAGATCGACGCGCTGGCACAGAGCTGACAACCTGGCGGTCAGCTTTGAAGCAATGATGGCGAGTGAGTTTCTTCTAGGCCACGCGCAGTGGCAGGTTGAGGACGCCCACTCGTCCGGTGGTCTTGTCGTGCACGAGGAAGCGAACGTCGTAGTCCCCGGGCTCGAGTTCTATCGCATTGTTGAGCACGAATCCCTTGTTGTGGATCTGATCGAGCGTGTCCTGAGGCAGATGAGTGTTGGCGCCGAATGAGATGGCGCCCTTATCCGTTCCGTTTGAAAAAGCGTGGACGATCACTTCTACGTTCAGATCCGCAGAACCTTCTGCGGGAATGCCGGCGGACGGCGCGAAGGCGACGACGAAACCAACTTTCTTCTTGGCTCCGGCGGCCTCGGCGGGTTTCCAGTTCACAGTGAAGGCAATTCCAGAAGCAGCCGGCGGAGCTTCGGCAGGCTGAGCCGCAGCGGCAGACGGTTGCGCGGCGGAAGCGCCGGTATTACGGAAGAATCCTTCAGGCGCAAGCACATGGGCTCCGGTGCGCTTGACCGTGACCTTCATGTCGCACCAGTCGGCCTTGCACGACCAATCGCCATCTGTTGGCAGTTCCAGCTGATAGGCAGAGCGGTTATTTTCGGCCAGATCACGGAACTGCGGGAAGACGTCGCCCACCGAATGAACTTCGAGTCCGCCCGTCATGTGAGCCAGGCTGGCCATGCTGTGCAGAACCTCGGGATCCGTACGCACGTTGGGCGTGGCTCGGGTCTGCACGGGATAAAGCGCCACCTCGGAGGATTGCAGTGCCGCGATCGATTCTTTCCATGAACCCTGCAACTCCTTGACCTGGTCCGCAGTCAGCAGATTCGGGTACATGGCTTCCCAGGGATCCTGCGTCTGCAGGGTGGGGCTGGCGATTTGGCGCGATTTCTCATCTACGGCGAACGGCATTGTGCTGCTGATCCAGATCAGGGACTTTCGTCCAGGGACGTTGGCTACATAATGCGCCACCGTGCCGAGCCCCCTGAGCATGATCTCCGGATACGCCCGGATCGCTTCGGGCGAAGAGAACTTTCCCTCACCTTTGTAGAAGTCGACAAACCGTTGGGCCTCTGCGGTGACTGCAGGGGAAACACCTGGCGCCGGAGCCTGATGGTGCATTTGGGCATCTGCCTGCGCCAGAGCCGCCGACAGGTCGGTCGAACTCGTCGTGTATTCGTGCACGGCGTTCAGGGTGCCATCGCGGCTGAGGACGAGCAAAGAGACGGGCACATCGCGTTTTGCGCACTCCGCCATGTACTTCGCGGCTTCGAAGCGAAGGTCCTTTTCTTCCGCCCAACGCGTATGCATGGTATCGATCACCACCACGACCAGGCCATGGCCATCCTTCTGGCTCTGCTCGGGTGCGGATGCCGGAGCAGCCAGCTGAACGGGCTGCGCTTTTCCGGCAACTTCCAATACAAAATCGCCACTACTCAAATCGCGAACAGGATTTCCGTGAGCGTCGGTGACCACGACGGCGACCCGCATTTTTGCCGGAGGCGGGGCATTGTCGGATTCTGATCGGGAAAAGGGCTGCAGAGTAATGACGGCTAAAGGAAGAACGAGAAAACGAGCAAAGCGGCATTTCATACGCACCTCGCCCTGAACGAGCCGAGCATAACACCGCAAACAGGACAGGGCAACGACCCCAATCACGGCGAACCGCATGGCGTACCGTTGGGAACGGAAGGCAGCGTCGATTTCGCAGCGGGCTGGGGAAGAAGTCATCAGGGAGACTGCAATTGCGTCGCGAGCTGATTCACGGCCGACACATCGTAATACGACGACAGGTCGGCGTGGCCAGCGAGCGTGTCCCGCTCGGCTCCATCCACCAGAATTTTGACCCTCACGACGCCGGGGGTGTTGGTGGAAATCGTGTGAATCAGAGAGGCGATGGTCAACTCTTCCACCAGGACTCCGGAGCGATGAGTGTCGGCGAAAGCAGAGTTCAGATCGATGACGGCAACGCCCGGATCGACGAGAAAAACGCTGCGAACGTCTGAGCCCGGACCGAGCACGTGGGGCGAGTTCTTGTCGAGATAAATGGTCAGCAAGGCGCGTAGCAGTTCTTCAGCGCGCTGCTGACGTCCGGACGGCATCGGGATCTGCGCTGACTCAGCTCGCAGGCTGCCGTCTTCGTCATGCGCAACGTAGAGAACAACGTTCTCCATCGGGCCCGCTACCGGAGGGGCGAGCGGGCGCGTGTCGGCCGGCACGTTCGAGGTTGCGCGCGCCGTTTTTCGCATGTGCAACGCGTAAAACGTCAAGCCGAGCGCCGCGATCAGCAGCACGGCGATGGCGATGAGTAGATGCCGCGGGATCATGCCTTAGGCCTCTCATTTGCGCGAACCTGCATCATGGCGCGGCTCCAAGCTGATCATGCACGGAGGCGAGAGCAGTCGCCACAGCGCTGGTGATTAACTGGTCGTAATCGGGTGCGATCAATTGCGAAACATCCGACCCCTGAGGAGCGAGTTCGACCGCGATGGCTGGTCCGGTGAGGTTGTTCAGCGGCCGTAGAGGGGCCGGCAGGTTTCGCACTGCAATCTGGCGCCTTTGCAATTCCGCGGCAACCGCCGCGGCTGCGGTCTGGCTGATGGGAAGCCATGCGTGCTGGGCCGTGCTCCAGGAGCGGAAAGGACCATGATCATCCTCGGCGTAAGGAAGCAGCGCGGTGTAGACGCGAACGCCATGGCCGGTGGATGATGCGTGCAGGGCGATATAGATAGCCGCGTGATCTGCGTTCGCGAAGACGGCGCGCTGATCGACTGAAAGATTCGCGTCCGAATCGCGCAGGACGAGAGTCGTCATGCCGCGGCTTTCCAGTTCCTGTTTCAGGCTGTGAGCGAGAGCCAGCGTGACGTCCTTTTCCAGAAGAGTGCTGCTCAGCGTTTCCCCGTGATCGTCTCCACCGTGACTGGCATCGACAACGGCAAAATAACGGCGATAGACGGAAGCCGTGGGATTCGCCGACGCCGGAGTAGACGTCGCGGGCGTGGGCTGATTGGCAGGCAGGGGCTGAGCCGAATTCTGGGCCGCGGTGGTGGAGGTGGGAGCTATGGTGATGGTTCGTCCGTCGCTGCCAAAGGTCGCCATGATGGGGACGCTTGCCCGGACGGCAACGATCGCAGCACCGTTCATTTCGTTAAAAACCGCGGACGGCATCGCTTTACTGCCGAAGGTGAGTGTCGGCGATGCCGGGGCGACGACCGGGTCGCGAGTGAAAGTCATGCGCAACATCCCGGGCACGGTGGAGATCGTGGGATTCACGGGTGCCGTGAAATTGAAGACCAGGCGATTTTCGCCCGCGAGCGAAGCGGTGAAGTGAGTTGCAATGCTTCCGATGAATAGCCGGCCGGAATCTCCGTGCAACGTGACCGGTCCCCCGAGGAAACGCGGGAGCAGGGAACTGAGCGAGGAAACCGGCACAAGACCGCGTTCGTTTTCTTCCAGAAACTTGCCCTCGAGATCGAGATCATGGCCGCGGATGCGGGCTCGAGTCTTGCCTGTCTGAAAGTCACCTTCCACATTGTTATAGCGCAGGCGCCAGCGGGAACCGTCAGCTTTGGAGCTGACTGTGCCCAAAGGTTCGAGCAGTTCGAGCAGGCCGACATAGTCGCGGCCTTCAAGTTGAACAATTGGAAGCGAGTAATTGGCCGCAGTGGAGTAGACCGAAAGATGTTTCTCCGGAGCAGTGCCGGAGAAGACCACGACGCAGAACAGGATCAGCGCGCCTGCCGCGAGAATTGCCCCTCGCGCCACCGGACGGTAGTCAGTCCAGCGCATAGGCGGTCAGTCCACTCAGGAGTTTAGGGTAGAAGTCCGTAGACTTCTGCGGCATGACCTCGCCGGCAAAGGCGATGTCGCGCACCTGCTGTACCGGGCAGGGATTCATCAGGAAAGCGATATTGGCCGAGCCTTTCCGAACTTGCGACAGAGCCTCGCCTGTGTCGCGCAGATACGAGAGATTCTGCTGGTTGCGGATCGACTCCTCCGAAAGCCGCAAGACTCCTTCCAGCAGGCATTTGTGCAATTGAACCACATCGAGGGATTGCTGCCTGGGAGAAAGCGCAGCCAGTAGCCTCGACCCCGCCGGTTTGGGCGAATGCAGAACGAATGCCCGGCTCGCTGAAACCGCGAGTATGGCCGCGCCCTTGGCGCCATGTTCGCGGAGCATCGCCGCGGAGCGTGCCCCGTCCAGCGCCGGATCAACTTCCTCGACTTCAAACAACGAGCGGCTGGCGTTCCGAAACTCGTCTGCCGAAAAGCCGCTCAACGAATGAACCACGCGATGCGTCGGAAGAACCAGCAGCCCAGGATCATTCAGGTTGACGAACGTCATCATGACAAATTCGTGGGGAGCGGTTTTGTCCGAACCGCCTTGCCCGGCGGATCGGCATTCATCGCGATAGTTGAGAGCGGTTTCGTAGCGGTGATGGCCGTCGGCGATAACAAGGCTCTTGTCGCGCATCATCTTCTGAACTTCGCCGATGATTGTGGCGTCGGAAATCGGCCAGACACGGTGGGCGACCCCGTATTCATCCGTAACGTCGATCGTGGGGGCGACGGCCGAACCGGGGTTGAGCCGGGCATCGATCTCACCGGAATCCTCGTACAGCAGGAAGAGTTGCTCATAGTGGGCGCGGGTGGCGCGAAGCAGGTCGAGGCGGTCGGCCTTGGGCTTGGCCAGGGTCTGTTCATGCCGGAACACCACCTTGGCCGAATAGTCTTCCACGCGCCCCAGAGCGATGAATCCGCGCCGCTCGAAGCTCTTTCCTGCCGGAGTTGAGAATGTCTGCGAATAGACGTATAGAGAGGGAGAAGCGTCCTGCCGCAGAATTCCCTGCGCCCGCCACTCCCGCCCGAAAGCTGCCGCCCGCGTGTATACATTGTGCGCGGTATTGTCTTGGGCTTCGCGGCGGCCAAGAATGATGCGAATGAGGTTGTACGGGCTTGCAGAGTAGTAGCCTTCCTGCATGGCCGGTGTGACCTTGTCATAAGGTTGAGTAACCACCTGCGAAGCGGTTACCCGCTGCAAATCGTAGCGGAGAGCGCGAAAAGGGAGAATCTCTGCCATAGGAAACCTTTGATTGTAACAAGTTAGCAGGATGTCCCGGAAAGGCCCGCCAATCGGGCGTTTCCCATTCGTGGTAGCTGCGGCCGCGAATCCGGAAGATGTCACGGATTTTTGACAAAAACGCTGCGGCGGACGACAAAAGCTGTGATAACATCCGCCCCATCGAGGTACTTATGGCCCGCCTGCCGCGTGGGCGCCGGTCATCTCGCCCTGAGGCCCTAGTTCGAAAGATTAGTCTGGATTCCGCCGGGAATCTCCTGCGCCAGTGGGGAGCGCTCGCTCTGGTGCTGGCGGCGCTGCTGTGTTTGGGCGGAGTCGCGACCTGCCAGACCGACGTCAACGACGTACACATTGTTCCACGGGAAGTCGAGAAGCCGAAAGATGTTCCCAAGCCGGACGCGGTTCCCTCGACGGATGGTCTCAAAGCCCACGTTCGGCCATTGAAAGTCGATGTCGATCTGGTTCTGGTTCCGGTCACGGTAACCGACCCGATGAACCGGCTGGTCACGGGACTTGATAAAGAGAACTTCCAGCTATTCGAAGGCAATACGCAGCAGGAGATTCGGACCTTTTCGAGCGAGGACGCCCCGGTTTCCCTCGGCGTGATTTTTGACTCCAGCGGCAGCATGAGCAGCAAGATGGAGCGGGCCAAGGAAGCCGTGATGGAGTTTTTCAAAACGGCGAACCCGCAAGACGAGTTCTTCATGATTACCTTTTCCGACGAGCCGGAGGAGGTCAGCGATTTCACCAGTTCTGTCGACGAGATCCAGAACAAGCTGGTTTTTGCCGTGCCTCGACGCCGGACCGCGCTGCTCGATGCCATTTACATGGGCATCACGAAAATGCGTCAGGCGAAATACGCCAAGAAGGCGTTGCTGATCATTTCCGACGGCGGCGACAACCACAGCCGTTACACGGAAAACGAAATTCGTTCGCTGGTGAAAGAAGCCGATGTGATGATCTATGCCATCGGAATCTACGACCGCTACGCGTCGGCCATCGAAGAGCGGCTAGGTCCGCAACTGCTGAGCGACATTACGGAGTTGACTGGGGGGCGGGCGTTCACCATCGACAACCCGAATGACCTGGCCGACGTGGCGACCAAGATCGGGATTGAACTGCGCAACCAGTACGTCCTTGGCTATCGTCCCAACAAAATCGTCCGTGATGGGAAATGGCGTAAGATAAAAGTAAAGCTGTTGCCGCCGAAAGGACTGCCGCCTCTACGGGTGTATGCCAGGATGGGATATTACGCGCCTGCGGAATAGCGTTGCGAGAATTCTGCTTTTTCTCTCGGTTGTGATCTGGGCGGACCGGCAGTCCGCCACTCTTTCCATCGTCCAGGGTGCCGCGGCGCAATCCACCGGCTCTTCCGCCGCCAGCTCGAGTTCCAGTGCCCAGACGCAAGCCAACGACAGCCAGAGCGTCGATGACCAGGGCGTCTTCGTCTTTCGCAAAGATGTGGACGAGGTGATGCTGCACGCGACGGTTGTGGACGGCCATCACCACATCGTGACCAACCTCGGCCGCGATGCGTTTAGCGTGTACGAAGACAACAAGCCGCAGAAAATCATTTCGTTCCACCACATCGATATTCCCGTGGCGATGGGCATTGTCATCGATAACTCCGGATCGATGCGCGAGAAGCGGAACAAAGTCAATCAGGCCGCCCTCAATCTCGTGCGTTCCAGCAATCCGCAGGACGAAGTCTTTGTGGTGAACTTTAACGACGAGTACTACCTCGATCAGGATTTCACCAACAACCTGCTCAAACTGAAGGAAGCTCTGGAAAAGATCGATACCCGTGGAGGAACAGCGCTCTATGACGCCATTGTGGCTTCGGCGGATCATCTGAAACAATACGGCCGTCTGGAAAAGAAAGTGCTGTTCGTCGTGACCGACGGCGAGGACAACGAGAGCACCGAGACGCTTGAACAGGCGGTCAAGCAGCTGCAGGAAGAGAACAGCCCGCAGGTGTACGCCATCGGCATCCTCGGCGAAGAGGAGCATCCCAAGCGGGCGAAACGAGCGCTGGAGATTATTGCCGAGCGCACTGGGGGCATCGCGTTTTTCCCGAAGACGCTGGACGAAGTGGATGAGATCAGCAGCACGATCGCCCGCGATATCCGCAATCAATATGCGATCGGATACAAGCCGACGACACCCAAGAATGAGGGTGGCTTCCGGCAGGTCCGCGTCGAAGCCAAGGCCAAAGGCTACGGTAAGCTGACGGTGCGCACAAAAAGCGGGTACTATGCGACCGCGCAGCCGTCCGCCGGGGCCGGCAAATGATTCGTCGTTTCTAGTGCGCCGCGCGTGCCAATTTCTGCGTGGCGGCATCAATCAACGCCGTTTCATCCTGCAGCGCCTTGGCGACTCGCGCAATCTCTTCATCCGCCTCGGCGTATTTCTTCTGTTCAATCCCTTCCCGCACGCCGGGAATGGTTTTCACTCCGTAGCCGCTGTAAACACCGGGGGCGTAGATCAAGTGTTTGTACCAGGGGCGGCGGGGCAGTCCGTCATCATTCGTCAGCTTGCGCTCGCTGTCGATAAGTTGCTGATTGAGGGCATCGAGCCATTGCGCGTCCTCCTGGCTGAGTGCCGATTGCGTGTGCTGAAGGGCTTGTTGATAGAGTTCGGCGCTGTGGGTTAAGGCGTCCGCCGCATTCTGCAAAGGGGCGAAGTTCAGATGTGGAGGCACTTCTTCGCGTGGCGGCGCGACTGTCGGACGACGCGGGTCCAACGTCGCTTTGAAGACGCCCTCGTCCAGTTCCTGATCACGTTCCCGAATTTCCTCCTGCTTGTCAGCGAGAAGCTTCTGCAAGTCCTTGGTGTATTTCTGGATGGTGTCGGCGAAGTTGACGAAGTCAAAGGGCAAGACCTCCGCATCTGCCAGCCGCATCACCGTGGTACCGGCGGTCTGCGACAGGGCTCTCCCGTACACGAAATTGGTGTCGGAGAAATGGGTGTACCAATAGAAATCGTCGTAGATCGAGTGATAGATTCCCTGATCGTCTTCTCCGCTATAGCCGAGATCGAGAGTGGCAATTCCAAGGTGATCCAGAAATGCGGTGAAGTCGGTGCCCGAACCGAGAGCGTCGATACGCAGATCAGCGCGTTGCCGCAATTCCTTGCGCTCGTCGGCCGAATCGGCGTCGGCAATCCTCGATAACTGCAACCGTTGCCAGACGGTCATCGCAGTTTCCGGATCTTCAATGTCGCGAGCGACTCCGTTGATGAAGTGCTCCAGACTGTGGGATCCGCCCATGCTGAGGAGTCCTCGATCATTGCCATCGCTATTGATATAAACCGCAGCGTGCTGCCGCAATTCGGCGGCATGTTCCTCGGCCCACTCCGTGGAACCCAAAAGCATTGGTTCTTCGCCATCCCACGCTGCGTAAATGATGGTTCGCCGCGGCTTCCAACCCTGCTTGAGCAACTCCCCGAAAGCGCGCGCCTCTTCCAGAAGGGCGGCCTGGCCGGAAACGGGATCTTCGGCGCCGTTCACCCAGGCATCGTGGTGATTGCCGCGAATGATCCACTCGTCCGGCGCCACGCTGCCCGGAATCTTAGCGATCACGTCGTAGACGGGCTTGATGTCCCAGTTGAATTCGAGTTTCAGGTGCACCTTCGCCGGCCCAGGTCCGACGTGATACGGAATAGGCAACGTGCCCCGCCATGCTTCCGGTGCCATGGGGCCCGTCAGCGCGGCAAGAAGCGGCTGTGCGTCGCCGTACGAAATCGGCAGGACCGGAATCTTGGTGAGGCTCTTCGCATCCTTAAGCGCCAGACGCTTGGCCTCGGGTGTTGCGCCTACTCCGGGCGTGAGAGGATCTCCCGGGCTCGCCGAGGCAAAATCCATGACGCTGCCGCGCTGCACTCCGTCGGGATTTCGCATCGGCCCCTGCGGGAAGACATTGTCGACGCTGTAGCCGTCATCTTTGGGCTCGGAGTAGATCAGGCATCCGATGGCGCCGTGCTCGGCCGCGACCTTTGGTTTCACTCCACGCCATGAGTGGTAGTACTTGGCGATGACGATTGCGCCCTTGACCGAAACGCCCAGGCGGTCAAGTTGTTCATAGTCCTCGGGAAGTCCGTAATTCACAAATACCAGCGGCGCCGTGACGTCGCCGTCAATCGAATACGCGTTATAGGTCGGGAGCTGCTCCGACTTCTGATTCGAGGTCGGATCGATGGCGATGGCCGGCTCTTCCAGTTTGGCAGTAAATTTCGTAGGCTCGACCATCTCCAGCACACGCACCTTCGGGGTGGGAAAGAGAACGTCGAACCGTTCGATGTGGGCGTCGAAGCCCCATTGCTTGAAACGCGCCAGGATCCACTCGGCATTGTCTTTGTCGTACGGCGATCCAACATGATGCGGACGCGCGCTCAGGTGCTGCATATGCTCGCGCAGGTTGGCGGGGTCCGGCACCGCGCGGAATTTTGTTTCCCACTCGCGCTCGGTCGCGCTCGAGGTCGGCGAATAGCCCGTTAAGCTCGCATCCTCGGCGGCGAAAGTGAAAGACGGACAGATCAGATTGACAATGAGCAACACTGCAGCCAGACTTCGCATGGAACCCCTTTCCCCTTGGAGGTGGGCGCCATTATATCCGCAACCATGTCGCTATCGGGGGTTCGTGGATCGGCAATTGACGATTCCAACCTATCTTCGTACCCTGTAAGGTGCCTGCGAAAACTTCCGAAATGCCCCGCCTGCGAGTCGTCGACGACATAACCAAGCTGGTCGGTGAGACTCCCATCCTGCAGTTGAAGCACATTATTCCAGCCGGATCGGCCGGGGTGTTTGCCAAGCTGGAGTACCTGAATCCAGGAGGCAGCGTAAAGGACCGCGCTGCGATTGGGATCATCCGGCGCGCCGAGCAGGACGGGAAACTGGCTCCGGGGAGCACCATCGTCGAGGCAACTGCGGGCAACACGGGTATCGGCCTGGCGCTCATCGGCGTGAATCGCGGATACCGGGTGAAGCTCTTCGTGCCGGAAAATTTCTCGCAGGAAAAAGTCATGATCATGCGGGCCCTGGGGGCGGAGGTGACTCGCACCCCTGATGCCGAGGGAATGGCGGGCGCAATCCGGCGGGCGAAAGAGCTAGTCGCCGGTAATCCAACTGCGTTTATGGCCGGCCAGTTCGAGAATCCCGCGAATCCGGATTATCACTACGAAACAACGGCCCGCGAGATCTTCGAGCAGATGGGCGGGAAACTTGATGCGGTTGTGATCGGCTGCGGCACTTGCGGCACGTTCACCGGGGTTGCGCGTTTTATCAAGGAGCGCCTCCCGCATGTTCTGACTGCGGCGGTCGAAACGCAGGGATCGATTCTCTGCGGCGGGGAGCCAGGGCCGCACAAAGTCGAAGGGATTGGCGTGAGTTTCATTCCCAAGACTTTTGATCGCGGAGTCTGCGATGAAGTGATCATGGTCCACGACGACGAAGCATTCAACACGGTGAAGCAGTTGGCCGCGAAGGAAGGCGTTCTGGCCGGTTCCAGCGGCGGGGCAGCGGTTTTCGCTGCTTTGAAGATTGCCGAACGTCTGGGAGCAGGGAAGCGGGTCGTCACCATCATTCCGGACTCGGCTGAGCGTTATTTGTCAAAGAAGATTTTTGAAGGCGGTATCTGATCCCGCAGATTCTGCGGATGGGGAATCGATGAAAAGAATGAAAGAGCTTGGCTTTGCCACGCGCGCCATCCATTCCGGCCAGGAGCCGGATCCTCTTACCGGTGCGGTCGCGGTGCCAATTTATCCGACATCTACCTACGTGCAGCAGGGAATTGGCGAGCATAAAGGATACGAGTACTCGCGCGTGTCCAATCCCACGCGAACGCGCCTTGAGGAGAATCTGGCAGCGCTCGAAAGCGGAGTCGCAGCCCGGGTTTTCTCGAGCGGCATGGCGGCCATTCATGCGATTGTCAGCATGCTCAAATCCGGCGATCACGTGCTCTGCGGCAACGATCTTTATGGAGGGACTCCGCGGCTTTTCAACCAGGTGATGGCGGACTTCGGGCTGGAGTTCTCCTACATCGACACCACTGACGCCGCCAACGTCGAGCGCTCGGTACGCAAGAACACGCGCATGGTGTATGTGGAAACGCCGACCAATCCGTTGATGCGGCTCAGCGATCTTCCGGCCATCAGCGCGATCTGCCGCCGCAAGAAGGTCGCGCTGGTCGTCGACAACACGTTTATGTCTCCCTATTTCCAGCAACCGCTTGCGCTGGGCGCCGATATGGTTGTGCACTCGACCACGAAATTCCTGAATGGCCATAGCGACGGCCTCGGCGGAGTCGTGGTCTGCGCCAAGCCAGAGGACGCGGAGAAACTGGCATTCCTGCAGAAGGCGGTAGGAGCGATTCTGTCTCCCTTCGAATGCTGGCTGGTACTTCGAGGCGTCAAGACTCTTGCCGCGCGTATGGAAATTCATGACCGCAGCGGCCGGATTGTCGCGGACTCTCTGGCGAAGCACCCAAGGGTAAAGGCGGTCTTTTATCCAGGGCTTACGAGTCATCCGCAACATGCCCTGGCCAAGCGGCAGATGCGCGGGTTCGGATCGATGATCACATTCGAAACCGGTAACCTCAAGAACGCGAACCGGATGCTGAAGAAGTTGCGCGTGTGCTCTCTGGGAGAATCGCTGGGCGGAGTGGAGACGCTGATTTCGCATCCTGCGACCATGACGCATGCCGGGCTCGGAGCCAAAGGCCGTGCCGCAATCGGAATTACCGACGGCATGGTGCGCATTTCCGTCGGGATCGAAGACGTGGACGACATTCTCGACGACCTCGATCAGGCATTGAGCGCCGTATAGACGTGCCAGATAAGTATTCGCCGGATGTTCCGGCACGAGGCCTGAACCCACAGCTCTTGCCGAAGGACCTTGTGCCGGAAAAGCAACAGTCCCAACGCGAGTGGAACTCCGCGGTCTATCACCGGTTGTCCGCGCCGCAGGTGAGCTGGGGCAAAAAAGTGCTCGGACGGCTGCGCTTGCGCGGCGATGAACTTGCTTTGGACGCTGGCTGTGGCACCGGCCGGCTCACGGCTGATCTTCTGGAGGCTCTTCCGCGCGGGCGGGTGGTTGGCGTGGATCTATCGCAGAATATGCTGCGGTCTGCACGCGAACATCTGGCGCAGTTTGGCTTGCGCGTCAGTCTTGTGGCGTGCGATTTGCTGTACCTTCCGTTTGATCGCGCGTTTGACGTTATCGTAAGCACGGCAGCCTTCCACTGGGTCCTCGACCATGACCATCTCTTCGCCAGCCTAAGCCGGGCCCTGCTTCCGGGCGGATGGCTCGAGGCGCAGTGCGGCGGTGGTCCAAACCTGGAGCGGCTACGCCAGCGCGCGCATGCCTTAATGAAAGATCGAAGGTTTGCGGGATTCTTTGTTGGTTTTAGCGAACCCTGGACCTACCATGATGCCCCTACAGCGGCAGATGCGTTGCGGCGCGTCGGTTTCGTGGAGATTGAAACCTCCGCCGAGGCCGCGCCGACAGTTCTGGATGGTGAAGGACAATTCGCCGAGTTTATCCGCAACATTGTTTTCCATCGGCACCTGGAGAGGATTCCTTCGGAAGCCGCCCGAACCGAATTCATCGCGTTACTCACCGAGCAGGCGGCTGGAGATGATCCACCGTTTTTGCTCGACTACTGGCGTTTGAACTTGCGGGGACGGGCAACTTAAGCCGCTCTTCTCTCCTTGGGCTCCGATCTCTCAGCTTTTCAAAGACTGCTCGATCCAATCCAGATATTCCGGACTGCCATCGTCCACGGGAAGGGCGATGCACTCCGGCAGTTGGTAGGAATGCAGCTCGCGGATGGCATCGCGCACCAGAGGAAATCGATCGACGTCAGTTTTAATCAGGAGCAGGAATTCGTGGCTCGATTCTAGTTTGCCCTCCCAGCGATAGACCGACTCCACCTGGGGAACGATGTTTACGCAAGCTGCCAAATAGCGCTCCACCAGGTGGCCTGCAATCTTGCGCGCTTCCTCTTCGGAACTTGCGGTCGTCAGTGCGATTCGTTTGTCAGTCATGGGAGCTATCCATAATCTGCGACACAGAACTTCGTCAACTCCAAGGGCGCTGAGTAACCAGCTTGGTTCGCCTTTGTGAGCTCGGCATAACTTCTGATTGACGCCGCTGCTATAGGGGACGTTCACTGGAAGGTCGCGGCACTTTCACCGCAGTGGGCCGAACGCTTGAGGTGTCGTTGGTGCGACGGGAATATCCAGTGTTCACAGTAAGTTACTGACCATTAGTGAAGGTATCATTCAAGAAACCGTTGGCCAGGATCGCCCGCTTTCCGCGGCCGGAAGACGGCTTGCGCGTGGTTGCGGAGCACGCTCCCCAGGCGGAAGCATTGGCCGCGAGCTGGATTGAGCGAATCCGGCCCTTCGCGAAGCGCTTTTATAACCATCGCCACCGGATTGCGACGGTGGTTGTGTTTGCGCTGGCGGCATCGCTATTTCTCCACGCGATGTTTGGCGCGAATGGGATGATCATGTACCGTCAGAAACGCGCCGAGTACCAAGGTCTGCGCAAACAGATTGCGGAAGAACAGCAGGAAAACGACCGCTACCGGCAGCAGATCGAGAGTCTGAAGAGCGATCAGGAGGCGATCGAGAAAGAAGCGCGTGAACAGATGGGATATGCCCGGCCGGGGGAGTATGTCTACGTTCCGCCAGCATCGCCAAAACCGGCCCCGCCCGAGAACCGATCTGCGAAGAAATAGTGCTCGACATTTCGCCCAGTGCAACCTCCGAGTAAGAACCCTCCACCGCAGTGACAACCTCTGCCAGCCCCCTGTGGTATAGTTCCTCTGCCTCAACAGGACTCGCGCGGAGATTGGGCGGTTCGGGTGGCCTTTCTTCGCGGTCTATCAACTTGCGGCGTGGGGCCGCAATCTGAATTGCAAAAAAGGAGAAGGAATGGCCATGAGAAAAGTGCTGGTCATCTTGCTTGCAGTAACATTTGTGCTCGCCCTGTCGGCGATGGCATTCGATGACATGGGGAAGAGCGCGACGGTCAAAGGCTGGGTCACAGACGATAAGTGCGGGGCGAAGGGTGCCAGCGCGGCTGCGGAAGCTTGCACGAAGAAGTGCCTGGCCGCGGGCGCCAAGATGGTCATCGTCACCGATGGCGACCAGAAAGTGCTGATGGTGGAGAATCCCGAGGCGCTGAAGGGACATGAAGGACATCACATCGCCGCGACCGGCGAAGTGAAAGGAGATTCCATTCACGTCGACAGCATGAAGATGCTGTAAGCGCGGAGTCTCTAAGCGGAATCCAGGGCGGCTTGCGGGCCGCCCTATTTGTTTGCGGAAGTTGGGGTGAGAGGAGACGTTGGCTCTGCAAAAGCTCGCCTACCGCACCACTCCTTCGAGCGGCGAACTGGCGGTCGCATACAGTTTTTTCGGCATACGGCCGGAGAGATAAGCCTGGCGTCCGGCGAGGACGCCATGCTTCATAGCTTCGGCCATCAGCGCCGGATCCTGTGCGTTGGCAATTCCGGTATTCATCAGCACGGCGTCCGCACCCAGTTCCATGGCGATGGCGGCATCGGAGGCAGTGCCGACTCCGGCGTCGACGATGAGCGGAATCCCCGAAATCATCTCGCGCAGAATGCGAATGTTAGCCACATTCTGAATGCCCATCCCGCTGCCGATGGGAGCGCCCAGCGGCATGATGGTCGCCGCACCCGCGTCGATCAGCCGTTTTGCCACCACGATGTCGTCGGAAGTGTAGGGAAGAACCGTGAACCCTTCCTTGACCAGCAGGCGCGTGGCTTCGAGCGTGGCTTGCACATCGGGATAGAGCGTAGCTTGGTCGCCGATGACCTCGAGTTTGACCCAATCCGACAGCCCGACTTCGCGGCTGAGCCGAGCGGCGCGAATCGCTTCATCCGCCGTGTAACAGCCCGCGGTGTTCGGCAGCAGAAAGTACTTCTTGGGATCGATGTAGTCGAGCAGCGATTCCTTGCTGCGATCGAGATTGACCCGGCGAACGGCAACCGTAACCATTTCAGCGCCGCTGGCTTCGAGCGCCCGGGCAGTCTCTTGAAACGATTTGTATTTTCCCGTGCCAACGATCAGCCGGGAGCGGAAGGGACGTCCAGCAATGATCAATGAGTCCGACATGCGTCTATTGTAATGAAAAGCGGGGCGAAAGCATTGCGGGGCAGGTCGGATCAGGACAGCTTGTTCATGAGGGTGAAGGATAGGGCGGCGATCAATGCCGCGGCGGGAATGGTGAGGAGCCATGCCCAGACGATGCGTCCGGCAACGCCCCAGCGCACCGCGGACAGGCGGTGAACGGCCCCGACGCCCACAATGGCTCCCGTGATAGTGTGCG
This sequence comes from Verrucomicrobiia bacterium, assembly GCA_035508215.1. Lineage (GTDB taxonomy): Bacteria > Acidobacteriota > Terriglobia > Terriglobales > Acidobacteriaceae > Sulfotelmatobacter. The sequence continues at coordinate 971,993 of DATJNK010000016.1, read as the reverse complement.
TTGTGCTGACGGGAATCCCGGCTAGGGCTGTGGCAAACAAGGTGATGGCGCCCGCGGTTTCCGCACAGAACCCGCCCACGGGTTTGAGCTTGGTGATTTTCTGGCCCATGGTTTTCACGATGCGCCAGCCGCCAAGATAAGTCCCGGCAGCGATGGCGGCGTGCGCGGCGAGGATGATGGGCCAGTGCAACCGGCCCCAACTCCCCAGCATGTCGGATTTGCTCAAGAATCCGCCGGTGTACAGAGCTCCGGCGATAATCCCCATCGTCTTCTGTGCGTCATTTGCACCGTGTCCCAGGCTGTACGCTGCCGCTGAGAGCAGTTGCAGTTTGCGGAAGAGGCGATCGACCGACTGCGGCGCGGAGCGGCGGAAAATCCAGTAGACCGACAGCATGAAAATGAAGCCGAGAATCAGGCCGATGACTGGCGCCACGACAATGAAGATCAGTGTTTTGTACCAGCCCTGAGCGATGATGACCGAGAAAACAGAATTCGTGCCATGACGCAGGAAGGCGTTGGCCATCGCCGCTCCGCCGTAGCCGCCGATGAGGGCATGCGACGAAGACGTCGGCAATCCCCACCACCAGGTCAACAGGTCCCAAAGGATGGCGCCAAAAAGCCCGGCCAGAACCACGTACTGATCGACGAATTCGAGCCGGATCATTCCGCTGCCGATGGTTTTGGCTACGGCAGTGCCGAGGAAGAAGGCGGCCAGAAAGTTAAACGCAGCAGCCCACAGCACGGCGAGCCGGGGAGACAGAACTCGGGTCGAGACGACGGTGGCAATGCTGTTGGCCGAGTCGTGAAAACCATTCACGAAATCGAAGATGAGAGCTACCAGGATCGTTATCAGAACGAGCAGGACGTCGGTATGCACCGAGAGCGGGGCCTCCTGAAAGTTGCACTAACGGTGAAAGCAGAACCAGCGCCGGTCGACTAAGCGCTCTTCAGAACAATGGCCTCGAGAACATTGGCTGCATCCTCCGCCTTGTCGGTGGCCATTTCCAGAACTTCATAGAGTTCCTTGATCTTGATAAGGCGAATCGGATCTTTTTCACTCTCGAACAGAGCCCCGATCGCCCTTCGGCTGACGTGATCAGCTTCATCCTCAAGGCGGTTGACTTCATCACAGTGTTTCATCACTGGGCCGTTTTTCTCGAGAAGCGAGACGCCGCGCGCCAGTTCCTCGCTCTGCAGAACAATCAACCCTGCGAGTTCGGCGGCCGCCGGAGGCGGATCGGAAATCTTGTAGACCACCAGACGAGTGGCGGCGGCATTGGTGAAATCGAGGACATCATCCAGAGAGGATGCCAGCTTATGAATGTCTTCACGGTCAAAGGGAGTAATGAAGCTCTGATTGAGCTTGGTAATAATTCCGTGAGTGGCTCGGTCGCCCTTGTGCTCGATGGCCTGAACTTGCTCGACACGCATGCTCAGGTCCTGGGGGTCCTCCAGAATACTGCGGACCAGCTTGGCTCCATCGGTCAGGTAGCCCGACAGTTCGGCGAAAAGCTCAAAGAATTTCGCGTCGTGCGGAATTAAACGCACACACTCTCTCCTGCGATTGAATTTAAATGCCAGCAGAGATCAGAACCGGGGAACGATCTCAGCTCGGCCTTGGCTGGCTTTAATGCACCGCGCAAAGCCGACTCTAGACGCTTTTCAGGAACCCGCGAGTATACCGCAGGACACGCGCGCTTGGATGTAAGCCAGCGCAACCTAGCCGGACTTGCCTGCCGTGGTCTTGGTTGTGGAGGAAACTTGTCATACCCGATGAAGAGGGATCCTCCCGGGCATCCCGAGATTGGTAGCGGTCTTATGGGCTAGGTGATGTGGGCGGTTTCTGCCTGTGCGTATAGCTCATCGATCTGCTTGCGATAACGCTCTTCGATGACGCGGCGGCGAAGTTTCAGCGTGGGCGTCAGCACGCCGTTGTCGGAGGTGAATTCATCAGCTACCAGCAGCACGCGCTTCAGTTTCTCGAAACGAGCCAGATTCCGATTGATGCTCTCGACGATGCTCTCGTAAAGGGCCTGCACCCTGGGGTCGGCAACGAGCTCTGCCCGCGAGGAGAAGCCGATTCCATTGCTTCGAGCCCAGTCTTCGAGCAAGACAAAATTGGGCGACACCAGAACGGCGGGGAATTTTCTTCTATCGCCCAGGATGGCTGCTGCCCCGATCAACGCATTCAGCTTGAGCGAGTTCTCGATGGGCTGCGGCGCAATGAATTTGCCTCCTGAAGTTTTGATCAGATCCTTCTTGCGGTCGGTGACCGACAAATACCCGTCGGCGTCGATGTTGCCGATGTCCCCGGTCTTGAACCAGCCGTCCTGGAGCGCGGCGTTGGTTTCTTCGGGACGATTCCAGTAACCCTTGAATACCGATGGGCCGCGCACCAGGATTTCGCCGTCCTCGGCAATGCGCACCTCGAGGTTGGGCAGGATTTTGCCGACGGTGCCGATGCGGTGATTGACCGGCGTGTTGACGGCAATCACCGGTGAAGTCTCAGTGAGACCGTAACCTTCGTGAATGCGGATGCCGACGCTTGCGTACCACTCGGCGAGTTCACGGCCGAGCGGCGCTCCGCCGGAAATAAATGTCTCGACGCGGCCGCCCAATCCCTCGCGCAGCTTGGAAAAGACGAGCTTGTTGGCCAGCCGCCACTTCACCGAAGCAGGAACCCTTCCGGCAAGAATCTCTGGTTTTGCCTGGCGGCCAACAGACTGTGCCCATTCGAAGATTGGCTGCTTTGGAAACCCTTGCGCCTTCTGCTCTGCTTGAATGTAGATTTTTTCGTAGACGCGCGGCACCGCCACGAAGATCGTGGGCCGCACTTCCCGCAACGTCTCCTGCAAGCGCTCGATGAACGGACAATACGCCAGCGTGACGCCGTGATAGAGCATCGAGAAATCGACGTGCCGGGCGGTGATGTGACAGAGTGGAAGAAAGGAGATGCTGATCAGCCCTGGTTTGATACCGAATCCGAGCAGCGAGCAAAGCAGGTTCGAGGCGATGTTTCCATGCGTCAGCATCGCTCCCTTGGACGTTCCCGTGGTGCCGGAGGTGTAGACGATGGTCGCCAGATCGTCAGGACCAATCGATCGCGCCCGGGCTTTGAGACCGGCATCGAGATCGCCTTCCGCCGTGTTTATCTGCTTCATCGTCATGCACCGGCCGGCAAAAGCGTCCAGGTCTCCCGTAAATGCGATGTCGTCCATGACGATGATCTTCTCGATCTGTGTGTCCGGGAGAATCGAAAGCACTTTGTGCAGATGCTGATCGGAAGAAAGAAAAATCACTCGAGCGCCGGAATCGCGCAGGACGAAAGCGGTCTGTTCCGCCGTGAGAGTCGTATAGAGCGGAACGGTGACCGCCCCGAGCAGCAGGGAGGCCATGTCGGCGATCGACCATTCCGGGCGGTTCTCACTCAGGATGGCGATGCGATCACCCGGGGCGATATTCCAGTTACACAGGGTCAGAGCGGTGGCCGCAACGCGCTGCCCAAATTCACGGGAACTGATCGGGCGCCACACGCCCGCTTCCCGGTGCAGCATCACTCGATCGAGATTGCGTTCGACGGCAGCAAAAAAGATATCGTTCAGCGTGGATATGCTCATCGCTTCTTTCTGGGCCGGTATGACCAGGTGCTGTGCGCTCCGAACAGAATGTACTGTTTCGTGAGCTGTTTCGGCAATGTGAAACCTCGCATCCCGGTACCTGGGGGGTTTACCCGGCCAGCGCGCAGCGATATGCTGGAGTGACTCTGTGGGAGGGGTTCGATGCTAAAGAAAAGGTTCGTGATCGCGGCAGCGGCGTTGCTGCTGGCGATGACCACATCTCCGCTGCTCGCCCAGGATGCAAAGGCTTCTCCGGAAATGCCGAAGGTGGGCGATATGGCACCCGACTTCACGCTGCACTACTTCGACGGCGGCAGCCTGAAGCCTGTCAAACTGAGCGACTTCCTCGGCAAGAAGAACGTCGTACTGGCGTTTTACATCTTCGCGTTTACCGGCGGTTGAACGCAGCAGATGAAAAACTTCCAGCAGCATCTGAAAGAGCTGGAAGCTACCGACACCCAGGTCCTGGGTGTGAGCATGGATAGTGCCTTCGCTAACAAAGCCTTCGCCGACCAGATTGGTGTGACCTTCCCCTTGCTCAGCGATTGGGGAGGCAAAGTCACCCGCGAATACGGAATCTACAAAAACGAATACCAGGCTGCCCGCCGCGTGAACTTCCTGATCGGGAAAGACGGAAAGATTCTGGAAGAGCAAGTGGATAAAGACGCCATCGATCCCACCAAGATCGTCGATGCCTGTCAGAGGCCAAAGCTGAAGAACTGAGCCGGGCGCTGCGGAGACTCTGCCGACCACACAGGGTTTCCGCGGCATCGGCGCGCGAGTCTGGTTCGCGCTGGCAACGTGTCCGGTGTGCTTGTTCTCAAGTATGCCGCGCCCAAGCACTTCCGTGCCCCCGGAAACTAAAGCGTCTCTATCGGGTTTAATGGCGTGAGAGGTAAGATCAACGTACGCGATTTTACTTCTTAGGGGCGAGCTTATGAAAACACGCAAGTTGTGGACGTGGATGCTTCTGCTGTTCAGCTGTGCCTTTATACTGCAGGCGTCGAGGATCGCCAGTGCGCAGGATGATGCCGATTCCGACGATCAGACGCAGGATCCTCCCACCCGCGTCGGCAGACTCAACTACTCTCAAGGTTCCGTATCGTTTCGTCCCGCCGGGGAAGACGACTGGGTCACCGCCGTTCCCAACCGGCCGCTGGTGAGCGGCGACGATCTTTGGGCTGATGAGAATTCGCGGGCGGAAGTGCACGTCGGCTCGGCGGCGATCCGCCTGGGCGAGAAGACCGGCATTACTTTTCTGACTCTTGACGACCACACCACGCAGGTCCGCCTGGCCCAGGGATCGCTGATTCTGCGGGTTCGCCATGTGGACGACGACGACACCTACGAGGTCGACACTCCGAACCTCGCGTTCAGTCTGCTGCAGCCCGGCTCCTACCGTGTGGATGTGAGCCAGGACGGCAGCCAGACGATCACTACGGTTTGGCATGGACGTGGCCGCGTCACCGGCGGCGGGTTTACCTACAGCGTGATCGCGGGCCAATCGGCGAGGTTCACCGGCAGCGATCATCTCGATTACGACCTGGAGCAACTTCCGCAGCAGGACGACTTCGACAACTGGGCTTTTGAGCGCGACGGACGCGAAGACCAGGACGATTCCGCGAACTATGTGTCGCGGGAGATGACGGGCTACGAAGATCTCGACGAATACGGCGACTGGAGCTACGTGGCCGGCTACGGTCCCTGCTGGCGTCCGCGTGCCGTCGTGGCCGGATGGGCGCCCTATCGGTTCGGACATTGGGTGTGGGTCGGCCCATGGGGATGGACCTGGGTCGAAGACGAACCGTGGGGATTTGCTCCCTTCCACTACGGACGTTGGGCTTTCGTGAATAGCGGCTGGTTTTGGGTGCCGGGACCCGTGGTCGTGCGTCCGGTTTGGGCCCCTGCATTGGTGGCCTTCGTCGGAGGCGGTCCGGGCTTCCATTTTTCCGCTGGCGTGGGAGTGGGATGGTTCCCGCTGGCGCCGGGAGAGGTGTATGTCCCTGGATATCGGGTGAGCCGCACTTATGTGAATAACGTGAACATCACCAATACGACGGTGAACGTCACCCGCGTCACCAACGTCTACAACACCGTCGTGATCAACCGGACCACGAACATCACATACGTTAACCAGCACGTCGCGAGTGGCGTCACAGTGGTCTCGCACGATGCCTTTGTGAATGCACGGCCGGTCGCGCAAAACATTATGCGAGTGGACGCGCGGGAGGTCGCCGCGGCGCCGATCACTCGTACGGTAGCTGCCGAGCCGATCCGAGCCAGCGTCGTGGGCGTCGGGAGGCCAGTTTCTGTAAGACCGCCGACAGCGGTGATCAGCAGGCCTGTGGTCGCAGTCCGCACTCCCGCCGGGCCGCCGCGTTCCATCGAACAGCGGCAGGCGGCCGTGGGTGGTCATCTCAACGAGCAGTCACTCGTGCGTCCCGCAGGCCCGGCGCAGCCGGTGCAAATGCGCCCGCAAACCGGGCAGCAATCGGGACAGGACGGTTTCCGGCCATTCACCCAGCCCGGAAACAACCAGGTGCGAGTGCAGCCCAATACGCAACCGCGCACCTTTGAAGCACAGGGAACGCCCGAACAGGAAAACCGGAATGTCCAGCCGGAGAACCGAAACGAGCCCGAGAACCGAACGGCTGAGCCCGTGAACCGGAATCAGGGCAACGTCCGTTCACCGCAGCGGCCGACATCGGAAGCGAGCCCGCTGGTGCGGCCGGCGCCTCCGGTGCAGGAGCGCAACCAGCAACAGGAAATACAACAGCAAGAGAAGTTTCATCAGTGGCAGCAGCAGCGGCCGGCGTCGCCCCCGCAACAACGCCCGGTCCAGGCGCAGCCGCGGCCCGAGCCCCAGAAGCAGGAGCGACCGCCGAAGAAGTGACAGAACGCTGACGAGCGTCTTCTCGATGTGATAGGGTTCGCTTGAGATGGATTGGCGAACTGGAAACAAAATCAATCTGGCGCCGGGAGCAGTACCGCTCCCGGCGTAGTTGTTTGCGAAGGATGATCTGGCGCCGATGACCGCTGACGAATCCACTGCAGAAGGAAAGCAGCCCACTATCAACTGGATGGATGTCTTGTGGGTGATCTTTCTCGTGGGGTTGGCCGTTCTCCCGCCAATCGAAGAATGGCACAAGCAACTCATCCTGGTTGGTTTCGGCGTGGTTCAGTTCGGCGAGGGCTGGCTCACGGTGCGCGTGCCGCGCCGCGGAGCTGCGTACCTGGTTCTTCTCAAGATCGCGCTGGCGACGCTATTGGTGGATCACACCGGCGAGATCGCCATCAACAGCTACTACTATCCGATCTACTTTCTGCCCATCCTCACTGCGGCAGAATATTTCGGTCCGTGGGGGACGCTGTTCTGGACGGCATTGGCCTCAGGCGCATATTGCTCATACCTCTATCCCGCCATGCAGATTTACGAGATCTCGGAGGCAGATTACGGGCTGCTGGCGATCCGCATTCTCTTTTTCTTCCTGGCGGCGATGGTAGTGAACCGGTACGTGGTCGAAAGCCGCCGTCAGACACGGCGCTATCAGGAATTAGCCGAGACGCTGGCGGAGACCAACCGGCGCCTGGAACAGGCCCAGGCCGAGGCCCGGCGATCGGAACGGCTCGCAGCTCTCGGCCAGCTCTCTGCCGGATTGGCCCATGAGATTCGCAATCCGCTGGGAGTGATCAAAGGGTCGGCAGAAATGCTGAGCCAGAAGTTGAAGGATTCCAATCCGCTCGCCACGGAGCTTGCTGGCTACATATCGAGCGAGACGAACCGATTGAGCGACCTGGTCACTCGATTTCTTGATTTTGCCCGCCCGCTTCACGCAGATCTGACGGTTCAGGATATAGGTGTTGTCGTGGATCGCGCCCTCAACGACGTGGCAAGGCTGTGGAGCGGCCCGTTGGTGCAGGTTGAAAGAGAATTCGAAGCGAACTTGCCGCAAGTGCCACTGGACGAACGCTTATCGGAGCAGGCCCTGGTCAACATCGTGCAGAATGCCTACGATGCCATGAGCGCGGAGGGCGGCGTCTTGCGCGTCGACATCAGAAAATCGGACGTGGGAGGACGCGCCGGCGTGGAGGTCCGAATCGAGGATACCGGGCCGGGTATTCCAGCCGATCTGAAGGAACAGATCTTCAATCCATTCGTGACCACCAAGAAGGATGGCGTTGGGCTGGGACTTTCCATCGTGTCGAAGATTATGGACGGGCACCATGGCTCGATTCGTATCGAAAACCCGGGCGAAGCGGCGCAGAAGCCCGGGGCTCGCTTTGTCCTCTTCTTCCCGATCGCTGGTCAATCGCCTGTTTCCGCCGCGCAACCCGCACACCTGGTGATCTCATGAAAGAATCAGTCACAGAGGATTCGCGCTAAATGGCATCCGTTCTGATCGTCGAGGATGAGGCGAAGATGCGCCGTCTGCTCGAGTTAAATCTCGGAGAAGACGGCCTGGCCACCTTTTCGGCAGGAGATGCGGAGACCGGGCTGAAACTGCTGCGCGACAACCCGATCGACGTGGTTGTGACGGACCTCAAACTTCCCGGCATGAACGGGCTCGAGTTTCTGCAGGCGGTCAAGCGGCAGAATGCCTCCTTGCCCGTAGTGGTGATGACGGCATTCGGCAGTGTTGAAACCGCGGTGGAAGCCATGAAGGCCGGGGCCAGCGATTATGTGCTGAAGCCATTTTCCCTGGCTGAGATGCGGATGGTCATCCAGAAAGAATTGGACGTCCGCAAGCTGCGGGAAGAAAATCGCGAACTGCGTCAGGCGCTGGGCAAGCGGTTCAGCCATCCGAACGTGGTCGCGCGCAGCGCGAAGATGCAGGAAGTCCTCGCAACCGTTGAGCGGGTCGCACCGACCAATGCCACTGTGCTCCTGGGGGGCGAAAGCGGCGTAGGCAAGGACCTGATCGCGCGGGCGATTCACGAGAAGTCGCGTCGAGCCTCCGGGCCTTTTGTCAAGATCAACAGCACCGCGATCCCGGAGAATTTGCTGGAGAGTGAACTGTTCGGCTTCGAAAAGGGGGCCTTCACCGGGGCGGCGGCGAGCAAGCCGGGAAAATTCGAGCTGGCGGATAAGGGCACGCTGTTTCTCGACGAAATTGGAGATGTTCCGCCGGCGACGCAAGTGAAGTTATTGCGGGTTTTGCAGGAGCGCGAGTTCGAGCGGTTGGGCGGCACGAAGACGATCAAGGTCGACGTGCGGCTGATCGCGGCCACCAATCGCGATTTACGCGAGGCGCTGGAGCAGGGGACTTTCCGCGAGGACCTTTACTACCGTTTGAACGTTGTGCCGATTGATATCGCTCCGCTACGCGAGCGCAAGGAAGACATCCCTGACCTGGTGAACCTCTTCATCTCGCGGTTCGCCGCGGACTCCGGCAAGGTCGTGGAAGGCATCACGCCGGAGGCCATGCAGATTCTGGTCGGCTATCACTGGCCGGGAAACGTCCGCGAGTTGCAGAACATTGTGGAGCGAGCCTGCGCTCTCGCCAAAGGCGAAACGCTGGGGGTGCCCGACATCCATCTCGATGTGCGTCCGGCGAAGACCGCGAACGGCGCAGGAGCGTTTCTGCCCGAAGGCATGACGCTCGAACAATGGGAGGACGAGATGGTGCAGGAAGCGTTGCGGCGGGCGAATGGGAACAAGAGCCAGGCAGCTCGTTTGCTGGGACTGTCACGCAATGCCCTCCGCTATCGGCTATCAAAGATCGGCATCGCCGACGAGGGCGAAAAGGAACCTTAGCGGCAAAAGCGCTTACCACCGGGCTGGTGGCTGAAAACCACCACTACTGGCCGAGAGCGGCCAATTGGGGCGACTAGCTCCATTTCAGTTTTCCCGCCACTCCGTTATCTCCCTGAAAACAAAGAAACTCGCCGGCAGCTCCGTTCGTGCCCTTTGGCATGGGAGTTGCCATTCTTTTCAGGTGAGAGCATTTCGAGAGAAGCGGGTTTACAGAGTCAGGTTGGGCGCGACGAGGTGGGTTATGAAAAGCAGAGTCCTGACGAATTTGGCAATTCTGGTTCTGGCCGTAGCGGGCGCATGCTCGATTAGCGCTCTGGCCCAGACGACGGACGAAGGCTCGGGCCCCTCCGAGCAACCGAGCTCTCCGATGGAGGTTGGGGCGCAGCAATCGCCGGACCAGCAGCCCGGGGGGCAGGCCGATGTACAGCCTGGGGACCAGAACAATTCTCAGCCGACGGAAGCGCAGCCCGGCGGCCCATCCGGCGAGGCTCCGGCCACGACGGATTTGGGAGTAGCGCGCGTAAGTTTGATTCATGGCAACGTCTCGACGCAGCGCGGCGATGCCGGCGACTGGTCAGCGGCGACGCTGAATCAGCCAGTCATGGGCGGTGACAAGGTCTCGACCGGCGACAACTCACGCACCGAACTGCAACTCGATTTTGCCAATACTCTCCGCTTGGGACCGAACTCGCAAGCCAACATCACAACTCTTACCAAGAAAGATATTCAGATTCAGCTGAGCCAGGGCTTGGCGAACTACACGGTTTCGAAGGATAGCCAGGCCGAACCTGAAATTGACACTCCGAATGTATCCGTTCATCCCGCCCATCATGACGGTGTGTTCCGCATTGAGATCCGCCCGAACGGCGACACGGTGGTGATCGTGCGTGAGGGGGAGGCGCAGATCGCAACGCCGCAAGGAAGCACCGAAGTTCACGCCGGAGACATGGCGACGGTTCGCGGCACGACCAGCGATGCGCAATACAAAATCTCCGCTGCTCCCGACCGCGATGACTGGGATCGCTGGAACTCCGATCGGGATCACATGATCCGCGACGCGCAGTCTTGGCACCACACGAATCGTTACTACACGGGCACGCAGGATCTTGATGCCTACGGACGCTGGCAGAATGTTCCGGATTATGGCGACGTATGGGTTCCGAACGAGCCCGACGGTTGGGCTCCGTATCGCGACGGCGACTGGGTTTGGGAACCCTATTACGGCTGGACCTGGGTCGGATACGAGCCGTGGGGCTGGGCTCCGTATCACTACGGGCGCTGGTTCTGGTACGGCAGTTCCTGGGCGTGGTGGCCTGGACCGGTGTGGGGCGGCTACAACCCGTTCTGGGCGCCTGCCTACGTCTCCTTTTGGGGATGGGGCTGGGGTGCGGGCCTTGGCTTCGGATGGGGCGGCTGGGGTTGGGGCGGCTTTGGCTGGCTTCCGATCGGTCCGTGTGACTGGTTCCATCCGTGGTGGGGTGGATATCGCGGGCGCTTCGGTGTCTTCCGCGGTCCCTACGAGCATTTTGGTCACTACGGTGGATTTGCTCCGTTGCATGGCGGAACGCGTTTCTCGAACGTCGCGAACATTCACAACAATCACATCTTCCACGGGATGTCGACGGTCGGGGCAGGCCACTTTGGCGCAGGTCACATGACAGCGGTGGCGGCGACGCGAACGCAGTTCAACGGCTCGCGCATGATGGCGGGGAATCTCCCGGTCGTACCGACGCGGGCAAGTCTGTCGGCCAGCGGGCGGGCGGCAGCTCCGTCGACGATCCACAACACTGGCTCGGAGAGATTCTTCGGATCGGCGCATAACAACGTGGCGCGTCCAGAGTCCTTCCAGCAGCAGACGGCGGGTCTGCGGCAGAGCATGCAGCAAGATCATATCTCGGCAATTTCGGCTGGAGGCCGGAACGCAGGATTCGAGGCGCGGGGCTCAAATCCGGCAGGCTCGATCGGGAAACCGAGCGCAGGTGCATTCCAAGGCTCCCACGAGGCGACCAACTCAGCCTTCCGCAATTCGGGAAACACGCGGCAGAATGGAACCCGGAACGGATTCCGCTCGTTCTCGCCGCCGAGCAACAACAGCATGCGGCCTTCGGGAACGAACAGTATTGAGGGCTCGCGCGGATCGACACGTTCAGCGCCGAGCACAGGCTTCCGTCCATTCACGCCGCCCAATAACAGCAATACGCGGCCGTCTGGAACGAGTGGCTTCGAGAACTCACGGGGTTCGATGAGAACGGCACCGACCACAGGGCGGGATGGATTCCGTCCGTTCACGCCGCCTTCGCGCAGCGAAGCATCCGGCGCGTATTCATCGCGCGGTGGCAATCAGAGCTATTGGAATCGAACAGCCCCCAGTTCGATGGGTTCCCGTGGTTACGGAGGAGGAAGCTACGGCGGTGAGTACGGGCGGGGTGGATCCCGTCCGCAGCTCGATATGCGGCAGCCAATCGTGCGAGGTCCATCGTACGGCGGCTATGGTCGTCCGAGCTACGGCGGAAACTATGGACGTCCCAGCTACGGAGGCGGTTATGGTGGCTACCACGGCGCTCCAAGCTACAGCGCGCCGCGCGGAGGATTCGGCGGCGGTGGACGTTCCTATGGCGGTGGAGGCGGCGGCCATTACAGCGGAGGTGGGGGAGGACATGCGAGCGGTGGTGGTGGCGGCCACTCTGGTGGCGGAGGCCACGGAGGCGGCGGCCATCGCTAGAAGCCATCGCGCCAGTGCGGCTGGCATGAATGGAAACGAGCTGTTGTAGTCGACCCAAAGTGAAAAACAGAGGCAGAAGGGCGTGCTCTCGGGCACGCCCTTTTCGCATTCACGCGCTGCGCGAGATGGCGCCGCCTTGTCGTAGAATTGACGCCTTGCTGGCCCACTCAAATCTGGAAACTCTGGTTGTCGTCCTGGTGCGGCCGCGGAATCCCCTCAATATCGGCGCAGCGGCGCGAGCTATGAGTAATTTTGGTGCGCGACAATTGCGGCTGGTGAATCCCTACGCAATCGCCTTTCGCGAGGCGCGTTCCGCGGTGGGCGCGTCTCAACTCCTCAAGAATGCCGAAGAATTCGGCACGGTCGCCAAGGCCGCTGCCGACTGTAATCTTATCGTCGGCACGACTGCCGTCCGCAACCGTGCGTTGAAGCATCCCTTGCGGCAGCTCGATGCGGAGAGCGGCGCCGCTATCCAATCCGATCTTCAGGCAGGCCGCGTCGCTTTGCTGTTCGGCTCGGAAAAAACCGGGCTGACGAATGAGGATTTCAGCTACTGTCACTGGCTGCTCAATATCCCGACCGCTGCGAGTCACATCTCGATGAATCTCGGGCAGGCAGTAGCGGTTTGCTTGTACGAAATCGCGCGGAGTTCGCCGACCTCCAGCTCCGCCGAGGAGTCTCCGCACGCCAATGTCGGCGATGTGGAGAAGATCACCGAGGTTCTGCTCGAAAGCTTGCACCAGAGCGGATACGTGAAGCCGGGGAACGAGGCAATGTGCGAGAAGAAGACTCGCAGCCTGATCCTGCGACTGGGACTCAGTTCCACGGATGCCAAAATCTTACTCGGGATGGTTCGGCAAATTCTCTGGAAACTGCGCCAGCGGGGCGGCGACTAACGCTTTGCTCGCTCCGGAGAGACCTCGGTACGGGTTCTTCCAAAACGGAAGCGGAGCGTCCAGGTGCTTGCGGCGGGTTCGCCGCTCACTTCGGGCGGAGAGAACTCCCAATCCTGCGCCGCCTTCAGGGCCAGGCGGGCGAAATACTTGCTCGGACCGGGCGAAGTAAGCCTGGCCGATGTAACTTTGCCCGAAGGATCGACTTCCACTCGCACGCTGACCCGGATCTTGCCTGTGATTGTGTTCCGCGCACTCTGCGGAACTTCCGGCAAGACCCGCCGGAGAACTGCGCCACCCGACGCCGCCGTCTTGGCTGTGGGCTTCGTGGCAGGCGCCGAGGTTGAAATGCTCTTAGGGTTGGGGGTAGATTTCGCCGCGGCCGGCTCGCTGGTTGTAACTGGCGACGGTGCCCTCCGCCGGTAGTGGGCGATGGCCAGAGCAATCGCAATCGCCAAAATGACAGCGAGAGTCACTATGACGATGGAAAGACGTTTGCCGCTCGATTCTCGAGTTGGGATTGACTCAGGGTCGGCAGGAACTGAGCGCGCGCGGGGCTGCAGCCGCGCCTGAATTTGCGCAATCGAGCAGCGCTGTTTCGGCTCGACGTGCAGGCACTCCCGGACAATTCCGCGGAACGGCTCGGGAACCGTCTTCGGTACAGCCGGGTCGCCGTCTGGCGCCGCAGCGAGAGTCGCCTCTTGTGTCAGGCACGTCAGGAGTGTGGCGCCGAGCGACCACATATCTCCTGCCGGAGAAACGACTCCAGTTGCCGTCTCGGGCGCGTCATAGACATCACGCCGCGTTCGGCCGGAGCCGTTTTCGGAAGGTTGCAACTGATCTGCGGAGAGCTTCAGCTGTTCGCCGGCAGCCAGAATATTGGACGGCTTGACACGTCCGTGCACGAGTCCCCTTGCGTGCAGATATGAGAGTGCGTCGAGGACAGGCGGAAGCATGTCGCCGACTTCTGGCGGTGCCAGCGCTCTCTGCGGAAGAATTTGCGACAGATCTTCGTCGGCAAATTCCATCACGGCATACAGGCAGGAGACGCCGTTGACCTGGCAAGTGCCGGATTCGAAGATGCGCAGCAGATGTGGGTGCGAGAGCTGCGCTGCGGCGCGCCAGCGGGCGAGTTGCTGAGCCGAAACCTCTGCTCCCGCTGCAATCAATTTGACGGCAGCCTGTGAGGAATTACGCTCGGTGAGAAACACCGCGCTGTGGTCGGAACTGCCGACGAACCGGCGAAGCGGGAATCTGCCATCGACGAGGTGGCCTTCCCATGCCTTCAACGCGTCTACGTTCCAGCTCTCTATTTTTCCTACTCCAGCGCTGCTCATCGGGGATACCCGCGAAGAACATTCTATGCCATGTTCCCAAATCGGGAAGTCACAGAGGTTCTTCGCGGGCGCGGACCGGCGCCAGGGTCGGCTATCGGGTCTTATAGCTAAAAGTTACTTTCGTCTCCTCATCCAGCACGAGCGGCCGCACGAAGGCAAAAGACGTGCCGGCGCGCGGTACATCGATGGCTATGGGCAGAACTCCTGCCACACGTTGTTGCAGGTTGACTACATTCGCCGAAGGAGCGCTGTTGGTGCTCACCGCTCCGGGGGCCAGCGGAACAAGTCGTGTGTAGTTGCGCCCGTTGGGGGACAGTTCCTCGGACTCGGTGTCTACCTGCGTCGCGACAGCCTCGACCGTGACTGTCTCGGCTGCGGCGCCGATATCCATGCGAAATCGGTACATGGAAGGCCGGTTGGAGTCATAGGCCAGATTGTAAACACCGGTCTTAAAGCCAGCCACATCGGTTTGTGCCTTATAGCCTCCGGATGCCAGGCCGGCCACGAGCCAGCGCCCCTCGGAGTCCGTCATAGCCGTGCGCGTTTCGCCTGTCTGCGCGGAGGTGATTGTGACCCGCGCGTTGGGGATAACGGCGCCGCTTGGATCGATGACATAACCTCCCATCTGACCGGGAAAGGCCAGGTTCATATTGCTCACAGTTCGTTCGTCCCGTTCCTTCGCCAGCGCGTATGCTGTTTCTTCCTGAAATGTTGAAGGCACCAGGCTGGCAGCGATCACATCGCCTCCGAAGTCCTTCACTTTATATTGCTCGGGCAGGAAGATCTCCCAACTGAGCAAGCTGATCGGGATGTCCATATTCGGCAGACTGAGTTCGGCTCCACCTTTTTTCGCGAATGGAGCGCCGGAGTGGAGAAAGACGAACGAAACCGGGTACGAACCGTTCGGACGGAATCCCGGACGCAGGAGGGGCACACGGCTGCCGTCCGGGCCTTGCACGGGCTTTACCGGCTCGCCACCAACATCGGCCGACAGGATATTCACTCCGGGGGGCAGTACGACTTTCAGGAATGGCTGGGCCTGATTCTTGACCGTCAGCCTGATTTGCGTGAGCGACTTGCCCTCGGCGGTGACGAGAGTCGTCACTTCGGCGTTCTCAGCCACCGCTGCCAGCACGCTGCTGTCGGGGAATTGCACCCATGACAGCGCGAGCGTCGGCGATTCGCCGGCTTGCCGGTGATAGCGGAATGCGGCCTGGGGCGGAAAATGCGCGAGAGAGCGAAGGTATGGATTGGCTTCCTTCACATCCATGCGCTTGAGTCCGCCTCCCTCGGTGGCGGTGATTTCCATCGTGCCTGCCCCCTCAATCAGCACCTCTCCCGTTTCCCGTTGCGCTCCTTTGAAACTCAGAAAGGGAGCCTCGGCTTTTACGCCTTCGAGGGAGCGCTCCATGGAAATCAGGAATTCATGCGAGCGCTGCGCAGGCGCGTTGACGTTCAGAATGAGGGACCTCGGATGCGTCTCGGTTGAGTCCAGCGTCGGGCCAGTCGCGCCAGTGAGTTCGAATCCTTCCGGCAACTGCACTTCGAACTGCGAAGGAGCGCCTTGCACGACTGTGACCTCGGCCAGAACGGCGATCCGCATTTCGGACTCGCTGATCGACACCAGCGTCTTCTCGTCCGCCAGAAACCGCGCTTCGTGCGGAACGGCCGGAGCTGTCACCTCTCTGGTCGTCCACCAGATGTTGGCCGGCTGTCCCGGCACCAGTGTGGCCTCGATTAAGGTATGACCGCTCTCCGACTTGCGGCTGGTGATGATGCCGGGGCTGACGTTGGCGAAGGTGTGATCGCCGGGAATCACCAGGTCCAGTTGCACGCTGCCCGCCGCGGGCACGGGAAGACTAAAGGAGGCGCGCCCGGCTTCGATCCTGACCGGCAAGCCGGTTTCGAGATCGATGGAAAACGCGCCCGGTCCGGGCAGAAACGCTGTGTCCGTACCATTTTCCTGCTCCAGCGGGACAGCCTTCCCGCTCTGGTGCGCGTCGAGGATCGTCATTCCTGTCGTGAGTGGAACCGGGCTCACGCCTTTGCGCAGAACTTCTCCGTCAAGCTGGACCGTGCCCAGTACGGCGCCATTCTCGACACGCAGGTTGAGGTTGGCGTGATCGACCGCATAAGGAAGAGGCGCAATGTCAGGGTTTTTCGGCGGTCTCGCAGCTAACTCCACCAACTTGTTGTATTCGTCTAGCGTCAGGGTCACGTTGCCGGCATTGGGCAAAGGCAGAATCGAAATCTGCGCTGCGCCGATTTGCGCCGGGACCAGGCTGCACGCCCACAGCAACAGGAACAGGTTGTTTTTCATCGCACACCTCCCTTTTTCTCGCGCTGGAAATTGAACTCGGCGGCCGGAGACTGATCCTCGCTGGTAAGCTCGGAAACCAGAAAGATCGAAGCGCCAAACTCAGGGAAAGCAACGTTGACCGGCAGGATGCCGGTCACTCTTCCTCCGCTGGATTTCGCGCGGAACGCATCCAGCAGAGTTCTGGTGGATTCGTCTTTCTTGTTCTGTTCCTCTCCATTCTGGAGCTTGTCGAATGCCTGCAGGCGCTCAAGCGCTTTCGGCGCTTGTATTGGCCCGCCGATTGGACCTGCGAGTCCCCCAGCCGGGCCGGCATTGGGTAAAGCTGGCGGTGCTAACGCGGCAGAGGCTGGATTCTCATATTGCTCGACGTGAAATGTTCCCGGAGCCGCGCTTACCCGGAATAACGGCGGGTAATAGAACAGCAAGCCGGTGCGCGAGATCGGAAGATCGACAGCAGGCAGCGTGATTCTTGCCTGGCCCTTCTCATTCCATGCTGTTTCCTTGGCGAGATAAAGAATCTCGACCACAAACGCAGGGGCGTCCTCTGCGCCGCGGGATTTTTCCAGCGGCAAGAGAAGGCTGCCATCCGGAGCCTGTCCCGGACGAACCGGCCTGCCCGCAAGGGACGCGCTCCATACGGTCGAGCCCGGGGGCAGAGCAACCTTCACGAAATTCCGTTGATTGTTTCGCACTGCATAGCGCGCCTGCACCAGTTCCTTTCCGTCGGCGCTCAAGAGAACCTGGTAACGCGCCTCTTCAATGTTCGCCATGAGAACTGCCTGCTGGTCGTAGCGGGCGATGTTCACACTGAGCCAGCGAGCAGTTCCACCGGGTCCCGGGCGCACGCGATACGCGACCAGCGCCGGTGACTGCCTGCTGGCAATCGTTTCTCCGAGGTCGGTGGCGTCGGCCTCCTCCAGTCCCTGAGCCTTTTGGCTCTTGATTTCGCCGGCGCCCAGCACTTCGACTGCGATGCCGCCTTCGTCGCGCTCGCTGTTGAGAAGGCGGAGCAGAGGGATATCGATCACTCCGGCGCGCGGAAGGCGCGCTTCCCCATTGATGACGAAGCGTGCGCTATGCTCGAGCGGGTCAAGGAAGGTCACCGCCAGTTCGCCGTTCTTCATCTCCCAGTCGGCCACCAGGGCGCCGGATACCTGGTTGATCGTCACGTTCGCGGGCAACTGGATCCGCACCTCACGCGCCGCACCTTGAATCACGTTGAGGCTGGCTTCCGCGTAGACCGAAGCCGAATCTTCCGCGAGGCTGGTGAGTTGGGTCAGCGATCCCCGCATCCGCAAAGGCAAGTCCGCGTGATGATCCTCGGTCTTCCTCCGCCAACTGAATATCAGAGCTCCGCTGCCGCTGCCATAGGCGAGCCAACGGGTTTCTCCCGGCGATTCAGATTTCTCAGCCAGGAGGCCGCCAGTAACCCGGAGGTCGACCCCTTGCCGCCGCAACTCGACTGCGGCCCGCGTGACACCGGAGTCTGTGGAAGGTAAAGAGATACTTTCGTCGCCAGCGGAGGATTGCATTGGTACGTCCACATCGAGCTGCAGCACGGATCGTCCTGCGTGAGAGAGCAAGGCGGACAGATGGCTACCGCCCTTTCCCTGGCTCGAAGGCACGAGCGAAACCAGCTTTCCGTCGAGACGAGCCTCCCGGACCAGCAATCCTGACGGTACCGGGACACGTACCCAGCCATCTTTGAGAACGTCGACGGTGAGATTGGCGCGTCCGGAGGCCAGATCGCCCTCCACGTGCAGGTCGTAGTCGACGCGAGTCAAGGTTGCATCCACCGGCGGGCCCGCCGGCTCATGTTCGACGGGATATGCCTTCGCCCGAAGCACGCGATACTCTTCCACCGGAATAACGACCCATCCCGGTGTGCGAGATGTATCCGCAGGCTTCTCCTGGGCCGCGGCGGACACTCCTGTCCAGGCCAACGAGGCCGCGAGGCAGGGAAGTAGCGATTTCAGACAGAGTCTTCTGAGTGAAGAAACGCGGGAGACAATCGAGTTTTTCATGGTTCAACCCTCACTCCAACAATTCAGGGGATGCACAGCGTTTCATGGGGGATGTTTTAGGGGACTTCTTCCACCAGTGTAAGAATGGCCAGGCCGAGAAAAATTGCACAGGAAATCAGCGCCGGGAAAGGCAGCGAATCCGGGGACTTAGGAGCAGAGAAGCCAGAAATGGAGAGGCGCTCCGCTCAGCATCTCCGCTGCCGTGCGGTTTCGTAGAGAACAATGCTGGCGGCAACTCCGGCATTCAACGACTCGACTTGCGAAGAATGCGGAATCGCGATTGTCTCATCGCCTTGCGCGATCAGAGACCGGGACAAGCCCGATCCTTCACTGCCGATGAAGAGCGACAGTGGTCCAGTCAGATTTGCCTGGTCAAGCGCTGTGCCCTTGTGCGACGAGGTGGCGACGAGACGGACGGCGAGGGCACGGAATCGTTCGAGCACCGCCTCGAGCCCGCCGTGATTTTTCGCCAAGATCACGGGAAGGCGAAATATCGATCCGGCTGAGGCCCGAATGACCTTCGCGTTGAGCGGGCTGACTGTGCCTTCTGCCAGGACGACTCCGGCACTGCCAAAAGCCTCCGCAGAGCGGAGAATCGTCCCGAGATTGCCCGGGTCCTGCAGGCCAGCGACCACGAGAATCGGTCCAAGAGGGAGCCGTTCCAAGACATCATCCAGCGAAAACTCCTTGAGCCGCACGAGCGCCGCGACGCCCTGTGGTGTTTCGCTGGGGACGGTTGCGTCAAACAGTTTGTCCGGCAGCAGCAGCGTGTCGGCGTGAGAGCTGATCTGCGGCAGCAGTCGTTCGGCGAGATTCTGCGCCGACTCTTTGAATATCGCCGCTCGAAAACGCAGGCCGCTGCGGATCGCCTCTTCTATGATCCTCACGCCTTCGATAGCGCAGTCTCCCGCTTCGGTGGCTTCGCCGTACGCGAATGCATGCCGCAGGTCCTTCACCAGCGCGTTGTGGCGTCCTTCGATCCGCCGCAACCGTTGCGATTGTCCTGAGTGATCGGTCTTCGAGGGCATCTTGCTCCCAGCGGTTTTCTAACCGGATGTTGCCACATGATACTCTGCGCCTGATCCAGAAAAGCCTTTTGCCGTATTATGATAGGTTTCAAGGAACTATCGATAAATCTCTGCAGTCGAACAGGAAGGAAGCGCTGTGCGCGCCGAGATCGTCAAAATCAACAGTGAGAGCCCCGAGTCGTCCTTGGTGAAGTATGCCGCCGATAAGATCCGATCCGGTGAAGTGCTGGGCATGCCGACGGATACGTTTTACGGTTTGGCCGCTGATCCTTTCAACCTTCGCGCCGTCGACAAGGTCTACGAGATCAAGACCCGCTCGCGTCACAAACCCCTATCGTTGCTGATTGAGAGCATCGACCAGGCGGAAGAACTGGCAAAGCCGCTGCCCGAGGAGTTCTACGCGTTGGCCAGAAAATTCTGGCCCGGGCCGCTGACTATCATTGTCCAGGCCGGCTCGCGGCTGCCGCTGAAGGTCACGGCGAACACCGGGAACGTCGCCTTGCGCGTGCCGAATGCCAAAATCCCGCTGGCGGTAGTGACGGCGGCGGCGATTCCGATCACCGCGACCTCCGCCAACCTAAGCGGCGCTTCCGAGTGCACCAGCGCCGAGCAGGTTCGCGATCAACTGCATGGCCGTATCAACATCATTGTCGATGGCGGTACTTCTCCCCGGGACGTCGCATCGACAATTGTTGATCTCAGTGATGACTCGGCCCGTTGCCGGGTCATCCGCGAAGGGGCGATTCCCTCCGATCAGATCACGAGCTTCTTGACCAATGGGTAGGGAAGATAACAAACGCCTGAGCCCGGCTGCCCTGATGATTAGCAACCAAGGATGACTCACGACAATGCCAACCAGCACTCGCGAAAGCGCTGGTGGCTTCGTCTGGCGATTCTGGCGGTAGCCGCAGTCGCACTGTTTCTTGCGATCACCTCGGTTCAGATCGTACGCACCTCTTCCCTTCAAGAGATACATCGCGCCGACGCCATCGTCGTGTTTGGAGCGGCTGAATATTCCGGCCATCCCTCACCGGTGCTCAGGGCGCGATTAGATCACGCATTCGAATTATTTCAGCGGGGAGTGGCTCCTGTGGTCATCACTACCGGCGGTGCGGCGGCCGATCCCACGTTCAGCGAAGGCGGCGTCGGGCGCGACTACCTGATGCACCGGGGAATTCCCGAGCGTAGCCTGATCGCCGAGACACAGGGCCGGGATACGGCGGAATCCGCGTCGCGCATTGGCGTGATCATGCGCGCAAACGGCCTGCACAGTTGCGTCGCGGTCAGCGACGCCTACCACGTCTTCCGCATCCGCAAGCTGCTGGAGCATGAAGGGATCGGACCGGTCTATGTTGCTCCCCGACCCGACTCACGGCCGCACGACGAATGGCAACGCGCCGTCGCGGTCCTGCGCGAAGCGGCGAGCTATTTCCTGTGGAAGATTGGGATTACGTAGCAGCTTGACGGCGATTCGGAAAGTATCGATGCCGTTGGTGGTGCGGATTTTGAACCACTCGTAGTGCAGGTTGTTCTGCATCAGACCATTGCGGACCTTCATGAAGGCGTGCTGGATCCGCACCTCCAGGTTGCTGTTGTTCGCCATGTGGAGCTGGTCGTTCCTTGCGCCGCGCTGTTCCGCCATTTGCCGGTTGTAGCACTGCTGGTAGTCCTGGCTCGCCTGGCACAGGTCGTATCCGTTACTGGTATTGGCGTTGCGCAAGGTCTGCACGTCGAGATTGTCCTGGATGGCGGCCGCCAGCATGTCGTCGTAGCGCTCGTACCAGATGCGAACCGCCTGCTCCGTCTGATCTGGCGTGTGGGAACCCTTGTATTTCGTGATGGCAAGGACGACATCGTCGGCGTTTTCAGGGCCGTCCATCCTGAGGCGCGGCAGCGGACCTGCGGTCGCTTCCATATCTTCATCGGTGAAGACTTTCTTGGCATGGGCGGCCTTCTGCGTTTTAGTGGTGCGGGCGGCATCTGCCAGGGAGCCTCCACTGTCGGCCGGGCTCGCGGAATCGGAAGCTGGGGCTGGCTGGTTCTGGGCTATCGCCAGGCCTGAGGCGGCAAGAAACAGAGCCATCACAAGCAAAGAGCGGAGTTTTAGACAACGAATCTCCATCTTGCGGTTAGGCTATCCGGCGGACCGGAAGCGAAAAAGATGACTGAAGTTTTCCTGGTCTGGGGACAAAGGTACCCAAGCACTACCAGCCTTCACGCTCACGCAGGCTTGTGATGTGGCTCACATGATGACGGCCATGCCATGCATAGAGGGCCAACGTTTCTTCCAGCGTCATGACGCCACGTTCAGGATGCCGAAAGGAGCGCTTCCACTCGGCTGGGCTCAAAGACCGCATTAAGTGCACCCAGCGGTCATGGAGAGAATCAAGCAAGGCCACCGAAACCCCAATTGGAGTGTTCCCGGTATCGGCGAGTTCGGCCCAGCGATCTTCGGCGTACGGCTTGATCGTCGGTTCATCTTCGGTGAGAGCCAGCTTGAAGCGAATGTAAGAGTTCAGATGGCTGTCTGGAAGATGATGGACGACCTGGCGGACCGTCCAACCACCTGGGCGGTAGGCAGTGCCGAGTTGGACCTCGCTGAGACCCTTGACTGCGGCGCGCAGATTGGCCGGAGTATCAGCGATTTGCTGGAGAAAGAGCGTCTTTTGCTGCTCGTCGGGCGGGCCTTCCGAGTGGAACTTGCCGATAGGAAAACGCAGATCGGTCATGAATGCTCCTTGGAGCCCCTCTTCGCAACTGCTTTGGCGCGGGACAGTTGAGAGATGTTCTTGCCAAAGGAAGGGTGCAAGAATTGAAGCTTCTCGGAGCGAGAGCCGACCTTGGCTTCCGCAATCATGCGATTTTCAGCGACCCACAACAGGGAACCTGACTCGTTAACTACAATCCCTAGTATCGAGCTTCCTCGGACCCCATTCGCTCCGGCTTTGAATTTCGGTTCCTCGTGCCTGAGGTTTGGTGCATCCAAGCACGGTTCTGAGCTAAACTCTGTGTGCTGTGGGGTTTAGCTTCTCCATCCGCAGACGGGGCTTTTACCGTTGGCTCCTGCGGATGCTCGCGAGGGAACCTATGCCATCGTCAGTCTGGTCGGGTCACTTAACCTTTGGTCTCATTTCGATGCCAGTGCGCCTGTTCTCGGGCGCGCGCAGCCAGGGCATCTCCTTCAACATGCTGCACCGCCCCGACAAGTCGCGGCTGAAGCAGCAATACGTTTGTCAGGCCGACGGCCAGGTTGTCGACCGCAGCGACATTGTGAAGGGCTACGAGTTCCGCAAAGACGAATACATCGTTATTGAGCCGGAGGAGATCAAGAAGATCGAGCCCCAGACTGCGAAGACGATGGAGATCCTTGAGTTCGTCAAAGAGAGCGAAGTGGATCCGGTCTATTTCGAGTCGTCGTACTACATGCTCCCGGAGGAGGCGGGGCGACGGCCGTACGCGCTGCTGACCAAAGCGCTCGAAGAGAGCGAATACGTCGCCATCGCCAAGATCACCATGCACAACCGCGAGTACACGGTGTTTCTGCGGCCGACGCAGGGCGGAATGATGCTGCACACGATGTATTACGCGGAGGAAGTGAAGAAAGTCGAAGGTTTCGGCGCGCCCGACGTGGAACTGAAAGACGCCGAAGTGAAGGTTGCCCACCAGTTGATCGAAGCGCTGGCGGCGGAGTGGGATCCGGAAAAATACAAGGATTCCTTCCAGGAAAACCTGAAGCAACTCATCGAGACCAAGCTCGAAGGCGGAGAAGTAGCGGAAGTTGAGAAACCGAAGAAGCTGGCGCCGGTAGTCGATCTGATGGCGGCGTTGAAGCAGAGCCTGGCGCAGATGGAAGGCAAGAAGAAACCCGCCGCCACCGCAGGGGGGGAACGGACCGCCGCGGCTGTCGCCAAGTCACGCCGCGGACGCTAAGAGAGTTCCGCGTACGCCACCCGGCGGCGCTCGTATTCTGGCGAACATCCCAGCCGGGTCTTGTTCAGGCATCCCCGAGGAGACCATCCGGCATCTCCTGATTCTTGCTGACGGATTTAAAGCCAGTCCCTTGGCGTGAAGGCGCCGCAATCGTTACAATAACCGTTTCCGTCTCTAAGGCTCTAAGAACTTCGACTTCGGGGTGGCGATGATTCTGCGACGTGTGGGCCAGTTCGCCGTGGTAGCGCTGGCAATCCTGCTGTGGGCATCCTGCGGCGATATCTTTCGTCCCGTTGTCCTTCCCGTGAATACCACTCCTCCGACTCCGGGGAACTTTCACGAAGTATTCGGGGTGAACTCCAATGTGCCGTTCAACCTGGGAACGGCGATGCAGATTGATGTCTCCGGGGACACGGATATCGGTGCGGCCAATATGGGTGTCAACCCCACGCACGCCGCCATTCTTCCGAACGACTCGCGCGTTTTTGTGGCCAGCGCCGGCAGCTTGTTCCAGGGGGACTCCGATGTCATTACCGCATTTACTCCCGTTCCCGACAGCGGCATCGCCACCGGATTAGGTTCGCCCACCACGGTGAGTCTGCCGACCGTCAATACAGGCCAGACTGCGGGCATCACGGCAATCACCGAGGCCGGCAATCTGGTGACCGTGACCTTGAGTTCCTCGCTTCCGAATGCCGCAGTCGGAGCTCTGATTTCGATTTCCAGCGTTGGCGTGGCCGGCTACGACGGAATCTTCTCAATCTCGTTCGTCAGCGGAACCACTGTCCAATATGTTGATTCGGTGACGGGACTTGGCGCCAGTTCGGGCGGGAATGCGACTGTCCCGATTTCCTGTTCGTACCTTCCCGACTTTGTGGCGACTTCGCAAAGTACCGCAGTCTTCGTCGCGAACTATGGGACGGAGAACCCTCCGAGCTGCAACCTTCCCAACACGGATTCAGTGGCCAGCGTCAGCGTGTCATCGAACGCCATTACCAACATCGCTTATCTCGCGCCCGGCTCGCATCCGGTGGCGATGATCGAGACTCCGGACACGTTGAATCTCTATGTGCTCAATGAGGGAAATGACACTCTGCTCGACCTCTCTCCAGTCGATTTGAGCACGCAGGCAACGATACCGATCCCCAACACGCCGATCTGGGCTGCGCTTCGGGAGGATGGTCAACGGCTGTATGTGCTGACCCAGGGAGACGGCAAGCTATATACGATCCAGACCAGCACCAATACCATTCTTTCCGCGCAATCGGTGGGCGGGCCGGGCGCCAACTTCGCTCTCTATGACAAGAGCCGGAACCGGCTCTATGTGACCAACCCCACGGCGGGAGCTGTCTACATTTTTAACGCCACGGCCGATCCACCCAGCCTAATGGGCACCGTCGATGTCGCGGCGCCGCCGGTTTCGTCCGTGGCCAGCAACTGTGCGAGCTATACCTGCACGTACAGTCCGGTGACACCAGTTTCGGTTGCGGCCTTGCCCGACGGCAGCCGCTTCTACGTTGCCAGCTATGTGACGGGCACGGCGACTTCGGCGGGAAGTCCGTCAACCTGTCCTGACACGACCCAGACCACCCCGGGATGCGTGATCCCGCAGATGAGCGTCTTCGATGCCGCTACACTCACGCTGAAGACCACCGTGTTCCCACTGATTCCGGCTTCGGGAACGACGCAGCCGTTCGCCGTGGCTCCGGTAACATTCTGCGCGCCGGTGACGCCGTATACGCCCGCATCGGCGCGCTTCCGCATGTTTGCCGTGGCCGCCACCGACAGCAGCCGCGCCTACGCCAGCATGTGCGATGGAGGCTGGGTCGCGATCATCAACACCGTTAGCAGTTCAATCACCGTGGGCACCGACACGACGGACACTCTGGTCAACGATCTGAATGTGCCGTACGGCGCAGGCTCGCCTGGAACCGGCGGCCAATTGCCGCTGCAATATCCGCTGTTTCTGCTGACGGGACAATAAGACGGCCGCCAAGCCCGGGGGGTCGCGGGCGGCCCTGAAGACCTTCCGGGCGAGTCTAGACCTTGGCTGGAACTTCCTCTTTGGCCGCTTCCTTCGTCGCGTAATGGGAGTCGACATACTCGTCGAGGATTTCAATGAATTCCGCGACGATGCGGTCGCCCTTTAGAGTGGTGAACAGACGTCCGTCGACATAGACGGGCGCCTTCGGCTCTTCGAAGGTACCGGGCAGCGAGATGCCGATGTTGGCATGTTTTGATTCGCCGGGGCCGTTCACGACACAGCCCATCACGGCGAGTTTCATTTCCTCTACGCCGAGGTAGCGGCCTTTCCATGTGGGCATCTGCTCGCGCAGATAGGATTGAATCTGCTCGGCCATCTCCTGAAAGAAGGTGCTGGTAGTGCGTCCGCAGCCGGGGCAGGCTGTGACTTGCGGCGTAAAGCTGCGAATGCCCATCGACTGCAGAATCTGCTGCGCGACGCGGACTTCTTCACTGCGATCGCCGCCGGGAGCGGGCGTCAGCGAGACGCGGATGGTATCGCCAATTCCTTCCTGCAACAGAACGCCCATGGCGGCGCTGGAGGCTACGACGCCCTTTGCGCCCATGCCGGCTTCTGTTAGTCCCAGGTGCAGCGGATACCGGCAACGCGAAGCCAGCGAACGATAAACGTCGATCAGGTCTTGCACACCGCTGACTTTTGCGCTGAGAATGATCTGATCGGAGCGCAAGCCGTATTTTTCTGCAAGCTCCGCCGAATTCAATGCACTCACCACCATGGCTTCCATGGTGACTTCACGTGCATCTTTGGGCTCGGCGAGCTTCGAATTCTCGTCCATCATGCGGGTCAGCAGTGTGGAATCGAGAGACCCCCAGTTCACGCCGATCCGCACCGGCTTGTCGTGCTTGACCGCAACCTCGATCATGGTGCGGAAGTTATTGTCGCCTTTAGCGCCGATGCTGGCGTTTCCGGGATTGATGCGGTACTTGGCGAGATCGCGCGCGCAGTCGGGATATTTGGTCAGCAGAACGTGACCGTTGTAGTGAAAGTCGCCGATGATCGGCACGCGCACGCCCTGCCTGTCGAGTTGCTCGACAATACGGGGCACGGCAGCGGCAGCATCGTCGTTATTGACGGTGACTCGGACCAGTTCCGAGCCGGTGCGGGCAAGGTCGGCTACCTGCTTGACGGTTGCCGCAACATCAGCCGTATCGGTGTTGGTCATGGATTGCACCACAACCGGTGCATCCGAGCCGACGCGCACACCGCCGACCACGGCCGTAACGGTCTTTCTGCGCTCAATCGTAGACATTGGAACTACCAGTTTACCATGTGCGAAAGCCTGGCCCTCGGCCCCCAAAGAAGGCTGCTACCTCCTGAAGCGGCAGCTTTTCAAGGCCGGGTGGAGACGTCCAACGAAACGCTCGAGTCATGGGCTTGCGCCGACGGCGAGGGCCGCCTACTTTGCCGGCGTAATCACAAGGTTCCGGAAGGCGACGTGCCCGGCCTCGCTCCCCTGCAGATAGATCGGTCCGGGCAGTCCCTCGTGACTATCCAGTGCCCCGCCGGTGATTCCGGGTATCTCCTGCTTGTCGATAATCGTGTGCCCATTCTGCGCAACTGAGATCGTCCGACCCAGCAGGGTGATGTCGTAGGTCTGCCACTCCCCCGGACGCCGCGGCTGTTCCGGCGTCGGCGCAAGGAATCCGTAAATGCCCCCGGTGCGCATAGTCGGACCTTCGGGCTCCGGATCGTCCTCGATCTGCAGCTCATAGCGCCCCCTCAGGTAGACACCGCTATTCGATCCGCGCGCGCAATTGAATTCGATGTGCAGCTTGAAATCCTCGAATTTCGAGTCGCTGATCAGCTCGGGACCGTGGCCCGGACTCACCAGCGTTCCATTTTCGACGGTCCATTTCGCGGCTGCCGTCGGATCGCTTGGCATCCACCCGCTTAGATCCTTGCCGTCGAACAGCCGGATCGCCTGTTCCCATTTCGGTGGTTTCGTTCTCTTCAGTTCCGGCGCCCGCTCGCCCGTCCACTGCCATGGAGTTCCATCCGGAGCGGTGGTCGTTCCCTCCAGCTTCCCGCCTGTCAGCTTGCCTTCGAAGACCATGTCGTCATTCCTGTCCTCTTCTTCTTTGGGCGAGACGAAGGTGATGTGATCGTCTGCAATTTCAACCTTTGGAAGCACCCGCGCGTGCCCCCACCGGCTGACCAGCCGCGCTTGCCATTGCCCGTTTTTCCGGCTGATCTCAAGCCACGAGGGATACTCACGCTGTGGAGTCGTCAGTGTCAGATCCCATCGCCCCAGAAACGATTGCCCCGGCTCTTCCGCAGGATTCCCCTTGGCCGAAAGCAGGCTAACCCCAACCGTCAGGATCAGCGCTGCTAATGTGAGCAGACCTCGCCGTGCCGTCATAATGTCTAGGATTTCCTTTCTACATGGATTGAACCTAAGCGGTATTTGGCCACAACTGCGGGTTGACCCGCAAGCGAAGCCACTGCGTCTGATTTTGAGGCGAGGCAGAGGCAAAAACAAGCCGCGACTTCTGATCGTCGCGGCTCGCCGGCATACGGAAGTCTGAATTGCGGTTTATGGCAGGCGATCTGCCAATCCAGGGATGGTCTTCATCAGATCGTTGCAGATGACCATCACCGCAAAAAGGACGAGAAATACGAATGCGGCCTGGTAGACGCGTTCCTTGATGTTCATGCTGATGTCACGCCGCATCAGGCCCTCGATCACCAGGAACAAAATCACGCCTCCATCGAGGATGGGGATGGGCAGCAGGTTGAAGATCCCGAGATTGAGGCTGATGGCTGCGGTCAGCTGCATCAGCGGAGTCCACCCCTTGCGCCGAGCTGCTTCTCCTGCGGCCTGGCCGATGCGAATCGGGCCCTCAATCGAGCGCACGGAAATCTTGTGCTCGGCCATCTTCTTGATCAGTTCCAAGATCAACAGCGCATTCTGCTGGTTTTCGTGCAGCGAGAGACTGAAGGCTTGCGCGAAAGGCAGGGTTTTGACTTTCATCGGCATGCTCTCGATGCCAATGCGATACCTTTTCTCGAGGAGAACCGGTTGTACCGTGAAGGTCTTCTGCTGACCTTCGCGTATCACCGTGAGCGCGATCGGCTTGTCTTTCGTGACTTCGAGAGTCTGCACCATGGCGGCGAGCGCCGGGACCGGCTTCCCATCCAAGGCAATGATCTGGTCGCCTTCCTTCAGTCCCGCCTTTTCGGCGGGCATATCGGCCTGCAAATCGGTGATGATGACTTTTTGCTCCTGCGGAGCCCAGCCGGCGAAGCCGATCTGATCCACTCCAGACGCTTCGGGCACCACTGTCTTGTCGAGAGTCTGTCCGTCACGCTCAATCACGACGTTGAGCGGTTGTCCGGGGCTGAGAGCTTCTTTCAGATCTACCTGCTCCCAAGTCGGATTTTGCACGTCGTCGATGCGCGTGATGTGGTCGCCAATCTGGAAGCCGGCCTTGGCAGCGGCCGAATCCTTCAATACCCACCCAATCACGGTCGGTTCGTCATAGACGGCCGGGTATTCGTAATGCACCATGTAGACGACGATCAGAAGGACGATCGCCAGCAGGATGTTCATGGTGGGCCCGGCCACGGCGATCAGAAACCGGTGCCAGCGTGACTGGTTGAGAAACTCCCGCGGATCGTCGGTGCGCTCGTCCATCGGGTTCTCGCCCGCCATCTTGACGTAGCCGCCCAGCGGCAGGATGTTGATGCGATAATCGGTCTCGCCCCGGCGGAAGCCCACGATCCGCTTGCCAAACCCAATGGCAAACTGCTCGACTCGCACTCCCAGCCACTTGGCCACGGCATAGTGGCCGAACTCGTGGATCAGGATCATAAAGCCCAAAACCGCGGCCACTGCTGCCAGAGAGGTCAGGAAGTCAGACATATTCGAAGTACGTTATCTCCCGCTGTTTAGATTCCAAAACTCAAACGAAAGATGTAGCCCGGGGCAGGGCTACCTTCCGGGAAGTACGCGTCGTGTCCGTGATCCGCTGACGAGCGGACTCGCGAGCCTGAGCGTCGGCCTGCAGCACTTTAGCGATTGAATCGAGCTTTTCGGCGCCGGTTTCCGAGAGCACATCTTCGATAATCCTGGGAATCTCGTCGAAACGGATGCTGCCCTCCAGAAATGCCGCTACTGCCACTTCGTCGGCGGCATTGAGCGCGACGGTCTTTGCGCCACCCGCTGCCACCGATTCGTAGGCCAGACGCAGACAAGGAAATTTTTTCAGGTCCGGCGGGCAGAAGTCCAGATGACGCAAGTTACTGACCGGGAAGCGCAGGTCCGAAGGAATGCGGTCAGGATATGTTAAGGCGTAGAGAATCGGCAAACGCATGTCGGTGACCGAAACCTGAGCCAGCAGGCTGCCGTCCACGAACTCGACCATCGAGTGAATGGTCGATTGCGGATGCACAATGACTTCTATCTTCGCCGGGGGCATATCGAACAGCCTGCACGCCTCAATCACCTCGAAGCCCTTATTCATCAGCGTTGCCGAATCGATAGTGATGCGTCGGCCCATTTTCCAGGTCGGATGGTTCAGCGCCTGCTCCACGGTGATAGAGGCAAATTCCGAGAGCGGCGTATGCAGAAATGGTCCGCCCGAGGCGGTCAGCCAGATGCGCTCGACTTCGTCGGCTCGTCCGCCGCGCATGCACTGATGCACTGCGTTGTGCTCGCTGTCGATCGGCAGCAGCGGCTTACCCTGTCTGCGGGCTTCAGCCGTGATCAATTCGCCGGCAGCGACCAGACACTCCTTATTGGCAAGGCCCAGAACTTTTCCAGCCTTCACCGCCTCGTATGTGGCCTCGAGGCCGGCCACGCCAACGATGGCGCTGACTACAAAATCGACCTGAGGATGGGTCGAGACCCGAACCGTGCCCGCCGCGCCCCAGACAACCTCGATCCCGCTCAGGCCTGCTTGCTTCAGCCGCTGCCGCAGGGTATCGGCATCTGCTTCGCGCGCCATCGAAACAACCCGGGGCCTCCACTGCTTTGCCTGCTCCAAGGCTGCGTCGAGATTGCCGCCTGCGGCGAGGGCCGCGATCTGAAAACGTTCGGGATAGGACTCAGCGACGCTGAGAGTGCTGCGTCCGATGGAACCCGTCGAGCCCAGGATGGCGATGCGTTTCATTGAGTGAATCCTATTTTACAGTCTAGACGCTACTTGCGTAGGACCATCTCGATTGCCCAAGGCTCGCGCCTAGGTTCGTAATTTTCGTCGCATATCGCTGCGTTGTAGAAAGCTGTGTCGTTATTCTGGGCCCGTCCATAGCCGCCGTGGATGTGGCCGAAAACGTGAATTCGCGGCTTGGTTTCGTTGACGGCGACCAACAATTCCTCATCGCCGATGTGGTCTGAGCCCCCGAATTGCTCCTCGTCCTCCCATGGGACGACTCTTCGCATGGTCGGTGCAACTCTCTGATCCAGGATTCCATAGGGTGGACCGTGCGTGATCAGGATATCGAGGCCATGGGGAATGTGCTTCCAGTATCGCGCCATCTGGCCACGCGGCACGTTGAACGCCCAATGCATGAACTCAGGCTGTCTTGGGCTGCCCGTAGATATTGAGCCCTTCGATGTTGGTTCCCGAGTCCTCGAGGTAGATCACCCCCGCTTCGCAAAACTGCGGACGCCCGGGTAGGCTGCCTCTCGAACAACCAATCGTGATTGCCTGCGATGGCGATCTTGTGCCGATGCGGCAGCGAGCCAAGCCACCTTGCCGCGTCGGATATTTCACGATCGGTGCCGGAGGGGCTTAAGTCTCCCGCATGGATCAGCACGTCGCCATTAGGAATTGGAATGGAGTTGTGCAATCCGTGAGTGTCGGAAATCAGTACGATTTTCATGAAGTGAACCTTGAAAAACAGGGCTGAGAATTCAGGGGAGGGAACCCAGAGAATCTTTGAGAACTATTGCATCACGCGCCACGCTGCCCAGAACCACAGCACCGGGGCGGCAAACAGCAGGGCGTCGATGCGGTCGAGCATCCCGCCATGCCCGGGCAAGATCGCTCCCGAGTCCTTCACCCCGGCTCCCCGCTTGATCAGCGATTCCACGAGATCTCCGAGTTGGGCGGCCATGTTGAGAGCAATCGTCAGCAGAACGATTGGGGCTATCGCCGGCTGCTCCAGCCCGAACAGGCCGTCGCGGCGCTCGATGAGTCCCCAGTGCAGCAGTGTAGAACTGACCGGCAAGGCGTAATGAAAGAGCAGCCATCCAACCGCCAGGCTTGCCGCCAAAGATGCTGCTGCCCCCTCCCACGTTTTCTTGGGGCTGATTCGTGGTGCCATGAGATGCCGCCCGACTGTCTTCCCGACGAAGTAGGCGAATACGTCCCCTGCCCAAACCACCAGCAGCAGATAAAGCAGATAAAATGCCCCCGCCCATTGCTGCCGCAGCTGCAGCAGCATTCCCATCGGCAGGGCAATATAGGTGAACGCAAACACAGAAGCGGCAGCCGCCGGATACCCGCCGCGCAAATCTTCCCCACGCATGGCGCGAGTCAGGAAAATGAACGGCACAATTGCCGCGGCGAAGCCTACGGTGTAAATGAAAATCGCAGTCGAAAGCAGAGGCTTATCATTCCCGGGATTGAAGGCGAGAAAGGCAAAAAAGAGTCCGGCAAAAATGTAGGTTGCCGTCCGCAACGGCTGCACGCCGTAGGACTGGGTAAGCCTGAGGAATTCGTGAATGGTAAGCAGGGCCACGGCCGCTGCCACAACAGCGAGCAAAGACAAGGGAGCCCGCAAGATCAGCGCCAGTACGATCGGTATCAGGACGACGGCGGTCGCGATGCGCTTGAGCAAGGGAAGTGGCGAAAGAAGACGATTATAACTGCAGAAACCACGCAGTAGAACCTTTACGCTCCAACATCATGTGCGGTCTGATCTCGTCCTGAAATGGATGCTCTGCCCTTCAGTGTCAGATCTCTGTCGTCTTCACCGGAGCGTGAGCATCGTTGTGGTTCAAACCGCCGTAGCGGCGTTCGCGCTTCTGATATTCCGCGATTCCCTCCAGCAGATGCACGCCCCGGAAATCCGGCCACAGGGTCGAGGTCACATAGATCTCAGCGTAGGCCAGCTGCCAAAGCAGGAAATTACTGAGCCGCATCTCGCCGGACGTTCTGACGACCAGATCGGGATCGGGAAGATGGCTGGTATACAAATGCCGGCTGACGGCGTCTTCGTCGATGCAAAGGTGATCCAGGCCGCCATTCTGGGAAGCAGCGGTGACCATTGAGCGGAAGGCGTCCACCAGTTCGCTACGCGCGCTGTAATTGAGCGCCAAGGTGAGCAGCATCCCTGTATTTCGCGCCGTCGCTTCGCGCGCCCAAGCCATGCGTTCCTGCACATCGCCGGGCAATTCGTGCTGCCGCCCGATGTAGTCCAGCCGGATGTTGTTCCCGTTCAGTGTGGGGACTTCGGCCTTCAGATAGCGGCTGAGCAGGCGCATCAGGAAACCGACTTCGCTTGCCGGACGTTTCTTCCAGTTTTCCTCGGAGAAGGCGTAAAGAGTCAGCGCCGGGATATGAATGCGCGCTGCGGTCTCAACGGTGGAACGAACGGCTGCAACTCCGGCCCGATGTCCGGCAACGCGCGGCAGGTGGCGGCGCTTGGCCCATCGGCCGTTGCCGTCCATGATGATGGCGATATGTCCGGGGAGCCTTCCCGGATCGAGATGGCGGTAAGCTTCAGCTTCCTTGCGATCGAGCCCGGTGGGTACTTTGTCCTGCAAAGTGGCCTCTCGACAAGAGGCTAACACAGCCGGGAAGGCGTGCGCAATGACACGAAAGGTATGTTTTCAGGGCAAGGGCTTCCCGGCTTTATCGGCTATTTCGCTTCCTCCGGAACGACCCTCAACTCCAGCTTTTCTGTGTAACGCAGGATGGTCAGGCCGCAACTCACGCCCAACCGCACCTCGGTCAGCAGGCGGTGCAGATCGTCGACGCCTGCAACCGGCTGGCCTTCCAGCCCAACGATGACATCGCCTTCGCGCAACCCCGCGCGCTTTGCGGGACTGCCCTCCTCCACCGACAGCACCATGGCTCCCGTTTCTTTCGGTAGGTCATAGAAGCGCACGACCCGACGGTGCACGGGCACGGTCTGCGCCGATACGCCGATATAGCTTCGCCGAAAGCGTCCGTCGCGAAGCAGGCGGCTGGCAACGAATTTCGCCGTGTTGATTCCGATGGCGAAGCAGATTCCTTGGGCGGGCAGAATCGTCGCTGTATTCACGCCAATGACGCGCCCGGCTGAGTCCACCAGCGGGCCGCCGGAGTTGCCTGGATTCAGCGAGGCATCCGTCTGGATGACGTCGTCGATCAGACGCCCCGAATAGGACCGGAGCGAACGGCCGAGAGCGCTGACGATACCGGCGGTAACGGTGGACTGAAATCCATACGGAGCGCCGATGGCAATCGCAACCTGCCCGACGCGAAGCTTCTGGGAGTCGCCGAGTTCGGCTGCAGTGAGTCCAGGTTCGTCAACGCGAACGACCGCAAGGTCGCTCGCCGGATCCTCGCCGATCAAGGATGCCGGCATGTGCCGGCCATCCGCCAGCGTAACCGCAATGCGCGAGGCGTCGTGCACGACGTGGCTGTTCGTCAGAATAAGGCCGTCGGGCGTAAAGACGAATCCCGAGCCGCCGCCCTGCCGCTCGCGTGGCTCACCGGACCGCGCGCGACCGGCTGTCTGATGGACCTCGATATGCGCGACAGACGGACTGATGCGCTCCACAGCGTTCGTCACCGCCATCGAATAAGCATCAAGCAGCAAGGCGTCAGCCGTTTTCCCTGTGGCGGCCGGGTGCGAGCTCCAGGGGTCTTCTTCCGGGATTTCCTGGACTGCTCCAGCCAAAGCCTGTGCCGGAAATTCATCCGTTCCAGCTTGCAAGTTCATGCTGGATAGATGTTCATCGATGCGTTAGGGATTCAAGCCTCGGAGCTAGGCCGCCCGGCGGTCCGTTGGTTGGTCGCGGTCGTCTGCGTTCAGGGAGCCGAATTTGGGAAAGCGGAACATGCGCATGCGGAGGGCATCCAGGAGCCAATCGGGGAGGATTCGCGGCAGATTCGTCAGCAGCTTGGCGTGCTTGCCAACGCGATAACGAACGCGGGGATGTGCGGACGTCAGCGCGTGCCGAACCGCATTGGCCACCACGTTTGGAGAACTGCCGGCTTTTTCGCGGGCATAAGCTTGCCGGGCGAAGGCGCGAAGCAGCGAGCCATATCGAAATTGGCCCTGAGTGGGCAGGTTGCGAATGACGCCTTCGACGTCGCCGAGCGTTTTGTCGACCGCGGGAGTAGAAATCGCTCCCGGCTCGATGGTCGAGACCCGAATGCCGAATGGAAGCAACTCCAGGCGCAGCGTGTCGCTCAAGATGCCGAAAGCGCTCTTGCTGCCGTTGAGCAGGCCTCCGAATGGGATCGCGACATGCGCTCCGATCGATGTGATGTTGACGATGCGTCCGCGCGCGGGCCGAATCAGCGGGAGAAAAGCCTGGATGATTGCGATTTGGCCAAAGACGTTGATATCGAAGATTTCCTGAATGTCGCGGGAAGCGGCGTACTCCATCGGACGCATCATGCCAATGCCGGCGACGTTGACGAGTCCGTCAAGACCGGTTTGGCGCACGTGCGCGGCGACAGTAGCTGATGCGCCGGCGATTGATGCGCGGTCCCGCACGTCCATGATGACCGGGAAGACGCCAGCGAGGTTCGAAGCCAGAAGTGCCTCACGCTCCGCCGGCTTGCGCACGGTGGCGAAGACCTGCCATCCAGCCCGGCTCATTTGCTCAACCGAAGCTCGGCCGATGCCGCTCGATGCCCCGGTGATCACGACGGTTTTCTTGGCGGGATTCATGTTTTTGGAGGACGCGCCCAAAGTCTGATGTGATCGGCAGGTCAGAGGGTTGACAGCGATTCGAGGAGAAAAAAGCCGGGACCAAGGACGGTCCCGGCAAGTGTTGGCTGGTTGCCCGGATAAACTCGAGGCTTTTAGCTGGCAAAAACACACCACACCACACGGCAAGTGAAAGCCTGCTGGCGAAATTCCGAGCCGTGTCGTGAGCGGCGAACAATCTCACGCCGAAAATACGACATCGGCAGACTCAAATACGAGCTTTAGGCGCTCCTTCTCGGCCGGACAGTCAGGTCGCGCACCTGGGTTAAGATGCTGGACATCTGCATTCCGTTCAGCTGCGAAACGAACGGCAAAAGCTCGGCGATGAACTGATCTTTCATCAATTCGCAGATTTCTTCCTGGCGGCTGCGTTCACCGCCGCTGAGCAGTTCGGGCACAGTGACCTCCAGTGCGCGCGCTAGCCGTTCCAGGGAAGACAGCGTAGGCGTGGCTTTCTCGTTTTCGATCTTCGAGACATAGGTGCGAGGGACCGCCATGCGCCCAGCGAGTTGCCGCTGGCTGAGCCCATTGCGCAGGCGCAGCGAACGGATCGACGTAGCCAGGTTCAAGTGTCCGTGGCCATTGCCCGCAGCGGGCATCAGGACCGGCACTGCAACCGGAATCGGCTCAGGCTCGGGTTCCTCGTCCAGCGACGCGTGGCAGCGACGGCAATTATTATTGAGGGTGCGGAATTGAACCAGCAGGCAGCGATCGCAGCGAACGACTTCCCTTGAATCTACCGGGGCAAGAGTCGTGGCCATCGGGTTGTGGGAGAGCCAGAGCGGGCGCTCCGTACAGCTTTGCGCAGGAACTCTACCGGGGGGAAGTTCCTGACTGCACCGAATCTGCGGCATCCTGCCTGTGGAAGTCAATAGAAAAACGCACAAAAAAGGAGGCTATTTGCGGATCGAAAGCCGGAAGAGATACGCGAAAACCCGGAGAAGCGGGCAAAGGCCGCGCTGCAGAGGGCACCTGGCCATATTTACTAGTTGGGTTCTGGGTGGGGCGGGCAGGTCGCCTGGTTCCAAGGTTGTCCCGCCCTTGTCACGTTTCGTGCGAGCGCGGGGAATTTGCGGCTTGGTTGCCCCACCCTCCCCCGCGTTCTGTGCAGGAGGGTGAGAGCTCCCGAGACCGCATCGAGGCAGTTAGCGCGAAATAGGGTGGGCCAGCCCCCACGCGGAGCATGTGCAAACGAGAAGAGAGCCGCGTTAAGCTAGCGCAGTTTCATCTGCGTTCTCGCCATATTCGCCATGAATCCTAAGGACACCGGAAACCAGCGTCTCGGATCGCGCGCGTTCGTTACTGTTGTAACATTCATACTTCGCGAAACAAGGAGAAATCACATCAACACCCGAGAAACAGCATGGGAACTACTAACTGAGTTCACTCAGTCCGAGAGCCTGCGCAAGCATGCACTCGCTGTCGAGGCCTGCATGCGGGCGTGTTCGAAGAAATACGCCGACGGAGCACCGGCCACCGAGACTCTTTGGGGAGTCGTCGGCCTGATTCACGATTTCGACTACGAGCGCTGGCCCACGCCTGAAGAGCATCCCTACAAGGGCAACGCGATTCTGAAAGAGCGCGGGTACTCCGACGAGATCCGCCGCGCCATTATGTCGCACGCCGAATACTCCGGCGTATCCCGCGACACGCCGATGGAGAAATCCCTCTTCGCTTGCGACGAGCTCGCGGGCTTTATCACTGCTGTCTCCCTCATCAAGCCGGGCAAGTCGTTGGCCGAGGTCGATGCCAAGTCGGTGCGAAAAAGAATGAAAGACAAGGCCTTCGCCCGGAAAGTGAACCGGCAGGACATCATTCAGGGAGCGGCTGATCTTGGGGTTGACCTGGATGAGCACATCGCTTTCTGCATCGAGGCCATGAAGCCGATTGCAAAAGAATTAGGGTTGGATGGAAGCGCCGCGACGGCGCTGTAGCTTAGCAGTCACGCTTGCGGGGAATCAGGCCGCCATTCTTAATTCACTCGCGAAGCGACTCCTCGGCGGTTCGTTTCTTTTTCCGACGCTCCCGTTCTGCTTTCATTTCGTCGACACTCCGCGCCACCAGAGGGGAATACAACGCCGTGACCCACCGCGGGTTGCCCCACTCCGGCTGGCTTGCCAGCGCCCGCTCGAAATCCAGCAGAGCTTCGTCGCTCTCTTTGGCTTGCCAGAAGGCAACGGCCTGAGCCATGGCTTGCGCTCCCCGCCAGGGATCGTCGTAATTCCCTTGATTCAGCGTCTGCAGGGCGTCGCTATACCGCCGAAGTTCGATTTCCGCCCACGAACGGCGGACTCGGGTCTTGACGTTGCCCGGCCTTTGCTCAGCGGCGTCGTTGAGCAACTGCGCCGCGTGGCTATAGTCGCCGGCGAGGTAGTACCACCATCCCAGTTCGCCGTCATAGTCCGTAGCCCACGGATCCATGCTGATGGGCAATTCCCCCTCGAGCTTGCGCGCCGGGGCGGAGTCGCCTGAGAGCAGATGGAGTCCCGCTCGCTCCACCTCCGCGTTTCGTGGCTTTTCACTACGCAGCGAATCCAACCACGCATCAAAGTCATGCGCGGCGGTTCGGCGATCAGCCGCGGCAAGGGCCATTGCGTACCGTTCGGCCAAAGCAGGATTCGCCGTGCCGCCTTCCATCATCGCCCGCAGCGTCTTTGAGGAACCAGCGAAGTCGGCCAGGCCGAGCTCGGCCAGGGCCAGTGTGTCCTCCGCGTCCGGTTGAACCGGATGCACCTTCAGCGATTGCGCGGCGTAACGCTCGGCCTCCTCATATTTCTTTGCGTTCAGTGCGGTCTGCGCCCATTTCGTCCAGAAAATGTAGGCGATGGCCAGATCGCGCTCGGAGCGGGTCGGCCAGCCTTCGCTGGCGATCATTCTTTGTACTTGCGCGATGCGCTCGGCGGGCAGCGGATGCGAGCGGAAGTATCCCTCGACGGTTTGCATCGCCACCTGCGACAACTCACCCTGGGGCGTTTTAGGCCGTGTGCGATCTTGCCCGAGGCCATATTGCTGGTACAGCCGATCCAAGACCTCAAACATGCGGATCGCGCCATTGGCGGAATAGCCCGCCTCCACCGCCAGGCGGGTGCCTTCGCGGTCGGCTTCCAGTTCCTGGTCCTTACTGTATCCGGCCTCGAAGACGCTGATCGGAATCGATATCAGCTCGCCCAGCGGAATTCTTCGCAGAGCCTGCTCCTGCTGCACCCGATCGGCGCAGTGATAGTGATCGATGTGTTCGATCTCGTGACCCAACACGGCCGCCAGTTCGTCTTCGCTATCCATGAGAGCCAGCAGTCCTGCGCCGACATAGACGTGCCCTCCGGGAAGGGCAAAGGCGTTGATCATGAACAGGCTGGGAATGTAGTGGAAGCGGTACGGCAGTCTGCGGTGGGTTCGAGACGCCAGCGGACGGCCGACGTCGTTCAAATATTGTTCGATGGTTGCCGTTTCGCCGTCTCGATTGCGATCTCGAAACGCGCCTTTGTACGAGTCTGCGAGGTCGTCGCCGATTCGGATTTCTTCCTCGTCCGACATGCGGGTAAACTGCACCGGCATGCGGGTCAACTCCTGCTCCGTATCGCCAACCAGATAGAGCAGCGCAGCAGGACCGGCAGGCGTGTCCACTTTGCGCCGCTCGCTCAGGACGATCGCCGCAACGCCCAGCAGGAGAATTCCCGGCAGAAGAATCGAACGTTTCATAAGTACTGTCGTAGCGCCTCCCGATTTCGCGTATACAGGAAAGAAACCAGCAACAAGGCGGCACCAAGCACAATGAAGGTCAAATAGCGGTCGCGCGGGTTCAGCCGCCACACATCCTGTAGCACGATCTTTCCCACACACAGCAGCAGTAATCCCAGTCCCGTCAGACGAAAACTCCGCTCGGCTACCCAGAGCGCCAGCAGGAAAACCGCGACTCCTTCAAGCCCCCAGGAGAGCGTGACCACGCCGTGCCTCATCTCCACTGCCAGCAATACAGTCAGCAAGGCGACAGCCACGAAGAAGAGAAGCTGTTCGGGACGTCGACCCAAACCCCGCAGCAGACGAATGACTCCAGTCTCCTCGCTGGGCTTGTCCTTTTTGCGAATTCGGAAGGCAAGCGGCAGCGCAGCGAGCAAGAGGGCGATCGTCGATCCTGCGGTCACCCATCGGCTCTCCCACGGCGGGGCAGGAAAGTAGCTACGCTCGTAGAAATTGTGCAGCACTGTGCGGAAGGCCACGCCGAAGACGATGAGCAGCCCTTGATGAAGGAAAATCTTCCGCCCGCTCCGCCACGCGATGGCGAACAACGCAAAGGCGAGCGCCGCCCAGGCAGCCGCCACCCAGTCGGCTTCGAGTTCGAATCGCATCAGCGCTGCAAGAGTGATCGTGCCCAGCCAGGAGAACACTCCGGCGACGCGGAACCTCTGCTCAATGGCATTCAGGGTGTCGCCGGCTTGGTTGAGCCTCCAATAGGAGTAAACGAAGGCCAGAGCAATCGGCACGACTGTATAAAACCGGGGGCTGATCTCGCCCGGCGTCCCCGCGGCGTTCAGATTGACGAAGAAGATGCGGAAGAAACTGGCGGTCATCACAACATAGCCTTGCATCCGGAGGTTGGCGCGAGGAAAGACGAGTCCCAGTTCCAGGAGAACCAATCCGCCGATCACCCAAGCGTCGGCCACACTAACCGGACGCAGTTCGTACCAGGCGAGCAAGGCTAGCAAGAACGACGCTGTCCAGGTGTAGCCCTCGCTCTCCAGGCGGCGAAGCCAGACCGCAATCTTCTCTTCGCCCATCGCAGGACTACTCCACCGGGAAGTGGCATAGAGCAACACGGCCACCAGCGTGATCGTGATCAGGCGCAGGGTCAGACCGTGAAACTTGTCGGTTCCCTCCAGGTTCATCGCGAGAACCCGGATAATTGCGATGACCGCGAGAGAATTCGCCTGATATCGCAGGTCGCGTGACGAGAGCCGGCGTCCGGCCACGGCCAGCGCGAATCCCAGAGCACACCATGCCACGGCGGTCCACGACTGAGGAAACGCGATCCACACGGCCGCCAGCATCAGGACCGCACCCACGTACGAGAACCGCTGCATGATCCTGCGGTCAAATTCTGTCGCGAACATTCCCGGCCATCGCGGTAGAGTCCAGTGCGCGTTCAGGTAAAACACGATGCCGGCAATAACAAAGAGAACGGCCAGCGGAAAGTCGGCGCGCAGGTCGGCGTTATCCATCCGCCGTCCGAAAATCTCAGCGGCGTCGTAAGCAAGCATCTGGCCGGCTACCAACACCGATGCGAGCATGCCCAGCCGCCGGAAAATGATTTCCTTCGTCCATACGCCGATCAGCAGCAAGGCCTCGCCTTCCGCCAGCCAAAGCACAGACAAACGCGTTCCCGAATAACGAAACGGAAAAGCGACTATGAGCAGAACCACGCCCAAGGTTGCCAAGACAATCACCGCGCTGCGTCGCCGGCGCGTTGCCGGCAATTGCGCGAGTCCGCTCTCGACCGCTCCGATGGCGAGCAACGCCCAGAACGCCCACTCGGGATGGACCGACTGATACTTCAATAGCGCCAGTAAAAGCGAAGTATTCAGCACGGCGGCTGCCGTCGAAATGCGCTCCCGTTCTGGATCGCTCGGAAGGCGGAAAACATACGAGAGCCGGAAGATGACCCAGTAGAGAATCAGAATGCCCGCACTTGCGGCAAACTCGGGAAACGGATGCCGTTTCCCCTGCATCGGTTCGATGATCGGGCGCAGCCACAAGAAATGATTGAGGTAGCTGGCAAGAATGCCGAAGACTTCTAACTCAAACCACTGCATGCGTCCCACAATGACGACGAGAGCGGCCGCCAGCACGGCGCCCGCCGACAGACTGTACACGCTGGAGTGACTTATGGTGACCGTCAGAAATGCGAGCAAGAACGCCAACCCGGTTACGACCTGCGAGCGATAACGCAAAGTGTGCAAGACCATCGCCGAGGCGACGGCAAGCATGAGCACAAGGTCAAGTGTCTGCGAGTTCAGCAGCTGCGCGGCGGGCACGTGGTACATCGCGTAAGTGGTGAAGAAGAGCAGCGCCCAGCCGCCGCCGATTCCTGCCCGCGCCAGGATGCGGTAGCGATCCGCTCGCTCGAACCAGACGCCGGCCGCGAGCATCACAGCGCCGGTCACATATCCCACAAGGACTTTGCCGCCCGGCCCCATGGTTCGGAGCTGGTAAGCGAGAAAGAACGCAACTCCGAGAACCAGCAGCGCAATGCCTAATTTGTTGAGCCAGTCCGTGCCCAGCATTTCCTCGATGTCGAGCGCGGAGGTGAAACGGTCGAGGAGAGAAGAACGGAGTTCCGTGTCGGCGAAGGTCGGCCCAGGCGGTGCCGAGACTTGCGATGCGATGGGCGCTGCTGGAGCATCGGCCTTCGTCTGTGCGGGAGTCGCGGCAGGAGCCGGTTCCAGCTCATGTTTTACCCAGGATTGCGCAACCTTTTGCGCTGGCGTTTCCGACGGGGATGGCGTTACGGAGATGACCAGAGTCGGCGGAGTGGCCCGGTGCTCTACCGCCGCAACGCGCGTCGCTGCCGGAGCGGCAGGAGTCGACGCCTGGCTGCGCATCTGGCGCAGGTCGCGTTCCAGCGCACTCACCCGCCCCACGAGATCGGTCCAGCGCGCTTGATCTTCGAGACGCTCCTGATTGCGCCGGCGGTTGACGCGCCAGACCAGCACCCACGGACCGAACAGCACCAACAACACGATCCCGAGGTAAAAGACGACTTCCATCGGCACGGTGCGTTTCCTGGGAAGAAGCAAAACTGCGCAGCGCGCGATTCTACTAGATACTGGGACTACACGCTACGGCGCTGAGCACAGGATTTCCCAGACAACGGCCGCGGCAATCGGATCGTCGATCCACTTCTCAAGGTACCAACCGGCGCACCGGTAGCTTCTACAAGGAACTCCTGTGCTACTATCTGCAGTCATTCACCCGATGAGAGAGCTAGCCGTGTTGTGCAGCAAATGCGCTACCAAGCTTCCTGACGGTTCCGAGTTCTGCCTGAAGTGTGGAGAGCCGGTGAGCGCCGCCAAGAAGGACGTTTCCCCGGCTTCAGCCGAAGGCGTGCTGGCCTGCAGCAAGTGCAGCACCAAACTTCCAGACGGCGCCGAGTTTTGTCCGAAGTGCGGTAAGCCGGTGAGCCTGCCCGCCAGAAGCGGGGTGCGCGCAGCCACGCCTCCTTCGGAAAAGGCGACGACCCCGCCGCAACGGCGTCCACGGCGAAAATGGCGAATCGTCCTTGGAGTTCTACTCGTCCTAATTCTGCTCGCAATTGTGTGGGCAGGGACCAGCGAAAGTCCGACTGCCCAGGGAATTCAGGATCTGGTGGGATGGAAGCACGATCAGACAATCCTCGAGACGCCGTTCGTGGTCGGGCCGCATACCTTCCGTTACTACAAGTTTTCTCTGCCTCAGGGATCGGTGAATGTCGCCATTGTCGGGCAGTTCACCGCATCTGCGACAGGGCTCCGTGGTGCATCGGTGAGCAACGATGCCAGCGTCAAAGACGCGGGAGCCGGCGACGGGATCGAAGTATACGTGCTTACTGAAACGGCCTTCACCGTCTGGCAAAACGGATATGCGACGAGTTCCGTCTACGATAGCGGCCCGATCTCGCAAGGGACGCTGCGGGAAGAGCTTCCCGCCGGCGCCGGGATTTACTATCTCATCTTCAGCAACAAATTCTCCCCGAAGACGCCGAAAAGCGTGCACGCCACGGTTCTGCTGCGCTACAAGAGCTGGCTGCCGGAATCGATTCACCGCGGCATGGACCGCTTCTGGAATTGGCTGGGAGTGTAAGCCGAAGTCTCGA
This sequence comes from Verrucomicrobiia bacterium, assembly GCA_035508215.1. Classification (GTDB taxonomy): domain Bacteria; phylum Acidobacteriota; class Terriglobia; order Terriglobales; family Acidobacteriaceae; genus Sulfotelmatobacter. The sequence goes on along the minus strand of DATJNK010000016.1, from coordinate 928,601 downwards.
CCGCCGTTCGCGACAGCCTTAGCCCGGAGGCATCCGCCCGGTGTATCAGCGTTCTACGACGGCCTACCGCATCGACTCTTCGATCTCAGAAATCCAGTCGGGGCGCTTGAGCACTTCCCGCGGCTTAGGACCATCCGCCGCGCCCACGATGCCATCTTGTTCCATCAGATCGATGAGGTGGGCAGCGCGCCCGTAGCCGATACGCAGGCGCCGTTGCAGCAGGGAAGTCGAAGCCTTCCCGAATTCGACGACAAGTTTCACCGCGTCGCCATACATGGGATCGTCTTCGCTCTCGCCGTTCTCTCCGGGTTCCCCGCCATTGGCTGCGACCGCCTCGCGCTCTTCCTTCGGCGCCTGCAGGAAGTGGTCCTGATATTCGGCCACTGCCTGGGCCTTCCAGAACTCAACCACAGCTGCGATTTCCTTCTCGGTCACAAACGGGGCGTGGAGCCGATGTACCCGGGCCGAGCCGGATGGCAAATAGAGCATGTCGCCCTTGCCGAGCAGAGCTTCGGCGCCATTGGCATCGAGAATCGTGCGCGAGTCGACCTTCGTCGCCACCCGGAAGGAAACGCGGGCGGGGAAATTGGCCTTGATCAGCCCGGTAATCACGTCGACCGAAGGTCGTTGGGTGGCCAGAACCAGGTGGATTCCAACTGCACGCGCCATCTGCGCCAGCCGCGTGATGGACTCTTCCACGTTGTTCGAATCGAGCATCATCAGGTCGGCCAATTCGTCGATGATGATCACGATGTAAGGAATCGGCTTGTCGTCGGACGCTTCATCGAACAGGCTGGGCGTGCCGTTCTGATCGAAGAGCCGGTTGTACTGGTCGATATTGCGGACTCCCTTCGACGCCAGCAGCTTGAGGCGTCTCTCCATCTCCCGTACCGCATTGCGCAAGGCGTTGGCGGCCAGTTTCGGTTCGGTGATGATCGGAGTGTAGAGATGCGGGACGCCTTCATAGTTGCCGAGTTCCAGGCGCTTCGGGTCAACCAGGATGAGGCGCACCTGATCAGGCGTCGCCTTGTACAGGATCGACATGATCATCGCGTTGATGGCCACGCTCTTGCCCGAGCCGGTTGAGCCGGCAATCAGCAGGTGCGGCATTCCCGCGAGATCGGCGGTGACGATGCGGCCGTTGATGTCCTTGCCCATGGCCATCGTGAGCTTCGACTTGGAGCCCATGAACTCCTGCGACTCGATGTTCTCCCGCAGCCAGATGATTTCCCGCTTGCGGTTCGGAACCTGAACACCCACTGTGCTCTTCCCGGCCATGCGCTCGATCAGAATGCTCTCAGCTTTTAGAGCGAGGCACAGGTCATCGACCAGGTTGGTGATCCGGCTGTATTTAATCCCGGCTTCGGGCTTGAATTCGAACGTGGTGACGACCGGGCCTGGATTAATCTGCGTGACCTGTCCGTGGACATCGAACTCGGAGTATTTCTCCGTCAGTACCTGAGCCAGCAGCTTCAACTCGTCGGCGTCCACTGCTTCCTGTTCCTCGGGGCGCTGCAGCAGGCTGCTGGAGGGCAGCTTGTATCCACCAGTAATACGGGGCATCGTGGTCTTGGGCTTGTGCCCACTGTCGGCGCGGTCGGTGACTTCGGGATCCACTGGCGCCTCGGTTGCGTCGGCGACGGGAGGCTCTGCAAGAATGCCGCCGGTTGCCGACTTCGCTCTTCCGGTCTTTTCTTCCTCTTCCGCCAACATGCGCTCGATGCCGGTAGGCCGAGGCTCAGAAACCACGCCTTGCGGCGCGGCCTGCTGCAGCGGCCGGGACTGGATCAGTTGCGTTTTCACCACCGGCTTCGCAATCCTGCGCTGCTCCAATTCCTTCTGCTGCCGTTTCCGCGCGCGTTCTTCCCGCCAGTCTCTGTAGCGGTTCCACCAGGCCGTCGTGAAGGCAAGGCGGGTCGGCACCCAGAGCCGGATCGAGGTGAACGAAAACGTCGTCGAGAGGTACAGCGCGACCGCGAGAATGCTGGCGCACACAATGTAGGCGCCAACCAGATTCAGGTAGTGGATCAGGAAATCACCGAGCACACGTCCCAGCAAGCCCTCGACCGGGATCACGTGCAGCCAGCGCATGTGGCCCGGCAACAGCGCCAGCATCGCTGGAACAAACATCACCAGCCAGACTCCGCCCAGACACTTGGCCAGCGGCGATTGCACTTTCATCGAGCGGAACCAGCGCGCGCCCAGCGTGGCGGGAAAAATCACCAGCAGGAATGCGCCCACGCCTAAAAACTGCAGCATCGCATCGGCGGTGAAGGCTCCGACGACGCCAATCCAGTTACGGGCTACATGCGCCCCGTTCAGGGTCGAGGCGCTGTTCCACGAAGGATCGAGAGGAGAATAGGAGGCCAGCGCAAGAAACAACAGGAGCGCAAAAACGCACAGCAGGAAGCCGATCAGCTCGTTGAGCCGACGGTTGCCGGTGGGCACAAAGATCGTTGCCAGGTAATCCATGTAGGCCGTATACACACCGAAGACACTACCGTCTCCCGGTGCCGCAATCGGCCAGAGCCCTTACATTATGCCAAGAAGCGGTCGTCGGGACAATCGGAGAAAACGGGGCTAGTGTTGAGACAGTTTCCCGGCGGGGGGCGCAAAGCGCTCATCCGACCGCGAATTGCCAACCGCCAATTGTGAATTGTTATTGCAGATGCATGGCGAACGCCAGGGCGATGACCGCAATTCCCGCCAGAATCCGGTAGATGATGAAAATCTTGAGGCTGTTCGATTGCAAGAATCGGATCAGCCATGCGATCGCGGCATATCCAACCAGTGCGGAGACGACAACTCCTACAAGCATCGGCAAATGCATATCTGCCGGGAGCCCCTCCTTGCGCACTTCGTGAGCCTTCAGCAGCGCCGCTCCGGCGATGAGCGGCGTCGAGAGCAGGAAACTGAATCGCACTGCGGCCTCACGCGTCAGGTTGCGAAACAATCCTGCCGTGATCGTGGATCCGGAGCGCGAGACCCCTGGAATCAGCGCGAAGGCCTGCGCCACGCCGATTACCAGCGAATCGGTGAACGAGATTCGCGTCAGCGGCTTCTGCAGGTGCCCAATTTTTTCACCCAGCCACATCAACAGGGCGACTACGATCAGCGCTCCGGCAATCAGAAAGACGTGCTCTCGGAAGTAATCTTCAGCGGAATGCTCCAGCAGTTTGCCCGCGATGCCGCCGGGGATGGTCGCAATCGCCATAAACCACAGCAGCATGCGCTCGTCTTTCTGTTCTTCGAAAGTGAGGTCTGCGGCTCCTCCGCCCTCCTCGGAGAAGCGTTCGATCCTTCCGCCGAACGCCGCGCGGAAAATCTGAAACCACGTCCGCCGGAAGTAAAACAGCACCGACAGCAGCGTCCCAAAATGCAAGGCAACGTCAAAGCTGAGTTCATGCGCCGGAGAAAGTTCGTTCCAGCCCAGCAGGCGTCGCACAAGAATCAGGTGAGCGGAACTCGAAACCGGAATGAACTCGGCGAGTCCCTGAACGATGGCAAGCACTACTGCTTGGTAGATCGGCAAAGGTCAGTCTGTCTCGTTTCCGTAAGTTGGTACGCCCTGTTGAATGTAGAAGATCAGGTCTTGCGCGCGCAAGGCCCAATCGCTTTGTGAATACTGCGTTACGACCTTCTGCGCCAGGTCGAGAGCCCGAGACTTCGACTCTTCCGATTTCTTCTGGTTAGCTTCTGTCTTGTAGATCTCGATCAGCGCCGAGCGCCGCCACGCCGCATCGTACAAGGCCTCTGGAGCGGCCGGGGATTGCTCATGCTCTTTGGCGTATTTCTCATACATGTCGGCTTCTTTTTCGGGACATTTCGAGGCCCCCTGCCAGTCGCCGCACAGCTTGTTCTCGATGAGATGGAAGGCCGCCAGGTCCGCCCACTTGGTGCCGGGAAACTTCTTCATGACGAGCTTCATCCACTCTTCGTCGATCTGGCCGCGCATGTAAGCTTCGCGCTCGCGCGCCGAGGGGCGCGTCATGACGTCCTCGCGCTGTATCTGCCAGCGGATGTCGGCGGAGCGATACAGCGCCTCCGCCGCCAGGGGGGAGTTGGGGTAGAGGTCGTAGACCCGGTAGTAGAGGCGCATGGCGTCCTGCGCAGCATCGCGCCGTCCACGGCGTCGGCTGGCCTGATCTTCGGAGTCGGAAGCCTCGCCGAAGATGATCTTGTCGCCGTTCGGCGTGGCGGTGCTGACCAGCGCCTTGTCCGAGACCCATCCCGTGATTGTCTTGCCCTGCGACTCGGGGTCGTCCTCGTCGGCGTCCTTGCTGGGCTCCTTGAGGATGGCTTCCACGTGGGTCCAGTCGCGGCTGCTTTCGATGATGACCAGTTCGTGCCCTCGGCCAGCTTCGCCGAGTTTTGCGGAGTCGGAAGAAGGCGCCACACGGATGGACTCCTCGTGGATCAGCGTTCCGCGGCTGGCCTGGCCGGAGGCCAGAATCACGAAAAACAGCAAGACCGGAACGAGCAGTACTGACCCTCGGATGGGGAATTTTCGTCCGCGGGTAGGGCTCGGCGTTCGGCAATCAGTTACAGGCAAAATCTTGGGGCCAATAGACCTGCGGCCACGAATCGGCGCTGGGATCATAGGTTTGTCCTGCACACTATCAGAATTATGCTTCGGCGGTTCGAAGTCAAGGTGATCTCAACAGCGTGATGCGTCCGACGTCGGGCGCGTCGTCCAGCGGAGGCAGTACAAGTCGTTTCTCTCTGGGCTAACTGCGGCGCAGCTCTTCAAGCATGGCAGGATCGATGTTGCCGCCACTGATGACGGCGACAACCAACTTCGCCGGAGGCAGTTCTCTCGCATGAAAGAGAAAGCCGGCAGTAGCCACGGCGCCGCTGGGTTCGGCGATGGTTTCCGGATTTGCGCACAGGTACTGCGCCGCCTGCCGGATTTCGTCTTCCGTGACCGTGATAATGTCGTCGACGTAGGCGCGAATGTGCTCAAAGTTCATGGGGCCGATGCTCTGTGTGCGCAAGCCGTCCGCCAGTGTGCGGGAGACTTGTTCGGCGGGGAATTGGACGATTTTGCCGGACCGCAGGCTGGCCTGAGCATCGCCCGCGAGTTCAGGTTCGACGCCGATGACTTTTGTCCTGGGATTGATCAGCTTGATCGCCGTGGCGACGCCGCTGATGAGCCCTCCGCCACCCACGGGAGCCAGCACCATTTCGACACATGGCAACTCTTCGAGGATTTCCAGTCCGATGGTGCCTTGTCCGGCGATGATTTTCTCGTCGTTGTAAGGGGGCACGACGGCGTAGCCATGGCTCGCGGCGAGCTCTTCGGCCTTGATTTTGCGTTCGTCGGAGCCGGGGCCGACGAAGAGGATTTCGGCTCCGAGTTTTGCCGTTGCCTCGCGCTTGATCGCCGGGGCATTGTTCGGCATGACAATGACGGATTTGGTTTTGAGCGCGCGGGCGGCGTATGCAACACCTTGAGCGTGGTTCCCGCTGGAGTAGGAAATCACGCCACGGCTGCGCTCGGCCTCTGACAGAGAGGCAATCTTGTTGTAGGCTCCGCGAAGTTTGAAAGCGCCGATCGGCTGCTGGTTCTCGGGCTTGAGATAGAGGGTTCGCGGATCTTCTGCGCGAAGCGGCAACTGGACCAGCTTCGTGCGAATCGTGATGCCCTTAAGGCGGGTTTGGGCAGCGTGGAGGTCGGCGAGAGTGATCATGCGCGTGTCTTTAGAATCTGCTGGGTTAACACTCGAGACCATCGCCTGCCGTGTACCTAGATCTCCAGGATCACCGGCATGATCAGCGGGCGCTTCTGGCTTTGCTTGGAGATATAGCGTTTCAAGTCGGCGCGAATCTTCTCTTTGATCACGCCGTAGTCGCCTTTTTCTTCCTCGCTTGATTGCGCAAGCGTGTCTTCGACAATGCGCCGGGCGCCGTCCATGAAGCCGTCTTCCCCGACGTTGAAACCGCGAGTCACGATCTCCGGAGAAGTCTCCACCTCGCCTGACAGCTTGTTAATGGCGATGATGGGCAGCACGATGCCGTCTTCACTGAGATGGCGCCGGTCTTTGAGTACGAGATCTTCCACAACATCGGTGCGGTTACCGGAATCAATGCACACGCGGCCCACGTTTACCTTGCCCGCCTTGCGCGCGCCCAACTCGTCGAATTCGAGAATGTCGCCGCTCTCGATCAGCATGACCTTGCCCACCGATCCATGCATAGCTCCGGCCATCTCGGCGTGCAGCTTAAGCTGGCGATACTCGCCGTGAATGGGAATGAAGTAGCGCGGCTTGACCAGATTGATGATGAGCTTGAGTTCTTCCTGGCTGGCGTGCCCGCTGACATGCACCGGAGGCGAGGTCCCGTCTTCGTAGATGACGTGGGCTTCGCGGCGGAAGAGGTGATCGATCATCCGGTAAATGGTCTTCTCGTTGCCCGGGATGATGCGCGATGACAGCACGACGGTATCGCCTTTTTCGATTTTCGCGTGCTTGTGATTGTCCACGGCAGCGCGCGACAGGGCCGACATCGGCTCGCCTTGCGTGCCGCTGATCAGAACGCAGACCTTCTCCGCGGGGAAGTTCTTCATTTCCCCGGGATTGATCACCAGCCCTTCCGGCACTTCGATGTAGCCGAGATCTTCGGCGATCTCGGCGGAGTTATTCATCGAACGGCCGATGAAGGCGACTTTGCGTCCATGCTGCGCGGCGAGTTCGACCGCGAGATTGATGCGGTGAATCGACGACGAGAAACAGGAGATGAAAAGCCGGCGCTTGGTGTGCGCGAAAACCTCGTCGAATTTCCGGCGAACGGCGCGCTCGCTAGGCGTGTATCCCTTGCGTTCGACGTTCGTCGAGTCCTGAAACAGTGCCAGCACGCCTTCTTTTCCGTACTCTGCAAAAGTATGGAGGTCGAAGAGCCTGTTATCGGTGGGCGTGGGATCGACCTTGAAATCACCGGTATGAATGACTACGCCGAGCGGTGTGTGGATGGCGAGCGCCACACAATCCACCAGGCTGTGCGTCACCTGAATTGGATGGATAGTCAAGCCGCCTAGCTTGAAGCGCTCGTTGGGACGCATTTCGCGCAAATCAGCGTCGTCCAGCAGGCCGTGCTCGTCCAGCTTATCTTCGACATACGCAAGTGTGAACTCAGTCCCGTAAACGGGCACGTTGAGTTCGGAGAGAATCCAGGGCAGAGCTCCGATGTGATCCTCATGCCCGTGCGTGAGGATGATGCCGCGGATGCGCTGGCGGTTCTCGACGAGGTAGGAGATGTCGGGAACCACAATGTCAACGCCAAGCAGTTCCGCTTCGGGGAACATGAGTCCGGCGTCGATTACCAGGATGTCGTCGCCCCAGCGCACGGCCATGCAGTTCATGCCGAATTCGCCGAGTCCGCCGAGCGGAATAACGTGCAGTTTTCCGGTGGGCATTGAGTTCAGGAGAATGCTAGCACAGAGAAGCAGCGGTTCGTGATTATGGGCGCCGTCCCGCAGGACGCCTGGCGAATCGACTGTTCTCTGGGTCCAGAGATGAATCACCGATCGCTGACGACGCCGACCCTGGTCGCTAGCCCGTGACCCCTGGCGTGCGGTAAGGTGGAGAGAGTGGCTGCACAAGAGAAGTCCTGGCTTCGCCGCCGGGTCGAAAGCGCATTCGTGAAGGGCATGACCCGCGCCTATGCCAGGGTCCGCGTGGATCCCCAGAAATTTCTGCTGCAATTGCGGGCGGCCTACCGGGTGCCGATCAGCGGATATCACGGCGTGTTTTCCCTGGATGTTGGCGAACTTGACGTGGTGGCAGAGTCGATTATCCGCAGTGGGATGAAGCTGGCAGCGGTGGAGGGAGCGGGATTTGGCCTCGGAGGTTTGATCACGATCGTGCCTGACCTTGGCATCCTGTCTGCCATCACCATGCGGACCATCCAGAAATTGAGCCTGCTTTATGGCTTCGAATTCAACACCGACGAGGAAATTGCGGAACTCTGGATCGCCGCCGCCAGCGCGGCGGGAGTCGACATCAGCCGCGACGTCTTTGAAAAGGAAGTGATTAACAAGTTCGTGCCGCGAGTGATCGAGCGAATCGCGGCCCAGGCGAGCAAGGACGTGGTCGAAAAATGGGCGGGGCGCATGATTCCGCTGGCCAGCGCCGCCATCGGTGCCGGGCTGAACTACTGGTTCGTACGCGCCTGGGGCGAGCGGGCGCGGTCGCATTTCCGGCAACGGCATCTGACGGTGCGGAAGGAGCGGCAGGCGTTGATGGCGCCGACCTTGCCCTCAGGAATCTGAAGTCTTAATTTCTCGGGCACACCAAAAAACAGAACGAAGTGCCGATGCATCTCTCCGTGTCCCTGTGCCTCTGTGGTTAAATCGATTGCATGCCTACTTTTTCCTGCGCAGCCATTCTGTTTGATCTGGATGGAGTACTAGTGGATTCCACTCGCCAGGTCGACCGCGAGTGGCGGGAGTGGGCAAGGCGCAAAGGGGTCGATGGCGACGCGGTCATGGCCATCGCGCATGGTGTGCGGACGATCGAGGTGATCCGGCAGGTCGCACCGCATCTCGATGCGGAAGCCGAGGCGGCGGCGATTGAGAACCACGAGGCGCACGATCAGACGGGAGTGGTCGTGATGCCCGGAGCGCTGGAGTTGGTGCAGTCGATTCCTGTCGACCGATGGGGCGTGGTGACCTCAGGATCGAAATTGCTGGCGCAGAATCGCCTGCGTCATTGCGGATTGCCGGTGCCCGAAGCGCTGGTGACATCGGATGATGTGACAAACGGGAAGCCACATCCGGAGCCGTATTTGAAGGGAGCGCAGCGCCTTGGTTTTGCGCCCGCAGACTGCCTTGTCATTGAGGACGCGCCGGCAGGCATTCAGTCGGGACATGCGGGTGGGATGAAGGTGATCGGAGTCGCTAGCACGTATGGGGCCGGGGAATTGCGCGAGGCGGATGCGGTGGTGGAGGGGCTGGTGCAGATTCGAATCGCGGGTGACCAGATCGCGCGTTTAACGGTGAAGATTCCGTGAACCAGCCGGCATCGCTTGCTTAAATGTAGTCGTCGAGAACGACGGACTCGAATCCTGGAACTCTCCGAAAGACGGCATCGTTCGTAATAAGCGCCGTCGCGTGCGCATGCAGCGCGGCCGCAGCGTGAAGTGCGTCGGGCGTGCGGAGTTGGTAATGGGCGCGAACTCGGGCCGCAATGTCGGCGACCTCAAGGCCGATCGGGACCCACTCCAGATTAGGGTAGGTGGAGAAAATTGCGTAGAAGTCGTCTACGAGTCTTTGGTCGGAGTTGCGGTAGTGTGGAATCAGGATTTCTGTCATCGTAATGGCGGCGGTAACGGCTCGCGATGCCGGATCGCCAAGCCAAGAAAAAACGACATCGGACAAGGCCACATACTTCGGATCGGCCTCCAGTTGGTAGATGAAGATGCTGCTATCCATCGCAATGCGGCGATGGTGATGGAGGAGGTTGCGGAGCCGGTTTACTCCCAACTCTCGCGTTCCTTGCGAAGATAGTCTTTCGGATAAAGGCCGCGCGCTAGTCCGCGAATGGCTTTGCGGTAGGACTCGGGTTTCTGCAGCACCAATATGTCGCGTCCGCGCACAACAACCAGCAGTTTGTCGCCAGGCTTGAGGTCGAGCGCTTCGCGGGCTTCGCGGGGGATGACAATCTGGTTCTTGGAAGACAGGGTGGCTTCTGCCATGCTTTACATTATAGCAAAAGGTAAAGCATCGGTCGCGAATTAATCGGAGGTTTGGAGGCTTCGATACTTGCCGTCGCGCCAGTAGTACAGCACCGAGGACTTTTCGAGCCACTCGGCCTCAAGCCCGTCGAGTCTCAGGCGAACCGATTGGGTGGTGTCGAAACCTGTGTGTTTTCCAGGCGGCACTCTCGAAATTACCAGACTGGCGTCCGAGCCCGGATCTTGATCCAACATTCTCACAGGTAATTTTCTTCGCTTTCGGATTTCACTAGCACGACCAGTTTGAAGCCGACGGCTGCTGCTGATTTCGGCACCAGCAGCAAGCCGAAGGCAATCTGACGGGGATTCTCAAAGTGCCCGAAAGCAATTCCCGGACACTCTCTGGGATGTTCTTTGAGCCAAAGTGCCTTGTCGTAACCTTCGAGATCTGATGTGGCTTTGATTCGCCATTCGGGAAATTTCTGGTTGAACAACGCACGAGCTCGCGGCGGCAAGACGAAGTCGCCGCACGTGCTCTGGCCTTTTCCAGATCCACCTGCGAGGACTGCAATTAGAATCGTCAGGAGCAGATGCGGTAAGCGCATACGCGAAATCGTATCGTGGCGCTCCGTCCTCGTCCAGGTTACCTGGCTGGGGCTAAAAGGTGACCAGCCGGACTACCGCAGCCAGTCTTCTAACTCAATCCCCTTGTCGGTCTTCTCGTCCCGGTACTTCACGATCACCGGCGTGTAGAGAGAAATATTCCCGTTCCATGGGCCCTTCTCTTTTTTTACCGCGCGTGAGCCTGGAACGACGACGGCATTTTCGGGAACCTCCAGAGAGGTGTTGGCGGTTGCGCAATAGACTTCGGCCTTCACCAGATCATAGAGCGGTGTCGAGCGCGTGAGGATCGTGCCAGCACCCAGCACGGCGCGGGCGCGGACCAGCGTGCCTTCGTAGATTCCGCAGTTGCCTCCTACCAGCACGTCATCCTCGATGATGACTGGGGCAGCATTCACCGGTTCGAGTACCCCTCCAATTTGCGCGGCAGCACTCAGATGAACGCGCTTGCCGATCTGCGCGCACGATCCAACCAGCGCGTGCGAGTCGATCATAGTGCCTTCGTCGACGTAAGCTCCGACGTTGATAAACATCGGCGGCATGCAGATGACCGATGGTGCGACGTACGCTCCCACGCGCACCGACGATCCCCCGGGAACAACGCGCACGCGGTCCGAGACAGTGAACCGGCGGGCAGGGAAGGTGTCTTTGTCGACAAACGAGAGGCCGGAGGTCATGTCGGCGAGGGCGCCCAGACGAAACCCCAGCAGGATGCCTTGCTTGACCCAGGCATTGACAATCCATCGTCCATCGATCTTTTCGGCGGCGCGGACCTGCCCCTGCGTCAGCTGTTCGCGAAATTCGAGGAACGTTTTGCGCGCTTCAGGATCGTGCTCGACTTCGCCCTGCGCGGAAAGGTGCTCGATCGAGGACTGCAGGCGTCGAACGTCGGACTCTGGACCTTTGGCTTCAGACATAGATCAGCGTCGAGTGTTTTTCACGCGGCGTCGGTTTCGCGACCTCGCGAACCAAGAAAAGAATAGCAGGCTGGTCAGATCAATGCCCGAGGGCTAAAGGGTCTGAGGCCAGGCGCGTGAAGTCCGACCCGCCCATCTCACACGCACTTGCACTCGCTGCGGATCAGGATGCCGTTCATGGCATGGGCGGCGGCGCGCGCGTCGGCAAGTGCCGTGTAGGGGCCGTGCCAGCGGGCATGGTTCACGTCGTGGCCGGATGGGCGCCCTTTGCCATGGCTACATTGGCCGCAAGAACCGCGATGAAGGACGATCTTGTGCGGCCCGGCCACCCAGTTTTCATAGATGAAAAATTCAGTGGCTTCCGCGGCAGGACCAGCCGGTTTGATGACTAATCCCACTTCGGTGACCACCCGCTGCAGCCGGGATCGAGTGTCGCGGCGCATGGGCACGAGCGGCAGGCGGTAAATCTCCTCAATCTTGCCCATCATGGCCAGCACCGCTTTCACCGGCAGCGGGCTGGATTCGATGAAGTTGGCCTGCATCAACGGAAGGTATTTGCGGTGCAGAGAACGGGCAGTCGGCCAATCATTATTCATCGCGGCGCGGGTGAGGTCAGCCATCTCGCGCGGAATCTCGTTTGAGGCGACGGAGACAATGCCGGCACCGCCGAGAGCGATGACGGGCAGGGTGACGACATCGTCGCCGGAGAGAACGATGAACGTCTCCGGCACCGATGCGATCGCCTCGGCGATCTGCGTCATGTTACCGCTGGCTTCCTTCACGCCAACGATGTTGGGAATTTCAGCGAGCCGGGCGAGAGTTGCCGGTTCCAGGTTCGCTCCGGTGCGGCCGGGCACGTTATAGAGAACTATCGGTTTTTCCCCGACCGCGTCGGCGATAGCCTTGAAGTGCCGGTACTGGCCCTCCTGCGTGGGCTTGTTGTAATACGGCGAGGCGGTGAGGATCGCGTCGACCCCAGGCCGGGCGGCGACTTCTTTCGCTTTCTCGACTGCTTCGTGGGTTGAATTCGAGGTGGCGCCGGCAACAATCGGGACGCGCCCGGCGGCGACTTCAATGGTGGCATCGATGACGTACAACCACTCGTCGTGGGTCAGTGTGGGAGTTTCGCCGGTGGTGCCGCAAGGCACGAGGAAGTCGATGCCCGATTCGATCTGCCACGCCACCAGGTTACGCAGAGCCGCATCGTCGATCGAACCATCCGCATGAAACGGAGTTACGAGGGCAGTACCACAGCCGCGCAGTTGCATAGGGATAAGATAGCGCGAATGAACGTGCAGGGAAAATCGTGTGCGCAGGATCACACGAAGTGAGGGCGGATCCTGATCCCAGTGGCCACAGTAAAGAGAACATAGGCCGACCCGCAGCCTTGGCTAACGCGGGCAGATCCGATTACAGCTCCTTCCAAATGTCCTTGAAATCGTAGAAGCCTTTTTTACCGGCAAGCCATTCGGCAGCCAGAATGGCCCCCTCGGCGAAGCCGCGGCGCGATTTGGCGTCATGGCAGAGGTAAATTCGGTCATTTGCGGATTCGAGAACGAGTTCGTGCAGTCCGACAACTTCGCCTTCGCGGAAGGAAGTGATTTCGACATCTTCGCCCGAGTCGGCGGCTTCGCGCACGACACGCTGCAAGGTGAGAGCGGTGCCCGAGGGTGCATCTTTCTTGTGGGCGTGATGCCGTTCGAAAATCTGACCGGAGTAATTGTGGCGCAGGGCGGCAGCCGCGGCGCGGGCGGCGTCGAAGAACAGATTGATGCCGACGGAAAAGTTTGCCGCGTAAACAAATCCTGTCTGATGCTCTTCGACAAGGCCGCGAATACGCTCAAGCTCACCGTACCAGCCGGTAGTGCCGACAACCATGTTCTTGCCGGCATGGAGGCAGGCTTCAATATTTGCTACCACACAGTGGGGGGTGGTGAAATCGATTACCGCATCGATGTGCCGAAGTTTTTGCGTGGTCAAGGCGGCGCAGGCGGCGTTCTCGGCGGATCCGGCCACGGTCACAAGGTGCAGGCGCTCGCGCGCGGCCTCGGCCACGAGCGATCCGGTTTTTCCCCGACCAAGAATCAAGAGGTTCATGCGCGGCGACAGAGTGATTTAACCACAGAGCGCACTTGGGAGCACAGCGAGCCGGCCTTCGTCAGGCGAAGATGTCGGCGTCGAGTTCGGAGAAAAACGTCTTGTGCAGGCGCTGGATCACGTCGGGGACCTCATCTTCTTCAATGACAAAGGTCAGGTTAATTTCGGAAGCGCCCTGCGAGATCATGCGAATCTTCTTGTCAGCCAGCTCGCGAAAAACCAGGGCGGCGATGCCCGGGGTTTCGCGCAAGTTTTCTCCGACAAGGCAAACGATGGCCTTGCGGCCTTCGTACTTTACATCGGCGAGCTTGGCCAAGTCGGCGGCCAGCGCGGGAATGGCCTGGTTCGAATCGACAGTCAGCGAGACGCTGACCTCGGAAGTCGAAACCACGTCGACGGGGACCTTGTGGCGATCGAAGGCCTCGAAAATCGTGCGCAGGAACCCATGGGCCAGCAGCATACGGGGAGCGGCCACCTCGATGATGGTGATGCGCTTCTTGGCGGCGATGGCTTTGAAGATGTTCTTGCCCTGCGGAGCATGAGTCGTAATACGCGTGCCTTCGCAGGCAGGATTGCGCGAATTCAGCACATACACCGGAATATTTTTCTGGATCGCGGGCAGAACGGTGGCAGGGTGCAGAACCTTGGCGCCGAAATAGGCCAACTCTGCGGCCTCGTCGAAGCTGATCACCTTGATCCGGCGGGCGTCGGCGCAGATCCGGGGGTCGGTGGTGAGAATGCCGTCGACATCGGTCCAGATTTCGATACGGTCGGCGCCGAGACCCGCTCCGAAGATGGCGGCGGAAAAGTCCGAGCCGCCGCGGCCGATGGTCGTGGTAATCCCGGCGCGGCTGGAGCCGATGAATCCGCCCATCACCGGCACTTTGCCCTCCACAAGCAAGGGCTGAACTCTCTCCTCCAGGCGCTGATTGGTCTCTTCGAAGTGCGGCACCGCCTGCATGTACGCGCTGTCAGTGACGAGAATATCGCGCGAATCGACATGCACTCCGCTTAATCCGCGCGCCGTGAATGCGGCGGCGACGATCTTGCTCGAAAGCATCTCGCCGAAAGCCGCCACATGATCGGTGGTGCGAGGCGTGATTTCGCCAACCGCCGAGATCCCCCGCAGCAGCTCGTCCAGCGCCTCGAACTCGGTGCCGAGTTCGGAATGAAAATCGGTGAACAGCGCCGTGCCCAGCAACTCGCTGGCGGTGTTGTAGTGACGCTCTTGCAGCGAACGGCACAGCTTCAGCGCAGTCTTGCGTTCGCCTGCCCCGGCGGCCTTGGCCATAGTCAGGAGGGTGTCCGTGACCTTGGCCATGGCGCTTACCACAACGACGGGTTTCTGCGACAGGCGGCCCTGTACGATCGACGCGACTCGACCGATGGCCTTGGCATCTTCCACCGAAGTGCCGCCGAATTTCATTACGATCATCGCAGTGTCTGCCCGCCGAGTCTGGCGTCGGTAAATATGCCAATCGGAAGATAGCGATTCATAAGATGGTTCGAATTTTATAACAAGCCAGCTGTCGAGCCCGCGCACCGGGGTTACTGCAGTAGATCTCCAGAGTTGCCGATGAGGAGTCTGGGAGGCGTTTTATGCCCGAGCTTCGTCAGAATTTCTTCACTAAAGAATGGGTCATCATTGCCACCGAGAGAGCCAAGCGGCCCGAAGAACTGGCCACGCACCGCGAGACTCCGCCTGTGCCGGCGTTTGTCGAGACTTGTCCCTTTTGTCCCGGCAACGAAAGCAAGACGCCGCCGGAGGTGATGCGGTCACCGGCGAATCTGTCCCAGCCGTGGGCGGTGCGGGTGATCCCCAACAAGTTCGCCGCGTTATCGAGCGAGGTTCAGCCCACACGCAGCCTGCAGCATCTGCGGCGTCGCATCGACGGGTTCGGCTTTCATGAAGTCATCATTGACAGCCCGGACCATTCCTGCTGCATGGCTCTGCTCCCCGACGCGCACGTTGCCTCGGTGCTCACTGCCTACCGGCAGCGCTATAACGAGCTCAGCCTCGACCGCCGCGTTAATCACATCACGATCTTCAAGAACCATGGCGCCGACGCAGGAGCCAGCCTCCAGCATCCCCATTCGCAGCTGATCGCGACCCCGGTGATCCCCAGCCAGGTGCGGCACCGGCTGCACGAAGCTCTACGACATTACGATGATGTCGGCGAGTGCATGTTCTGCCACATGGTTGAGCGGGAGGTCGAGGATCAGGCACGAATCGTGCTGAAAGGCGAGCACTTCGTCGCCATGGAAGTCTTCGCCGCGCCCACTCCCTTTGCCACCCACATCTTTCCCCTGCGTCACATGGCCAGCTTCGGCGACATCACCGACGTCGAGATCACCGACCTGGCGCGTCTTTTGCGGACTCTGCTGGCCAAGATCTACGTCGGGCTTTCGAATCCCGACCTGAACTTCACGGTGCGCAGTTCACCGGCGGAATTCGCCGGAGCGCGGCACTTTCACTGGTACGTGAGCGTGATTCCGCGGCTGACCCGGGTGGCCGGCTTTGAGCTGGGTTCGGGGATGTTCATCAATACGGTTCTTCCAGAAGCCGCCGCCGAGTTCCTGCGCAAGATTTCAGTGGACAAGGCCATTGGAGCCGGAGCTGGAAAGTAGCTGCATGCGGGCCGGGCCCGCAGTTCGGGCGTCTTATTTGTGGAGGTGGCTGCCCATGGTGTATTCGGTCAGCGGACCGAATTTCTTCTTCTCAGCATAAAGCCGCCACCGGCGGAAGACGATGCGCAGGCTGGCCATGACCGGAATCGACAAGTAAATGCCGAGAATCCCGGCCACCTCGCCACCTGCCATCACTCCGAAGATGGCCGCCAAAGGATGCAGTTCCATGCTCTTTCCCATGATGCGGGGTGAGGAAACGTAGTCCTGAATCAGGCGCCAGATCAACAGGAAAATCACCAAGCCGAGCCAGTGCTGGTAACTGGTGAGCAGGGCAATAATGACGATGATGAGCCCAGCGGCGAGCGGTCCGACTACCGGAACGAATTCCAGCAATCCGCCGATGGTGCCCAGAACCAGAAAATATTGCAATCCCATCATCCAGAGAACGCCGGAATAGACCACCAGGCTTAAAGCCGCCAGCGTGAGTTGTGCGCGGATGAAGTGAGCCAGCATCTGGTTCAAATCGTTGAGCACATTCTCGAGGAACTCGCGCTGCGGCCGCGCCTGAATGGTCGACAGCAGAACGTCGCTGAAAGCTCGCCCATCCTTTAGGAAAAAGATCGAAAGCAAGGGCACGATGATGAAGAGCCACGCCTCTTTGGCGACATCGGCCAGCCGCAGCCCGATGCGTTGCGCCAGTTGCGTGATCTCGGAACTGTGGCTGACCAGAAGCGATTGCACCATTTCGGTACTGCGCGCGCTCCAGCCGTGCTCCGCGCCCAGTTGCTGTGCGATCTGGCCGGAGCTGAGCTGGTTCAGCAGGCTGGGAACCGCCTTGCCCAAGCGGGCTCCCTCATGCGTGACTTTTGGTCCAACGACCACGAAGAAGACCACAACCAAGGCGACCAGCAGTGTATAAATCACAGCAATTGCGCGGGCGCGCCCTCGCAGGACTTTCTCCAGGTGGTTCACCAGAGGGCTCATCAGGTAGGCAAAAAAGATGGCGAACAGAAAGGCGATCAGCGTTTCCCGGGTGACATACAGAAAACCCAGCCCCAGCGCAAACAGGAGCACCGTCACCAGCACCCGCGCCGTGCGTGAGTCAGTGAGCAGCAAGATGCTTTCCAGGGGTGTTCTCGATTCCGCCGCCGGTCGTCAGACCTAGTCCCGTACGACTTCCGTGTTATCGGCAGGAATCGTTACCCGCATGAGTTTGAATTGATCCTGCGGGTCCACCCAAAGGGACCACTCAAAGTTTTCGCCCGTAAGATTGAGCCGCAACAGCTCGCGCTCGGAGCCGCGGATCGTGACCTTATCCTTCCCGACCAGTTCGACCCGCACCCGCTCGGATGTGCGATCTTGCGGGACCAGTGCGCCGAATTCCACCGGGCCTTGCTGGCATTTCAGGCTGCCGGCCTCGGGCTTGCAATCGGAGGCAAGGTAGCGCCAGAGGAGCACTTCCCGCTGTACGAAGAAATTGTTGTCGAGGATCGACGAAGTGTTGGGCATCAGAAACGGCTGCTCGGCCGTCTTTGCGTTAACCGGTGTGATCTTTTCCGTCAGGAAGTCATTGCTGGGCAGGACCGTCAGCGAGCCTCCCGACGACTGGCTCCAGTCGTAGTGGAGCAATTCGCCGCTGGGGGTGATCTCCAGTTCGGATTTCTGGCTCGTATCGGTGCCGCCGGTATCCTTCACTTGCGACTTGACGATGCTGACCCCATTTTTCTGCTCAATGCTGAAGGTCTCACTGGCGACGCGGTTGCCGTTGATAAAGACCCCGAATGTCCCGGAGTCTACGGTCGGCGATGCCGCCTTGCTTTTCTTGTCGCCTCCGTGGTGGGCAAGACCTGCCATCGAAGTTCCGAGCACAAAGGCAACGAGCCAGCGCGTTCCGGTTTGCAGCGTCACTCCGCTTCTCCTTGTTCCATCCGCGTCACGACCTTCTTCAGGCGAAGCACTTCGACGATTTCCTCGATGATGGCGTCGACCGTGCGTCCGCCGGTCCTTACCAGCAGCGAGGCTTGCTCGTAGCTTCTCCGTCGACTTCGATACAGCTCCTGAAAACTCTCAAAACTCCGCAGCAGCGGACGTTCCAGACCGTTACTCTTCGCCTGCTCCCTGCATCGCCGCCACAACTCTGCGACCGGCGCATCCAGAAAGACCGTAGGAACTCCCCCTGCCTGAAGCAGGGTTACATTCCGCGGTTGCGCGAAGGCCCCGCCTCCCAAAGCGATGACCCGGCTCAATCCGCCGCGCAATTCTTCAATGAGCTCCCTGAGAGCTTCGTTTTCAGCGCGGCGAAACTCCGTTTCGCCGAATTGCCGGAAAATCTCCGCTACGCTCCGGCCAGTTCGCCGCTCGACGCGATCGTCCAGATCTTCAAAGAGCCAATTCAGCCGTTGGCCCAACGCCTGGCCCACGCTGGTCTTGCCGGCGCCCATGAAGCCGACCAGAAGCACGCACCGAGGCGCCGAGGCTTGCGTTCGCGCACTCGTAGCAGGCAAACTGGCTCGACTCGCGTCCACTCGTTTTCTGCGAGAACGCGTTTCCGCGCGTGCCGTTTTCTTCTTCGTGGTTATTTGTCCGAGCGTTTTCTGAGGTGGATTTTACCACTGAAACTGCGAAGCACTACCGTCGAAGAGATCGCAGCCTTGCCCATGGTACCCATGAAGGCACGTCCTTCCTTCACGGCAAACCAGGCATGAGGCTTCGGCTGCAATGGAATGTCATCATGAACCTCGCCGCGCACCGAGCGGGCAGTGACATCGGCCGAGGTAGACTCGGGCACGGTCGCGTCGATGTCGCCGCTGTGGCTGGTGAGACGGTACTCGCCGCTATCGCCAAAATCGCCGATATAGCTGATCCGGCCGCTCGTCGAAATCACCTGTACCAGCGGCCCCGTAACCCGATCGAGGGTTACCTGGCCGCTTAGCGAATCCACTTCCACGTGCCCGTCCTGGACGTTGGTGAGGGTTACCGGGCCGTTGAGGGTCTTTACGTGTATGTGGGCGTTGTTAATGTCGCGAACGTCGACTGCAGCGCCGGCACCTTCCAAAGTCACGTCGCCGTGAAGCTTCTCGGCGGTCAGAGGGCCGGTGCTGGAATGAAGGGTAACGCTGGCATCGGCCGGAACCAGCACCTCGTAATCGACGCGGCCCGACTGGGCGTCCGCTCCGGAAAGCAGGTGCGATTCAACGTCAACCCGGTTGCCGGTCTGGGTATTGTCGACTTCGACCTTATCGGAATGCAGCAAGGCGGAAACCACGACGGTGTTGCCCGTGGAAGGTTTTACGGAGATCGAGCCGAAAGGATTGTTAACCGAAACGACCGCCTTGGACCCGACGTTAAAGTGATACTCCTTGCGGCTCTGTGCGACCAGCGTCCCTGCCACGATTATGCCGATCGTTGCCAGCCTGATTGTGCGCCCGCTCATAACAACTCCCCAAGTCGCCAAAATTATGGCAAAGAACGATCCATGGCCAGTTCAAAAAGCATAGCCTTCTGCTGATAAGCCTCCAGCAGTGAGAGGCGAGCATCTTCATCATTCGGATTGGCAGCGACGAAGTCTTTCGCGTCCTGAATGGACTCGTTGACGCGGCGGAGATTGTCTTCATACTCAGCCTTGACATCCGGGCCCTGATCGGAAATCTCCTGCAGCAGGTCGTCATCGTTCAGACCGGCCAAGGCCACCTCCGATACCGGCTGCGCCACAACGGCCTGATTCATGTCTGGTGCACCCGGCGGAGAAGAAGGCTGTCGCAGGTAGAGTCCAACCGCGATCAACAATGCAGCTGCCGCCGGCGCCATCCACCGGACCCACACCCACCGGGTACCGACGGAGGGAGCCAGCAAGCGGGGCCGACGGATCAGCCCCTCCTGCCGTAGAGCGATCTCCAGAGAATTCCACACGCGAGGACTGGGTTCCTCCACCGCTTGCAGCTGCCTGGCTGAAGAAGAAATCAGATTCAGATCCGCCATCAGAGCCGAGCACTCCGGGCAGATTCTCAGATGAGCCCGCTGTTCGGCACTGCTGCCGTCCTCGATTTCCGCCAGGCTCCGTTGTAATTCAACGCAATTCATACAGCACTCCCCAAGCCTCTGCCGCACAAGTGTAACGCCATTTTCAGCCAGCTTGCAGTACCTGCGCGCCGATCGTGTTACCGCCGTGTTCCGTGATTCGGCTCATGATTTCCCGGCCTTTTCGGCTCTCTGCATCTTGAGCAGGTCGCGCAGTTTCATTCGAGCTTTATGTAATTGTGACTTGCTGTTGCCGATCGAGCAGCCAACGATTTCCGCGATCTCGTTATGCTCGTAGCCCTCGACATCGTGCAGGACAAAGATCGTTCGGTACCCCGGAGGGAGATCGTCCACAGCCTTCTGCAACTGCAGCCGATCGAGGGAGCCCGCTAATGCCAAGTCATCCGCTCCAAAGTCTTTCTTTGGAGAATCTTCTTCACTTGCCTGTGTGGTTTCTTCCAGCGAAACCACAGGCAGGTTCTTCCTTCGCAAATGCATCAGAACCACATTGACCGAGAGCCGGTGCAACCAGGTCGAGAACGCCGACTCGCCGCGAAACGTAGCAATCTTCCGGAACAGCTGCAGGAACGCTTCCTGGGTCAGATCCTCCGCTTCCGCGGTGTTCGCCGTCATACGCAGACACAAAGAATACACGCGACGCTTGTGCCGGTCGTAGAGAGCCTGGAATGCTTCCGCATCTCCGTGCTTGGCTCTTTCGATGGCCTGAGCTTCGTTGAACTCACTGTTCTGACGCTGTTCTGGGTCGGTCAAGCTGCCTTTTCCGGCCGCATCACGTGAGATGCGGCTAACTATCTTTCCGTTGTATGGCTTGCGGGTTGTCCCGCGAGCACGAAAGTCATCCCGTGCTTCACAATATCAGAGCCTATCTACTGATCTTGGGATTCCCAAGTACTCCCCTTTGATGCAGGAAATCCTTTATCTGCCCGGGGTTGAAGCATGACCTCGCATCCCCGGGGGATGCAATCCAGAATTTTGCGCCACAATCTTCGGAAATCTGTACACCGGAGTTTCTTAGGCGGCGCTCTTTGCCGTGGTAATGGTCTCGAGTCCATGGCCGTGAGGGCCGAGTTCCCGCTGCCGAAGCAAGAAGGCGAATGTTAATCCGGCAAAGCCCAAGACTGAGAAAATCCACATACCCAAGCTGTAGCCGCTGGGATTACTCGCCCCCGCCTGGCTATGGTCGTTCGCCCAGCCGATCACGAGGTTGAAGCCCGCCAGACCAATGTTCTGGATCATGGTCATCAGTCCGTAAGCCGTGCCCAGCTTCGACTGGTTCACCAGGTAGGCGACGGACGGCCACATCACCGCCGGAATCAGGGAGAAAGCGATCCCCATCATGGCCATGGTCAGAAGCAAGATCGGCGGCAGGTGGTGAGCCACCAGGGCAAAATGACCATCAGCCGACGATGGCAGATAAACGGTGATGTAGTGTGCCGACCGGATATAGGCCATCATCAGGTAGACCGGAATGAGCAGCACCGAGCCCAGCATCATTAGCAGCGCGCGCTTGCCCACCTTATCGACGAACAAGCCAAAGATCGGCGTACCGAACATCGTGAATAGGGTCAGCATGCCCACTAAGTCCCCGCCGGCTTCGCGGGTGACATGGTGTGCGTCCATAAAGAATTTGTAGGCAAAGGTCTCAAACGGGAAGATGGCCGAATAGAACGTAACGCACAGTGCCACGATGTACCAGTAAGAGAGCCCGAAATCCTTAATGTCGCCGAAGACAACCTTGTCCGTGGCGCCGGCGGTGCCGATCTGGTATCGCTTTTCGGCGTAAACCTCGATCGCCCAGTAGATGATGGCACCGATCACGCATAATGAGGCGAATCCGACAGAGATCAGCAATGGGTTGCGCCAGTAAGAGTATGCGAATCCAGCCCAGGACGGCGATTGCTGCGCCATCAGGGTGCCGGCGCGCGAAATCATCAGGTTGATCCCGAAGGCGAAGCTGAGCTCCTTCCCGCGGAACCACTTGGCGACCGCGGTGGTGACGGCAACGATCAGAGATTCGGCTCCGAGGCCGAAGACGAGGCGCCCGAATGACATGCCCGCAACCAGAGCCCCTCGCGGCGTTTGCACGCCCGAAAGATATCCCAGATCGCGAATCGAGCCGATCTTGTCAAGAAGGGGAATGTGGCCCACCAGGCGAACAGCCGGCACAAACCCATTGACTACAGCCACAACGGCGGCCTGTAAGGTCCTATTGTCGGGGTACGAAGTAAGGATGGCTCCGACGAAACAGATCGCCCCGAACAGGAAAATTCCCTTGCGTGTCCCAAGACGGTCGACGATATACCCGCCGACCAAAACCATAAGAACATTGGGCATGCTGTAGATGGCCTGCAACAGTCCGATGTTCGAATCTGAGAAGCCGAGCTGTTTTGTCAGAACGTCTGCAATCGGGGCGATGCAGTCGTAGACGTAATAATTGCCAAACATCGTCAGGCTGACGAATATCAGCACCAGCCAGCGGAACGCCCGGCTGGGCTCAGGACGGGTCTGTTCAGGCATTCGGGCCCTTTTTCGAATAAAGCCGATTCTGCGGATTGACGACGGAGAAGATTAGCAGACTTCAGAGTTAGCGGCGAGGGGCTGAGCCAGAGAGAACACCGAGTCCGGGCGAAAAGAAGAGCCGGTCACCTTGGCGCGCGAAAACCCTAACTACCAACATATCGAGCGTACAAACTGCGCGCGATCGCAGTATCGGTCGTCCCCTTGATGATGGCGCGTCCGTCAGGAAACAAAGTCATCTCGTAGGGCTCGCGCCAGAATTTCAGCACGTAATCGTTGTGGCGCACGGTGCCGTGAGGCCGGAGGCGGCGATCCATCTCATGGAAGTCGATGGGCCTTTGCCGCTCGTGAATTTGGACCGAATTCCTGCCGCACAAAGTGATGTGCGGACGCGCCTCGCCCGCCAGATGGATGAAGTCGCGTTCGCGGCATGCCCGGCATCCTGCCCGAGGCCTGGCGGCGGAAATTTCGGCGCGCTCGTTCGTCCAGAGATCGAATGAAAGCAAAGTGCGTCGCAATTCCGGGGAATGCACGCCTGCAACGAGCATCTTCAACGCTTCGGTTGCGGCGATTGACGCGACCAGGCTAACCGCCGAATTCAGAATTCCGGCCGTCTCGCAGGTTTCGACCATCCCCCGCGGAGAATCGGGGAAGATGCAGGCGAGGCAAGCCGTCTGCAGAGGAACGACGTTCAGAGTCGCGGCATAGCTGCCGACCGCGGCCGAGTAAATCCAGGGCAGCGAATGCTCCACGCAGAAATCGTTGATCAGGTAACGGGTTTCGAAGTTGTCGGTTCCGTCGAGAACGAGCGCTACGCCTTCCAGCAGGGCTTCAATATTGTCGGGGACGAGGTCGTCGACCTTGGCGTCGACCGCGATTTCCGAATTGAAGCTCGAGATCTTGCGCGCTGCGGCCACGGCCTTCGGCAGGGATTCGGCGGCATCGGCTTCATCAAACAAGGATTGGCGCTGCAGGTTACTAGGCTCGACGTAATCACGATCGATAATGCGCAGGCTACCGACCCCGGCCCGAGCCAGGAGTCCGGCGAGAGCCGATCCGGTAGCGCCGCAGCCCACGATGGCAACCCGCGCGGCCGCGAGTTTTTGCTGGCCCAGCGCACCAATGCCGCGAAACAAGACCTGCCTCGAATAACGATCCGTTTGAAAACTCTGCGCTGACAATTCTTCCCGTGCCAAAGAGATCACCAGTTGAAGTCGGTAAAACCTTTATTATAAGTGCGGCTTCGCCCTGTGGTGCTCGACGCCGTGATCGGAATGGACCCTGACACAATCCGTACAACAACAGAGCAGGAGCCTTCCATCGAATGCGAACGGCCGGGACTTTAGCTCGGGTCAGCGACCGCGGAACAGCACAACGCGAGAAAGACGAACCAGAACGCAGTCAAGGACGCCTTTGCCGAAAAGGTACGCGCCATATCTGACCATGATCCCGCTGCTGACGGCGATTCTGACCTTGCCGACATCAGCCTGGGGAGCCCGACCGGGTAGAGATGCAGCCAGAAAGTCGCCGGCCGGCCCATCGGCTCAGCAGGAATCGTCACCTGAAGTGGGCGCAATCTCCCGCTATGAGGGAAAGGTCGTGGAAGCGATTCAACTGCCTGGAGTGGCCGAGCGCGATTTGAACGACCTCTTGCAATTGCTGCCGCAAAAGGTTGGAGAACCACTGAGTCGGAGCGGCGTGAGCGACAGCATCCGAGCGCTCTATGCGACGGGGCGCTTTTCAGATATCGAGGCCGAGGTTGTACCCTCCGGCGACGGCGTCTCGCTGACGTTTTCGACCTCAGACAACTTTTTTGTGGGTGCCGTGACCGTAGAAGGCGGTCCTTCCGGCCGGCCTACGAACGATCAGATCATCAATGCCGCCAGGTTTCAGCTCGGCGAACTCTACAACCTTGAAAAGCTCAACCGCGGGATTCAGAACATACGGCAACTATTGCAGGAGGACGGTTATTACCAGGCACGGATCACGGCCGAGACGACCTCGGACGCCACCACCCAGCAGGCGAGCATCCTGTTCCATATCAGTCCGGGCGCACAGGCTCACGTTGGAGAAGTGAAAGTGACCGGCAGTTCGGGGCTACCGGCGGCAGAGGTCGAGCAAATTGCTCATCTGACGCCGGGCGACCGCGTTTCGGCGGCGCGGGTTCGAGGCTCACTGCAGCGGCTGCGAAAGAGGTTTCAGAAACAGCGGCGGGCGCTAGCCCAAGTCGAGATCTCCCAGCAGTTGTATCATTCCGAGGCCAATTCGGTTGACTTCACATTTCAAATCGATCCCGGTCCGGTGGTCGAAATTTCCGCCCGAGGCTACCACATCAGCCGCGGCGACTTGAAACGGGAAGTTCCGGTCTATGAAGAGAACGCGGTCGACGAGGACCTGCTCAACGAAGGCAAGCGTAACCTCCTCGATTACATGCAAAGGCGCGGATACTTCGACGCGAAAGTCGACATCGAGAAGGAATCAACCCCACAGACCACGCACGTCATCTACCAGATTGACCCCGGCCGCGTCCACAAACTGGTGCGCGTGGACATTACCGGGGACAAGAACTTCATGGATGCGAAATCGCTGCTTGCGCGGATGCAGGTACAACCAGCCTCGTTGTTTCTCCGGCATGGACGCTATAGCCAGGCTTTGCTGAAAGCCGATGTGAGCAAACTCGAAGGCTTGTACCGGTCGAATGGCTACCAACATGTTGAAATTCGGACCTCCGTGGACGACAACTACCGCGGCGTCTCGAACCAACTCGCTGTCTATCTGAAGATTAACGAGGGGCCGCAGACGCGCGTGGGCGAGTTGAATATCGTCGGGAACCAGAAGATTCCGACCGGCGAACTGCCCGAAACTACAACACAGGCCGGCCAGGCTTACTCCGAACAAGATCTGGCTGGGGATCGCGAGCGAATCCTTAACTATTACTTCAATCACGGCTTTCCCAATGCAACCTTGGAGATCACAACCAAGTCCGGCAAGGAGTCCAACGAGGAGGACGTGACTTACACGATTCATGAGGGCGAACGGTTTACTGTCGACCGGGTACTGGTTTCCGGCACCGAGCATACCCGCGATTACGTGGTGCAGCGCGAAATCCAGGTTCACGAGGGGCAGTCGCTCAGCCAGCAGGCACTTCTCGATACTCAGACCCGCCTGTACGATCTGGGGATTTTCAGTGAAGTCGATACGGCCGTGCAGAACCCGGAAGGCGACGATCCGAAGAAAAATGTGCTCGTGCAGGTGAGTGAGGCCAAGCGCTACACGTTCACCTATGGTGGCGGTCTGGAATTCGAGACGGAGCAGCCCGCGGGCGCCACCGCGCCCCAAGGCGCAACCGGGGTAAGTCCGAGGGTTGGATTTGACGTTACCCGCCTCAACTTCCTCGGCCGGGACCAGACCCTCTCGTTTCAGTCACACGTTGGGCGTTTGCAGCAGCGCGGACTGGTGAGTTACACCATCCCCAAGCTCTTCGACAGTGACAAATTCAAGCTGATCTATACGATTTTCTACGACAACAGTCTCGACGTGGCGACGTTTACTTCGCAGAGATTGGAAGGAAAAGTGGATTTGCGTCAGCAGATCGGCAATGCCGGGACCGAGCCGGGAACGCGGCCTGGTCCGAGCTCAATCACCTATCGGTTTGATTTCCGAAAGGTTAAGGCGACGAACTTCGCTGAAGGCTTTAACCCGGGCGAAATCACCTTGCTCTCGCTTCCGGCTCGCGTTGGCGGCCCGGGCTTCACGTTCATCCGCGACAAGCGCGACAATCCCCTTGAAAGTACTGAGGGCAACTACTTCACGCTCGACGGATTCGCGGCTTCCAGCAAGTTCTCGTCGCAGGCCGATTTCGGACGCCTGCTGGCGCAGAACTCGACCTACCAGGCCTTCGGGGGCAAGGGTAAGCCGGGGCGTCAGTACGTGTTTGCCCGCTCCACCAGTATCGGTCTGGAGCAACCATTTCAGGACACCAAGGTTTTGTCACCGGGTGCTTGCCCGTTGAATGCTGCCGGAGAGCCGACTTGCTCCAATATCTCGACCATCCCCTTGCCAGAGTTGTTTTTTGCCGGAGGCGGCAACTCGCATCGCGGCTTCGGGTTGAATCAGGCAGGACCACGCGATCCCTCTTCGGGTTTTCCCGTCGGCGGCACGGCTCTGTTCGTCAATAACCTGGAACTGCGCTTTCCTTCGTTCAGCCTGCCTTACCTGGGGGGAGGGTTCGGGTTTGCGGTCTTTCACGATATGGGAAATGTATTCACGGCACCGCACGACGCCCTCAAGGGGCTTTTGCGCTGGCATCAACCGGATCCGGGTCAGTGCCTCGCGGCCGATGGTACACCGAACCAACAGTGTTACACCCGGTTCAACAACTCAGGGTATGATTACACTTCGCACGCGGTTGGCATCGGAATACGGTACAAGACCCCCATTGGTCCGTTGCGGTTTGATTTTGGATACAATCTGAATCCGACTCGATATTTCCAAGCGCTTACTTTCGATTCAACCGGACAGCCGACGAGTTTTGAAACGCAGCGCCTTCGTCATTTCAACGTCTTCTTTAGCATAGGCCAGCCATTCTGATGAAAAGAAGCTGCACACATCTTAGATTGGTCGTGGCGCTCGCCATTCTTCTGACGGGGGGGATCGCTCCGTCGGCGCCAGCGGAGATCGTCGACCGGATTGTGGCGACCGTGAATGGCCACATCATTCTGCAGAGCGATTGGGACGAAGCTCTGTCCTATGAGGCGCTGCTGAACGGCCGGGTTCCTTCGGACTTTAGCGAAGAAGAGCGAAAGCAGGTCCTCGACCGACTGATCGATCAGGAATTGCTGGCGGAACAGGTGAAATCGGACGCGAGCCCGCATGCATCGGAAGCGGAAGCGGAGGCGCGAATCGCGGAGGCTCGCAAGCAGTACGCGGATGCCGCCACTCCCCAGGGCTGGGAGGCGGTGCTGGCTCGCTTTCATTTGACCCAGAAAGATCTGGTGTCGCACGTCCAAAAAGAAATCGATCTCATGCGCTTGGTCGACGCTCACCTGCGCCCGGAGGTGCAGA
This sequence comes from Verrucomicrobiia bacterium, assembly GCA_035508215.1. Lineage (GTDB taxonomy): Bacteria > Acidobacteriota > Terriglobia > Terriglobales > Acidobacteriaceae > Sulfotelmatobacter. The sequence continues at coordinate 901,050 of DATJNK010000016.1, read as the reverse complement.
TTGATTCCAAGTCGATCGAGGCCTATTACCGCGACAGGTTCGTGCCGCAGTTGAAGCAGGCCGGCGCTGGAGATGTCTCTTTAGCCGAAGTCTCTGGCAAGATTCGAGAACTGCTCACGGAGCAGCGGGTCAACGAACTGCTGGTGTCGTGGCTACAAAGTCTGCGGTCCGAAGGCAGCGTGAGTTTTCCAGGATTCGGCCCGCCTGCCGGGGAAGGGACGCAGACAAGGTGAGCCAGCCTGCCGCCTGGTTCCGGCGCTGGCGGAACTATGGGCTGATCGCGGCAGGGATCGGGCTGATCGCGATCCTGGCGGTTGCCTGGTATACCACAACTCAATCTTTTCAGGAATACGCCCGCCGTCGGCTAGTCGCTGAAATCGAACGCATTACCGGAGGCCACGCCCAGGTCGGAAGCTTCCATATTGTCCCCCTGCACACGCAGGTCGAGCTGCGCGACATTACTGTGCACGGGACCGAAGGCGCCGATCAGTTGCCGCTGGCCCACGCCGATCACCTGATTGCACACCTCAAGGTGATCTCCCTGCTGCGCAGTCAGTTCGGTTTTCATTCCGTGACTCTCGAACGTCCGGTGGTGCATATTGCGATCGCCGCCGATGGCACAACCAACATCCCGGAATCGAGAGCCTTGCTGGAAACAAGGCAAGAGCCAGCCTTGGACAAGCTATTTGCCCTTTCGATCGATCATCTTTCCATCAGAAACGGCGATCTGTTCTGGGCCGATCAGGAGATCCCTCTCGATTTCACCGTCGAAGGAATGTCGCTCCAGATGGATTACTCCTACCTGCGGGGCCGCTACGAAAGCCATCTCAGCCTGGGCAAGGTCGACACCGCTTATGACGGCTGGCGTCCGTTCTCGTGGATGACCTCAGCCGATTTCAGTCTCGCCCCCAAGTTCGTGGAGATCAGGTCGCTGAGCTGGAATTCGGGAAGGTCGCACCTGAAGGTCGATGGACAGGTGAGCGATTTCCGTCATCCTCAACTGGATGGCCATTACACGGCTTCTGTCGATCTCGAGGAAGCAGGAGCGATCGCTCGACGCCGCGATCTGCGAGGCGGTTTCGCCGAGGCTCACGGCAGCGGGCATTGGTCGATCGATCAGTTCTCATCGATCGGCTCGCTTTCGCTCCGCGACGTAAGTTTTCAGAATGACCAGGTTTTCATCACGAAGGCCGCTGCCACCGCGGATTACTCGCTGACCGACCAGCAGATCAAGGTGTCGAAGTTGCAAGGGAAACTGCTGAGTGGGACCGTTCTCGGTGAAGCTCAGATTGATAACTGGTTGCATAGCATCGGGCCCGCCAAGATGGTTGCGAAACAGCGCCCTCTCCGCGAGAAAAACCAGGAATCGCTGCCCCAGATAACGGCAACCCGGGCGCCAGGGGCGGGTGGAAGCCAGAAGATTCCTGGGGTGCAGAGCGGATCGATCCGGCTTCGCCTTCAGGGAATCTCTGCGGCCGATGTAGCCTCCGCTCTGAGCGTGCCGGCACATCCCCTGGGCCGCTTTCATCCTGTGGGAAGTGCCGCGGGAACGGTAGAGGCGAACTGGAAGGGATCGCCTGAGGATGCAGAAATCAGCTTCGGAGTCGATGTCAGCCCGTCGACCAGCCTGCGGGCGGGAGATCTGCCGATTACGGCGCATCTGCAGGGCAAGTATCACACGGCGAATGACACACTCGATTTGGCTCAGTTCAATGTCTCGACGCCATCTTCACGCATCCAGGCGGCCGGAACCCTCTCGAGTGTTTCGACTGTGCATTTTTCAGTATCAACATCTAATCTCGAAGAATGGCGCCCCTTGGTCACCGCGCTCGGTGGGCCGACGAACGTCCCGTTCCGCATCGATGGGAATGCCGGCTTTACCGGAGTTGCCGGGGGCACTCTTTCTTCTCCAGCGCTGGCCGGAACGCTCCTCGCGCAGGATTTCGAGTTTAGCTTGCCTGCGACCGCGCGCACGCCGCAGCAGGAGGTTCACTGGGACTCCCTTGCTGCCAGCATTCAGTTTTCCTCTCACGAGCTCTTGCTTCGCGGCGGGTCATTGCAACGGGGCGAAACAACCGCCGATTTTGATGTGAGTGCCGATTTGCGTCACGGGCATTTCACGGAAAATAGCCCCTACACCGCGCGGGTCAACCTGCATCACGTCGACGTTGCCTCCACAGCAGCGCTGGCGGGCTTCGATTATCCGGTCACGGGAACGGCCAACGTGTCGCTGCAAATCAGCGGAACCCGCTCCAATCCTCAAGTGCAGGGACACATCCGCGCCACGGATGCCACCGCTTACACGGAATCGATCGGAAGTTTTGACGCGGACCTTCATATCGTCCAGGGTGAGACATCGCTGAATAATATCCACCTTACGCATCAGGACGCCGTAATCACCGGCAATGCCGCGTACACACCCGCCACGCAGGGCTTGCTCGTCGATCTGACAGGCTCGAATTTCGATCTGGCGCGCATTCGGCAGATTCATCTCAACCGCCTACTTGTGGAAGGGCGTGGGGACTTCACCGTGAAGGGCTCGGGAACCCTTTCCGCGCCAGTCATTCAGGCGAATGTGCATGTGCGTAATTTGACTCTCGACCACGAACTTGCCGGTGGACTAAACCTGCAGGCGGTTACCCAGCGAGGCGTCCTCCACGTCACGGGGACCTCTGAGTTCGTACACGGGGGAATGACACTGGAAGGCGACGTGGAGATGAGGGACGCCTATCCGGGGAAGATATCTGCCCGGCTCGATCACGTCGACCTGGATGCTCTATGGCGTTCGTATCTCGACGGGCGGTTGACAGGGCACTCATCGGTCGCCGGAACGGTAACGATGCAGGGGCCTTTGCGCTATCCGCGGCAGTGGACGCTCGCCGGCGACCTGAACGAAGTCAACATCGAACCGGAATATGCCAAGTTGCATAACGAAGGGCCGGTCCGGTTCGCGTTTGCGCAGGGGACGCTCCATATCGATCCTTTGCACATGGTGGGCGTGGGAACCGATGTCACCGGACATGGTTCGATCGGTTTCTCGGGAGCGGAAGACCTCGATCTCGCGGCGGACGGGCAGATCGATCTCAAATTGCTTGGCAGCTTCGACTCTGATATCACCGCCAGCGGGCTGATGAACGTTCACATGACAGTGAGAGGAAGTCTCCACCAACCGCTTCCTCAAGGCACGGTGCTCGTCAAGAATGGCAACGTTAATTACGCGGGCCTGCCCAGCGGATTGAGCGAAATGAACGGCTCGCTGACGTTCACGCGCAGTCGGATGCACATCGAAACCCTCACGGCCAAAACCGGCGGCGGGACACTTGACTTCAAAGGCGACGCCAGCGACTTTAACGGGCAGCTGAGCTTTAACCTGACAGCGGCCGCGAAAGACGTGCGGCTGCGCTATCCCCCCGGCGTGAGTTCCACCGCCAACGCGGAGTTGCACTGGGTGGGAAGCCCCGCCGGATCGACGATCTCAGGCAACATTCTGGTCACGAAGCTGGCCGTTACTCCGGGATTCGATTTTGGCTCCTACCTGGAGAGCAGCCGGCAAACCGTGAGCCTGGTGCGCGCCAATTCACCACTTTACAAGGTGAAGCTCGACATTGCGGTGCGCACGTCACCAGAGCTGCAGATGAAAACTGCAGTTGCCCGACTGTCCGGCGACGCAGATCTGCGCCTCCGTGGTTCGCTGGCAAGCCCCAGCGTGCTGGGAAGGGCAGACATTCTGGAGGGAGATGCAACCTTCAATGGCATCAAGTTTCAGCTGGAGCGCGGCGATATCACGTTCGCCAATCCCGTTTCGATCGAACCCCAGGTCAACCTGCAGGCTACGACCCATGTTCGGAATTACGACCTTGATGTTACGGTGACGGGCACTCCCGATCACCTTACCATCAATTATCGATCGGAACCGCCGCTGCCCAAGTCCGACATCATTGCTTTGCTCGCGCTGGGAAGAACCAGCGAAGAATCCGAGCAGTTGCAGCAGCAGTCTGGCCAAACCCCGTTCAGCGATGAAGCGACAGCTATGATCATCAACCAGGCGATCAATTCGACGGTGAGCAGCCGACTGCAAAAGCTGTTCGGCGTCAGCCGGATCAAGATCGATCCTCAGGGCCTGACCACGGAAACGAATGCCATCGCGCGCGGTCCGGAGATCACGATCGAGCAACAGTTCGCCAATAACCTGTCTTTGACCTATAGCACCAACGTCTCGCAAAGCTCGCAGCAGATCATCCAGGTCGAGTATTTCTTCACGCGCAACGTTTCCGTCGTGGGCACGCGCGACCAGAACGGCGTGGTCAGCTTTGATGTTCGTATCCGGCGCCGCAAGAAATAGAATCATTGCAATAACTCGAGCGAGACGACATGTCCTCTTCGACGGAACTCGAAGCGTTGTCGGCGCTACGTCTCGCTATGGTCGAGTCGCAATTGCGTGCTCGTGGCATCGCTGACGAGCGGGTGCTCGAAGCCATGGCCAGGGTTCCCCGTCACCAGTTCACTGCGCCCCGATACCGAGATCAGGCTTACGACGATCACCCCCTGCCAATTGGCGAGGGCCAGACGATCTCTCAGCCGTATATCGTGGCGCTGATGTTGCAGGCGCTCGCGATTCAGCCTTCTGACAAGGTTCTGGAAGTGGGCACGGGGTCCGGCTACGCCACGGCTCTGATGGCGCAACTTGCAGCCCGGGTCTTCTCGATCGAGCGTCATGCCGCGCTGGCAGGCGCCGCTCGCGATTTGCTCGCAAACCTGGGGTACTCGAACGTCCAGGTGATTGTCGGAGACGGCAGCCGCGGCTTTGCCCCGCAAGCCCCGTACGACGCGATCCTGGTATCGGCGGCAGCTCGGTCCGTGCCCGAGGCGCTGCTGGAGCAACTCGCTGAAGGCGGACGGATGATCATTCCTCTGGGCTCTGAGGATTCTCAGCAGTTGCAGCTCATCCACAAAGAACATGGCCGTTTGCATTTCATGTGGCGCGAGCTTTGCCGGTTTGTGCCGTTGGTGACCCAAGAAAAAATCGGGTCCCCGTAGGCCGAGTAGGTTCGCTTTCTCTTGAACTACAATCAAACCGTGGGGATCTTCGGCAATCTGAAGGTAACGCTGGAAATGATCAAGTGGGAGCACTCGGTCTTTGCGCTCCCCTTTGCTCTGTGCGGAGCGATGCTGGCCGCGCGCGGTTTGCCCACGGCGCATCAACTGGTCTGGATCACCGTCGCCATGGTGGCGGCGCGCTCTTCGGCGATGGCGTTCAATCGCCTGGCTGACGCCTCGATCGACGCTGCCAACCCGCGGACGAGCGCGCGCGCGTTGCCTGCCGGACACCTTTCCGCAGCATTTGTAACTACTTTCGTTGTTATCTCAAGCGGCGTGTTTGTCTTGGCTGCGTCACAGTTGAACCGCATGACGCTCTGGTTGTCTCCGGTGGCGCTGGCGGTATTGCTTCTCTATTCCTATACGAAGCGGTTTACCCGCTGGTCGCACCTGGTATTGGGCTTCGCGCTCGGGATCGCACCCGCTGCGGCGTGGATCGCCGTTCGCGGTTCGCTTGATCCACGGATTCTGTTGCTCACGGCTGCCGTCACCTTCTGGGTTGGCGGCTTTGATGTGCTCTACTCCTGTCAGGATTACGATTTCGACCGCCAGACGGGATTGCACTCGATCCCGCGCTATCTCGGAATCGGCCCGGCGCTTTGGTTGGCTCGCGCCTTTCACCTGATCATGGTCGGACTGCTGGTGGCTCTGCTGATTGTGTTCGGCCTTGGAGTGCTGGCGGCCTGTGGCGTCCTGGTCGTGATCCTGCTGCTTCTCTACGAACATTCTTTGGTCAAGCCCGACGATCTTTCGAAGCTCAACGCGGCGTTCTTCACCATGAATGGTGTGCTCTCCGTCCTCTTTTTCATCTTTGTCGCCGGCGACCTTCTGCTGCGAAAGTGAGTTGCAAGTCCGTGCATCTTACGCCGTCCACTAATCTCGTGGGATAATCGCTGGCGAAAATTGGAGGGCTCAATGGTTCGGCAAGCATCCCTGCTTTTCGTGTGTGCAGTTCTGAGTGTGACGTCGGCCTTGGCCCAGCAGGCCGCATCGGCTCAGGCTCCTCCGCCGGTGGGGAGTCCAGCGGACTTGGTCAAGCAGGGGCAGCAGTTAAGCCGGGAAGGGCGCCAGGATGATGCACTCGTTCTCTATAACCGCGCCCTTGATCTCTCACCCGATCTCTTCGAAGCAAATCTTGCCTCTGGGATGGCGCTCGACCTGAAAGGCGATTACGCGCAGGCGCAAGAGCATTTCGCGAAGGCACTGGAAAAAGCTCCTGCCGATTCCAAGCAGCAAACAGAGCGTTCGATCGCGGTTTCCTATACCTTCTCCGGCGATGCTTTCAAAGCGGCGCAAGCCGAGGTCGAGGTATTTAAGGAGCGCATGGCCAAGAGTGATCAGATTGGCTCTGCGGAGATTTGTGATGAACTCGGCCGCATCTATCTGGAACTCGGCGACCCCGACCACGCTTACAAGTGGTATAAGCTGGGGTACGATACGGCAAACCAGAAGGCCGACCTCAGTGATGCCGATAAGAGTCTCTGGCTGTTTCGCTGGGAGAGCGCTCAAGCGCGAATCGCGGTCCGCCGCCAGCAGCCCGACGAGGCTCGCCAGCATGTTCTGGCCGCCAAGGCCGCTCTCGACCGGGCCAATAATCCCGATCAGATGCGCTTCTATCCTTATCTCACCGGTTATGTCGCCTTGTATTCGGGAGACTCGAAGACCGCAATCAATGACCTGCAAAAGGCCGACCAGCGCGATCCATTCATCCTTGCATTGCTCGCTCAAGCTTATGAAAAGTCTGGCGACTCAGCCCAAGCCCGGGATTACTACCGCAAAGTTCTCGACACCAGTTCCCACAATCTGACCGCCGCGTTCGCGCGACCGTTAGCGATGAAAAAGCTGGCGGGGACTTCCTAGGGCCGCCATTTCAAAATGCGTCTGTGAAATCGGTCGCCGGCAATCGTTTCATCAAGGATTGACCCGCAAGAGCATCAGTGTCCCCTTCTCGATCTTGACGTTGCTTTTTTCGGACGTCAGCAGAGAGCCTTGTGCCGGATTCGGCTGTGTAGTCTCCAGCTGCAGATGCGAGATTCCGATCACTCCTTCGGTCGTTCCATTGATCGCGGGGCGGGGTGCTGGCTGCGATTGTGCTTCACCGGCAGTGTCCTGCGGGTAGTTCGGTTGCGAGGCAGGAGCCTGAGTCGAGCCACCCGTTGCTCCCGGTCTTTCGTTGCCCATTGGCGATGGAGCCGCGCTGCCGCCCATGGCCGGAGGTCCCGGATTGGCAGCCGGGGCGTTGTTCGAATTGTCCGCGGGCGAAGCAATGACGGCCTGGATTGACATGGGCATTTGCATGTCGTCGCCTTTTACCACGGCGTGATCGAACGCAATGCCGACTTCAGATTCTTTCTGCTGTTTGCCTCGCGCCTGCGCCTCGGTCACGTGTCCAATCACCTCGGTATTCTTGGGCACGACGACCTGACCGGCCTTCGTTTTCATGTCCTGCGTCACCGTAGCGACGACCTGATCGCCAGTTTTGGCTTTCTTGGCATCGACAGTTTTCGTCAGCTGAACGGGGATCACGCTGCCCGGGGCGATTCGCGCCGTTGGAGCAGGGGTCCTAGCCGAACCGCGGTTGACAGAAGACGGACCCGGCTGCGGGTTTGCGTTTTGCGCGCCCGACGTTATGGGCAGCGCGGCACAGGCGAGTAGTAAGGTGGCAAAAATGGCGATGCGTCTCATTGGCGGTCTCCTTTGTCCGGGTATGGAGGCGCGCAACAATTCACACCCTCAAAATAGATGCGGTTTTTCGCTGCGGGGTGGTTGTGGACTTACCTACAGCAATGGCTCCAGGCGTGGCCTTCGGTATATTCCTGGGTTATCATCAAATGGATGTCCGCGACTCGATCCATCCATCCCTACCAAACCGATGACCCGCGACTTCGGCCGATTCACGCCAAAGTAATGGTGGGCGAGCGGCTGGACGCTGAGGATGCGCTGGCTCTGTATCGCACTGGCGACATTCTGGCGGTCGGATGGATGGCAAACTCAGTCCGGGAACGGATGCACGGCGATCGCACGTACTTCAACGTCAATCGTCACATTAATCCGACGAATGTTTGCGTTGCCGCTTGCCGGCTTTGCGCCTTTGGCCGCAAGAAAGACGTTCCGGGCGCCTACACGATGGCGCTGGAGGAGGCCTTCGACACCGCGGCCTCGGGATACAGCGAGGCGGTCACAGAATTTCACATCGTGGGCGGACTTCACCCCGATCTGCCGTTTCAGTACTTCCTGGATTTGTGCGCAGGGCTGAAGCAGCGCTTTCCGCAGGTGCATCTGAAGGCGTTCACGATGGTGGAAGTCGCTTATCTGGCGCGGCGCGCCAAACTCTCGATTCGCGAGACTCTGGAGCAACTGAAGGCCGCAGGTGTGGATTCGCTGCCCGGCGGCGGCGCAGAAATTTTTGCCGACCGCGTGCGCCATATCATCTGCGACCACAAGATCGACGGCGACCAGTGGCTGGAAACCGCGCGGATCGCCCATCAGATCGGGCTGAAATCGAACGCGACCATGCTTTACGGCCACGTCGAAAATGACGAAGACCGCGTCGACCATTTGCTCAAGCTGCGGTCCTTACAGGACGAGACCGGTGGCTTTCAAACCTTTATCCCGCTGGCGTTCCATCCGGATAACACCCCGTTGCAGCATTTGCCGAAAACCACCGGCATGCTCGACATCAAGCAGATCGCCGTGGGCCGGCTCGTGCTCGACAATTTCCCGCACATTAAATCCTACTGGCAAATGATGACCGCCAAGATCGCGCAGATCTCGCTGCGCTTTGGCGCCGACGACATGGACGGTACCGTGATCGAAGAAAAGATTTATCACGATGCCGGTGCGACTACGCCGCAAGGCATGCGCCGCCAGGAGCTCGAACGCCTCATTCGCGCGGCCGGCCGCGAACCCATCGAGCGCGACACCCTTTATCGCCCGGTGACCAGAACCGAAACATCGGTCACGGTTGCGGTGTAGAAGCCAGCTTGCGCAGATCGCCTTCCGGCATATTCAGCAAATTCCTCAAAACTGCCACTTCCGCGATGATTCCTGTGCGCAGAGCGGGATCGACATCCGGCGCGAATAGCGGCGAGTGATTCGAAGGCAAATGTGTCCCGGAGGCTTTGGCTTCCGCCAGCTTCTCCGGATCGGCTCCTCCGAGGCTGAAATAGAATCCGGGCACGCCCTGCTCGATGAAGAACGAGAAGTCCTCCGAGGGCGCGATCGGTCCCGCCGTTACAACGTTGTCCTTGCCCAGCGCTTCTTCCAGCGGTTTGCGCAGGTGCTCGGCGAGAGCCGGATCGTTGTAGACGAGATCCGTTCCTTCGTAATGCTCAATCAGCGGTTCCTTAGGCGCGCCGGCCGCCGCAGCTTCCGCTTTTGTGATTCGTGAGATGGCGGCGAGAACCTGCTTGCGCACGTCCTGCTTGTACGTGCGGACGGTCAACCCCATTTCGGCGTGGTCGGGAATGATGTTGTTCTTCGTGCCGGCCTGAATGTAACCCACCGTGACAATCGCCATCTCTCCGGGCTTGACCTCGCGCGATACGATGGTTTGCAGCGCCAGAATTGTGCGCGCGGCGATCACAATCGGGTCGATGGTCGTCTGCGGCGCGGCCCCATGGCCGCCCTTGCCGTAAATCGTGATGCGAATCGAATCCGAATTCGTGTTGTAGACCCCGGGGGTGATCGAGACCATGCCGGCCGGCATCTCGTTGCCAACATGCAGCGCAACGGCCACGTCGGGTTTCGGAAAGCGGGTAAATAAGCCGTCGCGAATCATTCCCTCGGCCCCGCCAATCGTCTCCTCCGCCGGTTGCCCGATCAGCATGAGCGTCCCGTGCCAACTGTCCCGGCTGTTGGCCATGATCTCCGCCGTGCCCAGTAAGGCGGCCATGTGGAGGTCGTGCCCGCAGGCATGCATCACGCCTACTTCCTGTCCGGCATCGTCCTTGGTATGCACTTTGCTCGCGTAGGGAAGCCCGGTTTTCTCCTCCACGGGCAACGCGTCCAGTTCCGTACGTAGCATGATCGTGGGCCCGGCGCCATTCTTCAGAATCGCCACGATTCCCGTTCCACCGACATCCTCGGTCACTTCATAGCCGGCTTTGCGAAGGTGTTCGGCGAGCTTCTCGGCCGTCTTCACTTCGTGTCCTGACAGTTCCGGATTCTGGTGAATATCGATGTAAAGCGCGTGCGCTTCGGGATAGACGGCATCTATTTGCTTCGCGGTTGGCGCCTGACTGAAGGCCAGGGCGGCGACGGGTAGAACGAGCAGGGATCTTGAGATGTTCATGGTTCACGGATGATATCGGCCTGCTCCTCCGCTTGCAACCACGGGCTTGCACTCGCCGCGTGAAGAAAATCGCGAGACCGAGTCCGCATCGGGAACGGAAAGTTCCGTAATGCAAAAAATTTGGTTTGAATTCGAGATTGCCTTTTTTCGACCGGGTGTACAATTCGAGTTAGAAAGCACTTGGTTGCGCGACTTCGTATTGCAAGGCCGAGGCGCTCATGAACGTCCACATCAGTTACCGCCTTCCTAAGACCCCGGGGATCGAGAAAGACATTCAACATCAGATCGAAAAACTGCGAAAGCGTTTACAGGTGTTCCGCCCCGAGTTGATCCATCTGAAGGGAGTTGTGGAAGAAGTATCGCCCCGCGAGGGTAGCAGCGTCTCTCTGAATCTGCGTCTGCCTTCGGGCCAGATGGCGGTGCAGACCTCAGCGCAGGCGGCCGCTGTGGCGGTGAAGAACGCCTTCGAAGATCTGTTGCAGCAGGTGAACAAGCACAAGGAGATACTTCGTTCCTCGCACAAATGGCAGCGCGGCCGCCGTGGCCGGAGTGCGCGGGCAACCGTTCCTGTGGCTCAGGTCCCGTTTGAGCAGACGCTGGCCGCCGTCTATCCGCCGATGGTGTCCGCGGACGACGTTCGTTCCTATGTCAACGTAAACCTGGCGCGCCTGCAACGTTTTGTCGAGCGCGAGATCTATTTTCGCGAGATGCAGGAGGGTGTGCCGGTCGACAGGCTCAGCCTGGAAGAGGTCATCGATGAAACCATCGCCGCGGCTCTCAGCGATGGTCAGGAGAAGCCGGAGCGGCTGGCCCTCGAGCCGTGGCTCTACCGATTGGCGCTGCAGTCCCTGGATCGGCTTTCGCAGTCCGATGAGAGCAACAGCAACGCCGTTCCGCTGGAAGAGTCGGCGCGGCGGCGGAATATCCGCGGAAGCGATGAGCCGGAATTGCAGTTTCATCAGCCCGACGAATCCATTACGGGTGAGACTGTGATTCCCGATACGCGGGTTGCTACTCCGGAACAGATTCTGGCCTCCGATGAGATGCTGCGGCTCATCGCCTCCTCGCTCAGGGATCTCGGCTCCGGTCCGCGCGAAGCCTTCATCCTTCATGCCGTCGAAGGATTCAGCATTGATGAGATTGTGGCCATCACCGGCCTGCCGGCCGACCGTGTTGTCGTTTTCATTTCTGCCGCCCGGGAACACCTGCGCAAGGCACCCGCTCTGGCCAAAGAGTTTCTCGGTCGCCTCGCTCCGACCGGCGCTGCTTAATCGCACGATTTTTCTGGGGAGATGAATCCATGAGTATTACCCGCGAACAGATTCGAGAATTGGCTGAATTTCAGGACGAACATGCCTGCGCGGTCAGCTTTTATTTCCAACCATCCGCACCGCGCAACAAAGCGCACAAGGAAGATGTAATTCTGGTCAAAGACCTGGCCCGCGAAGCCCTCGCCGACTTCGAAAGAAGGGAATCAGGTGGCAAGGAAAGCAAGGTCAGGAAGGAGTGCGCTCGCGCCGATATCGAGCGAGTATTGCGGCTCTCAGCAGAACTCCGCAGCAACGGCAGCCATGCAAGGGCCGTATTTGCCTGCTCCGGGCGCGAACTCTGGCGCGAATACCAGTTGCCGCCCAGCCTGCCCGCAACTCAGCTTTTCATTGATCGGCATTTTCACCTCAAGCCCATCGCCCACCTCTTGGGTGCGTTTCCCCGCCTGGGAGTGGTGCTGGTCGACCGCCATCGGGCACGGATCTTCGATCTCCGCCTGGGCGAATTGAGCGAGCGGGAAGGGCTGTTCCAGCCGCTCTCGCGCAAGGGCCGCAGCGACGGATATGCCGGGTATGACGGCGGCCATGCCCAGCGCCGCGTCGAGGATGAGGTCAAACATCACTTCAAAATGGTGGCCGAGGTTCTCAAGGAGTCTCTGGAAAAAGGCATCTTCGAGAAGTGGATCCTCGGTTGTCAGGATTCCCATCGCTCTCAGCTGGAGCCGCAGTTGCATCCCTATGTCAGCCAGGCGCTGCTGGGACACTTTCATGCGGACGTGGCGCACATCACACGCGATGAGATTCGTTCGCATGCACAGCAGATTGTCGATCTTTGGCAAACCCATCGGCGCCGTGAATTCGTGGGACAACTGCTGAGCCAGTCGCGGAGCCACGGCCGGGCGGTCACCGGGTTGCGCCGCGTGTTGCGGGCGCTGGAGATGGGAGAAGTGCAGACGCTGTTGGTTGGCGAGAGTTTTCAGGCGCATGCCGTCGAGTGCTCCGGGTGCGGGCATCTGGATGCGCACATCGTCGGCTTCTGTCCTGTCTGCGGCCGCGCTACCCAGGAGATTGTCGACGTAGGGGAAGCGATTCTGCCCTGGGTGATTCGCCGCGATATCGAAACCATCTACGTGAAAGATGCGCCCGAATTCGATCAAGTGGGAAATATCGGAGCGCTGCTGCGCTTCCGCGCCTACAACGTGCAGCCGATCCGTTCTCTTTTCGCGGATCAGTCCAGACGGTCAGGGGCGGACTATCCCCGGCGCATGCGCAGACTTGCCGGGAGATGACTTGCTCTATCACTGACAATCATCCCCGGCTGCGCTCACCGCACCACTGATGCGGGGACTCTGAGCTTGTGCTCGTTGCCAACCTCCGCGGAATTGGCAAATTGGAGTGAATCTTCCTGTCGTGCATGGTATGCTTCGGCCTCACGCTGACAATGAAACCTGTGGGCACCTTGCCGTCCGTATCGATGTGGCGTGAGCTTCGTCTGTGAAGGACGAACGCGTCCAAAAGGGGGATTCAGTGACCGTTTCGCGCCGCGATTTCGTAAAGACCTCGGTACTCGGAGCTGTTGCCACTGGTGTAGGGGCGAGTGCGCCATCTTCTGCTTTGACCGCGCAAGATACCCAAGGCCCCGCCTCGCGAAAGGAAGCTCCCAAGGGTCCGGTCATCATTTGCGCCTTCAACGGCTACAACTACGCGGAAGCTGCTTATGCTTTCTTGAAGGGCGGCGGCGACACGCTCGATGCGGCGATCCGCGTGGTGAAGGGCCCCGAAGACGATCCCAACGATGATTCGGTCGGTTTTGGAGGTTTGCCCAACGAAGAGGGTGTCGTCGAACTTGATTCCTGTTGCATGCACGGTCCCACGCGGCGCGCGGGCGCGGTTGGCGCCGTGCGCAACATCAAGAATGTCTCCATGGTGGCCAAGGCTGTCATGGAGAATACCGGACACGTCATGCTGGTCGGCGAAGGGGCGGAGAAGTTCGCGGTGGCCATGGGCTTTCCTCGCGCGAACCTGCTCACCGACCGCTCGCGCAAGATCTGGCTGCTGTGGAAGGAATTCAATTCTGATCGCGACTGGTGGGGGCCGGGCATTGCGGATCCGCATTGGCGCCCGCCGGCGGACCAATCGAAACCACAGGCGGAATTGCTGCGCGATCACATCCAGCATCTGCAGCGGCGCGCCGCCGATCTGGGGATCGAACCCGAATTCCAGCTTGCCGCGGTGCGGCGCGTCTTGTTTCCGCCATCCGGCACGATTCACTGTTCCGTTCTCAACGAGAAAGGGGAGCTCTCGGGCATCACCACCACCAGCGGCCTCGCCTTCAAACTGCCCGGCCGAGTCGGAGATTCTCCAATTATTGGCGCGGGCTGCTACACCGATCAGGATGTGGGTTCGGCTGGCGCCACCGGCGCGGGGGAAGAAAACATCAAGGTTGCCGGCGCCCACACTATCGTCGAGAACATGCGCCACGGCATGTCCCCGCAAGAAGCCGGCATGGACGCTCTGAAACGCATCGTCCGCAACTACAACGGAGACATGACCCGGCTGCGCTATATGGATATGACCTATTACATTCTGCGTAAAGACGGCGCTTACGCCGCGGTCTGCCTATGGGAGGGGTACTCTGCCGGGCATCCTCACAAGTTTGCCGTTCACGACGGAACATTGCGCTCGGAGGTCGCGACGCCACTGCTTAAGGGATTCTCCCAGGAATGGCCGCCGTTCCCGACCATCCCGGAAGATCTGAAGAAGGATTCGGAGTATTTGAAGTAGAGCTGAAGAGCGTGCGCGCCCGCACGCGCACGAGCCTGCGCGGCAGCAGCGGGGGCGAAAATCGGGGCTTGGGGTGAAGACTCTAGGAGAATCGGACCTTTACGTCTGGTCCTTTTTCCAGGTGGATGCTCTCGACAAACCGTACCTTACCGGTTCGCAGAGCCATGATGACGGATGACGTTCTTGTGCCTTCTCCAAAGAAGCGCACGCCTTTGAGCAGCGCGCCGTCGGTCACGCCAGTCGCCGCGAAGATGATCTGCTTGCCGGGGGCCAGGTCCTCTGCCTCATAAATTCGGTTCTTGTCTTTGATTCCCATGCGCGCCAGGCGCTCTTCCTGATCCGCCTTCACGACGAGCCGGCCCAGCATATAGCCATTCAGGCAGCGAATCGCTGCCGCGGTAATCACGCCCTCCGGTGCGCCGCCCGAGCCCATAACCGCGTGCACGCCGGTACCGATCACCGCCGCGGCGATGCCCGCTGACAGGTCGCCGTCGCCAATCAGCCGAATCCGCGCTCCGGCGGCGCGAATGTCTCCGATCAGCTTCTCGTGCCGAGGACGATCCAGCACGATGACAACCAGGTCTTCCACGTCGCGCTCCAGCCGCTTGGCGATGTTTTTCAGATTGTCGGCGACGGGCGCATCCAGTTCGACCGCGTCTTTGCACGAAGGCCCAACCACGATTTTTTCCATGTAGCAATCGGGCGCGTTGAGCAATCCGCTGCGCTCAGACGCGGCCAGCACTGTAATCGCTCCCGGCGCGCCGGTGGCGCACAGATTCGTCCCTTCCAGCGGGTCGACGGCAATATCGACTTCCGGCACGTCGCTGCCGTCGGGAAACTCCGCCCCGACTTTTTCTCCGATATAGAGCATCGGCGCCTCATCGCGCTCGCCCTCTCCGATCACAATCGTGCCCCGCATCGGAATCGAGTCCATGGTCTGGCGCATGGCTTCTGTGGCGACCTGGTCGCTCAGTTTCCGTTCGCCCTGCCCCATCGTGCGGGCCGAAGCGATGGCGGCGACTTCCACCACCCGCAAGAACCGCGACGCCAGGTCGCTCTCGATGTTTTCGCCGAAACTGCGCGCCTTGCCGTCCAGACGAGTCTGAGTCCCCATAGGAAATTCTCCCGCGCGATACCCCACAGAAGGTGTCCGCGCCGGGTTGAGACTATAGCGCAACCGTGACGGGAATGAAAATACCGTGATCCGCCGAATCGATTTTCCTCGCACTTCCGCGCGGGCTGCGCGGTTCGATGCGCCGTGGTATTCTCCTATCCCTGATCCAGGCCCAAACCATGCCCCCAGCCAGCTCACCGACCTTTCTCTGCATCACGACCTATGAAAAAGGGCAGGAGTTCATGCGCGAGTGCAGGCGGCAGGGCTGCCGTGTCATCCTGTTGACGGCTGAAAAGCTGCGCGATGCAGATTGGCCGCGCGAAAGCCTGGACGACACTTTCTATCTGCCGGAAGAAATTGCCGTGCCCGACATCGTGAAGGCCGTCACTCACCTCGCCCGCGATCGTAAGCTCGACCGCATCGTCGCTCTCGACGAATACGACATGGAAACCGCCGCCACGCTGCGCGAGCATCTGCGGATCCCCGGCATGGGACTCACGACCATGCGCTATTTCCGCGACAAGCTCGCCATGCGGATGCGCGCCCTCGAGCGCGGAGTCCGCGTGCCCGACTTCGTCCCCGTCGTCAATCACGGCGACATCCGCTACTACTTCGATCACGTTCCCGGTCCGTGGGTGCTCAAGCCGCGCCAGGAAGCCTCGGCGATCGGCATCAAGAAAATTCAGGCGGCCGAAGAAGTCTGGCCGCTGCTCGACCAACTGGGCGACAAGCAGTCCGGCTACCTGCTCGAAAAGTTCGTTCCTGGCGACGTGTTTCACGTGGATTCGATTGTTTCGGAAAATGAGGTCGTCTTCGCCAACATCAGCCAGTACGGCAAGCCGCCCATGAACGTCGCGCAGGGCGGAGGCATCTTCACTACCTTCACCGTCCCGCGGAGCAGCGGCGCCCACTCCTCGCTGCGTGCCGTCAACCATGACCTGATCGCCGCGCTTGGCCTGCTCCGCGGAGTGGCGCATGCCGAATTCATCCGCGCCCGTTCCGATGGCGAATTCCATTTTCTCGAATGCGCCGCCCGCGTCGGAGGAGCCTACATCAACGAGATGGTCGAAGCCGCAACTGGCATCAATCTCTGGCGGGAGTGGGCACGCATCGAAATCGCCGGCGGTGACGGCAGCTACAAGGTTCCACCGCCCCGGGAAGAATATGCCGGAGTGATCTTGTCGCTGGCCCGTCAGGTGGAGCCGGACACATCGTCTTACAACGATCCGGAAGTCTTCCTGCGCATTAAGAAGCACCATCACGCTGGACTCGTGCTGCGCTCGCCGGATCCTGATCGCATTCCAGCCCTGCTGGACGATTACGCGCGCCGTTTCGCAGAAGAATTCCTCGCCGTCGCCCCGCCGCGCGACAAGCCGACCGCATGACCTTTACGATCGATGCAGTGTCATCTGCTACCATCGGCCCATGAGCACAACTCAAACTCCAGTCCCGGATCGTCCGAGCCATGATCATCCGGGCACCGAGCGTAAGGAACCGATCTACTTGTTCACCGAAAAACAGGTTGCCGAAAAAAGCGAACTCGCCCGCCGCTTTCTCGACACGCGCGAACGCCTCACCACCAACGTCGAAAAGGCCAACAACTTTCTGGTGAAGCGTTTCTATAACATCGACCACAATACCTATCTCGAAGGCGCGCTTCCCGCCAAAACCAAGGAGCTCATGGGACTCGTTGCCTCGACCTGCCTGCGCTGCGACGACTGCATCTTCTATCATGCCATCCAGGCTTATCGATTGGGCGTGAGCCGCAGCGAGCAGGAAGAGTCGTTGACCGTGGCGCTGATCGTGGGCGGCAGCATTGTTGTGCCGCACTTGCGCCGCGTCTATGAATTGCTGGAAGAGTTGTACGCCTGAAGATTAGCGCCGCGGCAACCCGACAACCCCAAGAGACACCAGAATGGCGAAAAGTCCGGCACAGAAGATTATGATCGTGGGGGCCCAGAATTTGAACGGATCCTCAACCCGGTCGTACCCCTCCGGCGGGCAGCCCTTGTAATAGCCTTTGCCCGTGACCACGCTGTATCCTGCCCAGCCAATCGCCCCCAGACCGATCAACAGCAGCAATGACACGGTGTTGCCTCCGAGTACTCTTCTCCACGGAGAGCATACCGGCTCGAAAGCGAGGAAAAATGTAACCTTGGTGTGTGACCGAGGGAGTCGAATGCTACCGCCGCTGGCCGACCACCGACGCAATAAAGGTCACCGCCATCAGCGTAAGTCCGCCGCCCACCTCCCATCGATGGGCGCTGCTCATCAGCACCCAAGCCGCATCCGGCGGCCACACTACTCTCGCGTCCCGCAACGCGTTCAGGCAGGCCAGCAAGCCGCAGAGAAACCCCGCGGCTGTCATTACTCGTTTCTGCTTATCGGGAGTCACGACAAAAATCTGCTCAGAACGCGTCGAGCCCCGTCACACTCTGCCCGATGATCAGCGAGTGCACATCGTGCGTCCCTTCGTAGGTCTTCACCGATTCGAGGTTCATCAAATGGCGCATGATCGGATAGTCATCGGCTACGCCGTTGGCTCCTAACATGTCGCGCGCGATGCGGGCGCACTCCAGCGCCATCCAGACATTATTTCGCTTCGCCATCGAGATGTGCTGATGCTCGACCTTTCCCGCATCTTTCAGCCGCCCCACTTGCAGCACCAGCAATTGCGCCTTAGTGATCTCGCTAATCATCCACGTCAGCTTGTTCTGTACCAGTTGATGCGAGGCGATCGGTTGATCGCGCCACTGCTTGCGCAGCAGAGAATATTGCAGCGCGCAGTCGTAGCAGGCCATGGCTGCGCCCACCGCGCCCCAGGCAATTCCATAGCGTGCCTGATTCAAACACATGAGCGGCGATTTCAACCCTCCGGACTTCGGCAGCAGATTTGATTCCGGCACGCGGACATCCTGCAATGCCAACCCCGACGTCACCGACGCGCGCAGCGACCATTTCCCGTGAATGTCATCCGCTTTGAATCCTGGCCGGTCGGTCTCGACGAGAAATCCCCGAATGCGGTCGTTCTCGTTTTCGACTTTCGCCCAGATCACGGCCACGTCGGCGATCGATCCGGAAGTGATCCACATCTTCTCCCCGTTGATCACGTATTCGTTGCCGACCTTGCATGCCCGCGTGCGCATGCCGCCAGGATTTGATCCGAAATCCGGCTCAGTCAAACCAAAGCAGCCGAGTTTTTCGCCTTTCTGCATGGCCGGCAGCCATTTTTCTTTCTGCTCATCGCTGCCGAATTCGTAGATCGGGTACATCGCCAGGCCTGACTGCACGCTTACAAAACTGCGCACGCCCGAATCACCCCGCTCCAGTTCCTGCGTCATCAGGCCATATTCCACGTTGCCCATGCCGGCGCAGCCGTATCCCTTCAGGGAAGCGCCAAAAAATCCCAGCTCGCCCATGGGCTTAATCAGTTCCCGCGGAAACCGCCCGGCGCGGTTGCACTCTTCGATGATCGGAATCAGATTGTCTTCGATGAACTGGCGCGTGGTGTCGCGGACAAGCTTCTCTTCGTCCGAGAGCAACGAATCGAACTGAATGAAATCGACGCCGCGAAACTTGATGGCAGGCATGACCGGATCTCCTGGCGAATCGAGGGTCGGCCCAGCACTCCAAAGCGGTGGTACTGCCACACGGGCCGTTGCCGCAACGCAAACATACGACGGTAGCAGGGGCAGGGAAGTGGGGTCAAACCTCGACTTCGTGGTGGATTCCCCATACACCCGATTGTCTGCCGACTCCGCCTGCTTCAGTGGTCGACGAATGATCTGTGATGCGGGGGACTTCAATCGTCGAATCGCTACCTCGTCTTCCTGCGGCCAGTGGCAGCCTGTTTCTCTCCCCGCGCCGCATCCAGCCCGGCGGCCAAAGGCGCAAATTCCGGCTTCGGACCGTTCCAGTGCAGTTGCTCGACATCTGCGAAGAGTGGAATATCGGTGCGTAGCGTCGCCAGGCGGCGAAAAAGCAGGGCGTCATCCCACTCGCGCTCGAGCGTCGCTGCCAGAGCGCCGGCATTTGTCACATTCACGTGCCAATGGCGCCAATCCTTTGGGATCTCCTCGAGGTGCCGAAATTTGGCGAGGACGGCCGCCGATGACTTGGCTCCCCACCCCTTCAGCCCCGGATAGCCGTCGGCCGCATCGCCGACCAGCCCCAAATAATCTGGGATCGACTCTGGCGCAACCCCGAATTTCTGCACGATTCCCGGCTCATCCAGCGTGACGCCGGTCCGCCGGCTCAGTTGTACGATACGGGTGCCGCTCACGATCTGCGCCAGGTCTTTATCCGGCGTGCATACGACGACCTGCTCGACCTTTTCATCCCGTGCCGCCGCGACTGCGCCCGCCGCCAGAGCATCGTCGGCTTCGAATTCCACCATCGGCCAGACCGTGATTCCAGCCGCGGCCAATACTTCTTCGAGCAGCGGGAACTGGGCCAGCAGGTCCGGTTCGACGCCCTCGCTGGTTTTGTAGCCATCCCACATTTCGTTGCGAAAAGACTCGACCACATGATCCGTGGCCACGGCCAGATGGGTGACGCCTCCCTTGAGCATTCCCAGCATCGACGAGAGCACGCCACGCACTGCCGCCACTTCTCGACCCTGGGCATCCCGCGCCGAAGGCAGAGCGTAGTAGTGGCGGAACAGTTCGTACGTGCCGTCGACTAGATAGACCTGCAAGCGTTCTCTCGAATCTATGCTTCCGACGCAAGCATTCAGGAAATTGGTGCGCTTCCAACGGGCCCCCCATATTAGCCTAGACGCAGGCTCGCGGTGTGCAAAGACAAAGCACGGCAAATCTCAGAGCATGTTGCCATCGCCGGTGTGAGGTTCTGGCCCGTCGTGCCAGCCGCGACATCTCCGGCGAGTTCCTGTAGAATCTCAGGCAGCGGAAGTCTATTGCGCAGCCCGCGACTTCCGGCGTGGATTTTCTGGCATCATCCCATCCACAATTCATCAGCGTGCGGAAGCCGCTGAATCGTGCTGCAGACCTTTGAGAGGTTCAGGAGAATTTCAACATGGCCGTAGGCGCGAAGATCGCAAAGACCGCGGACCGCAAGAAAGTCATGGATACCAGCAAGAGCACCGATTGCCCGAAGTGCGGTAAGCCCACCCGGATCGTGAAGCGCGTGAAGGACCGCGAACGCGGCATCGCGGGCGGCATCTACATCTCCTGCTCAGCCTGCGAGTTTTTCGAGAAGCTGTAGGGGGCTAGCTCAGCCCGAGAGCCACCCGGAGAGCGTCGTCCATGGCGCGCATCTTTGAGCACGACAGGGACCCGACGAAATTCCTCCGTTGTTCTTCGTTGAACGCCTGCTTGGGGATGGGAATATGAACTCGCGGTTGACGAAGGATCGCAAGAACTGTCTGCCCCTCGGACCATCCGACAGCTGTGGGCCAGGACAAGTTCGAGTCGTAGAGCTTGGATCGGACGTGCACCGGGCGGGATTATCGCAGCGACAAGCGGAGCTTACGCCATCTCAGCCAGCATCTTTCTCGCCTCAGCCGCCGGATCGGCGGCGTGGGTGATCGGCCGACCCACCACGATGTGGCTGGCTCCGGCTGCAATCGCTTCCGCCGGAGTCACGACCCGCACCTGATCTCCGACGCTCGTTCCCGCGGGACGCACTCCCGGGGTCACGATCGCGAAGTTGCGCCCCAGTTCGGCCCGCAGGGTTGAAGCTTCACGGGCCGAGGTGACGATGCCCTGGCATCCGCTGACGAGTGCAATCTTTGCCAGCCGCAGAACGCTGTCTTGGACCGTTCCGCCGAACCCCATGGTCTCCAGATCATCCTGACCCAGGCTCGTCAGTACCGTGACCGCGAGAACCATCAATCCGGGGCGCGTCGCGGCTGCTTCCACAGCCGAGCGCAGCATCTTGTGGCTGCCCGCCGCGTGCACAGTCAGCATGCTGACGCCAAGCTGCGCCGCTTCTTTGACTGCTGCGTCGACCGTATTCGGGATGTCGTGGTATTTCAGATCCAGAAAAACCCTGCGCCCCGCTGCCACCAGGTCGCGCACGATCTGCGGCCCCACGGCCGTGTAGAGCTGCATGCCGACCTTGTACGTCAGAGCGGAGTCCCCCACCGCCGCCACAATCTTTTGTGCGGCGGCGGTAGTGGAAACATCCAGTGCAACGATCAGTCGCTGTCGCGGATCGTAATTCAAATCACCTTCCGGGATTGCTTTCGGCAGAACTGCAGGCATCCCGGTCAGTCTAGCTGGTTTTACGGGAGTTGCGCTACGGGGGGATGGTTATAAGCTACGGTCTGATAAGTGAGCTTGCGGTCTGCCGGGCGTGGCCGCGCCATGGCAACCTGTGGTTGATTGACCAGGTCAAGACGGACTCGCTGGAGCCCACGGTGCGCGAAGTGCAGTGCCTCGGCCGCCCCGTAGGAAAGGTCGATGATCCGGCCCGGAACAATCGGACCCCGGTCGTTGACCCGGACCACGACAGCCCGCCCGTTGCGCAGGTTTGTCACCCGCACGTAGCTTCCTAAGGGCAAGGTCAGGTGGGCGGCTGTGAGCCCATACATGTCGTAGGGTTCGCCGCTAGCCGTCGGCCTGCCAACGAAGTCCTCGCCATACCAGGAGGCGGTGCCCACCTGATACGGCCTGATCTTGCCGGTCTGTCTGCGCGGTTCGTTTTTCGTTTGGGCTGAACTAGAAGGAGCCGGTGTCGCCTCCGAGTTGTTCGGGCCCTGAGCCGCTCCCAGGCTGGCAACCAGGAACGTAAGCGCCAGTCCTCGAGCAATACGTCTGTGCATTCAGTTCTCCTCGCATACTCAAAAGTGTCCTAGCCTAGGCTGGTCCTTTGGACGTGATTTTGTGATGCTATCGGCGTGCCAATTGCCTGTCAAGGCGAAAGCGGGGGGCCTGCGGTAACCTGCCAGTTATCAATTTAAAACGTAACATATTTGTAATCTAATGACATGCAGACAATATCGTTTGTTTCATGACGGTTATGCATTTACTATATAGTAAATAACACACATTCTGGTGCAGGGTAGATTTTACAATGCCAATGGAATCAATGACTTACAGGAATAAATACGGCAACCTAAATGGAATCATGTATTTACAAGCCATCTTTGGAATCCACTCCTCAGTTTACCCCATCGATCTCCGCCCCAAAAGTAACCTTACGGTCCGGCCGATGTGATCTCCTGGGCTGAAAAAAAGAGTAGTATCGGATTTCACCAGAACCGAGGGACATGGCCGAAAAACCGCTCGTTGTGCTGTCGATTGCTGGATTTGACCCCTCGTGCGGGGCGGGTGTCACGGCCGATATTAAGACCATTGCTGCTCACGGATGCTACGGGGTGGCCTGCATCACCGCGCTCACGGTTCAGTCCACGTCTGGAGTCCGGCGGGTTGAAACTGTCGACCCCGCGTTCGTCACCCAAACCCTGGAAGAGTTGGCGGCCGATCTCGATATCGCAGCCGTCCACATTGGAATGCTAGGGTCGGGAAAGATCGTGAAAGCAATCGCCGACTTCCTGGCCGGCCGTGCTTCCTCCCCGACCTCCCAGGGCCATCGGCTAGCCAATGTAGTACTCGACCCGATTCTTAAGTCTTCTTCGGGTGCTGACCTGCTGGATGCCCCAGGGACCCGGATGATGGTGGAACGACTTCTGCCGCTGGCCGACGTGGTAACCCCTAATATCGACGAGGCTTCGGCCATCACGGGCATAAAGATCCGAGAAATTGAAGGTATGAAAGCAGCCTGCGCCAGGTTGCACGAGATGGGTGCCCCAGCCGTGGTCATCACGGGAGGGCACTTGGATAAGGCCATCGATTTTCTTAGCTTTACGACCAAGACTGGAATCGCGCAGGAGATATTCAAGGCTGAGAAGCAGCGCTCGAACTCGACCCACGGCACCGGATGCGCCTTCGCAACGGCGATGGCCTGCCATTTGGCGCTCGATCGGGGGCTGGCTGAGGCCGCCTTGCTGGCGAAGACCTACGTCACGGCCGCCATTACCTATGCGCAGCCGCTCGGCAGAGGCACGGGCCCGGTGCACCATCTATATCGGATGAGTCAGCAGCGCCGAGCTGCAGGATCTGGCGGAGGGGCAGGAACCGAGTCTTAAGTACGCTGGCTTACTGATTGTCGCCGTCGGAAGGTCGTTTCAGTAGAATTCCGGCTACAAACGAGGCAGTCGCAGCCAGCAGCCATTCGGCTCGGTAGAACTGGATCGCCTGCCAATCGACCAGATTTCGTGCCGTAATCAGGCCAACCAGCAGAGCACCGGCAACGCATCCCAGGCCGATCACGAAGGCAATCAGGGACGCGGTAGGAAGCCCAACCCAGCGTTTGATCTCATGGAAATGCAGGTAATGCAGCCATGTCGGGAGGCTGATCCTCTTCCAGATTCGCTCCGAAGCGATGAATCCGACGGTAGCACGCATCCCAGACTGCACCCCGGCGACCGTGTTCTCCCAGAGACCGGCGAACTCGGCAGCGTCGGACAGAGCGGTTGCGTTCTGAGCTTCCGGCCGGCGTCTTCCGCAGGAGTGGCAGAACTTGGAGCCCAACAGGAACTCGGTCCCACACCGGGGACACGCCTCCGCCATTGCCGGGATCACTTGCGGCACTGCAACCGGCTCCGACATCACCGGAGTCGGTGGCCGCCAAAAGTCCTGCTGTGTTTCATTTACGACGTCAGCCATAATTACCTACAACACCATCCTGGAAGCGGTATGGCACCTGGAGCACCAAATTTGCAGCATTTGTAAATAGCTATAAATAAACCACTTGCCAATTTTTCAAAAGCTCCTGGCCCGTGGCTCGCGGCAATAATTACGCGCGTAAATGCGTAAAGATGCGTTAGTTACAAAAGACCGCGCACTTCCAGCTCGAAACAAAACACCCTGAACCAGTGCGGGAGGATTCCTTGCGTTCCCCCAAAGGCATATCTCCCGATCGCGCCCACCGAGCCCACCGAGCTCCATTCGGCGGCTTGTGCAGATGAAGCCTCCCGCAACCTGGATCAATCTATCTGTGCCCCGATTATAGGTTCCACTCCAGGAACGCACAGGTAGCGTGAAAGGTACGCGGGGCGATTTCTGATTCTAGGGGCTCGTGAAAGCAGATCAATCCTCGACCCGCCGGCCAGAATTGGCGCGCCCCACCACGCCCGCGAGAGTTCGTTTAGACTAGGAGCCATCCGCTTTTGTGATGACCCGACCGACAACACCATGGATCGCCCGCCGCGAGATTTCTGCCGCGCTCATCCTCGTGTTGCTCGCCATGGCATCGGCGCTCAGGGCTCAGGAACAGGCTTCGGTTCATCATGTGCCTCACGACCCGCAGACGGATGCTGCCTTCGACCACTTCTACAACATGGAATACGACCGGGCGATTCCCGAGTTCGAGAAGATCCTCGACAAGCGTCCCAATGACCCGTTCGCGGTGAATCATCTGCTGACAGCCATCCTGATGCGGAATCTCTACGAGACCGGGGGCATGAATACGGGAGATTATGCGAATGACAGCTTCATCGGACGCGCACCGCGCCCCACCGATCCCAAGATCAAGGCTCGCATCAAGGAGCTGGCGGCTCGCGCCGAGGCATTAGAGGAGCAGGAATTGAAGGCGAATCCCAAGGATGTGGATGCGCTTTATTGCCGAGGAGTGACTCGGGCTCAGTTTGCAGTCTATACCGCCCTGGTAGAACGGGCATGGTTTTCGGCGCTGCGCAATGCCTTAGCCGCGCGCCGCGATCACGAACGTGTGCTGGAGCTCGATCCCAGTTATGTGGACGCGAAGTTGGTGGTGGGCACGCACAATTATGTCGTCGGAAATCTGCCCTGGAGCATCAAGATCGCCGCGGCGCTGGCCGGACTCAGCGGCTCCAAGGAAAAAGGGTTGGAATACCTTCGTGAAGTGGCGAGGACCGACGGTGAGAATTCTGTCGACGCCAAAGTCATCCTCAGCCTCTTTCTGCGCCGCGAGCATCAGTATGACGAGGCCTTGGGATATATGCAAGACTTGTCGCAAAGGTATCCCAGGAACCATCTCTTTCCGACCGAAGTTGCGAACCTTGAGCGCGCCGCCGGCCGCCTCGATCAGGCCGAGGCTGACTATCGCAAAGTCTGGCAGAATGGGCGGGAAGGGAAGTACGGCAACATGCACTACGAACTCGCTGCCTGGGGATTGGGTGAACTCTTGCGCAGCAAGAGAGATTTCGCGGGAGCGGCGGCGGCCTACGAATTAGTGAATGAGGCACCTAACCCCGATCCAGACATTCTGCAAAAGGCCAATCTTTCTGCGGGAGAGATGTATGACCTGCTGCAGAAGCGTGAGCTGGCAATGAAGCGATATCAGACCGTGCTGGCGGAGAATGCGAATACCGGTCCCGCCGACCAGGCCCGGCGCTACATCAAAGAGGCGTATAGAGAGTAGCCTGCAGCCATCACCGATTCTGTTCGTCTTTACCTGCCATTGCTCTCTTCTCTCTCCGCCGCATCGATACAACGCACTACAGTGCGGCTGTGATACGGCGATTCCGCGGAATGACAAAAATGAAACGCTGTTTGGCGTTTTTTGCCAGCTTTCTTGCCGCTTTTTCCTGAAATCGCCGGTTTTCTTTGGCTGCGCGGACCGTCGCCTCCAGCGTCATTAGCCGCCGCTACCCTAAATGTGCAAAGGCTTGCGCTTGCGCCGAGACCCTCGCTCTAAATGCCGGAAATGAAAGCCCATTCGATTGGTATGGCGGATGCTTCCATCATCTTCGGAAGCGAGATCAGGCGCTATGAAAATCACATTACTTGCACTCTTCGTCTTCTTCGCCACAGCTGCATTCGGGCAGCTGGCGGGAGGCGTGTTACCCAGTCAGCCGCAGATTCTCGAACTGCCGGATCATCCGGAGCATGCCGGGCCGCACGCGATGGCCACGGAGCAATCGATCGTCGGCGGCACCTCCGACACTTACACCGTCGACCACGGCGAACGCCCGCTTTGGGAGTTTGGGCCGGTCACCGAGGAACCGTCGCTGGGTGATGTTGCGCGTGCCTATCGCAAACAGAAATTGACGGCAAAGAAAGCTGAGATCGTCTTCGAAAAACAGGGCTCGTAGTATCCCTCGTGCTGCGCCGGGGCGGACCTTCCCAGTCCGCCCCTCCTCGTTCCTGCGGATTGAAGTTCCTCACTTACTGACACGCCATCCTGAACAGCGAGTACTGGTGCGTCCCCGCGATCTTGTGCAGGTATTTGCTCTCGTGGAATACGTGATCCAGGACCGGATTGAGATAGAGCAGGAATAGCCGGCGCGGATTCGCCTCCAGGTTTTGTTCAATTCTCGAGACCACGCGCCGCAGGTCGGTTTCAGTGAAGGGATGGAAGAGATAGATGATCAGTGGACCTTCCGGGAAGGTCATGCGGACTGCGTCGGCGCAGACGGACTCCAGGGCGAAGCACTTCTGCGATTCATTCCTGTACGTTTTCAGATTCTCCACCGCGATCGCATGCAGCGACGGGAGAAGCTCCACGCCCACGATTCGACGAAACGGATAATCCGCTGCCATCAACAAGGTGCGACCCTTGCCCGAGCCCAGATCCAGAAACGTGAAGTCACGGAAATCGACCGCCGCCTGAGCGCCCAGGATGGAGAGCATCTCGTGGAACAGCGGCGCCTCGCTGGGCTGATAAGCGGAATGAAACGTACCCAGCAGGCGGTCTCGCCAGCCAACCGCAGCGCTGGTTGTGTTGACGCGGTGATCCCAATCGTAATCGGCGTCACCGTAACGTTGGCGAAGCCGGGCGGGCGCGGAGTCCCGAACGAATTCCCAAAGCGCCACGCCGAGGGCGCGAGTCGCGGAAAGCCGCCCGCCACGGGACGCCAGGTCGCGCCAATAGCGAACCGCCGAGCGTATAACCGAGGGCGAAGAAGGCATGTCAGAGAATGTTGCGCACAGCTCTATGGCAGGTGCTCACGCCGATTTGTGCTCGCCCCGCTTGAATTGGTCGATCAGATACTCCGAGGTCCTCAGTGAGAAAGTCAGAATGCTGATGGTCGTGGTTTTGTCGGTGCAATTCAGAAAGACGCTGGCATCGCAGACGTACAGATTCGGTACATCATGCGTCTGCCCGAACCGGTTGGTCACGAATTTCTTCGGATCGTTTCCCATCCGGCAGGTTCCGGTCTCGTGCAGGCTCCAGCCAGGAATCTCCGGGGCTTCGCCTGCCCCTTCCCAGATGCCTCCCGCGGTCCGGAGAACATCGGCGCAGACCTGCTTCGAGTGCTCCCACATCTTCAGCACGTTTTCATCCCACTGGAAATGAACGCGCGCGACCGGAATGCCGTAGGGATCCTTGACCTCGGGATCCAGGTCGACGTAATTGGTGTCGGAACGCAGCGTCGGCGCCTGTATGCCAAAACTCACGGGGGTTGGATAGCGCCGCTTGATCTCCTTCTTGAATGAGGACCCGAAGCCATCCATATCGGTGGCAAACCATGGGAACTCCTCGCAGCCGCCATCGGGATAGACCGAGTATCCGCGGACGAAGGTTTCTTCATGTGGATTGGTGAGGTTCTGCCACCGTGGCATCCATGCGATCGTGCTGTCTGCCACGTGATCGGGGAAACTGGGCTGTCCGAGGAGCTGCGGCAGATATCCTCGCGCCGACTCGCCGTAAAGATGGTCGCAGAGATTTCGTCCTAATTGGCCGCTGGAATTAGCAATGCCATTGGGCCAGCGCTGCGACCTGGAGTTGAGCATAATCCGCGCCGACTCGATGCAGGATGCGGCAACGATCACCGCACGCGCGCGCACCTCGACTTCTTGCCTCGTCTTGCGATCGATATACGCGACGCCGGCGGCATGCCCGTTATCATCGACGAGGATGTTCCGCGCCAGCGCGTCGGTGCGCAATTCCAGGTTCTTCGTCGCTTCGGCTTTGGGCAACAGAAAATAAGGCGTGGAAAAAAACGCTCCCACATCGCAGCCTGTCGTGCATTCACCACAATAGTGGCAGGCCGGATGGCCTTGGTATGGCTGCGTAAGCTGGGCGCAGCGATCCGGAAGATAAGGAACTCCCAGCTTCTTGCAGCCGGACTGCAGAATGAAGTCGAGACAGCGGAACTTGAACGGCGGCAAATAGCTTCCATCCGGATTGCTAGGCCGGTTCTGCACTGTGCTGGCTACGCCAATCATCTTCTCGACACGCGTATAAAAAGGGCTGATCTCTTCATAGGTCACCGGCCAGTCCACGTCGTAGCCGTCGAGAGAAGCGGCGCGGAAGTCGATGTCGCCGAACCGCGCCGAGCTGCGCCCCCAGAAATTTGTCTTGCCTCCCACGGCATTGCAGCGCGGCCACATCCACTTCGTTCCCGGCGCGACGGTAAAGGGAATCTCGTGATCCCATGCGGCTTTCGTGTATTCGTTGTCCATGTACCCGAACGACACGCTGCGGTGCTTGGGGTCATCGAGGCCGCGAAACTTCATGTCCCAGGGCATGCGGTGAAAGCGGAAATCCTTTTCTGGCGTCAGCCGGCGGCCGGCGTTCAGCGCACACACTTTCAGGCCCGCTTCACACAGCGTCTTGATCGCCATCCCGCCGCCGGCTCCGGTTCCGATCACGACAACGTCGTAGGTCTCTTGTGCCATGCTTCTCCGCTCTTTGCCTGCCTAACTCGTCTGGTTGAGGTGAAGATGCTCAGGGTCGTCAGGATGCGGACATTCGGGTGATTCCGAGTAAAAACGCAAAGCCGGATTGTCGAGGGCTTTGTATCCAATTTCGCTGGTGTAGAAGCCGGTCACGGTGAACTCGCGCATCAACGCAAAGAACTTCCGCCCGTCTTCTTCCCCCGGTTGCGCCTTGTCTTTGAAGCCCAGCGGTTCGAGCAGAGCACTCTGTTGATCCGCCGACAAGTCCATGAACATGCGGCCGGCCTTTTCTTCGCTGTGCGCATTCAACCACGCCAGTCCCATGCGAAACGGGTACTGCACGTCTTCATCGCTCGCCACCATGAAGTCGATGAACTCCGCCACGCCGGCATCCTTCGCTCCCGGCGTTCCATCGTTTGGAATGATCATGTCGGCCAGTCGCTCGACCAGAGCATACTCGCCCGAGGTGAAAAACAGCGGATGATACATCGCGGGCTTGATCTGCAATGCCGCGTTGCCGATATGCCCGCAAGCGAACCCCCACTTGCTGAAGCCGGGAAAATGCGCAGCCGCTGCGGCTGTCCCCAGAATGCGTAACACTTCCCGTCGCCGAATGCCCTGTCCTGCCATGATTTTAGCCTCGCAGCACTTTTGCCGATGAAAAGTCCGTTATCCCTCGGGGATCCTGTTCAGCGCCAAAAATCTGTTTCTTATGAAAGATAGCGCACCGTCTCCTCAACCAGTTCTGTCGTCGCCTTGTAAGGATCACCGGGTGCGTCATACTCGATCGAGCAGTATCCCTTGTAACCGTTCTTCTTGAGAATGCCAAACGTGCGCGCCAGATCCACGTGCACCGCCTTTCCCTGGTCGTTGACCTCTCCGTCCTTCACATGGCAGATGCCATAGGCGTGCGCGAACATGGCATCAATGGCGCGATAGGCGAAGTCTTCATCATGCGCTGCCAGCGAGTTGCCAAAGTCCGGCAAGGCGCGCAGCCAGGGGCTGTTTACCTTCTCAATCACCTGCACAATAAAGAAGGGGTCCTCGCTGACAGGATTGTCGTTCTCAAGATTGATGACGACGTTCTTCTTCGCACCGTATTCCGCTACTTTCGCGAGCGTGTCGGCCGCGAGGCCGACATCCGGCTTCGAACTCCCCCCGCCTTCGATATGAGTCCGGATACTGGGCGAGCCTAAGGCCGCGCCGACATCCACCCATTCCTTGCTGGATTGCACCGCACGCTCGCGCTCTCCCGGATCGGTCGAATACTGGCTGTAGCGGCCATCGACCGCAATATCCACGATGGACGATTTCGCTTTTTCTACGGCTTGGCGAAACTCCTCCAGATATTTCGGATCGGTCGAGGGAAAGACCGGGCTCCAGGGCTCGATGTGGTGAACGTTGAATTTTTCCACTACGTGCGCGGCGAAGTCTTTGAGTTCGATTTGCTGTGCTGCCAGGACCGCACTCGGAGTTTTACCGTCCCACCCCTTCCATCCCACCAGGTAATCGCGAAACGGATAGGCCGCCACCGCAACGCGGTCCTGCGCTGCGGAGGGAAAGTGAACTGAGGGCCGGGCCTCGACTGCGCCCGCGACGCCGTGCAGAAGCCACGCTCCTGCCGCCGTGCCCGCACACTGCTGCAGAAACTCCCGTCTCGATGTTGGTTTCATGCGCGCCAGTGTAACACCGCTTTCGTCAGCCGTAGGTCTGCACATCCGCCGAATAAGAAATTCCCACAGTCTTTCACTGTCCTGCCGTTTTCCACAAAACGGAATCACCGCCTAATGGATTAACTGTATTGTTGCAAGCCGAATCAGAGATTAGGTTCGTGAACACTGGACATATTCTCAGGCTGCAGCCCGAGGGCAAGATCACGCTGGCGAATCGGGGTGACGCAATGTCGGCAAAGACGTGGAAAGATCTCTATGTTGCCGCTCTGGTGGAAGGGGATGCCGATAGGATACCCGCCCTCATTTCTGAGGCGGAGAAGGCCATCGTAGTGCGGTCGCGCGAGCTGTTTTCGGCTGGAGGTGACAACATTCAGGAGGAATCCGCCATGGACGACGCTCTTTACGCTCTCCATGCCTTGAAGAGTTGTCTCGCGACCCACGGCAGACTTGCCACGGCTGCGTAAACGCTTACAGTTACCGATCAAAGCCTCCGCGACCAGGGTTGGCGCTCGTTCATGCGCGGGGTCTGCCGCTATCCGGGGTATTTGCGCGCCTGGTCCAGCCAGGATCGGATATCTTTCTCCGAGGCTCCCGCCTTTTGCAGGTAGCCGCGCATCTCGGTTTCCAGCATCGCCTCCGATGTGCTGATGATCGCATTTTTCTCAAAGTCAATGCCAACAACAATGAACTTTTCCGGCTTTGCCCCTTTGACTTGCACGACTCGGTACTTTGTCGCCATAGAACCTCTCTGTTTCTTCAGTCTTTGCGCACCTTGAATCGAAACCCAAGAGCACGGGTTCGAAAGACCAGTCTGCCACAGGTTCGTCCACTACGCCCGCGAAATTGAGCACAGCCCTGATTGCTGTCGACGGGCGCAAAGCTTATCTTTAGATGCGAGGACACGAGTCCGGGTGCCGCGTAACTCGACGAGAAGTCGGCGGCGCCACCCGGTGTTCAAGAAGGAATCCGCCCGATGAACGTTCTGGTTTTGAACTCTGGTAGTTCCAGCCTGAAATTTCAACTGATCGCCACCGACCTGGATCGGATCAAGCAGTACACCGATGATCGCATTTGCCGCGGCGAAGTCGAAGGCATCGGCGGAGAAGCGATCATCCACGTTCAGTACCGCACGGACCCGGTCCAGACCCTCACCGCGCCTCTGCGCGACATGTCGACGACACTCGAATACCTGGTCCGATACATTGCTTCGGAGAGGTCGGGCGTGGCTGAAATCAGAAGCACCGCCGACGTCCATGCCGTCGGACATCGGGTTGTGCACGGTGGGGAACTGTTCACCGAGTCTGCCCGCATCGACGATCGAGTGTTGAAAGGAATTGAGGATTGTATCGATCTGGCGCCGCTCCACAATCCGAATAACATTAAAGCGATTCAGGCTGCGCGCGAGATTTTCGGCAAAGACCTGCCCCAGGTCGCGGTGTTCGATACATCGTTCCACCATTCCATTCCCGAGTACGCCAGCCTGTACGCCATCCCCTACCACCTTTATCGGAGGCACCGCATCCGCCGCTACGGTTTTCATGGCACGTCCCACCGTTATGTCGCCTTCCGCTACCGAACCATCCGAGGCCTCACCCGCGAGCAAACCAACATCATTACTCTCCACTTGGGCAATGGGTGCTCGGCAGCCGCCATCAAGGCCGGAGCATCGGTCGACACCTCGATGGGCATGACTCCGCTGGAAGGCCTGGTGATGGGGACGCGCTCGGGAGACCTGGATCCCGCGATCGTCGGCGTCATTTCCCGAAAGGAAGGACTCTCGGCATCTGAGGTCGACACCCTGCTCAATACGCAGTCCGGACTGCTTGGCATTTCAGGGCTGACGAACGATATGCGCGAGTTACAGGCGGAATTGAAAGAACACGATGACCGGCGGGTGCGGCTGGCGATCGAGATCTTCTGCTATCGCGCGCAAAAGTACATTGGCGCCTACCTGGCTGCGATGGGCGGAGCCGACGCGGTGGTCTTTACCGGCGGCATCGGCGAGAATTCGCCGGACGTCCGGGGGCGTATTTGCACAGGAATGGAGTGGGCCGGGCTCAAGTTCGACGCTGCCAGGAACCAGGGAATTATCGGACGCGAAGGAATGATCTCGACCGACGACTCCAAACTTCTTGCCTATGCGATTCCAACGGATGAGGAGTTGCTGATTGCACGCGATACCGTGCGCGTCATTCTGGGTCAACCTCATCCGTCGTAGCCAGTCTGCGTTGGTTTGCGGCTGCAGAACTCAGTACGGCCAAACCCAATCGGCCGCATCGGGCTTGTCAATGCCGTACTGGTGCGCGTAGTTGCGGCATTCGATCTGCTGGTTCAGGAACCTCTCTTTGGCGTGGCCGCCGATCTTCTGCAATCTGGGCACGCGGTCGACCACGTCCATCGCGAGGCTGAATCGGTCGATGTTGTTTTCGATGGCCAGCTCCAGCGGCGTATTAATGCTGCCTTTCTCCTTGTATCCGCGCACATGGATATTGTGGTGATTGGTGCGCCGATACGCCAGCCGGTGAATCAGTTGCGGATAGCCGTGGAAGTTGAACATGACTGGCTTATCGACTGTGAACAGCGAATCGAAGTCGCGATCCGGCAATCCATGAGGATGTTCGGTGCTCGGCTGCAGTTTGAACAGGTCCACTACATTGATAAAGCGGATCTTCAGGTCCGGAAATTCTTTCCGCAGCAAGGCGACCGCGGCCAGCGCCTCCTGCGTGGGGATATCGCCCGCCGATGCCATCACCACATCGGGTTCGCCGGCCTCGTCGTTGCTGGCCCAATCCCAGATGCCGATTCCCTTGGTGCAATGGATGATGGCCTTCTCCATATCCATGTACTGCAGATGCTTTTGCTTATCGCAGACGATCACGTTCACATAGTTCTGGCTGCGCAGGCAATGATCGGCGACTGAAAGCAGGCAATTCACGTCCGGAGGAAGATAAATTCTGGTAACGCTTGCGCTTTTGTTGACCACCACATCAAGGAAGCCGGGATCCTGGTGCGTGAAGCCGTTGTGATCTTGCCGCCACACCGTCGAAGTGATCAGAAGATTGAGCGATGCAATGGCCTCTCGCCAGGACAGGTGATTGCTCATTTCTAGCCATTTCGCGTGCTGGTTGAACATCGAATCAATGATGTGAACGAACGACTCATAAGACGAAAGGAAGCCGTGGCGTCCGGTGAGGAGATAACCTTCCAGCATCCCCTCCATCGTGTGCTCGCTGAGCATTTCCACGACTCGGCCGTCGGTGGCGAGATTGCCTCCGTCGCGGTCTTCGGGAAAGAATTCTTCAATCCAGAATTTCTTGCTGACTGCATAGATCGCATCCAGCCGGTTGGAGGTCGTCTCGTCCGGGCCCCACACCCGGAAATTGTGCATGTTCAGTTTCATCACGTCGCTGAGAAAGACCCCAAGCGGGCGAGTATTTTCCGCCTGCGTCTTCCCCGGGGCTTCGAATTTGTTCGCATAGGTGCGGAAATCGGGCATCCGCAACGCCTTTTTCACGCGCCCTCCGTTGGCGTGCGGATTCGCGCTCATGCGGCGATTTCCTGACGGGGACAGCTTTGCGAACAGCGGCACCAGCTTCCCATTGCCGTCAAAGAACGATTCCGGCTGCAGCGCTCGCATCCACTGTTCCAGCACTCGCAGCTGTTCGGGATCCTTTTTCACACTGGGCAACGG
This sequence comes from Verrucomicrobiia bacterium, assembly GCA_035508215.1. GTDB lineage: Bacteria > Acidobacteriota > Terriglobia > Terriglobales > Acidobacteriaceae > Sulfotelmatobacter. Next base: position 866,502 of record DATJNK010000016.1, on the reverse strand, counting down.
CACCTGATGTGCCCTCCAGAAACCTTCCAGATAATGGCCCTCAATCTCGCGAGGAGCGGTCCATCCCTTGGGCGAGCGCAGCACGATCATCGGCCAGCGTGGGCGGCTACCTGTCTCATTCTTTCGGGCTTCGCGCTGATACTCGCGGATTTCGTGCACGCAGTGCTCCATCGTGGCCGCCATTGCCTGGTGCATGCTGTCAATATCGGAACCTTCCACGAAGTAGGGTGTCCAGCCGTATCCGCGGAATAGTTGCTCGAGTTCCTCGTGCGAAATGCGCGCCAGCAGCGTCGGATTGTCGATCTTGTAACCGTTCAGGTGAAGGATCGGCAAAACCGCTCCGTCGCGCAGAGGATTCAGAAATTTGTTGATGTGCCAGGAGGTGGCCAGCGGCCCGGTCTCGGATTCGCCATCGCCAACCACGGCCGCCACGATCAGATCAGGATTGTCGAGTGCCGCGCCACTGGCATGCGAGAGGGAATATCCCAACTCTCCGCCTTCGTGGATCGATCCCGGCGTTTCCGGCGTGCAATGACTGCCGATGCCGCCGGGGAACGAAAACTGCTTGAAGAACTCGCGCAGACCGTCGACATCCTGACTCTTTTCGGGATAGATCTCCGAATAAGTGCCCTCCAGATAGGTCGGGCCGAGCACGCCCGGCGCGCCATGTCCGGGGCCGGCGACGAAGACCATATCGAGGTCATATTTTCTGATCAGACGGCTGGCGTGAACGTAGACGAAGGAAAGACCCGGGCTCGAACCCCAGTGTCCGAGCAGCCGATTCTTGATGTGCTCCGGACGGAGTGGTTCTTTCAGCAAAGGGTTCTCCAGCAGGTAGATCATCCCCAGGCTGAGGTAGTTGCAAGCTCTCCAATAAGTTTCGATGTCGCGCAGTTCTTCTGCGCTGAGCGGCGTTGCCGCGACGGTGGAGCGAGTCGGAGCGTATGGGCTAAGTTCGAGGATTGCGGATGGGATGCTGGCTTCGATCGTCGTCATAATGCACTCCTTCCCGATAGGCTAAGCCCGGGAGTCACCCGCTGACAAATGGTCACCTGAGCATCTTCTTCTGCAAGAAGAAGGCAAAGAACTGCAACCACGGAGGTCCAATCTCGTTGCAACCGTAGCGCGCTTGCCATCATCGCATGTCAGCAGGTTCGAACCCCCCAGCGTGAGTCCGCATCATACCGTCGCATACGAAAGATGTCACAGCCCGAACATTCACGAAGGTCCGACGTAATCTTCGCCCTGAGTTTCGCTTTCTTGCTTTACGTGATCTGGGTGATCCGGCACACGGTTCTGCTGATCTACATCAGCATTCTGTTCGCGGTTATCTTTAGCCCCACGGTGAAAGGAATCCAGAGCATTCGGATTCGGCGACGGTCGCCGAGCCGCGGTGTCGCGATCGTCATTCTGATCGCGTGCGTGGCGGCGGTGCTCGCGGTCGTGGTTTTTGTCATGTTGCCGCCGATGCTCCAGCAGACGCAGAGCCTTCTGCATTACTTGCCGATAGGACTGGAGCAACTTATGCGGCGGGCGCAGCAGTTGCCTTTCGGCCACAGGCTGGCCGACATCAATCTCAGCACGATCGTGGGATACGTCGGCAGCGCCTCGCAGTCCCTGGTCGTTACCTTCAAGAACGTCGCCGGCGGCCTCTTCGACGTCTTTCTGCTGGCTGTTTTGACGGCCTACTTCATTCTTGACGGAAGGCAGAGTCTCGAATGGGGATTGTCGCTCGTTCCTGCCGATCATCGGGCGAGGCTGCGCTCCAGCCTGCGTGCGGCCGCGGTTCGCGCCCAAAAATGGCTGGGTGGGCAACTCCTGCTGATGCTCATCCTCGGGTCATTGTGTGCCGTAGTCTTCGGCATACTCCACCTTCGATACTTCTATGCCGTCGCCGTGTTCGCCGGTCTTGCCAACTTCATTCCCGTGGTCGGTCCAATTGCCACGGTCGTTCTCGCCAGCGTGGTTGCTGCTTTGGACTCGTGGCTTAAGATGCTGGGCGTCATCATTTTCCTGATCTGCTATCTGCAGATCGAAAACGCCTATCTCTATCCGCGGATCATGCGATCGAATGTCGGGCTCTCAGGAGTTGCGATTGTTGCCGCGCTGGCGATCGGCGGAAGTCTGGCTGGGGTTTTCGGAGCCTTGGTTGCTGTGCCGACCGCGGCGATCGTTGCCACGCTCGTGGCTGAGTACCTCGGGATCGACACGCGCGAATAGGCGAAATCGAAGCATCGTATGAGCAACTACGTTGCCTTCGTGGCGGGAGTAGCGCCGTCCTTAGCGAGTTGCGAGCTGTTTATTGGCCGGGAATTGCCGATCCAGATCCAGATTGAGTTCGAGCACGTTCACCCGCGGCTCCCCCAAAACTCCCAACTGTCTGCCCTGGGTGTGTTTGTCCACCAGCGCACGCAGGCGGTCGACTGTAGCCCCGCGGTTCCTGGCGACGCGGCCCAGTTGAAACTCGGCTGCCGCCGGAGTGATGTCGGGGTCGAGCCCCGAGGCGGAGGTCGTCACCAGGTCGATGGGCACGGGCACGCCGGGATCATCAGCCTCGTCTGCGGCCACGTCGCCTTTCACCCGATCGATCAATTTCTGATTGGTAGGGCCAAGTTGCGAACCGTTGGAGTTGGCCGCATCATAGCCATTTCCCGCCGCCGATGGCCGGGAGTGAAAATAAGTAGGGCCCGAAAACTCCTGGCCGATGATGGCCGACCCGACGGTCCTGCCGTTCACCTCGACCAGTTGCCCGTTAGCTTGCCGCGGAAACAACAACTGCGCCAGACCGGTCACAACCAGGGGATAGAGAATTCCCAGCAGGATCGTGGTGGCGATGGTCATCAGCACGGAGATGATCAGATTCTTTTTCATGTCGATGTCCTCTAGGCAAGCCCGATATGAGTGATCAGGATGTCGATTGCCTTGATCCCGATGAACGGCACGATGATTCCGCCGACGCCGTAGATCCAGAGATTGTTTCGCAGCAAGACCGCCGCAGCCATGGGCTTGTACTTCACGCCCCGCAGGGCCAGCGGGATCAGCGCGATGATAATCAGGGCATTGAAGATCACGGCCGACAGAATCGCCGACTCGGGCGTCTTCAGATGCATGATGTTCAGCGCATTCAACTGCACGAACCTCGCGGCGAACATTGCGGGGATGATGGCGAAGTATTTCGCCACATCATTTGCGATCGAAAAGGTGGTGAGCGCGCCACGCGTCATCAGCAATTGCTTGCCGATCTGGACGATCTCGATCAGCTTCGTCGGATTGGAATCGAGGTCGACCATGTTCCCGGCTTCTTTTGCGGCCTGCGTGCCCGTGTTCATCGCGACGCCTACATCCGCCTGAGCCAGCGCCGGCGCATCGTTCGTGCCGTCGCCGGTCATCGCGACCAGCTTGCCTTCCGATTGTTCCTTCTTGATCAGATCCATCTTGTCCTGCGGAGTCGCCTGCGCGAGAAAATCATCGACGCCGGCCTCCTGCGCGATTGCCGCCGCCGTCAGCGGGTTATCCCCGGTGATCATGATGGTCCGGATTCCGATGGCTCGCAGCTGGTCGAATCGTTCCCGCATGCCGCCCTTGACAATGTCTTTCAACTCGATCACGCCCATGGCCCCGCGAGTCTTTTCAGCCACCACCAACGGTGTGCCGCCGGCTCGCGAGATTTCCTCCACCGTCGACCTCACTTCCGCGGGCATCCGGCTTCCATTCTGATCAAGGTACTTCGCGATCGCCTCAGCCGCTCCTTTGCGAATTTCAAAGCCGTTGAGGTTCACTCCCGACATGCGGGTCTGGGCGCTGAACGGCACAAACTGCGCGTCATGGGAACCGAGTTCGCGTCCGCGCAAGCCATATCTCTCCTTGGCCAGCACAACGATCGAGCGGCCCTCGGGAGTTTCATCGGCCAGCGAGGACAGTTGGGCCGCGTCTGCCAATTCCTGCTCCTTGACTCCCGGGGCCGGAATGAATCGAGAAGCCTGTCGATTGCCGAGCGTGATGGTTCCTGTTTTGTCGAGCAGAAGCGTATTCACGTCACCCGATGCTTCGACGGCGCGGCCTGACATCGCCAGCACGTTGTGCTGCACCAGACGATCCATGCCGGCTATTCCGATCGCGGAAAGCAATCCGCCAATCGTGGTGGGAATCAGGCACACGAGCAGTGAGACCAGCACGAATACAGTCTGCGGCGCTCCCGAATAAATCGCGAACGGCTGCAGCGTCACCACCGCCAGAAGAAAGATGATGGTCAAACCGGCCAGAAGAATGTTCAACGCGATCTCGTTCGGAGTCTTCTGGCGCTCCGCGCCTTCGACCAGAGCAATCATCCTGTCGAGGAAGGTCTCGCCCGGATTGGAAGTGATCTTGACCTTGATTCGATCCGACAAAACACGAGTTCCGCCGGTTACTGCGGAGCGATCTCCGCCGGCTTCACGAATCACCGGAGCGGACTCGCCGGTGATGGCCGATTCGTCCACCGACGCGACGCCTTCGATGATCTCGCCGTCTGACGGGATGAGTTCCCCGGCCGAGACATATACCAGATCGCCGGCGCGAAGCTTCGAGCTTGGCACTACCTCGACATCCTCTTCGCTGCCGAAGATGCGGTTAGCCATCGTTTCCGAACGGGCTCGGCGCAGGGTGTCTGCCTGCGCTTTGCCGCGTCCCTCCGCCATCGCCTCGGCGAAGTTCGCGAACACGACGGTGAACCACAGCCACAATGTGATCTGAAGATTGAATTTCAGCGCGCCGCCGCCTTTGAACAGAAGCACGGTCGTGATCACGCTCCCGATTTCCACCACGAACATGACGGGATTTCCCATCATCTTGCGCGGATGCAATTTCAGAAACGCGTCGAGGATCGCGCGGCGCACGATCTTCCATTCCCAGATCGCCTTTTTGCGGGGCCTCATCGGCGATTGCCCAAGGCGGACCGACTCAATGTGTGGCAGGATCGCGGGTTGTGTTGTCATCGCCATATCCAAATTTCCTTTAAAAAGTCTTGCCTGCGGCCATCAGCAAGTGCTCCAGAATCGGACCGAGACTGAGGGCCGGAAAGAATGTCAGCGCACCGACGATGAGAATCACTCCGATAAGCAGGAAGGTGAACAGCGGCGTAGTCACTGGGAATGTGCCGAGCGACGGCGGAACGTATTTCTTGCCGGCCAGATTGCCTGCGATCGCCAGCATCGGAATGATCATCAGAAATCGGCCGACCAGCATAGTGATTCCGCCTGCCGTGTTGTACCAGAGCGTGTTGCCGGACAATCCTGCGAACGCCGACCCGTTGTTTCCGGCCTGCGAAGTAAACGCGTAAAGAATTTCGGTGAGGCCGTGCGGTCCGGGATTCGAAATACTCGAAGTGCCGAACCCAGTCACCGAGGAGACGGCGGAAAATGCCAGGATCACCAGCGGAAACACCAGAACCACCAGCATGGCCATCTTCACGTCATAGGCTTCGATCTTCTTTCCAAGATACTCAGGAGTGCGGCCGACCATCAGGCCCGCGATAAAGACCGCGAGCACGATGTAGATCAGCATGCCGTACATTCCCGCGCCAACGCCGCCGAAAATGATCTCGCTCAGCATGATGTTGACCAGCGGCACCATTCCGCCGAGCGGGGTGAATGAGTCATGCCAGCTGTTGATGGCGCCGCAGCTTGCATCCGTAGTCACCGTGGCGAAGAGCGCGCTATTGGCGATGCCGAATCGAACATCTTTGCCCTCCATGTTTCCCCCGGCCTGCAACGCCGTGGCCTGTTGATTGGTTCCCGCCAGCAGCGGATTGCCTCGGGATTCTGCCCAATACGCGACCGTCACTCCGGCCAGAAACAGGATCGCCATCGCCGCCCACACGGCCCAACCATGGGCTTGGGAGCCTGTCATCCGTCCCAGCGTGTAAGTGAGTCCGCTGCCAATCGCGAAGATCGCAACCAGTTCGATCAGATTGGAAAGAGGGCTGGGATTCTCAAATGGGTGGGCGCTGTTGGCATTGAAAAAGCCGCCGCCATTTGTGCCGAATTCTTTGATGATCTCCTGCGATGCCACCGGTCCCTGAGCGATCGTCTGTTCGGTGACCGTGTCCGTGACCGGCTTGCCCTGACCGTCGACTACCGGTTTTCCATCTGCGCCGACCCTTTGCACCTGCATCGGTTCGACCAGTTTCACCGTGTCGTACGGCCGCAAATTCTGGACTACGCCCTGCGAAACCAGAACAAGCGCGCCAATAATGCAGAACGGCAGCAGGACCCACAGGCTCGCACGGACAAGATCGACCCAGAAGTTTCCGATGGTCTGCATCTGGCGCCGCGCGACGCCGCGAATGAAAGCGATGGCCAGTGCGATGCCCACTGCTGCCGATACGAAATTGTGATAAGCCAGCCCCGCCATCTGGGTGAAATAGCTCATCGTGGTTTCGCCGGAGTAGTTCTGCCAGTTTGTATTCGTGGTGAAGGACGCTGCCGTGTTGAAAGCCAGCGCCGGCGGATTCACGGCTCCGAACTTTTGCGGATTGAACGGGAGATACCCCTGCAACCGCTGCATCAGATACAGCACAATCATCGAGACCAGGCTGAACAGCAGCATCGCGACTGCGTATTCCGTCCAGCGCATCTCGTGATCTTCGTCCACGCCCGTCACGCGATAGAGGAGTCGCTCGACGGGACGCAACACGGGATCCATGAACGTCTTCTCGCGGTTGAACACGCGAGTCATGAAGACACCCATGGGCTTGGTCACAAGCAACACGAGCGCCAGAAACAGCAGTATCTGGAACCAACCATTCGCCGTCATATCAGAATTTCTCCGGACGCAGCAGCGCGTAGACCAGATAGACCGTCGTTAACACGCTCACCGCCAGCATGATCATTGCTTCCCAATTCATGCTCATCTCCTTTACTTCACGCGCTCACAGAAGTGAACGTATGCAATTGACAAGGCAAAAAATGCGATGGTTACCGCGATCCATAGAATGTCCTGCATAACCTCTCCTGTGATGAATTCACTTTCACCATGATCCCTGTTTCTGCCCCCACCACCAGACGATGCCAAGCGTCGCCGTATCCTGACGCTTGCTCAGCACGCCCTGCTGGTCGGTGAGAAAGGATGGTTGATTGGAATAATCGCGCCGCCACTCATAGCGCATCAGGAAGCCGTCGGCCAGCTTGTAGTCGAAGGTGACCGTGTTTTCCTTCAGCGCCTGCGTCAGCCCGCTGAAAAGTCCGCCACGATCGGACAGGTATTCCGCGCGGCTCGCCACTGCGAACTTCGGCGTCAACTGGTACTGGACGTAGGCGGCACCGCCATCTGCGTGCGACGGCGCGGACGACTCGCCCGGAGCCGCCGTGCTCCACAGCCGCTCCAGGAAGTAATCCCCTTCAACGGCAAACGTTAACTTCGAAGTTGCGCTCCAGGTGACATAGCTGTCGAAAATGTGAGTCTTTCCGTTCGGAGCTGGATCAATCGCCGTAAAACACAATCCCGGCTGCACCGGGATCGGCCCGCAATTGGCCGCCGGAGCTCGATCCGGATGTTCCTGGCCGAGATAGTAGTTCGCGGTCCAGGTCACGCTCTTGGCGGGCTTGGCCACGAATCCGAATAGCTCGTCTTTGAACCCGTTGGTTGCCTCGACCTGATTGGTCCCGTTAACGATCCAGTAATTTACACTGAAGCGATCGTTGAGCGGAAAACTGGCCCGCACGCCCATGTGGTAGAAAGGCAGAAAATTGAACCAGTAAGACCGCGAGTAGTTGAACTGGTCCTTGGTGTAATTGCCTTCGATGCCAAGGGAACTCGCCCACTTGCCGACATCGATGCTCAGGCCCTTTCCCACGGGCGCTACATACGTACCGTATGCCTGAAAGATATTGCGGTATATGTCGGGCCGCGGTTCGTTCGACGGATTTCCCTGCAGCGTGTCCGTGGCCTGACCGAATTGAAGATCCAGACGCGCTCCCCAGCGCCGGCCTGCGTCTAGATTAGGCGCGTGCTCCAGAATCAAGCTGGCCTGGTTCAGGCTGATCTCGTTGCTCAGCACGTCATAAGCGCGCAGCAGATTGACGCGGCCAACGGGATTATTGAAGTTGAAGTCGTAATAAGTATCAAGGCCGAGATTAATGGTTGTGTCATTGAGAAAGTCCAGCGTCTTGCGGTCCTCAGCGCGAAGGCCAGCTCCGCCGACGGGTTGCGTCTGCTTATCTGAATCGGATGTGGCTGCGGAGCCCGGCACTGACACAACAGGCATAGGCGTCCCGGTCTCCATCGAGCGGGATTGCAGCTGTGCGACCATTCGTTTCAACTCCGCCACTTCGCTTTCGAGTTGCTGAACTCGTTGGCTCAACGCTTCCGTTTCGCTGCCAGCACTCCTGTCCTGGCTGAGGCCCTGTATCGAACTGCACAGAACGAGCACCGAAACTGCCATGACCAATTTCATATGCGCCTCGTCTTCGGGTTTGCGATGCTTGGTCTACCCACATCCGAATTTCGAGCGCAGGCGCGTCTCTCGAGCTCTAGAACTTCACCAGAATCGCCATCGTGGCGCGATCCTCGGTGTGCCGCAGGTCCGGCGTCCATCCCGACACGAGCGATCCCGGCGCTCCCTGATCGCCGCCCGGCGGCGTGATCCCGCCCGACCCGGTAAAGTACGGGACGCTGGCGTGCCGGTGATTGAATTCCCAACGAAACGTAACGTACTGGCTGGGCATGTAGTCGAACGTGCCGGACGCATCCCACGCCTTATAGGGATCGCCGGGATTCTCGGTGAAATATGGAGTTCCTGAAATCGCCGTCGCTCCGTTGATGGGCGGTAGCAGGACAAGATACCGGCCCGGGTTGTTGATCTTTCCGCCGCCCACCGTGAATCCGAAGCGGTCTTTATCGAACCACAGGCGGTTGTAGAGCATGAATCCGAGAAAAGCCTGTTTCGGCCAGACAACCGGCTGACCGTTGACGACATGCACGCTATTTGTCGCGCAACTGACTCCGCCGCCATGCTCGCATCCCAAGTCGGCCGTCACGGAGAAGGCGGCCTTGCTCAAGATGCGTGCCGGATTCTCGTAATACTTGTATTCGATGCTGTCGTCGGTGTGATAGCGGACGCGGCCGGGTGCTCCCAGATCATCTTCGCCAAGCGCATATTGATTGCCCAGAATCGACCACGAGCCATTCGGGCGCCAGAGAATCTGCATTCCGATGCCGGGACGGTTGTTGAACCGCCCGTAAGATTGCCAGCCATTCACGAACCACGGCTCAATCTTGAGATGTTCCGTCGGGAAGATCTGAACCCGCATGCCGTTGAAGAACCATGGCGTGTTTGACGAGACATAAGAAGGCTGGTAAGCCCAGTTATCGAAGTTGTAGTAGCTGAACAAGCCCACATAGGACATGAAGATCCCCGCCTGCACGTTGATTCCGTCCATGACGTTGAAGTGATAACCGCCGTAGGCCTCGGAAACATAACGATAGGCGGTGTCGAGATCCCAGTTGCCGCGGGCGGGGCTGGCATCGTTTCTCGGCGTCGTCGCCGAGTACATGCCAAACTGCGTCATCAGCCGGGCCTGGACATTGTCGTAATGAAAGTCTCCGCCGACCCCGAATTGCGTCAGCTGAAACTCCTGCGCCCGGAAAACCTCGCTTGATCCACCGATCGTGTCATCTTTCGGATGATTGAAGTCGTAAACATAGTCGACATCGGCTCGCACTTCCGGAGTGAAGAATTTCGTATCCAGTGGCTCTTCTTTGGTGCGCGCATTGCCATTTAGCCAGGTGAAGTCGGCAAATGAAAAAGGGGCGGGCTTCGACTCGGGAGCAGCCGTGTTCTCGGAACCCTTTGGGGCTGGCTCGACGTTTTGTACGGAGACCGCGGCATCGCTCACCAGCTTCGCGCCCGGGTTCGAGTCTTTTCCCGAGTTGGGCGAGGCAACATCCGCCTGCTTCGAGCGCTGTTTCAGTTGAGCTTCGAGCTCCTGAATGCGGGCGCGCATCTGCTCCAGTTCCTGCAGGATTGCCGCGTCGGTGGCGTCAGAGTTGCTTTGTGCGGTGGGAGATCCGGACTGATCCGGAGCGGCAGGACTCTGTGCAAAGGCACACAGCGGCAGTAAGTTGACAAGGACTACTAGAAAAATTGAAAGCCAGTTCATACCAGGCATGAACTCGCCTGACGTTCTTCCATCGATTGTCGTACGCATGAGCCCCTTGATCACTCTCTCGAGCAGCGTCTTCCATTGAAGGACAAACGGCATAAAGGCCGTCGAAAGAGTTTGTAAAAAAGTTATAAAGATTTTGCGAGGTTTTCCTGAGCGTTTTCAGCGGGTTATCACTGTTTGGTGGAGCAAGACGATTTCAGCAGCCCCACTCGGCCTCGCCGGGCTTGGCGAAGTACCTCGGGGACCCTCGATGCTCGTGCGCGGCAGAAGCCAGCTCCAGGAGCGCCAGGCGTGCCGCGGCGATCAGCCGGTCTCTCTCGCGAACTGGCAGGCTGTTCCATGCTTCTCCGTTCCGCTCGTTTTCGCGGGGAGCCTGGGGAGCAAGTACCTGATGGTAGTGATGAAACCGTTCTGCGAATTCTTCGGGAGTGATTTCCTGTATCGACATCCGGCTCTCCTTGTCCTTTACGGACTACCAATCGTTGCTGCTATGCCGCACGCGAATTTCGCACTTCAGTGGTTGGTGAGCTTCTGCGCGGTGAGGTGCGAAGGTAAAGCAGCCCACGCCTGGAGCGACGAAGCCGAGGCCAGCGCTCACGGCACATTGCCACTAGAAATCGCAGATAAAACAGAATGCCCACCCCATACAGCGTCGCGATGGCCGGCATCAGCAACATGCGCAATCTCTCACGGTCCGCAGCCCCGCTGGCGACTGCTCTAGCGATTGCACAAGAAAACTCGTAAAGCGCGAATAAAAGATTCGTAAAGAAGTTGCAAAGATGGCAGGACGGCACACCAGTCCCAGCAGGAAAATCTCAGGAAGATGCTATCAACAGGGTGCAGGGTCAGTACGCCCGTGATTGAAACTTGCTGGCGACGGCCTCTATGTTCTGCCGGTGTCTTTCTCGGCGACCTCACCCGGCTCGAAGCGATATCCGATCCACGGTTCGGTCAGGATGTAGCGAGGAACGGTTTCATCTGCTTCGAGTTTTTTCCGCAGATGGCCCACGCAGACGCGCAAGTATTCCGGCTGCTCCACGCTGCTCGGCCCCCACACCGCCGCCAGCAGCGCTCGATGCGTCACCACTCTTTCCGGATGCCGCGCGAGGTAAATGAGCACGTCGAATTCTTTCGGAGTGAGGTGCACTTCCCGTCCTCGGACTTCGACTTTGCGGCCGGGAACGTCAATGCGGAAATCCCCGATCTCGATGACCGGAATCTCGGATTGTTCATCGGAGGACGTTCTGCGGAGCGCCGCCCGCACTCGCGCCAGAAGCTCGTTCACGCTGAAGGGCTTCGTCACGTAGTCGTCCGCCCCCGCGTCGAGAGCCTCGACCTTGATTGCTTCTTCGCCCTTGACCGACAGGACGATGATCGGAATTCGGGACTGGGCCCGCACTTTGCGGCACAGTTCCAGCCCGTCCATGTGCGGCATTCGCAGGTCAGTAATGAGCAGGTCCGGCACCCAGGTCTTCATTTCCAGGAGCGCTTGCTCACCGTCGCCGGCGGTTCGAATGCCGTACCCCCGAGCCGTCAGAGTCGTCTTGAGGACGCGCGTGATCTGCGCCTCGTCATCCACGACCAGAATATTTCGTTTAAGCTCAGTGACCGACATGGTTCATTTCATCTCTTGGGTGACGATGTGCACGTCGACCGGAGGAGCATCGCGCAGGAAGCGGTGGATCGCCGAAAGATACAGATAGCGCTTCCACCCCGTCTGCGCTGAGCGTCCGAAGACAACCTGGGTGATGTGATTTTCGCGGACGATCTTGGCTACCTCTTCGGCGACATTCTTTCCTTTGCTGCGAACGACCTTGGCGCCGAGATTCGTCGCGAACCGAAGATTCTGCTCCAGGCTGCGCTGATCCTGCGGATCTTCATCGACCCCGACATCGATATAGACGACGTATAATTCGGCGTCGATCCGTTGCGCCATGCGGCCGGCGCGCGCAATCAGATACTGTGCAGCGGGGCTGGAACTGATGCAGACTGCGATCCGCTCGCGCAGCGCGAGATCCTTGCTGGCCCCCTCCCGCTCCAGGTACGACTCGAGACTGCGGTCCACGGCGCCTGCAACCTGCTGGAGTGCCAGTTCACGGAGCGCGATCAAGTTCCCTGGACGGAAAAAATGCCCCAGCGCTCTTTCGGCGCGGTCCAGCGGGTAGATGTCTCCGCGCCGCATTCGCGTCTGCAGAGCCTCCGGCGTGAGATCGGCGAGCACGATCTCGTTGACCTTCTGCATCACCCAGTCGGGAACAGCTTCGCGCACCTGTACGCCGGTGATGTTGAGGATCGTCGGAATCAGGCTCTCGACGTGCTGCACGTTCATGGTCGAGAGCACGTCGATCTGCGCGTCCAGCAGGTCCATCACGTCTTGATAACGCTTGCTGTGCTTGGAACCTTCAATGTTGGTGTGCGCCAGTTCATCAACCAGCACCACCTGCGGCTGGCGCGCCAGAATCGCGTCGAGGTCCATTTCTTCGAAAGTGGTGCCGCGGTACTGGATTTTCCGCCGCGGAATCGTCTCCAGTTTCGTGGCCAGCTCCGCAATTCCGGCTCGCCCGTGCGTTTCAACCACTCCGATGACAACGTCTTCGCCGCGGCTGTGCCGGCGGATGCCTTCGCTGAGCATGCTGAAAGTCTTGCCAACACCAGGGGCATAGCCGAGAAACAGCTTGAAAACCGGCGCTCGCTTGCTGGGAGCTGTTTCCTGCAGCCACTGTTCGGGTGTTTTTGGCATGCGCGTGTATTATCCTCAGTTGTTCACCAGACGTCGAATCGATCCGGATCTTTGGACGTGAGACAGCCATTCAACAATCCGATCGTACGCCTTGTCGCGTGCATTCTGATTGTCGCAGGAATCGTACTGGTCTTCTCGCGATGGCTGCATGTGAATCCGGCGACCGTGGGTTTCAGCTTTCTGTTGGCGGTCCTGCTGATTTCCACTACTTGGGGACTGCGCTACGCCATCTTTACCGCGATCATTGCCACTACAGCTTACAACTTCTTCTTTTTGCCGCCACTGTTCCGCTTCACCATTGCCGATCCCCAGAACTGGGTTGCATTGTTTGCGTTTCTCGTGACGGCCGGAATCGCCAGCCAGCTCGCCGAACGCGCCCGGCGCGGTGCCGCCTATGCCGATGAACGCCGGCGGGAAGTCGAGCGGCTTTATGCCTTCAGTCAGCAATTGTGGCTCAGCGAGAATGTCTTCGAGTTACTCAACATCATTCCGCGGCATCTGGTCGATGCGTTTGAAGTCACCGGTGCAGCCTTATTCCTGGAAGGCAAGCAGGAGACCTATTTTCTCGACGATCGCAGCCGGACTCTGTTTCCGAGCGACCAGCTGAAATCGATCAGCGACCGGGGAGAGCCCGTCCTCGATCGTGCACAGCGAGTCTGTTACATGCCTGTGCGGATGGGAGTACGCTCGGTGGGCGCTCTGGGGCTGGCGGGTTGTGCGCTCTCGCGCGAGACTCTGGAGGCCATCGGCAGCCTGGTCGCCATCGCCATCGAACGCGCCAACACCGTCGACAAATTGACTCGCAGCGAAGCGGCCCGCGAGAGCGATCGGCTGCGATCGGTGCTCCTGGATTCGGTGACGCACGAATTTCGCACGCCTCTGACTTCCATCAAGGCCTCGGCCGAGACCCTTCTCTCCGAAGTTCAACTGGATAAAGCTCAGCGCGTGGACCTGCTCCAGGTCATCAACGAAGAGAGTGACCGCCTGAACCGGCTGGTCGGCGAAGCTTCAGAAGTCGCCCAATTGGACGCGCATGAGCTTCATTTCCAGTTTGAGCCGCACTCGATTCGCGAAGCGGTCGATCACGCGATCAAGAATTCTCAGTCCACACTGCGCGGCCATCCGGTTGAGATCTCGATTCCACAGAATTTGCCTCTTGTCCGGATGGATTTCGAGCGGATTACCGAAGTGATTTCTCAGCTTCTCGAGAATGCCGGCAAATACTCGCCGGCCGGCACGCCCATCCACATCAGCGCCGAGATGCGGGGCTCCGAAGTGAGCACCAGCGTTGCCGATCAGGGGCCGGGAATCGATGAGATGGAACAGGAGATGATCTTCGAAAAGTTCTATCGCGGCCGCGATCAGCGCATGATCATGCCGGGCACGGGCATGGGACTGCCCATCGCAAAGGCCATCGTGGAACTTCATGGAGGCAAGATTGGTGTCATCAGCCAGCTCGGTCACGGCTCTGTGTTCCATTTTTCGCTGCCGGTTGCGTAGTGTCTGCGTTTATATGGATCGCTGCCGGCAATACTGCTGTGATGGAAGGGGAGGCAAAAATGCGTTTGGGAATACTGGGCTCGGTCATTTTTTCGTTTTTCGTCCTGGCGTCTTGTGCGTTTGCCCAACAAAAGGAGTCCTGCGCAAGCCTTGCCGCGGTCAAGGTTTCGGGAGTCGAGATCACCAAGGCCGTTCACATGGATGCCGGAACCACGGAGCCCAACGCCTTCGGCCCCGGCCGCAGTGCTGCGCTTCCGGCCTATTGCCGAGTTGAGGGTGTGATCAATCGGCGCAAGGGAGTCGGCGGAGAAGAATTCGGCATCAACTTTGCCCTGGCCATGCCGGATCAGTGGAATGGTGATTTCCTGATGCAGGGAGGCGGCGGGGGAAATGGATTTGTATGGCCGCCGCTCGGGGCAACGGCCGCTGGAGCTACTCCCGGTCTCATGCGCGGATTTGCGGTCGTGAGCACGGACACGGGCCACAAGAGCCACGGCGGCATTTTCGATTTTGGTTTCACGAAAGATCAGCAGGCGTATCTGGATTTTGCCTACCTTGCTAACGCCGAGGTGGCCGCGCTGGCCAAGCAGCTGATTGCGCAGTACTACGAAAAGTCTGCAGCCTACTCGTATTTTGTGGGCTGTTCCACCGGTGGCCGCGAAGGCATGATTCTTTCCCAGCGCTATCCAACCGTCTTCAACGGCATCATCTCAGGGGACCCGGCCATGCGCACCGGGCTGTCCAATCTCGCAATCGGCAGATGGATTCCCGTTACCTTGAATCAGATTGCTCCGAAGGATGCAAACGGGAAGCCGATCCTGCAGCAGGCGATCACGGACAATGACCGCAAACTCATCAAGGGCGCGCTCTTGAAGGAGTGCGATGCGCAGGACGGAATCGCCGACGGCATGATCTCGAATCCCCTCGCCTGCGATTTCGATCCTGAAGAGTTGGTGTGCAAGGGTGAAAAGAATGATTCTTGTCTGGCGCCGGAAAAGGCTGCCGCCATCAAGAAAGCCCTGGCAGGCCCCAAGACTCCGGGAGGAACTCAGGTCTATCCTGGTTTCCCTTACGACGTCGGCATCACGGATAGTGCTCCTTTCCCCGGGTTGCTCTCGCCCGGCCCGGGCCTTTTCGGGCCTGCGCCGACCGAAACGACGATCGATGTCGCCAAAGAGGCTCTGGCGGACGTCCAGCCCTTGGTGGATTCGATGTCAACCAGCCTGACCACGTTTTCCGCACATGGAGGGAAACTGATCTTCTACCACGGGATGAGCGATCCGTGGTTCTCGGCGGTAGACACGTTTCTTTATTACAAGGACATGGTTGCGGCGAACGGAGGCATGGAGGCCGTATCCAAGTGGAGCCAGCTCTATCTTGTCCCAGGAATGGGCCACTGTGGCGGAGGCCAGTCTTTGGACCAGTTCGACTTGCTAAGCCCGATGGTCGACTGGGTGGAAAAAGGCACAGAACCCACGTCGGTGACGGCGACTGGCAAAGCGTTTCCTGGACGCAGCCGCCCGCTTTGTCCCTATCCGAAACACGCGCAGTACAACGGAAGTGGACCGAGCGAGGATGCGAGCAGCTTCAGTTGCAAACAATAGCCGGCGAGCGCCAGCGGTCTTCGAGCCCTGCCGGGCGGAGCGTGCGCCTCACTGGTGAAGCCATCCCTTGTCGGGTTCAACAGGAACGACCGCGCTCGTGTTCCATGGCTCCGCCAACTCCACTTTGACGATCCTGTCGACCGTATCCGCCGCCACCGAAGGCAGCTTGATTCGTATATACAGGTCGTTTTGATTGTAGGAAACAGAGTTTCCCTTGAGGTCTGTCATTCTCACAACGCGCGCCGGCAGATTCGGAAGCGTCACCGTTCCATCTTCCGGGGCCTTGAGGACGTGCACATACACCATTTTCCCTTTGTGCGTCGAAACACCGTATTCCGCCGGAAGCCACGGACCGCCGCGTGTTCCATAGATGCTTTCTCCGTTCTGTCGGAGCCACTCTCCGATTTCGTGTAAGCGCTCTGCCTGGCTGGGATCAATCTCGCCGTCCGGCCGAGGTCCGACGTTTAGAAGGAAATTGCCATCTCTTCCCGCCGCTCCAACCAAGACATGAAGAATCCTGGCCAGCGGCTTGACCTTGGCGTCTTTTTGATAGCCCCACGCGCCATCGACGATCGTTGTGCACAGTTCCCACGGCATTTGATTGTCGAATTTCCCCAAGGCGCCATCGCCTTCGCGCGAACGGAAGTCCGCTGCGGCGTCGGTGCGATCGTTGATGACGATGTCAGGCTGCTTCTCTCGCAGAAAGCTGACAACCTTGTTGTCTTCCCAATCAAATCGGCCGGCGTAGGGTTGGTCCGCCGGACGACCATGCCACCCGCCCTTGAATTCCACGCCTCCGAATCCGAGCCATTCATTGCCGCCGCCGTCAAACCAGAGGATGTCCAGCTTTCCGTAGTGCGTCGCAAGCTCCGAAATCTGCCGTCGGTACTGCTCGCGAAGCGCCATCGCGCTATCCATGTAGAGGTCGGGAAAGAAGAAGCCCGGGAATCGCCAATCCAAGGGCGAATAGTAGAGGCCGACGCCGAGTCCCGCATTGCGAACCGCGTTGACGTAATCCGCGATGAAGTCATGGTGCGCCGCCGATTTCATCGCAGTGAAATCGCTGCCCGGATCGTCGAACAGCGCAAAGCCATCATGATGACGCGAAGTTAGAACGACGTACCTCATGCCCGCGTCTTTAGCGGTAGCAGCCCATTGATCGGCATTGAAATGCTCCGGATGGAACTGCTCCATCAGCTTGGCGTACTCGGTTCTTGGGATCTGCTCGTCCCACTGCACCCATTCTCCCCGTCCGAGGATGGAATAAACGCCCCAGTGCATGAACAGGCCTACCCGCGCCTCTCTCCACCACCCGATCCGCTTCTCGACATTAACATCTGTCGCCATCGGAGCCCACTGCGCGTTGAGCCAGGGGGTGAGGAACGTGAACACAATGATGACTGCGAACGATAGAGTGCGTTTTGACATCGTGCCTCCCGCAACTGACTGCGAGTCTCCCTAAGACAAAGGAGCGGCCGCGTAACTCCGTCAAGTTGTATCACCGCCAAACGACCAATGCTACGAGACAAACGAAAAACAGACCATGGCGCTCATCCCTGGCCGTGGATTCCGTATACTTCAGTATTTGTGGAATTGGGGTGCCGGCGCCGGAATGCCGAAACCCAGAATCTCCGCCGGCCCGTGATGCCGGCCAAGCGACTTGATTCCGTTTCGAGTCCGAGGACAGAGGCCCATGCAGACTGCGAATGATGGCAGCATCGTGAATGGCAGCAAGAAAAAGTCGGCGCCTCTTTTTCCCTCAGGGCAACTGCTGCCTTTCATCCTGGTCACCGCGCTCTTCTTTTTGTGGGGGATTCCGAACAATCTCAATGATGTGCTGATCCGGCAATTCATGAAGTCGTTCGCCATCTCGCGCTTTGAAGCCGGGCTGGTGCAGTTCGCCTTCTATCTCGGTTATTTCCTGCTCGCGATGCCCGCCGCCCTTCTGATGCGACGGCTCGGATACAAGGCGGGATTCGTAATCGGCCTTCTGCTGTTCGGACTGGGCACATTTTTGTTCTGGCCGGCCGCGATCATCGGCCGGTATGGATTTTTTCTCTTTGCCTTGTTCGTGATTGCCAGCGGGCTCTCATTCCTGGAAACGGCGTCGAATCCCTTCATCGCGCAATTGGGCGATTCCGCGAGCTCTGAGCGCCGGCTGAATTTCTCGCAGGCTTTCAATCCGCTCGGTTCGATTACCGGAGTGCTGATGGGCACGGTCTTCATCTTTTCCGGGATCGAACTTGGTCCGCAGCAAATTGCGAGCATGAAGGCGCAGCACATGTACCGCGCCTACCTGCAATCGGAGACGATGCGAGTGGTGAAGCCTTATCTGGTGCTGAGCGCAATCGCGATCTTCTGGGGGTTGCTGATTCTCCGGACAAAATTCCCCAGTATCCAGAGCGAGCACGAAGCAGGCGGCGATCATGGCCACTTTCGCGAACTCTTTCGCTATCCCCATTTTTGGATGGCGGTGATGGCCCAGTTCATGTATGTCGGCGCGCAGGTAGGCACCTGGAGCTACTTCATTCAATACGTGCAGGAATTCACTCACGAGCCTGAAAAAGTCGCTGGCTATTTTCTCACCGGCACGCTCGCGGCCTTCGGCGTTGGACGGTTCAGTTCCGCCTGGCTCATGCGCTTTGTGGAACCCAGCAAACTGCTGGGCGCATACGCAATCATCAACGTCATTTTGGTTGCATTCGGAGTTTTGCATCCTGGATGGACAGGTTTGTGGGCACTCTTCGCCACCAGCTTTTTCATGTCACTCATGTTTCCAACAATCTTCGCTCTTGGCCTGAAGCGCCTGGGGCCGAATACCAAGATCGGAGGTTCTCTGCTGGTGATGGCAATCGTGGGCGGCGCAGTGCTCACACTTCTCATGGGATTGATCTCCGATGCTCGCCGCAGCATCGCTCCGGCCTATGTTGTCCCGTTGGTGGCTTATGTCGTTATTGCGGGATATGCGTCTGTGGGCGCCAAAGTGCGCCCCATACAGACCTGGCCCGAATGACCTGAGAAGGCCTCAGTTGCGCGGGATCTGTATCGGCTGCCGCTGCTGGTGGGGCATACGTCGGCGCTTGTCGATGCCTGATCTAAGTTCACGGCACCGGGGGCTCGAACTGAGGTATTGATTCCAAAATGGTTAGGATGGTGGGGCGGCGGGAGTCGAACCATTCAGCGTGTTGTCAGCAACGTAAGTTATTGATTCTTCGTATGGCGAGAAGGGCAAAAAAGGCCCCATTGCCGATTCCATTGTACGTTTATTGCACGAGAATTTAGTTTCTGTTCGGGAACGCATGGCTCAAGTCCAGCGAGCGCATTGTGCCATACTGCGCCTCGCGTGCAATAGCGGAAACATGCCGCAGTTTTTCTGCAGTCTCTGCATTGTGCGAACGTGGCCGGGTGATCATCAACGATAACTACTTGCCCTCGGCGTAATCTCAATAAATCGAAGAATTCTAGATAGCGGCAGAAATAACGACACGGTTTCGTGTACGAGGCGAAGCCGTCTCATGAGAATGCTTGGTTTGCACTACTCGCGGACAGTTGCTCTAGACTTTTTCGTGTTCACTATGATTAACTACAAAACATCAGCCACGGTTAATGCGCCAGCTTTGATCCGCGGACTGTTTTGTGGGGTTCGAAATGCAAGTTTGCCGTTCCTTTCTGCGCATCGCTGTTGTTTGCCTTTTTTCTATTCAAGCGCTAGCGCAAGGTGAGACGACGAGTGCGATTCAGGGGCAAGCGGCGGACTTCACGGGAGCAGTCGTTGCAGGTGCAACCGTAACTATCACGAGCCTCGAAACCGGATCGAAACGGAGCGTCAAGACCAATGCAGCCGGTCGGTTTAATTTCCCGCAGCTGAAGCCCGGTGCATACAGGGTCGAAATTGAATCTCAAGGTTTTGAGCCGCAGACGGCGAACAATGTCTTCTCCGGCCTTGGGCAGAAACAAACCGTCAATTTCACGCTGAAGATCGCCCACTCGAATCAAACGGTGGAAGTCAGTTCGCAGGCGCCTATCATCAATCCCAGCAACGCAAATACTTCGACGACTCTGGCTGCCCCGACGCTTGAAAACCTGCCGAACCCGGGCGGCGACATGACCTATCCTTTGCAGTTCGCGCCCGGCGCGCTCATTAATACCGCCGGAAGCGGAAATGACTTCGTCGGCGGCACGAACGGCTATGGAAATGTCGAATTCAATGGTTTGCCTGCACTCTCGAATGGCTACATCGTTGACGGACTCGAAACAAACGACCCGCTGACGAACCTGAACAGCGGCCTCTCTACCAACCTTGTCTTGGGTCTGAATTCCATCTCGGAGGTCACTGTCAATACGCTCTCATATTCTGTCGACCAAGGCCGTTACGGAGCCTCACAGGTCAATTACGTCACGAAATCGGGCACGAACCAGTTCCACGGAAACCTCTACGAATTGTGGAACGGTTCCATTCTCAATGCGGCGGACTATTTCACGAATGCCACGCCGGGAAACCACAAGCCCCGCTCCACCGTGAATCACTTCGGAGGCAGCCTGGGTGGGCCGATCCTGCACGACAGATTGTTCTTTTTCTTCGACAGCGAATGGGTTCGCATCGCCTTGCCTATCGTCACGCCCACCACGGTTCCAGCTCCAGCCTTTCAGCAGTACGTCCTGCAACAACTTCCGCTCGGCGGAACCGACCCCATCACCGGAACAACTTACGCTCCGGCGCTGCAACAGGTCCCCTTTTACCAAAACATGTTCTCGTTGTATGGAAACGCGGAAGGCGTCCCGCTGGCCGTCTTGGCCTGCCCTTTCAACAGCGATGGTTCTGCCGCGAACGGGGCGATCCCGAACGGCGACGGTTGCGCCAATCGGCAGAGCGTTTCCCATTCCAGCGATGACCGCGAGCAGGTGCAGACTGCTCGCATCGACTACAACCTTAATACGAACAATACCGCGTGGTTCCGCTTTCAAGCTGATACCGGACTGCAGGCAGCCTATACAGATCCGATCAACCCCCTGTTCAATTCGATTTCACCGCAGCCGCTCTACTCATTCGCATCTGGATACACGCACGTCTTTTCACAAAATCTTGTGAACTACTTCAATCCCGCGTTTTCCTGGTATTCGAGCTTATTTGCGCCAGCCGATTTTCAGAAGACGCTCTCTGCTTTTCCCATCGTGCTTCAGGGCAGCGGGGCCAATGCCTTGTTTACGGCCGTGGGCGGTCTCGACAACACCTGGCTTCAGGGACGAAAGGCCTCCCGCTTCTTTATCAACGACAATCTGGCCTGGAGTCACGGTTCGCACGAAATCCGAGTCGGCACGAATATCCGAATCTTTCGCTTGAACGACTACGATTTCGGACAAGGTACTGTGCCACTGGTCACCTACACCGATTTAGCGCAATTCATTCGCGGTGTCGCATCCACGGCAACAAAGACATTCCCGACCCACGCGAACGAGCCATTCAATTTCCTGAATATTGATCTTTACGCGCAGGACACCTGGAAGCTCACTAACAGCCTGACTTTGACGTTTGGCCTTCGCGACACCTTTAATTCGAATCCGTTCAATCCGCACAATCAGATCGCCCGATTGCGCAGTTCATTCGATTCGATTTCGCACGATGTGAATCAGCCGCTCAGCGATGCCATTCAAACTGATCTAGGCACAGCATTCTCCTCCACTCCACTCGCCATCCTGCAGCCAAGGGCAGCCATCGCTTGGCAGATCGAACCAAAGACCGTCTTGAGAAGCGGTTTCGGATTGTTCAGCGATCTGCTGCCCGGTGATGTTGTCGACCTGATCGGCATGAACCCACCTTATGTGCAGACATTTCAGGGTGGCCAGCTCGGAACGGTGGGAGGAACCGAGATCGCGCCTGGAGTGACGAACAGCGCGGTTGATGCCACGATCGCCGCCAATCAAAGGTTTAGTTCCGGCTTCGCGCAGGGGCAGCGTTCCTGCGCCTCCGCGCTTGCGAATCCCACGTCATGCCTGCCGCCCGTTGCGATGACGGCCGTGCCCAATGGCAAATTACACGCGCCCTACTTCATGCAATGGAGCCTCGGCATCGAGCACCAGATAGGAACGACTGCAAGCGTACAGGCGTAGTACGTCGGCACCCGCGCCGTGAATCAGCCTTATCTCACGCAAGTGAACGGGTACCAGACCGTCTGCCCGGGATGCTTCGCACCCTTTCCCTACGCACAGCCGACCGATGCTCGCTTCGGAGCAGTCACACAGCTCTCGACCGGTGCGAACAGCCACTACAGCGGCCTGCAACTCACCGCCAACAAGCGCATGAGCCATGGATTGCAGGGACAAGTGAACTACACCTGGAGTCAGTGCCTCGACACCGTCTCCAACGGAGGGTTTCTTCAGTTCTCGGCGGGAGGGATTCTGTCGCCCTTGCCTGGAGATCTCGCTCGCGACTACGGGAATTGCGATTACGACATCCGGCACAATCTGACCGCGCAGTACGTCTACGAACTTCCGCTGAAGTTGCGCGATCATCTACTGGGATATGCCTTCAACGGCTGGCAGATTTCCGGCACAGCGTTCTGGCACGCCGGAGTCCCACTCTCCGTTCTGAGTACACCGTATTCGGCGAGTGGCAATGGAATTTTGCAGGGCAGTGGTCCACAGTTCGCGAGCGTGCTGCCGGGCGTTCCGCTCTACCAGCATCATTCAGTCCCAGGACTCACGCAGCCCGGAACACTCCAGTGGCTTAACCCAGACGCGTTTGTTTCACAAGTCGATCCAAGCACGGGAGCATGCAACGGCGGCGACAATCCGCAGAATTGTCAGTTCGGAGATCTTGCCCGCAACGCCCTGCGCGGCCCGGATTTCGTATGGAGCGACTTCTACATCACGAAGTGGTTCCCCGTGAGCGATCACTTCAAGCTGCGTTTTGACGCCCAGTTTTTCAACATCTTCAACCATCCCAACTTCGGATTGCCGAGCATGGTGCTGGCAGGAATACCGGGGAAGCCATCAACACAGACGGGCTTTGGCGCACTCACTTACACAACGTCGCCTCCGACGGGCTTGTTGGGCGTGGGACTCGGGGGTGACAGCAGTCCCCGTATGATTGCCTTCCAACTGCGCCTCGAATTCTAGCGCGCCACTCCTAACTGGCTCTTGGATAGGGCGTTCCGGTAAGCGCCGTTCCGATCAAAACTTTGTTGGCACGTCGACATGAAATGACCGCGAGTCGACGAACGTGACGGTTGACGGGCAATCCGGAAGTTGAAACTCGTAGAGGCACGCGGGTCAGAAGTCGGCTTCTGGGAGAGTGTAGGCGGCTTAGGATCGATAAACGGGCTTGTCCCCATTCAACGCCAGTGTCGCCAGTGAACCTGGAAGTTATTTAGCTGGTCCTGGAATTCCCTGATTGTGAACTGGTGGAGTCCAGTGATCTCAATTAACTTGTTCAGCAGGAAGTCTGCATCCCGGGATTTCTTGACGGGCTCAATAACCGGAATGAGCCGCTCCCACTGTTCCTGCCTGCTCAGACGAATGTCAGGCGTATTGCGCATTTGTCTCGGCGCGCTGGCAAAGGCGAACCTTCAAGCCGCACCCCGCGCTTACTGGCCTGACGTGCTAGGATCACTTAGCTTAGTTCATTACCTTCAGCTCCACTGTTCAAGATCAAACCGCCTCTTCCACGCGGCGGACGCCCTCACGAAAGGCTATGCAGGGACAACGAAGTGAATGACCCGATTCCACACGTCGTAGATTCAGAGCAGGAAGTAGATGACTTGCTCACTACCCTTCGCACTCAGGGCATGGACGTAGTTGAAGGGCCGGATCCGTTGACTGATACGGCTCGAGAGGAAAGGCTTGAGGAAACCCTAGAGGACGTCGACCTCAACCCATCGCATGGTACTCCGGAGGCGGACAACGACCCAGTACGCGTTTATCTGCGAGAGATGGGTGCCTCGCCTCTGCTCACCCGCGAAGGAGAAGTAGAGCTTGCCAAGCGCATCGAGCGCGGACAGCTCTCCATGCTGAAAGCGCTCTCACGCTCACCCATTGTGATCCGCGAGGTTTTGGCGATGGGCGTGGATTTGAAACGCGGACGGCGGTCCATTAAAGAAATAGTCGTCTTCAATGAAGAAGAAGTCAGCGAGGAGATTCTGGAGGACCGTGTCAAAGAGGTTGCGCGCCGCATTGATCAGGTGCACAAGCATTACGCGGCAGTCCTCCGGCTGGCAGCACGGATGACGGCCGTCCCTGCGGATAAGAAGGCACGCGAATACCGTCGCCGCCGGGGTCGATTGAGTCGCGAGATTGTTCGCACTTCGCTCATCATTCGCAACCTGGGTCTTATCAACTCGGAGCGCAAGTGCCTTGCCGATCGGGTGAACAAAACCGTCGAAATCATGCGCGCGCTGGACCGCCAGATCAGTGGCCTCGAAAAGAAGATTACGAGCACACGCACCGATGAACTGAAGAAAAACTACCGCACCAGGCATCGACAGCATCGCGCCGACCTGAGGCGACTGGAAAACGAAGTTGGCATGACGTTTCAGGAGTTGCAGCGTACGCAGCGCCGAATCATCAAAGGTGAGATGGAGGCGGAGCAGGCAAAGCACGAGCTTATCGAGGCCAACCTGCGCCTCGTTGTGTCCATCGCTAAGAAGTATGGCAATCGCGGGCTTCAGTTCCTCGACCTGATCCAGGAGGGAAACGTCGGCCTGATGAAGGCAGTAGACAAGTTCGATTACCGTCGCGGCTACAAATTTTCCACCTATGCGACTTGGTGGATTCGCCAGGCAGTGAGCCGAGCCATTGCCGATCAGGCGCGTACGATCCGGCTCCCGGTACACATGATCGAAATCGTCAACAAGCTGGTTCGTACCACGCGGCAAATGGTGCAGACGCTGGGCCGCGAACCTACCTCGGCAGAGATTGCGCAGCAGATGGACATCCCTGAGTCAAAGGTGCGTAAGGTTCGCAAGATCATGCGAGTGCCGATCTCATTGGAAACGCCAATTGGCGAAGAGGGGGATTCCCACCTTAGCGACCTTATCGAGGATCGAGCACAAATCTCGCCGGCCGAAGCAGTCATAAACATCAACGTTCGAGAGCGGACTGCGCACGTTTTGCGAACTCTCAGTCCGCGGGAAGAAAAGATCATCAGGATGCGCTTCGGTATGGAGGACGGCTCGGAGCGGACACTGGAGGAGGTTGGCCATTCATTCGGAGTCACCCGCGAACGCATTCGCCAGATCGAAGCCAAGGCACTGCGCAAATTACGCCATCACTCGCGCTCCCGCGACCTCAAATCACTTCTCGATGACTCCCGTGAATAGGGGAACGAGGTGAGCGTTCGATAACCTCGTGTGGCGCACCTCGAACTATCCTGCCTCGGCGTGGACCGCCTGGCGTGTAGCCTCGAGGGTGTTGACAAGAGACTCCTTCGGGAGCTTTTCGAT
The DNA here is from genome assembly GCA_035508215.1 of Verrucomicrobiia bacterium. Lineage (GTDB taxonomy): Bacteria > Acidobacteriota > Terriglobia > Terriglobales > Acidobacteriaceae > Sulfotelmatobacter. The sequence continues at coordinate 841,079 of DATJNK010000016.1, read as the reverse complement.
GATTGGTTCAATAGCCCATCCCAATCCAAACGGCACGTCACGCGTCAGCGAAATGGCTCGGCATTCGACGACCGCGCCGGCATTACGCTCTCGTATTTAACTCATCCGTCTACGGTAGCGTTGCTGAGCGCCTGGCTAAGGCAAGGTAGGGAACACCTGGTGAAATGCAACAGGCTCAAGCCCAGGTTCTCACATTCGAAGAGCGAAGTTCGATCATTCTCCCGATCCGTGGCGAGCGCCCGTGAGCTTAGCGCAGCCATGAATAATCCATGCCGCTAAGGTAATACGAAACGGAGCGGCCTCATGGCTCTCGTGGTGGTCAAGTGAGCCAGAAAGTAGGAGATAACCGTAGGTGGACAGTGTACAATCCGGCAACTAGCTTTAGACAACTAACGCAAGGCTAAGGCGCCGATTCCGGCAGTTCATGACGCCTCCGTGCGGCACGGCGCGTCTTTTTGGAACGATTCCAGATTGGGGACCCATGAGAATTCTTCTTTACAATCCGGACAACGGTGTCACACGCAACTTCATGCCTCACCTCTGGATGTTTTTGTTGCAGTCCCTGACTCCAACAGGGCACGAAGTTTTTTTGATAGACGGGAATGCCCAACCCATGGACGAGGCCGGCATCGCGCGATATGTCATCGAGCAGAACATTGGACTGGTTGGCATCGGTGCCATGACCCGAATGGTTGCCAAGGCATATCGGATGGCCGACGCGATCCGCTCGGTGGGAGTGCCAGTGGTCATGGGCGGTCCGCATGTGACCGAAGAAGCCAATGAGGCTCTAGGTCGCGACGGCGGTCCGCGCCACGTCGATGCGGTCGCTTTGGGCGAAGCCGATGAGACATGGCCCAAGATTGTGAACGATGCCGCACGAGGCCAACTGAAAGACATCTATGCGCCCGTGGATGCGGACGGTAAGCAAAGAAAGCCATCCCTCAAGGAATATCCGGCGATCCCTTGGAATTCGATCGATCTTGACCAATTCAATCTCGTGCCAAAGATCTTCAAGCCGATGCTTAATCGCGTAGGAGAGGGCTGGGGAACTTTTCGCATTGTCCCAGTGGAATCGGGCCGCGGTTGCCCTTATGGATGCGAGTTCTGCACGGTGACTGGATTTTTCGGGGACTCGATTCGTTTCCGTAGCAACGAGAGCGTGGTAAATGAACTCTTGGTGCTGAAGGCGCGTGCCCGTAAAGAGAAAGGGCAGATTGCGGTTTTCTTCATCGATGACAACTTCGCGATCAACCTGAAACGAACGAAGTCATTACTACGCGACATCATCGCGGCCAAAGCGCAAGTCCATTGGGTAGCGCAGATCAGCGCCAATCTCTTGCGTGATGAAGAATTAGTGGATCTTATCGCTGCCTCTGGCGGGAAGTGGATATTCATCGGCATGGAATCCATCGACCCGATCAACCTCAAAGATGCAAACAAAGGGTTCAACAAACCGGGCGAATATGCGGCGGTATTGGAACGGCTTGCGCGGCGCAATGTCTACGCCATTACCTCATTCATTTTTGGGATGGACAACGACACTGTTGGCGTCGCCGAGCGCACTCTGCAACAGGTTCGTACTTGGCCGCCCGGTCTGCCTATCTTCGGTCTGCTAACCCCTTTGCCTGCCACTCCTCTTTATAAGCGTCTGGAGGCTGCCGGGCGCTTAACGCGGCCCCGACACTGGAAGGACTTCGTTCCCTTCACCATGGCCCACACGCCATTGAAAATGAGTATCGAGGAAGCCCACAGCGAAGTCCGCTACGGTTGGAATCACTCTTACAGCCCAGAGGCCCTCGCTCACGCCATCGACTCAATGGAAGACCAGCCGCTGGGCTATCGCATTAACATCTTTCTCGCCCGTTTGTGTTTCCGCGGAATTTACTTCCCCATGATGAGTAAGCTGGCATGGGTCAAAGTGATCGCTCAAAACTGGCGGACCATTTTCAAATTAACGAGAGAAGCTGTATTCGGGCGGGGCGCCGAGGTACGCGAGATCATAAGTGCGCCGATCTCGTTGGGAACGCCCCTGAGAGAGGGGGCCGCCCCCCAACCCAACGATCTCATCTCTTAGGATCTGGCGGAAGGAAGTTCGAAGCTTTTGCCTCCCGCAGAGCCTTCGATTCTCGCGCTTCCAGTTCGGCTTGGCGATGCCGTGTAGCTTCAGCCGGGTCGGTTCCAGCTTTAACGCTCGTTCTATCGATAAAATAGCGCCAGCCCTCATGCCGATCTGAGGAGTCTTGAGAATCCTCAAAAACCTTCAATTCTAACTCGGCGTTATGCCTACCACCGACAACGGCAACCACTCCGGCGGACCGGTAGGTCCGACTGTTATACCGGATGATCGCGTAGGAAGACGTGAGGTCGTCGCGTGTCAGAGAGAGCTCATTTTCTTGCGTGCCGAGAAACGATCGAGGGGTACTTGACCAGTTGTCAACTCACATCCTGTGTCGCCGATGATCCCTTCGATCCGAATCGCGCATTGGATCTCGATGAAGCTTCGGGCGAGCTTCGTTCACGTTCATTGCGCGACCGTTAAGCATCGTTCCTCTGAGCGCAGAAATTGCGCTTTGGGCTTCCGTCGCTTGCGTCATCTCCACGAAGGCGATACCGCGGGGTTCGCCCGTATCCCGGTCCTTGACGATGGTGATGGTTTCGACGGCACCGTGGGTTGCAAACAGTTCGCGCAGTTGCTGCTCCGTCACCGTGATATCCAGGTTTCCGACAAATACATTTGTCACGAGTTCATTCTTCTTAATCTCCCCGAAATCTCGCAATCAGCAACGAACGCGGAATTTCAAAAGGCGATCTTGATGTAGATCGCCGTTCGCAAGGACGAGCGCACTTAGAGAGGCTGTACGTTTTCAGCTTGCAGGCCCTTCGGCCCCTTCGTAACGTCGAATTGCACAGTCTGACCCTCCTGCAGGCTCTTGAAACCGCCCGCCTGGATCGCCGAGAAGTGCACAAAAACATCCTCGCCACTCTGACGGCTGATGAAGCCATAGCCTTTGGCGTCGTTGAACCACTTCACTGTTCCTTGTTCTGCCATATGGATACTCGTGTTCCTTCTAATTGATTTACGCTGGATGGATTCGGAGGTACTGAAGGCAGGTTACTGGCTTATTGGGCGAGAACTGCTCACGACCGATTCGGTCTAACGCACTACCTACCCTACGCTCCAGACTCGCAACTAGCAAGATCAAAAGCAAGCCAGAGTCCACCGCTCTCCGGCGTTGATTACGCGAAGCGATTCAAAACGCGATATACTGCTAGTGCTTAACCTCGAAGACACGCCTAGACACCTTGCGCCCTTCGCGATTGAGAGATCGAGAGGCGTAACCCCTACATCCGTTGTTTCTGTCCGCGGCATTCCGCCTTGCCTTTCGGCGGGTTCGCGCGATCGACCGTCGATTGTGCAGATCCACAGCTAGCTAACCCTCTCATGTCAGGAGTTCACTATGTCCGCACGGAACGGAGACAAGTCCAGATTCAACCGTGAGCGAAAACAAAAGATCGCTCGACGGAAGCGTATCCATGAAATGTTGGGGCGCGCAGCAAAGGGAAGCAAGGCAGCGGATACCACCGTATGCGCACAGCCACGGTCGGTGTCGGCATGAACACTCCGTTGCTCCCGTTACCGATCTCCGCGCCAATTCCCGATGCAGTCAAAAAGAAGCGGGTGTTGCTGATCGACACGTCGCATGCGAAACGCGATTTACGTGCTGAGGTCCTGCGGAAGCTCGGGATCGACGTCGATAGCGCCGCTGACATCATGGAAGCGCGTCTATGGTGGAAACCCGCCCTGTACGACCTCGTGTTGATCAATATGGAAAAGGGGCGGGGCCAACGCGACAAGTTTTGTGATGACGTTAGAGGCGCAACTCCCCCGCAGCGATTGGCCTTCCTGGTTGGCCGGCCAGAATATCTCGCTGCTTTACCAAACGCGGAGGAAGAATTGGCGGCGGAGAACGGGGACGAACAGGACGCTATCCGCGCGAAAAGCATCGGTGCTACCGATCCTGGAGATACGACTCAGCGGTGGGGCATCCTTGAAGCTTCGCGGCGAATCTCCGCAGTCCGCTCGGCGTCCATTGCTCGCACGCAAGCGATACGCGCCTTGCCTCCTCCGCCTCGAGATTCTGAAGGGCGGACCGCGAAACCAACGACAACACCGACCAGCCTGGACGATTTACTGAAAGAGGAATTGCGATGAAGAACCTTTACGTTGGGAATCTGCCTCACAGCACAACCGAAGCCGAGTTGCGAAACCTTTTCGAAGCGTACGGGTCCGTGGAAAAGATCACGCTCGTAACCGACCGCGATACGGGCCGTTCTCGTGGGTTCGGGTTTGTGGAAATGGCCAATGCCAGTGAGGCCGACAAGGCGATCGCGACTCTTAATGGGACCGATCTAGGCGGACGCACCTTGACCATCAACGAGGCCAAACCAAAGGCAGAACGTCCTCGGGGCGGCGGTGGTGGAGGCCGCCGTTTTGGTGGCGGAGGCGGGCGCGACGACTATCGCGGGCATCCACGGCAACCGCGCGAACCGCGCTGGTAGCTTTTTCGAATGCACAAAGTCTTCCGGTCAGGCGACCAACTGCCTGTCGGGGACGAATGAGAGATTCCAGGGGGATACCTATGCCAACAGGCCGATCAACATTTACAAAGCGCCAAAAGGAACACACGCGGCAACAGAGACAGCGAGACAAAGCGGAGCGCAAAAATCAGCGAAAGCAGGAGGAGGCGGCTGCAAGCAGCGTCGACGAGATGGCTGAATTGCGCAAGCATGCCGCAGAGCAGGCGGCGCTTTTCAATGTGGGTGCTGAGGACGAGGACACTGCGCAGCAGTCTACCCAGGATGACCACGTCAGCGAGTGACTAGAGTTTCAACTGCGCGAGGCTGACGCCCTGTAGAAACAGAGTTGTGCGTCTGAGGCGTCGGCTATAAGAGACCCGCATCGCGCTAATTTAGGAGGATGAGCATGGCAGAAATCCGATTGCAAGAGGGCGAATCCTTGGAGAATGCCCTCCGTAGATTCAAACGTAAGGTTCAGTCCGAAGACATTATCAAAGAGGTAAAGCGTCATTCCTACTACTTAAAGCCGGGCGAGAAACGTCGGGTGAAAAGCGCCCTGGCGCGGAAGCGCGCACGGAAAAAGATTCGAAGAGAAGGCTCATCTCCCCGGGACGCCCGGCGCGAGTCATGAGTGGTCCGGCTCTAGCTTGACGCTTGCAAAGTTGCCGGAGCTTGACGCCCCGGCAACAAGGCTTGGTGCTCTACACAAATACCTCTCCTGGCAAGGCGGTTAGAGTTCGTGAGGCTAGCGTGTTTTGAATCATTCGCCGCGATGGCTTCGCTGCCGGCGAGTCCGGTTGCAGGCGTTCGATCTTCAGCTTCAGAGTGCGTTCGATCTGCCGCAATTCCAGCACCTCAGCTCCGGCGGCCAAGGTCGAGGCCCGTCCTCGGAGCCCCGCTCGGCCGGTCCGGCCGACGCGATGGATAAAGTCCTCGGCCATTTTGGGCACATCGTAGTTGATGACGTGGGCAACGTCATCCACGTGCAGACCACGGGATGCGATATCAGTCGCGACCAGCACCTGGAAACGGCCTTCCTGAAATCCGCTCAAGGCTCCGTTCCGCTGCGCCTGCGAGCGATCGCCATGGATCATGCCGGCCGCAAAGCCGTCGCGTACCAGTTCTTTCGTGAGTCGCTCGGTGCCTCGCTTGGTGCGTGTAAAGACTAACGTTTGCCCCGTTTCCGCATAGAGCAGTTGACGGAGAACATCGAGTTTTTCTCCCGGCCGCACTTCGTACGCTCTGAGTTGCACGCTTTCGGCAGGCTTGAGTACCGAGCCCAGAGCGACGCGAACCGGATCGCGCATATAGTCATTGATAAGGCTGGCGACAGACTGCTCCATCGTGGCTGAGAAACATAGCGTCTGGCGCCGACGAGGCAGCGTCGATAAGATCCGCCGGATCGCCGGCAGAAATCCCATATCGAGCATGCGATCTGCTTCGTCGAGTACGAGTAGCTTAACTTGGCGCAAGTCAGCGAAACTGCGGTTGACGAGATCCTGCAGCCGTCCGGGAGTGGCAATTACCAATTCCGACCCACGACGCAGACTTTGGATTTGCGCCTTCTCGGAGACGCCACCGATGATGAGCGCGGCCTTGGGCATGGCTTTCGTACGTAGTTGCTCGTATTGCTCGTGCACCTGCATCGCGAGTTCCCGCGTTGGCAGCAGCACTAGAGCGACGGTCTGACGCGCTGGCTCATGGTTCAGGATCTCAATCAGAGGAATGAGAAACGCCAATGTCTTGCCAGTGCCCGTCTCGGCAGTCCCGATGACATCGCGACCTTCGAGAGCAGGAGGGACTGCACGTTCCTGGATGGGTGTGAGGTTAATGAATTGAGCTGCCGCGAGTTTCCGCTGTAGCGCAGAAGACAGGGGCAGTTCCGAAAATGTTGTCATTCGACTTTGTTTCTTTCTGGAGAGGTCGCGCACACTCTGACACACTTAGCGCCGCGAAGCCGCTCACACTTGTTTTTGGGATTTCACGCAAAATAAACGGCGGGCAAGATGGGCGGAGATGAATCTGGTCTAAAGAAGGACCACCGCGTGACGAGCAAACCGTAGCAATAGCGTCAAAAACAGTATAGCAGTCTATGGTCAACTATGGTTCAGCAATTGTTTCTCACCGCTCTGAACGCGCCTTTGGAAGAAATCCGTGTCGCGTGTTTTCTACTAAGTTACAAACAAATGCCAGCAAAACTTGCTGATCTCAAACAGGTTGAGAGAAGCGGGTAGGAACCCGCGCGAAATGCTTGCAAGTAATTGATAATAAAAAGAGATAATGGTGGAGGCGGCGGGAGTCGAACTATTCACCGTGTTGACAGCACGTAAGTTATTGATTCTTCGTATGGCCAGAGGGGCAAAAAAGACACCATTGCCGATTCCATTGTACGTTTATTGTACGAAAATCCTTTCGAGTTTCGATAGCGCAAAGCCCCATCAACAGCGGAGTATCCCACACTTTCCCGCTACCGCCAAAGCATATTTCGACTTCTGATCCCGCTTTTCACGGTTCCGGAATCTCCGTTATTCGGAACTGACCGACGCCTGCGATCTCAATCAACCTGTTCAGCAGGAAGTCTTCATCCCTGGATCTCTTCACGTGGTGGACAACCGGAACGAGCCGCTCCCACTGTTCCTGTCTGCTCAGGCCACTTTCGCGCAACACGATCAATCCCGGATGAACAGGTGCGTCGAGAAGTTCGATGAAGTCCCGCGCGTTCGTCGTTACCACCGCGAAGTCATGGTCGAGCGCATACTGCCAGACCACATGATCCGCCCGACCGGCAAGGCCAACGTGCGGTACAGATTGGGAATACACATCGAGGCCAGCTAACAGTCGCACCAGTGCCGGAGAGATGTTTTCATCCAGCAGGAGATGGATCATGCGCTCAGTCCGCGTCGAAGCGCCAACCTCTTTCGTGGTCGTCCAGGCCTCTCGCTGAGGCGAGAAAAGAGCCGGGCATAGGCTAGGTCGCGGGAGCTGAGAGCGGGAAAATCCTCCGCAATTTCCTTTTCTGGAACGTCCTTACGAAAAAGCTCCGCGACATGCTGAAGGGGTATGCGAGTACCTCGAAAGACGGGTTCTCCCCCCAACACATCGGGATTAGAAACAATACGTCGTCTGCCCCAGCGGAATGCTGACAAATTTCGAGCTACCTTCTGGCGGAATGCCTTGCATTCAACTGAAACCTGTATGTCCCCAGACCGATAGACTAAGTCCGCACCCTCTCTCGACCAGCGGGTCGCAGTGCGATCACCACGTGACAGGATCTTGGCCAGAGACTGCTTGTCTTCCTTGCTCAAAGCAAACGGAAACTCGATAAGCACCTTCATAAGGAGCACGTCTCCGACTGAGAATTCATAACGCACCGCCTTGCCTGTCTTTCGCTTGAATGATGGAGCCACCGACTTCTTCTCCAGTGCAGTTCGGATCGTTTCAGGCGACACTTCCGCGATTGCCGCCGCTTCGCTAACGGAAAAGAGTTCAGTCATAAGCATCTCCCACCATAAATATACCACTAGTAGTGGCATATTTAAAGTGAATATCAACGCACTAAGACTCCTCTCGCCCAACTCGTTGCTCAATACGCTTCAGCGAGCCTGAGGCGTTCTCATTCCCAGGGCTTTGCAAATAGCCAGCGGATCATGCGGATGGCAGGTTTTCCACTGCAGTTGGGTCGCAGGTTTGGCCGAACGAAGAGATTCTCCCGCTCGAGGTGAGAGAAGACCCAGACAGGGAATGCCATCCTTGGCGACCAACTTAGTTTTCTGGGCTAGTAAGGTCTCATCATCTTCTCATCGTGCTCTCACCTCAAACCGTTTTAGGAGTCCTAGACTCACCTGTGTCGTCACAGACGAAGAGATAAACACTGGAGAAACGAAATGTCAAAGAAGAGCGCTACAACTTACACCGTCTTGCACCTGCGCTTTAAACTGCGGATACCTCCAAATGTGTTCCTCGCCAAGAGTCGAGAAGCCGCAACCACTATCGCCTCCGTAGAAGGTCTGATCTGGAAGATATGGATCTTGCAGGAGGAGGAATTTGAGATCGGTGGCATGTATTTGTTTGCCAACCGTGAAACGGCCGAGGCTTACCTGAACCACCCGGTGATCCAGGCCGTGAGCAGCAATCCTGCTGTCGTATCTACCCAATTCCAGCTATGGAGTGTAGAGAGTTCGCTGTCAGCGATCACTCGCGCTCCGCTGCCGGAATTTTGCGTGCAATATTCAGAACCACACGCCCTGATAGCAGGAGGTCAGTAATGCAGAGTGCAACTACAACGCCCACCGCCCAAGATATGCAGCTCAGAATCGAGAAGTTCGCCGGTCACGTGGTCACCGATCTCGCAGCGGCCATGGCTGGTGTCATGACCAATATTGGGCACAAGCTCGGCCTTTACCAGGCGATGGCAGAGAGTGGTCCTATCAATTCGGATGAACTGGCACGCCGCACCGCGACCAATGAGCGCTCTGTGCGAGAGTGGCTGAACGGGCAAGTCGCCGGGGGATATGTGCTGTTCGACACGAACACCAAGCAGTACTTACTGCCACCGGAGCACGCTTTTGTTTTGGCGAATCCGGACAGTCCGGCATTTCTTCCACCGGCTTTCGACGTAGCGGCCACGTTGTGGCACGACGAAGATCACATCCTCGCCGCTTTCCGCTCTGGCCAGGGAATGGGCTGGCACGAACACAATTGCCGACTGTTCAGCGCAACCGAAGCGTTTTTCCGCAACGGATACCGGGCACATCTGACTCAAAGTTGGATCCCATCTCTCAGTGGCGTCCAGGAGACGTTAGCCAAAGGCGGGCGTGTAGCCGACCTCGGCTGCGGGCACGGCGCCTCGATCATCCTCATGGCGCAGGCATTTCCCAAGTCACAGTTTGTGGGAATTGACTACCACGAGTCTTCGATCGCCGTGGCGCGAGAACGGGCGAAGCAGGCCGGAGTGGCCGATCAGATTCGGTTTGAGGTGGCAACGCCGCGGGCGCTTGCCAGCAGCGAGGAAAAATTCGACCTAGTCTGCTTCATGGATTCACTGCACGATATGGGTGATCCGCTGGAGGCTGTCTGGGCTTCCCGGGAGGCTATGGCTCCCAACGGCGCACTCATGCTGGTGGAACCGTTCGCAAAGGATCGCTCAGAGGAAAATGTCGGCCCAGTAGCACGGATGTACTACTCGGCTTCCGCTGGTTTCTGCACCCAGAACGCACTCTCGCAAGGAGGACGCTATTCATTGGGAGCGCAGGCTGGCGCTGGCCAGTTGCTTGGCATTCTCAAAGATGCGGGATTCCGGAGCGCCAGGGTCTCCATGGAAACTCCATTCAACCTTATTCTTGAGGCTCGCCCCTGAACGACAGGCGGGCCCCATCCTTTGTTGAACTCAACACGACTGAGGGTCCGGGCTGCCCTAGCCTCTCCGATGGAGCGGAAGGGTGGGGCAGCCTCGGTGCGAATAGCGCTGGGAGGGGCGTGGCCCCTGCCTTAAGATTGATTTTGAGTACAATTGCTTAGTTTCGACAGTCGTACGCAAACGTAAGACCCATCGATTCGCCTAAACACGCTTAGATCGTTGGAAGTCTAGAATTAATCGCGTATTTGGGGTCTTGCTATGGCTAGCCGACTTCCACACCTCTCACCTGAAATTCGCGCAAGACTGGAAGCCGCGAGGATTGCTCGCCTGGCCACACTCGACAGCCAGCGAAAACCGCATGTGATTCCTATCTGTTTTGTCTGGGACGGGTCGGTCTTCTATTCTGCGATTGATCACAAGCCTAAACGCGTAACTCCAGACCGCTTGAAGCGGCTGAAGAACATTAGAGAAACGCCACACGTGGCTTTGCTCGTAGATCAGTATGACGAAGACTGGACACGCTTGTGGTATGTGCTAGTACATGGCAATGCAGATCTCGTCTCGGCAGCCCCGGAACGGAAGCGGGCCATTCAGCTCTTGAGAGCTAAGTATCCGCAATATGACGAGAGCATGCTTGCCGACGACGCCCCGGTGTTGCGCATTACTCCCATGCGTGTCGTCGCATGGGGAAAGATCTAGAGCTGCCGTGCCCCAGTCGCAGCCAGCTACACATTCATCATTTCGCGGAGTTCTTCCAGCAGAGCCAGCCAACGATCGAGCGACTGACCGCCGGGAGCAAAAGCCGGATCAAAGAAGATCTCGCTGGCCCCGATTTTCACGCACGCCCGTACATCATCCGCAATCTGTTCGAGCGAGCCGGAGAAGATTCCCCTGTCCTTATCCAACGGTTTTGCAGTGAGCCCCAGACCGGCATGAACCACCATAGAGATGGCGGATGGATCTCGCCCTGTTTCCTTCGCCATTTGCTTGGTGCTTGCGAACATTTCCGCCATTGTGGGGACGGGAAGGAAGACCGGATTCCATCCATCGGCGAATTTCGCCAGGCGTTTAAGCGCTGCTGGTACGAAAGCACCCATGTAAATCGGCGGATGCGGTTTCTGCACGGGCTTGGCGTCAATATAAGACTTAGGCACTGTGAAGAACTTTCCGCGAAACTCAACTGGGTTCGTGGTCCAGATTGCTTTCAGCAGTGGCAGAAATTCATCTGCCATGGCTCCTCGCTTGGTTATGTCGGAGCCCGTTGCATCCATCTCATCTTTTGACCAGCCAAGACCTAACCCGACACACAGCCGTCCGCCGGACAGAATATCGATGGTGGTCAGCCGGCGTGCCAGCATCACTGGATTGTAGTAGGGCATATCGAGGACGCTGGTTCCGAGCCTGATCCTTTTTGTTTGACCGGCGACGAAAGTGAGCGCATCAAGTGGATCAAGCGTGTGCCTGTAGACTTCAGGCAGGGATCCGTCCGGCGTTCCGGGATAGGGCCTTTGCGGATTTAGTGGGTACAGCAAGCGCTCGATCGTCCACAAGCTGCTATAGCCAAGGTCTTCGGCGCGTTGCGCGATTTTCGTGACGGATTCCGCCGTAGCGATTGGTCCGATGTTGGGCAGAGAAAAGCCGATCTTCATCGCACGCCCCCGAGCGAAGATGGCGGCTATTTAACCACAAAAAGACGCTGTCCACAAACGGAGCGTGAGAGCGCCAGTCGTCTGTTGGGTGGCAAAAAATCGCGGTTGCTCTCATTGAGGCGGCGACCGGCAGTTTTGATCTCTTGTGGCGAATTGGACGGGTGGCATCCTTTGTTGAGTTCACAGAGGCGGGGGTCACCCATGGAAACACCGTTCAACGTGATTCTTGAGGCTCGACCTTGAAACCTCATTCACCGCGTGCGGGGAGCTTTTCTTCACGGAGTGATGGGCAGAAGTAGGCGCATACCTTCCTGGCTTGTATTCCGTTCAGAGACGATTCTGAGGGACTCGTCAAAGCGCGGTTGCCGCACATTCTGTGAGAGTTGGTCCCAATGAACCATGCCATAGACGACCTTAAGATCGTTGTCTGCTAGATCGATTTCGCCAGCCCAGATCCGCTCATGAAAATCGCGGAATGAGGGTAGGGTCTCGTCCTGGCGGATCGGCTTGCCCGCCGAACCTAGCAGCAGGAAGACTGAAGCTGACAACATGTGTACCACCTGACGCATCAGGAAGAATCGCGCCAGTTGGTACTCATCGGGCGGTTGATCAAAGTACTCCTCAAGATAATCCCGTTCGTCCCCGTCATTGTTGACCACGAAGTTAGCAAGAATAGCCAAGTCGAAATAGCGGTCGTTCACAAAAGCAGCCGTCCAGTCCACGAGCCACACGCGGCTGCCGTCGAACAAGATGTTTTCCGGCTTCAGGTCCATGTGGCACGACACCAGATCTGCATCGAGGCGCGGGTAGACGTCACAGATTTGCCGGTATCGGCGGAATGCATCCTCGATCTCATTGCCAGCCAACAGGCCCGACGCGCGAAGTCTCCAAATGAAAAAGTTATGCGCGGTCGCGTAGTTAAAGGCCTTGGGAAAATGCGGCAGGGAGTGGAGCCTTTTCAGCGTTGCCGGAAGCTGAACCAGTGCCTGTGCCCCAGCAAAGGGCACGGCTTCAATCCAGTCGACAATCGCGACCCCGTCTTCCGCATTGGAATAGAGGACAAGAGGTGCCAGGCCTGCCTCCGCAGCCACCCTCATGCAAGTGAAGATGCGTACCGGGTCGCTTCTCTCATCTATGCGAGTCATCACGCGCAATAGAAATGGAGATCCTTTTACGACGATGCGAAATAAAAGGTCCGAACTGAGACCCTTGCTCACCCTGCAAATGTCTTCGATAGCTGTTGTGCCGAAAGTCTCACTCAGGCCACGAGACACTGCAGCGCACTTCTCATTCGGAATCATAGACCTCCACCTCCTGTGATCGGATCAGCGAAACTGACGACCGATCGGGTGAGCACTGGAAGCGCTTCCTGATTCCCGTGTGTCCCGCTCGCGGCAGCGAGCTTTCTCCTTCCCGCCCAATCCGACCTTGCCACAAACTCAAGGGTTACCCTTGATGCGCGATTGCCCGAGGGGCCGCAATTCAAATTGAAAAAAGCGACCAACTATGAAGGGAAAATCTCGACGCGGCACAGGGTACAACTTCAAGTTGTGGGCCGATATCGGTAGCCAACTCCCCGCACGGTCTCCAGCGCGTTCCGGTGGGCTCCGAGCTTCTGTCGTACGGAGCGCACCACTGTTTCAACCACGTTGCTGGTTGACGCTTCCTTGCCATATCCCCAGACGGCCTCGATGAGTTCGTAGCGCGCCACAGCTTTGTTCGGCCTGGCGACGAGATAGGCAAAGACTCCGAACTCAAGCGGGGTGAGACCAATTCGGCTTCCGTTCACAACTAACTCACGCGCCTGCTCATCCAGCAGTGACGAGTAAGACGCAGCGCCACCTGTCGCAGTGCCGATTTCCTGCGCAAGCATGTTCCCAAGCCAGCCATCTACGGAGTCGACTCCCATGTCGAGACGAAATGTGTGTTGCATCACTCTGTCGAGGAGCGGACGTCCTTCGTCCATCAGTCGGAATCCCAATTGCTCGAACGAGCGCCGATAAAGCTCCGCATCGCAATAGCAGGTATAAATCCAGCGCAGCCGAGGACGCAGTTCCAAATAGGTACGTTTGATGTCGAGCCAGCAGGCCGCCTGGCCCAATGAAGGCCCTTCTCCCGTGTCGCGATCTAACGTACGCCGGATCCAGAGAGTGGCGCCTCTATCTTCTGAACGCGGAAGGTCCCTGGCCCAGCTAGCCGCTAGGGGGTCTTTCGCCATCACATTTCTGTGAACCTTCGATGCCACAATTGCCAGATAGAAACCTTGCACTCCGCCCCGTTCATCCCGCACGACAAAGAATGACTCTGGATGGTAGCGCCACCATTGCTGGATTGCTTCACTCGACTGGGGTCCATCGAACTTGTGAACCATCACGGCAATTGATGTCCCGTCCTCGGATCGGGCTGGTTCGACGGAAACCGGGCTCTGAGTCGTGGGGAAGAAACCTTCGCGCAAATTTTCGTTTTCAAGCAGGTAGAGTACGTCCGCCGTGCAACGCCAGTGGTCGGATCGCGGTGCCTCCCTGTATTGGTCACGCACGATCTGCGAAGCTGCGCGCCGGTACGCCTGGTATCGCGCCGGATCACGGGACTTGAGAGCAGCTGTCACCGGCCCGCGAACGGCTTCATGCACCACCAGTCCGTGAGGACCGGTGGTGACAAATGGCAGCGTACGTAGCCGGTCCAGTGCCTCATCTGCCGCAATGTGCGGCAGCATCGCGGCCAGTAGCGGCGCGGTGGCCGTTCGGATTAGGCTAGCGGCCTGTACGACCTGTATGGTTTCGGAATCCGCATCTTCCAGAAAGAGCGCCGCCATATGCTCCAGTACCTGGTGATGAGTGGCCGTGTTCCCACGCACTTGCCCGCCCGCAGAGTAAAGTGCCAATCCGAAGGAAAGTGCCAACGGATGCCCGCGCGCCACACGATTCAATTCCCGCGCACTGTTCTCCGGCATCCCCTGCGAGGCCAGATACTCTAGAGCCACTTCCGGAGAAAATGTTTCGAGAGGCATGGAATCAAACAGGCCTCTCCACGCCGGGGCAATACGCCACGCTGGTCGGGGCGCCTCGCGACTCGACAGGATTGTGCGTACATTGTCGCCGAGCGAGGGCAGAAAAACCTGCCTGAGCCAGGAGTCAATCAGACGGAAAGATTCGTAACTGTCGAGCACCAGAAGAGTTCTCTTTGCCCTGTCCGACAGGCGGCTCGCCACAACCGTGGGATCTTCGGACTCCGAGGCACCGATTTCCTTGCAGATCGCTCGGCACAAGGCCGCCGGGGAAGGTTCGCACCAGCGGGCGTCTATCCGCACAACAAAAACGCCCTTTCCCCCGATACTTGCCGACAGCGCATTCAGCAGGTTAGTTTTTCCGATGCCCGGGATGCCCTGAATATGCATCACGAGCGGTTCATCACCTAGGGCAAAAGCTTCCAAGCGCTCGAGCTCCGAGCCGCGGCCGACGAGGGTTTCCACCGCACGCCGTTCCAATTTGTCTCCTAGGGCCATGGCCACAGTTTATGCTTTCTTCAAGCCGGGCATGTCCGCTTGCCCGAAGGGGGTGTTGCCGCTGGTCATCGCTCACAGATTCTGACAAAACACTCGCAGTCGTTCGTTAAACCTTCCTGCGTCTTCCCAGAAGGCCGCATGCCCCACATCAGCCATTAACTGTATTTGTGCATGAGGCATCGCATGCCTGTGTTGATCGATCACCGATGGACTGACGATCGCATCCTTTGCGCCGTGCGTTATCAACACTGGTTTACGGATCTTTGGCAGCAGGTCGTCGTTATGAAAAGCCCGCGAGAACAGCCCCTGACGCACATACGGTGGGACCGAGACGTTGTACCCTAACATCAGATACAGTTCGCAGGCGGAAGGCTTTCGCGCGAAACATAGTGCTAGCAACCCCTCAAGGCCTTGGACGGTGGTTTCCGCGTCGGTGCACAGGAATTTTGGAACAACGCTCAGAAATTCGGGAGTGAGCACGGACATAGCCTCCTCGCTACCCAGCTTTGTGACGGCTCCCACAAAATGCAGGCCGCCAAGTTGGTCCTCGCCGTAGTGCCGAATGTAATCGAGGAACACAAGGGGCCCGTACGACCATCCGGAGAGCACTGGGTGATCCAGGTTGAGATCTTGAATTACAGCGTTAACGTCGTCCGCCCAAAGCCGCGAGTCACCGTATGCATCTCGCGGTTTATCGGAGACGCCATGACCGCGCATATCGAGGGCAACTAATCGGTGCGCATCCGCCAGGCTCGAGTTCAGCTGTCGCTCCCATTGGAGGTGGCATTGCGAGGCACCGTGAAGGAACACAATCGGTCGACCGTTTGTGTTTCCGGTTTCCATCACGAGGAGCCTTACTCCCCCGCCACCTGTTACGCTATGGGTCTTCATCATCAGTCTCCTGTCTGGCAGCGAGGCTCTGTCGGCGGGTTGTAGAGAAATTCGTGCATGAGAAGCCTCAGTTGCTGCCAAGAAAATGCCGATCTGCGCGCGAACAGACATGACTCCGGAATTTCATCTCGTGCAGGAAACTAGCTGCGATGCGATTTCCATCGGAAGTCGTGTAACGGGCGGCATGGAAGAGTCATAAACGATCACCGCAAATGCACGACGAGGCTGTGTTCCGGTCGCCACCAAACGCATCGTAACTCCAGTGGGAACTACCAACGTGTCGCCCTTCTTCATCGGGAAAGCTCTGTCCTTGGTCTCCAGGCATTGCTCTCCGTCAACCGTATAGAACGCCTCCACTCCTGAGTGAAAATGAACTCGTGAGGTCATTCCAGCCGGAATGTATGCGGAAATAACGAGCATCGAATAGGCGTCCGCTTTCGGAAGGGGTGACAGATTTACCTGTGCCACATGTTTTCCGCCGTGATGGTCATTACTCTCTGGCCCGACGGACATCAGCCACCAAGCACCATGCGCTTCAAAGGCGATGCTCGACGGCCCGGCCCCGGCTTGCGCATCCTTAGCAGAGTCGAATTGATCGATGTGCCAGAAGGCGGGCTCTTTCAGCGTGACGGGCAATGGTTTCTTCTCAACGATACTGCACCCGATCTCACCTCTACGCTCGGGCGAATTCTCAACGCATACCGGTTCTTCCTGAGTTTGACCTATTCCGGTCAGGGTGAGGATCAAGAAAACAATAGATCCTCGGATTCGAAGAGATTTCATAGGGACTCACCCCCTAATTCGCCATCACAGATGAAGAAATAAGAACTTCTAATTAATTCGGCTTTAGTACAAGTGTCATCGTGCGGCATCGGTTTCATCGAGTTGATGGGTTGCGCGGCATCGTTTTCTCTCCCGCCTTGTGCACCCCTGCCCATACGCATAGATCCAGTTGTGAGTCAGGGTCGAGTTCGAAATTTACCCTCACCGGAAGCCGGAAAACATCACGACGTCGGTATCCTTGAAGCGACCGCGGGTCACAGCGATTCTCTTGCCATCCAGTGACCAGGCATACGCAACGGTCGTCTCTTCAATGAAATGAGTCAGTTGAACCTCTCCGCCACCGGAGAGTCTTCGCAGATAAAGATTTCTCGCGGGTGAAGACTCGTGGCAGAAACCGGCCAGTATTACGTATATATGCGCGGTAGTCCTGCCCGAACTTTTCCATCAAGGCTTTCTCCTCTAAGGGGATCACTAGCAAGTTCATAAGAGCGCCCACAATCAAGGCGACCAGCAGAATCAGCCAACTGGCCTCGATCAGGCTCAGGGCCAGAAAAAGAGCGATCCCGGTCGTATAGAGTGGGTGTCGGACCCACCGATATGGTCCCGTTGTTACCAGATGGTGGTTGCCTTTCGTTAGTACGGTTTCCGAGACGTTCCGACCTAAAGTACGCAACACCCACGCTATGACTGGAATCGTCGAGACCCCCCCGATGACGCCTACCCAGCGACACCACGACGGCAACGCCAATGACGCCCAAGTCATCGACTGCGGCATGGCTGCGTAGCCGATGATTGGGAACACAAGCAAAGCCGCCACACCTAATCTGATGGCAACCAGTGGGACTCCTTCCTGTCTTCGCGCAATCGTTTCATTCCTGAGACGCGCCCGATGGCGGTAGTAGGATGAAGTCCCAACTGCGCCAAGCAAAATCGCAAGACTCAACCATGGAAACATCCGCTTTCTCCTTCGCGCTTGCCCGTCCGTCATCCTGCCTACCGCAACCAAAAACTAAGATCTCGCATAGATAGCCCCGTCCGAGTACCAGAAATGACGGGACGTCACGACAGAACATCAGTCCCGCGAAACTCGCGACGCATCGGTCTCTAGGGCGTTGGCTTGATGTTCTGGTTCACACGGAAGAAGTTTGTTGGGTCGTATGTCTTCTTTATGTTGGCGAGGCGCGCGTAATTATCGCGGAACGAAGCCTGAACGCGCTCCTGTCCTTCGTCCATCATGAAGTTCACATATGCTCCTCCCGCTGAGTAGGGATGCAGTGCGTCGTAATAGTTCTTGCACCAATCCGTGATTTTTCCAGCGTTGGTGGGATCTGGGTCTATCCCGACAATCACCTCGGCGAACAAAGCCTCGCGGAAACTGTAGGCGGTTTCGTTTTTGCCCACTCGTTGTGCTGTGCCATTGACGGGATAGAGGTGCATCGTCGACAGCATCGTCGGTAGCTGTGAACCGTGCTCAATGTGCTTGGCGATGGCGCCATCGCTCAACTCCGTGAAATTATCGGCCCGCCAGTACCACTGCAACCCAGGAACAAATAGACCATCAAAGGTGCTCTGCACAGCTGGGAACGGCGCGGGGCCGACCGCGTCGAGCAAGGGCTTTCCTACACTGCGCATAGGGCGGGTTGCCTTCTCGGTTGCCTCAGCGGTTCCTGTGCTGCACCAGACAATGGCACAGACCTTTTTCATGTGAAGATTTTCCGGAAACATCGGCGCCGGAGGAACCACCAGAAAAGCGAAGAATCCGTTTACTTCCTCGGGGGCCGTGGGAATGAATTTGCGATAGGCCTTCAGAACGTCGGCAGCCTGCTCCAGCGGCCAGAAGGTCGGCCCGAACTGGACTGTGCTAACGGGATGCAAACGAAATTCGAACGAAGTTACGACTCCGAAGTTTCCTCCTCCACCTCGTACCGCCCAAAATAGGTCGTCATTCTCCGTGGCACTTGCGGTGACGAAGCGTCCATCCGCGAGAACCATGTCCACGGAGAGTAGATTGTCAATGGTCAGCCCATAGCGGCGTGTCAGGTAGCCAATCCCTCCCCCCAAGGTCAGGCCAGCGACTCCGGTGGTTGAGATGAAGCCCGAAGGTGTCGCCATGCCAAAGGCATGTGTGGCGTGGTCTACGTCGCCCCAGACGCATCCGGCGCCGACGCGTACTGTGCCGGATGAAGGGTCAACCCGAACTCCCTTCATGAGGGAAAGATCGATGACGAGACCGCCATCGCAAGTTCCGAGACCGGCGCCATTGTGGCCACCACCGCGAACCGCCGTGAGCAACCGGTTCTCACGTCCGTAATTGACTGCAGCTATCACATCTGCCACGTCGACAGCGCGCACGATAAGGGCCGGCCGCTTGTCGATCATTCCGTTGTAGACCTTGCGGGCAGAATCGTACGCGGCGTCGGTTGGTTGAATTAGATCCCCTCTAACAGCAGATTTCAGCTGTTCAATAGGCTGTGACATTACGTTCTCCTCCGTTCAATGTTTTTTCGAACGACCTCTACGATCAAAGTGGGCCCCCAACACAAGAAGTCCTCATTGGAGATCGTGTCACTTCGTAACATGTGACGCTCCCTTTCGCGTGGCATGAATTGTGACGAGCGGGCGCAGATCGCCAGCAGCGTTTTCGTAGATGGTTTGCGTAAACGAGTTCCCGGCAATGTCGGAAAATACTTCCCTAAAGGTCACCTTCTTCCCATCCACCTCCGATTCGTCCTGAATCACGAGTTGGTCTCCGTCCCATTTCGCTCCGCCCTTCATCAAGGCGCAACCATTCGGATTCGAACTGTCGCACCATACAACTGGCATCGTTGATGGCTGATGGCCTGGCCAGAAGACTCCGAGGCCGGAAATTTCGCCCTCGTCACCGGTCGAGTGGTACTCCTCGATCACCGAGAGGCCTCCCGGTCCCGCATGAAACGTCTCCTCTCCGCTCCCCGACCCGCCTTTCGGCATCTTCCCGCTG
Source organism: Verrucomicrobiia bacterium (assembly GCA_035508215.1). Classification (GTDB taxonomy): domain Bacteria; phylum Acidobacteriota; class Terriglobia; order Terriglobales; family Acidobacteriaceae; genus Sulfotelmatobacter. The sequence continues at coordinate 821,337 of DATJNK010000016.1, read as the reverse complement.
GGAGCGAACCTCAAGGAGAGCGACCACGATCCGGAAAGGGATCGGATCAGTTTGTCGATGCCGGGGTGCGAAGAAACGGTAATTGGTAGGGCGCCAAGAACCATTCGTGCAGGATCGGTCTGCAGCCTTGTTCTTCTCGCGACCCAGGTGGATGTGGGATTTTCGTCGACCGCTCCGTTCGAAATCATTGGCAGAAAAGAGCGATCGGTTATGTCCGGAAAAGGCTCTTCGTGTCTCGTTTTCTGGCTGTTCGTTTCTTTATCCTCTCGATACACATTGTGGTCCCTCTCCCAAACTTGCCGCACGAGAGCAACAAGTCTTGTGGCGGAGACGCGCGTTGCTGCCGAATCGCTCGAAACGGCTTGCGCGGACCACGTCGCGGACGCCATGGCGACCAGAATTGCGACCATCTGCCACTTGAACAAATACCTCACATGTTTACGCACGGTTTCTCGCCCACCAATCCCTCACCGAGCTTCCACCGCCATCTCGTTTTCTTCTCCAAAATGTCTGCCCGAAAATCAACTTCCAAATCCTGCTGGCCAGTAGTTTTGATATCGCGCGATTTCTCGGAAGCCGAGACGCAGGTAAACCGGCACGCCCATCGTTGTGGCCTCTAATGACGCGAACTTGGCTCCAAGCGTGAACCCGGCACTGGTCGCCGCGGCCGTGGCCAGGCGGCCCAATCCGCGACCGCGGAGGTGATGGCGCGTCGCTACCCAACCGATCCAGGCAACATCTTCCTTTACCATCGCCAAAGCCGTAGCGGCCGGCTCGCCGCGATAACGCACAACGAACGCAGCAGTGTCGGCGGCGACGAGTGAGACACTCTCCGAAAAGATGGCGCGTATCAGCTCAGGCAGTCCCGGCGCTTCTTCTCGGAACCCGTCGGCAGCAACACTCACAAAATCTCGAACACCAGCCCTGTCCCGCACCCAGCAAAACTCGACGTCGCCGGGCACATCGCCAAGATCCGGTCTTGAGTCAAGTACCATCCCGATAAGCTCCGGCGCGGCACACAAGCCCATTGTCTCGGAAGCTTGTTGAAGGTCGGCATCTGCGTCTTCACGAATCCATGTTTCCCAACCACGATTGAACTTCCCGAAAAAAGCCCGGGCTCGTTGCAGAACCTCTGTCGCATCCATGGACCCTGTTCGCAATGCGCTGTTCACGAGGACGGGACACGGATGATTGGCGGCGACCAGCAATAGTCCATCTTCTTCGCGAATCACTCCTCCACAGCGCCTTGCCGTTTCTTTCAGAACCGCCGCGAGAGCTCTTCGCGCACGGTTCACTATTTCTGCGACCACTCACCCCCTCCGTTCTGGCCCTCTCTGCGCAGATATCGCCATGTGATCTCCTCTGTGCCTGCTGAAGGCGCATCCACAGCCAACTTTATGTCTGCAGCAGCGTTCTGAACTCTAGGCGACAGTAGGCTTCTGCGACGGACGAGATAGAGAACTGCACCGCTCGCGATGACGAATCCAACCACTGCAATTTGTCCTGCAAAAGATCGCCAGTCCTTCAGGGTCGCGGAAAGCACGAGGGCACAAAACGCGAACGGGGCCAGACAGACATAGCCCAGTCCCAACCAGCCCCCGGGTACGCGGAACGGGCGAGGCGCGTGCGGCCGGCGCAAGCGCAGGATGATGAGAGCCAGAAACTCCAAGGTGAGGGCGCCTGCGTACAGTAGGCACTGAATTACGGCGAGAGCGCCGAAGGAGAATGCTGTGAGAATTGCGGTGATCAACGCGCAAACGATGACCGCGGCCTTCGGTGCTCCAGAATCCGGCGAGGCCTGCGCCAACCGCCGTGGAAGCCAACCGTCCCTAGCCAAGACCAAGGGCAGCCGCGACACGTAAAACAATTGCGCGTTAACCAATGCCCACGCCGAGACAAGTCCGCCTGCGGCGACTAGGCTGCCTAGCCACCGTCCACCAATCAACTGCGCGATCACCGGCCAGCCAGCGTCATTGGTCCAGAGTGCAGGATCGGTAGTCGTACCAATCCCCGCGAGGACCGGAAGGAGGTAGCCAAGGAGCACGATCACGAGGGCCACGGCAATGGCGCGTGGATAGTTGCGCTGAGGGCGATCGACTTCAGCGGCATAGGTGGAGACGTTATCCCACCCCGAGTAGTTGAACACAATGTACGACAGGCCTAGGAGGAGGGCCCCCGTACGATTGGAAATGAGATCTCGGTGAACGATTCCAACAACGTTCGACATCGCCGCGTGCCGCAGAGCCCAGACGAGAACCAGCGTCACGAACGAGCCAACGACAAGCGCCGCGCTGATCGTGGAGGACCGGCCGACATCGCGGGCTCCCAGCAGATTTACAACCGTGGCAACGAGGATGATAGCGACCGCGAGCAACCAACGAAAAAACGGTCCCGAGCTGCCATGCGTGAGATCGATGACAGGGGCGACCGCTTGAATGAAAAAGCTCAGGTACGTCACGAACAACTGAGGCAACATCGCAATCACAGCGATGGAGTACCCCATCGTCCACCATGCCTCCTGAACGCCCCAGAAGTTTCCGAGGCTTTCTTTAACCCAGACGTAATAGCCGCCTTCTTCGGGAATCAAGGTGGCCAGCTCCGCCACCATCAAAGCCATGGGTAGGCTCCAAACGAACGGCGTAACCACGATCAAGAGCACTGCCAGACCCGGCCCCACCGCCGCAACCAGAGGTTCTACGCCAAAAGCTCCGCCCGAAACCGTGAAATAGATCACGCATACCAGCGCGAATAAACTCAGGCGGCGACTGGGCGGCATTTCGATCACCGGATGATCGTGTTGCAGCCTGTACGATGTTTGTGGAACTGAACTCACGAAGAAGGTCCTCAGATAGATCCTCTCAGCCTGGCCTTTAGACCAAGACCGCGCGGAACACAGCAACGTGCGGCCCAACGAAGCAGGTACTTATCGCTAGACGACGCGATGCCTAGGAATACAGCGTTAGCTGGTTTTCCCCAGTCGAATGCGGCGGATCCGTTCTAACTCTTGTGAGGAGACCTTCAGATTAGGAGCGTACAAAAAAGCTTTTGGAAGGAGCGCGAATGCCACGAATTCGGCACCCGCATGAATTCGAGGTAAGAGATGCCAGTGGTCAAATTCTGATTGAGCGAAACTGGTTTAGGTCCGTCGAGCAAACTCGCAAAAACCGGAACCGATTTGATACTGAGTGGCGATGGGACCAGAAAGACTACCTGGAACTCACTCTCATCGACCGCGGTATCCGGATCGTCCACCGGAGGGACACTGGCCGCACACACTACCGTCCCCAAGAGCAAGAGAGCCAGAATCCAACGAGAGAACTTCACAGGACCACCCCAAGTGCACATAAACTATGCCTTATCGTCCGCTGCTGTCAAGTCTATGCAGTGAGAGTGTCGGTAGCACATGATATGTCCGGTCGGGATAGCACGTGATATCTCCGCTTTGCGGGCGGTGAGGATAAGAGACCATGCGGAGCATGGAATCTTATCCGAGGGCCGCGATGGAGCGGGCGATGAAAATACAGGACGTGATGTTGCAGGCCATGGCGAAGAAGATCACGTGGTGGCAAGCGGCGGAGATACTGGGCATCAGTGACCGGCACATGCGGCGGATTCGGGAGCGTTACGAGGAGGAGGACTACAACGGACTGCTGGACCAGAGGCGGGGCAAGCCCTCGCGTCGGGGGTGCCGCTGGCGACGGTGGAGAAAGTGTTGGCACTGTACCCGGAGAAGTATTTCGATCTGAACGTGCAGCACTTTCACGAGAAGTTGCGAAGCGACCACGGCATCCAGCTGAGTTAATACCTGGGTGAAGCAGGCGCTGCAGGGAGCAGAGCTGGTGGCGCGTGGACGCAAGCGCGGGGCACATCGCAAACGGCGGGCGCGTCGGCCATTGCCGGGAATGCTATTGCACATCGATGGCAGCCGTCACCAGTGGTTTCAGGACGAACCCTGGTACGACCTGCTGGTGATTCTCGACGATGCCAGCAGCGAGATTTACTACGCGCAACTGGTGGAGGAGGAATCGACGGCGACGGTGATGGCCGGACTGAAGGGAGTGATCGGCGCGTATTGTGGTTTCCGGAACCACCACCCGGTGGGAGCAATTATCATCGTCTTGCGTCGTCAGCGGCTTTCGGTGAAACGATCAGCGCGAGACGGAGCTTCCTTCGCGACAATGAAGTTTTACTCGGGTTCACCAACAAAACTCTCATGATCAAAGTCAGCATCCTCTACCCATACACTCGTGGTGGTCGCTTCGACTTTGACTACTACGTCTCGACGCACATGCCTCGATCCATCGAGCTATTGAGTATTCATGCAGGCTTTCGCAGGCTGACCGTTGAACAAGGTCTGAGCGGCACGGAACGAGATTCCCCACCTGGCTACATCGCAGCGTGCTTTTACACTTTTGACTCAATTGAATCATTCATGGCTGCATTCATGCCGTATGCCGAAGAACTCCAAGGCGATATGAAAAATTACACGGATATCGAGCCGCACGTTCAAATCAACGAGATACATATAGAAAACGCCTCTCATTAACCGCCGGTAAGAGATCCGCGTGGCAGGAAACTTTCTCCCGCCGCTAATGACTTTGCCGATTTCCTGCAAGTTTATATCTCGCGCTGGGCGGGCACGTGTGCTCCTAGGTCGCTAATCAACCGCGTAGGGGGCCCCGACGATAGCGCAAGCACTCTCGTCGTACTGTTCTTGAATAGTCGGCTATTCGGACGTTGGACAACGTTCACTCTGACTCTGTGTGTGAATCGTTGATAAGCCTATGGCCTTGATCGGGTTCCATGTTGAAGGTGCCTTTGTGGCGGCGGCCAGAGTCTTCTCACTCGCTCATCGCGATTTAGTTCGCGCCAGCGGGAATCGACGGGAACGAATCTTAAGCGCACATCCTCTTGGTCTGCCGCGCGCTGAAGCCAGCTGAATGCAGCCTCGTCGTCGCCGAGTCCAACATAAGCCAAAGCCAGGCTATAGGGGGGCATGTAACGAGTCCTAGCTGCCTCGTGGAGGAGTTTCACGGATTCCTTTGCCTGATCGAGGCATCCTTTCCTAGCCAGTGCGAAGGCCTTTAAAGCCAGCGCTTCGGAACTTCCTCCAGACAGCTCGAAAGCCTGCTGAAGTTCTGTTAATGCCGCGTCCAAGTCACCGGATTCGATCAGGACCTTTCCCAGAATGTGGTGGCCGAGCCAGGAACTCGGGTTCAACGTAATCGCGCTGTGCGCCATTGCGGCAGCGTCTGCATGCCGACCGGCCTGGTACAGCAGTTGTCCGTGAATCGCATGGTAGAAAACCGAGTAGGGATCGAGCTCGTGCACAATCTTCATTTCGGCTTCCGCATCGTCGTGCCGGCACAGATTCGAAAATGTGTGAGCCAGATAGAAATGTGCCAGTGAGTAACTGGGGTTCAGTCCAATGGCTCTACGCGCGGCGTCGATCGCTGCGGTCCAATCCCATGTGAGCCAGAAATAACACGCCGCAACCGCGGTATGGGCCTCCGCACTATGGCTGTCCTGGGCAATAGCGCGCTGCGCAGCCGGCAGTCCGATAGCGCGGCAATCCGATGTTGGATAGTCGCTGTTGATCGGAAGAGTGGCATAGGCATCCGCAAGACCGGCATTGGCCAAAGAGTAGCTTGAATCGAGAGCTAGGGCATGATTGTAAAACTCAATTGCGCGCAGAACCCCCGCCCGGCTTCGTTGCGCAAAATAGAAGCGGCCTCTTAAGTAAAAATCGAAGGCATCGGGATTGTCCGTTTGCTTGCGCGGTGCAATTCCGCCGGGTATTTTCTCGACGACCTGCTCTGCGATTGCGCGGCCCAGTTCAGCCTGCAACGAGAGAATGCCGGCGTCATCGCGATTGTAATTCGCTGCCCACACATGTGTTTGGTCATCCACCCGGATCAACTGAACGGCGATGCGTACCCGATTCCCCTCTCGACGTATGCTGCCTTCCAGAACGTAATCGACATGCAATTCTTTTCCGATGACAGAAACGGACTTGGTGGTGTTGCGATACGTCATCGCCGAGGTGCGTGCGATGACCCCAAGGTTTTGAGGACTTACAGTGCCAAGGGCAGCGATGGTTTCTTCCGACATGCCGTCGCAGAAATAATCCTCTGACGGGTCGCCGGCATAATTGGAAAACGGTAGCACAGCCAAGCGGATGCGTTTCGTGGGCGACAGCTTTCCGTCTTGTTCTTCTACAACGGGGGCGATAAATCGATAACCTTTACCGGGCATGCACTTGATGAAACGCGGCTGCTCGGGATTGTCAGCCAGCGCCCTGCGAACTTTGCGAATTGCGGTATTCACGCCGTTTTCCGTGTCGACGTAAATGTTTTTGCCCCACAGCCTTTCGGCAATTTCCTCCCGCGAAACAACCCTGTCGTGCCGCGAAACCAGAAGGAGCAGCAATTCCATTGCGAGTCTCTCCACCTTCACCGGACGCGAACCGCGGCGCAGTTCGTAAGTCGCGGGAAGCAGTTCAAACCCTCCAAATTTAAGGATTCGCGGCAAAGGGGTCTCTCTTGGGAGAAGGTAGAGCCAGAGTACTCCGCAACTTGAACTCGGACAAGAAGATCGGCACTTCGAAATTCTTCAGGGAAACTTCAGGCCCTCTCCATTTCCTTTCCCGCACATTACTGGGATCATCGCGGTGTCTCGAGCCCGGAAATCCAGCTGGGGAGGATTTATGAGACGAACGATAATTGCTGTATTTGCACTGTGCGGCGCAGCCCTTCAGCCGTACGCCCCCGCACAAACCACCAACCGATTTTGCAACAGTCGGTTCATAGAAGAGACGTGCGAATTCACCATCGAGGGACAGAAGTTTGCGGGCCCCGCTTCTGTCTTGCCGCAGGTAGGCGATCAGCAAACAGGCTCGATCCAACTGCTGCCGCAATCGGAATCCTTTAGTCGGCACCAGGCCCGCGAACAGATCCAGAGTGCCGTTACGTCAAATGAGCAAGGTGATTTCAGCAAGACCATCAAATTGCTCAACCCTCTGCTCCAGTCCCAGGGGCAGCGCAATGATCCGCTCTTTGGTGTTGGATGGAACATCATTGGCTTGGCCCTGCAGTGCACCGGCGATTGGGATGGAGCCCGACGCTCTTACGAGAGAGCGATCGAAATCCTGCACAGAAATCCAACCGAGAAGGTGAATCTAGCAGCCGCTCTCGACAATCTTGGATCCCTAAAGGCCGAGATGGGTCAACTGGTGGAATCTAAGACGCTACGGACGAGCGCTAAGACTTTGTATCAATCTGTCGGTGACCATGCCGGCATAGCCCGTACTTCGATAAACCTTGCACTGATTGCACTGGGCCAAGGAAACCGTAAGCGCGTGCGCCAGCTTCTCACGGACGCGCTCTCAGAAGAGGCTCAGCTTTTAACTCCGGATGCTGGTGATCTCGCCGCGCTGTATGACGCGCAAGCACTTGAGAGAAAAGCCTCTGGGCGGCCACGGGACGCACTGACTTCTATCAATAAGGCAATTCAACTATGGAGAGATCATTACGGGTCTCGAAATTACCTGCTGGCTGCTGGATATGCCGTCCGTGGGCAATTGGAAGCAATGCTACATGATCGAGAGTCAGCCGTTAATGATTACGAACAATCGCTTGGACTCTTGCGACTTCATGGAGATGGAGCGTCGCGTAATTACTTTCTCATCGAAGCTTCCTACGCGGAGTCATTGCAAAAGGTTGGAATGCGCAAAGATGCGAACCACTTGGAAGACGAGGCGAAACGCGGGTTAAACTTGCTTGGCACTTCATGTCCTGACTGCACCACCAGCGCAATCGCTAGACGCGGTTGGCGGAGGGATAATGCCAAACCGTAAATCTTCAAAGGCAAGCTCCGGAAAATTTGTCGTGCCATTGCGAGTCAACTAGCCGCGTATTTCAGAAAACTCCAGACGGGCCCAAGCAATTTGAGATTCGCAACCTCGGAAACGATATGAATCATTCGAAGTCTCGGCTAGATTCGGCGGCAACCATGATCCAATTAGGCCCTGACCATCGGACATCGAGCTCCAGTCTTACCGAGAACTACGGCTGGGTTGTGGTGGCGGCTTCGGCCGTTGGGCTCTTCTTTGGCGCGTTTCCGATTGTGGTTTTTTCCTTTGGGGTTTTTTATCCGGCATTCGTTCGCGACTTTCATACCGGCCGTGCCGCAATTGCCCTCGCATTCACATTGCATAACACCATTGGCCCGATTTGTGCCGTTTGGATCGGGGTGATGGCTGATCGCTTCGGCCCGCGGAGAATCATCCTGCCAGGTCTTACAGCCCTCGGCGTCATTCTGCTGTCTGCGCAGGCCATCGGTGCAGAAATTTGGCAGTTGTACATTTTCTACATCGCATTGGGGGCCGTAAGCTGTGCCACAACTGCGGTGCCCTACAGTCTGGCGGTTTCCGGTTGGTTCGACCGCCGCAGAGGTTTTGCGCTGGGCATGATGATGGGCGGTCTGGGTATGGGGGCGATTGTAGTCCCGCCTATTGCTCAGTGGCTGATCCTCCATTACGGATGGCGCTCCACGTTCGCCATCGCCGGATGGGCATCACTTATCATTGGCATCCCAACGGTTGCCATATTCCTTCGCGACAAATCTGGCGGACGACAACGTAAAACCCTCTCCGCTCTCAGCCCATCGGAAGGTTCAGAACTGCCCTGGAACGAGGTTTGGGTTTCGTCGCGCTTCTGGATCATGATTGCAGTGGTCATGGCGTCTAGCGCAAGCGTCCACGCCTGCTTCATCCATTTGCCACAGATAGTCGCTCATGGCGGCAGAACAGCGACAGGAACAGCAATCATTACCTCGGTCCTTGGCTCAGCGATGCTTATTGGTCGAGTGGGAACGGGATACTTTCTGGATCGCTATTTCGGGCCCTATGTCACTTCATGCTTGTTTTTCGGGGGTGCAGTAGGCATCGCTCTGCTACTTATTGGGGCGGCCAACTCAAGCGTATACATCGCAGTTTTCCTGGTTGGCCTCGCCTTCGGCGCCGAGATGGACGTGATGGCCTTTCTTCTAGGCCGGTATTTCGGGCTGAAGAATCTCGGTAAAGCGTTCGGGATCACCTTCGCGGCGTTTGTTCTGGCCGGTGGTCTTGGCCCGCTCATTATGGGCTTTGTATTCGACACAACAGGCTCATACAACATGGCACTCGGATTCTTCTCGCTTGCGACAGGCACTGCTTCGGTGGTTGCCGCTCGACTGGGGCCGTACCGATTTTCCGCACCAACCGAAGAAGGGTATTGACTGCCAAGCCAAGGGCACGAGAGGAAAAGCCTCATGAAAGGAACACGTGTTGATGCCGTAGGCCCGATCCAACTACTCCGACTAACGGAGTCATTGATTCTGCATGAGGCTTTGTATGCAGCGGCCGTCCTTGGGATCGCCGATCTTCTGAACGAGGGCCCACGTTCGGTAGCTGAACTCGCGAAACTGTCCGATGTCGACGAGGATGCCCTCTTCCGTACTCTGCGCTATCTTTCCGGCCATGATGTATTCTGCGAAACTGCTCCCCGCCAATTTTCGAACAGTGAATTATCTGAATGGCTACGCTCGGATGTACCTCAGTCTGTTCGCGCCATTGCCATCTTCCGTAGCAGTAAGTTCTTCTTCAAGCCGTTCGAGGAATTTCTCTATACCGTCCGAACAGGTAAGCCATCGAGCATCAAAGCACTGGGGATGCAGGGATTTGATTACCTCCGTCGCCATCCAGACGAGGCCCGCATCTTCGACGATGCCATGACCGCGGTCTCATCGCTTTCAGCGTCCACCATTGCGACGTCGTACGACTTTGGCCGGTGGAATACTCTGATGGATGTCGGAGGTGGGCAGGGCTTGTTGTTGGCAGAGATTCTTCGGGTTCACAAAGATCTTCGAGGAGTCCTCACGGATCAGGAATACGTTATTAATCGCGCCCGAACATCATGCGTACCGTTAATGCAATTCGGCGATCGGGTGCAGTTCCAGTGTGCGGACATATTCCGCGAAGTGCCAGGTGGCTGCAGTGCGTACATGATGAAGAACATCATCCACGATTGGGATGACGAGAACGCCAGCCGTATATTACGGAATTGTCGCGACTCGATCCCTCACGACGGGGTCCTGTTGCTGGTCGAGTACTGCCTCGATGAGATTAATTCAGCTCCTTTAGCTCAGGCTGTCGATCTCATCATGATGACGCTGACCGGAGGAAGAGAGCGCACTTTTCTTGAATACCAATCTCTCCTTTCCGGAGTGCATTTTCAAATCAGCCGCGCGATTCCTCTCAAGGGTCGTGTTCAAATCATCGAAGCCTTTCCCGTATAACTAGCGGGAGCTCGAAGACCTCAATATGACCGAAGCGCACTGAGGATGCGGTCACTGAGGCAGAGCCCCGCAGCGGAGAGCACCAGATCAGTGTGAGAACCCTCGTCGAGGAGCGACGAACGTCGCGCGCCCACCGCTATGACGGAATTTGAACCACGAACATTGTCCGAGCAGAAAATGGCGCCTTCATTGTACGAAACAAAAAGACTGTCAACAGAAGTTGCTGAGCTCAAACAAGTTGAGAGAGGCGGGGTGGAACCCGTCACAAATGCTTGCAACCAACAGATAATAAAAGAGATACTGGTGGAGGCGACGGGGTTGAACTAAGATCGCTGGCTGACCTGCCGACCGCACCTGTATCTTGTTTCGAACCGCTCCGCCCAGAGGTGAAAAAAGACCAGTCTTCACGAAGTCAAGATCGCCTCTTTACAGTATGACCACAGCATGCTCGGCAAGCCTAAAACGGCGGAAGCCGGCCTACCGATCAGTGATTTGCTAGCCGCCTTCTGGTTTCTGCGGCGCTATGCGCGAAGGCCCACGAGGCGTTCGATATCTTGGAATCTCGGATTTTCGCGAATGCGGTCGAATTGTGGACAGACCCTCAGAAATACCAGCATGGTCTCACGAGTTTGGTAGGCATTTTCCAGAGCCTCGATAGCGGCTTCCTCCTCCCCCATGCCTTCAAAAACCACAGCCGAATACCAAAGGGGAACGTAGATTTTTGGGGATAATTCGCTGAACGCCTGCAGTGCATTCACCGCTGCAGTCCGCTCGCCAGACTTGCCTTGGACGTGGCCAATGAACGCCTTGAAAAATGCTGCGGGGCCGCCCAATGCAATCCCCTTTTCGTAGGCTTCGATCGCGGCAGTGTACTGCCCCTTTTGCTCGTAGGCATTGCCGAGGCTGAAATAGGAGAGAATCATGCTGGGGTCAACTTCGATTGCCGTAAGGGATTGGTGAATGCAGCGCTCATAATTGCGCGTCAGCAGCAAGACAAATGCCAGTCCTGCATTCAACATTGGGGACATGGGATCGTGGCTCAATGCTTCGGTCGCTTCGTGAATTGCTTCTTCAACGCGGCCTGCCTCTGCCAGAAGATAGGAGTAATGGTAGTGTGCCGTGGTGCAGTTGGGGTTCAGTTGGATCGCGTGCTTATATTCTTTTTCCGCGGCGGTCCAGTTCCAGTCATAGTTTTTGAGAACGGTAGCTAGAACTGCGTGACCTTCCGCAAGATCAGGATCAATCTCTAATGCTCGGATCGCAGAGGCCCGCGCTTTCGGATAAGCCTGATTCGGATCAACCGAGCCGTAATAACATGGAACTGAAATGCACTCAGCCAGTTGGGCGTGTGCTAGTGCGTAGTTCGGATCGATCTGAATAGCCCGGGTCAGGTACTCGATCCCACGCTTAAAACCCTCCCCAGTTCGCTTTTCACTCCATCTTCGTGCCCTAACATAAAGTTGATACGCCTCGAGGTTGTCTGTGTACCTTCTAACGAGTCGGCTGTCCGTGTATCCACTTATCTTCAGGCGCAGTTTCTCCGATACGAGACGAGAGATGCTGTCCTGCACAGCGAAGAGTTCGTGGATATCGCTGTCGTACTGATCTCCCCAAATCTCCTCTCCATTTTCCGTATCAAGCAAGTCGACATGCAGCCGCAATTTGTTCGCGCGTTGCCAAATCCTACCGGTCAGTACTGCTCTCACTCCAAGTTTGCGGCCAATCGCTAATGGGTCCCGGTGGTGGAGTTCTTCACTGTCGGCGCTTCTCCATGAAATCACGCGAAGATGGGGAACTTGAGAAAGAGCATGGATCACACTTCCAGGGATCCCGATGGCCAAGTAATCCGTCCCTGGATCAGAACTTTCGGTCTCGAATCGAAATATTGCGACCGAATCGAGTGGACCGGCCCCCGATCGGGGCTTTGAAGGAAGACAGTCAACGGCGGCTTTAAAGCGATACCCCTTCCGCGGCAATGTCTCAATGTATGCGGGCGCTTCGGCAGTGTCCCGCAAAGCCTCCCGCAACCGCTTGATCGCATTATTGATCCCGTGGTCAAAGTCGACAAACGTATCGGAAGGCCAAATCCGTTTCTTCAGTTCATCGCGAAGGATCACTTTACCTGGGTTTTCCAGCAGAATCTGGAGAACTTGAAGTGGTTGCTCCTGTAGGCGGACGTTACTCCCCTCCCGACGGAGTTCCCCCGCGGCTCGATCCAGTTCGAACGCACCGAAGCGGACGACGGCTCTCGATGAACCGAAATCCCTCACAGAAACGCCCCCAGCTTAGTCAGAGCGTGAGTTTAACACCTCTGGTTTGAATGGCATAGCAGCAAGGTCTCAACTGCATCGATTTGAGAGAGAAATAAGAGCGGGACCGGAGAGCCACCGAGGATTTACCCGCCAGTTTACATCTGAGATAAGCACATGCAACCAGACCGCGCTGTGAGCTTGAAATTTCAGAAGGGAAAAATCTAATGAAAAACAAAATGATGCTCACAATCATCTCGACTGCAGTCCTCTGTTTTGCGTTGTGCCTTTCCACGCAGGGCCAAGTCTCATTTCAGAGCGCAAAAACATATTCCGTCGGCATGGATCCTAGAGCTGTCGCGGTTGGAGATTTCAACCGAGATGGGAAAAAAGATCTGATTGTTGTTAATTATGGGGATGCTAACGATAGCGGCGGCGTGAGCATTCTATTTGGCAATGGCGATGGCTCATTTCAGCCGGCCCAGAATGTCGCAATCGGAAAGAACTGTACCGATCTGGTTGCCGGGGATTTCAACGGCGACGGCAACGACGATGTCGCATTGGTACGGCCTGGCGACTCATCAATCGGTGATAACGGTGACGTCACCGTCTTTCTCGGCAATGGCGATGGCACATTTCGCCAAGGACAGATCCTGACACCCGGCAAGAACCCATCGGCGAATATAGAAGCAATCGTTGCAGTTGACCTCAATGGAGATCAGCGGCTCGATTTGCTAGTCGCCAATGCAGGCGACAAAACGTTTAGCGTGCTTCTGGGCAATGGTGACGGAAGTTTCCAAGCGCCAGTAGCCTATGTCGTACCCAAGGCAGTGTCCTTTGTGCCCTGGTCATTCTTTGCGGTCGATCTCGCCGGGAGCGGCGAGAAGGATTTAGTCATCGCGTGGGGCATCAATTCGAGCACTTGGTTAAACAATGGGGACGGAACTCTTCGACAAGGCCCCACTGTCGGAGGCACGGCAATCACAGGAGGGGATTTCAATGGAGATAAGAAGGACGATTTGATCGTTATACCCTTTCAGCTCTGCGTATTCCGCAAATGCGGCACGCCCTTGCCTGATCTACTGCTTGGAAACGGCGACGGGTCGTTCCAGTCTGCAATCCGCATTGGCCAGCCTGCCACCATAGCTGCAGATTTTGACGGGGATGGCAAACTCGACTTGGTCGGCACCGTTGCGGGTCCGAACAGTAGCACTACGCAGATTTTAGTTTTGCCAGGGAATGATGATGGAACTTTTCAGTCGCCGATTACCACTACCGCTGGGCTAAGCTCTAACTCTTATATCGTCCTTGCAGCAGACCTCAATGACGACCGGGCTCCGGACCTCGTCACGATCAACAACGACAGCAGCGGTGCAAGTATGAACAGTATCAGTGTCTTTGTTAATTCGGGTACAGATTTCGCGATTTCAGCATCCCCGATCAGTCCCAACACATTGAACGCCGGCGAAAGCGCCACTTCCACTCTCTCCCTTAGCTTGCTGAACTCATTTGATAACCCAGTTTCACTGAGTTGCTCGGTGCAACCGTCGCAAACAGGTGCACCGACCTGCGCGCTGAGCTTAAATTCGGTGACGTTTGACAGCAGCGGCAAAGCGTCGGCGACTCTCACAGTCAATGCCGGCCCGAGTGCTGACTCACGCATTTCTCTTCGATCGTTAAACCGGAGTGGTTTGAGCTGGATGCCGGTGGCAGGCTTGGCGCTTCTTGGCACGCGGCTTCGCAGATACCCCTTCAAAAGGCGACGAGCATTAATGTTCGTTGTAGCAGCGGTTCTTATCTCAGGGTTGTCTATGCAGATGGCATGTAGCGGGGGAGGAGGCGCCGAAGGGCCGAAGATCACGAATTACACGATTACAGTCACGGGCACGTCTGGGGCTGTGCAGCATTCTGCCACGGTGTCAGTCAACGTGCAGTAGCAGAGCTCATACGGATCCGAGCACCGGAGCGCCCCAAGCCTAGCGACCGAGAGTTGAACAACATCAATGAAAAGCAAAACGGCCGTGGCGGTCCCTTCGACTGCAGTAGAGCAAAAGTCCTAGTTTCAGCTCGTCTTTGGCGTAAGTTAGAGCTGTCGGCGGGAAAACATATTCAGTGACATTCCGACACAAGCAGGCATGACTAGTGGATCTAATCGCGTTAGCGTCGCCGCCCTCCTGCTAACTTCACTCTCGGTGGGCTGTGGCGGTGGACAATCGACTCCACCACCGCCACCTGACTTTGGTTTGTCGGTGACGCCGGTCTCTGCCTCGGCCGTAGTTGGCCAGGATACGACGCCCGTGACGATTTCCGTTGCCCCGGGGGCAGGCTTCAGCGGGGGCGTCGCGGTCAACATCACTGGAGTTCCGCCGGGAGTGACCGTCTCTCCTTCTTCATCATTCTCGGTAGCAGCGGACGCAACCCAGACGTTATCTTTCTCTGTTTCGGCCACAGTCGCCGCCGGAATGTACCCAATCACGATTGCCGGGAGCGCAGGCTCGCAGGCACATTCGAGCCAGGTCTTGCTGACGATCGAGCCCATCGTCACGGTGACAACTTATCGAAGCGGTTCCCTTTTATATCTGGAGTCGGATGCTGGGGATACGACACGTATCGGCCTGCAAACTGCTTGGGGTGGATCGATTGTCGAGGTCAGCCTGAACGGCACAAACTACGTGAACGAGCACGACACTGGCCGTGAAGTGCAATTCGCCCAGTACGACGGCAATGGAAGTTATGGAGGATGCGCATCATCGGGAGTTGGCTGCGCTTGGAACCCAGTCCAGGGCGGCGACCTCTATGATGAAGGCAGCCCAGTCCTGGCGCAAACAGTAGGCGCTGATTCGCTCTACATCAAGGCGCAGGGGTATCAGTGGTTTCCCGACGACAAAGGAGGGGGCCCGGGCAATCCGGTCCTCGGTGACACTTATGTTGAGGCGACCGTGACTGCCGTCACAAGTCATGCTTCAACTTTCAAGGTACACACCAAGGTTACTCACTTTGGCACAGATGCGCACGCCAACGCGTTACAGGAATTTCCCGCCGTGTACGTCAACCTTGAGTATCCGCAGTTCACGCGATACGGGGGCTATGCTCCCTGGACCAACGCTGCGGTCACGATGATCACCCTGCCGTACTTGCCTTCCAGTATCGGCACCCTCTACACACCCGAGCAGTGGGCGGCGTTTGTCGACAAGAACGGAAACGGCCTTACCGTTTATATCCCTGGAGTATTCCCTTATGTCGGCGGCTTTGCGGCGGCGGGCGATCCAGGACCGACAGGCTTCGGGACGAATTACTTTGCTCCGTTCGCAATCTACACTTTCTCTCCGGGAGCGGTGCTGGAAGGCGACGTCTACCTGATCGCAGGCGATTACAGGCACGCCAGGCAGGTAATCTACGACCTGCACAATCAGCTGTCGGTTGCAGATATCTTCACGCCATTCGGAACAGTGGACTCGCCACAAGTGAACGCGACGGTGGGAGGAACGACCAGCGTGGCAGGATGGACATTCGACAATGTTGCCGTAGCCGAAGTGGACATCTTCGTGGACGGAGTGCGCGCGGGGATGGCCAATTACGGTATACCTCGTCCCGACGTAGTCAAGGACTTTCCGAGTGCCCCGGACGGGTGCGGATTTTCGTTCTCCCTGGATACGCGAGGTTACTCCAACGGCACGCACACGATGCAGGTAAGAGTCGTCGACACCAGCGGCAACACCGCCGTGCTTCCGGACATACCGGTGACTGTCGCGAACTAACGTGCTCGCCGGAGACAAACATCCTGCTTCAACGATCGAACGGCTCAGAAAGCGCGAACTTGACGGCAAGAAGTTGCGTAGCAGTTATTGAAGATGATCAAACGGAAGCGACGGAGTACACGAATTGCCATTTCCTTCTTCGCCGTGCTGCTAGTGTATGCGGGATATGAGTTCGTTCGCTGGAGACTAAGACCCCTGGGCGAGCCCCCAGTGATTGAGTTCCCAGCTTCCCCAATATCACAATTGGAAATCGAACAGTTTTTAGATGGCGATTTTCAGTTCATCAAGGACGTCGAGGCTCTCCCGGAGCCTGTTATTAAAGCATTCACAGAAACTGGCGGCTCGCGATTGACCGTCGCTAATCCGGGGAAGGACTTCCAGGCAACGGATGTTGTTGTCTGGGACGAAAGTCTGCCTTGGAAGCGTTTGGTATTTGCCGGAGTCTCGGGCGACAAATGTTTCTTGCTTTACGAGCAAGGCGGAATCGTCCATTTTTTTGTTCTGGCGCTCTTTAAGTTAAGCCCACCGAACGTGCTCAAAGGAGTGTCGAAAGGCTCCTGCGTAGCAGCGTCGGATCTCGTGGAACTCCGTTCTAAAGTTTCCGAGGGCCGGTGTTCTCAGCCTGGTCCCTTCCATTCAGTTCCTCACGTCACCGACCATTGATGTAGCACCCCGATTTCACTCAAATCCCCCAGCCGTTCAAAAGCCTCCGTTCGGGAGTTGTTCGAAATCATTGATCTTGTGGCGTCGAAATTCCGAGTTCAGCAGCTTCCAGAAAGACTAACTTCTGGAATGCCAGAGGAGTTCAGTTTTCGCCGCAAATGCACATCAGCAAAGAAGGTGATCCTTATCTGCGGACGCTGTTGGTGCAGGGAGCGCAGCACATTCTCGGATCGTTCGGCGTAGATTACAGAGGCGAGCTTGAGAGCGGGCGCTGTACGAAACAAAAAGATGCCAGCAGAAACTGCTGATCTCAAACAACTTGAGAGAGGCGGGTAGGAACCCGTGCAAAATATCCGTAATTAATTGATAATAAAAGAGATACTGGTGGAGGCGGCGGGAGTCGAACCCGCGTCCGAAAATGTTACTGGTCAAGATAGCTACATGCTTAGTCCTGTTCATGCCCCAGGCATTAGGCGTTTCCACCCTACCCAGGACGTTCGCGGCGCGCGCTCAGAACGGACAAGAAACGCGTTCCGCTAGCCTGTGGTCTTAACCTCCCATCCCAGACGGAGACGAGAAGAGCAGCTCGCAGTGCGACGTCCTTCGAAGGCCCGCGAGCAAAGCCTCCGGGGACGGCTGCCTAAAAATTAGGCTGCGTATGCCATCTGTTGATTGGCAATTATCATTTTGCCCACGATTACGGGTGTGTGCACCCCGGCATGCCTCTTGGCCGCAAGCATCTCCGTCGAAGCCGTGACGCCCCCACTGGTGGGATTGGCCGTACAAAGAACCACTTCCAGACTAGGTTTCACCCTTGAGGAAGTCAACTCGTTAGATGATGCGGGGCGACCCCTTAGTTCCAGGAAGGTCGATGTTGTGTCTACCCTGCGTTTTCACGGTCCCCCCCCTCCCCCCCGGCACTTTGCTAAATCTATGAATATAAAATGGTTACATGCTGCCAATGCGCGACTTTTCTCGCAAAATCTTGTGGAATAAGGACTTAATGTGCAAAATACTCCAAAATAAGGAGTTAGCCGGGCCTCCCGGCCTCCCAGGCCGATCCTGATCGGCTCCCCGTCCGCGAATCTCGAAAAAGAATCCAGCCATGCTGGTCGAAGATTTTCAGATTCCTCGGCCACAGTAAAGGTCGTTCGTCACATTCGGTTGAATTTTGCTGTGGAAAAAGGTCACCGACCGCGACCCGTTGCTGCGCCAGCGTGGGGGTGGGGGGGGGTAGCATTGATATTTATAAAATATCTCTTGACAGAAATTAATTTTATCAATATAACAATTGATAAATACAATAACACATGGCGGACGAGATCAAGAATACGAAAGATTGGCAGGAGCTGGCGCAGCTGACGCAAGGGCAGCCCGTCGTGGTCGAGCGGGTACGGCTGGCGGAGAAGGGAATCGCCATCGAGGGCAATTTCGAGTTGCCGCAACTGGCTCGCCTGCCGATGGACGACCAGGTATTCATCACGGCGTTCGTCCGCTCCCACGGCTCAATCAAGGAGATGGAGCGCATCTTCGGGGTCAGCTACCCGACGATCAAGGCGCGTCTGACGCGCATCGCCAACAGCCTGGACTTTGTCGAAACCGATCCCACGCCGTCGAAAGCCGAGATTCTTGAACGATTGCAGCGCGGAGAGATCAGCGCAGAGGATGCGATCCGCGAGATGGAGGCACTGAAATGATTCCGTTCGTCGCCGTCGTCAGCCTGCGCAACCAGGAGAGCCGCACCTTCCGCCTGTGGATTCCGCTGGTGCTGGTCTGGCTTCTCTTATTGCCCCTGGCTGTTTTGTTATCGCC
This sequence comes from Verrucomicrobiia bacterium, assembly GCA_035508215.1. Classification (GTDB taxonomy): domain Bacteria; phylum Acidobacteriota; class Terriglobia; order Terriglobales; family Acidobacteriaceae; genus Sulfotelmatobacter. Next base: position 802,520 of record DATJNK010000016.1, on the reverse strand, counting down.
GTTCATTTTTATTGCGTGCCTGTTCTGCCGGGTGAATCCGCTGCGCGGAGTGGCCGTGATGTGGCAGATCCTGAACGCCCTCACCGATACAAAGCTGGACGTAGAACACCACAGCGCGGGAATGTCGTTCCACATTCTTTAGAGTCCAGGAGGAAAAACATGAGCGAACATCGCCGACAGATCCTTGAAATGCTTGCGATCGGTAAGATCACAGCCGCGGAAGCGGAACGCTTGATCTCGGCGGTCGAAGAGCCGGCAGGCTCAGGAGCGTCTGCTTCGTCTGCGCCCGTTCAAAAGGTGCGCCCCAAGTATCTGCGCGTAGTGGTCGATTCGGAAGAGAATGGCGGATACGATGGCCCCACCAAAGTCAATGTGCGGGTGCCGATGCAGTTGTTGCGTGCGGGAGTGAGACTCGCAAGCCTGCTGCCGGCCCAAGCCCTAAACCGGGCGAACAGCGCGATGCAGGAGCAGGGAATCCCGATCGATCTCAGCCAGATCAAGCCGGAAAATCTTGAAGAACTGGTCGAGCACCTGAACGACCTGACCGTGGACGTCGATCAGAAAGACGCAAACAGCAAAGTGAAAGTCCGGGTCTTTTGCGAGTAGGAATCACCGATGCGTACATTGCATGCATATTATTGCATGGCACAACTTGACAAGCTATATAAGCTATATGTAGAATGAGCTGTGTCAAGGAGGCGGACTTATGACCGTCGCTGCAAGTTCAACGTCCGATCGCGTGAGAGAACAGGCAAGCCGTCAGTACGTGGAGACTGCCCGTCGCCAGGGGGTGCACAGATTCTCTATTAACGCGGGCGAGGTGCAGAAGGAGTCGAAGTTACGGAACCGAGTTTCCTTAGTCTGCAGCGCTCTGAAGTCGAAGAAATTCCTGCAAGCGAATGGATTGCGTCTGGTTTCCGAAAGTGGCCCTCCCTCTGGCATGAGCACCACTGTCACATACACCTACGAATTCGCTGATGGCGAAAATGCAGCAGGGGCGGGCGCCCGTAATGGCTCTGGCCGTACGCCGCAATCGCGGCAAGCAGCATGGGAGAAGCTCCGCGGTGCGTTGAAAGACGTTTTCGCCGAATATGGAGGGGGCGAAGCCTATTTGCGCATCGAGCGGGCGTCTTTCCGCGACGCGGATGAAAGCAAATGAGCCGGATTTACTGGGACTCAATGTTGTTTATCTACTGGCTGGACGACAACCCGCATTTTGCCAGGCGGGTTGCTTCCATCCATGCGCGAATGAATGAACGCAACGATGAGCTCATTACCAGCGCCATCACAGTGGGTGAGGTTCTGGCAGGCGTATATCGCAAGGGGCCAATGTCGAGGGTAGAGGAGGTCCGCAATGCATTGCTAAGCCTTTTGTCTGAGGTGGTGCCTTTCACAGCCGACACAGCCGATCACTACGCGAGAATTCGCGGTACGCTGAAGATCGCTTCACCGGACGCGATTCACCTGGCCTGCGCGGCTTCGGCGCGTACCGATCTGTTCCTGACCAACGACAGGAATTTGCTGGGAAAGATCATTCCCGGCATTCAGTTTATGGCTACGCTCGATTCCAATCTGCTCTGAATCACTGGCCCAGATTTGCCCCTTTCTGTCCAATCAGGATCGCGTCCTGCATCTGCTGAAACAGATCGCTCACCGCGCTGGGTGAATGCGACATGAGGATTGTGTTGCTCTTGTCGTTGGCACCGATTTCCTTCATGGTGTCGAGATATTGGGTGATGAGCACCAGCATCATCACGTCCTTGGGAGACGATCCCTCGACCGCCTTCGAAAAGGCTTCTACGGATTCCTTCAATCCCTCGATGATTGCCTTTCGCTGATTGGCGATGCCCTGGCCTTGGAGCGCCTTGCTCTCGGCTTCGGCCTCAGCCTGTTTCACCTTGAGAATCTTCTCGGCTTCGCCGCGCGCGGTGGCGGCCACCTGCTCACGCTGCGCGGCGTTGATCTCGTTCATCGCGGCCTTGACCTTGTCGTCGGGCTGAATGTCGGTGACCAGCGCCTGATCGATGGCGTAGCCGTAGGTTTTCATAACATCGTCGAGGCCCTGCTTGATGGCGATGGCAATATCCGATTGCTGCAGGAAGGCGTCGTCGAGGTTCATTTTGGGCACATGGCCGAGAATGACATTGAAGACGTACGAAGAAATCTGCTGGCGCGGGTTGGCAAGTTTGTAAAAAGCCTCATACACATGGTCGGGAATCACGTGGTACTGCACCGACACCGGCATTTTGACGAAGACGTTGTCTTTAGTCTTGGTTTCGACGTCGAGGGCGAGCTGCTGCACTCGCAGGTCGATGCGTCCGGCAATCTGGTCCAGCCATGGAATTTTGAAGTTGATGCCGGCGCCGGCTACGCGCTCGAACTTTCCCATGCGCTGCACCACGACCGCCTCTGCGGTCTGTACCTGAAAGAAGCCGCTCAGGATGGTCCCTAGCACGAAAATGGCGACGATGAGAGCAATGACAATCGACAAAACTTGCGTGGGTTCCATGCGAGTCCTCTCTGCGATCTGGTTTGAGGCGCTCCCGCGTGAAGAAAAGCCGGCGCCGAAGTCGCAGGCATGATAGCGATTTCAGCGCGATCTCACAACGATGGAAATTACGAGGGGTGGGATGCAGCCAAGCGCGCTTCGAGACCGGCCTTCACACCGGGCCACTCGCTGTCGAGAATGCTGAAGTAGACGGAATCGCGGACGCGGCCGGTCCAGGTAAGGACGTGCCGGCGCAGCGTGCCTTCCTCTTTGGCGCCGATGCGCAGGATCGCGTTGCGCGACTTCTGATTCAGGGCGTCGGTCTTGAGCTCCACGCGGAAGCATTGCCAGATTTCAAAGGCCTGGCGCAACATCAGATATTTCGCTTCGGTGTTAATGGCGGTACGCTGCCAGGCGGGCGCGATCCAGGTGGAGCCGATTTCCACACGGCGATTGGCGCGGTCGATGTTCATAAATCGCGTGCTGCCGATCACCCGGCCGGAACAGCGCTCGACGGTGGCGAAGGCGACGGATTCGCCGCGTTGCTGCTCGGCCAGAGTCTTCTCGATCAGCTTGCGGAAATCGTCGAGAGTCTCCACGCGGTAGGGAATCCAGCGAAAAATATCCTGCATGTTGGGCTGAGCCACATTCCAGAACAGTTCTGCGTGATCGCGGCGGATGGGCTCAAGGCGAACGACGGAGCCTTCCAGAGTGAGCGGAACGACGATGTTCAGCGGTGTGGCAGACATGGTTCGGGATCCATTCGACGGTGTGAGCTTTCTATCATATCTTGCATCTTCGGGAAGTCCGGGGCATCTCTAGTAAGGCGCCGGTTGCGGGATTGGCTTCCCGAGCCAGTCGTCAATTACAATCCATGGCCTCATAGATGCGATCAGAACGGATGCAACCAGCGGCCACAAACCGATGGGCGGAGTCCTGCCAGTGAAGGCAGATTGTCTTCCTTTCTCGCAGATTCCCCACACTACCCGCCTTTTCACTGATTTTCTTTCCTATGCCCCGGCCGTTCGCGCGTTCTATCCGAGGTCTCCTCATCTGAGCGAGTGGCTCAGAAGCGAAACCGGCAAAGTCTCCTATGACGCCTCGCGGCGCGAGCGGGTGGCAGGGATTCTGGAGCGGCAGAACAAATCCTGGGACGCGTCTCAAAAAACGCTCGCCAATCTGGAACGCCTGCGCTGCGGCGCCGCAGCGGTCGTGACCGGTCAGCAAGTGGGGCTGTTTGGCGGCCCGGTATTTGCGATCTACAAAGCCCTGACGGCGGTCAAGCTGACGGAAGAGGCGACGGCGGCGGGAGTCGATGCAGTCCCGGTGTTCTGGCTGGCGACGTATGACCACGACCTGGCTGAAGTGAATCATGTGGCGCTGCCCGGCCCAGAGGGTTTATTGCAGACATTGACTGCATCGAGTCGCGGAGTTACCGGTGGGCCGGTGAGCGCGGTTCATCTGGGAGAGGAGATTCTGCCGGTCGTCGAGCAGGCGGCGAGTCTGCTCGGCGACACCGAAGCCACGACGATTCTGCGCGATTCGTATCGTCCGGGAGAGACGCTGGGGACGGCGTTTGCGCGCCTATTCACCAAAGTGTTTGCCGAGTGGGGGGTGATCGTGCTCGATGCCTCGGATGGCGAACTGCATCGCGTGGCGGAGCCGATCTATTGCGCAGCTGTGGAGCGCGCCGGGGAACTGGCGGCCGCCTTGATCGCGCGAGGAGAAGCCCTTGACGCGGCGGGCTACCACCAGCAAGTGAAGGTCGCGCCCTCCTCGGTCCTGGTTTTCACGCTGCGCGATGGGGCCCGGACGGCGATTCATCATCATGACGGTAGGGAACACGAGTTCGCGATCGGCGGAGACGACGACGCGGAGAAGATCTCTCGCGCCGAACTGTTAAAGCGCGTTCAGGCGGCACCGGAGCAGTTCAGTCCGAACGTGTTGCTTCGCCCGGTGGTGCAGGACTATCTTCTGCCGACGCTGGTCTACACGGGCGGCGCGGCGGAAGCCGCCTATTTCGCGCAGGCGGGAGCGGTTTACGAGGCTCTCGCCGGCCGGGTCACGCCGATCGTGCCGCGATATTCGGCGACGATCGTGGAAGCGAAGATGCAGCGTCTGCTGGAAAAACACGGAATCCGGCTGACGGATGTATTCAGCGGTCCGGAAGGGCTGCGGCGCAAGCTGGCTGCAAACAGCCTGCCCAGCGATCTGCAGGCGGCGTTCGAGTCGGCGAAGAAGTCGCTGGACGCAAGTCTGGCCGCGATCCAGGAGAAACTGGCCAAGCTCGATCGCACGCTGGTCGATGCTGCCGAGACAAGCCGCTCAAAGATGCAGCATCAGTTCGAGAAGATCTACTCCCAGGCGGCGCGGGCGGAGCTGCAAAAGAGCGAACTCGTGGCGCGGCACGCCGATCTCCTCAGCCAGGCCCTGTATCCGGAGAAAGGCTTGCAGGAACGCGGCATCGGTGGCATGTACTTCGTGGCCAAGTATGGCCGCGAGTTTCTCCGCCAGATCTACGACTCCATGCGCTCCGACTGCCACGATCATCAGATTGTGGAGCTATGAGCTAGGACAGCCGATCGCTTTTCGAATGCGATTGGGTTGACTCTGGCGAAATACCAGCCTATTTCCCTTCACTGGCGGCCAAGTAGGTTCCGAGACCAATCATGATGGCGCCGGTGACCGTCCGCTGGCGCCGGCGGAACCTGGCGGAAGAGCGAATGCGCTCTCCGAGCGGGCCGGCCATGGCGATGACGAGCAGGTCGGCGGTGGTGTTCATCGCAACCGAGATCGATCCCAGCAGCACGAACTGCGGGAAGACATGTCCTTGTGAGCGGTTGACGAACTGCGGAATGAACGAGAGGAAGAACAGCGCGGTCTTGGGATTCAGAACTTCGGTCGCGACCCCTTGCCAGAGGGGATTGCGACGCGACGTAGCCAGAGTAGAGATGGCGTCCAGCGAGGTGTCATCTTTGCGGGCGTCGAGGATCATGCGCACCCCGAGAAAGCAGAGATAGGCCGCGCCCACGTATTTGACGGTCGCGAATGCGGCGGCCGATCTGGCCAGCACGATGGAAATTCCAAGAGCGGCGGCGAAGACGTGCACCATGCCTCCGAAAAACGTGCCGATGGCGGAGAGCACTCCCTCGCGCCTGCCGCCAGCAAGACAGCGGGCGAGAACGTATAGCATGCCCGGGCCGGGCGCGATAGCTAGCAATACGGCCGCCGTCAGGAAAAGGAAAAACCGCGCGGAGTCAAACATGCAAAAATCCCCCAGTGATCGAATGGTGTTATTGGGCCAGCCAGTCTTCGAGTTCGACGAGAGATTCTACGCGCGGGAACTCGCGCCCGCGGTAAGCGCCGGCCACGTCGAACAACACCGCCTGCATCTCCGCATTCGTGGCGCCAACGTAATCGACGGAGTAGACGTCGCCCACATACAGGCTCTCCGCCGGAGTCGCGTTCATTGTGCGCAGGGCGGCTTCGAAGATTGCCGGATGCGGCTTCTCATGGCCGATAATCCCGGAATCGGTGATGCTGGCGAAGCAATCGGCGATGCCACAGCGGCGTAAGACGGCATCGATTCGTCCGTCGGCGTTCGAAATCACAGCGATGGCATAGCGTCTGCCGATCCGCTCGAGGGCTTCCCGGGTGCCGGGAAGAATCTGATCCCAGTTGGCCGAGTTCTGTGTGTTTTCGACCAGACGATCGCGAACGCCTCCGTCGAGGCCGTTGATTTGCTGGAGCAGATACGTGTGGAAGGTCCACCAGAAGCCACGATCGACTTTACCGCCGAGCATGCCCGCGTCGAATTCCTGTTTCGTGCGGCGTTCCAAAGCCTGCCATTGCGCCAGCGTAGGATGACGGTCCGAGGACAGCGGCGCCAGCATGCGCTCCCGGTTGGGAAACAGGAGAGTATTGCCGACATCGAAGAAAATGAAGCGGGGTTGGACCATGATCCATATTAACCAAGGATTGGGGGTTCGAGCAGAGGGTCAGGAGAGATCGAGGCAGGTCGGAATCGTGACCAGCGGAGGGCTACAGTGTAATATCCAATGCAGCGCCAGCGCTGGCCTGTTACCGGGGCTGGTCCGATGCACGCCATGTCATTTCCCGCAGTCGTGATCACAAGCTTTACCCGCACGACGCGCGCAGCCCTGGCAGCGTATGTCGGGCTGCGCACGAACGCGGCTGTGGTCTTTGGGGTAGCAGTGGCGCTCCTGTATCGCAGCCCGCGGCAGGACGTCTACAACATTCTGTGGGCCGTGGTTTTCGGATTCGCCACGCTGAATATTCTGAGTCTGGCCGCCAAGCGGTTCGAGCCGGGGCGGCGCGGCCTCAGCTTTGGCGAAATGATGGCAGTGATGGTGGTCATCGTTTCCGTCTTCCTGCTCGGGTGGGAGATGCTGAACCTGCTCCACATTTTCCCGATCAAGCTGCAGCGGTGAGGACGGCCGCATCCACCGCAATGGCGTTTTGCGGTATGATTCGCTCAGATGGCAAAGAGTCCTCCCAACTTTGAAGTGACCTGTCCGTGTTGCAGCGCTGTACTGAAGATCGACACGGCAACGCGGGCGGTGATTGCGCACACTCCGGCGGTGAAGCCCAAGACCTTCAGCGATATGGAAGCGGCCGCCAAGGCCATGCGGGAGCAGGACAGCCGGCGCGAATCCATCTTCCAGCAATCGGTCGAAGCGCAGAAGCACGCCTCGGATTTGCTGGAGAAGAAATTCCAGGAAGCATTGAAGAAAGCCAAGGAAACGCCCGATACCGGAAAGCCGATCCGGGACTTCGATCTCGACTGATCCGCACCATGCATCGCCCGCTTCTGCTCGGCCACCGCGGCGCGCGCGCCGTGCGATCCCTCCGTGAAAACACTCCGGCGTCGTTTGACCGCGCACTCGCCGACGGCTGCGATGGCTTTGAATTTGACGTGCGCCTGACGGCGGATGGGGAAGCAGTGGTCTGCCACGATCCCAAGTTTGGCCGTATCGAAGTCAGCCGCGCCAGCGCGGGGCGCCTGTCAGATTTGCCCCGCCTGGGGCAGGTTCTGGAGCGATACAAAGCCGCGTTTCTGGATATCGAACTGAAAGTAGGAGGACTGGAAACGGCCGTGATCGATGCGTTGAGACGACACAAGCCACCACGGTTTGTCGTGTCCTCCTTTCTCCCCGAGGTGCTGGAGGTGGTGCATAAAGCTGACGCCACAATTCCCCTGGGCTTGATCTGTGAAACCAAGGGGCAGTTGCGCCGGTGGAATCAATTCCCAATCATGTATGTGATCGCGAACCAGAGCCTCACTGACCGAAGGCTCATTCAGGAGGCACACGGAAGTGGGAAAAAGGTTTTGGTGTGGACCGTGAATGCGGTGACGCTCATGATGCGTTTCGCCGAATGGCAGATTGACGGCATCATCTCGGACAACACAACCCGACTTTGCCGGGCACTGAGCCGCCCAGTCGCTTCCAGACCGCATGGATAGGGAAGGGGTCTTCGAGGCCCTGCGCTCCCCGACGCACGCATACGCTCGGATGCATAGAATAGAAGCGAGGCTTGCACAAGCGACAGCCGCGCGGAGAGAATCGGCATGAAAACGAAGAGCGGACCCGAGCCTGGCCAGAATGCCAACGACGCAATCACGCATATTGCGAATGCTCGCCAGATCCTGAAAGACCTGCAGGAGAAAATCGGAAAGAACCATCCGGAACTGGGTGCGGCCATCACGAAACTGGAGATGGCGCTCAATATTCTGGCGATCGAGACTGGCGGGTTGCTATAGCCGTCAGCCAGAATGGCGGGTCTCGGGCGTTGGAATATCGCTAGTCGGCGGCCGCTTCCAGAGCGGACGAATGGCGCGCCGGGCGCCGCAGGAAGGCGGTGCGCTCCATCTCGAAGGATTCCAGATGGGCTCCCAGCGCCTGCTCATTCCAGCCGAGCACGGCGCCGATGCGGAGAGCGGCTTCGCGGCTGCACGACTCCGACCAGCAGGCGCCGAGGGCTACGGGAACGCGGCGCAACAGGACATCTCCCATATTGACTGCGTGCTCCTTACGATAGGCCTCGACGACTTCCGCGATGATGTGCGAGGTGTGGGGGCAGATGGGCGCGCGAAGCTCGGCACTGACCAGTGCCATGCGGGCAATGTCGATGGCATGGCGTCCATGCCACTCCATGAGGCCGCGGGCTGTTTCCTCGCTGACCGATCCGGCGCGGGCGATCTCGAGAACTTCCTGATCAAGCAAGGGATCGAGGGCGGTTCCCGGTCCGACCGCGACCGTCTTGGGCTCTGACACGTCCAGACCGATCTTGCGGGCGCATTCACGCGCCAGCGAAGCCGCGGTCGTGAGTTTGCCTCCAATGACCGAAATCAGACGGGAAGCGCCGTCGTCGGAGTGATCGTGCAGGAAATGGCGGCGAGTGACGGCCGATGGCTTATTCCCGGGAGAGTGGGGCAGCGGGCGTACTCCCGCGAAGGCGTACTTGATGTCGTGCTCGGCGATTTTGGCCCTGGGAAACAGTTGCTTGACCGCGCGCAACAGATATTCGATTTCTTCATTCGAGGGCGCAGTCCGGGCGGGATCACCGCTGTCGGGAACTTCCGTGGTGCCCACCAGCATCTGGTCATTCCAGGGCAGTACGAAGATGGGGCGCCCGTCTGCGGCCTCGGCATAAAGAGCGGCGGCCGGGGCGCCGGAAAAACGCGGCAGCACGATATGCGATCCGCGAACGCCGCCGAGCATCGGAGAGCTGGTCCGCACCGAGGAACGCTGACAGACGCGATCGGCCCAGGGCCCGGTACAGTTGATGATCCAGGCGGCGTCGACGCGCTGATCCTTGCCCGACACCCGGTCGCGGAGCAAGACGCCGCGGGCACGCCCATGGGTGACGTCGACGGCGAGTACCTCGCAATGGTTGCGCACGACGGCGCCCGCTTCGACCGCTTCAGTGAGCCACTCGGCGACCAGGCGCTCGGGGAATTCGCATTGGGCGTCCTCATAATTGAAGATCGTCCACTGATGCCCGGCATCCAGGGCGCGCTCGACGCGCTTGGATTCCATTTCACCCAGGTCGGCGGATTTCCTGCCGGCGATGCGCTGGTAGAGCCAGAGTCCGGCGCGGACTTTCAACGCGCTCCGCTGACTTTGCTCATTGAGCAGGAAGAGAAAGTGCGCGGGGTGGACCAGGTGCGAACGCTCGCGCAGCAGGCGGTCGCGCTCGCGAACCGAGTCGCGGACCAGATCAATCTCGCCGTGCTCGAGGTAGCGCAGGCCCCCGTGAATGATGCGCGTTGAGCGGCTGGTGGCGCCGGATCCGAAATCGTTCTGCTCGACCAGAAGCACGCGCTTGCCCGCGCGGGCACACTCCCGCGCGATGGCGACTCCATTGATCCCGCCGCCAATCACCACCACGTGGAAATGCTGGCTTTCCAGCGAGGGCCGAGGTTTTACCGCAATGCTCATCTGCCTTTCGGAGAACGAAGCGGACACGGAGCTTCAGAGGTTGCGCACCAACGCCGTGCGACACGCCACCTCCATCGATTTTGCCTGTGACCGGCCTCACGGACTAGGTAACGGCAGTCGCAAGCGAGCACTGACCCAATTTGAGTTACCTTGCCCTGCACAATAGTAACGAAAGTAATCGCGACACGGCGAAAGCCACTGAATCCAAATAAGTTGCGCCGAAACCGAGCCAGGTCGGCTTGGTGGCCAGCGATGCCGGGCTATGCTTGCCGGAATCAGGGTACTGTAACGATCACACCAGTACAGGGCTTACCTCCGCGCCTGCGATAGCTGTGCTGCACGGCAGAATCGAAATAGATGGAATCCTGGGCGTCAAGCACGAATTCGTCACCACCGATCTTCAGCGATAGCGAGCCCTTGATGACATAAAGGAACTCTACGCCAGGGTGCTGATGGGCCTTGGCTTTTTCGCCGGGCAACTCCTGGAACTCGGCGAGATAGGCGCTCAGCTTGCGCTCGGTGGCGCGGTAGTCCAGACACTCGAAATAGTAGGGAATGTCCTGGCTGCCGGGGCGCTCAGGGAAGCGCACGCGTTCCGGCTTGCGCGTGATTCCCACCACACGGCGCTTGCGCTCGTCGGTGAAGAAGTAATCGAGGCCCACCCCGAAAACCATGGCGATGCGCAGCAGAGTTGGCAGCGTGGGAAACAGTTTCGCGCGCTCGAGTTTGGAGAGCAGTGCGGCGGAAAGCCCTGTGTGGCGGCCGAGTTCGACCAATCCCATGCCTTTCCGCAGACGCAGGGAACGCAGCTTTTCGCCGATCGAATAACGGCCCAAGCCCTCGGCAATGGTCGCCGTTGTGCCAGTGCTCATTGCACAATAATAAAATCAGTATTCCTTAGAAGCAAATGGCTCCGGGTGCGCAAAGCGAAGCCGACCGCCGGACGGTGCAGCCATTCGCAGCCAACGGCTAGTGCGGCTTCTTCTTGAACAAGCCTGAGAGACCGCTCAGCGGATTCTGTTGGCTCGCGTTCTTACCTCCGAGAGCATTCTTCAGGAGTCCCGTTGCCATCCCCTTCACATCGGGCACAAACTTTGGATCAGAGGTCGTGCCAGAGATTGAAAACGGAACGCCGAGGCCTGCGACGTTGGCATTCATCTTGAAAGCGAGGTCGTTCGCAGGGCTGACGGTTCCAGCGCCGGTCAGCACTCCGATGGCAGGGACGTTCAGATTGATGTTGTTCGCCTGCGTGCCCTCCGGAGCTACGCGGACGTCGGAGCTGAAGTTCTGAATGGTTGTATCGTTCCCCGTCTTCTTGCCAGCCAGCGCAGAGACGGCCGACAGCTTGGAACCGAGGTCGAAATTTGCCAGCGATGAGTTCTGCAGCTGAACGGTTCCCGTAGTAACCAGCTTATCAACGGGGCCGACGACCGCCAGGTGAGTGTTGACGTCGCCGCCTTTCAGGGTTGACTTGGGAGGTAATATGACGCCCAAGGCCGGCAGCATTGCCTCGAGATCGTCGACGGGCATGCCATCCCCGTTTACCTTCAGGTTGACGGCCGTGACTTTCCCGCCGGTATCGTAGGTTCCGGTTACATGCGCGACGGCTTTGCCCATGGCGACGTCGCACTGGTTGATCGAGCCGTTCTCCTTCGCCAGATCATAGACCAGAGCGTAGGTAACCTGGACCGGTCTGCCGGCGGGATGACCCTTCTGGGCAACCTGTAAATTCGTAGCTTTCAGCGCTCCATTGGTTTTGGCGTCGTGGCCGTCGGAACTCAAAGTCTCGTCGAGATCGGCGATACCGGAGATTCCCGAAGCCGGATCGATGAAGCCTGATTCTGCAAGATTCAGGTTCCGCACGGAAACTTTGGCGTTGAAAGGGGTGAAGGCTGCGTTCGTGGGATTGATCGGGCCGGCTTCTCCTGTAAGGTCAAGGCTGCCTTTCCCCGGCAACTGCGCCGTGATCTTGAAGGGAAAGGAGGACGAGAAGGAGAAATTTGTTACTTCGATATCAACCTTATCGTAAACTCTGGGCTTCTCGGAAGACCCGGCGCGCGAAACCGTAAGCTCCCCGTCTTTCACTTGCAGCTTTGCCACGGAGATGCTCGGAGCACCGCCCGAGGATGGCGCAGCCGCGGGAGCGGGGGAAGCTGTGTTTTGCGCAGGCGCGGGTGCAGTTGGCGATGACGGCCCGGAGGCCGACGTCGGGCTACTGCTACCCAGGCTGGAGAAATTCCATTTCTGGCCGTTTTCGGACTTCACCAGGCTGATCTGTGGGTCGTCCAAAGTCAGGTTGGTGACGTTGAGAGTCTTCGAGAAGATCAGCGGAATCAGTTCCACGCCCACTTTCAGCGATTTTGCCTGCACAAATGGCGTTTTGCTGAATTCCGGATCGTCAGCGATGGCGATATTGTCGGCGGTGACTCCTCCAGAGAGCAGGGAAAGGGAGAGATTCCCGACGCTGACCTGTCTCCCCAGCACTCCCGTGAGTTCCGATTCCAGCTTTGGGCGGAAGGCATTCACGTTGATGAAGAAGGGAAGTGCGACAACGATGACGATGAGGATGCCGACGATAATCGCGAGGATTTTCAGAGTGCGTTTCATGATTCAGACCTCCTGTGGCGACGTTCTAACGCGGTTCTGGTGCTGAGGTCGAGAACTGGAGCGGCAAAAGTCTATCACTGCGGGTCCTGCAGCAGCTCCGGGGAGGGAACGGTGCCTGCCTGGGGTGCCGGGTGACCCGATTGTTCGATGTCGATTTTCCTCGCGGCGTCCAACTCTTTCTTGGCCTCATCTTTGCGATTCATCTGGAGCAGCAGCCGTCCCCGCATGTAATGGGCGTCGGAGCGGGAGGGGTCAATTTTCTCCGCCGCCGTTGTCTCGGCGAGAGCTTGGGCATATTTCTTTTCATGCTCGTAGATCTTAGCCAGGCCCAGCCGGGAACTGACGAGGCGTGGATCGCGGCGGAGCGCCTCGCGATAACTCCGCTCGGCGTTGGCGTCATCCTGCAAGAGCCAGTAGACGTCGCCGAGCTTGTCGTAGTTCAGGCTGAGATCTGGCTCGACCGCCGCATCCTTCAGAAATTCCTGACGCGCGTGGGGATAATCCTGTTTTTTGAGATAAGCGAGACCAAGATTGAAGTGGACGAAGGGGAGTCTGGGATCAGCCTTTTCTGCTGCCTGGAACTCCGTCATGGCCTGGTCGGCCTGCTCCAGGTTCAGGTAGTACTTGCCGACAAACAAATGGTACTCGGGTGTTCCGTCGCCGAGCCGAATGAGTTGCGCGGTAGCGCGATCGTCGAGATCCTTGCGGCCGGCGCGGTGAGCCGCGTTCGAGAGAACGTACAAGTAGGGGAACTGCCCGGATTCCTGCGCCCAGAGCGGTTCGAGCGTGGAAGCCGCATCCGTCCAGCGTTCGGCGAAAAAGTAGCAGAGGCCCAATAGATACCGCGGCTGGAGTGCGTCGGGCTGATCGTGGACCACCGACTCGAAAGGCGGGATCGCCTTCAGGAACTCGTTTTGGTGGTAGTACGCGAGTCCGATATTAAGGCGGATCCCGGCCACCTGGGGCATCATGCGCTCGGCCCTCTGCAGGTCGGCGAGAGCCAAGGCCCACTGTTTCTTCCGCATATGAATGACGCCCAGGTTCGCGTAAGCTGCGCCGGCGCGCGGATCAAGTGCGAGGACAGCGCGAAAATCGCGCTCGGCGTCGTCGAGACGCGCATGACTCAGCGCCTGTTGTCCATCCTGAAAGAGCCGGGCGGGATCGTTGGTCGTCGCCTGATTTGCGGCGGTGGAAGCACGGCTGGAATCGGCCGACGACGGCGCCTGCTGCATCGGCGCTGCCAGCGAGGCGATGCCCAGCGGTAGCAAGAGAACTAACGGCAAAGTGATTCGCGCGCTTGACACTCGGATTGGTCTCTGCTGTAGTGTCCGCCAGCGATCACTGGAATTCAAGCGGTGCTCGAGAGTAATACGTGATCTCGAATTTGGAACAAGCAGCTGGATCTCGCTCCAACGTACGTGCGGCGATGGTGACGATTCGGGATGTGGCGAAGGAAAGCGGTTTCTCTTCGACCACGGTGTCGATCGTCCTGAATAACGCGCCGCTGGCGCGGTACATCCCGGCGGCGACCAAGAAGCGGATCGAGCGCGCCGCGCAGAAGCTCGGCTACCGTCCCAACCAATTTGCGCGCTCTCTGCGCAGCAAGCGCAGCCACACAGTCGGGGTGATGGTCTTCGACATGACCGACCCGTATTGCACACTGGTGCTGCGCGGGATCGAAAATACGCTGTACCAGGCCTCGTACCTGCCCATCCTGACCGACGTGCACAACGAGCGCAGCCGTTTCGAGCGGTATCTGGAGATGCTGCTCGACCGGCGCATCGAAGCCCTCATCGTGCTGGCCAACTGGCTTTTTCTCGACATCAACCTGCTCGGCGATCTGGAAAAAAGCAGCATTCCCACGGCCATGATCGGATGCGAACTCGAGACCGACACGATCAGTTCGGTCATCGTCGATAACGAAGTGGGCGGCCGGCTGGCGCTCGAACACCTGCACTCGCTGGGGCATCGCAAAATCGCCTTCATCCGCGGCCCGCGTTCGCTGACCGACAGCTCGCCGCGCTGGCGAGGCATCCGGAACTGTGCCCGGGCCTGCAAACTCGAACTGGATTCCCGCCTGATCCTGGACCTGCCGGAATCCCGCGATCCGATTTCGAGCTTCGATGCGGGACAGAAACTCACCGAAGAACTGATTCGGCTGAAGCGTCCGTTCAGCGCGCTGCTGGCATTCGACGACATGAGCGCGTTCGGGGCGGTGCGGGCACTGAACCGCGCTGGCATCCGGGTGCCGGAACAATGTTCGGTGATCGGCTTCGACGATGTGGCGACCTCGGCGATCTACACGCCCTCGCTAACCACGATCCGGCAGCCTATGGAGGCCATGGGAGCCAGCGCCGTCGGGATCGTGCTCGACGGCATCAACGCGGTGCTGGAGAAGCGGGACGTCGGCGCCCTGCACCGCAAGGTGGCTCCGGAGTTGGTTGTCCGCGAATCGACGCGCTCGGTAAGTTGACCCGTGGCCACCCGGGACCGGCGGCGGAAACTTTGCTGTCTTGCACCGGTTTTGCCGAGACTCTGGTCTGGCACGCGCCGCCGTTCTTTTTTCTTGACAGCGGATGCCCGGTAACAGCACTATTCATACGATTTAATAGCCCGTCTCGGGTCTCAACTCCAAACGGGATACCGGTGCGTTTCTTGCTGTGGAGCCGAGAGGCTCGGGGCCAACATGCCAGGACCGAATGAACCAACGCGGCAAATTTGTCCGCGCTTATGGGAGAGCGTGTTCATGAAACCAAATCGTGCGCTGTTATGGGTAGGATTGTCGCTTCTCATGCTTTGCGGAGCCGCGTGGGCTCAAGATACAGCTCAAATCACCGGCACGGTGACTGACCAGAGTGGCGCAGCTGTGGCGAACGCCCAAGTCACGATCGAGAATGCCGAGCATGGGATCACCCGCACTGCATCTACCAACGGAAGTGGCGACTACCTTTTCGCGGCCCTTCCCATCGGCAGCTACGATGTGACCGTCAGCGCGGAAGGGTTTAAGAAGTACCAGGCCAAGGGGGTGAAACTGGACGTTGCGCAAAAGGCGCGGCTGAATGTCAGCCTCCAGGTCGGCCAGGTGACCACCGAGGTTGTGGTGCAGGGCGCGGACGTCGCTGAGGTGCAAACGCAGTCGTCCGACCTCAGTGGGACCGTCAGTGGCAAGGAGATCACGCAACTGGAGCTGAACGGACGCGACTTCAAGCAACTTGTGACCTTAGTCCCCGGCGTGAGCAATCAAACCGGCGCGGATGAGGGCGGGGTCGGCGTCACAGCGAATGACCAGTTCAGCATCAACGGTGGTCGCGTCGAATACAACAACTGGGAACTGGATGGCGGCGACAATCTTGACAACGGGAGCAACGGAACGCTGAATGTTACTCCAAGCGTGGATGCCATCGGTGAATTCAAGGTTCTTACCTCGAACTATGGCGCCCAGTACGGGAAGAACGGTTCCGGCACGATCGAAGTGGAAACCAAGTCGGGGACGAACCGGTTTCACGGCGACGCTTACGAGTTTGTGCGGAACAACGCATTCAATTCTCCCGGGTGGGACGAGGGTGGGACGGCCCCGCCGTACCACAAGAACGACTTCGGCTACACCATCGGCGGCCCCGTGTTTATCCCCGGCGCTTACAACACCAACAAAAGCAAAACCTTCTTTTTTTGGTCGCAAGAGTGGCGCCGCGATCGTGTGCCCTACACTTTCAACCAGTTGGTCCCCACTGCGGCTGAGCGAACTGGCAATTTTAACGACGTGTGCCAGCTCGGGCCAGCCGACTGTCCGATTGACCCGAATACCGGCAATCCTTATCCGGGCAATCAGGTGCCATATGATCCGAACGATCCCAACGTGCAGGCTCTACTTAGTCTGATCCCAGCCCCGAATGCAGGCCCTCCCGGCTCGGATCCGACGGTCCCAGGGTCGGCTGCGTTCTATGAAATTGAATCCCAGCCGACGAACTACCGTCAGGAACTTCTCAGAATTGACCACAACCTCACAAACAACGAACGGGTGTCCTTCCACTACATCCACGATTCCTGGGACGAGATTGAGGAGACGCCGCTTTGGACAAATGCCGGCAGCTTCCCGACGATACAGACCAATTTCAACGGGCCGGGTATCAGCCTGGTAGCGCGTCTGTCCTCAACGTTTACTCCAACGCTACTGAATGAGTTTGTGGCGAGTTATACGACGGACCACATTTCGCTAGTGGACCTCGGGAACTGGCAGAGGCCTTCCGGCACGACGTTCGGTTCGATCTTTGCAGGCGCGGACCGAGGCGTCATGCCGGGCATCAACTTGACCGATCCTGCGGGCGTTTATGGAGGATTTGGCGAAGACCCCGGTTACATTCCGAATGGCCCGTACAACTCAAACCCGACCTATAGCGCGCGTGACAATGTCAATAAGCTTATCGGTTCACACAACCTGCAGTTCGGAGCTTACTTCCAATACATCCAAAAAAACGAGCTGGGTGGCGAACTGTCGGCCGGCTCCTACCCGGGATACATTCAATTTGATCCAAGCCAGGCAACGGTGACGACCGGGAACCCATTCTCCGATCTGCTCCTGGGTTACATGTATGCCTTCGGTCAACAAAACACGACACTCAAGTACCACAACAGCTACAAGATGCTGGAGCCGTATTTCCAGGACGATTGGCACGTGACCAGCCGATTGACCCTGAACCTGGGCCTACGTCTCAGCTTGTTCGGTACGTATCGCGAGAAGAACCACCTGGCGTTCAACTTCGATCCCGCTCATTATGTCGCTGGCCAAACCAGTGTGGATCCAGGGTCGGATATCGTGACGAATCTAACCGTGGACAACGGCTTGCCAACGGTTACGGATCTGCCTAACGGAATCGTACAGTGCGGTGTCACTGCGGGAGTGCCGGTCGGCTGCATGACTGGTCACCTGTTTAATCCCGCGCCGCGCGTGGGATTTGCGTGGGATGTATTTGGCACCGGCAAGACGGCGGTCCGGGGCGGCTACGGGATCTTCTACGAACATGGAAACGGGAACGAAGCCAATACCGAGTCTCTGGAGAACTCTCCGCCGGCGGCCTATGCAGCCCAGCAGAACAACATCGTCGGGTACGAGAACATCGGATCAGGAAGCTCGCAGCCACAGTTTCCACTGGGCGTGAACGCAATTCCGACCAAGGCACGCTGGCCTTATGTTCAGCAGTGGCACCTGGACCTGCAGCACGAAATTGCACCGAATACGGTGGCGACGATCTCGTACGTGGGCAGCAAAGGGACGAAGTTGACTCGGGTGACGGACCTAAATCAGCTGTATCCGGCTTCGCCGAACCCGTATCAGGCAGGTGAGACGTTTACCGGAAACGAGTGCGGACAAAATCCCGACGCATATTTCGTTCCCCAAAACGCGACCACTCCGAGCGGTGCCGCGGTTCCGTACAATGTGGGTTCCAACGGCATCCCTTACGGGCCTGCGGTGAACGTCGCTGTTGCAGAAGGTTGCGTACCTGCAGCTGCCGATCCCTTCCGCCCCTACCCAGGATATGGAGACATCACGAACCTTCAGACCGCGGCATCGTCGAACTACAACGCTCTGCAATTCTTGATGCGACGCAGCGCCCACGGTCTGGAGCTGGACTTTGCTTACACCTACAGCCATTCCATCGACGATTCTTCGGACCGCTATGACGGCAGCTTCGTGAACACCTACAACCCATCTGCCAACCGGGCGAGTTCGAACTTCGATGAGCGCCACATCGTCAATGCCAGCTATGTTTGGGATATTCCGGTGTTCCGCGGTTCGGGCCTCACCCACACGATCCTCGGAGGATGGCAATACTCGGGTATCATGACTTTCGATACCGGTTCTCCATTCAGCGTCGTCTACTCCGCCGACAATGCCGGAGTTGGCAACGGAGTGGGTACGCTGGCGTTCGCCGACGTCGTCGGGAATCCTAACGATACCCCGCACACTGTGAACCAGTACGGTCGCCTGTTCTACAATCCTGACGCCTATGCTGTTCCGACGGCGCTGACGTTTGGAAACTCAGGCCGCAACAATCTGCGGAATCCAGACTTCATCAACTTCAACATGGCGTTGTTTAAGCACTTTGCCATCAAGGAGAGCACTGCCCTAGAATTCCGGGCAGAAGCCTTCAACGTGTTCAACCACGAAGAGTGGCTTCCGATCGCTGGACAAGCTGGCGCCGGCGCCAATATCAGCGGTTCGGGCACGAATACCTTCCCCAATACGAACTTCTTGTATTCGGGCGGGGCCCATGAGGCGCGTATTATTCAGCTCGCTCTGAAGTTCCTCTTCTGAGCGAAACGTAGGACCAGAACTGAAAGGCCCGGCCTTCATGGCCGGGCTTATTTTTTGGCGACTGACGGACCCTTACGACTCGTCGTGGGACGCCACGGGAACGCTGACCCGTCCGCCGATTTTGACGAGGGCGTGTTCCAGGTCGGCGATCAGGTCGTCGGCGTGCTCGATTCCGACCGACAGGCGCACCATCTGATCGGTGACGCCCATAGCGGCGCGCTGCCCGGCGGAGATCATGGCATGCGAGGTGAGCACCGGGATCGACACCAGCGATTCGACTCCTCCCAGGCTGGTGGCCAGGGTGAACAATTGCATGGCTTCGCTGACGCGGCATGCGTCCGCGCCGGTGCCTTCGACCTCAAACGTGACCATCCCCCCTCCGCCGTGCATCTGCTGGCGCGCAATGGCATGCTGAGGATGGTTCGGCAGAAACGGGTAATGCACGCGCCTGACTTTCTTGTGCTGACTCAGAAACTCGGCGACGCGCTGCGCGTTTTCGTTCTGGCGGGCAACGCGCACGGCTAGTGTCTTCAGGCCGCGAATCAGCATCCAGGCGGCGTGGGGATCCAGGCAGTTGCCGAGGGTGGTCCGCGTCTCCCAGAGTTGCTGCATCAATTCCCGCCGCCCGCACACGACGCCGCAGGTGAGGTCGGCATGGCCGCCCAGGTACTTCGTGCCTGAATGCATGACCAGGTCGATTCCATACTCTGCCGGTCGCTGGTTGATCGGGGTGGCGAAGGTGCTGTCGATCATACTGATCAGGCCATGATCCCTCGCCAGCGCGGCAGCCTTCTTCATGTCAACGATGCGCAGCGTGGGATTGGTCGGCGACTCCAGATACAGCAGCTTCGTATTCGGGCGGATTGCGCGCGCATGCTGTGCAGAGTCGGTCGTCTCCACGAAAGTGGTTTCGATGCCCAGGCGGGGTAGCCATCCGGAAAGGAACTTGGCGACGCCGCCATAGACATCGCGCTGGGCCACAATGTGATCGCCGGCCTTGAGCAACGCGAGGATCGTGGTGGTGATCGCTCCCATGCCGGAGGCGAAGACATGCGCAGCTTCCACGTCCTCGAGAGCGGCTACCGTCTGCTCGGCGGCGGTGATTGTCGGATTGCCCCAGCGCGTGTAGTAGCGGTCGGTGGTGGTGACTCGCTGCTGTTCGTCGTTGTCGGTCACCTCGAAGGTCGACGTTTGATAGATCGGGGTGGCGACCGGGCGATTCTGCTTTTGCAGGTCGGTTGCGCCGCGGACTGCGGCGGTTTCCGGACGACGGTTGGGACGTTTCATCGCGGCCTCGCTGCGTCCAAGACTAACCGCTCTGGTGAGAGTGAATCCAGCACCATTTATAATGCCCACTTCGCCCATCTGGCATGGATCTGGGATTGAAAAACCGGGTCGCGGTGGTTGCGGCGTCCAGTCAGGGACTGGGCTTGGCTACGGCCGAAGCGTTCGCCGCCGAAGGCTGTCGCGTAGCTATGTGCGCGCGGAACAAGCAGCGGATCGAGGCTGCCGCAGACAGGATTCGAGCGCTGCAGGGAGCCGAAATCCTCGCCGACGCAGTCGACGTCGGCGACCCCCAAGCCGTGCATGATTTTGTGGCGAAGGTGGTGGGCCGGTTCGGCGGAGTCGACATCTGCGTAACCAATGCCGGAGGTCCGCCGGCTAAAGGATTCCGGGCAACGACATCGGAGGATTGGCGTCATGCGATTGATTTGAACTTTCTCAGCACGGTGTATTTCGCGCAGGAAGTGATTCCGCTTATGCAGAAGAAGAGATGGGGGCGCATCATCACCATCACCTCGATCACGACCAAGCAGCCGGTGGCCGATCTGGTGCTCTCCAACGCGGTGCGGTCCGCCGTGGTGGGGCTGGTCAAGAGCCTGGCGAATGAATTTGGCAAAGACGGAATCCTGGTGAACAACGTAGGTCCGGGATTCACAGTGACTGATCGCTTGAAGGAACTGGCCAAGGCGCGGTCGGCGGATTCGGGGAAAACCGAACAGGAGATATTCGATGCGTGGGCGGCTGATGTTCCGCTGCGGCGGCTCGGCCAGCCGAGGGAATTGGCCGAGACCATCGTCTGGCTGGCGTCGGAACGAGCCTCGTATATCACCGGCCAGACGGTGCTGGTGGACGGCGGCATGTATAAAGGTTTGTGAAGCAGCAACGAGAGTCACAGGCTAGACACTATGGCGAAGAAGAAGAAGGCGAAAAAGAAAACCGGAAGGGCGAAGGCGAAGCTCGGGCAGTCCCGCACTCGCACGAAACGAGCGGCGGCCCAAGCGGCGGCACCGAAAGCGGCGCTGCAGTACATTCCGTGGAACAGCGTGCTGCTCGAAGATCTGAACCCGCTGCTGCAGCGGCAATTCGTGGTCGGGCAGGAAATCATGTTGGCCCGCGTGCTCCTGAAGAAAGGATGCATCGTTCCCGAGCACAGCCATCATAACGAGCAGGTCACGTACATCCTGGAAGGCGCGCTGAAGTTCTGGATCGATGGCCGGGAAATCGTGGTCCACGCCGGGGAGACGTTGTGCATTCCCTCGCACATGCCGCACAAGGCCGAGGCGCTGGAAGACACGGTGGACCTCGATGTCTTTGCGCCGCCACGGGCCGACTGGATCAACAAGACAGACCAATATCTGCGGGAGAAGAGATAGACCGACCTATGCCTCCGAGTTCGACCTTCGCGCCGCCGGTGCGTCCAGCCGAGTTTCGCTTCCGCTGCATCGCGTGCGGCGATCTCAGCGACACGGCCAGCCAGGATTTCCGTTGCCAGCAATGCGGCGACTTGCTGGAAATCACCTATCCGCGATGGAAAGAAGCCAAGCCGAAGGCTGAGACGTTGAAAACGACGTGGCGGGAGCGGCGGTTGGGATGGAATGCGATCGACTTAAGCGGAGTCTGGCGTTTCCGTGAATTGCTGCCCGGCCTCGACGACGACCGGCAGGCTATCACGCTGCGGGAAGGGGATACGCCGTTGTATGAAATGCCGCGCTGCGCGCGGCTTTCGGGCGTCGAACGGCTGCTGGCGAAGCATCAAGGCATGAATCCGACAGGTTCTTTCAAAGATACCGGGATGACGGTGGCCGCGACCTTCGCCCGCCGAGCCGGATTCCGCTGGGTCGGCTGCGCGTCGACCGGCAACACCTCGGCGTCGATGGCGGCGTACGCGGCGCGCGGCATGATGAAAAGCCTCGTGCTGGTTCCAGAGGGAAAAATTTCGTGGAGCAAGTTGTCCCAGGCACTCGACTATGGCGCTCTCACCTGCCAGTTGCGCGCTGATTTTGATGGATGTCTTCGGCTGCTGCAGGAACTTGTGCAGCGCGCGCCGGTATATCAACTGAACTCCATCAATCCGTTTCGGCTGGAAGGGCAGAAGACGGTTGCGCTGGAACTTCTGGAACAGCTGGATTGGCAGCCCCCGGACCACATCATTGTGCCTGGAGGCAACCTGGGCAACAGTTCGGCCATCGGGAAAGCGTTGCTCGAAATGCGGGAACTCGGGCTGATTTCCCGCCTGCCGAAATTGTCGGTGATTCAGGCGGAGGGCGCGAACGCGTTGCTGCGCACTTTGCGCGAGGCCAACGGCGAACGCCTCGTCAGCGTGCGCGCGGAGACGCGGGCTACCGCGATCCGGATTGGAAATCCGGCTTCCTGGAAGAAAGCGGT
Organism: Verrucomicrobiia bacterium; assembly: GCA_035508215.1. Taxonomy (GTDB): domain Bacteria; phylum Acidobacteriota; class Terriglobia; order Terriglobales; family Acidobacteriaceae; genus Sulfotelmatobacter. The sequence continues at coordinate 779,980 of DATJNK010000016.1, read as the reverse complement.
GCACGTGATCCGGGCGACTGGCGGCGCTTGCGAACAGGTGACAGAAATCGAGATCGCCCAAGCCAAGGCGGAAATCGGAGCGGAAGGAATCGGATGCGAGCCCGCGTCTGCCGTGACTCTGGCCGGCCTGAAAAAACTGGTCCAACAGAAGTTCGTGAGGCCCGACGAAACCGTTGTGCTGGTGTTGACGGGAAATCTGCTGAAGGATCCGGACTTCACCATTGAATTTCATCGCGGCGAACTCTTCAACGCGATCGCCGGGGAGAGTGGCGCGGAACTGGCGTCCCTGCGCCGGCCGCCGGTCGTGCTCGATGCCACGCTGGATGCGGTGCTTGGAGCGCTGGAGCGAGCGGAGAAGTCCTGAGTGAAACCATGCGACCGAACAAGCTATCGAAGAAGAAAACGCTGAAGCAGCGTCCGCTGCGAATCGCGCTCCCGGCGACGTCGGCCAATCTCGGCCCGGCATTTGATGCGGCCGCGCTGGCGATGGATTTTTACATTCGCATTGATGCTCGCCACGCCACGGAGTTTTCCATTCGCGCGTCCGGGCGCGATTCCGACATCTGCGGCAAGTTGGAAGACCACCTGATCCTCGAGACCTACCGCGAAGTTCTGCAGGCCAGCGCCCGGCCGGTTGTACCGCTGGCACTTCGCATCGCGAACGAGATTCCCATCGGCAAGGGCTGCGGCTCCTCCGCAGCCGCTCGATTGGCAGGAATCGCTCTGGCAGTTCATTTCGGCCGGTTGCGATGGAGTGACGCGCAGATTGTCGGCGAAGCCTCGCGCCGGGAACATCATCCTGACAATGCATCCGCTTGCTGGATGGGCGGTTTCACGGTAGCGCGCATGTCCGGAGAAGCCGAGGCTCAGGTAGTATCGGTCCGGCCGAAAGGAAAGTGGCCGCTGCTACTGGCCGTCCCTCGCGAGAGCTTGTCGACGGAGGAAGCGCGGCGCGTGCTTCCGGCGCAATACTCACGCGCCGATGCAGTCACGAACGTACAGAATTCCATGCTGCTGCTGGCCGCTTTCCTGCAGGGACGGCCCGAGCTTCTGCCTGGCGCTCTCCAGGACCGCATTCACCAGCCATATCGCGCGAATTTGTGTCCGCTGCTGCCGGCATTGCAGGAGCTAAAGGGCAGAGACGGTATCCTGGGGGCGGTACTGAGCGGCGCCGGACCATCGGTGCTGCTCTTCCTCAATCCCGGGGCTTCGATAACCAAGGCGCGGGGAGCAGTGGCGAGGCACCTCGCGGAGCGCGGACTGGCCACGGAACTGATCTCGACAAAGATCACACTGCGCGGAGCACGGGCTTCGCAGAGCTAATCCCGGTCTTGCGGCCTACGGCATTCACCTTAGCCCGGAAGTGCCATTTACGGCAGAAACGATCGGGGCTAGTTTAGAGCCCTTCCCCACCGAAAGATAATCATGAGCCGGATGTTCTTAGAGGAGACGGCACGCTCGTCCCCGCGCTTCATTGCGCGTGCGAGGCGGTGCCGGTCAGCAGCCATGACGAAGCATCAAAAAGTTGCCCGAGCGACACGTTCGGCGGGGAATGAGCAGGCGCGCCGTGAGATGGAGAACTTTCTCCGGGCGCTCGATTCGTATCCTGCGCGCTTCGTGAAAGAACCCCACGTCACCTTCGACGAGCATTGGCGCGCCCTGATGGCCGAGACGACGGCTCGGTTCACTGCGCTCGGCTAAGCACCCGGTGCTTTCCGCCTTTGGCTACCGGCTGGCCGGCGGCACGATTCCATTCATTCGCAGATACTCGACCATCTGCCCGTAGTGATCGAAACCGTGGGAACTGACGCCCGCAGCCAGCCCAAGGCGGCTCACCATGCCTTCACCAAACGGACTTTTGACCGGTTCGATCAGGTTTTTGTCGTCGATGGTGTTGATGGCCTTGTGCACGTAGGCGAACGAGTCCTTCAGGAATTTCATGATATCGGCCTTGCTCGTCATCGAGGCCGGGCCTGATTCGCCGCCTATGTCGACCGGCGGTTTTTCCTGCAGAATTGCCGAGCCGAGCAAGTAATTCACGGCAGCCACGTGCTTGATCTGCTGAGCGAAAGTCCGCACGCCTTTGAACTCGCCGCTGGTCGGGGCAAATCCGTACTTGTCTTCCGGCATGGCGTCGGCAGCGGGAACGAACTCATTCTCCAGATTGCTGACCGAGCCGTTGAGGATCTGCGTCACGGTGCGATGTTCCTTCGGCTTGTTCATTTGTGCGGTGGCAGCGATGGTCAGCACCAACACTCCGCAGGCAAGGCATGCCAAAACTCTTCTCATGGAAGGCTCTCCCATTTTGTTCAAGATTGGACTCCCTGGGCGTTGGCCGATGCGGCGAACGGCCAGGTGCCCTCTTTCCACGCCCGAATCATATAGATCACGACGCCCGCCATCAATATCAATGCGGCGTAGCGGACCTCTTTTTGCCAATTCTCTCGATTGAACAGGATGAACAGGAATCCCGCGCTGGCCGCCAGCGCGGGCAGAGGATACAGCCACATCCGGAATGGGCGTGGCATGTCGGGACGTCGAATGCGCAAGACGATCAGGCCGATGGCCTGCACGAGGAATTGCACGATGATGCGGATGACAACCAGGGCGGCGATGGCATCTTTCAGCCGGAGGAAGCAGAACGCGGCGGCAACCACGCCCAGCGCCAGCAGCGAGACGTATGGAAACCGGTAAACGGGATGGATCTTGGCAAAGGCGCGGAAGTAGTTGCCGTCTTTCGCCGCGGCGTAGGGAACGCGGGAGTATCCGAGCATCAGCGAGAACACCGAGGCGAATGCGGTCCACATGACCAGCGCGGTCACCAGCCGCGCGGCCGGTTTGCCATAAATCCGCTCCATGAACAGGGACACGACGTACAGCTGGTTATTGTTTTGTCCCGACTGCAGCATCTCGCGCCAGGGCACGACCGCGAGGATGCAGACGTTCATCACGATGTATAGACAGGCCACCAGCAGAATGGAAAGCAACAGGGCGCGCGGAATATTGCGTGCCGGGTTCTCGATTTCATCCCCGAGAAAGCAGACGTTGTAGTAGCCCCAGTAATCGTAGGTGGCGATCAGCATCGCGCCGCCGAGGCCGGTTAGAAATCCGTGCGAGAGAGTAAAGGCGCCGGGAGGGAAGTCGAAGGCTCTGGCGGCATTGAAGTGCGTAAGGCCGGCAAAGATGATCCAGCCGATGGTGCCCATCACGCCGACCCAGAGGATCTTGGAGAGCCGGCCGATAACGGTGATCCGGCGGTAAAGCAACAGCATGGTAAAGAGGCAGATGGCGATGGCAATCGAGGTTCCGGGAGTGACAATCCAACTGGCTTGCACTGTTCCGACCCAGGGCACGTGGAGGGCGGCTTCGTGGTGCGCGTAGACCGTTTCCAGGCCGGGCCAGTAATAGGCGGCGTATCCGGCCAGGCCGATACATCCGGTAGCGATGGAAAGCGGAGCGCTGAAGGAAAGTTGCCAGATAAACAGGAACGAGATGAGGCGCCCCAGTTTCTGTGGGCCGTAAGTCTCGCGCAAATAACGGTAGGAACCGCCGGAGCCGGGCATGGCGGCGCCGAGTTCGGCCCAGACCAGACCATCGCAGACGGCAAACAGCGCTCCAACCACCCAACCCAGCATAGCCTGCGGGCCGCCCATGGTACTGATCATGAGCGGCATCGTGATAAACGGTCCAACGCCGATCATGTCGATCATGTTCAGCGCGGTCGCGCTGCCCAGCCCCATGCCGCGGATCAGGTTAGGGGAACTCGTGTCTGGTTTTATTGGAAAGCCCATGCGTGGGATGGATCAAGTGCCAGGCGGTTTCCCGCCGTACTTTACCGACACCACGATACTCGCAACGACTTACGGCTTCTCGTGTCCCGCGCTCAGCAGGTTCACATACAGCCGCACGGCGCCGGGGACGCCCGCCGGCAGCTGCCGGAAGAAGGCATAGGCCGCATAAATATACGTGCCTTTGCCGTACCGGGCGCGCAGCAACCCGCCTTCCTGTTCGTCCTCTCCCGGATCATGGCAGGCGAGCAACGGCTTAAAATGCTCATCCCACTTATCCATGAAATACAATCCGCGTTCCTGCACCCAGCCGTCGAAATCGCGCTGCGTGATCACGTTCGGATAATGAAAGACGGAGTCATCCGGCGCGAGAATCTTGACCGGAGCTTCTTCCACCGAAACGCGATCGCGGCTCAACTCGGCCGGGTAAGGAGTGAACTTGCCGGCATTGAAGTCACCCACGCTGGTGTTGTACTGCACAACCAGGGTTCCTCCAGCCGAGACGAAGGCGAGCAGTTTTTTGTTGTTGGCGACCACATCCTTCTGCGTATCGTAGGCGCGGATGCCGACCACGATGGTGCCAAACTGCGCGAGATCGGTATCGGCGAGTTTTTCGGCTGGAATCATGCTCACACCGAGGCCAACCTGCGTGAGCACGGTCGGGATATCGTCGCCCGCTCCCATGATGTAGCCGACTTTCAGATCGTGCGGAACCTGAACGTCGACGATGCTGACCCGCTGGCGTGCCGGCTCGTAATAATAGAAAGCACCGAGATCGTCGCGCGTGATCAGGGTGTATCCCTCGGCAAATTGTCGGCCTGCGGAGTCGAGGACGGCGCGCAGCGTCGCCCTGCCCTCCTTCAATCCCGCGGGGACGATCTTGAACTGGAAGTCCTGCTTCTCCCCGCGTTGCGTCAGCGCAACCGCCAGCTGCCCTGGTTCGGAGCGCCAGCCCGCAGGCAACTCCAGGCGCAAAGTGGCGTGCGATTCGCGGGCGAGATTACTGGTCACGCCGACCTTGACGGTGGAAATCGAGCCGTTGTGGGTTGAGATGACCTGAGTTCCGGGCTCCAGTTCGACGGAGAATGCCGGCACGATAGCCAGAGGGCGCACAGTTGCCTTGCCCTGATCGTCGAGAAAGGGCGTTACCACGACCGCGGTGATTCCGTTGTAGGTACGCGATCCGGAGGACGCCACTGAATACTCAACCCGCGCCGTCAGCGGCGGAGGCGGGAAGGGAAGCGTGGCATATTTCTCATTGTCAACGTGATTGACGCTGTCGGTCTCGGGGTTGTCGCGATGCCAGTAAGGTTTCGTGTACTCAGCGTCGTTCGGCACGCGCAGCCGGAAGTCTGCATGCAGATCTTCTCCTGGCTGGACGGTCTCCGGCCGAGTTTTGCCGTTGATCGTGTTCCATCCCTGCGGGACTTCGAGCTTGATGTGATCGATCACGATCGGCTGTTTCGAGCCATTGTGGAAGGTTAGGTGCACCAGAAATTCCTGGCCCGGCGAAACCGCAGTTAGTGCGTCGGCTTCTTTGACCAGATGAACGTCGGGTTTGCCGTCGGAGGAAACATCCGCAGTCAAACTAACCCCGAGAGCGAGATTTAGCGCCGTTTCAGCTTGCTGCAGCTTTTCTGCGAGGCGAGCAAGAAGGTCTGACTTGATCGCGGGGCTGAGAGCGCTCGCCTGAACCTCGCTGCTGGCGTGATCCAGACCGGCGACGACTCTAATCAGTGCGCCGGATGCGGGCGATGCGTCGATTCCTTTTGCTTCCTCAGCAGCCTGGGCTACCTGCGTCTCAATTCTGTCCAGTTCCTCCTTCAGCCGCGGAACTTTCGTCTCTTCACTTCCGAGTTCGGTGGCGAGTCCTGGCAAACTGGTATCAATGCCGTCGAAGAAGCTCTTCTCATGCCCGTCTTTGTCCGCCGGGGGAGGCAAGACGGAGTCGACCAGCTTGTAGAAGGTATACCGGTCACCGGCCGGAATTGACCAGTTGGCCGCGCCTTGCGACATCTGATGCCGAAGGCCTTGCATGGCGAACTGGGCGTAGGACATGCCAAGTTCCACGCTCTTTTCGCCGGTATTCAACCGGACGGTCCAGTTTTCATCTGGGCAGGTCATGGCGCCGAAGCCGCAGACGTTGCCAATGTAGAGCTTCCTGGCCTGCCAGGGCTCGAGTCCTTCGGCAATCTGCTCAGGAAAACGCTTCGGGTCGGCAGCCGCGCGGAAGGCTTCCCGCGTCAGAATGCTCGATGCCTGATGATTGCCGTGGCCATCGCGGGGCGTTCCGGAGAAGCGGGCGATGAGCACATCGGGACGGAAGGTCCGGATCACGCGCACCATATCGGCGAGCGCGACGTCGTGGCCGCCCCACTTGGCGAACGTTTCTTCGGCGCTCTTGGAGAATCCGAAATCGGCGACACGCGAGAAGCGCTCCTGCACGCCGTAATACTGATCGGCGGCGAGCAGTTCCAGCGAGCGCACGACGCCCAGCACGTCCGACAGATTGCTGCCGAGCTTGTTCTGGCCGCCTTCGCCGCGATTCAAGGTCATTAGCAGCGTGCTGATGCCATAACCGCGGGATTCCAGAGTGAGCATGCCACCGTCTTCATCATCCGGGTGTGCCACCACCTGCATCAGGCGCGCAGAGGTTCCCAGACGCAACAGTTCAAGCCGCAAGCCGGCCATTCCCTGGTCCTGCGGAATATCGGCGGGAACGCCTTCGTAGAGCAGGCCCGGGGCATCGTCGAGAGTGTCAAAGCGGGCGGTCGCCGCAGAGGCCGCCGTGTCGGACGGAGCCTGCGCCGGCGCAGTAAGAGCAAAGATCATAAGGAGCGCTGCGAACATCAGCCCGGAGAGATGCAGCCGTGGAGAAGCTAAGACAGCGATGCGGCGCGCCGGCCGCAACCGGCTGGGAGGTTCGAGATGTCTCACCCTACAAGGATGGGGCCTGAGGGCGGTTTGACGCAAATTGTTTCATACGTCGCACAGATCTACAGCCTTCCCCAGCGAAACCAGCGGATCGCCTGTAGGCTGAAACTCATGAGCGACGTAACCTTGAAATCCGGTGCCGGCAATGGCGCGCATCACGCCATCCCACTGGACTTCCTGGGTTCCATCGAGCTCATGGCGCCCGGGAACGCCTCCAGTATGAAAGTGGCCGACCCACTGGATACTCTGCCGAATGGTGTCGATGAGATCGCCCTCCATGATCTGCATGTGGTAAATGTCGTAAAGCAGCTTCACATTCGGCGAATTTACTTCCTGCATCACGCGGACGCCCCAGGCGGTGTGATCGGCCATGTAATCGTGGTGATCGTGCTTGCTGTTGAGCAGTTCGAGACAGACGGTAACCCCGTGGTCCTCGGCGATTTTCTTGACGCGGTTCAGGCCCGCGATCGTGTTTTTCGCGCCTTCCTCATCCGACATCCCGTTGCGGTTCCCGGAAAACGTGATGACGTTGGGCACGCCGGCCCTGGCGGCAAGCGGGATGTTCTTGCGAAATCCCTGCTCAATGGCGGCATGGTTCTCGATGCGGTTAAGCGCGTTGGAGATCTCGCCGCCGCCCGCGTATCCCATAGTGCAGATGATGCCGTAGCGGCGGGGGATTTCGTAGTCGTCGGGCTGAAGCAGATCAACGCCGCGCAGGCCGATCTTCGCCGCATACTCCGCCAGTTGGTCGAGAGGAATGCGAGGGTAGCACCATTGGCAGACGGATTGGTGGATATGTCCCTTGCGCGGGAGTGAATCCAGAATGGCGGCGGATGAAGGAATGGCGGCCGCGGCGACGCCGGCGAACGAGGACTTAATGAGGTCGCGGCGTGTGAGTCTTGGCATAGTCTGAAAAACTGCGGGGTGCAGCCAACGCGACTAACGTCCTTCTTTCAGAGTGTTCTGGCAGTTGCTTCCCGCGGTCAGCACTTCGTCGAACGCCGCCTCCTTGCGCAAGGCCTTCAGCATAGGATCGTCCAGAAGGGCGGAGTAGGCGCAGTAATTCTGTTGCACTGCGGCCTTCAGCAGGCGGAGCGCCGGCTCGTTTTGCCCGCAGGCCGCCATCAGTGCTCCGACGTGATACCAGGCTTCGGCGTCGGGTTCCATCATGACTGAAGATTCGGCCTCGCGCACGATCTTGGCCAAATCGGGAGGGGGCTGCGCGGCGGTACAGGCCTCCATCAGGTCACGGTGATAGGACGGCGCCTTGCCCATGTTTCTAGCGGCCGTGCGGGCCTCGGCGACATTGCCTTCAGCGAGATAAATGTACGGGGTGACCCAGGCTGCCCACTCCGAGCCGGCATCCAGTTGCACGAAGTCCATGGCGCGGTCGGTTTTGCCCATTTCGAGGAACGACCAGGCACAGGAGCGGAAAGCGAAGTTGCCTGGATCGAGGGCGCGCGCGGTGTTGCACTCCTGGGTCGACTGGGGCAGCATGCCCGCGTAACGATACACATAGCTGAGGGCAAAGTGGGCATCGGCACTCTGCGGGCGCCGGCGCACCAGGTCGGTGGCAGCATCATAGGCGCGGCCCAGTTCGCCGCGCTCGACGCGGTTGGTGATCAGGTTGCTCGCCGCCATGACCCGATTCGGATCCAGCGATACCGCACGCTCATAAGCGGCGTTCGAGCGCTGGAACATCTCTTCGCCGCCGCCGCCATAGAGCGAATCGAAGTAATAACGCTGGCCCAGCGCTTCCCAGGCGGGAGCGTAAGACGGATCGATGCCGACTGCCCACTCGAGCATCTTGATGGCTTCCTTATTGGGAGCCGGGTCGTGAGGAACAGCGACACTGCGCAGGAAGAAGTCATAGGCCTGCTGGTTCTTGGGCCGCGAAGCCGTCTCCACCGAGCCGCCGCCTCCCAGTACGGGCAGGAGTCCATGCTGCACCTGGGCGCTCAACTGTTGCTGCAAACTGATCAGGTCGTCGGACTTAGCGGTCACCGTTGTTTCCCAGAGCAGCCGGTCGGTGGGAACATCAGTGACCTCCAGCGTTACCGTCAGTGCATCCCCCTGCTTGATGAAATGTCCTTGCACCAGGCGTCCCACTCCCAATTCCTGGCCGACTTTCTTGGGGTCGAGGTCCGGCGCAACGTATTTGCGGGTGACCGAGGAGGGGCGGACTTCGAGCGAGCGAGAGTAGGTCAGCACGCTGGTCAATTCGTCGGCTAACGCGAAGCGCAGGTAGTCCACGTTGAAGTCGCCGTTCATATTCTGCAAGGGCAGAACCGCAACGGCGTTGCGCTCCTCGGCGTTGGCGATCTCCCGGTGCTTGTACCACCAGGCGCCGACAGAAGCGAGCACGGTGACCAGCAAAGCAGCCATCCCCAGCGTCAGGTAAATCTGCCAGCGCGTGTTGCGCCCGAAGGTCTTGGTGGCGGCGCGCAGCTTGGCCGTGTGGGTACCGCTTTTCATCTGCCCCGACTCGGTCTCGCGCTTTAGCAGGGTCAGATCGGATTTCATCTCGGCCGCGCTCTGATAGCGATGGTTGCGATCCTTTTCCATCGCCTTGCCGATGATGCCCTCCAACTCGATGGGAATCTTCGGATTCAGATCGCGCGGGGGGATGGGTTTGGAGTGCAGCACGGCATCGAGCGTGAGCAGGGAATTGTTGCCGGTGAAAGGCTTCTTGCCGGTGGCCATTTCATAGAGCACGACGCCGAACGAGAACAGGTCGCTGCGTGCGTCGACCGTTTCGCTACGGGCCTGCTCCGGCGACATATAAACCGCAGTTCCGGGAATGACCCCGACGGCCGTCAGAGAGTTGTCGGCGCCCGGGTCATCGTCGCTTCCCAGGTTGTGAACCAGTTTCGCCAGTCCGAAGTCGAGCACTTTCACCTGGCCGCCGGGGGTGAGGAAGATATTCGCCGGCTTGATATCGCGGTGCACGATGCCTTTGGCATGCGAGGCGACCAGGGCGTCGGCCACCTGCACGCCGACGTCGAGGACCTTCTCCACGTCCATGGGATGGCCGGCGATGTTCTGCTTCAGGCTCACGCCGTCGAGTTTCTCCATGACGATGAAGGGGTGGCCGTTGTTGTCCTCGATGCCGTGTATCGTGCAGATATTAGGATGGTTAAGCTGCGAGGCGGCGCGCGCTTCGCGGGTGAAGCGCTCCAACGATTTGGGGTCGCCGGCCAGGTTTTCCGGGATGAACTTCAGGGCGACGTGCCGGCCCAGTTTGAGGTCTTCGGCCTCATAGACCACGCCCATACCACCGCCCCCAAGTTTACCCAGGATGCGGTAATGGGAGACCTGCTGGCCGATCATGAGAGAGGTGCGATCCCGAACGGCGTAATGTTAGGCTGCTGGCGGATTTCGGTCAACAGGATTGCGGGTTTCATTCCTCCCGGAGCGGCGTGGTCTGAATCCACTCCGATTCGCGGCCCAGAACCTAAGCAGTCCGATCGCTCATAACGACGGCGAGCGCGCTACTGAAAGGCTGTCCGAATATCGGAGCGCAGGAGGTAGAGAAGCAATGCACCGGCGATGAGGACACCCGCGCCGCCGCGCAAGAAGTCGCCTCTGGCCAGATTCACCAGATGTCCGCCGACCTGGATGCAGAAGATGGCGACCGTCAGGCGAAAGGCCCAGACCTGCTGTCTGAACCAGCCGACCGCAACCGCGAAGAGAGTTAGACTTAGCGTCCAAAAGAGAGGTCCGATAACCGCGCTGGCTTTTCCGAGTTCCGCATGAGCCGATTCATTCAGCGACCACAACCGATCGAGGGCCGTTGCCGGCCAGATCAACATCGTTCCTGCCAGAGCCGCCATGCAGCCGCCGAAGAGCAGGAACAATCCGATGGCGATGATTGCGTGGCGAAAGCGGTTTCTACCCGGTGAGATTCGCACCGCCTGACTATAAATCCTGATCGCGCTGAAATCCCAAACTTGAACGCAACCCCTTCGCCCAGGTCCTCACCTTACAATCACAATGGCAAAACCGATGATCGCCGTGTCTTATGTTGTGGTGATGGTTGCCGTCATTGTCGCGGTAGATGCCCTGATCTTCAGGAACCATCTCTGGGAACGACTGATGGTGAACATCGGAATCGTTCTGGTGTTTGTAGCCTTCTATTCCCGATTCCTGAAGCACCCGTAGGGCTACGCAGCGGGAAGGCCGGCGCGCTTCACCAGATCATGAAAGCGCGGATCGGATTGCAGCGGGGCCAGGGCCTTGGTCACGTTGAGGAAAGGAATCTGGCTCTCGTGCTCGGAATAGGCCCTCTCCAGGTAGCGGAAGGCGTTGCCATAGTCGTTGATTGCCACAAACGTTTTGGCCACCTCGAAAGAAGAGACGTACTTCTGCGCCGATAATTCCTCGAGAGTGTCCAGAATCCGGCGCGCTTCGGTGCGTTTGCCGGCGAGGGCAAATCCATAAGCCAGCGCGGCCAGGGGGGTGGCGCTGTTCTGAGAGAGGTCGACCGCCTTCTTGAGTTCTTCGATCGCCTGCGGCCACATCTTCTTGCCTTCGTAGACCATGGCCAGAGAAAGGTGAGCCGGAACGAAGTTGGGGTCCATTTCGAGGATTCTCTGATCGATGGTCGCAGCCTGGTCGTACTGCTCGGCGCCGATGTACTCCCCTGCCAGCGTGGAATTGATGGAAAGAGACAGCGGATCGAGGTCGCGCGCGCGTTGTGCCTCCTGCATGGCTTCCGGAAAACGCCGCATGGCGCCAAGGTAATAGCTGTACCACTGGTGGGCTGTGGCGTAGTTGGGATTCAAGCGGAGGGCGGTCTGAAATTCGCGCTCAGCGACCGGCCAATCCCAGTCGTAATAGAAGGCCACCAGGGCCATGGCGGCATGGCTCTCGGCCAGCGAGGGATCAAGCGCGATGGCTTTCGCGGCAGCTTCGCGCGCCCGAGCCTGTGCCACCTGAGCGGGCAGAACATCCGATCCGAGAATGGAGTAAGCATTCGCCAAACCGGCGTAGGCTACGGCAAGCTTGGGATCGAGCGCGATGGCGCGCTGAAAGAGATCGATGCTTTTGGTCAGTCCTTCTGAGGATCGCTTGTTCCAGAAGTAGCGGCCTTTGAGATACGCCTCATAGGCCTGGGGATTGACCGCATGCAGAACCGGGCTGTGGGGAGCGGAGGCACCGATTCTTCCCCGGGCTTCCTCGACAACGTCGTTGGCTACGGAGCTTTCGAGCATCAGGACGTCGCTCAAGTCGCGGTCGTAGATCCTGGCCCAGAGATTGCGGTCGTTCGAGGCGTCAATCAACTCGACGCGCACGCGGATGCGGCTGCCGACGCGCTCGACACTGCCCTCCACCAGCGCATCCACGCCGAGCTCCTTCCCGATTTGTTCGGCGGACTTGCTGGTGTTCTTGTAGCGCATGGTTGAGGTGCGGGAGATGACGCGGAGATCTCCCGACTGGGCGAAATCGGAGATGATTTCGTCGGTGATCCCGTCGGTGAAATATTCCTGGCTCGGATCGGCAGAAAGACTCTGCAGCGGCAGGACGGCGAGAGAGCGGTACAGCCTGGGTGTCGAAGCGAATACGTGCCACCAGCGTCCAGGGACATTAAGAAAGCCACGAATGGAAATCGCGGTCGACAGCACAATCACCCCCGCGAGAATACTTGCCGCCAGGAGCCAATTCACAGCCCACTGTGGCTGTGCGGACGGTTCGGCTGGCGGGGCCATCGCGATTGCGGACTGATTGAACCTGACATTCGGGGCGCTCCCTTGCAGATCCGATTGCTTGTCGGCTGGCTGCTCAAGCCCCTCCGGTGGCGTGGTTTTTCTGCTATCGTCGCGGACCGCTGCGCCATTTTCCCTGATTACAGTGTTGACAGGTGCAATAAAGCGGTAGCCAATGCGCGGCAGGGTCTCGATATAACGAGGTTCCGAGACGGAATCGCAGAGAACTTGCCGGACTTTCTTAATGGAAGTGTTGAGCCCGTGCTCAAAATCGACGAAGGTATCGGATGGCCACAACTTCTGGCGAATCTGGTCGCGAGTTACGACCTCGCCCGCGTGCTCCAGCAGTATTTCGAGGACAAGGAACGGCTGGCCCCGCAGCTTAAGTCGCGTTCCGTGCTTATGCAGTTCCTGGGTGTCAGCCTTGACCTCGTAGGGCCCGAAACGAAATACCGGTACCGCCCTGCCCATCCCCCACCCCCGCAAGTTGGCTCATTCTAGCAACTCCAGGCGGTTCGGGCATGAATATTTCGACCAGCCAGGATCGGCCGAACGGATGCCAGCAAAGTGGCGTTGAGAGAACCTCGAGAGCAAGTCCAATGTTCTCAGCGGCTTAGTTACTCACCAACGATTCACCTGGATTCCATCTCTCGATCATTGATCGCCGGATGGGGTTATGGCAGCTTCTCGCACGGAAGGTCCGGGTTCGATGGGGGGTGGCCCGGACCTTTCCCCAGGGGCCGAAACCGTGGCAGCCGTTCGAAGTCTCTCCGTCACGCCCGATAACTATGAGAACTGCGTGCACGCTCGCGTTGGTCACGCTCTGTGTGATCGTGGCGGTAGCGCCGTGTTGCGCGGTCGACGGTGCGGAAGACGATCGATCGAAGTTTGACGTGAAGATTCCCTTCGAGTTCATCGTGGGGAGCCACGTGATGCCGGCGGGAAGGTATCGCCTGGAGCGAGTACTGGGATCGGATTCCGACTCCGACATCCTGTTAATCCGAGGACTGGAGAAGCGCGACTATCAGGCGATCACGGCCAACGTAGTGGCGTCGGCCGATGTGCAGGCGCCCTCGAGGCTGGTCTTTCATCGTTATGGCAACCGCGCTTTCCTTTCCGAACTGTGGATTCGCGGAAAGCGGACTGGACTGCGGCTACGGGTTTCGCCGATGGAAACCGATGCGGCCCGGGAACAGCCGAAGCCGGAAGAGGTCACTGTGACGCTCGGCCACGAGATTACCCTGGCCGCAGCCAAGGCTGAGTTTATCTGCTAAGAATTTTGCTCACCCTGTGAATGCTGAAGTGAGGTAGAAGTGACGATGCAAAGCAAAGCGACGAAGAGCTTCAGCCCGATCGTCTCTGACGAAACCATGGCGCGAATCACTGAGGAGTTTAAGGCGAGGCGCGCCATGTTCCAACACCCGGGCGGAGTGGGGAGGCCGTTCGAAGCCAGCCATCCGGATTCCAGCACGAGGTTCCTGTTCGGGGGAGATTTCGAGCTGGATCTGGGCGCCTACGAACTGCGCTTTTCCGGCGAGCCACGCAAGCTCTCGCGCATCCCGATGGAGATGCTGCAGTTGCTGATCGAGCAACAGGGCCGCCTGGTCAACCGCGAGGAGATCGTGCAGAAAATCTGGGGGGAGGAAGTGGTAGTCGATACCGACCGGAATATAAACGAAACCGTACGGCGGATCCGCAAGGCGTTGAACGAAGACAGCGAACGGCCACGCTTCCTGCAAACCGTGCACGGAAAAGGGTACCGGTTCATCGCGCCGGTGATCCGCGTGGAGGTGCCGTGCTGACGAGTCCATTTCGGAACCCAGGGAAGGCGATTCCCGAAATCAGTGGGAACTAGACCCTCCGTGCGGCATCTCGCTAGTCGAATGCCCGGCGGGCGCACTACCATAGACGCATCGGAGTCCCACCGGCGCCGGCTCTCGGACTGGCTTCTGTGGGAAGGAGATCGTCTTCATGGATACCGCTACTCGTCAGTCTGCTGCGGCAAGGCCCTCGCCTCCTGCCCACGATCTACAGGAAGCCATCCGCCGTCGAGCCGAAGAAATTTACATTCGTAATGGCCGGATCCCGGGTCGCGACGTCGAAAACTGGATGCAGGCGGAAAAAGAAGTGCGGGCAGAAGCCGCCGCGGCATCGGCCTGCAGGACCGCGGTTGTCGTGAGGGTGGATGGCGTCAGCTACGTCGGCGAATATACGCCCAGCGAGTGCGATGGCTATACCCCCGGCGAGTTCGGAAGGGGTGAACGGGTGGTGGTGAGGTTCGAAGGCCAAAAGATGTTCTTGACCCGGCCGAACGGGCTGGAACTCGAGACCACGGTGGTAGAACGCGCCTCATCGTAGCAGCCAATCTCCCGGCGCAGCCGTCAATCTCGATCATCGGAATCGGGCCCAGTGCGGTGTACAATCGCAGCCGCAGAGGCCGCGAATCGTTTACACCGGCAACGCTGTTAACTGAGGGGTGACCCAAACCATGAACGCGAAAGGGAAATTCGTAGTTGGAGTGCTGACTGCTCTCGCGATGATGTTGCTGACTTTCGCTCTGCCCAGAGGAGGAGCAATGCGCGACGCCGCCGTCGTGCAATTTCCCATGACCGTGGGAATCTGGGCCATCTTCGTACTGCTCTTCGTCAAGCTGAAATAGAAATAGCCAGCTGTGCGTGAGGAGATCGCGGCTTTGGCAGGCCGTAGTGTGCAGCGGAGCGGGCGAGTGGGTTATTCGAGCCAGAATCCCGCGGACGCGCCCACCCATTCCATGTTCTTGTTGTGATCGACGCCCATCATCAGTCCGCGGCCCATGCGGATGATGGTCAGGACCGGCGTGAGCTCGTCCATCCAGATATACATGACACGGACCTCCGCCTTGGTGCCTCCGAAGGGAGTCTCGATCACTGGCTCGAAATGCAGACGCTCCTGCAGGATGTAGTAGGGGCGCTTGTCGACGGGGATGGCTGCGATGTCCTGCCTTGTCGGCGCAATTACTACGCCGAGTCCGGCAAATGAATACAGCGGCTTGAGGGCATAGTTCTCGAGATCGTGGGGAATCGTGTCGAGGCGGTCGAGGAACCACGTTTTCGGGACGGATGGGTGCTTTAGGTAGGGAATCGAGAATTTGCTGATGCGAAAATACCAGTTGGGATGCCCGGCCCACTCGACGTCGAGGTCGTCGCGCCAGTCGAATGCGAGTTTCACATGCTTGCGCTCGAGTTCGTCGACAATGGCGCGATTGTAGATGCGCTTGATGGGGATGCGCTTGCCTTCTCGATCGTAAAAAAGGCGCGAGCCTTCTTTCCTGATATCGACGATATCGACCGCGCGCACCCCCAGCATCTTCTCAGTCAGCAGAAAATCCGGCAGGGTCTTCTGGTGCAGCGGATCGATTTCCATCAGAATGACATTCTCGGGATCGTGCGATCCGACGATGGCGCGGCGCAAAAGACTGAGGTAAGAAGCCTGATTTAGCCGACTGAGCAGATACTTGAGATCCGACGCCTGAGGTCCGAGGTGGAAGGTCCGAAGTCCGTACACATCGATGTAGGCCTGCGCAAGCGGACCCTGATAGGCATAGAGGGAAGGAAAGGCCTGCAGTTCAACGAGCCTGGGATGCAACTCACCGTTGGCGCCGCGAACCAGTCCGAAGTCAACCTGCACAAACATCGGATGAGGAGCTTCGTTCGGAACCTTAAACTCCGGCGGGACAGCTTCATCGGACTTGGCGCGGTACTCCGCGTTTTCAACGAGTTGGCGAATCAGGGCCTCGCCATCGTGCGCCATGCGATCGATGAGCGGCTTGGGGAAGAAGCATGGCGTCTCAGAAAGCCGGAATTGCACATGGGCACCGCAGAGGTCGTCGACTCGGCGCAGGAAGGCCCGATATTTCCCGGCGGTGAAGGCGGCGTTGAACTGCCTGCGCAACGAGGGAATCATAGTGAGGCAGTATGAAGCGCTTATTCGCGGATGTCCATGCTGAGAATGAGACCGTCTTTCAACGCGTAGACGTGCTGGACCATACGATCACTGAGCAATATGCCGGCAAGGTCATGCGCGACCTGATGGACGTGTACGATGATGCGTCCTGATTCGTCCGGTTCGAACCTGAGTGGTTCAACGTGTGGGTTGAGGACGCGCCACTGGCGGGTCCAGTAGGAGCGGACACCATCGTGACCATGAACGGTGCCGCCTTCCCACCCGTTGGGCCACACCACATCCGGACACATCGTCGCCAGGGCGGCATCGAGGTCGCGAGCGTTGAAAGCTGCATAAGCTCTGGCGAGCAATTCCGTACTCGACGTGGAAATGGTAGTCACGGCTCTGCCTGTTGTCGTTTATGCTTCGACGAGGAACCTGCCCTCGCGCATGATCTGTTCATCATCGACCCAGATGTTAAATTTCCGGCCGACGACATCGATGTGGGTGGTCGAATCCCAATCGGCGCCGGTGTGGGCGCCATAGGGATTGCCGAAGGCAATGTGCAGGCCAGGATACTTTTCATCCTGCAGAATCTGTCCGATCAGGTCTTTCAGGCCGATGTTAGTGCCGATGGCGAACTCGCCGACGCGGTCGCTGTTTTCGTCGGTGTGGGTGTACTTCCAGAAATCGTCTTCCAGTTCGCGGTTTTCCGAATGAGCTTCGGTTAAGCGGTTGCCCCTCATATGAACGGTGAGCGGATTCTCTTTGAGGCTGCCAAATTTGGCGCAGAGATAATCGCCGACCACGCCGTCAATCACGAATGTGCCATTCACTTCCCCGGGCGTGGTGAAGATCTCGCCGCCGGGCAGGTTACCCCACTTCTCTGGGCTGATGATGCCGCTGGTCTTGAGCCACTTGTAAGCGGGATTCAGATCTGCCGTGAGATCGGTGCCGGCTGCGGTTTTGGCGCGGATTTTCGAGGCGCGCCGGACCATCTCGACGACTTTCTGGCTCAGGCGGTCGACGCGTCCGAAGTCGGCCCGCATCCCTTCGAGCATGATCTGCCGGTTGATATTGACCATGTGCGCATGGCGAATCTTGCGGCGGTTGACTACGTCGGTCATCTGAATGCGGGAGCGCAATTCATTGGTCTGCGCCTGCACGGCAAAAATCGAAACCTGGCTGCGCTCAAGGTCTTCGAGAATCTGCCGCGGCAGATCTTTCAGCGGACGCGGGGCCAGTTGTTCGAGGATCCAGGGATGATAGGATGCGCCAATGTTTTCCAACTCGGCGGCGATTGCGGCCGCAATCTCGATGGTGGCGTTGTCGGTGATGACGCAGACTTGTTCGTTGGCTTGCACCCGCAAGCACACGTTGACTGCGTTGTAAGCGCCGGGAGTGAATTCCGGATCAAATGGAATGCCGAGGGAACTGGAATTTCGCGGGACTGTGGCCTCGGCGTTTTTCCGGGCCGTGAGACCTTCGACCTTCGCTTCGGGAATACTCATTACCCTACTTTCTCGAGCGCGGCCGGCTCTTCTGCCAGTCCGGCTTCCGTCTCTTCGATAATGTAGTCGACGACTTTCTTAAGGTCTCCGGTGTCGTTGAAGACGCGCAACTGGCGATCCGCGCCGCTGCCTGTTTCCACGATCTTGTGGATGTATTCCAGTTCCTCGCGCGAGTCGAGTTCATCGACCACATCGTCGACGAAGTCGAGATATTCCCGCACCAGGTCGCGCGCCGGGACCTCTTTCTGCTTGCCGAAATCGATCAGCTTGCCGTCAAGTCCGTAGCGAGCGGCGCGCCACTTGTTTTCCATGATCAGGGCACGACGGTACAAACGAAATCCCTGATTCGCTGTGTACAGCTTGTGCAGCTTCGCTACTGTGGCCTGGATCAGGGCGGCCAGCGCGATGGTTTCGTCGGCGCGCATCGGAATATCACACACGCGGAATTCGATGGTGTTGAAGAACGGATGCGGACGGATGTCCCACCAGATCTTCTTCGCATTATCGATGCAGTTGGTCTTGATCAGCAGCTTGATGAAGTTTTCGTACTCGCCCCAGCTGGGGAAATAGTCGGGGATGTTCGTGCGGGGGAACTTGTCAAAGACTTTACAGCGATAGGATTTCAGGCCGGTGTTCATGCCCAGCCAGAAGGGCGAGTTGGTCGACAGCGCGAGAATGTGCGGCAGGAAGTAGCGGGCGTGATTCATCATGTGGATCGCGGTCTCGCGGTCATCGATCCCGATGTGCACATGCAGACCGAAAATCAGGTTCGCCCGCGCCACCAGCTGCATGTCTTCCACGATGTCTTTGTAGCGCGGATCGGGATGAATCTCTTGCGTCCGCCAGTCCGAGAACGGATGCGTCGCCACGGACGCAACTCGCAGCCCGTTCTCATGGGCCAGCCGGATGATATCGCGGCGCAATTTCTTAACCTCGGCCTTGGCTTCCTTGATGTTCTTGCAGATGCTGGTGCCGACTTCGACGACAGACTGGTGCATCTCGGCCTTGACGCGCTCCTGCAGCAGCAGCTTTCCCTTTTCGAGGAGCTCGGCTTGAATATGCGACCGCAGATCCCGGGTCTCCGGATCAATGGTCTGATATTCCTCTTCGATTCCGATGGTGAATGTCGGCAGCATAACGGCTCTTTTGGGGCAGCCCCCCGGGCTGTCCAGCCGAGCGATACTCGGCAGTAGATCTGACCTTCCGCTGGTAATTGCGGCATAGCGAGGGATGAACATCCCCCGCAGCGCGAACCAGGCCCCGATAAGTATATCAATGGAGGAAGGGGAATCAGGCCTGCTTCTTATTGTCGTTTTGCGCGATTCGTGCTTTCACGATTTTCTTGACCAGCGCTGCCGGCATAGGCTTGTCGATGGGGAAATGGAGTGTGCCCTTGCTGGCGCGGTAGCCCTTGAGTTCCTCGGCAAATGAATCAAGCGCGGACGAACCTAACGGAAACAGGCTGCAGTGGTCTTTGAACGCGGCATAAGCCACAAGCCCGCCTTTGTAACGAAACGTCGGAATCCCGTAGCTGAGGGCCTCGGTCGTCTCTGGCGGGGCCGCAGAGCGTATGGTTGCGCGGACCTTCAAGAGAGTCGTGCGCGCGGGTTCCGGGACGCGCGCGATGTAATCGTCGACATTCCGGGGCGCTTTCGGCTTCGTTGGCCTCAGGCTGGCTTTGGCGTGCCTCACGTGACTACTCCTTTGGAGTCCGAGCCTTCCTTTTCGCCGGCCTTGGCTCGGAATTCCCCCCCGAGAGCAAATTCGCCCAGCGTAACTCTTTCACCGGATTCTCGCCGCTCTGCGCCAGCTTGATTGCCATCTCGGCCACCGCGTTGACGATCCAGTCGAAGTTGTCCTGGCCGACCGAAGTAATCTCCGCATCGGGCGCAGGATTCAGAAAGTCGATCGCATAGGGCACACCGTTTTCAACGGCAAATTCGACCGTGTTCAGGTCATAGCCCAGAACCCGGCACAAGGTCCGAGCGTCTTTTTCGATCCGATCGCGCAAAGCCGGTGAAGACGGCGGCGGATTTCCCTTCACATAGCGCTCGTGATGCGGCGCCTTCGGATCGTACTTCATGATGTGCACTTTTTCCTGTCCGACTACATAGCAGCGGTAGTATTCGTCGAACTCGACGCCGCGCTGCAGGGTCATGCAGAGATCTCCGGTCTGGTTGTAATGATGAAAAAGCTCTTCCGGCGAATGAACTTTGTAGACATGCTTCCATCCGCCGCCAGAGTAGGGCTTGAGGAAAGCCGGGAATCCGACATAGTCGAACACTTCCTGCCAGTTCAGTGGAAACACCAGGTTGCGCATCGAACGGTCAGTCGTGCCTTCGGGATGCTTGTTGTGCGGGAGAATCACGGTCGGCGGAATCGCCACGCCGATCTTGTGCGCCAGGGCATAGTTGAAGAACTTGTCGTCAGCGGTCCACCAGAAGGGGTTGTTGACCACGATTGTTCCCTGCATGGCCGCGTTCTTCAGCCAGGCGCGGTAGAACTGGATGTCCTGCGAGATGCGGTCGATGATGACGTCGTATTTCCTGGGCTCATCCATACGGATGGCGCCGATTTTGACGAACTCTGCCTCGACGCCGTCGATCTTCATGGAGTTGATCTTTTCGACGACGGCGGGCGGAAAGGTGTTTTCCATGCCGAACAAGAGGCCAATCTTTTTCACGATATAACTCCTAAACAATCTCACCACGGGCGACACTGAGAGCACAGAGAATTCAATCTCCTATGCGTCCTGTGTGGTGAAACTCGCATTCTAGAAATACTTTGCTGCCATCCTGATCCACAGCGGCCAGTCGTGCTTGGAGTTGTCATTCCAGACGTCGAGCCAGTGGGGAATCGCCTTGCCATTCAGGAGCGCGGAAAACTTTATGTTCTGATCCAGGCACATATCCCAGTCGGCCGATCCCAGCACGATCTTCATTTGTCGATAGTGGCCGAGAAACCAGTCATCGCTCAAATTCGGAATATAGTCCGGGGGATTGTTGAAATAACAGTCGTCGTCGTAGTAGCCATCAAGGAACTGATGAATGTCGAAGGCGCCGCTCATGCTCACGCAGTGCGTCACCAGGTCCGGATGCTTAAGGGCAAAGTTCACGCAGTGGTATCCGCCGAAGCTGCAGCCGGTCACGCCCAACTGCCAGGCGGTATTCTTCCAGCGGATGAATGGCAGGAACTCATGCAGGATATAGCGCTCGTATTGCAAGTGACGCAGCACGCGCACACGCGGGTGGACTCCCTTGTTGTACCAACTCTCGGTGTCCACTCCGTCGGGACAAAACACCTGAAGCTCGCCGCGCTCGATTTTAGGCGCCAGCACGCCGATCATGCCCCGGTCTTCGTACTCGAAAAACTTTCCCATGGACGTAGGGAAGACCAGGACCGGAGTTCCGGCATGCCCAAAAACCAGGGCCTCCATGTCTCGATGCAATTCCTGGCTGTAACCCTTGTGGTATTCGCGATTCATGATGAAAGGGAGTAGGCGCTGCCGCGAGATGTGGATAACAGGGCTCTCTCTTGCAGCCGAAGTATCTTACCCGATGCCGGGGCGGATGGCCTATGGAAGTTGAGATTTTCGATGGCAGCCCACGACGTGCGCGGCTCGCTCGACCATGAGCGCGCCACGGGGCCGCTTTTCCCTAGGGCCAGGGAGGGTAGGTTGCAACTACCTCTTGTACAGAAAGATTGCCAGCGCGATCAGGACAACGGTGATAATCCACAGGATTACATTCTTATTGCTTTTCTCGTCGGCCATAGCCAAGAAGTACAACACAGACTGAGGCGCGCATCAAGTGCTCCGTGAGTGTCTCCCCGAGGTTGCCTTTTAGCCGGCCCGGCGGCCCAGGGTGGTGGAACTGGAACTTTTGCCCCGGCGTTGCGTACCATAAGGCAGGAGGGCCCGGCGATGTATTGCAATTATTGCGGAAAAGTCATTCAGGATGATGCGGCGGTCTGTGCCTATTGCGGCACTCGCGTCGCCGGTTCCGTTGCCCGAAGGAAGCTGGTGCGTCCGCGCGCGGGGCGCAAGATTGCCGGAGTGTGCAAGGGCTTCTCCGAGTATTTTGATGTCGATGTAACCCTGGTGCGGGTGGTATGGCTGATCGCCTCGTTCACAACCGTGATCGGCCTGCTCTCCTATCCCATCGCCTGGATCATCATGCCGGAAGAGCCGTTGCTGCTGGCTCCGACTGGTGCCAAGCAGGCGACGAATCCCTAGGACCGGCGACTTTGGTCCTCGAACCGCAGACCCCGGACTTGAGGCATTCGCCGCCCGAGACCGGGTCTGTGTTCTAATCGCTTTTCATGCCCATCAGCCCGCAGCGAATCAAGAGCGGCGATGCCGAGATCGCCTATTGGGTTCTCGGCGATGGCCCCGCTGTCGTTCTTCTGCACCCGTTTCCAGCCCACCATGAAATCTGGATCCCGGTGGCTGAGACGCTGGCTCCGCGGTATCGCGTGATCCTGCCCGACCTTCGCGGACACGGCGACTCCGACGTGGGCGAGGGCCCGGCCACGATGGACAAGCATGCGGGGGACCTGGTGCGGGTGATGGATGACGCGGGCGTAGGCCGCGCCCCGATCGTTGGCGTATCGATCGGCGGCTACATCCTGTTCGAATTTTGGCGTTCCCATCGAAACCGGGTATCGGCGCTCGCGCTGTGCAACACCAAAGCGCCTGCCGACAGCGCAGAAGCCCGCGCCGCACGCTTGCAGGCTGCCAACGATGTCCTGGAACATGGCACCGAACCGTTTTTCGAGAGCCAGGTTCCGCGGTTGCTGGGGAAGGCGACGCGCGAGACGCGCCCTGACCTGGTGGAGGGAGCGCTGCGCATGATGAGCAAAATGTCACCGAATGACGTGGCTCAGGTGCAACGCGGCATGGCCGCACGTCCCGACTCGGTTGAGACCTTAAAGACCATCGATATTCCCACGCTGCTGATTACGGGCGAAGAAGACGTTCTGACCGGCATCAATGAGGCGGAACTGATGCGGCAGCACATTGCGGGCAGCCAGATGCGCGTGATTGCCAAGGCAGGACACTACTCACCGTGGGAGCAGCCGGGGGAAACCTCGCGGCTGCTGCGACAGTTTCTCGGCGACCTGTAGAACCCAGAATTCCACTACGCAAGCATGAGAGGTCGGTAAGAGTGAGTCCCGCGGGCTGCAGGCGGGTGGTCCTGTGTTTTAGAATCGGGACGCCATGAAGCCCGTTGCTTTTGCCATCCTGCTGATTTCATCCTTCGCCGTCTCGCAAACCGCATCACGGCCGCATATCACCGGAATTGATCACGTCGCGTTCTATACGACCTCGCCCGATGGCGTGAAAAAGCTCTACGGCGACATTCTGGGTCTGGCGGCCGCTGATCCACTGGAATCCGGAGGCACACTGCGATACATGGTGGGAGCGCAGTGGGTGGGCTATAGCCCGGCGCCCGATCTCAAATCGACCGACCGCCTGGATCACGTCGCCTTCACCACCGACAACATCGTTGCTCTGCGGCGTTATCTCGGTGAAAAGGGAATCAAGGCGTCGCAGATTCAAGGCCGCTCCGATCATAGTTTGAGCTTCATGGTTGACGATCCCGAAGGGCGCCACATTGAGTTTGTGGAGAATGGCAAAGCGGAAGCGCCAGCTGAGCCTGCCGGGGCGGTTTCGCGGCAGATGATCCACGTCGGCTTCGCCGTGTATCACCGCGAAGCCGAGGATCATTTCTACCGCGAGATTCTCGGCTTTCGTCCCTACTGGCATGGCGGCATGAAAGACAACGAAACCGACTGGGTCGCGATCCAGGTGCCGAACGGCACCGACTGGCTGGAATACATGCTGAATCAGCCCCAGCATATGGACCTCGAGTTGAGCGGCGTGATGAATCACCTGTCGCTGGGGGTGGTCGATATGAAGAAAGCGCAGGCCACGCTGGAGTCACACGGGTGGAAGCCACATGGCGAGGAACATTCGCAAATGGGCAGGGACGGGAAGTGGCAGCTCAACGTCTTTGATCCGGATATGACGCGGGTGGAACTGATGGAGTTCAAGCCGTCCGAGAAGCCGTGCTGCTCCGAGTTCACAGGACCGCATCCGTCGGAGTGATGGTAGCCGATCTTCCCGCGGCGAATGCCGCGATGAATTTGCTAGAATTCTGGCGATGATGACAGCGACAGAAGTTACGACTCCCACAGTTTTGGTTCCGTCCCAGACGGTCAGTGCGAAGGGCGACGGAGCGGCCGTCGATGTGAGCAACTCGTCAGGCCATGTTTTCCTGGTCACGCTGGCGATCACGCGAATCATCGAGCAGGAATCGCTCGATGTGAGCATCTTTGGATCGGCCGATGGCGCGGCCTGGGACGCGAAGTCGCTGGTGGCCTTTCCGCAGAAATTCTATTGCGGGGAATCCCCGCTACTGCTCGACCTTACGGCGCATCCCGAGGTGAAATTTGTGCGCGCCCACTGGGAAGTCGCCCGCTGGGGACGCGGGGTGGAGACGCCGATATTCGAATTCGGCGTGACCATGCGGGAAGTTCCTGCGGAGATTCTGAAGGAAACGGCTCCGCGCGGCTGAAGGGCGCCGAAAATCTCTCTTCCCAGACGCCGGGGCCAAAGCCTCCAGTTCCCAGCAGCCGGAAAGTTCTTTCCATCCGCTATATTGATCTCACGATGAAAACAGTGTCGCAGGTGGTGATCCGTCCAGCGAGGAACATCCGCGGCAGCGTGGAATTGCCGGGAGACAAGTCAATTTCCCATCGCTACGGGATGCTGGCGGGGATCGCGGAAGGGCCATCGCGGATCGAGAACTACTCGACGGGCGCTGATTGCGCCAGTACCCTGGCGTGCCTGCGTTCGCTGGGCGTAACGTGGCAGCGCAAAGAGGGCAGCGGGAATGTCATCGAATTGCAGGGCCGAGGCCTGTCGCTGGCTGCTCCGGCGGGGCCACTGGACTGCGGCAACTCCGGTTCGACCATGCGCATGCTGAGCGGCATTGTGGCGGGCCAGGAATTCAGCGGCGAGATGATTGGAGATGAGTCGCTGTCGCGGCGGCCGATGGAGCGGATCATCCGTCCTTTGACCGCCATGGGCGCGCAAATCATTTCCAGGGAAGGCAAGCCGCCGTTGCGCATCACGGGATCGAAGCTGCACGCGATCGACTATAAGGTGCCGGTGGCGAGCGCGCAGGTGAAATCCTGTGTACTGTTTGCGGGTCTGCTGGCCGAGGGCGAGACGCGTGTCGAAGAACCCTTGCGCACACGAGATCACACCGAGGTCGCCCTGCGCGCCTTTGGCGGGCAAGTCGAGCGCAAGACCCGCGGTCCGGGCAGCGAGGTGCGCATTCACGGCGGACAGCGGCTGCACGGCATCGAGGCGCGCGTGCCGGGCGATCTTTCGAGTGCGGCATTTTTCTTGTGCGCGGCTGCGCTGTTTCCCGGATCGCAACTAGTCCTCCCGCACCTGCTGATGAATCCGACGCGGGCGCGACTTCTGGATGTGTTGATCTTGATGGGGCTCAAGATTTCCGTAACTCAGCTTGATGAGGTTCACGGCGAGATGGTGGGATCGCTGCAGGTGGAAGGCGGCAAACTCAAGGGAGCGACCATCGCCGGAGCTGATGCGGCGGCGCTGATCGACGAGATTCCAGTGCTGGCGGCGATCGCGCCGTATACCGAGCAGGGAATCGAAGTCCGCGACGCAAGCGAATTGCGTATAAAAGAGTCAGACCGCATCGCCGCGGTGGCGGAGAATCTCCGCCGGATGGGCGCGCAGGTCGAAGAGCTGGCAGATGGTCTGAAGATTCCGGGTGGCCAGACCCTGCATGGTGCGGAGATCGATTCGCAAAACGATCATCGCATTGCGATGGCGTTTGCGGTGGCGGGTCTGCGGGCCGAGGGGCAAACACTGGTTTGCGGAGCAGAATCGGCAGCCATCTCGTATCCGGCGTTTTTCGACGCGCTGGAAGCCATGGCGGAAAGATAACTCTCTCTCGCTCCCTTCCATCGAAATCCATCTGTTGCCGCGTCCCCGCATAAACCGCGAGTAACCTTCCGCTTGTTACCGCTGTAACCTGTCCTCTCTCGTTGCGGCGTGGAAAATATTGGACAACCACGAGACTGCGAGCGCGGCCGTCTCAACTCTCTGGTCGAATTCATCTGGGGGAATCCAACTATGAGGTCGAGGTTTGCGATTTGCGTTCTGTTGATTGCGTCGGCATCGTACGCCGCCAAGGAACCGAAGCCCTATCAATCGGGCAAACTCCTGCAAATGGACTCGGTGAAGTGCGGTACATCGGAGAAAGACGGCAGCAGTCTCGCCGCGGATGTGCTAGGCACCGATTCGGGTACGCGCAAGATGCAGGAAGTACTCTGCCAGGAATATGTCTTGCAGACCGACAAGGTGATCTACCATATCCGTCCGCGGGACGAGAAACACGCCGTGCTTCTGCCGGTGGGCGATCTGGCCCAGTTCCGGCTGGAAAAGAACAAGATGATTTTGCGCGTCGAAGACTTCGACAACAAAGACCGCGACTTCATCGTGGTCTCAATTACGCCGCGTAGCGATGCCAGCACCGCCCAGGCAACGACCACGCAAGCGAATCATCTACAGTAAGCGAGGAGTCTGTTCGAACCGGAAGCGGCGCGGATCATCCGCGCCGTTTTCTTTACAAGAAGGGCTCGACAGATCTCGCCTTACGTTGACACAGAGTCCTCTGACGCTCCAAATCGCCGCGCCGTACAGCCTTTTCCCTACAGGTTTCGCTCCCTCAATTTGAAGGGTCTTCGCAGACCAACTCTCAGAATCCCGATCGCGTCCAAGTAGGGCAATCTGCCGGCCACGTCTTTCCGCTCCCTCCTTGTGCAGCCTGGAGGAGAAGTGTGGCAAGACGATGATTGAGGGAGAGAGATGGAAATGAAGAATCTGCAACGGTTTTTCTGGATATCGACGGCACTTCTGTTCTTCGCGGCGGCCCCGATCGCCAGGGCGCAGTCCAGCGACCATATTGAAGTTGGCGCATTTGTCGACTACTTCCGATACAGCGATGCCACCCCCATCCGGAACTTCATCGGCGTCGGCGGGCGGGCGGCCTTCAACCTTCGCCCGAGCGTGCAATTGGAAGCCGAGATGGCATACGACTTCAAGCGGAACTTCACCGACACCTATTCGAACGGGATCACGACACAGTTCGTGAATACGCAGTTTCGCACCCTGCACGGATTCTTCGGGCCGAAATTCCAGACCGGATCGGGGCCATTCCGCCTCTTTGTTACGGGCAAGGTAGGATTCGACAACTTCAGCATCAACAACCAGAATGCTCCAACCGGGTTCACGAATACGGTCGGCCTCACCAACGGCACGACCGCGTTTGCGGTCTATCCGGGCGGAGGGTTCGAGATCTTTGCCGGTCCCATTGGGATTCGGGCTGAAGCCGGGGACGATATCTTCTTCAACAATGGCGCCCACAACAACCTGCGAGTAACGTTCGGCCCTCAGTTCCGCTTTTGATTCAAGCCAGCAGGGTGACGGACTGCCTCCATGGGCAGTCCGTTGCAGTTTCGTACTTTTTCCCGAAACCCTCCTTTCCTGCTTTGAGATTCCCGCTACGCGCGACGTGACCGCTATCACAGCATTGCCCACTCGTGCCCCCACATACTGAGAGGGACGCGGTGCAGATTTGCTGGTCCGCCAGGCCAATTTCTGTGAGCGATAGGCCGCAACGCACGATCAATCCATGGCTCGTCACCTGTTCTGTCATGCTGGCGACGTTCATGGAAGTTCTTGATACCACGGTTGTTAACGTCTCCATCCCCCATATTGCCGGCAACCTCGCTTCGACCAATGAAGAAGGGACGTGGGTAGTTACGTCGTACCTCGTTTCGAATGCGATCATCCTGCCGATTTCGGGCTGGCTGGCGAACCACTTTGGGCGGAAGCGACTATTGCTCACCTGCGTCGCCGGATTCACGGTGACCTCGCTTTGCTGCGGGCTGGCCACATCGCTGCCGCAGTTGATCGGATTCCGCGTGCTGCAGGGATTGACCGGCGGAGGACTGCAACCGCTGGCGCAGGCCATCTTGCTGGAGACGTTTCCCAAAGAGCGCCACGGACATGCCATGGCTGCGTTCGGCATCGGCATTCTGCTGGCGCCGATTCTCGGACCGACCCTCGGCGGATGGATCACCGACAACTACACCTGGCGCTGGATCTTCTATCTCAACCTTCCGGTCGGGATTCTCTCGCTGTTTCTCATGAACCAGTTCGTCTTTGATCCGCACTACGTGAAGCGCAGCCATGGCAAGGTGGACCTGTGGGGAATCGGTTTTCTGGCTGTCGGCATCGGTTCGCTCCAGGTGTTTCTGGATACGGGCGAGCGCAAGGACTGGTTTTCGTCGGACTACATCCGCTTCTTCGCCGCTGCGTGCGTGCTCGGATTGACAGCCCTGATCTTGCGGGAACTGATGACCGATCATCCGGTGGTCGATCTGCGCGCACTGAAAAACCGCTCGTTCAGCGCGGGTGTTTTTCTCATCAGCATGCTGGGCTTTGTGCTCTACGCGAGCCTGGTGCTGTTACCGCTGTACTTGCAGACGCTGATGGGATATCCAGCGTACAACTCGGGGCTGGCGTTGTCGCCGCGCGGCCTCGGAGCGCTGCTGTTCACTCCCCTGGCGGGACACCTGACTACCAAGACGGATCCTCGCCGGCTGCTGGTGGTGGGATTCGTCCTGGGGTCGATCACGATGTTTCAGCTTTCCGGGCTGAACCTTTACGCCGGGTTCTGGGACATTTTCTGGGCGCAGGTCCTGCAGGGCGTTGCCCTGAGCTTTCTGTTTATTCCACTCATGGCGCTGGCCATGGCGCGAGTCTCACCCGAGAAGATGGGAAACGCGACAAGCATCTTCAATCTGATGCGCAACATCGGCGGCAGCATCGGCATTGCCATCATGACGACGTTCCTGGCGCGCCGTTCGCAGTTGCATCAGAACCACCTGGTGGCCAACGTGCGAGCCGGAGACCCGCAGACGCTCCGGCTTCTCCAGGGGATGCAGGCTAACTTTCACGCGCGCGGCGCCGATGCCGTCAGCGCTTCGCATAAGGCTCTGGCAGCGGTGTACGCCATGCTGCAACAGCACGCGGCCATGCTGGCCTTCGTCGAGGCATTCTGGATCATGGGCGTGGTGTTCCTGCTGATGCTTCCCTTCCTGCCCATTCTGCAATACACCAAGCACGCGAAGGCCAAGCAGCCGGCGGCGACAGCGGTTTCTGTCGAGAACTCCCGCGCACTGCCAGGAGATGAGCTGGCCGAGCTTTCTTCGCCGCAGGAAGAACATCATCTGGTCTATCACTGAGGCCAACGAGACGGATTTCCTTTTGGGGCGGACATGCTGCCGGCTTGTGATAAAGTATTGCCCACCGCAAACCCCGGGCCGTGGGGTCCGTGCGAAGTTTCTGCTGT
This sequence comes from Verrucomicrobiia bacterium, assembly GCA_035508215.1. GTDB lineage: Bacteria > Acidobacteriota > Terriglobia > Terriglobales > Acidobacteriaceae > Sulfotelmatobacter. The sequence goes on along the minus strand of DATJNK010000016.1, from coordinate 750,662 downwards.
CTTCTCGATAGCCGAAATTCGATGGGGCAAGACCCGGGGCTGGTTAACGCCTAAGGAGTGATTCATGAAGACCCTCCGTGATCTCGTGAAAGACCGCAAAGTCTATTCGGTGGATGCCGGGCGCACGGTGCTGGAAGCGGCGCGCTTCATGATGGAGCACAATGTCGGCGCGGTGCCGGTGCTGCGAACGGGAGAACTGGTCGGCATCCTTTCGGAGCGGGACATTATGAACCGGGTAGTGGCGGTTGGACGCACGCCCGGCACGACGGCAGTGTCGGAAGTCATGACGGCGAATCCGCGAGCCGTTGCAGCGGATGAGAGCATTGAAGAGTGCCTGTTTATCATGCGCGAATTCGGCTTCCGCCATCTACCCATTGTCGACGGCAAAGAACTAAAAGGGCTGGTTTCGCTGCGGGATGTCCTCATGCACCAGGCGGCAGAAATCGAAAGCCAGACCCGGCGGGCTGCTTCCTAGATAATTGGCGGCCAGGCGGTGTGCCGCCGCGGTCAGGCCTTTCCAACGTAAGATTGTTTCCGAGACTCTAGTTCACCGTCAGGGTGACCGTCGGAGCCGTGTTTGAGGTGCCCGTATTGCTGGACGTGTTTCCGTTGGCGTCGACTCCCATCAGCGTGAAGACATAGGTGTTCTTGGGGGTGATGCCGTTCACGTTGGTGTTGGTGGACGTGAAGGTGGTGGTGGTAGAACAGGCGGGAATGAGCAGAAGGAATCCGCTCAGAATGAAGAGACCAAACAGACTCCAGGCGGCGCGCGACCGTTTTCCGCCTAAAATGGCGCCGATGCCGACCAGCCCAAAAATCGGTAACGAGAGCCAAAGGCCATAGACCTGATTGATGTGCGGCAGGGAATCGATCGTTGTCGGACCGATCGTGGTAACGGAGATGGTCGAGGTCGCGGGTACGCCGCTGACTGTTAAGGGCTGGGGATTAAACGAGCACTGCGGTGGAATGGTTACCAGCGGTGTAATCGAAGCACATGACAACGTGACCGTACCGCTGTATCCGCTGATGGGATTCACCGAAATCGTGCCCTGGGCTCCACTGCCAGCATGGACGCTGCTGGGAGCAACCGCGGCAGCGACGGTGACGGTGAATTGTGGCGTAACGGCCAGGACGCTCAGGTTCTGTTGTGTCGAATGCGAATTCGTGGTTCCGCTCGCCGTTCCGGTGATGGTGACGGTGTAGAGACCCGGGGTGGAGAGGCCGGTCGTCGTGATAGTCGCGGCTGCCGTGGCCGGGGGCGTCACGCTGGGGGGACTGATCGTGCAAGTTGGGACGGACGTGGTCTGCGGGGAAATATCGCAGGTGAAATCGACGGAGTTGTTGAAGCCGTTGAGCGTGTTTATCGTGATAGTGGAGGCCGAGCTTCCACCCGGATTGACCGCACCCGGCGAGAACGCGGCGGCTTGGATGGTGAAATCTGCCTGGGCGAACGCAGCCGGACCGAATGCGACCAGCGCGCCGAGCAGTGGAAGAAGCCGGGTCGACCCGAAGGCCTTGCGCCACATCAAGTTGGATTTCAGAGACTGGGATCTCAGCATGAGCAGAGAGTTCGGTTCAACTAGCTTCGATTCAAGTGATGTCGCAAAGGCTGCCTCACCCGAATCCTGCACAGAATTGATTATCTTACCACCTTGCCCGAGCCCGCGGCGGAAGTAGCTGCGTCCCCGTTGCCACTCTGATCCGCTGTCGTTTACATTGGTTCCCTCATGCCGAGTACTGGTGAACGTTTTGAACGCGCGGTCGGCATCATGAAGCGGCTGCGCGCCCCCGGCGGGTGTCCCTGGGACCGGGAACAAACCTTCGATTCCATCAAGCCATACACTCTCGAAGAGACCTACGAAGTGCTGGAGGCCATCGACAATCGGGACTGGCCCGAGCTGGCAGGCGAACTTGGCGATCTGCTGTTGCAGGTGCTGTTTTATGCAGAGATGGCCGAGGAGCAAGCTTCGTTCTCAATCGATGATGTTCTCGATCGACTTTCCGAGAAACTGATCAACCGCCATCCTCATGTTTTCGGTGACGTCCGCGCCGATACTGCGGTCGAGGTCAAGCGGAATTGGGAAGCGCTGAAAACCGAAGAGCGCAAGAGACGGCAGAGCCGCAACGACGGGGAAGGCAAGACTCCGCAACCCGAGAAAGACTCTGTTCTCGAGGGGGTTTCATCCGCCATGCCGGCGCTGCTCGAAGGCCAGAAGCTGAGTTCGCGGGCGGCAGGTGTCGGATTCGACTGGCCGAACATCGAGGACTTATTTGAGAAGCTGAAAGAAGAAACGGCCGAATTGCGCGAGCATCTCCAGAAGTTTCCGGAGCCGGGACCGCGGCCCCAGGGACGCGGCGTGGCCGGCTCGGGCAAAACCGTGATTCCCGCGTCGTTGCAGGCGCGCCTGGAGGAGGAGGTCGGAGATCTCTTTTTTGTGCTGGTGAATGTGGCACGGTATCTGTCAGTGGATCCGGAATCGGCATTGCGCAAGACGAACCGCAAATTCCGGCGTCGCTTCCAATGGATGGAAGAGCGTTTGCATGAAGTGGGACGCTCCGCAGATCAGGCTTCGATGGAAGAACTGGAATCCCTTTGGCAACGGGCGAAGAAGGCGGAACGATGAGCGAAAGCACCGAAATCCGCCATTGTTGTGGCCTCGACGAACTGCGAGCCTGCGTCGCGCTGCAGAAAGAGGTCTGGAATTTTACCGATGCGGAGCTTGTGCCGCTGCGCATGTTCGTGGTGGCAGAAAAAGTTGGCGGCCAGGTCATGGCGGCGTTTCAAGGCAAGGAGATGGTCGGGTTTGCCTTATCCATTCCCGGTACACGCTCGGGCCACGTGTATCTGCACTCGCACATGCTGGCGGTGCGCAAGGAGTACCGTAACGAGGGCTTGGGGCGGCGTCTGAAGCTTCTACAGCGGGAAGATGCGATCGCGCGCGGCGTCGAACTGATCGAGTGGACCTTCGATCCGCTAGAAATCAAGAATGCGTACCTGAATATCGAGAAGCTGGGAGCCATCGCCCGCCGCTACAACATCAATCAGTACGGCATTACTTCCTCGCCGCTGCAGGGCGGCTTGCCGAGTGACCGCCTGATTGCCGAATGGTGGCTGCGGTCGAAGCGGGTCGAGATGCTGTTGAGCACTGGAAAGAATCCGCGCTTCACGGCTGAATCGAGCATCCAAGTTCCGGGCCAGATCTACGAGTGGAAGGCCGCAGCGGAGAGCCGTGACCGAGCCCGGCAGGTGCAAGAGAAGAACCGGGAACAGTTTCTGCGTGTGTTTTCCTCGGGACGCGCCGTTCTTGGCTATGAACGAAACGCCAAGGGCGACGGCACATTTCTGTTGGGGCGATGGGATGAGAAGTGGTCGTATGCCTCGAAGCCCTGACTCCTTCAAACGGAATCAGGAGCGCGGAGTGGGACGAAAGAGACTTCTGGTGTCGCTTCCTGTCTAAAACGCAACTCTTATGAAAATCGAAGCCATCACGCTGCGCGAAATACAGATGCCGCTGGTCCATTTCTTTGAGACGAGTTTTGGCCGAACCTACAGCCGCCGGATTCTGCTGATCACTGTTCACAGCGAAGGCGTCGAGGGATGGGGCGAGAGCGTGGTAGGGGAAGACCCGTTCTACAGCAGCGAATGGATCGAGAGCGCATGGCCGACGCTGACCCAGTACCTGATTCCGATCCTGCTGGGGCGGCAGATCGAATCTGCGCGCGAATGCCCGGCGCTGTTCGCGAAGGTGCGCTCCCATCGCATGGCTAAGGCGGGGCTGGAAAACGCGATCTGGGATGCCGAAGCCATGCAGAAGCAGAAGCCGTTGTGGAAGTTGCTGGGCGGAGTGCGCGAAGAGATTCCCTGCGGAGTCTCGATCGGAATCCAGGATTCAGTCGAGCAGTTGCTGGAGAAGATTCAGACTGAACTGGAGGCCGGATATCGGCGCATCAAGATCAAAGTCAAGCCGGGATGGGACGTGAATGTGCTGGAGCGTATCCGCTCGCGCTGGGCCGATATCACCTTGAGCTGCGACGCGAATTCCGCGTACACGCTCGACGAGATCGAGCACCTGCGCAAGTTCGATCAATTCAACCTGCTGATGATCGAGCAGCCGCTTTGGCATGACGACATCTACTATCACGCGCGTCTGCAGAAAGAACTGCGGACGGCGATCTGCCTGGACGAGTCGATCGTGAGCGCGCGCAGCGCGGCATTCGCCGCCGAAACTGGCGCCTGCCGCATCGTGAACATCAAGGTCGGACGCGTGGGCGGATTCAGCGAGGCATTGAAGGTTCACGATGTCTGCCAATCGCAGAAGATTCCGGTGTGGTGCGGCGGGATGCTGGAGACTGGCATCGGCCGCGCTCACAATATCGCATTGTCGACTCTGCCCGATTTCAGCTTGCCGGGCGATGTTTCGGCATCGAAACGTTACTGGAAGGAAGACATCATCGATCCCGAGGTGGAAGTTTCGCCGCAAGGCATGATCGCGATCCGCGATCGGCCCGGTTCTGGCTATGAGGTGAAGGCCGATCTGATCGAAAAGTTGACCGTACGGAAAGAGACGCTGCGGGCGAAGTAACAGCTACTGCTGCATCTTCCGGCTCGCGTTTGTTTCCGTCGCTCGCTCACGGGCCAGTTTTTCCCGCTCGGCCACAAGCAACTCAACTCCCTGAGCAAAGGTAAGGCGGTCGGGTACGCGGCGAAAATCGGCAAAGACTTCGTCAGAATCCATGCTGATGTTCTTGAACAGAAGGATCTTCCCGGTAATCTTCAGGCTCATCCGAGTCAGTTCCCAGGCATCATCGCCGACGTCGGCCTGATCGACGAGGAAGTGGCCGCCTTTGTCGAGGCGGCCGAAGATGCCCCAGCCGAAAGTGACGTCTCTGAACAGCGTCCCGTCGATGCGCGCGATGCGCCGTTCTTCGGGATCGATCAGAAGATATCCTTGCATGCCGATCAGGACCTGTTCGACGCGCGTGGGCGGAGAGTACGACGGATTGGGCGAGAATTTCAGGCGGACAAGCTGATCTCCTTCACGCCCGATCGTAGTGGTGCCGTTTTCGGTTCCATCGTATTGGTAGCGGAAGGCGGTGGGCAGCGCCTTCACGATGCGAAGCGTGTGGTCGGCATCTTCTTTTTCGCGAGCCTGTTTCTTGCGGAGAGCGTCGGGATTTCCGACCAGCCATGCCAGATGGTTGGTTTCGGCCTGCTCCTGTTGCTGCGTCAAAGGCTGATCGTTCGAAGCAATCAGCATCCCGGCCATGGCATCGTTGGTTTCGACGTACAGCCGGGTCTGCGATCCTTTCGGAGTCTGCTTGCGCGAGCGGAACATGTGCTTGATGGCGGTGTTGTTGTTGGCGGCGACTTCATTCGCAACCGCCTGGCGGACCAGTTCGTCGGGTGGAATCTCCGGCGGCTTGTTGTCTTGCGCCCGAGCGGCGGGTGCGAGGAGGAAGCTGAGGATAGCGGCAACCGCGACCCATGGATTGTGGCTTGGCCGACGCCTTGGAAGGTCATCCATGCTTCAGTCAGTGTAGCAATCTATGCGTCGAGATGCTTCTGGAGAGAGCCGAGTAACCCGGCCTTGCCGCCTGCTCGCGCGGTTGGGTATAGTCGATGGGAAGCGACGCGGCCGTCCGGTACCTGCCTTCCTGTAATCCGGTCGTGCGGTATCCCCGCTTCCTTAAAGGAGATCCTCCATGAGTGCACCATTGTCGGGAGCTTTAGCGCAGATTGGCAAATCGGTCGTAATCAAAGGCGAGTTGTCGGGCAGCGAAGATCTCTACGTGGATGGGCAGGTGGATGGCAGCATCGCGCTGAAAAACAACAGCCTGACCGTGGGGCCGAACGGCCAAGTGAAGGCATCGGTCGAGTCCAAGGTGATTGTGGTGCAGGGCAAGCTGGAGGGCAACGTTCAGGCCAGCGACCGGGTCGAGCTGAAGAAGTCGGCGGTCGTCACCGGGGACATCACCACGCAGCGCATTTCTATCGAGGAGGGCGCCTACCTGAAGGGTAAGGTCGACATTCAGGGCAAGGCGGACCGGGCCGCAGGAAAGTAACTCCTTCTAAGCGGCAGGGCAGTTTAGATTGATGGCATCCGTCACGCAGAATTTCATGAAGCTTTTTCGCGGCTCATCGGCAGGCTCGGAGGCGGCGATGCAACAAGCCGCGCAGAAACTCACGCGCCGTTCGAGCGGGCTGGCCGAGCTTTCGCGCCTCTGGGATACGGAAACTCCCATCTGTGTGCTCGACCTGGGATCGACGTCTCCGGCAAACATCCGGTTTTTCACCGAGCGCGCGCACAAGATCTACAGCGAAGATCTGCTGGTCGCGTCCACCGACCCGGCGCTGGTCATCCGGGATGAGCAGGGAAACGTCACCCTCGACAGCCGGAAATTTCTTGCGGATAACCTCGTGTATCCGGCGGCGCATTTCGATTTTGTCCTCTGCTGGAACCTGCCCGATTATCTGGATGAGAACCTCGTGCGCCCGGTCATGGGCCGGCTGTGGTCGGTGTTAAAGCCGGGCGGCATGCTACTGGCCTTCTTTCACACCAAAGACGCCGGGCCGGATTCTCCCTGCTACCGTTTTCACATCGTCGGCAAAGATACGCTCGAGATGCAACGAATCGTCCTCAAGCGCGAGACGCGGCGCGGACCGACCGGCGCGATTCACACCGCGATCACCGATGGCTTCCGGCTCCAGCGGGTCTTCAATAACCGTCACATCGAGACACTGTTCCGCGACTTCGCTTCGATCAAGTTCTTCCTGGCTCGGGATAACGTGCGGGAAGTGCTGGTGGTGCGGTAGGAGTGGACCGGGCTAAAGCCCTTTCCCTTCTCTGAAATCCCTCAGGCGGCACCGAATCCCCGCACCTCCCCTAGATGCTGATATTTCCACCCCGCCTCGCCGCAGAAATCACAATCAGGGTCGGGCGATTCACGTTCCCCGCCCTTGTGGGGCGCCTCACTGCGTTACGGTGAAGACATCGTTCCTTGTCGCGGTGCCACCGGGCGTTGTGACTACGATCTTTCCTGTTTTGGCCCCCGTCGGCACGCGGGTAGTCACCTGTGAGTCCGAGTTGACGGTATAGACGCTGACCGGGACGCCGCCCACAGTGATATTGATCATCTGGATCAGTCCGCTGCCGGTCAGCGTCAGAGTCGTGCCGACGGCGCCGCTGGTCGGCGAGAATCCGGTCAGCGACGGACTCACGCGGAAGAGCCGGCTGCTGGTCAGGTGTCCGGAGGCCGTCTCGACAGTGACGAATCCGGTTTCCCCCGAGGGCACGGTCGTAGTCATATAAGTGTCAGATAGGACGTGGAACGAGGCTGCGGTTCCATTGAATTCCACGCCAGTGGCTTGGGAGAATCCCTTCCCCAGAATCCCGATCGAGCGCCCGACCGGACCGCTGGTGGTGACGAGTTGAACAAACGGCTCAAGACCCTCATCGAAACTGTAGATCACGCCTTTTCCCGCTCCGCCGCCGCGTGTAGTCATGCCATAGATTCTTCCGTTCGTGTGCTGCATGGGGGTGATGTAAGCTCCAACTCCGGTGGGCGCGTCGAAATTGTAGAGCACGGAGTAGGCGCCGTCCGTGGATATGGAGAAGATCACGCCGTTGCCAAATTGCCCTCCCCAGATGGTTGCACCGTAGAGATTGCCATCCGCGCCCGAGATCAGACCCGCGAATGATTGGTAACCGTTCAGCGTGTTTACATTGTCGAAGTGCACCAGCACTTTATACGTCCCGGTCGGGGTGATCCGGTAGATGACGCCGGCATTCGATGTGCCACCGGCAGTGGTTGTGCCATAGAGGTTTCCGTCCGCGCCGAGCGCCAGACCGGCAAAGGGATACGACCCGTGCGGTCCGTCGAAGCTGTGGATCAGCGTGACGGTAGTGCCGAAGAGCTTATAGATGGCCCCGGCGCTGTGCGTGCCTCCGTATTCGGTGACACCGTAAAATGCGCCATTACTTGCTTGCACCAGCGCCCCATTGCTGGTTCCGGGAATCGTGCTCAGCAGGGTGAACGCTCCCGCCGGCGTGACCTTGAAGGCGTAGCCCGGGTACGACGTGCCGTAGAAGTTCCCATCCGAGCCGAGGGTCAGCGGCGATACCGGATAGCCGCCATCAGTGGTTCCCTTGAAGTCGTAGAGCACGCTGAACGCGCCCGCCATGGAGATTTTGAAAATGTTGCCGTAACTATTGGCTCCGCCATCCTCGGCCATGCCGTAGAGATCTCCGTCCGGCCCAAGCGCCAGTCCGCCCACGGGCTTGCTGCCGTGGGTGCCGTCAAAGTTGTAGAGCACGCTGAAGCTGCCGGAGGGACCGATCCTGAAGATCGTACCGTTCCCGGATGTGCCGCCGGTCGCGGTCACGCCGTAGAGATTATTGTTGCGCCCCTCGAAGATCACGGCCGGATACGACGGAGCCATCGAGCCCGCAAAGTCGTAAAGATCTTTGTAGCCCTGGGCGCGCGCGGGACTGACGCCAAGCGCTGCCAACAGGAGCAATACGCAGATGAAGATGGAGCTTGCTGCGGCAGACGGTGATTTCAGATCGACCGGGGTTTGAAGGCGATTGCAGCTGGAAAGCTCTGCGTTGCTGGAGGCGGATTGCGTTGGCATGACTTGCTCCTCACGTTTCTTCGAAGGGCTTCACTTATCCCCAGAGGATGCAAGCGAGGGAAAGCTCAAAAGGCTCGACCGGCGCGCGATTCGGCTGATTGATGACCGCGAAGCCAGACTCGGCCGCGGATATCCTCGCCGGAGGGGGATCACGTGCAGAACTCAGATTTCCTTGGACGCAGCCCCAATGAAGCCCCAAGTGGTGGCGAGATTCTAGTGGCTCGGAGAGGCCTTGTCGAGCGAAATCGGTAAGCTTCCGGAGGGGGTGCTACTTCCAGAGAATCAGGCCCATGCGAAACAGGTAGTGCCGGAAGGCTTCTGTCCGGTGGGGATTCGGAACTGCCTTTGCAATGATCTGCATCATTTCTTCCGGGTTGTAGGCACGGCGGACCGAGGCGACCCCGTCAAGCCGCGAGACGTGGCTACGCATGAGCGGCCAGCCGGCATAGACCAGCGCCAGGTGTATCGGGTGGCGGATCAGGTCGTTGATCAGCACGGCGCAGCGGCTCACTCGCAGGGCCTCAACGGCGAAGTGGACCAGTTCGTCCGGGTCGAGATGATGGGCAAAGAGGCTGCTGCCGACTAAGTCGAAGGAGCTATCGGGAAAGGGGAGCGCAAGGGCATCGGCGACAACAGAGCGCCCGCCGGGCAGCAAATGCGATGGCATGCGATCGAGCAGCGTGGCGCGGAGTGTGATTCCTTCGTGCTCGAGTTGCTCGGCGGCAACTTTGGGGACTTCGCCGAATCCGGCAGCAACTTCGAGCAGGGAGAAATTTTTTTGGCCGGTCGTTTCGGCGACGTGCTCGATCAGGCGGCGCGTGGTGGCCACCCCTCCGAACCAGCGATTGATACGGGATAGATCGCTAAGGGATTTTTCGACCTCGCGGGCCGGGCAGTCCGGGGAGTCGAGAATTTCGGCGGTGACGACGCGCTGCATGCTTTTGACCAGTGTAGCGGAGGGGATGCACCCGGTTGTCAGCGAGCGGCAAAGGATTCCGGTAACCCTTCCGGCGTCAGCGCGGAGAGATTTTGCCTGCGTCCCGCACGAGATCTCTCGGCCCCGCCGATGAAAGCGTGGGCATTCGGGATGATGCCATCTACACTTCTGCCAGTTCTTCTTCGAGAAGCTGTTTGTTGTAGAGGTCGCTGTAGTAGCCGTTGCGGGCGAGCAGTTCATCGTGGGTGCCGAGTTCGACGATGCGTCCGCCGTGGAGCACCGCGATACGGTCGGCGTTGCGCACGGTGGAGACACGGTGGGAAATGAAAATCGTGGTCCTGCCCTGCATCACGTCGCGCAGATGATTCAGAATCTTGTCTTCGGTTTGGGTATCAACGCTGGAGAGGGCGTCGTCGAGAATCAGAATACGGGGATTGCGGATCAGAGCGCGGGCAATGGCGGTGCGCTGCTTCTGACCGCCGGAGAGAGTAAGCCCGCGTTCTCCCACCAGCGTCTCGTAGCCTTCGGGAAAGCTCTCGATATCAGTCGCAATGTTGGCAGCTTCGGCGGCGCTGCGAATTTCGCCGTCGGTCGCGGAGTCGACCCCTAGGGCGATATTTTCACGGATGCGGTCGCTGAAGAGGAACGTTTCCTGGGGCACGAATCCGATATCGTGACGCAAAGAAGCCAGCGAATACTCGCGGACCGGGCGGCCATCGATCAGGACCATTCCGGGCTGGGCATCGTAGATACGGGGAATCAGATTGACGAGCGTGGTCTTTCCGGAACCTGTCGGACCGACGATCGCCAGGCTGCTGCCGGCGGGAATGCGCAGGCTGACATCGCGCAGCACAGGCTTCCCATCGTAGCCGAAGTTGAGGCCGCGGAACTCGATCTCGCCCTCGATCTCGCGGCTCCTGGCGCCGGGCGCGTCCTCGATCTCAGGCTGCTCCAGCATGATCTCGTTGAGCCGTCCCAGCGATGCCGTGCCGCGCTGGAACACGTTGATCACGTAGCCGAGCGCGATAATAGGCCAGGTCAGTTGCATCACGTAAGTGATGAATGAGAAAAACTGGCCGACCGACATGGTGCCATCGAGTTTCAGTGTGGTTGTGATGCCGGGGAACGCAGAGGAAAGGCTGGTGACCCGCGTGAGCGTGGATTGCCCGGCGAGGACTTCACGACCGCCGAGCCACAGCACCAGAACCACCGCGCAACCGAGCATCAGTTCGAGTGTGGGCCAGAGCATGCCCATCAGGCGGACGAGCTTGAGGCTGCGGCGAATGTATTCCTTGTTCTCGCGCTCAAAAGCCCGGATCTCCGCTTCTTCCTGGACATAAGCGCGAACCAGTCGCGCTCCGGAGAAGTTCTCCTGGGCCCGGGCGGAGATGTCGGAGAACATCGCCTGAATTCTCTCAAAACGGTCATGAATCTTGCGGCCGAAGTACTGGATCACAATACTGGCGACCGGCAAGGGCAGGAAGGTGTAGAACGTCAGCCTCGGGCTGATGGAGATCATGAAGGCCAACGCACCCGCGGTGTAGACGATGGTATTGGCCGAGTACATGATGGCTGGGCCCAGCAGCATGCGGACGGCGTTCAGGTCGTTGGTCGCACGCGCCATAATGTCGCCGGTTCGGTGGCGCTGGTAGTAGGAGTACGAGAGATCTTCGAGATGCTCGAACAGATCGTTGCGGAGGTCGAACTCGATGTCGCGCGAGATGCCAATAACGATCCAGCGCGTGAGGAATTGAAAGACGCCCTTGGCCACGGCGATGGCCAATAGGAACCCTGCAAACTGCAGTAACTTCTGGCGGGTTACACCTTCGAGAAGATCGTCAGCGGCATGTCCGAGCACCCAGGGAAACAGAATCCAGATGCCGTTGGTGAGAAGCACACAAATAGTGCCCGCGAGATAGCCCCAGCGGTAGCGTTTGACGTAGGGCAGCAGCGGGCGCAAGCGCTTGGGAAACATGCAAGTTCAGTAGATGGGATTTTAGCAGGCCGCGGTGCAATTTTTGGGGAAGTATGCCTAGCGCACCGCCGGGCTCGGCGGGTGATCGGCGGCGGAACCCTGGGTTGCGGACTTGACACGCACCCGGGCGGGGATCAGGTCCTTTCCGAATGCGGCCACGACGGCCGCGCCGACAATTACGCTCCAGGCCGCAAAGAACATCCATCCGGCATCAAGAAGATACGATTCGATCATGGGGGATGCGTCTCTCGCAGCTGGCGGCGGGGGCCGGCCAGGTCCAGCCGGCGCCCCAACCTCTGCCGCTTCCATCATCCGGAGCCCTCCGCAGAGAACACTGCGGGAAATCGGCGTCAGGACTTAGTTCTGATCCGGAGCCGGGGGGGCAGCATTCATGCGTTCCTGCATGCGCTGTTGCATGCGGGCCTGATGCGTAGCCTCCATCTGCTTCAACTGGGTCTGCTGGTCGGGCGTCAGCACCTGATAGAGTTCGTTGTGAACGCGCGTCCTCTGCACCGTCAGTTCGGCCTCGATCTGGGCTTTCTGCGTAGCCAGGGTGCGGACTTTCGCTTCATCGTAGGTACCTTCCACATACTGACGAAGCTGCTCGTCGATCGCCCGCGACTGCTGCAGCAGAGGCTTCATCGCAGGACGTTGCTTCTGCATGATGGTTTTCATCTGCGCTTTTTGGGCATCGGTCAGATCCAGCTTGCTGGCGAATCGTTCCATCATGGGTGCGCCCATGCCGAAGTGACGATGACCGTAGGCCGGCGGCGGAGGCGCGGCATTGTCGTCCGATGTTTGCGACTGAGCCAGAGCGGTGACCAAAAACACGGCCATGGTGGCCATCAACAGACGCGTGAGAATTGATTTCATTGGAAACTCCAGTTTTTCCCCAACTTCGGGACTTTGCTTACCCCTATACAAACACGAGTCCAACGCAGATGGCCGTAAAAAGTGAGTCAACCCGAGTAAAGTTTTGTCAAACGCAGATCCAGCCCCGGTCGTCTGCAAGTGTTTGACAATTCTTTACTTCGAGTCGCTCTCTCTGTGGTAGACAATGGAAATGACGGCAATGGAACGCATTCTGGTCATCGATGACGATGTGGAACTCTGCAACCTGGTGGGAGAGTATCTGCAGGCAGAGGGCTTTACCGTCGACTGCGTTCACGATGGCGAAAGCGGCCTGAAGAAATCGACTGCCGGCGAATATCTCCTGGCTGTACTCGACGTGATGCTGCCCGGCATCAACGGCTTCGAAGTGCTGCGGCGGATTCGTGCGACGTCGCGGCTGCCGGTGCTTCTGTTGACGGCCCGCGGAGAGGACGTGGATCGGATTGTCGGACTGGAGATTGGAGCGGACGACTACCTTCCAAAGCCATTTAATCCGCGCGAACTGGTGGCGCGAATCCGGGCCATTCTGCGGCGCACCCGGACGGACGGCGCTGGCGGGGCAACTCCAGATGTCATTCAGGTGGGAGACGTGGAACTGGATCCGGCGACGCGCAGTGTCCGTCTCGACGGGAAGCCGCTCGACCTGACTTCCGTCGAGTTCAACCTGCTGGAAGTTCTGCTGCGCGAGGCGGGCCGGGTCGTGCCGCGCGAGCGTTTGGTCAACGCCGTGCTGAGCCGGAAGTTCTCGCCGTTCGACCGCAGCATCGACATGCATGTCAGCAAGGTTCGCAAGAAGCTCGGCGATACCGACAACGATGAGCACATCAAGACGGTTCGTGGGGTAGGATATATTTTTGCCCGTCCGCGAGAGAAGTCCCGAGTCCCGTAGGAGCGCAGCGAGCACAGCGTGAAAAGCCTTTTTGTTCGGATCTTCCTGTCATTTTGGGTGGCGCAGGCGCTATTCGTGGTGCTGGCCATCGTGGTCACGCTTGCATTTCGTCCGCGTGGCTCCTCCTGGGAAGCGTTGCGCGCCACCGCATTGAATGACGCGGTAAGCGCCTATGAGCAGGGAGGAGCGGCAAAAGTCCGCGAATACCTCGATAACCTGCAGGCGACGCAGCATGTGCGGGCCTACCTGTTCAACGACCAGGGAGAAGAAGTCTCGCGGCGCGGCGCTCCGGATTGGGCGATCCGCATGCTGAACAGCGGCTCGGCCGCTCCGCATGACGGATTCATTATCCCCATGCCCAAGGTGCTGAAGGAGTCGCGCGCATCCTCAGATGGCCAGCATTACTTCACGCTGGTCATGGGATTACCTCCCGGACCGCGAGTCTTCCTTGGTCCCCGGGGCATGCCGATGACGGGATTGATCATCGGGGTGATCACATCGGGGCTGGTCTGCTATTTTCTGGCGTGGTATCTGACCAAGCCGATCGTTCGTTTGCGGACGGCCACGCGGCAACTCGCAGCGGGAGACCTGACTGCCCGTACGGGAGCTCGGGTGACCCGCGGGCGAGACGAAGTGGTCGGCCTGATGCGCGACTTCGATGCCATGGCGGAGCGGCTGGAAACCTTAGTGAAAGCGCAGTCCCGGCTGCTGAACGATATCTCGCACGAGCTGCGGTCTCCGCTGGCGCGGCTGAATGTCGCACTGGGGCTGGCGCGGCAGCGTTCCGATGCAGCCGGCGGCGACATGCTCGACCGGATTGAGCTCGAGGCCAGCCGGCTGAACGAGCTCATCGGGCGCATCCTCACCCTGGCCCGGCTGGAAGATGGAGAACAGCAGGTGCCGCAGACGCCAGTGGCGCTCGACGAATTGGTGACGAGCGTCGCCGAGGACGCCGAGTTTGAAGCGCAAGCGCGCCACTGCCACGTTCATACCGTGATCCCCGACGGGGATTGGCGAGTGTGCGGCAATCCTTCATTGCTTCACAGTGCTGTGGAAAACGTGGTGCGCAATGCTATTCGTTATACCCACGACCGGACGACGGTCGAAGTCGAGATGGCTCGCGAAGAAGGCAGCAAAGGGACAGAAGCAGTGTTACGAGTCAGTGACTCCGGGCCGGGTGTTCCGGCGGACAGCCTGGAAAAGCTGTTCGAGCCCTTCTACCGCATCGACGACGCCCGAGGGCGGCTAACCGGAGGAGTCGGCTTGGGGCTGGCGATTACCGAACGAGCCGTCCGTTTCCATGGAGGCCGGGTGTCGGCCCATAACCGAGGGCAGGGCGGCCTCCGCATCGAGATTCGCTTGCCTTTAACTTCCCGCACACCGCGGGTGACTACGTTGCCCGAACCGGTTGCGACCATTCGGGAAGCGTAACGCCTGACGCCTGACGGCATCCTTGCGTATACTGTCAGGGGCGTGCTGCCGGGCAACTCCTGAGCGCCGTTGCGGTTCCAATAAGTCTCATGGGAGTTTGCTCTTACCCGGGATTCCTGATACATACATGGGTTGAGTTTTTCCCGCATTTTTGAGATGCAGATGGAACCCGGCCGACGGGACGGCCGTGAGTGTGTGTGATCCCGAGACGCAATCCCCGAAAAACACAGGAGATCAGGCGGAGAATGTCGAAACGATTCGCGTGGCTGCTCGGATTCTTGGTGCTGATTGCAATCGCCGTGCTGGCAGCGTGCGGGACGGCATATAATCCGGCCTCCGATGGATTGATGCTGGTGAGCAGTCAGGGTTCGGGCTTGCTGGAGACCTTCACATTCAGCCTGAGCAGCGGCAGCGTGGCCACCGTCTATAACTCTCCGACGGACACTGGGAACCAGACCTGCGTGCTCAACGGCATTCCGTCGACCCTTCTAGTCGACCCGGCAGGACAGTACGCTTACACGATCATCACGGCAAGCCCAACGGTGTGTGGTTCAGGCAGCACAACGACTGGCATCGCGGCCTTCAAGATCAATTCCGACGGAACCATGAAACAGGTAGGTTCGATCGTGTCTGATCCCAACCCGCAGACCATGATCATGGATTCAACGGGAAAGTACTTGTTTGTGGCGGAGGGCTTGGACTCGAGCGCGGCGATTACGAATCCTCCGGCCGTACCCTGTCCGGGCACAACATCGCAGTACGGCATCTGCGTCTATTCTGTCAGTTCCGGTACCTTGACTCCTGTGCCGGGAACGTTCGTGATGCCACACACGTTGCAACAGGCAAATTTCGCTGCGCTGGCCGTGACGCCGATGACTCTTCCCGGCCTTATCAACGGAGTCCAGATCGCCGCCTGCTCGGGAAATAACCCTCCGACGAATGAATTCCTGTACGCGGTGGATTCAGCCAACTATGAAGTGTGGGAATTCACGGTGGATCCTTCGACCGGAACCCTGGGCGGACCCGGCTCGGGCAACCTGGTAAACGGCTTTGCTAGCGGTCCCGCGCCCGCGGGAGTATCGGTCGATCCCTGCGATCGCTTTGTGTACGTTTCCAACTCGCAAAATAACACGGTCAGCGCTTACACCTTGTGCGCGATGATCGTGAACAACACCTGCCCGAATGCAGACGGCAGCCTGAATACAGTGGCTGGATCGCCTTACGTCCTCTCGGGAGGCGCGAACGGTCCGGGACCGCTGCTGGTGGATCCTTTCGGCAACTTCCTCTACGTTCTCGACAAGCTTTCCAATCAGATCTCGATCTTCCGCATCAGTTCCGTCACCGGGAGTTTAACGGCGAATAATCCGGCGACGGCCGCAACGGGGTCGCTGCCGGAGTCGATGGTGATTCGCTCCGATGGGAGTTGGATGTTCGTCGCCAACTTCAATTCGGCGACAGTGTCGCAGTTCGCTCTCAGTCCCGAAGCCGGCACTTTATCGGCACTGCCGCCGATCAACACCGACAATTGGCCGTGGGGCGTCGCGGTGAAGTAAGACGTTTGCGGACGTCCGGGGGCTAGGTAGGAACTTTCAGAATCAGGTATCCGCCCACCAGGACGAAGATCAGATCGGGCGACCACGCGGCCAGCGCTGCCGGCAGTAAGCTCTGATCGCCCATCGCTTCGAACAGCCTCGAAACCACCGTATAAAACAGGGCAATTCCCACCGCCGTGGCCACTCCGGTGATCGCTCCTTTTTTTCCTGCCGAGAGCGAGAAGGGAACGGCGAGCACGGCCATGATCAGGGTGATCAGAGGATAGGAAAGCTTCTGATTCAGTTGCACGCGCAACCGGACTACATCGAAGCCGCTCTGCTGCAGGTCGCGAATGTAGCGTCGTAATTCCTCGTAATTCATCTCCGTGTACTGCTTCACTTCCTTTTTGAAGTACGACGGCCGCTCAGGCAGATCGGGAAAGGTCGAAACGTCGAACTGGCGGTAATTCTCGATGGCAGAAACGTCGAGGGTGCGCGACCATCCCTGCTCGTAAACCCAGCGATTCAGATTGTCAGCCCAGTGTGCCCGTTCGGCGTGGATACGCCGGGTGATGGTGAAATGGGCGCGGTCAAGTTCAAAAACCGTGATATTGCCGAACTGGTCGCGGTCCGGATCGAAGAACTGGTAGTAGTAGATGTCGTTGTTCTGGCCAAAAATCCATTTGCGATCGGGCCGCAGATAGGTCTGCGCCGGCTTGCCCTTGATCTCGTTGTGCAGCGCCTCCTGGCGCTTGTTGGTGTGGGGAAGATAGAACTGGTCGGCGAAGAACAAGCCGGCAGAGACTACGGCCGCGGCCACGATCACCGGTGAAACGATGCGGTAGATACTGACTCCGGTGGCCTTGATGGCGGTGATCTCGTTGGAGCGCTGCATCACGCCGAAAGTGATCAGCACGGCCAGCAACATGACCAGAGGCGCGACGTTGTAGAGCAAGTACGGAGCGACATTCAGCAGGTATTCGGCGACCACCGAGGCGGGAACCTGGTTGCGCAGGATGTCTCCCAGCAATTCGAAAAGCGTAAAAACCAGCACCAGCACGAGGAAGGTGGTGAGAATCAGTCCGAGGTAGACGAAGAAATCGCGCAGCACGTAGTCATCGAGCAACGTGGGGAAACTGGCGCTGAAAACGCGCCGGCGAGTGGACGCTCGTTCGAAGGCATTCTCGCGCCGGCTCCGTACCATCGTGCCCAGGGGGACCGGCGAGGAGCGTTTGCCGAAAAGGTGGAGCGAAGCCAGCTCAAACGGACGTCGTTCCGCCTGCCAGAGCAGAAACACGCCGAGCGCCAGGAATACAAGGTCGGCCAGCCACGCTCCAAACCAGGGCGCGACCGTGCCCTGGCGAGCGAGTGAGACTCCGATCAAGGAGACGACGTAATAGGCGAAAACGAGCAGGATAGTGAGCACGAACCCGCCGGATTTTCCGCTTTTTTTCGACGACAAGCCCAAGGGGATACCGACCAGAGCCAGCACCAAACAGGCCGTGGGCAGGGCAAACCGGCGATGGAATTCGATCAGATACCAGCGCGCCGCCACGGGATCGACGCGGGCTGCCTTCTGCCGCAGGGCCCAGGTATCCATCAAGGTGGCGGGCAGAGATTCGTCCGCCTTGCTCTCCGTCGAGGGCAGATCAATCGGAATATCGGTCTGGCTGAAGGTCGAAATCTGATAATGGGCGGGATCTCGCGGATCGGTTTCATGCTCGGAGCCGTCGATCAGGTGGAGGTGCAGGCGGTCCGGACCCTCGCTGACGACGATGCCTTCCTTGGCCAGAGTAATCTTGGGATTCGTAGCATCGCTCAAGTCGGCCATGAAAACCCCTTTCCAGACGGCTGCGCCCTGGGCGCTTTTCACGTCCTGGACGTAGAGGACGATCTTAGGAAATCCCTCGTAAAAGACACGCGGCTGAATCTCGAAGGAGACTTGTGAGCCTTTAAGCCGGTCTTCAAGCCGGCCGAGAGCGGCTTGCGAGCGCGGAGCGACGTACAGCCCATTGCCCAGGGCCAGCAGCCACGCCACGATCACGAAAATCGAGAGCGCGCGCAAAAAGGTCCACACGCCCATGCCGCTGGCGCGCATGGCAGTGATTTCGGAGTCAGCGGCCAGACGGCTGAGGCCGATGAGGATTCCGACCAGCACGGCCATCGGCAACGTGTAGGTGAGAGCGAGCGGGATGGTAAAGAAAAAGATCTCGGCGACGCTGGGCAGGGGAGCGCTGGCGCGAACAACCAGCTCGAGGATGCGTCCGAGATCGCGGGTGAACAGGACGAAAGTGAAGATGGCCGCGCCGATCAGGCCGTGGGCGGTCACTTCCCGAAGAATGTAGCGGGTCAGAATGCGCATGGGAGACGCGCTTAAACCGAGGATAGCACGGGATCAGCGACGCCCAATCACCCAGCGCGCGTAGAGAAGCAAAAAGGGACCTACTAAGGCAAGACGATCGGCGCAATGATGGTCGAGCGATAGTGATGATGGACAGGAATGGCGAGGCCAGTCAAAGCGATTACACCGAAGTCTCTGAGGTAGCGTTACGTACTACACAATTACTGATCTTCATGCGATCGTGAGATTCTTGTTGAACCAAACGAATGTAAATATCTCCGGCAAACTTAAATTGTCGCAGTTCCTACGCCGTCTTGAAAAATAATGCGGCCAGCGGCGGCAGCGTCAGATTGATCGAGAACGGTCGGCCGTGGGCAGGGACAGCCTCGGCGTTGACGCCTCCGAGGTTGCCGATGCCTGATCCGGCATATTCGCGGGCGTCGCTGTTGAGCATCTCGCGCCAATATCCGCCGTGAGGAACGCCGACGCGGTATTGGGTGCGAGGCACCGGCGTGAAATTAAAGACTCCCAGGACCGTCTCGTGCGGGTTCTCGCTTTTGCGCAGCAGAGAAATCGTGCTGGCGGCATTGTCGTTGCAATCGACCCATTCGAATCCCACCGGATTGTTGTCGAAGACGTGCATGGCCGGTTCGTTACGGTAGAAGCGGTTCAGTTGCTCCATCCAGGCCTGCACGCCGCGATGCACCTGATATTGCAGAACGTGCCACTCGAGGCTGGAATCGTGCGCCCACTCGCGCACCTGACCAAATTCTCCGCCCATGAAAAGAAGCTTTTTGCCGGGTTGTGCATACATGTAGCCGAACAACAGGCGGAGATTGGCGAAGCGTTGCCACTCATCGCCGGGCATCTTGCCGATCAGCGATCCCTTGCCGTGGACCACTTCATCATGCGAAAGCGGCAGCACGAAGTTCTCATGCCAGGAATACAGCATGCGGAACGTCAGCAGGTTGTGTTGATATTTGCGGTGGATGGGATCGTTCTGGAAATACTTCAGCGTGTCGTGCATCCATCCCATATCCCATTTTTCGCCAAAGCCGAGGCCGCCCACATAGACAGGCTTCGAGACCATCGGCCATGCGGTTGATTCCTCAGCCGTGGTCTGAATGTCGGGATGTTCCTTGTAGGCTTCCTGATTGAAACGGCGAAGGAAGTCGATAGCTTCCAGGTTCTCGCGGCCGCCGAATTTGTTGGGAATCCATTCGCCCTGCTTGCGCGAATAATCCAGATAAAGCATGGATGCAACGGCATCGACGCGTAATCCGTCGACATGATACCTGTCGAGCCAGAACATGGCGCTCGACATCAGGAAGCTGCGCACTTCGGCGCGGCCATAGTTGAAAATGTGCGTCTTCCAGTCGGGATGAAATCCCTGCCGGGAATCCGAATGCTCGTAGAGATGGGTGCCGTCGAAGTAGGCGAGACCGTGGCCATCGGAAGGGAAGTGGGATGGAACCCAGTCGAGGATCACGCCGATGCCATGCTGGTGCAGATAGTCGACCAGATACATGAAATCCTGGGGCGTGCCGTAGCGCGAGGTAGGCGCGAAGTAGCCCGTGGTTTGATAGCCCCAGGAACCGAAGAAAGGATGCTCCATCACCGGCAGAAACTCGACGTGAGTGAACCCCATCTGGCCGACGTACTCGGCGAGGCGCGGCGCGGTCTCGCGATAGGTCAGCGGACGATTATGCTCTTCGGGGACACGCATCCACGATCCGAGATGCACCTCGTAGATGGATTGCGGCGCGCGCAGCGAATTCCGCTCCGACCGCTTCTGCATCCATTCGTGGTCGTTCCATTGATAGCCGAGATCCCAAACAACCGAGGCGGTGCGCGGAGGCTTTTCGTGCAGCAAGCCAATCGGGTCGGCTTTGTCGACGCGATATCCGTGACGATTCGACTCGATGTGGAACTTGTAGAGAGCCCCATGAGCGGCGGAGGGCACGAAGCCCTCCCAGATTCCTGAGGAGGAGCGCGGTTCCAGCGAGTGCACCTTGGGATCCCACCCGTTGAAATTGCCGATCACCGAGACCGAGCGGGCATTCGGCGCCCACACGCTGAAGATGGTGCCAGACCGGCCGTTGTGCGCGGCCAGATGCGCTCCCATCTTGTCGTAAATGCGGTAGTGGCTGCCCTCATTGAAGAGGTAAAGATCGTTCTCGGTGAGAAGCTGCGGGGAAGCGAGGCTGGTTTCAGGGCTCATGGGTGCGCCCAAACTGGTGCGCTGCTTTAGTTTAATGGATCATGCGGGTGTGGAGGAAGGATCGGAGAGGCCAGTCGCGTTATCGCGCCCAAGCTGTGCAGGAGAGAGTGTCGCCGGCCATCCAAGCGTTTGCCGCTGCGTTAGAGGCGAAATTTTGGATGGAAGCTGTCGTCGTGGTGCTGGCGGTCTGCTGCGTGATGAAAATGGAGCTGGAGAAATGGGTGATGTCCTGGCACCAAACTCCCCAACCGTTTGCTGCGGTCGAGCCGAATGTAATGGTTCCCGCCGCGGCACTCGGAGTAGTGCCGACCGTGATCGTGAACGATGCGCTGCCGTTCGATGTAATTCCGGGCGAGCTCCCGAAGCCGGAGCCGGTAAGTGTTGGGGCCATAGCTGTCATCAGCAAGTTCTGTGCCGACATCTGGCCGACATACTCCGAGCCGAAATAAAGCGTTCCGCCAGTGCCGGAAGGGTTGATGGTAACGGTAGTCGCGTCGTCCTTCACAGAGGATCGGCCGGATTGGATCTTGCCCGAGTAAACCTCGAAGGTTCCGCAACCTGTGCCGCCGTTAAGAGACGTCGTCGCGCTGGTCGCATGATTTTGCGCCTTGCCGTTGAGCGTCGTTCCCGTGGCTCCGGTTGTATTGAGGACGAACACGTTTGCTCCGTTGTCACACAGAATGTTGTCGCTGGCGATTCCGCCGGCTGGCGCATTCTCAATGTGGGTCGAGATAATGCTCACCGCTACCTTTGCGCCGGTCGCGAGTATCTGCTGCGGAGTACTCACCGTGCCGGTTCCTTGGCAAGCAATGGTGCTATCGCTAATTTCTCTTGGTCCTCCGTTGCCGCTTCCACGCCCATCGAGGATTATGCCGTCGAATGTGCCAGTATTTGGACCACAGTTACTAGGCATATTCAATTGACGTACGAAGCTGTTGCCGGAGAGAAATCCGCCATAAAAGCCTACAGCGGACTGGCCATTGTACGTCCCTAGGCCGCCGGTGAAGGTCACATCGTCTAGTCCGGAGTTCTCCTGTCCATTCAGGTTGGTAAAAATGATGGCGGGGGTGGAGAGAACTGGAGTGTTCGTGTTTCCATCTGGCGTACCATCAATCGTCAGATGCTCCAGGCGAACACCGAATGTGTTGGCCCCAGTACCGCCGATTGAGTTCGTCATGCACCCGAGGACAAACAAAGGATTGCTGCCATCAATGCTGAGATTGGAGTCTTGGTAATAGGGAGGCAGGGTACTGCCGGCAGCGGGAATCGCGTTGATCGTAACCTGTCCGGTGAAAGTGGCGCACCCATCAACGTCGACCGAACTCGCGGTGCCCGGGCATGTTAGATCGGCTGCGGGAACCTTCAATTCAGTATGGGCTCCGCCACCAACTTGTGTGACATAGACCACAAATCCGACAGCATCGTATGCCGGGCTCGCGTTCGTATTTGGGTTGGCTCTTGCCGCAGGAGCGTTGAAGCTGATTCTGTGACTGCCGTCACAAGCCGTCGGGGTTGCGGCATCTGGCCCGGCAGCGGCCCAGAGGGGGGTGGCGAAGGGGTTGCTGTTGTTGGACGATGTAAGTGCATTGGCGAAGTAGGCGGTCTGAACTCGATACGTGCCCGCCGGAACGGACCCACTTACCGTTGAACAGCTGAGCGAAGCCGGAGATACTGTTGGTCCAAGAGGAGCCGGAAAATGGCTGGTGCTGCATCCAGAGGTCGCGCATTCAATGCTAAAGACGGTCCCCGCCCCGAAGCCGCCATTGCTGGATCCAGGGGAGGTTATGGACGGCGACTGCATGCCGACAATCCTGAAATAGCTGGGCAGCATGATCGGGCCTTTCGTTTGCCAGCATGGAGAAGGGGACGCAGCGCAATTGTTGGCGCTAGTCGGCACCGCCCCGAGCATCAGCGTGCCATGGAAGTTGTTAAGCGCAAACTCTGTGCCATTGATCGTTTCGGGAATGGTCGAGAAGATTACGCCGTTACTGGCGCTATGCAGATTGTTCAAGTACGTTATGCAGTCGGCAATATGGATATGAATGTAGCCGTCGACGACGCAGATCGGGCTATCACCGGCCGTCGCTCTTCCGAAGGCATAGTCTGGCCCCTGTCCGGCGGCGGCCGGAGCTAGGGTAAGAAACCCGCATAACAGAGCAGGAACAGCCAATCCCGAGACTCCTCGCACGTTCCGCCCTCTCTCTATGAACTATGTAGTTCCAATACCCAGGAAAGTCTATGGGATGATTCTGAAGACGGTGCCGTAATACGACGTGGTCCCGTAGAGGTTTCCATCCTGCCCCAAAGTCAAGCCTGCTCGCGGCCATTGACCATCATATGGGGCGAGGAATAGGCCGCTAAAAGCATGCAAAATGGTCTCCCGCCCAACTTGGTCCAGCTTAAAAACAGTTCCGCAGCCCGATGAACAATAACGTGCTTCGCCGCCGCCACCCGCATATGTGGTCCCATAAAGATTCCCAGCGGAATCGAACACTAGTCGCGCCGTCGGTTGCGCACCATCGCTGCCGCCTTGGAAGCTGTACAGAACGGCCTCATTTCCACTGGCGTCGATCTTGAAAATCGTGCCCTGGTTGGCGGAGCCACCAGCAGAAGTAGTTCCGTAGAAATTCCCAGCTTTATCCCGTATCAGGCCAGCATAGGGATTGGCTCCATCATCCGGGGGACCAGCAAAGCGGTGCATGATCTTCTCGGCTCCAGCCGTCGTTATCTTGAATACGACTCCGCAGCCATTCGTACACGCAGTATCGCCGCCATTCACTGTCGTGCCGTAAAGATTGCCGAGAGAATCCCGGTATAGTTCCGAGAACGGGCGCGCCCCATCGGTTCCCCCGGCAAATCGATGCAAGACGCTAAAGGTGTTTGTGGCGCTTAACTTGTACACAAGCCCGCATTCGCACGCGGTGCCCCCTCCATTATCCGTAGCGCCGTAAAGGTTACCGTCCGCGTCTCTGATCACGCCTCCGGCCGGACCCTGATAATTGCGGAAGTCGTACAACGTTGTCAGTATGCCGGCTTCATCCAGCTCATAAGCAGTTCCCGAGGAACTCGCTCCTCCTGCCGCAGTGGTACCGTAAAAATTGCCAGCGGGGTCCCGGACGACCAGCCCAGAAGGGCCGCTCCCATCGGATCCCTGGAAACTGTGCAGTACCCTCTCTTTGCCTCCGCTCAATTTGAAGAAAACGCCATAACCCGCGTCGCCGCCCGCCGCGGTCGTACCGAGCAAATCGCCTTGCGAATTTCGGACCAGAGGTCCGAGTGGACTAGCTCCACCGCTGCCCGTGCCTTCAAACGAATACAGCAGGGTAAAGGTCTGCGCCTGCGCCGGGCCTGCGGCGGCAAACATTGTGACGGCGGTCGCGGCGACCGCGACAGCGATCCGCATGATTCTGAAGATGGCTGGTTCCGAGTTACGCTTGAAATGGAACATCGATCTACCTCTCTACAAGTGGAAAATTTAACCGGGGGACGGACAGAGGAGCCTAAACTGCGGAATCATAACCTGACTCCGGCGGGACCGCAATCTTGTTTCGAAGTAAGTAATGCAAGAGGCGATACCGGTATGAACATACCTGTCGACGATGCAGACCGGACTATGACCCGAGGTGGCCCTTCCGAGGGCATAGTCGGGTCCTTGGCCAAATGCGCTCGATGAGAGCAGGACAACACCAGCCGGAAGCCACAACCTGTCCGTCGGTTCCGCTTTGGCATCAACACTAGCCTTCTTACAAAGACCATGCGGCAGAAAACTCCGGCCGAAAATTCTTGACAAAAAACTATATCTGTAGTAGAAAGGCATACATCAGTAGGAGACGGGAAATGTCCCAACCCAAGCTGGCGAAACTCGAACTGCAGATCATGGAGACTCTGTGGACGCGCGGTCGGGCCTCGATTCGCGAGATTCAGGAGTCCTTTCCGGAAAAGGCCCGTCCCGCGTACACGACAGTGCAAACGACGGTGTACCGGCTGGAAGCAAAGAAAGCGGTGCGCCGGGTCAAGAAGGTGGGGAACTTTCATATCTTCGAAGCAGCGGTTTCTCGCGTTGCCGCGCAGCGCCGCCTCATCGATGACCTGCTGGCCCTGTTTGGCGGGCGCTCGCAGCCGGTAGTGGCGCACCTGATTGAATCGGGCAAACTCACCATGGCGGATATAAAGGACGCAGAACGTACGCTGCGAAAACTCGAGAAAAAGGAGCAGCCAAAATGACGGCGAAACAGGTTGCTGAACTGTGGGCGGCAATCGCGCCGGGGCTTGCTAATCACCTGTGGCAGTCGACCGTCTTTGCCGTTGCCGCCGCAACTCTGAGCTGGACGTTACGCAAGAACCAGGCGCGCGCCCGCTATTGGCTGTGGCTGGGCGCGTCGGTGAAGTTTCTGATCCCATTTTCGTGGCTGGAAGCGTTTGGAGCGCGGCTGGCGTGGGTGCGGGGCGCCTCGGCGGATGGGAGCTTGTCAGTCGTTGTCGAGCAGGTGAATCAGCCGTTTGCTTCATCGGGACGGGTGAGGATCGCGGCTGGTGGGGCATTGCTCCACTCCTCACTTGCCGATTCGGCTCTGCCTCTGATTCTCGCCGCCTTATGGTTTTGTGGCTTTGCAGGAGTGCTGGCGGTATGGGGGGTGAGGTGGCGGAGGTTTGCGACGGCGATGAGGGAATCGGAATCGGCAGGCGCTGGTCGCGAGATGGAAGCCATGCGGCGGTTGGAGTCCGTGATCGGAGTCCGGCCACCAGTGGACATGCGAATTTCGCGAACGATGCTGGAGCCGGGAGTCTTCGGCGTTCTCCGGCCGGTGCTGATCTGGCCACAGGGAATCTCCCAGTGCTTGGACGACGGGCATCTGGATGCGGTGCTGGCGCATGAGCTGTCGCACGTGCGCCGCCGCGACAACCTGGCCGCATCGCTGCACATGATCGTGGAAGCGATGTTCTGGTTCCATCCTATCGTGTGGTGGCTGGGAGCGCGCCTGGTGGATGAGCGCGAGCGCGCCTGTGATGAACAGGTTCTGGAACTGGGCAGCAAGCGAAATATATACGCAGAGAGCATTCTGAGAGTTTGCCAGTTCTGCGTGGGGTCTCCGCTGGCTTGTGTATCGGGAGTGACAGGATCGGATCTCAAGAAAAGGATGGTGCGCATTATGTCGGAGGGTACGGTTCGCAGACTTGGTTTCGGCCGAAAGACTTTACTGGCCGCCGCGGCGCTGGTGACGTTCGCCGCTCCGGTCACGATTGGTTTAATGACAGCGACTCCAATCCGGGCGCAGTCGCAAATGGAGAACTGGGATCCCGGCGCTGCGTTCGAGTCAGTTTCAATGAAGCCGAGCGTGATGAGTACTCCAGCCTACGCGGGAGGCAACGTTCACATGGTCAGAATGATGGTCGGCCCCGCTGGTTTCAGTGCCCGCGATGTTACGATGCGCGCCCTGATCGAGGAAGCATATGGCGTGCAAGCCAACCAGGTGCTGGGAGGCCCGGCATGGCTTGATACTACGGCGTTCGATATTGACGCGAAAACGGGAAAGCCAGAAACTCCGCAGGCCAACTTCGAAAAGAGCGTGGCACTGAATCATGAGATGCTTCAGAATTTCTTAGCCGACCGCGCCAAGCTGATCCTACACAAAGAGACGAAGGTTCTCCCCGGTTACCAACTGGTGGTCGCCGAAAGCGGTTCGAAGCTTCGGCCCAGCCAGCCCGCATCGACCGAGGGGATGGAAAACGGCAATGGCAGAATCTTGGGCGCGCGAGGGATGATGATGAACGTGGGCCAGAACAAGGTGCGAGCGATTTCCGGCCACGATGTGACCACCGATGAGATTGCCCAGCAGCTTTCGCGACAATTAGGGGTTCATGTAGCGAATGAAACGGGATTGAAAGCAGGTTATGACTTCAACCTGCAGTGGTCGTCAGCCGGGAGCCAAGCGGACAATGCCAGCGAGAACTCCGCTGAAGCTGCGGCGGACTCCTCAGATTCGATTTTTACCGCGATCGAGAATCAGCTCGGTCTGAAATTGGAGCCGCAAAGCCAACCCATGCCAGTTCTGGTTGTCGATCACATCGAGAAGCCCGCAGGGGATTAGCCGGAAATTACGAAGACAACCTTTCAGGCATGTGGCAGAGAAAAGGAGTTCCGACTTCTCCTCTGCCATTTTTCTTTTCCCGCGCATCCAAAATCTGCATGCTTTGCAGGTTCCAGGCTCATGGCCGAGCTAGCGACTAGCCGGGAATCCCCATGCTATTCTGACCTTGCCAGCCATGCCCTCGCTCCGCGTCATCCTGCTGTGGCATCAACACCAGCCCTTCTACAAAGACCTGGTCACTGGCGAGTACCGCTTGCCCTGGGTGCGCCTGCATGCGCTCAAAGATTATTACGGGATGGTGAAGTTGCTCGATGAGTTTCCCCACGTGCACCAGAATTTCAATCTGGTGCCCTCGCTGATGGTCCAGATTCAGGATTATGTGTCTGGGACGGCGCAGGACCCGTTTCTGGCGGTGGCAGCGAAGCCGGCGAAGGAGCTGTCGGTCGAAGAGCGGAAATTTGCTCTGCAGTATCTGTTTCAGGCGAATCCGCAGAATCTGATCGGGCGGTATCCGCGCTACCGGGAGTTGTGGGAGCGGTTCCGCGAGCATGGAGATCATCCCGAGCGCGCCGAACGCTATTTTCAACCGCAGGACTTCACCGATCTGCAGGTGCTGTCGCAGATTGCCTGGTTCGATGAGTTTTTTCTCGAAGAGGAAGACATGGCGGCCCTGGTTGCGAAGGGCCACAACTATTCGCTGGACGACCAGAAGTTCGTGATCGCACGCGAGCGAGAACTGATCGGCAGGGTTCTGCCCGCGCATGCGGAGGCGGCGAAAAAAGGCTCGATTGAGATCTCGGCCACGCCGTTCTATCACCCAATCCTGCCGCTCGTCTGCGACACCAGCCAGGGCGCAGTTTCATCGCCGGGGCTGCCGCTGCCGCAGAACCGGTATCGCCATCCCGAGGATGCCCGCGAGCAGCTTACGCGCGCGCTCGATTTGCATGAAAGAGTATTCGGCCTGCGTCCCAAGGGTGTGTGGCCGTCGGAAGGAAGTGTTTCGGAAGAAGTGCTGGCCATCGCACACAGCATCGGCGTCAACTGGATGGCAACGGATGAAGGCGTGCTGGGCCGCAGCACAGGATCGTTCTTTGCCCGAGACGGCAACGGGCGCCTGTCCGGAAATCTGGCAGAGAAGCTCTACAACATCCATCGCTATGAGAATGGCTCGACCGCCATGCACATGGTCTTCCGCGATCACACCATCTCCGACCTGGTCGGATTCGTGTACTCGGGGATGAATCCGGCGGATGCGGCGAAACACTTGATCGGTAACATCAAGGAAGCGGCAAAACCGGTGCTGGATAAGGGCCGGGACGCGATCGTGTCGATCATTCTCGATGGCGAGAACGCGTGGGAGTACTACCCGAAGTCCGGACGCGAATTTCTGCGGCGGTTCTACGACGGCCTGCAGCGCGAGCCGGGAGTGGAGGCGCTGACCATCTCCGAAGCAATTGCCCGGCACAAGGATTTCGGAAAACTGACGTCGCTGGTGCCGGGATCATGGATCAACGCGAACTTCAACGTCTGGATTGGCGCTCCCGAAGATAACCGCGCCTGGGACTACCTGCATCAGGCGCGTGAGTTCTATGCGCAGAACGCGGCGCGGGCGAACGAAGGGCAACGCAAACTGGCATTCGACGAAATCCTGATCTCCGAGGGCAGCGACTGGAACTGGTGGTACGGCCCGGAACATCACTCGGCCAACGACCGCGACTTCGACGAACTCTACCGCAAACATCTTTCCAATGTGTATCAGGCGCTGGGGGCGACGCCGCCGGATTATCTGGCGCAGCCGATTACCGGGGCGGAAGTGCGTCCATCGTTTGTGCCCCAGACGGCCTACATCCATCCACGAGTCACCGGCGACAAAGTGCGGTATTTCGAATGGATGGGGGCGGCTGCGTACACTGCCGATCATCGCGCCGGGGCGATGCATGGCAAGCAGTTTCTGCTCGACGCAGTCTATGCCGGGATCGATGCGACAACCCTATACGGCCGGCTCGATTTCAAGGACAAAGTTCCCGAAGCGGACTTCGAACTAGTGGTGAATGTCGAATCGTGGGCGGCCGGTGAGCCTCGTCCGCGACGGGCGCTGCGGGTAGGCGCCTCGGCGCAAGAGGGACGCTTGAAAGGATGGAAGATCGAAAATGGCGTGGAGGGCCGCGCACTGGCGTCCTCGACGAAACTGGAAGACAACGTGAGGGTGGCTCTACTGCGGAATTTCGAATTCAAGCTTCCGCTCGTCTGGCTGCTCGCGACCCCAGCTTCAGCTTCGACAGAACGGACGCCTGAGGCGCGGAAAGCTGCGGCCAGTATTCCCACGACCAGCAAACTGCGGCTTCGCTTCAGTCTGTGGCAGAACCGGTTGCCGGTCGATTCCTTGCCGCTGGAGGGATGGATCGAGCTGCAAGTGGTCAGCGAAGGCGAGTTGCTGTTTGGAGCGTGACGAGGCGGCCCGTCCGCTTTCGCGGACGAACGTAAGAGCCGGAAGGTTTCCTCCGGCTGTCTCAGCTTTCCACCTGAATTATCTGCTGCCGCTGCTGGCCACAGTGGTGTTCATCGTCAGCGGACGATTGAGTTCGAGCGTGAGCTGAGTTCCGGCAGGCAAAGTCGCCGAACGATGCTTGACAAGCCAGTGGGTGGTGGTGGCTCCGGCTCCGATTGCGCCGCCGACCAGCACTCCGACCGGACCTCCGGCGAGTCCGCCGATGAGCATCCCGCCCGCCGTGCCGCCCCCGGTTTCAAGCTGGTCGTGGCGGTCGTGACCTTCACCTTTGAACTGGCCTTCGGCATTCACATCGGTGCCGGGAATATTGGTATCGGTTAGGGACGCATCCAGGAAAAAGCGCTCGCCGTTGGGAAGAATCACGGCCTCGGGCAGGATTCCAATCGTTGGCTTGCCGGAGATGCGGCGGGGCTCGCTGAGTTTAGTGACTCGGCCTTCCACAACCGTTCCAGCCGGCAACAAAGTCTGGCCATTGACGACGACCGGTTGCGTCAGGCTGCCGCGGAAGGGATCTCCGATACGATTGCTGAAGGTTGCGAGCGTGGTATCGAGGCGGACCATGAGCGCGGTTCCTGCCGGAACCGGTGCGCTCGTCTGAGCAGACAGCACGCCTGCCAACAGCAGCACGCAGCATAGCATCGCGGACTTCTTCATAAGTATCTCCTCTAAGCCCCTGCCCTTCTTTTGACTCTAGACCAGGGTCGGGGTGAGCACAAGAAGCGGCCAGTACACGGGGAACCAGCGGAGACAAGAGGTTCGCTGGGGTGGCCGAATGGACGGTTCCGAAGACGGAAATGGGCAAAGCAGCCTGTGTCCGGCGTCACATTCCGTCTATGTCCATTCGCTATAATCGATGGTTTCGCAACCCACGATGGGAAAGTCCTATTCAGGAGTTGGTTACCTCACCGGGCGGCGTCTGACCTTTCGTTCGGACATGCCGATCAGCGCGGTGCGGGTCGACGACGATTCACAAAGCATTTATTCCAAAAAAGAAGGGAAGCACGGCATGACGAACATTACGGAGATCAAGGCGAGGCAAGTGCTTGATTCGCGCGGCAATCCTACGGTCGAGGCGGAAGTGCAAGTCGATAGCGGCGTGGTAGGACGTGCAATCGTACCCAGCGGCGCATCTACCGGGGAGCATGAAGCCGTCGAACTGCGCGATGGCGACCAGGCAAAGTTCCTGGGCAAAGGCGTGCTGAAGGCGGTCGAGAATGTGAATGGGGAGATCGCCGACGCGCTGGGCAACTGGGACGCGGCCGATCAGCGCGGGCTTGACGCGAAGATGATCGAGCTCGACGGCACGGAGAACAAAGGCCGGTTGGGCGCGAACGCAATTCTGGCCGTCTCCATGGCGGCGGCGCGGGCTTCGGCGCAGACTCTGGATATCCCGCTGTATCGGTATCTGGGCGGGGCGGGTGCGAACACTCTGCCGTTGCCGATGATGAACATCCTGAATGGTGGGGCACACGCAGACAATAACGTGGACTTTCAGGAATTCATGGTGATGCCCGTGGGCGCGCCTTCGTTTTCCGAGGCGCTGCGCTGGGGCGTGGAGACGTTTCACACGTTGAAAGGCGTGCTGAAGAAGCGCGGCTACAACACCGCCGTGGGCGACGAGGGCGGATTCGCGCCATCCGTGAAGTCGAACGTGGAGGCGATCGAAGTCATTCTGGAGGCGATTTCGAAAGCGGGCTACAAGCCGGGAGAAGAGATTGCGATCGCGCTCGATCCGGCCGCCAGCGAGTTCTATCAGGATGGCAAGTACGTCTTCAAGAAGTCAGATAAGTCAACGAAGAGTTCCGACGAGATGGTCAAGTTTTATGCCAAGTGGGTGAAGGATTATCCCATTGTCTCGCTCGAAGACGGCTTGTCGGAGGAAGACTGGGACGGCTGGCAGAACCTCACGAAAGAGCTTGGCGGCAAGATTCAGCTGGTCGGCGATGATATTTTCGTCACCAACATTCAGATTTTCGGCGAAGGCATCGAGAAGGGCATCGCCAACTCGATTCTGATCAAGCTGAATCAGATCGGGACGGTCAGCGAGACACTGGACGCAATCGACCTGGGGCGGCGGAACGGATACACATCGGTAATCTCGCATCGTTCCGGCGAGACGGAAGACACGTTCATTGCGGATTTTGCCGTGGCCACGGGCGCGGGACAAATCAAAACAGGATCGGCGTCGCGCACCGACCGCATCGCAAAATACAACCAGCTGCTGCGGATTGAAGACGAGTTGGGGGACACGGCAAGGTTTTTAGGGCTGAAGGCATTGAACTACAACGGATGATTTGAGCTGAGCTTCGACAGGAGGTGAATCATGAAAAGGTTTCTCAGCTGGGCCTTGTTTATTGGGTTGGCGCTGAGCCCGGTTTTTGCGCAACAATCCCCCACCGGCGATGCTCCCGCCACCAAAGAGGACGTCGAGAATCTCTTCGCGACGATGCACATTCGTGAACAGATGCAAAACATGATGGACGTCATGAGCAAGCAGTCGAAGCAGATGGCGGAGGAAACTCTGAAAAAGAGACTACCGGACATCAGTCAGAAGGACAGGGATCGAGTCAATTCGATGATGGATGAAATGATGAAGAAATTCGATCTCAATGGAATGATCGACGACATGATTCCGGTCTATCAGCGTCATTTAACCAAGGCGGATATCTCGGCGATGGCACAGTTCTATGAGACTCCGACGGGACAGAAGCTCCTCCGGGAACAGCCGCAGATGACTGCCGAAGCCATGGAGGCCGTTCGGCCGCGCATGGAAAAAATGATGAGCGACATGATGGACGAAGCGGAAAAGATGGCCCGGGAGAGTGCTTCGGAACCTAAACCTACACCCGAAAAGAATTGAGGACAGGCGTGATCTCTGAACTGCTGCTATCTGAATTCGACGAAGAAGCCAAGAAGACGCGCGCCATGCTGGAGCGCGTCCCGATCAAGGCTGATTTCAAGCCGCATGGCAAGTCGATGGCGCTCGGCAAACTGGCACCGCATGTGGCCGAGTTGCCGGGCTTCGGCGCAACGATTCTGACTACACCCGAGTTGGATTTTGCCACCGGCAGCACGCGCGAACGCATCCCGTTCGAAACGGCGGAAGGGCTGGTGAAGGGATTTGACGCCGGTTCAGCCAAACTGCGGGCAGCGCTCAAGGGCATTTCCGATTCGACCTGGAACGATCCGTGGAAGCTGAGCCTCGGCGGCAAGCCGATTTTCAGTGGATCAAAGTTCCTTGCCTACCGGCAGATGTTCCTGAATCATCTGGTGCATCACCGGGCACAATTGGGCGTGTATTTGCGATTGAATGACACGCCGCTACCGGCGACGTATGGTCCGTCGGCGGATGACAAGATGGGATTCTAAAGGAAGTTTGCCCTCAGGGGCTAAAGCCCGGAATTCTTTGTCGTGGCAATCGGCACGACTGGAGGTCGTGCCCTTCCCGGTTTCCTCGTCATGATTTTATGCAGCAGGAGTTCAAAGCTAATTTATGTCCCGTC
This sequence comes from Verrucomicrobiia bacterium, assembly GCA_035508215.1. GTDB lineage: Bacteria > Acidobacteriota > Terriglobia > Terriglobales > Acidobacteriaceae > Sulfotelmatobacter. The sequence continues at coordinate 717,712 of DATJNK010000016.1, read as the reverse complement.
CGAAACCTCTCATACTTATCATTCTTGACGGCTGGGGATATCGAGCCGAAACCAAAGCCAATGCCATCGCCCTTGCCCACAAACCGACTTACGACCGGCTGCTGCGCGAGTATCCCAACACGCTCATCCACACCAGCGGACCGTATGTTGGTTTGCCTGAAGGCCAGATGGGAAACAGCGAAGTCGGGCACCTGAACATCGGCGCCGGCCGCATCGTGCACATGGACATTACGCGCATCGACCTGATGATCCAGAACGGGGAGTTGTTCCAGCACCCCGTGCTGCTCGATGCTATGAAGCACGCGCGCACCGGCGAGCGCCGCCTGCATCTGTTCGGACTGGTTTCCGACGGCGGCGTGCACTCGCAGCAGGCGCATCTCTACGCGCTCCTGAAAATGGCCAGGCAGAATGGGCTGGAAAGGGTGTTCGTGCACGCCTTCATGGATGGCCGCGACACGCTGCCCACCAACGGTGCGGGATATCTCGAACAACTGCAGCAGAAGATGCGCGAATACAACTGCGGCAAGATCGCCAGCGTCAATGGCCGCTACTACGCGATGGACCGCGACCGGCGCTGGGAGCGCATTGCCAAGGCCTACAACGCAATGGTCTTTGCTGACGCCGAAGGCGGCAAGCAGACCGATCCGGTGCAGGGGATGAAGGAGTCGTACAACAAGGGCGTTACGGACGAGTTCGTCGTGCCATTCGTCTGCACCGACAAGAATGGCCAGCCGTTGTCGACCATCCGCGACGAGGATTCCTGCATCTGCTTTAACTTCCGCGCCGACCGCGTGCGCCAGATTACCCGTGCGCTCACTCGCAACAGCGGATTGAACGACAAGGGGGGCAGCGATCTTCCGGGCGCAGCCGATCTCGACGCGACCATTCCGCGCGACCGCGCGCCGAAGAATCTGCACTACGTTTGCATGACGCAATACGATAAGAACTTCAGCCTGCCGGTGGTCATCCCTGCAGAGTCCATGGCGAACATTCTCGCCAACGTCATGGGCGGACTGAACATGCGCAACCTGCGCGTGGCCGAGACCGAGAAATACGCGCACGTCACGTATTTCTTCAACGGCGGCGTAGAGCAGCCCTTCCCGGGCGAAGACCGCATCCTGGTGCCGTCGCCGAAAGTGGCTACCTACGACTTGAAGCCGGAGATGAGCGCGGCCGGGATTGCCGATGCCGTAGTGAAAGCCACAGAAGAAGGGACCTTCGACGTGATGATCGTGAATTTTGCCAACGCCGATATGGTCGGGCACTCTGGCAAGATTGAGCCCACGGTGAAGGCCGTCGAGACGGTTGACGCCTGTCTTGAGAGGATCGAAAAAGCTGTGCGGGCGAAGAGCGGAGCGATGCTGATCACAGCCGATCACGGCAACGCCGAGCTCATGATCGATCCGGCGACCGGCGGCCCGCATACAGCACATACGACGAATCCCGTGCCGTTTATCGTGGTGTCGGAGAATGCAAAGCAGTTCACGCTGAAACCGAACGGTTCGCTGCGCGATATCTCTCCGACGCTGCTGGGGATGCTCGGAGTGGACGAACCGAAAGAGATGACGGGAAAGGATTTGCGGGTCTTCTCGAACAATCCCCGCTAGGACAAGCCACAGAGGCGCGTGGAGTCAGAAACTCGATTCCGCGACCTCTGTGCCCGGTGCAGTGAACCCTAGTTCTCCAGCAGCGCGGGGGCGGTGGAGAGCAGGCCGGCGGCGATTTCCAGATCGTGCAGGTCTTCGCGGCTGAAATCTTGCGCGAACTTAGGGTCCAGGCCCTTGCGCGAGATCTGGATCACGCCGACCACGATCGAGTCACGATCCATGATCGGTACCGACATCAATTTCTGAATCGGAGTGGGCATCAGCGGCTCTTCCGATTCCGACTCGGCGCCCGGCTTGATCGTTTCGAAGATGCTGGCGTGCTTCACTTTGGCGAAGTTATTGAAGATTTCAGCTTTCTTGCTCAACGCGGTGTGCGCCGCCACGGCTTTGCTGGACAACGGAATCGCGCCGGTGGTCCGGAGATACTCCGGAAAAACGAAACGCAGCAGGCCTTTCTCCAGCCGGAGTAAGGCGACTTCGGTATATTGCACGCGAAAGATCTTGGCCAGGACCATGCACAAGTCCAGCGCCGTCACTCCCGGGCCGAGGACGGAACCCAAGGGGAGCAGGTGTTCCGGGAGAACGACTTCTTCCATCCCGTGATCGTTGGTCTGGGTCATAAGCATCGCCCACCTCCGTGTTCCGCGGAGGAACACTCACTGTATCGCACTTTGCCCGCCAAAAGGCACTTCCCAAAGTAATGGCAGTCACCTCGGCAAGTCCTTTATTTTCAGTCTCCGCAGGTTGGAGAGTTGGCGGCCGGGGCCGATTTCTCCGGTAACCAGCGCGCCGCAAAGCATCAACCGGCTGACAGTTTTTGTCATTATGCACTGATGCCAGTGCGTGCTCGTCCGGCATGAGCAAAACCTCTCTGGAGGCGTGGACTTTCCTTTGCCATCGCAAACTCATTACACTTCCCAGCATGACATTCCCGAATCAACCGAATGTAAAGTTAGCGACTGCGCCGGAGTATCGCGAGAGCTACGCCAACAGCGTGCAGATGCGCGTCAATATCTGGGACTTCTTCCTGGTCTTCGGAACCCTGCAACAGCAAACCGAGAGCCAGGTGGAGATCAGGAATTTTCAAGGCATTTATCTCAGCCCGCAGCAGGCGAAAGCGCTGCTGGGATTGTTGCAACAGAACGTGGCCGGTTACGAGAGCGCATTCGGAGAAATCAAGCTCGATCCACGGACGGCGCCTCCCGGACCGGTGCACTGAGCACCTCGGACTTCCGACCTCGGAACTCGGACGTCAGGCGCCCCAGGGGCGACATCCGTTTAGAGTGCCGGCATGACCTCTGAATCCGGCCGCTGATGGCTGACGCTCGATGATTGAAGCCCGATCGACATGGCCTCCCACACGACTCCCCGCTCCGACTCTGCACTTGTATTCGCGGGGACCCTTGTCATCATTTTCTTGCTGCACGCGACTCTGTTGCACCTGCCTTACTTCTGGGACGAAGCCGGCTATTACGTTCCGGCCGCGCGCGATCTGCTGCTGACCGGAAGCCTCATTCCGCACACAACGGTTTCAAATGCGCACCCGCCGCTGATCATGGCGTGGCTCGCCTTGTGGTGGAAGATCGTTGGCTATACGCCCCTGGTGACGCGGTCGGCCATGCTGGTGGTGGCGGCGTTTGCGCTGACAGGCCTGTTTCGGCTGGCGGAGCTCGTCGCCAATCGCGAAGTGGCCATTGCGGCAACCCTGTGTACAGCGTTCTATCCGGTATTTTTCGCGCAGAGTTCCCTGGCGCAGGTCGACCTGGCGGCAGCCGGGCTGACATTCTGGGGATTGTCCGCGTATCTGAAAAATCGGCCGGTCAGAGTTGCGGTGTGGTTCTCGCTGGCGGCCTTGGCGAAGGAAACCGCAATCCTGGCTCCGGTGGCGCTAGCCGGTTGGGAAGTGCTGTGGGCCATTGGGTCTAAAGCCCGGTTTCAAAATGCCGGCTCTTTGGCAGTGTTCGAAGCGCTGCGCCACCCGGAGGCAAATAGTCCAGGAGGTGGATCTCCGAAAGTCCTGGCCAAAGTCGCGCGGCATATTGCTCCACTCATCGTCCCGGGTGTTCCTTTGGCGATCTGGTATGCCTATCACTACGCGCGTACCGGATATGTGTTCGGCAACCCCGAGTTCTTCCGCTACAACGTCGCGGCTACGCTGAATCCTTTGCGCTTTGTTCTCGCGCTTGGGCTGCGGCTGTGGCAGGTCGCCGGATATATGCACCTGTGGGTGTTGACGATCGGCATGCTGCTGGCGATGCTTCTGCCGCCGGTGAAAGAAGGAGGGGCCGAACGCCCGCGGATCGCGATTCCGGTGCAGGCGGCGTTTCTAGTGGTGATCGTTGCCTATGTCGTTTTCATGGCGGCAATTGGGGGCGCGGAACTTGCTCGTTACATGTTGCCCGCCGTGCCGCTGGTGATCTTAATGGGCGTCTCGACGCTGTGGCGGCGGTTGCGTCCGTGGCCATTTGCCATCGGCGTTGTTGCGCTCGCGTTTATCGCAGCCTGGTTCTGGAATCCCCCCTACGGATTCTCGCCGGAAGACAATCTCGCTTATCGAGATTTCATTGTTCTGCACGAAGATGCGGAGCGATTCCTGCAAACCCGATATCCCAACGCGCACGTGCTGACGGCGTGGCCGGCAACTGGGGAGTTGACGAGTCCGTGGCTTGGGTATGTTAAGCGCCCGATGCAGGTCGTCCAGATTGAAGATTTTTCTCTGGATGAAGTTCTGTCGGCCGCCGAGTTTCGCGATCACTTCGACGTGGCCCTGGTGTTTTCGACCAAGTACGAGCCCGCACGACCCATGCTGGAGCGGTGGAAATGGTGGATGCAAGTGAAGCGCAGCTTCTTTGGCTATCATCGCGACCTGCCGCCCGAGGTGGCAGCGCAGATTCTGGATGGGAAGATTGTGTTTCGCGAGGAGCACAAGGGACAGTGGGTTGCGGTGGTGGAGATGGAGCGAAATCAGATCCAGAACGCCGGAAAGCCGGACGCTTGCGGTGGAGAAGACGTGATTGGCTATCGCGTCATCAAATGGCACGAGTGTGTCTTGATGACCAGCCAGACCTCTTTGCCGGGCGCGAGTTCGAGCGAATCGCGAGCGGCAAGCGTCAGGTGAACTTCCAGTTCGATCCCGCAGTTTACCCGTGCGGCGACGATCACATCGCGTTGCTCGAGAGAGGTCACTCGTCCTCGAATGAGATTTCGCGCGCTCAAACCCTGGGGCAGAGAAGTGGCGAGCAAGATGTCGCCTGCGCGGATGCCGATCCGCAGCTTCGAGCCGACGTCGGCTCGGACCAGTGGGGTCTCGATCAGAAGCGGCGCTGCGTTCTCGGCTGACGGAGGCGTGGCGGAAGGAATTCGGCAGAGCATGGTCCCGCGCTCGGGATGCGCCTCTTTCACCACGGCGTCGAAGATATTCTCGAAGCCGGCCAGTTGCGCAACCGTTTCCTGCGCCGGCGCCGTCATAACTTCGTGCGGCGTTCCCTGGGCGACGATGCTTCCGGCGTCGAGCACCAGCACACGCTCTCCGAGAGCAAATACTTCCTCACGGCTGTGCGTGACGTAAAGAATCGGAACCCGATGGAGCCGGTTCCATTGGCGCAGATCATCGACGATTCTGGACTTGGTTGGAGTATCGAGCGCGGCCAGTGGTTCGTCGAGCAGCAGGAGATCCGGGTCGGTGACCAGAGTTCGAGCCAGGGCAACGCGCTGGCTCTCGCCGCCAGAGATTTCCCGCACGCTGCGTTGTGCGAGATGAGCAATGTGGAAGGCCTCAAGAATGGAGTTCATGCGACGAGCGCGTTCCTCCGGCGCGATGCCTGCCAGTCCGTAGACGACGTTTTGCTCGACCGTAAGGTGCGGGAACAGGGCGAGAGTCTGGAAGACGTAGCCGACGCGGCGCTTTGAAACCGGGACATCGATACCGGCAGAGGAGTCGAACAGTGGGCGGTTGCGAATGGCAATGCGCCCGGAATCCGGCTGGATCAGGCCGGCAACGCAGTCGAGCAGGGTCGTTTTTCCGGCACCGGAAGCGCCGAACAGAATGGTGAATCCGGGCGCAGCCTGAAATTGGACTTCCAGCAAGAATGGTTTTCCGGGGGAAGTGTGGCGCCGTGAGATTCGAACATCCAGGCAGTTGGCCGAAAGCTGGGGATTCGGAAGCGGGCGAGTTGCCGCGGCTGGAACACGCTCGACGGTAGAGGCGTCATCCATCGCGGTTCATTTTACCGGGCCGGCCATCCAGGTTCGGCGATGCAGGCTGTAGACGAGGGTCAGCATGGCGAAGCAGATGATCAGCAGAAGAAGAGCTGTTTGATTGGCTCCCGCGTAATCCGATGCCTGCACGCGGTCATAGATGTCGATCGAAACCGTGCGCGTCACGCCGGGAATGTTCCCGCCGACCATCAGCACGACGCCGAATTCACCCATGGTGTGGGCGAAACTTAAAGCCACGCCGCTGATCAGTCCGGGTAGAGACAACGGCAGAATTACCCGGAAGAAAGTGCGCAGCGGGGATGCACCGAGGGTGGCCGAGGCCGCGATCAGCTTGCGATCCACTGCCGCAAAGGCAGTCGCAAAGGGCTGGACGGCGAAGGGGAGGCTGTAGAGGATCGAACCGATTACCAGCCCGCTGAAGGTGAAGGCGAGCGTGTGGCCGGTGAGGGCAATCCACCAGCGCCCGAGCGGACTGCGCGGGCCCAGAGCCACCAGAACGTAGAATCCGAGCACGGTTGGGGGCAGAACGATGGGCAGCGCAACCACGGCTTCGACCAGGGACTTCCAGCGCCATCGAGAAAAGGCGATCCAGCCGGCGATAGGCAACCCGCCGAGAAACAAGATAGCCGAAACTGTGAGCGCCAACCGCAGCGTGAGCCAGAAGGTTTGCCAGTCAATGGCCATGATCTGCTAGGGCGCCGGGACGGGCTAGTCTCGGGGCAGGGTGAAGCCGTACTTTTCGAACAGGTCTCCGACTTGTTTCGTCTTGATGTAGTCCAGGAATTCTGCAGCTTCCCTTTTGTGCTCCGAGCGCGAAACCACCACCGCGCCCTGCGCCAGCGGGGGATAGAAATCCGACGGCACGATCCAATACTTGCCCTTGCCTTGCATGGCCGGGGCGACGGCATGGGCGAGCGCGACGAAGCCGGCCTGCGCATTGCCTGACTCGACGAACTGCGCGGCTTGCGCAACGTTCTCCCCCAGAACCAGCCGGTCCGAGAGCCGCTGATAGAGGCCGCCATGTTTCAGGGCAGCTACCGCAGCTCGCCCATACGGGGCATGCTGGGGATTGGCGATCGAAATCTCTTTCACCGCAGGATTGAGCAAGACGTTCATTCCATCATGCTCAGGGTCGAGCGGGGAATCAGCCGGCACCCACAGGACAAGCTTGCCGATCGCGTATTCTTGCAAGCTGGAGCCCTCCGCGTAGCCGGCGGAAATGAGTTGGCGTGGGTAATCCATGTCGGCGGAAAAGAAGAGATCGAAGGGCGCACCATTCTGGATTTGCTCCGTCAAAGCGCCCGATGCTCCGAACGAGAGGCGAATGGAGACTCCGGTCTTTTTCTCGTAGCTCTCGGCAACCTGCTGCAGCACCGAACTCAGGTCCGCGGCCGCGGCGACCGTCAGGGGAGCTTTTTCCTGTGCGCTCCCTGCGATGCAGCCGGCGATGAAAAGAGCGCAGAGGGACGTTCTTAGCAGTTTCCCGAGCGCGTGCGGCTTCCGATTCATGATCGACTGGGTTTGCGCGATTCCTGACCGATTGTACAGGGTTCGGGGGCGAGGCATGCCGCGACGCGCCCTCTCTCTGCTTTCCCAAAGTGGTCCTAAGCCCCATCGCGCGGACGCTTTTGCGTTGATTCGACTTCGGCCCCTCTCGATACTGGCGAGTGAGTGCCACTTTCATGTCAACGCGTCATTCTTGTTTTCCTCTTGTGTTGTTGTCCTTCGTTTCGCTCAGCTGGTCGGCGGTTTCGATGGCGCAAGCTCAGGATGGACGGCCGGCCAGCGGACAAGATTCCACGGCTTCCCGGGATGCACAATATCTCAGGAAACGCGACGAGTGGTTCCAGCGGGGTCGAGTTGTGCCCGGCGAGTCTGCGGCTGAGTTGAGACGACGTGCCTATCAGGCGAAACTGCGCTTGCGCGCGCAGCGGGCGGCAGCTCTCGCGGGAGAGATCTCCAATGGACTGTCACCGCAGTCTTCGCTACCGTGGACCCCACTCGGCCCAATGCCCCTGGCTTCAGATGCCACCGGAAACGGCACGCAGGACTACCACCAGGTGGCAGGACGCGCCACCGCGATAGCGATCGATCCGGCGGACCCGACCGGAAACACAGTCTACGTAGGCGGCGCGCAGAGCGGAGTCTGGAAGTCGACCGGTGCAGCGGCGAGCATTGCCACCAACGTGAACTGGACCGCCCTCACCGACAATCAGGCAACGCTTTCGATTGGAGCCTTGGCTATCCAGCCGGGCAACAATGATCCGACGAAATCGGTGATCCTGGCTGCGACGGGGGAGGCCGACAATTCCTCTGATTCGTACTTTGGGCTGGGGATGCTCCGCTCCGCCAACGGAGGCACGAGTTGGAACCTGATCTCCACTGCGAATTCCGGCGCGCATCCGTTCAGTGGGTTGGGTGGAACGCGGATGGCATTCAGCACGGCAAGCGGTCAGACGAACCGGGTGGTGGCAGCGATGGCCGCAAGTTCCGAGGGCGTGGTCGATGGCGCCGTAACATCCCAGACCGTGCCCGGGCTCTACACATCGCTCGATGCCGGGCAGACATGGAGCCTCGATGCATTGACTGATCCCGGCGGAACGGCCGATGCGACCTCGGCGACGTCAGTTGTGTACAACGCCGGCGCGACCGCATTCTTTGCCGCGATTCGCTATCACGGTTTCTATGCATCGTCGGATGGCGTCAGATGGACGCGTCTTGCAACCCAACCGGGAGGCAGCCTGTTGACCGCCGCGGCGTGCCCTCCACGGTCAACCTCCGGCGGCTATTCCTGCCCAATATTTCGCGGGGAAATTGCCACCGTCGCGGGCCGGAACGAAATGTATGTGTGGTTCACGTACTTCGGCACAGATGGCGTTGAGGATGGCGGCGTCTGGCAGAGCACAAATGGCGGCGCCTCGTGGACGCCGATTTCCGATGCCTCCATTTCGAATTGTGGCGATGTGGAAGGATGCGGAGTGTCGCTCGGTTCCTATGATCTCGAGCTCGCGGCGGTCCCGAATGGCGGGGGTACCGATCTCTACGCCGGCGCGGTCAACCTCTACAAGTGCTCGATCAATTCGCAGAATCCCTCGTGCTCCAACTCACCCTTCCTCAATCTGACGCATGCGTACGGGTGCGATCCGATTGCCGCGCCGGCGCATGTGCATCCCAATCAGCACGCGCTGGCCTACATGATTCCCGCATCAGGCAGTGATTCCGGGAACGACCTGATGTATTTCGTTAACGATGGCGGCGTCTACCGCGCGCTCGACGGCTACGGAGGTCTGGCCACCGGGTTGTGTTCCGGCAGGAATCAGTTTGATGATCTCAATCAGAATCTGGGATCGATGACGCAGTTCGTCAGCTTCTCACAGCATCCAACGGATCCGAACACATTGCTGGGAGGCACGCAGGGGAACGGCTCGCCGGCAACCGGTAAGGCAACGACCAGTCTCGCATGGGCTGCTGTGCTCGGCGGCGACGGCGGCTACAATGCAATTGATCCCAGCGCCACGTCGAATTTCTATGCTTCCAATCCCGACGCGCCACCGGGAGGGCTCGGCATCCAACTCTGTCCGGATGGGGTGAGCTGCGTCGACGGCAACTTCAGTTTCGTCGTGACCAGCAACACTCTGGCTGGCGACGACGGCGACTTCTATTTTCCTTTCACTCTCGATCCCGAATCGCCGACGGCCATGCTGGTGGGCACATGCCGGGTCTGGCGGGGTCCACGCACTGGCGGCGGGTTTACCGCTCTCAGTCCGAATTTCGACACGTTGGGATCGGGCACGTGCTCTGGGAGCGAGGTCAATCTCGTGCGCGCGCTGGCGACGGGAGGCCCGGCGGATACCAACGGTTCAACCGTGATCTACGCGGCCACAAATGGACTCGGGCCGCTGAACGGACCTCTCTCTTCACCGGCAGGCGGGCGCGTCTGGGTGTCCACGAATGCGACGATGGGCCCTCCGAGCTTTGCCGACGTGACCGGGAACGGGCCGCAGGGCAGCATCAATGCGAATCAGTTTCCGGTCTCCAGTGTGGTCATCGATTCCTGGGATGCAAGCGGGGCGACCGCATACCTCACGGTGATGGGTTTTACCGGAGGAGCCGGCCATGTATGGAAGACGACCAATGCCGGCGAGAGCTGGTCAGATTTTACCGGCACCTTGCCAGACTCACCCGCAAATGTCGTGGTGGCCGATTCGCCGAATCAGGAAATCTATGTCGGAACCGACGTCGGTGTGTTTGCTTCCGGGACTTCTGCACCCAACTGGACGGAGGTCGGGCCTGTTCCATCGCCGGGGCAGACTGGATTCCTGCCCAACGCAGCTGTCACCGGTCTCGCCATCTTCAACTCGGGCGGCGTGGAATTCCTGCGAGCTTCGACTTACGGGCGTGGCATCTGGCAGTTCCCCCTCAAAGCGCCAGCGGACTACACTCTGACGATTTCCAATTCGCCGCTGACGATCTTTGCCGGCCAGGCGGGCGCGTTCAATGGAAGCGCCAGCGCCTTGAACGGATATTCCAGTTATGTTTCGTTGAGTTGTGTTGCCGCGGCGACCGGTGTACCCACCAATTGCACTCCGTCGCCGGCGACGTTGGCGCCCGGCTCCAGCACTCCGTTCACCGTGAGTGTGGGCGGGTCCGTGGGTGACTACAGCTTCAACGTGCAGGGAGTGGGATCGGACGGGCAACACACCACGCACCAGGTGCCCGTGACGCTGCACATCGTGAGTTTCACGTTGACTGCCCCATCGCCTTCGACCGTAACCGTGGCGCGCGGGACTGCTTCTTCGCCAGTCAGCTTTCAAGTGACGGCAGCTGGTTCCTTCAATCAGAGCATAGCGGTTTCTTGCACCACTACGATCCCGAATGCCACGTGCACGCTGGTTCCTGGCAACACCGTAAACCCAACGGCCGGCGTCCCGGTGAACATGACGGCCAGCGTGTTGGTACCAGCGGGGACGGCGCCAAGCAGCTATCCGGTCACGATTCAGGCGACGACAGCGGGAGCGCCACCACAAACGCAGAGTTTCACTCTGAATGTTACGGCGAATCCCGATTTCTCCCTCACCGAACCGTCCGCATTTCCCCAGGTGAATGCTGGAAGCACGGGAACCAGCGGGCCGATCTCGATCGCCTCGCTAGACGGCTTCAGCGGAAGCGTCAGCCTGAGCTGCTCCACGACCAATGGCGCAAGTAGCTGCAGTCTTACTCCCGCGACGGTCAGCTCTTTTCCCTCGACCGCGACGCTGGTGATCAACGGCACCAGCTTCACCGCTGGAAGCTACTCGGTTACGGTCACCGGAGTTTCGGGCACGCTGACGCATTCGATTTCCGTTCCATTCAATGTAGGCGACTTTTCTGTCTCCGGAACGCAATCTCTCACCGTGGCTCCGAGCGGGCAGGGAACCGCGTATCTGACCGTGACTTCGCAGGATTCCTACGCGGGCAAGATCAACGCCACCTGCGATGCCAGCGCCCTTTCCGGTGCGATATGTTCCATCTCGCCCGCAAATCCGATCACGCTGACGGGAGGGGGTAGTGTGGGCCTGACCGTGATGATCAGCGTTCCGGATACCGCCGCCAACGGCAAGTACAACATCAACATCCGCGCGCAAGACACGACCGGAGCGCCCAGTCATGGATTCGCGATTGCATTGAGTGTCGGGCAAGACTTCATTCTCACGTCCTCGACGGCAAGCCAGACCGTCAATGCGGGCCAGACCAGCGGACCCTACAATCTGGCGCTTCGGCCGGTCGGGACGTCGTTCGATTCAGCGATCACGCTCGCCTGTTCGGGTTTGCCGTTGCTGTCCAAGTGTCTCTTCGCGCCGGCGACGCCGGTGACCCCGGGCGACTCGGCGGCCACCGTCGTGATGACGATTTCGACAACCGCGCCAACAACGGCATCACACTGGCAAAGAGGGTCGATATTCTATGCGATCTGGCTCCTGTTTCCGGCGATCGCGGTCTGCGGCGGGACCATTGACCGAATTCTCCCCAGGCGCAGACGTGCCGCCTGGAAGTGGATCGCGCTGCTCTTTCTTTTGCTCGTTCTGCCGTCTTGCAGCGGAGTGAGTTCGAACGGCGGAGGGGGCGGCAGCCAGCCGGGAACGCCGTCTGGGTCGTATACGGTGACGGTGACCGGCACGTCCACAGGTGCCCCGGCGGATGCGGGCCAGACAACACAAGTGATTCTCGTCGTAAACTGAAGCGTCCCGTCGACCGTGTCCGAACTCGGCTTCACTCCGGCGCCGGCGGTAATACATGACGGAATCTCGCTACAACCTAATTATCATCGGCGGCGGCGTCGTCGGCTTGGGCGTTGGTCTGGCGGTCGCGCGGCGGTTTCCGCATCTGCGGCTGCTGGTGGTTGAGAAAGAGGACGCCATTGCGCGTCATCAGAGCGGTCATAACAGCGGAGTCATTCACTCCGGCATCTACTACAAACCTGGCTCGCTCAAAGCGCGCCTGTGCGTCGCGGGGGCGGCTGCGATGGTGCGCTTTTGCCAGGAGCACGGAGTTCCCCACAAAGTCTGCGGCAAATTGATCGTTGCCACCCAGCCGGACGAACGGCGGCGCCTCGAAGATTTGCGCCGGCGGGGCGAGGCGAATGGTCTCACGGGCTTGCGACTGATCGGGCCCGAGCAGATGAGGGAAATGGAACCTCACTGCTCCGGCATACAGGCTCTGGTCGTGCCGTCCACCGGCATTACCGACTACGCCGCCGTCTGCAGGAAGTACGCGGAACTGATTGCCGAACGCGGCAGCACGGTGCTGACTTCAGCGGCCGCGGTAGGCATTCGACGAACCTCGAACGAGATCGTCGTGGAGACGACGCGCGGCGCGTTCTCCGCCGGTTCGCTGATCAACTGCGCCGGATTGTTCAGCGACCGCGTTGCGCGCATGGCCGGCGACGAACCCGGCATCACGATCATTCCGTTCCGTGGCGAGTACTATGACCTCATTCCGGAACGAGCAGCGCTGGTACGCGCTCTGATCTATCCCGTGCCGGATCCGCGATTTCCATTTCTTGGCGTGCACTTCACTCGCCGCATCACCGGCAAAGTGGATGCCGGCCCTAATGCCGTGCTCGCGCTGGCCCGTGAAGGCTACCGTCACGCCGACATCAACCTGCGAGATTTTGCGCAGTCTCTCGCGTTCCCGGGGTTCTGGCGAATGGCGCGTCAACATTGGCGGAATGCGATTGGGGAATGGCATCGATCGCTATCCAAGGCTGCTTTCGTTCGGGCTTTGCAACGGCTGCTGCCCGAAGTGCGGGAAGACGATCTGGTGCCCGGAGGTTCGGGTGTTCGCGCTCAGGCGCTCAAACCGGATGGGGCTCTGGTGGATGATTTTCAGTTTGTTCCTTCGGGACGAGTGCTGCACGTGCTCAACGTTCCGTCGCCGGCGGCCACAGCCTCGCTGGCAATCGGGGAGGCAATCGTAGATATCGCCTCCCAGAACCTCGGACTTGCGTGACCGAAGCGTGCTTGCTGGGCGGGATCCCGCCGTGCAGAATGCAGGTTCGTTCAGGAGAACGATGATGAACAGGTCTTGGCGTTGCATGATTGGGGTGGGGATTCTCTTGTGTACGACAGGGTGCTTGATCGGCCAGTCGGAGCCGTCTCAGCCTCCAACCGTAGCCTGGACTCTGGTCTGGAGCGATGAGTTCAACGCACCGAATGGAGCGCCTGTCGATTCCTCGAAGTGGGTCTTGGAAACCGGTGGCGGAGGCTGGGGCAACGAGGAACTCGAGTACTACACGAATCGCGCAAAAAACGCATATCAGCAGGATGGCAACCTTGTGATCAAAGTGCTGCGCGAGAAGTACAAAGGCCCGGATGGGGTGAGCAGGAACTACACATCGGCTCGCCTGAAAACACAAGGCAAGTTTTCTCAGGCTTACGGGCGCTTTGAAGCGCGCATCAAGATTCCCCGCGGCCAAGGAATCTGGCCGGCATTCTGGATGCTGGGCGATGACATCGACAAAGTGGGCTGGCCTCAGTGCGGTGAGATCGACATCATGGAGAACATCGGCCGCGAGCCGGCCTTGGTTCACGGTACGATCCATGGTCCGGGATACTCGGGAGCGAAGGGAATCGGTTCTCCGTTCGGGCTAGCGGAGGGGCAGAGATTTGCTGACGGTTTTCACGTGTATGCCGTGGAGTGGGAGCCGGATGCAATTCGTTTCTATGTCGATGATCACTTGTATGCCACTCGAACCCCGTCGGAGCTACCCGCGGGCACGAAATGGGTCTATGACCATCCTTTCTTCCTGCTGCTGAATGTTGCGGTGGGCGGGTCCTGGCCGGGGCATCCGAACGCTTCCACCAAGTTGCCTCAGAGGATGCTGGTGGACTACGTTCGGGTTTACCGGCGAAGCGCTCCTGCCGGCCAAAAGCCTTGATGGGCCTCGATTTACGATGGGCTTCCGCTAGTCGAAGTGCAAGAATTTACATATTTTTTATTTCTTTTTGGCATTGACAAGGCGTGAAAAACAATTGTAAAGTCAACGCCCGATGACCTTGGGAGTGGGGCCCCAAAGGTCCGACGTGAATCAGCTCCGTATTCCTTCCCTCTCAATTTAGGTTCCAAAACTTGGCGGCACTTCGTCGATTGCGTTGTGTGAGCTACGCGCTAGGTTTGTGCGCGGGTAGCCGCACTCGCTTGCCCGGGGGGACCTCAGTTCGTCGAAGTGAGTTTCAAGTTTTCTCAAAATCTCAGGAGGAGTACCTATGAAGTTTTGTTGGTCGTTGTTCTCTGCAAAGTCTCTACGGCCCATTTCTGCTTTTGGGTTGCTGCTGTTGATGGTTTCTGTGGTGCTCCCGGTATCCGCGCAAGTCCGGGAGACGCCGCCCCAAGTGCTTAATGGCTCCGCCATACTGGTTCAACACTACGCCGGCTCGATGCTGCGGCTGACAATCGGTCTGCAGCCCCCTCACATGGATCAGGAAGAAGAGTTCCTGCGGCAATTGCAGACCAAGGGATCGCCGGAGTTTCATCATTTCCTCACCGCCCAGGAATGGAGCGAACGCTTTGATCCGTCCCAGGAAGACGAACAGGCCGTTGTTGACTGGGCGAAGGGGCAAGGCTTGACGATCACCCAGCGCTACCCGAACCGCTTGCTGGTCGATGTCGAGGGTCCGGTTGCCACGATTGAAAAGGCGTTTGGCCTCACGATCAACCAGTACCAATTAGCGGGAAAGAGCTTCTTCTCGAGCGACCGGGATCCGCAGATTCCGTCGAGTCTGACCAGCGTGATTCAGTCCGTCGGTGGACTGAACAACTTGCAGGTCATGAAGCCGGCGAGCCGGACGATGAAGGAACCGGCTTTTGCCGACTACACGGCAGGCGCCGCTCTGAGCACGGGCACGGCCGGAGCGCAAAACGGCGATAAGACGAAGCTGGCAGCGGCGATGAAAGCGTCCGAAGCCAAGCTGAAGGCAAACATCACCGGAGGGGCTTACGATCCGACGGATATGTTTAGCTCGCAGGCGTACGATACCAACGCCCTCTACAACGAAGGTCACTGCTGCAACCCGCTAGGCAACTCAGGCGTGACGCCGCCACAAACCTCGATTGCGATCGCGACTGCGGGATCCCAACAGGTGAGCGATATGGCGGGCTTCCAGTCGCGATACACCTACCTCGCCTATCACTTCCAGGAGTACTACATTGACGGCACGCCCAGCTGCTGCGACGGCGAAGGCACCATGGACCTGGAGTGGTCGACTTCTATGTCGAATAGCTTTGGCAGCTACGTCGACACAGCCATGGTTTACATGTATGACGGAGTGAACGCACAGTTCTCGACGTTCAACGACATCTACAACCACATGCTCAGTGATGGCTACGCGCGCAATTTCAGCACCAGCTGGGGCTGCGAGGAGCTTGCCTGTTACGACTCGTCCGACATGAACACCGCCCATGGCATTTTCAACTCCATGGTTGGGCAAGGATGGACCCTCGCCGCCGCTACCGGCGACCAGGGAGCATCGGCGGGATGCGGAGATGCGACGGCCATTCAATATCCGGCGTCCGATCCGGATGTAGTGGCATCCGGCGGCATCACCTTGTCACTGTCGTCCGGTCCGGTGTTCAACTATGAAGTGGCCTGGAGCGGTGGCCCCTACGGCTGCGGCAGCAACGATGGCGGCAGCACCGGCGGCTACAGCTCCTATTTCGCGACCCCGGGCTATCAGAGCTCTCTGGGTCTGCCGAGCCGCGGCGTTCCCGACATCGCGCTGAACGCCGACTGGTACTACACTCCGCAGAACCTGTATTTCGAGGGTGGCTTCCAGGGCAACGGCGGCACCAGCATCGTGGCTCCGGAAATGGCAGGCTTTTTCGCCAACGAGGAAGCCTACCTCCTCTACCTGAGCAGCGTAATCAGCGGAGGGCTCTGTAACGGCCATTCGTGTGGACCTATGGGGAACGGAAACAATTATCTCTATTGGTTCGGCGAGCACTCGGGTTACGCGCCCCACTACCCCTTCTATGACATCACCAGCGGGTGCAACAACAACGACGTAACCAGCTACTACAACTTAACGTACTACTGCGCGAGCACTGGATGGGATCCAGTGACCGGGTGGGGATCGTTCAACATGTTCCAGATGGCGCGCGCCATCAACACCTACGAAGCAGGTGATTTTGCTGCCCCCACGGTGACGTTCTATGGACCGACCACCGGAAAGTGGTACAACAGCGACCAGGAAGTGTCGTGGACGGTGACCGACAACGGTACCTCAGGGTTGCCTGCTGTTGGCGTGGGCGGATTCAGTCAGGGATGGGACGCAGATCCGGGCGATCCGTTCAGTGAAGGAACTCCCGGTGCGGGAAATTCGTTCTATAGTGGTCCTCAGTACTTCAACGCAACCAGCGGCTGTCTGGACTTTACCGGCACGTATTGCGCCGGCACCTCCGGCCAAGGCTGGCACTATGTGTACGTACGGCCCTGGGACAACTCTGGTTTCTCCAGCGTCTACTACTACGGGCCGATCGGCTACGACTCAGTAGCTCCATCGACCACCGATACGCTTTCAGGAACCTTTAACGGCACGGCTTACACGACAGCTGTGAAAGTCACTCTCTCAGCTACCGATGCCTCCAGCGGCGTTGCCCACACGTACTATCAACTGGGTTCGAATCCGGTGCAGACCTACTCTGGTCCATTCACCATTTCGAGCACGGGCGGTCACACGCTGTATTTCTACAGTGTGGACGTAGCCGGCAACGTGGAAGGCACGCACACCGTCAGTATTCCGATCGAAGCGCCGACGACGACTAAACTCGTAACTGGCGCCAACCCGTCGGTCTACTACCAGACGGTTACGTTTACGGCAACGGTGACCGGAAGCTTCGGAGCAACGCCGACCGGTTACGTGACGTTCAAATCGGACGGCGTCAGCATGGGACCCTCGGCGCCTCTTAACTCAAGCGGTGTGGCGACTCTGACGTTCTACAAGTTCGTCGCCGGTACCCATACCATTACCGCAACCTACGGCGGCAGCGGCAAGAATGTCAGCAGCACTTCGAGCCCGTTGACGCAAACCGTAAACAAAGCGAGCACGACCACAAAGGTCACCTCGTCTTTGAACCCCTCCAAGAGCGGTCAGTCGGTGACGTTTACCGCAACCGTGGCCGGAGAGTTTGGCGGAAACACTCCGAACACAATGAAGTTCAAAGACGGGAGCACCTTCATTGCTACGGTCACAACCAACGCCACAACCCACACAGCGACCTTCACGACGTCCACGCTGTCGGTGGGAACGCACAACATCCAGGCGGTCTATGAAGGTGGTTCGAACCTTCACGGAAGTACGTCGTCGGTGTTGAAGCAGGTGGTGAACCAATAAACCCAAGCGGGGCCGCGGAGTCATCCTGCGGCTTCGCTTTCACATTAATTTTCATCTGCGATCATGGCCGGCCTGGCTCCGCGGGCCGGCCATTTTCCTGCCTGGCGACGCCAACAAATGGTTGAAAGCAAAACGATTTAGCAGAGGCTTTCCCTACGCTGCCGAGGGTGCCGCGTCCGATTGCAGGCGCTTGCGGAATAAAATGGACTGCCGTTTCGCTTGCGCATAATCGCGGATAGGATTACATTCAGGGCGCGGGGCGAAGCGCCCCTCCAGCTTCGGTTTGCCTTACGGCTGTTTCATTGCCGGACAGGCAAGCACGAGAAACATGCGTAAACGCTCGATTACCCTAGTTGATATCGCCAAAGCGCTCGATATTTCAATCGGCACCGTTCACCGCGCTTTGCACAACAATCCTGGCGTAAGCCCGGAGACCCGGGGCAAGGTTCTTGAGACCGCAAAGGCTCTCGGATACCGGCCCAACCTTGCCGCTCGATACCTTTCCTCGAAGAAGACGCTGCGCATCTCAGTCAACACCCTGAAGGGCTCGACCTCTTTCTGGGACGAGGTCCGCTCGGGCATCCGGGAGGAAGCGGCTTCGGCTCCCTTGCAGCAGTTCGAGATCGAATTTCGCACCTATCCAAAACTGGGCGAAGGCGAGGTGGACGCGATCGAGTCGGCGATTCATGAAGACGTGGACGGAATCATTATTTTCCCCGGCCAGCCGCAGATGTTGCGATCATGGATGCGGCGCGCGGAACGCGCCCATATTCCCGTGGTTTGCGTCGCGACCGACGCTCCTCAAAGCGGCCGGGTAGGAATTGTCGCGGTGGACACGCTGGCCAGCGGCGCGATCGCCGCCGATCTCATGGGTCGATTTCTCGCCGGACGAGAAGGGGAGATCGCACTCTCGCTGTTCGACACCGCCATTACGGAACACGCCGAAAAGTACTCCGCCTTTGAATCCACGCTGCGAGCGTCCTATCCCAATCTGCATCTGCTGAAACCGATCGAGGATCATGGATTGGAAGAGGAAGCGTACAGCAACTGCCGACAGCTGTTCGATGCCTACCCCAACCTGGTGGGCTTTTACGTCACAACTGAGGCCTCAATCCCGGTCCTGAAAGCCGCCGAAGATGCAGGAAGACTCAAGGACCTGACCATCATTACTACGGATCTTTTCGCGGGATTGGTTCCGCACATTCGTTCCGGGGCGGTGGCGGCCACGATCTACCAACGGCCGCGCACGCAAGGCAGAATGGCGTTCCGGATGCTCCACGAGGCGCTCGTGGATGGCGGGGTCTCTTCACCCGAGGTTGGGCTAGCGCCGCACCTGGTGATGCGCGGGAACCTGGACTTCTTCCTCCAGGGCCAATCGAAGGAAACCATCCCCAAAGAAGGTCATTCCTACGAGAGCGCGCAGGAATTAGCCGAAGATCTGGCCTGAGCCTGCGACGATCTCTGCTACCGGCCCGGTTCCTTCACGTTCACAATACGGTCGGCGGTTACATTTCGAAGCTGCTGCACGATTCCAGAAGGCCAGTGGATCTCGACGAGATCGGCCGACCGGTCTGAGCCAAGGCCGAAGTGCACCGGTCCGGCGCTCGACGATGCATACCCACAGCTCGTGGTCATGTGGTTGTACTGCGCTCCGGATTTTGTGACCAGCTTGATGCGCGCCCCAATGCCGTCGCGATTGCTCTTCGTCCCCTGCAATTTGAATTCGAGCCAGTGATTTTCGCCGGGGCTGTCGTTGATCCAGACTTCCGCCGGAGCAGCGAGGGCGCTGACCACCACGTCCAAGCGGCCGTCGCCATTCAAGTCTCCGAATGCCGAGCCGCGATGGCGGGCTGGCGGCAGGGCGCTGAACCCGGCTTCTGCCGTGAGGGCGGCGAACTTCATGCCGCCAAGGTTGTGGAATACCGTGTTCGGCTGCTCAATCGGGAGATTGGCCGAGGAAAGCAGCGACTGAACATGCCCGCGCGACACGAAGATATCTTTCCATCCGTCATTATCAAAATCAGCAATATTCGGAGAGTAACCACCCATGGGCAGGCTGAGCCGCGTCATGCCACTCTCACGCGTGACTTCCACGAAGCTGCCTTTCCCCGTGTTACGGTACACGGGAAATGTTTCGCCATCCAGGGCAACCAGAACGATGTCGGGATAGCCGTCATTGTCGAGATCGCGAAAGTCTACCCCCATGCCCGAGATGTAAACGCCATCCTCGCGCAGGGCGACATTCTCAGCGAAGGCGTCTTCTTCGAACTTTCCACCTCCCAGGTTAACGAAGAACGAGTTCATCAGCTTGTCATTGGTCACCATCACGTCCATCTTGCCGGAAAGCCTGGAGTCGGCAACCGCAACTCCCATTCCTTTGCCGGGATGGGCGCGAAACCCTGCTTCCACCGAGGCATCGCGGAAGGTTCCATCGCCGTTATTGATGAAGAGCTGATTGGGAGTCGGCGGATACATCTTGGGATGACAATAGTCGCGGTGTCCGTAGCCTTCACACACCGGTTCGTGATGGAAATCCCACTTCAGATAGTTGATCACCACGAGATCGAGCAAGCCGTCGTTGTTCACGTCGATCCAGGCAGCGGCTACGGACCAGAGCGGCCCATACTCGGGGTCGGGTTTGTTCAGACCTGCTTTGGCAGTGACGTCGGTGAAGGTTCCGTCGCCGTTGTTGTGGTAGAGGGTGTTGCGATGAACGCCGGCGACGAAAATGTCTTCGTACCCGTCATTATCGTAGTCGCCAATAGCAACTCCAGTATCATAGCCCGTTCCGGCCAGCCCCGCTTTCTGGGTCACGTCGGTGAAATGCCCGTGGCCGTCGTTCTCGAACAGGCGGTTGTAGTACTTCGGGGAATCTTTCTGGAGCGTTTCAATGTTCGCTCCGTTGGTGAAGAATATGTCGAGTTTGCCGTCGTTGTTGTAATCGAACACGGCCACGCCGCCCGCCATGGTTTCCGGCGCGTGCCGCTCCGGAGTCTCATCGCTGTCGAGCTTGAAATCGATGGGCTGATAAACGAAATGGATTGGACTGGGGGTCGAAGGTTCGATAGGAGTATGTTGCCCAGCGCTCCCGGCGGGCAGCGAGAGCGGCCCCCACAGCACAAAAAGCAAGATGGTCGAAATCGAGCACCCAGTTTTTCTGATCATTTACGGCGTAGCCAACCCAGTCCCATCTTACTTCAGCATGGGAGGTTCTTCCGGCAGCCTTGAAATTGGGCCCGCCACTGACAAGGAAATCGGAAGCCGCATGACGGCTGGTTCCAGCGAGTTGACCAGTCCCGCTGCCTTCAGGAGTTACTTCGCCGACGGCGGCAGGAAGTTGCCGGGGGCGAGCACGTAGGTGGTGAGTTTGTCCAACTTGAGATTCGCGCGCCCGCAAACCAAGATCACCGATCCGTCGTCGCCGCGTTGCGTCTCGACATCGGCCATGGGGGCTCGATGGCGCGACATAACCGGCGAAGGCGCGGAAGGCACAGGGGTGCTCGGATTCGAACCGCTGCCGGGAAAGGGCTGATATCCGGGCGTGTGATCCGGGTATTCCCCCATCCCACTCCAGCTCTTCTTGTCAGTCTGGTCGGGCCCGTAACGCAGGTCCGGTCCGCTTTCGAGCACGCTCGGGTAGAACCACGAGGTCAGGTAGATCTTGAGGCTTGCCGACCCCTTCTTCCATTGTGCCGAATCCATTCGAATCGCCAGGCGGGAAGGCGTGGTCGCCGTCATCGCGGTCGAAGTGATGACTTCGCCGGTTAGCAGAGCGCCGTGTGGAATGACCTCTCCATTGACAAGCGTTCCGGTTACCAGCTTCGCCTGCACTGTGGTTCCGACGGGTGTCTTGCCGGCGACCACATTCTGCCGAAGCACCACCGGAAACTCCTGAGCGGCAGCTGCTGCGGAAGAGGGCCGGGTGCTGGAGGGGCTCTTTTGGGCCTGTGCATTCGGCGAAACGGAAAAGGAGACGAACCCGAGCCCGATGGCGAGAAGAGCTGTTCGGGTGAACATATCAAAACTCCCAGACGGACTTCAGACAGGACCACCGGCGATCCGGTGCTGCCAGAATGGGGGAAGTATAACTCCGGACTGAGAGGCTAAAGCAAGGATGTAAATGGCTGACGCTGGCAGAGGCGGCGTCGCTCTGCCGGGTCAGTTGCGGGGTTAAGCCCTCGTCCAGATGTCCAAGTAACTCTGGGTCTCGACCAAAAATCGATTTTCTTCTTGACAACGATCATAAAGGTGCATTAGACCGTAAACGCTTACGTTGACGATTACGTTTACGTTTACGTTGACGTTTTCGTGGCATTAGCGACAACCGCATTCTGCCCACGAATGCTGTTTCGGAGGCTGGCAAATGAAACATCTCTCGTCCACGTTCGCCGGGAGTCCTGGCCGCGCCGTTGCGGGCCAAAACTTCGGGCGGTTTGTCATTTGTCTCTTCGTGCTGCTTCTAGGGCTTTTGGCCGTTACGGCATCGGCCCAGGAGGCAACGATCGTTGGAACCGTCACCGATCCTTCGGGTGCCGCAGTTCCAAACGTCAAGATCACTCTCACCAACAGCGACACCAACATCTCCACTGCGACCAAGACGAGCGGCGACGGCCAATACGTCGTTCCTGACCTGCATATCGGACATTACACCGTCCGTGCCGAAGCGACTGGGTTCAAGATCGGGGAGCAGCGAGGTATCGTGCTGCAAGTCGGCGAGCGCGCGCGCGTTGACTTCAAACTGCAGGTCGGAAACGTGCAGGAAACGGTGACCGTAGAGGCCAATGCGGTCGCGGTGCAAACCGACACAGGGGAAGTCAGCAGTGTCGTCACCGGCCAACAAATCTCGCAACTGGCAACCAACGGGCGCAGCGTGTTCTCACTTGAGGCATTGACGCCCGGAGCTTCCAGCATTCAGGCCGACGCCATGGTGCCGACCTCGGCGGGCAGCGATTTCAACGTCAGCTTCAATGGCCAGCGCATGAGCCACAACCTGTGGCTGATCGACGGAGGCGAGGCGGCGGACCGCGGGGGTGGCGGCGGTTCGGATGTGGCGCCATCGATGGACGCCATTGCCGAGTTCCGCACCATGACTTCGAACTACAGCGCCGAGTACGGCCTGTCGTCGGCGGGAACCGTCACCATGGTCATCCGGTCTGGGACCAAACAACTTCACGCGGCAGCCTGGTATTTCGGCCGCAACGATGCGCTCGATGCGCGCAACTACTTCAACCCGGCTCCCAACCCGGTTGCCGAATTGCGACTGCACAACTGGGGCTTTAACGTGGGCGGACCGGTGAGCTTCCATCCCACCAACCCCAAAACCTTCTTCTTCTACAACATGGAGTGGCGTCGGCAGATCGTCGGAGGCTTGTTCACACCGACCGTGCCTCTGGCCAGCATGTACCCGGATGCGAACGGCGATGTTGTCCTGCCCGACACGTTGTCAAACGGGAATGCGCTGAATGTCGTTGTACCGTCAAACATTGCCAGCCTGGATGGCAACTGTTCTGCGGCGGAACAGACTACTCTGAACGGCTTGGCGGGAACCGGGGCCTTCCCCAGCAACACAATTCCCTCCTGCGCCGTAAATGCGAACGCGGCGGCTCTGCTGGCGGCAGGAGTCTTCCCGCAGCCCACGAACCTGTCAACCTGGCAATTCATCGGCGGGAGCAAGCAGCCTCTCACCGGTAAGGAAGAAATCGCCCGTATCGACCACACCTTCTCCGACAAGTTCTCGGTCTTCGGTCACTGGATTTCCGACCAGGCGCTGCAAACTTTCGGAACAACCATGTGGAGCGGCGATAACGTGCCGAGTGTTGGCAACACATTCGGCAATCCTTCCTACAGCGTAGTGGTTCATGCGACGTACCAGATCCACCCGAACCTGCTGAACGAGGTTGCGTTCAACTACGATGGCAACCGCATCCACATCCTCCCCCAGGGTGTTTATCAGGCGCCTTCGGGCTTCACGTTTAACCGGATTTTCACCGGAGACAACGTTGACAACCGCATCCCTGACATCAATCTGTCCGGGAGCACCAATACGCATTACACCGTCAACTGGATGCCATGGAACAACACCGCCGACGATTATCAGGTTCGCGATGATCTTTCCTGGGTCCGGGGAGCGCATCAGCTGAAGTTTGGTTTTGGCTGGGCGATCTACAAGAAAGTGCAAGACTACTTTGCCGAAACCCAAGGTGGCTTCACCTTTGACGGCTCAGCCACAAGTCCCGCGGGATGCGTAGGCTCGTCGACATTAACCTGCGGACTGGACTATGCCGATTTCATTCTGGGTGACGTGCAACACTATGCCGAGAATGCTTACAAGGGCACAGGTCACTGGAACGCTATCTCTCCGGATGCCTACATTCAGGACAACTGGCGCGCCACCAGCCGCCTGACCTTGAATCTCGGGCTGCGGTGGGACGGAATTCCACACACCTACGAAGCGAACCAGAACCAGTCGAACTTCTATCCCAGCCTGTACGACCCAGCCAGTGCGGCTGTGTTCGTTCCGGGGACCGGCGACGGACAGATCTGCGGAGGCAGCCCGCTTCCAGCAGGCTGCCCTGCAGCCAGTCCGGGTCTGGGGCCGAGCCCCATACCATCCCTGCAGGGCTATCAGTTCTACCTGAACGGGATGGGCGTCGGCGGCAAGAACGGAATTCCAAAAGGGCTAGCCAACAATGCCTGGTGGAACTTCGGGCCGCGCTTCGGCTTTGCCTATGACCTGACAGGCACGGGCAAGACGGTGATCCGTGGCGGCTACGGTCTCATGTACGAGCGCATTCAAGGCAACGACATGTACAACGGCGCAACCAATCCCCCATTTGGGTACGCATTGGGCGCCAGCGACGTGTTGCTCTCGGATCCGCATACGTCCTGGAGCGGGGGAACGATTACTGTTCCCATCGTGCCGGCCGGAGTGGTCGGAATCAATCGCAGCTATCCGGCTCCGCGTGTGTCGCAGTTCAGCATTGGTGTGGAACGGGCCATCGGAACCAAGGCTGTGCTGTCGACATCGTATGTCGGCGCTGTGGACCGGCATGAAAGCTACTGGCAGGAAATCGAATTACCCCCGGCTACGATGCTGGCATGTCTAACCGACTCAAGTCAGTGCACCGGTTCTCAACCCGCATTTAACGGAGCAGTGACCTACCCGGGCTACAACTCCATCAAGCAGGCGTTTGACGGAGCCAATTCTCATTACAATTCGCTGCAAGTCGAACTGCGCGGGCAGATCACCCATGACCTGAACCTGCAGGCGGCTTACACCCTTTCGCGTTCCATCGATCCGAGCACAGGCAGCAGTGGCAACGGCTGGGATCTGGACTGGGTGACGAACCCATACCAGAGCTGGCAATACGATGTCGGGCCGTCAGTGCTTGACCGCACGCAAATCGCGTTCTTTAACTTCGTGTATGACATTCCGTTTCTCAGGAACAGCTCCAATCGGTTCTTGAAAACGGTGGTGGGAGGATGGGAACTGTCGGGCATCGTGACGGCAGAGACCGGCCCCCCGCTTAACCTGGGCGTGAACTCACACAACGTCGCCAGCGTCTTTCCCGGCGGCGATGTCGGCAATCGCCCCGACGTCAGCGGAGGCATCGCATATCCGCACACGGTCAGCCAATGGTTCAACCCGGCAGCTTTCTCGGCTCCGACAGCGGGGAACTGGGGCAGCCTTGGTTTCGACGCTCTCCGTGCTCCCGGGCGGGATAACTGGAATCTGTCGCTATTCAAGAACTTCGTGCTCAACGAGGCTCGGGGATCGGCATTCCAGTTCCGGGCTGAGAGCTTCAACGTCTGGAACCACACGCAGTTTGGTGCGCCCGGACAGAACGGCGGTATCAGCACCAACTTCGGCGCGGGCAACTTTGGGGCAGTCACCAACGCCTACGATCCGCGCGTGTTCCAGCTGGGTGCGAAGCTGATTTTCTAGCGCTGTTTTCAATCAACAACTTCCCCGCCCGCATCGAACCTGATGTGGGCGGGGTTTTTCCCCCGTGGGCAACCGTCGACGCTGATCCGTGTTGCTGCCGAATGCGGCGGAGTAGATCGCCCTCGATGGTCCAACGATGAATGCAGGATCCACATTCGCTGGCGCGCTGGTCACTGTCTTGCTCCTCTCGGTGTGTTTGCCGTCTCAGACGGCTGCCGAGGCCCTCGCGCTGCAAGATCAAGGCCACTTGCCGGAAGCAGCCGCCGCCTGGCGGGCTGTCATCGCCCGTAATCCGAGTGATGCGGGAGCGCTGGCCAGCCTGGGAGTGATTCTGTCGAGGCAGCAGAAATACGCGGAGGCGGCAACCGCCTACCGCAAGGCGCTCGCGCTGGATGGGAAACTGCCGGGAGTGAAACTGAATCTCGGTCTGGCGGAATTCAAGCAGGGACATTTCGGGCCGGCAGCCGCTGCGCTAAAGGGCGCCGTAGACGACGATCCGAAAAGCACGCAAGCGCAGACGCTGCTGGGCCTCAGCTACTACGGAGGCAGGAAGTTTGTCCTCGCCGATCGCTACCTGAAGCCTGTAGCCATGGCAGATCCCAGCAATGCCGAACTGCACCAGACCTTGGCGCAAAGCTGCCTGTGGGCGAAAGACTACCCGTGCGCGCTGGAGGAGTTTCGTCAATTGCTCCAGCAGAGTCCGAACTCCGCGTCTGCGCATGAACTCATGGGAGAAGCGCTCGATGGATTGGGGAGAACGGAGGAGGCCATTACCGAGTTCGAGACCGCTGCGAAGGCCTCGCCGAACGAGCCCAACGTCCATTTTGGCCTGGGATACTTGTATTGGAAGTCGCAACAATATGGGAAAGCGGGGCAGGAGTTCCGGCGCGAGCTCACAGTGGATTCCAGCAACGCGCAAGCGCTGGCATACTCCGGAGACGTCGAGTGGAAAGACAATCATCCCCAGGCGGCGCTGCCTCTGCTGAAACGCGCTGTGCAGAGCAATCAGAGTCTGCGTATCGCCTGGATGGATCTGGGCGCAATTTACGTCGAACAGAAAGATTACAAGCAGGCACAGGTCGCGCTGGAACGGGCCGCGGCGTTGGACCCGGGCTTATCGGATGCCCACTATCAGCTGGCCCGACTCTACCAGGCTCAGGGAAATGCGGCTGCGGCTCACACCGAGCTGCGCAAGGTGCAGGCGCTGCATCAACGAGCGGACGAAACCCTGGCCAGAAAAATGGCCGCCGCCCCGCCCGATCTGAATTTGCATCCATAGCGATCGTCGATGAAAGGAACGAAATGAGCCACCACAATGGACTCTTTGTACCGAAACCGGAGCACAAGTTCTCCTTCGGACTGTGGACTTTGGGAAATCGCGGACGCGATCCGTTTGGAGATTTTGTGCGGCCCGTGATGCCGCCTAATGACATCGCCGCCGTACTCGGCGAGATCGGCGCCTGGGGAGTAAATCTGCACGACAACGATCTGGTGCCGATCGACGCGTCTGCGGCAGAGCGCGATCGCATCGTGCGGGAATTCCGCAAAGCTTGCAAGGATAGCGGGGTGGTTGTGCCCATGGCCACCGTATCTTTGTTTTTTCATCCGGTGTTTCGAGATGGAGCATTTACAGCGAATGATCCGGAAGTTCGCGCGTACGCCGTGCAGAAGACGATGCGGGCAATGGACCTGGGCGCGGAGCTGGGTGCGAAGATCTTCGTGCTATGGGGCGGTAGGGAAGGAGTCGAAACCGATGCCTGCCGCCGGGCCGACGAGGCAGTCAAGCGCCTGCGTGAAGCCATCAACTACTTGTGTGAATATAGTATATCTCAAAGCTATGGCTATAGGTTTGCGCTGGAGGCGAAACCCAATGAGCCGCGCGGTGACATTTACATGGCTACTACAGGGCATTACCTGGGGTTTATTCCGACACTCGATCATCCCGAAATGGTCGGAGTGAATCCCGAGGTGGCGCACGAGCAGATGGCCGGCCTCAACTTTATGCATGGAGTAGCCCAGGCCTGGGAAGCCGGGAAGCTCTTCCACATTGACTTGAATGATCAGGCGCCGGGGAGATATGACCAGGATCTGCGCTTCGGTTCAGCCAATCCCAAGTCGGCCTTCTGGCTGGTGAAATTCCTGGAAGACGTGAGCTACAAGGGCCCACGCCACTTCGACGCTCACGCCTACCGTACGGAAGACATGTGCGGCGTGAAAGACTTCGCCCGCGGCTGCATGAGAACTTACCTTATTCTTAAAGATAAGGCAGCTCGGTGGAATGAGGATGGGGAGATCCGAAGTATACTGAAAGATCTCTCCGCACCGGTTCCGGGATTGCCGGATGCGCAGACTTTTTCCCGGAAGGGCTCCGCGTCCCTGTTGGCTCACGATTTCAACAAGGACGCGATCCTGAAGAAGCGACTGCCTTACGAATTATTGGATCAGCTTACGGTCGATATTCTGCTCGGAGTTCGTTGAAGGCCGTGCGTTCCGGCCTTCAACGCAGTGTTATCCGCTAGGGCGTTACGGTAATCGCCCTTCCGGAGTATTGGACAACCTTATCCGAATCCGGGGTTGGCTCGACGCCGACGCCGTGGTGGTTTCCGACAAAGACGATGCGGAACGTGCGGTTGCCAAGCATGCCGGGAAAGCTTCCTACCCGATCCCCGACGATGAGCACTTGCGATGCATCGTCCCAGCTGATGGGAATGGTAGCGTAGGCTCCCTTTTCGTAGTTATAGTTATCGCCTTCGTCCTCGTAGAGCGTGAACTTTGCGCTAGCCCCGCGATAGATGCGCAACTCGACAGGATCCGCGGGCTTTTGACTCGCCCACTCTTCATCCGGACCCAGGGGAACGATGGAACCGGCGCGAACGAACAGAGGCAGGCGGTCCAGAGGAGCCGCGGCGTCGATCATGTGGCCGCCATCCAGAGAGGCCCCTGTCCAGAAATCGAACCATTTGGCCGCCGGCAGATAGAGTTGGCGGCTGGTGGCAGATGGCTCGGTGACTGGATTGACCAGAATGGCTGGCCCGTACATGAATTGATCGCCGACATTGGCAGCGCGCACATCGCTGCGGAAATCCATCACCAGAGGCCGCATCGGAGTATAGGCCCCATGCGTTGTCTTCCACGCGAGCGAATAGGTATATGGCAGGAGGCGATAGCGGAGGCGATCGAAATTGAGGAGAATCTGCTGTGCCTCTGGCCCGTAGGACCACAGTTCGTTCTGATCGTTGCTGCGAGTTCCGTGGACGCGGAGAATCGGATTGAAGGCGCCAAACTGAAACCAGCGAACGAACAGCTCACGATAAACGGGATCGTCGGGATTGCCGGAAACAAAGCCACCAATGTCAGTTGTCCAGTAGGGCAGTCCTGAAACCGAATAATTCAGGCCGGCGGGAATCTGTTTACGGAAGAAGACCCAGTCAGAATTGACATCGCCCGACCAGACCGCAGCCGCGTTACGCTGGCTACCGGCAGAGGCCGATCGTGACAGAATGAACACGCGCTTGTCACTGGAAGCGGCCCGCTGACCCTCGTAAACGGCAGTCGTGGTCATCAGCGGAAAAAGATTCGCATAGCGCGCTCCGCTGCCCATGGCTGTGTGATTCGTAACCAGGATGTTTGTCTCCCGCCCCTCCGTCTCGGGTTCGGTCGTGTCGAGCCACCAGGCATCGACGCCAATCTTGAACAACGCCTGATCCATCAGGTTCCAGTAGTACTTACGCGCCTCCGGGTTAAAGGCGTCGTACAGCGCCTGACCGGCAGGATGAAAACCGGCGACCTTGGTCTTGGCGATGAAATAACCCAGCTTGTCCATCTCGTCATAGGTTTTCGTGCCGGGACGAAAATACGGCCAGAAGGAAATCATGAGATGGAAGTGGAGGTTGTGCAGTTCATCCACCATGCCCTTGGGGTCGGGGTAGCGCTCTTTGTCGAAGACCGGCTCGCCCATGGTGTACCACCAGAACCAGTCCTGAACGATGTTGTCGGCAGGAATGTGCAGATCGCGGTATTTCTGTGCCACAGCCAGCAATTCTGACTGCGTCTTGTATCGGTTCTTGCACTGCCAGAAGCCGTAAGCCCACTTGCCAAAGAGCGGAGGATCGCCGGTGAGTTCGCGATAGCCGGCCACGATCGAATCAAATTCCGGCCCGTAGATGAAGTAATAATCGATAACGTCGGCGACTTCAGAACTAAGATACAGCGCGCTCAGGAAACGATTGT
The DNA here is from genome assembly GCA_035508215.1 of Verrucomicrobiia bacterium. Lineage (GTDB taxonomy): Bacteria > Acidobacteriota > Terriglobia > Terriglobales > Acidobacteriaceae > Sulfotelmatobacter. The sequence continues at coordinate 687,845 of DATJNK010000016.1, read as the reverse complement.
TGAACCGACTGCGCGAAGGATTGTTCCAGAAGATGCCGTATCCGCGGCTGGAAAGGAACATTGGAATGGAGATGTTCGTGTTGTCCTGGGAAATGTCGACCGCCTCGCCGCGATAGTTCCACACGCCGGACTGGTGCTGCCCCAGTCCATAAAAGGCTTCTTCCGAGCCCCAGAGGTTCGAGAACATTTCGGAATGAAATGTCTTTTCGCCGTTGACTTCGACGGGAGTCATCGTCCTGCCGTAGTCCTGGAAGAGCTTCTTGCCGGCGGTGTCGCTGAAGAGGATGTTTCCGTCCTTGCTGGTGACGATGACGCGCAACTGGTCGGTGGCAAGCGTCACGGAATCCGTAGCCGACTGCAATGTCCACTGCACTCGCGGCCAGTCCTTCTTGATCACGACCGGGTCTGGATGGGTGGCAAACGAAGATGTCGGCGAGTACAGAACGCGGAGGATCGAATCGGAACAGACCTGCAATTTCAAGGTTCCGGTCTTCATCTTGAAGACAACGCCGTCAGCCTCCTGCTTGGAGGAGACGACAGGATTCAATGGGTTCCATTGTGCCGGTGCGGCGATCGTAAAGAGAAGGGTGGAAAGCAGCACTTGCAGCAGAGTAAATCGAAGGGCTTTCGCGGGTAAGCTTGGCATGTATGAGTCCTGCGCTTTCTTAAGTGCTTTGTCTAGTGCGAATTGAGCCCGCGCCCGAACAGCGAGCGCGCTTCGAGCGGGGTCCGTTCTTCGATTAAGATTCGATCGAAAGAGAATAGTAAACTCCCGGATTGGACGGGTCCAGCATGGAGTTTCCGAGAGGAAAAATCGCCCAAAAGGCAAGACGGACGGGCGGTTTCAGTGGTAAGCTTGTCGAGCCTAAGTACTGGGGGCGGAGAAGAGTCGATGCAAAAACAAAAGGGTTTCTCACTGATCGAATTGCTGATTGTGGTCGCAATCATTCTGATTATTGCCGCCATCGCAATTCCGAACCTGCTGCGAGCGCGCATGGCAGCGAACGAGTCTTCGGCGGTGGCGTCGTTGCGAACGATCAACACCGCGGAGATCACGTACAGTTCCACTTATCCGACGGTCGGTTATGGCGGTCTGACTGTACTTGGAGGCGTCGCGCCCTGCACCCCCAGCTCGACGACGGCGTGCCTCATTGACAGCGTGCTGGCCAGCGGGACCAAAGCGGGCTACAACTTCACAGCGGTCGGTGCGGGCGGACCACCGGCGGTGCAGTATTTTGCCACCGCGGTTCCCGTGGTGCTGAATCAGACCGGCATACGAAGCTTCTGCTCTTTTGAGGATGCTGTCATCCGCGTGCAGCCGAGTGGCGCCGGCATCCCCAGTGAGGCGGCCTGCCAGGCGCTGACACCGCTGCAATAGAAGCTAAGGCGTTTGCTGTCCCCTGACGGCGAGTTCGCGCAGTCGCTCGGCGGCGATTTCGGCGGTAATATCGCGCTGGGGTGTACCCAGCATTTCGAATCCGACCATAAACTTGCGAATCGTGGCCGATCGCAGCAGCGGCGGATAGAAGTGCGCGTGGAAATGCCACTCCGGATGATCCCGGCCGTCCGTGGGCGACTGGTGGAATCCCATCGAGTACGGGAAGGGAACGCCGAAAACCTTGTCGTAAGTCGAGGTCACGCACTTCAGAATCGCGCTGAGCGACCGAACCTCATCCCCCGAAAGCTCATTCATGCTGCCGAAATGGCGCCGGCTGCAGACCAGCGTCTCGAATGGCCACACAGCCCAGAAGGGAACGAGGGCAACAAAGCCATCGTTCTGGACCACCACCCGAACCTGCTGGCTCTCTTCCAGCCGTAGGTAATCGCATAAAAGGCATCGCTGGTGGGATCGAAGATACTCCTGCTGCGCAGCTAATTCCTTCGCCGGTTCCTGAGGAATCGATCCGGTCGCCCAAATCTGGCAGTGAGGATGCGGATTGCTGGCTCCCATCATCGCACCGCGATTCTCAAAGATCTGCACATGGCCGATCGCGTCTCTGCCGCCGAGATCGTGGAACTGTTCGATCCAAGTGCGGACCACGATTTCAATCTCCTCAATCGGCAGACTTGCCAGGGTCAGATCATGACGTGGCGAAAAGCACACAACCCGGCAGAGGCCCGGCTCCGGCCGGGCTACGATGAGTCCGAGATCGTCGAGATCAAGCGAATCCGGCGACGATTGCAGCTTGAGCGCGGCGAAGTCGTTGTCGAAGACAAAGGTCGAAGAGTATTTCGGATTCTGAATTCCTCCCACGCGGGCGTTTCCGGGGCAGAGATAGCAGGTGGGATCGTAAGAGGGTTCCGCAGTCGTTCTCAGTTGTGCGACTTCGCCCTGCCAGGGACGCGCCGCACGGTGGGGAGAAACCAGCACCCACTCGTTGGTCAGAGCGTTGCGTCTGCGATGCGGATCTTCCGTGAGTTTCAATCGTCGTCCTACGCCAGCATTTTACGATGACAGGCGTGGTTCAGACGAAAAACTGAGTTGGAGTGGGCTAAAAACTGGATTCGGTCGCGCCGGCATCCGCTACGGCCGCACTGCGTTGCTCATCATCAATGCGAAGAGCAAAGGCAAATAGATCACTGTCGCCTGCAGCACGTGGCGGGCCCGCATCTTGGATCGTGGACTGTTGAGCGGCAAGTTCAGAAATGCGAGCCGCATACCGAAGTACAGCAGGGCGGCGCCAAGCACTATTGCACCCACGAGATAGATTCGTCCCGCCATGCCCATGAAGCTGGGCAGCACGCTGATCGGGATGAGTGCGACCGAATAGGCGAACACCCGGCGGGCGGTGGAGCGGCCGTCTTGCTCGACAACCGGGAGCATGCGGATCCCGCCGCGGGCGTAGTCATCGCGATACAGCCAGGCGATGGAGAAGAAATGCGGGAATTGCCAGACGAAAAGAATGGCAAACAGAACCAGCGTGTCCCGTTCCAGTCGACCGCGAGCTGCGGTCCAGCCCAGCACTCCCGGCATGGCCCCGGGGAATGCTCCGACGAAAGTGCAGATCGGAGAAATCCGCTTCAGAGGCGTGTAGGCCGCCAGATAAACCAGCGAAGTCAGGAAAGTCAGGAGGCCAGTAAGCGGATTGGCAAAGAAGGCCAGGTAGACCGAGCCGCCCAAAGTGGCGAAAAGACCAACCGTCGCAGCATGGAGCAGGCTCATGCGTCCGGCCGGGATGGGACGCCGAGCGGTGCGGTGCATGTGCGCATCCACATCGTATTCCATGACTTCATTGAGCGCCGCTGTGCCGCTGGAGACCAGGCCAATTCCGAACAGGGCGTGAAACAGGCCCCAGCTGATCCAGGAAACGCCTGCTTTGTGCGCTCCGAAGAAATACCCGCACCACGCGGTCATGACGATAAGCGTCGTGACCCGAAGTTTTGTCAGCTCAGCATAGTCGCGAAGCAGAGAGATAGCCCGGTCACGGGAGCGGGCGAGAGGCATAGTCATGGTGCTCATCAATTGGGCCGTTTGAACCGCTTTAACCTGGATTGTTCCCGGCAAACACGCAAAGCCCCACGCCGTTACGTGCCTGCTAACCCCTTAAGGACTGCATAGGTACTCTGATCGTTTTCCAAAGTCAAGCGAAATGCGAAGAATGACTTTATCACAGGCGGGGCGACTGTTCCCGTCCGCTTAGCGGCTGCCGGAAGGGCCGGCTGATTCCAGGGTCGCCTCCGGTGGATCAAAGAAGCATTGGTGCCAAAGGGCCGCGTCCGAGAGGGCGCCGGACTTCCACTGTTGCAGCGTAGGCAGCGTCGCGGCGATCATGCCGCCATCGACCGAGTCGAAGATAAGAACAATGCCGGCCAGTTGCTGTGGTTTCTGGGCCATCGCCGAATAACTTTGGTCGAGAAGGAATTTCGCATATTCCAGACGCTCGCCGGGGCCGGAATCTGGTTTGGTCTCGTCGACCTTCTGGATGGAGAGGATCTTGACGTTCTTGCCTCGGAGCGGTTGCCAGTCTCCCGGGAATTGGGCGGTCTCCTCGCGTACGACATGGAACAGGTCGGCCGCCGTTGGTCGCGGAGGCGTCGCCGAGTGTACCGCTGTTTCTGAAATGCCATCCGGCATTTCCACGCTGTCGCGCCAGATCCAACCCCGCGACAGACCTGAAATCCGCACGTGCACCCAGTCGCGATTGAAGTCGAGCATTTCAAACTCGTCATGCATGCTGGCCAGGAACAGCGTCTTTCCAGTCAGGCTCGCGCTGGCGACGACTGGCGTGCCGGACTTCTTCACCGCGACCAGGTTCTTGGGGTGAACCTGGTTCTTGAGAGTCTCTTCCAGGGTCTGGGCCTCAGCGCGAAGCTGATCATTTTTTTTGTCTGCCGCTGATTCCCGAACATCCTGCACACTCGCTTTCTCTTCGGCGGAGAGGCTCTGATTCAGCGACGACGAGAATGCCCCTCCAACCTGGGGTGAAGCAGGAGGCTGGGAACTGGGCGTGGCTCGTTCGGCTGCGGAGGTTGTGGTGGAGGCGCTGGAAGCAGCCGGTGGTGGCGTGCTCTCCACGGGGGGATTTGGCCGAGACGGATTCGTACTAGCCACGCGCGAATCGTGGGACCCAAGTTGATCGGCCAATTGATCGAAGATGTCCGACTCTAGCCTGCCGTTGGAGGTCAGAAGGCGATATCCGGAATGAGAGGGGGTCGGGTCGTCGTACCAGGCCGTTAGTCTCAGGTTGATACGCACCAGCGATCCGCCAGATGGATTGGGAACTACGGTCACATTGGCCTGATAGTAGCCACGCTGATATTGGCTGAGAGGATGTTCGTCTGGGTTGGCGAAGCCATCGAGCACCGGCAGACGTCCGGAGAGATTCGCCTTCATGGTTCGAAGGGCGTCCTCGACCTTGCTCGCGGGCTGCGGGAAGACACGCTCGAAAGGGATGGACTGCGCAAAAAGCGGGAGTGTCCCAATCGCGAGAAAACCCAGGACGAGCGCCAGACCGATTCGAGTTTGCACCCTGCTGTCTGATTTCACGGAATCGGCTCCAAGTCGTCGCGGCGCACCCATCCGTGCTGTCCGTCATGCGTTTCAATGCCCAACCAGTAGGGTGTCGTTATGTCGATCAAGACTTCGGTACCGGGAAGCAGCGACTGCAGAGTGCTGGCGGTGTGAAAGGGGGCGGACTTGAGGGCGGCTCCCGGCGATTTCACCCGGCCCTCCACCTGTTGCCGCAGATCTTTAATGTGCTGCTCAAGCGTCTCAGCCGGCGGCGAGTTGAGGCTGCCGGCTTCGACTATGGTCGAAGACTGCACTGGCTGAGAGGAGGAGCTTTCAGCAGCCGCGTCCTGGCTTGCCGCAGGGTGCTGCATCTCTGCTCGTTTCTCCTCTTTCACCTTCTCGGCTTCTGCGGTCTCCATCTTCATCGATTCGATTTCGTCAATGTGGTCGTGAATGTCTTTGTACTCCGCCACTTCGACTGAACCGTTGGAGGGGTGAGAGGTGCGCCGGAAGTCCTCGACAAAGACGGCATCGATTCGGAGCACGGTGTTCTTCTCGCCCTGGGGCTGCACGACGTAGCGAACCGCGAGGGTGCCGACATCGCCGGCGTCCTTGAAGTTGCGCGGATCGATGCAATGTTCACGTACTTTGTAGAAAACCTGACCGCCCTCCGTCCAAGCCGGGAAAACCGGAGTGGATGGGGCGGCAACGGCGCCGGAGACGTATTCGTCTTTGTTGTACTCCTTGCTTCCCCGGATGATCCCGTCCTGCACGATGTCCTGAATGACTTGGGCGACCTCGGCGGGGGGATAAGGGACATTGATGATGAGTCCCATCCCGTACTGCACACCGCCCTTGTCGTGCGCGGAAAGCGGGATACCGACCCACAACACAAGCAGCAACGCTGCCGCTGCCCAGAGCCGGAACAGGCCAGGTTGCTCGAATTTGGCTGAGATGAATCGCTCAGGGCAGGACTGGGGTTCCGTCACCGGGAGGTCCTCTTCACGCAAGGTTCTCAACTCCACCCTTGTGCTGTCAACCGCTTCGATCCGTTTGGGACAATGTTAAGCCTGCGAAAAACATCCGCATCGACGCCGACCCATCGTGGCATAATCGTCGGAAACGTTTCCCGTTCAGGTGCATGCGATGCGTTCATTTCTGGTTGCGCTCTGTTTTTCTTTGCTCGTAGCGGTGCCGTACGGCAGCGCCGGCTCCAGCGCCAGCACCAAGCCCCTGCAGATTTACTTTATCGACGTCGAGGGCGGCCAGTCGACGCTGATCGTCAGCCCCTCGGGTCAGTCGCTGCTGATCGACACCGGCTGGCCCGGATATGACGGGCGCGATGCCGACCGCATCGTTTCAGCGGCGCATCAGGCCGGTCTGAAGCAGATCGACTATGTACTGATTACGCATTATCACCGCGATCATGTTGGCGGAGTGCCGCAGCTGGTGGACGGATTCAAACTTGGAACTTTCGTCGATCATGGACCGAATCTGGAGGATTCCGATGTTACGCGCACCGATTATGCTGCCTACCAGAAGGCGATTGCGGGTCACGCGCATGTCGTCGTCAAGCCGGGATGGGGGCTGCCCATCAAAGGCATCCGGGTTGAAGTGCTGACTGCAGCGGGCGATCACATTGCCGACCCACTGCCCGGAGCCGGAACCGCCAATCCCTATTGCGCGAAAGAGCCGGCTGCGCCCGTCGACGACACGGAGAATGCCCGTTCTGTCGGAGTCCTGATCACTTATGGCCATTTCCGCTTCCTCGACCTTGGCGACCTTACGAAAAAAAAGGAACTCGAACTGGCGTGTCCGAACAACATGATCGGCACGGTCGATCTTTTTCTGGTGACGCACCATGGCGCGGACCTCTCTAATTCCAAAGCGCTGGATTGGGCTCTCCATCCTCGCGTTGCCATCCTCGACAATGGACCACGGAAGGGAGCGAGTCCGGCGGCATGGCAGATCGTTCACGACTCTCCGGATCTGGAGGATCTCTGGCAGCTGCACTATGCGGAAGAATCCGATCGCGACCACAATGTACCTGACGACCGCATCGCGAACGTGAAAGAAAACTGCGAGGGAAAATATCTGAAAGTCACGGCTGAGGCGGACGGATCCTTTTCCGTTCTCAACAGCCGTACTGGCGCCGAAAAGAACTACCCCAAGGAATGAGCGGGCCGATTCCAGAATGATCGTCATCGTGATGGGAGTTGTGGGCGCCGGAAAAACAACGGTGGGGCGTTTGCTGGCTGGCCGGCTGGGATGGCAATTCGCCGACGCCGACGATTTCCATCCCGCGGCGAACGTCGAAAAGATCCGCCAGGGAATTCCGCTTACCGATGATGACCGCGAGCCCTGGCTGGAGCGCCTTCGCAGCGAAATCTCCCACTGGATCGAATCGGGGAACAACGTCGTCCTGGCCTGCTCCGCCTTAAAACGCCGCTATCGGGAAAAACTCGAGACGGGCGCGGAGATCCGATTTGTCTACCTGAAGGGAAGCGCCGAGACCATCGCCAAGAGATTGCGCGCGCGCCACGGTCATTTTGCCGGGGAGCAGCTGTTGGCCAGCCAGTTCGCGGATCTGGAAGAGCCCCAGAACGCCCTGGTTGTCGGGATCGATCACCCTCCGAAGGGAATCGTGACGGAAATTTGCCAGGGTCTGGGGTTGGCGTAGAATCCTCGCACCCGGAAACGGGACTTCGCCAACATCCGGAATGCCCTTGGAACCTGCCTCCGACCGCATCGAATCCGCCGTTGTCTCCAGGCTCATGTGGCGACTGATGCCCTTTCTGTTCCTGCTGTACATCGTCGCCTATCTGGATCGCATCAACGTGAGTTTTGGCGTTCTTCAGATGCGAGGTCAGTTGGGCCTGAGCGATCGAGTGTATGGCCGCGCGGCCGGAATGTTTTTCGCTGGATATTTTTTCTTTCAGCTTCCCAGCAACCTGGTGCTCGAGAAATTCGGCGTACGGCGCTGGATTTCAACTTTGATGATTCTTTGGGGAGTGATCTCGTGTCTGATGACGCTGATTCGCGGCCCGATCAGTTTCTACACAATGCGTTTCCTGCTGGGCGCGGCGGAGGCGGGCTTCTTCCCCGGCATCATCCTCTACATGAAGAACTGGTTCCCGGCTCGCGCGCGGGCAAGAGCGGTGGCCTGGTTCATGACGGCGAATCCGATCGCGGGCATCATCGGCAGCCCGATCTCGGGGGCATTGCTGAATCTCCATGGGAGGCTGGCCGGTTGGCAATGGATGTTCGCCATCGAAGGCCTGCCTGCCATCGTCTTTGGCGCCACCGTCTTCTGGGTACTCTCCGATACTCCGCAGGAAGCTGAGTGGCTTCAGGGCGACGAAAGAAACTGGCTTCTCGAGGCTTTGGCTCAGGAGCGGCAGGAGGAGTCTCGAGTGAGCCAAGGCAGTCTGTGGCAGGCTGTCTTCAGTCCCAGAATCTGGCTGCTGTCGATGGTTTATTTCGGCGTGGCGACAACCATGTACGGAGTCACATTGTGGTTACCGAGCGTGATTCGGGCGTTCTCCGGACTGAGCTACTTCATGACGAGCCTGGTGGCCGTGATCCCGTTCGTGGTTACGACCGCAGCTATGGTCTTGGTCGGCATGCATTCCGATCGAAGCGGGGAACGGCGCTGGCATACGGCGGTTCCTGCATTTGTGGGAGCAGCGGGTCTGGTGGCCGCCGCCTATGGTCAGTCCACGCTCATAGTGGTAACTTTCCTTGCACTTGGGCTGGCCTGCGCCGAATCGATGGTCGGACCGTTCTGGGCCATGGCGACCTCAAGTATGGCAGGAATCTCCGCAGCGGCCGGTATCGCGGTGATCAACTCTCTGGCCAATCTCGGCGGTTATTTCGGTCCCGATATTATCGGCGTATTCCGAACGGCGGACGGCGGCTTTCGTGGCGGGCTATTGGCCATTGCGACGACTGTGGGGCTGAGCGGCGCAATTGCGTGGATGGTGGGCCGCCAGAGTGGCGATGAGAAGGTGAAATCCGGGTAAACAGGTCCATAATCAGCGGGAACATTTTCGCTGCACACCCGGAATCTACTCTTCCTCTTCGTTCCGTCCCGTCAATTGTTTACAATAGGACCTTCGCCTGAATGCTCCTGCGGGAGCCCTTTGTACTGGCCGGAACACATTGCAAGCATCAAACCACAATTCCAGTGCCGCCCCCACGGTTTATTGGCGCGTGGAAGGCAGTCTTCTCGATCTGACAGTAGTCAGGCCGGTGGCGTTTTTTACCTGGAACGCGCAGACCTTTACGGAGCGCTTTCGGCGCCGTGGGCTGATTTTTCTGATGGCGCTGCTACGGCCGTTTCTGTATTCGACCAACCGGAAGTTTGCCACGCGAGTGGTGCACACCGTCTTGCGCGGGGTCAGCCGCGACCGGCTCGACCTGCTGGGCGAGGAGTACTTCCAGTACAAGTTGAAGCCACGTCTGAAAGCGACTGGAACCGCGCAGGTTCGGGAGCTTTTAGATTCGGGCGCAGAGGTGGTTCTGGTGAGCCAGGCGCTGGAGCAGATCATGCGGCCGCTGGCCCAGCACCTGGGAGTGCGGCACATCGTCGCCAACCGGCTGGAGTTTCGCGATGGCGTGGCGACGGGCCGGTTGCTCGACCCGGTGATCCGTCCGCGCGGAGCGTTTGCGATTTTCCGGGAAAACATGCCAGACGGCCGGCGCGCTCCCAAGACCCTGGCTCGCCATCTCGATATTCCGGTCGAGACTCTCCGAGCAGCGGCGGTTCCGGCGGAGAGGCAGCTTTCGGCGCCGGCACGGCCGATTGTGCATTTCGATGGCAGGAGACAAGCCGGGACGCTTTCGGTGCGCCGGGCGTTTGCCGGGAAGCGCGTCATGCTGATCGGAGTGACGGGATTCATCGGCAAAGTGTGGCTGGCCAATACCTTGCTCGACCTTCCGGGAGTTGAACGGATTGTTCTGTTAATCCGGCGGCAGAAATCGAATCCGGCCGAACGCCGCTTCGAAAAGATGGTGGAAGACTCTCCAGTGTTCGACCCTCTCTTTGAGTTTCTTGGAGACCGGCTGCCGGGTTTCCTGCGCGAGAAGGTGGAAATCGTCGAAGGCGATGTGACCCAACCCGGCCTCGGCCTCGACGCTGAGAATGCACGGCGGCTGCAGAAGAGTCTGGATCTGGTCATCAACAGTTCCGGCTTGACGGATTTCAATCCTGACCTGCGGGACGCCCTGTCCACAAACACGGACGCGGCGCTGAATATCCTTGAGTTTGTCCGACTGTCAGACCATGCGGGATTGGTGCATCTTTCTACTTGTTATGTGGCGGGCGAGCAGGATGGGCGGGTGATTGAGCAGATTGTGCCGAACTACAACCCGCGCGGAGTCGGCGGATTTGACGCAGAGCGGGAATGGAGAGGGTTGCACGATCTGATTAAGCATGCGGAAGCTCAATCGGAGAGCGAAGAGGTCACTGCGGGGCTACGCATGCAAGCGCTTGCCAAAGAGCACGCGGCGAAAGATCTGCAGGGCGCGGCGCTCGAGAACCAGATCCGCAAGAACCGCGTGCGCTGGGTGAAGACCTACTTGACCGAGGCCGGGACCCGGCGCGCCAAAGAACTGGGTTGGCCCAACACCTACACCCTGACCAAGAGCCTGGCAGAATCGCTGATCGTCAAGCGCGGGGCCGGACTGCCGATCGCCGTGGTTCGTCCCGCGATCGTCGAGACGTCGGTGGCAAAGCCATTTCTGGGCTGGAACGAGGGCATCAACACATCGGCATCGCTGTCTTACCTGCTGGGAACATATTTCCGCCAGCTGCCCTCGAATGAAAGCAAGCGTCTCGACATTATCCCGGTCGATGCGGTGTGCGCGGGCATGACGCTTATCGCGGCGGCCGTCATGGAACGCAGGCACGATCGGCTCTACCAGCTCGCCACCTCGGTCACGAATCCGTGCGATATGGGGCGATCGATCGAGCTGACCTCGCTGGCTCACCGCAAGCACTATCGGGCGCAGGAGGGGCTGGAATCCTGGCTGCGCCTGCGCTTTGACGCCATTCCAGTTTCGAAGAGCCGTTATAACCGCATGTCGGCTCCGGCACAGAGGGCCATCGTGAAGTCGATTCAGCGAATCATGTCACCTTTGCCGCTCAAGAAGGCACCGCTGGTAAAGACCGAGCGCAATCTCGAGCGCGTCGAGAAGCTCATCGAACTGTTTGAACCCTTCATCCTGCTCAATGAGCACGATTTCGTTGCGGAAAACATCGAAAAGCTCTCGCACGCGCTGGCGCAGGAGGAACAAGCGGTTTTCGGCTATAACACGCGCTTTCTCGATTGGTGGGAGTACTGGATCAACATTCATATTCCCGCCTTGCGTCATTGGACGTATCCCTTAATCGAGGGGCGTCCGCTTGAGGCGCGCCCGCCGCGCAGTGTTCAACTCGCGCCCGTGAACGGCGATGCCGTGAAGACCGGGACCAACGGAGCCACGTGGCGATATTCCTGACCGGATCGACCGGGTACATCGGCGCGCACGTCGCCGCGAATCTGCTGGACGGCTACAGCGCATCGCTGAATGTGTTGGTGCGCGCGAAGAACCCGCAGGAGGCGCAGATGCGCCTCTGGCAGGCCCTGCAGCTTCATCTGGACTTCCCGCGTTTCTACGAGTATCTGCAGACGAAAGTGCGGGTGTTCTGCGGGGATCTTACATCGCCGGGATTTGGCCTGGGGCGCGATGAATATGACCGGCTGGTGCACACCACCGACTCGGTGATTCACTGCGCCGCTTCGCTGAACCGGAAGTCCGAGAAGACTTGCCTCAACGTTAATCTGCGCGGAACTCTCGAAGTGCTCACCCTGGCCCGGCAAGCGGAGCATTATCATGGCCTGAGGCGATTCAGCGAAGTCAGCACGGTCGCGGTGGCAGGCAAGCGCCAGAACGAAGTCGTCACGGAAGATGGGGCGATCGAGTGGGACCGTTCGGACTACGATCCTTACGCACGCACCAAGAAGTTTTGCGAGCATATGACGCGGGTTTTGTTGCCCGACACTCCCAAGACGGTGTTTCGTCCCAGCATCGTTCTCGGAGACAGCCGGCACGCCGAAACCACGCAGTTCGATATGGTCAAAGCCTTTGTGTTTCTGGCGGGACTGCCGGCGCTGCCGTTCCGCCCGAGCGACAAAATTGACATCGTGAACGTGGACTTCGTCGCCGATGCCATTGCCGCTTTGCACCTGAAAGACCAGCCGCAATACGACACTTATCACCTTTCCTCAGGGACCGCGTCGCAAACCTTCCGCCAACTGACGGCAAGTCTGGCCGCGGCGCAGAAGAAGCGCCCGCCGATCTTCCTGCCGATGGCTGAAAAACCGTTTGCCGGGTCCGTTAATCTGCTTTCGAACCGCAAAGGGCCTCTCGGCCGCGGAGCATCCCTGCTGAAAGTCTTCATGCCATATCTCATGTGGAACACCGTCTTCGACAACACCAGGGTGACGTCGGAACTGGGCCGCAAGCCCGTGCCATTTTCGCAGTACAGTTTTCCGCTGCTCAGCTTCAGTCGCAAGAATCAGTTCCAGTACAAGTACCGTCCGTGGCCGGCCTCGGCTGGAGGTACCGCCGCATGATGGATTTCATTCTGGAAGCGTGGGTCAGCAGCAACATCGAGCGCGCCAAAGCTCGGTGGATGCTGGGCGGCGGCGCGCCCTGGCAGCCGGGGGAGAAACTGAAGCTGCTTTTTGCCGGATACAATGGCACCCGCAATATGGGCTCGGACGTTCGCGTCGACGAAATGCTGCGCCAGATTCGCCACATTTTGGGCGCCGAGCGTGTCGACTTAAGCGTCATGAGCCAGAATTTCGAGTTCTCCAAAGGATACTTTGCGGGCACCGAGCAGGTTCATCTTCCCGACATCTTTCCGCCCTTTCTGGCCAACGAAGTGCCCAGGCATCACGGCGTGGTAGCTTGCGAAGGCTCGATGTTCAAAAGCAAATTCGCCAATGCACTCACCGCCATGATGATCGGATCGCTCGGCATCGCCGCGGTGCAGAACAAGCTGTCGATCGGGTATGGTGCGGAAGCCGGGCACATGGATCCGCTGCTGGCTAAAATGTGCTCGCGCTATTGCAGGAATTCGCTGGTCATTACGCGCAACGAAGAATCCCGGACGGTGCTGCGCGAGTTGGGAGTACCGACGGAATTAGGCACAGATACCGCCTGGACTTTCGAGCCGCGACCTCCGGAGTACGGGCAGAGCGTGCTGCGGTCGCTCGGCTGGGACGGTAAGGTGCCGGTGCTGGTGGTTTGCCCCATCAATCCGTTTGAGTGGCCGGTGAGAGCCTCGGTCGCCAAGTACGCGTTGCACAGTCTCACGGGGGCGTATAAGCAGAGCCATTACCGTACCGTTTATTTTCACAATTCCGGGCCCGCCGCTGATCGCGCCTACCAGCATTATTTGACTTCGATTGCGAACGCGGTCGACGCCTTCCGCAAGCAGAGAAGCGTTTTCATCATACTTGTCGCAACCGAGCGACTCGATGCCCGGCCGGCAAGCCGTATTTCGGAGAAGCTTGGCGGCGTGCCGGTGCTGACCTCTGATCAGTACAACATGTACGAACTGGTGAGCATTCTCCGCGCGTGCCACATGATGGCATCTTCCCGCTACCACGGCATCGTGACCTCGATGCCGGCGCTTGTGCCTTCCGCCGGCATTACCATGGATGAACGCATCCGCAACCTGATGCGGGAGCGCGGTCATCAGGAGTTGTTGATGACCGTGGATGATCCTGACCTGGAGCCGAAGCTGCTGGCGGCGCTGGAAATTCTGGCCACTCAAGGTGGCCGCATCGCCGACGGAATTGCACGAACGGTGGTGAAGAATCTGAAAGTGATGGCGCGCATGGGAGTCTTTCTCGAAGAGGAAGTGCAGCGGCGATATCCGGAGTTTCCAACGCGCCGTGGAGAATGGAGCTGGGAGGACTACCTGCCGCCGATGAATGACGCGCTGCGGCAGTTGGTCACTGCCTACAGCTGAGCCTCTTTTCAATCCAGACACTATGCCTTTTGTTGGAGAAATCTTCTCGCAACTGAAAGCCGCGGCCGGTACCTGCGTGCTGCAGGAGATCCGTGACGGGAAGTCAGTGGATGTGACCGGCAGCGAACTTTTGGAGATGATCGGCAAAGCCCGGACCTTCCTGGCCGCAAGAGGACTGCAAAAAGGCGACCGTTGCGGCTTGTTGGCCGCTAACAGCGTTCGGTGGATCGCCATGGATTTGGCTGCGATGGCCGAGGGCTTGATCGTCGTTCCCCTGTATTTCCGGCAGGCGCCGGCGGAACTGGTTGCGATGATGAGAGACAGCGAGGCTTCGCTCGTCTGCTGCGGGACTGAAACACTCCGCGACGGAATTCTCGGAACCTGGGCGGAAGCCCCGCGGCATTATCTGTTCGATGAGATTTTCGCGGGGTCCGAGGGCATTTCGCTCGACCGTCCGCAGGTGCGGGACGAGAATCCCGTCACTATCATCTACACCTCAGGCACATCGGGGGAAGCGAAGGGCGTTGTATTGACTGCGGGGAACGTGGGATTCATGTTGGGTTGCACGTCGGCGCGGCTGGACCAACTGATGGGTGGGCGCTCGGGTCAGGATCGTATCTTTCATTACCTGCCGCTCAGTTTCTGCGCCTCGTGGATCGCGGTGCTGACATTTCTTCTGCGGGGAAGCCTCGTCATCCTGAACACCGACCTGGCGAAGATTCCGGGCGACATGCCGCTGGCCGCCCCGCACTACTTTCTTAACGTGCCGCAGTTACTGGAGCGCATGCGGCGCGGGGTCGATGAACAGATCGCCAAGAAAGGCGGCGCCGTAAGTTTCGTATATTCCCGAGCAGTTAGCGAATGGAGCCGAAAGGGAAGCGGGCGGGCGGGCGGGTTCTGGTTGCGCCTGGCCCAGACGCTGGTTTTTCCGGCCATTCGCAAGAAGATGGTTGGCGGAAATCTGCGAGCCCTGATTTGCGGGTCCGCGCCCTTGGCTCCGGAGACGCAAGACTATTTCAGTATGCTGGGTATTCGCGTGTTGCAGGTCTATGGATTGACAGAGACCACCGGCATCTGCACGATGGATGATCCGGAGCATCCGCTGCCGGGGCGCGTGGGGCCTGCTATCTCAGGCATCGAAATGCGTATCAATGAGCAGGACGAGATTGTGGTGCGCGGGCCCAATGTCTTTCCGGGGTATTGGCATCGTCCGCAACAATCCGAAGAAGCCTTGCGTGATGGCTGGTTTCACACCGGGGATCGAGGGGAGATGGATGCCTCGGGCAACTGGAAAATCATTGGGCGGATCAAGAATCTGATCGTTCTCGGCTCCGGCCACAAGATCGCGCCGGAGGCGGTCGAAGAAGAGATTGCGCGCCGTTTGCCGGGGGCGCAGCAGGTCGTTGTGGTAGGCAATGGCCGCGGCTATCTTTCGGCTATCGTGACCGGAAATGTGGGCGCGGAGGAAGTCCGGGGCACGCTCGAAGCCTTCAATTCCCAGTCGCCGCATTACAAACAAGTGCGGGCATTCCACGTGCGGCAGGAGCCATTTTCGATCGAGAATGGAATGCTGACCGCCAACGGCAAGCTGAAGCGGGAACTTATCTCAGCGCATCTCAAGAACGAGATCGATGAGATGTACGCGGTCAAACAGGCAGTGTAGGCGCGATAACTCATGGCATCTTCCATCCACAAGTCATCGGCGCAGAGCGTGGAATTGAAAGAGTTTCAGGGGCAGGCTCTGTCGTGGAGCGTGAAAGACGGCATTATCGAACTGGCTCTCCATCGCTCGCCTTGTAATGAATTGGGGTCGCTGTCGCTCGCAGAGCTCGAGAAGTTCGCCGGCGCGCTCGACGCTCTGGAGTCGAACGCCCATGCCTTAATCATTTACAGCGAATTGAAATCTGGTTTTTCCGCCGGCGCCGACTTGCGCGAGCTCTACGAGCGCTCGCAGGCGATGAGCCCGGCGGACGCCGCGAAAGGTGTCCGCAATTTCCTGGAGCGAATTCATGGCTGCCTTAACCGCATCGACGCCTCTCCGCTCACCACCATCGCAGCGGTGCATGGCGTCACCTTCGGCGGGGGACTGGAACTGGCTCTGGTCTGCGACCTCATCATTGCTGACAAGATGGCGCGCTTTTGCTTTCCGGAGTTGCGGTTGGGCTTGATCCCCGGTTTTGGCGGGGTTCCGCGTCTGAAGCGCGACCTGGGAAACGCCGTGGTGCGCGACTTGCTGTTGACCGGCAGGAGCTTCAATGCGACCAAGGCGCAACAAGCCGGGTTGGTGAGTCAACTGGTCGCTGAAGGCGAGGCCGTGCGCGCCGCCCATGCCACGGCCCTCCAACTGGGAAAGTTCGATCGCCATACGGCCGTGACTGCGAAAAAGTTCATTAAGCCCATTCCGTATGAAGAATTGAAGCAAGAAATCGATCTTTTCTGCGAGTTGTTCTCCCGGCCTGCCGTGCAAGCCGGACTCAAGAGATTTGTCGAGAGTACCGACGCTCAACCGTATCTGCCATAATCAACGTGCGACTGAATTATGCCGACCGCTGACGAAACACTGAATGAGATTCTGAAGCTCGCTGCCGCGCACTTCAAAGTGCCGCGCGAGAAATTGTCGCCCGACGGCGACTTTTTCAAGGCGCTCGGCATTGACAGCCTGCAGACACTTGACCTGCTGACCCGGCTGGAACAGCATTTTCGCGTCGAATTGCCAGACTACGAACTGCAAGGAGTCACCGACTTCCGCACGCTGGCGGGAAAGATCCAGGCCCGCCTGTGACGCAGGGCGTCGGCTGCCGATGGTGATTCCTGTTGACCGGCGAGGAACTTCGGTCGGTACGCCGTTTCACGTTGGCAATCAACCGCCTACAATTTAAAATCAGCAATTTTTATGCTCGACCTTCGTCAATACACATGCCTGGGTGCGGCTCTGCGCGACGCCCTGGAACGTTTCTCGTCGCAGGTCTGCCTGATCGAGGCGGAGCGCGATCGCGAGCGGGTACGCCTGACCTACTCCGATTTCAAGGAGATGGCTCTACCCCTGACGCGGGCGCTGGAAGACGCAGAGTTCGATGAAGGCGACCGCGCCGCCATCATCATGACCAATCAGTCGAAGTGGCTGATCTCGGCGTACGCCATTTTCTACTGCGGCGGCGTGCTGGTGCCTCTCGACTACAAGCTCAGCGCCGCCGAGCATCTGCAGTTGTTGGCACACTGCAAGGCAAAGGTGCTGATCGTCGAGTATCACCTTTGGCGAGCGATCACGCAGTCTCCTGGCTTTTCGCAGATCGGCGCCAAGATTGTTCTGGTGACAGAAGCTCCTCTGGGTGCTGATCTAGTCGGCGGATTTCGCTGGGAAGACTTCAAACGCAAGGGCGCCCCCGACTTCGTCATGCGGCAGCGCGAAGACACGGCCTGCATCGTCTATTCGTCAGGAACGGGCGGACAACCCAAGGGCTGTGTGCTCACACACGAGAATTATCTGGAGCAGTGCCGGTCGCTGACCGCGTGGTATCCGTTCTGGCCGGGGGTGCGGTACCTGAGCATTCTGCCCACGAACCATGCGATCGATTTCATGGTGGGTTTCATCGGGCCGTTTGTCTGCGGCGCGTGCGTGGTGCATTTGCGGACGCTTCGGCCGGAATTTGTTCGCGACGCGTTTGTGCGCTATCGAATCACCTACGTCTCGCTGGTGCCGATGATCGTCAAGAATCTGGAGCGTGGGCTGCGGGCGAAGTTTGTGGAACTACCGGCCTGGAAACGCCCCGTCCTCAATGCCATGATCGCCGTCAACAAGTTACTGACGCGGCGGCGCCCGAAAGTGAAGCTGAGCCGGACGCTTCTTCCCGGCGTGCATCGTGCCTTTGGAGGCGAACTCCTTGCGTTGATCACTGGCGGAGCATTTCTTGAGCCCTCGACGATGCAGTTTTTCTACGACCTCGGGATTCCGGTGGTGAATGGCTATGGCCTGACCGAGGCGGGCACGGCGCTGACGCTTAATGATCTGAAGCCATTCCGCGCCGATACCGTGGGCAAGCCTCTGCCCGGGGTTGACCTGCGCATTCTCAATCCGGACTCGGAAGGGATCGGCGAAGTCGCGGCACATAGCGATACCATCATGTCGCATTATCTTGACGACCCGGAACTGACGATGGAAACGATCGTCGACGGATGGCTTCTGACCGGGGATCTCGGACGCTTTGACGGCAGCGGGCATCTGCAACTTTTTGGCCGGAAGAAGAACATGATCGTGACCGAGGGCGGAAAGAATATCTATCCGGAGGACATTGAAACGGTCTTTGACAGAATCCCGGTCAAGGAATCCTGCATTTTTGCTTCGAACTATATCTGGCCGAAAAGGGAACTGGGCGGCGAGACTCTTGTACTCGTGCTGCGGCTGGAACAGAATCAAAAGTTTGACGACAAATTGCTGGAGGAGATTTCCTCGCGAAACCGGCGTCTGCCCGACTACAAGCGCGTGGCAGGATACCTGATCTGGGACAAGGATTTTCCGCGCACGGCCTCAATGAAGATCAAGCGCCAGGTCTTGGCGGAGGAGATCGGCAAGGCTGTCGATCGCGACAAAATCACAAGCTTGTGAACCTCACTCAGTCTGGCACGGAGTTCGTCACACAGGGCGGCCGCGAACGGTTCAATCATCTTGCAAGACTACTTTGCTATCGTGAATCCGGCGGCGGGAGGGGGGCGAAGCCGCAGGCTGTTGGCTCCGGCATTGGAGCGGTTACGTGCCGGAGGCATCCGCGTCGAGCTGGCTCGCACGCGCGGTGCGGGTGACGCGAGGACTATCGCGAAAGAAGCCTACCAACGGGGTGTCCGGAACTTCATTGCTGTCGGCGGCGACGGCACTTCCTTCGAAATCGTCAACGGTCTTTTTCCTCAAGCCCTCGAAGGGGAGCGCCCGAGACTCGCGTTTCTTCCGCTGGGGACGGGTAATTCTTTTCTCCGCGACTTTAGCGATCGCGGCGTCGAATACTCGATTGAGTCACTCCTGGCCGGCCGCAGCCGCCCATGCGACGTTCTGCGTCTCCGCCACCGCGGCGGAGTGCTCTATTACATCAATCTACTGAGCATGGGATTCTCAGCCGATGTTGCGACCTTGCGCGCGCGCCGCTTCAGTTCCTGGGGAGAGTTGGGCTACTTCGGTTCGATCTTCCTGACCCTCGCGCGTTTCAATCGCCGCCCGTTTCCACTGCGCGTGGCAGGCGAAGGCGAATTCGATGAGCGGCCTTGCCTGTTCGTGACCTTCAACAACAGCAAGTTCACGGGTGGGACGATGATGATTGCGCCGAAGGCGGATACTGCGAGCGGCTGTATCGAGTACGTCCGCTGGGGCCCGATCGGGAGGCTTGGCCTGATCCGGAACCTGCCCGGACTGTACGATGGCTCGCATATTCAGCATCCGCTGGCAGAGTGCAGGGCGGTCAGCCGGATCGAGTTCCGCCTTGATAATCCTGTCGATGTCATGATTGACGGGGAAGTGCTCTCGCTGCATTGCGAGGAGCTCGATGTCCTGCCCTCGGCGCTGAATGTCGTCGCCTAGCGTGATATAAAAACGAATCATGTCCGAAGAACGGAGAAAACGTCAGCAGGACCGGCAGGGTACAAGCACGACTGGAGCTGGGGCGAAAAAATATCTGACATGGGGAAGCGTCGTCGTGCTTCTTGCAGCTGCGTATTACGCGGGATGGCATTACAAGAATCACAAATACGATTCCTTTGCCCAGTGCCTCGCCGCTCATCAGGCGAAGATGTATGGGCTCTATTGGTGCCCGCATTGCCAGGAACAGAAAGAGATGTTTGGCGAATCTTTTCACTATGTTCCCTATGTCGAGTGCGCCATCAAAGGATCGAGAGAGATGGCGCCTGAATGCAAGATCGCCGGAGCCAAGCTGTTCCCCAGCTGGCAGTTCGGGATGGAGCCGCCGAAAGAAGGAGTCCTTTCATTGCAAGCGCTCAGCGATAAGACAGGATGCAGCCTGCCGTGACCAGCAATGTCGACTCAGCTTCTGAGCTGCCGGGCATCTCGCGCAGTGGCAAAGTCCTGCTCGCATGCATCGCGATATTGGCGCTGGCAGGAATCGCGGTCTCGGGAATCTCTCTGCAACGGCATTATGCCAGATCGGCCACTCAGTTCTGCGATATCAGTCAGCAGTTCAGTTGCGACATCGTGAACCGCAGCAAATATGCGAGCATTGCCGGCATTCCGGTCGCCGGAATCGGCGTTGTCGGCTATGGATTGCTGCTCGTCCTGTCGACATCGCAGCGCTTTCGGATCGAGACTCCCAGTCGGCTGTTGGGAGCCTCCCTCCTCGGGCTCGGCTTCGCAATTTACCTCACTTACATCGAAGCATACGTTCTGACGACGTGGTGTATCCTGTGCCTGATTTCGCTGGCGCTGATCTCGCTCATCAGCGTGCTTGCGGGGATTGTCAAGTTCTTCGGGGCTCGAGCGTGAATCCATCCTTCGTTGTATTCTGATTGAACTTTTCCTGATGGAAGAAATCCAGAAAACTGAGAACGATCTCGCGCCCGGAGTGATGCGCGCGCAATCCGCGACGGGAGACTTACGGCTGCATTCCTTCAGCAGCCGGGTCTTTCGCAATACTCGATTCCTGCGCGTCTGGCTGCCTCCCGGCTATGACGATCCGGAGAACGCCGGACGCCGCTATCCCGCACTTTTTCTGAACGATGGGCAGAATTTGTTCGAAGCCGCAACGTCCTTTACCGGAGTGGAGTGGCAGGTCGATGAAACCGCCGACCGGCTGATCCGCGAAGGGGTGATTTTGCCTATGCTGATTGTCGGAATCGACAACGCCGGCAGAGACCGCATCCGCGAGTACATGCCACACCGCTCGTTGAGTCCGGTGATGCTGCGCTCGATGGGCGGCCGCTATCCGGCATTCCTGATGAAGGAGGTGATGCCATTCATCGCCCGGAACTATCGCGTCGCGGCCGGCGCCGAAAATCTCGGGCTGGGCGGTTCGTCCCTCGGCGCGCTGATCGCGCTCTATACGGCGGAGGCGCATCCTGGAGTGTTTGGACGGCTGCTTTTGGAAAGTCCGTCGCTGTGGGCTTCGAACCGCCAGTTGATTCGAGATAGCCGCAGCGTCAAGCGCTGGCCCGAGCGAGTCTTCCTGGCAACCGGCACGGCGGAAACTGGACGAGAAGACCGCGATCGCAGCGTGGTCGACGATGTCCGCGAGCTCGCCGGCATTCTCAAGCGCGCGGGGCTCGACGATCGTCGTCTGCATCTGGTCATCGAGGCGGGTGGCACCCATCACGAGTCGGCCTGGGCGCGACGCTTTCCGGAGGCTCTGGCATTTTTGTTCGGAAAGCGCGCCGACTAGATGCTCTCCACGCTAGGCTCGACGCTTGCAGTCGTTGGACTAATCTGGCGCGAGAGGCTGAAGATCACATAGACAGTGGAGGCCATGGCAATCACCGAGAGTTGAATGTGCGTCCACCGAGCCAGGGGCCCGACCAGCGGCAGAATGTAAACCAGAAAAAGCAGGCCGCCCAACTTCCGAGTCGAAGATGTCGACGGCTGGCCAACGATCCAATCCGCCAGTACCAGGATCGCCGGAGCCAAGATTACTAGATCATAAACAGTGAGATGGGGCGCAACCAGCACCGTGGCGAGAAGCAGAACCGAATACCGCATTGCCAAGGGGACGGCTTGTCCACGTCTCCAGCAAGCGACTGCAATGGCAAGAACCACAACCGCGCTGAGAACATACAAGGCCAGGGCAACATTCAGCCACGGCATCAGCATGGACCAGAAGGTGCGCAGCGAGTGCGTCTGGTAAGGCCTCGGTTCGAGGAGCGGAAGAAAAGCGCCGATCCGGCTGAATGTACGGAACCACTCTTTCAGTGATTGCGTCCCATAGAAGACGGCTCCGGCAGCCATCTGTGCGGCTGCAGATAGCAACGATCCTGCAATCACCCTCCACGCGCCGATTGACAAGAAGACGATTGCGGCGGCGAGTCCGAGTTGAGGTTTGAACACCAGGCAGCCCAGCACCAGCCCCGCCAGAAAATCTCGCCTTGAGCGCAAAAGAAAGAACAGCGCCGTGAAACAAAGGAGCGCGAGTGCGGAAGTCTGTCCCCAGGCGATCAGGTGGAAAAAAGCCGGGAATCCGGCGGTAAGAACTAAGACCGTTCCCGCGTATTTATAAAGATTGAGACAGGCCCGCCAGGTCCAATAACAGCAGCCGGCATAGAGAATGGCGGTCCATGCCCACCAGAGTGCGAGCGCACGACCATAGGACGTCTCTGCCAGCGGTGCGAAGACAAGGGACAACTGCGGCGGATAGAGCGGCAAATACTTTAGCCCGGCCGCTTGCGGAACTCGCCGTGAGGCCAGAACTGCCTGGGCGTTCATGTCATACAGATCGGCCGCGTCATGTGCATCCGCCAGCGAACCCAAAGTGTAGAAGTGCAGGAAATCGGTTCCCTTGAGATTTCCGCTTCGGTCGCGGAGGCCCGGAGTGGACAAATTCCATCCATAAGCCAGCCACAGCGCCAGGGCAAGAACTGTACCGTAGGCCTTGAGGCGCTTCGCCGTCAGCCACGCCGGAGGTTCGGTTTTCGCCATCATTCTGAAAGTCAAAGGAGCAGGCTGGATCTGAACCGCTCGCTGGAATCAACTCGCCGCAGCCACCTCAGTAGGGAACAAGTTTCGGGGAAGGATCATCCCCGTTGATTCGCCACACGCGACGATCGCGGAAATACTCCAGCAGTTCGCGATTGCGATTGTCGCCCATGTCGCGGGCCCAGACGATCTTGGCCCGGTCGATAGACGCATCGTTCCATACCCATTCCCAATCTACGTTGTGGTGAGGGCCGTAGTCGACGAGCACGAGTTGGCGTCCGGGAAGCTTGCTCAGTTCCTGCACCACCCGAGCGCGTTCGAGGTTGCCTCGCGGCCATTCGGGTTCGATGTGCGTGCCAGATGCTGCTGCGGTCACGCGGAGCAAGATCATAGCGCATGCCAGCAACGGAATCGCGCGAACCAGTGCGTGCCCGATGGCGCTGCGATGTCCCCGCCAATGGCGCATATGGCGAAGTCCCTGCACGATCAGGATGTAGAGCGCGCCGGTGGCAGGGGAGAAGTAATGCGGGAAAGTCCAGGTCTGGACCGAGAACCCAACGGCCATCGTTCCCATAATCCACAAGGGAAGGCGCATTCTCCGGTCACGGACGATCCATGGCAAGGCGAGCAAAGGCACCGTCAAGAGCGGGCCCAGGAAGAACTGCCACCAGTCGGCGACCTTCTTTGCCCC
The DNA here is from genome assembly GCA_035508215.1 of Verrucomicrobiia bacterium. Lineage (GTDB taxonomy): Bacteria > Acidobacteriota > Terriglobia > Terriglobales > Acidobacteriaceae > Sulfotelmatobacter. The sequence goes on along the minus strand of DATJNK010000016.1, from coordinate 664,564 downwards.
ACGTTCCAGATATCCTTGGAGCGTTCGATTGCGCTCGAACTCGCCGAGTTCCCAGCGATAGTAATCGCGCATCACGGCGTGGTGATAGACCGGCTCGGGGCGCGGTGTCTCCCAAATGAAATAGGGCGCGGTTGCATACTGGCTTCGATTCACCTCGTAAGTCATGACAAATGGTGAACCGGTGACTCGGTAGTAATAAAAGCCGGTGGCGAGTCCGCCAAGCGCCAGCGCAGCGGTGATCGGCAAAAGCACTCGAGTGACCGTCAGCTTGAATCTGCGATGCCGTCGGTCCACAATCCACGCCAGCATAGCGAACCCAACTGGAATGGAGAAGATCAGCCCCTCGTAGGGTCTGCTATTGGCCAGGATGACAAGGCCGGCGGCCATAATCAATGACATGGATACCGATGGATGCTTCCGCAGGCGAGGCCAGGCCCCGAGCACCAGTGCTCCAGCCAAGGCTGCGACAGACGCGCACCAGTAAGTGTTCATCCAATAGCTGAGAATGCCGAGGCGCAGCGCGGCCACTACCGCGCCCAGCAGAGCCCATTCCGCAGGCATCCAGCCTTGCAGCATCCAGCAAAGCGCAGAGCACATGGCGCCGGTGATCAGAAGTTGCCCGATCCAGGGATGCTCGCGCAGTTGCCCTGCCGCGAGAACCAAGCCTTGTGCGGGTGGATACATCGACATGTAGGTCGGCTGCTCAATGATGTGGAAGGTCTCGAAGTGTATCCACATCGGATGAGTGGGATTGGTCAGCCGCCCGTGGGCGAAGGTATCGGCGGCGAGCAGGTAGCTGAATTCATCATTGAATCGTGGTTGCGGAATGCCAAGGATAGGGATGAGAGCCGCTCGAACCGCAATTACGCTGATGCCCACCGCGCAGACAGCGAGCACCCGCCGCCGCGCGAATCGAACAAAGGCGCCTCCGAGGGCATCAACCTGGGAATGAGGACGGCGTGATTGGCGGCGTTGCGCACGAACGATCAGCACCGCGGCGCCAGCCATCAGCGCGAATTCGATGATGGCGAGCAGCCAGGGCGCGAGCCGAGAATAGAGATTCTGCATCGTGGTAAGGGCCGGCACCCTACCTTACGCCGCCACCCGCCGATAGGGAATGGCCTTCGCCGGCATTCCAGCGAAGGCCAATTTTGCGTGACTACTTGCCAGCAGCTTCTTTTACACCGATTTCTTCGAAGAGGCCATCGACGATCTGGATCATTTCATTATCCACGGTGCGATTGCGCGAAATCGCCTCTTTCAACGGAATGGAGACGATCTTGTTTGAGCGCAAAGCGGCCATGCAGCCGAATTCTCCGCGATGCACCATGTCGACGGCGCCCAGGCCGTAACGGGTGGCCAGCACGCGATCGAAAGCGCTGGGAGAGCCGCCGCGCTGAATGTGCCCGAGGACGACCGCGCGCGTCTCGAAGCCGGTACGCTTCTCGATTTCGCGAGCCAGCACATTGGCGACGCCGCCCAGCTTGGCGTGCCCGAATTCGTCCTTGCCCATATCCTGCAGGATGGGCGCACCGTCGCCGCTGGCAGGGGCAAATTTGGCTCCTTCGGCTACGACAACGATTGAGAAATAGCGTCCGCGCTCATGCCGCTGGCGAATCGACTCGGCGACCTTGTCCACGTCGAACGGACGCTCGGGAATCAGAATGACATCCGCGCCTCCGGCGATGCCGCTGTAGAGGGCAATCCAGCCTGCATCGCGCCCCATCACTTCGACCACCATGACGCGGTTGTGAGCTTCGGCGGTGGTGTGCACGCGGTCGATAGCCTCGCACACGATGTTGCAGGCCGTATCGAATCCGAACGTGTAGTCGGTCCCGCCCAGATCGTTATCGATTGTTTTGGGCACGCCGACGACCTTGATGCCCCGCTCATGCAGCTTTTGTGCAACCGACAGAGTGTCGTCGCCGCCGATGGCGATCAGAGCGTCGATCTTGTGCTTGTCGACAGTCGTCATGCAGCGCTCGATGCCGTCCGAACGCTTGGAGGGATTGGTGCGCGAAGTCCGCAAGATCGTGCCGCCGCGCGGCAGAATGCCACTCACCGCATCCAGATCGAGAGCCATGCTCTGGTCTTCGATCAGGCCACGCCAGCCCTCCATGAAGCCCACAAATTCGTCGTGATAATGAAAGATGCCCTTGCGAACCACCGCCCGAATGACTGCATTCAATCCAGGACAGTCGCCGCCGCCGGTCAAAATGCCAACTTTCATGATTAGCTCCTATGAAGAATGTCGGAATGAGATTCCTTGGAGTGCACCCCGGCTGCAGGCGCAGGACGAAACGGCGCAAACGCGAGGATCGCAATCGTTCGGAAGAACTAGAGTAACACCAAACCACATCCAGCCGAAACCACGCGTGGAGCGGTTTTCAGGAACTTTGATCGATGCGAGCCGAGCCAGGGCAATGCTTTGTGCGTCCGGCGAGGTCGAAAGTCGACTGGCTACTAGGACCGACGCCACTCCAGGTATAGACTGGCAGTCGATGCGAGTTCTGGGCATTGATTGTGGCGGAGAATATACAGGCTACGGCGTGGTCGAAATATTTCCTGGAGGCAGGCTCTGCTGCCTCACATCCGGCGCCGTGAAGTTATCGGCGCGAGAACCTTTGCCCCGACGCCTGACTCGTATCTACACCCAACTGGGCGCGATTATTCAGGAATTTCAGCCGGATGAAGTAGCCATCGAAGATGTCTTCTACGCGCTCAACGTTAAGTCGGCGCTCAAACTGGGACAGGTCCGCGGAGTTGCCATGCTGGCAGCAGCTGCAGCCGGCCTTGAAGTCGCCGAGTATTCGCCGTTGACCATCAAATCGTCCGTGGTCGGGTATGGACGGGCGGAGAAACACCAAGTGCAGCACATGGTTACCCGCCTTCTGGAGCTTTCGGTCGCACCCGAGCCGATGGATGCATCGGACGCTTTGGCCGTTGCCATCTGCCACCTGCACACCGCCGGAACCCTGACGAAAATGCGAGCGGTCTCACGATGACATCTGAAACAGTTGGCTCGATCTTTGGCATAATCGTTTGCGGCGGGTTATGAGATTGGTTCTTAGAACGCTCCTGGCCGGAAAGAGGAAACCGAATGTGCGTCAGGAGAAGCTGATGTGCGCTCAGCCACAGAAATCGGCAGGCACGCTCGCTCTCGCCATACTCCTGCTGACCGTCCTGCTGCGGAGTGCAGGCAGCTATGCTGCAGGGCCTGCGACCGTTGCTTTTTCGCTGGATTTTCCCGGCTCCGATCCCGCGCGGTATTCGATTACTGTCGAGTCCGATGGGCACTCGCATTACGATTGCTCCGCCAAGGTTTCCGCCGATTCGACCGACACCGAAGAGTATCAGAGCGACTTTACGGTCTCGGCGGCAACCCGTGACCGCATCTTCGATCTCGCCGCAAGAGCGCATTATTTCTCCGGAAAAGTCGACTCGGGCAAGAAGAAGCTGGCCTTCACCGGAAACAAGAAGCTGTCTTACACCGACGGACAGAGAAACTTCACCGCAAGTTACAACTTCTCATTTGAGCCCGCGGTGCAGGAACTGACCAGTTTGTTCCAGGGAATGTCGGCGACGCTTGAATACGGCCGCCACCTCGTTTTCTACCACCGCTATCAGAAGCTGGGTCTGGACGAGGAGTTAAAAGCGATGGAGGATGAGGCCCGGCGCGGGAATCTGGCGGAGTTGCAGGCTGTGCGGCCGATCTTGCAGGAGATCTACGACGATCCCTCGGTGATCAACGTGGTGCGGGCCCGGGCCCAGGTCCTCATGCAAATGGGCAGCGGAGGCCCGTCAGGACGCTGACAGGAGCTGCTCCGGCTGCAGGTCGACGGGCAACATTTTGCTAAGTATCGGCTAGCACGATACTTATGCAATCCTCCGGCAGATTCCGGCGGGCGTCGGTCGGTTAACCTGTTCTGACTGAAACTTTACAACTCCTCCCGGCAGACCGTGTTCTAATAGGCAAGAGCAAGACCCGCGGGGGTTTGCCATGGCCCACTCATTCTGGTCTCGAATCAGCCTGGTACTGCTGTCGATTGCGGGGTGCGGACTTCTCGTTCTGCCCGCTTTCGCCGATTCTCAGGCTCGTATCGTCCGTCTCAGCGATGTTCAGGGTTCAGTCCAGATCGACAAGAACAGCGGACTGGGCTTTGAAAGCGCCTTCATCAATCTGCCCATCACCCAAGGCACGCAGCTCAGAACCCGCGACAACGGGAGAGCCGAAATCGAATTCGAAGACGGCAGCACCATGCGCCTGGCTCCGAATTCAACGGTTCAGTTCAGCACGCTGGGCTCCAGCGATTCGGGGAAACATCTCTCCGTGATCAATCTGGTCGACGGGATGGCTTACGTGAACTGGATCGGCAAGAGCGGGGACGAGATCGACCTCAATTTCGCGCACGAGAAGGTTGCGCTCGATCGAGAAACGCATCTCCGCGTCGACACTTCGGAGGAGGTGGCGAACCTGGCGGTGTTTCGGGGTGCGGTCGAAGTCACCTCGCCGTCCGGCGATCTCTCTGTCGGAAAGAATAAAACCGCGACCTTCCGCGCGGACGACGACAAATATGAAATCGCCAATCATGTCGTCGAGGCGCCGCTCGATTCGTGGGATAAAGAGGCCATCGCCTATCACGATCAGTATGCGAAGAATAATTCTTCTCCGTACGGCTATGGCAGCAGTGATCTCGGTTATTACGGCAGTTACACCAGCATCCCTGGATACGGAATGATGTGGCAGCCGTACTTCACCGGAATCGGCTGGGATCCGTTTATGGATGGAGCCTGGGCGTGGTATCCCGGATTTGGCTACATGTTCGTCTCGGCCTACCCGTGGGGTTGGATGCCCTACCTGTATGGGAACTGGATGTTCGTGCCCGGGTTTGGCTGGATGTGGCAGCCCGGTGGATGGAATACCTGGAACTCGGTTCCGCGCTATAGCGGCGGCCCGGCGCTGCATGTTCATCCGCTGGTCGCGCCGACAGGGACGGTTCGCACCATGGTCGTGGGCAAAGGTGGACCGCTGACCTCAACCGCAGTGTCGTCTCGATTCGTTCTGAATTCCGGGACGGCTGGCCTGGGCGTCCCGCGCGGTTCAATCAACAATCTGCGTCATCTCAATACCGAGGTCGCAAAGAGGGGATTTGCCGAGGTGCGGCCGGCACCGCAATTCTCGACGACTTCCGCGCGAAGCCCGGCCTTCCGGTCAGGATTCGGCGGAGCGCCCCGCAGCGGGGGGATCGGCGGTAGCGCACCGATTGGGCACTCGTCCGGTTCCGTCGGGCACACCGGAGGCGGCGGCGTACACCACTAGCTTTCTTTTGAGGATTGATCGACGCCTGGAGCGAGTGCTTACCTGCGCAAGGTGACGGAAGCGACAATCGTTTCGCACAACAGTTTCGAGTCAGCGGAGGGCTGATCGGAGCTGCAGCTTACCGGAACAACCTTTCCCCATGGCGTCAACAACAGGCCGATCAGGCCATGCATGTCGGCCATGTCTTGCTGGGTGGCGTTGAATTCCGCGACCAGGCTGGGGTAACCGTCGAACGTGGCACTTTCGAAGCTTGTACCAATGCCCGGCTTGGCCGCCAGCCAGATGTAGTTGGCGAGGTAATAGTCCGCTTGCCGCTTCAGTTCCTCGTCCTCAGTTAACCCCTGGTCGTGGCGGTCAAGGGCCGGACCTATTGCAACGCTCACCATCGTTGTCCCTCGCCTTGCCAGATAAACCGTGCGCAGAGGAGTGTCTTCCGAGACGTCCACGTCTCCTGGGAGGGCGATGGACACGGTCGCGCAGAACCAGACGTCGCGGCACAATCCCTTCTCATAGCGCGTGAATCCCGCGGGCGTGGAAACAAGAGAGTCGGAATCGATCACGACCCTCGTCGGGCGCTTTACGATCGCCGGCTTCGAGGCTTCGATAATGGGACTGGGCAAGAGTGTCTTTGTCGGTTGAACCGGAATCGCGCCGCTGGTTGGGTCGGGAGTGGCTTCAAACCGTTTGAGCGCGGCCAGCCATTCAACAGAGCGTTGCTCAGGAAGCAGACGAGCTCGAGCTTCCTCCTGGAAATGGAATGTCATCAGGGGATAACGTCCGGGATTATCGGAGCGCAAGCTGGAAAGATCGGGCATGGGATTTTCCCAGTCTTCCGGCGCAGGTTCGCCGGGCTTCTCGGGGGGATCGCTCTCATCGTACGGGGAAGCTAAAGTCAGTTTATTGTCGATGGTCTGCGATCGATGGAGCCACGCCACGTGATGACTGGCGGGATCGAGCAGCAGCGAGATATGCAGGACGGCGGCCACGGCGTTGTTGCCCGCTCCGGGCACGACTCGGCCTCCGGTTGTAGTCGCAGCCGCCGGGAGATCCACCGGCGAGAAAACATATTGCGAGGTCACCCATGCGCACGACTTGCCATCGATTTGGACGAGATTGCGAAACCGCAGGTCCGACCCGCTGAGTTCCATATCTTTCAACGCCTTGTCACGCGAATAGGCGAACTGGCCGCGAGGCTTCCAGGAATCTCCTGCGGCGACGGGACGAGGCGAAAATTCGGTCTGCAGCAGATCCTGAGTCACTTTTCTTAGCAGATCACCGCCATCCCAGTACTTGAAGTAGCCATCGTTGCCGCGGCTGAGCGCGGTTTCGCCATGCGGACCCACGCGAAACCTGACCGCAGAAGCCTGCAGCCCGGCCAGGCGCTTCTGGAAATCGGAGGCGGAGAAGAGCGCGCAGCGAACACTGGTCACACGGGTGTCGGTGTAGCGGGCTTCCACGGGTGTATTGCCGTCTTTATCCGGGGCTAGAGCGCGCAGGGTCACAACAGCAGCCAGCGAGTAGTCACACGGTCCGCGCGGAGGGAAAAGCGCCGCACCAGTAACGTCGGCGATAGGCAGAAATGATGCTCCGGCCTGGAGTTCGTAGCGGACAGTCTCGTTCGTCTTCCACTCGGCCTGTAGCAGTATCTTGGGCCCGGGACGAGATTGCTGCGCGAATACGGACGCTCCCAGACTTGCAACCAGCAGCAGCGCCGGGCCGGCAGCGGCCAAAATGGATGTGGTCTTCATGGCAGTCGCAGAGAATTCACCAGCGTCGTACACAACGCCTCCGCTTCCGCGAAGGTCTCTTCGGGGGCGGTGCATCCGATCAAGAATTGCGAGCCCTCTTTGATATAGGGCGACTCGGGCATATCGATCAAGGCGCGCTCGCCGACCCACCACCGTTTTTGATCCCGCTGATAGCGGAATCGCGTCATCAGGGCGGGCAAGCCGTCAATGCTCAGCTCTTGCGTGCTCACGCCATCTGTCTTTTCCCGCGACCAGCCATTGGCATTGGCGAGATCGCGAAGGCGAATGTAGTCCGGATCGGTCATGCTGCGGTAGGGCGCGTTGACATCGGCCGGACCGGCATACAGCATGACGGGACTGCCGTTGAGCGTGGCCTTGAAAATGTGTTGTCCATTGACGCGCGACACGACTTCGGCCTTTTCGGGGATGACCACCGTTGCTTCCGAACAGTGCTCCGGGTTCTGGCAGTAGGTGACGACGAACGACTGATAGCCGGCTGGAGCGGCCGCGCCACCTTCAGAGTTCACCAGCGATGCTCGCGCCGGGGCATGAGGCGCCTGCCGCGTCCTGCGGGCCAGATCTCCCAGGGAGGGAGTCTGCTCTCCTGATGCCGCTACCGAAATGTCCTGCGGCACCGGAGTTGGCGGCTTCCCAGGTTTTTCTTCCCGAATCGCCGCCGGGTGAACCACGATGTCTTCTTTGAGTTGAATCGAAGGGTAGATGATCTGCTCGCACATCTGTTTTGTGGTGAGTTCGTCGCGAAACCGGGTTGCGATGGCGCCCTTCGTCTCCTGCACTTCCTGCCATGATGGATTGCGGTTGTTGCACGTGTGATAACCGAACTGATCATAACCGAGGCACTGGAACTCATCCGGACTGACGCACATGACCGGAATCAGGCTGCTGGAGCCGACTACGATCTCCATGTTCCCCCAGACCTGGTGGCCGAGCAGATATGGAGTGTCGTTCCAGTAGCAGAGAAATGCTTTATGTGTGCTGAGCCTGGCAGGCGAGCAAGAGGCATACCTGCCGTGCAACGCCGCAAGTTCGCGTACCAAGTTGGCGAGGTCGATGTCGCTAAGGTCGGAGGGGATGGAAATGGGAACTCCGGCCAAGACCTCCGTATTAGTGACGCCCAGTCGCGATCCCATCAGCACCGGCCCGCCGTTATCCCGCCCCTCCAGGCTGAAGGGGTACGGCACAAACAGACGATATTCGCCTGCGTCATAGTTAGTGAAGCCAGTTGGCGCGTTCTGGGCGGCTTCTTGCTGACTCTGCATGTCGTCCACAAGAACCTGAGCCTTGCTCGGTTGAGCATCGGAGGGATGCTGCGTACGGGCTTGGCGGGCCACATCGCCCAACGACGGAGCCGCATTCTCGGAGTCCTGCGCCACCGCGGACGGAATCAGGTATGAAATCAAGACAACCGCGGCAAGGACTCGACAGCACCCCGCCAAAGTGTTTGTCACTGAACGCACTTGCGAATGAAGCCCGGTGTTTTCGGCCTTCGCCATGAGGGAATGTTGCTCAGTTCGATCCAGCCGTGGCCGTGGGTTGGAGCGCTGCCTCGGGCAGATCAAACTGAATCGAAGTGTTGTAGTCGGAGAACGAAGATCGGGAATGCTCCCAATCGACGGTCAGTTCATAGGGGAGATGGTCATCGAGGCCCAGACAGACGGTGTCGTGCTCGAGACCACTCGTTCCTCCCTTCAGAGTCACGAGCCACTCGCGGCAGCGAACGCCATTGACTGTCTTCTTGTCGCCCTTCTGCAGGATGCCGCGCTTGATCATGGTCGCGATCCTGGGCAGGACATTGGTGTCCGTGCCCTGCGCAAGGTTGGTGCAATACCAATGGGCAGTCGTGGTCATGTAGGGAGAACCCTGCTGCGTCCACGAGCCGTCGCTCGCACGATGAAAGTCGCGGCCGCCGATGAATACCTCGTCGCGGTCCAGTTCTGCTGGCGGGTTCCGGCCGGTGTCGGCGAAGTGCTCCTTCCAGTGCACGATGTCGCGGGCGCAATCCACCTCCCACAACATCTCATGCTCCTGGGTTGCCGGGTTGGCGGCAAAGGTCGCGCGGAAACTGCGGACCTGCTTCATGGCATCGAGAGATTTCTGAAACTCCTTCTCGCCGCTTCCGGTTCCTAGATAACTGAAGGCCCACCCAACAATCGCCACCCCAATCATCAGGCGCACGACGACCCAAAGCCAGTAACGATCGCCCATGGACGCTGTCTCCCGAGCAAGCTCTCCCGCTAGGCTAACCGCCGATAGGGGGGCGGAAAAGTTACTGATGTACTTGGTCGAATGCCCGGTTTTGGCCGAGATTGCCCGGTTTCATGGGCCTTTCCCCTGGCGTGGCGAAGGACCTGAGCGATGCATGCTATGCAGGGAAAAACTTGGTCAGTAAACGAAATAGAGACACAGTCGGTGGTCGTCAGCTTCAATCTTGCGGGAGCGAAGTTAGACCACAACGACGCCTGCATAGCCTACGACCAGATCGCGGTCGCCGGAAACATCGCCGGAGGTTGCGTACTTTACGAGGTCTGCCGACTTCCCACCGAGCCGACGGGCAGCGGTCAACATCACCACGGCCGGGCCGAAGCCACACATGCTGACTTCCTGCTGCGTGACCACGCTGTGGAGTCCGTGCGGATCAAGCGTAAGTATGCGCTCGATCGCGCGATGATCCTTTATCCGAGTTACCGCATCGGATTCATAATGATTCATATCGCTGGAAGCGACGATCAGGACTGGATCCTTCTGTGATGCGATAACATCGGCCAAGGCCCGGCCGAGCTGATCGAGGACGTCGAATTGCCCGGTTCCCAACGCGAGGGGGACAAACCTGAGCTCCGGCTGGCGCACCTGCAGGAAAGGGAGCTCGACCTCTGCCGCGTGTTCGGCTCGATGCGCCGCCTGATCTTCTTGCAGGGCCGGGAAGCGTTCCTTTAAGGCAGCGGCGAGCTCGGTGTCGATCGGAACTTCACCCAAAGGCGTCTCCCACGCGCCCTCGCTCATGATCGCCAGCGCGCGTCCCATGCCGGTGTGATTTGGACACAACACCAAGCAGCATGGCGGGACTTGGATTCGGGCGAAAACCGCGCCAGCCACGTGCCCGGAGTACACATAGCCGGCGTGAGGCGCGATGCATCCGATGGCCCGCATGGGCTGCCGAGCGGGATCACCCTGTCCCAGATAGCTCAATACCTCCGCTCGTAGTTCTTCAGGATGACGGGGATAGAATCGACCCGCGACTGCGGGATGCCGAATGGTAGCCGTGGTCATAGGCCTCCTTTCGGGTGAGCCCTCAAGCATCACCATGCTACGAGGGACTGCCTGCAACACGCAACGCCCGATAAAGCGCGGCGCTCTGATGCAGGCTCAAGGTCTCGGCCCGCGCGGTTGCTTTCACGTGCGCCACAGCCAGGGCGCGCTTCAATGTCTCGCCGTCATACCGCGCTTTCAGGTTATTCCAGAGCGTTTTTCGTTTCTGGCCGAAGGATAGCCGAAGAAAGTCAATAAAGCCGTCTCCGGCTACGCCCAAACGTTCCTGCTGCGGATCGATGGTCATCCGCAATACCGTCGAGTGCACCTTTGGAGGAGGAGAAAACGCCTCCGGCGGCAGGGTGAAAAGCTTTTCGGTGCGGGCGAAGAGTTGCGCCGTGGCCGAAAGCATCCCATAATCGCTGCTCCCCGGCTCGGCGGCGATGCGGTCGGCAACCTCGCGCTGCACCATGATCACGATGCTCTCGAAATATTTCGAATGGTGGAACAGGCGCAAGAGAATATCGGAGGTGATGTAGTAGGGAAGATTGCCGACAACTTTTACCGGCTCAGGTTTGATTTCGATCCCCGGGCGTCCCAGGCCGGGTTTCGGGCCGAACAGGGAATCGAAGTCGATGGCCAGAATATCGGCTTCGATGATCTCGACGTTCCTCGACATCCCGAATTTCAGCCGCAATTGGGCGGCCAGCACGCGGTCAAGTTCAACGGCAATCAGGCGCCGCGCACGTTTGGCCAGCAAGGAAGTCAGAATGCCGCGTCCGGGACCGATTTCGAGAGTTGTGGCCTGCGATAAATCGCCGAGAGCGTCGGCAATGCGGCCGGCCACACCGTCACTGACCAGAAAGTGCTGTCCCAATCTGGGCTTGGACTGCGGACGGCGGGCAGAAGCTACCTTTGGCACGTTGACCCTCACTGAGTCGGGAAATTAGACTGGCAAGTCGGTCCGGCATTCTGGCCGGGCCTCGGCCTCAGTACTTACTTCATCATAGCGTGCGCCGTGAGACAACGTCCGCGCACGGGAGGTTCCGCACTCATGCACATTGCACTGGCAGCATCGGAAGGCGTTCCTTTTTCGAAGACCGGAGGACTAGCCGACGTCGTAGGGGCTTTGCCGCGCGCTCTGGCAGCGCTGGGCCACCAGGTGAGCGTCTACCTGCCCCGCTATCGCCAGACAAAGCTGGACGATCCGGCGACCGTGGTTCGCAGTATCACCGTTCCCTTTGACGACAAATACCGCTTTTCGTCGGTTCTCGCAGCCGGAAACCAGGGCGGGGTGCGGTTTTATTTTGTGGAATATCCCGAATACTTCGACCGCGACGCGCTCTACGGAACTCCTGCCGGCGATTATCCGGACAATGCTGAGCGTTTCGCTTTGTTCTCGCGCAGTGTGCTCGAAGCCTCAAAGATTCTCGGCGTGCCCCACGTCTTCCATTGTCATGACTGGCAGTCGGCGCTGATCCCAGTGCTGCTGCGGACGATTTACGCCGAGGATCCAGCCTTTGCCGATGTCGGGACGGTTTTCACCATCCACAACATGGGGTATCAGGGATTGTTTCCTCCCGATACGCTGCCGCTGCTCATGCTCCCCTGGGACCTGTTCACGATGTCGAAGATGGAGTTTTTCGGCCAGGTGAATTTCCTGAAAGGTGCGCTGACCTATGCGGATTTCGTCACTACGGTCAGCAAGAAGTACAGCCAGGAGATTCAAACCACCGAATACGGATTCGGCCTCGAAGGCGTCTTGCACGACCGTGCCGCTACAGTGACGGGCATCCTCAATGGAGTCGATTACGAGGAATGGAGCCCCCAGACGGACCGGTTCATTACAGCCAAGTATTCGCCGCAGGATCTTACGAGCAAAGCGAAAGACAAGCAGGATTTGCTGGCAGCGTTCGGCGTCGCCAAAGCTGATCCGAAACTTCCGGTGATCGGGATCGTCTCGCGTTTTGCCGCGCAAAAGGGCTTCGATTTGATCGCCCAGATCATGGATCGGCTGGCACGAGAAGAGATGATCGTGGTCGCGCTCGGCGCCGGGGACAAGGCCTACGAAGAGATGTTCTTGCGGTTGAGCAAGCAATTTCCCAGCAAGATTGCCGTCAAGGTCGCCTATGACAACGCCATCGCTCACAAAATCGAGGCCGGGGCCGACATGTTCCTCATGCCCTCGCGCTACGAACCGTGCGGCCTGAACCAGATTTACAGTCTCAAGTACGGCACCGTGCCCATCGTCCGCGCTACCGGCGGACTGGATGACACCATCGAACCCTGGGACGCTCGCACGGGCAAGGGCACCGGCTTCAAATTCACCGAGTACAGTGGCGAGTCTCTCCTGCTCACCATCAAACAGGCGCTACAGGCGTTCCAGGATCAGACTTCCTGGCAGATCCTCATGCGCAACGGCATGAGCAAGGATTTCTCATGGAATGCCTCGGCGCGCGAATATGGCAAGGTCTACGACAAGGTGCGGCAAATGCGTGCCTCGTCGCCCGTGGCAGAAAAATCCATGGCCAGTGTGCAGTCCTGAGGGCGGTTCTACACACATCCGTAGCGCGCGTTACCCGGGTCGAAGACTTCCCATCGGTGTGCAAGTAATTTGTTTGGCATCAATGAGTTGCGTGATTGCAATCACTCTGAGGCACAGAGCCTTTCCAGTTGTGATGGCAGCGTTATCTTTCCCGTCGCGGCTGCTAAAATCTCCGCACAGTGTCCGCCGTCCCCCAAGCCGCTTTTCCCCGAACAATTTTTCACGTCGACATGGACGCTTTCTTCGTCTCGGTGGAGGAACTCTACGATCCTTCCCTGAAAGGCAAACCCGTCGTTGTCGGGGGACAAAGGCATGAGCGCGGCGTAGTCTCGGCTGCGTCCTACGCAGCCCGCAAGTTCGGCGTCCACTCCGCGATGCCGCTTCGGACCGCAGCAAAGATGTGCCCGCAAGCGATCTTCGTCGATGGACATCCGGAGCGTTACCGCGAATGTTCCGAAAAAGTCTACAAAGTCCTGGGCGCCTTCACTCCACAGATCGAGATGGCATCGATCGACGAAGCATACCTTGACATGACCGGAACCGAACGCCTGCACGGCCCTCCGCTGAGGGCGGCGCACATGCTGCATGAACGCATGAAGGCCGATACGAATCTCAACTGTTCCGTGGGAATCGGCAGTTCGCGGTTGATCGCGAAAGTCTCCTCAGCGCAAGCGAAACCGAATGGAGTGCTCTGGATCGTCTCCGGACAAGAGTCGAAATTCCTGGCGCCGCTCGATGTCCGCGAAATTCCCGGCGTAGGCAAGGTCATGGAAACGCAGCTCCACGCGCTGGGAATCCGGAAGGTCGGAGATCTGGCCAAGCTTGGGGATCACGAACTGGAGAGCCGGTTCGGCAAGTGGGGCCTCGCCCTCGCCGGCAAAGCCCGCGGCGAAGACGCAGGCGGCTGGTTTGACAGTGAAGTCGGCGCCGATGTTGAGGCCAAGTCCATCAGCCACGAGCACACTTACAACGAAGACACGGCCGATCTCAATCAGCTCGAGGCTACCTTGATGCGTCTCTCGGAGATGGTGGGACGCCGCCTTCGCGAGAGCAATTTCCACGCTCGGACTGTTCAACTCAAGCTTCGCTATAAAGACTTCACCACGATTACGCGTGCGCACACCCTGCCGAGTCCGACACAGCTCGACATCGAAATCTTTGAGCAAGTTAGCGCTCTATTTCGCGGGAACTGGAAAAAGGGAACTCCGGTGCGGTTGTTAGGAGTGCAGGCCTCATCGTTCGCGTCCCAGGCGGACCAGTTCAATCTGCTCGACGGCAACCGCCAGCAGCGCTGGAAAGCCGCGCTGGCAGCCGCCGACCGTCTCCGCGACAGGTTCGGAGAATCCAGCGTCAAACTAGCCGCCGGCATGAGAGGCACATTCCGCGAGCGCACTCACGAGAATCCCGCCGGGCTGCCAGGCAAAGGAAAACCGCGCGAGACGAAAGGCTAGCCTTCTCCTTCTTCCTGTGTCTGGATCTGAACCAGGGATGAGCCTTGCCCGACGTAATGCACATCGCGCCAACGGTTCGGCGTCTCGCCGTCGCCCCGCAACTTCCGGACCGCCGATCCCACGGCCAGCGAGCTCCCCACCATGTGGCCGACTTTGAGCGGTCCCGCGACCTTCACGCCGCGAATCCAATGCAAGGCGCTGCTGATGCTGCATCCACACTGGCTGCAATCCGGCGTGCCTCCAAATACGCAAGGCTCCACATGCGTGCGCAAGTCCGCGGAATAGTTGGTTGACATTTTGGAAAAGAGGCACTCTTCGGGACGAAGCGGCGGGTTTACGAACGCTCGCGCCACTCCCGCGGGCACGAGCAGCTTCGGGTACTGAGATCGCTAGAGCGGTAATTCATGCGCGACTTGCTCTCGATCTTCCCGTGTCAGGCGCTCGGCGCTTTCCTCGCCGATCTGCGGACTGTAGAGGCTCACCCAGATGTGATCCACCTCCGGGCGAGCATGCCAGAATGCGACATACTCCTGCAGATATGTGGATCGCGACAACATGGGGCGGGTGATAACCCAATGTACGTTGATGGATCGTCCGGCAACGTTCTCGAGAATTCGCTCGTAGGTCGCCGGCTTACGTCGCTGATCATGATGTTCGGGAAGTCCGTCGACAGAGACCGCGACGCGAACCCGTGGGATATCCATCCACTCGGTTGGAATGGGAATGATTCCGCTGGTCACGATCATAGCGAAGACGCCCATGTCGCTAAGAGCGGGCAGGATGCGGCCCAGTTCACGATGCCGGATCATCGGTTCGCCGCCCACCAGCGAAACGTGCAACGGCTTGTGTCGCTGCACCAGTCCCAGAACGCCCGAGACCAAGGAATCGCCACGCAAATCGCTGAGGTCGCGAAGGGTTGTATCGCCGCCCAGGTGGCGGTCCCCATAGGCGTAGCAGCCGGGGCAACTCAGGGGACACTCGCGCGTGATCTCGATCGACATCATGGGAACATGACCGCTGAGAACACGCCACCATGCCCGCACCAGATCGCGCGGACCAAGACTGGAGCCGGATTGTACAACTGACATACGAGCCTTAGATGCACGGTGCAGCTCTCCGGTTCCCTGACTGGCGGTGCAAACTACACTCCTGGTTGATCACAATTGCTCCTGCGATTTGTTATCTGTGATAACGCGAGGGGATGCTCGTCCCGATAGCGATGAAGAGGAGTGCAACGGCGGTGGTGGCGCAATGAAGGAAGCCAGGTTTGCGTGCTTACCGCTTTGCTGAGACCAGCAGCGAGCCCACTCCGGGGTGATATCCGTAAAAGTCGCCGATCAAATGGAGATGCTCGATGATCTCTTCATCGTAACGTTGCTCCAGTTCGGGAGTGAGAATATCGTGCAGAGCGTTGGGATCTGACTTCAGATCGAACAAATAGCTTCGTGCCGGAGAATCGTAGGTTGTATACAGATAGCGTCCATCGGCAGTAAGGATTCCATATACCGCGTGCACATCGGATGCGAGCAATAGGTCCTTATCCGCATAGTGATCCAATTCCTGCCGAGTTCCGGCAAACAGCGGACGCCCGAAGAGCGGGTTTTGCCGAATCGGCCTGTGCCCGAGCAGGTAGTAGAGCGTCGGAGTGATATCGGTCAGTGTTGCCAGCCGCGAGTCGTCATAGACCAGTCGATTGCGCCAGCCTGCCGGCAGATGGACGATCAATGGCACCTGCATAACTTCCGGCCAGATCAGCGTGGAGTGGCTGAGGCGCCCGAATTCGCCAGTGGCGTCGCCGTGATCGCTGGTCACGATGATGATGCTGTTGTCATACATGTCGTGCTGCTTGAGGTAGGTAAAGAACTCGCCGAGCCGTGAATCAACCCAGTGCACTTCGTAAGTGATGCGGTTGTTCAGCCCCGGCGGCGATACCCAGTGCTGCGAAGTCGGCGAAGGCACGTCATTGCGTGCGAACTGGTGTACGTTTTTGGGCTGCGCAAACAGGAACACGGGCTGCGCCGGATCGCGCGGCCGGTCGAGCACGGCTCGCGCCTGTTCGAGGGTGGATCCGATTTCGAATTGATTCCACAGTTTCTTGTCGGTATCGAGCTTCACCAGTCCGTCATTGCCGGGAAGGATCTCGCGAAGAACGTCGTCATAGCTGACCAGGATCCGGTAATTGTCGACGTGCAGCATTCTGTCGAGGCTATTGAGTCGCGAGAACGGCTGCACATAATGCGCGTGCAGCAGCATCGCTCCCGACCAGATCGCCGGCTCGGAAAGGGAAGTCCCGGCGTATTGCGAGTAAGCATGATGAAACACGATGCTGTCGCGGGCAAAGGCATCGAGGTTCGGAGTGTAGGTGGCGCGGGGATTGTATGGGCCGAGGTAGTCCGGCCGCATGGAGTCGATGACAAATATGAAAATGTTCGGACGCGGACCGGACGCCGGGTTGAGCGTGTCGACGAGTTGCACATCGGTGTGCGCCTGTGTGTCCCGGACATTCGTGTATTCGCGCGTAATGCGGCAGAGATCACCGCATGCTTCGTTGCGCCCGCTATCCAGGATGCTGTGAGCGAGTTGAAAAGAGCTGTCATTCCCGGCATAGGCGTCCAGGGCCATGGAGATGTCGTCGTCGGTGGCGCCGAGCGGACGGCTCCAGAAAATCTCGCTGGCTTCGATGGTCTTATATGCTGCAGCGCTTCCCGTCAGAACCAGAAGCACAGCCAGGGCGGAGTATTGCACTGGCGAGGGTCTTAGCCGAAGCAGAGAGAGACTGACGACCACCCAGATGACCAGCGTCACGGTTCCGGCGAAGAATCCGCTCCAATCCGCGCCACCGATCAGATAGGGGAAGGTAATGGCGAGCAGCGTGGAGAAGCCGAGCACGATCCATGGAAGAATGCGCCGTGATGCGCGCGAGTGCGACTGCCACGTCGGCTGCGTATCGAGGAAGGGCGCGATCACCGAGAATCCCCACAGCGTAAATGCCAAGCCAAAAACTCCGGCGTAAGCGCGGGCCGACCATCCGCCGAAGCTGAGGGCGCTATCGAGGAAGCGGGAGAGAGCGAACGAAAGGGCTATAAAAACCAGTCCTGCCACACCCACACGCCGGACTGCCCGAGGCTTCCGGGTTTTGGCGGCTGCGACGAAAACCAGGTTGATGATCGAAATGAGAAAGACGGCGAGCACCACGTGCGAAAGCAAGCTCCACAGCGTGAGTTCCGCATCTGCCCAGTGAATCGAGAGTGCGTGGCTCGAACTGTAGACGCGCATCCTCGCGCCCGCAGTGTAAATTCCACAAATGACGACAGCGATCAATAGCGCTGCAGAATAGCCGGGCGCCCGGTTGTCGCTCTGGGGACTCGGATCTCCCGACTCAGCGGATCGTTTCCACAGAGACAGCGCTGCCAGAGGCAGCAGGCTGATCAGAGCCCACCAGTAGGCCGCGCGATCATCCTGGACAGAAGGAAGAAACGGACGAAGGCTCAGGTAGATTCCCGCCGCAGTCAGTAACCCCACACCAATCAGAAATCTGCGATCCCGCCGCGACCAGGCCTCCCGAACGCGCCAGTTCGCGAAGACGATTGACGCCGCCGTGACCCAGAACAACGCTGCCTGGTGGTGCACAAACCACGGCATCCACGCATACGCAGGCGCTTTGATAAGGAAGTAAAAGGTGTAAGGCAGATAGGCGAGCAGGCAATACAAGGAAGTGAAAACGAAATACGCTCCCACCACCACCCGCAACAGCGTATTCAATGCCAGCCTCAAACTTGACCTCGCCCCACGTGGATTTCAGGTTCTTGCAAGCGCAGCCCTCCGTTGGGATTCTCACCGCAAAAGTAGGGCGGTTTCACCATCTTCAATTCTCACTGAGGCGATCTGAGGGGTGCAAGTTACCGCCGGCCACAGGGCACAGAGCCCTGCCCCTCGCGCGTCGCTTCCTTCGCGTTCTGCGCCATTCCGAACTCCGGATGCGGCCGGGCTTTTCCTCCTGTGGCGGTCTGGATCGTGCTAGACTCGGCCCGCGAGGGCCTATGCCTCTTCGCTACGTGATATACAGAGAGCTGCGGCTTGTGGTCAGCACCGGACAGGATCGTCTGACCTATGACGAGGCGAGAGCCCATCAAGAACAGCTGATCCGAGATCCCGACTTCAATCCCGAGTTTAACCAGTTGCTCGACGCCACCGCCGTGACTGATGTCGAAATTGTCACCGACCAAGCCAGAATGCTGGCTACCCGCTCGGTCTTTGCTTCTACCTCCCGTCGAGCTTTCGTGGCCACCCGTCCGGCCATTTTTGGGATGGGCCGGGTATTCGGCTCGTATCACGAAACGATCAAGGAGCCATCACATGTGCGTGTGTTTTACGACATGCCGTCGGCGCTGGAATGGCTGGGGCTGAAGGAGTTGCCGAAATAGCACCGCGAGCGTTGCCCGGAAAAATAAACGAGGCCGGGGATCCCGGAAGGATGTTCCGGATCCCGGCCTCCCACATTGGACGGCGAACTTACTCGATATGAGCCGACTTCAGAATCGTTGAGCGCTGGCCAACGCACATCCCTGCCGGTACACAGCGCCCGTCGAGTCTGTGAATTCGATGGCCGCAGAACTGGTCCATTCGTGATCGTTCTTGAGGGTAATGACTTGTGTGATCGTCTGCTGCCCAGCCTCAAATCCCGGATTGTGGGTCTCGGGATCGGGAGGAGTGGTGAAGTTGATAAAAGCGGCGCTCCTGGCCGCATAGGTTCCCCGCTTCGGGCTCCAGACCCCCTGGCCCGCGCCGCGCTGCCCCGGGGCAAAGGCGGGATTTGTCGTATCCTCCGCCATGGTTCCCCCGACTGCAAATGTCAGCAACGACGGGAAAGGGTTGCCAAGATCAACCCCACTTTGGCAGTCAATCTGCACGACTTGGACGTGCCACGTGCCGACCAGGCCGCGCTGCCAGCTCTGGGCTGCCGCAAACTGCCCAAGCACGAGTACCAGAGAGCCCGCCCACATGAATACCGACCCAGCTTTCAGGATTCTCGACCGCATTCTTCTCTCCTCTGCTGCAGAATTCGACCGGGATCGCATTGCCGGCCGTGAGTTCTATCCTCTTCCGCATAGTGGAGAAAGTACTTAGAATCGTCGTGAAACTTTCTGAAAAGGTCTGAAGAACGCCAGTTTTATGATGAACCGCAGGCACGCCATCTACGACTTTGGAGACTTCAGTCTCAACGAGGCCAAGCGGCTGCTTTTCCGCCGGGGAGAACCCGTCCCAATGTCTCCGAAGGTTTTCGATACTCTTCTTCAGCTCGTTCAACATCACGGAAAGACCGTCGCAAAAGACGATCTGGTGCGTGCGGTCTGGCCCGATACCGTCGTCGAGGAGAACAATCTCAATCAGAACATCTCAGCGCTGCGTCGGATTCTGGGCGAGACTCGCGGAGAAAATCGATTCATCGCAACTGTACCGGGCAAAGGCTATCAATTCGTACCAGATGTGGAGGTTTCCACCCGGATGGAAGCGGGTGGAGACCGGGTCATCATTGCTGTGCTTCCGTTCGATAATCTCAGCGGCGATCCGGATCGGGACTATCTCACAGATGGTCTGACTGAGGAGCTCATTGCCGCCCTGGGACAAATCGACCCCGATCGGCTGAGCGTGATCGGCCGCAGGACCATGATGGCTTACAAGCATGGAACCAAGACACTGGCCGAGATCGGCCGAGAACTCGAGGCCGCCTATCTCGTCGAAAGTTCCATGCGCTCCGAGCGCGGGCGGCTGCGCATTACCTCGAAGCTGATTCGTGCATCGGGACAGGCGCCCATCTGGTCGATGTCCTATGACAGCGAACCTCGCAGCATGCTCGAGTTTCAGCGCGAGATCAGCGGGGCCATCAGCGAGCAGGTTCGGCTTCAGGTTTCGCCCGAGCGCCTTTCTGCCATTGCCCGGCGCCAAACCCGCCATCCTGAAGCCTATGATCTCTACCTGCGCGGTCGTTATTTCTGGAACCAGCTCTCGCCTGCCACAACCAGGCAGGCCACCGAATTCTTCGCTCGCGCCGGGTCAATTGATCCCAATTATGCCTTGGCTTGGTCTGGACTGGCCGACTCCTACACCGCCAGTCCGATCAATGGCGACGCTGCTCCACTAGTTGTGCGGCCACTGGCCCGTCAGGCGGTCGCTCAGGCCATGGGCAGCGACCCAAACCTGGCGGCAAGCCAGACGTCTTACGGCCTCCTGCAATTCTGGCTGGAATGGGACTGGGCGTCGGCCGAGTCCGCGTTCCGCCGGGCGATTGACATCGATCCTCACTATTCGCTCGCTCATCGCATGCTGGGCATTGTGTTGGCCCATCGAGGACGGTACCAAGAAGCGGCGGATGCTATGCGCCGTGCACGGGAACTCGATCCCATGCTAGCCGGGCACCACGCGCTGTCCTCGCAAGTCGCATTCATGGGCCGTCATTTCGACACGGCCTTGCAACTCGCCAAGCAATCCATCGTGCTTGATCCTCAGTTTTGGATCGGTTACATGCAACTGGGGCAAGCCTATGAACAAGTCGGAGAGTTCCAGCGGGCGCTTGACGCCCTCAACGAGGCCGCCCGACTGTCGGCAGGCAACAGCAAGCCCCTTTCCCTGCGCGGCTACGTCTTGGCCAAGACTTCCCGCTTCGAGGAAGCGTCCGACATGCTGCGTATGCTGCAGAAACTGGCAGGCGATCGGAATATTCCTCCTTACGCATTTGCGCTAATCCATGCCGGTCTGGGGCAGCAGGATCAAACCCTCGATTCTCTCGAGCAGGCACTCGAAGTGCGTGATGTCCATCTTGCGTTTCTGCCCAATGACGTCAAGTGGGATCCATTCCGCGGGAATCCCCGTTTCGTGGCGCTGCTCGAGCATTGCGGCTTCGCGACTTCCGGGACGGTTGGAGCCGCGATCCGCAGCCCCGATCGAGAAGCCTGACGGCCAGCGGTATCAACCACTTGTTTTTTACTTCCGCGGTTCCCACTCGAGGGCACTGAATAAACGAGGCCGGGTATCCCGGAAGGATGTTCCGGATCCCGGCCGTCGTCTTCCATCAACTCGATATTCCCCAGCCAAGCGGCCGACAGGAATCACTTGGCATAGACGCGGCAGAAGCCGCGTCTGCCGATTTTGCCTCAGTTACTGGGGTTGGTGTTGGCGGCTGCGGTCGTAGGCGATGCGTTTGGAGTTGCAGAGCCATACCGCACCAGCCGTGGATAGAAGGGCGTGACTTCGAACGGCATCTTGTCTCGTGCCGAGGTGATCGCCACGGGAGCCGTTTTTACCATCTCCGCCTTGTCATCCCACGGATTGATCTTCACGCGTCCGCCCAGGGGCAGCGCCGCGATCTGGTCGAGCTTATTGTTATCGAGCGCCGGGCCCATTTGCTCGAGCGCCTGCAAGCGGGTGACGGTGCCGTTTTCCGCCAGCGGATTGCCCAGATGTGTAGTCAACAAAGCGCTCAGCTGGGGTGCGCGCGTCTGCAACGCCTTCAGGAACAGGCCAACGCTGTCGAGCTTCTGCGCGTAAGGCGAGTTCTTCAGCAACTCGATGGCTTTCTTGTCGGCGGCCTGCTCCTCTTCCGGAATGTGTTTGAATCCCAGATTGTTGTAGGTGGCATCGTCAGAGAACAGCATGCGGTCGTTGAAGGCATATTTCGAACCCAGGTTATGGCCCAGGACGATGTGCGCCAGTTCGTGCGCCAGCACTGCGGCAAGGCTGGCCTCGTCGGGCAGAACGTCGACCAGCCCGCGGCTGATCACGATCGTGTTCCCCACGCTGAAAGTTTCCAGCGGCGAAGTGAGCAGCACGCGCGTGCGCACCGGCCGTGGCAGATCGATGTTGTTGGTGACTTCGAGGTTGTTCACGACGGTCTGGAGAATGCGGTCGACATCGCCCTCCGGCGCCAGCAATCCGGCAGCCGTCAGGCGCTCGATGACGTTGTCTTCGGCCTGCTGCTGCCACTCGCGCTCCGCCTGCAGCGGCGAAGCATCCTGCGCTGTCGGACTGTCATCCTTCACGCTGTCGACGCGAATCTGCGTCAGTTCGTCGTCTTTGGTGCCCTTCTTCAGGTCGTAGCCCCAGATGCGGGTCTGCGCCTTGAAGGCCAGCTTGTTCTTTGCGCCCGCGCTGAAATCGCCCTCTTCGCTGTAAATGTACGAAGGCACCCAGTAGCCGGGAATCAGATTGAGCCGCCAGCTATCCATGTGGAAGAAGAACGAGTTGCGCGGCGCCGGATAATACGTGCCGTTCAGGCGCACGATGTTGAATCCCTGATCTTCGACCCAGATTCGGCCCAGGAACCGGCCGCGCCCCGCGTCCTTTTTCGGGGTGACGTCGAAAACAAGGCAGCGCACGTCGCCGAGGAACTCACGGCGCTTGTAGCTGAAGTTGTAGTGTTCGCGGTCGAAGTCAGAGCGATCGGCATACACCATCCAGGAGAAGCCGAGAGGCTGGTACTGCACCTTGAAGAGCTTCTGAAAGCCGCCCATCAGGCGGGTCTGAAAGCCCTTGTCTTCTTCTTTCAGGTAATCCTTGCGGTCCACTTCTTCGCCCATATCCATGCGCCCGAGGAAGTAGTGATCTTCGCTGGGGATGGGCCCGAGTTGAGGATCCATCGTCAGATTCTGCAGATAGGTCTCGACCACCGGCGTGCGGTTGGAGAGCATCTTGATGAGGTTGTGCTCGTGCTTGATGAAGAGAGTAACGACCTGGTCCATGGTCGTCGGAGCCGCATCCGGCGCGGGCGGTGCCATGGTCTGCGCCGAGGCAGTCTGCGACGCCGAGGCCGTTGCCGACGGATCGGCTGCTGCGGGCGCAGGCTGAGACGGCTGGGCTGCGGACCCGCCATCGGGTGCGGCTGCTGGCGACGAAGCCGGTGTGGCGGGCTGTGCCGCCGGCTGTGGATCTGCCGTCTGTTGTGCGGCCGCGCTCGTTATTCCAATAAAAGCCGATCCCAGCAGAGCCGCAGTAAGTAACCAGTTCCAGGTGCGCATAACTCTCTTCTCCCAATAAAATCGGTTGTCAGCCCCCAGCACTAAATACTGGGTGATCCAAGGTGCTTCGCCAAAATTCGTTTTCGTACAAGGTCACAAAACTCGCCGGCCAAGTCCCGCCGCTACAACGCAACATCGACCACACACAATGCTTTTCAGTACGCCAACTGAAACACGACGTGGACTATGGCCGTAGAATCTATCGGCTGTCCGCTTCGCAAAGCCGGCTTGAAGCGAATCTTCTGGGCGGCCGCGATCGCCGCCTCATCCAGGCCGTGGCCCAACCCGCGAACCACACGGTCGACGTGCAAAGTCCCATTCGCACTGAAGCTCATCTGCAGCAATACCTCGCCTTCCAGCTTCAGGCTGCGAGCCTCTGCGGTATAAACCGGATTCGGCTTATAGGTAATCTCGACGGGCGTTGTCGCGCCGGTGTCGGCAGCGGCGATCTTGGGACCTTGATGCACGACCTGCTCGGAACCAAATCCTCCGGTGGAGACTCCTTGCCCATTGCTGCGGCCGTCCCCTTTGCCGCCGGTAGCAATACCACTTCCGAAATCAGCGCTGGCGACCGTGCCCTTGATTCCCTTGGCACCGCCTGATCCATTGCCTTGTCCGGGACCAGCCGGCATATCAAACGAGCCGGTCGACGCAGCATAGAGCTTCGCCCCTTGCTTGCCCGTCCCCGGCAATCCGTTGGGATCGCCGAAACCGCCGGTCTGAACTTTTTCCACTGCCGCGTTAACCGTGGGGACCTGCGAGCTGCCGGTCGCCGTAAAATCCCCGGTGTGCACCAACTGCGGACGCGCTCCACCCGGGGCAATCTTCAGTTGCGGCGCGGCGAACTGGTTCACCACCACTTTCGGAGCCTCAACCGGCTGCGGCGCTTCGCGGTGAAGCTCGCGCGGTACCACCAGCTTTGGCTGCTCGAATACCGGCAATTTCACCGCAGGAAGCAACTTCGGCTTGATCTCGGTACGCACTTTGATGGGCGCCGGCTCGGGACGCAGAGATGGCAGCGGAATCAGTTCCGTCACGTGATACTGTCCGAGCTGAATCGTGTCGGGAAGCAACAGGCTCAAATTGATCAAGATGAGCACCGCCAGCGTCACCAAACCGTAGCTGGTCGCGAGCGCACGTTTATCGATCTTGCGTTCGGGCAGTAGTCCTAATTGGAATCCGCGGTAAGGCGTCGCCATGCAAATTTGCTCCATTGGGACCCGGCTGGGGAGTAAGCCGAGACTTGGAGTCTTCAAAATACGGGAGATAGGACAGGGGGTAAACGTGTCCACGGCTCTTGACCTTAGGTAACCTGGGATATGTCCTTTTGAGAAAGTGGCCCAAAACGGGCGCTGGCCTTGGCTTTCAAGGATGAAGGCGTGTCTCTGCAGACAACTCCGGTAACATCCTCCTGCGAAAATCGAAGAAATCGGGAAACCAGCCCAGGTCTAGAGAGTGATGGGCTCCAGTGTGTTCCGTGAAGTTTTTCGCGCCGGTCAGTTCTTCGCCGCTCGCCGCGCTGTAGAGAAGTGCAAGAAGATCGGAATTCCCGCCAGGATCACGAGCAGTCCATAGCCGGAATTCGGCCACTCGTTCCAGAAGGTATAGCAGAGCAAAGCGGCCGCCACTGCGACAAAGACAGCCGGGACCACCGGATATCCCCACATGCGGTAGGGGCGAACCGCGTCCGGCTCGCGGCGCCGGAAAACAAAGACCGTGCTGCCGGCAATCATGTAGAAGAGCCACTCGGCAAAAATGGCGAGTGAAAATAGCTGCCGGAAGTTTGCTCCCAGCAAAAGCAGCACTATCGACAACACGGCCTGTACCACGATGGCGACGGATGGGGTGTGAAATCTCGGATGTATCTCGGCTAGTGCCCGAAAAAAGTAGCCATCACGCGCCACGGCGAATGGCACTCGTGCGCCGCTCATGATGGTTCCGTTGAGTGTGACGAGCATCGAGAGAGCCATTCCCGCGGATACGACTGCGGCTCCCATATGTCCCAGGATCAGCCCGACGGCATCCGAGGCAGGCCGCAGAGAAGCCGCGATTGCCCCGGCAGGAAGCACGTATTGCACCCCGGCGTTCATCAACATGTAGAGCGCGCCTACGATGGCGACTCCGGCAATCAACGCGATCGGGATGCTTCGCTCCGGTTGCTTTACCTCGCCCGCCACCATGTTCAGATCGTTCCACCCGTCGTAAGCCCAGAGCGCGGCAACCAGAGCGGCCACGAAGCCGGCAATGCCGCCCTTCGCTCCTGTGAAGGTGCTGGCGAAATTGGCCCAGCCTCGGTGTGGCGCGCTTCCCGCACCACTGAAGCAGACCACAACAATTCCTAGAATGATGGCGACTTTCAGCAGAGTGAATACGAGTTGGAACTCGCCTGCCTTTTTCACCCCGAGATAGTTCAGAAATGAGATCAGAACCGCAGCCGCAATGGCGGCAAGCTGTCCCCAGGTGACGGCAAAGGGAAAGGAAAAAGCATGGTTCGAAAAAAACGAGAATATCTGAAACGTTCCAAGGATCCTCACCAGACCGGTCACCACGGTTGCGACGGAGGCCGGTTTGGCCACGATGAACCAGGTCCAACCGTAAAGGAACCCGGCGAGCGGGCCGTAGGCATCGCGGACATAGACATACTCTCCGCCTGCCTGGGGCTTCATAGCTCCAAGCTCGGCGTAGGTCAGCGCTCCAAAAAACGACAGCAGGCCGCCGACAATCCACGCCAGATATACGAGCCTGGCCGAGCCGACCGCCTGCATCATCTCGGTCGGAACCAGGAAGATTCCGCTCCCAATAATCGTGCCGATGACGACTGCGGAAGCGTGACTGACGCCGAGGTCGCGGGAAAGTTCAATCGTGGTGCGAGGTTTACCGCTCTCGCCGCCAGACGATGCCGTTGCCATGTGGAGTTGGAGTATACGCGAAACAGCGGTTGCGCAGACGTTCCGAGCCTCAGACCCTGAAGGCTTCAAAGCTTTAACGAGTTCAAGCGCGGTCCTACGGTTTGGCTGCCTTCGCCTGCGCAACCGGTTCGGGTGCGAGCGGCAGGGGGATTTCGAGTGTCCCGACGCGGTTGCTGGCGCGGTCGCGCACGCCTACGCGCATCGAGACGGCCCTGACCGGAACAACGAGCGACTGGCGAATGCGGTACAGGCCATCTTTGTTCGCGTTGGTTTCAGCTGGAGACTCGGGCACGCCGTCGTTGACGATTCCATTGAGGGTGTGTCCATCTTCGTCGAAGGCAGCCATGGCAAACTCAAGTGAGGCGCTGCTGCCCCGCGCAGATTCCGCTCTGAGCTGTGGATCGTAAACGCGGTAGTCCACCGTGTATTTCTGCACGCGGGTGGGCGGCAGCGGTTTGGGCGGTTTGTTCCTGCGGTGCGTCATAAAATAATCCGCTTCTGTCTGCAGCTGAATCATCTGGTCGGGACTTGCCATGGCGGAGGGTCCATCCGCTCGCAAATGAGCGGCGAAGATCAGGTCATGCACCATGGGGGCGCCCAGGCGCATGTTGGCCTGGAGAACGTCGCCGGCCAGCAGCGGGATGGCGACGGTGGAGGAATCAGCCGCTTCAGAGCCCGACTCCATGGGCGCCGAAACCAGAGGCACCCGGCAATAATTCCGGCGATAAGAGAGTTTGTACCCTTTTTTGTCGAGCGCGACTCCGATCCCGTGGCACTTATTGTCGATGTCACCGCGGGGCGGGGAATACGTGATGGTGTAGTAGTTGCCGCCATCTTCGGTTGCGCTCTCGAGAGTAGCAGTAAGATTGTTGTCACTGTAGAAGGCGCGGCCGCCGGTGGCGTCGGCCAGAGCATCCTGTGTGGTGTAGTCCCCGCTGAGCGAAGCACCTCCCTGGTTGACCACACCTGAAGCGGTCAGAATCGCGCTGGCGATCGGACTTCCGCTACCCAGCTCGCCTCCCGCCGTAGGGCCAGTGGGAGCGGCTGGACTTCCGGGCGGCCCCGACATGGAAGTGGCCCCGCCATTTGGGACCGCTCCCGTCGTCTGGCCTTCTGCGTAAACCACAACGCCGCGGACATTGACGGGAAAAACTGCAATCTCAGCCTGTGCCAGTGCGTTCATTTCCGCGTGAATCCGATCATTCGCCTGGACTGGATCGGCTTCGCGCGGATACACGGCCGTGGGAAACGTCCCCGAAACCCAGATCAGATTCTTGCGCCCGGGAATGCCGTCAAGATACTGCCCAATAAACGTCAGTTCATCCAGGATGATTTGCGCATCCCCGAAGCCGTAGTTTTGGCCGAAAAGGAAGATGCGGGGCACGTGCGGACGAGAATGCTTGGGATCGAGCGCGGCATACAGGGCTTTCTTGTCTGAGGTGAAACCCTGCACCAGATGCAACCCGTCGGAGTTGACGAAGATGGCGAAACGAGTGCCGTCGGGCATGGAACTGATGAATTTGAGGATCTGCCCACGCGCCGTCATCTGGTCTTCCTTTTCCGTGTTGACCAGGTCGTAAAGCATCACATAAAGCGGTCCGTGCTCGGGAGCGGAAGGGATATTAATGAATACATTTGGCGGCAGGGGCGGCGCTTTCGCATCTCGTGAAATCGAAGGCTTGTCGAAGTCATAGACGTCAAACGAAAGAATGCGCTGCGGCTGCTTGTCTTCGGTGATGCTGAAGTCACTGGCTGCAAGGTCTTTGACCGGCTTGCCATTCGCGTCGCGGACCATGACATCGACGATCACCCTGCGCACCTCGCTATGGAGTGTGAGGATGGGGGGCTGCGTCTGCTGCGCTGACGAGGACGATGGCGCATCACCGCCGGCCGGAGATTGGCCTGGGGTAGGGGACTCTCCGGACGGTGAAGACGGCGTTTCGGACTGTGCCCACGCAAAGGCGCTGAGAAATAAGAGAGCAAGCGAGAGAACGATGGCTCGAAACACGCAAGGAGATTTCATACGACTTGACCGCCAATCCCGTTATTCAGGTGCGCCGCTTCGCCGAAGCAGCCCAAAATCGATTCATTGCCATCTGGCTTGTGACCATGGCGCAGAATCGTCCCGGCAGGAATCTTTCGTTGAATTAGGTCCCGGGACTCGACCCCCGTAAGTATTAAACACCGAATTCGCCCATTTTGACTCGCGGGACCGCGGTATTCCCGAGGATGCGTTTGTTACTTCCGACACGAGAGTCTCGGTTACCCTCCTTGCTCACCAACCTCTCCAGCGAACAGGCTCAAAGCCCATCCGATGCTGAACGTCACTCCTGTACCCAGTAAGACCCACCATGTCCATGGAACACGTGTTCCGAGCCAAAGATAGAGCTCGGCGGCAAACCCGCATGCCATTCCGATCGCCGCGCCGGCTGCGGTGGCTCGCCGGGTCAGCACGCCCAGCAGAAATACCCCCAGGAGAGCACCATAGGCAACGGAGGCAATCTGCAGTCCGACCTCGACCACGCGGCCTGCCTTGTGAAGGGCGATGACGGCCAGGGCGAACAACACCAGCCCCCAGAAGATGGTCGCGACCCGGGCCATGCGCATTTTTCTGCTTTCATCGGACTGCGGGCGAAAGCGCGTGTAGAAATCCATAATCGAACTCGAGGAGAGCGAATTCAGCGCCGCGCTCAGATTCGACATCGCCGCCGCCAGAATGGCGGCAACCAGCAGGCCGGAAACTCCGTGTGGCATGCGGTTCACGATGAAGGTGGGATAAATGCGGTCGGCCTTGCCAAAGGACGCAGTCGGCAGCCGGTAAAAGCTCCAGAGCATGACTCCAATCAAGAGGAACAATGCAAACTGGAGCAGAACCGCAAAGCCGCTGGAGATCAGGGCCGCCGCGGATTGTCGTTGGCCCCGCGCCGAAAGCAGCCGCTGCACGATCAACTGGTCGGTTCCGTGGCTCGCCACAGTGAAGAATGTTCCGCCCACGATGCCGGCCCAGAATGTGTATGGTGCATACAGGTCGTGGCTGAAATTGAATACCTGGAATTTCCCTGCACCTGCAACTGCCCCATGAATCGCTGTCCAGCCGCCGGGCACCAGATGAATGATGGTCACCAGGCCGACCAGGGTTCCTCCGACGTAGATACCGGTCTGAACCACGTCGGTCCAGATCACGGCCGCCAGGCCGCCCTCGAAGGTATAGATCAGGGTCAATATCGTGATGATCGCAATCGACGCCACTTCGCCGGTCCCCAGCGCGATCGAGACGACGATCGATACGGCGTAGACGCGAACGCCTTCCGCCGCCGCACGCGTCAATAGAAACAAGCCGGCCGTCAGAGAGCGCAAGCCCGGTCCAAAGCGGCGCTCGATCAGTTCGTAGGCGGTGTACAGATCGCCGCGGAAATAATGGGGAAGAAGAACGAAGCTGATCACGATGCGTCCAATCACGTACCCCATCACAACCTGGAGGAAGGTAAAGTTCGAGTCGTAGGCCAGCCCCGGAATGCTGATGATGGTAAGAGTGCTGGTCTCGGCGGCGACAATCGAGAGCGCGATCGCCCACCAGGGGATTTCACGCCCGGCAAGAAAGTAGTCGCGCAGAGATCGCTGCTTCTTGCGGAAGCGCAGGCCAAATAGCGTGATGCCGGCCAGATACAGCGCGATGATTGCGAAATCAGCTCGGTTCAGTCCCATGAATGGTCAACCGGATGCCGACGCCGGGCTCGCTCGACGTTGCCTCAAGACACGCGAATGAAAACAATCCTCGTTCGACTCATTATCGCGGCAAAGGTGGCGGCTCGCGAGTGAGACTCTGTAGACCTGGCTGTCCGGATCCAGCAAGTAGTCTGCGGTCGCTGTGGTAGAACTAACCCGTGCGCTATTACCTCGGGATCGACGGAGGCGGGACGAAGACGACTTGCGCAGTGGGCGATGATATTCGGCTTGTTGCCATAGCGACGGCAGGGCCCAGCAATATCGTTCGGGTCGGAGAGGTGGAGGCTCGTGAATCGCTACTGCAGTCAGTGCGCCAGGTCTGTTCTGCGGCCGGCATCGTGCCGGCTGAGGTGTCGCGCACCTGCGTAGGAGGTTCCGGCGCAGCAAGACCGGAGTTGGCCGCTCTGGTGCGTCGTATGCTCGCGGAGATTCTTCCTGGCCCCATCGACGTAGTCGGCGACATGGAGACTGCGCTGGAAGCCGCCTTCGAAAGCGGTCCGGGTGTGATCGCCATTGCGGGCACGGGATCGATCGCCTACGGCCGCGACCACAACGGAAGAACCGCACGCGCCGGTGGCTGGGGCTTTGCGATCGGCGACGAAGGATCAGCCCACTGGATCGGACGCGCCGCGGTTGCCGCCGTGCTCCGCGCTCATGATCGCGCAGCCGATTCTTCGCGAGGACTAACCGCCGCATTGATGGACGCCTGGAGCTCCAAGTCCGTTTTTGATCTCGCTCTTACGGCGAATTCCATTCCGCCTCCGGATTTTGCCTCGCTTTTTCCGGTCATTGCCGCCAGCCGGGACGATCTTGCTGTGCGGGTATTGCAACGCGCGGGTCAGGAACTGGCTCAAATCGCCGCGGTAGTGATCCGGCATTTATTCAACAACGATTCCGACGCCGTACCTGTGGCCATGACCGGTGGCGTCTTTCGTCACTCCCTATTGGCCCGCGACGTTTTCTACAATGAGCTTCGTTTGCTGGATTCTCGTGCGCGAGTGCGACCAGAGATCGTTGAACCGGTCGAAGGCGCACTCCGTATGGCAAGGAAGGCAGCGAAGATCTGAATCAGCCGCCGAAGGAGCGTCCCAGTCCCACTGAGCCCTTGAGCGGTATTGTTTGAAACTCCGATGACTCCGGAAGAAACTCAAGCTGGCGAAGCTGCGGCAGTTTCACCGGCGGCGGCTTTGCCGTCCGCCGCTGCCATTGCAGAAGCGCTCTCCGAGGAACAGGCGCTCGCGCTGCTCCAGAATCGTGACCTGCCGGCTGAGGAGTGCGAGCGAATCGCCGGGAATGCCTCGCTGATGAAGCTTCGGAAAGTGCGCCTCGCCCTGGCTGCCCATCCACGCTCGCCCCGGCCGGCAGCCCTCCGCCTGATTCGCCAGCTTTATACGTTTGACCTTATGCAATTCACGCTTCTTCCCGCCGCTGCCGCCGATTTGAAGCACCTCGCCGACGAATTGCTGGTGGCGCGCCTGGCTTCTCTCGCGTTGGGAGAGCGTATTTCACTAGGCCGGCGATCCTCTGCCACGGTCGCCGCCGCTCTGCTGCTGGACAAAGAACCGCAGGTCTGGCAGCCCGCTCTCGAGAATCCGCGAATGACGGAAGTAGCCATCGTCAAAGCCCTGCAGCGGCCGCGGGCAACGCCGGCGTTCGTCGAAGCAGTGAGTCACCATTCGAAATGGTCGCTGCGTCATGAAATCCGCACGGCTCTTTTGCGGAACAGTTACACTCCGATGGCGCGCGCTCTCGAATTCGGCCGCAGTTTACCGCCGCCGGTTCTGCGCGATGTGCTTCACAATTCGCATTTGCCGGAGAAGATCAAAGAGTACTTGAGGAAAGATCTGAAGACGCGGAAGCGGAATTAAGCCTGCACAGCTTCCCGCTTGCCGTGCATCAGTTCGACCACCGCTTCGTACAACCGCTTGCGGGTTTCGTGACGTTCGTAGGCCCGGGTGATATAGCGCACGTGCACTTCGATGCCTGATCCCGTGGGCACGATATTGATGCCGGGAACCGCCGATAACGCCTGCACGCGATACTTGGACGTCGCCTGCTGCCATTCCGCTTCCGCCTTGCTCGCGTTCGCCGCCGTCTCCTTCTCGACCATCTTCTGAATGCCATCCACGATCGGGTACGGATCCTGTCCCGAAGGTATTTGCACCTGCAGTTCGTCCCACATCCACTGGCCCGACGTAGTGAAGTTGAAAAAGTGTCCTTCGATGGCGAAGCTGTTCACAAACGACACGCGGCGGCCGGTCGGGTGGCTGGAATCGGTCCAGTTGCCGGTTTCCAGCAGAACGGTCTTCAGCAGTCCGACCTCGATTACTTCTCCGCCAACGCCGTTGATCTCAACCCAGTCGCCGACCCGGATCCCGTTCTTACCCATCAGCACGAACCATCCAAAAAACGCGACGATGAAGTCTTTCATCGCGACCGTCAGACCCGCTCCAGCCAGGCCAAGAACCGTCGTCGTCTGCGTCGGCATGCCAAAAACGATGAAGGCGATGGTGATGACGCCGATCGCTTGGGCGACGAACTTGGCCACGGCGCGCAATGTGTCGATGCGCTTGTTTTCGGCGGCCATCCCCTTGAACAAGTGTTCAATGCTGCGATCGACGACATACACCGCGAGCAGAACCAGCAGGATCCACAACAGGCATTCGATGACGTTATGCAGCGCGGCGCGCTCGCGCGCGGCAACGATCGCGATCCAGTTGGAGTAGATCTCCGTCAGCTCCTGTTCATCCTGGATGCGCAGGCCCCGGTCGGCAAGATTGCGCTGGTCGAGCGTGTACTGCTTGAGCGAAGTCAGCGCCACCTGCGCCGCAGCCTTCAATGCGTCGCGGTTGGCAGGGCTGCCGCGGCCGGTCACGCTGCCGGTAAAAAATCCTTTGGCTTGCTGCTTTGCGGTTTCGCGAGCCTCTTTGTCTTTCTCGAGTTGCGCGGCGAGTTCATCGTGGCGGCGGGTCAGGTATTGCTGCTTGGCTTCGGCTTCTGCCTGCGCCTGGCTGAGCTGAGCGATCTTGTCCCGCAGCGCCTGCCATGCGCGGAAGACGCTCAGCAAAGTGTGGCTCTGGTAATCCTGCTCACGGGGATTCACGGCTGAGCCGGCGGTGGCGGCGTTGTGGTCGCCGGCTTCATGTTCTTCCTGCAGACGCTTGATCTTCGCCTGCGGATCGCCACCGGCCTGCTCGAGATCTTCGCTGGCGTCGTCAAGTTCATCCTGATCAAGATCCATCTGTGCCTTGGCGACGTCGAGTTGATCCTGCAGGCTGTCTTTCTGCGTTTCGGGCGCAGCCGCGACTCGGCGGGTGAGCCCCGTAATGTTCTGCTGGTCGTCCTGAACCGCCTGCTGGGCCTTGGTCTTACGGGCTGCGATCTGTTTGGCTTCCGGCGAAAGCGGCGGAGGATTCTGCTGGGCCGTGCGCAGGGCATCGAAGAAAGCAAGATCCACTTCGTGGTCGCCGGCCTTTTCCGCCTCGTGCGCCAGAGCCTGCTCCGCCGGAGTGCCGGCCAGAGACGCCATGCGGCGCGCCGTATCCAGTGGACGCTGATCCACCAGCGAATGTGGAGGCGGAGCGCCAAGGGCCCTCTTGCCGCCGGTGGTCGTGGCGTCGATCGTCGGCAACGGCTGCGTCCACATAAAGCCGGCGATGGCCGCAGCGAGCAGCACGATCAGGACAAAAGCGGTAATCCACTGGCGGAATTTCATCTGATTTCGGACCGGCGCACGCCCGTTGACAACAATCTAACAAGAAATGGGCTGCGACGGAAACGTTCGTAATCTGTTTTCGCGATGGCAGGCTGCTTAGAATTTTCCTGCGGCTTGCGCCTGCGAGTGTATCCATTGCCCATACCCGAGTTTCTCCAATCGATTCTGGAACAGCCGTGGAAGCCGGTTTCGCGCCTGGCGCTCTGGGCGTGGCTTGTCTTCTACGTTGCATTCCTGGCGTATGCATTTTCGGCGCACGGCGGATTTCTCTTCATCGACAGCGCCAACCTTGTCGTCCACGAGGGCGGACACAATCTATTCGCCTGGTTCGGGCCAACGATGTGCCTGTGGGGTGGAACTGTGCTGCAGTGGGCCGTGCCGTTTCTGCTGGCCGCATATTTCTTCATCCAACGCGAGACTGCCGGGTTTGTATTCTCCCTGTTTTTCTTCTTCGAGAACTGGCTGTACACGGCAACTTACATGGCTGATGCGCGGGCGCAGGTGCTGCCCCTGGTGACGACAGGCGATCCGGACTTGGTCGAGCACGATTTCTTCAAGATATTCTCCAGCCTCGGAGTTCTGAACTACGATACAAAAATTGCAGCGACCGTGCGGCTGTTGGGCTGGTGCGGGATGATCGGCGTGACCGCCTGGTTCGCGCTCCGGGCGAAGGAATCGAAACTGCAACTGGAACACGCGGACGAGGGGCACCGGTTTCTGGAGTTTATGGCAAAGCGCCAGTCCGCGAGTCTGCCTCGCGAAAAGATCTCGTCTCAGCCATCCGAAATCAGCGCCCCTGGTTCGACAATCAAGGCTGAATAATTCGGAGTGAACGTCAGCCAGCTTTTTCTGACAGTTCGCCTGCTATCGCCGGCGCCCGGGCCGGAGTAGAATGTCCGCGCTATCTTCCTGACATTGCGGAGGCAGGCCATGAAATCGATTCTTCCGATTGTGGTCGTGTCGTTGTTGGTAGCGACAATCGTATTTCCCGTAGCCCGGCGGCCGGTGAAGGCCTCTCCGGCCGCCACCGCGGAGACACTCAAGCAGCTCGAAGCCGAGTTCATGCAGGCGGCGCTGGAGAAAGGATCGGCCGGATACCTGTCGTATTACGCCGAGAACGCAGTCGAAGTCCCCAATGGCGCACCCGTGATTTCCGGGAAGGCGGAGATCGCCAAGGGCATGAGCTTTCTTGACGACAAAAACAACCGCCTGACGTGGACTCCAGTCGGCGGTGACATCGCGGCCTCGGGCGACCTCGGCTATACCTACGGCACATACGAGTTTCGCTCGAACAATAAAGACGGCAAACCCACCATCGAGTACGGCAAATACACCACCATCTGGAAAAAACAGACTGATGGAAAATGGAAGGTTGCCCTCGACATGGGCAACGCGAGTCCGGAGCCGAAATAGTCTTATCGATCGGCTTTCTTAGGCAAGGGAGCTAAAACCGCCGCGGATTGCTCTATACTGTTGCGCATTCTGACCGCGAAGTGGAGGTTCCTATGGCTGGTCCCCTGAGTAATTCCCACCTTTTGATCGGCGTGCCGCTGCTGGTTTGCGTCTTTGCGTTATTGGCCTCGGCGAGCGATTTCTGGTCTAAGAAACCGTATCAGCAGTGGTCTGCCGATGAGGCGCAGCGGATGATGGACGAGTCCCCGTGGGCGACGACGCTGACGCTAAGCGGAGTGCAGAACGCGGTGATGAACGGCGACGCGCCCGACAACCACGGCTATCGTGGAGAGATGGAGACGGATCCCACCATCAGTTACACGCTGCAGTTCCGTTCGGCCCTGCCCGTCCGGCAGGCAGAAGTTCGTTCGGCGGAACTCAGTTCCCACTACGACAAGATGAGCGCCGCACAAAGGGCCTCCTTCGACGCCAACGCCTCGAAATTTCTGGCGGCAACCTTTCCCGACCGGGTGATCGTTGCGGTTACCTTTCACACCAACGTCCAGGAGTACGTGAGCGCGTTGCGCAGTTACTGGGAGAGCGAAAGCTTGCCCAAGCTCAGCATGTCGGTCTACCTGAACACCAAGAACGAGCGTCTGAGTTTAATGGCGTACAGCTTCAAGGACGACACGTTCCAGTTCACCTTTCCACGCCCGAAGCAACTCGAGCCGAATGACAAAATCAGCGTGGAGTTTGTCCATCCCAGGATCAACGTGGTCGGCCAGCAACGCGTGCTTCAGGAATTCAGCGTCAAGAAGATGCTGGTGGATGGCCAGCCCTCGATCTGATCGGGCGTCGTTGCATGGGAAAAGTCACTTGCGAAAGTGGTTTTGAATCGCTTCTGCCTGAGTCCTCGTCACCACCGCCGATAGAGCGGCCGTGTCCGCTTGTTTTACCGCCTGGACACTGCCGAAGTGCTCGAGCAAACGGCGGGTTGTGCTTTCGCCGACGCCAGGAATTTCCAGCAGTTCGGTTGAGCGGTCGCGCATTTGTCTCCGTTTGCGGTGGAAAGTCACAGCAAAGCGGTGAGCCTCATCGCGAATGAGTTGAACCAGGTGCAGCACTGGCGAGTGATGATCGAGCACGACAGGGTCTTTTTCCTGTCCGTAGACGTAAAGGATCTCTTCGCGCTTGGCGATAGCAGCCAACGGCTGGTTGATGATTTCCAGCGAATCCAGGGCAGCAGCGGCAGCGTGCAATTGGCCCAATCCACCGTCGATCAGGACCAGGCTGGGCAGCGGCTTATTTTCTTCGTGCAGCCGCTTGTACCGGCGCGTAACCACTTCGCGCATCGAGGCGAAATCGTCGACGCCGTCGACCGTGCGGATGATGAATTTCCGGTAGTCGGATTTCTTCATCCTGCTGTCTTCCCACACGACCATCGACGCTACCGTCTCGGCGCCCTGAATATGCGAAATGTCGAAGCACTCGATGCGCTTGGGCAGTTCCGGCAGGCTGAGCGCTTCCTGCAATTCTTCCTGAATCTTGCGCGCATTCGGCTTGAGCACGCGGAAGCGCTGGTCATAGGACTGTTTGGCGTTGTTTCCGGCAAGATCGATCAGTGACCGCTTCTCGCCACGCTGCGGCACCAGGATGTGCACTCGCGCATTGCGCGGGTGCTCGCCGTTCTGCTCCGAGAGGAGAGCTTCGAGTTCTTCCCGGTCCTCAAAGTCCACCGGAATGTACAGATTGCGCGGCACATAGGGCTGACCGATATAGAGTTGCTTGACCAGGGCAGAGAAGAATTCGCCGGGATGAAAAGCCTGGTTTTCGCGCGACTCGCTGGGCAATGGCCCTCGGCCGCCGGTGCCGGGCGAACTTCCGCTACCGGCTGCAGTTTCGCGGTTCGCTATCGCCGCAAACTCTGGCAGGTCTTCCCAGAAGAATTCGCGGCGGTCGACCATCTTGCCTCCGCGCATGTGAAACAGGTTCACCGCCAGCATCCCGTTTTCGTAGTGATAACCGAAGACATCCGCATCGTCCCCTTCGGCGGCCGCCACGCGTTGTCGTTCCTGCAACTGCTCGACGGTCGAGATGAGATCGCGGTAGCGGGCTGCTCGTTCGTACTCCTGTGCGGCAGCGGCTTCCTCCATGCGCTGGCGAAGCGAGCGGGCCAGATCCGTCGGCCGTCCCTCAAGAAAGAGCTTCACATCCCGCACGCCTTCCTGATACAGCTCCGGCGTAGTCAAATCTTTCACGCACGGCCCGAGGCAGCGACGGATGTAGTACTGCAGGCAGGGGCGTGGATGAAAGCGCGTGAGATCGACCTTGCACGAAGGAATCAGAAAATGCCGATGAACCAGGTCGACGATGCGGTAAGCCAGATTCGCAGGAAAGTACGGCCCGTAATATTCGCTGCCGTCTCTGCGCAGACGGCGGGTCACGTACACCCTCGGCCAGCGCTCGCCCAATGTGAGTTTCACGTACGGGTAAGTCTTATCGTCGCGCAGCAGGATGTTGAAACGCGGCTTGCGCTGCTTAATCAGGTTGTTTTCCAGAGCCAGGGCTTCCTTGTTGTTGGCAACCACAATGTAGTCGACGTCGACAGCCTCGCGAATCAGCGTTCCCGTCTTCGCGTCCTCCCATCGGCCTTCATGAAAATAGCTGGAAACGCGGCTGCGCAGGTTCTTCGCCTTGCCGACGTAAATCACCTCCCCTTCGGCGTTTTTGTAGAGGTACACGCCCGGCTCGGGGGGAATCGTCCGGATTTTGGCGAGAAGGTCCATTTCCCGGGGGGCTACGGCACAATTCTATTGGATGATCGCCGCAGGTATCGTTTCCGAAAAGACTTACGAGTCTACGGCTGCAAATCGCTGGGGCAAAAGGTCGTTCAATAGTGCCACCTCAGACTGCCCGATCAGCCTGAATCTGAGCCCAACCGTATAAAATTTCCATTCCTCAGTGTGGGGTTTGCGTTCCCGGGCCGAGAATCCAGGCCCTGAGACAACCTTCCATATTCTGCAAGCCCTTGGAAACGTATATACTTATCTTGCGCGTGCCGAGTACCGCGCACTGGCATGTCCCGTGCAAAAGTGGGAACGGGACTTGTAAGTATTCGGCTAATTCCCAGGGCCTTTGAGATTTGGCGCGCAAGGCGCGCAACATACAAGTTTGAAAGAAGGAGCCTCATCCCTATGACCCGCACTTCGTTAGTGATTTGCCTGGCAGCCGGTATGGCGGCCACAGTGGGTTGTGCCAGCAAGAATTATGTGAAACAGCAGACGACTCCGCTGATCAACAAGACCAACGAGCTCGACGACATGACGGCGAAGAACACGCGCGACATCAAGGATGTTGACGCGCGCGTGCAGGCCGGCCTGGCAAACGTGAATGCAAAGACGGCGGAAGCTGATCAGAAAGCGCAGACCGCTGGTCAGAACGCGACGCAGGCGCAGCAGATGGCGGACTCGGCCAACACCCGTGTCGGCGTGCTGACCAACACCGTCGCCAACCTCGACAACTATCATGCGGTGGCCGAAACCTCGGTGAAGTTCGGATTTAACCGAGATAATCTGACGTCGAAGGCCAAGGCTGCTCTCGACCAGCTCGCCGGCAGCATCGCCTCCACCAAGGGCTACATCATCGCTCTCGAGGGCGGGTGCGACTCAGTGGGTTCGGCGGATTACAACTACGGTCTCAGCCAACGCCGCGCCGATGCCGTGGTCCAGTATCTGGCATCCAAGTACAACGTCCCTGCGCACAAGATTTACGTGATCGGCCTGGGCAAGGACAAGCCGCTCGAGTCAAACAAGACGTCGACCGGCCGCGCCGACAACCGCCGCGTGGACGTACGCCTGATGACCAACACGGTCGATAGCAACGCGCCTGCCGCGACTCCGACCACGGGACAGAACAATCCGTCCTCGATGTAGACAAAAGTTCACCCTCCTCCCCGGAGGACTTCGCCAACCAGGCCGCTCGACTCCTCCCCCTGAGCGGCCTGCTTTTTTGCCTTCGAACGATGCGGCGGCACCTGCCTTACTCTGGAGAAATCAGCCGCCGAGGGGAACCTCGCCGAGCCTACAGGTCGAGCGACGCGAGGTCGTACTGCAAAAGCCCAGTCACGGACGATAGATCCAGGTCTGCGAGGTCGCCTGATCGTTGTCCGCATAGCCGCCCGCAAGCAGGATCCTACCGTCCTTCAGCCGCGTTTCGCTCATGAAGTGCCAGGAGTCACTCAACTGCCCGGAGGCTAGTAGAAACCTCCCAGTGCCAGGATTGTAGACCTCTACGTCTTTACCTCCTCCTGCAATCAACAACTCGCCGGAGCCAATTCGCACGGCTTCATCCGGAAGCTTGAACCGGCTGTCGCTCATCGGTGATGTCGCGGTGAATCGGCCGGCGTGGGGATCATAGATCTCCGCGCTGCTCATCGTCCCCCGCCAATCACGGGCATCCGAGCCTCCGGCAATCAGCACTCTGCCATCAGGGAGCAAGCCTGCTATGTGCTTGTAGCGGGCAGTGACCATCGGCCCGGTCACCGTGAATTGCCTGGTCTTGGGATCGTAAAGTTCAGCAGAGGCATTCACGCTTTCGCCGCGTCCGCCGGCGACTAGGACGCGGCCGTCGTCCAGAAGAGTCGCTGTATGTCCGATTCGCGCATCGTGCATCGAGCCTAGCGCTTCGAATGTCAGGCTGTCGGCGCGGAAAAGCTCCGCTGAAGCGATTCCTCCAGGGGCATCATGGTCGGCTCCCCCAGCAACCAAAACGTCACCGTTGGGCAACAGGGTCGCGGTGGGCCGCCCGCGCTCCGCCGTCATCCTCGAGACAAGCGAGAACTTCCTGCTCGCGGGATCGTAGAGTTCGGCGGAATCGGTGGCCCCGTGCCCAATCCACCCACCCACAACGAGTACTTTCCCGGATCGCAGCAAGACTGCCGCCTGGCCCACGCGGGCGACATGCATTTGCCCGGTTGCCTGGAACCTTCCGGTCACCGGATCGAAAAGCTCCGCCGAACTGTAGAAGTCCTGGTTGCGGCGCATGCCTCCGGCGATCAGGACCTTGCCATCCGGTAGCAGCGTTGCGCTGTGTCCGGAACGCGGTTCCAGCATGGCGACTCCGGGAATAACCGCGCCGGCGGAGTCAGCAGCGGTGATTGCCGACGGAGCCTTGCGGAAGCCCAGAACGGAGACGATGAAAACACTGGCGACCGCAGCGACCAGGAAAGAGCGAGAGCGATTCATGGGTCCTCTGTTCTTACAGGGACGCATTCAACCCGCCTTGGTGAGCGGCAGGGATACGCAATCTTCTTCTCGCTCGGCGGCGGCTCGTCGAGATCTTACATCTGGGTGAAGTTTTCCTGGATCAGTGGCCGGCTCGCAGTGCCCCGCGCCGTCCAACTGACTTCTTGAGGGCGAAAACGATGGGGATGCAGCCGAAGCAAATCAGCGCCATGTAGCGGAAATCATCGACGTACGACCACAGCCGAGCCTGGGCGTTCAAGTCCGCTCCGATAAGGGCGTAGGCGCGATGCAAGGCGTCTGTGGCTGATGATCCCTGGGCTGAAAGATAATTCTGCATCCCGCGGATCGTGCCTTCCACGGTAACCCTGCCGGGATCCAGAGAGGCAGCCAGTTCGCTGCGATGAAGCTGTTCGTGCCGCGCCACAATCGTGTTCACCACCGAGATTCCGATGCTTCCGCCGATGTTGCGCAGCAAGTTGTAAAGTCCGCTGGCATTGCCGATCTCCTCGTTTTTGAGGAAAGCCATGGTCGTGGTGGACAGAGGCACAAAGACGCAGCCGGAGCCGAAGCCGCTGATAAGAATCGCCCACAGAAAACTCCACTGCCCAATCGAGAGGTCGACTTCGCCGAACCACAAACTGGCGACGCCGAACATTGCAAAACCTAAGACGATGAGCCACCGGTTGTCGATTTTCGCTGTCAGGTATCCGATGATGGGCATCGCGATAATCGCTCCTATGCCGCGGGGACTCACGGCCCAGCCGGCCGCCAGCGCCGTATAGCCCAACAATTCCTGGTAGAAGAGGGGAAGCAGCGTGACCAGCGCATAAATTGCGGCTCCAAACAGGCCGATCAGCAAGCAGCCCAGCGTAAAGTTGCGGTGTCGAAATACTCGCAGGTCAACCAGCGGACTTTTGTGCCGAAACTCGCGAATCAGAAACAGCACCAGGCAGACAACCAGAACCACGACTGCCCACCGGATCCAGGTTGCGCCGAACCAATCGTCCTCCTGTCCTTTATCGAGAACGATTTGCAGGCAGGCCAGCCAGACGGCCAACAGGCCAAGGCCCATGCCGTCGAGTTTGCCCGGTTTCGCTTCTCTTACATACGAAGGATCCTGCACGTAACGCGAGATCATGAAGACCGCAAAAATGCCCACGGGGACATTGATGTAAAACGCCCACCGCCAGGAATAAGCGTCGGTCAGCCAGCCTCCGAGCGTCGGACCAAGGACCGGGGCGACGACAACGCCCAAGGCAAATACGGCCATGGCACTGCCACGTTTTTCCGGCGGAAAGCTTTCAAGCAGGATGGCCTGCGAAAGCGGCTGCAGTGCTCCCCCTCCGGCGCCCTGTATCGCCCGCGCAATCAAAATGAACGCGAGGCTAGTCGCCGCCCCGCAGGCGAAAGACGAGACCGTGAAGATCACAATGCACGCGATCAGAAATCTTTTTCTTCCGAAGCGCAGCGAAAACCAGGTGCTGGCCGGCAACACGATGGCATTGGCAACCAGATAACTGGTAAGGACCCAGGTCGCCTCGTTATTGGTTGCCGAGAGGCTGCCGGCGATGTAGGGCAGCGCGACCGCGGCGATGGAAGTGTCCAACACCTCCATGAAGGTTGCCAACATTACCGCAATCGCAACCAGCCAGGGATTCGTGATTCCGGGAGCTGACGTGCTTTGCGCCGATTGTGTTGGCATCCGTGTCTTTCCGTTGCAACTCCCGATTACGCAGAGTCTAAAGATGCTCCAGGCAGGCCGGAAGGTTCGTGTTTTCTTCTTGATTTCTCCTTCGGCCTCGCAACCCCCCGGCGTAAGATGGCTGCCATGGCACACGCAAATCTTTCCAGGCGATCTTTTCTAGGCATGGCGGCCATGCTGCCATGGGCTCTGCGCGGAGTTGCTTCAGCCTTTCCCGCATCCAAATCCATTCCTGTCGGGCTTGAACTCTATTCCGTCCGGAACGACTTGCAGAAGGACCCGCAAGGCACGGTGCGCGCCGTCGCTCAAATGGGATACCAGTGTGTCGAGTTCTACGCCCCTT
Organism: Verrucomicrobiia bacterium; assembly: GCA_035508215.1. Lineage (GTDB taxonomy): Bacteria > Acidobacteriota > Terriglobia > Terriglobales > Acidobacteriaceae > Sulfotelmatobacter. The sequence continues at coordinate 622,192 of DATJNK010000016.1, read as the reverse complement.
ATTTTGATTGGACTGAAACTGACGCAAAGCAGATGCGGAAGCTGCTCGACGATCTCGGTCTGCGCTGCTACTCGACTCACAATGACGAAGACTACTTCACTGCGGCAAAAATCGATCACGCCCGCGAATTGAATCGGATTCTCGGCACGCGGTACATGGTGCAGGCATGGAGCGATCCGAAGCCGGATCTGGATGGATGGAAGGCGCTAGCCGATCGCCTAAATGCCGCGGCGGACGCGCTTAAGCCCGCAGGCCTGAGCGTGGGCTATCACAATCACGATGCGGAGTGGAAGCCGATTGGCGGGAAGATGCCCATGGAGGTGATCGCAGCCAACACCAAGCCTTTCATCATGTTGCAGCTGGACGTGGGCACCTGCCTGGAAGCGGGGGGCGATCCGGTGGCCTGGATTCGAGCCAACCCGGGGCGTATTCGGTCCATCCATTGTAAAGACTGGTCGCGCGATCCAGCCATCGGTTACAAAACCTTGTTTGGCGAAGGCGTGGCCAATTGGAAGGCGATCTTTGATGCCGCGGAAACCGCCGGTGGCGTGGAATATTACCTCGTTGAACAGGAAGGCAGCCGCTTCTCCGAATTGGAGACGGTCCGCCGCTGCCTGCAGGGATTCCGCGCCGCCCATGTTTAGCGGTTTAGAATGAAGTCTATGAGTCGATGGCTGTTGGTATTGCTGTTTGCCTGCGGTCCCGGTGCCTGGGGACAAAACTCTTCCGCGCCCGCCGCTTCCGCTCCAGCCAAACCTTCGACACAAAACTCTCAGTCGAACGATAAGCCATCGCCGCCGCCCGATTTGATTCCTCCCAATTCGGACACGATCAACGTTCGTGCCCTCGACAATGAGGCGGGAGAAAGCTCCAGCAAATCCACCGAGATTGATTTGAGCCCGCCACCCGGCGACGCCAGAGCGCATCCCGGGAACTCCGATGCTGCGGCAGCCACAGCCGGCTCCAGCGATGCGGACGTAAACGAAATGCATCCCTGGAACCCGCACAAGGCGGCGAAAGACATCGAGGTCGGCGACTTCTACTTCAAGCGGAAAAACTATAAGGCGGCGGAAGACCGTTACCGGGAGGCACTGTTTTACAAGAGCAATGACGCCATAACGACGTACCGGCTCGCCGTCTGCCTGGAAAAGATGGATGAACCAGATGAGGCGATCCAGCAGTACGAAAACTACCTGAAGATCCTGCCTTATGGTCCCGAAGCCGAACATGCCAGAAAGGCCATGGACCGGCTGAAGAATCCGACCGCCAGCGCTAAATCCGCGAAGTAGTCGTGGTTTGTTGTCGGTTATCCCGGGATCGTGCGACGGGGTCGGCGGGCCTTTCGTCTCTTGCCCTTGCGCTTGGCTCCGGAATCATCTGCGGCAGCGTGATTGTCCACGCGGCTCTCGCGGCCCTCTCCCAGGATCAAATGAGGCGGCCACGCCGGTCCGGAAGCGGCGAAGTGTTTATTCTGCGCTACACACGCGAGGATGGCTTCAATCGCGTCGATGCAGGAGCGCACGGTCTGGATGCGCAGGGCTCCTTCAAAATGTCCCCGAATAATCAGCATGGCCGCGCCGTGCATCAGAGACCAGATCGCCAGCATCAGCCGGTTTTGCTCCCGGGGACTTCCTCCGAGGCGCTTGGCCAGCCAGTCCCGCATCAGGTTGAATGTCGGCCAGGGTTCGTGCAGAGAAGGGGATTTGCCGACTCCATCGAACAGCACTTCATAAGCGTGCCTGTGCTCGAGAGCAAACTGCAGGTAGCGCTCGATCATCTCATCGAGATCGCGGGTATTCCGGATGGCCGCAAAAAGCTCATTGCGGGTCTCAAGGCGCAGGGCACGGAGAATGTCATTGCGGTTGCGATAACGCTCGTAGACGGTGGGCGTAGTGGTTCCGGCCGCGCGGGCCACCGCCCGCATGGTGAGGCCCTTTTCCCCACCGCGGGCCCATAGCTTCGAAGCGGCGGCTAGAATGCGCTCTTCCAGTTGAGGATCGGGTTGACGAGGCAATAGCCCTCCGCGTTGGAATAATCCGGCAATTCTCTGCAAAATAATTACTTGCACAGCGTTTCGTTAACGCTGTATACTAATTGAAATAACAACCAACGAAGCACTACACAGGCGGGTTTCGCCGGAGCCGCAAACCACGGCAGTCACCCCACAAACGGCTCCCCAAAACCCGCCTGCGTATGTCTTCCTACTTGGAATGAAGGAGTCGTAGATGGTACCAGCAGTGCGCAAGCAGGTGGATGTTGCCCGCCTCACGGCCGATCTGGCGGCGGCCGCGGTCGAGCTGTTGAGCGCGCAATGCGCGTCCGATCGGATTCGTTTGCAGTACTCTCCGCAAGACATCGTGAAATTCGGCGACCCACAGACTCTGCACCGCGCTCTCAATTCTGTAGAGGCCCTGAATCGGTTCTTCTCTCAAATCTCGGCGCAAATGCGCCAGCATGACGGCGAGCGCAACCGAAAGGCATAGCGCGCAAAAGCCGGCGGTTTTTCCCCAGGGTCGTGGTTCAGTGGCGCAGGCCGGGCGGTTACTTTTCCACCCGGATAAAGTCGCCTGTGGAGGCGTTCAGCGAGACTGTCAGTTTGGCGTTATCCCGGCTCGCTCCATAGATGACATGCCAGATCAGTTGGTTGGTATTGTGGTTCCAATCGCAAACATAAAGAATCGGGGTGGCCGGGTCCTTTTCCAGGATCTTGTCTCCGCCGTGCTTTTGCGCCGTCTCCAGAGCCTGATCGGAGTCGATCTTCAGGAAGGCCATATCAAAGACCTGGGTCGAAGAGTTCGTTGGGCTGTAACTGTCTTCGGTGCCGGGATTGACGCCGCGTTCCGGCGCGCCTTCCGCTGTGCTGCCGGACCAGGTGAAGGACTTTTCCGAGCGCATCGCCGGAGAAGCGAAGCTGCCGCGCCACATCGCCGACTTGCCGTCGTGGCCATTGCTGTCGGTGGTGGTGATCGACTCCAGCCGGTACGGCTTGGCATCCTGGTTCCAGCCGCGTGCCGCAACATAGACTTTCTGGAAGGCGGAGCGGGCCGTAATCAGATCGGGTGTCTTGGGTTCCGGCTTAGCCGTTTCCGGATTGCTCGACTGTGACGTACAGCCGCTGAGCAGAGTGAGCAGCAACATCATCGCGACCGCAGCGCACCATGATGGGAGCAGTCTTCGGGTTTCGGGACCTGGAGTCCAGCCGGGGTCGGAAGCGGTTCCAAACGTCGCTCTACGTGCTTCGGTCTCAGGGCCAGCGAGATGAGCCATCTTCATTGGCGTCCTTCCTGTTATAAATCTCAGTGGGTTTTGATTTCGCGCAACATTCTAACCGAAGTTGATGGGAAGGTGAGTGTCCGAATTGGATTCCCCTCTGCAAGAGCTGCAGCGGCGGGTGCAAGAGACGGTGAGCGGAATGTCTCCGGATCTTTTAGAGCGGCGTCTGCCGGGAAAATGGTGTGCGGGCGAGATCTTCGAACACTTATACCTGACTTATACCGGGACCATCAAAGGGCTGCAGCGGGTCTCTGATGCGGGAGCGCCCCGAGTGACCGCGCCCACCTTGACGGCGCGAGTGCGAAAGCTGGTTGTGCTCGGACTCCACTACATGCCGACAGGCAGGGAAGCGCCGGCGTTCGCCAGGCCGCGAGGATTGTCCACGGACGTGATAATCGCCGAGATTGTGCCGAGAATCGCAGAGCTTGATGCCGCGATCACAAGTGTCGAACATCAATTGGGAAAAGGGAAGTTGCTGGATCATCCATTTCTCGGACCACTGAGCGGCGCCGAGTGGAGGGAGTTCCATCTGGTCCACGGACTCCATCATTTGAAGCAGATCGACGGGCTGCGGCTTCCGCAGCGATAAAACAAAAAGAGCGCCGAAAATGAATTACGGCGCTCCTATCTGCCAGAGTCAACTGTGTTTAGGGTTCGCGGACTGAATCAGGAACGCCTGCCTTGCGCGCGCTCTCCTCCATGTCGTCGAGCTTCTGTTTGGCGTCATCCAAGTCCTTCTGCTTGTCCGCGATCTTTTGCTTGTAGTCAGCGTCCTGCTTGTCCCAATCGGCCTGATTGCGAAGGCGGTTGCCGGCATCGGCGTACATGGCCGCGGCGCGAATCTGGTATTCGCGCTGCAGCACGTTCAATTCGCGTTCCAGCAAACTGATCTGGTCCTTCTGGGCGCTGATTCGGTCGCTCCACTGCTTCAAGGCAGCCTGCTTCGCGGCTTCGTCCTCTTCCGGAGCCTTGGGCGCACCGCTTTTGTCGTCAGTCGTGCCGGCTGTGGCCGTTTTTGTGTCGGACCCCGAAGTTGCTCCAGCCTGGGTCTTGTTGTCGCCCGAGGCGGGCGCTGCCTCCTGGTCCGATTTTGTGGCGGAGGCGTCAGCGGTCGGTTCCGGCGGCGGGCCTACGATCGAGAGCGAGTCTTCCTTGGGCAGGTTGTCGTTATCGAACACCTTCGCTTTGGAAGTCGGCGCCGAGGTTTTGCGAACCTGCCGGGCATAATCCCCCAGCGACTGCCCGCTGTTCGTGGTTTGCGTGTTCGACGTGGGCTGAGTCTGTGCTCCGGCGCGAAGACCGATTGCAGCCACGAACACCGCGATTGCCATGCCGCTGTATACGATTTGTTTCATAACCCTCACCTTCTGTTCCTTGAAATCCTGTGCGTACCAAAGTCACTGAATCGGCGACGGTTTTCCCTCGCTCTTTATAGTCCGGACGAACTGTTTCCTCTCCCGCTGGCCGCCGCAGCCGCCTGTTTCTCGCTGAGAAATCCTCCAATATTGCGATCAAGCCGCAGCGACTCTTCGGCGATGTCAGCCGCTAACTGGCGCGCCATCTCCGGATCCCGGTTCGAAGCCAGCTGCTGTGCGTAACCCGCAATCGTGGTCAGCGACAAACGCAGTTGCAGCGCCATCTCCGCCGACAGCTCTCCATGCCGCTCCTGCTGCCGCCGGATCTGCTCCACTTCGCTCAGATCGTTAATCAGGCACGCGACACCAAGCAGGCTCTCGTCTGGGGCTGGCACCGGAGAAACCGTGACTGCCAGGAATCGCGTTTCGCCTGCGGGCGTTTCATATTCCGCCTGGACCACGCGTCGTTTGCCGCCGCCGCGCAGTACGACCTCGACTTCGTCGGCCAGCGTCAGCGGAGGCGGGCCCGACGTCTCGGTTGAATCTTCAGCCGCCTCGCCTGATTCGGTCATATTGCTGGTCCTGCGGATGACGGCGCCGCGGAATATGTCTTCCGCGCTCATGCCGGTGGCGGAGGCGAAGCCCAAGATCTCTTTTGCGGCCGGATTGCTGGTCTTCACCAGACCGGCCGGGCCGAATACGAGCACTCCACTCGACAAGTTCGATAGAACGGCCTGGCTGAAAGTTTCGGTCGTGCGGGCACGATGCTGCTCCGCCTGGGATTGCACCTGCAATTCGTGTTTCTGCTGTTTCAGCTGCTGGATGACCGTGTTGTACAGGTGCAGCGGCAGAGTCTCGAGTGTCGGCGATCCATCGGCCGAAAGATTAGCTTCCTCGTCAATGTTTTTTCGCAGCATGCGGATGAGGATCAGCCCCATCAGAAAGGCGAACGTCGCGAAGAACAGCACGACGGCTGCTCGCAGCGCCAGCGGGTTGGCCAGGAGTTTCACCAGAGCCTCCCATACCAATGCAGGAATCGATCGCCAAAGAAGAAAGCCACCATCGCCATGGTGCCCAGAAAGACGCCGAAGGGCATCTGGTAATAGCGGTAAACCATCTGCGCGGATTGCCATCCCCGGCGGCGCGCCGCCTGTGCGTCGGCCAGCCGCTTCATGAAGCGATGCGTGCGTTTCAGCCAGACGATCAGTACGGTCGTCAAGCCGAATATCGATCCTGCCAGAGACGCGGTGAAGATTGTGAAGATCGTGAGCTTCATGCCCAGGAATGCGCCGACCATCGCCATCAGCTTGACGTCGCCGAAGCCCATTCCTTCCATCCCGCGCCAGCGCAAGTAAATTTGTCCCACCCCGTAAATAAACGACGCTCCGAGCGCCGCTCCCAGTAGGGAATCGACGAGCGACAGAATCCGCATCATGACATCGCTGCTGAACGGCAGATTCACCATGCCGGGCAGAAACTGTGTCGCCAGATCGCTGACCGGAACCAGCAGGCTGAAGAGGATTCCGATCGCCAAACCAGGCAGCGTGAGCTTATCCGGCAACAACTTGGTCTCGGCGTCGGTAAAGATCAGCCCGAGCAACAGAAACGCGAATGCACAATGCTTCACGGTCGACAGGGTGAGTCCGAAATACCAGTAGCAGCCCACGAACAGCAAGCCCGTCAGCAGTTCAATCAGCAGGTAGCGCGGTGAGATCGAATTCTTGCAGTGGCGGCAGCGCCCGCCCAGAATGATCCAGCTGAACACGGGCAGATTGTCATAGAAGGCGATCGGTTGCTTGCACTTCGGACAGGCTGAACGCGGAGTCACCACCGACAAGCCCAGAGGCAATCGGTAGATACACACGTTCAGGAAGCTGCCAAAGGCAAGCCCCAGCCCGAAAATCGCGGTTGCAAAAAGCGGGTCCACGCGTTCCTTGGCGATCCCGGGAAGAGGCCTTGATTTGCGCTTCGGCCTTTCCACAAGAACGCAGAAATCTGCTGATCTTTCGCTGGTCGTTCTTTACTGGCTCTATGTGGATTATAAGTTGGTAAGCAGAGCGGACACTAAGGTACTGAAGTCACTGCCCATACGGCCAAGGGGCGCGCAGGCGTTGATGCATGCCTTACGCGGCCTGAGAGTCCACGGGTTGGCCCCGGCGGGAAAGTCCGGGACGCGATGCTCGCGTCCCGGACCTCGAGGGTGATACGACGGCCGTCTCCTGCCGCTTACTTTGCTTGCAAGGTCTCGATGTATTTCACCAGGTTGGCGATTCGTTGCTGCACCTGAGCGTCATGGCCCTGGCTGATGCTCGAAAACAGCGGACCCCACACCGGCATATCCGGGCTCCCGTGCGAAGGCAACGACGCCTGTCCGCGAATTACGGCCGCCACGTGAGCGGCTGGATACTTCCCGTTGTTTTTCTGCGCCAGAAGCGTCAGGTCGGTCGGTGGAGTCTTCATGGCGGAGGCCGCCGGGCCTTCACCCTTGGCGTCTTTCCCATGGCAGACCGCACAGTAGTTCTCAAACATCGCCTTGCCGGAGTTGGCCGGGGTGGCGGGGATTGGAACATGTTTGACCGTCGGGGCGGTCTGAGCTGGCGTCTCCTGGCCGAAGGCGAAGGCCGAAATCGCCACAGCAACGACTGCCAAAGTGATGAATTTCATTACACGCATATCTTCCTCCTGGGCCGGGCAAGCCTTGAAGACGGCCGGTCAAGGCCCGAGAAACGCACAACAGAAGAGTGTAGGCACGAGGATTTCCGGTGGACTGTGATCGAAATCACATGCAGATGTGACTTATGAGGCTACCGGCCAAATAAGAACGGCCTCCACGTCTCTTTCCTGAGGGCAGTCAAGGGAAGGCGAAGCGCAGCAGTTCGCCTTCCAGGGAGACGGACGAAGGTTCAATTGCAGGAAACCTGCCCACCCAGCGATTCCAGGTAGGAGGAACGAGGCGAGTCTCAGGGGTCGGGATTGCCGTCCAGCCTTCCGGCGTCTCTTCGCGCACGAGCAGCGCGAATACAGGCGCCGGCTCTGCTCGGCGATGAAGTTGGAAGAACTGCTTCCAGTCAGGTCTCGATTCTAATTTCCACTCGAACAGGCTGGCTGCCAGGCTCTCCGTCAGAGACTCCCTTGGATCGAGGCAAAGGATCCATGCCGCACGGCTGGGCTGGACGTAGGAGTCCGCTGAACCATGAGTTCCCGCAGCCACAACCCTGGCCCCATATTCTCGAGCCACGCCAACGGTGGCATCTGTCGAGCCATGATCGACGACGATTACGCTGTCGCAGGGATAGAGTGTCTCCAGACAGCGGCCGAGTCGCAAGGCGTCATTTTCTGTGTGAAGCAAGGCCGTGAGCGTGGGCATGGTGGAGAGGTGTGAGAAGTGTACGCGAAGAACGACTCGGGAGCCTCTGAACGTGGCCGGATGAGTCCAGATCCGTCGACCGTCGCATGGTCTTCAAAAGCGTCGATCCGTCGAAAAGCCGCGCCAGACGGCACTTCTAAAAGGTACTTTGGTAATGGCGATGAGGTCTGCTTTTCAGCTGGATTGTCCTCCGGCGACAGTAAAATTCTAGGAGTACGGTGAAAACTGCCGCCACCTCGCCTCCGGCGTCCGCGACAAGTGAAGGGAGAAGCTTGTCCTCCAGCACGCCTGCCCCGGGCCGCATCCCGATTTTATACGTCATTCTTGGCGTGCTCCTCGTCATCAGCACCGTCCCGATGTATTTCTACTCGACACAGGTCGAGGCCAAGAACTCCGAGGGCCTGAAGCGGGATGAGATGATGCTGCAGAACACCATAACGCGCTCGCTCGCCGACGATCTATCGCAGCATGAACGCTCGCTGCGCATGATGCTAGAGAATCTTTCTTCCGCGATACAAATCTCCAGCGGCGGCAACATCGGCGACAAGAGCATCGAATCTCCCGAACTTCGCGCCCTGCTGGAAAACTTTGTTTCTTCCTCTGACGAGATTGCCTACGCCACGCTGCTGAATTCCGATGCGAAAGGTATCTCGGCGGGGCGTATCGCCCCGGATGCCTTCCTGCAGCGCGAGTTGGAGCGAGCTTTTACCGCGGCTCGCGACGGTCGAGTCTACAGCGGGCAGACTCTGGTAGTCGGGGAAGGAAAGTCCCAGCGCACGGTATTCCTGGTCAGCGAGCCGGTGCAATACGACCAGCGTTTTCTGGGAATGATTGCTTCGGTCGTCGATCTGCAATTCCTGATCCGCCGCCTGCAAGAAGTCAGCGGCGGCGGGCTCACCCCCTATGTCGTCGATGCCCAGGGACGCCTGGTTGCCGCGGCCACGCCCGAATACGCCACCGGACAGGAGATGAAGAATTTCGACATCGTCCGGCGCTTCGTCGAGAGCGACAACAAGGCACAGCTCGCCGAAACCCGCGAGTTCACCGTCAACAGCGGCTCCGAGCACGTCGAAATGCTGGGCACCTACAGTCCGGTGACCGCGCTCAACTGGGCCGTGATCGTGCAAAAGCCGCGCCGCGAAGCGTACAGCAGCATCTATGAAATGCAGCGCATCGCCCGGCTTCTCGCCATCGGCGTCGTGCTGCTGAGCATTCTGGTCAGCATTTTCGCCGCGCGCCGCATCACCAACCCGCTGCATGTGCTCACTCAATCCAGCCGCGCCCTCGCCCACGGCGACTTCTCGCATCGCGTCGATCTGCGCAGCCGCACCGAAATCGGCGAATTGGCGCAGACGTTCAATTCCATGTCTGAAGAGCTCGAGCACTTCGTCGAAGATCTGAAGCGCGCGGCGGAAGAAAACCGCGCCTTGTTCATGGGATCGATTCAAATGCTGGCCGGAGCAGTCGACGAAAAAGATCCGTACACCCGCGGTCACTCCGACCGAGTTACGCGTTACTCGTTGCTCATCGCGAAAGAGATGAATCTCGATGCCACCTTCATGGAGACGCTGCAGATCTCAGCCCAGCTCCATGATGTAGGCAAGATCGGCATTGAAGACCACATCCTGAAGAAGCCGGGAGCGCTCACCGAGGAAGAGTTCGAAGTGATGAAGACGCACACCACCAAGGGCGCGAATATCCTTCGCCCGGTCACGCAGTTGGCCGAAATGCTGCCGGGCATTGAGCTGCACCACGAAGCCCTCGATGGTCGAGGATATCCTTATGGGCTCACGGGTGATCAGATTCCACTGTTGCCTCGCGTGATCGCCGTCGCCGACACGTTTGATGCGTTGACCACGAACCGGCCTTACCAGCAGGCTCATACCCCGGAACAGGCGCTGCAGATTATCAAGAACCTCGCCGGCAAGCGGCTTGACCCGGATGCTGTGGCCGCGCTATTGGCCGTGTACGCGCGTGGCGAGATTCGCATTCAGCGCTTCACCATCAAGCGGCCCATTTCTCCTCCGCCGGTCGTGGCTGTTCCTGCTCCACCATCCGACGCGCCCGTTGCGGCCTCGGAAGTCCTGACCGTGGAGAATTCCTCGCTGGAGCGGACCCGAGTCTAGTCCGCAAACGCCTGGCCCGTCGCACCCCGTCTCAAGTCCGCCGTCGGTCCGCTGCCTTCCCCGTATAATCGACAGTAGCCCGATTATGATTCAGACTTTGTTTGGCAGTCTTGAGGAAGAGAAGAAGACCGGCTTCCTGGACCGCATGAAGCAGGCGGTCACTCGCACGCGGGAGAATCTCGCCGACCGCATCGAAGCCGTTGTTTCCATCGGCAAGGAGATCGACCGCAATACCCTCGATGATCTCGAGGCGTCGCTGATTGGCGCCGACCTGGGCACGGCCACGACCGAGCAGGTGCTTGGCAGACTGCGCGAAAAGGCCGATCGCAAGCAGATCAAAAATGTGGAGGAACTGAAGCGTTTGTTGAAGGAAGAGCTGCTCGCCATCCTGGCCGCCGCGAATTCGCAGCCGGTCGAGAAAGTCGATGGCACGCCGGAGGTCATTCTGGTGGTCGGCGTCAACGGCACGGGCAAAACAACCACGATCGGCAAACTGTCGCAAGTGTTTCGTTCGCAGGGAAAAAACGTCTTACTTTGTGCTGCCGACACTTTTCGCGCAGCGGCTATCGACCAGCTCGAAATCTGGGGACAGCGTACCGGTACTGAAGTGATCAAGACCAAGCCAGGCGGCGATCCCTCTGCAGTGTTGTTCGACGCGCTGCAGGCGGCGGTGGCCCGGAAAGTTGACTATGTGGTTGTCGACACCGCCGGACGTCTGCACACCAAGACGAGCCTCATGGCCGAACTGGAGAAGATGCGGCGCACCGCGCAGCGCATCATCCCGCGCGCTCCTCACGAGACCCTGCTGGTCATGGACGCAACCACCGGCCAAAATGGCTTGCAGCAGGCGCGGATGTTCACCGAATCCGCGGGCGTCACCGGAATCGTATTGACAAAGCTCGACGGCACCGCCAAAGGCGGAGTGGTAGTCGCAATCTCCCGCGAACTAGGTTTGCCCGTCCGCTTCGTCGGTGTTGGCGAGAAAGTCGGCGATTTGCTTCCCTTCGACCCGAAAGAGTTTGTGGACTCGTTGTTCGAATAGGTGATTCGACCCAGGCGGCTGGACGAACCCCGGTTCGCGGTGAGGCGGAGCGTGGTCGCAGCGTGCGATCGTCCACGATTGCCATCCTGAGGTGCTTTCTTCCTGCCGAAGGTTCTGTGCACCAAGTTGCCTCGTCGAGTATTTTGGCCGGGCATGCCGCTGGATTATCCTCCCGCTTTTCCCTTCGTGTTAGATTCTCCTTTCATGGCCACCCACTCCGCCGACGAACAGCTCCTGCAGCGCGCGCTCGAACTCGCCCGGGCCGGCGTCGGACTCGCCTCGCCGAATCCCTACGTCGGCGCGGTCATTACCGACTCGCGCGGTGAGGTGGTTGGCAGCGGAACATACACGTACGACGGCGTGAAACACGCCGAGATTCGCGCTCTTGAAGCCGCCGGAGCCCGAGCTCGAGGCGGCACACTCTATATCAATCTGGAGCCCCACGCTCATCAGGGCCGCACGCCCCCTTGTACCGATGCGCTGATCGCCGCGGGAATTCATCGGATTGTGGCGGCGATGCCCGATCCCAACCCAAAAGTCAGCGGACTCGGCTTCGAACGATTGCGCGCTGCCGGCGTCCACGTCGAAGTCGGACGGCTCGAAGAACAGGCCCGGTGTCTCAACGAGGCCTTTGCGCGATATATCCGTCACGCGATGCCCTTGGTGACGCTGAAGGCGGCGATGACGCTTGACGGCAAGATTGCCCCGCCACCTCAGGAGCCCGGCAGCGACGCGCCGAGCGATGGATTCTCCGGCAACTGGATCACCAGCGAAATCGCTCGGGCTCACGTGCAGGAACTGCGGCATGAACACGACGCGATTCTGGTGGGAGTGGGGACGATTCTCTCGGACAATCCCTTGCTGACCGATCGCAGCGGGAAGCCAAGGCGCCGTCCGTTGCTGCGGGTGATTCTCGATTCGCGTCTTCGGTTGCCGGCGGAATCGCGCCTGGTGCAGAGCGTGGCCGCGGAGCGAAGAAACGACGTTCTGGTCTTCTGCTCGTCGGCGGCTCAGCAGAAAGATTACGACGAGCGACGGCGTCGGCTCGAGCAGAACGGCGTGCGCGTGGAGACCGTTCCTGCAGCCGAGCCCGATGGGCGGCCGGATTTGCCTTCCATTCTGAGCCACGTCGGCCAACAACAGATCACGAGCGTCATGATCGAAGGCGGGGCCGCGGTGAACTGGGCCGCGCTGGCCGCGAAGGTCGTCGACAAGGTTTTCCTGTATTATGCGCCGAAGATTCTGGCCGGTACCGGCTCGATCCCGTTCGCGGCCGGCACCGGTTTTCGTCACATGAGCCAGGCCGCGCAGGTCAAGCGCGTGAACCTGCATCGCTTCGGCGAAGACTTCGCCGTCGAAGGATACCTGCGCGATCCGTACGGAGAATAGCAATTAGCCGAATGCTCACTTCCGACAGTCGAACGCCGGGTTTAGAATACTCCGTTCCCCACGGAGGTCTCATGTTTACTGGCATCATCGAAGAGGTTGGACGAATCACGCGAATCGAGCAACGTGGCGAAAACCGCCGCATCACGATTGCTGCCGAGCGTACCCCGAAAGAGCTCGCCGCCGGCCACAGCGTGTCGGTCAGCGGCGTCTGCCTGACGGCGCTCGACATCAAGACCGGCTCGTTTTGCGCCGATCTCGCTCCCGAAACCTGGACGCGCACGTCATTCTCGCGAATTCAGGAAGGCGCGCTGGTCAACCTGGAACTGCCCATGAAAGCCGATGGACGCTTCGGCGGGCACATTGTGCAGGGACACGTTGACGGCGTCGGCCGCCTCGTCCGTTTCGATCGCATCTCTGACTCCGAGAACTGGTGGCTCGAGATCGAGCTTCCCGAAGACGTCGCTCGATATACGGTCTTTAAGGGATCGATCTCGATCGAAGGCATCAGCCTCACCGTCGCCAAGCTCGAAAAGACGTGCTGCACGATCGCCATTATTCCCCACACCGTCGAAATGACGAATCTCGGTTCGCTCCAGGCGGGCGATCCGGTGAACCTGGAAGCTGACTTGATCGCGAAGTATGTCGAGAAGATGATGACGAAACCGGAATTGACCGACAGCTTTCTGACAGTGGAAGATCTCGTCGAGCAGGGATTCTAGCGGCAGGGGCCAGTTCTTACGCTTCGATCTTCAACTCATCCAGCTGTAGAAATTCCTGAATGATCGGATGCGGATCTTTTTCCATCTGCGCATAAGTTCCGAAGAAAATCGCGCGCGCTTCGTGCAGGAACACGACGCGGTCGGCCAGCTTCTCGGCGAGCCGCATATCGTGGGTGACGACGATGCTGGTCAAGTTCAACTGAATCTTCAGCCGCTTGATCAAGTCGCCGAGCAATTGCGCCATCAGCGGATCGACCATCGTGGTGGGCTCATCGTACAGGACGCATTCGGGCCGGGCCGCCAGCGCCCGGGCAATGGCCACAGACCGCTTCATCCCGGTCGATAAGTCGGAAGGCAGCAGATCGCGCATCTCCTGCACGCCGACCATCTGCAGCAAACCGTCGACGATTTGGTAGATCTGGTCTTCGGTCAGTTCCCTCGATTCGCGGAGTGGAAAGGCCACGTTCTCACCCACGCTGAGCGAGTCAAACAGCGCGCCGTTCTGAAAGACCATGGTGACTTTCTTGCGAATCGGCTCGAGTTGCTCTTCGGTGTAATCGGTGATGTCTTCGCCGGCGACGATCACGCGGCCGGAATCAGGCTTGAGAAATCCCATGATGTGATGCAGCGAGACCGATTTGCCCACGCCGCTGCGGCCGAGAATGCAAACCGTCTCGGCGGGAAGCACATTGAAGTCGACATGATCGAGGACGACGTTGTCGCCAAACGCTTTGCACACGTCGCGAAACTCGATGTAAGGCGCGGGCTTGGGTTCGTCGGGCATAAGTCAGAGGTCAGTAATCAGGCGTCCTGAGTGCGTCGCCAATTCCTCTGGCGTATTCAGATTGCAGAACATCTCCGCAGGAAAGCCGCCCTCCTGTAATTCGTCCTCGCCCACCACCAGCGTCTGGTCGGGATCGAAGCATGCATCGATCTTATAACGGCCGGCGCGAAGCGAATTCTCGGCGGTGTCGGCGAACTCACGCCGGTAAACGCCACAGAGAGGTTGAAGCCGCCCGGCAACGCGTGGGACAGTTACGATGGCGCCGGAGCCACGCGCTATTGCGGCCAGGAACTCGAACAGCGCCGGCGTCACAAAGGGCAAGTCAACGGCGAGCATCAGATTCCATTCTCTGGTCGATGTGCACAGCGCGGCGTGAATGCCGGCCAGCGGCCCGCAACCGGGAAACCGATCCTGGACCACCGGAGCAAATGGCTGAACCCTAGCCGCCTGGCCCTGTTCCCCAGGGCAAACGATTCGAACGTCGGAACTCACGGCCCGACCTGCCTCCAAGGCCCGCTCGATCAAGGTGCGTCCGTCGAGCAACACGAAAGCTTTGTCGGTTCCCATCCGCGTGCTCTTACCTCCCGCCAGGATGAACACCGCGAGATCGGCGAGCGGGGCATTCATGGGGCGATGATACATGTCCGCTCCGTTTTCGGGGCGAAGGTTGTTTGTCACAGGCCGAAAGTGAGGTGGCTGTGGAAAACCTGAGGAAAGCTTTGCAGCGTTCAGGATGATCCACACACGACTTTGCGGCCGTCTGGGACGAGGGAGGGCCCCAGAGTTGGTCCGCGAGGGCGGCGAAACGGGGCGATTGCGCGGGTCGGGGTAAACGGCGATAAGCCCTCAACGTGGTCTCCATCATGGGGACGGACCGTCACGATTACTGCACGAAGGTAACCTACCCAAAGTCTCCCCTTCGCGCGATGATGGCGTTGCGTCTGAGGCTTCAGTGACCCGGAAGTAACCAATCATGCCGCAGAAAATTATGGATGTGCTTATGCTTGGGCGCTGCTCCCACGAGTTTTCCTGGCCCCGCCGCGGGGCGGATGGCGATTATTACCAGGTCTGCCTGCTGTGCGCCGCCGAGTACAAATACGACTGGGCGACCATGCGCCGGACCGAGCGGGTGGAGCACAAGCCGGAGACCGGTATCCGCCGGAGCCATTCCCGGGAGAAGCGGCCGACCTGGGTCCCGCGGGCGCGCCGCCTCAAACTCGACATTCCGCTGCGCTTCCGGGTAAACCGCACCAGCACCTGGTATGAAGGCATCATTGAAAACATCAGCCAGAGTGGCGTGCTCTTTCTGGGACCGCAGTCGCTGCCCCTGAACGCCCTGATTGAAATGGTCTTTGAGATGCCGGAAGAGATTTCAGGCCAGAAGAATTCCAACGTAGTCTGTCAGGGACGCGTGATGCGCGCCAAAGGCTCGCCCGAGCGCGACTCCGAAGAGGGACACGTCGGTCTCGCCGCCTCGATCGTCGACTACAAGTTCATCCACTAGACGGCCGCAGAAAAACTGCATTTCTGACCAGCAAGCGTACCTCAGCGGCTAAGGCCGCGCTCTTTCAAACACAAGAAGCGTGGGCGTTTTTCCGCAGCCTGCTAGGATCAATCGACTCCAAGAACCCCAGGCGTCGTTTTCTGAGGGGAGACCTCCCGACAGCAAGGACTGTCCATCGGAAGAAAGGCGCGAGATTTCTGCATTTACCTCCTCAAGCGGGCCATCCAGCATCTAAACTATTCTCAGCTGTAGTTTCTCCTTTTCTCTGATCAGGAGCATCGTGATGAAAACAAAATCCCTGTTGGCTTCGTCCTTCGTACTCGCGATGATTTTGGGCTTGGGAATGGCGTGCTCCGGAAAGCCGAATGACACGAAAATCTCTGCGGACATTCAATCAAAGTTCAGCCAGGACTCCGGATTGTCTTCGAAACAGCTCACGGTGCAGTCGGAGAATGGAGTCGTCACGCTGAGCGGCAATGTGGAGAACGATGCGCAGCGGGACGCGGCCAGCCGGCAGGCGGCCTCGGTGCCGGGCGTGAAAGAGGTCGTCAATAATCTCGTCGTGGGAAGTGCGACGGCCACGGCTTCGAGCACAGCGCCTCCCACACCTGCGGCGGCGAGTCCCGAGCCCGCGCCACCGGAACCGGCGAAGCCCGCGCCGGGCAAGAAGTCTCGTAGATCACATCGCGGCGAAGATGCATCGCAAGCGACGAATCCAACGGCGAGCCCTGATGCGAATTCCAACAGTGCACAGACAGCGGCCGGCAACCCGCCTCCGCCGCCGTCTTCTGACAATACGACTGCCGCGCAGCCGGCGCCGCCTCCACCTCCACCGGCTCCCAAGCAGTTCATCATCGACCAGGGAACGCAACTCTCGATCCGACTGGTCGATCCGATCGACAGCGAAAAGAACCAGACAGGAGACACCTTTCACGCCACTTTGAACACTCCGCTGACCTCCGATGGCGAGCAGGCGGTAGCGGCTGGAGCTGACGTCACCGGGCATGTGGTCGATGTGAAGAGTGCCGGCAAGTTTCAAGGACAGTCGCTGGTCGTGCTGCAGCTCGATAGCCTCACGGCCGGCGGACAGACCTACAACCTTCAGACCGACCAGTACCGGAAAGAGGGAGCGTCTCGGGGCAAGAACACCGCAGAAAAGGTGGGCGGAGGAGCGATCCTGGGCGGCATCATCGGAGCGCTCGCCGGAGGCGGCAAAGGCGCAGCCATCGGCGCGGCGGCGGGCGCTGGCGCTGGAGGGGGCGTGCAGGCCGCCTCCAAGAGCCAGCAGATCAAGCTGCCCTCGGAAACGGTGTTGAATTTCACCCTGCAGGCGCCGATCACCGTGGTGCAGTCAGCGAATCCGAACGCCAGCCGGCCCAAACTCGATAACTCGCAGTAAAACGGTGAGTCCGGATTATTGCACCAGTTTTTTCAGATCCTTCCATTGGATGAGAATGATGTGATTCTCCTCCAGTGCCTTCTTGAAATCAGCGCTGGTCACGGCATCGTAGTCCCGCTGCCGCCAGGCGGCGCCATAGTTGGGGTGGTCCACGGTCACGGCCTGCAGTTCAGCATCGTCATGACCGAGGTGAACGATGATCTCGGTCAGGCCGGGTTTCAGGTTCCGGATTACATTCCGATAGAAATCAGGCCAATCGGAAGCCGCAATACTTGGGTTGGCGACCACCACCGAATCCAAAACAACGTCCTTGTCGGAAAGCTGCGCCAACATTGCTGGAGGCGCATCGGGGGTCCGCACAGCCAGAAAGGGCAGCTTGTATTCGTGCGCAACCTTCACGTAGACGCCGAACAGATCCGGACGTGCGAACAGAACTCCCATATGGCTGTCGAGGTGAGTGGGATGGATTCCCATCGCTAAAGCGCGTTCGACCTGCGCCCGAATTTCCACTTCAGCTTCCTGTGCCTTGATGTGCTGGGCGGCAGGCTCGGTCTCCGGCCAAAGATATCCGGATGGATCGAGCAAAGTGGGAACTTTCTCTTTCGATGCGACCGGGCCCCAACGATCGGTCTTCCACTCGCTACTGAGAGTGAGATGCAGGCCGAGATCGGCGTCGGGATGGGCCTTGGCGTAGTCGGCGACTTCGGTGAGCCAGGCGCAGGGAACCATGATGCTGGCCGAAGTCACCGCGCCGCGGTCAAGGGCGTCGAAGCTGGCGGCATCTTCCGAGTGGGCTACGGCAAGGTCGTCAGCATGGAGGATGAGGAGTTTCGAACCAGCAGGATAGCCAAGACGCTCGGCCACGTTTTTGGATTGAGCTGGTGATGGGGAGACGAACGCGAAGAACAACAATGCAGCGATGAAAGTTAGTGGACGCATGAATGCCTCCGGAGCAACTGTTTGAAACGGTAAAGCCTAGCACGCTTAGCCCGGCGTGTCAGAGGAGGTCAGTTCGCTCTTGCCGGAGCGCGTCATGAGTTCGTGAATCGCTTCGCGGGGAGATTTCCCGCGATGCAGGATGGCGTGCATCTGTTCGGTGATCGGCATTTCCACGCCGCGGGAGTGAGCCAGTCCGACCGCAGCTGTTGTGGTGAAGACGCCTTCAGCGACCATGCCATGCATGCCGGCAATGATCTCGGGCAGTTTGCGCCCGCGGCCGAGTTCGACGCCGACGCTGCGATTACGGGATAAGCCACCAGTGCAGGTAAGGACGAGGTCACCGAGGCCAGCAAGTCCGGCCATGGTTTCGGCGCGGCCTCCGCAGGCCACGACCAGACGGGTCATTTCCGCGAGCCCACGCGTGATGAGGGCGGCCACCGAGTTGTGGCCGAGTCCCAGACCGTCGCAAATGCCGGCCGCAATGGCCACGATGTTTTTCAACGCACCGCCCAGTTCGACGCCGGTGATGTCGCTGTTGGTGTAGACGCGAAAGCTAGGATCGCTGAATTCCTGCTGCACGGTGCGCAGCAGAGCGGCATCGGGCGAAGCAATCGTGATTGCGGTTGGATCGCCGCGGGCGACTTCCGTGGCAAAGGAGGGTCCGCTGAGCGCGCCAATGGCCGAAGTGTCGGGGCGATGCAATACCTGCGAGATGACCTCGCTCATGCGCTGCAGCGATCCTTCCTCGAGTCCCTTGGTGGCGCTGACGATGAGAGTCTGCGGGGAAATCATCGCCCGCACGCGCTCGAAGAGTCCGCGGCAATGTTGCGAAGGCATGGCGCTGACCAGAATCTGGGCAGCTTCGAGCACATGGGTGAGATCGTTGGTCGCGGTGACCGAATCAGGGATGGTGCGATGGGGAAGGAATTTTTCGTTGACGTGGCGTTCCGTGATGGATTCGCAGACTTCGGGTTCGTGCGCCCAGATACGAACACGGTGCACGCCCTTGCGTCCGAGAACCACAGCAAGGCCGGTGCCCCATGCGCCTGCGCCGATGATCCCGATTCGGCTCATTTCGTTTTGGCCGTCCCCGGTTCCGTCGTTGATGTACGTCGGGCACCGAACCGGCTTTCGGTTCCGGAGAGCAGGCGCCGGATGTTGGCGTGGTGTTTGGCCACGATGAGCAACGATGCCAGTGACATGGACATCAGAGCCGTCACGGAGTTCCCGTATTCATGCATCAGCCACGCAAGAATCGGAAACGTCAGAACCGCGATGATCGATCCCAGAGAAACAAAACGGGAGGCGGCGACGACGGCAGCGAAGAGAGCGGCAGCGATGAGCACGGCCTTGGGAGCGAGGATGGCGAACGATCCGAGTCCGGTAGCGACGCCTTTGCCTCCGCGAAATTTCAGCCAGACGGGAAAGATGTGGCCCGCTACCGCAAAAAGGGCGGCCAACGACATGTTCCGGTAGGCGGTGGAAGCTCCGACACTTTGGCAGAGAAGACTCGCCAAGGCAACGGCAGCTGATCCCTTGAGCGCGTCGAGGAGAAGGGTGACGATTCCGAGCGCCGGAGACTTGCGGGAGACATTGGTCGCTCCGATGTTGCCGCTGCCCGTGCGGCGGACGTCTTCGCCGTAAATGAGACGGACAAGGATATAGCCGAAAGGAATCGAACCCAGCAGGTAACTTGCGACAGCAATGAAGGCGAGTTTTAGCATGAATGCTCTGATGAGATTGTAGATTTCCGGCTTCAGACTTCGACTTCAGTTCTGAGATCGGGAATTTCAGCTTGAACAAGCTGGCATCGATTCGCAATCCAAATTCTGAAATCCTGGATCAGAAAACTCTCTCCTCAAGACTGTAACGGAAATCCTGCCAGCTTGGTGTATCTCGATCCTTTCGGCGAAAGTTGGCTGCGGTACAGAAAAAACTCGCGGGCGGTCATCGTACCAAATTCGGGCGCCGGCAACCCGCCGAGCTTTTCCTGAAGGCGCTGGAATATCCGATTCGGCCCGTTGCCTTTCTGCCAGCGCGGCGAGCCCGAGACGCGTCCGGTTCGGGCAAGCGTCAAGTGCGGGCTGAAGACGCGCTCTTCCTTCGGAACCCCCAGCGAGGAAACTGTTTTGTCGATTATCCCGGCCAGAGAGGCGAGTCCCGGCCCAGCTTTCATGCCGACCCAGAAGACGCGCGCCGATGTCGCGGTGGGAAAGAATCCATAGCCGCGAAACAGGATTTCGGTCTTAGTGGCACTGATGTTGCGCAAGGCAGATTGAATCGACTCGACAGCGGCGTCGGGCTGTTCGCCGATGAACTTCAGCGTGACATGCAGCGATTCAGGAGCAACCCATCGCGCATCGGGGGCGAATCCGCGAACGCCATCGAGGAAGCGGGTGATGCCATCGCGGATGGCTTGATCGATATCGAGAGCAATAAACAGGCGCATAGGAACACGAAGTGAGCCCTGGCATCGCGAGAAATCACGCGATTACATCAGTTCTTTGCGAATCATGTCGAGAGCCATGGTCGAGGCGAAACGGCGAATCCGCTTGCGATCGCCGGGAAAGTTGCGCTGTACGACTTCGGTTCCGGTGTCGCCGGCGAGGGCAAGGAACACCAGGCCGACCGGTTTCTCGGGCGTGCCGCCGGCAGGGCCCGCGACTCCCGTGATGCCGACACCGAGCGTCGACTCGCAGCGGTAGCGAATTCCCTCGGCCAGAGCCGCCGCAACTTCGCGGCTGACGGCGCCGTGACGGTCGATCATGTCGGCGGGCACGCCGGCAAGTTCTGTCTTCAGGTTGTTGGAATACACGACCGCGCCGCCCAGAAAATAGCGCGAACTGCCGCTGATCGAGGTGATGCGCTCCGCCAGAAGCCCGCCGGTGCAGGACTCGGCGACTGCCAGGGTCGCGTTGCGCATCTGCAGCCAGTAGCCGACGATCTGTTCCAGGGACTCGCCATTGCGGGAATAAACCGCGTCATCGAGTTCGTCCTCGACCAGGCCGGCAACCTCATCGACGCGGCGTTGGGCGGCATCCGGACTGGCGCCCCGGGTCTTGAAGTGCAACTCGACCTCTCCAGCTCCCGCCAGGATGGTGGTTTCGACATCCGAATAGCGCTTGTAAATCGGCGCGACGCGCGCGTCGACCAGGGATTCTCCCAGCATCGCCACTCGAAGAGTGCGAGTCACCAGGAACGCCGGCGGAAGTTTAGCGCGCAGCCGCTCGCGCACTGCGTTTTCGAACAGCGCCTTCAACTCGTGCGGAGGTCCGGGAAGCAGCACCAGGATGTGCTCGCGTCCGTCGAACTCGCCGGCGAGCCATTGTCCCGGAGCGGTGCCATTCGGGTTGGGCAAAGCGATAGCGCCATCGAGAATCTCGGCCTGCTTGAGATTGTTGGCTGCCATCTTCCATCCGCGGGCGGCAGAGCGTTCCTCAAGCTTCTTCAGGATTTCGGGATCGCGCTGGAGTTTAAGCCCCAGGGCCTCGGCGACGGCCTCGCGGGTGAGGTCGTCTTCGGTGGGGCCGAGACCGCCGGAAAAGATCAAAATGTCGGAGCGAAACAGGCCATGCTGCACGGCGGCGACGATCTGCTGCAGATGGTCGCCCACGATGCTCTTGAATACGACTTCGACGCCGAGCGCGTTCAGTTGCTCGGTGAGGTAGAGCGAGTTCGTGTCCATGCGGTAGGGGGTGAGGAGTTCCGACCCGACCGCAATGATCTCGGCGTTCACGCGTTCTAAAGTTTAAATGATAACGATGCCGCGGGGTGCGCCGCTCAGAGACTACTCGGGCAGCAGCGGCAGCCCCTGAATATTCCAGGACAGATGATGAACGCTGTTGGTGGTGGCGAGAATGACGGACCGTCCCGGAGCGAAGGCGAGGCCGACGAGTCCGTGACCGGCGACCTCGAGCCGGGCGTCACCCTCCGGGGTGATCTTGACGATCCCGCGCCTGCCCCCGAGCGATGCGGCTACATAGAGATTTCCATCAACATCAAAGGCCAAACCTTGCGGTCTGCCCAGGCCTTTGTAGAAGGTGGTCACGGCGCCCCGCGGATCGATCTTGTGCACGCAGTCAAAGCTGGAGGTTGTGGGCCCGGTCACAAACAGGTCGCCCTGCGGGCCGAAGGCCAGGTGGTAGGCGGAGACACTCGGCTCCAGGGTGGCGAAAACGAACATCTGTTGATCGCGCGCGATCTTGAAGATGGTGCCGCTGCGATCGCCAACGTAGAGATTCTGCTCGCGATCGAAAGCGATTCCGGTGGCGACGCCCATGCCTTCGGCATAGGTGGTCATGGTTCCGTTGGGCGCGACGCGATAGACGGCGCCATCGTTGCGCGAGGAGACGTACATCTGTCCCTGGCGGTCGAAGGCGATGGCGGTGGCGTTCATCATCTCGACCACAAAGGGTTTCACATTGTAGTTGGTATCGATCTTGAAGATTGCCACCGGGACTTTCTGACCCCGGGATCCGGAAAATGTTGCGTAGAGGTTGCCTTCGGTGTCCAGGGCCGGGCTGGTGACGGGATGCAGGTTATCGGCAATCGGCACCGCGACCTTCACGGGGTGCGCATTGCTGGTGTGGCCGTCGGTGGCGACGACGACGGTTCCCGAGGTCGCACCGTCGGGCACGCGTGCCACCAGAAAGTCATTGGTGCTGACGACAATCGATCCCTCGACATCGCCGAATTGCACCTTGGGATGGCGCAATTCATGAGGCCGGAGACCGGAGCCGGTGATGCGAATTTCACCGCCAGCCAAGGCCAGGGCCGGCGCTACCGCTTCAATGCGCGGTCCGCCGTTGACGTTCTTTCTGCCCAGGATGCGGTCGGAAAATCCCATGAAGAGTTATGAGTTCTGGCGAAACGGGACCCGTACACCAGTGTTTCAGGATCGCGGCTCACTTGCACCGCTACGTTGTTAGTAGACCAGAGTGTAGAAGAAGTTGCATCACTGCTAGCGCATACACACCCGCCGCCACATCGTCGAGCACAATGCCCAGGCCCTCCCGAAGTCTCTCCAGTTGCCGGACGGGAGGAGGCTTGATGATGTCGAACCCACGAAAAAGTATAAAACCCGCCAGAAGAGTTTGCCACGCGAGCGGCACGGCAATCAGGGCAATCAACTGACCGGCAACCTCATCGATGACCACGAATTGCGGATCTTTTGCGCCGGAAGCCCGCGAAACCTGGGTAGCGGCGGGAATGCCGATAGCGGTGATTAGCAGCGCGAGGCCGATGGCGAACGCCGGCCGTAATCCGGGCCGGAGCGCATGCGCGAGAGCAGCCCAAAGGGCAACCGTCGCGGCCGATCCCCACGTGCCCGGACCGGGGCGGAGCCTTCCGACACCGAAGAATGTGGCGATCAGCGTGGACCAGAGGGGAGCGTGAGGCACCGATGGTTTTGGCGAATCTTCGGCTCGCAGGGCGTCTGCCTCCGGATACATTTCAGTCCGGCCGGAAGCCGCATTGGCGGGTTCGGCGGATGGCTTCATCGGCGGGACTCCGGGTCCTCGGGATTGCTCTCGCGAATCGGCTCCTCGGCATCGTTCACCGGCGACGATACCACGTACGCTCCACTGGCCCACTTTCCCAGATCAATCGTGCGGCAGCGGTCGCTGCAGAAGGGAAAGTCCGCGCCGGTGCTCTTTACCGGCTTCTTGCAGATCGGACAGCTGAGTTTTGCGGACTTGTGCGCCATGAACGTTCTTATTCTAGATGGAAGGTTTCCGATCGCCGATCGAAAAACAACAGACGACGTCAGAAGATCTTCGCCACCAGATCATAGTCATGGGCCTCGGTAATCTGGCAGCGATAGAATTGACCAGGCTGCGGATCGACTTTTTCCGGCACTTCGTTGACGAAGACCTTTCCGTCGATCTCCGGGGCGTGCATCGAGGTGCGGCCTTCGAGCAATAATTCCGTCTCGGAGGATTCCCCTTCCAGCAAGAGGTCGAACTCCCGGCCGATGAGCGCTCTCTTTTTCTTCTTGCTGATCTGTCGCTGAATGGCCATGAGATGCTTGCGACGGCGCTCGATTTCTCGGGGCGGGAGCTTCTTCTCCTGCTGGTAAGCGCTCGCGCCTTCCTGATCGGAGTAGCCGAAGGCGCCCATCCAGTCAAATTGCGCCGCGCGCACGAAATCGCAGAGTTCCTCGAACTCCTTCTCGGTTTCTCCGGGAAAGCCGACGATAAACGAGGTCCGCAGGATCAAGTCGGGGACGGCGCGGCGCATTTTCGCAATCGAACCCAGGAAGACATCTCCACCGCCTCCGCGCTTCATGCGCTTGAGGACGGATGCGGAGGCATGTTGCAAGGGCACATCCATGTAGGAACAGATCTTTTCTTCCCGGCCGATCGTCTCCAGCAGTTTGCCGGTGATCTTGTTGGGATAGGCGTAGAGGAAGCGAATCCAGCGCAGGTCTTCGATGTGGGCCAGTTTTTCGAGCAAGAGAGCCAGACCGTCCTTCAGGTCGAAATCTTCGCCGTAGCAGGTCGTATCCTGGCCGATCAGCGTAATCTCGCGGACGCCGGCGCGAGCCAGGCGCTCGGCCTCGGCCACGACCGATTCGAAGCGGCGTGAGCGGAACTTCCCGCGCAGCTGGGGAATAATGCAGAAGGTGCAAGGATGGTCGCAACCCTCGGCGATCTTGATGTAGGCCATGTGCCGTGGCGTCGCCAGAACGCGGGGAGTGGCGTCGTCGTAGAGATAGTTCGGCAGATCGCCAACGGCCCCATCCCAGGATTCGCGGGAGAAGCGGCCCTGTGCGGCGCGAGCGTCACCCTCTGGCCGGGAAGGGAGCACGACCAGCGGCGACGGGGACGCGGGCGGAGTTGGTCGAGCAGCGAATCCGCTTGCCGCGAGAATGTTCTCGAGTTCTCCGGTTCCAATGACGGCATCCACTTCAGGGATGGTTTGACGAATCTGTTCGCGGAAGCGTTCGACGAGGCAGCCCGCCACGACCAGCTTCCGGGCCCGGCCCGCGGTCTTGTGGGCGGCCATCTCCAGGATCGTATTCACCGATTCCTGTTGCGCGCTCTCAATGAACGAACAGGTATTTACCACGATCACGTCCGCATCTTCAGCGCGCTGAGTCAGTTCTGCCCCGGCGCGAGCTACAAGACCCATCATCACTTCGCTGTCGACAAGGTTCTTGGGGCATCCCAAGCTGACAAATCCTATTTTTGGAGGACGATCCGGGCCTGCAGGAGCAGACTCCTGGGCCGAGTCATTCCGTGGGAGCGGGCGTGAAGGCATGCGATCTTTCATCTTAGCACCGCAAAGGGTGCACGAAATTGGGCGATCACAGGCGGCATTGCAAGGTTTGCCACGAAAGTCACAGAAATCGCGTCCAAGTGAGGTTCAAAACCGCGATTGTCGTGCTAGGCTAATGGCTTACCAGCCGTAATCATGGGTAGCAACTTCGCTGGAGGCGAAAATGTTTGGCAACCGACTCTGGATTGCGGTCTTGTGTGTGATGGCTCTTGCCGCTTCGTTGGAGGCGCAGGAAGGAAAAAACGAAATCGGCGGCTCGATCGGCCGAGTTTTCATCAGCGACCAGGGCATCCAGGGGGCCAACTACTCCGATCCCGTCATCCACTCCGGCAAGGGCCTCAGCTTCGAGGGGGAATACTCCCGGCGCTTCTTTGTAACTCCCGTATTCTCCGTGGCCGCCGAGGTACCGGTGCTCTTCAACCTCGATGAAGACCTGAACGGCGGGGCCTACGGAAATGCCGTCGTGCCGACGGACTACAAGCAGGTTTTTGTGACTCCCGCGGTGCGGCTCAACCTGTTTCCCACGACGGCCGTCTCTCCATGGGCGAGCTTCGGCGGTGGTTTTGGACACTTCAGTGAAAGTAACACGCTGGTTTACGGCGGCACGAATCCGGGCAAATCCACGACTGGTGGCGTGATCCAGGGCGGAGTCGGGCTGGACGTGGCGGTCTGGAAGAATCTCAGCATCCGTGGCGAGGCGCGCGACTTCTGGTCTGGAGAGCCGGACTTTCCTCTCGCTCCTACCGGGAAAAGCCGTCAGCACAACTATTTCGTCGGCGCAGGCGTGATCTTTCGGTTCTAGGCCGCGGAGTCATCCCGCTGTTCTTAGCGCTCCCGCACAACCAGTTCGATTTCCTCGTACAACTCGGGGAGGCGCTGCGCGTCGTCGGTGGAGTTCCCGAATCGAGCCGACTCGTAGACGCCGGTAAAGCGGGCGACTGGCTCGCGCAACCGCTGATCGCCGATCTTCTCGACGAATTCCTGGGGTGTCTGCGCCGCCGATCGCTCGACTCCCCGCCGCGCCACCACGCGTGTCATCTTCCCATACCACATCGCCGCGGCTTGTTGCGGAGAGTCTTCCGGATGCGCGCGCAGACGGCGTTCGTGCAAGGCGCGGGCAATGCGTCCCAGATTCGCCAGCACCACGAGAACCAGCGCAATGGCGAGGCCGCCCACTCCCCATCGGCTGGGGGACCGTTGGATGCCGTCCTGGCTCTTTTGTGCCCAATGCAGCATCGACATATAATGCTTTTCCGCCCAGGCGCGAGCGCGTTCCCACAGGCTGTGCGTCGCCACGATGGCGCTTTGCCCGAGCACATACTGGTGGGTGCTGTCATAACTGACGATCCAGTCGCGCCAGAACGAGGCCATCGCATCGACATAGAGACCGACCCGGCTCCATCCCTCGGGAACTCCCACGGCGCCGCCCGGAGTGGGATCGAAGGTGTGCCAGCCGTAACCGGGGAAGTAGGCTTCAACCCAGGCGTGGGCATCCTTGGCGCGGATGACGTAGTTGCCGGTCAAATCATTGAACTCGTCGCTGCGAAATCCATTCACCACGCGCGAGGGAATTCCGAGGGTTCGCAGCATGACGGCCATGGCCGAGGCAAAGTACTCGCAATGGCCTTCCTTCCGCTCGAACAGGAAATTGGCGATCGGATCTCTGGGCGGAGTGCGGGGCAGCTCGAGCGTGTACCCATAGTGAGTCCGGAGATAGCCTTCCACTGCCGAGGCGCGATCGAAATCGTTGCCGGCCGAACCGGCAATCTGATGCGCCAGGCGCCGAACGCGCGGATCGACTTCGGGGAGGCGCAAATCGACGGCTACGATCTCCGGGGGATAATCGCGGCCGGCCGTGCGCAGCTCGGCGGCCGTAGGCGTTGAGATATCGGAAACGGCCTCGTAGCGCCCGATCGCGTGCTGCACGTCGAAGTCGTAGACAGCACCGGAGGAATCTGCCGCCAAGATGCGGTATGGGCCGGTGATGGCGCGCGCCCACGGCGCGAGGAAAAAGACGTTGGTTCCGATGGGCTCCATCAGCACGCGGTAGTGAATCAGCTGCTGGTGGGGACTGATCGGAGCGAAGTAGGACTTGAGGGAAGCATTGTCAAAGCGCGGAATCGAAAAGCTGTTGTCGGCCCATCGCTGAAGCGGAAACTGATCCCGCGGCTTCGACCAGACGTGGCCGTCGAAGTCCGAGAGAGCGACCCCGCGCCAATGCAGATCGTAGCCGCCCCCGGAATCGCCGTCGATCTGCACGTGCATAACAACGGCGTTCGACTGCTGGATCCGCCCAATCTGACCGAGGACGACGTGGTCACTGAAGCCGGAGGAAAAGTCGGTGCCGAACGAGTATGCGCCGAGGTATCCGACCGACATGCGCGGCAACAGGAAGAAGATGAAGGCGGCGCCGGTCAGGATCATGAGCATGAGGCCGGGCGTCACCCGCGCCAGCGAGAACGCCAGGCGCTGGGGTTCCCTCTGATCACTCGAATGCCGGGCTTGAATGCTGGCGGCATGGCCGGAGCGGCGCATTTCCATCAGGATCGCAGTAGCGACGGCCATGAGCAGAAACGCAGCGAAGGAAAACAGGAAGATGCTGTCGACGGTGAGGACGGCCGAGGCCAGCACCATCAGAAAGGCGAGAATGGCCAGCATGACATAGTCGCGATCGCGGCGCAGCGAGAACATCCGAACGACTACGCCGAACAAGGCCAGATGCACCGTCGCCGGCAAGAACCCGCGTGACACGACAAAATAATCGCCGGCGAAGAAAACGAAGTAAATCATCGTCAGCGGCGTCGTCCAGCGGTCGGAAATGACAAGTTGACGCCGTTTGGCGAGCAGGTATCCGCGAAATACCAAGGCGGCGCCCGTCAGCAGCATCGAAGGCAGGTCGAGTCCTCCCGTGCTCGCCAACGTCGCAAAACCAGTAACAACAAGTAGATACAGCGCCAGCTCAAAGTAATAGTCGACCGCGTGATCGAGCCGCTCCAGTTCCGACTGCGAGGGCGCCGGCGCCACCGAGATGGGATTGGAAGACATGCAGGGAATTCGACTGCGGCTTCTATTGTTCGACAACGGACAGAGGAAAGAAAGGGCAAGTTGCCGAGTTGCCGCACCGAAGGTCACAAGAGCCACAGAACCACCCGCGCCAGCGTGACCGATACAGAATGCTAGAATGATTTCCGTCAGGCATCGGTCTCGCGCGACGTACTCCCGCCAACCCCGCCAGGTCCGGAAGGAAGCAACGGTAACGGGCTCTTACGTGTGCAGCGAGTCCCCGGTGCCTGGCTTGAGATTCGTGACGAATTCGCTGGTTTTTCCACAGCCTCTCGATCTTCGCCTCAAAATCTTTACCTTCTCTTTACGACTCTTTGCGCAAGAATCGAGCCTCCGGAGCGTCACAGGAGTGTCGGCCTGGCAGAGACGGGCCACCCAAAGAACCTTAGGAGAAAAAAGCAGATGAGCGGTCGCAGTCTTCCCCTTGGAATCCGGCCCAGCGTTACCATTCGCGTTTCGGGAAAACTATTTCGTGAGCACTTGCCCTATCTGGAGCAACTGGTCGAGTCGGCTCTTGACTGCCAATTGTGGCCTCTTCTGAGCCTGGCGGGTCTGGAAGATGTCGACAGTGACGCTCTAATCTTCCTGACCCAGGGCGAGGATCGCAACTTCGGGATCGTGTCGTGCCCCAATTTCATTCGCGAGTGGATGAAGCGTGAGAAAGGGAGGGCGGCGTAGCGAGAAGGCCACCCCTCCGGGTTGGGCCGTCTTTGGGGGTTACCGCACCTTTCCTGCGGTCAACGAAAGCTTACACCGCAAAGCTGGCGAAGGGCGCGAAGACATGCGGATGGGGTTCGAGTGATCGGCACTCTGACTTGGATTCTCACCGCCAATGATTCGCGTTAGACTTTCTTGCCCTGATCCTTCACAATACTGAGTTCATTCCATCGACCTGTCTCAACAGACCTCTTCTGTCGGGAGAACTCATTGACGAAAGCGATCCGTGCCAAGATCAGCGCGCTGGGGACGTATGTGCCTCCGCGCGTTCTCAGCAACGCCGACCTGGAAAAGATGGTCGACACCTCCGATGACTGGATCATGACGCGGGTGGGAATCCGCGAACGGCACATTGTCGACAAAGGCGTGGCCACCAGCGATCTGGCGGTCGAGGCCGCGAAGAAGGCGCTGGCGCAGCGCGGACTCGCTCCCACTGACCTTGAGGCGATCATTGTGGGAACCGTGACGCCGGACATGTTCTTTCCCTCGACGGCCTGCCTGGTCCAGAACAAGCTGGGCGCGAAAGGCGCATGGGGATTTGATCTTTCCGGGGCCTGCTCGGCCTTCGTCTATTCGCTGCAAGCCGGGGCGCAGTTCATCGCCAGCGGCACGCACAAGCGGGTGCTGGTGATCGGTTCAGACGTGATGTCGTCAATTATCGACTACACCGACCGCGCGACCTGCGTGCTTTTCGGCGATGGCGCGGGGGCTGTCATTCTTGAGCCCACGGATGACGATTCGGTGGGATTGATCGACTTCATCCATGAGATTGACGGCTCGGGCGCAGACTTTCTTTATATGCCGGGAGGCGGCAGCCTGAATCCCTCGACCAAGGAGACGGTCGAGAAGAAGATGCATTACGTCCATCAGGATGGCCAGCAGGTCTTCAAGTTCGCGGTCCGCAAGCAGACTGAACTGTGCCAGAAACTCCTGGAGCGAAACGGCCTCAAGGGATCGGATATTGACGCGTTCATTCCGCATCAGGCGAATCTGAGGATCATCAACGCGACCGTAGATCGGCTGGGCCTGCGACCGGAGGCGGTCATCATCAATATCGACCGCTTCGGAAACACCACCGCTGGAACGATTCCCCTCGCCATGAGCACGGCAATCCAGGACGGCAAGCTGAAGAAGGGGAGCCTGGTCATGCTGGCCTCGGTCGGGGCTGGGTTCACGGTAGGGGCAACCTTGCTGCGCTGGGCATTCTGAGGCTGGTTCCGCGCCGGCATACCTTCAAATCTCGGATTTCTGACCTCAGTATGAGATCATTCTAATAACTTTAGATTCCGTCAGTTGACGGAGAATATCCAAGTTCTTCTTCCTGTGACGTTGGTAACGGCGAGCTGGGTATTTTGATAGCTTGGTCCCGGCGTCGCTGTTATCTTTTGGGCACGTTCGCCTCACGTGGGGTGGCGGGGAGCGTGCACGACGATGATTCGTACGATCTGCTGGTGTCTTGTGTTGGCTCTGGGAGCGGCCACTTTGGCTGCCCAGCAGTCCGACCCGCGGGAAACCAAAATCCTGATTCTCGAGCGCATGTGGAACGAAGCGCAGGTCAACCGCGACTCCGCCGCGCTTGACGCTCTGGTCTCGAGCCGTTTCGTCAACACCGAATGGGACGGCCAGGTGAGCGACAAGCAGCGATTTCTAGCCGACATTAAGGACCCGCGCTTCAAGCCGACGCTGGCCAACATCCAGGACGTGAAGATGAACTTCTTCGGTGATACCGCGATCGTCACCGGCACCTATCACACGCAGGGTACGTATCAAGGCAAGCCGTACGATCATCTTGGGCGCTTCACCGATACCTGGATCATGGATTCCGGGAAGTGGCAATGCGTCTCCAGCCATACCAGCCTGATCAAGAAATAGTCCTTCCCGGATTGCCCAGGTGAGATCAAGGGATCTCCCCGGCCGGCCGTCTCTTCATCCGTCGATCCCATGCATCTCTCCATTGGTCCGCCGCTTTATAGCCTCATAAAAACATTTAATAGCGCGCAGTCCGCTTCCCGGGCCACTTGCGATGATCTAATCAGACTCGATCAGCCGAGCATCTCGCGAGTTGGAGCCCCTAGGTTCAGACCATGGAAGCGAGCGTTCATCCCCGCACCTGGAAGTTGCTGGTCGCCTTCAGCATCATCTACTTCGTTTGGGGATCGACATTTCTGGCCATCCGCATAGGCGTGCGCGAGGTGCCTCCGTTTCTGCTGGCCGGACTGCGGTTTGTGGCGGCCGGCGGCATTTTGTATGGCTGGATGCGCCTGAAAGGCACGCCTTCGCCCACGCGGCGCGAGTGGGGCGGCGCAACGCTGTTGGCAATTCTGATTTTTGTTCTGGATTACGGTCTGCTCTTTTGGGCGGAGCAGCGTGTGCCATCGGGCGTGGCGGCGGTGATGATGGCGACGATCCCGGCGTTCATGACGCTGTCGGAGATCGGCATTCTAAAGACGCAGCGGCTCACCATGCGGCTGGGCCTGGCTCTGGCCGTCGGGTTAGCCGGCGTGGTTGTCCTGGTGATGCGCTCGATGAGCCTGGACGGCGCGCCGGTCGATCCACGGGGCGCGGTCGCGCTCATCGTGGCGGCAATCAGCTGGTCGATCGGATCCGCACTCACGCGCAAGGTTCCGCTGCCTTCAGCGAAGACGATGAGCTCCGGCGCACAGATGCTGGCGGGCGGCGTGCTGCTGACTCTGACGGCGGCTCTGCTGGGCGAATTTCGGGGATTTCAGTGGCAGTCTGTATCAGGCAAGGCATGGCTGGCGCTGGCGTATCTCACCGTAGCGGGATCGGTCGTAGCGTATACCGCGTACGTCTGGCTGATCCATCACGAATCGCCGACAAAGGTGGGGACGTATGCGTATGTAAATCCGGTGGTCGCAGTCCTGCTCGGACATTTTCTCGGCGGGGAAGCCGTCGGCCCGCGCACGGCGATCGGCGCACTTTTTGTGCTGGCGAGCGTGGTGGTGATCACGACGGCGGGGAAACAAGAACTGAAAACTGTATTAGCAATGGCTGCCCGGCCGTCAGCGGATGCGGAGTAGCACGGCAATATAAGCGCGAACCTTATCCAGCAGTTGGGGATCCGCTTTGGAATGGAAAGCTACCTGGCGCGCTGCCCAATCGATGCTCTTGATGTGATCCACCAGAACCGCTCCTTCCACCTTGTCGACGATGACAGGAAGAGCGAACGGATAAGGTCTCCGTTTGCTGGTCAGGGGACAAACCACGGCGAGGCCGCTGGCGCGATTGTAGGACTGATCGGTCAGCACCAGGGCTGGCCGGCGCTTGCTTTGTTCGTGGCCGGCCTGCGGATCAAAATCGAGCCAGGCAATATCGCCGGCATCGGGAACATACCGCCTTACCATTCGATTTTTTCCCGGCCAACATCCGGGCCCCAAGCGGTTTCGGGATGGCGATTCTCCGGGGTGATCTGAGCGACCAACTCTTCAAGAGTGGGAATCCGCTCCGCCCGGGAGACCTCGATTCTGCCTTTTGCGGCCTTGATCTCGACGGTGTCGCCTTCCTGGAGACGAGCCTCGCGGGCAATCTCCTTTGGAATGCGTACTGCAAGACTGTTCCCCCACTTGGCCATTTGCGCTTTTGGCATATACATAGTATATACGGCGTGATATTCGATGTATACACGTAATTTACAGGCAAATACAAAAGGGAGAACGCATGACTTCCGCGCGTTGCGGGAGAAGGTATTTTCCAATAGACTCTTGCACGAAACTTAAGGGGAGTGCCGTGGCGTCAACGAAGTGGCTTGCGTGGTCGGTACTGTTCCTTAGCTCCCTCGTGTTCGGTCAGGCTGGACACACGGCGATTTCCGTTACGGCGGGCTCGAACATCTCCAGCGAGGACCTGCAGAAGGTACTCTCCAAAGTGTGCCCAAACGCCAACATTATAAGCGAAGAGTCCCAGAGCGACTATAGCCTTGAGGCTATCAAAAAGACGACGCGTCCGCATCTTAGCATAGAGCACATAACCGAATTCGACCTAACGCTCTTTGACCATGACGGAAACACCTTTACGAGCGTGGCGGATTCTTCACTGCGCCACGGGTTCAAGGAACTGTGCCGCGACGTAGGGAATTTGGTGCCAATCGAGGTAGTCGACACACGGACTCTTACCTTCTCCAGCGACACTCGAGGTGATACGAGCGGCGGAATCGTCGGTACTGTGGTGAACAGTGAGACCGGGAGAAGGACCCACACCGACGAGTCCAGCATATATGTGATTGTCAGGGGCGAACATGCCCTGCTGGATTGCTACGAGCGCCACACCGGTTGCTCAACGATGGGCCCAAGGAAGTATTACGGGAGGGTGAAGGGCGATGGCATCTGGGTGAGCTATCGAATGCCCATAACCCATCAGCCAGTTCAAAATCACTACAAGCTCGCCGGCAGCTGGTAAGATCGGCTTCAGCCCGCTAGAGTTGGGAGCGGGTACCCACTACGGCTTCGTCATCTTCTCCGGCTTGACCCACTGATCGAATTCCTCGCCCGTCAGATATCCGAGCTTCACCGCGGCCTCGCGCAGGCTGGAATGTTCGACGTGCGCCGTGTGCGCGATCTTTGCGGCCTTGTCGTATCCCACCTTCGGTGCGAGCGCGGTGACCAGCATCAACGAATTCTTCACATACCAGTCGACCTTGGCGCGATCGACTTCGATTCCCTTGATCATGTATTCGACGTAGCCGTGGCAGGCGTCGGCGATCAGTGTGACCGAGTGCAGAAAGTTGTAGATGATCACCGGTTTGAAGACGTTGAGTTCGAAATTCCCCTGGGAGCCACCGAAACCCACCGCGGCCGTGGCGCCGTGCACCTGCACGCAAACCATGGTCATGGCTTCGCACTGGGTGGGATTCACTTTGCCGGGCATGATGGACGAGCCGGGCTCATTTTCGGGAATCGTGAGCTCGCCAAGTCCGCAGCGCGGGCCGGAAGCCAGCCAGCGAATGTCGTTGGAGATCTTCATGAACGAGGCCGCCAGGGTTTCGAGCGCGCCCTGCGCGAAGACGATTTCATCATGGGCCGAGAGGGCGGCGAATTTATTACCGTGCGAACGGAAGGGGAGACCCGTCAATTCGGCGATCTTCCTCGCGGCGCGCTCGGCGAATTCCGGATGCGTGTTGAGCCCCGTGCCGACGGCTGTCCCACCGATGGCGAGATCGTAAAGGCCTTCGAGCGCCTGCTCCAGACGATGAATATCGCGTTCCAGCAGGCTGGCCCATCCGCCGAATTCCTGGCCGATAGTGAGCGGGACGGCATCCTGCAAATGCGTTCGGCCGATCTTGACGATGCTGTCAAACTCCTTAGCCTTGGCGGCGATGGCAGCATGCACGCTCTTGACGGCGGGGATGAGCGCATTCCTCACCCGGTCGGCGGCGGCGATATGCATCGCCGCGGGAAAGGTGTCGTTCGACGACTGCGACATGTTGACGTCGTCATTGGGATGGACCGGCTTCTTCGATCCGAGTTCTCCGCCGGCGATCTCGATGGCGCGATTTGAGATCACCTCGTTGACGTTCATATTGGTCTGCGTGCCGCTGCCGGTCTGCCAGATGCGCAAGGGGAACTGGTCGTTCAATTTGCCGGAGATGACTTCATCAGCGGCCTGAACAATCAGCTTGGCTTTTTCAGCAGCAAGTTTGCCGAGGTCCTGGTTCACGAGGGCGCAGGCCTTTTTCAGGATGCCGAAGGCGCGGATGAGTTCCGGCGGCATGGTGTCGCGACCGATATTGAAATGCAGCAAAGATCGTTGCGTCTGCGCTCCCCAGTAAACATGCGCGGGGACTTCGATCTTGCCCATGCTGTCGGATTCAATGCGCATGCGCGCGGGGG
Source organism: Verrucomicrobiia bacterium (assembly GCA_035508215.1). GTDB lineage: Bacteria > Acidobacteriota > Terriglobia > Terriglobales > Acidobacteriaceae > Sulfotelmatobacter. The sequence goes on along the minus strand of DATJNK010000016.1, from coordinate 587,391 downwards.
AGGAAGGCTCGGTAAGAGTGGACATGAGAGCTCCTGAAGCGGGCGAGATGAATGATGGCAACGTGAAATTATAGCGCCGAGGTTGAGGAGCAGCGCATCCGCTGCCAGCCTTCAGAGGCTAAAGCCCCAGATAAAACCGGATAAAAAAGAGAGCGGCAGATTGCAGGGCTAAAGCGTTGCGCCACTCCAGCCTAATGCCGAGGCGGACCGAACCAGCCAGACCTGCGTGCTAGAATCAACCGTCCCGAAACGCTCGCGGCGCGGGCGTCGTGTGGACGGCTTCCCGGACCATGCCCCAGTTCCTCACCGACGAAGAAATAGACGTTCAGCCCAAGACCAGACGCAAGGCAAGCAACGAAATGCGGACCGACGTGATGGTTATCGGCGCCGGTCCGACCGGGCTGGCCTGCGCCATCGAGGCGCAGAAGCTCGGGTTGAAGGTCATCGTTGTCGACAAGGGATGTCTGGTCAACTCGCTCTTTCACTATCCTGCGAACATGGTGTTCTTCACTACGCCGGAACTGCTGGAGATCGGTGAAATCCCCTTTACCACGGCACAGCAGAAGCCGACGCGCGAGGAGGCGCTCGAGTACTACCGCAAGGTTTCCGAGCACTACAAGCTGGATGTCCGCCAGTACGAGTGGGTGAAAACGGTTCTGGGCGAAGATGGAGACTTCAAGATCACGGCGACGGACCGTGCGGGGCGCCCGCATGATTACCGGACGAAGAAAGTGATTGTCTCTACCGGCTACTACGACCTGGCGAATCAGTTGGGGATTCCGGGCGAGGAATTGCCGAAAGTTTCGCACTACTATGGCGAGCCACATCCGTATTACGACACGGACGTGCTGGTCATTGGCGGCAAGAATTCCGCTGCCATTGCGGCGCTGGATTTATGGCGTCACGGGGCCCGAGTGACGCTGGTGCACCGGGAGGCGCAACTGCACCATCACGTCAAATACTGGATCAAGCCGGACCTGGAAAATCGTATCAAGGCGGGCGAGATCGAGGCCTATTTCAGCAGCACGGTGCAGGAGATCGGCGTCGATCATGCTGTGGTGATGACACCGCGCGGGCCGCTGCGACTCAAGAATGATTTCGTGCTGGCGCTGATCGGCTACCATCCTGACTACGATTTTCTGCGCAGCATGGGCATCGAATTGTCGGAACAACAGTGCCGTCCAGTGTGCGATCCGGTATCGCTGGAGAGTAACGTGCCCGGAATCTATGTGGCCGGGGTCATTGTTGCCGGGTCGCGCACCAACGAAATCTTCATCGAGAACGGCCGCTTTCACGGGAAGCAGATCGCTGCGGATTTGAAGCTGAAACTGCGACCGTAAGCCAACTCGGCCAACCCCTGCTCACGTGACGATGAACCTGTTTTTGATCCACAGCCTTCCCAGCCTGTAGATTATTCAACCGAATGGAACCGGAACCGGAACACGGCACATCGACGATCGCGCTCGCGTCCTATGTGCGGTTAGTTCGCGCCAACGCTAACGTGCGGCGGTTGTGGCTGGCGCAGATCGTCAGCGAGATCGGGGACTGGTTCTACACGCTCTCGATCTACACCTTGCTGCTGCAGTTCACCGGCCACGCTGAATCGGTGGCCTTGGCGCTCGTGCTGCAGGTGCTGCCGCAGACGCTGGTGGGCCCCACCGCCGGAGTCGTGAACGACCGGCTGCCTCGCAAGCACGTCATGATCGCGGCGGACCTGGTTCGATGTGTAGTGGTATTGGCGATGCTGCTGGTGCGCTCGCGGTCGATGGTCTGGCTGGTGTATCCCTTGCTGCTGGCCGAAACGACGATGACTGCATTTTTTGAGCCCGCCCGCAACGCGGTCATTCCGAATATCGCGGCGGAAAACGATGTTCTGGTGGCGAACACGCTGTCATCGGCAACGTGGTCGGTGAACCTGATGATCGGAGCGTCCTTGGGCGGAGTCGTGGCTGCCTATTTTGGGCGGAACGCAGTGTTCGTCCTGAACGCACTATCGTTTTTGGCTTCCGCGCTGCTGGTCGGGAGGATGCGGTTCGACGAACCGCACACGCACTCTGCCGTGCCTCTGCGGGCCCGCGATCTGGTGGATTTTTCTCCGATCCTCGAAGGCATCCGCTACATCCGTAACCATTCCACGCTGCTGCCGACGGTTTTCGCCAAGACCGGAGAGCTGATGGTCGGCCCGAGCTGGGTGATTTTCACCGTGATGGGCGCGCGGGAGTTTGCCGTGCATCGGCCCGGGATCGGCGAGGCGGGCAGCGCCATGCTGGGCATGAGCATCCTGTTAGGCGGCCGAGGCATCGGGGCGCTGGTTGGACCTCTGATTTCGGCGCGGTGGGCGGGATACAGCGATCACCGCTTGCGCGTGGGCATTCTGCTTGGCTATCTCACGATCGCCGCCGGATATGGAACCCTCGGGATCAGCCACAGCGTCTGGATGGCGGCCGCCTGCGCGATGCTGGCGCATGCCGGAGGATCGACGGTCTGGGTATTTTCTACAACCTTGCTGCAGAAACATAGCGAAGACCGTTTTCGAGGACGCGTATTCGCGGCCGACCTCGGCCTGAGCAGTTTGTCGTTCGCGACCACCGCTTACGCTGCGGGCTGGCTGCTCGATTCGGGATTCTCTGCGCGCTCGGTCGCCACCGACACCGGACTGGCGATGCTGGTCCCCGCGATGTTGCTGGCTCTCTGGATGCGCGCCAAGAGCCAGCAGACGGTCGGGACATACGAGTCGCAGTCCTAGTTCGGACCCGAAGGATATAGAAGAGTGGAGGCCGATGTACTTTCTCATCTCAGAGCGATTGGGATTTCGAATATGGAATGAGAAAGACCTGCCTCTGGCTATCTCTCTCTGGGGAGACCCGGACGTCACCAGGCTGATCGGGGGACCGTTTTCCGGGGAAGAAATCAAAAGCAAGCTCGATCGGGAAATCGAGTGCATGGCTCGATACCACGTACAATACTGGCCGATTTTCGTTTTGAAAGGCGACGAGTTTGCTGGCTGCGCCGGGCTCCGTCCTTACGCGCCGGAAAAGGGAATCTACGAGCTGGGCTTTCATATCAGACGGCAGAGTTGGGGCCATGGTTTCGCCAAGGAAGCAGGACGTGCCGTGGTGAAATACGCCTTTGATACGCTTCGGACGGGGGCGTTGTTTGCCGGGCACCATCCGTCAAATGCGGCGTCGCGGCGGGTTCTGGAGAAGCTTGGTTTTCGCTTTACGCATGAGGAACTCTACGCGCCCACCGGGCTTATGCATCCTTCCTACATGCTGACGCCGCCTGTATCGCGCTAGGCCAAACGGTCGATCTTGGCGGCCATGATGAAATCACTTTCGGTGAGGCCGTCGATCTTGTGGGTCCACAGCGTGATTTCGGCTTTGCCCCAGGCCAGGAGAATGTCCGGATGATGGCCCTGCTCTTCGGCGAGAGCGCCGACGCGGTTGACGAAGTCGAGCGCTTGCTTGAAATCGGGGAAGCGGAACTCGCGGTGAATGTGATGTTCGTACTCAACGGTCCACTGAGGAACACTGTGATGTAACTTTTCCAGTTCCTGGCCCTTGAGGGGAGGAACTCCGCCTCGGCAGGGAACACATTTTTTGTCGGCAAGTTGTTCAGTCATCGTTTCCCCTTGAATTGGATCGAGCCGCTTAGCCGGCCTGAATGGGTACGGCGGCGGGTTGTGGTGCGGTGTTGAAGTAGCGCCGGATCCATAGCAAGTAGCCGAAGAACAGGACCATTGAGAACAGACTCCACCACAGCATGACATGACCGCGAAACATCGGATTCGTACTCAGCATTCGAAGCTGGGTATCGGAGAAGCCGGCTCGCGAATAGGCCTCGAAGATGTCGGCCCGCAGAAATGTCAGCGTCATGGATGTCAAGCGAAGTGGGAGGGTTGTAATCGCGATCCACCAGCCAAGGGACTTCAGCCGAAATAAGGCGGCTGCAAGGTAAAGATCCAGCCCAGCCACCGCAAGAAAACAGAGCATGCCGGAGATGCCGGTGAGGTAGCGGCCAAAGAAGGGAAACATCGGAGTCGTCAAGCCGGTCACCAGCAGATAGAGTGCCCCGCCGAGATAGACGACGCTGGCTCCGAGAACTGGAAGCGGAGCGCGATCGGTCCAGCGCGGGATGGGATCGCGGTCACGACAGGTGGCGGCGACATCTCTCCGGCTGTAAAAGACGACGAACGCCAGCGGCACGACGATGAGAAAAAATGCCATCAAGGTGATGATCACAGTGAGGATAACCGCCATCACTCCCGCCGAAACCTCCGGCGATGGGGCGCCCGCCGCGTTTTGGCCCTGGAGAGCGGTTCGCATCGCGACCGGCAGCATGGCGGTCAGGAGAACGGTCGTCAGCGCGCCCATGATCAGCCAGTACCAAGCCGTGATCAGAGTCAGCGCTCGCGCCCAGCGCCGCGATCGGATCGATCCGATGCCCAGCACGATGAGCACGGCAGAGATCGTAGCGTAGGTGGCCGCGGCCGAAAGAATCTGGGCGGGTCGCATGGCGCCACCGGGGGCGAGACGCGAGAACAGCGCTCCCAAGGCGACCAGCGGAATCATCAGGGCTGCCAGGAGTCCAAGGATGATCTGGAAGACGCCGAAGACGATCAGTCCGGTGCTGCGGTCGGCATATGCGGGCTGAGCATGCGCAGATTCTTGCTGGGGGGGCGGCAGGGCCGCAATCGGCGGCGTTTCGCGCGCCGGCTCGGGAGATGCAGAATTTGGCGGCAGCTCGGGTTCTTCCATCGCAGCCTCCAATGAGATCGGCTTATCTTAACAGGCTGCGGCCGTAGGCTGGGGCGAGTCGCCAAACCCGTATAATTCTTGGTTAATTCCATCAAGGGAATTAGTCGGGCTCGCGCTCTGGCAGGCGAGCCATCGAAAGGAACCATCGTGGTTGTTCTAGTGATCGGCGGTGCGGGATACATCGGGAGCCATACTGCCCGGGCCCTCAAGCGGGCGGGACATCAAGTCATCGTGTTCGACAACCTGAGCACGGGATACGAATCACTGGCTGGCGGATTTGAATTCATCAGAGGGGACATGCTCGATGCCGCGGCGCTGGCGCCGGTGCTGGCGCGTTCGGAAGCCATCATGCACTTCGCGGCACATGCGTATGTCGGCGAGTCAGTCGTAAATCCAAAGAAATATTTTCATAACAACGTCGAAGGCGGCCTGTCCTTGCTCAACGCGTCGTTATCGGCGGGAGTGAAGAAAGTCATCTTTTCGTCGACCTGCGCGGTGTACGGCGAGCCCAAAAAAGTTCCGATTGAAGAAAGCGCACCGCGGCAGCCGGTGAATCCCTATGGAGTGTCAAAACTGTTCTTCGAGCAGGCGCTCGAAGCCTACGACCGGGCCTATGGATTCCGCTTTGCGAGCCTGCGGTATTTCAACGCCGCAGGAGCGGATGAGAGCGGGGAGATCGGCGAACTGCACAATCCGGAAACCCACCTGATTCCGCTGGCTCTGCACGCGGCGGCGGGGCTTGGTCCGGAGTTGCAGGTTTTTGGCGCGGATTATCCGACTCCCGATGGAACGTGCATCCGCGACTATATCCACGTGAACGATCTGGCCAGCGCGCATGTCAGAGCGCTGGAGCACCTCACAGCCGGCAGCGACAGTTTCGCGGTGAATCTCGGCACCGGCAGCGGATGCTCGGTGCGGGAGGTGATTTCGGAGGTGGAGAAGGTCACCCACAAATTCGTTCCGCATCGGATCGTGCCGCGGCGCGCGGGAGATCCGCCGGCGCTAGTGGCGAACCCAGCGAAAGCCCAGTCGCTGCTGCGCTGGAGAGCAAGCCGTGGGCTGAACGAGGTGGTCGTGACCGCCTGGAAGTGGATGCAGCATCAGCCGGCGCTGGCGCGATAAATCAGCGAACAACCAGAGGGAAAGCGAGTCGAGAAAGATATGGCCAATGATCTGGCGGGAAAGAAGGTCGCCGTGCTGGGCGCAGGCAAGATGGGCGGAATCATTCTGCAGGCATTACTGCGGAACGGATTGCTGTTGCCGAAGTCGACCTGTGCAACGGTGGCGCACGCGGAACGAGCCAAAGCGCTGGCGGCGAAACTCAAGATCAAGGTTGGGACGGACAATGTTAAAGCCGTGCAGGGAGCCGACATCGTCCTGATCGCCGTAAAGCCGCAGGTGGTCGAAGACGTAGTGCGGGAGATCAGCGCCTACATCACGCCCAAACAGATTGTGGTTTCGGTCGCGGCGTCGGTGCCGACGGCAATGATCGAGAAAGATCTCCCGCCAGAAGTACCAGTGATTCGAGCCATGCCAAACACCCCCTGTCAGCTGGGCAGCGGCATGACGGCGCTCTGCAAGGGCAAGCACGCCAGCGCGAAAGACGTTGCCATGACCTGCCACATGTTTGAGGTAGTCGGGCGGACTGTGGTCGTGGATGAGAAGCACATGGATGCGGTCACGGCTCTCTCGGCGAGCGGGCCGGCGTACATCTACATCATTCTCGAATCACTGGCAGAGGCGGGAGTGAAAGTGGGATTACCCCGCGACATCGCAACACTGCTTGCGGCCCAGACTGCCCTCGGCGCGGCGCGGGTGGTGCTGGAAACGGGCGACCATCCGGCCTTGCTCAAGGATGCCGTGACCACACCCGCCGGGTGCACCATCGACGGCATCATGGAGCTCGAGGAAGGGAAGTTGCGCGTCACCCTGATCAAGGCTGTGGTTAAGGCCGCGCAAAGAGCCAAGGAGTTGGCGTTCGGATAGTCCCCGCTTTCACGGCTCAGTTGGTTGGCGAGTTCACTGCTTTGCCGCGGCTGAAGCAGCTGGAACCCTTTCCGCCGGTGATGAATTTCACAGTTCCGGATTCATCGCTGCAGAATGTCTTCAGATCCGGGTCCGCCTCGACCGGTTCGGCACTGAGGCGATAGTGGGTTGACGGTGTCCCGTCACAGCCGCTGAAGACGAAGCGATAGCCATTCCATTCGTCACTGCCCTGGCCGGGGTCGTATGGCGTGCCGTCTTCTCCGGCATCCGCGGTAAACAAGGTGGCAAGGGAGCAGGTGTAACCGAACTCTGGATGCTTCGCCGCATAATTCGTCTCTGTCCCTGCGATCACGAACAGCCGCATCCGCACCCGAGCCTCATTGGTTTCGTCCTGTTGCTTGCGGAGCCCATGGAGATAGTCCGCATCAGTGAGCGGCACGCGCGCGGCAGCCCTGACCTCGACCAGCCGCCAGATGTCTTTTTCCTGGCGTAGGGTGAAGGTGACGCTTGGCACCACCGGAAGCGGCTGCAGCTGGCCGTTCTTGTAATAGTCGAACGAGAGTCCGATCTCGTCATCCTCACCGATCAGGCTGTCGTGGTCGACATTCACTTCCAGCTTTTCGTTGCTATCTTTGTCTTCGCTCAGCAGGAGTGTTGGACCGGTATCGAAGGTTTCGATGTGCTCGCCCTGGCCGCCCTGCGAGATCAATTCCCGTCCCAGGGTTGAAATCCGTAAGACCGTGGAGGTGTCGGGGGTTTCTCCTTTGCGAATCAGAGTATGGCGCGCGTCCTCGGGAAGATGTTTGACGAAGGCATCCTCGGCCTTGCCCGTGAACATCTCGATGAGCGCTTGACGAGCCGATTGGGGCTCAGCGGGAGCGACGGTCGATGAAGAGGTCTGAGCTGCCAGATTGGTGGCAGCGAGAATTGCCAGGGCGATCCAGCCAGTGTGGCGCATTTCCACCTCCAAGCTTCAATCCGGCCCGAGCGTTATCCCCATTCTACTGTGGTTCAGACTCCGGAAGTGCCCATAGAGTTCCGTCGGAGGGGGACGGGCGAATGGGCCGAGTTCATCCTAAGACGGTCCTTCTGTGTTTAAATTCTCGCAGCCATGAGGCTGTTGATTGTTGTGCATCATCGGTTCGATTTGTGGAGGGTTCCCGGGTGGTTTGGCGGTCGCCTCGCGGCGGAGTTCCCGCAGCTGGAGGTCGTGCAGCGCGAGTCCTACGACGAGGTTGAGCAGTTTCTGGACGATGCCCAAGTTTTGTTCACCATCTCCCTGCGTCCCCAACAGTTCGCTGCGGCACGCCATCTGCGCTGGATTCACGCGCCCACAGCCGCCGTGCATCAATTGCTTTTCCCCGAACTGGTGAAGAGCGATGTCGTCATCACCAACTCGCGCGAGGTTCACGGGCCGGTTGTAGCCGAACACGTGATGGCGCTGATCTTTGCCCTGGCCCGGAAGGTTCCGCAGGCGACGATTCTGCAGCAGCGTCACGTCTGGGGACAGACGTTGATGTGGAACGAGACTCCGCATCCTCGCGAGATTGCCGGCGCAACGCTGGGACTGATCGGCGTGGGCAGCATCGGCAGTCGCGTGGCCAGGATGGCTTCCGCCCTGGGCATGCGCGTTATCGCCGTAAGGGAGCACGTGGAGAAGGGAAAGCCCGAAGGAGTAGACGCCGTATTTGCGCCTGCGAATCTCGATGAACTGCTGAGGCAGTCGGATTATGTCGTATTGGCGGCGCCTCTTCTGGCCACGACGGAGAGGTTGATCGATGCCACACGCCTGGCCGCGATGAAGGCGGATGCTTGCCTGATCAGTGTCGGGCGCGGAAAGCAGGTGGACCAGGTCGCGCTCGCGGAATCGCTCCGCAACCGTCGCATCGGCGGAGCGGCGCTCGACGTCTTCGAGCAGGAACCGCTGCCTCCGGACTCGCCGTTGTGGGATCTCGAGAACCTCCTGATCACGCCGCATACCGCCGGGCTTACCGAGAAGCTCTGGCACCGGCACTACGAGCTGTTTTCCGGGAATCTGCGCCGTTATCAGAACGGGCAACCGCTGCAGTATGTCGTGGACAAGCAGAAGGGATATTGATCTCGGCCTTCGTGCTACAGTTCTTTTCGGAGCGCGTCTTCCCCCACTTGCCGCCGTGGACGGGAAACGCCGAGCGAGACCATGGATTCGTCACTCATACTGATCCATCTGCTCTTGAGGCTGGGCGTAGCTGCCGCAGTTTCGAGCACCCTGGTTCGCTCCCTGGAATTCAAATCGCTTCTATTCCGCGAAGAGCGCAGCCTGCGGCAGAAGATCTATCTGGTTCTATGGTTCAGCCTGCCCATCATGCTGGGCGCCTGGATCCGGCTGGCGCAAAAGAGTTTTCTCGCCGGCGATCTTAGTTTTGAAACCACGCTACTGCTGGGAGTCATCGGGGGCCGCGTGGCCGGATCTTTCGGCGGAGTGCTCATGGCCTTTCCGGGCCTGCTGCACGGCGAGTGGGCGGCGTTGCCCTTCCTGCTGCTTTGCGGATTCATCTCGGGCCAGCTGCGCACGATGGCCGCCGACAAGGAAGATATCTGGTCGTTCTCGCCCTTCATCGATCTCAGCATCTACCGGCTGATCCGGCGCAACCTGCCGCGTCCGCGCCTGTTCGACTGGCAGATTATGTTTTTTACGACCATCGTCGGTCTGCGTTTCGTTCAGATGGAGCTGGCGCGCGACTTCCCCCACTCCATTTTTTCGCTGGAAAGCCAGGGGAACCTTTGGGTGGAAGTCGCGATCTACGCGGCGGCGGTCATCGCGATCGGCATTGAGCTGAAGATCTTTAACAGCGTCCGCATCCAGATCAAGCTGGAGGAACAGGAACGGCTCCTGCTGCATGCCCGCATGGAAGCTCTGCAGAGCCAGGTGAATCCTCACTTCCTGTTCAACACACTGAATTCGATCTCGTCGCTGGTGCGGTTCGATCCGGAGATGGCGCGGGAGGTGATCTCGAAACTGGCCACCATTCTGCGGCGCCTGCTCAGCGCCAGTGAGGCGTTTGCGCCGCTGCGGGAGGAATTCGAGTTCATCGACAACTACCTCGATATTGAAGTCGTGCGTTTCGGGCGCGACAAGTTGCGGGTGGTCAAGGAACTCGATCCGGCTTCGCTCGATGTCGTCGTTCCCAGCATGCTCCTGCAGCCTTTGGTAGAAAACTCGATCAAGCATGGGTTGTCGCCGAAGGTGGAAGGCGGCAGCATTTATCTGCGCAGCCGTGTGACCGACTCGCGGCTGATCATCGAAGTCGAGGATGATGGCGTTGGCATGGGGGGCGCGCAGCTCAGCGAAAGCAGCAGTTGGTCGGGAATGGGGATCGGGATGGCCAATGTTTCGGAGCGCCTGCAGGTTCTCTACGGCGATACCGCCCGGATGACCATCGACAGCCACGAAGGGAAGGGAACCCTGATCCGCATCCGGTTGCCTCTGGTAGAAGCCAGTTCGGTGCCGGAAGGTTTCTACGCAGAACGCTCGAGCACGCGCCGGTAGAAATCCTCATACTGCTGGACGATCTTGGTGGAGCAAAAGCGGTCCATTGCCGCGGCTCGCGCCAGTTTGCCCATCTCCCGCAGTTGAGGATCATTGCGCAGCAAGTCCAGCGCGTATCGAGCCATGGTGTCCACGTCGCCGACATCGGCGAGATAACCGGTCTTGCCGTGTTCGATTACCTCCGGCACTCCTCCGGCGCGGGTCGCGATGGGGACAACTTCGCAAGCCATCGCCTCCAGAGCCGCCAGGCCGAACGACTCGAGTTCGCTTGGCATCAGCATGATGTCGGCCACGGCGACCTTGTCCTGAATCTGATCCTGCTTCCCGAGGAATAGAACGTCACTATGGATGCCCTTCTGCACGGCCAGCCACTCCGCTACGGAGCGGTCGGGGCCGTCTCCAATCAGGAGCAAACGCGACGGAAGCTGCTTGTGAACGCGATCGAAGATCTCAATCACATCAGTCAGACGCTTGACCGGGCGAAAGTTGGAAAGATGCACCAGCAAGCGCTCTCCGTTGGGAGCGTATTCCGCGCGCAGCGGCGCCAGCGCTTGCGGATCGCGGTGATAGACATCGCAGTTCACCGAGTTGTAGATGACTTCGATGCGGTTCTTTACATCGAAAATGCGCTGCGTCCGGTCGCGCAGGTAGTTCGAAATGGCTGTCACTCCGTCGCTCTGCTCGATCGAATATCGGGTGATGGGCAAATACGACCGGTCCAATCCCACCAGCGTAATGTCGGTGCCATGCAGCGTCGTGACAAACGGCAGCCGCCGGCCGCGTGGACCTTCAGCGAGCATCTGCCGCGCCAGGAGCGCGCTCACCGAATGCGGAATGGCGTAGTGCACATGTAGCAGGTCGAGATCATAGAGTTGGGCGACCTCGGCCATGCGCGTGGCCAGCGCCAGATCGTACGGAGGGTAGTCGAACAATGGATAGCGGGATACTTCGACTTCGTGGTAGTGAATGTTGGCTTCCGAGCCCCGCAGGCGGATAGGCTGCGCGTAGGAAATGAAGTGGATTTCGTGCCCGCGCTGCGCCAGTTCCAGGCCGAGTTCGGTGGCAACGACTCCGCTGCCACCGTACGTGGGATAACAGGTGATTCCGATCTTCATGCGTAGGGGCGCACTTTCAATACTCCGGAGATTCGATGGCTGGAACGGGCGCCGGTTGCAGATTTTACACGAGTAAGGCGGGAACCGGGGTCGAACCTACGAAGGATTCTTCGGCCCCAGAGCAGTGGTGGGGTCGAGCTTGTCAAGATGAGTCTGGAACCGCTTCTTCTCTTCTTCCGGAAGCCCGGTAAATTCGATCCCCATGCCGACGCCGGGGTCGCGCGTGCGAACGATGGCGGTCGGAGAAAGTCGCTGCTCGCCGATCCAGAAATCGACCCGCAGTGCGGTCGCAATCGGGAGCGGCATTACGGTTTCAACATAACAGCCGTTGCCGCTGATGTCAGTTGCATTTACGCGCAGGGGAGTGTTGACGCGCTCGTCCCGCAGTTCCAGGGGAAACGAGATCTTGTGGCGGACAAACTTGCGGCGGTTATCGTGGGTCTGCTGCGTCCGCTCCTCCACCTTCATGTCGGTCGGAAGAGCCTTGGCCCATGGGCACTCCTGGTCGGCGACGAGCTGCACTCCGGCCTGCGTTTTCTTGAGAGCGCCGGCATCGACGACCCAGATGACTTTGCAGCGGGCTTTCTTGCCCTCGTACTGCACCCCGATCACGTCGCCTACTTTGAGATTCTGCTCAATGCCGTAAATGCAGGCGCCGGTCGCGCTGATGTTCTGCGCGATCGCATTCTGAAAGAAGGGTTGGTCATTGGCTCCCATGCCCCACACGCGGACCTTCAGGTCCAGAGTCGCGCGCGGAGCTGACCCTTGTGCCGGCATGAGCAGCAAACCTCCCGCCTCTACGAAGACGTAATGATGAGCAAATCATTACATCGCTCGGTGTCATCGGATAGGTTACCAGAGTACTCGGGAATCAGCCCTGTTTTCCCTCCGATATGACTGACAACCCCTGATCCAGCAGCAAGTTGCGGTAGGAGATCAGTTCGACGCCCTCTTCGTTGAGGACTTCTCGCGCTCCGGGCAGCGTCAGCACACGCAGTTCGGTTTCCCGAGACTGCTTGAGGCGAGTTCTGGCTCTCTGCAGATCTGCGTCGTTGTAGCCAGGATGGCAGACAAACTCCCATGTGCCCTCCGGGATGCTCTGCGAGATGGCGCGAAAAAGAGTCTCATCGAGGATGCCGGTGACCTCGATGCCCAGCGTGCCGTCGGGCGTGACGAATCCCTGCTCGGCCGCCGTTTCGCGAAATTTCTGAGCAAAGGAGCGCAGAATGCGAACTTCGGCATAGCGGGTCCACAAGCTGGGGCGTTGCAGCAGTTGGCTGGAGCGCAGAGGCCGCCGCGGCCCGAATGGATTGCGCAGTGCCCGGATCCCGCAGGCGTGCGCCGCACGCAACAGCGGTTTCAGAATCCCGGGAAAAATGTGAGTATGCTTGTGCGTATCGACGTGGGAGACGTCGATTCCCGCCGACTGTAGCTTGCGAATCTGGGCCGTAGCTTCTGCAGTAATCTCATCGGGGTCGATGCGTCCGAGCAGAGCGCGTGCCGCAAACGCTTTCAACCCGTCTTCGAACTGCGCCTGGGAATCGCGAGGGGCCAGGGATGGAATCTGCCTTGGCGGCAGAACTGGAATGCCATCGATGAGGACGACGTGGCAACCGATGCTGAGTTGCGTAGGCGACCTGGCCAGTTCCACGGCTTCGGCGAAAGCCGGACCGTTAGCCATCAGCGTGGTGGAAGTGATGACTCCGCGCGCGTGAGCTTCTCGAATTGCGCGATTCACGCCCTGGGTGAAGCCGGAATCGTCGGCATTAACGATCAGACGCCGCACTGAGCCAGTCTAGCAGCAGCGTCCGGAAGGATGGAGGGGCGGGGGAACTTCGCAGGAGGATCGGTGCCGCCGAGCAACGAGCAGCGACAGAATCGTGGGTGGTTTGACCGTTTTTTCTCGCCTCACGTATACTCGAAACGGCGCGGTTCGCGCGGATGCCCCTCATTCGAGTTGAGACCGGCGCGCCTGTCTGGTCGCGCGAAAGGACGAGGGGCGGTTAGCTCAGCTGGTTAGAGCGCCTGCCTTACAAGCAGGAGGTCGCAGGTTCGAGTCCTGCACTGCCCACCATCGGCATTCCGTAACAACCGGGGACGTAGTTCAGTTGGTTAGAACGCTGCCCTGTCACGGCAGAGGCCGCGGGTTCGAGTCCCGTCGTCCCCGCCATTCCTTTTAGTACGCATGGGATCTCGACCATCCGCCGAAAATGCGCGGACACGTCTCAGTCCTAAAACTCCAACTCGGCTATGAGCTTCAAGAGTCGAAGAAGGGTTGCGTGCTCATCCGGAGTTAGTTGATGCCGGATACTCTCGTCAGCGGCGATCCGCGCCTGGATCAGCCGGTCTCTGTACCTGTTTCCTTTCGCCGTCAACTGGAGGTGGATGGCCCTGCCCGATCTTGCTCTTCGCTCCGACACAAGCCCTTCGCGAACCATCGACTTGATGGCCCGGTGCACGACCGTTCGATCGAGGCCCAGAAGCGTTGCAATCTGATTCTGATTTGGAGTAGCGCCGCCTCGAAAGGTTGACAGGATGAAGCCACGCGTTGCCGAACACCGAGTCTGCCGTTCAAGCCTCTTCCCGGCCGAAAAATATGCCGACGCGATGTGGGCCAGTACTGAGCCTTTGAGGATGTCTTGTGGAACCTCTTTCCGGAGAACTATGTTCATAGGATCGTTACCGTCGCATCCAGAGGTCGCCGCCACTGGGGCGGTATCAGGTACGCATGCGATTTCTTCCCGATCGCAATCACCATCACAATCTCACGATGCCGGGTCGAAAGTCCGAGAAATTTGCAGAGTCTCCGCCCATCAAATCCCTCCATGGGGCACGTGTTCAGTCCAAGCGCTTCGGCGGCGATCATCAGATTCTCGCACGCCAGCGATGTGCTCTTGGCAGCCCATTTGAACAAATCCCGGCGAAACACCGGCGGCATCCCCATTGTCTTCCACAAATTCAGGAGTCGAAAGACCGCCCACTTGACCGCGCCAAAACTTCCCAAGGGCCCCGGCATGAAGAGGATCCGGCCAATCTTTGCCGTCCGGTCGAAGTCGCGAATCTTGGCCTCAGTGAATTCGCTTTTGCCGCGCATCCACTGCAATTGGTCGCGTGCGGTCGCGGCTAACGATCCGATATCGGCGACGGCCACGACCAGCGCCGAAGCGGTTTCCGCAGGCGTCTGCCCGAGGCAGAGTTTTGCCACCGCGCTCTTCATTTCCACAGTTTCCACCCAGTAAAGCCGGTATGGTTGCGCGTTGAAGCTGGAGGGGGCATGCCGGGCGGCATTCAGTATTTGCCGGCGCGTCTCCGCCGAGATTTCGACCGGCTCAAATACTTTTACCGCCCTTCTTCGGAAGATCGACTGCAGACTGCTGTCTGTGATGTGATTCATGTTGTCAGTACAACATAAGTATGTTGCAAATGCAACATCAAAATCAGAGCGGGGAAGGCGGCTGCCGGTTGTATCTGTGCTAGGCTTCCATCTCAGAATGGAAGGCCTTATGGCTGAGAACAAGACCAAGCCGACGACTCTGAGCGTCACCGCTTTCATCGACCGCCTCACCGATCCGGCACGACGCTCTGACGTGAAGGAACTGGTTCAACTTATGACGCGGGCTTCGGGTGAGAAGCCAAGGCTGTGGGGGCCGTCCATTGTCGGCTTCGGCAGCTATCACTACAAGTATGAGAGCGGCCGCGAAGGAGACATGCCGCTCATTAGCTTCGCGCCGCGCAAGACCGCCCTGGTTCTGTACGGAATGCTGGAACACAGCGAGGCCAAGACCCTCTTGACGAAACTTGGCAGACACGCGACAGGAAAGGGCTGCCTCTACATCAAGAAGCTTTCTGACGTCGATCGAACGATTATCGAGAGGCTGATCAGAAACGCGGTTACCCGCTACCGCCCTCACGCGGAGATGCTTTCTTGAGGGTGACCGAAGAAACCCTTCCAGGTTGGTCCGACCGTGACCAGCCGTAAGCGAGACGATCTGCCGCGTTCGACCGCGAAATGATTCGCGTGTTCGCTGAAGATCGCGAGCACGCAACCGGCATGCGCAAGTATTACTAGGCCATCGGCTGGGCTTGCAGCCTTTGATCGAGCGCCCCACGGCACCATCAGAAGGCCGGAGCGGCCTACCCCTCGGCACTCCTCCGATCCACCACACCGAACTATCCCTTTGTGGTCTGCAGGATTTAGACTGATCCGTGCATGCTCGCGCCGAAGACACTTTCCTGGCCCGGTTGCGTATTATTCCTATTCCTCGCCGCGGGGATCGTCACAGGCCAGGACACCGCGTCCGCGCTTCCGGACACTGCCCAGACAGTGCCGTTGGCTCCGGCGAGCAAGAGAATTGTTTTCGATGACTTTGTCGATTCGGTCATCCGGCAGGAACGGCGCTTGACCGATTGGATGCGACGTTTCAGGCCTATCGTCGAAACCTACGTCCAGGAGGAAGGCTCCGCACCCCGCTTCCAGAAAGGAACCATTCCCAACGGCGACGACTACTTTCTCAGCCGGCTCAGTCTGGCCGGGAATTCGCCGTCTCTGGAGCCATTTGCTGACGAGGAGACCTGGAATCAGGGCGCCGAGAAGTATTTTGTCCACGACGAGCTGCCTTTCAGCCAGACCGCCTTTGCGCAGGCATTGTTCCCGGATTTCGCCCACTTCGACCGTGAGAACTATACATTTGAATTCGTCCGCTGGGAGGTTCTTGGGGACGTGCGCTGCGCCGCCATCGACGTAAGGCCCCACGGAAACTCCAAGAAACGAGGCTTTTTCGGCCGGATCTGGGCAGAGGATCGGAACTACAGCATTGTGCGCTTCAGAGGAACCTTCACCGCCAGAGGCCTGTCAAGGCGCGCTTTTCACTTCGATAGTTGGAGACTGAATACGTTCGGCAGTTGGTGGATGCCCGCCTATGTCTATTACGAGGAGTCCAAACCTTCGGATCTCGCCGGCGAGAGGCCCTGGTTCAAAGCGCAAACGCGCGTGTGGGGATACGATCTGCAGAACGCCAGCGATCACCGGGAGATCGCCAACCTGTTAACCGATAGTCCGGCCTGGGTCGACCCCAACCGGGAGAGCCCGGCCTACATCGCGGACGAAACGAAGTCCCCGCCGGAAGAGGTTGTGGTGGAGCGATCGCAAGTTGCCGGCCTGATGGCTCCTGACGGCGAGGTCGACCGGATTCTGGAGACGGTGCTCAACAACCTGCTGCTGACCAACAAACTCGACATTGCCGATCTCCGCTGCCGCGTGCTGCTTACGACTCCACTGGAGTCTTTCGTGATCGGCCGGACAATCGTGCTCAGCCGAGGGCTTCTCGACGTGCTCCCCGACGAAGCGACCCTTGCCGCGGTACTGGCTCACGAACTCGCTCATGTCATTTTAGGTCAGACGGTCAGCTCTGAATACTTGACGAATCTCGCCTTGCCCTTTCCCGACTCTCAGATCTTTGGCGCCCTCGATTTTCATCTCGACCGTGCCCAGGAAGCAGCGGCCGACAAGAAAGGCATCGAACTGTTTTCGAATTCGCCGTATAAGGACAAACTTGCAACGGTTCACCTCTTCGTCAGGGCATTAAACACGAGCTCCGGACGATTCCCCATTCTGCTGCACGGGCGCTTCAGCAACGACTTCGGCAACATTCATCTCGCCGTGATGCAGGCGGGCGCTGACTCTTCCCGGATGCGGATGGCTGAGCGTCTGGATCAGCTTTCGGCCCTGCCACTCGGGTCGCGAATTGTGATCGATCCGTGGACGGATCAAATTGAGCTCAAGAGTCGACCGGTGCGCCTGGTCTCGAAGGCAGAGAAGATTCCCTTCGAAGTCACGCCATTCTATCCGCATCTGAGGCGAGTGGATGCAACGGAAAAGCCGCCAAGCAAAGTGCAACAGTGAGCTGGTGCGGCGGGATCATGATCCGTGCCGGTCCGATCTGCACAGACGATATTCCGTTGACGAACCGTTTTATGTAACTTATGCAGTTTTTGGGGATCTTGCTTGACTGACCGACTCTGCCCGTTCGTGGGGAAGATTGTCTTCGCTTTCTTCGCGTGTTCCTTTCTTCTTCTCGGGCAGAGCAACAATGGCGAGTTACGGTTCCGGGTAACCGACCCGTCGGGGCTCGCGGTGAAAACCTCGATTCAGGTCGTGAGCGAGGCGAATCAATACCGGCGTGCGCTCAGCACCGACGATCAGGGTACTTTGACTTTGCAACGGCTACCGTTTGGCGTGTATCAGATTCGGATCAGCCAGCCTGGGTTTGCGGAAGTCTCGCAATCGATCGACGTGCACTCCTCGATTCCAGCCGAATATGGGATCCAGTTGAGGGTAACTGCGGCCAGGGAATCGGTGACCGTGACCGCCGCCAATACTCTAATTGATCCCGATGAGGCGGGTTCTGTGAACCAGATCGGATCGGATTCCATTCAGAATCGAGTTGGTTCCATCCCTGGGCGTTCGATCCAGGATCTGGTGAACTCGCAGCCGGGATGGCTTTATGAGGGAAACGCGGTTCTGCATCCACGGGACTCGGAATATCAGACGCAGTTTGTGGTCGATGGCATTCCTTTGACCGACAATCGGTCTCCGAGTTTCGGGCCGCAGATCGAAGCTGATGACGTGCGGTCGATCAGCATCTACACCGCGGGAATCCCGGCCGAATATGGACGCAAGCTGGGCGGAGTGGTCGAGGTCAACACGCTGCAAGACTCGCAACCCGGCTTTCACGGACAAGTTGTCCTCTCCGGCGGCAGCTTTGATTCCGCCGGGGCTTTTGCCCAGGGCCAGTATGCATGGGGCAAGAACGTATTCGAAGCGAGCGCCAGCGGCGCCATGACAAGCCGCTATCTCAATCCCGTTGTCGTCCAGAATTACACCAACCGGGGCACGCTGGGCGATTTTTCAACAAGTTACCAGTGCGATTTAACCTCGAAGGACCGGCTGAATCTCAGAGTTCGCCACGAACTCTCGCGCTATGAGCTTCCCAATGAACAGCTGCAGCAGGCTGCGGGTCAACTTCAGACCGCCGACAACATCGAGACGATGGGGGTCGTCTCGTACCAGCACACGTTTTCCTCGAATGTGCTGGCCGATCTGAGGGGCATGGTGCGGGACAATGCCAACGACTTCTACTCCAACCCCGATTCCACGCCGATCGAAATCCTGCAGCATAATCACTTTCGCGAAGGATATTTCAAAGGCACCATCACGATCAGTCACGGCCGGTACGAGCTCAAGGCAGGTGTGGAATCGGACAATCTATTCCTGCACGAAAACTTCAATTACGACATTACCGACCCAACCCAGTACGATCCGGACACGCCGCTCACGTTCAGTTTTGCAGGCCAACGCCCTGATCTGGAACAAGCCGTCTTTGTCCAGGACTCGATTCGTATGGGGAAATGGACCGTGGACGCAGGCCTGCGCTGGGATCACTACCAGCTCTTAGTCAACCGGCAGGCAACGCAGCCGCGCCTTTCCGTGTCACGGTATTTCCCATCGGCGAATACGATCGTCCACTTCTCTTACGACCGGGTGTTCCAGACGCCATCGTTTGAAAACCTGCTGCTTTCGAGCTCAACGGCAGCCACGACGCTGAACCCGGTTTCGCTTCAGCTGCCGGTCGAACCATCGGTGGGGAACTACTACGAGATAGGGCTGACCAAAGTGTTTTTTCAGAAGATTAAGCTGGACGCCAATTATTTCCGGCGTGCGATGAACAACTTCGCCGACGATGACCAGATCGACAACACGACTATCAGCTTTCCGATCGCTTTTCGCAAGGCCATCGTCTATGGAGTGGAAGGGAAACTGGATCTGCCGGAATGGAAGCGACTCTCGGGCTTCCTCAGTTATTCCTATGAACTCGGCAATGCCTGGAACCCGGTGACCGGCGGACTATTCCTCGGCGACAACGCCAGCATACCGACGAGCGGCTTTTTCCCGATCTCCCAGGATCAGCGCAACACCGTACGCGGGCGCCTCCGGTTCCAGATCGCGCCGCGCTTCTGGATTGCGAGCGGCGTGCAATTCGACAGCGGATTGCCCTTCGAATTTCAGTGTGATCCGAGTCTGACTCAGGCCCAATGCATCGCTGGCGAAGTTCAGACGTACGGGCAGCAAGTCGTCGACCGGGTCAACTTCGCGCAGGGCCGAATTTACCCGACACTCCAGCTGAGTGCGTCGGCGGGAGCGGAGCTTTACAAGTCTGATCGGTTGAGTCTGCGGTTTCAGATCGACGGAACAAACCTCACCGGCGTCGCGGACGTGATCGATTTCGGCGGGCTGTTTTCAGGAAATGCCATCGGTCCTTCGCGCAGTGTTGGCGTGCGCCTCACCACCAGCTTTTAGCATTTCTCCGCAGAAGCTGAAGCCACGGTGATTTGAACGTTTTGACGCGGCTTTGAGGGGCTGCTTTTCCATACATTACATTCTCCCGCAACGAAAAATTGCGTCGCCTGCTCCGGCCACGAAAATCGTGACGCAGGGGCCACCGAATTCCGGCAGTTCGCTCCCGAAAAATCCCACAGAGACATGGATACCTGTCAGAATGAAATTCAATGCTAACGAGGAGACACACCAGTGCAAGTTCCCAAAATCATTCAACTACTGAGCAAGCCGGCTGCGTGGGCAAGCGGATGGACCAGTGCAATCCTTTGTTTCAGCGCTGCCGTCGGCTATATTGGGGCTGGGGAGCACCGGCGTGCGATCTTCTGGGCGGTGCTGGGCGCGGTCGAAGTGGTCGCGATCGTCATATAGAAGAGCAATCCCAGGAGGGCAATGCGCTGCAAGTGGAGCATGTGCGGGGCACTCGGTCAAGCAACCCGGCGGCCGGTTTGGGCGATCCAACCAACTTGTCCCTCCGCGATTACCCTCGTTACGACGGCGTCACTTGCCCTGTGCATATTTCGTCCTCTATGCTAACAAGGGCGGTACGTTCCATATCCAAGATGCTCCGGCGGGCAAGTTCCGAGGGTTCATGGCAAGGGCGCTTCTGCGCAGTGCTCGTGCTGATGGCTGTGTGTCTGCTCACGGCGAGGGTGGCAACTCGCTATGGCTTCTCGGGGAAATCCTGGGAGGCTCCCGCGGTGAAAACGCTCACTTTCGAGCGGCACGTGACGCCGCGGCCCGGGCCGCAGCGGCTGATCAAGAATAGTGCGACCTGGAATCCGCCAAGGGTCTGCGCGGTCCAGTTCCGGACACCGGTTTTCTACCCCCGCGTTGCTCCCGCAGCGCCGCCCGTGATCAGCCTTCACATTGGGGAAAGCCTCTACAACCGGCCTCCACCCGCATCGAAAAATCTCTAATCTGCAGCGATTCAAGGCTCACTGGATCTGCAAGACAACAGATCGGCAAAGCCGGCGTGAATCGGGATTGCGCCGTTGATATCGCTTTTCGGCAGTTAGATGCCAGGTATTCCGGAGGATGCGGCTCGCAAAGCTGCTTCCGGATTTGCCCTTAGCCTCGAATCTGGGGTTTCACGTTCGTTATCGAGCATAGCGCTCGCAACCGGGAATCGGGTTTGAATAGTTGGATCGGCCACGCCGGCCCGCAGTCGGCGGACTTGTGTTTCAAAAAAGTTTCGGCAGAACGGAATCTTCATCGAAAGGAAAACGACATGCCGCTCGCGTCGCGGTTGACGGAAGAAGAGTTGGACGCTCTTCGCCAGTTTGACACCTGTATGGTGGCCAATGCCGTCGAGAGCTTCAAGGTGCGTCTGCGCAACACCGGATTTTCCGACGCCAGTATTCAGTGCATGTTCAAGGACGCCCCGCCGATGGTGGGTTACGCGGCAACGGCGCGGCTGCGCAGCGGAGAGCCGCCGATCGGCGGCGGCACATTCCACGACCGGGCCGACTTCTGGAGGAGCATTCTCGAAGTTCCGCCGCCGCGCATCCTGGTGCTGGAGGATATCGACGATCCGCCGGGCCGAGGCGCTTTCCTGGGAGACATGCATGCCGCCATCCTGAAGGCTCTGGGATGCATCGGCTGCATCACCAATGGAGCGGTGCGCGAATTGCCGTCCGTCCGATCGATGGGGATCCAGTTGTTCGCGGGATCGGTCGCAGTTTCGCACGCCTATGCGCACATTTTCGACATCGGCGCCGAGATTCGCCTTGGCGGCATGGAATTGCGCCCAGGCGACCTGTTGCACGGCGATCAGCACGGCGTGTTGACGATTCCGGCAGAGATTGCAGCGGAGATTCCGCGGGTCGCCACTGAACTGCGGTGGACGGAACAGAAAGTAATCGATTTTTGCCAGTCCGGTTCTTTTTCGGTCTCAAAGTTGGGCGATGTCTTGAAAAAGATGTGATAGCGAAACCTAGGAATGGCGGTAGGCGCATTTCGCACAATGCAACCTCATGCTTAGAAACGCGAAGAAAATTCTTTCATAGGTACTGAACATGACCAGAAACAGATGCCACTTTGTTGAAGCTTCGGTTCGCCGGAAGGCGCCGTTCCTGCTGGGAATTGTCGTGATGGCGGCTCTTGCCCTGGCCTCTTGCTCCAGCGACGAGGGGCGAGTTCATGCCAGCGGGCCAACCCTCCGGGTGGGAGTGACGAAAGTCGTCAAGAAGTCCCTCGGCCGGACGATTACGCTTTCTTCGGAACTGGTGCCCTTCCAGGAGATTGACGTCTACGCGAAGGAATCAGGCTACGTGAAGAAGCTGTTTGTCGATTACGGCACCCACGTAAAAGCCGGCCAGGTGATGGCGTTGCTGGAGATTCCTGAGCTCGAGGCTCAGCTGCAGGAAGACCAGGCGGAGATCACCAATGCGACCAACGAGGTCACGCGCGCTCAGCACGAACTGGCCCGTTATCAGGCGCAGTACAAAGCCCTCCACCTGGAGTACACGCGTCTGAACGGCGTCTTTCAGAGCCAGCCAGGCATCGTAGCCCAGCAGGAAGTGGATGACGCCCAGGGCAAAGACCTGGCAGCGGCATCGCAGGTCGATGCGGGGCAGGCGGCTCTGGATGCGGCGCACAGCCAGCTGGCAGTATCCAAAGCGAAGCTGACGCACGACCAGACCCTCTACGACTACTCGCGCATCACCGCTCCTTTCTCCGGCGTCGTCACCCAGCGCTATGCCAACCTCGGAACTCTGGTCCAGGCCGGGACCACGTCGAGCACGCAGGCGTTACCCATCGTGAAGTTGTCGGAGGATGACCTGTTCCGGCTGGTGATTCCTGTGCCGGAATCCTATGTTCGGTTCATCCGCGTGGGGGATCCAGTCGACGTTCATGTTCCTTCACTCAATCGCACGTTTCCCGGCAGAGTCGCACGATTTTCCTCAGGGGTCACCGAAGACACGCGAACTATGCACACGGAGGTTGACGTTCGCAACAAGGATGGCTCGCTGGTTCCGGGCATCTATGCGGACGCCGACCTGACCCTGGAGCAGAGAGAAGATGTGCCGACCATTCCGCTGCAAGCGCTCAATCACGAGGGAGACAAAACCACGGTCTACGTCGTCAACGAAAGTGGCGAAATCGTAGACCGCACCGTCACTCTCGGAATTCAGACCGCGACGGATGCTGAAGTGGTCTCGGGTTTACAGGCCGGCGAACAGGTGATCGTGAGCGACCGCGGAGGGCTGAAGCCGGGAGAAAAGGTGCACGCCCAGCCCGTGCAGGTTCTGCAATACCAGGACAACAGCCAGGAGTAAGCGCCGCGAGCGGCCACTTCAAGGAAAACCATGTCACGATTTTCGATTCGAAATCCGTATTTCATCATTGTCGTCTGCCTGGTGCTGACCGTCATCGGCGTTACCAGCCTGTTGAAAATGCCGGTAGATCTGTTTCCAGCGATCAACCTGCCCGAAGTGGTGGTGGCTACGTTCTATTCGGGCATGCCTCCGGAAGATATCGAAGTCGACATCACTGATCCTCTGGAACGCTTTTTCACGTTAGCCAGCGGCATCGACCACATGGAGTCGCGCTCACTGCTGGGAGTCAGCATCATCAAACTGTACTTCCAGCCGGGAACCAGCGCCGATGCCGACGTCACCGAGATCTCAAACCTGGCGCTTGCGGACTTGAAACGCTTGCCGCCGGGAACGTTGCCCCCCGTGGTTCTGAAGTTCGACGCTTCGAGCCTTCCGGTCTGTCTGGTCACCTTGAAAGGGCAGGGACTCAATCAGACTGAATTGCACGATGTTGGGCAGTTTTCCATCCGCAACCAGATCGCGGTCGTGAAGGGTGCCGAAATTCCTCCACCGTTCGGCGGCAAGTACCGGCAGATCATGGTCTATGTCGATCCGTTCAAACTCGCCTCGCGGCAGTTGAGCCCGATGGACGTCGTCAATGCGGTGAACAACTCCAATCTCATCTTGCCCGCGGGCGACGTCAAGATGGGTCCACTCGATTACTACGTGTATTCCAACAGTCTGGTCGACAACATGAACCAGCTGTCGAAGGTTCCCGTCAAAACCGTAGGCACGTCGTGGGTGAGCGTCAGCGATATCGGCAAGGCTGAGGACGCGAATCAGATTCAATACAACCTCGTCCGCGTGGATGGCCAGCGTTCAGTCTACCTTCCGATCATGAAGCAAGGCGGGGATACCAACACAATCGAGGTTGTTAACGGCATCCGCGAGGCCATCAAGCATTTATACGACATTCCCGAGCAGTTGAAAGCCACCGTGGTCTTCGACCAGTCGGCTTTCGTGAAAGAGGCGATCAAGACATTGCTGCACGAGGGCGCCTTGGGACTGGCGCTCACCAGCCTGATGATTCTGATTTTCCTGGGCAGCTTCCGCGCCACCTCAGCCGTCTTCCTGTCGATTCCACTGTCGGCGCTGGCGACGTTCGTAGTGCTGAATTTTACCGGCAGCACGGTCAACACGATGATCCTGGGAGGCCTGGCGTTGGCCTTCTCGCGCATTATCGACAACTCGGTGATTTCACTGGAAAACATCTACCGCCATCTGGAGTCGGGAGCGACTCCGATGGCCGCGTCTGAAGTCGGAGGCGACGAGGTCAACCTCGCCGTGCTGGCCGCCACACTGACGACCGTGGTTGTGTTCTTCCCGGTCACATTTCTGTATGGAGTGAGCAAGTTCCTCTTCACTGCGCTGGCGCTGGCCGTGGTGATCTCTCTTTTTGCTTCGTACCTGGTCGCCATGACCGTGATTCCGCTCTTCTGCTCGCGCTTTCTCAAAGCAGTGCCACATTCGGCAAGCCATGAGCATTCGGAGTACGAAATTGAGCCGACGGGAGCTTCGAGCAACTCGTGGTGGGACCGGTTCACTGCCGGCTTCAACCGTCATTTCAACAAAATGCTCGACTACTACGAGTACTGGGTAAAGCGCGCGGTGGCTCGTCCAGGACTTAGCGTCGCCGTGCTGAGTGGCGCATTCGTGCTCAGCCTCGCGATTTATCCCCTGATGGGTGTGGCATTCTTTCCGCGCACCGATGCGGGCCAGTTCACCATCAACCTGAAAGTGCCTACCGGCACACGGTTGGAGGTCACGGAGCAGTACGTCGCCAAAGTGGAAGATGTGATCCGGCACGAAGTGGGAGCACATGACCTCAAGATGGTGGTCTCCAACATCGGCGTCGTGCCCGATTTCTCCTCGCTCTACACGACCAATGCCGGTCCTTACATGGCGACGGTGCAGGTGGCGCTGAAGGATGACCACGAGCGAAGCAGTTTCGAAGACATGGACCGGGTGCAGAAAGCCTTGGCCAATCAGTATCCAGATATCCGCACGTTCCTCTCCAGCGGTTCCATGGTCGATGCCATCCTGAACTCCGGACGGCAGGCGCCGATTGACATCCAGGTCGCCGGCCGAAGCCTTCATCAGACTTACAACCTGGCGCAGGATCTGGCGGACCGCATCCGGAGCCTGCCGGGAGTGGGCGAAGTCTACATCCCGCAGGATCTCAACTATCCCGGCCTGCGCCTCGACATCGACCGTGTTCACGCCGCGGAGTTGGGCCTCACGCAAAAGGAAGTTGTCGACAATGTCATTACTGCGCTCAATTCGAACACCATGATCGCTCCCAACTACTGGGTCGATCACAAGACAGGAAACGACTATTTCCTCACGGTTCAGTACCCGGAGCACGGGAACGGCACGATCCATGACTTTGCCGACCTGACCAACATCCCGATCCGCGCTCCCAGCCTCAAGGAACCGACAACGCTCGACGCTGTCGTGAAGATGCAGAACGTGGAAACGCCCACGGAAGTCGACCACTACCAGATTCAGCGCGTGACCGATCTGTACGTCACTCCTGCCGGAGAGGATCTGGGAAAGGTCTCCAACGAAGTGCAGCGCATTCTCGACAAAATGCAGATGCCGCCGAATGTCCGCGTCAATCTTCGCGGCATGGTGGAAGGAATGAACTCGTCGTTCCACAGTTTCGCGGTCGGGCTCTCGCTCTCCGGCGTTCTACTTTATCTGATCCTGGTCGCGCAGTTTCGCTCATTCGTCGATCCGCTGCTGATCATGCTCGCGATTCCCATGGGATTCATCGGCGTGCTGGTCGTGCTGCCGCTGACGGGAACGACCCTCAACGTCATGTCCCTGATGGGCGTGCTCATGCTGGTGGGCATCTCAGCCTCGAACAGCATTCTGATCGTGGACTTCGCGCATCGTCTGGAGAGCGAAGGCCGGTCGGTTCAGGATGCGGTCATCACCTCCTGCCGTGTGCGGCTACGGCCGATTCTGATGACGTCGCTTGCCACCATCATCGGAATGGTGCCCATGGCGCTGAAGCTTGGGACAGGCAGCGAGCAGTACGCGCCACTGGCCCGAGCCATCATCGGCGGCTTGACCTCCTCGGTAGTTCTGACCATCTTCATCGTTCCCGCGGCCTATCTGCTGGTCTATGGCAAACGTGGAAATCCGGGCACGCCCGCTCCAGCGACAGAGGCACAGGGATGAAATCTGTGAACCCGACGAGAAGAGGAAATAGTCGCCCGATGAGAACCCTCCAGATCTTGGTTTGGACGATGGCTCTGACAGCCTTCGGATCGGCCCAGGCAAAGCGAGGCGGGACGAGGGCAAGCCTGCCCTCTGCGCCGCTCCCCCAGACCGTCTCTCAGTCGGGCGCTCCGCCGATGGGTCAGATGGGCGCCCCGTCGCCTTCGCCCCAGGGTGCCCCAGGGATGCCTTCGACATTGTCGGTGAAAGATGCGCAAGCTCTCGCGCTCAAGAACAATCCGCAAATCTCGGTCGCACGATTGACCGCCCTGGCATCGCAACAGGTGACTCGGGAAGTGCGCTCCGGCTTGTGGCCAACGGCTCAGGTCGACCTGAGCGGAGTGGATGCGAATCCCGGCTCCCGAATCACGGCAGGAGCCTTGAACAATCCTGTCATCTATCAGCGAGCCGCTGCCGGAACGTTCGTCAGCCAGCTCCTCACCGATTTTGGACGCACCACAAACCTGATCGCCAGCGCAAATCTGGCGGCTAAAGCGGAGAACCAGAACGCGGTCGCGACCAAAGAGCAGATTCTGCTCGCCGTCGACGAATCTTTCTACAATGCCTTGCAAACGCAGGCGGTGCTGACCGTTGCCGAGCAAACCGTGAAAGATCGGCAGACGGTCGCGGATCAGGTGGGAGCGCTGTACCGCAGCAAGCTGAAATCAGAGCTCGATTTCAGCTTCGCCAATGTCAACCTGGCACAGGCCAGGCTGCTGCTGCTTGACGCGGAAAACAATGTCAACGCCTCGCAAGCTTCTCTCTCAGCCGTCCTTGGTTTCCAGAATCTCCAGAACTTCCAACTCGCCGAAGACACCTCGCCGCTGACTCCGCCTTCGGACAACGTCGATGATTTGATCTCAACAGCCTTTAATATGCGCCCGGAGATCCTGGCGCTGGAATTTGAATCGGAATCGGCCGAGAGGTTTCGGAGAGCGGAGCGCGATCTATTTTTCCCGGATATCCGCGCACTCGGCGCCATCGGCGATACGCCGGTTCGAAACCCGATCATTTCAAACTGGTACGGCGCGGTCGGAGTGAACGTGGATATCCCCGTGTTCAATGGCTTTTTATTCAATGCGCGAGCGCGGGAGGCCGCAATCCGGGCGCAGGCGGCGCAGGAGCGCCTGCGCGATATTCGCGACCGCATTTCGCGCGACGTCCGCACCAGTTGGCTCAATGCCAAGACCTCCTATGAGCGCCTGGCCGTTACCCAGCAACTTCTCGACCAGGCCAATCTCGCGCTCAACCTGGCACAGGAGCGGTACAAGCTGGGATTGGGCTCGATCGTCGAATTGAGCGAGGCCCAACTGCAGCAGACACAAGCCCAGATCGCTAATGTGGAAGCAGGATACGATTACCGGCTCGCAGTCGCTGTGCTGCAATACCAAACGACCGGCATCTAGCTGATTCGCTGGAGCTTAGGGGTGAGTCGCGATATCCGGCAACGACGCCTGTGGGCGTGCAAAGCGCACAACTTGTGTACTTGGGACCCAACTCCGGTTTCCCCTTGGTAATTTGAAGGAATCGGTCCGAGGGAGAAAGATTAGGTTGCGATGTTGAGCCAGTCGAACACGCGCCGATGGGACCGCCTTCCGGTGGATTTGTCGGTGCGCGTGGTGACTTCCAAGGGATTCTCGACCACCGTGGTGCCCGGCCGTGGAACCGAGCTGAGTGAAGGCGGCATGGTGCTCTATGCCGGCATCTTTCTGAATCCGGGGGACCTGCTCGAACTCGAATTCGAGACTCCGTTTCACTCCAGGGTTCCGGCAGTGGTCCGCTCGCGCAACGGATTCTGCTTTGGACTGGAGTTCATCGCTCCACTGCCTGCCTAGGTCGCAGTTTCCATCCTGTAGAGGTGGATCCTCCAAGCCTTAGTCATTCTTGTGCATGGCGTCAGCCGTAGATTTCGACTAGCATTCAGTCGAACGCGACTTGGAGCCATGCCGATGTACTTTGAACAGTTCTATCTGGGGTGCCTGGCGCACGCGTCGTACATGCTGGCGTCCGAAGGTGAAGCGGTCGTGATTGATCCGCAACGAGACGTCGAGTTGTACCTGAAAGCCGCCGCCGAACATCATCTCGCCATCCGGCACATTTTTGAAACCCACCTGCACGCCGACTTCGTCTCGGGGCACAGAGAACTGGCCGCGCGCACTGGGGCGAAGATCTACATGGGCGCGCAAGCCGGAGCCGAATTTCCGCATGTGCCGGTGAGCGATGGCTTTGAACTACGGTTCGGCAAGGCTTCCATCCGGGTATTGGAAACTCCCGGCCACACGGCAGAGAGCATCTGCCTGGTGGTGATCGAAGCAGAAAAGTCTCCCGCGCCGTGGGCCGTATTGACGGGGGACACTCTATTCATCGGAGATGTGGGGCGTCCGGACCTGT
The DNA here is from genome assembly GCA_035508215.1 of Verrucomicrobiia bacterium. Taxonomy (GTDB): domain Bacteria; phylum Acidobacteriota; class Terriglobia; order Terriglobales; family Acidobacteriaceae; genus Sulfotelmatobacter. The sequence continues at coordinate 558,676 of DATJNK010000016.1, read as the reverse complement.
CGCCCAGACACACCCCGCAGCAGTTGGCCGGTCTGCTCTATGACAGTCTGCATCAAAAGCTCATACCGCTGGGCGACGACGTCCTGGTATATCCCGCCCATGGAGCCGGATCGCTGTGCGGCAAGAACATGCGGGCGGAGCGCTCATCCACGATCGGCACGGAGCGGCTGACCAACTACGCGCTGCAGATACCCAGCCGCGAAGAATTCATCACGCAGCTTACCGCAAACCTGCCGGCGCGACCGGAGTACTTCCTTGAGGATGCCGAAATCAACCGGACCGGGGCCGTCGCGCTTTCGGAGTTGCCGCCGCTACGCGTCATTGCCCCGGCCGAACTTCATGCCATGCAGGAAGCTGGTGAAATCGCGCTCGATGTCCGTTCCGGCGACGAGTTTGCCGACGGGCATGTGCCGGGCTCGGTGAACATTGCCTTGTCCGGTCAGTTTGCCTCGTGGGCGGGAACACTGCTTGGGTTGACTTCGCACCCGGTGCTGATTGCTGCATCGGAGGAGCAACTACAGGAAGCCCGGCTCAGGCTGGCGCGGGTCGGCATCGAAGGGTTGGATGGATATCTGGATGGCGGCACGGCGGCGTGGCGTCAGGCTGGCTTCCCGGTCGCGATAACGCCGCAGGTGACGGTCACGGATCTCGCATCCCGAGTTGAATCGGGGAGAGTGCAAGTGCAGGTGCTGGATGTCCGCCGAGCGCCCGAATGGGAAGCGGGACATATCGAAAACGCGATTTGGTGGCCTCTGGATCACTTCAAGATAGCGCCGCCGGAAATTAACCGCGAGGCGCCGATCGCAGTGCACTGCAAGAGCGGCTACCGGAGCATGATTGCCTGCAGCCTGCTGGAGCGCGCAGGCTTCCGGCAGGTGACCAACGTGATTGGAGGTTTTGATGCCTGGCACCTGGCAAAACTCCGGGTTGCGGCTGCGAGGCCGGTCGGGGTATGAATCCGCGTCGAAAATGATTCCGGATATTTGCAGCCAGGCGTTTACTTTCGGGAGAAACCATGAAGAAGGGGAAACTGGCCGATACATTTCGCATTAGCGGCGGGAAGCATTTCCGCCTGAAAGATTTTGACCCCGCCGACACAGGACACTGGCGGTCAAAGGAACACGCCGAAGCCGCCCTGCAGGGGGGAATCGCGCGCATGGCGGAACTGCAAGACATGCTCTACGCACAAGATCGATGGGCTCTGCTGCTCATTTTTCAGGCGATGGATGCGGCGGGCAAAGACGGGGCCGTCAAGCATGTCATGTCGGGAGTGAATCCTCAGGGTTGCCAGGTCTTCTCCTTCAAGGCCCCGTCCGAACTCGAATTGCAACATGACTTCTTGTGGCGGACAACGCGCGACCTTCCCGAGCGCGGGCACATTGGCATCTTCAACCGCTCCTATTACGAGGAGGTGTTGGTGGTGCGCGTGCACCCGGAGATTCTCAAGAGCCAGAAAACTCCGGCGTCGCTGGTGGGCAAGCACATTTGGGATGAACGATTCGAAGACATCCGCTGCTTTGAACACCACATGGCGCGCAGCGGAACGGTAATCCGGAAGTTCTTCCTCCATCTTTCCAAAAAGGAACAAAAGAAGCGCTTTCTCGCACGTCTCGACGAACCGGAGAAGAACTGGAAGTTCTCCGCGTCCGACATTCACGAGCGCAAATATTGGGACGATTACCAGAAGGCGTATGAAGACATGATCCGGAACACGGCCACCAGCCATGCTCCCTGGTATGTTGTGCCGGCAGATAACAAATGGTTCAGCCGGCTGGTAATCTCAACTGTGATTGTCGACACACTGGAGTCGCTGAACCTGGCATATCCCAAGGTCGACGAAGCCAAGCGGAAAGAGCTTGAGGCCGCGAAGAAGTTATTGATAACAAAGAAGTAAGATTCTTCTCACGTCACCGACAGGGCTATGACGCTCGTCACTTCGGGTGCGTGATTTCAATCACATCCCGATTCACGCCCCCGCGCCACAATCGCTCCCATGGAAGGCGAAGAAGGCAAATCTGGATTGTGGGGTGGCCGCGATGTCGAAGCAGAATGACATAGTTTATCAGCCGAGTTGCATGCTGGCACACGATCTGATCAACCGCTTGTCGATCATCGTCGGCTATTGCGATCTGCTGGCTGAGGAGAGCAAGGAAAAAGCGGAGCCTGCATGCCGAGAGCGAATTCACCTCATTCGCGAAGTTGCCCAGGCTGCCGCCGCCGAACTAGGTAAGCATCAGTGCAAGCTGGAGAGCATCATGCGAGAGTCCGTCACTGCCCAGGCGCAAGTTTCGCGCCGCACATAAAATCTCTGGTTCAGAAAGAAAGAAGCCGCAACCCTGCGCGCCGCCAGACCCTCCCTTTTCACAAGCCCCGCGGGAGATTACGATAGTGAGATTCCATTCTTCCCCGGGGGTTCCAAATGGTGGGTATACAACGAGTTTGCAGGATTGCGGTCGTAGCAGCACAGATTGTCTTGCTGGCCGGGTGCGTCGCGTGGCTTGCCACACCTGCCAGCACGCAAGCGAAGCCGGAACGTCATTCCAAAGCGGTCAAACCGACGCAGGCCAGTCAAACTTCGCCGACATCGGTTTCCACCAACGGCCGGCCTGAAACCGCAGGGCAGACGTCCGCTGAAGAAAAGCCCTTTAAAGGCATGAAATACCGCCTGATCGGTCCGTTTCGCGGCGGGCGATCCCTCACCGCAGCGGGTGTTCCCGGTGATCCTACGACTTACTACTTTGGCGCCACCGGCGGCGGAGTCTGGAAATCGACCGACGCCGCTATGACCTGGGCGCCGGTTTTCGATAAAGAAGGAACGTCGGCGATCGGCAGCCTGGCCGTGGCGAACTCCGATCCGAACATTCTTTATGTCGGGACGGGAGAAGCCTGCATCCGGGGCAACATCTCGCACGGCGATGGCGTGTACAAGTCGATAGACGGCGGCAAAACTTGGAAGAACGTGGGCCTGGGCGACACGCGCGCCATCGGCAAAGTCATCATCAATCCCGCCAATCCTGACATTGTCTTCGTGGCAGCGCTGGGACATCCCTACGGCCCGAACACCGAACGCGGCATTTTCCGCACGACCGACGGTGGGAAGACCTGGGAGAAAGTTCTCTACAAAGATGAAAACACGGGGGGAATCGACGTGGCGTTTGATCCCCACAATTCGAACATTCTCTTCGCAGCTCTGTGGCAGGCGAGGCGCACTTCCTGGAGCATGGATGATGGAGGGCCGGGCAGCGGACTCTATCGTTCCAGCGATGGCGGGACGACCTGGAAGCGCCTGGAGGAGCATGGCTTGCCAAAAGGGCCATACGGACGAATCGGGGTTGCCGTGGCGGCCAACTCCGAGCGCGTTTATGCGTTGATCGAGGCTCGCAATCCGGAGGGCGGGCTCTATCGCTCCGATGATGGCGGCGAGAACTGGCGCTTCGTGAATCCCAGCCACCCCTTGTGGCAACGGCCGTGGTACTACATGCACATCATTGCCGACCCGCGCGACGAGAACGTGGTTTACATCATGGACGTGGAAACCTGGAAGTCGACCGACGGCGGTCACCTGTTCGACAAGGTGCACGTGCCGCATGGAGACAATCACGGGCTTTGGATCGATCCGCTGGATACGCGGCGCATGATTGCGTCGAACGACGGCGGGGTCACCGTAACCGTCGATGGCGGCAAGACATGGACGGCGGAAGACAATCAGCCGACGGCGCAGTTCTACCACGTGATCACCGACAACGCGACGCCCTACCGTGTCTATGGTTCGCAGCAGGATAGCGGGACGGTGGCGATCGCCAGCCGCAGCGATGAGGGCTCGATCAGCCGCAGCGACTGGTACGACGTGGGAGGAGGCGAGGCCGGTTATATTGCGCCCGATCCGCGGGATCCGGACATCGTTTATGCCGCCGACTACGAGGGCAATATCACGCGCTACGACCGGCACATCGGGCAAGTGAAATCGATCACCGAGGAACCCGAGTTGTCGGATGCGCACGGTGCTGCCAACCTGCAGCACCGGTTTCAGTGGACGGCGCCCGTGCTCATTTCTCCGCACGATCCCAACACGCTGTATCACGGCGGCGAAGTCCTGTTCAAGACGACCGACGGCGGGGTGCACTGGCAGGCAATCAGTCCGGACCTGACGCGAAATGACAAGAGCAAGCAAAAGGCCTCGGGCGGCGACATCACGCTCGACGACTCGGGCACGGAGTACTACGACACCATTTTCGCGCTGGCGGAATCTCCCCTCAAAAAGGGTCTGTTGTGGGTAGGAACCGACGACGGCCTGATCCAGTTGACGCAGGATGAGGGCAAGACCTGGACGAACGTGACTCCGAAGGAAATACCGGACTGGAGCCGCATCAGCCAAATTGATCCTTCACCGTTTGACGCCGGAACGGCATACGTCGCCGTCGATCGCCACCAGTTTGACGATCTCCGTCCTTACATCTACAAGACCAGCGATTATGGAAAGACCTGGACCAAGCTGACCCAGGGGATTCCCGACACGACCTTCGTGCGGGTTGTGCGCGAAGACCCGAAGCGGCGAGGCCTGCTTTACTGCGGAACCGAGGAAGGCATCTTTGTTTCCTTCAACGATGGAGAGAACTGGAGGCCTTTGCGGTTGAATCTGCCCACGGTTCCGGTTCACGATCTGGCCGTCAAAGGCAACGATCTGATCGTAGCGACGCACGGGCGGGCGTTCTGGATCCTGGATGATCTCAGCCCGCTTCGCCAATACAGCGACGAGACCGCGCAGAAAGACGCCTTCCTCTACAAGCCGGAAACGGCGTTCCGAATTCAGGCCGGAGCGCTGAGCTGGCACCACACGCCAAGCGGAGTGGGGCAGAATCCGCCGTCGGGAGCCATTATTTACTACTACCTGAAGGATGCGCCCAAAGCCGATGCGGAGACCAGGCTGGAAATCCTCGATGCGTCAGGGAAAGTCATCCGTTCCTATTCGAGCCAGGAGTATGCGCCGCTGGAAGAGCCGCTCGGCCCGGACGACAAAAAGCCGGAGAAAGAGCTGAAACCGGAAGCCGGGCTCAATCGCTTTGTCTGGGATTTGCGCTATGAGGACGCGCACCGCGTGCCCGGATACTACCTGTGGGAATATAGCGCGGGAGATCGAGGTCCGGTGGCCGCGCCCGGGCAATATCAAGTGAGGCTCGTCGCGAATGGCGAGACTCTGACCGAGCCGTTCGATCTGAAGCTGGATCCGCGGGTCAACGTCAGCCAGACCGATCTGGAGGCGCAATTGAACCTGCTGCTGGCGACCCGGGGTGAGCTGAGCCGCGTCTATGACACGGTGAATCAGATTCAGGATGTGCGGGCGCAGCTGTCCGGGCTCAAGCGGCGTCTGCCGGAAAACGTGAGCGCCAAGACGATTTCATCGGCGGCTGACGATCTGGATCGAAAGCTGGTGGAAGTACGGGATCAACTCATCAACCTGACGATCAGCTCTGATGAGGACTCGCTGGCCTATCCGCCGCAGCTCGACGCGAAGCTGGCATACCTCGCCATGGATGTCGGCACGGCCGACTCCGCCCCGACTGCGGCTGAGCAGGAGGAATTCGACAAATTGAAGCGGCAGAGTGGCGAACTCCTGAGCCGATGGGAGGATCTGCAACGCCGCGACCTGGCAGACTTCCAGAAACTGACGGCGCAAGGAAGCCTGTCGACCGTGGTCGTGCCGCCGCCGGACAAAGCGGCAGAGGAGCCTGTCCCGGCGCATTGATTCCATATAAACGCGGTTGAAGCAGACAGCGTTGGAAAAGTTGCAAAAAACCGCAACTTCCTCCAACGCTGTTGATTTTTCGGGTTACGTTCTATTACTTCCGTGCCACTTCGATGGCACCGATGTGCCTTGTCCCAACTGCAGGGCGTTGCTATTGTGCCGATAGATTCTGATGTTCCTCCCCTTAGGGTCCGATGAAACCGATCCCGACGGCATGGGGGGTGAGTATGCGAATGGTGCATCTGTGCTATGCGGCAATAGGCTTTGCGGTGGCCCGTTGGATTTTCCGGCGGCAAGCAACGCCAGTCGTAGACCCAGTCACACGGTTCCGGTCTCAGGGCCTTTTGTAGGAGGGTTGTACCAAGGGCTAGGGCGCGCGCCCCGTTGCGCCTCCATTTCGTCGTCGCGCGCCCATAGCTTTCCCTCCTCAGATTCCTTCCCGTTGTCTGAAGTGCTTCCTCAGTACCTTGGTCATCTCTCGATTTTCCGCGCAAATTACTAAAATCGGCTGTAGGGTCCAGGGCAAATAGATGCCTTTGTGTTTACGAGGCATCGTGCGTTCTCGAACCTGAGGCGTCATGTTACGCTCCCTTATTTCGAAGAACCTTCGTCTCGGCCTCCTGGCGGCGCTTGCCCTGCTATTTCTGCTCGTGGTTCCGCGAGGTCTGGCGCAAGACAACCCGGACGACGTTCCGCTTGGCGATGTTGCGCGACAATTCCGCAAGAAGCCCGCGCCCGCGGACGAAGTCATCGACAACGACAATTTGTCACAAGTGATGAAGCAGGTAGCCAGCCAGCGCGCCGAGAGCCGCGGCGCGGATTCAGTGCTGAAGTATTTCATGGCTGGGGACGGAAACGCCTTCCAGGTATCGGCGCCGGACGTCTCTTGCAGCCTCTCCTTCAGTGCCAACACCAAGGCTCTGCTTTCCAACCAGTACGCAGAAATGGACCTCCCGCCAGCCGAGGCGGCCAGGCTCACGGGACCGGCTACCATCGAAGGCGACGCGCTGGTGGTTCCGGTTTTCAACGGAACCGATTGGCATGTCAGCGAACTTGCAATCGCGCTGACGGTGGTGAAAAAGAACGCTCCCCGGGACATCTCATTGTCGGATAGCAGTCTCCCCGGAGCTCTTGTTGCCAATGACCTTCTGCCGAATTCGGAGGTTCGGCCGGAAAAGAAGCCGGATACCACGGTCATCTACAAGATGCGGGCGGCGGCGCCGCCATTGACGACGACCGTGTTCAGCGCCCCGCTCAGCGTGAATGTCGCCGCCGGCGACGAATGGCATTGGGCGATCGTGCAGGCCAAGGGATATCCTCCGCAGTCTGATGGTCCGAGTGCGTCCCAGACCACCAGGAGCGATATAGGAGCCGATCAGGTTCCACTACCCCAGTCATTGCTCGCAACGCCGCCAAACGCAGCGCAGGCGCAACCGCCGCAATAATCGTCCTGCAATTCGGGCTTCCAGCCTGGCCTGTGTTCGCTGATCGTCATCGGTATTCTTGAGTCCGCCGCCCATTCTCCGCCGCGCCGCATGCTATCCTAGCCACAAATCCCCTAAACTGAGGGCAGCATGAAATTCGGCGTCATCATTTTCCCAGGCTCGAATTGTGATCATGATGCTTACTGGACGATCCAGCACGTGGCCAAGCAGCCGGTTACCTTTCTGTGGCATGAATCGCACGATCTGGAAAACTGCGACGCAGTGATCGTCCCCGGGGGCTTTGCCTATGGAGACTACTTGCGCACCGGGGCGATCGCCAAGTTCTCTCCAGTGATGGAATCGGTGCGGAAGTTTGCCGCCTCGGGAGGGCTCGTGCTCGGCATCTGCAATGGATTCCAGATCTTGTGCGAGTCGGGACTGCTTCCCGGCGCCCTGATGCGAAATGTAGGTCTGAAATACGTTTGCAAGCCGGTTGAAATTCGTGTCGAGAATATCGACACTCCGTTCACGAATTTCTGCACAAAGGGAGAGGTGCTGACCATCCCGATCGGCCACATGGAAGGCAATTATTTCTGCGATGAGGCGACGCTTGAGGAACTGCGTCGCGGCGACCGGATTGTGTTCCGGTATTGCACTCCCGCCGGCGAGCTTACGCCGGAAGCAAATCCCAACGGCTCGCTCGACAATATCGCGGGCATCTGCAGCGCCGGAGGGAACGTCGTCGGCATGATGCCGCATCCGGAACGCGCAGCCGAGCCCGAGCTGGGCGGCACCGATGGGGTGAAGATTTTTCAATCGATGGTTGGGGCGATGGCGTCGCGCTAGAGTAGCTCCCTGGCAAGAATTCTCTTGGTTATCAACAGCCATTAGGTATATGGTCAACGCGCGTCGTCGCGCTTCCCCAGTCGCGTAGACTCTGGACAAAAGATTGCATTTGCCACGAAGGGAGGCGTGTCTGCAGATGACCTCAAAACAAATCTTGGATTCATTCTCCGCAATGCTCATGGAAGATGAGCGGATTCTGGGGGCCCGGGAACGAGCCCTGCTGACTTCGGTGTTGCAACATGCGACAGCGGATGCCGGATTGGATCGGCGGACGCAAGAGGCGGTGCGGGCGGCGATCGCATCTGCGGTGGGAGAAACAGTCGCCCAGCGAGCTTGCTCGGTGCTCGGAGCCAGCATCGTCGAGAAGATACTGGAACGCAGTTCGGCGCCGGCCCGGGAAGCAGAGCGCGCTGCGGGGGAGATCGAGGCAAGGCAACCAGAGCCACCCGGTGAGCCCCTGAAAACTCCGGGTCCGCCAAGTCCTCCTGGGCAGCCGGAACCTCCGGGGACAAAGTTGCCAACTGACGTGCCCGTGCAGCCGGAACCGCCGGGCGTGAAGCGGCCAGCAAAAGCGCCTAAGCTTCCGGTCCAGCCAGAGCCTCCTGGTCCCAAGGCGAATGCCACCATCGCCTCGGAAACGGTCGTGGAGATCACCGAACGGCCGGCGGTGCTTCCGGCGCGATGCGTCGTCCTGGATGAGTTCCTGGCGCCGCAGGAACTGGAAGAACTCACCCGCTTCACGCTGGCGCATGAGGCGGAGTTCCGCACCAGCGAGGTGATTTCCGCAACCGAGGGCGGCGTCATCAACTACGAACACCGGCGGTCGCGGGTGCTGATGGAGATTGGCCGGTACGAAAACCTGATGCTGGAGCGTATCCGGTCGGTCTTGTCGCAAGTGCTGCGAAGGCTGGAGATGGACGACTTCGCCGTGTCCGGGGTGGAGGCCCAGATCACCGCCAGCAACGACGGCGACTTTTTCCGCTTTCACAGCGACAGCGGGAGCGAACCGGTCCGCCGGCGCTACCTGACGTTCGTATATTTCTTCCACCGCGAGCCGCGAGCCTTCGAAGGTGGGGAACTGCGCATTCACGATGCCCGGCTAAAGGACGATCGATACGTGAGCGAAGGCACCTGGCAGACCATCGTTCCACAGCAGAACCAGATCGTCTTCTTTCCGTGTGAACTGATGCACGAGGTGACCGCGATGAGTTGTCCCTCCGGGCTCTTTGCCGACAGTCGCTTTACGCTAAATGGATGGCTTCGTCGATAAACAAACCGGCGTGGCTGGAATGGATGGCGGCCCTGATGGAGGGAGCTTCGCAGCAGACGTGCGCTGCGCCGCTTCCTCCGGACCGCTTTCATTGCCGGCTGGATGATCTGCCATTTCATCTAATCCCACGTCGCGCCGTGCGGAAACTGGGCCTGGAGAGCAGGGAATCGTTTGCCGGCGAGCCACTGTATCTTAATCCCGAGTGCAGGTTATGCTCCGGCGGCCAAGTGCCACCTGAAATGACTGCGCGGATGGACCTTCTGGCCGGATTGGCCAACGACGGAACGATCGCGTGGGTGCGAGACCAGCCCGACCAGACACTGCGTCCCTTCTGGCTGGGCCCACAGTTCGAATCGATTGTGCGAGGTCTGACTGCGGGAGAGCCCATTTTGGTCGGACTGGATCGCGATGCGCGCTTACGGCTCGCGGCGGCTGGAATTCTTGTACCAGCGGACGATTTCTCGCGCCGCCAACGAGAACAGGAAGAAGTCGTGCAGACGCTGTCTGCTGGTTTCCGCGCGAAAGGATATGCTCCGATTTCGGGCTTGATCCATCCATTCCATGTCGCTGCTTTGCGCCGCTACTACCGTTATCTGGTCCGCTCCGGAGCCATTCGTCTGGGCGACGGGCAGAGCGCGCGGCGCTATGTCGCCTACAACGAGCCCGTGGCCAGATTTTTCCACCATCAGATCGCCAAGTCCTTCAGCGCTTTGGCCGGCGAGCCGCTCAAACCGTCTTACGTTTATCTGGCTTCTTACTTGAGCGGAGCGGAGCTTCGAAAGCATATCGATCGGGAACAGTGCGAGTTCAGCATCACGCTCTGCCTGGATTTCTCACCCGAACCGGAATTGGAGACCCCCTGGCCGATCGAACTTGATACTCCGGAGGGTTCGGTTGCCGTGTGTCAGGCCCTCGGGGATGGGCTCGCTTATCGCGGAACCCGGCTGCCTCACTACCGAGGAGTTCTTGGCGAAGGGCGCACTTCGACTTCAATCTTCTTCCACTATGTGCCGATGGATTTCGCCGGACCGCTCGATTGATGGACAAGGGGCTCGCTAGCGCAGGCCGGAAATCAGATAGAGCACGGAAAGTGTTTGATTGTAGCTGTAAGCGAAGCGTGTTCCGTCGTGGCTTACGACCACCGGAGAAACGGTGACGACTCCAGCGGGTGCGCCGGGCCGCAGCTCCTGGACAACCGCCTGCCTTCCATTCGCAACATCTACCTTGTAGACACGCGATGGGATCTCTCCCTCACGATACCCATAGAGGGACGAGCTGTCTTCCGACCACTGCACGGGGTGAAACTCGGCAGGAAGTCCGGGGATCACTCGAGAAGCGCCACCGCCGAGCGGATACAGGATCACTGCGCCATTCGGGTCCGTCGTCGCGAGGAACTTGCCATCGTCCGAGGGCGGACCGCAGTGGGTTCCTTCCGGTGTCAGAGGTTTGGGGTCGGCCCCATCGAGCGCCAGCCGGAAGCAACGGGCGGCGTGGGCCGGCTGGCTGGCATTGACCATAACTCCCTTCCCGTCGGGCATAAATCGCGCCCAGCCGTTGTGGATCTGCTCCAGACCTTTGGAGTTCAAAGTGCGCGCCTGTCCGGCTCCGATAGGAAGCAGGACCACCTGCTCGGGAGTGGTCATGGCAAACGAGATTGCCCATTTGCCGTCGGGAGAAAGCGCGCCCGCGCTGCCCTCGCCCAACCGCACCGGAAGCGTGCCGTCGAAACGGCGAATGGCTACCGCGTAGCGAGGTCCCGCGGCTTCGCTCGCGTCCTCGAAGAGAACAAACTGGCTGTCGCGGGAAATATCCTTCGCAACGTTCCAGTCGTGCCAGGAAAGATCGATGTCGGCCTTGTTCCCAAGAACGCTGGCGGCCATCGCCAGGCGCTTGGAATGTTGCACGATCAGTACACGCCCATCGGGGGCGATGTCCTGCAGCGTGGGCCCTGACGGCAGCACCAGCAGCGTGCGAACCTTGCCGGCCAGATTCACCGCCATCAAGTTGTTGTTGTTGCCCTTCTCGGCCGCGGTGAACCAGATTTCCTTGCCGTCGGGCCTCCATGCCAGGCCGTCGGCTGATTCCCACTCCGGGGTGAGATTGATTACATGGCCGGTCAAGTCTGTGACACACACCGTGCCTCGATCATCCCAAAGCGCGGGGTGGTCGAGGAATGCAATCTTGTCTCCGCCGGGCGAGAAGCGAATGTGGCTGATCCACCCCGAGCTCTGATGGATGACATTGCCCACTGGATACTCGAGGCGGCTATGGCCACCAAGGCTATGTACAACGGCCAATCTTCCGCTGGGATCCCAATCGGCCCAGTGCACGTCGGAGAGCACTTCCCGCGGAGATCCTCCGGCCAAAGGAGCCGTGGCCAGCATGCCGTCGACGATCTCCAGTTGACCGTTGTGGGTGGCATTCAATGCCACCGCCAGATCATTCGAACGGGAGATTGCGAGCAGGCTGGCATCACTCAAAGCCAGCGGCTGTGCAAGAAGGGAATTGCCGACAGTCGAGAAGATCTGGACGGGTTTGCCGTTCCAGGCGGCGCTGTAGACGATCGACTGGCCGTTCGGGGCGAAACGGGCGGAATAGACCGTTCCCGATTCGAAGGTTAGCCGGCGATACTCGGGCGGTGGCGCGGGTACTTCCAGAAGCTGCGCCACCGCTAGAGCCACGATGACTACCGCCATGGCTGCGACGATCGCCCAAGGCAAGCGCCGCATGGAACGCCTCGACTTCAGGTGGAAAGCTTCGCGACCCGGAGACGAGCCGCTCACCGTCTGGAGGGCGAACGCCAAATCCCGTGCCGATTGGAAACGATTCTCGGGATCCTTTTCGAGGCAGTGTCGGACGATATCCTGATAAGAAGAGGGAATTGCAGCGTCCTCAAGCCGGTCTTCCGACGGTTCCTCGCGGAGGACTGCCGTCATGGTGTCGACTTCGGTTTCGCCCCGGAAAGCCCGGCATCCCGCAAACATCTCATAGAGAATCGCCCCGAAGCTGAAGATGTCGCTGCGATGGTCAACGGCCTTGCCGCGCAATTGCTCGGGCGACATGTAGGCCACGGTGCCGACCACGGCTCCGCTCTTGGTCACTGTGGTCAGAGCTTCCATCGAGCGATTCTCGTCCTGAGGCATGTGGAGTTTGGCTACGCCGAAATCGAGAATCTTGACGCGACCCTCATTCGTGAGAAAAAGGTTTTCCGGCTTCAGGTCGCGGTGGACGATATGACGCTCGTGCGCGGCGGTCAGGCCATGGGCGATTTGCAGCGAGTAGTCGGCCGCCTCGCGCACTGGAATCGGACCCTGCAGCAGGCGCTGGCGCAGGGTACTGCCTTCGAGCAACTCGGAAACAATATAGGGATTCGCGCCCTCGAAGCCTACGTCATAGATAGAGAGAATATTGGGATGATTCAACGCGGCAGCAGCGCGGGCCTCCTGTTCGAAGCGCCGCAAGTGGTCGGGATTGTTGCTCGAGGCCGGCCGGATCAGCTTCAGGGCCACGTCGCGCCCCAGCCGTTCGTCATGCGCCCGGAAGACTTCTCCCATGCCTCCGGCGCCGATTTTTTCGATGATCCGGTAATGCCCGATAAGCTGGCCGATCATAGCAATTCAGGGGGCAGTAATCTTGCATTGGCATGTTAGGAGTCAAGACAGGGACAGTCAATACCGCCCCCGATGACCGAGAGAGCGATCGTGCTCAGAAGACGTGCTGGTAGAGCAGCTTGTTATCTCGCCGCAAGCGCATGCTATAATCGACTGTCGCCTGCGTAATTATCGAGGCTATCCTGTGATCTCCTCTGAAGGCGAATCCTGCGCCATCCAAAGTTCTTTAAAGACAGACTTTTAGACACGAGGTCGAACCATGTCCGGCCATTCAAAATGGGCGACAATCAAGCACAAGAAGGGCGCGCTCGACGCCAAGCGCGGCAAGATATTTACTCGTCTTATCAAGGAAATCAGCATCGCCGCTAAAAACGGCGGCGGCGATCCGGAATCGAATCCGCGTCTGCGCACGGCGATTGCCGCTGCGAAAGCCGAGAACATGCCCGCGGACAACATCAAACGCGCCATCCAGCGTGGCACCGGCGAATTGCCGGGTGCAACTTATGAGGAATTTACCCTCGAAGGCTACGGGCCCGGCGGAGTTGCGATCCTTCTCGACATCAACACCGACAACCGCAACCGCACCGTGAGCGAAATTCGCCATGTCTTCGGAAAAAACGGCGGCAACATGGCCGAAGCCGGAGCCGTCTCCTGGATGTTCCACAAGAAGGGCGACATTATCGTTCCCAAGAGCGTGGCGAAGGAAGACGATCTGATGAATATCGTCCTCGAATCCGGGGGCGAAGATCTCAATGATGACGGCGACAACTGGGAGATTCTAACCGAACCTTCCGCCTACGAACAGGTACTCGAAGCCGTGAAGAAGGCCGGCATTACTCCCGCATCGTCGAGCGTTGCCAACATTCCGCAGAACTACATCAAGCTGGAAGGCGCCGCGGCGAACACGATGATCCGGTTGATGGAAGCGCTGGAAGAGCACGATGATGTGCAGAACGTGCACGCCAACTTCGACATCGATCAAAAACTTCTCGAAGAAGTTGCAGGATGATTGGCTCGAGTCGGAGAATAAAAGCCGCCGGCAGGCGGCTTTTGTTTTGTGGCCTGATGGGAGCACATCGCAGCGTCTCGGCATTTTGCGCGCCGAAGTTTTCAACACCGGCGAGGAAAATTCTGTGGAAAAGGCCACAAGTACTCTCGTAAGTGATTCATCGAGAATCGGTTCAGCACTTTGCACTAGAGCGAGTGCTGGCACTTTCGTGGCGTCTCGACAATTTCTGGCGTGAAGATTCGTCTCGACAAATTGCTGGTAGACCGCGGGCTCGCCGGTTCGCGCGAGCGTGCACAATCTCTGATTCTCGCCGGCAAGGTTCTGGTCGATGAACAAAAACTCGAAAAGGCCGGAGCCCAGGTCGCGGAAGACTGTGCTCTCCGATTGCTGGGCAACGATCTTCATTACGTAAGCCGCGGCGGATTAAAGCTCGAGCGGGCTCTCGACTATTGGAAGATCGATGTTGCGGGCAAAGCCTGTCTCGATGTCGGGGCTTCCACTGGAGGCTTTACCGATTGCCTGCTGCAGCGTGGAGCAGCCCGCATCGTTGCCATTGACACCGGTTACGGCCAGATGGATTTCAAACTCCGCCAGGATCCACGAGTCCGGCTGCTCGAAAAAACGAATGCGCGCTATCTGACCGCCGAGATGCTCAGGGAAAACGTGGATTTCGTCGCTATGGATGTCTCCTTTATTTCAGCGACGCTGGTTCTTCCTGCGGTAGTGGCGGCCGCTTTCCCAGCCGGAGAACGGACCGGGAAGCAGATAGTTGTCCTGGTCAAGCCCCAATTCGAAGCGGGAAAGGACGAGGTGGGGAAGGGCGGGATTGTGCGCAAGCCCGAGGTTCAGATGGCCGCAGTCGATCGTGTGAAGACAACGTTGATTGATTTAGGCGCATTCGAGGCTGACGCTATTCAATCACCGATCCTGGGCGCGGAAGGCAATCGCGAGTTCCTTCTGCATGCTGCTTTCTGACGTTCGGTTCGAGCAGCGCGGGAATGACCTGAGATTGGGTACAATCTAACTTTCGCCGTCACTATGTCCAGCCCGCAAGCGTCCTCCTCGAAAACCGCAGCCATCATGTCGCGTCCGGACCGTCCGGCAGTCGCAAAGATTGTGCCGGAGCTTCTGGCCTGGCTTTCCGCCCATGGGTACAAGGTCATTGTCGATGAGGAAACGGGGAATTACGCGTCGAATCTGGAAATCGTTACGCGATCGCAGATGTCGTCGAGAAACCTCGACCTGGTGATCGTGCTGGGCGGGGATGGGACGTTATTATCCGCCGCGCGAGTGACGGCGCCGATTGACGTACCGCTCCTCGGAGTGAATCTCGGCTCGCTCGGTTTCCTGACCGATGTGCCTTTGCAATCACTCCCTGCGATGCTCGATGCCATCGCCAAGGGTCAGGCCCCGGTCGAACATCGCTCGCTGATGGAATGCCGGTTGCTGCGCGGGGAGTCCATTCGCGGCAGCTACCTCGTGTTCAATGACGCGGTGGTCAACAAGACCGCCCTCGCCCGGTTGAACACTTACGACCTCTATGTGGACAAAGTTTTCGTCTCGAGTTACCGCGCCGACGGAATGATCGTGGCCACGCCCACGGGCTCAACGGCCTATTCGCTGTCCGCCGGCGGGCCCGTGCTGATGCCGACTGTCGACGCATTCGTCATTACTCCGGTCGCGCCGCATTCGCTAACCCATCGTCCGCTGGTTGTGCCGGATTCCGTGGAGATTGAGATTCTGCTGCGCAGCGAGGAAGAGGTAGCCTATCTGAGTCTCGACGGACAACCCGGACTCGATCTGCGGGATGGCGATCGCGTGCGCTGCCGCCGGTCCAAACATCAGGTGAACCTCTTCCGCACCGGCTCCGATTTCTTCCAGGCGTTGCGCATGAAGCTGAAGTGGGGAGAACGGCAGAGTTAAGCCAAATCGCAGCTGTCCTGCGTTTATCGTTCGGGCCGCAACAGATCCGAGACCGTTTCCCGCCGTCGAATCAGCTTGGCCGTCCTGGCTTTCACCAGAACCTCGGCCGGACGCGGGCGAGTGTTGTAATTGGACGAGAGCGCCATACCATACGCGCCGGAGTCGAGGATGGCCAGCAGATCGCCCTCGGCAACTAGAGGCAGTTTCCGGTCACGGGCGAAGAAGTCGCCGGTTTCGCATACCGGGCCGACGACGTCGCTGACTTCGGCCGCAAGGGCTGAATCCTCCCCTATCTTCACCGGGACGATCTCGTGATGCGCCGCGTAGAGCGCCGGGCGGATCAGATCATTCATGGCAGCATCGACGATCAGAAACCGCTTCCCGTTGTTCGCCTTTTTGTAGATCACAGATGTCAGCAGCATTCCCGCCGGACCAATGATAGAGCGCCCGGGTTCCATCAACAGGCGCACCTTGAGCCCGCGGAGTGGGACATCCAATGCGCGGGCATAGGCGGCGACTCTGCCCGAAAAGTCCCCGGCATCGGGATGATCGTAGGGAATGCCGAGGCCGCCGCCGGCGTCGACGTAGTCAATGCGATGGCCGTCGCTGCGCAAGGCACGCACCAGATCGGCAACCCGCTCCATAGCCTCGCCGAACGGCGCAACATCAGTAATCTGCGAACCGATGTGAACGCTGACTCCCCGGACCTTCAAGCCGCCCATGGAGGCCGCTTTCGCGTACAGCCGCCGCGCCTCACCGACCGGAACGCCAAACTTATGTTTGTGTAGCCCCGTGGAAATGTAGGGATGCGTCTCGGCGGCCACATCAGGATTTACGCGCAGCGCGATCGGCGCCGGCTTGCGGAGACGGCCCGCGCACTCGGCAAGCACTCCGAGTTCCGATTCGCTTTCAACGTTGAATAAAAGAATGCCGGCTCGCAAAGCCGCGGTGAGTTCCTCCCGGGTCTTGCCGACTCCGGAAAACACTACCTTGGCCGCTGACTTGCGACTGGCAGCCAGAACGCGCTTAAGTTCTCCTCCAGAGACGACATCGAAGCCGGCGCCTTTCTGTGCCAGCAAGCGGAGAATAGTCAAGTTGGAATTGGCTTTGACCGAGTAGCAGATCGTATGCGGCAGGCCGCGGAATGCGTTATCGAAAGCAGCATAGCGTTCCGCGATGGTGGCAGTCGAATAAACATAGAGCGGAGTGCCATACTTCCGGGCCAGTGTCAGCAGCGGAATACCTTCCACATGGAGAAAAAGCGCTCGCAAGCCGCTACCTCCGGCCTCGCGATAGACAAATCCCGGAGGGCGTGGGGATGCTGTATTGGTGCGCACGATCATTTCTTCTTGGCAGGATGGGCGGGAGCCTTCACGCGGATGGCCACGACGGTCTGATCGTCGAAGGTTTCCACTCCCGCAGCGTGCTCGGCGACCGCCTTGAAGAGAGAGTCGACAACGCAATCGGCCGATGCGCCGTCGCATTCGGCGATGATTTTTTCGACGCGGCCCCGACCAAACAGTTCTCCTTTGCGATTGCGGGCGTCGAGGATGCCATCGCTGAAGAAGACGAACATCTCGCCGGGCTTCATGCGGAACTTGAATTCGTCATATTCGGCATCGTCAAACAAGCCGAGTGGAAGACCGGTCGCCTCAATGACTTCAATCTTTCCGCCATGCAGATACACCGGCCGGGGCAATCCCGAGTTGGCAACGGTAAGGGTGCGATGCTCGTCGTCCCAAACGGCATAGATCAGGGAGACAAATTGTGCTTCGATGCGCCGCTCGGCCAATGAAAGATTGACCGCCGCAAGCATTTCCGCCGGGCCGGGCTCGATTGGCGCATGGGAACGCAGAATTCCACTCACCAGCGCGGCATAAATTGCCGCGGGCGCCCCCTTGCCGCTGACGTCGCCGATCACGATTCCCAGGCGCGACAGCGAATAGGGAATGAAATCGTACAGGTCGCCGCCGATGGTGCGGGCGGGAACAAACTTTGCCGCCACATCGAGATGGGCCAGCTTGGGCCGGGTTTGCGGCAGCAGCCGGCCCTGCAACTCGCGGGCGAGCGAGAGATCGCGCTCCAGGCGCCGCTCCTGGCGTTCAATCTCCTCGTAGAGGCGG
This sequence comes from Verrucomicrobiia bacterium, assembly GCA_035508215.1. Lineage (GTDB taxonomy): Bacteria > Acidobacteriota > Terriglobia > Terriglobales > Acidobacteriaceae > Sulfotelmatobacter. Next base: position 540,727 of record DATJNK010000016.1, on the reverse strand, counting down.
GCGTTTTCCACCGCAATGGCGATCTGGGCCGCCAGAGTGGTCATCGTGCGCTGGTGGTCTTCGGTAAAGAATCCGCGGCGCGTGTGCTCCAGGTCGAGCACGCCGACGACTTTGTCCTTGTAGATCAAAGGTACGGCCAGCTCTGAGCGTGTCTCGGGATTGGCCTCGACGTAGCGAGGATCCTTGCTCACGTCGGGGACGAGCACCGCCCGCTTGCTGGTGGCGGCGGCGCCCACGAGTCCTCGACCGAGCGGGATCTCGCGTTTGAGATGGATGTTCTCGTTAAACCGAAGAGAGAAGCGATGCTGTAATTTCTCGCCGCTGGAGTCGAGAAGCAAGATGCTGAACATCTGGTAGTCGATGAGGCGCCGGACGAGTTCGGCGATGCGGCCCAGCAGTTCGTCGAGATTCAGAATGGAGGTCAGCTCGCGCGCGATTTCGTTCATCAGCAGCAGAATGCGCGCCTGGCGGCTGATCCGGGTATAAAGCTGGGCGTTCTCGATGCCAGCCGCCATCCGCGAGGCCACGAGAGTAAGAACGCGGCGGTGTTCCTCGGTGAAATATCCGGGTTCCCGCGCCTCGATATCGATGACCCCGATCACGCGGTTTTTCGTAATGAGCGGAACGGCCAGTTCCGATCGCACGTTGGGAATCGCGGCAATGTAGCGCGGGTCGGTCGTCACGTCGTCGATGAGCACGGCCTGGCGCGTCTGGGCTGCCTGTCCCGTCACTCCGACGCCGACCTTGATCCGGCTGCGTTCAGCAAAATCCGCGGGGTACCCGACCTGGAAGCGGAAGCGAAGCTCCTGCGTCTTCTCGTTGAGCAGGAGGATGGCGAAGATCTCGTAGTCGATGACGCGGCGCACAACTTCCGCGACCCGGCGCAGAGTGGTGTCGAGGTCGAGTGAGGTCGCTAGTACATCGGCGACATCGAGCAGCAGCGACTCAACCGGCAAGCGGTCCGGCTTGGAGAGAACGGAACCCATTCGTTTCGTATGATAGCAGCCGCGTTCCTTGACTCATCGGCAGGGACCAGCGGCTGGTCGAATTTGCCGTGGCGGCGGCTGATCTGGGCAGCGACTGGCTCTATTCGCGCGGCACCACGCAGATGTCCGCAAGATTGCGGTACTTTTCAGCGTAATCGAGCCCATAGCCGACGACGAACTCGTCGGGAATCTTGAAGCCGACGTAATCGCCCTCAAGGGGAAGTTTGCGGCGCGAAGGCTTATCGAGCAAGGCGGCAATCTTCAGCGCGCGAGGCTGGTGCGCCAAAAGCAGCTTCTTGAGATAGGTGAGCGTAAGCCCGGTGTCGAGGATGTCCTCCACAACGATGACGTTCTTGTCCTTCATCGACTGATCGACATCTTTGGTGAGCTTAACCTCGCCGGTCGAATCCCAGCCGCTCTTGAGTTCCTGGGTCGGGCTCGGGCGGTTGCCATAGCTCGACACGCCGATGAAATCGAAAGTGGCGTCGAGGTCGACGTGCCGGGCGAGATCCGAGAGAAAAATCGCAGCTCCCTTCAATACCCCGACGAAGATCACGGACTGTCCCTTGAAGTCCTTCGTGATCTCGGCGCCCAGTTCGTCAACGCGCCTGGCGATCTCTTCCCGCTTGATGAGTACCTTAAGGCCGGTCATGGCGTTTCATATTAAACTAGGGAAGCCAGTTAGGGGAAAGCAGTCAGCATCTTCACAAATCCACTGCAAGGCATCCGGTTCTGCCGAATTCATCCAGCACCCGAGTCTGCGTGCTTATCGGTTAGGAGCGATCAGCCATGAATCTCAAAGGAATTAGGCTCACCTGGTTGGGCCATGCGACGTTCCGCATGGAGACTCCCGGCGGGAAGACGATCATCATCGATCCCTGGATCATGCACAATCCCGCGTGCCCGCCTCACGAACGAGAGGTCAAGAGCGTCGACATCATGCTGATCACCCATGGGCATGGCGACCACATCGGCGATGCCGTCGAGATCGCAAACAAGCACCACCCCAAGGTTGTGGCCATCCCGGAAATGGCGGCTTGGCTGCAAAAGAAAGGCGTTCAACAAACAGCCGAGATGAACAAAGGCGGAACGCAGACGGTCGGCGACGTCAAAGTCACCATGGTGCACGCCGACCACTCCTGCGGGATTCAGGATGGCGACCAGCTCGTCTATGGCGGCGAGGCCTGCGGTTATGTGATCGAATTCTCCAATGGCATCAAGATCTACCATGCGGGCGACACGAACGTCTTCGGAGACATGGCCATCATCCGCGAGCTCTATGCTCCCGACATCGCCATGCTGCCCATTGGCGACCACTACACAATGGGCCCGCGCGAAGCGGCGTATGCCTGCAATTTGCTCAAGCCGAAAACGATTGTTCCGATGCATTTCGCCACTTTCCCCGTGTTGTCGGGAACTCCCGGAGCGCTGCAGAAACTGGTTCCGCATCTGGAGATCACTGAGATGAAGCCGGGAGTCACGTTGTCGTAAGTGCTTGTCACGAGTCCGAATACCTGAGAGGTCGGAATGCCGAACAAACCGAACAAGGTGAACAAACCCGCCTGGCGCCACTTCAACGGCGTCACCCTTGGCGCAGTGGATGACTATATGTATTCGCTGCTGCCTAAGCGCGACCCCGTCCTCATCGAGATGGAAAACTACGCTGCCCAGCACGACGTGCCGATCGTAGGGCCGGCCGTCGGGCGAGTGCTCCACCAACTCGCATTGATGATCGGCGCGCGCTCGGTTTTTGAGCTCGGGTCGGCCATCGGATATTCGACGATCTGGTGGGCCCAGGCGGTCGGTGAGCTGGGACGCGTCGTTTACACCGACGGGGATAAGAGAAACGCGGAACGCGCCCGCGGCTACTTTGATCGTGCCGGAGTTTCCTCGCGCGTCACAATCCACACCGGCGACGCTTTGGAGTTTCTTTCCGAACAGAAGCAGGAGTACGACGTCATCTTCAACGATGTCGACAAGGAAGACTATCCGCGCGTGCTGCGCCTGGTTTTACCGCGCTTGCGCAAAGGCGGCCTGTTCATTACCGACAACGTCCTTTGGAGCGGTCGGGTTGCGCAGAAGAACGCGGCCGACCCGAGTACGCGCGCGATCCTCGAGTTCAATCAGAAGCTTTACGAGCAGAAAGAGTTCTACACCACAATCCTTCCCATCCGCGATGGCCTGAGCGTGGCCATCAAGGTCTAAGGTGCAGTGCAAGCCTGTCGCTCGCGCCCTTCGGAGGGAGCGCTTAGTCGGGGAAGAGACCGTAAACATCCAACTCGGTGCGCGTGCCAACATAGACTTTTCCATTCGCGATCGTCGGCGGAATGAACTTCACCGCATTGCCCGCCTGGTCGCGGTTGTTCACCGCCTGTGCGCTATTCCAGAGTTCGACCTGCAGATTGGTCGCGTCATAGGCGTGCAGCACGGCGGGCCCGGTGCAAGCCGGCGGCGGAGGGTCCTGGTAACAGTTGATGCCGCCCGGGGCATTCGGGCTGGCGTAGCCGTACAGGCTGGCATCGATGGCCCAGACGATTCCATTCGATTTCCACTGCGACGAAATTGAGGGTGTAGCACCAGGAAAGTTGAAGGCGTGCGCGGACTGCGAAGCGGCCGGTGTGTCGAACTGTTCGAGGCTGGTATCGAATGTGAACTGCTTCAGGGAATCGCCCTGACCTCCGACGTAGAGACTGTTCTGCCAGAATGCCGGCGTGCCCCACAAGCCGAACGACGGACCGGGGAAGCTCTGCACGATCTGACTGTTGTTGACCGGGTTGTACTGTCCCATGCCATCGCGATTGACGAGATAGACCTCTCCTTCTTTGCCGACCTGCACCAGAAGATGAGGCAGGTTCAGAGCCGAAGTCTGATTCGGCAGAAGCACGGCCGCGCCCGAACCGAGGTCGACGTCGTTTTGTGCCAGCCAATTCTGGTCATTTGGAGTGAACCATCCGGCAACGCTCAGGCCCGTGCCATTGGCGGTGCTTCCTGTCATCGAGTGCAGCCGCAGCATGCTGTCGCCATAATCGGCATCCGGAGGCGGAGGAGCTTCGTCGAACACGCCGTTGCCCGTCGTGATGTAAATATCTCCGGTGCTATCGATCGCGGGGGCGCCCCCGCCGGCCCAGATGCCTCCATCGGCTCCGTTCAGTCCGTTCGGCGTGGTGTTGAAGACGCCGACCTGCTGTTGTACGTTGGAGACTTTGTAGCTGAGCACCCAGCCGTGATAAGGGGTGGCATCCTCGTGCGCTGAGAAAGCCACATAGACATGTCCGTTGGCGAAAGCCAACCCGGATCGCTGGTGCTCAAGCTGAGAGTGGAATGTCACCATGCCATCGACCGATCCGTCGCCACTTCCCGGAACCGATGCCGCGATGGTGACCGGAGCCTGGAGTTTTTCATTGCCGGTGGCCAGATCGAGAGCATGCAGTCGGTGGTAAAAAGTCGCCGTCGAGCCCGAACAGTACCCGGTACGACTGGGATTGCTCTCGGAGGCGCTCACCAGATAAATCGTGTTCGTCTTGGGATTGATTACAGGGGTGCCGGTGACCCCGACTTCTGGATAGATGTCGCCGTAGCAGTAACCGACATCGTCCCAGGTGACTGGGGTTTCGTTGCCGGTTCCGCCGTGCATGGCGTCGAGCAAGTTGGCCTTCCAGTAGGTGACGCACGGGCTGGCATCCGCGTCGAAGGCGAAAACTGTGTCATGCTGAGTGGCCACGAAGATCACGTTGTGAATCCCACCGGCAATGCTCAACCCCGGGACCCACAGCGGCTGCCCGTAGATGGCGCCATCGACGGGGCAGGAGAACAGCTTGCCAAAGTTGCTGACATTCAGCGTCGCTGGGGTCAGAGCATATTCCTGGGAATTCACTCCATCGCGCGCCACGTCGTTGTGATACGTGAAAACGCCGGCCAGAGTCGTTACCGCGACCTTTACTGACGCCGACGCCGTGGGCACCGCGATGCTCGTGGCCGTGACTGTGCGTGTGCCTTCCGTGGCCGGCGGAGCGTAGAGACCCATGGGTGTGATCGTGCCGACGTCGGAATTGCCGCCCACAATCTTGTTCACGCTCCAGGTCACACCCTGGTTCGCATTTCCTGAGACCGACGCCGTGAACTGCTGCATCTGCGTGATTGCCACCACTCCTATGCGCTTCGGCGATACCGTCACCTTCACGGCCGACGCGGATTGCGACTGTGCAAGGGCGGAAGGCGGAAAGGTCAGAAGCAGCGAACAGGCAAGAGAAAGGCCTGACAAGGCAGACTTAGCCACGTTCATAAACGCCTCCGTGGAGGGAATCAGGAGATCAGAGAACTCAAAGGTGCCCCAGAGTGCGGCCTATTTTGTGCGCTGGATCAGTTCCGTGTCAATGGTTATCGCGACGTCATCCCCGACCACCCCAGCCCCGCCATCGACGCCGAAGTCGTGGCGATTGATGGTCGTCGAGGCCGAGGCTCCGATATGCAGAGTCCCGTGCTGGTCCTTCATAGCGGGAGTAGGACCTTCGACGTCAAGCACAACTCTCTTCGTTACTCCATGCATGGTGAGATCGCCCTCGATCTGCAGCCGTCCCGGTCCGCTGACCTTCACTTGGGTGGAATGAAAAGTGATCGTCGGATATTTCTCCACATCGAAGAAATGCGGGCTGCGCAGATCGTTATCGCGCATTTGCACGCGAGTATCGACCGAGGTTGCATCGATGATGGCTTCGAGAGTCGCTTTTGCCGGATCGGCCGGATCGTAAACGGCTGACCCGGTCAGCTTCGTAAACACTCCTCGAACCGTAGAGAGGCCGAGATGCCGCACGGCAAATTCAGCGGACGAGTGGTTGGGATCGATCTGCCAGGTTCCCGCCTGGGCGGCGGCCACGGATACAAACGCCACGCAAGACACGAGCACTCCGAAAAGGCGGGACATGCCAGCTGATTTCCTCCAGAGGAAGTGGGGTTTGGTTATGCTAAATGGACTTCACTGGAATGGCCAACAAGTCCTCGACCAGTCCTACTTCTTTTTGCAGGAAAGGCTCGGCGTGGCTCACGCCGCCGAGTCCGCCGTAGAAGCGCGCCATTGATTCGACGCGCGCTCGGATCTCGGCCTGCGCGGGAAATAAATCTTTGCCGGCCTCCTGATCTGTGAACTGGGATTTGTAGGCCAGGATGGAGGCGAGTTTGCCTTCGAACTGTGCGCCGATGTCGACCACAAACGTGGGCCGAATGTCGTAGTAGAGCGTGGCGTAGACAATCTTGAAGGGGCGATGCGGCGGCAGCGACTCGCTCTGGTTGGTTCCGGCGCCTGCTTCCGAGCCCGATGAGCCGAGAGGAAGTTTTGCCAGGCCGGCAAGAAAACATGCTTCGTATCCCAGCGCCGACGCCGTGTAGTGATCGGGGTGACGTCCCTTCCAGTAGGGAAGAATGATGACCCGCGGCCGTACTTCCCGGATAACCGTGGCGACCTTGAGACGATTCTCCCAGCTGTTTTCCACCCGGCCGTCCGGAATATCGAGGGCGCGCCGCCACTGGGTACCCAGAATGCTCGCCGCGTCGCAAGCTTCGCGCTCACGTTCTCCCCACGTCCCCCGCGTGCCCATCTCTCCCTGGGTAAGATCGAGAATCCCGGTGCGCTGTCCGCGCTGCGCCGCTTTGAGCAGCGTGCCGCCGCAGGTTTGCTCGACATCGTCGCGGTGCGCGGCAATGGCCAGAATGTCGAGGTATGTGCCTGGCGGAAGGGGAGACATGTTCCAGTTCACGCGCTCGACGATGTCGTTGAAGATGGCGATCACCGTCGGCGCACTTACGTTTTTACCACACACTCTGCAGTGCAGGACAACCGGGGCCGCCAAGTCTCCGGACTTTTGCCATCACGGATCTTACTTCTTTCGTTCGACCAGAAACCGGGCCAGCTCCTTGAGCGGCTCGGCCCGTTCGCCATATCCCTCAAGCTGAGAAAAAGCTTCCCTCACCAGAGAGTCGGCTTTGCGCACGGAAGCCTCAATCCCGAACAAGGCGGGATAGGTTGCCTTCTCCGACGCCGTATCTTTGCCCGCGGTCTTTCCCAGTTGCTCGGAAGTCTGAGTCACGTCGAGCACATCGTCGACAATCTGGAAAGCCAGTCCAATGGCCAGCCCGAAAGCCCGCAGCCGCGCAACGTCACTGTCTTTGGCTTCCGCATACACCGCCCCGCTGACCAGGCTGGCCATGATCAGAGCAGCGGTCTTTGAGCGGTGGATATACTCCAGCATCTCCGGAGTGGGATGGGTGTGCTCGGCCTCCAGATCGACGACTTGACCGCCAATCATGCCGTCGATTGTTCCGGTGGCGCGCGAGATCTCGGCGATGACGCGCACTCGCGCTTCTGCAGTGCACTTCAGATTGGCCATCACCTCGTAGGCCTGCGTCTGCAGGGCGTCGCCCGCCAGAATTGCGATGGCTTCGCCAAACGCCTTGTGACAGGTTGGCCGCCCACGGCGGAGATCGTCATTATCGAGGGCGGGAAGATCGTCATGAATCAGCGAGTAGGTGTGCAGCATTTCGAGCGCGGCGCCGAGTTCTTCGACTCCGTCGGGGAGGGAGCCTGCGATCATTCGTGCAGCCTCGTAGCACAGCACTGGCCGCAGCCGCTTGCCGCCGGCGAAGATGCTGTGGCGCATTGCCTTGTGAATCGACTGCGGATTCTCCGTCTCCAGAGGAATGAGCCGGTCCAGCGCTGCGTCCGTCAGGCGCTGCCCTTGTTCAAGGATTTCCGTGAGCATGAACCAGTGAGTATAGCAAGTGGCGGACAGGGAAGCAGGTGTGAACGAATTGAGGTTCGGCGCAGCGGCGCAACGAAAAGGGACGCCCATGAAGGCGTCCCTTGCAGAAAGCACAAGAAAACGGACTATGCGGCTGCGCTCTGAGCCAGAGCCACACTCCGCAAGACCGAGGTCAACACATTCTCCACATCGTGGGAAGGGCAGACATCGCTTGCGCCTGCTTCCAGCGCGGCCATCCACATTTCCTCATCCGGGATGCGGTGCGTGCAGACGATCGGCAGCTGCGGAAAATCGCGATGCAGGTTTTGCACGTCGGCCAGTTGCTCGAATTCGATATCAAGCACCAGCGCTTTGGGGTTGTCGAGCGATAGTTTCTCCCGCAATTGATCGCGGGATTCGACGAAGTGCACGGTTTGGAAGTGGGGGCGCAGTCCCCAAGCCAGGTACTGCGCGACTTTAGGGTCTTTCTCGAGAACAACAACACTCTGAGCCATAAATCCCCCGATCTTGAACTTCCGTCAACGGCGGACTAAGGCTGCGGGGCGGGCTGGGAAAACCTCAACTCCACAGACATCGTATTCGCGGGCCACGGCAGATGGACCGGGACTGAAAAGCCATCACGACCCGAATGCTTCAGCGTCCCAGCGTCTTTTCTGTCGACGGCTCGAACGGTTCACTCTGGAGCTTCCCGCTTTTCTTCAGCAGAATTTCTACCTTTCCTTCGGCCTGCTCCAGTTCTTTCCGGCACGAGGAGGAGAGCTGCATGCCCTCTTCGAACAGTGTCAGCGACTTTTCCAGAGGCACTTCGCCTTGTTCCAGCTCCTGAACAATCTTCTCCAGACGCTGGAGGCACTCTTCAAACTTGGCCAACGGGATTTCGCTCCGTACTCATATTGTATGGCAATTATTTCGGAGCGGCGTCAAGTAAATTTCGATGGGCACGATCGAAATAGTGGAAACCGTGATTCCAACTTGGGAAAAGTCCCATCCCTCGGGAACAAAGCCTGGAAAGGTCAACCCAAAGTCAGACTGCTTTCAGACCGACGTTGGATTCGGACTGCCAAGAGCCTCAAGAACGTCCACTGCGGTGCTGTAGCGTCCGAGCGGGGCGCTGATCTGGGTGCCCTGCACCATCTGACGAGCGGCAGCCAACATCTGGCGGGCGATGGCGATGCCTTCTTCTTTGGCCGCCTCTGGTGTCTGGGCGCGGGCCATGCGTTCCAGAATCGCGTCCGGGACGGAGACTCGCAACTCGTTCTTCATGAACTCCGCGTTCCGCACGCTGACCAGAGGCCAAATCCCGGCCACCACCGGAATCCGGCAATGCTCAATCCGCTTCAGAAAGTTCTCCAGCAGCCGCAGGTCGAAGACAGGCTGAGTCACCGCGTACTCCGCGCCCGCCTGCACCTTGTATTCAAACCGGCGGATTTCTTCATCGAGGTCGGTCAGGCCGGGGTTCGCGCCGACGCCGATGACAAACCCGGTTCCTGTCCCAATCGCGTTTCCACCGAGATCCAACCCAAGGTTCAAGTTGTGGACGATGTTGACCAGGCCGATCGCGTCGACATCGAAGACCGCGGTAGCATCAGGATAATTGCCCATTTTCGGCGGATCGCCGGTGATGCAGATCAGGTTCCGGATGCCGACAGCCGCTGCCCCGAGCAGGTCACCCTGGATGCACAGCACGTTCCTGTCCCGGCAGGTGTAATGCAGAATGGCGTCGATGCCAACTTCCCGCTGAATGATCAGCGACAAGGCCTGGTTGCTCATGCGGGCCGAGGCTCGCGGGCTGTCGGGAATGTTGACGGCGTCGACTCCCACCGACTTCAGAAACCGTGCGCCCTCGATCTCTTTGCGAATGTCGATGCCTTTGGGAGGCACGATTTCCACCATAGTGACGAATTCGCCCCGCACCAGCTTGGCGCCCAGAGGAGACCTTTTCTCCATGGGAACGGTCGCGATTGATGAAACCGTGGTCGAAGTCGACGATGCGTGTACCGATGCGGTGCGCGCTTTCGCCTCGCCCGCCCGCAAAGCCGACTTCATGACCCGAATATGTTCCGGCGTGGTTCCGCAGCATCCGCCAATGACCCGCACTCCCGCGGCGACAAACTTGCGCGCGTAGCTGGCCATGTATTCCGGGGAACATAGGTAGATATTCCTGCCCTCCACCGAACGCGGGATGCCGGCGTTGGGCTGAGCCGCCAAGGGAAGCGGCGAAACCGCGCGTACGCGCTCAATTGCCTCCAGCATCGCAACCGGGCCTACGCTGCAGTTACATCCAATGACGTCGGCGCCCCATTCGGCGAGCTTTGGGGCGAATGTCTCCGGATCGGATCCATCAAGGCAGTTGCCATCTTCGTCGATGGTGACTTGCGCCACAATCGGCAGGGAGGCACTCACATCCTTGGCGGCCAGCAGTGCCTGATGAATTTCTTCGAGATATCCGAAAGTTTCCAGGATCAGCAGGTCAACCCCGCCTTCAACCAGTGCCTCAATCTGTTGCCGGAAAGACTCGCGGGCTTCCTCAAACGAAGTCTTGCCCAGGGGTTCGATTCTGGTGCCCAGCGGGCCAACCGATCCCGCGACCCAAACATCGAAGCTCTTGGCGGCTTCGCGTGCCAATCTCACTCCCGTGAAATTGATCTCCCGAACCTTGTCCGCCAGGCTATGGCGGGCCAAGCGGAAGGAATTGGCTCCAAAGGTGTTGGTTTCAATGATCTCTGCGCCGGCCTGCAGGTAATCGTGATGGACGCTGCGGATCAGGTCCGGCTGCGACAGGTTCAGTTCGTCGTAGGAACGGTTGATGAAAATGCCCTTGGCGTAAAGCAACGTGCCCATGGCGCCGTCGCACAAGACCGGCGACTGCTTGAGCCGGGTTAAAAAGTCAGAGGGCATGTATGGTGATGAGCATACAGGATGAGAGCGGATTCGCGCATCCGCTGCGGGCCGACTCGGCGCCTCGATCGGAAGCAGGCGACAGCGAGTCTGCTATAATCCACCATTTCGCACTTAAATCTCTGTTTTTCATGTCGTTAGGAGCCTGCCGTTTGAAAAGACGCCTCCTCGTACCGATCTTGGCTTTATGGGCTGGAACCGGTTTAACTTCGTGCGGGAAATCCGGTGCATCCAAGGGACCTCCGAGCGGTCTGCTGAACCGGGTGGCCGCGTCGCAAGGAGTCAGCTCGACCAGCACGTTTGGCGGCGTGGTGATCGTTGACGGTAGCGACGACACCATCACCCGTGCTGCGGAATTGCCCGCCGGCAATAGTCCAAGACTGATGGCGATCTCTCCCGAGCGGAATATTCTGGCGACGTTCGACGCCTTCAGCAACTCCGTCTATTCGGCAAACACCTCCAGCGAGAGCAACCTCGGGCGCGTGCAACTGCCGGGCCAGACCTGGAGCATGGTGGTTCCGACCGCCAGTCCAATCGGCTATGCCGCCGTGCCCTCTGCGTCCGTCAGCGGCTACTCGTTTGTGGGAGCGATCGAGGTGATGAACCTCTCGCCCGGGGCGCTCACCACGACCATCGCAGTCTCCAATGCGCAAACCGTCGTCTCCAATGCGGACGGCAGCCAGCTTCTGGTCTTCAGCAATGATTCCGATTCGGTGACGGTGCTTTCTCCCACACTCGCCGTTCCGCCAGTGGATACAAGCTGCCTGACCGCCCCCAATGCCGTGTGCACCGTGGTTCCGGGCTTCGATCGCCCTGTCTATGCCGTGATCAGCGGCACGACCGCCTATATCTTCAATTGCGGCGCTGAGTGCGGAGGCACTCAAGCGAGCATTCAAACTCTCGATCTCGGCACGCTGGCCGTAGGCACTCCGGTCCCGGTTAACGGCGCAACCTACGGATTGCTTATCGGAACGCGCCTCTACGTCGCGGGCAACGGAACGCCCACCGGACAGACCTGCGCATCGCTGCCCAACGCTGCCCCCACAGCAGCCACCTACTGCGGAACGCTCGACATTCTCGACGTGACTACCATGACCGATCCGTACTACAACAATCCCGGGAGCGAGATTGCCATTCCGGACGGCTACCACGATCAGATGGACATGAGCGTGAATGATCAGCTTTTTGTCGGATCCTACAACTGCACCAACATCGGGAGCGTGAGCAATCCCGTCGGCGAGGTGCGCGGATGCCTTGCCATCTACAACACCAGCAATAATTCGCTGATCATTCCTCCCGACAATGGCGACGTGGACGGCCTGCAGAGCTTCGTTACCCGCGACATCGAGTACGTAGCAGAAGGCGGCAACCTCCGCGTCTACGATACGACCAGGGACATCCTGTTAATCAACGATTTCGTCCCCACCGGGACCATCAACATCGTTGGCTACACCAGCGACGTCAAGGCTCTCGACTTTTTCTAGTGTGGTGCTGCCGCGGGCGGGAAACACCTAGCGGGACGGTTCCAGAATGAGCTGGTGTGCGCTGGCCGCCTGGACCGCCTTCGTGCTGAAAGGCAGCGGAAATGTCGTTCCCCCATACCACGCTTTCCATTGATCCATGTAGTACGGGCTGAGGAAATTCCCGCCCTGTCCGGTCACAATGTTGAGAGTGGACTGATCGAGGTCGGCGAGATTCGCCGTGAACCGCTCCGACGGGCCGTGATGCCGGGTCACCGCCTTGACCGTATATCCGCTGCCCGATTGCTCCTTTAACCCAGGTGCCGCCCAGTATTTGACCAGGGGAAACTTGCTCAGAACCGGATGCTCGATGTCGACTTCGTTGAAAACTCCCCACCGCCATGAAGTGAGATCTTTCGGAGCTTGTGCTCCATTTACTGCGGCTTCCACCGCCGCAGTCAGCAGTTCATCGTAATTAGGAAACTTTTCCGGCAGCCAGCGCTGCGGGTGATGCAACAGGATGTTCTCCAGCCATACCGAGCGCATCTCCCACGAATAGGTCTTCCAGCTCACGACGTCCTGATCTTGCTTCGCATCCGCAGGAGCGCTGCCCAGCTTCGGCTCAAGGAGCAATCGCGTCAATTCGCGGGCCGCCACTTCCGTGATGGTCGGGGCCGCGGAGGATGCCAGCATGCGCCCGTCCCAGCTGCGCAGCAGATCGGCGGCCTGCCGGGCTCGCGCCGACGGCTTCGAGGCGTGGTCGACAGCGTACACGAAGCGTTCCGCGGCGAACTGATCCGGCTCGGACTGGATGTCCGTCTGCAAGGTGAGCATGTCGCTGGCGGAAAACTGGCGGCCGGTTTCGAGCACGTGGTAAATCCGCGCCGTACGCCATGGGGCCTCCCATTCCGTGCTGATCGAATTGGGATAGCCATCAGGAGTGATTCTGCCATTCGCGGTCGCGATGATTCCCGACGGAGGGTTATAGATGCTGGGCAGCTTGTCGAAGGGAATGTAGGAGGTCCACTCGTGCGCGTCGTCGGCGCCGCTGACCGGCAGACTGCCATCGCCGGCAGCTCGAATCGGAATCTTGCCCGTCGCCTGATACCCGATGTTTCCATCGACATCGGCGTAGACCACGTTCTGTCCCGGCGCATCCAGCAGCGACAGCGCATGCCGGAATTCTTCCCAATTCTGTGCGCTGTCGATATCGAAGAAAGGAATGCGCAATCCGTCGTAGAGCGTCCAGCGGAGCGCGAGTTGCCGGGTCTCGCCCGGCAGGAGTTCGGTAATGATCGGGCCGTGGCGCGTGCTCTTTACATCGACCGAGACGTCCGGGCCACCCTTCACGTGGATGACTTCTGTGCGATGCTCGGGCTGAGCCCATCCACCCGGCGTCTGATACGCACCCTGCGCGTTGAAATTCTCGATATAGAGATCGGTGACGCTCGGGCCGACGTTGGTGAATCCCCAGGCGATCCGCGGATTGTGGCCCACGATCACGTAGGGCATTCCGGGCAAAGTGACACCGGCAACGTCCAGACTGGCTGCGCGCAGATGAGCTTCATACCAGAGATTCGGCATCTGGTGCCCTAGATGCATGTCATTGGAAAGCAGGGGTTTCCCAGTGACCGTGTGGGCGCCGGAAACCACCCAATCGTTCGATCCGTTGACCGCTCGTTCTTCGTTTTGAAAATCTCCGGGATGAAGACTTTTCCGCAATTCAGCGGGAGCGGCTTGACGCGTGACGGAATTATCGGGTCCGGAGTCCTCCTCATCGTCGTCATCGGAGTCGCCAGAATTATCCGGCTGACTCAGATCCTCGCGCATCACGGTTGGCGGGCGATCGTGCCACGAGCGGTTGACATACAAATCGGCTGTCAATTCCCGCCCCAGCTTGGCCAGAATCTTCTCGTGCCGCAGGACGTCGAAGATATACCCGTAATTGAGATCTTTAACCATCTGGTTGGCGATCACGACGGAGTCTTCGGCCAGCCAGGGCTTGGGCGCATATCCGAGAATTCGAAACTCGATGGGCAGGCGCTTCTGTTGGCCTTGTATGTAGGCATTGACGCCACGCGCGTAGTCTTCAAAGAAGGCCCTGTCCCGCGGAGCGGCCATCGCGAGCGATTTCTCTGCCGCCGCCCGCAATCCGAGAATCCTCTGCTCGCGGTCGATTTTGAGTGTGTCCGCACCCAGGATTTCGGAAAGTTCTCCAGAGCCGTAGCGGCGCATGACGTCCATTTGCCACAGCCGATCCTGCGCCGTCACATACCCCTGGGCCACGAACAGGTCATCCAATGTGGCGGCTTCGATCGTCGGCACCCCATGTTGATCGCGGAGGATGGTCACCGGGGCCGAAAGGCCGCGGATCTGCAGATGTCCGTCGAGTTGAGGCAGGGCAGACTCGACGGCATAATAGGCGTAGGCTAGAACGCCCAGGACGATCAAAACCGCCGCCAAGGCTAAGACCAGAAAGACTTTGACGATCGGGGAGCGATGCGATGCGGGCTTGCCGACTTCTGCCAGGGTGCTCATCGGAGTCTTTGATTGTAAGCTACGGGCCGGGCCCGGCCGTTGTTGAAAATGAATTGCATTTCCAAGATACCGGGGTGGTATCCTGACTCGCTCTTCTTCTTCCCATATGTTGCAGAAACGCATCGATGATCAGCCCATCATTTCGCGGCAGATGGTGCGGGAGGCGCAGGAGATCCTGCACCGCCATCTGAAGCAGGTTGGGCTGAAGCAAACCGGCCAGCGCGACACCATTCTGCGTACCTTTCTGGAGACGCGCGATCATCTCTCGACCGACGAGCTTCACCGGCTGGTGCAGAAGAAAGATGCGCGCATCGGCTATACCACGGTCTATCGGACACTGAAGCTGCTGGCGGAGTGCGGACTGGCCAGCGAAGTCGCCTTCCACGACGGCATCGCCCGTTTCGAGCATCAATACAACCGCCGCAGCCACCATCACATGGTGTGCACCGAATGTGGGAGTTCGGTCGAGTTCTTCTCCCAGGAAGTGAGTGAGCTCGAGCAGGAGATCGCCAGCACCTATCACTACGTCCCGACTCGGCACACATTCCAGATTTATGGCGTCTGCGAAGACTGCCGCAAGAAAAGCGCCACCAGGAAGACGGGCTGAAGAAGCCGGGTTTGACGCGCTGCCATCCCGCACCCAGGCAGGAGTGCGCGAACCGGAAGTATAGGGAAGCTAGCGCACTGGCGAAGGGAAGAAGAAGCAATGAGTTCAGACGATCCCACAGCCGATGACAACCGAGGCAGCGGGCCACCGGTCCCGCGCGCTCCGGATTCGGGCGCGTTTCGCGTCGATGTTGACAGTGCTGAGGAAAGGGCTTTGGTGTGTCCCGATTGCGAAGCGCACATGCCGGAGGATGCGGCATTCTGCCCCGGCTGTGGGCGAAACATGCATCGGCCGCCGCGCGCCGAGGGCAGCGTCGGCATCTTTCCGGAAAACATCGCGGGGGCTCTTTCTTATCTCACGCTGATTCCTGCGATTGTTTTTCTCCTGCGCGAGCCCTACAAAAGAAATGGCTTCGTCCGCTTTCACTCGGCGCAATGCCTGCTGCTGTGGGCAGCGGCCGGACTGACTTTCGTCGCAGTCCGCTTGCTGACTATGTTTCTCTTCATGCTCCCGGTTCTCGGCCCGCTTCTGGTCTTCGTGATCGTGACTGCTGCCGTTCTCGCCGCCGTTCTCACCTGGCTCGTGCTAGTGGTGAAGGCGCTTCAGGGAGAGATGTTCAAGTTGCCGATCCTGGGGCGTTTTGCCGAAGAGTACTCCGCCGTCTGAGCTGCGCGCTTGACTTTCGTGCTCGAAGCTGTCCATCCTATAGGACTTTACCCGCACAGGAAGTTGCGAGCCGTATTGTCGCCATCGCCTGGCGGGAATCCACCAACCAGTTGAGGGACGATTGCGGGTTCGAGTTTTTTATCACGACAAGTGTTTTGACGGGGCGTCTTCGGCTGCATTGTTCTCGCGCTTCTACCGCGAGCGTATCCGCAGCGATGCCGAGTTCGTATTCACAGGATTGGTTCATCGCGCCGGAGCCCTCTTCGACGAAGCCGAGTTCGATGGGGATGAGAACGCCATTGTCGACTTCAAGTACTCCAGCTCTCCGGCGATCACCTGGTGGTTCGATCACCACGAGAGCGCTTTCCTGTCTCCGGCCGACGCCGAGCATTTCGAGCAGAACCAGAGCAATCGCAAGTTCTACGACCCGGACTTCAAGTCGTGTACCAGTTTCATCGCTATGATTGCGCAACAGCATTTCGGCTTCAATCCGGAGCCCGTGGCCGATTTGATCCACTGGACGGACGTGATTGACGGCGCCCTCTATCCCGATGCGAAAACAGCTGTTGAGATGGAGGCGCCGGCGATGAAGCTGACTATGGTGATCGAGTCGGCGCCCGATCATGGATTCGTACCCAACCTGATTCCCCTGCTGGCGAGCAAACCGCTGGCCCGGATTCTTGAGGAGCCGTTCGTCGCCCCGCTGCTGCCGCCGTTGCTGAAGCGCCATGAGGTGTCCATCGGGGTCCTCAAGGAGCGCACCGAGTGCAAGGACGGCACGATTTTCTTTGACATCACTGACCATGATCTGGAGGGTTACAACAAGTTCATTCCCTACTACCTGCATCCGGAGTCGGTCTACAGTGTGGGGCTCAGCAAGAGCAGCTTTCGGGTGAAAGTTTCGGTGGGATCGAATCCGTGGGCGCCGCAGGAACCCGAAGTCAATCTGGCGCGGATCTGCGAACGCTACGGTGGCGGCGGGCACGCCCGTGTTGGCGCCATCTCATTCAACGTGAACCAGCACGCTGCCGCCATTAAGGCGTCGCAGGAAATCGTCGCCGAACTCCGCGCGGCGATCCGGCAGAAAAGCAAGGGCGGCAAGTAAACTTCGAGGGCGCTTCTGCCGGCTCACCGCACTGGCGTGCCACTGGACTTGCACGTGACTGCGTTGCCGTCGTCGGACGATTTGATTGCTCCCGACTGATCGGAACAGAATGCCTTCCTGCCAAACGCGCTGCTATTCGGCGAAGCTGTCAACTGAAAGCTTGTGGCCGGTGCGCTCGAGCAACCGGAAAGCGTGAAGACGAATCCGTAGCGCCGGCCGCTGGCCAGGCCGCTGTTCAGCAGCATCGCCTGGTGCTCGTTCGGCTCGCCGCCGCCAAATCCATCGAGATCCGAAAGGGTGCAGGTGTAGCCGACCGCAGCATACCGGTTGGCGTACGCCGCTTCCGCATTCACGATGCTGTGCATCGCGGCCAGCACCATCGCATCACTGCCGGCGGGCTGGGCCGGCGCTTCTTCGTGGGCCGTCATGGTCACGGCTGGCTGCGCGCGCATCTTCATGCTCTCGGTGAGCGCCTTTAAGAGCTCGGGGTCTGCCAGGGGCACCCGGATGGTGACCGAGATTTCGTTCAACGTCCAGACCTCAGCCTCCCGCTTCATCGTGAACGTCATCTGCGGCATGAAGGGGGCGTGCTGCAGTTCGCCGTTCTTGTAGGCGCGGAATCCCAGGCGGAGGTCGTCGTGGTCGCCGCGCGATTCCTCGCCGTCCACCGTAATTTCAAATTTCTGCCCGGTCTTCGTGTTGGTCGCCGTAAGCAGGATCGGCCCGCTGCCAAACGTTTGCAGGTCCTGCCCTTCAGCGTGGATCTGACCCATCAACAGCGAGTACTGCTGCATGTTCGACATCGCGCCCGATTGTTCGAGAGTCGCACGAGTGATCGCCGGCAAGTGCTTGGCGAAGGTGCCCTGCGTTTTGCTGAAGAACATTTCGATGAGCGCCTGCCGCGGCGTCTGCGATGCCGCCGCGCTTTGCTGGCTCCACAAGGCGGCGGCGCACCCTAAGATCACCGCCAGACAGACAAGAACTTTACGCATTGTTCGCCCCCATGCGAATCGTGCCATTCTTCGGGCCTCGTCTCCAGTTACCGAGGTAAGAAGCCGCATCCGGAGCGACACGCCTTTCGCCTGCCGCGACGCCGGGAATCACCGCATCCCGTGATACCCTGCCTCTACCACTTCGACATGCAATTCCCCGGGGATATCTCTGGATCTCACCACCGCCGCCAGCGCCGCATGCTTCGGGCGGTGGCATCGTTCGAGTTTCTGAAAGGCGTTGTGGTCGTGCTGATGGGGGTGTGCGCCCTGGTCCTGGTCCACAAAGACGTGTGGCTGCTGGCCGAGAGTCTGCTCGCGCTGCTACACATCAGCTCCGATACCCGCTGGGCGCAATGGCTCCTCGATTTTGCCGACAGCGTCACCGATGCCAGTCTGTGGGACGCTGCCGGCATCGCATTCGCTTACGCGGCCTTGCGGTTTACCGAAGCTTACGGGTTGTGGAAAGAGCGTATATGGGCCGAATGGGTCGCGCTGATCTCCGGATCGCTGCTTCTTCCGGTCGAGATTCGCGAACTGTTTCGAGGTCTCACCGTGCTGCGCGGAGTTCTGCTGGCCGGCAATCTGGTGGTCGTCCTCTACATGCTTTACGTGATCCTCGAAAACCGGCGGGAGCGGGCGCGCGGCAAATGGAATACCCCGAAGGCCTGAAAGCCGTGCCAGAAGCCGCAACCCGGCCAAAGGCCGCTGGCAATAAAAGCGTCCCGGAGTCATAATATCGCTGCCCAAGCCGCTTTCAGGAGGCCCCATGCGTCCGATGACTCTGTTGTTTCTGATTCTTTCGCTGGCCGGAATCTCCGCCGCGCAGGACACAAACTTTCCCAGCGGTCCACAGTATCTGATGAATTTCGGCTCGCCACAGTTCTTTCACTCGATCGAGACGCCCTCGCTGTCGCTCGAGCCGACAGTCACCTCGTTTCCCGCGAACGAAACTCCGGTTGCCACTACCGCAGAACCGCTGGTTCCATTGCCGCCCGATCTTTTGCCGATCTATTACGGATACCCGTTGCCCGAGATGAACATTCCGAATCTCGGGGAGATCACGATCAGCTCCGTCGAGCTTCCGGCTCACTTGCCCGAAAGCATCGTCCACAGCGGTGTAACCCAGATGGTCGATCCCCAGTCGTTGCGTGAGCGAGGATACGGCGTCACTCTCGCCCAGGCTGCGCTGTTCTGGAAGACGCACAAAGGGCACGCCGCGCATGTCTACACCAACGAGGATGTGGAACGCCTGCACAAGAGCTAGCTCCGGCAGCCGGAAACCCGGCAGTTACTTCCAGTCCCGCACCTCTCCGGCTACAACGGAGGGTGCCCATGACTCACGCACAGATGGTCGAGAGAGCCGTCCGGTGGCTGCGGTCGTATCGTTGCGGCGTAGTGCTATCTGAACAAGCCTGTGCCAGCGGCGAGATGCCCGACGCGATCGGATGGAAGCAGGCGTGCCATTCGGTGCTGGTCGAGTGTAAAGTCACGCGCGCCGATTTCCTCGCCGACCGCGCCAAGCCCTTTCGCCAGAAGCCGGAAAAGGGCGTGGGCAGCGAACGCTTCTATCTGACTCCCCCAGGATTGTTGACTCCGGACGAATTACCCTCCGGATGGGGATTGCTCGAGCTCCGTCGGGGGCGCATCGACATGCTGCGCGCTTCGGCAAAAAACCTGCGCACCGCCACCGGCTTCCGCTATGAGATGAACCTGCTGCTGGCCAGCCTGCGCCGGGTCGAGGTTCGCATCGAGCCGCAGAACATCACCGATTTCTTGAAATGGAAGAACCGTATGGTGGAATACAATCGCGGAACCTTACCGGAGGGCCTGACTGCGACGGAAGCAGAAGCGAATGTCTTTCTTGAGCCAGAACTGCCATCCTGATCCGGATACGCTACAGCTCCCTGCGCCCTTCCATCGCTTTCAGCATCGTGATCTCGTCGGTGTATTCGATGTCGCTGCCGACCGGAATCCCCATCGCGATCCGCGTGACCTTTACTCCGGAGCGCTTGAGCTGCTGCGAGAGATAGACCGCCGTCGCCTCGCCTTCCACCGTTGGATTAGTGGCGAGTATGACCTCGTCGACGTTGCCGGAATCGACACGCGAGATCAGATTTGAAATCCGGAGCTGCTCCGGGCCGACCCCATGCAGCGGCGAGATCGCGCCGTGCAAAACGTGGAAGACCCCGTTGAAATGCTTTGTTTTATCGATGGCGGCAATGTTGGTCGGCTCTTCCACCACGCAAACCAGCCGCTGGTTGCGGGTTGCACTGGTGCAGTAGACGCAGGGGTCGACGTCGGTGATGTTGTTGCACACCGAGCAGAGGCGAAGGTTCGCCTTTACGTCGCGCACCGCCGCGGCCAGCGCCTCGGCATCTTCATCGCTGGAGCGCAGTATGTGAAACGCCAGCCGCTGCGCGCTCTTGGAGCCGACGCCGGGGAGCTTCTTCAGTTCCTCGATCAGGCGCGACATGGGTTCAGCAAATTTCGACATGGGAATTGGAACTGATCACAGCATTGTAAATGCCCAGCGAGCGCGAATCGAAATCGCCTGACTCAGAGATGCGAGCGCAGCGTGTATTCGAGATCGTAGGTGTGTTTCCCGGTCGGGGCGACCGTGATCGTCATTGTTCCCGCGATCCCTTCCAGTTGTCCAGTGCCCGATTCCGGGACGATCGTGATCGTCATCTGTGGCTGGTGATTCGCCATCGTGCCGCTATGCTGAAGAACGAAGCTGCCGGCA
The DNA here is from genome assembly GCA_035508215.1 of Verrucomicrobiia bacterium. Taxonomy (GTDB): domain Bacteria; phylum Acidobacteriota; class Terriglobia; order Terriglobales; family Acidobacteriaceae; genus Sulfotelmatobacter. Next base: position 519,980 of record DATJNK010000016.1, on the reverse strand, counting down.
CGCCCATGGAGCGTGCCCGTGACTTTTTCGATGGCGACGTAACCACCCGCTCCTTTGGCGGGCGAGCCCGCGGTCAGCATCTGGCCCTTGCCGGTGCCCTCCAGGTCGCCGTGATATTGCTTGTCGAGCATCATGCGACCGAGAAGAGGATCGTCGGATTTCTCTTCCGCGGGAGTTACCTTTACATCAAAGGGTCCGGTAGCGTGCATTACGAGGGCCTCTTTCGGGGATGGTACCTGGGCGTGAACTCCGGCCGCCAGAGTGGCCGCTGCGACGACAGTCGCTGCGATGATCGGCGGGGCAAGAACTATGGTGGCAGCCAAGATCTGTTTCATTTTTGAATGGTTCGCGGTTCGGACATGCCGGAGCTTGACGAGACCGGCGTCATTTCCCTTACAGGCCGGGAATCCCCAGCCCGCCAAGCATTCCTCCAACCGTCGATTGCATCTGGGCATCGACCTTGCGGGCGGCCTCGTTTACGGCTGCGACAACGAGGTCCTGCAGCATCTCGACATCGCCCGCCTTCACCGCTTCAGGATCGATGCGCAAGCTGAGCAACTGTTTGCGGCCGTCCATTTTCGCGGTGACTGTGCCTCCGCCGGCCGTGGCCTCGACGACTGTCTCCTGCATTTTGCGCTGCAGGGCGTCGTACTGCGCTCTGGCTTTCGACATCAAATCTTGCAGGTTGAATCCACCCATAACTTGTTTTTCATTGCGCAGATTTTGGAATGGGAAATGTCGGTAGGAAGTGGGCGTGCCGTACTCATCCCCAGGAACTTACCAGCTTTCCCGATCGCAAAACTGCCCACTTCCTTTCATCGTTTATCTTTATAGTCGATCACGGTGCGAATCTGCGCGCCGAACTTCTCCTGCATGCGGCGCACCACCGGATCCTCCTCAGCGCGTCCTCGTCCCCCCACTCCGACACGCTGTTGTCCGCCGCCGTTGCCCTTGTTCGCCTGCGGAGCCACCATCGCGCCGGGAATAACTTTCAGCTTCATGGCTCTCCCAAGCACGCCGCTGGCCGTAGCGATCACCAGGCGCCGGGCTTCCGGACCCAGCGACATGTCGAGCACGGTTTGCGATTCGGCGATTCGAATCACCAGCTCATTGCCCTGCAGGCTCCACTCGCCTTCGGACAGCATGGAAACCAGGATTCGCTGGTTGCCGTCCATCAAAGACTGCAACACCGCCGTTTGCAGCCTGCCAATCTGATCCGCGGACTCCGACATGCCAGCTAGCCCTGTCAGCTCGGCGTCGGAAGCCGCAGGCTCGGTTGCGGAGTTTTTGCCAGCGCGGGCATCGAGGTTCGGCGCGGGAACGGATTCGCGATCGGTGGCAGGCGCGGCGCTGCCCATGATGACAGGCTCCTGCGTCGCCGGCGCGGGAACCATGCGCGGACCGACGGCTGAGATCGAGGGCGCGGAATCCTCCTGCCGGGGAGTTGATTTTCGCGCCGAGTCTGCCGCGAACGGAGAAACATAGTTCGATCGCGCGGCCGGCGGCTCGGTGCGGCGCAGGTCCGGGCTCGGCGAACTGCTCACGATCGAGGGTCTTGCCGGCGGCCTCTGCGGGCTCGGCGTTCCCGATGCAGCCTCACTCAGCAGTTGTTCGATCGGTAACAGCCGTTGCGCGTGCGCCATCTTCAGCAATCCCAACTCGAGATGGAAACGCTGTTCCTGCTTGTAGCCCAGCTCGCTGTGCGTGCGCAACATGATCTGCAGATGCCGCGTGAGATCTTCTTCTCCGAACAATTCGGCGACGCGCGCCACGCGTTCCCGCTCCTCGCTGGAAATCTGCAGCAGCGGAGAGTCTTTTCCCGCTACCTTCGCCACGGCCGCATTGCGCAGAAATCGCACCATCTGCCGGGCGAAATGCGTTGGGCTATGGCCTTCGCTGATCAAATGGTCGACTTGGCGAAGGGCCTCGTCGCTTTTGCCCTCAGCCACCGCCCGCATCACATCTTCGAGAATGCGCGCCGGCGTCGCCCCGACCAGGTTGCGGACCGATTCCGCCGTCAGCTTTTCGCTGGACGAGGCAATCGCCTGATCGAGGATCGACAAAGCATCGCGCATCGAGCCATCGCCGGCCTCCGCCAGCAGAGCCAGCGCATCGTCATCGGCGTCGATCTCTTCGCGCGAGACGAGATCGCGCAGCTGCCTGACGATGGCATCGAACTGCACGGCCCGAAAGCTGAAATGCTGGCAGCGTGAGCGGATGGTTTGTGGAATGTCTTCAGGCTGAGTGGTCGCCAGCATGAAAACGATGTGGTCGGGCGGTTCCTCCAGAGTCTTGAGCAAGGCATTGAAGGCCGCGTCGGTGATCTGGTGCGCCTCGTCGAGGATGTAGATCTTGAACCGGTCGCGCGCCGGGCGATAACGCGCTGCCTCGCGCAGTTCGCGGATTTCATCGATGCCCCGGTTTGTGGCGGCATCGATCTCGATCACATCGACGGCATTCCCGGCGCGAATCTCGGTACAGGATTCGCAAACCCCGCAGGGCTCGGGCACGGGACGGTCTTTCGAACGGCAGTTCAGCGCCATGGCCAGGATCCGGGCGACCGTCGTCTTTCCGATGCCGCGGTGGCCGCTGAAAATATATCCGTGGGCGGAGCGTCCCTGCTCGATGGCGTTCTGCAGGGTGCGGGTGACGTGCTCTTGTCCGATGACCTCGGAGAACTTCTGCGGACGATATTTGCGAGCCAGGACGGTGTAACTCATGAGCCGACGGAATGATTATACGGGATGAAACAGACGCACGGCCGCTGTCGGCCGAAAGCCGCTTCCATGGCTGCATTTCACCAAATCTGCAAGGCGGGATGATTGCTGCTTGCGAAGGCTCGCGGCACGCGATAGGCTGGTTCGGCGGCAATTTGGCGTACAAGCGGCCGGGGAACCTGAAGTCCGCGAGCCGCCGAGGAGGGGTCTCCAATGCAATTGAAACTTACGAAACGGACCGTAGACGGAATTGTGGCGATCGAGTGCAGCGGGCGCATCGTGTTCGGGGAGGAATCGTCGCTGCTGCGGGACGAAGTCAAGAAAGCTTTGCAGGACGGTGCCAAACGCATTGTCCTCAACCTGGGCGAGGTGAACTATATCGATTCCGGCGGGTTGGGGACCCTGGTCGCGCTTCACACCACCGCCCACAACGCCGGAGCTATCATTAAGCTCGCCAACCTGACCAAGCGTGTCGGCGACCTCCTCCAGGTCACCAAGCTGCTGACGGTATTTGACGTGCATAACTCGGAGTACGAGGCTCTGGAGTCATTCCGCAAGGAAGCTGCCTAACGTCTCCCCGCCGGCAGCGGCCGAATTCGGCTTCGTTCATTCGAGGCGCAGGAATTCAGGAAAGGTCAATGCACGATGAAGCGCCTGCGGCGAAGAGCGAAGCGAAAGGGAAGCGACGCCTCAGGGGACTTGGTCTCGGCGAGCCGGCGCTTGCGAATCGAGCGGACGATTCGTGAAATCCCGCGCGGGAAGGTCTCTACCTACGGCGGAATCGCCAAGGCAGCCGGCTTTCCCGGCGCCGCTCGACAGGTGGCCGCCGTCTTGCGTCGCAGCTTTGGACTTCCCTGGCAGCGCGTGCTCGGCTCCGGCGGCGAGATCAAGCTTCGCGGAGATTCGGCAATCGAACAGCGCCTTCGGCTCGAAGCCGAGGGCGTTCGTTTTCACGGGCGCAAGGTCGATATGAAAGCGCACGAGTGGAAAGCGAAGACGCTCCGGCGGAGATCGTCGATTGAGGACTAACGACGCACCTTAAACTGCTCGTCAATCTCTACTTGATATCCTGTCACTAACTTATTGGTTTCATTGGCCATGCCGACCAGCGCCATTAACTCCTGAAACATGGCATCGGTCATGCCTTTCTTCTGCGCCGAGGCGGTGTGCGAGGCGATGCAGTAATTGCACTGGTTGGTGACGCTGACTGCAATGTAGAGCATCTCCTTGGTCAGCGGATCGAGCGCTCCCGGGGCCATAATCTGCTTGATCGATTCCCAGGTGCGCCTCAGCGTTACCGGATCGTTGGCGAGCGCCTTCCAGAAATTGTTAATTGAGTCGGTTTTGCGCGTGACCATGATGTCGTCGTACACCGCGCGAACTTCCGGACTGGCGTCCTTATATTCGACGAATCCAAGCGTGGCCATGAAACCTTCCTCCCGAGAGCATTCCTGGCACGGAGACGCTGAAGCGCGGAGAACGACGAAGCGAATCGAAAGTCCCCCAGCCGGACGTCTGGGCTCAGTGGTGAGCAATGATCTATTTCGGCAGCTCGCCATCCAGCAACTTTTCTAAATTTGCCGCTGGCACGCGGACTCCCACATAGAACTGTCCGAAAAGAGCATAGACGGCGCTGACCTGGTCGAAGCGCATTTCATAAATCAGCTTCTTGAAGACCAGCGGATCATCGGCGAACAGATCGACGCCCCACTCCCAGTCATCGAAGCCGATTGAGCCGGTGATGATCTGCTTGACCTCGCCCGCATACCGCCGGCCAACCAGCCCGTGCTCATTCATCTGGCGCGCCCGCTCTTCGATGGGGAGCATGTACCAGTTCTTGTCTTCTCCGCGTTTGCGATCCATGGGATAGAAGCACGCGTAGCGGCTGGGTGGAATCTCGGGGAACAGGCGCGGGTTCATCGCTTCCTTATGCCGATTCAACTTGCACTCGATTTCCGCCTTCCACTGGTCGGAATGCGGCTCGATGCCTTGATCCGCGAGCTCCTTATAGATTTTGAGAGTGGACTCGTACAGCCCCAGCTCGATAATAGATAGATACGATGTCGACGCCTCCAGATAATCGCTCAGGCGCAGATTCGCGAGGCTCAGTTCTGCCTGGTTCAGCTCGGCGAACGAATTGCGGAAGTGGATCAGCATCAGGTCGCCCTTGTGCCCAATCAGGGAGTAGAGGGCGGACTGGCCTGCGGATTTGGTCTCCATGGCCGAAAGCGCGTCGGAAGCTTCGTTCGCGATCGCGGATTTCTCGGTCTGCGGCAGCGCGCGCCAGGCGGGCCTTCGCAGCCGCATCATTTGATGCAGCACGCTATAGCCTTCAGTGGTGAGTGGAACCGCAGGCAGCTCCGCTGTGGCCTGCGGACGCGGAGTGTGAGTCGTCGTCATAAATTCCTCTCTGGCGTTGAGCGCCGGTCAGGACTTCCGGACGCAGACTGCTATTGTACGCGGAGCGCCGCGATTGCCGAACGCATGTCCTTACCAGACAGCACCGGCCGCGCGCGATCAATCCAACAGCACACCCACCACGTTACGATATAACTAACTCATGCAAAAACTGCTGGCAGCGGTTACGGGGCTGGTCCTTGTCGGCTTGCCCTCGTTCGCGCAAGGCAAGCGGCTGTGGGTGCTGCGAGCTCCCGGCGAGATGGTGGAATACGATCCGGCGACGTTCGCGGTGAAGCAGACGGTCAAGGTTCCCGCCGATGCCCTGCAATCTCCGCAAAACCTGCAGGTAAATCGCTTGGGACAAATACTCTTCGTTCCGTCAGCAACGCTTCCTCTGGCCGACAGTGACGCTCACGCCTCGCACAAGATCTGGCTCTGGGACGGCCATGCTGCGTCCACGATCGACCTCGGCGTGACGCGGCAACTAGCCGAAACCGGGTCGAATCAGGCGATCAGCGAGATCGCTCCCATGGTCTATCTGTCCGCCGATGGCGGGCACCTGTATTGGTTCGCGAACCAGGCGCGCAGGCTCGCGCGGGATGAGGTCGATCTTTCCACCGCGACCTCGTGGCTGGCATGGCGGACCGATCTCACCGGCGCGTCGCGCGAAGATCTGGTCAGCGCGAAATTTCCGGACTGCCGGTGCACAACGGGAACCTGCGAAGAAACTTGCCCCTACGCCCAGATATGGGTTCCATCCGACGGCGTAGACAAGTTTTTTCTGATGACGCAATTCGTGGCCGGACAGACCTCTCCCGCCTACCAGGCAAGTGCCCGATATGAAGAGAAAGACGGAAAATGGACCGCCCGGCAACTGACCGATCCGCTGCGCCGCGTTCTCGATGCGGAACACGAAGGGAACGTCATTGTCGAAGCGATTCCTGACACCGGCTGCTGTGGCTGGGCTAACCGGAGCGACGACCAGACGCTGGTGCTCATCGACGCAAAGCCGCGGGCGGTCTTCGATGAAATCGCGACCTACAAGAACCCCGACTACGACGTAAGTTTCTATACGTCGAATGCGTTTCTGTCGCCCTCATCGCGATCGGTGGCCATGACCATCACCGCAACCTCCCAACCCAACAAACCGATTCAATTGGCGGATCAGGGGCAGGCGAATCCTGAGGAGTCGCAGGCCATCCGCAAGGCTCTGACCGAGTTGCCGGCGGTGGAAGCGAAAGAACTTGAGGATCCTCCGCGGCGCCTCGCCTTCCTGCCGCATGCGACGTCAATCGGCTGGATCGGCGATCAGGAGATCCTGATACTCGAGAACCATTCGCTCACGGTGTATAACGTTGCGACCGGAACGCGGCGCAAAACGACTGTGCGCGCCGACGATGCGGCCCGAGTTTTTCTCCGCTAGAGTGTCACGGCCCCAGCCCCCAGTTCTCTTCGCTCTGGCCCCCCTGATTCCCGCTTCAGCCGCAGGCTCAGTTCATGCGATCCGACATGAGCGCATCGATGTAGGCGATTAAATGATCGATGTTGAGCTCACAGTCCAGCAGTTCCTCCATTTGCGTCGGCGACAAGCCGATTCTCGCCGCCGCTTCTTCGAGCAGCCCGGACCTCGAACCGGGCATGATCAGATTTCGGTTGAAAGGCATGCAATACTCCTCGATTCGTTGAGTTGGTTGTCTGAGGTTTCTGGAAAACGGGGCAGGAGACAGCAACCGGGGAACTCCCCCCTGGGAAACCCGGACGGGCCGCCTCACTGCCCCTTCTTCCTGCTTCGCAGCACGAAGCAAGGTCAAGAGCAGTGCCAGGCGCGCTCAGCAACGAATCGAGCGGAAGAGAATTGGGCGAAAATTCGGAGCAGGACTTCGATCCAATGCCTCACGCCCCATGCTGGGAGGGGCCCCGCGATGTTGGGTGACCAGCCGGAATAAGGGCGCGATGCTGATGATGGCCCGGGCGGCGGTGGCTCGTGCATGCACCACTACCGGAGCTGTCCCGCGATGAAAAGCGGTGTCTGGCAGATCCGCATTGGGCAGCACCACGATCAACAGCATCACAAAAACGACGCAGCCCAGCACTGCCAGAGTCGATGTTTTGACGTTCCAGTTCGACATTGGACGCCCTCCTTTGTGCCAGACTCGAAGGCCAAAGTCAATTGCCAAAAAGTTGCATATTTCGTGGCGGGCCGGGGCTGGACTGGCCTTTTGCCGCTCAACGCGGCCTGTACAAACACCCAGGTTCGTTATACAAACGGAGCCATAGCCGTGCGCAGTTTCCCAGGGGATCCGATCTTGTATCTCAGGCCCAAGACGCTCGATGAAGCCGTATCGTTGCTCGGCTCTTCCGGCGGACAACTTCTGGCAGGCGGCACGGATTTCTATCCCGCCCTGGGAGAACGTCTGCCGCAGGGAAATGTCATCGACCTGACCGCCATTGGGGAGATGCGCGGGATTGCCGTCGAATCCGAGTGCATTCGCATTGGTGGTCTGACAACCTGGACCGACCTGCTTCGCACTCCGCTGCCAAGAGCTTTTGACGCGCTCAAGTCCGCCGCGCGCGAGATCGGCTCGATTCAGATTCAGAACCGCGGCACGGTTGCCGGCAATCTCTGCAACGCTTCACCGGCCGCCGACAGCGTTCCGCCGCTGCTGGCCCTGGACGCAGTCATCGAATTAGCTTCGGCCACGGCTACGCGCCGCATTCCCCTCTCGCAGTTCATGGTTGGAAACCGCAAGACCTTGCGCCAGCCCGACGAGATCCTCGTTGCCGTGACCGTTCCCCGTTGCATCGAGAGCGCAGCCTCGGTATTCCTCAAGCTGGGTGCCCGGCGTTATCTGGTGATTTCGATTTCCATGGTGGCCGCGGTAGTTAGGGAGGACGGAGATGGCAAGATTGCCGAGGCGCGCATTGCCGTCGGCTCCTGCTCGGCAAAGGCCCAACGGCTGAGCCAGTTGGAACGCGATCTCGTCGGGTGTCCGGCGCGGGCCGGCGTTGCCGCCGCGGTCCGAGAGGAACATCTTGCCGCACTCTCTCCGATTGATGACATCCGCGCCACCGCTGTCTATCGCCATGACGCTTCACTGACCCTGGTTCAGCGTGCGCTCGAAGCCTGCGTGAGGAGCCATTGACGTGGCGACCACGCAGAGATTGCCGACAGCTGCTGTGCCCGATCTGATCTCCTTTTCGGTGAATGGCGCCCCTGTCGAAGTGTCAGCCGCCGGAACCCGGAGACTCTCGCGCATCTTGCGCGATGACCTGGGTTTGACCGGGACAAAAATCGGCTGTGACGCAGGTGATTGTGGCGCGTGCACCGTGCTGCTGGATGGCGAGCCGGTCTGCTCCTGTCTCGTGGCGGCGGGGCAGGTCGCTGGATGCGAGGTCACTACGGTTGAAGGACTGGCGGCGCGCCAGCCATGGTTCGATCGTTTACAGGCTTCATTTCTTGCGCACGGTGCAGCCCAGTGCGGCGCCTGCACTCCGGGAATGCTCGTGGCCGCGACGGCGCTGCTCGAAAAGAACTCCACGCCTGGCGAGAACGAAGTCATGGACGCCATCGGCGGCGTGCTTTGCCGCTGCACCGGATATCGAAAGATCATCCGGGCGGTCATGGAAGCGGGAACGGTCGCCGCGGAAGTAAAGCCCGAAGTCGGGACAGCCGTTGGCGCCCGGCTGGTACGCCTGGATGGCAAGAAGAAGGTCGATGGTACCGAAATCTTCGGCGCAGACCAGATGCCGGCAGACGCGCTGGGCGTCCGGGTCATTCGCTGTCCGCATCACCGCGCCCGCTTCCGCTTCGGGAACATCGATGATTTCGTCGCCGCTCATCCCGGAGTTGTTGCCGTTTTGACGGCGAAGGATGTTCCCGGCGTCGACTGCTACGGAGTGATTCCAAAGTATGCCGATCAGCCTGTCTTTGCCCATGGCGAGGCTAGGTATCGAGGCGAAGCGCTCGCCGCGATCGTCGGCGAGACGGGGGCGCTCGAAGCGCTCGACTTGTCGGAATTTCCCGTTTGCTGGGAGGAACTCGCGCCGCTGAAGAGCATTAACCAGGCTCTTTCTTCGGACGCTCCGCTCATTCATCCCAATCGCGAAGGGAACGTTCTGGTTCGCGGCCGCGTGGTTTGCGGTGATGTCGAGAGAGCGCTCAATGAATCGCCTGTTGTCGTCGAAGGTGAGTTTGAGACTGGATTCGTCGAGCACGCTTACATCGAGCCGGAGGCCGGATTTGCCCGCCGGGCTGCAGACGCCATCGAAATCCAGGCCTGCACGCAATCCCCATACATGGACCGGGCCGACATCGCGAAGATTCTCGGGATTGCCCCCGAGAAGGTCCGCATCATTCCCACCGCGGTGGGCGGAGGCTTCGGCTCCAAGCTCGATCTGTCGGTGCAACCATTCCTAGCCCTTGCCGCATGGAAACTCAATCGCCCGGTGCGCATGGTGTATTCGCGGACGGAATCCATCGTGTCGACGACCAAGCGCCACGCCTCGCGCATGAAACTTCGTGCCGGCGCCACGCGCGATGGCAAGCTCACCGCTCTCGACTTCTATGCCGATTTCAATACCGGCGCCTATTCCTCCTGGGGACCGACGGTCGCGGGCCGCGTCCCGGTGCATGCCTCGGGGCCATATCGCGTTCCCCATTATCGTGCGCTGACCCGCGCCGTCCACACCAACATTGTGCCCGCCGGTGCGTTTCGCGGATTCGGCGTGCCTCAGGCGGCGATCGCCCAGGAACAGCTCTACGACGACCTCGCCGACAAGCTTGGAATGGATCCTCTGGAATTTCGCATCCTGAACGCGCTCGACGATCAAACGCCCACCGTCACCGGACAAGTGCTCGGAGCCGGCGTCGGCATTCGCGTTTGCTTCGAGGCATTGCGTCCCGGATGGCAGTCCGCGCGAAAACAGGCGGCCGAGTTCAACGCCAAGGCGGCTGGGCCTGTACGCCGCGGAGTCGGTGTGGCGGGAATGTGGTACGGATGCGGCAACACTTCGCTGCCCAATCCCTCGACGATCCGCGTCGGGCTGAAGCGTGATGGCCGATTCGCCCTCCATCAGGGCGCGGTCGATATCGGCCAGGGCTCGAACACAATCGTCACCCAGATTTGCGCCGACGCGATCGGCGCGCCGGTGAGTCAGTTTGATCTGGTATCCGGAGATACCGCCATCACGCCGGATTGCGGCAAGACCTCTGCTTCGCGTCAGACCTTTGTCACCGGCAAGGCCGCGTACATGGCCGGAAGCCAGCTGCGGAGCGAGATTCTGAAACGCGCCGGAGCTTGCAGCTGCGCCACCATCGAGTTTGGCGATTCCAGAATTCTCGTCACGGAGAACGGCAAGAAAACGGTACTCGCTCTCGAAACCCTGCCTCTCGATTCCTTCGGATACGCCATCACTTGCGACGCGACCTTCGATCCTCCGACTCGCCCGCTCGATGACGACGGGCAAGGAATTCCTTACGCCGTTTTCGGTTTTGGTGCGCACATGGCAGAGATTGAAATCGATGTCGAACTCGGAACGGTTCGCGTCTTGAAAGTGACCGCAGCGCACGACGTTGGCCGCGCGATCAACCCTACCCTCATCGAGGGACAAATCGAAGGCGGGGTCGCGCAGGGGCTCGGCATGGCCCTGATGGAGGAGTTCTTTCCCGGTAAAGGCGAGAATCTGCACGACTATCTCATCCCTTCTGCCGGAGACATTCCTCCTGTCGAATCGATTCTGATCGAAGATCCTTCGCCCATCGGTCCCTTCGGAGCCAAGGGAATCGGCGAGCAAGCCGTGATCCCGACCGCGCCCGCCATCCTCAATGCCATCCATGACGCGACGGGCGTGCGCATCCGCAGAACTCCGGCCACTCCCGATCGCGTCCGCGCCGCCGTCCTCGCCAAGTCGAACGGAGGACCGCGTGGCTGAGGACGCGATCCGCTGCGATGCCTGCCCGGTTCTCTGCTACATCAAGCCGGGACGCACGGGATCGTGCGACCGCTATGGCAATCACGAAGGTAAGCTCGTGCGCCTCGATCCCCATGTCGTTCTCGATCGCACGGTGGAGCGCGGCGAGTCCGTCGTTCCATTCCTCGAACGCAGCCGTGAATGGGACGGCACTCTGGTCAGCCATCCGGAGACATTCGTCACTGCGATTGGAGCGGGCACAACCTACCCCGACTACAAGCCGGCCCCGTTCATCATCTCGTCGCAGGCGCAGGGCGTCGACATGGTCACGGTCGTCACCGAGGGGATTTTCAGCTACTGCGGCGTGAAGGTGAAGATCGATACCGACCGCCATCTGGGGCCAGAGTGCAGCACTGTGCGTTCTCGCGGCGAAGCCGTCGGGCATGTGACGACGAGCGAATACGGTTCGCAAATGCTGTCTCTCGGCGGCGTGCGGCATCTGACCGGCGGAAGCCGCCACGAGGGTACGGCGACTTGCGACGCGCTGCTCCATCTCTGCAACGGCAACGCCGTGGAACTGACCATCGACGACGGCGCCGACATCGTTGTACAGGCCGGCACAGCGCCGGTCGTCGATGACGTGCAGGAAGAGCGAATGCGGGTGGGCTGCGGATCGGCAACCATCGGCATGTTTGCCCGGCAGTGGTTCGGCAAAGTCGACGATGTCGTCGTCGTCGATGATCACATCACCGGCGTGTTGTCGGAACATCAGGCTGGCAAGTTGCTCGGCGTGCCCGAAACCGGCATCAAGCTGAAAGGACGCCGCTCCACCCCCGGAAGATATTTTCAGGTCGCCGATCCCGGCACCTCGTGGGGAGGAACGAACCTGGAGGATCCCCTGCAGATTCTGGGAAAGTTCAATCCGAAATTGGCATGGCGCGGGCTGCGCTTGCTGATGGTCAGCACCACCGGCGAGCACTACGCATATTACGAACTCGGATCGGACCTCAAGCCACGGGCACAGGAGTTGCCGGCGGCTTTGCGCGAATCGGTGGCGCGCATCAAGGAAAATTGCGAGCCCGCGCTCTGCACCGTGCTCTTTATGGGAGGCGCCGGCGGATCGCTGCGCGCCGGCGTGACCGAAAATCCGGTGAAGCTGACCCGCTCCGTGCGCGATGCCCTGACGCGGGTGACCTGCGGCGGCGCTCCGGTGTATGTTTGGCCTGGTGGAGGCATTACCTTCATGGTCGACGTTACGCGCATGCCCAGAAATGCCTTTGGATATGTGCCGACTCCGGCCTTGGTCGCGCCCATCGAGTTCACGATGAAGCTGGCGGATTACGCCGACTTGGGCGGCCATCTTGGCAACGTTCGTCCACTCAGTTCGATTGATTACGACGACGGACGCCGAAGGCTGACCGCCCATGCCGACAACCCCTGGCCGCTCGAGCGCGAGACCCGATCGGAAAAGAAATGAATCCCCGCGCGCAAATTCGCACGTTGTCCGATGGACGGCGGCTTCACCTGCACGATGGTCCGATCGATCTGATCGTCGAAGCCTTCGGCAGTCCTGGCGAGATTGCAGCGGCACACCATGCCGCGAGCGAGCGCTTCGTCACCGTGCTCGACGAATTGTGCAGCGAGCTTCGTTTTCTGCGGACCCAATGTTCCGCGGAATCGCCGTGGCCGCGGGGCTCAGTGGCGCGGCGGATGTTTGCCGCCACTTTGCCCTACGCCGGTCGTCACTTCATCACGCCCATGGCCGCCGTCGCGGGAGCGGTTGCCGAGGAAATTCTCGGTTCGATGATCTCCGCGTCTCGGCTTTCGCGCGCCTATGTGAATGATGGCGGCGATATCGCTCTTCATCTCGCGCCCGGCGAGCAATTCGTAGTTGGCATGGTACAGCGCCCGGATCGCTTCTCCCTCTTCGGAACAATGACTCTGCCCGCCGATCATCCCGTCCGCGGGATCGCCACCAGCGGCTGGCGCGGCCGCAGTTTCTCCCTGGGGATTGCCGACGCAGTCACGGTGCTCGCCGATCGGGCTGCCGCGGCCGATGCAGCCGCGACCATCATCGCCAATGCCGTCGCCCTGCCCGGGCATCCTTCCATTGTTCGTGTTCCCGCCTGTGAACTCGCGCCTGACACCGATCTTGGCCACCGCAGGGTGACGCAAGCAGTCGGCGAACTGACGCCGAGCGAGATCGATCAGGCCCTCGCTGGCGGTATGCGGATGGCCGAAATCCTGCGGCGCATGGGACTGATCCGTTCCGCCGCGCTTCACCTCCGCGGACAAACCTGCATCGTCGGGACAGCAAGCGAATCTTCCCAGATTCAGCCCTACGCTACCGAGCGAGGTCTCGTCCATGCCTGAGGTCGTGGTTCGCAAGAAACTCACTTGCGTGGAAGAGATCTTCCACGAAGGCGGCCCGGTGGCGGCCGATCCCTTGCGCCGTGCGGCGGCGCTGGCCGTGATTCGCAATCCGTTTGCTGGGGCTTATGTCGCGAGCATTGACGGATTCATGGACGACTTGAAGCCTCTCGGTCTTGCAATGGCCCGCAGCCTCGTCGCCGCTCTTGGCGGCGCACAATCGATTGAGGGTTACGGCAAAGGCGCCATCGTCGGGTCCGCCGGAGAAATTGAGCATGGAGCGCTGTGGCACGTGCCGGGCGGATACGCGATGCGCGAAGTGCTGGGCGGCGCCAGGGCGATCGTTGCCTCGACCAAGAAAGTCGGCGGTCTGGGCACGCGTCTCGATGTCCCGATCACGCACATCAACGCCTCTTATGTGCGCAGTCATTTTGACGCGATGGAGGTCGGCTTGCCCGACGCTCCTCGTGCTGACGAAATTCTGCTGGCTCTGGTGATGACGACGGGCCCCCGCGTGCACGCGCGCGTCGGCGGACTCAAGGCATCCGAGATCAAAGGAGAGGACGGGCTAAGGTGAAAGCATGAAAGCCAAGATTCGCAAGATCGCCACGTTCGTCGAAGAGACGCAGCGCGAGATGGATCGGCCCGTATCTCCCCCGACGCGCAAAGCCGCGGCCGTCGCCGTTATCGAGAATCCATGTGCCGGCAAGTACGTCGAGGACCTTTCCGAATTGATGGCGATTGGCGAGGAACTTGGAGAGCTGTTAACCACGCGCGCCGTTGCGGCGCTCGGAATTCCGGGTCCGTCTGCCGAGAGTTACGGCAAGGCAGCGGCTGTCGGCGAGAATGGCGAACTCGAACACGCGGCCGCGATTCTCCATCCCAAGCTTGGCACGCCGGTGCGGCGTGTAGTCGGCAAAGGTGCTGCGTTGATTCCTTCTTCGAAGAAACGCGGCGGTCTGGGAGTAGTGCTCGACATACCTCTCGGCCACAAAGACGCCGCCTTCGTGCGCAGTCACTTCGATGGCATGGAGGTTCGTCTGAACGACGCGCCGCGCTCGAATGAGATCATGGTCGCCGTCGCCGTGACCGACAGCGGGCGTCCGCTGCCTCGCGTCGGAGGACTCACCAAAGATCAGATCAAGGGGGAAGACGGACTGCGCTGACGCTGAAATTCGCCAGAATTTCTTCCGCCTCGGCTATCCCCCGACCGCCTCCGGCACTCGTGTCGCCGGCGGCGTATTGCGGCTGCGCTGGATGCTGACCGTACCGTCCGTCACCACCATCCCTACCCCCGGCAAGTCTCCCTTTCGAATGCTGTCGAGCAGATTCTTTCCCGCTGATTGCTGCGCCGTGTCGAGGAAAACGAAACTGGCCTCGCGCCCCGGCGCAATCAGGCCACAATTCAGGCCGCGCATCTTTGCCGTATTTCCCGTGGCCAGACAGATAGCTGCTTCCGCCGGAATTTCCCCCAGCGACGCCAGCATCGAGATCATCCGCAGAATGCCCAGAGGCTGCACGCCCGACCCTGCCGGCGAATCCGTGCCCAGAATGACGCGATGCAGTTGCTGGAGTTCCTTCGAGGTCCGCAAAGCCAGCAGCCCGGCGCGCTGGTTTCCGTTGTGCACGATTTCGAGTGCCCGTGGCGAGCGCTGGCACAGCTCCAGAATCTGGTCATCCGGAAGCGCTGTGTGCCCGCCGTTGATATGTCCGATTACATCTGCGTCGGTCTCGAGAACCATGTCTTTATCGATGAGGCTGGACCCGGGAATCGACGGCCCTCCCGTATGAATCGTGCTCTGGATGCCATACTTGCGGGCCCACGCCACCATGCGTCGCCCGGTGACTCCATCTTTCACACTGCCCAGGCCGACTTCGCCAAGAAACTTCACCCCGGCCGCGGCGAGTTCCTTGAAGTCGTCTTCCACCATGCCTTGCTCGAGCACGGGAGCGCCCGCATAAACCTTCACCCCGCCGGGTCGAAAGGAGTGAAACGCCCGCTGCGCGAAGATGGCCATCGCTTTCAGGCCAACGATGTCCTTGGGCCGCCCCGGCGTATGCACTTCCCCCGCCGAGACCATCGTCGTTACTCCGCCATGAAGGCAGCTGTCGATCCATCCTAATTGGTTCTGGCGCGGCGTCCAGTCGCCGCAGACCGGATGCACGTGGCTGTCGATCAATCCCGGGGCGAGCGCCGTTCCTTTCGCATCAATCGTTGTCGTTGCCCCCGAAATGTCGACGTCTTTTTCGCGGCCGACAATCTGAGTCGTTCCATTCACCGCGACGACCGTATCAGCGTCAAGAATCGGATGATCGAGATCGCCGCTGAGCAGAAGTCCGATATTGCGGATCACCAGCTTGTTCGAAACCGTCGATCGGGTCGTGTCGTGGTTCATGGAGCGGGTCTTCCAGAGTTTGGGATTCGCAAATCATACCTGACCCCGCCGTCGGTCGCGAGGTTTGTCTTCCGCGAAGCGGCAATGTTACGCTTCGATTTCAGAGCGGATTTCGGGGGAGAACCAGTATGGTTTCGCGCAATTACATCTTCTGGGAAGTCGATGTCCAGGCCGATTTCATGCTGCCCGGCGGGCATCTTTACGTTCCGGGCGCCGAAAAGTTGCTTCCCAACATTCGCCGCCTGACTGATGCTGCCCGGCAGGGCCGCGTTTTTCTCGTCTCCCACGGAGATTTTCACGCGCCCGACGATCCCGAATTCAAAATCTTCCCGCCGCACTGCGTGAAGGGAACTCCCGGAGCCGATCTGGTTCCCGAGGCGCTCGCCGGCAAGGTCGTTCGAGTGCCCAACGTCGCCGAGGCGCGAGTGCCGGAAGACTTGTCGACCTACCACCAGATCGTGCTCGAGAAACAGACGCTGGACATTTTCCAAAGCCTCCACGCCGATGACCTGGTTCAGCGCCTGGGCGATCAAGCCGAGTTCGTGGTATTCGGCGTGGTCACCGAATACTGCGTCGGTTTCGCGGCCAAAGGGCTGCTGCAGCGCGGACGCCGCGTCGCCGTCGTGGAAGATGCGATCGAAACGCTGAAAGTGGAAGACGGCCGCCAGGCGATCGCTGAACTGCAAAGCCTCGGCGCCAGGCGGACCACGACGGATCAGGCTCTCGCCGCTCTGAACGGCTGAGAGCCTGCTGCCGCTTTAGTGATTGTCGTGATCATGATCATGATCATGGTCGCCGTGGTTGTGGCGCCATGTCCAGTATTGTTTCTGCTCATCGGAAGGTAGTTTGCGGAAGTCCCGGTCGGGATCGTGGTGCGTTTCGATCGCCCAGCGGTGATAGTACCCGGCCTCGTCGCCGTTCCACACGTGATAATCGGTGTAGTAAGGGTCGTACACGCGATAGTAGTGGTGTTCGCACGCGATCCCGGCCGATGAAGCCAGCACCGCCGCCAGAAGCAACGCACTCATAGGACGTGAACCACGGCTCATTTCATTTTCTCCTTCAGGTTTAGAAAACACTGACCGGTCCCATTAGTTGCTGATCGTGATCCTCTGCGTTGCTTGAGGCGAATACCGTAGGCAAATCTCGCCGCACTTGCCTCCACCAGCCTCGACGTTTCCTTCCGATACGGATTTCATTTCCTTTCGAAAGCTTTTCAACGGGCTCGGCTTGTAATAGACTACTTTGTCTTCCACTGGAGAGGAATTCCCCTTGGAAAATCCCTTGCGCACGCTGCTGGACCTGCCGCAGCAGGAGAAGGTCGAGCGCGGACTGGAACATACTCCGCGGGAAATCTGGCAGCAGCCCGCCACCTGGAGCACCACTTACGCGTGCTGCCGCGATCGCAGCACCGAGCTCATGCATGTTCTGCGCGAGGCCGGAGTCGGCCGCGGTTCGACTGCCTCGCCGATGGTCTACCTGGTTGGCGCCGGCACCTCTGACTATACCGGACGCGCCCTGGCTCCGTTGCTCCGCCGCCGCTGGGGATGCGACGTCTGGCCGATTCCCAGCACGACCATGCTCACCGATTTCGAAGACTTTCATCGGGCCGGAAGGGAATATCTGTGGATTTCCTTTTCCCGCTCCGGCGACAGCCCCGAAGGAGTGGCGTTGCTCGAGCGTGCCCTCGACCGGCAGTCCTCGATTCGCCACGTGGTCGTGACCTGCAACCGACAAGGGCAGATGGCCGAGATCTGCTCGCGCCATCCCGATCGTGCCCTGGCCCTGATTCTGGACGATGCCGTGAACGACCGCGGACTGGCCATGACCAGTTCCTTCAGCAACATGGTGCTGGCCGGACAATGCATCGCTCAGCTGGACGAACTCTCCGCGTTCGGTGACCAGATTGCAAAGCTCGCCGCGGCCGGTCGGAGCTTTCTTCCGGCAGCGGGCGAAGCCGCAGCCGCCATCACCATGCTTGGTTGTACGCGCGCCTGCTTTGTGGGATCGGGCGTTCTGCGCGCAGTGGCGGACGAGTCTTCATTGAAGGTCGTGGAACTCAGCGCAGGCAAAGTCACGACCTTGGCCGAGACTCCCCTTGGCCTGCGCCACGGGCCCTTGTCGAGCCTCGACGGACAGACTGTCTTCGTCGCCTATCTTTCGAGCGAGCCAAAACGCCGCGGCTATGAAATCGATCTCTTGCGCGATATCGATCGCAAGCGTCTGGGACGGGTTCGGGCCGCCATCACCACTCGCGGATTCGACGATCTCGATTCGCTGGTGGACTACCCTCTATCTCTGGAATGTTCGTCCGATCTGCCCGATTTCTATCGTCCGATTCTTGACGTGATGCTCGGCCAGTTGCTCGGTCTGTTTTCCTCGATGCGCTGCGGTCTCAAGCCCGATCAGCCCAGCCCCAGCGGAGCCATCACTCGCGTCGTTTCCCCCATCAGACTGTATTCGTAAGTTGTTCCGGCGCAGAGACCTAACAGCCGCTGCCTCGTCGTGGCGGTTGGAGTCTGCGAAGAGGCCTGACCCTCGATTCAGGCCAGGTTCACCGCTCCCGTCCCCGGTTCATACGGGCAGAATGGATCTGTCCCCAGCACGTCGCCGGTGTAGGCAAATGCCCGCGCCCGCGACCCGCCGCAAATGTGGCTGTATTCGCACGCTCCGCACTTTCCGTGGAACAGATCCGGATTGTGCAACGCCCGGAAGACTTCCGAATTGCGGTAAACCTCAACCAGCGACTCGGTGCGGACATTGCCGCAGCGCAGCGGCAGAAATCCGGACGGATAGATGTCGCCGAGGTTCGACACAAACACGATTCCGTGTCCATCGCGAATCTGGAATCCCTGATACACCGACGTGGTTCTCATCTGCGTGCCGCCCATCCCCGCCGACCGCATCTTGTCGATGGCGATGCGCCGGTACGATGGCGCCTCGGTCGTCTTGATCGCGAACGGAGCCCGCGGCGACAGGTCGAAAACCCACCGCATGATCTCTTCGCCTTCCTGCGGAGAGACCTCGTTGAGCGCTTTGCCGCGGCCCACTGAAATCAGGAAGAACAGACTCCACCGCATCACCGGAAAGCTGGTCCGCAGCAGGCTGTAGATCGCCGGCAAATCGTCGGCTGTCTCTTCCGCTACCAGCGTGTTCACCTGTATCGGCAACCCAAGGCGTCCGCATTGCCGCGCCGCTTCCATGGTGTGCGCAAACGTCCCGGGCACGGCGCGAATCGCGTCATGTTTTTCCGCGCACGAGCCATCCAGGCTCAGTCCCATGCTTTGAATTCCGTGCTCCTTGAGCTTAGTGATCGCGTCATTGGTCAGCTCAGGAGTCGCGCTCGGAGTGATCGAAACTTCCAGCCCTAATCCGTTGGCATAGTCGATCAGTGGGAAAATGTCTCTGCGGCTCAACGGATCGCCCCCGGTCATGATCAGGTGGGGGAGCGGATCCCCGAAATCGACCAGTTGGTTCAGGAATCTCTTGCTCTGTTCCGTATTCAGTTCGAGCGGATTGGCGTTGGGCATCGCCTCGGCCCGGCAGTGCTTGCAGGCCAGACCGCAGGCCTGGGTCATCTCCCAGTAGACCAGCATTGGATTTCTGGAAAAGTCATGAGCTACGTGGCCCATGTGCGGAGTAGTGCCGGCAACGACCATGATGTCACCCCTTCAGAACCAGCTAGAAAGAACACCCACAAGCAGCTCTAGACTACGTTCTTGGAGTGGGAAAAGGCTGTGATCTCAATCACACGAAGGCGTGACCCATCTCGCAAAAACCGCCGCTTTCGCCGTAAAGTCGAGCATTTTTCAGCGGGCTTGTCTGGGTGGAGGGAGTGCTCTGAAATGCAAATGCCCGGGTCTGGGGGTGAGCACCGAAACCCGGGCCAGGCTGTTCCATTTGGGGCGAGCGGGAGGGGATGTCCGGCGGCCCGGCTTGCAGGCCAGAGTCGGCCGGCGAGCGGAACACTCACCCTCCTGGGTCGTTCGCGGTTGCCGGTTCTTCCGGCAGCGCGGGGTCGCCACGTGGAACAGCGATCCTGTTTTGCGATCTTCTCGACCGCTTACTTCTTCTGCGCCTGGCGAATATAGGCGACGACCATCTTCACCTGATCCGGCGTCACTCCCTTGTTGGCGAATGCATGCGCCGCTTTCTTGTCTTTGCCGCCGTTGGCGATCATGTCGGTCAGGTCGGCATCGGCCGCTTTCTTGGCTTCATCGCTGATCAGGCTTGGCATCTTGGCGGCCGGCTTCCCCGCCAGATCCGCTCCATGGCACATCGCGCACTTCGCGCCATAAATTGCCGCGCCGTCGTCCGCTGCCCACGACAGGTTGGGCAGAATCAGAAACAGCGCCAGCGCTATCGTCATGATCAGAACAAACAGCTTTATGATTCGCATGAGTGCCTTGTTCCTTCCACGATCCGAACGCCTGGCGATGGCCCTGCACTTCAAGGCAGACGTATGAGCAACCCCAGACCTTCGGTTAACAAATTCAAATCGTCTTGCAGTTTCGATGCTGGCCCGCATTTGGTCTGTGACTCGCGTCACATTCGATCGTGATTCGAATCCACCGCCAACTGCTTGCAGCAGAGCTAGATGGCGGAAAAACACTCCGGTCCAGCGCGATATGCCGCACCCTCACCATTCGTTTCCCGCCGCCCGCCTGCTTGAACTGATTCAAGACAGAGGACTTACATCGATCGCCGCGGGGGTGCCTTTTGGCAGGGAGCTTGCACCTTCTAAGCCTGCAACCTGCGCTTGAGGTGTATGCAGTGGAACCCGCGCTCATGGTGGTCGGTCTGAATCATCGCACGGCTTCCCTGAGCATGCGCGAACGCTTCTGGATCAGCGACGCCCGGCGCTACGAAGCTCTGCGGCACCTGGAAAGCGCCGAGGGCATCGAAGAAGTCCTCATCCTTTCCACCTGCTGCCGCACCGAATTCCTGGTATGGGCATCCGAACCGACCTTGGCCGCCAATTCTCTGGTTCACTATTTGAGCACGCAACACGGCTTGCGCCTGAGCGAGTGGGAACACTTCTATCGCCGCCTCGACGATGACGCGCTGACCCACATTTTCCGCGTGGCTTCCGGTCTCGATTCCCGGCCCCTGTGCGGCTCCGAGGTTGTATCCCAGCTGCAAGTGGCATGGCAGCAGGCCCGCGCCATGAATGCAACCGGTCCGTATCTCAACGCCGTGCTCGAGAAGGCCTTCGAGGTTTCTGAACGGGTACGCCGCGAAGCCAGCTCGATCGCCTCCACCATCTCGATCCCAGAGGCCACGCTCGACCTTGCCTCGCGGGTTTTCGGTTCAGTCGAGCGCCGGCATGTGCTGCTGCTGGGGGCCGCGGCCCTGAGCGAACGCGCCGGCCGGCTCATGATGGGGAACGGCGCTGCCTCGGTTGTCGTCATCGACGAATCTCAGGCGCGGGCCCAGGAACTGGCCGACAAGCTGGGTTGCAGCGCCGCCTCCTTTGCAGAGCGCTGGACGCGTCTGCTCAAAGCCGACATCGTCATCAGTGCCTCAGGATGTCCTCACGTGATCTTTACCCGCGAGGAAGCCGAGCGGATCGCGGCGGAACGCAATCGCGTGGCGCTGCTGGTGATCGATATCGATATGCCTCGAGATGTCGACCCCGAAGTGCGCCGGGTCGATGGAATTCTCCTCTACGACATCGACGGGCTGGAGCGCCAGTTCATGAGCGACCACGAGACCGCCGAGAACCTGGAAGAATCTTCTTCTGCCGCCGCTGAGGCCGAAAGAATCGTCGCCGCTGAAGTAGCTGGGTTCCGTGGCAAGCTTGAGGCGGAAAATGCGCTCCCCACCGCGGTCTGCCTCCGCCGCAGGCTCGAACAGATTTGCCGGCAAGAACTGGAGTCCTTTATCGAAGAGCAAGGGCCCTTTACCCGGGAGCTGGTGCAGTGCCTTCACGCGAGTGTCTTGCAAGTCAGTCAGAAAATTGCCAACTCCCTGGCCCGCGAACTCAAGGAACTTCCAGAAAAGGAGCAACAGGAGCAGATGACCGCGGCGGTCACCCGCCTGTTCCACCTGGATTCGCCGAACCTGGCGCTTGCCGGCGCCAAATCCAAAGAGGAGAGCGATGACTCAACCAGGAAACATCCAATCGCCATCAACTACTGACCCCGCCCGCCCTTCCGGAGACTGGACCAGCACGCAGGCCTATGTGCTCGCGGTTTTCTGCCTGCTGCTCGGAGTGGCCCTCGGCTACCTGTTTCGTGGTTCGGCCTCTCCGGCGACTGCCACTACGGCTGCGGCCGCCCAGCCCGCGGCTTCTTCCGATCAGCTCGACGCCAATGCCCAGGCTGCTCTGGCGCAGGCCACCGGCCCGCTGCTCGATGCGGTGAACAAGAATCCCTCCGACTTCGACTCGCTGGTCAAGCTGGGAAATGTCTTCTACGATGCGCGACAATTTCCCAGCGCCATTCAGTATTACGAGCGAGCCTTAGCCATCCATCCCGAGAACCCCGACGTCCGCACCGATATGGGTACCGCGTATTGGTACGTGGGCAACGCCGACAAGGCGATTGAGGCCATGGAAACTTCACTGAGGTATCGTCCCGGGCATCCGCAGACGTTGTTCAACCTGGGCTGGGTGCGCTGGCAGGGCAAGAATGACCCCAAAGGCGCGGTTGATGCCTGGCAGCAATTGCTGAAAGCGAATCCCGACTATCCCCAGCGGCAGCAGGTTGAGCAGTACATCGCCAAAGCCAAAGAACACGCCGCAAAAGGCTGATCAGCCAAGGATTTCGGCGCTTCCTCATAACGCTCATACTTGGCGCCAGGGGGCTTCCGTAAGGAAGCCCCAGCTTTTTTCTCTCTTCTCCGCTCGCCCGAGGGGAAGCGTCCCTTCGTGCTCGACTCGGCTCAAGTTTTTCCCCACCCTGCCGAGTACTCTACCTATGGAATCCCTATCCCCAGCCACTTCTCCCCGCCGGAGAAGCGATCGCGTCTCGATCGCTTTTCCCCTGGAAATTGCGGGCATCGACCTTTACGGCCAAGGTTTCTCCGAGAGAACCCGGACCACAACCGTCAGCCGCTTCGGCTGTTGCCTGTCGCTGCGCCACCGCTTGCAGGCCGACCAGAAGATTCACCTGCGCCGGATCGGCAGCAACGAATTCACCCTGGCCCGCGTCGTCGGCTCGATGGGCCTTGATGCCGAAGGCCACCTCTACGGTGTCGAGACCCCCGAGTCGTGTGAATCCCTGTGGGGCATCCGCTTCTCCTCGTCTTTTTACCAGAAGCTGCTCGACAACCTGCACGACGGCGTCTACTTCGTAAATCGCGACCGCAAGATCACTTATTGGAACGAGGGTTCCGAAACGCTCACCGGGTACGCGCCTTCGGAGGCCGTCGGCAAGCACTGTTTCGACAATTTTCTAGGGCACGTCGACGAGAGCGGACATCCGCTTTGTACCAACGGATGCCCCCTCCGCAGCGTTATGCTCGACGGACAGCCCCGTCAGATGGATGTTTATCTCCGCCACAAAGACGGATATCGCATGCCCGTCTCCGTCCGCGCCATGCCCATGCGCGACAACACCGGAAACATTGTCGGCGCCATCGAAGTCTTCAGCGACCTGGCGCGCGAGCGCAGAGCCGAAAAGAAAGTCAATGAGCTCGAACAACTCGCCTTTCGCGATCCGTTAACCGCTCTCGCCAACCGGCGCTTCCTCCAGTTGAAGATCGAGCAGGCTCTCGAAGAGTATCGCAGTTTCGGACGTCCGCATGGCTTGTTGCTCTTCGACCTCGACCACTTCAAGCAGGTCAACGATATCTTTGGTCACGAGGTGGGCGACGCCCTGCTCAAGGTGGTCGCAGAGACGCTGATGCAAGGCTTGCGGCCGGTCGACATTGTCGGACGCTGGGGCGGGGAAGAGTTCCTGGTCCTGATGCCGGACCTCGACGCAGTCGGCCTCGGCGACCTCGCCGAACGTTGCCGCGCTCTGATCGCGCAATCTTCCGTCGCCACCAAGGCTTCGCGCGTCTCCGCAACCGCTTCGATCGGCGCGACCGTTTTTCAGGAGTCGGATTCTGCCGATACTCTCATTCGCCGCGCCGATGATTTGATGTATCAGAGCAAACACTCAGGCGGGAATCGAACCACGGCGGGATAACGCGCTGCAGGCAATTCGCGCTTTGCCGGAAACTAGCTTTCTGTCGGAACCGAATCGGCGGCTTCGTCGTCACCCGCCGGCACCAGTTCGAATTTCTTCAGCTTATAGCGCAGCGCATCGCGGCTGATATCGAGCAGCCTGGCCGCATGCGTCTGATTGCCATTGGCCTGCCGCATCGCCAGTTCCACCATCGCCCGCTCAACCTCTTCGAGCGACGTTCCTTCCTCCGGGATATACAGCCGCGGCAGCACTCTCCCGTTCGGCAGTTGCTTGCCCACCACGTTCGACGACGCGCTGGTATGCTCGAAGGCCGTCAGCCCGCTGTGCGCCGCTTCTCCCACGGCGAAAGGCATGTACACCGGTCGCAGAACCGGTTCATCTTCGAGAATCATGGCGCGTTCGATGCAGTTCTTCAGCTCACGGACGTTTCCCGGCCACGTGTGCGCCAGCAATAACCGCCGCGTCTCCGGCGTAATGCCCCGCACCGTCTTCTTGAACTTGCGGTTATACCAGTCGATGAAAAACTCGACCAGCGGCAGGATGTCCTCCGTCCGCTCCCGCAGTGGCGGGATAAAGATGGCGATGATCGCCAGCCGGTAATACAGATCCTGCCGGAAATGTCCTTCGCGCACCGCCTTCTCCAGATCGCGATTCGAGGCCGCCACCACCCGCACATCCACTTGCAGATCGCGCACCCCGCCGACTCGCCGGATCACCTGATCTTCCAGCACGCGCAGCAGCTTGGCCTGCAGCAGCGGAGACAGCTCGCCGATCTCATCCAGGAACAGCGTTCCCCCATGAGCCGTCTCGAATAGCCCTTTCTTCATCTGCTTGGCGTCGGTGAATGCGCCCTTCTCGTGGCCGAAAAGTTCCGCCTCCATCAGCGTTTCCGGAATCGCCGAGCAGTTGATAGCGACGAAAGGCCCGTTCTGCCGCGAACTCTCGTAGTGAATCGTCTTCGCCACCAGGTCCTTGCCGGTGCCGCTTTCGCCCTGGATCAGGATCGTTGTCGCTTCGCTGGCCGCGACTTTCTCCACGAAGCTCATCAGTTCGGTCATCTTCGACGAGACCGCGACCGCCTCGTGATACCCGGTGTGCCGCCGCACTTCGCCGCGCAAAGACTGCACCTCGCTGCGCAACCGCGTCGCTTCCAGCGCATTCTGGATCGTGACGCGCAACTCCTCGAAGTCGAGCGGCTTGCCCACGAAGTCGTAGGCGCCCAGCTTGAGCGCCGTCTTTACGTCGTCCAGTTGCGGGTCGGCGGTGATCATGATCACCGGCGGCGCCTCCGCGCTCTTCTTGACCTGCTCCAGAACTTGCAGCCCGTTCAGGTCAGGCAGGCGCACATCCAGCAGGATCAGGTCGGGAGACTCCTGTTGTGCCAGGCGCAGGCCGGGATCGCCCGCCGCTCCCTCAATGACTTGATATCCCCATTCTTCGCACTTCTGGCGAAGCGACCAGCGCACCAGGCGCTCGTCATCCACCACCAGGATCTTTTCCGCAGCCATGCCGGTCTTTAGCTTACTACGGACGGGGATTCAATTCCGAGCAGGGCCACAGGCCAGCCGGGACGGCTTATATTCGGCGAAAAGCTCTTTGAGCCAATCCGCCTCAATTTCTCGCATTCTTAAACAGCAAGGTGCCGTGCGCAACAGGCCGCCAGCCAAACGTGGCACGGTCTCCAGCCCGCACGAGCCACCCGAGTTGAGTGGGGAGGGATCACTATGACGATTCGACGGCCGTTCCTCAGTGCCTTCTTGGTAGTGTGCCTTGCGCTTGGCGGCCTGGCGCAGACCGCGGTCATCTCGGCTCCGGTCTCGTCCACAGCTGCCGTGCCCAATGTCATCAATTACAGCGGCGTCCTGGCGGACCTGAATGGCAGGGCATTGTCCGGCATTCAGGGAGTCACTTTCTTGCTCTACAGCAGCCAGCAGGGCGGCACTCCTGTGTGGATGGAGACGCAGAACATCACGCCTGGCAGGAATGGCCAGTACACTACGACGCTGGGCGCGACGACAGCCCGGGGCCTCCCGTCGGATCTGTTTGCCACGGGCGAAGCGCGTTGGCTGGCGGTGCAGGTCGTGGGACAACCGGAGCAGCCCCGCGTACTGCTCGTCGCCGTTCCCTATGCACTGAAGGCGGCCGACGCTCAAACCCTGGGAGGTCTGCCGGCCTCGGCCTTCGTATTGGCGGCTCCAACCGGCGCTCAGAGCACCACGCAACTGACAACGGCCGCATCTTCCTCTTCGAACGGGCTTCTTCCGGCGAATGCCGCGGTCACCGGATCTGGCACGGCAAACTACATTCCGATCTGGGACACCACCAACGACATTATCAGTTCAGTGATGACACAGACCGGCACCGGCACCTCCGCCAAGATTGGGATTAACACCACCACTCCAGCCGCGACGCTCGATGTCAATGGCGGTCTCACTGTTCGTGGACTGTTCAATCTGGCTGCGGCCGGAACCGCCAAATCCTCAGGCGGAGTTCTCTCGCGGCCGCTCGGCTTCGTTGCCCAGACCTACAACAGCAGCACGAATGCTACTGCCAATCAGGTCTTCCACTGGCAGGCCGAGCCCGTCGGAAACGACACCGCCAGTCCCTCCGCAACCCTGAATCTGCTGTTTGCGACCGCCCCGGCCACCGCCGCCGAAACCGGACTCCACATTGCCAGCAATGGACAAATTACCTTCGCCACGGGCCAGACCTTCCCTGGCACCGGGACGATCTCCGGAGTGACGGCCGGCACAGCCCTCACCGGCGGGGGCACGACCGGCAAAATCACCCTCAACATTGATACGACCAAGGTTCCGCTTCTCAGTGCGTCCAACGTGTTCACCGGCAGTCAGACGGTGAACGGCAATCTGAGCGCGACCGGTGTCGTCACCGGCAGCAGCTTCCAGATCGGCGGCGGATTGTTTGGCTTCGGATCACTCGCCAGCAGCGATGCCTTTCTGGGATTCGCCGGAAATTCTTCTTCAACCGGAACCAGCAATACTGCAACCGGTCCCGGGGCGCTGGGCTCGGACTCGACCGGATCCTCCAACGTGGCCAACGGGTTTAGTGCGCTGGCGGACAACGGTGTCGGGAACAACAACACAGCTCTGGGCGTTGCCGCTCTCGAACTCAGCACATCGGGAAACAACAACACGGCAACCGGGGACGCTGCTTTGATCTCGAGCACCACTGGATCTTTCAACACGGCCAGCGGATCCCAAGCCCTGGGTGGTGATACCACGGGGAGCCAAAACACGGCCGCCGGTGGCGACGCGCTCATGAACAACGCTACGGGCTCATATAACACGGCGATTGGCTACAACGCCGGTCCCGACAGCAGTTCGACCAATTTGATCAATTCGACGGCCATTGGAGCCAACGCCGTGGTGAGCGCAAGCAATTCGCTTGTGCTCGGCGGCACCGGGGTGAATGCGGTCAAGGTCGGCATTGGAACCGCAACTCCCGCGTCCACGCTCGACGTTCATGGCAACGCCAACTTCACCGGGCTGATCACCTTCGCAGTCGGACAGACCTTTCCCGGCACAAGCACCATCAGCGGCGTGACGGCAGGGACCGGACTCACCGGTGGCGGCACCAGTGGCACCGTCACACTCAACGTGGACACAACCAAAGTTGTCACGGCGGTCACCGCGGGAAGCGGCTTGACCGGAGGCGGCGTCGGTGGCGTGGAAACCCTGAACATTGACACCGCCAAAATCCCGCAACTGGCAGCAGCCAACACCTTCACCGGCAATCAGACAGTCAACGGGAACCTGGCCAGCACGGGCGTGGTCAGCGGCAGCAGTTATCAGATTGGAAGCACTTTGTTTGCCTTCGGCACCGATTGGGCAGGCAACGCATTCCTGGGCTATGCGGGAAACACCGCAACCGCCAGTAACGGATACGCGCTGGCCAATACGGGTGTTGGCTTTCAGTCGCTCTCGGCCAACGACCAAGGCTACAACAACACTGCCACCGGCACCTATGCCCTCTGGGACAATACCGAGGGTAGCGGCAATACCGCCACCGGCGTGACTGCGCTCGACAACAACAGCACGGGCAGCCTGAACACCGCCGACGGCTCCGGATCCCTCTACTACAACAGCACCGGCTCGTATAACACCGCCGTCGGCAGGTGCGCAGGATGTACGGCCGATTCGTCAGCCATGACAGGTAGCGGCAATACGTTCTTAGGAAATCAAAGCTCCGCCTCCATCGGTAGCCTTAACAACGCCGCCGCAATCGGTGCTCAGGCGCTGGTTTCCGAAAACAATGCCCTGGTTTTGGGTAGCATCAACGGCGTGAACAGCGCCACCGCCGATACTAACGTCGGCATCGGAACCACTGCTCCAGCCGCTCGTCTGCATATCGGTTCCACCAAAGGCGCAACCACGGGCCTCCGCGTTGACGGTCCATCTTCGGCGGCAACCGGAGCGTTTGCTATTTCTCTCGGCGGATACGGCGACTTCGGCGTTGATGCCTACGGCACCGCCGCAGGACGCTTCGTCGTCAAGGAATCCGGCAACGTGGGCGTGGCCGTCGCCAGTCCGACTCACGTCTTTCAGATCGGCCAGGGGAAGGGCAACGCTTACGCGGACGGTTGGTCCACCTACAGCTCGCGCCGTTGGAAAACGAATATTCGAACCCTCCCCGATGCGCTGGCCAGGGTCGAACAACTGCGCGGCGTTTCTTACGACCTGAAAGGCGGTGGAAAACACGAAATCGGCCTTATCGCCGAGGAGGTTGGGCAAGTCGTGCCCGAAGTAGTCAGCTTCGAAGCCAATGGCAAAGACGCCCAGGGAGTCGATTACAGCCGCCTCACAGCACTGTTGATCGAAGCCACCAAGGAGCAGCAGAAGCTGATTCATCAGCAACAGCTGCAGATCGCGCGACTCCAGTCTCAGATGCGGACCATCCAGGCCTCGCTCAAGACAAGTCGGCGGAACGGATCAGAGGTTCGATCGGTGAAAACCCAGGTCGTGCGGCCCGCAGTATCACGGAATGCATTACACCGGTGAGCCCGAAGCGAGAACTTTCTTGGCCGCGTATAGATGATCTTCTAATCGGGATTCATCTCTAGCAGGCTGCGGAAAGGCTTTTCCATTTCTCGCGTTTTGAAACGGCGCGGCTTTTACAGCGCCGAAGGTGAGGCAGAATCGTCGCGGCTTTAGCCGCTGACGTACGCTTGCTGCTCAGAAAAGGAGTTTTTCCGCAGCCTGCTAAGTCGCGCTCTCCTTTTTCCTGCCGATACGTCTTACAATCCGAAAACGCTGGATCCGGCCCTGGGGGCAATCGTTACATCTTCGAATCGGGGAGAGCCACCATGAAAAACATGCAGGCACTTGCGGCGCTGACGCTGCTCAATCTCGGAATGCTCACGGTTGTCCTGTGGCACCAGACCAGGCCAGTACAAGCCAGCGGCCCCGAGCAAGTCATTCGCGCGCGGGCGCTGGAGATTGTCGATGTCCAGGGGAAAGTGCGAGCTTCCATCTCGGTGATTCCCCAAGGCCCGGCGCGGCGGCCGGATGGTTCGCCCACGGAGCACGGCGACAAAATCTTCCCCGAGGCTGTCGTGCTCCGGTTGATTCGTCCCGATGGCCGCCCCTCGGTGAAGATCGCCACCACCGAGCAGGGCTCGGGCATTGACCTGAGCGGGGGAGTCGATCCCACCTACCTGGTGCTGAGTTCCAACGGCGGAGAAACCTCGCTGACCCTGACCAACAAAGACGGCCATCGCCAGGTCATCAAGCCGTAGGAGGAAGACATCGGCGATCGGTGGTTCAAGCCCGATGTTTGGCTTCGAGACCCCATCGCGTGAGTCGTTTCAGTGCGACGAAGTCTCAGGGCTGTCTTGAATCCTTCGCGGGAATAGGCCACTTTGCCTGCCGATACCTGAAGTGAAGCAGAATCGCCGCGGCGATGGTCACCAGAAAACAGAACCAGCTGGCCTCCGGCCCCAGCAGTCCTCCGGTCAGCCGGATTGAGCCGGGATAGTCGGCATTCAGCAGGCGCCCCACCGCCAACTCTCCCCCATTCATTCCTGAATACACGTAGAGGAACATGAAATCGAAGGCGGCGTGCATGCCGATCGAGAAGGCCAGGCTGCCGGTGCGCCGCTGCGCAAAGGTGATGAAGATCGTCAATAACGAAACCGAAACCCAGTCCTCCCAACGCTCGTGCGGTTTGGTGAAGTAGTGCAGGGCGCCAAATCCGATGGCATTGAGCAAGGCTGCGGCCCAGAACCCGATGCCATCCGCCATGGTGTACAGAAAATAGCCGCGGAATGTGATCTCCTCGCTGAAGCCGATGAAGAGATTCGCCAACAGCCAGAGACCGAAGAATCTGAACAGCCCGGCATCGACCGCGACATTCAGGCCGTGAACCTGGAAGCCCCCGCCCAGGAAGATCAACAGGATAGTCGCCGACGGCATCAGCAGGCCCCAAACCGCTCCCGTCCAGAACAAGCGTCCGAACAGATCCCGCAGGCGAGGAATGCCGTAAACCGTAAGGTCGCGCCGCTCGAATCGCGACATGAGTGTGGTCGCAATCAGCGCAACCAGCAGGGTTGCCCCTTCATCGATCATCAGGCCGATGGGATGCAGCACTGGATAGTCGGGCAGATGTAATCGATCCAGCGCTTTTCCCGCCAGCAGGTCGATCCCGAAGAACAAGCCGCAGAATATGAGAAGACGCCACCCGGCGCGCACCTCGCGGCCATTGTGGAATAGCTTGCGCAGGCTCATAGTCCTCCTGATCGAGCATCACTTTAGGAAAACGATCCGGGGCCCCCGGCGATTGTATCCTCCACGCATGGTGATGTTCTGCGTAGCAGTCTAAGGGCCCTGGGGTTCTTTTGCGAACGAAGGAGGTGCCGAGCGAATCAACTCCAGCGGCCTCCGCGGCAATGGCGCCGTGCTAGTATCCGTTCGGATTGAGATTTCCGCACTGTTTCTTATGAAGGTGACTTATGGAATGTGAACGGCTCGCGAAGTGCCCATTCTTTGCTGACAAACTCCCGAAGATGCCGAATCTGGCGGCAATTATGAAGGAGAAATACTGCCTGGGCGAAAAGGCCAGTTGCGCCCGCTACCAGATCGCTGGCGCAGGCCTGCCTGTCCCTCCCGATCTGTTTCCGGACGAGAACGCGCGAGCTAGTCAGATCATCCAATGCGCCAGGGCTTGACCGGCTGCCTGCGTCCCATGGACCGAGGGAAACGGCCTTTGCATCTGCGTCCCGTCTGGATGCGGGCAATCGACGGCTTTCGCCCAATCCTCTAGCTTGCCACCGGCTTCTGCACCGGCAGGATCACCGAAAACGTCGTGCCCTGGCCCAGCGCGCTGCGGACCTCGATCCGGCCGTGGTGATCTTCCACGATGCGCCGCGCCAGCGACAGGCCCAGCCCGGTGCCGTCGCCCTTGGTGGTGAAGAATGGACGGAAGATGTTGGGCAGGTGTTCGGGCGCAATGCCCCTTCCATTGTCGATGATTTCGATGATGGCAGATTTGTCTCCGGATCTGATCGTGACCGAAATCTCGCCATTCATATCGATCGCCTGCACCGCGTTAAGCAACAGGTTGAGCAGAACCTGGTGAATCTGATCGCTGTCGTGCTCGACCTCGGGCAGCGTCGGATCTTTTTCCAGCCGGATCTCGGCGCTCTTGGTGAGCGCCTGCTGGCGTCCCAGCATCACCGCATGCTCGACGGTGGTGTTCAGGTCGCTCTTGCGGACTCTCGGCGGATGCGGCCGCGCCGTCTGCAGCAGATCGCCGACAATGTGATTGATGCGAGAGATCTCCTGCCGAACGTCTTTCACCACCGAACGTGCCGGACTCGTCGCCGGCAGATCGCGTCCGATGATTTCGATGACGCCCGCGATCCCGGCCAGCGGGTTGCGGATTTCGTGCGCCAATCCTGTCGCCAGTTCGCCCAGAGTTGCCAGGTGCTCGGCCCGCGACATCTGCGTGCGGTGCAGCCGCTCAATCTCGACCCGGCTCTCCCGCAGCTGTTCGACCATGTGATTGAAATTGCGGCCCAGGTCGCCGATCTCGTCGTTGCGGTGCGCGAAGCTGACCGAGACGCCCAGATCGCCCTCGCCCAGCTGCGAGATCTTCTGCTGCAATTCGACCATCGGCCGCTGCACGGTATAGGTCAGCACTACCAGCAGCGCTCCGCAGATGGCCACGGCTCCCGCCCCGGCCACCAGCAACACCATATGCCGCTCGGGATCGCGCCACGACAGCGTGGCCAGAAGAAACAACAGCATCCCGCCCAGAAGGACGCACGCGATCGGCACCAGCGCTTTGATTTCCCAGTTGATGCCAAACCAGGATAGTTCCGGATTCTGCTTTCGAGATGCGTCAAAGTCTGCCATCGCGTCCGAAACCACTCCCTCGCCGTTCGTACTGAATGATCCTGCTTGTGCGGGCAACGACCTTTCCGTTTCGTAGCTTTCCGATTCCATGGCCCGATTCTTCTTCTCCGTCACTGTCTCAGGCATACGCATGTAACCCCGGCAGCAGGTAGGTCACTCCAAAGAACGTAAACATCACCACGGCAAATCCCAGGATGGCGAAGTACGCCGCCCGCCGCCCGCGCCAGCCGCGCGTGATGCGCATGTGCAGATATCCGGCATAGACCAGCCAGGTAATCGCCGCCCACGTCTCTTTGGGGTCCCAGTTCCAGTAGGAACCCCAGGCCCGATTGGCCCAGTAGGCGCCGGCGGCGATCATCAGGGTGAGCAGGGGGAAGGCAATGCAGATCGTCTTGTAGGTGATGCGGTCCAGCGCGTCTGCGTCCGGCAAATGCTGTTCCAGGTCCGCGCGCCGCCACAGCAACAGCAGGTAAAGCAGGTTGGCGAAGATGCCGCCCACCAGCCCGGCCAGAATGAACGGGCTCGCAGCCAGCGTCGTCGGATACAGGCCTTCGGCATCCAGCGAAGGATATTCTCCCGCGCGCGCTCGCAGCAGGAAGAACACCAGCGCCAGCGCCTGCAAAAGAATACTCAGGAAGACGGCGCGATTCGCCATCGGCAGGAATCTCTCGTCTCTCTTCACACGAGACAGGATGTATAGCGCCAGCGGAGCCGTCACGCCGGCGAAGACCAGCAGCATCAGCCAGCCCAGGTCCGGGATCGTCACGAACAACCGCACCCCGCGCGAGATAAAGACTTCGGTCTTGTTTTCAGCGTCCCAGGCAATCACGTTGAATCCGCCCCAGGGCTGGAAGCGGCTCAGGATCGCGATGTAGATTCCGACGGTAAACACGCTGGTTCCCGCCAGAAACGTCTCCGTCTTCATCCTGTCCTGGATCAGGAACATCATTGCCAGCGCGAAGCTCAACGCGCACGCCGCATAGGCCAGCATGGCCAGCGTCACGTGCACATGCAGCCAGGTCGACTGCAGCGCCGGAACCAGTGGGCGCACGTCAGTGCGCAGCAACTGCATCAGCACGACGCCGACAATCGCCACCGGCATGGTCACCGTGCCGATCACTTTCACCCCGTAGCGCTTCTCGGCAATCAAGGTCAGCGCGGCCAGAGTCCATACGAAGCTGAGCAGCATCTCATAAATGCTGGCAAATGGCGGATGCCCCGCCTCGTACCAGCGGTGCGCGACCGCTCCGGTATTCGCAATCAGCCCGGCCCATGTCGCCAGCGACGCAAATCGGATGTACGACTCGGTTCCGGTCACGCCGAAGCCCAGATACAGCGCTCCGGCGCCGCAATAGAAAATAAGCGCCGCGTAGAGCAGATTCGACTCGCTCAACAGGTTGCCTGACTTCACCACGTTCAAAAACGCCATGAACAGCAGAAATGCAATGCTCAGCCCCACCATGACAATCAGCGTCGTCCCGGTGGCTGGTTGCGGTTCTGCCTTTGCTCGCGACATGAGACGTTCCTCCGTTGCCGGACTCACCTTCCGGCGATGGTTGCAGGCCGGGCCTCTTCCGCTGCCGGCGCCGGCTTTAACTCTTTTTGAATCCGCTCCACAATCTCTTTGAACTTCTGCTCGAAGGCGTCCCGATTGCGGTTGGCCGTGCCACCCACCCACAACGTCAGGCCGCCGCTCGCCTCTCGCACCGGAACCACCCAGATCCTGACGTGCGCGATGTAGAAGACGAAGGTCAATCCGATGGCCATCACCACCACCCCGGTCCACACCGACCACTGGCCGGGTTCGTGCGAAACCTGCAGCCCCGTGTAGACGCCGGTTTTCAGATCTTTGGGCTCGAAAACGTAGGGGGAAGCCGCATTCTGCGAGACTCCGTCGATCTCGGGCAGCCAGTAATTGAAGCTCGTTTTCGCTTTTTTCGAAGTGACGATCAGGTGCACCGCGGGATTCACCACGTCGTTGCTGCGCGCATAGACGTGGCCTTCTTCAACCACATAGTCGGGGATGAACTCGACCAGTTGCACCGAAGTGTCGGCATCGAGATCCTCGGTTTGATACATCTTCAGCGTGAACTCCTGCGCGGCTGGCGGCGTCCCGCCTTTTGCCGGAGTGGCAGCGAGCGTGATCTGATCCAGCTTGCCCGTCCGGCCCCAACTCGCCTGATAAAACCGCAGCCCGCGGTACACCAGCGGGTCGTTGACTGCAATTTCCTTGGCCCCGGTCTCGCGTCCCCGATCGATCACCACCAGCTTCGACCACCAGCGCTTCGGTGTTCCGTCGGTGTAGGTATCCTCGCCGGTTCCGTCGCAGCGCAGTGAGAAAGGAATGGTCCGCGGCTCGCCGCTGCGCAATTCCACTTGATTGCTTTGCGTTCCCGGGGTGAGCACCAGAAATCCGCGCCAGCCGTAAAGCGCGTCAATGATGCCGCCGAGAAAAATCAGCAGCAGGCTGGCATGCACGATGTACACCGCCATCTCCGAGATGCGATGGCGTTCGGCGAACAGCGAAAAGCTGTTGGTGCGCACGATTCTTTCCGACTTCAAACCGAAGTGACGCAGCGCATGCTCGGCGACGTTGAGTCCCTGCTCCTCGTTCTGGATCGCGATGCGCGCCTGCGTCGGCAGAACTCGGCGGAAACTGTCATCGGGGCTCTTGTAAGGACGCGCGAAGAAGCGCCACGCGTTGGGAAAGCGCTCGACCGAAGCGGCGACAATGCTGATGCTGACAAGAATGAGTAATGCCACGAACCAGCGCGCGTGGAAAACGTCGGTGAGGCCGGTGAAGTCGAGGAAGCGCAGCATCCCCGGCGAATAGGCGCGAAGCATGTCCTCCGGCTCGGTCATCGGACGCTGCAGAATCACCGTGCCCGCGGCCGAAAAGATGACCACGAGAATGATCAGAACGACTCCGGTCTTGATCGAACTGAGCGTCTGCCAGGTCTTGCGCAGCAGCGACGGAAGTGGCCATCCCATATCTTTTTTCCCTCTTGCCCCTTAGCTCGGATGCACGTGCCCGGCCAACGTGTGCGAGGCTCCATAACTGTCGTCGGATCAGCAGCTTGCCGTTTTCTCCGCGACCCTCGATGCATCCTCCGTGAGCCATAACACTCAACCCAGGCCTGCATCTGCTGGCATTTCACCCAGTGCAACGCATTCCGACGAAAATCCGCTTGCACCGCGCCCGGCGGGCGTCTCCGATAGAGGGGAAGACGTTGCGCGATTTCACCGAAAGGAGTGTGGCAGAAGGCCCATTCCGGAACAGCGGGAGGAAACTCGGCAGCTTTTGATCGCCAGACAGGCTCTTGGAAGGTATTATGTTGCAATCATTTACAGCCGCCGGCCTGGATCTGCCGCTTCCACACCACGACGGAAGTGTTCGTGCAAATGCAAGGTTAACAATGTCCCCAGCGTTCCAAGTTCGTAGCCATCTTCCTGTGCGAGCAGCGCGCCTGCAGGCCCTCCCCCATCTGTTTCGCTGGCTGGTTTTTGTGACCGTTGCCGTGATGCCCGCGCTGGCCAAGACGCATCCTGTTCCTCTCGACAAGAATGTCGACTCGGCGAAGTGTTTGGAGTGTCACGAGGACAAGACCAAGGGCAAGGCAGTTCATTCGGCCATTGCAACCGGATGCCTCAGCTGTCACGAAGTTCGCGTCAACAAAGACGTCACTCGGGTCAAGCTGATCACGGCCACGCCCTACAAGTTGTGTCTTTCCTGTCACGCCGACAAGAATGCAGCCGATTTGAAGGGAACGGTTCATCCTCCCGCAGTGCGCGACTGCCTGACATGCCACGATCCGCACACCAGCGATAACAAGGATCAATTGCTCAAGCCGCTCTCCGGCGACCAGAAAGAAAACCTCTGTCTGAGTTGCCACAGCACCGGCCTCAACGTGTCGCCGAAAGGCAGCCGCCATGCCGCCCTCGACATGGGCTGTGACACCTGCCACGTGACCCACAAGGTCGGCGAGCCCGGAAAAGCCGAATTCGATTTTCACCTCACCAAGAGTGCCCCTGCTCTCTGCCTCGACTGCCATGACGCGAAGAGCGAGGATCTGCAGAAAGCTCATCAGAACCAGCCTTTCGCCACCGCCGACTGCACCAGTTGCCACAATCCGCACCAGTCGGATAGTCCCAAGCTGATGCAGGCGTACCTGCATCCTCCGTTTGCCGAAAAGTCCTGCGAGATGTGCCACGCCCCGGCCAAGGACGGCAAGGTGGTCCTGACTCAGACCGACGTCAAGGCGCTCTGCGTCACCTGCCACGACGACAAAGGCAAGCAGATCGAAACCGCGAAAGTTCAGCATCCCGGAGCGGCCGGCGATTGCACCGACTGCCACAATCCCCATGCCAGCCGCCAGCCCGGACTGCCCAAGACCAACGGCGTGGAAATCTGCATTGGCTGCCACACCGATCAAGCCGACCAGGGCAAAAAGGCGGTCTTGCACCAGCCCGCATTCAAGCAGGCTTGCGGCATCTGCCATGAGCCGCACGGCGGGGATAATGCCAAGCTTCTGCGCGTCACCGGCAATGGATTATGCCTCGAGTGTCACGGCCCGGATTCTGCGCCAAAGAGACTGGAAGCCGAACACGTGCTGACCATCTTCGACGGCAAAGTCAAACTGCCCGAGGATTATTACCAGACCAACAAAGTTCCGATTCTGCCGCTGAAATATGGCCTCGGCCATCCGGTCGACTACCATCCGGTTTCCGACGTGATGGATCCCTCCAATCTCAACAAGGTGAAGACTCCGCTGAGCTGCCTGAGTTGCCATCAGCCGCATTCCTCGGCGCAGCCCGGCCTCCTGGTAAAGGATCAGCAAAACAACATGGCGTTCTGCGATTCGTGCCACAAGAACCGCATCGACATGATGCAGACCGCCAAGCCCGGACCGTAACTGGAGCGTGAACCATGGCTCGTTGCTTCTCCAACTCGTCGCAAGGATTCAGGCCGCTGGTTTGGCTCCTGGCTTTGGCCGTCGCACTGGTGCTGCCGTCGTCGGTTCACGCCGACAAAAAGAAGAAAAAGGATTCCGGGACCGCTTCGGACGCGCAAGCGGCCGGACCGCGCAAATTCAACTTCGATCTCAGCAAACTCGTCTGGCCCAGCCCTCCCAACATCGCGCGCCTGCGGTATCTCGACTACTTCGCGGGAGAAAAAATCGACTACACCCCAGCCCCAACCAAGAAGGTAAAGGAGAGCTGGATGGATCGTCTGGCCGGAACTCAGCCGCAGGGCCAGACCTTCAATCCCAAGACGTTCCCCTTTCAGCTGATCGGCCCTTACGGCATCGCCGTCGACTCCAAGGGCCTGGTCTACGTGGCCGACCAGAAGGTGGGAGCGATTTTCATCTTCAACACGGAAACCCGCGACACGCAGATGATCCGCAACGGCTACGAAGCGCATTTTGGCTGGATCAACGGCATCGCCATCGACGATGACGACCGCATGTTCGTTTCCGATGGAAAGCTTCGCCGCATTTTCATCTTCAATCCCGCCCACCAACTCGAAAGCCAGATCAGCGAAGGGTTGGTCGATCCCGTAGGCCTGGCCTTGGACACCGAGAACCGATTCCTCTACGTCGCCGACACGCAACAGGACCAGGTCCTCGTTTATGACGCCGATTCGCACAAACTGCTGCGCCACATCGGCACCGGCGGCAAGAATCACTTCCTCACCGATCCCGGCAATTTTGCCGCGCCTCAGGGAGTTGCAGTCGACAAGGATGGAAACCTCTACGTCACCGACACGCTGAACAATCGCGTCGAGATCTTCGATCCCGATGGCGACTTCATCAGCGAATTCGGCAAGCACGGAGACGGGCCCGGCTACTTCGCCCGTCCCAAAGGCATCGCCGTCGACGCCGACGGCCACATCTGGGTTGCCGATGAGATGCAGGATCGCCTGCAGGCCTTCAATCGCGACGGCCAGTTGCTGATGTATGTCGGCGGCCACGGGCAGTATCCCGGCCAGTTCAAAGCCCTGGTAGGCGTCGCGATCGACAAGCAAAACCGCATCTTCACCACCGAGCAGTATCCTGGACGCTTGCAGATATTCCGCTACGTGACTGACGACGAAGCTGCGGCCGAGAAGAAGCGCCAGGAAGACGATGCGCAAGCCGCCGCCGAGCGCCGGCACAATGCGGCTGCCGCCTCCGCCCCTTCGGCGGCTTCAGCGGCCCCCGACAAACCTGCACAGGCTGCTCCGGCCAAAGCCCCCGACACGCCGCCTCCCGCTGCCTCCCAACCCAAGCCTCAGGGATCTGGACGCTAACCAGATTTTCTGAACGCCCTCCCCGTTCTGATGGGAAACGCAACACCCGTTGGGAGGCGTCCCTGTGGGGCATTTCCACCAATGGCGCTGTGCGAGAAGGCCCAGCAAAGTCCGCGCCTGCACTCGCCGCGTCGTTTTCTAAGAATCGCATTCTTTGTAATTAGCTCATTAAAAAAGACTTGCCAAACCGCCGAAAAATTCACAGCCGGACCTCGCCACGGCACGTGCCATGCACAATTGAAGTCCGGAGGCTGAAATGAAAGAACCGCGGTTAAGGTCGACCTTGAATTTCAGCTCTGTTACAGAAGTACGCAATCGATGGGAAGTGTTGCAACACATCATAGGAGGCTTTATCCCAATGAAGAAAATCTTCTTGATCACCCTGATGGTTCTGGCGCTGGCGGCGTTCGCTGCGGCACAGATCCAAGCGCCGACTTCCGACGTCCTCGGCGCGCACCTGAACTACGGCCGCGGCTGTGCGGCCTGCCACGCTCCACACAGCGGCGCTTCCGGTAACGGCGCCAACAAATCCGGCGACGTTACTGCCGGCAGCGATGCTCTGTGGGGCCAGGACGTAGGCAACCTGTACGGAAAGCCGATCACGACCGGCCAGACCGATCGCGGCAACTACGTCGAGAACCTGCCCACCAGCCTGTTGGCCGGAACCCCGGACGTTCTTGGCGTCCTGACCTGCCTCAGCTGCCATGACGGTAACTATGCGCAAGGCGCCATGATGAAGAACCAGGTCTATGAGACCCTGCCGGCCACCTACGGGACCTTCAACAAGATCCCGACCCTGTTGGGCAATGACGGAACCGGCGCGGGCAACTATCTGAACGACCACCCGGTGGGCCTGAATGCCACCGTCGGCTGCGGCGGCCAGTACAACTGGGACTGCACGCTGACCAACGGCACCATCAGCATGAGCGGCCCGAACTCCAGCGCTTTCGTGAAGAACTATGGCTTCTTCGTCAGCCTGACCGCTTACAACAACACGGCGGTCGTGACCTGCACGAGCTGCCACAACCAGCACGTGATGAACGTGGTCGCCGTGACCAACGGCGCGAAGAGCGGCCTGCCGACCGGCTACTACGCGACGATGTTCTTCGTGCGCGCCCCCTACAATCCGGCCAGCGGCACCGCGGGATCGAACCAGACGGCGCAGTTCTGCCGCCAGTGCCATGGTGGAGAGGCGAACGAGTCGAATGGCAGCTACAACATTCCGACGACGTTCTAACTTTGCTTGACCAACCGGGGGGAGAAAGAACTTTCTCCCCCTTTTTCTTGAAGCGGTGCCGTAAGGAGAAGACGATGAAGCGGACAATCTCAATCTGGCTGGTGGTCCTGGCGATGAGCGCGCCGATGGTGGCGCAGCTGATGGCCTCCCATGCGCCCACCACGGCCGCACAGCCTTCCGCCATCGCCCCGCCCCAAGGCAAACCCGTGGCCCGCGTCAATGGATCGGTCCTGACTGATGCCGACCTGGTCCGCGAGGAGTACGCGATCTTTCCCTACGCTCGCCAGCACAACGGGCTTCCCAAAGAGTTGGAGCCGCAGATCCGCAGCGGCGCCATGAAGATGATCATCTTCGAGGAGTTGGTCTATCAGGAAGCGCTGCGGCGGAAGATGACGGTGCCGGTCTCCGAAATGCGCCGCGCCGAGACCGAGTTCCGCAGCCAGTTCAATACGCCCGACGAGTTCCAAGCCCTGATGCAGAATGAATTTCACGGCTCGGAGCAGCTGATGCGCGAAAAGATTCGCCGCTCGCTGCTGATTGAGGCCCTGCTCAAATCCGAGATCGACAACAAGTCGGCGGTATCGCTCGCCGAAGCCCGCGCCTACTACGAGAAGAACCCCGCGCGCTTCCAGCATCAGGAATCCTTCACCTTCCAGACGATTTCGATCCTGCCTCCCGACAAGGCCACGCCGCAACAGCTGCAGGAAGGCCGCAAGCGGGCGCAGGACGCTTTGAAGCAAGCCAAAGCCACCAAGACTGCCGAGGACTTCGGGCTGCTGGCCGAGAAGATTTCCGACGACGACTACCGCGTGATGATGGGCCAGCATCGTCCGGTGGATCGCGACAAACTCGCCCCCCAGGTTCTTCAAGCGCTGGCCACGATGAAGCCGGGCAACGTCAGCGACCTGATTCAGATCGATCAGGCCTACACGATTGTTCGTCTCAATGCGCACACCCCCGCGGGAAAGACCAAATTCGAGGATGTAAAAGCTCAGCTCGAAAAGGAGCTGCAACAGAAAAAGACCAACGATCTTCGCTCCGCTCTGGATAAGCGGCTTCGCCAGGGCGCGAAGATCGAAGAACTCTAGAACAGGCTGGAGAGAGAAGGCAATTGTGGTGAGTCCGATCCGAGTCGCGTGGGTGACGCTGGCCGGCCTTCTCTTATGGGCATGGCCGGCTGCCGGGCAGATGCAGTTCGGCGATGTCAGCTCCAACCTGAACGGCACCATCTCCGGCGGATACACCGGCGACTACGGGAATCTCGTCAACTCGGCCCATAGCTGGACCGTCGGCGGTACCGGCCAGTTTACCGGCGCGTACTACAATCCCAACTTTCTGTCGTTCAATATCTCGCCTTACCTCAACCAGTCGCGGGCCAATGCCAACTATCAGTCCATTTCCGACGCCAGCGGCGTGAATATCTCCAGCAACATTTTCGCCGGCAGCCACTTTCCCGGCTCCATCAGTTATGCCAAGGCCTACAACAGCGAAGGCAATTACGCGGTTCCGGGCGTCGCCAACTTCACCACCCACGGCAACAGCGACGCATTCGGCATCAACTGGAGCGAGAATCTGCCCGACGAGCCCAGCCTCTCGCTCGGCTTTCAGAGCGGCAGCAGCCAGTATTCGGTATACGGCAGCAACGATTCGGGCAATTCGAAGTTCCACTCCTTCAACCTCCACTCGGCCTACAACCTTCACGGCTTCACCCTCGGTGGGGCTTTTTCCGCCGGTACCGGCAGTTCCCTGGTTCCGGAGATCGCCAACGGCGAGCAGGCAATGGAGACGCATTCCGACAGCAAGGACTATAGCTTCAACGTCGGGCATAGCCTGCCCTTGCGCGGCTCGTTTTCCGCGGGCGCCAATCGCGCCGATGTCAACAGCGATTACCTGGGCAACAGCTACAACGGCACCATCGATACGTTCAACAGCGTGGCCACGCTGCAACCGACCAACAAGCTGCATATTTCGGGGACCGCTACCTATTCCGACAATCTGACCGGACAGTTGTTTCAGCAGGTGCTGGCCACCGGCGGCGTGATTCCGTCGAGCACTTCCAGCCAGTCGTCGCACTCCTCGGACTTCCTCGGCACGGTCAGTTACGCTTTCCTGCCGAATCTGCAGACCAGCGCCTTTGCCGAGCGGCGCTCGCAGTATTTTCTCGGCGGCACGTATGGCTCGAACTCCTACGGCGGCAGCGCGATCTACGGGCACGCGATCCTGGGCGGGTCGTTCAACGGCGCCGTGACGATTTCCGACAATACTTTGGACAATACCAACCTGAACGCCCTTGGTCTTTCCACAACTGTCAACTATTCGCGGCGCAT
Source organism: Verrucomicrobiia bacterium (assembly GCA_035508215.1). Lineage (GTDB taxonomy): Bacteria > Acidobacteriota > Terriglobia > Terriglobales > Acidobacteriaceae > Sulfotelmatobacter. The sequence continues at coordinate 477,827 of DATJNK010000016.1, read as the reverse complement.
TCTGGGTTGGAACGTCGCCGGGTCATTCGCCTACGCGCAAAACGTCCAGACTCTGCTGGTGACTTACACGAGTTCGTTCTATAACTACTCGGGAAATGTGCGGAGGCGCTGGGGATTGCTGAATTTCAGCGCCGGAGCCAGCGCGGCGCGAACCGGTTTGACCGAGCAGCCCGGCACCAGCAACAGCAGCGAAGGATATAACGCCAGCGTGGGTTATGGCCGGTGGGCGACGCTGACCGGCAGCTACTCCAGATCGAACGGCAACGCATTGCAGACCTCGACCGGCCTGGTGACTGTTCCGGTGACGCCTCCGGTTGTTCCGTCGAGCCTGATGATCATCTACGGAGGGAAGAGCTATTCGGCGGGATTTGCCAGCGCTCCCATGAAGCGCATGACGATCTCGGCGACCTATAGCAAGGTGAACAGCAACACAACCTTCGATTCGGCCGCTTCTACCAACCAGAGCGATCAGTTCAACGCCTTCATGCAGTATCAAGTCCGCAAGATGTACGTTACCGGCGGATTCAGCCGTCTGGAGCAGGGTTTCAGCATCTCGGGTGCGCCACCTGAAGTGATATCCTCGTTCTACATCGGAGTATCACGGTGGTTCAATTTCTTCTAGGCTGCGCGCAGCGGCGGCACCTCGGTGTTGCCTGGACCGGGCTGTTCATCATCGCGCTCTCGATTCCGGTCTGGGGTTCCCGCAAGACCAAGGAGCGGCCGACGCTGGCTGCGCCTCCCGACATGCTCCTGGAGGGCGGCCGCAAGCTCGTCTGGGAGCGCAGTTTCGACTCCGAGTATCAGGTCAAACCGAAGCGCGGCTTCTGGAACAAGCTGGTCGATGTGGTCGCCGGACCGCCCGACATGCACACCCTCGTCCGTCCCTACAGCATCGTGACCGACTCGCGCGGGCGGATCATCGTGACCGATCCAGGTGCCGCGGGCGTCCACATCTTCGATTTCAAAGACCAGAAATACAAGTTCATCGAGCGCAAGGAGAAGGGCCGCGACCCCATGCTCATGCCGCAATGTGTTGCGGTCGACGCCGAGGACAACATTTATGTGACCGATTCGGAATCCGGGAAAATCTTCGTCTTCGATTCCAATGGCAAGTACCGTCGCGCGATCGGCAGCCTGAAAGGCGGCGAAGGATATTACAAGCGGCCTACCGGCATCGCCGTCGACTCCGCCGCCCAGCGGATTTACGTCACCGACACGCTGCGGAACAAAGTCTTTGAACTCGACATGCAAGGCAGCGTGCTGAAGACCATCGGCAAAACCGGGCAGGCGGACGGCGAGTTCAACTATCCGACCGAATTGCGGCTCGAGGGCCAGGATCTGATCGTGGTCGATGCTATGAATTTCCGGGTGCAGGTGTTCGATCGCGACGGAAACTTCCGCTATACCATTGGCAAACTCGGCGACGGGGTCGGCGCCATGTTTCGCCCGAAGGCCGCGAGCGTCGACTCCGAGGGCGATCTTTACGTCGTCGACGGCCTGTGGGGCGTGGTGCAGGTCTTCAACCAGCAAGGCGCACTGCTCTATTACTTTGGCGGGAAGGGAACACGGGCGGGGCAGTTCCAGTTGCCGGCCGGCCTGTATATCGACCACGATGACCGCATTTTCGTCGTCGATTCTTTCAACCACCGCGTTCAGGTTTTTCGTTACTACGGCCTGAAGAAGACCGACAAGGAAGGAATGTAGTGAACTCGAGACTCCTGCCGATCGCGCTACTGGTCCTCTTCACCGGAGGAACGCTGCACGCCCAGTTTTCCGGCGACGTGATCGGCATGCATGATCTGGGACCGGGCAGCAAATCGCCCGTGACCGGCGCCCGCAGCGACTTCTGCACCTATTGCCATGCTCCGCATTCCGGCCTGAACAAGGGCCTCTGGAATCAGACGCTCACCACCCAGACCTACAATCTCTATACCAGCGATACCGAGAAGAACCTTACGGCGCAGCCTGTGCTCGGTTCCCAGAGCAACCTGTGCCTGAGCTGTCACGACGGCACGGTCGCCGTGGGGACAACCGTCGTCTACGGCCGCGTTACCACCCAGGGATCGATGTATTCGCTGGACGTTTTCGGCAACAACCTGCAGCCCTCCCATCCCTTCAGCCTCGTGCTGCCGATCCAGGACAACATCGATCTGGTTGCCTCGCTGTCGACCACCGGCAAGACCGCCGATCCGACCGGCGCGGTCAAGTTGATCAACGGCAATATCGAGTGCACCTCGTGCCATGATCCCCACGTGCAGGCCAAGGATCTGGTCTCGCAGAATTTTCTGGTGCGCGACAGCTCCAGCGGGCAGATGTGCCTCGCCTGTCACGATCCGACGCGGCAGATCAGCGGCAAAGTGAATCCGCTGGCCGATTGGGCGACCAGCGCCCACGCGCTTTCCACTGACAAGATCGCACTGCAGGCAGGGGTGGGCAGCTACAACACGGTCGCCTCCGATGCCTGCATCGCCTGTCATACGCCGCACAACGCCGGAGGAGCCTCCCGCCTGCTGCGCGCGGCCAACGAACAGGATTGCATCGCCTGTCATAACGGGGGCGCCAATGTTTCCCCGGCTGCTCCCAATGTCTTTTCCGAATACGCATCGCCCAAGGTAGGGCACCCGTTTCCGACCTCGACCAATCCGCACGACGCCGCCGAGACCACGCTGCTGAACAACAACCGTCATGCCACTTGCGTCGATTGCCACAACGGGCATGGATCAGCTCAGGTGGGCACGTTCCCGACGCCTCCGCTCATCCGCGTTTCTCAGAAAGACATCGCCGGAATCAGCGCGACCGACGGCATCACTGTGCTGACCCCGGCCGTCAACCAGTACGAGAATTGCCTGCGCTGCCACGGCAACAGCTCCGGCAAGCAAGTCAATCCGATTTACGGATACGCTCCGGTGCGTCTGGTCTCAGCCGGTGATCCTCTCAACGTGATTCCGCAATTCGCCTCGACGTCGACCTCAAGCCATCCCGTGACTCATGACCGGAGCAGCGCGCTGCCTCAACCCAGCCTGCTGGCGAATATGTTGAACCTCGACGGCATTACCCAGGGGCGCGCGATGGGCACGCGGATTTTCTGCTCCGACTGCCACAACAGCGACGACAACCGCGAATTCGGCGGCACCGGACCGAACGGCCCCCACGGTTCCAAGTGGACGCACATCCTCGAGCGCCGCTACGAGTTCAGCCAGACCGCGACCCCCGGCCAGCTGATCACGAATCTCTTCCCCAATCCCGATCTCAGCGTGAACGGGCCCTACGGAATGTGCGGAAAGTGCCACGATCTGTCCAACCAGATCATGAAGAACACGAGCTGGAACCAGCACTACTCCCACATCTACGCCGGGTTTACCTGTTCGACCTGCCACACCGCCCACGGCATGGGAGGCACCAACGCGAACGTCACCGGAGAACGGCTGGTCAACTTCGACATCAGCGTGGTTGCGCCGAACGGCAGCTCGCCGATTGCCTACAACCGCGCCGCCAACACCTGCACCCTCACCTGCCATGCCATGGCACACAATCCCGACGGAACCGTGACCGCCGCTGGCGCGGCGGGAGTCAACCGTCCGATCGTTCCCATCAAAAGGTAAAAACGAATGGCAACTGCAACCGCGCCGCTGCCACCCGGAGAGCAGGTCGACGCTCCACTTTCGGCGCGGTTATCCAATGTCGTCTATCCGCTGGCCCTGGGCGCCGCCATCGCTCTGTGGCTGGTCGCCGTGCGCGCGCCGTTCTGGGTCGATGAGACGCTCGCCTACTGGCAAGTCAGCGGCGGTTTCGCGAAAATCTGGAGCCGCTCGGCGCAGATGCCGTCCTCGCTCGCTTTCCTCTATCTGCTCTGGCTCGAAAAATCTTTGCTGGGCAGCCGCGAGATTCTCCTCCGCCTTCCCTCGATCGCTGCGATGCTGGCCGCGGTCTTTTTCCTGTTTCGCGCCGCCCGCGAACTCTTCAGCCGGGAAGTCGCTTTCCTCGCGGCCATCCTGTTTTCTCTGCATGTGGACGTGCTGTTTGCCGCGATCGACGTGCGTCCGTACGCCTACGCGCTGCTGGCTGCCACGGTTGCCATTTTTGCTTTCGCGCGCTGGATTGCGCGGCATGAGATTCGCTACGCTGTTTTGTTCGGCGCGGCGGCGGCCGGCGTCATCCACTTTCATTACCTCTTTGGATCGATCCTGCTTGCCTTCCCGATCTACTACCTGATGGTGCGCCGCAACTCGATTCGCGCCGACCTGCCCCAGATCGGCGCCGCCCTCGCGGCCTTTGGAGTGGTCGCGCTGCCGCTTCTTCCGCGCTTTGTCGCCTTGTTTTCCGCGCGCCAGCTGCACACCTTCGCCGGAAAGCCCGACAACTTTTTCATCCTGCGTACGCTGGTTCCGTTCAAGATGCTGGTCACCTTCGTGGCCGTGGCATTTCTTGCCGCCTGCGTACGGAAGCTCCGCCTTCCGGACCGCGCCAGCCTTCGCCGGCTTCTGTTTTGCCTGCTGCTGATGTTCGTGCCCATCGCCATCCTCTATGGAATCAGCTCCGCGACCCGCACGCACGTCTTCATTCCACGCTACTGCCTCGCCGCCGTGCCCGGAGCCATGCTGACCTGGGGATATCTTGCCAGCCGCATCGATTCCCGCCGGCTGCGGCAGTTGTTCTGCATCGGGCTGGTGACCTACGCGGCGATCTCGCTCTTCCGTTATCCCAACCACGCATCCCATGAAATCAGCTTCAAGCCCGCCTTTGATTTCGTGAACGCCAGCGTCGCTCAGGATGGCGCGCCCGTCCTGGTCTGCAGCGCATTCATCGAGTCCGACTACGAACCGCTGCCCACCGGTCTTGACGCCGAAAATGCGCTGGTCTCGCAGCTGACGTATTACCGCGTGAACGCTCCGGTGGCATTGCTGCCGATTTCTCTGAATGATCAGGCCCTGCAAGCCGGCCGCGATCAGGTGTTGCGCGCGGCTCAGCAACGTCAGCGCTTTCTGGCCCTGGGCGGACCGGCATCCTATCCGACGCTGCGCTGGCTCGCCAACTACGCCAGCGTCGCCTTCGCCGTTCGTGAGGTCGGAGATTTCAACCAGGTCGTCGTTCTGGAGTTTGTCCCCATGTCGGCCAGCGGGCAATAGCGGCAGGGAACTCGGAACGCTCGGCAAGAAACGGCTGGGCCGACGCGCGATGCTTACGGTTTCGAGGCCGGCGCAGCGGAGTTCGTCCCGTCCGACCCCGGACGGCGCACGAAAACGATCGCCAGCTCGTCCTCGTAGACTTTCTCGAAGCGCGGATCGTTCATAAGAAGTCGCGCCAACGGCATCTTTCGCTGTAGCAGCACGACGCCCGCTTCGTTCAGGTAAGGATCCTGCAGATACGACTCGTCACCGCTCTGCGTCTGAAAGAATCGCCGGTCGAGATCCTCGCCGTAGAGGTCGGTCCGGCCGTCGATCGCCACCGGATAGTCGGGCATATACCAGGTGAGAAATCCTCCCCAGTCGAAGGTGTTGTAGAGCGGGCCGGGGGGCGGACTCTGCCGCAGGAAATTCACTGCATTCACGGGAAACATGCTGCTGATGGCCCGGTCGAGGCCGCGCCGGTTGAAGTCAGTATTGCGGGCAAACAAGAGCAGCGAGAGCGCCACCGCGGCGAATAGGCCCGCTTTTTCCCGCCACGATTCCTGCAACTCTCGCGCCTCGGTGCCCGAGTCAGCAATGCACGCGGCTGCGGTCATGCAGATGAACCACGAATCGCGCATGGTCCGATATCCGATGACGCTGGCCGCGCAGAGCAGCGACAGCTTGAACAGGTCGACTTTCTTGCGCCATCCCAGCGCAAAAAATGCGCCGCCGGTCAGCAACAGCTCCATGTAATGACTTCCCGCGCGGAAGTTGATCGGCTGCAGCTCCTGAATCATCGTATAAGGCAGCTTCGCCTGCGAATACCCGTAGACAATCAGGAACAGATGATACGTGTAGGGGCCGATGCAGCCGGCAACAACGCACGCGGCGAAGACGGCAGCCAGCGTCTTCCATGGCAGCGCCGGCGGCAGCAGAAAATCCGGGCTGGCTCCTACGCGCCTCGCCAGGTGCTGCACCATATTGACGCTCGTCAGCAGCCCGACCAGGAACAATCCATAGATGAATTGAATGTGCAGGTTTGCCCACAGCACAAACAGCGGCGGCAGCCAGTAGAGCAGCTTCACCCGGCCGGTGCGGCTGGCCTCCAGCAACAGAGTCAGCACCACCGCGAACAGCATCATCGAGAAGAAGACCGGCCGCGGCATGAGGTTGTAGAGAAACGCCGAGCAAGTCACGGCGGCCAATAAGCATGACCACCAGAAGCGTCCGGAGAGGCGCTGCGCCATCCAGAAGATGGAATAGGCAACGCCGACGGTCAGCAGCACTCCGTAAATGCCCATGCCGACCAGCCCAAACCAGGTATAGGCGCGAGACAGCAGAACCTCGTAGCCCCAGCTGTAAGCCGCCCACGGCCGGTCGGCTGCGGTACGCGACAGAATGCCCGTATGAGGCACCGCGTGGTATTCGACTATCCAGTCGCCCACCTTCAGGTGCCACCACACATCCAGATCGAGCACCGAGAACTTCAGCAGCATCGCCCGTCCGCCCACGATGGCCAGCAGCACGGCCAGCACCACTACTTGGAGCGGGCGGCGTTGGAATAGTGTTCGGAGATCGTCAGACCAGGGCATGTCGGCCGTTTCGAAACGACCATGATACACGGCGCTTCGCCGCACACGGGCCGCGAAGACGGCGAGGCCGAGCCTGAAGCGGTCGAATTTTGGTGTGAGTCGGTGCCCGGTCTACTCAGTGTTCCCCATGGCGACGTTATTCTCAACCGGATGAATCGTCGAGCTCAACTCACTCTGCATGTGTTTCTGCGCCAGATCCCACTGCGAGCGCAAAATCATTTCCTTTATGGAGAACTTGCTCTCCCGCTTGGCATCATCGATGCGCACCGCAATTTCATTGTTGACCAGGCGAAAGTCGATCGCATCCGCCAGCGGCACCAGTTGCGCCGAGGATTTTCCCACCATGACGAACACAACTTTTTCGGAGACGAGAACGTATTCCGGGCAGGCTTCAGGCGCGCCTGGCACCGCCGGGGCCCCGAACGAGGCCATGAATCCGCGGTGCGTCGGCAGGCAGTCTCCCATGCGCATGCTCACCACCGTCCCTTGGCGATAAAGACCCAGCGGAGCGGCCCATGCCGCTTGCAGGCTCGCCAGAACCACCACCAGACACCATGTGTGTTTTGCGCAAATCGGGCTACGGAAGGTTTTTTTCATAGTAGTAGCTACTCCGGCAATGAAAGTGCAAATTCAGGTTGTGTTTGGGGAGAAGACGAAGCGAGTGAATGCCGGCCACATGGCTGGGAAGCGGATAAGTCACGACATACGAGGCCTGCTGGTCGGCCAGCGCGGCTTCCAGCACCGCAGCGCCGCTCTCGCGGCTGGGAAAATAGCGGCCTCCGGAGGTCTCGGCCATTTCCCGCAATAGAGAACTGCCGCGGCTCGTCCGGCCCGGCCCGGCGATATCGACTGCGTAGAGCAGTGCTCCGGTGGCAATCACCGCCTGCACGGCGTCCGGCTGCGAAGTGCGGCTGATGGTGTCGTTGCCGTCGGAAAACAGCACCAGCACCTGACGAACGCCCGGCGTCGCGCGCGCCGCGGTGAAGCGGGAAGCAAAGAGAAGGGCATCATAAAGCGGCGTCTGGCCCTCGGCCGGCGTCTGAACCAGCTTTTGCGCCGCGGCCGTGGTCCGGCAGTCGCCGCTGCACAGCAGCGCGGGCTTGAGCCCGGCGAAGGAAATCACTGACAAGTTGTCGTCGGTCGCCAGCGGCTTCTCGGAAATCACATGGCTGACTTCGGTGAGCGCCGGCCGGAATCGCGATGCCACCGACTGGCTGGCATCGAGCATCACGACCACATCCAGTGCGGTTTCGTTGCTTCGCATCAGGCTGCGAAAGCGGCGGATGACGACTCCATCGTCGACCACCGCGAAATCGTCAGGTCCAACGTTACTCACCAGACGATTGTTCTCATCCGTTACGAAGAACGAGACGCGCACTTCCGATGTCCCGGCGCGATAGGTGGCCGCAGGCGGCGGATCATCCGTGCTGCTGGCGAAAAAGAGGGAAGGGAAAACGACCAGTGCGATTGCGAATGACCACCCCTGCCGATGAGACAGCATAGCCATTGCAGGAAACGTCGGCACATTCCTGCCGAACTCCAGCACACAAAGGTCGATTCACATTACGAACGTCACGCACTGAGCCAACTCTAATGACTGACTCGCCCAGAATTGTGTTCTGAAAAAAGAGATCAGATGCTCTGCCCTGAAATGTTGGCGAGGAAGGCGGAATCTCACTGCGCGGAACTGGCCTTCACTTGCGTCATCAGCCGTTCCACTTGCGCTTTCTTCTTATTGTCGAGATCCGGATTCGTCTTCAACAGTTCCTGCCACGCCTGCACCGCTCCTGTGGCGTCGTTTTTGCCCTTCCAGCGGATCATCCCCAGGTTGAAGAGCGAGTTGGCATTTTTCGGATCGCCCTTGAGCACCTGCTGGAGCTGGGCGATTGCCGGATCGATACTTCCGTTGTAGTAAAGACACGATGCCATTTCGATGCGAGTCACCGCATCTTTCGGATTCACCTCGAGCGCCTTGCCGAAGTATCCGGCAGCCTGATCGAACTGGTGAGTCGACTCGTAGATGCGCGCCACCTGCTTCCATTTGTCGGCATTCTTGGGATCGCTTTTCAGTTGCGCCAGCAGAGGCTCGGCCTGTTTGTCGGCCATGTGCTTCAGTTCGTCGAGACTGGGCATGTGCGGCGACATGGCGGCCGGGGATGCGCCTGCATCTGCGCTGGCCGGAGCGCCGGCCGCCTGGGCTGACGGCGAAGAAGCCGGGCTGGATGCCGATCCGCGAAACAGATATCCCAGGGCAACTCCGACGACCAGGCAGATGACCGCCATGGTGTACACCTGCACAGCACTCCAACCGCGCGACGCGCTGGATTCGGCTTTGTCGGTCATTTCTTTTGTTCCTCGGGGTAGCGGCTCGCCGCCAGTGGACACAGCTCTGGCGACAGTCCCAGCTTTCAAAAGCACGCCGGCTGCCAACGCGGCCAAAGCATATCGCTCCCTGTTTTCAACGAATTGCGCGTCGTTATCGAAGTGGCCTCGGCGCCATCCAGAGCTTTCCGGCGTTTTTCTTCGCAGCCCGTGCGCTTTTTCACGCGCACGTCAGCCGTAGATGGAGCCTGACCGGGAAGGGGATAGCCCAGCCTACGGCTGCTTCCGATAGCAGAACATCGTGTCAGTGCGGTCCGGATCGCGAGCCACGACGAGGGTGGTTTCGGGTGCGGCGGCAAGCCCGGAAGGAACCGTATCCGGGAACCTGTCATTCGACAGAAGGAAGCCGCCCGGCTTCAGCATGGCCGCGATGTTGGCGCGGGCCAGCGACTGCTCGAAGCCGTCGTAGTAAACGAAGATGTTGGTTCCGATGATGAGATCGAAACCCTGCTCGGGCTTGAGCCGCCAGCGCTGGTACACGATATTCATATCTACGGGGATCAGCCGCTGCGCGACGGCGGGACGGATCTTCACCGCCCGGGTCTGCGTCTCGGCTGCGGCGCTGGGCACGGCGATCGGCATCGCCGGTTCGCCGATCTGATCTCCCAGCCGCTGCCAGAAGGCGATGAAGTTGCTTCGATACTCCGCCGACTGCCGCGCCGCCGTGTTCCACGGCAACTGCACCACGTAGGGCTTGCCGGCCAGCGCGTTTTCGCGCGCCCGCTCCACATGAAAGTTCACCTGCTGGCTGATGTCGAGGGTATAGAGCTCGATGGTCTCCGCATTCGCGATCCCCAGGCGCGCCAGCGAATCGATCACGGCAAACGGCTGGATCGTCTGCGGCGGATAGAAATCATTTCCTTTTTCCTTGTTGGCAAAATCCAGTCCCGGACCGACGATCGCGACTTTGCGCACGCTGCCCGCCCGCAGCAGTCCTCTCTCCGCCATCCGCCGGAAGTGCTGGTCGAGCAGAAAGTCCGGCCACAGATTTGTGTCGAGTGAGATGCCCCGGTCTTTGAACAGTTGCGCCTGCTTCTCGCGGTTCGCCGGCGCGCGGTAGCGCAAGACGTCGTCGCGCATGCGGGCCAGGTTGCTGAGCAGGTACTTTCTGATCCTCGCCCGCTGCGCCGCGGTCTGGAATGAGAATCCTCTCTTCAGCAGAAACGAGCGCATGCGCGCCATGCCCTCGCTCGATTCCGGCGACCAGCTTTTCGGCGAGGCCAGGGCGCGGGTCAGGTCGTTGGCGCGGTTTTCGGCAAATGCATTCACCAGCGAACTCTGTCCGTAGCGGAGCAGGTATTCGTCGTCGATGCGGTACTCATGTGTGAACGTCACTCCGAAGCGCAGCAGGTTGGTGAGCGTGTCCTCCTCGCCGCCGTTCAGGCGGTTGCGCACCCCAGCATCGGCCCGAGCCACCCACGTCGACCACTTCGCCGCATCGAGGCCCCCTGCCGGTCTTAGCTCCGCCGGTAAAGAGTCGGCAAACGCCGTGATTACCGGGCGGGCGTCGGCGAGCGAAATGAACTCGCTTCGGAGTGAATCCGGCCGCTCGTTCTGCGCCGCACACACAGCGCCAAAGACCAATAGCCCCAAGCCAAAGATTCCGCACCACGCCCCAAGCGTTCGCGTCATCGCCGCTTTCCTTTAAGTTTTTGACTCGATGAGAACCGCCGACACTGCGCGGGGACCGAGCACTGCCCCACCCGACACGGGCACTTCTGTTGCCAAAGCTGCTGCCGCCGGCTGGCATCATTCCCGCTGATTTTTCATGCAGTTGGCTTGATGGAGAGTCCTCGCCGGCGTGTACGGACGGGAAATTTTCCCCCGTCGCTGGCGTTATTTGCCCCGATCCCGAGCGGGCGGCTGACTCGCCTCAGGTGATGCTGACCTCGGTATACGTGCCGTACACCTGGCGTAACGCTTCGCAGATTTCGCCGACGGTCGCGTACGCGCGCACCGCGTCCACGATGTAAGGCATGGTGTTGGCTGGGGAGATCGCGCCGTCCGATCCGGCTTTCGGCTCCTGGGCCGCCGCCCTCTTCAGCGCATCGAGCGCTCGACCGACGTCTTCATTCGATCGACGCGCCCGCAGCGCCTTCAGCTTGGCCGTCTGCTGCCGCGCGACGGTTTCGTCGATATAAAGAATCTGCGGAGGCTCTTCCTCAATGGCAAACTCATTCACGCCGACGATGATTTTTTCTCTGGCCTCGACTGCCCGCTGATATTGATAGGCCGATTCGGCGATTTCTTTCTGCGGGAAGCCGCGCTCGATCGCCTTGACCATTCCACCCATCGCGTCCATCTTCGAGAAATAATCGAAGGCGCCGTTTTCCATTTGCAGGGTTTGGTTTTCCACGAAATACGACCCGCCCAGCGGATCGACCGTCTGCGCTACGCCCGATTCATAGGCAATGATCTGTTGCGTGCGCAGCGCGATGCGCGCTGCTTCTTCGGTGGGAAGCGCCAGCGCCTCGTCGTAGGAATCCGTGTGCAGCGACTGCGTTCCGCCCAGCACCGCCGCCAACGCCTGCAGCGCCACGCGAGCGATGTTGTTCATCGGTTGCTGCGCGGGCAAGGAAACTCCGGCCGTCTGCGTATGGAACCGCATCAGCCACGTGCGCTGGTTCTTTGCGCCGAAGCGCGTCTTCATTACCTGGCCCCAAACCTTGCGCGCCGCGCGATATTTCGCGATCTCTTCGAAGAAGTCGTTGTGCGCGTTGAAAAAGAAGCTCAGCCGCGGACCGAACTCGTCCACATCCAGCCCGCGCCGCCGCGCCCACTCCACATACTCCACGCCGTCGTACAGTGTGAACGCCAGTTCCTGCAGCGCGGTCGAGCCGGCCTCGCGAATGTGATATCCGCTGATCGAAATGGTGTTGAATCGCGGGGTGAATTTCGATCCGAACTCGAAGGTGTCGATCACCAGCCGCATCGACGGCGCCGGCGGATAGATGTATTCCTTCTGCGCGATGTATTCCTTGAGAATGTCGTTCTGAATCGTACCCGAGATTTTCTTCCAGTCCGCGCCTTGCTTCTCGGCGACCACCAGGTACATCGCCCACAGCACCGACGCCGGCGAGTTGATCGTCATCGATACCGTGGTTTTCTCCAGATCAATGCCGCGGAAGAGTATCTCCATATCTTCGAGTGAATCGATGGCCACACCGCACTTGCCCACTTCGCCCTCGCTGGCCGCGTGGTCGGAGTCGTAACCCATCAGCGTGGGCAGATCGAAGGCGACCGAAAGTCCGCTGCCGCCATGTTCGAGCAGATATTTGTACCGCTGGTTGGTTTCTTCCGGCGACGCGAAGCCGGAGAACTGCCGCATGGTAAAAAGCTTGCCCCGATATCCGGTCGCATGGATGCCGCGCGTGAAGGGCGGCTGGCCGGGATAGCCGAGATATTCTTCCTCGCTCCAGTTCGCCGGCAGATCGGCCTGCGTGTAAAGCCGGCGAATGGTCAGGCCGGAAATCGTGGTAAAGCGCGCTCGGCCGTGCTCGTCGAGATTGACTCCCGTCGGCGCGCCGATCGGCCGTTCGGGGTTTTTCTCGAGCGTGGGCGCTAGCGTTTTCTCGGCCCAGTTCTTCTCAGCTTCCGGCGGATGGCGCTTCTCGAACACATCGCCCGCGGGACTCTCGGCCACCTGCGGCTGGCGCGGCTTGTTTTCCATTCGAACCCCAGTGCTCTGTCACGATCATAGGGAAGGGCGCGCCGGCGGGCAAGGTGACGGGTAATGCTCGAAACGACCGGTCGGTCAGGAGGGGCTCCGGCCGCTCGGTTCAGGGATGGGGATTCTGAGTGGAATGGGGATTGTTCAGCACTGCGGTGGCAAACGATCTTAAGTACTTGGATGTGTAGCGTTGTTGGATCGTTTCTTGCGCAATGCCCACGCGACGAGAGATATGCCCACCAACAATCCTACATTCACGAGCAACAGCGGCCGACGCCACGCCCGCCACCCGAACGTCATCACGATACCGAACCACACACCTGTCGGCGCCCAGACCGCCCGGCTAATAATGCGCGCTCTGCGAGGCAGGCTCGCATCCTGATGGCGTGCCGTCCACCATGCCATCCAAGCACCCCAAAGCCCACCCCATATAAGAACTGACAGCCACTCCCTAGCAGTGCCCACCCTCCTACCTCCCTCCGAACACCGCGGCTGCATTCTACCCCGGAGAAAGCTGGGATCGTAGAAGGGACAGTTGACTTCAGCCATCAGGCGCCGGCGCAAGAGGGGGGTGCGTGCAATGTCGACGCTTGCTCGGGCCGGCGGAGAAATGGGGCCGGACTTACTCGGGCAGTTGGATTACCGGAGCCTCAGTCCGGCAGCAAATCCCGTAGTGCTGCCACAGCTTGAACCAGGGGCTATGTGCCAATGTTTCATCGTGCCTTCGGTTCGCGGCGGAGATGTCGGCTTCCTTGAGCGGCCTGATGTCCGCAGCTTCGAACATCTCCTCCAGCTGTTGGATCTCGTCAATGATGCGTTCGACGTCCATCCCAGCAGTATAGCGAACCGGCCTTGAAGCGTCACTCGGTAGCTTGGCGTGAGGCATTTCATTTGGGGCTGGCCCGTGTTTTCTCCGACAGCGACACAACCGAACCCGCAGCGACGTCACCTATCCCGCTTCCGGCTCAGCTCCCACGCCTTGGCATACTTCCACGAAACATACACAGCGTGATATGAGTGCAGCAGCAGGCCTTGGCGGCCGTCGAGAAATCCCAGGCGGAAAAAATAGTTGTAGACGAACGTCAGCGCCGGCCGCACAACGATATCGGCGACGCTGAAACTCGTTTTACCCTCGGCCACCGCCTTCTGCGCCCCCAGCGACGAATAGCGGTTCATGTGCGCGATATAGAGCGTGAGATTCGGATACGTGTAGTGCACCATCGCGTTCCGGAACTGGCGCGTGATCTGCGGTGCGTCTCCCGATGCCCCGGGCTTCAATTCGCAGCGGTCGTGCGGATCGTGCCCGGTGACGAATCCCTCGCCGCGGCGAAACAGCCGAAGCTTGGGATCGGGATAGAAGCCGCCGTGCTTCATCCAGCGGCCCAGAAAAAGATTCTTGCGCGGAATCCGGTAGCCGCGGACCGAGCGCCTAGCGCTCTTCGCATCGGCCCCGCCCGTTCCATCGGCAATCGCGGCGCGAATCTCCTCCGCCAGTTCGGAACTGACCTCCTCATCGGCATCGAGCAGCAGAACCCAGTCTTTTGTGCACAGATCGATGGCGTACTGCTTCTGCGCCACGTAGCCGCGCCACGGCTCGACGATCACCCGCGCTCCATGCTCGCGCGCGATCTCGCAGGTGCGGTCTTTCGATCCGGAATCGACCAGCACGATCTCATCGGCCCAGGCAGCGCTCTTCAGCGTGCGGCCGATGTTGGCCTCTTCATCCATCGCGACGATGGCTACGGAAAGAGTCATAACGAATCGGGTGCGACTCCCGACTTTTGAAACTCTCTTGCCTCCGAAACCAGAAATACGATGAGCACCAGCAGTTCCGGCTCGATCGGATGCCGGTAGCGCGCGTGCGGGAACACGAAATAATAAACCGCCGGATACGCGAAGATCAGCCACGCGAAAAGCCAGGCTCCGCGCCTCTTCTGCCGGAGGGCGCGTCCCATGCCCCAGAGCGCGAGCACCGAGGTTGCCAGGAATGCCGAGCTGCGGAAATCGACCCAGGAAGTGCTGCTGGTCGGCCGCGGCACGCCATTCCAGTAATAAAAGAACCGCTTGAGGCTGATCACCGCGAAGCGCCCGGGATGCGCGCGAATCCAGTCAAACGCGAAGCGCTTGCACTCGGCCGCGTAGGCCAGTTCGCCCATCTGCTGAAATTTCCGCAGCTCCAGGAGGTTGAGGTTCGGCTGAAAATACGGCATCAGCATGCCGTCGGCGGACGGCCCGTTGCCCAGGCCAAACTGCAACCCGAAATCGTCGCGGATGAACACGAATTGCCGGAACACTTCATAATTCCGCACCAGCCACGGCGTGAGCACGATCCAGAACGCCAGCGACGCCAGCACCACGCCGCCGATTGAAGCCAAGCCGCGCTGGTAACGTTCGCGCCAGATCCACAATCCGCAGAATGGCAGAAATGCCAGCATCGTGGGATTCGCCAGTGCTCCCACGCCGTAGAGCGCGCCAAACAGAATCCATCCGCCCACCCCCGGCCACTCGGCCAACTCCAGCGCCAGCAGAAACGCCCACGCCAGCACAAACGGAGTGAAGGTCGTGTCCCAGATCCAGTGCACCCCCCAATACCAGACGTACGGATTCAGCGTCCACGTCCACGCCGACCAAACAGCCACGCGCCGGTCGAAGGTGCGATGCGCAATCCAGAAAATCGGAATCGTCGTCAGCGTGGCAAAAACGCAGTTGATGCCCAGCAGCATCCACGCCGAGGTGACGGTGTAGACACCGAAAACCTTGAACACGCCGCCGATCAGGAAGGGATAGAGCGGAGGCTCCCAGGCCGAAGGCCCGGTCTCACCGTCATACGGGCTGCTGAAGCCGTGTCCCAGGGCGATCGATCGTCCGATGCGGCCCATCTCCCAGCCGAACTCGAAGTTATCGTGCCCGGGCCGCCATCGATATTGGTGGAGCGCTCCAATCGACGCCAGTTGCAGCACGAAGGAGAGCGGCAGAAGCCAGAGAAAAGATTTAGGCAGGGCCGGGCGATGAGGTCTGACCATTACGCGCTCACCATTGCGCGATAGTGTATCAGGCTCATCCGGCCGCGAAGTCCGGCCGGGTGCTGCGTTTTTCGATGGAAGATTACATCTGCCCTCCGGGCTGGCTCGGAGGCAGCGCGCTCGGCGGCGTGGAAGTCGGCACTGGCAGCGCCTGCCGTGGCGCAACATCCGGAATCGCCGGCATATGCGTGACTTCGCCCGTCGCCGCGTCAGCGACGTTGATTCCCGCGTGATCGAGCAGCAGTCCGGTGGAGCGATCCAGTTCGATGCGCGATTTTTCGTAAGCGGCCTTGGCCGAGACTAGATTCGACTCCGCCGTGGTGAGCGTCGCTGCGTCCTGCAGGATCACCGTCTGCGTGGTCAGCCCGACCTTTAACTTCTGCTGATCCGCGTCGAAGGTCTGCCGCGCCAGATCCACCGCGGACTGCGCCGCCTGCACCGCGACCCGGTTCTGCCGCACATCGAACTCCGCGTTGCGGACTTCAATCCGCACCTGATTCTCGAGCTGATGCTCGCGCACCAGGGCCTGGCGATATTCCAGCTCCGCGCGCACCTGGTTCGACTGCGCGAGGCGGTTGCGGATCGGTATGGTCAGCGATAGCCCAACGCCTTTGTCGGGTGCGGTCGAGTTGACCAGCTGGTTCAGCGTGCTGCCGTAGCCCACCGATGTGCTGTTGCGGAAGGGCGGCGGAGCTTTGGCTTGATCGAAGCAGAAAGCGCTGGTCGTGGTGGAGCAGTTCGGCACCAGAGGATTCACGTCGCCACCCACTCCCGATCCTCCGTAATAGGCGAACGCCTGCAGCGTCGGCAGCATGGAGTTGCGCACGGCCTTGTTGTTGATGTCGCGCGAGTTGAGATCAATACGCGACTCGACCAGTTCCGCCCGGTGCTTGAGAGCATCGTTGATCATGTCCTGGATCGGCACCACCGGCTCCTCTTGCGGAATCTGCATGCCGGAGGTCGGAATCACGTCCGCCTCGGCCAGCACCGGATCTTCGATGCTCCGGCTGATCGCGTTTTTCATCAGCAGTTGCTGTAATTGCAGGTTGTTCTGGGCCACGATCAGGTTCTGCTGGTCCGTGGCCACTATGCTCTGCGCGCTCACCACCTGGATCGGGGGTACGGTCCCGACTTGCGCCTGGCGCCTGGCATCGTCAAGCGCCTTCTGCGCATACGTCAGCGATTCCTTCTGCACGCGAACATTTTCGAACGCATAGACCAGGTCCCAGTACATGTTCTCGATCTGGTCCACGGTCGTAATTACCTGCAGGCGGAAGGCGACATCGGAAATCTCGCGGTTATTTTTGGCGATGCGGATGAAGCGCGTGTTCGGCAGCGATCCGAACCCAGCCAGAAGGTTCTGCGTCAGCCGGAATTGGAAATTCGAGCCCAGCTGCGGCGTCAGCAGGCTGGTGGGATTGTTGGTCGTGACGTGCGTGTTGTTGAATCCCGCCGTCAGATTGGTTCCCCATTGAAAGCCCTGCGTGTAGGCAAAGTTCCCTGTATAGGTATTTTGCGCCACCACCGGCACGGGACTGAAAATGTTCACCGACTCGGTCTCGTTCTTGTCCAGTTGCAGCGTGCTGGTCAACTGCGGATCGAAGCTCGTAATCGGCGCTCCAATACCGAGGGTCGAACTGACCAAGCCGTTCGTTCCAGAGCCTGCACCACCCGCCGCCACCGTAGTGCCGCCGGTGCCCGATCCCACTGTTCCGCCGAGTCCGCCCACGCCGCCACCCGGCGTGTTCTGCACCACGCCCGTGTTGATGCCGAGAATGCTGGCTCCCGACTTGGCGCGCAGCAAGTCGGCTTCGGCAATATTCAGGTTGTAGCGGGCGATCTCCAGGTCGAGATTGTTCTCGAGCGCCAACGCGATGGCGTCGTCGATCGCGAGATATATCTTGCCTTCGCGCATCAGCGAGTCGATCTGGCCGGAATTGCCGAAGTTCGGCTGCGGCAGAGTCTGCGCGCTGTACGGCTGCAGAAAGCCGGGAAATCCCGCCCGCGGCCGGGAATAGTCCTTCACATGAATAGGTTCCGGCGGGCTGGGCTGCGGGGCCGAAGGCGGAGTCGAGGCAGAGGGATTCGCCGGCGCGCTTTGCTGCGCCGAAAGCGATGCCAGGTTGGTCCCGGCCAGAACGGCGGCCAGCAGGCAAAGCCGGCCCCTCCGGACGGACAAAATGAAAGACTGTAAGAACATGGTTTCGTCTCCTTGCACGATGGCAGGCAAACATTCTTTCACGAATAGCGTTGACACAATGACGCCGCGATTAGATGCCAAACGCGAAGCTGCGCCCTTTCATCTTAGCGGGAGAGTTCCATCGAAAAGACCGGCGGATTGTAAAGAATTGTTTTACGGGGAATTGTCTGCCGGCATTCTTTTACCGGAAATGAAAGACGCCGCCGTCCCATGTCGCGACAGCGGCGTCACGTGCAGGGAAGCGCTCTTTACTGCGGTTGCGCGGGTTGGGTCAGCGAATCCAGGTCCTTGCGAGGCGCCACATACGGCACGTTCGGCATGTGCGTGACTCGTCCGTTCGCCGCGTCGTCGATATTGACGCCGGCATTGACCAGGGTTTCGCCGATGGCACGATCCAGTTCCACCCGCGACTTTTCATAGGCGGCCATCGCCGAAACCAGCGTGGATTCCGCTGTCGCTAAAGCGCTGCGGGTTTGCAGAACCGCGGTCGTGGTCGAGGTCCCGAACTGAAATTTCTTCTGCTCGGCATCGAGCGACTGCTGCGCATAGGCTACCGCCGCCTGGGCCGACGCCACGCTCGCCCGGTTCTGCTCTACGCCGAACTGGGCATTCCGCACTTCAATGCTGATGACGTTTTCTTTCTGCTGCAGCGCCATCTCGGCCTGCTGGTATTCGAGCGCCGAGCGGATTTGCACCGCCTGCGCCGCCCGGTTGCGGATCGGAATGTTCAGCTGCAGCCCAATGCCCTTATCCGGGTTGGTCGAATTGACCAGCTGATTCAGGGTGGATCCAATCGGAGTGGTGGGGAAGAGCTGGTCAGGATTGGTCGGATCCGAACTGGCGCATCCGAACTCCGGCAGCGGACTTTCAGCGCATGTATTCAGCGGATTCTGGGTCCCTCCGATGCCCGCCCCGCCGTAATACGCGAAGAGGTTGAGCGTCGGCAGCAGTGCGCTGCGCACCGCCCTGTTGCTGACGGCTTGCGTGTTCAACTGAATCCGCGCCTCGGCCAGGTCGGCCCGGTGATGCAGCGCTTCATTCACCAGATCTTCGGTCGGCTGAACCTGCTCGCTCTGCGGTACTTCCATGGTGGAAGTCGGAATCACTTCCGCCTCGGCCAGCACCGGATCGCGCAAGGTCCGGCTCAAAGCATTCTTCATCAGCAGTTGTTCCAGCTGCAGGTTAGTTTTGGCCACGGTCAGCGCTTGCTGATCCTGCGCCACCGTGCTTTCGGCGCGCACCGCCTCGATCGGCGCCAGACTGCCGATTTCCACCTGCTTCTGCGTATCCGAGAGCGTCTTTTCGGCGAATGCCAGCGACTCCTGCTGCACTCGCATGTTTTCGTAGGCGTAGACCAGGTCCCAGTACATGTTCTGGATCTGGTTCACCGTGGTGATCACTTGCAGCCGGAAGGCGACATCCGACAGTTCGCGGTTGTTCTTGGCGATCCGGATAAACCGCGTGCTGGAGGCGAAGCCGAATCCCTGCAGGATCGGCTGTGTGATCGTCGCGCGGAAGTTGGAACTCAGCGCCGGGCTTACCGCCGAAAAGAAGCTATTGGTGGTTTGCCGCTGGTTGTTGAAACCGACCGCGAGATTCATGCCCCAGTGAAAGGCCTGACTGTAGGCAAAATTGACTGTCCCCGTGTTCTGCACAAGGTGAGAACCAGGCTGCACGCCCTGGAAGATGCTGACTGCGGTTTGCGACAGATGATCTTCCTGCAGCGTGCCCGTGACGATCGGGTCAAAGCTGTTGATGAGAGGCCCCAGGCCGAGGGTCGAACCGACCAGACCTCCGGCGCCTGCGCCCGCACCCGCCGCGCCCAGGCTGGTGCCGCCTGTGCCCGAGCCGACCTGGGCGCCGAGTCCGCCCACACCGCCGCCCGGCGTGTTCTGCACGATGCCGGTATTGACGCCGAGCGTGGTAGCTCCGGCCCGCGCCCGCAGTACATCGGTGTCGGCGATGTTCAGGTTGTAGCGCGCGATGGCAATGTCGAGGTTATTCTCCAGCGCCAGCGCCACCGCGTCATCGAGCGAAAGATAGAGCTTGCCGTTATGCATCAGCTGATCGATTCGCGCCGTGTTGCTCAGATTCGGCGGTGGCAAGTGTCGGGCCGTGTAGGGTCCCACCGGATTCGGAAAGTGCGATACCGGTTTGGAATAGTTCAGAACCGGCAGCGGATTGGATGGTGCCGGCGTGGGAGCGGCGGGCACATCCTGCGCCACTGATGCAATCCCCAGCCCTGCGATCAGGCTGGCAGCGGCCGCGAGCCGGACAGTCGAGATTAAACGTGCGAATGGCATCTACTCATCTCCAGTGTGTACAGGCATCATGAATTCAGGTTTTTTCGTTATGAGGCTCGTGTCATCTCGGGCGGACAAGCCCGCCTCGGCATAAACTCCAACTCAGGCATTGGTACGCAAAACAGGCTCGGAAGGTTCCGGAAAGCGCGTGGAAAAACCACCTTCCCGCCGTGGTGCTCGTTCCGTTAACCGTGGGATGCTGCCATTCCGGCCCTTTATGCCCGACGCGAGTCTCATCGTGCGGACCGGAATACTTGCGGAAGCCAACCAGTATATCGAACTCCGCAGCGCCGCGACGCCCGCTGAAACTGATACATTGCTGGCTGTGCCGGGGTTTCTGGAGAATTCCACTCCGGCGCGGGACTCCCCGGCTGCCATGCGGCACCTTATTTCATGCGCAATCTCAAAATGATTCTCTCCTATGACGGCGCGGAGTTTTCCGGCTGGCAGGTGCAGCCCGATGCGCCGACGGTGCAGGGCACGCTCGCCTCTGCCATTGGACGAATCACCGGGGAAAAGGTATTGCCGCAGGGCTCCGGACGGACCGACGCCGGAGTGCACGCCCTGGCGCAGGTTATGACATTTGTCACATCGTCGTCGGTTCCAACCGAAAACTTTCAGAAGGCACTGAATGGTATTCTGCCCGCCTCGGTGCGCATCCTCGAGGTCGCCGAGGCGCCCCCGGAATTTCATGCGCGCCATTCCGCCCGCGCCAAGTCGTATCGCTATCGCATCTGCCGCGCATCGATCTGCCCGCCATTCCTCGCCCGTTATGTGTGGCATTATCCGTATCCGCTCGATGAGGCCGCGATGGCGCGCGCCGCCGCGCTGGTCCTCGGCGAGCACGATTTCACCTCCTTCGCCGCAGTCGATCCTGAACGCAGCCGCGAGGAGGGCCCGATTTCGAATGTGCGGACCATATTTTCCTCTTCCTGGGAACGTGCCGCTGTAGAACTCGTCTACACCGTTCGCGGCTCCGGCTTTCTCCACCACATGGTGCGCAATCTGGTGGGAACGTTCCTGCTGGTGGGAAAGGGAACAGTGCCGGTCGAGGAGATTCCGCGCATCCTCGAAGCCCGGAGCCGGTCCGCCGCCGGACCCACCGCCCCGGCCGCCGGACTCTACCTGGTAAACGTGGAGTACTGAGGAGAATATGACAAACGGATCTCGTTCTCTCTGCGGCCGGAATCTCGCCGCGCCCGTCATCGCTCACGCCATGACCGGCACCGTGGACCTGGTTCTGACCTATCTGGGCAGATATCCGGGAACGCGGTAACCGCGAACACTGGAACTGGCCGCGGCTTATTGATATGCTTGCCGCCCGTCGCGATCATCGGAGCTGCTTATGGCAACTGCATCGATTCCGAAAGACCGGCAGGCCGCCCGCGTCGCCATTGTGAACGAGCACATCCGGCTCGAAAACCAGCATGATCTGGAAGGCGTTCTCTCGACCTTCGGGGACACCGCGCAATACGACGACCAGCCCTGGAACGACCACTTCCATGGCCGCGACGGGGTACGTCAGTTTTACGGGCAGCTCATGCAGGCTCTCCCTGACCTCGAGATCGACGTTCAGCGCCAGTACGCGACCGAAGACGCAGTCCTGGTTGAGGTCATCATTCGCGGCACGCATCTCGGCAGCTGGCGCGGACTCCCCTCCACTGGGCGCCGCGTCGAGTTCCCGCTTTGCGGGGTTTACACTTTCGATTCCCGCGACCGCCTCGCCGGAGAGCGCATCTACTACGATCGCGGAACCGTGCTCCGGCAACTCGGCGTCTTCCACGAGCCATCGAGCCTGCTGGGACGCATCTGCACTGTCGCGACGCATCCCCTTACGGCTGTTACCGTATTGGCACGGAAACTCGTAGGAAAATAGTGCGCGCCTTCTACATGCCAAACGCATGCGGCATGGCCAACTGCCCGCCAAGAACATAGAATCTGCCTATGCCGGTTCCCGTGCAGGCCGCGGCTGACAAGCTGGTCGTTCACAATCCCGCCACCGGCGACGTTCTCCGGGAACTCGAATGCGCGAACGATGCCGAGGTATCGGCCGCCGTCGCGCGAGGTCGCGCCGCTCAGCCGGCTTGGGCCGAGCGCAGCTGGCGCCATCGCATTTCATTCCTGCGCGAATTTCAGGCCAGGCTGCACGCCCGGAAATCCGAGATCGCCGCGTCGATTACCCGTGAGGCCGGCAAGCCTCTGGCCGAAGCGCTCTCCACTGAAGTTCTCGTGGTCCTCGACGCGGCGCGCTTTCTGCTCGACAACGCGCATCACCTGCTAAGCGACGAGCTTCTTCCGCACGGCAATCTCGCCACCAAACTCAAGCGCGGGCGCCTTCTCCGCCAGCCCCACGGCGTCATTGGCATCATTTCGCCGTGGAATTACCCCTTCTCGATTCCCGCGACTGAAACTCTCGCCGCGCTGGTGGCGGGAAACGCCGTCGTTCTCAAGCCCTCGGAGTTGACTCCACTGGTGGCGATTGAACTGGCGTCGCTGCTTCATGCTTCCGGCGTTCCCAAGGACGTTTTCCAGGTCCTCATCGGCGACGGATCGGCAGGCGCGGCTCTCGTTCACTCGCCAATCGACAAACTGGTCTTCACCGGCAGCCTGGCGACCGGGAAGCGTATCGCCGCTGCCGCTGCCGGGCGCCTGCTGCCGGTCGTGCTCGAACTCGGCGGTAAAGATCCCATGCTCGTGCTCGATGACGCCAACCTCGACGTAGCTTCGAGCGCCGCTGTGTGGGGCGCCTTCGTGAACGCGGGGCAGGCATGCCTCTCAGTCGAGCGCTGCTATGTGCACGGCCGCCTGTACGAGAAATTTGTCGCGGCCTGCGCCGAAAAAGCAAAGCAACTGCGTGTCGGCAATGGCATGGCTCCGGCCACCGACGTTGGGCCGCTGATCCACGAGCGCCAGCTGCGCACCGTCGAAGCTAATATCGACGATGCCCGGGCCCGCGGCGCGCGCGTCCTCGCCGGAGGTTCGCGTCTTCCGGAACTCGGCCCGAACTTCTACGCTCCCACGGTGCTGGCCGACGTCACGCACGACATGCGCATCATGCGCGAAGAAACCTTCGGGCCTGTGTTGCCCATCATGCCATTCGATCACGACGATGACGCCATCAGCCTGGCCAACGACAGCGAGTACGGCCTTGCCGCCAGCATCTTCACCCGCGACGCGGCCCGCGGCGAGCGCCTGGCGCGCCGTCTCCACGCCGGGACGGTCATGGTCAACGATGTCGTCTCCTGCTTCGGCATCAGCGAAGCGCCTCACGGCGGCGTCAAAGCCAGCGGCATCGGCCGAACCCATGGCCGCTTCGGCATGGAAGAAATGGTGCGGGTCAAATATCTTGACGTCGATCTGATGCCGGCCATAAAAAAGGTCTGGTGGTACGGCTACGGCGAGGCTTTTCGCCGCCAGATGGAAGGATTTCTCGATCTGCAATTCGCGCGCGGCGTGAGCGCCCGTCTCGGCGGAGCTTTGCGCTCCTCTGGAATCCTGCGCCGCAAACGTCTCTAATCGGCAGCTTTCAACGAGGCGCGTCTGGGGCCCGAGGTCCTGCCGGGCTAATCGTCTACCCGATCGCCATGGCTTGGCGGATGCGACACGACCAGAATTCTCGCCGTCGTCGACGACGGATTGCGAATCTGGTGCCGTTGTCCCGCGAGCACGCGAATCCCGCTGTTGGCGCGCACAATCGTCGTCTCGCCTTCCACTTCCATGATCACTTCGCCCGCCAGGATGTAGAAAAACTGCTGCGCCTTCGCATGATGATGGCGAATCTCGGCCGCGCCCGGCGGCATGAACTCTTCAATCACGTGCAACTGCGGATCCTTCACCAGGTACCACGCGTCGCAGTCGTCTCCCCAGCGGTAGTGCTCGGCATTTTCACGGCTCACGGTGCGCACACTCGCGCTTTTTCCATTGCCGCGGCCTGCCGCGGGACTGTTCTTCTTCGCCATACTGTTCCTCTCCGTCGATCCAGTGTAATCTGTGCCGATGACCGACAACGCCGATCCCGAGCGCGAGTTGTTGCGCCACACTCTCGCCACCCTGGCTTATCGCGGGGGCAAAGCCCTGCGCCAGGCGCCACCCAACTTTGCCGTTTTCGATGCCGGCCACGGATTGCGCTCTCCCGGCAAGATTCTCGCTCACATCGGCGACCTGCTCGATTGGGGACTCTCGATTGCCATGGGGCAGCAAAAATGGGCGAACGCGGACCCGCTGCCGTGGGATCAGGAAGTCGACCGTTTCTTTGCCGCGCTCCGCAACTTCGACGACTTTCTGGCGTCCGGCGCCAAGCTCCACGCTTCGCCCGAGCAGCTGTTTCAAGGCCCGGTTGCCGACGCCTTCACCCACATCGGACAGATTGCTTTCCTGCGCCGCATCGCGGGTGCGCCGGTGAAAGGCGAGAACTATTTCAAAGCTGGGATTGAAGCCGGACGCGTCGGCGCCGATCAGCCCGCGCCGAAATTCGAATTCTGAGCCAGTGCTGGCATCCTGAGGCGCTGCGCGCTCATTTCGCGCGGTTGCGGTAGAGCGAACCATCCACCTGCTTGATCATCGCGTCCAGGTTGAGCGGCATCGCCAGAAACTCGGCTACCTGTGCGGCAATTTCCTTTGGCTTGGCCAGCGCCTCGTGGTAGGGCACCCGCAAGGCCTTTACGTAGGGCTTGCCGTCGAGCCAGGCATAAACGTCGCGCAGATGTTTCTCGAAGGCCGCCGAGATCACTTCCGGCTTCATGCCATCCTTGAACGTTCCGCGCCGCTTCAGCATTTCATCCTGCGACTTCAGCACCTCGGCCAGCGGACGCTGCATGAAAATCACCCGATATTCGTGATCCGCCGGTAGCGCCAGCAGCAGCTGCGAAATCACCTTGACCACTTTGCCTTCCGCTTCGGCGATGCAGCCCGGATCCTTGGGCAGTGTCTTGATACGCTCCCACTCCAGGTAGCCCTTCGGATTGTCCACGTCCGCGACCCGCTCGCCATCCGAGAGCGGCGCCATGCCCCCCGCCACCAGCATCTGCATCATCAACGACGTACCTGACCGCGGCAGCCCCGAAACGATCGTGATCATAGTCCCCGTTCTCGCGGAAGGATTCCGCTTCGAATTGCAATGCTACAGCCTACCAGAGCCCGCCCAAAAATCGGGAACCCGCCCCATCCTCGTCGCTCTGTTTGCGAACCGGATGGGATGCGCCTGCCTCATCATTTACAATCATCCCGAAGGAGACTGATTACCTTGGCCACCAGCGAAGTCACTCCTGCCGGCTCCCCGAATGCCCCGCAGCTTCCCCATCACAAAGTCAAGACCAAGAAGGCCGGACAGCGCGCCTGCAACGAAAAGGACGCGAAGGGAAAATTCTGCGGCGGACACCTCAAGCGCTGGTTCTACATGAAAGATGTGGTCGAGCGCGAGTGCGGCGACATCGAAAAGGCCTGGGGCCCGAACGCCGAAGTCTATCGCTGCGAGAATTGTAAGGCGCTGTATCTGCCGTGCCCGGGCGAGACCAACATCAACGTCGCCGGACGCGGCACCAAGTCCGTCTTCGGCCTGACGCTGCCGCCGAAGGAAGAAAAGAAGTAGCGGGCCGCGAGCTTCATCGCCGCGATCTGGGGACCCGCCATGCAAAGTTCCGAACTCATCTACGACTGGAACAAGAATGTTCCGCCGGGAATGAAGCCGCCCGGGCCCATCCTGCTCAACGATGAAAGCCTGCGCGATGGCCTGCAGTCGCCTTCGGTGCGCGACCCTGCCATCGCCGAAAAAATCGAAATCCTGCATTTGATGGAGGCGCTGGGGATCAACTCCCTCGATCTCGGCCTGCCCGGCGCCGGCCCGCGCGCGGTCGAGGCGGTAACGGCGCTGGCGCGCGAGATCATCACGCACAAGATGAAGATTCGCGCCAACTGCGCCGCGCGCACCCACGAAAACGACATCCGCCCGATCGCCGACATCGTGCAGAAAACCGGCCTGCCCATCGAAGCCGCTACATTTATCGGATCCAGCCCGATCCGCCGCTTCACCGAAGGCTGGACCGACGACTTCCTGCTGCAGACTACCGAAAAAGCCATCAAGTACGCGGTTTCGCTCGGCCTCGACTCGATGTACGTCACCGAAGACACCAGCCGCTGCGATCCGGTCACCGTGAAGCGCCTGTACGCCGCCGCCATCGAATGCGGCGCCCGCGCCATCTGCATCTGCGACACCGCCGGACACGCTACTCCGATGGGCGCGCTGGCGCTGGTGCGATTTGTCATCGAAGAAGTGGTCAAACCTTCCGGCGAGAAGATTCGCGTCGACTGGCACGGCCATAGCGACCGCGGCCTCGCCATTGCCAATTCCATGTCCGCGATCACCGCCGGCGCCAACTGCGTGCACGCCTGCGCCATCGGGCTCGGCGAGCGCGTCGGCAATACCCAGATCGATCAGATGCTCGTCAATCTCAAGCTCATGGGAATTGCCCCCTGGGCTCAGCAGGACCTCACGAAACTCAAAGCCTATTGCCAGGCGATTTCACGCGCTACGGGCGTGCCCATTCCGAAGAACTATCCCGTGGTCGGAGACGATGCCTTCCGCACCGCCACCGGCGTGCACGCCGCCGCCATCATCAAGGCGTATCACAAGCACGATGTCGTGCTGGCCAACACCGTCTACTCCGGCGTGCCCTCGCATGTCTTCGGACTCGAGCAGATCATCGACATCGGCCCCATGAGCGGCAAATCGAATGTGCTCTTCTGGCTCGAGCGCCATGGCATTCCCGCCTCCGACGAAGTCGTCGACCGCATCTACCAGCGGGCCAAGCAGAGCGACCACACGCTGACCGAAGTTGAGATTCTGGAGTGCGTCGGCGCAACCTCCCGCAAAGCGTAACCTTTGAGGGCGGAATGGATCGCCGGCGCTCAATCGTGACGGTAGGAAGTAAGGCTTTGACCGGGAGATGAGGTCGCGCACGCCGATCAGAACAATTCAATGGCAGCGGCGTGACCGGAGGCTGCAGCCAGCCGTCGATCGCGCGTCAGCAGTGGCGCTCCGAGTTTCTCCGCGACCACCACATAAGCCGCATCGTAAGCGCTGATGTGATTCCGTAATTGCCAGATCCGGGGCAAGAGCAGGGAATGCGGGTACCGCGTGATGCGCAAGGCCATCAAATCGTCGATCGCCTGCCCCGCGCGGTGGGATGGAATTTCATTCTGCCGCACCAGCCGGCGCAATACTTGCGCCACCTCCAGGTCGAGCAGATGGGCCGTATGCAGGGATTGCCGCCGGGAATAGATCCGCCCTCCGATCTGCTTTCCGGCAGGCGTCTGCAGCAGCCAATCAATCGCCGCAGACGCATCCAGGACAATCATCGGGCCTCGCGTTCTTCTCTCACCATGCGGGCCGCGTCGACTCCCTCGCGTACCGGCTTGCGCTTAAGCAAACGCTGCTGGAATTCTTCCAGCGTCGGGCGTTCCGCGATCTCGCGGATTTCCATGATGAGATAGTCCGACAGTGACATGCCCGCCATTGCAGCCCGGGCTTTCAAGCTGCGATGCAGCAGATCCGGCACATTCCGTAATTGAATCATTGCCATGTGACCAACATAGTTTCATGTGGATCACATGTCAACTGGATTCATCCTTTCCGGCAACGCCGACGCTCCTCCCTCGTGGGCCCCGCGAACCCAGTAGATTCTCTAAACCCCGCCCGCGTGTAAACTGGCGAGGCGCACCATGACCACCCGACTGACTCACGCCATCCTTGGGGTCGGCGGCGTCGGAGGCCTCATCGCCGCCTCCCTCGCCCGCGCCGGCGCTTCAGTCACGCTCGTCGTCCGCCGCGAAGCGCTGGCCTCCTATCCCAGGACGCTGCGCCTCGAGAGCCCCTTCGGCAACTTCGACGCCCATCCGTCCGTCGCCGCCGATGTGCCGCCGTGCGACGTCCTCTGGCTTACGGTCAAGGCGACGCAGCTTGATGCCTCGCTTGCCGCCCTCGCCAATCCCGCCGCGATCCGGGCCATCGTGCCGTTGCTGAACGGCATCGACCACATCGCGCTCCTGCGGGCGAAATACGGTGCCGGAAAAGTGATCCCTGCGACCATTGCCGTCGAAACCGAACGGGTCGCTGCTGGACACATCATTCATCGCTCGCCCTTCGCCAACTTCAACGTGCTTGCGGCCGGCCGCGCGCTGCTCGGCGCGACCATCGAAGACTTGCAGAGACAGGGATTCAACTGCCGCTTCATCGACGACGAGCCTACGCTGATGTGGAGCAAGCTGGTTTTTCTCGCGGCCTTCGCCCTCACCACCACCGCCGCCGACAAAACCACCGGCGAGATTCTCGCCGATCCCCAATGGAGCCAGCTCGGGCTCGGTTGCATCCGCGAGGCTAGCGCCATCGCCGTGGCGGAAGGCGCGAAGATCGATGTTAATACGCTGATCCCCGCCGTGATGAAGATGCCGGGCAACATGCGCAGCTCTATGCAGAAAGATGTGGCGGCGGGCAATCCTCCGGAACTCGACGCCATCGCCGGGCCGATCCTGCGCGGAGCGCAGAAGCATGGCATCGACATCCCCGCCACGCGCAAGCTGGTCGCGCTGGTCGAGGGACGCACCCATCATCCCTCAGGGCTGCTCGCCTAGCGCCCGGATTCCGGATTTCTCTGCGGCCGGCGCCGGACCCGGCTTTCGTGATTTCTTCGTGCACTTCCCCCGGGACCCCCACCGCCGGCCGCCGACACCTTCGCCCCGCGTCCACCGGACAGGGACCGCCCCACTCTTCGGTAATCCGCCGTATCCTCTTTAGCCAATCCTAATGGCGCTATGACGTTGTAAACTAAGCCATCTCGCCATCGATGAAGCCCATGCCCCCGCGTGCCGACATGCCCGAGACTGCTCCGGCGATCCAGCAGGAGATCGCTCGCCTGGCGGCCGCTCCCGAGGTGCGCTCGGCCTTCAACTGGTTTCGGCTGCAGGAGCCGCAACTTGCCCACTGGCAGATGGAGATGGCGCGCATTCCCGCGCCCCCGTTCGGCGAAGCCGCCCGCGGCGAATGGCTGGCGGAGCGTTTCCGCGAGGTTGGTCTGGATGATGTCCGCATCGACGACGTAGGCAACGTCTTCGGCACGCATCCGGGTTTCGGACGCCGCCACGTTGCCCTGAGCGCGCACATCGACACCGTCTTCCCGCCCAATACGCCACTGAACATTCGCCAGCAGGGAAGCCGCATCTACGGCCCGGGGGTTTCTGACAACGGCGCGGGCGTGGTGGCCATGCTGGCCATTGCCGCGCTGCTGCGCTCGGTACGCATCCGGCATGCTCTGCCTTTTGTCTTCATTGGCAACGTCGGCGAAGAGGGCGAGGGCGATCTGCGCGGCATGCGTCACATTTTTTCCACGCCGCGCTGGAAGGATTCCATCGCCTACTCGCTGGTCCTCGATGGCGCGGGCGCCGACACGATTGTCGCCGAGGCGCTGGGCAGCCGCCGCTTCGAAGTGATCGTGCGTGGCCCCGGAGGCCACTCCTGGAGCGATTTCGGCGCGCCCAATCCCATCGTGATCCTGGCCGAGGCGATCAACACCTTCACCGCAACGCCCGTCCCCAGTTCGCCGAAAACTACATTCAACATTGGTGTCATTCGCGGCGGGACTTCGGTGAACTCGATTCCCGAGTCAGCCAGCATGAAAGTCGATACCCGCTCCACCTCCATGGCCGAAATGGAGCGGCTGGAACAATCGCTGCGTCTGGCGCTGAATCGCGCCGTCGAAGACGAGACCATAGCGGCCGAGATGCGCTCCTCCGCGCAGAAGCGTCCGGGCGTCAGCTGTGAAGTCGTGGTGATCGGCAGCCGCCCCGCCGGCGAGTTGCCGCCCGGCTCCCGCATTCTGCAGGTCGTGCGCGCTGTCGACACGCAGCTCAGCAATGCGGCGCAGGTGCAGCGGGCTTCGACCGACGCCAACATTCCGCTGTCCCTCGGACTGGAAGCGGTCGCCATCGGCGGCGGCGGATCGGGTGGCGGGGCGCACACATTACAGGAGTGGTTCGATTCCAACGGCCGCGAGCTTGGCCTGAAGCGCATTCTGCTGACCATGCTCGCGCTGGCGGGGGTGGGGGAATGAGTCTGGTTT
Organism: Verrucomicrobiia bacterium; assembly: GCA_035508215.1. Lineage (GTDB taxonomy): Bacteria > Acidobacteriota > Terriglobia > Terriglobales > Acidobacteriaceae > Sulfotelmatobacter. The sequence goes on along the minus strand of DATJNK010000016.1, from coordinate 447,440 downwards.
TCGGGATTCTTGGCAGCAATCATTCTGGACGTAGCCATGTTTCTGGCAGCGGGAACAATCTGGCGCGCAGCGCTTTCAGCGCCGCGAATCGACTGAGAGCTTTTGGCTGGCGCAGCGCTTTTCGCGCTGCGATCCGAAAGCCTTTTCTTGGAGGGGTTTCAGCCCCCGAGGTCGCTCTTCCTTTATTGCTCTGTCTCGCTCTGCCCGGTATTTTCCAGACCCCGCCCGCGCCCACTTCAACGGCTGCCAACGCTGCCGCTCCCGCCGACGCGCACCCCCGTGCCGACCTGCTTTTCATCCATGCCAATGTCTACACCGGAGTGCCCGACAACACGCCATTCAGCTCCATCGACCGCGAAGAGGCCATTGCGGTTCGAGGCGACCGCATCCTGGCGGTCGGCAAGATGCTCGATCTCCAGAAGTGGAAGGGGCCGCAAACCCAGGTCATCGATCTCGGCGGACATTTCGTCATGCCCGGCTTCAACGACGCCCACCTGCACCTGGCCGACGCCGGATCGACCAAGCTCAGCGTCGATCTCACCGGCGTGAAATCGCTCGACGAACTCCGCGAGCGCGTGGCCAGAAAAGTGGAAACCGCTCCGGCGGGCGAATGGATTCTCGGCGGGGGCTGGGATGAAACCCTCTGGCCGGTCAAGGTGCCGCCCACGCGCTGGGATCTCGACGAAGTATCGAACGGCCATCCCGTATTTCTGGTTCGCATCGACGGCCACATCGCCGTGGCCAACACCCGGGCGCTGCAACTGGGCAGCATCACGCTGGCCAGCCGCGATCCCATGGGCGGACACATCGACCGCAACGAGAACGGCGAGCCCTCCGGCATCCTCCGCGAGACGGCGCAGGAAGCCATCACCAACGTGATCCCCAAGCCCAGCCACGATCTGCGCCGCCAGGGACTCGAACTCGCGCTTTCCGATCTGGCCCAGCACGGAGTCACCTCGGCGCAGGACTATTCGCCCGAATGGGAGAATTTCGAAATTTTCGAGGAGCTGGAAAAGGATGGGAAGCTCACCGCCCGTATCAGCGAGTGGCTCCCATTCGACGACTCCCTCGAAGACCTCAGCCGCAAGCGCAATTCGCATCCTCAATCCGATCTCATGCTGCACACCGGCATGCTCAAGGGATTCATGGATGGATCGCTGGGTTCGCACACGGCGGCGCTGCTTCAGCCCTATGCCGACGATCCCCAGAACTCCGGCCTGCCGCGTTACGATCAGCCCCGCTTGAATGACATGACCAGGGAGCGCGTACTGGCGGGATATCAGATCGGCTTCCACGCCATCGGAGACGCCGGAGTGCAGATGGCGCTCGACGCCTTCGCCCAGGCCGAGAAAGCCGCTCACGACGCCCAGGTGAAGGGTCCGACGGGCACGACCGAATTCCGCCTGCGCGTCGAGCATGCCCAGGTCACCACGCCAGCGCAGATCGCCAGATTCAAAGAGCTGAAAGTCATCGCCTCGATGCAGCCCTGCCACCTGCTCACCGACATGCGCTGGGCCCAGGATCGTCTCGGTCCCAAGCGCGCTGCGACTTCCTATGCCTGGCTGGCCTTCCTCAACAAAGGAGTCACGCTGGCCTTCGGCACCGATTATCCGGTCGAGCCGGTCAGCCCGTTCCGCGGCCTCTATGCCGCGGTTACGCGGAAGAGTGAAGACGGCAAGCTGGAATATTTCCCCGACCAGCGGCTGACCATGGATCAGGCCATTGCCGCCTACACCACCGGTTCCGCCTTCGCCGAGTTCGAAGAGAAAGAGAAGGGCAAAATCGCTCCCGGGATGCTGGCCGACTTTATCGAGCTCGACCGGGACATCACGGCGGTTTCGGCGGAAAAGCTGCTGGGGACGAAGGTCCTGCGCACCGTGGTCGGCGGGAAAACCGTGTACCAGGCAAAGTAGATCCGATTCGCGGGCTCGGCCGCCACTTGCTTTTCGACGGGCTCAAGTCAGGAATAGCCGAATCCGGCGGTCATCAAACGATTGGGCCAGTTTGTGCGTCTAATGGCATAAGGCCTGTCGGGCGAAATCGGCGCCGCTCACCCGCGGTTCGGCCACCTCGTGCCAATGGGTATAATGGATGGGCTTGAGGAGAATCTTGGAGGATCGTAGACATATGGATTCGCGCGCGATGTGGATGCGCATGAAGGCCCACGGCTGGGCCTATACCCTCAGTATTCTGGTGACCCTGGCGCTGGGCATTCTGATCGGCACGGTCATCTCTTACGGAGTCAAGGGAAAAGAAGGCCAGAAAAGCGACGTCGCTCCCTTGGCTATGCCTTCGCCCTCCCAGATGTCGAACGCCTTTTCCCAGATTGCCAAGCAACTGGAACCGAGCGTGGTCAACATCAACACCGAATCGACCATCAAGACCATGCGCCGTCACCGCAACGGCGGCGATGACGATCAGGGCGGCGATGACGACAGCGGCGGCATGGACGATTTCTTCAATCACTTCTTTGGCGCTCCCGGCGGGCAGGGCGGCCAGGGTGGCTCGGGAGACGGCTCGATCCGCGAACGTTCCCTCGGTTCAGGCGTGATCGTCGATCCCAAGGGCTACATCGTCACCAACCGCCACGTGGTCGAGAAAGCCGACCGCGTCCGCGTGCGTTTTCAGGATGATCCCCCTGGCGTGCAGCACGATGCCAAGGTCGTCGGCACGGATCAGGAGACCGATCTGGCCGTGATCAAGGTCGACATCAATCGCTCGCTTCCCGCCGCCAAGATGGGCAACTCCGACAGTATGCAGGTCGGTGACTGGGTGCTCGCCATTGGCAGCCCCTTCGGCTTGTCTGAAACGGTGACTGCGGGAATCGTTTCGGCCAAGGGACGCGACATCGTTCGCGGCCGCCAGTTCCAGACCTTCATTCAGACCGATGCCGCCATCAACCCCGGCAACTCCGGCGGGCCGCTGGTCAACATGAACGGCGAAGTGGTGGGCATCAACACCGCCATCCTCAGCGAGACCAACGCCTACGCCGGCGTCGGCTTTGCACTGCCTTCGAAAACCGTAGTCGATGTCTACAACCAGCTGACCGGGCCGGAGCACCGCGTCTCGCGCGGCTCCATCGGCATCATGTTTGACCAGGTGGAGAATCCGGCGATCATGCGCGTCTACGGCGCCGGAACCGGTGTGACCATTTCGAGCGTCGTACCCGGCAGTCCGGCCGATCAGGCGGGCCTGAAGATCGGCGACACGATTACCGCCGTCGATGGCCGGAAAATCAGCAAGGGTGACGAACTGGTCGCCGATATCGCCTCGCGCAAGCCGGGGTCCAAGACCGATCTGACCTTCCTGCGCAACGGCAAGCAGCAGAATGCCACGGTTGTCGTGGCCGACCGCGCCAAACTGTTCGCCGCCCGGCTGGGCGAGGATCAGGATAACGGCGACGACAGCGCACCCAAGCAGAGCAAGTTCGGCCTCACCGTTCGCAAGATCACTCCGGATATGGCCGATCGTCTCGACCTGCAGGCCGGCAAGGGCGTGATCGTGCAGGATGTGAAGCCGGGCTCGTTTGCCGAAGACGTGAACCTGGCGCGCGGCGACGTCATTCTCGAGATCAACAAGCAGCCGGTGAACAGCGAAGACGATTTTGCCCGGATCGAATCGAGCCTCAAGAGCGGCCAGGACGTAGTCTTCCTGGTGCGCCAGCGCGGTTCCTCCAAGCAGGATGGAACTATCTTCCTCGCCGGCACACTTCCGTAACTGGGACGCGCCCATCGGGAACTGGCACTGTCGTCGCCGATCGCGGATGATTACAGTGGCAGCTTCCGTTGGGCTTTCTTTTGGCCCGCGGGAAGCACGGGCCGAAGTCTCGAACAGTGGTCCGAACGATGACCCGAGTCTGGAGTCGAATTCGCGGAACCAGCCTGACGGCGATTTGCGCGCTGCTGCTGACGTGTGTCTCGGTTCCAGTCTTCGCCGCTCAGCGCCCGCGTTCCACCGCAACAGCGCGAAAGCCGGCTGCGAGAAAGATTACGACCGCCGGAAGGTCTGCAACTTCCACCAGGACCACGGCCTATCGGCGCCGCCGAACATCCTCAGCCCTCCAGATGGCTGCAGAAAAGTCGACGACCTCGCATCCCACGAGCAAGAAACATTCCCGCAGGAAGAAGTCGCGCGCGCGTGGGCAGCAGAAAATTGATTCCGAACGGGCCACTGCTATTCAGCAGGCTCTGATCCGCGAGCACTACCTCAGCGGAGAACCTACCGGCGCCTGGAACCAGACCAGCGAAGACGCCATGCGCCGCTACCAGAGCGATCACGGCTGGCAAACGAAAGAAGTTCCCGATTCGCGGGCGCTGATCAAGTTGGGCCTTGGCCCCAGCAAGGACGGCTTGCTGAATCCGGAGAGCGCGATGACCTCCGCTCCCGAAACCCCGCGAACCGAAGCGCTACCGGCTGCCGCGCGCAGCACCACGGCTGCCGGAGGTCCGGCGGCTCAACCCGTTTCGGCTCCGGCGAGTGCCTCTCCATCGGGCGCCCCGCCGGTATCAGTTCCAGCTCCGAATCAAACCCCGAATCCACCCAACTCGCCGCAGTCAGACCCGCAGCCGAACTGATCGGATTTTTCCCCTGCCCATCAGTTCCGTCTGGCCCGGCGACTGCACCGTGCAAGGTGCAATTCCGCAACTGCACCAATCTTGGTGAAATTCAGCATAGGCCATAGATTTCATAGAGACTTACAAGTTCATGCCCTGTGGAAAAAATGGGCTGTAATTCACTGAAAACAAACTACTTAATCACGGGAGTTAAATCGATTGAACTCCTCGCCGGAGCCCCGAAAAATCGCAGGGACGTGAGCCTCGGGCCTTGGCAGGAAAACGCGGCAGCCGCCTTCAGAATCGCCGGGCAAGGCATTCCAGGTGCCGGGCAGGTTCTTCTTGCCGATCGGTTCAGTCGCCCTTTTTTCGGTAGCCCGCGCTCACCGGCCGGGGGAAGTAGGGCAACGGCTTGTTCTCGATGATGGCTCTGGGGTTGAAATCGACGAGAGCGTCAGCTATTTCTTCGCCGCAGATGTCCGCGGCGGCATCGCGCGCCGAGGAGAGCATGGGCGGACGCTTCTCCAGATCGTGGGAATCAGTGGCCAGGACATGCACCGCCTGATGTTCGAGCAACCACTCGGCGGCGCGGCGCGTGCGCTCGCCCCACAGCCCGGTGAGCGCCGAGCCGGTCATCTGCACCACGCATCCCTGCTCGGCCCACTCGACGACCTGTTGCAGGCTCTCCCGCAGGATCGGGTTGCGCTCCGGATGCGTGATGATCGGGGTCAGCCCGCAATCGCCGAGCTTCAGCAGGGAATCCATGGTCTGCCGGGGAATGCCGTAGTTGCTGAACTCGACCAGCAGGTAGCGCGTGTTGCCGATGACGTAGCGGGCCGGATGGGCGAAGGCATCCTGCAGGTTCTCGTAGGAGAGATGAAAGTCGCAGCCCAGGCCCAGCCGCGGGGAATTGCCGACCAGGGACTGCAGATTCGTGACCAGTCCCTGCAGGTAGTCGCGGTCGTAATGATAACGGTCGTTGGCGTGAGGCGTGGCGACCATATGCGTGATGCCGTCGGCGAACGCCATGCGGCACATTGCCGCGCAGATGTCCCAGGTTTTCGGCCCGTCGTCGACCTCGGGAAGGATGTGGGAATGAATATCGACCACGATCGTAAGAACAACGCTTGCCGGAACGCGAGCACGCTGCGCGTCCCATGATTGATTTAATCAGATTCGCGGGGAAAGAGAAAGGCGCGAAATCACCATCGCGCCCACGGCGAGAGAAGATCAAAATCGGGTGCGGGACGCTACGGCACTACCACACCGTCGATACTGCCCGCGCCTTGCGAATCTCGCGGTCGGCCGTGACCAGGGGAATGTCTTCGACCAGCGCGGTCGCGCCCAGAATGCGGTCGACTGGATCGTTGGGATAGCGGGCCGGCAGCTCGAAGGCCTGCATCGCGATGTTGGCGGTGACCGGCAGAACAACGAATTGACGCTCGACCTCAGAGAGAGTGGTTCCGATGTCCGGCCTGAAGGTGACTCGTCCGCGGCTCGCCAGCAGGGCAATTTCAAACAGCGTGATGTCGGAAACCGCGATGCCCCGTTCTCTCCTGCGTGCTTCCGCAATTGCCGCATGGGCCGCGGGCGACAGGCGTTGATAATCCTGGGCGAGCCAGATGACGACGTGGGTGTCGAGAAGAATCACGGAAGAAAGATCAACTGATGTCGCCCCACTCTTCCGGAGTGAGGGCCGGGGAAATAATGTCGCCTTTGATTTCGATTGTGCCCTTCCCCTTCATGAAGCCGAAAATGTCGTCTTTCTCCTTCTCGACCGGGACGAGTTTGGCCACCGGCTTGCCGCGCTTGGTGATGACCACGGCCTGGCGCTTGGCCCGGACCTCGTCCATGATGGCGAGGCAGCGGGCTTTGAATTGCCCGGCGGGGATGGTTTTGGTCTTCATGGTCACGAAATCATGGTCATTCTATCATGGTCATGTCCGGTCGTGAGCATCACCAGAAGAAAGCAAGCAGGAGAGCCAACGACGCGATGAGCGCAATAATGATAAGGCGCTTTGTCCAAGCTTCATTCTTGTCGCCAAAGTACGCTACCGGGATTAAGCAGGTCGCTATAAGGGCGACAATACCCGAGTAGAGCGCGATAGACATTCGGAAGCTCACAAACCCACTCAGCTCTTAGCTTGTGCTGTACCGCTCCCGTATAAACTCGGCGATTCCGGCATACGCCTTGGTCAGCGTCGGCTCATCCGGCAGGAACACGATGCGGAAGTGCTGCGTGCCGGGCTTTTGTCCGAAGCCGGAGCCGTGCACGACCATGACGTGTTTCTGGCGGATCAGTTCTTTCACAAAAATTTCGTCGCTCTCAGGGATATCGATTTTGGGGTACGCATAAAAAGCGCCGCGGGGGGCGACGCAACTGACGCGCGGCGTCGACTCGCACCATTTCTGGGTGAGGTCGCGGCGGGAGCGCAGCTTGCGCTTCACTTCGACGAGATGATCCTGCGGGCCTTCGAGCGCGGGCTGGATGGCGTACTGCTCGGGATGATTCGCGCACAAGCGGGCGCGCAGCAGGCGATGCACGCCCTCTTTGTAGGCATTCACCACGGCCGCGTCGCCCGACACGATGCCCCAGCCGATGCGCCATCCGGGAACCAGATAGTTTTTCGACATGCCGCCGAAAGTCACGCAGGGCACGTCGGGCGCGACCGCGGCGAAGGCGAGGTGGGGAGTGTCTTCGAGAATTAGCTTGTCGTAGATTTCGTCGGCGAAAACGATCAGGTTGTGGCGGCGGGCGAGTTCCGCGATCTGCTCGAGCATTTCGCGCGTGCACAGCGAGCCGGTGGGATTGTTGGGATTGATCAGCACAATGGCGCGAGTGCGCGGCGTGAGCTTGCGCTCGATGTCAGCCAGTTCGGGCTGCCAGGCGTTGCTTTCATCGAGATCGTAGGCGTTCAGGGCGATGCCTAATTTGCAGAGCACCGCCGAGTACAAAGGATAGTCCGGCTTCGGGGTGAGCACGTCTTCGCCGGGATTGACCAGCGCGGAAAGGCACAAATCGACGGTCTCGCTCACGCCGGAGGTGACAAAGACGTCGCGCACCGTGGAGATGCCCTTGCGCGCGGCCTCGCCACGAATGGCGGCCAGCGCTTCGGAGACGCCGGGGGAAGGAGCGTATCCATTCTTGCCGTCGCGCATGGCCTTGGCGACGGCCTCGATGATGTGAGGCGGCGTCTGGAAATCGAAGTTAAGCGGATCGCCGACGTTGAGCGGGAGCACTTTATGTCCTTCCGCGATGACCTCATCGGCGACGCAAGCCAGGTCGCGGATGGCGTAGCGGACGTTGTCGAGCCGGGAAGCGGAGGCGATCTCGCGGGACTGGGTGAGCGGCATAGAGAAATTCTAACCGCAGAGCACGCGGCGGGCGCAGAGAAAACTCAATGCATTGTCATCCTGAGCGGAGTCGAAGGACCCCTTTTGCTGCAGGCAGAGCCGTCGGAGTTGCAGGGAATTCGCAAAAAAGGACAGGAGCGCGTCGTGAGAATGCCTTGACGGTTGGTGGTAGCGCACGCCAGCCCGGGGTCCTTCGACTGCGGTTGGCCTTTGCGCCGGCGCCGGCGCAAAGACCAATCCTCGCTCAGGATGACAAAGCTGCCGTCCGCGGCCCGACCTCAGTCTTCTCTGTCGATCTGTGCTTTCTGCAGCTTGTCGGAGAAGTCGACGTAGACCGATTTCCACTCCGTATAGAAATCGATGGCGCCGATCCCGCCCTCGCGGTGGCCGTTGCCGGTGGCTTTCGTTCCGCCGAATGGGAGATGGACTTCCGCTCCGATCGTCGGTGCGTTGATATACGTGATGCCGGCATACAGATCGCGCATTGCCGTGAACGCCTTGTTCACGTCTTTGGTGTAGATCGCCGAAGACAATCCGTACTCGATGCCGTTGGCGATTTCGATGGCGTCGTCCATGCCTTCGCAGGGAATGACTGAAACCACCGGCCCGAAGATTTCTTCCTGCGCGATTCGCATCTTGGGGTCCACATCGGTGAAAACGGTGGGCTGCATGAACCAGCCATGCGCGTAATCGCCCTGGTCGAGGCGGTTGCCGCCGCAGACCAGCTTCGCTCCTTCGTTCCTGCCGATCTCGACGTAGCTCAGGTCGGTCTGCAGCTGCTTTTCGTTGACGGCCGGACCCATCTGCACGGTTTCGTCGAGGCCGTTGCCAACTTTCAGTTTCTTTGCGCGTTCGACGAGGCGCTCGACGAATTCGCGGTACACGCCTTTCTGCACGATGATGCGGCTGGTCGCGGTGCAGCGCTGTCCGGTGGTGCCGAACGCTCCCCAGAGCGCGCCGTCGAGGGCGAGGTCGAGGTTGGCGTCGTCGAGCACGATCATGGGATTCTTGCCGCCCAGTTCGAGCGAGCAGTGCTTGAAGCTCTTGGCGGCGATGCCGCCCACGATGCGTCCGACTTCCGAGGATCCGGTCAGCGAGATGGCCCGCACGTCGGGATGCTCGGCCAGCGGCGTGCCGACCATCGATCCGAATCCGGTGACGATATTGATGACGCCCTTGGGCAGGCCGGCATCGGAGAGGGCGCGCACCAGATTGAAGGTCGAAAGCGGAGTGTCCTGCGCGGGCTTGATCACGCAGGCGTTGCCGCAGACCACGGCCGGCAGCAGCTTCCACGACGAGATCGCCATGGGGAAGTTCCACGGCGTGATCATGCCGCAGACGCCGATGGGCTGCCGCACGGCCATGGCGAATTTGTTGGGCATTTCCGAGGGAACCGTGGGGCCGAACAGGCGCCGGCCTTCGCCGGCGTTGTAGTAGGCGGCGTCGATGGCTTCCTGCACGTCGCCGCGGGTTTCGGCGAGCACCTTGCCCATCTCGCGGGTCATGTCGCGGGCGTAATCTTCCTTGCGCTCGATGAGAATCTCGGCGGCGCGGAAGACGACTTCGGCGCGGCGCGGCGCCGGCACCAGACGCCATTTGGCGAAGGCGCGCTTGGCGGCATCGACGGCGGCGTCGACATCGGCCTTCGCCGATTTCTGGAAGATGCCGACCAGGTCGCGGGTATCGGCGGGATTGCGGTTCTCGAACGTCTCTCCGGTGGAGGACTCGACCCACTCGCCATCGATGAAATTCTTGAAAACCCGGGTCTGGCTGTCGCTCAAGGTCGCGGGTGCGGTGAAGGTGTCGGTAGCCATGAGGGTGTCTCCTTGCGTAGTAAACGATGAATGCCCAAACCTTTTGATGCTACAACCGGCAGGGAAGAGGCGGCAAGGCGGGGAGTGTATCATCCCAGGTCAGGTTCAGGTGCACATTCGACGAAGAAGTCCTGGCGGGGCATCCGGGGCCCGACCGAAGAGCCTGCGGAGCAAGAACGCGCCAGGATCCGACGGGAACAGATCGAAAAATTGAGGCAGTTACTTTCACTTCGGTAACCCTCCGGATTCGAGAAGACGTGTCGGTTTTCCTAGCGCCAGCGCTTCAGCTGGGGCCACAGATCGGCGAGGGTGCCGAACCGGGCTCCTCGGCAGAGGTGAAAGCCGATCTGCTGTTCGAGGGCCCAGGGATTCCCGGCGGACCTCCCGACGTACTCGACGCTGCTGAAGAGCTGCTGCAGGCGTTCTGAGCGATCGCCGAGCACGATCATGCACTGGCCCGAATAGCCGCGCGGTCCCCACAGCCAATAAGTGCGGTCGCCGCTGAGGGCGGGCGGCAACCCCAGCTTGCGGTCGAAGAAGTCGATGGCTCCGGCCTGGCCGTAGTCCTGGGCGAAGATGCCGCAATCCTTGCGCTCGTCCGCCGGGATGCGGTTCCAGGCGACGACCGCTTCGTCGGCGATTTCCTTCCATCCGAACTGGTCGGAGTACCACTGCGGCAGCGGAGACACATCGCGGAAATGCTCAGTCTTGGCGAGCTGAACGTGGTTGAACTGCATATATTTCACAAAATTCGCCGGCGACAGGACCGGAACGGACATAGGAAGGCCGACGGCGCCGCCAATCAGGACCGTGATGACGATCGACCTTCTCCAGGATCGGCGAGCCGATTCGGACTTGAGTTTGTCCACCAGAGTCTCGATCTGTACCGCTCCCGCCGCCAACAGCATGGGATATACCGGCGACAAATAATAGTTCTTGCCGTGCAACACGAAGAAGACCGCATAGGATACGAGATAACACCACCCGAGGGCGCGATAGGGGCGAAGCTGTGGGGTTGCGAAGAATGCAATCAGGCCAGTGATCCAGACCAGCGCGTTTATGGGATTCAGAATCATCACCTGCTGCAGAAAGAATTGAACCGGTCCATAAACGACGTCTCGGCCTGCGGAGCGGATGTTGTGCATCAACTGCACAAAGGGCCAGTCGTAGTGCATGTTCCACAGCAAGTTGGGGAGGAAGATGAGGAAGGCCGCGAGTCCGCCCAGCCAGATCCACCTGCTGAAAAATGCGCGGCGCTGCGGCGTGAGCAGAAGGCCAACGACCATGCCCAGGCCGAAGACGGCAATGGAATATTTTTCCTCCATGCCGAGGCCGGCGATCACTCCGAACCAGAGCCAGTAGCGCGGATCATTCCGCTTGATGGCGAGGACGGCGAAGTAGGCGCAACCCATCCAAAGGTTGGGTTCGAGGCAATTGGTGCCGAGAAGACTGCCGTTGGAGAGGTACATCCCCGCGATGACGATACAGAGAGCGCTGAGAACGAGGGCATAGCGGCGTCCGCCCAATTCGCGGGCAATCAGCGCGGTCTGCACCACCAGAAACGACGTGGCCAGCGCCGGCAGGAAGCGGATGGCGCGCAGCGAATCGCCCAGCAGCGCGCGGAAAATGTGAGTCAGGAACGGGATCAGCGGAGGCTGGTCGACGTATCCCCATTGCAGGTGGTCGCCGCACGACATGTAATCGAACTCGTCGCGGAAGTAGCCGTAGCGGTTGTTGAAATAAATGTGAAGGAGGAGATCGGCCAGAGCGATCGCGCAAACAACCGCCAGGCTGGAACTGAAGAAAGAGTTGCGCCGCGCCGCCGGGATCGCAACTGAAGAGGAGGGGGTCGCCATAAAGACGTTAAAGAATACCTGAGCGGGCGGGCGCGCGCCACGATTTGAAGGCGGCGGCTTAGGGGTTGTCGGGCTGGAACTCGACAATGATGAAGCGCGCCGGATCCCTGGCGGCGTTGGCAAGGCTGGAGGCGTGATCGGCCGGAATCCAGGAGACCTCTCCGGGAGAGCTCCGGACGCGTAGTCCGCTTCCGTTCTTCAGGTCGACCGGGGAAACGGGAATCACCAGCTCGGGGCCGGGCTTATCGGGAGCCGGGAACGAGTCGGAAGGCTGCAGAAGCACATCGGCGACCAGCGCACCGCCGAGATACATCGAGGCCGGAGGGCTGATGGTCCCGCCGGTCAGCATGGCCCATCCTAGAAGGCGGTCTTTGAACTCGACGGTGATGTTGCGGTACTCCTGCGGCCGGTCGTTGCGGAAGCCGCCGGCAACGCCCTTGGATTGTTGTTCCGGGGTCAGGCAGACGAAGCTGGTTTCGCCCTTGTGCATCTGGAAGTGCTGGATCGGCGACTTGCCCGCGTCCCAGAGGATGATTTCGCCATCCTGCAGGGTCACGGTCATGAAACTGTGCTCCATGCGGACGAAGGCGGAGTCGTCGGGGCGTAAGGTCATCGCGTAAACGCGGACCGTATCGTTGTCGAGCAGAAGGTGGTAATGGGGGTCGGAGGCGAGATCGACCGGTTTTTGGGCCAGAGCCAGCGGGCACAGGAGCAGGACGGCCAGAATCCCGAGCTTCATGTCCCGATTGTAGTGCCTGCCGGGTGCGGTCAGCGGTAAAGAATCGTCAGCGACGGCGGCGTGCGGCATCGGGACAGAGGCTCCGAGTGCATCCGCGGAAGCCGGCCTGCACTTCGGTAACCTCGCCGCCGACTCCATCGTTTTTCCGCGGTTTTGCCTGTGCTACCGTTTGGATTGTGGCGTATTTGCGCAATTCATAAGGTCTTCGGCACAAGTGTCTTCGCCCAATCGCAAACCGGGAATCCACGTCGCGTGGACGACGGTCACCTACCGGAGTGTGGCTCTGCTGCTGCTGGGAGTGGCCGTGATTTTTTTCGTCGCCATGCGGGCGGCGTTTCCGCAGTTCACCGACACCAGCCTCAAGAAAGCCGACGATGTTGCCAGCAAGTTGCTGGAACGGGTGGCCGGCATGGCTCCGGCGGTGGGCGGCGGAACGGTGACGGCGCAGCAGGCGCATTTCACCGCACTCGATGGGACGGTGCGGGTGAAGAAGGGCAACGGCAACAGCTGGATGCCGGCCGACTACAACATTCCGCTGGAAAAGGGCGACGTGGTGCAGACCGGCTCGGAGGGCATGGCGAAAGTCGTGTTCAACGACGGCACCAGTTATACGGTCAAGCAGGATTCACTGATCGTGATTGAAGAGAACTCAGCCAACGACCAGCAGCAGACGAACGTTGCGGTCGCGGTGAGCACGGGAACGGTCGATCTGTCGACGGCGACGTACAGCTCCGGATCGAAATCGCAGGTCATTGTAGCCGGAGCCACGGCCTCGCTGGCTCCGGAGTCGGCGGCGCAGGTGCACAACGATCCGGGCGCCGACCAGCATGAAATCCTCATGAAGAAAGGCGCGGGCGAGGTCTCGCGCAACGGAGAGACAGTCGAGCTGGGCAACTGGGAAAAAGTGACATTCCGGGCGGAAGAGAACCACATGGAGAAGGCGAAGGAGACCGGCCCGCCAACTCCGATCGCGCCGGCGAACATGGCGCCGCTGTTCTCCAATGGAGACGCGACCAAGGATGTGGAATTCACCTGGACGGCGATGGCGAATGCAACTGGTTACCGGCTGCGCATCTCCCGCAATCCATACTTTTCATCTACACTGGTTGACAAAAAAGTTACTACAGCCGCGGTCACGGTGAGCGGCCTTGGCGAAGGCGCGTACTACTGGATGGTGCAGTCGTACGATGCGGCGGGGAAGGAATCGGTCGAGAGCGAGAAGAATCGCTTCACCATCATTCCCAAAGATAAAGGGCTGGGCGCGATTGCGCTGGAACTGGATCCGTTCATCCAGCACGGGCACGTGATCGAGATTACCGGCAAGACGCAAACCGGCGCGCGCGTCATGGTGAACGGCAGCGAAGTGCCGATGGTGGCGACCGACGGCTCGTTTCATTATTTCACGCCGCCGCTGCCGGCCGGCGAAGCTGTGATTACGGTGACGGCGCAGACGGCGCAGGGCGGAGTGAATACGCAACAGAAGAAGATCATTATTCAGTAGGGCAGCAGGCAGCGAACGATTTCGGACAGGACGGCGGGCCATCCCGTAAAATAGGAAAAGCCAGCCATCCATAAAACTGAAGACGCGACCACACCGGAATTTCCGGGAAGCGCAGAAGTCTGGAAGAACGCGAGAACATTTCGTCATGTCAACCAATGGATTTCATTCCGCCGCGACGCGCAACCACAACCTCCGCTCGCTGTTCAGCATTTTCTCGAGCGATCTGGCCATCGATCTGGGCACCGCCAACACGCTGGTGTATGCGCGCGGCAAAGGCATCGTGGTCAACGAGCCCTCGATCGTCGCGATCAACAAGAACACCGGAGAAGTCGAAGCCGTCGGCAAGGAAGCGAAAGAGATGCTGGGCCGCACGCCGGGCAACATCGTCGCCATCAAGCCGATGAAGGATGGCGTGATCGCCGACTTCAAGGTGACCGAAAAGATGCTGAACTATTTCATCCAGAAGGCACACAACCGCAAAATGCTGGTGCATCCGCGGATCGTGATTGGCGTGCCTTCCGAGATCACGCAGGTGGAAAAGCGCGCGGTCATGGACTCGGCCTATCGGGCCAAAGCCAGCGAAGTACACCTGGTGGAGCAGGCCATGGTGGCGGCGATCGGCGCGGGGCTGCCCATCACCGAGCCCAGCGGCAATATGGTCGTCGATATCGGCGGCGGCACCACTGACATCGCGGTCATCTCTCTGAGCGGCATCGTCTACTCGCGGTCGGTGCGCATGGCCGGCAACCAGATGGACGAAGCCATCATGAATTATCTGAAGCGGAAATATAACCTGCTGATCGGCGAGCGCACGGCCGAGCAGATCAAGATGGAAATCGGCTCCGCGCACCAGCTCGACAAGCCGATGACCATGGAGATCAAGGGCCGCAACCTGATCGAAGGCGTGCCCAAGACGATCACCGTGGACGATGGCGAAATCCGCGAAGCGTTGAGCGAATGCGTTTCGACGATCATGAACGCGATCCGCGTGGCGCTGGAGCGCACGCCGCCCGAGTTGTCGGCCGACATCAGCGACCGCGGCATCGTTCTGACCGGCGGCGGCGCGCTGCTGAAAAATCTCGACAAGCGCATCCGGGAAGAAACCGGATTGCCGGTTTCGATTGCCGACGATCCGCTGTGCAGCGTGGTTCTGGGCACCGGCAAGATGCTCTCCGACTTCAAGCTGCTGAGAAAGATTTCGATCGAATAGCTGCGAGCCCCGAGTCCCGAGCCGCGAGCACGGATCTGAATACTCGGGACTCACGACTCGCGACTCGGGACTAAGTCATGGAATCCGTACTCGGCCGCTACCGCAACCTGGTCATCCTGATGGGCGTGTTGTTTCTGCAGGTGCTGGGACTGGCGGTGCAGGTCAAGCGCGGCGGCACCGACACGGAAAATACCCGCCTGATCCGCATCTGGGTAGTGGACGCCATCACTCCTTTCGAGCGCGCCGTAGTCTGGGCCGAGGACGGCCTCGGCAATCTCTGGCATAACTACGTCTACTTGCGCGGAGTGCGGGCGGAAAACCGCGAGCTGCGGGAAGAGATCGAGCAGATGCGGCTGCAGCAGGTGCGGCTCAGCGAAGATGCCAACCAGGCGCACCGGTTGCAGAGCCTGCTGGCCTTCAAGGAACAGTTTGTCGCCAAGACGGTGGCGGCCCAGGTGATCGGATCGAGCGGCAGCGACATGTCGCGCATGATCTACATCGATAAGGGAGAAAACGCGGGCCTGAAGCGCGATATGGCGGTCATCACGGCGGATGGGATCGTGGGAAAAGTGCTGCTGGTGTATCCCTCGGTGTCGCAGGTGCTGCTGATCAACGACCAGACCAGCGGCGTGGGCGTGATTCTGGAAAAGTCGCGGCTGCAGGGAGTGTTGCGCGGCACGCCCAATGGCGAAGTGGTTCTAGAACGGGTGATGAGCGACGAGCAGGTTCCCCTGGGCGAGAAGGTGATGACCAGCGGCGGCGATCAGATCTTTCCCAAGGGCTTGCCCGTGGGTGCGGTCAGCCACGTGGCCAACGGGCGCGACCTCTTTCTCGATATCAAAGTTAAACCGGCAGCAGATCTGAGCAAGCTCGAAGAAGTGCTGGTGCTGGTCGAAAAGCAGGAGCAGCAGGCGACAGCGGAAGATACGGGACGCGAGCGAGCAGTCGATATTCTGGCGCAGCGTCTGCCGTCGGTGCCGGACAAGCCTGCAACCGATGCCGCCAGTACTCCCGAGGGATCGGCGAAGCCCGGGGCCAAGCCTGCGACAGCGGCCGCTCCCGGAGCCGTGAAAACGGCGGCTGAGCCAGGCAACCCGCATCCGGCGGCAGCCGGGAGCGCGGCCAGGATTGCGACGACGGCAGCGGCGGCAGGCACAGTCAAGTCGGCTGCGCCGAAGTCCGGTACGCCGAAGGCGGCTCCGGCGAACACGACAGGTTCGATCAAGCCGGTATCCCAGCCGAAACCGGCGGCGACGACGTCGGCTCCGCCCAAACCCACGACCCCACCGCCGAGCACCGGGACGCCGGTCGAGCAGGACAGCCCACAATAGCGTGCCCATCACATACACATCCGGGGAGCAGGTTGAGGTCTACCGGTTCAGCATCCCGGCGACGATCGGCATTCCGCTGACCGCGCTGTTTCTGCAGGCATTCCTGACCCGGAAGTTTCCTTCATTTTCCTATATCGATTTGCCGCTGCTGATCACGATTTTCTTCGGCATGGCGCGGCGCAATCCGATTTCCGGGCTGCTGACCGGGGCGGTGATCGGACTGGCGCAGGATGCGCTGGGCGGGCTGCCTCTGGGACTGTACGGAATCGCCAAGACGGTGGTGGGCTATCTGGCTTCGTCCCTGGGTGTCAAGCTGGACGTAGAGAATGCCGGAGCGCGCTTGCTGGTGATTGTCGGATTTTACCTGGTGCATGCCGCCGTGTATTTCACGGTCGCGCGCGGGCTGGTGAACTTGTCGCTGACCTGGAGCTGGGGGCGCGGAATCATGGGTGGCCTGGCCAATGCGGTGCTGGGAGTGTTCTTGTTTTTCCTGCTGGACCGGTTTAAGCAGAGGACGTAGAGCCGGGACCGGGGCCAGAAGGCCGGTACGAACAGCCCAACCCGTGACTTCCGTTACCCTTCCGGTTAACGGGCAGGCCAAGGCAGGCAGTAGAATATTGTCATCCGATTCCATTCCAACGAGGAAGAGTGATACGTTGCGGCCCGAGGACGCTTTTAGCGATCTGACTGGCAACTGACCACTGACCACAGATGTTTGGCCGCGACGAAAAAGTCTCCGAGATCCGCCTGACGGCGGCGCAGTACATCATCCTCGCCATTTTTCTGGTACTGGCCTACGGGCTCTGGCGGCTGCAGGTCATGCAGAGCAGCTACTACTCGCTGGCCGCCGAGCGCAACCGCATTCGCAACGTGCCGGTGCTGGCGCCGCGGGGAAAGATTCTGGACCGCGAAGGGCGGATCATCGTCGACAACTATCCTTCGTTTTCGGCGCTGCTGTTGCGCGACTCCTCGCGCGATATCATTGCCGACGCGGATTTGATTGCGCAGGGGCTGCACCTGGATCCCGAGGAAGTACGGGAGCGCATCCGCCACTTCGCCTCGATGCCGCAGTATCAGCCGATTTTTCTGAAAGAGGACATCACTCCCGACGAACTGCAATTCATCGAGTCGCACCGCAACGAACTGCCGGAACTGGACACCATCATGGCGCACCGGCGCCTCTATCCGCGCAACGGATTCATGGCCCACCTGATCGGCTATGTGGGCGAAGTCACCGAAGACATGCTGAACCAGCCGCAGTTCGAGCTTTATAACCCCGGGGACGTGGTCGGCATTTCGGGCGTGGAGCGGCAGTACAACTCGCTGCTGATGGGGCAGAACGGATCGCGGCAGGCGCTGGTCGACAGCCACGGGCGCGAGGTCGGGCGGCTGGGCGAAACCGAGGCGATTCCGGGCAAGCCGCTGAAGCTGACCATCGATGTCGATCTGCAGATCGCGGCGGAAGAGGCGCTGGAAGGCAAGAACGGAGCCATCGTGGCCATGAATCCGCACAACGGAGAGATTCTGGCCATGGTGAGCGGGCCGACGTTCGATCCCAATGATTTTTCCGTGCACATCTCGCGCGACGAATGGAACAAGCTGGTCAACGATCCCGACAAGCCGCTGCTGAATAAGGCGATTCAGGCGCAGCTGGCGCCGGGCTCGACCTTCAAGATCATCATGTCGGTGGCCGGCTGGCAGGAAGGCATCGCGCAGAACATGCATGTTCACTGCAATGGCAGCGCTGACTTTTACGGCAGAAATTACAAGTGCTGGGTCTACTTCCTGCATCAGTCGCACGGCGACGTTGATCTGGAGAAGGCCATCTATCAATCCTGCGACGTCTTCTTTTACACCCTGGCCGACAAGCTGGGAATCGAGCGTATCGCGAAGTACGCCACGATGCTGGGGCTGGGAGAGAAGACCGGCATCGACTTGCCCAATGAAGCCAGCGGCGTGATGCCGTCGGAAGAGTGGAAGATCCGCAACTTCAAGCAGAAATGGTTTGCCGGGGAAACCATTTCGGTCGGGATCGGTCAGGGCGCGATCGCGGTGACACCGGTGCAGTTGTTGCGCGCGATTTCCGCGATTTCGATGGGCGGGCGCATGGTCGTTCCGCACGTGGTGAATCCGGATGGACTTCCGCCGAGCTACGTGGAGACGGCTCATCTGACCGACGTGAAAGAAGTCCCCATCGATCCGAATGGGTGGACCTATATCACGGACGCGATGACGCGGGTGCTGATGCCGGGAGGCACGGCTCCGTCGGCGGCGATCCCCGGCATCGACATTGCCGGCAAGACGGGCTCCGCGCAGGTCGTTTCGCTCGCTCTCCGCGCCAAGGAGAAAAACGCCGAGGAATTTGCCCAGAACGGATGGTTCGTGGGATTCACGCCGCGGCGGAATCCGGACATAGTGGTGTGCGCTTTGTTCCAGGGAGGCGAGCATGGCAGACTGGCGGCCCATCTCGCCACCCAGGTCATCAAGGCGTACGTCGACAAGCAGCGGCGCAATCCGCCGAGCCTGGCCCGGAAGTCAAAGGCT
This sequence comes from Verrucomicrobiia bacterium, assembly GCA_035508215.1. GTDB lineage: Bacteria > Acidobacteriota > Terriglobia > Terriglobales > Acidobacteriaceae > Sulfotelmatobacter. Next base: position 428,538 of record DATJNK010000016.1, on the reverse strand, counting down.
GACGACACGGTGGAGATCGGCGGCCTCTGGAACACGCCTGATGGCAACGGCAAGAATGATGGCCTGCAGGGAGGAAGATTCGTGCTGCACCTGGACAAGCATCCGATGCCGCTGGCGACCGCCGCGCCGGGGATGGAGTAGTCCCGGGCTGCTCGTCGCGAGTTGCCGGATGCGGAGAACTGCGAACTGATTTTCGATGGCACGCTACGTTTCATTCCGTGATTTTGACTGGGTCCTGCTGGGATTCGTGCTGGCGATCTGCGGCCTCGGCGTGATGGAGATCCACAGCGCCACCGAGCACACCAAGTTTGCCGGGGCTCATATCCGGCAGGTGTACTGGGTGATGGGGGGCGTGGCTGCGATGTTCCTCATCAGCCTGGTCAATTACCAGGCGCTGCTCGACCAGATTCACTGGTTCTATGTCGGGGCGCTGGCCTCGTTGATGGGAGTGCTGATCTTCGGGCAGAGATATCTGGGAGCAAAACGCTGGATCCGCATGCCCGGAGGCAATCACTTCCAGCCGTCGGAGTGGGTGAAGCTGATCCTGATCCTGGCGGTGGCGAAGTACTTTGCGGACATGCGGCAGCGGGAACTCTCATGGTCGGACCTGCTGAAGGCCGGGGCGATCGTCGGAGTGCCGATGCTGATGGTGCTGAAGCAGCCCGACCTGGGCACGGCCCTGACCTATCTGCCGATCGCGGCCATGGGCCTTTTTCTGGGCGGGTTGCAATGGAAACAGGGAACGGCGATGGGGCTGATCGCGGTGGTAGGGATCAGCGCGGTCTTTCTGGTGCCTCGGGTACACGTTTTGAAGTCGTATCAGAAGCAGCGGTTGACCAGTTTTGTCGATCCGGAGCTCGATCCGCAGGGGTCGGGGTACCAAGTTGAGCAATCCAAGATTGCGGTGGGTTCCGGAGGGCTTTGGGGCGGGAAAGGCTCGCAAACACACGGGAATTTCCTGCCGGTTCCGCAAACGGATTTCATTTTCGCGGCGTTTGCCGAAGAACATGGATTCGTAGGCGCTCTCGGGGTTCTGCTGTTATACTTCATTGTGCTGATGCGTTTGACCCAGAACGCGCAAACAGCGCCCGACCGCGCTGGCACGTTCGTGGTGATGGGTGTGGTGGCGGTGCTTAGCTTCCATATCCTGGTCAACGTCGGCATGGTGGTCGGTTTTATGCCGGTCACTGGGATACCCCTGCCGCTGATGAGTTATGGTGGGTCTTCCGTGTTGTTCATGTTCCTGGCGCTGGGCATGGTGATGAACGTTCGGATGCGCCGCTTCGTGAACTAGCTGGGTGAGTGGTCGATGCTGGTCAGAGAAGCCTTGAACCAGGGAAGACGGCAGGAGAGATGTGCTGCGTTTGCAGACGCAGCCCCAAAAATATCGACCGCCCTCGCGTAAAGAGGGCAAGACACCGGCCAGCCGAACGGGAAGGCCGGGCAGGATTGAAGCTTCGTAGCAGCCGGGCAGGGAACGGCCCCCCGACCAGAATGGTCTGAGAGTGCGGTCACAACCCCGGCGCAAATCAAAAGCGATCAGTGCAAAAGATTCCAAAGCTTCTGCAACGGATTCGGCCAGGAGAACAACTCCCTGGCCCAGACCGTCCCCTACTGGGGGCTTCGCGACGCTCAATCCTCCCGTGCCACTCCTGATTCCGCTCCGGTGAAGGCCCGCCATCAGGCGGGACGGAGTGTTGGATGAACAAAGAACTGTTTGTTTCTTCCACGCCTCACGAGACCAAAGTGGGGCTGGTAGAAGACGATTTGCTCGCGGAAATTTACCTCGAGCGTGAGAACGAATACACCCTCGCTGGATCCATCTACAAAGGACGTGTGACGCGCGTATTGCCGGGCATGCAGTCGGCATTTGTCGACATCGGGCTCGAGCGCGACGCCTTCCTGTATGTTTCCGACTTCATGGAGTTGGAGGAGCAGGACGAGGACTTAACCGATGCGGTGCCGGCCAGCCGAGGGGTGCAGGACATGAGGCCGCAGTCGGCGCGGGCCGAGGCGGCTCCGGCGGCGGAAACCGAAGCCGGGGCAGGCGCCGAAATTCAATTAACCGCTGACACGGAAGAGGGAACGGTCGAAGCCGACGCGCTGGCCGAGCCAGAACCGGCGGCAGCGGACTCCTCGGCGGAGCCGGGGAACGGAGACTCTTCCAACCGCGATCGTGGAGGCTGGCGCGGACGCCGCCGTCGCCGCGGACGCCGGGAAGGGCGTGAGCGCGGCCCCGACCGCAACGCAGACCGCAGTTCCGAGCGCAGCCCGGAACCGCGCTTTGCCCGCTCCGCGGAAAATTCGCGCGCCGCGGAAAACAACCGGGCGTCCGGACCGCCGCCGGGATATCAGCCGATCCTGCTGCCGGGAGAGTCGATTTCGAAGTACCAGCGGTGGGCTCAGGCCGCGGCCGAGCCGGAGGCGCCGTCGCACTCGACGGCAACGGAAACTGCCGAGCCTTCCAAAGAGGCGGAAGCTCTGGTGGCTTCGGTGTTCCCCGAAGACGAACCGATTTTCGCCGCGGATCAGGCTCTCGCCGAGCCCCTGCACGAAGAACATGAGGATATCCCTCACGTCGCTGAGGAAGTTGTCGACTCGGCGGCCACTACTGTGCCGTGGAACCAGGAGTTCCGCCGCGAAGAAGAAGCGGGCGTGCCCGCCCTGGGATGGCCGGGAGAAATGACGGCGGCCGTCGAACAAGCTGGTCCGGGCGTGATCGAAGAAGAGGTCGAAGAGGAAGTCAGCGAAGAGCCTGCCGGGCGGGCGATTCGAGCCGCCGAAACGACCGAGCCCTCCGCATCCCGCGAGGAGCTCACGCCGGCTTTTGCCGCTCCCGGCACCATGGAAGAAGAGACCATCGAGGAGGACGAAGCGGATGCGATCGGTTACGAATCTTCGTCCGATGAGGGCTATGACGAGTTCGAAGAGGAGACGCAGGCGGTGGGCGCCGTACATCTGAACGGCGATGCGCGCGAGGCGGTTTCAGAGATCCACCTGTCGTCGCTGGCGGAAGGCGAGCCGCATGCCGATGCCGCGGCCAGCGAAGAAGACAGCGAAGAAATCGAACTGGAAGAGGCGCAAGCCGAGGCCGAAGCGATGCTCGACGCGGAAGCGCGGGGCAACGGCACGGTCGATGCACGGGCGGAAGTCCGGGCACCATCAGCCACGGCGGGCTACACGCAGCGGTCTCCACGGCCGGCGTGGGAGCGCCGCAGCCAGCGCGGACGCCGCGGCAACGGACGCCGCTTTCGCCGCCGCGAGTCCGCTGCGGTGCCGCTCATCAGCGATCTGCTGAAAGAAGGCCAGGAAATTCTGGTCCAGATCGCCAAAGAGCCGATCGGCAAGAAAGGCGCGCGCATCACCAGTCACATCGCGCTGCCGGGACGCTTTCTGGTGTACATGCCGACGGTCAACCACACCGGCGTGTCGCGCAAGATTGCGTCGGAGGAAGAACGCCAGCGCCTGAAGCGGATCATTTCGAGCGAGCGGGAGAACGGCCATGGCGGATTCATCGTGCGCACGGCCGCGCAGAATGCGAGCGAAGATGAACTGCGAGCCGACATCCGGTTCCTCAAGGGTCTCTGGCAAGACATCAAGAATCGCGCGGAGAACTCGAAGCCGCCGGCGCTGATTTATCACGACCTGAACGTGGTCGAGCGCGTGCTGCGCGACCAGGTCACCTCCGACTTCAATGTCATCTGGGTCGACACCGAACCGGAATATGAACGCATCCTGCGCTTCTTCAACCGCTTCCAGCCGGCCATGGTGAAGCGGGTCAAGCTCTATACCAAGGAGACGCCTCTGTTCGAGCAGTTCGGCCTGCAGGAAGAAATGAACAAGGCCCTGAAGTCGAAAGTGTGGTTGAAGAGCGGCGGCTACATCGTCATCAACCAGACCGAAGCGCTGGTGGCGATCGACATCAACACCGGCAAGTACGTGGGCAAGACGCAGCGTCTCGAAGACACCATCGTCAAAACCAACGTCGATGCGATCAGGGAGATCGTGCGGCAGGTTCGGCTGCGCGATCTGGGCGGCATCATCATTATCGATTTCATCGATATGGACGAGCGCCGCAACCGCCAGCGCGTGATGCAAGCTCTGGAAGAAGAGCTCCGCAAGGATCGCGCGCCGTCGAAAACGCTGCAGTTCAACGATTTCGGACTGGTGGCCATCACGCGCAAGCGGGTCAAACAGTCGCTTGAGCGCACCATTGGCAGCCCCTGCCCCTATTGCCAGGCGACGGGATACGTGAAGTCGGTGGCCACTGTGTGCAACGAGATCTACGTCGAGATGCGGAAGATCGCCAAGCATCTGGAGCACGAAGATGTGCTGCTGCGCGTGCATCCGGATGTGGCCAAGGAGCTGAAGTCGAACAATGCACGGCTGCTGAACGAAATGGAAGAACTGACCAAGCGGACGATCATTGTGAAGAGCGATCCGGCGGTGCACCAAGAGCAGTTCGACATCAACTAGTCGCGAGTTCCGAGACGCGGGCTACCAGAGACGGGCGCAAAGTCGCCCGTCTTTTTGTGACTGATGGTTTCTTGGCTCGATTTCGAGCCGCGTTTCCGGGGGGCCTTCTGATGTCTGCGGACTTTACGATCCGGATTCCACTAGCGAGGTGAATCATGACAGCGAAGACCGTGGTGAAGCGGCTGAGCCCCATGCTGGCGACCGATCACATGGAGCGCACCATCTCGTTTTATCGGGAGGTGCTCGGGTTCACTCCGATCGTCGAGTCGCCGCAGTATTCGATTGTCGAGAGGGATGGCCAGACCGTCCACTTTCAGAGAGCGGCGTCGGAAGACGTCATGCGAAGCATGCGCGAGCATACCGAGTTCTATCTGGAAGTTTCCGGTATCCATGCGCTCTGGGAGCACGTGAAAAAATTCAAGGGAGACTACCGCATTCGCGACTTGTTTGACCGCGAATACGGGATGACCGAGTTTCACATCGCCGATCCTAATGGATGCCTGGTTTTTGTGGGCGAGCCGACCAGGAAAGCGGGCGTCTGAGTTCAGCCCTCGGCCGCAGGGAAAGAGACGGGTCGCCGAGGGGGAGCATCAGTGGCAACGGTGGTTTGCGGAAGGTTCAGCGCACCCCGTCGGCGTTCTCGCTGCGTTAGACTGTGTCTGCCCCAATGACAAATAAAGAGAAGAAGCGCCTGTCCGTAGTCCTGCGCGCGACAGAATATCTGTTCCTTGAAAACATCGCGCTGAAATTGGTCCTCGATCATAGCCAAGTTGCAAATTGGCAGAAACTGGTCGACCACGTTTTGTCAGATAAAGAGATAATGGCCGGGGTTGGCTTGAAATTCAGCGATCTCTACCGTGAACTTGAGACGTCCAAAGACCCCGCGCACGTCCTCAACGTTTTCTTGGGCGGGCTTCCTGCGACGAAGAAACCGCATTAGTGTCGATGAGTGGGGTCGTTGCCGCCCTCGGCCGCAGGTAAAGAGACGGCGTGAAGTCGCCCGTCTTTTTGTTTGGCGGTTGAGTGCTGATCGGGACGTCCGGATGATGAGCGCAACTTGAACTTTTCACTTACTTGTCGTAGGGGCGTTCGATTTTGCTGTTGGATTCCTTGTATTCTCCATCGGTGTACTTGAACGTCACGTAACGTATCTCAGCTCCCGCTTGCATAGCGAAAATCAACTGCACGTCACAGTAGCCATTGGTTCGTGTCGGAAGCACGCGAAAGGCATCTGCTCGGCCAGTGAAGACCACGCGATAGTTCTGTCCGGCTTTCGAGAGCAGCCAGAACTGCGCTATATGGGCGCCAAAAAAGCAGCCGTACTCGGCGCGAACAACCAGTCCGGATGAACGACTGCCGCTAAGCGCAATCCAAGAGCCTTCAAACCATGATGTGGGGATTTCGCTAACCTTCATTCCTTCGTTTTCTGCACAGTCCCGAAGCATGTCCGCCGAGAGACTTGAGGTCTCCAGAGCCTTCAAAGCTCCAGAAGGAAGAACGACGACGTGCTCGAACGGTTCCTCGACTCCGAAACTTGTCTGTTGCCTGGTTGCATGGTTGTGGTCGGACTGCGCCACGGAGGGAATAAAGTCAAGAAGAGATACTAGACTGAGAATAAGGCCAATGCCGCAGCGTTTGCTCACGACGGTATTATGCGCCACCGTCGCTGTGAGCAGGCGATTGCACTCATCATACATTTTCAGACTGGTCGGGGACGGGCCGGCGGGGTAGCGCCCACGCCACAAGGAATACACCGCGAGTGCGCACAGCAATGGCGCGAACAACCTGTCGGCGTCATTGCGAGGTTTTGCGAGAAAATAGCCGCTAGCGAAAACAACACCACAAGCCAGAAAGAATCGGACCGCCTTGTACATTTGTTTCATACGGGAAGCCGCCCTAAGGCGCGGACATATTCTACGACCGGGCTGCAGGTTCCGGGTAGGTGCTAGCTGACGTTGGCCAGAGTCTTCACCGCGATGTCGGTCTGATTGCGGAGTTTCTGGACAGATTCATGAATGGAGCGGGCGGCCGGGCCGGCGCCGCTCTGGTCTGCGGTCTTCGCCACGCTGCCGGCCTCTTCGGTCGAGGAGCTGGCCATGTCGAGCAGCACGACGACGGAATCGGCATGCAGTTTCCATAGCGATGACATTTTCTGGCTGCGTTTCAATTCTTCGAGTTCGGTGCTGATGCGGGCGCAGATCGAGACCATCCGGATGAGCGTGCGGGCCACTTCCGCGCGCAGGCTCTTCTCTTCCAGGAAGGCCGCGTTGTAAGCGTCGGCCTCAGCCACCGTGAGCATGAGATTGAAAAAGCGCATGGGAACGATCTGGCGATACTTCGGATCGGCCACGCGCACGAAGACGCGAATGGATTCTTCGACGCGGCGCAGCTTGCTTTCTTCCGCGGAAAGCTGCTGCGGGGTGATGGCCGGCGGCTGGAATACAGGGACGGGTGCGGCTTTCGCGGCGGCCGCAGCTTTGGCGGCCTTGGGCGCAGCGGCAGCGCCTCCGCTGGCGCGCGACGAGCGCGCGGCCGGGGTCAGGAGCGCCCGGCGAATCGGCGGCCGGCGGTCGAGTTCCTTCTTCAGCTTCGAGACCCGGCGGAATTTTTCCATGGTGCTCGAGTAATCGGCTGCCAGCATCTGCTTTTCCTGAATCGCCGCGACGTGCTCGACCGTGACTTCCACTCCGTCGACGGTGCTCAGGATCGTGCCTCCCATTTCTTCGAGAGCCTGTCCGAATTGCTTGATCTCGCTCAGAGCGTTGACGAAGAGTTCGTCGAACTTCTTGCCGAAGGCGGCGTTGTAGGCCGCGACCGTGGCCAGCACGCCGGGGTGATAAAAGGAGGAATCGAGCCATTGCTTGAGTTCGCGGACGCGGGCAATCACGCCGGAATCGATGAGCGAGTTGAAATCGCGGAAGCGGTTAGCTTCCTCGCGCAGCGGATCGAAGCGGCGGAGAAGTTGTACGTGCTCTTCGGGCAGGGAAGGCACGTCGGTGTCGGCCAGGATTTCGATCAGCGCGATTTCGAAGGGCGAAAGCGGCAGCGCGCCATCGAGCCCGTATCCACTCTGCTCCCACTGGCCGGGAACGCGAGGATGGCGGTAAAGAAAGGTCGAAACCAGGTCGGTTTTGTCGCGATTGACGTCGGTGGCTTCGCGGCGGCGGACGAAATAGCGCAGCAGGGCTTCAGCGACTTCGGAATCGGTGTCGGGGGTCAGGGCCTGGCGCAGCATGGCCGGCGTGATCGCCATGTCGAGCAGGTGCAGCCAGCGGTACATGCGGCTGAGCGTGTTGGGCAGTTCGTGCTCGGAGTGGCGCAGGGCGTGTTCGTCCAGCCCGCTCGGGATGGGCACTTCGCCGCCCAGCGAATCAACCAGAAGCTTCTGGTAGAAGCCCTGAACCGTCGCCAGAATGGCCAGCTCAAAGCGAAGATCTTCGGCCAAAAAAGCCCCCGAGAGAGAAATTTTCCCTATGAAACTTTACTAATGTCTAAGCCAAACGCATAGGTTACTTTCGGTTGCAAAGCCGCGGAGGAGCGGGATTTCGCGGGGAATCTGGCGTCGCGGAAGTACATGAACTTCCGCGGCAGCGTGTCCGGGGCGTTTTTCACGACCGAGACACAGAGATACGGAGAAGAACGATCAAAACGGTCTTCGCTGTCGCTGAGTGTTTGTATTCGATGGTGAAGAATGGCGCGGAATGAATGCTTCAAAACACGACGGTCTTGTTGCCGTAGACCAAAACGCGGTTTTCCACGTGCCAGCGCACGGCGCGAGAGAGCACGATCTTTTCCAGATCGCGGCCTTTGCGGATGAGGTCTTCGACCGTATCGCGGTGAGAGACGCGGACGACGTCTTGCTCGATAATCGGCCCGTCGTCGAGCACCTCGGTGACGTAGTGGCTGGTCGCGCCGATGATCTTGACGCCGCGCTCGAATGCCTGGTGATACGGACGGGCGCCCACGAAGGCCGGCAGAAACGAGTGATGGATGTTGATGATGCGCTGCGGATAGCGGCGCACGAAATCGTTGGAGAGTATCTGCATGTAGCGGGCGAGAACCATGAAATCGGGCTTGTGCTCGGCGATGAGATCGTCGATCCGGCGCTCGGCTGCGGCTTTGTTGTCTTTGCCGACGGGCACGATGGCGTAAGGAACCCGGTAGAAATCGGCGATGGCCTGATTGTCCGGATGGTTGGAAATGATCAGGGGAATATCGCAGGTCAGTTCGCCGCTCTGATGGCGGTAGAGCAGGTCGACCAGGCAGTGATCGTATTTTGAAACAAAGATAATGCCGCGGGGACGATGCGAGGACTGCGCCAGCCGCCACTGCATGTTGTAGGTCTGGGCGATGGGTGAGAAGTGGCGGGCGAACTCGGCCAGGCCGGGCTGGGAAAGATCGATATCGAAGTCTTTGGGATCGAATTCGACCCGCATCAGGAAGAGGCCGGACTCGGCGTCGCCGTGCTCATCGGCGTGCAGGATGTTGCCGCCGTGCCGGTAAACGAAGTCGGCAATAGTCGCGACCTCGCCCTTGGCATCGGGGCAGGAGATGAGCAGGATGGCGGTGGGTGTCATAACTCGGTCAGTTTTCCGGCGACGGCAGCGAAGGCCGAACGACGCTTCCTGAGTTCGTCATCGCTAAACGGCCCGAATTGATCGTTCCAGATTCGCGCGAGCATCTCCTCCAGTTGTTCAGGGCTGACTGTTGTTTCTCCGAAGCTCGTTGCTTTTGCCATCTCGCTTTCGAGCAGCGATGCCTCGCCGTCATATTCGTCAGGCGGCGCACCTAGTGCCAGCAGGCCTTCAATGTCCTCGTGATCGAGAAGATCCTTGATTTGGCTGAACCTGGACCATGCACTCATTCGAATGGTTGAGAGATGCGTCATCCCGAACGCCCGCGTTCTTTTCAGCGGGCGCAGGGATCTCGCGTTTAGAGTAAATGCCGATGCTCGCGAGATCCTTCGCCTCGCCTGAAAGGCGGCTCCGCTCAGGAGGACGCCCCGCGTCATTTTTTCAGAATCTTGAGGATCTCCCTAGCTGCGTTCGCGCCAGAGCCTCCCGTCAACCCTGCGCCCGGATGCGTTCCGCTCCCGCACAAATACAGGTTCTCGATCGGGGTCTTGTACCGCGCCCAGTCGAGCAGCGGACGCATGGTGAAGAACTGGTCGAGCGCCAGTTCGCCGTGAAAGACCTGGCCTCCGGACATGCCGTAGTTCTCTTCCAGATCGCGCGGCGTGATGATCTGATGGGTCAGAATCCGTTCCGGCAGATTCGGCGCGTACTGCGCCAGCGTCTGCACGACCGTTTGTCCCAACGCCTTGCGCTCCTGCTCCCAATCGCCCTTGAGCTTGTACGGCGCGTACTGCATGTAAATCGACATCACATGCTGGCCTTCGGGCGCGAGCGTGGGATCGCTGAGCGAAGGAATGGCCACTTCGAGGTAAGGCTGCCGGGAAAAGTGCCCGTACTTGGCTTCGTCGAATGCGCGCTCCAGATAATCGATCTCAGGTCCGATGTGGATGCGTCCTTTGAGCGCGTTCGTATCGTTGACGCCGGTGAACGAGGGCAAGCCCGCCAGAGCCAGATTCACCTTGGCGACCGTGCCGTTGCCGCGGTAATGCTGCAGCTTCTGCACGAAGTCTGGCGAAAGATGCATGGGATCGGTCAGCTTGAGCAGCGTTCGCTTGGGGTCGGCATTCGAGATGATGGCGCGGGCCGGGATCTCCTCGCCTGTGGCCAGCAGGACGCCGTCGGCCACTCCGTTGTGCACGCGAATTTCGATCACTTCCGCGCCGGTGCGAATTTCAGCTCCGGCGGCTTGGGCGGCGGCGGCCATGGCTTGCGTGAGCGCGCCCAGGCCCCCGGTGGCGAAGCAGATTCCGCCGGCCGGATGCGAGTCCGCGGCGGCGCGGATCAGCAGAACCAGTGAACTGCCCGCCGACCACGGACCGAGGAAGGTTCCGAAGATTCCGCGGGCGGCGACAACGGCGCGCAGCAGTTCGGTCTCGAAATATTCCGCAACCAGATCAGCGACGGCCATCGGTCCCCAGCGCAGCAGGCGGAACATGTCCTTTTTGCCGAGCTTGCGGATGGCGCGCCCGGTCTTAAGCATGCTCCACAGGTCGCCGCTCGAAGGATGGTCGATATCCGGCGGAGTGGTGGCCAGAGCTTCCGCGATGACTTTGCTGATCTTGTCGAGCGACTTCTCGAATTCGGCGTATTTTGCCGCGTCTTTCTGCGAGAAGGCTGAGATTTCCTGCGCCGACTTGTTCACGTCCTGATAGACCGAAAGTGGACGCCCGCCGGGTGAAAGCGCAGTAACGCAGACGTCCGGCGTAATCAGGCGCAGGCCGTGCTGATGGAGTTGCATATCGCGTACGACCGAAGGCAGCAGGGGCCCCGCGCTGTGCGAAAGAGTGGAGCAGCGGAAGCCGGGATGAAACTCGTCGGTCACGGCCGCGCCGCCGACTTGCGGGTTACGTTCGAGCACGAGTGGCTTGTAGCCGGCCTTGGCGAGATAGAAGGCTGTCACGAGCCCGTTGTGGCCGCCGCCGATGATGACGATGTCACGTGGAGTAGCGCTCATGAATCCAAGCCTCCCCAGACTTTGAGAGAACGCCTTGACGAGCCCGTGGGAGCGGAGAACAATACGGGGTCCTTCGACTGCGGTTTTGCTCCGGCGAAGCCGGAGCAAACTCCTCGCTCAGGATGACAATCTCCAGCTTGCTTGATCCTGGCGAGGCCACGTGGCCGCTGAGGATGACAGAGAAATAGAGCCATAATTAAGCCGCTCCTTTCACGTCTTTCAGGATTTCGAGCGCGGCCAGGCGTCCGTTGGCGCCCATGATTCCGCCGCCGGGATGCGTGGCCGAGCCGCACATGTAGAGGTTCTTGATCGGTGTACGGTACTGCGCCCACCCGGGCACGGGACGCAGGAAGAACAGTTGCTCGAGCGAGAGCTCGCCCTGAAAGATGTTGCCCTCGCTCAATCCCCACTCGCGTTCGAGATCGAGCGGCGTGACCACCATCTTGTCGATGATGATGTCTTTGATATTGGGGGCATATTCAGCAATCGTGTCGATGACGGTATTGCCGAAGGCCTCCTTCTGATCGTCCCAGTTCAGCCCGGGACGCAGCTTGTACGGAGCGTATTGCACGAAGCACGACAAGACGTGCTTGCCCGGAGGGGCCACCGAAGGATCGGTCAGCGAAGGGATGACCATGTCGATGTAGGGGCGGCGGGAGAATTCTCCATATTTCGCCTGATCGTAGGCGCGCTCCATGTATTCGACCGTCGGCGAGATCGAAATCGCGCCGCGCAGATGCGCGCCCGGGCCGGGCATGCACTTGAAGTTCGGCAGCGCATCGAGCGCGAGGTTCACCTTGCCCGACGATCCGCGGTACTTGTAGCGGTTCACATCTTCGAGGAAGTCTCCGGGCAGGTGCTGCGCCTCGATGAATTTGGTGAAAGTCAGGCGGGGATCGACGCTGGAAGAGATTACGTCGGCATAGAGTTCGTCGCCGTTGGAGAGCACCACGCCTTTGGCCTTGCCATCCTTGACGATGATCTGCGAGATGGCCGACTGGGTGCGAATCTCGACTCCGGCCTCGCGCGCCGCGTCGGCGATGGCGTTCGAGATCGCGCCGGTGCCGCCGCGGGCGAATCCCCAGGCGCGGAAGGCGCCATCGATTTCGCCCATGTAGTGGTGCAGCAGAACGTAGGCCGTCCCGGGCGAGCGCACGCCGAGAAACGTGCCGATGATTCCCGAGGCCGACATGGTCGCCTTGAGCACGTCGGTCTCGAACCATTGATCGAGAAAATCGATCGCGCTCATGGTCATCAACTGGACCTGGTTGTACTTGTCGTAGCTCGACATGCCCTGGAAGCGGCGTCCGATGAAAAGGAGTTTCATCAGTTCGCGCGGGTTCAGGGTGGTTGGGTCGGGCGGCACCATGCTCAGGATCGGCTTCACGAAGCGGCACATCGCCTGCATCGCCTTGCCGAATTCGTCATAAGCCTCGGCGTCGACCCGTGAGTGGCGGGCGATCTCGCGGTGCGTCTTGCCGTGGTCGTTCACACGCCAGAGATAGTCGCCGCTGGGCATGGGAGTAAATGTGCCGTCGAGTGGAAGAATTTCGAGGCCGTGGCGGGGCAGTTCGAGGTCGCGGATAATCTCCGGCCGCAGGAGCGAGACTACATAAGAGCAGACCGAGAACTTGAATCCGGGGACGATCTCTTCGGTGCAGGCCGCGCCGCCCAGCACGTAGCGGCGTTCGAGCACCAGCACCTTCTTCCCGGCGCGCGCCAGATAGGCCGCGTTGACCAGACCGTTGTGGCCTCCGCCAATCACAATGACGTCATAAGAACCAGCCATGGGTTTCCAACTCCTCGCAAGCAATGAAATCGATTCCGGGAAATGCCAATGATACGCGGGCAGGGAAGAAGGCGATAGCGGGATCAGAGACCGCTGGGCAGGACCGTCCAGCTGCGAAGAATGCTGAGCGTGGAGGAGGCGACGGTGCGCATCGAAAGACATTCTAGCGGGAAGCGCGCGATTTGTCTGCAGGCGATTCGCAGGACGTTGGCCGGTGCAAGGGCCGCCATGCGTCGCGCGTTCGCCGGCAGGCGCTGTCATTGACGTACGAACATAAGCCCGTGGATCGGGAGATCCCCATTCGACGCGCCCGCTTGCTCAGGGCAGGCTCTCGGCCCGCCGGAGGAAACGCGGGCCTTCGGGATGACAGTCGCCCGAAGGAATGCAGCTCGCCTGCCAAGACCCGGGGTCAGGTTGCCCCCCGACTTGCCCGCTGCATATAATGCGACTGCGATCGACGCGAAAACTTAGCTGAGGATCTCCCTTTGCCCATCGGAACCGCATTTCACGAGCGCACTTTTCCCCTCTGCCACAGCCTGAGCTACCGCGAGTGGTCCGGATATTACACCGTCAGCGTCTATGAAGTGCATCACGAGCACGAGTACAACGCCATCCGCAACGCGTGTGCGCTGATCGACATTACACCGCTCTACAAATATCGGATTACGGGCAAAGACGCGACCAAGCTGGTGAACCGCGTCATCACACGCGACATCAACAAAGTGAAGGTCGGGCAGGTGATCTATTGCTGCTGGTGCGATGAAGACGGCAAGGTCATCGACGACGGCACCATCTCGCGACTCGAAGAGAATGCTTATCGCTGGACGGCCGCCGATCCCAGCCTGCGCTGGTTCCGGCAAAACGGCCTCAACATGGATGTGCAGATCGAAGATATTTCCGAAAAAGTGGCCGCGCTGGCCTTGCAGGGACCGACCTCGGCCAAGCTGCTCAAAGCCGTGGCTGATGCCGATATTGCCAATCTGAAATATTTCCGCGTGACCCGCGGCAAGATTGGCGGCGTCGCGGTCGATATCTCGCGCACCGGCTACACCGGCGACCTGGGCTACGAAATCTGGGTTCCCATGGGTGATGGAAAAGCGACCGATGCCGTCCGAGTCTGGGATGCGCTCGCCGAAAAAGGGAAGCAGTTCGATCTACATGCGGCCGGCATGCTGGCCCTGGATGTCGCGCGCGTGGAAGCCGGTCTCCTGCTGATTGAAGTGGATTACACGAGTTCGAAGAAAGCGCTGATTGCCTCCCAGAAATATTCGCCCTACGAACTCGGCTTCGCCAAGATGGTGCATCTCGACAAAGAGAATTTCATCGGCAAGCGCGCACTCGAGCGCGACGCCAGGAATGGCGTACCGCGCCAGTTGGCCGGGCTCGAAGTGGATTGGACCGATGTCGAGCAACTTTACGAACGTTATGGGTTGACTCCGGCCGCTCCGGCGCAGGCCTCGCGCATCGCCGTGCCTGTGTATTTCGGCGAGAAGCAGGTGGGCAAAGCGACGACGACCAGCTGGTCCCCGACGCTGAAGAAGATGATTGCGCTGGCGAGTCTGGAAACCGAGTACGCCAAGCCCGGGATGCAGCTGCAGATGGAAGTCACGATTGAAGCCATTCGGCTGAAGACGAATGTGACGGTGACCACGCTGCCGTTCTTCAGCCCGGCGAGGAAAACCGCCAGCCCGGTTTAGATTCATCTGCGGGCCGACTCACTCGCGCTCACGATCCTATGCGTGGGTGGGTCGGAATCTCTATTTCTTCTCTGGGGCCGCGCTGGAACGGTACGACGCGGCCACCTTCTCAAAAGTCGGAACTGCGTCGCCAAAAAGCGGTTCGAGCGTGAGAAAGCTCAAGCGAACCATGCGCCCCTCGTACGGCACGATGTAAACCAGACACTTCATCATCGTCACCTTATCGGGTCTTCCCTGGAATACAAACCGGAGACCGGGGCGGCCGTCGACGGTGGCGTCACTCTCGGAAAACTCCTGATAGTCGGCGAACTTCGCCTTGAACTGAGTCTGAGCCAGTACCTTATACGTCGTTAAGGTTCCGGCGAAGCTTTCAGGCGTGACCAGAAAGAACAGGGTTTCATCTGGAGATTCCAGGGCCGCAATAATCTCCTTGTTTTTGCGCATCTCGGGGGCCAGTTTCCATCCCGCGGGGACGGTTGCCTGAAAGTTTGCCGTCCGGTTGACGTAAGACACTCCGTCCAGTGACTCGTCCACGGCTGCGGGGGCATCGTCGCCTTCCGCATTCCTGGGTTGATTTTCGGGGAAGGTTATGGTGACAACCTGCGAGCGAGGCACTTTGATATCGCCATACGCTGTCTGGACCTGGAAGGTATCACCGTCAATGGCCACGAGTTTGCCGGTGATCTTCGTGCCGTCTTTGAGCTGCAACTCTTCAGCCCAGAGCCGAGTCGAAGCACAGACTGCGAGCAGGATCAGAAGCCAGGTGAAATTGCGCACACGCCCCTCCGCTTCCTCGTACGTTTGCTGCAGCGTACCAGATGACCGAGCAGGCGTCCAAAGGAAAGGAGTTTGGGCGCCGCTCACGCTGGATGCGCCCGGCGTTTTCCTGACGCGTAGAGCCATACCCCAATCAGCAGCAGGGCTCCGCAGCCGCCCACAATCTTGAATACGGCCAGCGGCTTGTTCGGTTCGTCCGGCTGCGGAATCAGCGAGAGTGCGATGGTCAACGCCGTGGTGAGGAATCCGACCGTCGCTACCAGCTTCGCCATCGGTTTTCCTCCCGGCACGTGGATCACTCCCGGCCCGGTCGCCTCGCCTTGCAGCTTGATCATCGCCGCAAACAGAAACAAGTAAGGAATGAAGTACGTGATCACTCCCATGCTGACCAGCACGTCGTACGCGCCCTTGACGCTGGTGCCGGCCTGTCCCAGGAAAATAAACACAACCCCGAGGACGAACTGGGTCAAGAGCGCAACCCATGGTGTTTTCCATCTTGGGTGCAGCGATCCGAAGGCCTTGGGCAGGAAGCGGTCGAGCCCGGCAACGAACGGCAATCGGGCAACGGCGGCCAGGTAGGCTCCGGCCGCGCCGATGTTACTGAGAGCGATCAGGAACGCTGCCAGCGGCAACACGCCGGGAAAGCCGACGCGCGATGCGGTTTTCGAGACGGCCTGGACCAGTCCCTGCAAGTCGTTCACTTCGTGCGAGGGCAGCGCCAGCAAAACGCCCACCGTCCCGAGGATGTAGCAGATCGCGACCGTAATTCCCGCGAAGAGCAGGGCAAGGGGAATGGTGCGCCGCGCATTCTTGATTTCTTCTCCCATGAACGAGGCGGTCTCACATCCGCCGAAGGCAAAAGTCAGCACCGACCAGAAGATGACATCGTTCAGATGTGCGCTCGGGGTCATCGTGTGCAGCGTGAAGTGAGTTGCGGAGCCGAAGCGGTGCCACGCCACGAATCCCATCACAATCACGATTGCCGCCGGAATCCACATGGCAAGCGCGCCGGCATTGTGCAGCCACTTGCCCACGTCGAGTCCGACCAGGTTCAGGAGCGTCGCCGCGCTCAGCGTCAGCAAAGCGAAAACAATGTAGAACGTCGCGTTGCCCGAGAGATGCTGCCATCGGGCCTCGCGCATGAACAGCACATTGCTCGCGGCGAAATAGAGCACGGCAGGGAAGTAGGGCAGGTTGCTCGTCCAGTAAGTCCACGCCGACATGAATCCGGAAAAATCGCCGAACGCCCGCTTGCTCCAGACATAAAGCCCGCCTTCATTCGGATAGCGCGAGGAAAGCTCGATCACCGACAAGGCCAGCGGCGTGTAGAAGCAGAGCCATGCGCCGATCCAGATGACGATCGAACTCGGTCCGGCCGCCGCTGCTGTGGCAATCCAGCGCAAGCTGATTCCGGTGATGACGTAGAACAAAACCAGGTCGCGGAAGCCCATGACTTGCCGTGGGCGATTGGGATCTTCCGCATCGGCGATGGAAACACCGAGGGAGAGAAAGCCCGCTTTGTCGGGTGCAGTCACGTGGATGTCGGTCAACCGTTGTCCCGGCAAGAATACCGAAGAACGGGGAATGGCGCAGTGATGAGTCATCCCGTGGCGCCGCGCTTGTACCAGCGGAGGAATCTCCTGAGCAAAGGTCGTTTGCCGGGAGATCCCATGTTCGATCTTGCCTCGCGGTGGCCGGGATGCGCTTGGGCAGGCTTTCCGCCCGCTTGAGCCGCTGAGATACGCTTGCCAGTCAGAAAACGAGTTTTCCCCAGCCTGCTAGAGGACGGCCTCAGCCTTGCGGTTGCTCCGCTTCCAGTACAGGTAGCCGGGAATGCCGAGCAGGATGATCCCGGTTCCCCAGAACGCCTCGGTAGGCCGCGCGATGACGGTGTTCAAGGTCCAGGCCGCGCCGATCACGATATAGATCGCGGGCAGCCACGGATATCCGGTGCAGCGGTAGGGCCGCGGGAGGTCGGGCCGCTTCCAGCGCAGCACAAAAAGACCAATCACGGTCAGGGTGTACGAGAGCACCATGCCGTAGATCGCATAGGTATAGAGCTGGTCGTAGCGTCCGCTGACGGTGAGCGCCGCCGCCCACACTCCCTGGCCGATCAGGCTCAAGGCGGGCGTTCTCCATTTGGGATGGATCGCCGCCATGCGCCTGAAGAAGATGCCATCCTGCGCCATCGCCAGATAAACCCGGGCGCCGGAAAGCGTGCAGGTCGCAGCTGCGCTGAAGCAAGAGACGGCGATCATCAGCGACAGCCAGACCGCGGCTCGCGGAGAGAACAGCGCCACTGCGGCCGCGTGCGCGATGGTCTCGTGCGCCGCGATCTCCTTCAGCGGCAGCGCGTACATGTAGGTCAGGTTCATCGCTATATAGATCACGCCGACCACGAGCACGCCCAGAACCATGGCTAACGGGACATTGCGGCGCGGGTTCTTCACTTCGCCGGCGACCCAGGTGATATAGACCCATCCGTCGTAGGCCCAGAAGACGGCGATCATGCCGACGCCCAGGGCGAAGATGAGCTGTGTAGGCCCCAGTCCCATGGTCAACGGCACGCCGTGCGCCTGGAAGTGCGACCAGCTGCCTCTGCCGATGGCGAATCCCAACACCACGAATCCCGCCATCGCGGCGAACTTCGTCCAGGTCGAAACATTTTGCAGCAGCGCGCCCCAGCGAAGCCCCACGACGTTGATGTAGGTCAGGATCACGATCAGAGCCAGTCCGAGCAGGTGGGCGCGCGTGACCGCAATTCGGGCGACGGTGAAGACGACCTGCTGTTGCGAGAAGATCGGGAACACTTGCCCGGCATAGGCGGCGGAGGCGACGGAAAGGGCCGCGATGGTGCCGCCGTTGGAGACCGTAAACAGCATCCAGCCATAAAGAAACCCGACCAGATCGCCGTAGGCTTCGCGCAGATAGATGTACTGGCCGCCGGAGTCGGGAAACATCGCGCCCAGTTCGGCGAAGGCGAAGCAGGCGCAAAGCGAGATGGCCCCGCCCAGCACCCAGACCATCAGAAACAGCACGGGCTGCGGCAACGGCCCGGCAATGTCTTTGGCGGTGAGAAAGATCGATGAGCCGATGATGCCGCTGACCAGCAGCAGCACGGAATCGAGCAGTCCGAGCCCGCGGACGAGCGAGGGTTGGGACTCCGGGGCGCTGGCTTCAGAGACGGCGATGGCCGCAGCCGGCAAGACGGGCGAGGGTTCCATTATCCGATTCCGAGTTCGTCAGGATTTTCCAGCGGTGTGCCGCAGCGCCGGCAGATGACGGCGGAACAGTCTCCGCAGATCAGGGGATCGGTGACTTCCTGAGCGCAATTCGGACAATAGAGTGGCCCGGGGTCAGGCACGGGCCGCGGATTTTCGGGATGTGCCGCCATGAGGACAGAACTGTATCACAGGCCGAGACACGCCACTGCGGTTGTTTTATCCTGAAGAGCATGTCCGACAAACCGCTGACTCCCGATGAAAAACTGCAGCAGGAATTCAATCGCTGGGCCGCCGCCGGTGAAGGTCCGAAGATGCAGAACCACCATCTCGACATCACCGAGAAGACGATTCGGCTGATGGATCTGCGTCCCGGCGAGCGCGTGCTCGATCTGGGCTGCGGCTCGGGATGGGCCAGCCGCCTGCTCGCCCGGCTGGTCGGCGATGGGCCGGACGGGTTCGGACAGGTCGTGGGCCTCGATGTTTCCGATGAGATGGTGCGGCAGGCCCGGGAAAGCTCGCGCGACTTCGAGAATATTCTGTATGTCTGGGGATCGGCGCAGCAGATTCCGTGGGAGGAGAATTTCTTCGACAAAGTGCTGTCGGTGGAATCGTTCTATTACTATGCCGATCAGGACCGCGCGTTGATGGAATTATTTCGCGTGATGGCGCCTCGCGGACGACTATTCATCCTCATCAACCTTTACAAAGACAACGTTTATTCGCTGCAGTGGGTCGACAAACTGCAGGTTCCGGTGCATGTGCGTTCGGCGGCGGAATATGTCGAGTTGCTGAACAAGCATGCCTTTGAAAACGTAGAAGCGCGGCGCATCCCTGACGACACGCCCACGCCCGACGACTACAAAACGAAATCGTTCAAGAGTCTGGACGATCTGCGGGCCTTCAAGCGCGAGGGCGCGCTGCTGCTGATGGCGTCGAAGCCCGACCTGCGCACGCCCGCGCCCGGCTACACGATCTACTGAGCTCTAAATCTCGCCGTCATCGCCGTGATTCAGGTCCCGTACCGGGCTGAGCGCGCGGCCGTCCTGGGCGTGATGAATCGCAACCGCGCCGTTGACGTCGCTCAGCTTGATATGCGTGCCGCCCTGGCCGAGTTCTCCCCGCAGGTTGTGGCCGACGAACTGATGCCGGTTCACATGCAGCCCGAAATCGTTGTCGATGCCGCCCGACACCGTGCTGGCCTCGATTTCCGCCTGAGAGTCGGAGGGAATCGTCAGATCGAGCGAGCCATTGACCGAATTGAGTTCGACGGATTTCCCCGCGAGTTGCTGGAAGCGCGCCTCCAGGCGGCCGTTGATCGTGGAGAGATGGGCGGGGCCGGAAAGATTATCGGCTTCCAGGCGTCCGTTGATGCAGGAGGCGCGGACCTCTCCGCTGACGCCGGTGACGTCGAGCTCTCCGTTGATCAGCTTGATTTCATCGAGACGGGCGGTGCGCGGCACGGTCAGCGTGTACTCTACGCTGGCAGGATCGTTGTGCGTGTGCCATCCCCAGGAGCCGTCGTGGTCGGGGTACCTGGTGCGGATCGAAAGATAGTCCTTACCGGAGTTGACTTCGATCTTGGCCTCGTCCAGCTTTTCCTTGCTGTCGGCGTACTTGACGGCGTCGACCTTCACTTCATTGCGGTCCCAGCTCGAAATGTGAACCGGGCCGTTGATGTTGTCCAGTTCAACGCGGCCGTCCGGAGTCAGCGAATAGGTCTGATGAAATTCTTCGGTATACGCACCGCGGTCCGAGGCATGGGCTGCCAGAGCCAGGAAGAACAAAGCACCGAGAGTTCCCAGCACAGCTCCCAGCCAGGTGGCAGATGAACGATAACGGTTCATGACTCCCTCCATTTCGAGAGGTTAGACGTAACATCCCAGCATTGGTGAGTGCCCGATTCCCGCCGGGGAACCGAGTCTCATATAGTTTAAATACGACGGCCGAGGATACCTTGTTCCGTCTAGGTTGTATGGCCGAGGCTCGGGCGCATGCGTAAGTTAGCTTCTGAGATCAGGAATACTGCCAGAATCGCCATCTCCGGCTCGATCGGAACACGGTAGCGGGGAGCTGGGAACACCACGTAATAGATCGCCGGATACAGCAGGATCAGCCACAGCAGCAACCCGGAGCCTCGCCTCGTCTGGCGCAGGGCGCGGGCAAGTCCCCAGAACATAAGGACCGATGAGGCCAGAAACAGCGAGTTCTTTGCCTCGCTGAGCCACGCCGGCTTGGTAACTTTTGGCGGCCCAGCCCAGAAATAGATGAACCGTTTCACGCACAGGCCGGTGAAGCGGGCGTAATCGGCTTTGATGTAGTCAATCGCTTCGCGCTCGCGCATCGCGATATAGGCCAACTCTCCCATATCCTGATATTGCCGCATGGCATAAACGTCTTGTGTCGGATGCAGATATTCCATCCAAGTGCCATTGGCGCCGGGACCATTGCCCAGACGCAGCTCGGCGCCGAAATTATCGCGAATGAAAACAAACTGGCCAAACGTCCGATAATTCCGGACCAGCCAGGGAGCGATGCAGCCGAAAAAGACAATCGACGCCAGCGCCACTCGTCCGACCAACCCTGCGCTGAACCATTTTCTCTGGCTCCGGCCACAGTGATACCACGCCCACACTCCCGCCGCGGGAAGGAACGAGAGCAGCGAGGTGCTGTTGAGCGCCGCGATGCCCCATAGCAAACCGAATCCAGCCCATCGCATCCAGCTGTCGTGATCTTCGAACGCGAGAGCCAGCCAGAGAAGGATGGTCAGCAGCAGCGTCGACAAACTGGTTTCCCATATCGAGCGCGTGCTCCAGAACATGACGTTGGGCAGCAGCGCCCAGGCCCAGGCCGATCCGACCGCTACTTTCTCAGAAAAGATTCGTCGCGCAATACGAAAAATCGGAATGCAGGTCAGCGCCGAAAACGCGCTGTTCAGCGCGAGTAATACGAATGCCGAAGCCTTGGAGTAAATCCCGAACAACAGAAAGACGGCTGCCGTCAGGTACGGATACAGCGGAGGCTCCCACGCCGTCGGCCCGGTGGGCGGGCCGAAAGGATTGCTGAAGCCGTGTCCCGAGGCGAGGGAGGCGGCGATGCGCCCCATCTCCCAGCCGAAGCCGAAGTTCTCGTCGCTGGATTTGAAGCGGTAGGTGTGAGCCGCGAGAATCCAGAGAAGGCGAAGAAGGAAAGCTATGGCCGCGATCCACCAGGCGGAGCGGAGCCGCGATGGTGGGAGCGATGTTGCCTCATCTTCGCGCGAATGGTTCGCCGTCGCCTTTTCCATGAGTGACCTATTTGTAAATGAGCGGTGAGGTTCGAGCAACTCGCACTGCGGCCTTGACGCGCGATTCACCCATCGGGCGTACAATTTCACATCTCTTGTGGGAGGCTCATCATGATTCTGGGGATGTCCACGGCAAACTTTACTCTGCTGCACGTTCTGATCAGCCTTGTGGGAATTGCTTCGGGATTGATCGTGATGTACGGCTGGCTGACCGCCAACCAGCTCAGCCGTCTGACCGCGGTTTTTCTGGTGACGACCGCCTTGACCAGCTTGACCGGCTTCGCCTTTCCGAACAAGCACATCACGCCGGGGATCGTCATCGGCGTGCTGTCGCTGATCGTGCTGGCAATTGCCTCGGCGGCTCGCTACGGCTTGCGCATGCAGGGACTGTGGAGGCCCGTGTACGTGGTCTCCGCCGCGTTGGCCCTCTACTTTAACTTCTTCGTGCTGGTGGTGCAGTCATTCGAGAAAGTGCCGGCGCTGCACGCCCTGGCTCCCACGCAGAAGGAAGCGCCGTTCGCTGCGACGCAATTGACGGTGCTGGTCCTGTTCGTGGTCGCCACGGTGTTTGCGGTGCGGCGATTCCATCCCAGCGCGAGCCTCGGCGCGGGCGGCTCGGCGGATGCGAGCCCGCGGCGCGCAGCCTGATCGGCAAAAGGCGCAGGCGACGCGCCAGCTTGTGAGCGAGAATCTGTTATATTTCGGACGAGACGGGGTGTGCGCCAAGCCGGCCCCGTTTTCCGAACCGCATGCAACTGACTTCGCCCACAGAGTTCGTCAAGGAAAAAGTCCAGGCGGTTCAGGAATACACGCTGCTGTCCGCTCAGTCGGTGGCTAACCTGTTCCGCAAGCCGCTCTATCTCGCCGACATGGTGCAGCAGGCGGATTCGATCGGCGTCGGCTCCCTTCCTATCGTCGTGCTCACCGGCTTCTTCACCGGAGCCGTGCTCGCGCTGCAGACCTCCAACACGCTGCAACGCTTCGGTTCGATCACGCTCATCGGACAACTGGTGTCGACTTCGATGGTGCGCGAACTCGGTCCGGTGCTCACCAGCCTGATGGTTGCCGGCCGCAATTCATCTGGAATGGCCAGCGAACTGGGCTCGATGATCGTGACCGAGCAGATCGATGCCATGCGCGCTCTGGGCACCGATCCGATGAAGAAGCTGGTCACGCCGCGGGTGACGGCGACGGTCTTCATGCTGTTTTTTCTGACTATTCTCTCCGACCTGGTCGGCCTGGCCGGCGGCCTGATGGTCTCGAAACTCTTCCTCAGCCTCGATGCCCGCCAGTATTGGAGCAACGCCTGGCAGTCGCTGGTGTTTCAGGACGTTTTCATGGGACTGATCAAGCCGATCCTGTTCGGCTTCATTATTGCGACCATCGGTTGCTATTACGGCATCACGGCGCGCGGCGGGACGCAGGGCGTAGGCCGGGCCACGACCCAGGCGGTGGTGGCCGCCTCCGTGCTGATCCTGGTGACGGACTTCTTTGTCACCAAGCTGCTGATTTCTGTGCTCTCTTATAAGTAACCGCATGTCGACACCGACCTTGCCCATCGAGCATGCAGCGACCTTGGCCGAGCAGCCGCCGGAGGCTGCCATTCTCTTCGAGGATGTACACCTGGCATTTGGCGACAATCAGGTGCTGCGCGGCGTCTCGTTTCATCTTTCGCTGGGCGAGACCAAAGCCTTATTCGGAGTGGCGGGAGCGGGCAAGAGCACGATTCTGAAGCTCACCCTGGGGCTGCTGCGTCCTGATGCCGGACGAATTACCGTGCTGGGCAACGAGGTTACGGCGATGCCGGAGGAAGAGTTGTTCCCGGTCCGCGGCCATCTGGGCATGGTATTTCAGGAAAGCGCTTTGTTCGATTCGCTGACGGTGAGCGAGAACGTCGCCTACCGGCTGATGGAAGAACACGGTATCTACGATGACGAAATCGACGGCAAGGTGCGCGAGGCGCTTCGCTTTGTCGAACTCGAACATACCCTCGATCTTTTCCCGGCGGAACTCTCCGGCGGCATGCGGCGCCGCGTAGCCATTGCGCGCGCCATCATCACTCAGCCCGAGCTGCTGCTCTATGATTCGCCGACCGGCGGACTTGATCCCGTCACTTCGAACACGATCATTGAGCTGATCGTGAAGCAGCGCGATGTCTACAAGAGCAGTTCGCTGCTGGTCTCGCACCGCCTGCAGGATGCTTTCACCATGGCTACGCACGAGTTCGATCGGAAGACCAGCCAGTTGAAAGCCCTGCCCCGCGGACAATACTGCGAGGTGCCGATGAGCTTCCTGATTCTGCGGGACGGCAAAGTCATCTTCGATGGCGACGTGCACCAGCTCGCCCACAGCAAAGACGAATATATCCGGGAATATATTTCCTAGATCCGCTTCTCACGGCTTGAAGCCCGTCAAGACGATGAGGCAGTCGCACCGCCAAAGCGCTGCGCCGCTCTCGCTCTCTATTTCGGCGCGGTCAGATTCTTTCCTGCCTGCAGGAAGGCTTCGACATTCGATTTGTCGATCAATCCCGAGCCCGTGTCCACGAAGCTGGGGATGGGCGCGAAACTGTCTCTTCCCCAATCGACATCGAGCGATGGCGGCTTGTGGTGATAGAGCATGTCGAGCATCTCCAGCCCCACAAAGGCCATCGTGTAAGGCTTTTGCGCGATGGTCGCGACGATTCCGCCCTTGCGGATCCAGTCGAGCGTTTCCTGATCCGTGTCCATGGCCATGACGACCTTGCCGGTGACGTGGTAGTTGTCGAGCACGCTGGCCACTTCCTTGCCGGATTGCGCTTCAAGGCAGACGAAGGCGTCCACCTGGCCCCGCTCCTTGCCGACGATCTGCGTTGTTGTGTCGAAAGCGATACGCGGGTCGCCTTGA
The DNA here is from genome assembly GCA_035508215.1 of Verrucomicrobiia bacterium. GTDB lineage: Bacteria > Acidobacteriota > Terriglobia > Terriglobales > Acidobacteriaceae > Sulfotelmatobacter. The sequence goes on along the minus strand of DATJNK010000016.1, from coordinate 403,818 downwards.
ATATCGACGATGCGGGTGATCTTGATGTCAGGCGTGCGCGAAAGCGCCTCTTTGTACCCGCGCAGGCGGTCCTGCAGGTTGGGTTGATCGGGCATGGTGTAGACGACCACGTTGCCTTTTCCCTTCAACTCCTGCGCCAGCCGCTGGCCGCCGGTGAATCCGGCCTGGTAATTGTTGGTGCCGATGAAGAACAGCCGCTTGCTCGAGGGCGCGTCCGAGTCGATGGTGACGACCGGAATTCCCGCCGCGATAGCCTTGTTGATGCTATCCCGGAGAAGGTTGGGATCGGTGACGGCCAGCAGGATTCCGGTAGCCTTTTTCTGGATCGCCTGGTCGAGGGCATCCCGTTCCGCCTGCGCATCGTAGTTTTGCGGTCCGGTGAAATCGTAGCGGACCTTGAGTTGATTGGCCGAGTTCGAGAAGCCTGCTCCCGCCGTCTTCCAGTACGGAACCTGCAGATTGGCCGAGACGAAGACGTAATATTCGTCGGAGTCGTGAGCGGAACCGCAACTGAGCGAGAGCGCGAGAAGAACCGGGAGGCTGGCAACCTGAAAAATCCTTCGCCCAAGGAGCATGGCATCCTCCTTTTTCAAAAACTCCCTCCGCAGGGCAAACCTTTGTGGAGTAGGAGAATTCTCAGCGAATGGATTGTAGACGAGCCGCCAAGGGAAGACCAGAAGTCCCGGGCGGTCGTGATCTCAGCACTTGCGTGGAGATTCCTGCGATGTAGAATGCAGCGTTGCCGTACCGCTGTTCACCCGGCTCGCACGAACTCGTAGGAGGTACCGCCGTGTCACTTCGTCGAGATTGGATCGTGTACGCCTGCGCACTGACTCTGACTCTTCTCCTCCATGCTTACGCGTACGCGGGCGTTCAGTTTCAACCGATATCGCCGGATGAGCTAAAAATGACCAGTGAGCCGCTCGCCCCGGGTGCGCCCGCCATTATTCTCTACCGCGAAGTGTACCGGGACGATTGCGGCGTCACCTGTCACAGCGCAGGGGCCGGCTTCATGAGTGCCGACCGGCTCGAGGAAGACTACTTCCGCATCAAAATTCTGACCGAAGCGGGGCGCAAGTACGGAGACATCGAGATACCCCTTCCCAGCGAGGTCGGCAGCATCACGAACATCAATGCCCGCACAATCCGGCCCGACGGGTCCATCATCAACTTCAGTGGGCAGATCTTCGACAAAACCATCGTCAAAGCCAAGGGAATCCATTATCGCGCCCGGACCTTCTCTATGCCCGACGTCCAGGTCGGAAGCATCATCGAGTACTACTACACGATCAACTTCACCAAGGGCCTCATTTTCTTCTCTAACTGGGTTCTGAGCCAGGACCTGTTCACCAGGAAAGCCAAGTGTTCATTGCGGTACTACCAGAGCAACTACTATACCGTCAGTTTCCGCTGGAGCGAGCACCTGCCGCCGGGGACGCCTTCGCCGGTGCAAAAGGGAGATTTCGTCGAGCTCGAGGCTGCGAATATCCCAGCTTTTCAGGCGGAAGATTTTATGCCACCGGAGAATGAATACAAGTCGCGCGTGGATTTTGTGTACAGCTGGGATGCCTTCGAGCAGGATCCGAACAAGTTCTGGAAGACGGTCGGCAAGAGTCGCAACAGCGATGCAGAGAAGTTCGTCGGCAAGCGGGGCGCCATGGAGCAAGCGGTTTCGCAGATCGTTTCCCCGTCGGACCCGCCGGAACTCAAACTCCGGAAGCTCTATGTTCGCGTCCAGCAGCTACATAACACTTCTTACGAAGTGCAGAAGACTGAACAGGAACAACAGCGAGAGAACCCAAATCCCAATCAGAATGTGGAAGATGTCTGGAAGCGTGGCAGCGGGAGCGGATGGGATCTGACCTGGCTCTACCTGGCTCTGGTGCGAGCTGCGGGATTCGAAGCCTATCCAGTGCTGGTCGCCGACCGCCAGAACTTCTTTTTCAACTCCCAGAGCATGCAGAGCGGCCGGCTGGATTCGAATCTGGTGTTGGTGAAACTGAATGGCAAGGACCTTTACCTCGATCCTGGCGCCGCGTTCACCCCGTTCGGAATGTTGAACTGGACGGAAACCGGCGTCACCGGCTTGCGGCTGGATAAAGATGGCGGATCGTGGGTGCAGACCACGCTGCCGGAAAGCTCCGCTTCGCAGATTTTGCGCAAGGCGGATCTGAAATTGTCGACGAATGGAGACCTTGAGGGAAAGCTCGTGGTGACGTTCACGGGACTGGAAGGCCAGCGGCGGCGCCTCGACGAGAGAAACGACGACGACACCGCTCGCAAGAAGGTACTCGAGGATGAAGTGAAGAGCTACATTCCCGCGGGAAGCGAAGTCGAACTGACCAAGCAGCCGGATTGGACAAATTCCGATGTACCCTTGATCGCCGAGTTCACACTCAGGGTGCCCGGTTGGATTTCACTCGCCGGGCGACGTGCAGTGTGTCCGATTGGAATCTTCGGCGGCACCGAGAAACACGTTTTCGACCACAGCGACCGGGTATACCCAGTATATTTTGAATTTCTGTCGCAGGTGCTCGACGATATCTCGGTCGAGCTCCCACCGGGCTGGCAGATTACCAGCCTTCCCCAACCTCAGGATCAGGAGCTTCGCGTGGTCGCCTATGCCGTTTCGGCCGAGAACAACAAAGGCGTTCTGCATCTCACGCGAAAGCTCGACATTAATGTGCTGATGCTGGATCTGAAGTACTATAGCCCGCTCCGCAGCTTCTTCCAGATCGTGAGGGCCGGAGACGATCAACAAGCCATTCTGCTGCCCGCGACTGCCACGTCAAGCAACTAGGCCACGGCTCAGACCCCGACGGGGAACGGTTTCGTCCGGGTGGAGGCGCGCAGCGAGGCGCCTCCGAAGATTCCCTGCAGCAACGACATCAACCCGGTTGCCCAGTAGCCGACCACGAACAGCAAGAGGAACGGCACGGTGATGTAGTTCTCGTTCTCGACCGCGTAGTAGACGGTCAGGGCAAAGTAGGCGCCGATCAGCATCTCCACCCACGGAACCCATCCCAGGCGCTTGCGGTACTTGGTCGCGCCAACCTTGTCCTGCTTTGATGTCACGCTGTACTTGGGCGTACGCGCGAATGCGCTCTGCTTGCCGATCAGGGCCTCGATTACCGCCTTGGTGTTGGTGATCGTGAGTCCGATTCCGAGCGCCATCAGAAACGGCAGATAAAGCAGACACCGGGGCCAGCTCCGGGGAAACAGTTCCCGCTGCGACACCAGGTAAAAACTGGAAATCGAAAACGTCGACGCCATGAACAGCGGGAGGTCGATGTATAGCATCTGGAACCATCCCTGATAGAAACGAATGATCATGGCCGGCAACAGCAGAACCGAGAGCATGATCATCAGCGGATAGCTGATGTTCGCGGTCAGGTGATACCAGGCCTCGATCTTGGTGTGCAGCGACGCATTGCTCTTGAGCACACGGGGAAGAATCTTCTTGCCGGTCTGAATCAATCCCTTGGCCCAGCGCGCCTGCTGCGTCTTGAAGGCCGTCATCTCGACCGGGAGCTCCGCCGGGCATTCGACATCCTGCAGGTAGATGAACTTCCATCCCTTCAGCTGGGCGCGATAGGAAAGATCGGTATCTTCGGTGAGCGTGTCGTGCTCCCAGCCGCCGGCTTCTTCGATCGCCGCCCGCCGCCAGAGCCCCGCCGTGCCATTGAAGTTGAAGAACAACCCGGTCCGCGCCCGCCCGGAGTGCTCCAGCACGAAGTGCCCGTCGAGAAGAATCGCTTCCACTTCTGTCAGGAACGAATAATTGCGGTTGATATGCGTCCAGCGGGTCTGCACCATGCCAATTTTCGGATCGGTGAAGTGATGGATGGTGCGCAACAGGAAGTCGGGCGGCGGAGTAAAGTCGGCGTCGAAGATGGCAACGAACTCTCCCTTTGCCGACTTCAGGCCTTCCGCCAGCGCTCCGGCTTTGAACCCTGCGCGGTTGGTGCGGTGATGGTAGGTGACCGGGTGTCCGAGCGCCGCGTAGCGCTCCACCAATCCTCCGGCGACGTCGACGGTCTCGTCGGTGGAGTCGTCAAGCACCTGGATATCCAGCTTCTCCCGCGGATAGTCGAGCTTGCACACCGCGTCGAGCAAGCGCTCCACCACATACTGCTCGTTGAAGATCGGCAACTGGATCGTCACCGGAGGCAGTTCGCCGAAATGGGCCGCCGGCTCGGTCGTGCGGTTCTTCCGGTGCTTGTAATAGAGATAGACCAGGATGTAGCGGTGGATCCCGTACCCGGCAAGCAGAATCAGGACTGTGAAGTAAGGGATTAACAGGGCCAGATCGAAGCCGTTGGCGTGATAGATGCCGCGAAACGTCGTATCCAGAAAGTGCTGCCGGATATAGGGCCCGATACCCCTCGGGCTAGCAAAGATCGCCAGTGCACAAGTCAAATCGGAGGTCAAAGGGATCGTCCGGTGCAGTTTCCATTTTACCGGAACCGTGGCGCACCTTCCTATATCAACTGCATCCGCAGTCCGTTATAAGGCGAGCCGGCCAACCGTTCCGGCTGTTACTGGTGACGCCGGCATGCTTTCCTACCGCATCTTCCCTACAGGGGACTTACTTTTCGAATACAGAGTGAGAGGGATATTTCGGAAGCGACGCGATCAGTAGTATCGGCCTTGCAAGACATGGAGGCCGATATGCTTTATTGGGCAGTGGTATTTTTCGTGGTCGCGCTGGTTGCGGCATTGCTGGGATTTACCGGCATTGCGGTTGCCGCGGCGGGGATTGCCAAGATCATCTTCTTCGTTTTCCTGGTTCTGTTTGTGATCTCGCTGGTGAGCCATTTGGCGCGAGGTTCGACCAGCCACTGAACGCTGTTTCGCCTTCTGCCAGGCGGCTGGTTATACTTTGAGGGTCTACCCGAACGTCTTTTTTCTGGGGCCAGCCGATGTGCCGAAATATCAGGATTCTCTTTAACTTCGATCCACCCGTAACGCCGGAAGAAGTGCGCGCCGCTTCGCTGCAATTCGTGCGGAAAATCAGCGGCTTCAACAAGCCCTCGAAAGCGAATGAGGCGCCGTTTCTGGCGGCGATCGATGAAATCGCGGCGGTCTCGACGCGGCTTCTGCAATCGCTCGAGACCTCGGCTCCCCCGAAGAATCGTGAAGAAGAAGCGGCGAAGGCCAAGGCCCGCGCGGTCCAGAGATTCGGGGATTAGAGAGCGGTTGCGGCGAAATGCCTTTGCGCATCAGCCGCAGAAGCCGTGATGCCGCTATCCCCGGCCTTTTTTCTTGATCTCGATATTCAACCGGCGGATTTTCTGGTTCAGCGTGGAGAGCGGCACGTGGAAGCGCTCGGCTGCCTCAGTCTGGTTCCAGTTGCAGCGCTCGAGCATGTCAGTGATGACTCTCCGCTCGACATCCTCCACGATTTCGAACAGCGACGCATCGGGAGGCGCGTCGTGCAGGCCGAGGGAGGAGCCGCGGCCGAGCATGGATTCCGGAAGCAGGTCCATGCTGATCTCCGGCCCGGACGACAACACCACCGCGCGCTCGATCACGTTTTCCAATTCCCGGACGTTGCCCGGCCAGGAATAGGCCATCAGCGGACGCAAAGCCTCCGGCGCCACTCGCGGCGTGGGCCGGCCGTTTTCTTCGGCGTACTTCTTGAGGAAAAACTCCACCAGCAGCGGAATGTCTTCCTTACGCTGGCGCAGCGGAGGAAGTTCAACCGTAATCACGTTCAGGCGGTAAAACAGATCCTCGCGGAAGCGTCCTTCGCGCACCATCTGGCGCAAATCAATATTGGTCGCGGCGATGATGCGCACGTCCACCTGGATTTCCTGAATGCCTCCCAGATGCATGAAGCGGCGGTCCTGTAACACGCGCAGGATCTTGGCCTGCGTCTCCAGGCCCATGGTGGCGATCTCGTCGAGGAAGAGCGTGCCCTTGTCGGCTACTTCGAACAGGCCTTTCTTGGAGGCGATAGCGCTGGTGAACGCGCCCTTCACGTGGCCAAAGAGCGTGGATTCCAGCAGATCGGCGGGCATGGATCCGGTGTTCACCGGGACAAAGGGCTTGTCGCGCCTCGGCGAATTCAAGTGGATCGCTTTGGCGATCACTTCCTTGCCGGTGCCGCTTTCGCCTTGCAGCAAAACCGTCGAGCGGCTGTTGGCGACCTGCGCCACCAGGTCGAAAATCTTCAGCATGGGCTCGCTTTTGCCCACGATGTTTTCAAAGTTGTAGCGCTGCTTGAGCGCGCGCTTCAGCTGAACGTTCTCTTCCTCGGTGCGGCGCCAGGCGATGGCGGCGCGCACGTCGGCCAGCAACTTCTCGTTGTCCCACGGCTTCTGGATGAAGTTGGCTGCGCCTGACTGCATGGCGCGTACCGCGTTCTCGACCGTGCCATAGGCGGTGATCATGATGACGGGCAGGCGCGGATCGTGCGCCCGAATGTCCGACAGGATCTCCATGCCATCGCGGCCGGGCAGAGCCAGGTCGAGCAGCACCAGATCAAAGGGACGCTCGCCCATCTGCAGCAGGCCGTCTTCACCGCTGGCCGCGGTCTGCACTTCATAGCCTTCGAGAGACAGGAGCGTCTCCAGCGATTCGCGGATTTCGGCTTCGTCGTCGACGATGAGGACAGCTCCGGCCGGCGCCGGATTTCCATTCGTGACATTGCGCGCGATCACCGCTGCTTCAGACATGAACCGCCTTCCTGCTCAGGGGGAAATCGAGGGCGAACGTTGTTCCTGCACCCGGGTTGCTCTCCACGCGAATCTTGCCGGCGTGCTCCTGAATGATGCCGTAGGTAACCGAGAGGCCAAGACCGGTGCCGCGCGACTGGCCCTGTCTGGGACTGGTTTTCGTGGTGAAGAAGGGATCGTAAATGCGCTGAATATGTTCGGGAGCGATTCCTGATCCGGTATCCGAGACCCGCACGCGAACGGTTTCGCCGTTGCTGGTGGCGACATTCAGTGAGCCGCCGCCGGGCATGGCGTCCTTGGCGTTGAGGAAGAGGTTGAGGAAGACCTGTTGCAAGCGGCCGGCATTCCCCTGAATCGGCGACAAGGCCGGGGCGAACTCGGAGTGCACCGCAATCTTGGCCGTCTTGAACTGATGTTCGAGCAGCGCCAGCGTGTCGGCAATGACTTTGTTCACGTCGACATCGGTGAACTCTGTGCCGCTGGTGCGCGAGAAATTCAGCAGATTGTTGACGATCTCCGACGCGCGGAAGGTTTGCCGCGTGATCTTCTCCAGCAGGCCGGATTTCTGCGGATCGCCCTGCAACTGCTTGGCCAGCATCTGGGTGTAGGAGGAGATCACGGCCAGCGGAGTATTCACCTCATGCGCGACTCCGGCAGCCAGCAAGCCGATCGAGGAAAGCTTGTCGGCCTGCGACAACTGGCCTTCGAGCTCGACGCGCTCGGTGATGTCGTCCATAATGACCAGCCGCCCGACCACCTCAAACTTGCGCGTCACCAGCGGCGCGATCGCCACGTTTACCGTGCGGGCTTCGCCGGCCGGCGTCTTCAGCCGGAATTTGTACAGATTGTTGATCCCCGGATTCTGGCGTACCCGGTAAAACTCCTCGACGAACTCGGTCGGGAAAATCCCCGGCAGCGGCTGAGTGAGCGTCTGCCAGCGCGGCAGCGCGTACATCACTTCCATCTGCGCGTTCCAGCTTTCGACCCGGTCTTCCATGTCGAGCGCCATCACGCCGACGTTGATCGATTCCACGATGTTTTCGTTGAAATCCTTCAGCCGCTCGTATTCGGCCACCTTGCGCTGCAGCGAGGCGTAGAGCCGTCCATTCTGGATGGCGATCCCGAGATAACCTCCCAGAGTCTCGAGCAACTCCACGTCTTCGCTGGAGAGGAAGTCGCCCTTCGTGGTCTTGCCCAATCCGAGCACCCCGATAGTGTTTTGCTGGGCGCGGCAGGGAATGTAGTAGTTCAGGTCGAGGCGGGCAATCGCTTCCTGGGCCACAGGATTTTCCCGCGGCACCAGATGCGTGTTTTCGAAGAACAGGTGGCCCGCCGCTTCCGGACGCGCCACGCTCAGGAAACTCAGGTCGAGATTGGCCGAAGGATAAACTCCGACCGACTTGGAGAGCGCGAAGTGTTCTGTGTCTTCGCCGGCGCGCAGGAAAATGGCGATCCGGTCGACGGCCAGCGTGCGCGAGAGGCGATCCATGACCGAGGAAAGCATCGCGTCCAGGTCGGGTTCCGAACTCAATTCGCGGCCAAACTCGATCAGCGTGCGGCGGTAGTCGTAGCGGGTGCGGTAGAAGAACTGATCGACCCGGTCCTGAATCCACTTGCGAACCGGATCGAACAGCAGCGCGGTCACCACCACCGCGAGGATCAGCCCGAGCGCGCCGCTGGCCGGCTTCTGCATCTGCACCAGCCAGGCCACTCCGGCCACCAGCGCAAAGTACAGGCCGGCGACGGTCGCGGCGGCCAGCGTGTAGACGACGCCGCGCTTGAAGATCAGATCCACATCCATCAGCCGGTAGCGGAAAATCGCGTAGCCGAAGGTCAGCGGCAGCAAGCCCAGCGACAGTACCGAGAGCTTCATGCCGGGGCCGGGCAGCATGCCGAGCTGGTAGGGAATTACGTAGAACAGCGTATAGGGCACGATGGCCAGAATCGTGCCGCGGGTGACCCACTTCAACTGCTGGCGCAGGATGGTCGTCTCCGCGTGTCGGTAACTGAGCCAGAGAAGGGCCGCCGCGACCACGAACAGCAGGGCCCCGTACGCCATCTCCTGCCGGTCCATGTCCCAGCGCAACTGCCCCGTAGCTTGCGCCATGCGCAGGGCCAGAATGTGCCTTGCCAACAGCGCAGCTCCGGGCAGGTAGGCGAGCGACAACAGCCAGCTATGCTGCCGGATCAGTTTGCGCTTCTCCGGAAAAATCAGGACGAAATGCAAAAACAATGCCGGCTGCAGCACCCAGGCAATGATGTTGCTCCAGTAGATTGTCCAGTCAAAGTCGTTCAGCTTGCCGGTGTACTTGAACGAATAGGCGATGAACGAGACCAGGCAGAAAATGTAGAAATGGGTCGACCCGGGAGCCGTCCAGCGGCGTAGCAGAACATAGATGCCGATGCCGAGATAGATGAGCGCAATCAGTCGCAGCCAGTTGTTCAGCGAACGGTCGGCGGGCTGAAGAAGAACTTTGCTATCGAAGGTGACCGAACCGCGCAGCAGAGAATAGGTGGCGTTATGCCAGACACCGCTGGCATAGAGCTGCCGCTCCAGGCTGGGAGTGTTCTTGACATCGCGTCCGTTGATAGCGACCAGTTGATCGCCCGGCTTGATGCCGGCTTTCGCCCCTTCGCCCTGCGGATCGACGCGATCCGCCACCAGCGAACCCCCGTGCTCCACCCACCAGACTCCGTCATCGGGGACCGAACTCTCTCGCTCTTTCTGGAAATTGAAGGCTGCAAAAACGACCGCCGTCACGGTGAGAAGGAAGAGCAGAACCGCGACAAAGCGAGCTTGGCTTTCCCGATTCATGGGTTTCGGCACTTGCCCCGAACCCTTGGTGGGCTGGAGAGGCAGGGCAGCGACATCCCGCCTATCTTCAATAAGCAACTTCGCTGCCATGGTGGTACCCCGTCCCGTGGGTGCTAAGTCCAGCAGATGGCCCTGTTTCAAAGATTATAGATGCATTTTTGAACGCGAACTATGTCTTTTTGAATGTTTGCTGTGGAATTTCGTAGCAACTTTCCCTTCCGTCTCTTGCACTTACACGAAATCACGAATCCGTATCTTTGAGCCTATGATTTGAACCTATGAAGAGAAGTGGGAGAACGATTGGTCAGTTTCGGATGGATTTTGCAGTTCCCGGCCGCGCTAGCTGGCCTTGCTCTGCCCGATTTCGGTCGAATCGCCTTCCGGCGACTCCGGAGTTTCATCCCAGTCGAACGACAAGGCCCGGGCGGTGGTCTCAATCGGCTCGACTTCGGGAATGTCTTCTGCGACCGGGGCACCCAGTTCGGCAAATTTGCGCGCCGAGACCAAGACGCGGCTCTCCAGCGATCCGACGGCCTTGTTGTAGGACTCGACGGCGCGGTCCAGATTCGCCCCGACCGCGGTAATGTGCCCGGCGAGAAGGCGCAACCGGTCGTGCAATTCCTTGCCCAGCGCGCTGATCTCATGCGCATTGCGCGCCAGCTTCTCCTGATTCCAGCCGTAGGCCACGGCTTTGAGCAGGGCAATCAAGGTCGTCGGGGAAGCGGGAATGACCCTTTGCAGCACGCCATGCTCGATCAGCCCGGGGTCCTGTTCGAGAGCTGCGCTGAAGAACGTCTCGCCCGGAAGGAACATGACCACAAACTCCGGCGTGGCTTCGAACTGCTCCCAGTAGTTCTTGCCGCTCAGCGTCTTCATGTGATCGCGGACCTGGCGCGCATGCGCCGCCAGACAAGTCCGCCGCGCTTCTTCATCGGCGGTCTCAAAAGCCTCCAGGAACGCCTGCAGCGGGGTCTTGGCATCGACCACCACGCTTTTTCCGCCGGGAAGTTTCACCACCAGGTCGGGGCGCAGCCGCCCACTTTCGCCGGTAATGGTTTCCTGCTCGGCAAAATCGCAGTAAGGAAGCATGCCTGCAATCTCAACCACGCGCCGCAGCTGGATTTCTCCCCACCGCCCGCGCACGTTGGGCGTGCGCAGCGCCCGGACCAGATTCCCGGTCTCGGATTGCAGATCCCTTTGCGTCGAGATCAGCGATTGCACTTGTGCCTTCAGGTCGCCGTAGGCCGTGCCACGCGCCACTTCCATCGCCCGAATCTGCTCGTCGACCTTCTTCAGTGATTCCGCAACCGGATTGACCAGATCCGCCACTGCCTTCTGCCGCGAGTCGAGATCGCTCTTGGCCTCACCTTGAAAGCGTTTCAGCGTCTCCAAAGCCGTTTGCAGGAAGAGCGAGTTGTTGTCTTTGAGGGCGTCGGTCGCCAGCGTCCTGAAAGCATTCCGCAACAGCTGCTCATCGCGGCTTCGCGACTCCTCGATTCCAGCGTGCGTTTTCCGTTCCGCAGCCAGCTCGGCTTCCAGTCGGGCCCCGTGGGCGACCAGCTCTTTCTGCTCCGCAAGAAGGCGCTCGAGATCAGCCTTCGCCTCGGTGAGTTGTTTTTCCAGCAATGACAGGCGAGCTTGCAGGGCGACCGTTCGCGAGCGCAGCACGAACACGGCGACCCAGCCGCCCACAAACAGCCCGACGATTCCGCTGATGACCAGTTCCATGAGAAAAGTGGAACGACCTGCCCGTCTCTAGCCTAGCATCTGCGGCAAGTCCGGCGTGCCGTGCACGCCCCGCGCAGCGACTTTCGACTCGCTCGCGCATTGCAAAGAACTGTAAAGGTAGTAGCGTTTTCGGATCGACTGCGACAAGCTTGAAAATGCGCGTGCGGAAAAGCCGCCGGGGAGGATCGGCGCAGCCATTCGTCTTCCGGCATTGCCGCTATAATTCCTCATGGGTTCGGAGCAAGCAGTCGTGTTTCACCCGGGTGCACGTACTTTCGCCAGCAAGCTGCTCGTCGCGGTTCTTGTCGCCTGTCCGTTCGCCTTCGCGCAACGCCACGGTGGGGCGGCCGGCGGAGGCATGACCGGCCTTCCCAGTGGCGCTTCCGTTCCCTCCGGCATTCAGGAACAAGACAGTCTCAAGGACTTCCACGAAGCCATGGCGGTGCAGGCGACCGCGCCGCAGGTTGCCGCCTTTCAGGAGCTGGTCAAAAGCACCGACGCCGCAAAAGCCGAGTTGAAGGCCTTTCTGGAGCAGCAGACAAAGGCCGGCGCTGTCCCCGGCTCGGCCTCTGCGGGTTTTGATCAGGCTCTGGAGGCCGCCCGCGCCGGAAACCGCAAGTTTGTTGACGGTTTTTCTCCGGCGCAGAAAGCGGGCCTGCGGGAACCGACCAAGCGGCTCGACAAGGCCGACTCCGATCTCGACGATGCCCAGAAGAAGCTGGAGCAGATCTCCGCGGCCAGCGCGTCAAATCCCGAACTTCTCACCCGCGCTCAAAGTCTGGAGAAAACGCTGGAGGACTTTGCCGACCAGCAACTCGCTGTCGGCCGCGAAATGGGCATCACTCTGGCCATGAGCCACGACGTGAGCTTTACGCTTCCTGCCCTGAAAAGCACAATTCGCGTTGAGGATCAGGCGATCACAGTGCCCGTCTCCGGTCTGCTGACGCAACTCAGCGCCGAACAAGGCCGTCGGATCTTCAAGCTCGAACTCAACGCCGGTCTGCCGGATCTGCAGCAGAACATCACCGATATTCTGCGCGCCCGGTTCGATGATTCCGGACAGTGCGGCGAGAAGCTCGAGGTGCGTCAGGCGAGGCTGTCTCCGGCGAGTCCAGCCAGTGTGCTGGCATTGGTGCTGCATTACGAGCGCTGGGTGTGCGCCCGGCCGGGTGGTCCGTCGATTTCCAGCGAACTCGCCGAAAGCGATGGACGCGTCGAGTTGAAATTGACTCCAGTGATGGAAAAGTCCAACGCGATGAAGCTGACCGCGGAATTCCAGCGCATCGACGCGGCTGGAATGATGGGCGATTCACTTCGTAGCGGAGACCTGGGCGACGACCTGAAAGCCAGGATCAGCGAAGTCCTCCTCCCTGCGCTCGAGGCCGGAATCGACTTCAAAACCGTGCTTCCGCGGGCGGTGCAGGGCAGCGCCACGCTGGAGGAGGCGAGATTCCTGGACGCTGGAGCTGGCAACCTTAGCATCGTCGTTGACGGACAGGCGCAGATTTCCGATGAACAAGCCACCGCGCTGGCCAGTGAGTTGAATCGGACTTTGTCGGCCAAAGGTGCGCCAGCCAAATAGACTCTTTTTCCTGCCATCGCCCCGGAAATCGCGGCTGGAAGCCTTCGGGCGCAGCCCGGCTCGCGATACTTAACGTCATTTCGCGTGCGCCCCTGCCGCCCGGGCGGACCGCCAATCTTTCAGCATAAGCAGAGCCAACAAAACTGAGATCAACGAAGAGCAGCCCTTAGCTTTTTGAACTCCGTGTGGTAGGCTGAGCCCAATCTGTTCCTCCGCCCCGAGCCATGGGACTCGTTCCACAACCCGCGGCGCCGCGGTTCGATCTTGCCTCCATCCGCATCGGTACGGCCGGCTGGTCGTACAAAGACTGGGACGGCATCTTTTATCCTTCGGGCCTGCAACGCAGCAAGCTGCACCCACTCGAATATCTTGCCCACTTCTTCGATACGGCCGAAATCAACACTTCCTTCTACGGACCGCTGAAGCCGGAGCTGGCCAAGCTGTGGTGCCGCAAGGTCGCCGCGGTGAATTCTGGATTTCTCTTTACCGCCAAGCTTTATCGCGCCTTCACTCATTCGCCCATCGCGGTCATGGAGCCGACTTCGGCCGCGACCATCCGTCCCACCGACGAAGACGAGGCGCGCACCCGCGAAGGCCTCGATGCGCTGGCCGCCGAGGGGCGCCTGGGCGCACTGCTCATCCAGTTTCCCGTGTCCTTCAAGAACACTTCGCTCAACCGCGAATACCTCGAGCGCCTGCTTCGCCAGTTCATCGAATACCCGCGCGTAGTGGAAGTGCGCGACTCCAGCTGGAACAATGAGGAGACTCTGGCTGCCTTCACGCAGAAGAATGTCGCTTTCTGTAACATCGACCAGCCGGTGCTGGGCAAATCGCTCGAGCCGACCGAACACGTCACCGCGCCTATCGCCTACGTGCGCCTGCACGGACGCAACTACAGCGAATGGTTCGATTCCGACAATCGCAACGACCGCTATAACTACCTGTACAAGGAAAGGGAACTGGAAGGCTGGAAGCAGCGCATTGAAAACGTCGCCGCACGAGCCCAGACGACTTATGTCATCACCAACAATCACTTCGAGAGTAAAGCCGGAGTGAACGCGCTGGAGCTGAAGGCGATGATCAGCGGAAAGCGCGTGCCGGCTCCTCCCACTCTGATTCAGAAATATCCCGAGTTGCGGAAGTTCGCCGACCCGGCCGATGAAGTCGGTCGAGCCTCGGGACCGCAACTGCCTCTTCTTGCCTGAGCTGGGCCGCCGCGCGCTACACTGGTCGGCCGCCCGAAATCTTGATTTACTTAGGGAATGGAGTTCTTATGCCTCGTCGCAGCTTCAGAATTGCTGTCTTCGCAATCTTGTGGCTGAGTTTGCCCGCCATCGCACAGCAGTCCGGCCGTGACGCCGAAGGCCACGCCTGGTGGCAGCATGCCGTCTTCTACGAGATCTATCCACGCAGTTTTGCCGACTCCAATAACGACGGTATCGGCGATCTGCCCGGCATCACCTCCCGGCTCGATTATTTGCACTGGCTGGGCGTCGATGCCCTCTGGATCGCTCCCATGTATCCTTCGCCCGAGGTCGACTGGGGCTATGACGTTTCCGACTACTTCAACGTCAATCCCGACTACGGCACGCTCGCCGATATGGACCGGCTGGTCGGCGATGCCCGGCAGCAGAAGATCCGCATACTGCTGGATTTCGTCCTGACCTACACCTCCGATCAGAACAAGTGGTTCCAGCAATCGAGATTATCCCGCACCAATCCCAAGCGCGACTGGTACATCTGGCGTGACGGCAAAGAGCCCGGCCAGCCTCCCAACAACTGGACTTCACTTTTCGGCGGTTCGGCTTGGAAGTTCGACGCCCCCACCGATCAGTGGTATTACCACTATTTTTATCCGCCGCAGCCCAACCTGAACTGGCGTAACCCGGAAGTGGAAAAGGCCATGTTCGACGTGACCCGCTGGTGGTACAAGCGCGGCATCGCGGGATTCCGCCTCGATGCTGTCGACGTCATGTTTGTGGATTCCCAGTTTCGCGACAATCCAGTCGTCGGGACGGAGAAAAACGCCCTCGGCGACCCAGTCGAGCGCGAAATCTATGACAAGAATCAGCCCGAAATTCATGGCGTGCTCGAGCGCCTTCGTAAAGTGGCGGACGATTACAACGCGGTCCTGATCGGTGAAACCTGGACCAGCGATATCGCGCAACTCAAGCGCTACTACGGCCAACACGACGATGAAATCCAGATGCCGATGGATTTCATGTTCACCATGATCAACCAACTGTCTCCGGCGAAGTTTCGCCAGCAGATCGCCTGGGCCGAAGGTTCCGGCGAGTGGCCCGTCTGGGTGCTGAGCAATCACGATATTCGGCGCGTCTACGACCGCTATGGCGACGGTCAGCACAACGATCAGATCGCCAAGCTGATGGCTTCTCTTTATCTCACCTTGCGCGGCACGGCCGTGATGTACTACGGCGAAGAAATCGGCATGGAGAATAACGATCCGAAACGTCCGGAAGACGTGAAAGACTCCATGGGAAAACTCGGTTGGCCCAAAGAGAAGGGCCGCGACGGCGAGCGCACTCCGATGCAGTGGAATGACACGGCCAACGCCGGATTCAGTTCCGTGGCACCCTGGCTGCCGGTCGACGATCGCTACCGAACCTATAACGTCGCGACCGAAAAAAAGGACCCCCACTCGATCCTGAACTACTACCACCAGCTTCTCACGCTCCGCCATGAGAACCAGGCCTTGCTCGAAGGCAAGTATGTCGCGCTCGATGAAAATGATCCCAATGTGCTCGCTTATGCTCGCAGCTACAAAGGGACCAACGTCGTGGTCCTGCTGAACATGAGCGCAAGCCCGCAAAAAGTGGATCTTGATCTGGCCGGGAAGGGAATTGCTGGCAAGACCGGGAAGACTCTGCTGGCGTCCTTTGACGCTCCTGAGAAGACCGGACTCAACCAGGTTTCAATCGAGCCCTTTGGAGCGTGGATTGTGGAAGTGGAATGAACGCTGCGCGCCGAGCGGCCGCCGCTACGGTAATTCAAGACTGAGGGCGTAAATATCTTCCGTGCTCACGTCGCGCAGGAACATGCGAGTGCCGTCAGGGGCGGTGTCGTTCCAGGGGCCGAGGTCCGGCGTGAAATAGCGCGGAATTCCCTTGATGCTGAACAGTTCTTCCGGATGGCTGTCGCCCAGCTTGAGCCGCTTGCAAATGCCCTTCTCGCTCACGTATTCGATGGAGCGGCTATCGGAAGACCAGGCTGGGTATTCGAGACCTTCGGATTCGGTGACCCAGTCTGACCACTTGCCGGTCTTGAAATCATACAGAAGAAGCTTCTTTGACAGGTGTTCGAGGTCCAGCGCCGCCACATAGCGGTTGTCCGGCGACCATCGCGGACTGAACATCCCGCTCGATCCGGGAACGACGCTGACCTGCCGGGTTTTCAGATCAATGATTCGGATGTCCGATGTTTCTCCGGAAAAGGGCAGCCTCGAAAAGATGAGGCGCGTGCCGTCGGCCGACCATCCTGGATCACCCTCGGTCTTGTCGTCGGGAAGCAATTCCTCCGGCGTTCCGCCCTGCGCCGAAATCAAGAATATCTTCCATAGCTTTCCGAACTGGGCGCCGATGTAGGCAATCTGTTTTCCGTCGGGAGACCATCTGGGCAACGCCACCCGCTGCGGCGGGAAAGTGAGCTGGATCTTGCCGCTGCCGTCGACGCGGCTTGCCCACAGCGTGCCATCGACTGCGCTGCCGTACGCGACCGAGCTCCGGTCGTGGGAGAAGGCCACGCCGTATGCCGGCAGGCCGCCGAGGAATGGCAGGAACTGTTTCGAGGCCGGGTCATAATGAACCAGTTCCGCGCGCGACTCATAGGCGTCAACCAGCAACTTCTTGCCATCCGGCGTCCATCCGCCGAAGGAATAGGCCAGGGGACCGAAAGTCAGTTGAGTGGGAGTCGAAGGGGTGCGTCGCAACAAGCCAGGGTGGTCGGGGAGCACAAAAATATCTCCGAAGGCGTCGTTATGCGTGACCGTGCTGCGGAACAGATAGTACCGACCATCCGGCGTCCAGATCCCGCAACACTGGCGCGGCGGATTTTGCCAATTCGGCAACAAAGGATGCAGGCCGGAGCCATCGGACTGAATCTCCCACAGCGCGAATGTGTGAGTTGGGCCGCTGGTCACGGTAAATCGGATTCGCTTGCCGTCGGGCGAAAAGACAGGAGAATCGATTTGACCGGGAGCGTTGGCGATGCGCGCCGGTTCACTGCCGTCCGCTTTCGCGGTCCAGAGTTCCGGACCCTTGCCGTACACAAGACGTTGCCCATCGGGCGACCACTTGGCCCCGTTGGCAAACAAATCCCGGGTGATGTTTCCCAATCGCCGGGGCGAACCCGCGGGCAGCGGCATGGTCCAGAGTGAGGAGGAGTTCGCTGCCATCTCGTTCGATCCCACCAGGAGCTGCGAGCGATCGGGAGAGATGTCGAAAATCCGCGGATTCTCGATCTGCATCGGCGTTTCCAGCGCCTCGCCGCCGCTCATGGATACCTGCGCCAGAAGGGCATCGCCCCGCGAAGTGTAGGTGTTGAAGTAGATGCGGGAGCCATCCGTGACCGTGCAGCACTTCATCTTGCCGTCGTGGGTGAGTTGCGTCGAACCGGTGACTCGCGGCACCACGACCGGCGCGAAGAACCACGCCGCGGAAGCAGCCAGCAGCACCACTCCAGCCGCGGAGGCGATCCAGAGCGTCGGTCGTCTCTTCGGACGCACGCTCTGCGCCGCGGTGGGCGAAGCCGCCGACAACTTCCCTGAGCTCGTGTCGCGTTTCAGCCGCTTCAGGTCAGCCCGCATCTCTGCGGCGCTCTGATAGCGGATGTCTTTGTCCTTCTCCAGAGCTTTGGTAATGATCCGTTCCAGCTCCGTGGGAATCGCCGGATTCAGGCGAAGCGGCGGCGCCGGAGTCTTGTTCAGGATCGAATCGAACAGGGCCGCCGAAGTGTCCCCGCGAAACGGCAGCGTGCCGGTGGCTGCCTCGTACAGCACCGTGCCGAAGGAAAAAAGATCGGTGCGCGCGTCCAGTTCCTTGCCCAGAGCCTGCTCCGGCGACATGTAGGCAACCGTTCCCATGGTGCTGCCGGGACTGGTCAGGTGCTCTTCGGTCATGGTGGCGGCCGAACTGCTTTCCTGCGCCGGCAGACTTACTTTGGCCAGGCCGAAATCGAGAATCTTGGCGTGTCCGCGATCGGTTACAAACAGGTTCGCCGGCTTGATGTCGCGATGGATGATTCCTTTGCTGTGCGCGGCGTCGAGAGCGTCGGCGACCTCGATGCCCAGATCGAGCAGCAGCTCCATCTCGAGCGGGTTGCCGAAGATCGTCTCGCGAAGAGTTTTTCCTTCCAGATATTCCATCACGATGAACGGACGTCCCCGATCCTCGCTGATCTCATGAATGGTGCATATGTTGGGATGGTTCAGCGCAGAAGCCGCTCGCGCTTCCCGGCGAAAGCGCTCAAACGCCTGCGGGTTGCCGGCGAGATCCTCGGGCAGAAATTTCAGCGCCACGAATCGGCCGAGCTGCGTGTCCTCGGCCTTGTAAACGACGCCCATGCCCCCGCCGCCCAGTTTGTGAACGATGCGGTAATGGGAGACAGTTTGTCCGAGCGGCGTCGATCCCGCCATGTCGAGGATATTAGCAGAACGGAAGCCGGCCGCCGGAAGTATTCCAGCGCGGCAGAGATCGCCAAGCGCTCGTTTTCAACCAGCGGCTGTTCACGCATAATAGCTGCCATCTCAGTTCTGTGGGAGCGGGACGTGAAGCTGCTGCCGTTCGCCCTCGTCCGTTCTTTCCTGCGCGGCTGGCGCGCAAGAGTCCGCTTCGTCGGCAATGTCCATCCGGCACGTGACGGTCATTGACGTTGCCACCGGCGCCGAATCTCCCAATCAGACGGTCACGATTCAGGGCCACCGCATCATCGCGGTTGCTCCCAGCCGCGATGCGGACGACGCCATGCCCGGCTCAGTCGACGCTCGCGGTTCTTTCCTGATTCCCGGCCTGTGGGACATGCATGTGCACGTTCACGACAAGGACGAACTGCCGCTCTACGTCGGCAACGGCGTGACCGGCATCCGCATCATGTCGGGGGATCGCGACACGGCGGCGCTGCGCGCACAACTGGCCGCGGAGTCGCCATCGCCGGAAATTTCTCTCGCCAGCGCGATCGTCGACGGCAGTCCCCCGGTGTGGCCGGGATCGATCGTGGTGAAGAAGGCTGCCGACGCCCGCCGCACCGTCGACTCGATCAAGGCCGGCGGCGCGGACTTCATCAAGGTCTACAGCCGCATCCCGAGAGACGCCTATTTTGCCCTCGCCGACGAAGCCAGGAAGCAGCATATCCCGTTCGAAGGACATGTTCCCGACGTCATCACCGCCCAGGAGGCGTCGGCCGCCGGGCAGCGCTCCATGGAGCATCTCCTGGGCATCGGTTTCGCATGCTCCGCCAACCAGCAGTCGCTGATGGATGACCTCAATCGCGCCCGTTTTTTCCGGGAGCGCATGGCGATCGAGGCGCAGGCCTTCCGCAGTCTCGACCAGAAAAAATGCGCGGCGCTTTTTGCCGAATTCCGCAGCAACGATACCTGGCAGGTCCCGACCTTGACCGTCTTGCGCCTCTGGGGACGCCTCGACGATTCCCGGTTCTTATCCGATTCCCGTCTCGCCTACGTCGACCGGCGATTCCGCGATCGCTGGGACGATCGCACCAGCTTTCAGCGCCATCAGTGGAACTTCGCGCAATTCGAACTGGCCCGCGGCCTTTTCACCATGGACGAGCGTCTCGTCGGCGCAATGTTTCACGCCGGCGTGCCCATGATGGCCGGAACCGATGCCATGAATCCGTATTGTTTTCCCGGCTTCAGCCTGCACGATGAACTCGCATTGCTGGTCGAGTCAGGCGTGACGCCGCTCGCGGCCTTGCAGATGGCGACGATTAATCCGGCAAAGTTCATGGGAAAGACCGCCGACTTCGGGACGATCGCGCCTGGTAAGATCGCCAACCTGCTACTTCTCGGAGCCGATCCGCTGGCCGACATTCGCAACACTACGCAGATCCAGGCGGTCTGGCTGGAAGGGAAGTATTTCGACAAAGCGGCGCTGACCGAGATGCTGGAGAAAGTGAAAGCCGCGGCCAAGCACTGATCCGATCCGCCTCGTCTGTCTTGTTCACTCATCAATTTCGCCCAAAGCGCAGTGGTGACAGGGCGCACAGACGCCGCATCGTGATGGGCGCAGATTGTTTGGTGTGCGGGCTCACCGCGCTCTTGAACTGAGGAGGAAACCGATGAAGCGCCATCTCGCCGGTTTGCTGATCGCGACGCTCGCCTGTTCGGCTGCGGCAGCGAAGGAGCCAAGGGAGTCCGCGACCCAATGGTTCCAACGCGCCTCCAATCAGATGGATCTGCGCGCTTACGGATCCCATCCCTTTCATATGAAGGTCGTTTTCCACGGTTTTCCGGGCGTCGTTCTAAGCAAGAAGGACTCGGACCAGATCATATCCGGCGATGGGACCTATGAAGAAACCTGGATGGCTCCGGCGCAGTGGAAGCGGGAAGTCACCTTTGGCGGCTATCACGCCATTGAAGTCGAATCCGCGGCCGGGCGAAAGATGCAGGCGACCCCTGACTATGAGCCGAGCCGGGTGAACGGTAGCGTGCGCGAGGCGGAACTCCTTTACTCGCCGGAGCAGGGATTTGACGCCGACGATCTGGCTATATACAGAAGATATATGGCGCCTGCCCCGACCATCGACAAGAACCCGTGTGAGATCGCCCTAAGTGGAGTGTATTGACTTCCACGATCCGCCGGCCCGCGTTCAGCCCTGCACGAAGCGCCGGCGACATGGCCGACAGACGGGACGTCTTCATTTCTTCGCTCCGAAAAGGTGAAACCGGGGAAAGTTCCGTGCACCATCGGTCTGTCTGGTTCTTCCTGACGATTCCTTAACGATCCCAAACGAAGGGAATTCTCCGCTCAAGTTTTCTCTGGAATCGCCGATGAATCCTGGTTCGCGCCCGCCGCGCGTTCAGGCGAAGGTGTAGGCGACGTTACTCAGCACTCGGTTCGTGAGGCGCGGCGGCAGAGGGATGCGCCATCATGGTTCGGATGCATGTGTTTTTTCTTATGGTTTGTGTGGCTGTCCTCACCAATTGCGGTGGAAACAGCGAAAACGACGGCAACACGAATCCCGGCGATCCGCCCCCCACGGTGGGTCTTTCCGGCAGAGTTACCTACAAGGGCGCTGCGCTTGCCGGCGCTACGGTCACCAATTTCCTCACCAACAGTAATGTCGTTTACAAAACCGCGACCACCGACGCAAACGGAAATTACTCTTTCAGCGGGATGTCGACGGGCGGAGACGTTCCGGGCGAATATCAGATTTATGTCAACAAAGCGGGCTACGGATTTTATCCATCGGTGGGCGGCGGCGGCGCGAAAGTGATGCGCTCCGACTACACCGGACAATACGCGGCACCGGGAACGGTTCCACCTTCCGGATTGTTTTTCACGGTCATTGATTTTGTGGTGTCGTCCGGCAATTCGGTGGCGGGAGCGAATTTTGCAGCCTATGACGGAAGCAATCCGCTGGTTGCGCTGCCGGCGACCGGACAGAAGACCAGCTACGCCGCGGGCGACGACGCTTCGCTAAGCAAGGGCGTGTCCTGGAGCGCCGCGACGCGCTTCACCGACAATCAGGATGGAACCGTCACCGACAGTCTCACTGGCCTGGTCTGGTTCAAAGACGCAGGCTGCCTCGGGACTGCGTCGTGGGCGAACGCGCTCGCCGCGGTCAATGCACTCGCCGGCGGACAATGCCAGCTTACCGATGGCTCTGCGGCTGGCTCCTGGCGCTTGCCCAACCTGAACGAACTGGAAAGCCTCATCGATGTTTCGGCCGCGAACCCGGCGCTCCCGGCCGGAAGTCCGTTCGTGAACGTCTCCGGTGCGATCTACTGGACGTCAACCGGCTACTACGGAGGAGACACCGGGTCGAGCGCAGCCTGGACCATCCGTCTGAGCGATGGCCGGTACATGAACGACACCTCGGCCAACGTGAAGGCGACCAGCAGTAATCAAGTGTGGGCGGTGCGAGGACCCGGCACGAACGCCGCCATCCAATTGCCGGCGACCGGATTTTACATTCCGTATGCCGCCGGAGACGACGGTACGGTTCAATCCGGCGTGAGGCTCACGTCGCCACGCTTCATCGAGAATCATGACGGCACGCTGACCGACACGATGACCGGACTCGTCTGGCTGAAGCAGGCGAATTGCCTCAGCGGAACCTGGGCCGAAGCGCTGACTGCGGTCCATTCGCTGGCCAGCGGGCAATGCGGCCTCGCCGACAACTCGCAAGCCGGGCAGTGGCGCATGCCCAATCGCAATGAACTGCAAAGCCTCTCGGACCGCGCCCAAACCAATCTGGCACAATACTTCGACTACACCTATTACAACCGGGATGGATCCGTATTCCAGTCGCCCATTTTCACCACCTACGTGGAAACGCAGTATTACTGGACGTCCACCACCGATGCCGCCGATTCAACTGAGGCGTGGACCGTCTACAGCTGCGACTTCGGTGTGTACGATCAGCCGAAGACCAACGTTGGATATACGCTGGCAGTGCGGTAAAAGCCGTGCCGCAGAAAAGATTCCCTGAGGACGACGGAGAAGAAGACGACAGGGAAAAAGATCAGGGACGCAACCGGGGACAGTGCGGGACGGTTTGACTCTCCCGTCGCCTTCCGAATTTCCTGAGACTTGGGAGTGGCTACTGACTACTGATCCCTGGCTCCCGACGCGGCTTACGCTCCGATGGCCGCGTGATCGGCCAGACGGCGCTTGTTGTAGCGCAGGGCGACATTCATGAAGACGTTGCCGAGAGGGGTTTCGAAGCAGATGACGAGGGCTTCGGTGTCTTCGCTGGTCTTGTCGCCTTCCTGCGCGGTCAGCAGCAGGGGTGGATGTACGCGGAAATGAAATCCCTGATCGTTCAGGGCGGAGATGGCGTTGCCGACCACCTGGTTGGCAAGTTCGAAGATGGTTTCCTTGATGAGCCCGTCGGATTCCGGCAGCTCCGCGCCGGCGTAGTGGCTGGCCACTTTTACCGCCGTCTGCGGTTCGAGATCGAGAATGATCCGGCCCTCAATGTCGCCGGTGAGTGCGATCATGCCGGCCACGCCTTTGCGGCGATAAGCCTCCTCTTCCATGGTGAGATTGCCCACCTTGGTCGCGCCCTGCAGGCCTTGCGACAACACAGCGTCGGCCGCGTTGATGAAAGGCTGGATCAATTCCATCTTCATGGGCTTAGGCTCCCGCTCCCGCCGAGGTGGCCACGGCTCCGTCTTCGCCCAGCACGTACTTGATGACTTCGTACAGCACTTCCGGCTTGACCGGCTTCTGCACGAAGTGCCGCGCGCCGCGCTGCAGCGCCGCCACGATGTTCTCCTGGTAGCCGACCGAGGAGACCATCACAATGCGCGCCTCCGGATGCGCCTGCACGATCTTCTCCGCCGCCTCGATCCCTTCCATCTGCGGCATGGTGATATCCATCAGCACGATGTCGGGATGCGTGCGGTCGAATTCGCTGATGGCGGTCAAGCCATCCCCGGCCTCGGCTGCGACCTGCCCGCCAAACGTCTCGATCATGCGGGCCAGGTTCTTGCGGGCAAACACGGAGTCGTCCACGATCAGGTAGCGGACCGCCTGCCCGTCCTTGCTGCGTTTTACTGGTGCAAACTGCTCCATAACCCCTCCCCTTTTCTGCATATCATGCCCGGCGCCTCCGGACCAGATCACGCCGGTCACGGATTTGCCTGGGCCGATCTTTCTTGGCCGGACCTAATGTCCGGCGCGCACGGCCCGCCCCGCCGGTCCCATATCGGAGCCGGGATTGCGGTTGCACATCGCCTGCAGCGTCGCGCCCATCACGTCGAGGCCGACCACCCGCATGGCATAGCCGCGGTCGATTGCCGCCTTCGGCATGCCGTACACCACGCACGATTCCTCGTTCTGCGCGATGGTCACGCCGCCTTCCTTCTTGATGGCTCCCAATCCTTCCGCGCCGTCGTCGCCCATGCCGGTCATCAGCACTCCCACCGCCTGCGACTTGAACTCATCGGCCACGCTGCGCAGCAGCACATCCGCGCTGGGACGGTGCCCGTTTACATGCGGCTCGTCGCTCAGCACCACGATGTCGCCCAGCGGCAGCCGCTTCACTTTCATGTGCCGGCTGCCCGGGCAGATCAGCACCCGGCCGGGCTGCAGCAGGTCGCCGGACTGCGCCTCTTTCACCCGCAGCGGGCAAACTTCGTCCAGCCTTCGGGCAAACATCTCGGTAAATCCATCCGGCATGTGCTGCACCACCACGATGGTTCCGGGAAAATCTCCGGGAAGCTGTGTGAGCAGATATTCCATCGCCTGCGGACCGCCGGTCGAAACCCCAATCGCCACAATCTTGGTCGGCCCCGCCGCCGGAACCGAGACCTTGGCCGGCTTGGGTGGAATCCCCTGCAGCATGCGCGGCTTGAGCTTGCATTCCGCCGCCGCCTTCACTTTCGCAATCAGCTCGCGCGCCGTCTCCGTCATATGCGCTGAGGTGTCTTTCGGCTTGGGAACGAAATCGAAGGCTCCCAGCCCCAGCGCTTTCATGGTGACGGTTGCGCCTTCGGTCGAATGCGAGCTGAACACGATCACCGGCACCGGCTGCTTGCGCATGATTTCTTTCAGCGTGTCGATGCCGTTCATCCCGGGCATTTCCAGGTCGAGCGTGACCACCCCGGGCTTCAACTCCTCGATCTTCTTCAGGCAGAAGTTGCCGTCCATGGCCGTGCCCACGACTTCGATGGATTCGTCCGACGCCAGCATTTGCGGAATCAGCTTGCGCATCAGCGCCGAGTCGTCGACCACCAGCACGCGCACCGGATTCTTCTTCATGCCGGGCCTCCAGCCGCCGGAGTCAATGCCAGCCGTAACCGGTCGGTGTGGGTCAACAGCAGGCCCGAACTGGCGCGCCCGGTTTCCTCCGGACGCGATCGCGCCACGTGCTCCACCACCGCCGGCAGATTCAGGATCAGCACCACACGTCCGTCGCCCAGAATCGAAGCGCCCGAGACCAGGTCGGTGGAGAAGGTCTGGTCATCGAGCGCCTTGATCACCAGTTCCTCTTCGCCCTCCAGCGCGTCGACAATCAGCCCATACTTCCGCTCGCCGACCAGAATGACCAGCACGAACAGCTTCGACTTGCGGTCGCCTTCCACTGCCGGCGGACGTCCCAGCCGCAGCAGCGGCAGCACCTGATTGCGCAGTTGCAGCACTTCGTAGTTGTCGACCTGGTGCACTTCCGATTCGAAGGTGCGCGAGATTTCCACCACCGCGTTCAGCGGGATGGCGTACAGCCGCTGCTCCACCCAGAACAGCAGCGCCTTGATGATGGCCAAGGTCAGCGGCAGCTTCAGGCGGAAGGTCGTGCCTTTGCCCACCTGCGTCTCGACGCTGATCGAACCTTTGAGCCGGTGCAGCACGCTCTGCACCACGTCCATGCCCACGCCGCGCCCGGAAACCTCGGTGACCTGCTCGGCCGTGCTGAAGCCGGGGCGGAAAATGAAGTCGAGGGTCTCGCTCTCGCTCAGCCGCGCAGCTTCTTCAGTTGTCGTCAGGCCCAATTCAATTGCTTTGGCGCGAATTTTCTGCGCTTCGATGCCGCGGCCGTCGTCGGAAACTTCCACCACCACCTGGTTGCCCTGGTGATAGGCGTTCAGCTTCACCGTCCCGAGTACCGGCTTGCCCGCCTTGCGGCGGTCTTCGGGCAGCTCAATCCCGTGCCCGACGGCGTTGCGGACCAGGTGCGTGAGCGGCTCGGCGATGGCGTCGAGAATCCCCTTGTCGAGATCGGTATCCTGCCCGCTGACCTGCAGATCGACCTCGCGCCCGCACTGCCGGGCCACGTCCCGCACCATGCGCGGAAAGCGCCGGAACAGCTGATCGACCGGCACCATGCGGATCTTCATCACCGAGCGCTGCAGATCGTTCAGCACCCGCGACTGGAAGGCCATGGCATCGGCAAACTTGCCGCGCAGCAGCTCCTTCGGATAGCGCCGGGAAAACTCGTGCAGCGCCTGCTGCAGCATCGACTTCCCGATGATCAGTTCGCCGACCAGGTTGAGCACGCTATCGATGCGTCCGGCCTCGACCCGCAGGATGTTTTCCTGGGTGTGGAATGCCGCCGCGTCACTGCTGGGCGCAGCCGCCGGGGAATGCGCAGCTTCTGCATCCTCGGCTTGCGAGGCGCTTTCCGACGAGGCGTCGGCGCGGTCGTCTTCCTGCGGAATTGCTTCGTGCGCGGACGCCGCCAGCATCAGTTCGACAATCGCTTCCTCGGAGATCGTCGGTATCCGGCCCTTGGCGGAAATCTGCTCCACCGGTTGCGCGCTGGCCAGCACGAATTCCACCTGCTTGGCCGCGGCCGGCGATTTCGCGTCCGGGCGCACGGCTACGATCTCGCCAATGCTTCCCAGAGCGTTCTGCACCAGTTGCCGCCCGGCGATCGGCATGGCGCAGTGGGGATCGATTTTGACCGTCACGTGGTAGACGGCCAGCCCGGCGGCCTGCGCCTTCGCCATGGCCAGCTTCTCGTATTCGGTCCAGGTCGCGGCCGATTTTGCCGCGGACCGCGAGGCGGGCGCTTTGGTTGCCGGCTTGCGGCCGCGGACCGCTTTGCCCTTCTCCGGCGCAGCGGTCAGATCCTTGATGCGCTTGCTCAGCGCTTTGGTCGAAGGCAGCTTGCCGCCTTTGCGGTAAGCGGCGATCATCTCGGTGAAAACGTCGGCCGCGGCGAAAGCGATCTCGGCCACGGCTGCATGCAGCGCCGCGCCCTCCAGCGAAAGCGCGTCTTCGAACTGGTGCGCCAGTTCGCTCAGTTCGCGCAGCCCGCACGCCGCCGAGTCGCCTTTCAGCGTGTGCACCGTGCGCCGGATGGCGCGCACGATCTCCTCGTCGCCGGGATGCTTCTCCAGCTTCAGCGCCTCTTCATTCAGCGCCTGCAGCAGTTCCTGCGAGGTTTCGAAGAACAACTCCCGCAGTTCCGCGCCGCGTTCATCGGGGGAATTCGTCATGCGTTCTCTCTCACTTCAACCCGCTGGTAGGCGGTGCCGCTGTCCTTATGCACCATATGGAACTTCTTGGTCAGCCCCAGCAGGCTTTCCGCGTGTCCCACAAAGAGATAGCCATTGGAATTCAAGCAGCGGTAAAACTTTTCGATCAGCCGCTTCTGCTCGGCCTCATCGAAGTACATCATCACGTTGCGGCAGAAGATCACATCGTTGCGCTGCGGCAGATACTCGGTCTTCAGATTGTGAAAGTCGAAATGCACCATCTCTTTGAGCGCTTTCTTGACCGCGTAGCGATCGCCGATCTTGTCGAAGTAGCGCAGGCGGTAGCCGTAATCGACCATCGCCATCTGGTGCTCGCCGTAGGCTGCTTCCTGTCCGGTGCGCAGCACCGAATAGCTGATGTCCGAGGCCAGAATCTCCACCCGCCACGGCGGCGGAATCAGCGGCTTGGGCAGCGGCAGCTCCACCGGAAGCGGGTTGCGCAGGTAGTAGTAGGCCAGGGCATCGGTCACCAGCATGGCCAGCGTGTAGGCTTCCTGTCCCGTCGAACAACCCGCGCTCCAGATGCGGATCGAGTACTCCCGCCGCGCTCCCTTCTGCTTGAACAGCTCTTCGAGCACGTACTTCTGAAACAGATCCAGCTGCGCCTTGTGGCGGAAAAAGCTGGTCTCGTTGACCGTGAGGTTTTCCAGCAGCTTGGCCAGCTCGTCCTTGCCCTGCTGGCTGATCAGCAGCCGGTAGTAGGCGTAGAACGAGTCGACGCGGCATTCCTTCAGACGGCGCAGCAGGCGGTCCTGCAGGAAGTGCGTGCGCCGCTCGTCGAAGTGCATGCCGCACTCCTGGTAGACCAGCGCCTGCAACAGCTTCAGTTCCGCTTCCGTCAATATAGGAGCAGGTGCTGCCCCGGAAGTGCTCATGCGCTCTCTCGTTCCCGCCTGAAACGAATTGCGGTGTCCCAGGACACCGTCTCAAAATGCTTTTTCATCCCCAGCAGCGACGCTTTTTCGCGCCGACGCCGGACCTGGCCGAGCCGCGCATTACTCGCGAGCTTAGCTGGCTTGCTTACCGTGCTGCGGCGCCCCGCGTTTCCGGCTTCGCCGCTTTCTTTTCCGCGTCTTCCTTCTTCGCCTGCAGGCTCCCGGGAGCCAGCAGCTTGCTCATGTCCAACAGCACCACCAGGCGCCCGCCAACCTTGCCCAGCCCGGTCACGCAATTCAGCCCGCCATCCTGGAAAGCCGCCGGCGGCGGTTCCACCGCGTCAGAGGGTATCTTCAGTACTTCGGAGGCCGAATCCACGATCAGGCCGGCTAGCCGGCCGCTGTGCTCGACCACCAGAATGCGGTTCTGTTTCTTCAGCGTGGCCTGGCTCTGTCCAAAGCGTTTGCGCAGATCCATCACCGAGACGATCTTGCCCCGCAGGTTGATGACGCCTTCCAGGTAATCGGGAGCGTCCGGCACCGCGGTGATCTCCGGCACGCGCACGATTTCATGCAGCGAGGTGATGGGCACGCCATAGGTCTCGCGCCCCACCTGAAAACCGACGATATGCAGTTCACGGCTCATCTTGTTCTCACTCCGCCCGGCGCCCGGCTCCCGGCGCCCTGGTTCGCGATGATCTTCATGCCTCAGAACTGCGATCCGGCCGCCGCCGCCCGCCGCGCCCGGCCCGAATCTCCTGAGAGCGAGTGCCCCGACTCGGACAAGGTGAAGCGGTCGAGCGACTCCAGCAATCCGCGTGACATCTTCGACATCTGCTCCGACGATGCCGCCAGCTCGGTCGAACCGGAAGTGGACTGCTGCACCAGTTCGCGCATGCGCTCCATGGCCTTGACCACCGCCTGTGCTCCGGAAGCCTGCTCTTCGACCGCCGAGTTGATTTCGTGGGTGATCTCGTTCAGCCGCGTGGTGGCGCGCGCGATCTGCGACGAGCCGTGCGACTGTTCGTTGGTGGCCGCGCCGATTTCCTGCGCGAACTTGTAGACCTCGGTGACCACGTTCGAGATCTTGCGCAAGGCCGCGTTCAGCTCCCCGCCCAGTTCCAGGCCTTCGTTGACGATGGCCGTCGAGCGGTCCATGTTCTCGACCGCCTTGCGGGCTTCTTTCTGGATGCTCTGGATCAGCTCGGAGATTTCCTTGGTCGATTGCGCCGACTTTTCCGCCAGCTTGCGAACTTCATCGGCCACCACGGCGAATCCCAGGCCGTGTTCGCCGGCGCGCGCCGCTTCGATGGCGGCGTTCAGCGCCAGCAGGTTGGTCTGCTCGGCCAGATCGTCGATCACCTCGATGATCTTGCCGATATCGTCGGCCCGCTGTCCCAGCGCGCCGATGATCTGCCCGGAGGAATTGATGGTCGTGTTGATGCGGTTCAGGCCGTCGGTGGCCTTTTCCATGGTGCCGATGCCGGCATGCACTTCTTCGCGCGAGCGGTTCGAAATATCGAGCAGCACCTTGGCGGTATCGGCCACGCGCTGGATCGAGGCCACCATCTGGTCGATCGAAGCCGAGGTCTCGCTCACGCTCGATGCCTGCACCTGCGTCGACTTGACCATGTTCTGCACGTTGACGCTCATCTCATGCATGGTGCTGGTAACTTCGTCGATGGCCGAAGACGCCTGCAGCCCGATCTTGGCCGAATCGTCGGAAGCTCCGGCCACCTGCCCGGAGGCGCTGGCGACCTGCGAAGAGGCGTCGCGCACGCTGCGCACCAGGCTGGCCAATCCCTCCACCATCCGGGTGAAGGCGTTGCCCAGCGTGTCGTGCGAGGAGCGCGGCTTCACGTCGACCGTCAGGTTGCCCCCGGCAATGGCTTCGGAGACACCCGCCATCTCTTTCAGGTAGATGACCATCCTGCTGAAGGTCCGGGCCAGCTCGCCGATCTCGTCGTTGCGGGTGGTGTCGATGTTGTGTTCGAGATCGCCGGTATTGCCGATGCCCCGCGCCACGCTCATCAGGCTGGTCAGCGGTCCGGTGATGGACTTGGCCGTGCGATAGGCGATGACGATGCCCAGGGAAAGCGCCAGCAGCGTGCTGATCAGCGACACGATAATCGTGGCCGTGGCCGCGGTTTCATCCGACTTGCGGCTCTCGCCGTCGGCGATGTCCAGCGAGTCCGTGGAATTCTTCACCCACGAGGAAGCATCCTTCTGCAGGTAAAAGATCTGTAGCTCGGCCACGGTGGCGTTGCCCGAATCCACGTCCTTGCGCTTATCGATCAGGGGCTGGGCAAATTCCTTCGCCCAGGATTGCTCCAGCTGCTCGACCCGGGCCAGGGCGCTCTTTACCTGGTCGGAGCTGGCCAGAGTGCGGCCACGCCCCAGCTTGTCGGTCAGGATGCGCAGGCCTTCGTTCATCCGGTCGACTTCGCGGGTATCGCCGCTGAGCAGGTAGTTGCTCAGGTACAGCCGGTTTTGCATCATCTGAAAGCGCACGGCGTTGGTGGTATCCGCCAGTTCTTTGGCCGTGTGCTCGCGCTGCACCGCCGTCCAGTTCACCAGGAACAGGATCAGCACCGTGGTGAGGATGATGCCGAAGTTGATGTACAGCTTTTTGCCGATCGTCATGCCCGTCTCCTCGGACTGCCCGCCGTCTACTGCTGCGGATCAAACTTGAAATCGATCACTCCCGTGCTCTCGGCCGGCGCCGGTTCGAAGCGCCATTTCCGGGCGGCGTCCAGCGCCGCGCTCGCCAGCACCGGGTGTCCCCCGACTATCCGCGCCGTTTTCACCGTCCCGTTCGGCGCCACCACCACCTCGATCTTCACCGTGCCCGATAAGCTCATCCGGCGCGCCAACTCCGGATAAACCGGCTCCACTCTGCTCTTCGCCCTGCGCAAAAACTCTTCGTTGTTGGACTGTCCGTTCTGCGCCTGCTGCTGCGCCACCAAAGGAACTGAATTGGCTATCGGCGTTACGCTCAACCAAACCAGCAACAGTAAGGTCGCGGTTCTGTGAGACACAATTCCTCCTGGGCCCAAAAAGAACTAGCTGCGAGAACGTGCAACGCCCGGGCCACCTGTCACATTCGTGGAAAACCGAAGTAATGGGGCGTATCTACCTGCAAAGATGGATCTTAGAGGTAAACTCAGGATCGCCTCGCGATCTCAAAACGAAATTAAGACCCGTCTCAGACTCGCCTGAGATAGATTGTTTCTCAGGCTGAGACGCTGTCTCACCCAAAAGTCTCGGGATTTCACACCAAGGCACTCCTTGGGCCATTTTCCTTGACTCAATTTGAGATGGCGCGTAGTTTCCCCTTAGATTCAAGCACTTGTGAATCGTGAACACTTCCCATTGCCGCTCGCCTCGGCCCTGAAGCTTCCAGGGAGTGCGCCCCATATTTCGGCGGTGGCCGAGACGGCTGTGGCTCACGGCAGCGACGAGTCCTTTCAGAAGTTGTTGCTGCTGCTGGCCGCTAAGGCCAGCGACCGCATCGACGCCGCCTCGCTCATTGATCTGTTCTGCCGCGCCACCCGCGCCTTCTTCCAGGTCGCCGGCGTCTACTTCTGGCGCTGCGAGACGGCTACCGAGCTGGTGGGCGAACATGCGGACGGCAAACTGTCCGACGAATTCACCGGCATGCGCCTGCCGCTGGACCAGAAGAGCGTGGTGGCCGAGGCCATCCGGCAGCGGCGCACGATTTTTGCCAACCATGTCGCCGCGGCCAGTTTTCCTCTGGCCAGCCAGTTCGGCGCCCAATCCGTGCTGGCGGCTCCGCTGGTGGTCTCGAATGAGGTCATCGGGGCGGCGGCCTTCCTGCACGATACCGACGAGAACTTCTTCAACTCCGATCTGGCCGCGAAAGCGACCATCCTCGCCGGCCAGTTGGGCAGCCTGCTTGAGGCAATGCGCCTCAGCGAGGCCTCGCGCGAGGAACATCGCCGCGCCGAGATTCTGGCCGACGTCGCCCATGCGCTGCATGGAAAGCCTGATGTTTCCGCCGTAATCGAAGCCCTGGCCGACCGCTTACGCCTGCTGCTGCACAGCCGGCTGGTCTGCGTTCTGCTCAAGCACGAGGGCCCGTTCGAGTTGCGTGCGGTTTCGGCGGAGACTCCCCAACTCGCCACCGCTGCGCGCGCCCGCCATGACCGGCAGACCTTGCGCTTCGCGGCCGACCTGGCGCAACGCGCGGTCGCCGCGGGCGAAACCATGACCTTATCGATTGGCTCCGACGCCCATTCGCTGGGCAACCTGGTTTCTCCCGGAATGCTGATCGCGGCGCCGCTCCGCACCTCGCGCACGCAAGGCGCGATTCTCGTCTATCCGCGCCAGGAAGGCGTGTTCAACGCCGAGGAGCGGGTGCTGGTTTCGGCCATCGCCGGCTTCGGAGCCGTTGCCGTCGCTCATGCCGAGCTCTATGCCACCGCGCACGCCCAGGCCCACGAACTGCATCAATTGCTCGAAATCTCCTCGGCCCTGAACGCCAGCGCCGGCCTTGATTCGTTCCTGCAGGCCTTCGTTCTTCACGCGGCCGATTTCTTGGGTTACGGGCGTTGCTTCGTCGCGCTGCTCGAAGAGGACCGCTTTCAGGTCCGCTATGCCGTCGAACGCGGCGAGCCGCGCCGCGCCAACGAGATGTTTCCCGAGGGCGTGGCCACCCGCGCGCTGCGGACGAAAGAAGTCTTCTGGACCGATGAAGCCAGCAGCGTTCCCGGCATCAATCTCGACACCGTCACGAAATATCAGGTCCGCCAATTTCTGGCCGTGCCCCTGCTGGGCGGCAACGGACAGGTGCTGGGCATGTTTGGCGTGCTCGACCGCCTCGACGGCACCGGAATTTCGCAGGAGGACATCCGCCGCGCGCGGGCTCTCTCCAACCAGGCCGCGGTCGTGCTCGAGGTGGCGCGCAATCTGCATCTCTCCGAGCAGCATCGCCGCCGCGCCGAAGCCCTGATTGACCTCGCCAAGGAGATCGACACCGCGCTGCACCTGCCGGAGTTCGCCCGCCGCTTTGTGGGCCGCGCCGCAACTCTGACCAATGCCACTGCCGGATTGCTGGCCGTGGCGCAGGAAGGCCGCTTTCAAATCGTTGCCGCGTGCCCGATTGCCGGGAGTTCCGCCGCGGACTTCGGAGCGGAGAGCAGGAGCGAGAGCTCCCATCGCCAATCTGCGGGAAATCCGCCGTCCCTGATCAATGAGAGCCTGCCGGAGGCTCCGCTGGCCGAGTCCAGTCCCCAGGTCAATCCCGATCTGGTCCTCGATCGCACCGTCGCGCCGCGCCTCGCCGAGTTCGCCGCCCATCACAGTGAAACCGTGGTCTCGGGCACAGTGGCCGAGTTGCTCGGCGAAGAATCCGCCTCCGCCCTGAAGTGGAAAGAGTGCACGATCGTGCGCCTGCCCGGCGCCAACGGACAACTGGCCGGGCTGCTTTGTCTTTCCGGGCACGACCGTTCCCTCGGCCGCGAGGACCGCGTCTTTCTGGAGACGCTGGCCAATCACGGCGCCATGGCGCTCGAGAATGCCCGCCTCTTTACCCGCATCGAGCAGGCGAACCGGCACTGGATGGCGATTTTCGACGCCATCACCGACTTCATCGTGGTGCACGATCACGCCGACAAAGTCCTGCGCGTGAACCGCCCGTTGGCGGAAATGATCGGTGTGCCTCCCGCGGAACTGGTAGGCCTCGATATGCGCACCTTGCTGGCTCTGACCAGCGACATGGCCGCACACTCCTGTCCTTTCTGCCGGACGCTGGCCAATGATGCCGACGAATTCGTCCATCCCGTTTTTGACCGCACCTACCTGGTTTCCACTTCGCGGGTGAATGGCGCCGGCCAGGAAGGCGCGCAAACCATCCACGTGCTCAAAGACATCACCGACCGGCGCGAGGCCGAGCGCCGTTATCGCGAGCTCTTCGACAACATTCAGGAAGGCCTGTTTTTCTCCACGCCCGGCGGCCGCTTCGTGGAAGTCAACGACGCGCTGGTGCGCATTCTCGGCTACGAGAACCGCGAGGAGCTGCTGCTGGTCGATATTCCTACCCAGGTTTATTTCTCGCCTGAGCAGCGCGAACTGCATGCCGAGCGCATGAAGGAGAGCGGCACGCTTCACAACTTCGAGGCCACGCTCAAGCGCAAGGACGGCTCGCCCATCCACGTGCTGATCAATGCCTTCGGCCTGTACGACAATTCCGGAAACCTGTTGCAGGTTCGCGGCCTGATGCTCGACGTGACCGGCCTGCGCACCTACCAGTCGGAACTGCAGCGCGAGCGCGACTTCTCGGGCAAGATTCTCAACCACACGCAGAGCCTGATCGCCGTGGCCGACACCGCCGGCCTGGTCAGTTACGTCAACCGCCGCTGGTACGACGCCGGCTTCGAGCAGCGCGAACTGGTCGGGCGTCCGCTGCTGGAGCTGGCTGCTCCCGGATTCGTCCGCCAGCTCGCCAGCGCCCTGCAGAGCACCCTCGACGGCCAGCCCACCGACAATCTTGAGCTCGAGATCATGCGCGGCAACGGCATTGCCGGCAAGTTCTCCGCCAACCTGAGCCCCATGCGCGATGAGCGCGGCGAGGTCACCAGCATCATCGCCGTGCTGACCGACATCACCGATTCCGCCATCCTGCGCGACAAGCTGGTGCACGCCGAGAAGATGGCCGCGGTCGGCCAGTTGGTCTCCGGCGTCGCCCATGAAGTCAACAATCCGCTGACCGCTATTCTCGGCTTCGCCGACCTGCTGATGGAGAACCCCGATTTGCCCGACACCGCGCGCAAGGACCTGCGCGTGATCCTGCAGGAAGCGCAGCGCACCAAGCAGATCGTGCAGAACCTGCTGAGCTTCGCCCGCCAGATGCCGCCGCAGCGCGTCCCGGTGCAGCTCAATGCCATCCTGCGCCGCACCGTGCAGCTGCGCTCCTACGATTTCACCAGCCATGGCGTCGACGTCATCGAGCATCTCGATGAAGACCTGCCTTCGGTGATGGGCGATGCCCATCAGCTGCAGCAGGTGTTCCTCAACATTCTCAACAACGCCTATGACGCGGTGCACGAGAGCGGCCGCCCGGCGCGGATCGAAATCATGTCGACCAAAAC
This sequence comes from Verrucomicrobiia bacterium, assembly GCA_035508215.1. Lineage (GTDB taxonomy): Bacteria > Acidobacteriota > Terriglobia > Terriglobales > Acidobacteriaceae > Sulfotelmatobacter. Next base: position 368,853 of record DATJNK010000016.1, on the reverse strand, counting down.
CGGGGACGCCGTCGAGGTCTCGTTCCGCGACAACGGCAAGGGCATCTCCCATCCCGACAAAATCTTCGACCCGTTCTTCACTACCAAGGAAGTCGGCAAAGGCACCGGCCTCGGCCTCAGCATCTGCTACGGGATCGTCAAGGAGCACGGGGGCGAGATTCTCTGTCACAACAATCTTGGCGGGCAGGGCGCGACGTTTATCGTCCGGCTGCCCGCGGCGCATAACGCGACGCTCAGCGTCGCCGCAGGAGTTCTTCAAAAATGAGCCTTCCCGCCGTCAAACCGCAACCGCTGCCCGTCCTGCTCGTCGAGGACGAGCCTGCCGTGATGGCTTACGTCCGCGCCGCCCTGGAGCGCAGCGGCTATCCCGTCATCTGCTGCGAATCGGGAGTTGAAGCCTTGCGCCTGCTGGAAAACGGATCGTTCCTCGGCGTCGTCTCCGACATGCGCACGCCCGGCGGCGTCGACGGCGGCCAGGTCCACGCCTGGATCGCCCGCAACCGTCCTGAACTGGCTGCCCGCGTCGTCTTCATTACCGGCGACATCGCCAACGAAGAGACAGTTGCCACGCTGCGCCAGACCGGCGCGCCCTGCGTGGAAAAACCTTTCCGCGTGCAGCAGTTGATCGAGGCGGTTTCGAAAGCCATGGGGAAGGCGCAGTGAATAATTCGGGAAGCAAACAGGACCTCCAAGTCCGCTTGCTGGTGGTCGATGACGAGCAGACCATTCGCAAACTCTGTGTGACCGTCGGCGAGGCGCTCGGCTTCGTTTGCCTGGAGGCCGAAAGCGGCGAGTCCGCTCTCGCCCTGCTCGAAGAGCAGCCTACCCACATGGTGCTTTCCGATCTGGTCATGCCGCACATGACCGGACTCGAATTTCTCGAGCGCGTCAAAAAGCTGCTGCCCCGCACCGAAGTCGCGCTCATGACCGGACACGGCTCCATCGAAACCGCCGTGCAGGCCATGAAACTCGGCGCTTACGATTACATCACCAAGCCGTTTTCGCCGCTCGAAGAGCTGCGCCTGTTCCTGCGCCGCATGGCGGAGAAAGTCCGTCTGGTCGAGGAAAACGAATTCCTCCGCCAGCGCATGGATTCGGAAACCGCCGTCCACGGCATCGTCGGCTCCTCCGCCCGCATTCAGGAAGTCCTGCGCATGGTCTCGCGTCTCAAGGACACGCGCACCCCGGTGCTCATCTACGGCGAAAGCGGCACCGGCAAAGAACTCGTCGCCCGCGCCATTCATTTCCGCGGCGCCTTCGCTTCGCGCCCTTTTGTGGCCGTCGATTGCGGATCGCTCGTCCCCACGCTGATCGAGAGCGAGCTCTTCGGCTACGAAAAAGGAGCCTTCACCGGCGCGCTCAAATCCAAGCAGGGACTCTTTCAGGCCGCCGACGGCGGCACCATCTTCCTCGACGAGGTTGGCGAGCTTCCCCTCGAACTGCAGGCCAAGCTGCTGCGCGTACTGCAGGAAAAAGAGGTCCGCCCGGTGGGATCGAATCAGCGAGTCAAGGTCGACGTGCGCGTCATCGCCGCCACCAACCGCGATCTCGAAGCCGCCTACAAAACCGGAGCCTTCCGCAAGGATCTTTATTTCCGCCTCAACGTTGTGACTTTACATGTGCCCGCGCTGCGCGAGCGCCGCAGCGATATCGCCATGCTGGTGCACTGGTTCATCGAGCGCTACGCACCCGGCTCGGGACTGCAGGTTTCCTCGGCGGCCATGAAATCGCTGATGCAATACGACTGGCCGGGCAATGTGCGCGAACTGGAAAACTGCATCGAGCGCGCCGTCGCCCTGGGCAACGGACGCATCATCGATCTCGGCGATCTGCCGCCCTCGATCGCCGCCGGATCGGCGACGATGCTGACGCCGCCGCCCAGCCCCGCGCCCGGAAGGCCCGCGGCCTTCGATCCCGATCTCTCGCTGTCGCGCCCGCTCGCTCCCGCGCCGCAGTCGGGCGGTGCGGCCACCGACCTTGAGGACATCGAACGCGCCACCATCCAGCGCGTCTTCGAGCAGGTCAAAGGCGACAAGGCCCTCGCCGGACGCATGCTCGGCATCAGCCGCGCCACCCTTTATCGCAAGCTGAAGCGCTACAACATCAGCGTGGGAGCGCCGGAGTCCGGATCGTCGAGCCAGACGCTGCAGTGAAGCGGCGGGCTGGCGCCAGGGATGTGGCGGGGCTGGCCCAACCTTTCGGGTTGAATTCCCATTCTTGGGTTTGCCCCACCGTTCTCGCGTTTTTTGCGAGAGGGTGGGATTGGCATGCGAGGGGGGGTACCCATCATGGGAGAAATCCCACCCTGTCGCTCCAAACCCGCGAGCGACAAGGGTGGGGCAACCCCTCATGAAAGCCGCTGAGCGAAAGCGTGGGGCGGGTGGCCCGGCCTTTCACAGTTGGATCTTTCTTCCCCCTTCACGGCTGAGGGTGCCCCGTCCTTGCGTATTTGGCAAGGGCGGGTACGATGCGGCTTGTACCATGAGATTCTCCGCAGTGTGAACGTTGGCGCTGCAAGCGGCATCGCTCCCACCCTTCGCACAGAACGCGAAGAGTGGGGCACCCACTTTAATGTTCGTCCGTACCGGGTTCAAAACCTGGGCCACCCGACGCCTTGAGAATGAGCCAGCGAGGTAGCGAACAGTGGGACGAACAGGAGGAACAGGCACAGGGGACACCGCTTCATGGCATGCCGGTCCAACCGGGCTCCTTCGAATTGGGCAACACTAATGGTCACGTTGCCGTACGTCATATCACAACTCCTCCCTGATGTCTGCGCCCGTGGTCACTTAGCCGTATCCAATTTCGAAAAGAAACACGGAGAAAATATGGGGACGAGAAACCGGAACACCCTCGCCCCCTCGCCCCTCTGATTTGAGACTCCTTGTCTCATCCTGAGACACGAGCCGCGCCTTATCTTCATCCGGACTTTCGAAATCTCCGCTAACCCGCTGAAAACACTTTCACCTCGGTGCTAGTCCTTCCGTTCCCTGAGATGGTGTCTTCTTTGCTTCATCCTCAATCGAACCGCGGATACCGGCTCCCCAAATGCTCTTCCTAACCGGGAAGAGGGGGAGCCCGACCGCATTTTGCAATCGGGCACAACGAATCTGGGTCAGGGGCGTTTTTCCGCTTGGCGCAATCAGCCACAGCCACGGGTCGCAGCGCGCAGCACGCCAGCACGGTGGCGAGCCTGGCCCGCTTTTTTCCCGAGGCCGCGCCGGTCCGCATCCCGGTACAGCTGGCGCGCACGCTGTCGGCGGAAGGCTCCTCGACGGCCAGCTTCAGCGAAAGCACGGTGATCGAATTCGGCACTCCCCGGGAAGTCCTGTTCGCCTGCCATACCCCTCTGGAATTTGCCGACCGCATCCGCCTGCGCACCAGCGACGGCGCCTTCGATATCGAGGCCGCGGTCGTGGCCGTGCAGTATCACCCCAGCCAGACGGTGATTGCAGCGCGCTTTCTCAAGGAAGTGCCCAACTGGATCGTGAAATCATGACTCATCCAACACCCGACCATTCCGCCACCCCGCACTCCGAACCGCCGGCCGCTCCGACCAGGGACCTCGCGGCCCAGTGGCACAACGCCCGCCAGCTCTATCCCATTTACTTTGAGCTCGCGCGTGAATTCGTCATCGACGTCAAGGTCTGCGCCGATCTGGAAGCCGGCGTGGAGACCCCCGGAAAAGATTCGGTGGAGCAGGCCAACCACTGGATCGAGGAAATGGACGAGCGCGTCCAGGTGCACCAGCTGCGCCAGTTTCTGCAGACCAGCTCGCTGGCCACCCCCGAAGGCCTGCTCGATCTGCTCAAGCATTTTCTATCCCGGGCAGCCAAGTCCGATGCGATCCGCGACAAGGTGGATTTCCTGCTAGTGCAGTACTTCAGCCAGATGGCTCCGACCGGCCTGATCGACGCCGAAGTCGACCTCGGTTATGTGGCCCAGGCGCTGGAGCCGGTTCTCGGCCAGGTCGAACTCAAGCCTCCGGTGTGGCTCAACGCCCTCGACCGGGTGCTCGAGTCGGCGCGCCGCTGCCGCTCGCTCGACGATCTGCTGCACGGCGGCATTCTGGAGCAGGGCCGCAAGGCCAAAACCCAGGCGGGCGAGCTCTTCTATCTTCCGGTGGCGCTGGTGGCGTTTGCCCGCTTCGGCTATCTCATGCGCCGCGCCTTCTTCAAGCTGATGCTCGGCGACCTGAACACCATTCTCGACGGCCTCACGGAACTCGAAGAGCGCGGAGTACAGACCATCGACTGCCGGCGCGCCCAGTTTTCCGCGCAGGAGCCGATCATCCGGCTGCGCATGATCTGCCAGTCGTGGAAAGTCATGTTCCAGGCGGAATACTCCTCCGGCCAGCCCTTGCGCATGCTGGTCGATCTGCGGGCTTCGGTGGAATACGCGCTGGGGCAGGGAAAGACTCCGCCGCCGGCGGCGAAACCCGCAGCAGCGGCTCCGGCCAAGGCAACGGCCGCAGCGCCGGCTCGTCCCGCGAAACCGGCGAATGCTCCGGCGGCCGCAGCCGCCAAAGCAGGTGCATCCGCACAAAGTGCGAAGCCAGCGGTGACGGCCAAGGCGTTAGCCAAGGCTCCGGCGGCGCCCGCCGTCAAGCCACAGGCGCAAGCCGCGGCCGCCAGCTCCGAGACGCCGGAATTTGAGGTTTCCGGCACGCCGGGCTGGGATCCGGATCCGGAGACCGAATCCGGCCACAAGCTTTGAAAAGGGAAACAAGGGAACCCGAAGTCGTGGATACTCCGACCGTACTGATCATCTCCGACGATGTCGATTTCTCCCGGCGCATCACCGCGCGCTGGCAGATGGAGCGGACGCTTCCGACTTTCACGCTTCTCAGCGGGGAGTTGTGGCCGCGCTTCGCGGTCGACGCCTTCGATGTGGCCATTGTCGGCGAGCTGCGCCGCGAGCTGCTTTCCGTCGTTCTCGAGCCGCTGCATTCGACCGGGCAGCCGGTGTTTTATGTCTGCCATGACGCCGCGACCGCGCAACTGGTGCGCGACCGCTGGCCGCGCATCTCCATCCTGCGGCCCACCGACTCGATGGAGACCACGCACTGGCTGGAGACTCTGGTGCTGGCGGCGAGTGAAGCCGTACACCGCTCGCGGGCCGAGTCGCGGGCGCGCTCGGCGGAGCTGGCCTGCTCCACGCTGGAGCGCCAGGCGATGCTGGGCCGCTACATGCTTGAAATGCGCCACAGCCTGAACAACGCGCTGACCTCGGTGCTGGGAAATTCCGACCTGCTGCTGCTCGAGCCCGGCAGCCTGTCGGCGCAGACCCGGGCGCAAATCGAGACCATTCGCAATATGACCCTGCGCATCCACGAAATCATGCAGCGATTTTCTTCGCTGGAAAAAGAAATGAACGTGGTGGCGCAGCAGGCGCAGCGCGATTCCGGCCGCTCGTATGCGGCGGCGGCGGGTGCCTGACGGCGTGAGCTCGAAAGTCTTGACGGTTGAGCCCGAAAGGAAGTTGAGACCGAACGACGTTTAAGTTCGAACGGAGCGAGTTCGAAGAAGGAAACAGATTCTCCCCCTGTACGGCGCTGTGGACTGAATGCTTTCGAAGGCAGCACGCCCCCAACCGGGGAAGGATCTATGCATCGATTGATGGCCGGAGTGGCGATACTCGAGCACGAGCTGTCGGAGCTGCGCCTGCTGGTGGAGCGGCAGGCCGGCATTCTGCTCGACTGTCCTAACAGCGCCTTGTCGGCGCACGTGGCCGAATACCTGGAGAGCCAGGAATTGGATTCGGCAGCCACGCTGCTTGGCCGCTTCCGCGCCTCCGATCAGGACCCATCGTTGCTGCCGCATTTCCTCGATGGCGTGCTCAATGTGAAGACCGGATTCTTCCGCCATCCCGGGGCGATGAGCGCGCTCGCCCAGTACGTCGCTCCGCAACTGTGCGCGCGCAAATCTGACGACGGCCTCTGCACCTTGCGCATCTGGAGCGCCGGATGCGCCACCGGCGAAGAAGCGTATTCGATCGCCATGGCACTCTGCGAACTGGTGCCCGGGGGAAACGGCAACGGCTCAGCCGGCGCCGCGACCAACGGCAACGGAACCAAAGAAAAGCCGCCAGCCGGCCGGAATGGAGGCATCGAAGCTTCGGCCGCGACGCCGTCCGCGCCCACCAGGGACTGGTCGATTCACATCGTTGGCACCGATCTGCTGCCATCGTCCATCGAGGTGGCTGAGCGCGGACTCTATCCGCAATCTGCTCTGGCCGGGCTGCCCCCGGCGAACATCCGCGCCTGCTTTTCGAAGATCGGCAATGCCAGCGGCGGGCCGACCAATGGCTCGAACGGCGCAGCGCCGAACGGAACGAACAACAACCCCGCGCCGCCGGAAGCCAACAGCGCTCACCTCTTAGTCAAGCCGCGCCTGCGCAGCCTGGTCACCTTCAATACGATGAACCTGACCAAACCGGTTTACATCGGGCGCTTTGACTGCATTTTCTGCATGGACGTGCTGCCGCATCTCTCGCGCACCCAGCGCTCGGCCCTGCTTGAACGCCTGCATCTGTATCTTGAGCCCGGCGGCTATCTCTTTCTCAGTCAAACCGAGAAGCTCTCCGCCCCCAACCTGAACTTCCGCTCCGAAACCTTCGACGGATACACCGTCTACCGCAAGCCCCTGGCCGCCAGCGCGGCGTATGGACGGTAATTCAGCTCGGCCAAGAAATTTCAAACGATTACTTGTCATATTATCTATTTTATCTATAATGGATAAATGAGAGTCGTCACCTCTACTGACGTCCAGCAGCGTTTCGGAAGCATCGCCGAATCCGCCCTGCGAGAGCCCGTTCTCGTTCGCAAACAGAATCGCGATTTTGTTGTCATCATGTCTGCGGAAGAATACGAGCGCATTCGCAAGTCCAATATCGCCGAACTCAAACGCACAATGGATCGCATCGCTGCCGAAGCCGCAGAGCGCGGAATGACCGAGGAAATACTCGCGGACATTCTGAAGGATTGAAGCGCCGCTCGTGGATCGTCTTGTTATCGATACGAATGTGCTCGTCGGTGCTGCCATTCTCGCACCGTCGATGCCCCGTCGGGTGGTGGACAGCGCGATCGATCGTGGCGCCCTGCTTTTTTCCGAGTCCACCATGGAGGAGTTGAAGAAAGTTCCATTCCGCCCGAAATTCGATCGGTATCTCAGCCGAGAGGGGCGCGCGATTTTCCTTGCTCAATTGGAACGCGTCGCGGAAATGGTTCCCGCAATTCAGCTCGTCCGCGAATGCCGCGATCCAAACGATGACAAGTTTCTGGAGGTAGCGCTGAACGGCCGGGCAGATGTGATCATCACGGGAGATGAGGATTTGCTGAGGATGAATCCATGGCGAGGAATTAAGATTCTGGCGCCAGCCGACTACCTGGGCGGTAACAGATGAGGGGCAAGCCTACTGCACTTTGACCCAGTGGCGCTCCTGTACTTTTTTAATGTGCCCTTCCGATGCGCTCTCCGCCGCTCCGCCATGACAGATCTCCCGGATCCGCTCGAAAATGGCGGGCAACTTCTCAAACTCGCCTCGTTCCGCGAGCAGCACCGATTTATGTTTGAGCATTGGGTATTCGAAGCCTCCTACAGTCCATTCCCAGAGTGCCAGAAGCTCGCACTCGGTCAGATGACTCTTCAAGACGGGAAGAACCTTCGTGGCGAGCGTTTGGTCTAGGTCGGATAGCGCGGTGCGATAGGAGGCCTCATCCGATAACGTCCACCATTTATCGCGATGATCCATAAAGTGACCGATCCTAACTCCCCAATGGCAGGCGTAATGTCGCGGCGGTTTGTCGTCCCGCTGACCATAGAAACGGAGTACCGTTTTCGACGCTATAGCTACATTGACAGTGAACTTTGTTTGGCCGGTAGTGGGATAAAGGGTCCGTTGAAAGTTGACTATGCCCCAGCACTCACCGGACTCAATTACGAAGTTCTGGCCTCTGCGTCGGAATCCTTGTTTCGCCAAACTGGGGCGTAACTCCCTTAGCAAACGCTTGAAGAGTGGATCGCTTGCAGCCATATCTCACGCGAACAGAAACTCCTTCGTCCGCAACTCCTTGATCGTATCCCGCAGCTTTGCCGCCTTCTCGAATTCAAACCGCTTGGCGGCCTCGCGCATCTCGTCTTCGAGCTTCGCGATGTACTTGTCAACTTCTTCCTGCGACTTGAATTCCGGCATGCCCTCGGTTTCGCTGACCGAGACATCGGCATAATCCGCCGCCACGATCGCCGCCAGCGACATATCCACCGGACGCACAATCGACTCCGGAGTGATCCCGTTCGCCTCGTTATAGGCCTGCTGGATCGCGCGTCGTCGAGAAGTCTCATCCATGGCGCGCTTCATCGAATCGGTCATGCGGTCGGCATACAGAATCGCGCGTCCGTTCAAGTGCCGCGCGCAGCGCCCGATGGTCTGGATCAGCGATCCGCTTGACCGCAGGAAGCCTTCCTTGTCGGCATCCAGAATCGCGACCAGCGAGACCTCGGGCAAATCCAGCCCTTCGCGCAATAGATTGATACCGATCAATACATCGAACTCGCCCTTGCGCAGGTCGCGCAGAATCTTCACCCGCTCCAGCGTTTCGATCTCGGAATGCATGTAGCGGCACTTCACCCCGACTTCGGCGTAATACTCGGCCAGATCCTCGGCCATGCGCTTGGTCAAGGTCGTCACCAATACGCGTTCGCCTTTTTCCGCGCGGGCGCGAATCTCGTGCAGCAGGTCGTCGATCTGTCCCTTGACCGGCCGCACCTCGACCGGAGGATCGATCAGCCCCGTCGGCCGGATAATCTGCTCGACCACCACGCCCGCCGACTTCGTCAGCTCGTAGGGCCCCGGCGTCGCCGAAACATACACGATCTGGTTCGTGCGGTGCTCGAACTCCTCAAACGTCAGCGGACGATTGTCGAGCGCCGAGGGCAAACGGAATCCGTACTCCACCAGAACTTCTTTTCGCGAGCGGTCGCCGGCATACATTCCGCGCAACTGCGGCACCGTCTGATGCGACTCGTCGATGAACATCAGATAATCGCGCGAAAAGTAGTCGAGCAGCGTCGGCGGAGGCTCCCCCGGCAGCCGCCCGGTAAAGTGCCGCGAGTAATTCTCGATGCCGTGGCAGTAGCCCATCGCCTTGATCATTTCCAGATCAAACATCGTGCGCTGATGCACGCGCTGCGATTCCACCAGCCGTCCCTGCTTTTCCAGTTCGACTTCCCACCAGGCCAGCTCTTTCCGGATCGAGTCGACGGCCGCCGCACGCGTCTCGTCCTTCATTACGTAATGCGTCTTGGGATAAATCGGCAGCCTCGCATATTTCTGCTTGACCGTGCCAAACAGCGGATCGATCTGCGACAGCGTTTCCACCTGGTCGCCCCACATCTCGATGCGGTAGGCCATGTCGTCGTAGGTGGGGAAGACTTCGATCACGTCGCCGCGCACGCGAAACGTCCCGCGCCGGAACTCGCCGTTCGTGCGCTCGTACAGAATGTCGACCAGCTTGCGCGTGATGACTTCGCGCTTCACCTTCTGGCCTTTTTCGAGAAACAGCATCATGCCGTAATAGGCTTCGGGAGATCCCAAACCGTAGATCGCGCTCACCGACGCCACAATCAGCGCGTCGCGCCGCTCAAACAGCGAGCGCGTGGCCGAGAGCCGCAGCTTGTCGAGCTCGTCGTTGATGGTCGCTTCCTTTTCGATATAGAGATCGGCGGCCGGAACGTAGGCCTCGGGCTGGTAGTAGTCGTAATACGAGACGAAATATTCGACCGCGTTGTGCGGGAAAAAACTCTTGAACTCGTGATAGAGCTGCGCCGCCAGTGTCTTGTTATGCGCCATCACCAGCGTCGGACGATTCAGCGCCTCGATCACCTTCGCCATGGTGAACGTCTTGCCCGACCCGGTGACGCCGAGCAGCACCTGATGTTGCTCGCGATCGAACACGCCACGCGTCAGCGCCTCGATCGCCGCCTTCTGATCGCCCTGCGGCTTGTAGCTGGAAACTAATTTGAAATCCATCGAAAACCGGACCCTCGGGAAGAACAGGCCGCGGACCTTGGCCCTCGGAAGCCCTTACTAACGATTTGTCACTCCGACCCTGCGCGAAGCGAAAGGGGAGGAAGCTGCTTTTCGCCGGCAGCTCCGCAGATGCGAATTTCGCCGCCAGGGAATCTTTCTATTATAAACGCCAGGACACGGGCATCAGATGGGAGGTAGTGTCCCAATTTAGGACACCACCGGATGGGAAGGGCAAAGCGCTTCTCTTGTCATCCTGACCGCAGCCTTTGGGGGCGAAGGATCTCTGCAGTTTGCCTGGAAGTTGCACGGATCCTTCGGCGGAAAGCGGCACCCCAGGATGACAAATCACCGTTGAGTTGTTCTACGCCACGTTGGGCCGCAGTTCCACCTTCTTCGTGGTGATCGTCACCTGCACTGCCGGCAGCACCGGCCGCGGATACGGTTTGCAGTACGCCTCGACGGTGATCGTCCCCGGCGTGCGTGTCGACTGCACGAGCACCTGCGCCAGGCCGCTGAACAGGCTGCGCTCCGGCTCCTTGTCGGATTCCTGGCAATTGGGATCGCCGTTGCCCACGCCGATCAGTGAGCCTTCGCCCGTGATCTTGAAGCTGATCTTGTTGCCCGCCGTCGGAATCGCGCGCCCTTCCTTGTCGATGACTTCGACGGTCAGCACGGCCACGTCTTCGCCGTCAGCATTGATTTCCTTTCGGTCGCTGGTCACGCGAATCGCTACCGGGTCTCCGGTGGTCTCGCGCTTTTCCGTCAGCACGACCTTGCCGTCTTTGGTCCCGCGCGCCTCGATCACGCCCGGCTCGTAGACCACGCTCCATTGCAGATGGGTGAGCGGCTCGACCTTTTTCGATCCCTGGCTCTTGCCGTTCAGAAACAGCTCGACCGAATCCAGATTGGAGTGGACCCACACCGCAATCGGCTCGCCCTCGCGTCCTGCCCAGTTCCAGTGGGGAAACAGATGCAGCACCGGCTCCGATCCCCACCACGATTTGTAGTAATAGAAATTGTCCTTGGGGAAGCCGCACATGTCGACAATGCCGAATTGCGAGTTGATCGACGGCCAGCCGTAGGGCGTCGGCTCGCCGCGATAGTCGAAGCCGGTCCAGGCAAAGCCGCCGCTCAGCCATTCGCGCGCCGCATAGAATTTCCACCACTCCTCCGCCACCTCCGACCAATCCGTGTGATTCAGGTCGTAGGCGCTCACCCAATTGCGCGTCTTGTCGGTCGCATAGACGCCGCGCGTCGAGACTGTGCTGGCGGTTTCCGAGCCCACGCTGGGCACCTTCGGATGCGCCTTGTGCCAGCCATCGATGACATTCAGGTTGTAGTTGAAGCCCATCACGTCGAGCTGCTCAGGGAAGTGCGTGTCAAACGCCGTGTTGACCGCCGCGGTGCACATGCGCGCGGGATCGAGCTCGTGGGTTCGCGCGATCATGTCGTCGATCACGTGCACGCCCTGCGGCTCGTACATCATCGTCCATTCCTCGTTGCCCATCGACCAGATGACAATTGACGGCGAGTTGCGATAGCGCCTGATCATCGCCTCCAGCTGCGCCATGCCTTCCGGATTGGCGCTCATCAGCCGGGTCTCGCACATCATCATCATGCCCATGCGGTCGCAGGCCTCGACCCACTCGGGCGTCGGCATGTTGTGCGAGGTGCGCACGGCGTTGCCGCCCATTTCTTTCAGGACGGCGAGCCGATACCACTGCAGCCGGTCGGGAAGCGCCGCGCCGACTCCGGCGTGATCCTGATGGTTGCAGGTGCCTTTGAGTTCGACCCGCTTGCCGTTGAGGAAGAATCCCTTGTCCGCATCCCACTTGATGTCACGAACGCCGAAGGTCACGCGCTCGGCGTCGAGCGTCTTTCCCGAAGATTCGACGGAGACCACGGCAGAGTAGAGAGTCGGCGTCTCGGGCGACCACAGCGCGGGACTGGCGAGATTCGCGTTCGCGGCGAAAACCGCAGAGCCGTCCGCCTCCACCGATTGCGGCGCCGCTTCCGCCGAAGCCACGGTTTTGCCCGAGGGATCGAGAATCTGCCAGCGCACGCGACAGCTCTTCGCTTCCTTGCCCTGGTTCTGCACAACGGTTCCGAGGTTGAGAGCGGCCGCGTTGCCCTTGACGCCGGCGCGCACGTAGCTCTCCCACTGCCCCAGATGCAGCGCATCGGTCTTCGTCAGCCACACATGCCGGTAAAGCCCTGCGCCTTCGTAGAACCATCCATCGCCGAAGCTCGCGTCCACGCGCACGACGAGATAGTTCTTTCCGCCATAGTTCACGAAATCGCTCACATCGAAGCAAAACGGCGCATAGCCGTTGTCATTGCGGCCGACGAAGTACCCGTTGAGAAACACCAGCGTGCTGCGGAAAGCGCCATCGAACAGCACGCTGATGCGCTTGCCTTCGTCTGCCTTCGGAATCTCGAACTCGCGCCGGTACCATCCGACGCTGGTCTCCGGATAGCGCCGCCCCAGCGGCTTGTAGCCGTGAGACTGCTGCTCCTCGTCCCAGACGAAGGGCAACTCGACAGCCCAGTCGTGGGGCAGGTTGAGCGCGCGCCACTTCGAGTCGTCAAACTTTGCGGTGGCGAACGAAAAATCGCCGGACTTGGCGAAATCTCCCTGCCCCATGCCGAAGCCGAGGTCGCGCCTGGGGTCCGCGCCATTGCCCTGAAAGAATTTCCATCCGAAATCAAAAAGCAGGTGTTCACGGGGAGCCAGAGCCGATTGCGCTTCGGCGGATGCGGCTGCCGGATACGACGCCAGCAGCGCCTGCGCCCGGCGCAGCGGGCCGGGAATCAGTGTGGACGCGGAAACCACAAGGCTGGAACGAAGCAGATCACGCCGGGTAAAGGAAAACATGGCATCGCCTCACAGATGAAATGAGACTGAATGAAGAAGTACTGGGCAGTGTATCAGGAGCAGTCGTCTCAGCGTCATTCCCGGCACCACTTGCGCGCCGGATTTCCCTTGCTTAGTATCTACGTGTCTTTTGGGGCTCACATCCAGGGTTCAAGATTCTGCGGGAAGCGAGGCGGCCACCCCTCTCTGGCGGCCTTGCCGGCTCGTTCGCATTCCATCTCGGAGAGGAGAATAAACGATGAAAACCAGGTCGATTGCTGCCGCCGGTGTGATGGCGCTGCTGCTCGCATCATTCCATATTGCCGCGCCGGGCGCGCTCGCGCAGCAGGCCGCGGCCAACCCATCCCCCAATGCCGAACCGGTCCCGGATGCAAGAGCCGTCATCGAGAAAATCTTCGGATCGACCAGGCAGGTCGAAGTGCGCGACCCCTTCTACAACAACCTCGTCGCGTTCACCATCGTCGTTCCGAAAGACTGGGTTTTTGAAGGCACGGTGCTCCACGGGCCGGGCTGCAGCGGCATGGTTTACCAGAGCATTGCCTTGCGCGCCACCAGTCCGGACGCCGCTATCGGCGTGCAGATCGCGCCCCGGCTCGATTTTTACTACTGGGAAGAACAGAACGCTCGTCCGATGGGGCAGGCCTGCAAGTTCTTCGCGCCCATGTCCTCGGCCGACTATGCTGCCATGTTCGCTTACCGCACCCGTCCCAACCCGCAGATCGATCGTAACGAGCCCACGCTCGACATCCAGCAGGCCCACCAGTTTTTCGAGCGAAAAAACGAGCAGATGGCGCAATCCGCCAGTCAGTGGCGCATGCCCGCTGAATACGACAGCATCGATTTTTCGCGCACCCGCCTGCACTACGACTGGGAAGGATTTCACGAAGAAGAATGGATGCGGGTGGAGATGGTCTACAAAGAGATGCCGAAATCGGTCTTCATCTACAACGGCGGGCCTCATCCCGGACACCAGGCGTGGACGCGCTTCCTCGCGGTCACGACCAACGTTTACACCCGCCGCGCGCCCAGCGGCAAACTCGATCAATATGACCCCGGACTCAACGCCATTCTCAACAGCATGCAGTTGAACCCCGATTTCGTGCAGGCCACCAACAACCACCAGCAGCAGATCACCAACAACATCATCCACTCCATCCAGCAGCAGACCGCGATCAACCAGCAGCAATCGCAGGCCTTCATGGACGCCATGACGCGCCAGCACGAAGCCTTCATGGCCAGCCAGAACCGCCAGTTCCAGATCAGCCAGCAGAACGCGGCCGACCAGATGAACCGGCAGACCCAGCAGGCGCACAACTTCATCGCGCAGATGGATCAAAGCACGGCGCGCACCCGCGACTATCAGGACATCCTGCTGGACCAGCAGTATTACGCGAATCCGCAGACCGGGGAGACCTCCACCGTGAGCGGCCGCTTCACCCACACCTGGGTCAACGGGCCGGCGACGAGCAACGCGACGACCGTCGTGCAGAGCCCGAATGCCAACTTCAATCCGAATGGAGCTGCGGGCTACGACTGGGTGGAACTGATGCCGATCCACCACTGAAGGGAATAGTCGGGACGGGAGAAACACGGGCTCGGCAAAAGTCCGGGAGCCCAACCGGAATTATCGTCCTGCGCGGCGCGCTTTGCCGCGAAGGATCTTTGCATCTGCGTTGAGTGAAACGGAGCCGGCGCGCGCTCGAGCCCGCTACTTCTCCTTCACTTCGCCGTAGCCGACAATCTTCGCCGAGGTGCGGAATTTCTTGTAGTCGCTGTAGGTCTGGTCGCCGTCGACCTTATAGCCTTTGACCAGGGCGAGGCGCAGGTCCACGTTGAAGGTCAGGTGACGCGGCAGCCAGACTTCATCGTTCACCCGCGTCTGCTCCAGCATCACGCGCGTGCCTTTGTGGATGCGCGCCAGAAACAGCCCGATCGACACCGTATCGATGGCCTCGACATCCAGCTTCGAAAGCTGCAGGTCGGCCTTGTCGATCCACACCCTTCCATGGAATTTCGAGAGGAACTTCGCTTCCTTCATGTGGGGCTCGAAGCCCGGACGCGGCTCGCCCGCAATCACCCAGGCGTCGCGCCCGTCGACCGCCTCGGTGCCCAGCAGCGTGAAGTTATAGGCGTCGGCCACCTCGAGCACAAACTTGCGGTTATCCTCGCGTTCCTTTTCTTCTTTTTCCAGGCGCTTGCGGCGATCGTCGTCGGATTCGTTCTTGCGCTTGTCGATAATCTTCTGAATCTTTTCGTCTTCCTTCGCCGCATCTTTGGCGTCGAGCGGTTTGTCGTCTTTCTTGACGAGCCGGTAGACCGGCTCGCCGTCAATATCCATGATGTCGTAGGTGCGCGATTCGGTGGACTTGACCTCTCCGTGGCCGTCGAGCTTCTTGTCGACCTCCCGCTCGGTGTAGGTGTAGTCGCGCTGCCGCTTCTGATTCTCCAGGTCCTTGTCGGCGACGACCCGAAACAGCTGCTGAATCTGCGGTTGCGAGAGCTTGCCGTTGGCATCAGGAGTCAGATCGAGCTTCGCGACATCCGCTGCGCTGAGATCTCCTCCGGCAGTCGAAGGCGACGCCGGAGCCGGCTCCTGCCGGGACGATGGCTGCGGTGGCGTGGCTGCGGGCGCAGATTGTGCTGTCGCCGGTAACGTCCAGGCGACGACAAGCACGGCGAGCCAGCGGGGATGCATATCCCCATCTTACGTGGAGTCGGTGAGGGCGTTGGCAGGAAAGACAGCCCGGAGAGATTTCAGGAACGCTCCCCGCCGAAAAGCGCTTGCTCCATGCTCAGTTGCCGACAGGCACGCCCTACAACTTCGAGAGCGGAGCTGGCCAGGAATTCGAAACCGAAGCGAAACGCGTTTCTCTGCCGCACCAGAGCGAAGATTTCCACGTCGCCCGGGGCCAGGGCAAATTCGAGACGAACTACTTCGCCCATAGGGACCTCCGAAGCCAGCATGGCGGAGATTCCCGATTCGCTGATGTCGACGGTGTGGCCACGCACCACGGGACAGTTGCGCGGGTAGATCCGGATATCGGTCTCGAGCTTGAACCGGGGATGACGTCGCTGTTCCACAACATCGCGAGTCCGACCGGTCCCGGGATGACTGCGCACTTCCAAACCCGGCTCTCCCCACTCTTGGGCGTGAACAGCCCTCCCGCCACCCGGACCACTTCCAACAGAGTGCGTCCTGAGATGCCGGGAAGGCAAGCAGAATTCTCCAGTGAAGTTATCGGCAGAGGGGCGTGGGAGCTTTAGCCGGACCTCGGTTGGCCCAAGCAATTCATTCGCTGACGCGCCCTCGTCCTTCCCGGTGGCGGTTCTTCAAATCGCCACAAGTCTCGCCGCGTCATTCCGACCCCCGTGTTCGCGCCAGCGGGGCGGGGGATCTTGAGTGCCTCCGCATCGGGAGTCCGCAGTCTAGTCGCGCACCTTGAAGGCCTTGCCGAGGCATTCGGCCTGAAACAGCCGCTCGTCGACGCGGTGCAGCCGCTTTTCCTGCGCCTTGGTGAGCAGGGAATAGTGCTTGATCTCGAAAAGGTGATCGACGATGAACCAGACCGGCTGGTCGGTGGTCATCCAGTGCCGGCGGTCGAAGCGCTTGAGGTTCACGGGGAGGGAATAGCGGCGCAGCGTGCGTTCCCGCCGCAGATTGAAGTAGGCATTGAAATAACTGAGCGCCAGCTCGCGCAGCGTGCGGTAGATGGGCTCGCGCCAGCGGCATCCCGTGTAGTTCGACTTAGCGACCGCGCCCCAGCAGCCATCCTGACGGAAGATGGCGATCACGTGGTCGGTGTCGTGATCGGCCTCAAAGTCGAGCAGCAGCGGAGGGTATCCGTTAGCCCGCAGCGCGGCCGCGGCAAAGATCGCCCCCTCCAGACAGTGCGACGACTGCTCGGCCAGCACCTTGCGCGGCGACCACGCCGTGTCTTCCAGGTGATACGGCATGTCGTCGAGAAGCTTCTGAATGCCATAAGGATGCTTCAGGCTGCGCAGCTTGCGCAGTTCTTTGGAAGTGAATTCGGCGGGTGGGAATTCGTCTGGGTGTGCTTTGGCCGAAGCGTAAGTCGACATTCGTCTGGGGTATGGCTATGCCTTGGTGCCGCCTCGCGGGAGGACAGCCAAGGCGAAGGTGACAGTGTAACCCACAGCGAGCGAGCGGTCGCCGAAGTGCGATCCGGCTCGGCGCGAGAAATGCTTCGCACGGCGATTGCCGGGCCCGCTGTGGCAAAGAAAAAGCTCAAGTCGAGGTTGAGGTCGGGCAAGAAAAACGCTGCGTGACAGGGCTTTAAATCGATTTAACTCCCGAATTTAAGTTGTGTGTAATCAGATGTTTAGCGGGAATAATTTGCACAGGACTTCAGGCCGAGAAGCCGCGCCGAATCAGTCGCTTGTGAAGCATTGCACCGTTTCTGTGGCAGCGAAACCGCCCAGATCCAAATCTCCGCGGCTTGCGTCATCCTGAACGAAGCGCATTCTCCGGACAAGTGAAGGATCTCCCGTGAACACTGGTCCCAGCGCGCCAAAAAAAGCCCCGCTCTCTGAACGACGCTCGGGAGGGAAATCTGACGCCCTCGTCCGCCATCACCGCTGAAACAACTTCTCCAGCTCCTCGGGATGATCCACCAGCACGTCGGGCATGTCGTCGACGAAGGTGTGTGGGGCGAAGCCGTAGGTGACGCCGATGGTCGCGAGCGAGGCATTGCGTCCGGTGCGGACGTCGACATGCGAGTCGCCGACGATGGCCGCGTGACCGCCTGCAACGCCGTTTTCTTCGAGAATCCGCCGCACGCCCTCGGGATCGGGCTTTTTCGTCGCGAAGCTGTTGCCGCCGTAAACCTGCGCAAAATAGTGGCCCAGGCCGAGAGCCTCGACGATCGCGCGCGAAGGCACAACCGGCTTATTGGAGAGCACGGCGAGCTTTCTGGGGACGCCGCGCGGGCGGCCGCTGGATCCATTCGGGCCCGACAGGTTCTGAATTGCCGCCAGCGCCTGCGCCACTCCCGGATAGACGGTCGTGTGGTCGAGCTTGTGCTCGCGGTAGTAGGCGAGAAAGAATTCCAGTCCTTTGCGGATGAGGGCTTCGTCGACGGCCTCGCCGCCGAGCGCGCGCTGAATCAGCACGGGCGCGCCGTCGCCGACATAGCTGGCGATGACATCCTCGGGAAGCTCGGGACGTCCGATGTGGCGCAGCGCGGCATTGACCGAGTGCACAAGGTCGAGGCGGGAGTCGATGAGCGTGCCGTCGAGATCGAAGATAACGAGTTGAATCGCGTGCGGATCGAACGGACGGAGGGTACGAATCACAGTTCAGAATAAAGCATCCCGCAGGCAGCCGTCAGCATTCAGCGGTCAGCCTTCCGCCATCATCCGCTGGCCACTGGATCGGCTGGCCGCTGGCAATTAAGAATTGGCGTTGAGTCATCCCGAGAGGCCGCGTTTTCGACCGGCGGCCGAGGGGGCTCGCGCGCCGCGCATAGGCACCGCGCCAGATCCTTCGCCTCTCTGGTGAGAGCGCGAGGTTTCGGGATGGCGCCACTCGGCGGAGCGCCCTCTTGACACAATCCATATTTCCAGTAATATCGAAATATGAGCGTAGCCCTGAGCAAGCCTTCCCCCGCATCCCGGTCGTTGGAACGAGTGGCCAAGTATGCCGACATGTTCTCGGCCATGGGCACCGAGCCGCGGCTGCGCATCATGCAGCTGCTGCTCACGGCGCATCCTGAGGGGCTGGTGGTCGGCGAGATTCAGGACGAACTCGAAATCCCCAACTCGACGCTCTCGCATCATCTCGACAAGTTGCGCAGCGAAGACCTGGTCGAGGTGAAGCGCGAAGGGACGTTCCTGCGCTACACCGCCAATACGGCGGCGCTGCAGGAACTGCTGCAGTTTCTCTATGCCGAGTGCTGCACCCGCAACAAGGCAGTCAAGCCCAAAGACATTGTGCAGATCTGCAAATAGGAGCGAGTCATGAGTGTGACCGACACGACCGACATCAAGCAGGTGGTAAAGCAGAAATACGGCGAGGCGGCGTTGCGCGTGCATTCCGGAGGCAGCTCCTGCTGTGGCGGGGCTCCGGGCACGGGATGCGCCGATCCGATCACGTCGAATCTGTATGACGCAGCGCAGGCCGGGCAGATTCCCGAAGAGGCGCTGCTGGCCTCATTCGGCTGCGGCAATCCCACGGCGCTGGCGGAGTTGAAGCCAGGGGAAACGGTGCTCGATCTGGGTTCGGGCGGCGGCATCGACGTGCTGCTCTCGGCCCGACGGGTCGGGCCGGGGGGCAAGGCCTATGGCCTCGACATGACCGACGAGATGCTGGCGCTGGCCAACGAGAACAAACGCAAGGCGGGCGTGGAGAATGTCGAATTTCTGAAGGGAGAGATTGAGAGCATTCCGCTGCCCGACGCTTCGGTCGACGTGATCATCTCGAACTGCGTGATCAATCTTTCGGCGGACAAAGACAAAGTGCTCGGCGAAGCCTTCCGCGTGCTGAAGCCGGGCGGGCGATTCGCGGTGTCAGACGTGGTAACGCGCGGGGCGATGCGGCCCGAAATCCGCCAGAGCGTGCTGGCATGGGTGGGCTGCATTGCCGGGGCGCTGGAAGAGAACGAATATCGCGGCAAGCTGGCGGCGGCGGGATTTGAACAGATCGAGATCGAGCCGACGCGCATTTATCGCGCGGAAGACGCTTTGGAATTCCTCTCCGGCCAGCAAATCCCGGTGAGTTTCGACCCGGCGGAGATCGACGGCAAATTCTTCAGCGGCTTCATCCGCGCTGCAAAGCCGGTCCGCACCAGGCAGGACTGCTGTGATCCGGCCTGCTGCGGCTGAAGGAGGCGACTCTTCCATGAAGGATCACTACAACGTCCTGTTTCTGTGCACCGGCAACTCCGCGCGGTCGATCATGGCCGAGGCGATCCTGAATCACAAGGGGCGCGGGCGTTTCGCGGCCTACAGCGCGGGGAGCCATCCCAGTGGCAGGGTTCGTCCGGAGGCGCTGCGCCAAATCGAGGCGGCGCACCTGTCGACGGCGGGCATGCGGAGCAAAAGCTGGAACGAGTTCGCCGAGCCGGGCGCCCCGCCGCTCGATTTTGTCTTCACGGTCTGCGACAACGCGGCTAATGAAGTGTGCCCGGTATGGCCGGGGCAGCCGATGACGGCCCACTGGGGCGTACCCGATCCGGCGGCGGTGCGGGGCAGTCAGGAGCAGATTGAAAAGGCTTTTCGCGAAGCGTTCTTCCTGCTCGATCGCCGCATCAGTTTGTTCCTGAGCCTGCCGATGGCGACGCTCGACCGGCTGGCGCTGAAACGAGAGATCGACGAGATTGGCCGGCAGTGAACGGCCGTTGCCGGCCGAGAGGGCCGCGCACGCTTTCCTGGAGTCCAGAATGAGAAGCCATGTTTCTTCGCGCCTCAGCTTCCTCGACCGCTATCTGACGGTCTGGATTTTTTCGGCCATGCTGGCGGGCGTGGCGGCGGGATGGGCGCTGCCCGGAATCGTCCCGTTTCTGAATCGCTTCAGTATGGGGACGACTTCAATTCCGATTGCCGTCGGACTCGTTCTGATGATGTATCCCCCGCTGGCCAAGGTTCGCTATGAGGAGATGCACGAGGTATTCCGGAACAGGAAGGTCCTCGCTCTTTCGCTGGTGCAGAACTGGGTGATCGGTCCGGTGCTGATGTTCGCACTGGCGGTGATATTTTTGCGCGGGTACCCGCAGTATATGGCGGGCCTGATCATGATCGGCCTGGCGCGCTGTATTGCGATGGTGATTGTGTGGAACGAACTGGCCAAGGGCGACACCGAATATGCAGCCGGATTGGTCGCATTCAATTCCGTGTTTCAGGTGCTGTTTTACTCGGTGTACTCGTGGATCTTTATCACCAAGCTGCCCGCATGGTTCGGGCTGCAGGGAAGCGTGGTCAACGTGTCCATTGGCGACATCGCGAAGAGTGTGCTGATTTATCTCGGCATCCCATTTTTCGCCGGGATGCTCACGCGCTTTACCCTGGTGCGGATGCGGGGCCGGGAGTGGTACGAAAAACAGTTCATTCCGCGAATCAGCCCGATCACTCTGATCGCGCTGCTGTTCACCATCGTCGTCATGTTTTCGCTCAAAGGCGGATACATCGTTCGTCTGCCGCTGGACGTGATCCGCATCGCTATACCGCTGCTGATTTATTTCGTGGTGATGTTCCTGGTCTCGTTTTACATGGGCCGCAAGCTGGGAGCCGATTACTCGAAGACGGCGACCTTGTCGTTCACAGCCGCGAGCAACAATTTCGAATTGGCGATTGCCGTGGCCGTAGCGGTTTTCGGCATCAGTTCGGGAGCGGCCTTCGCCGCCGTGATTGGTCCCCTGGTGGAGGTGCCGGCGCTGATCGGCCTGGTCAACGTGGCGCTGTATTTTCAGAAGCGGTACTTCGGCTCGGATGCGCCGGCAAATTCCGACTGGCAACTGGCTGGAGCCGATCGGGCCGACTGAAAAAGACGCGCGCTCCTGAGATCATGACCTTAAGGCTGGTTTTCTTCACTTCCAGAACCCTCATCGAGCATTTACAATGCAACAGGTCTCACGCAGCCAGGCACCTAAGAATGGGCAGCGTTGCGTCGCGCGCTGCGGTCGCAACGTAACCGGGATGCGAAGTTGGTGAGATCAGCCCGCCCGGGAGAGCATCCAATCAGGCAGCCAGCAGTGTAGGCGAGTGCAGGGAAGCGGATGGCGACGACAAAAACCGATCCCAAGCTGGGCATAGCGAACGGCGCGAAGAAGGCGAAGACGTACAACGGCCTGAGCCGCGAGTTGCTGATCCAGATCTACCGCCTGCTCTATACCTCGCGGCGCATTGACGACCGCGAAATCCTTCTGAAGCGCCAGCAGAAAATCTTCTTCCAGATGTCGGGCGCAGGACATGAAGCCGTCGGTGTCGCGGCCGGGCTGGTGCTCAAGCCGGGATACGACTGGTTCTATCCCTATTATCGCGATCGTGGATTATGCCTGGCTCTGGGCGTCAAGCCGTATGACATGTTTCTGCAGGGCGTGGGCGCGGCCAACGACCCGAGTTCGGGCGGACGGCAGATGCCGTCGCACTGGAGCTATCCCGAACTGCATATCGTGACGCAGTCATCGCCGACCGGATCGCAGATTCTGCAGGCGGTGGGCTGCGCCGAGGCAGGACGATATTTTGCGCGCCGGCCGAAGGCGGCGGAGATTCCCTCGTCGGGCTTCGTCGATTACCGGCAATTCAAGCACGTCAGTTTCCAAGGCGATGAAGTCACCTACGTTTCTCTAGGCGACGGCACGACCAGCGAAGGCGAGTTCTGGGAGGCGCTGAACGCGGCCGCGCTGGGCAAGCTGCCGGTCATTTTTTGCGTGCAGGACAACGGCTACGCCATCTCGGTTCCGGTCGAAGTGCAGACGGCCGGCGGAAGCATTTCGCGGCTGGTTTCGGGATTTCCGGATTTTCATTTCGAAGAAGTCGACGGCACCGATCCGGCGGCAAGCTATCTGGCCTTCCAGCGGGCGGCCGAATATTGCCGCGAGGGACACGGGCCGGCCTTCGTGCACGCGCACGTGATCCGTCCGTATTCGCACTCGCTTTCCGATGACGAGCGGCTGTACCGCCCTGACAGCGAGCGCGAACGCGATGCGGCGCGCGATCCGGTGACGCGCACGCAGATGTTCCTGCTGCGCGAAGGGATTCTCGACGAGAAGGGCATCACGCAACTGGAAAAGGAAGTCGAGGCGGAATTGCAGGCCGCGGTCGACCTGGCGCTCGAAGCGCTGCCGCCCGTGCCGGAGTCGGTCACGAAGTACATTTATTCCCCGGATATCGATCCAACGTCGTCGGCATTCGACACGGCGCCCGCGTCGCCGGAGGCTCCCGCCGCACCCGACGCCAAGAAGCCGACGACCAAGACCATGGCTGACCTGGTCAATGCAACCCTCCGCGACGAGATGAAGCGCGATGAGCGCATCGTGATCTTCGGCGAAGACGTGGCGGACGCCAGCCGCGAAGAGTATTTGAAGCGCAAGCTGGTGAAGGGGAAGGGCGGAGTCTTCAAGCTCACGTTTGGATTGCAAAACGAGTTTGGCAGCGACCGCGTGTTTAACTCTCCGCTGGCGGAGGCGGCGATTGTGGGCCGCGCTACCGGCATGGCCACGCGCGGGCTGAAGCCGGTGGTGGAGATTCAGTTCTTCGACTACATCTGGCCGGCGATGATGCAGATTCGCGACGAGCTGAGCGTGATCCGCTGGCGCTCGAATAACGGATTCTCGTGCCCGGTCGTGATTCGGGTGGCGATTGGCGGTTATCTGACCGGCGGCGCGATTTATCACTCGCAGTGCGGCGAGAGCATCTTCACGCATATCCCCGGGCTGCGCGTGGTGTTTCCCTCGAACGCGCTGGATGCCGCGGGATTGCTGCGCACGGCGATCCGCTGCGACGATCCCGTGTTATTCCTTGAGCACAAGCGGCTATATCGCGAGGCATTTGGGCGAGCGCCGTATCCCGGGGCGGAGTACATGATTCCGTTCGGCAAGGCGAAGGTCGTGCATCCCGGGGAGAACCTGACCGTCATCACGTATGGCGCGGTGGTGCCGCGGGCGCTGCAGGCGGCGCAGAAACTCGAGCGGGAGCAGGGACTGAAGGTGGAGCTGATCGACCTGCGCTCGCTGAATCCGTTTGACTGGGAGACGATTGCGGCGTCGGTGGCCAAGACCAGCCGCGTGCTGGTCGCGTATGAAGACTCGCTCAGCTGGGGATACGGCGCCGAGATCGCGGCCCGGATTGCCGACCAGTTATTCGATCACCTGGATGCGCCGGTGCGGCGCGTCGCCGCCAAAGATACGTTCGTAGCGTATCAACCTATCCTCGAAGATGCCATCCTGCCCCAGCCGAATGATTTGTACCTGGCGATGAAAGAGCTGGCCGAGTACTAGCAGGCTGCGGAAGAACTCTTTTTCAAACCAGCAAGCGTACCTCAGCGGCTAAAGCCGCGATGATTTTGCCCCACGTTCGGCGCGGCTAAAAGCCGCGCCCTTTCAATACACAAAAACGGAAGGTTTTTCCGCAGCCTGCTACCAGCGGGCTGTTACAAAAGCCGGACAGAAATACCTTTCCATATAACTTTGGCGCCTGGCGAGCTACGCTCCTGACAAAAATCGAGGAGGTCGTCTAACTCCTGGATTTGTGAGGCGTGTATGTCGAGATATAACGTTTCAAAGGATGTTAGTAGGTCAGTTGTATGGCAACAAGCCTCCGTTAGAGGAGGAGTTGTCACCATGTCATCCATTCGCGTCATAACCCTGATGATCGCATTGGGGCTCCAGCCATTTGCTGCTTCGCTTTGGGGGCAATCCACCAATGGTGCGCCGGCTGCAACTGGAGCTGCTTGTCCTCAAAGCAAAACCGACGCTACCGTCGACTCACCGACTCTGAGTCCGGTGGATGAGCCGGATGCCAAGGGCCTGGTATCGGTGTCGGGAAAGCTCTCCAAGGCAGAAACCGGAACGGTGCAGCTCTGTGTCGAAGGAAAGACCGTCGGAACGGCTTCGATCAACAATGCCGATTCGTTCGCGGTCAGCGATCTGAAGGATCTGAAGGCGGGACAAAAGATCCAGGCTCAGTTTGTTGACAGTGCGAATAATGCCGGAAAACCCACAGACCTAACGACGATTGGCGATTGCTCAAAGCTGGTTCCGGCGCAGTCGAGCTCGGTGCAAGCGCCGACTCTCAGCCTGGTCCTCGGAGCGAATGACACGGTGACATATTCGGGCACCGCGAAAGGAGCGAAAGACGGGGACAAAATCCGCATCTGCGTCGACAATGTTTCGAATGGGAAAACGGCAGCCGTCAAGAGCGAGAAGTTTGACGGGGGTACCGAGTCATTCACGGTGGCGTCGGGGCAGAAAGTCGTGGCTCAGCAAGTGATCTCCGGTACTCCGGCGTCCTATGGGCCGCTAAGCGACCCGGTGAGTATTGTGGCTCAACTGGCCAGCCAGGATAATCCGAATAAGGCTGTTGCCGTGCTGATTGGTGGAGTGGAGTACTCCGGGTATAGCGCCCAGTCGCAAACGACCAACGGCTTTCTGGATCTTTATTACCAGGGGCCAAGTTCACATCATTTCGCAGGGTGGACGCGAATTCGCCTGACAAGCACGCCACAACAGGCGACGAATGGAGTAGTTAGTGTCATCTCAAATCCGACGGGTCTTACGACTTATGACTACTCGAATGTAGGCCAGGCCATCGACTATGTGTTCGGCCCAACCTGGACATTCATGAGAGGTAAAAGCGGTGGGACCTGGGCTGCCATTGCCGAGGTCGGCGCGACCTCGCCGCTTTCTTCGCAGAATGCCCCGGTAACGTTTGTGGCGCCGGGTCCAGGAACCAATGAATGCACGGAACTGGTAAGCCGGTTTTCGCCCGCAGCCGGGTATAACCCGGGTTTGTCGCTCAACACAACTCCAAATCCGACGACTTGCCTTGCGGGCGGCTATACCGACATAGCGTTTTCCAATGAAGATCGGTCGAGCTTCTTCCTCAAGTATGGCGGAGGCTTTCGCGCGGTGTATCCGTGGAAGTCCGGTCAGTGCAGCAGCAGCTCCGACAGTAAGTGTTCCATTGCCTATGCCGCCGTGGACGGGACGATCGGCCAGGATGCATCGGTGACGGGCGGAAGCTTGCACCGTCTGGTTTTCAAGCTGGACGGCATTCTGCCGATTCCGACCGGAAGCGCTTCCTGGTTGTATTTATTCGGCTCTTCGTACATTCGGCTGGAGAAGAACCAGAATCTGCCTCCGCTCATTCTGACGACCCCGACCGCAACGGTCACCGTGCCATCGCCGACGGTGTTTGTGCTTCCCCTGCGGCAACCGAATCGGGATTATTACCGGCTGGGTGTCGGGCTGAACATCAATCAACTGTGGTGCAAGGCGTTTGGAACCGGGTGCTCAACCGGTACGCAGACGACGGGAGGCGGGTCGTCCTCGGGGGGGACGTCTCCGACAACACCGACCTCAAGCACGTCGCAGAAAAAGAAGAGCTCGTGAGCGGCAACCGCCGCGAGGAGCACACTCTCCGCGGCGGATTTCGCTATTCCCCGAGCACCACGCGGTAGATTCCGCCGCCCAGCGCGCCGCCAATCAGGGGAGCGACCCAGAACATCCAGAGCTGCTGCAGGGCCCAGCCTCCGGCGAAGATAGCTGGTCCGGTGCTGCGGGCGGGGTTGACGGAGGTATTCGTCACCGGGATGCAGACCAGGTGAATGAGGGTGAGGCAAAGGCCGATGGCGAGGCCGGCGAATCCCTTGGGAGCGCGGTTGTCGGTGGCGCCCATGATCACGATCACGAAAAATGCAGTGAGGACGACCTCGGCCACGAAGCCCGCGAGCAGCGAGTAGCCGCCGGGAGAGTTCACGCCGTATCCGTTGCAGGCAAAGCCGCTGTGCACGTCAAAGCTGGCGACTCCGCTGGCGATGACATAAAGCACGCCGGCGGCTGCGATGGCGCCTACAACCTGGGCGACGATGTAGTGCAGCAGATCGGAGGCGGGGAAGCGCTTGCCGACGACAAGGCCGACGCTGACCGCGGGATTGAAGTGTCCGCCGGAAATGTGCCCGACGGCGTAGACCATGGTGAGCACGGTAAGACCGAAGGCCAGGGCGACGCCGGCGAATCCGATGCCGACCGAAGGGAAGGCGGCCGCCAGCACGGCCGCGCCGCAGCCGCCGAACACCAGCCAGAATGTGCCCAGGAATTCTGCCGCAACGCGTTTACCCATAGGCATAAAGACCTCCTCGGAATGTGTATGAGTTGAGTGGACAGAAACTGAGAGCGGAGAAGCGTATCACAAGCGAGCCGCAGCGGAGAACTGGGGTTGGGTCAACAGCGAGCCAGGGCCAGCGTCGGGTTTTCCGAGCTTCGGATCCCGGTTACGAAGGCTTCGGTTGCAAGTGGATCTCGATTGTCCGTTCCCTGGGCGGATGCTAGGCTCGAAAAAGTGGCCACGGCATACGCCAATCCGTTGAAATCCGGGTCCGCCAGGGCCGCACGGGTAGGGCAATGGCTGCAATCGGCCACGGCCGAGGTGTGGGTCAAGTTCCTGCTTTCGTTGATTGGACTGGGGCTGGCCTTTGCGGCGGCGCTGTTTTCGACGGTCTCGCGCGATGCCGGCAACGTGCTGGCTACGGTGTTGCTGGCGTCGATTTCGCTGTTGCTGGCGACGCTGGTGGGACTGATTACGGTTCCTTACCTTGCCCGGCGCGTGGCGGTGGAGCGGCTGCGCGAATCGTTCGATTATGACGTAACCGGCGCGGGGGTAGTGTATGTGCTGGTCACGCTGGTGATCGGCATTGCCGCGCTCAACACGGGGAATAATCTGCTCTACATCGTAGTGGCGGCGATGCTGGCAGCAATTCTGGTTTCGGGAGTGGTTTCGGCGTGGGTGCTGCGCTATCTGGAACTCGATATCCGGCTGCCCGAGCATGTCTTCGCCGGGCGCCCGGTGCTGGGGCGGATCGTGCTGCGCAATCCGAGACGCTTTTGGCCGTCGTTTTCGGTGCGGGTGATCCCGCCGCGAAGAAAGAAAAAAGCCGGCAAACATTGGCGGCTGGAGGCGACGACCTTCGCGTTTCCCTTCAACCGTCCGCCGGAGGAACAATGGCTGCGCCTGCCCGACCGGCGTTTGCGACGGGTCGAAGTGCATCCGGATCCGCCGGGAATTTTTGAAGGCATGGCCTATTTTCCTTTTCTTTCGCCGAAGAGCGAACTCTGGGCCGACCTGCAACTGAAATTCGAGCGGCGCGGACGCTATCGCGAGGACCGCTTCGGGCTGGCCACGCGCTTTCCCTTCGCCTTTCTGACCAAGACCCGCCATGTCACGCTGGCGAGGGAAATCCTGGTCTATCCGCGGGTCGAGCCGACCGATGAGCTCTTTGAAGTTCTGCCGCTGGTGCGGGGCGAATGGGAGAGCCTGGTACGCGGCCGCGGCAGCGATCTTTACCTGATTCGCGAATATATGCCGGAAGATTCGGCCCGCCACGTGGACTGGAAGGCCACGGCGAAGTCGGGATCGCTGAAAGTGCGCGAGTTCGCCCGGGAGGACGAGCGGAAACTGTGCATCGTCTTCGACAACCCGGAAGTGGGAGTGATTTCAGAAAGCGCCTACGAGAAGGCAGTGGATCTGGCGGCGTCGCTGGCGTGGCATTTCTCGACGCAGGCGGCGGAAGTTTCCTTTGCCGTTTCCGGGCATCCGCGCACGCGCGACGTCCACGCCTTCCTGGGGAGGCTGGCGGTGATCCAGGCCGGGGACAATGGCGCCGACGGGAACACGATGAAAGAAAGGCTATCCGCGAACGTGGTTTGGCCGGAACCGGAGAGCATCCGCTCTGACGAGTACAACATCGTCGTGACCGCCCGCCGGCGGGGAGGCATCCCGACGGCGCTGTGGAGCACCTCGTACTTCGTGTTTGTTGGGGAAGAGAAGGCGGCCGAAGCTGGACGAGGGCTGAGTTAATTGGGCGCCCACTGAACCAAAACCGGGCTTGAACGGGCCAACGGCTCGTCCTTCCATCTCGGCTTTTTCGTCTTCGCCTTGCCCTCGCGCCGCAGTTTCCGGATCTGGTTCTGGTGGTGAAGAATCTCGTCCGTCTGCCCAGTTTTTTCTTTTCTTCGTTCAGCGTTTCGGCATATACTCGCGGCCCGTTAGACGCTCATCGACGGCTCGGAATCGTACTGATTCGAATCGTATCTTCGATATCCGGGGAGGTGTGCAATGCGAATCTGCGACCTGATCAAGAGCCAGGAGACCTATCAGGCTGAGTTGGGGCAAACGGTGCTGGAAACCGTGCAAGTCATGGTGGAGCGGAATATTGGCGCGGTGCCGATCGTGCATAACGGCCTGCTGGTGGGAATCTTTTCCGAGCGTGACCTGATGCGGCGGGTGGTAGCCGAAGGGCGCGATCCGCGCGCCACCTGCATGGCCGAGGTCATGACCGACGATCCGATGACCATCAACATGAACGAAGACCTGGGGAACTGCATGGCGCTGATGCGCCGCCATAACTTCCGTCACCTGCCAGTCTGCCACGACGGCCATCTGATCGGGATGGTTTCGCTGCGCGACATCCTGCTGCACGATCTGGATGAGAAGGACGATGAAGTGCGGATGATGCGCGCCTACATCCATTCGGTGCCCGACGCCTAAGCAGGCTGCGGGAAAAGCCCCAGCAAGCGTGCCTCAGCGGCGGAAAGCTGCGATGATTCTGCGCGACTTTCGGCGCGGCAAAAAGCCGCGCCCCTTCAAAACACAAAAACAGAGGGTTCCTCCGCAGCCTGCCAGAAAGCCACTAGCACGAAAGTAACGTTGCACCTGAAGTACCCGCCAAGGTAACGTTACGAGCAATTACTAGGGTGCATTGAACGCTGGGTTGTGCCCGGTTAAGGTAGGCTCACGGGCCAAAGCCCGTCGAAATGCATCCAGTGCCCGGACTTCGCCGCCAACGTGGAGGCTGAAGAGTCCGGGCGGGCCCAGCCATGAGCGAAAAGACCAGACTCCTCTATTACGCGCTCTGGATCGCGCATCCCCTGCTACAGATGGGGATTGTGACGCTCATGCTGCGCCGCGGCCTGCAGCGCAAGTTCAAATATTTCTTCGGATACATTCTTACCCAACTGGTCAGCTTCGCAGTGGTGTTTGCCGCCCTATGGCACAGCCGGGTCGAATTCTTCTACGTTTACTGGCTCTCGACCGCGGTGAGCGTGGCTTTCGGATTTGGCGTAATTCATGAGGTCTTCATCGATGTGTTCCGCTCCTTCCACACGTTGCGGGATCTGGGCACGGTGCTGTTCAAATGGGCCGGGCTGGTGATGCTGCTGGTGGCCGGGGTGGTCTCGGTGTCCACGAACGCGAGCGATGTAAAGCCCTGGATGCAGGCGATCATCACGGCACAACGCTGCGTGCGTATCGTGCAGGTGGGAATGGTGCTTTTCCTGTTGTTTTTTGCCCGCTATCTGGGACTGAGCCGGCGCCAGCACAGTTTCGGAATCGCTCTCGGTTTCGGATCGTTTGCAGTGGTCGAATTGGTGCTGCTCGCCTCGTGGGTAGGGAACCACCTGGCGAATCCGTGGATCAGCATCGTGAACATGAGCGCGTACAACGCGACGCTGTTGTTGTGGACCGGCTACGTTTGGGTGAAGAGTCCGGCGCGGGATGCAAATGCGACGCTGCTGCAGTCGCAGCGCTGGGAGCAGAGCCTCTCGGATATTCAGCACCCGCTGCCGGCCGACTCGCTTATTCCGATGTTTGAAGGCATGGTGGACCGGGCGCTCTCACGCCGGCAGCCAGAGACCCCGGCAGCGCCGGAGAAAGCCTCTGCGGCGCAGGCAGGAGCTGGCGGCGGTTCGACCACGTTCCGGCTGGCGGGAATTCGGGCGAGCATCAAAGATTAGTCTGACCGACTCGTTCGAACTTGGATTCGTTCGAGTTGGATTCGTTCGAGTTGGACCGCAAGCCGGTCTCTCCGGTTTGTTCCGAATTTGTAAACGTTCTCTCGAAACGAGGGTAGTCGGGAGAATCCCACCGCTGGTTCATGTAAAACATTAGACATTTCTCCTATATTCCAGAAAATCAGATAACTATGGAATCGGCACTGATTGGTGCTGACAGGCGTGCAGCTGCGCAAACGAGGACTGTGAAAAATGTTGCGCAAGGGGATTGACTCGTGCCGTATAATGCGGCTCCGCACTAAGTGCCACTATTTTGAGGCACCTAGCGCGGTTAGCCAAGGAGAAAACAAACCATGAAACGCGCAATCAGGATGGCGATCCTGATGGTAGGAGTAGTGGGCACTTTCCTCGGAGCTACAGTCCAACCGGTTCCCGCCGCGGACGGTGGTCCGATTCTGTTGTGCCCACCAGGCGACAGCCATTGCAAACCAGACCTGCCACCGATGATGAAGTAGTTAATCGGAGGCACAACCAGACCGCAAGGTCACTAAAGTAACCAGTCGTAACGGGCTGAACTCTGGGCACTCGCAATCCTTTGGGCTGAAGGCGAATTCATTGCGCCTTCAGCCCTCATTTTTGCCCGCGTGTTTCGCCCGGCCTCAGGCGGTTTTGAGCGCCCCGTCGAGTATTTGCCGGAGTTCGGCCGCGGTTGTGACCGGAGGCTGGCAGGTTCTGCCAGAACAGAGAACGGCGAAGGAGTGTCCCTGCTTGAGCATCGGAAGATGAGGGATGGTTTCGGCGAGCAGAGGCGGAAGATTATCCGGCACCACGTGGCCGGCGGGGAGAAGCAAGACGGTTTTGCGGAAATCGAAAGCCGCGGTCGCGGTGGCGAGCAGCTCTTTGGCGACATCGGCATCGCGGCCTTCAATCACGATTACCTGTAGAGGATCCTCCAGGAAATACAGAACCGCAATGCCATAGGTAGCGGCGAAGATGCCGAACTGCCCGGCCACTCCGGCGAAGATTTCCAGGGAGCGCTTAGCTTTTTCGCGATACTCCACACGATCGGTGTAGCGATACAGGCGCATGAGCGCGATGACCGCCATGGGATTGCCCGCGGGAGTGGGGGAATCCTGCAGCGGTTTGCGCGGGGTGGAGAGAACACCGAGTTTTTCACCGGCGGAGAGTTGGCGATCAAAAAAGCCGGCGGAAGCCGCGTCGAAAAAACGCGCGATCATGGCATCGGCAATGGACTGGGCGAATCGGAAGTAACTCAGGTCGGCAGTCGCCTCATAGGCGTCGAGGCAGGCGAGGGCGGTGAAAGCGTAATCGTCGAGCAGGCCGGCAACCCGGCGATGCGCGGCGGCGGGATCGGAATAGGCGATGACGTGGAGGAGGTGCCCGGCTTGCGCGGGCGAGTTGCCCGCGCTCGTTCCTTCGGGATCGGCGCCGGTATTTCCGCTTCCCGCAACGGCGGCGAGAAGTGGGGCATCACCGGTATCCCCGTCGCCGCCGATTTTCCAGGCTTCGGCGAGGCAGCGGTCGAGGGAACGCAGAGCGAAGCGGCGGGCATCGTCGAGATGCAGCACGCGGGCTGCCCGCAAATAAGCAGAGACGCAGAGGCTGTTCCAGGCGACATAGATGGTTTTGTCGATGTAGGGGATGGGGCGTTGCAAGCGGGCCGCATACATCTTCTTAATGGCTGAGGCGAGAGTTTCGTGAACGCGATCGGGTGCGAGATTCATACGCCTGGCGAGGTCTTCGATGGAAGCTCGAACGTAGAGAACGTTCTTGGCGGGATTGTGATGCATCTCGCCGACTTCGTTGATGTCATAGCGGAGGCTGGCGGCCTGCGCTTCTTCTTCGGTGAGGACGGCGCGGGTCTCCTCGAGGGTCCAGGTGAAATAGTCGCCGTCGTCGTCCAAGTTGATGTCGGCGTCCTGCGAAGCATAGAAGCCGCCGCGGGCGCGGTCGCCCAGCCATTCGTCCATCCAGCGAATGACGTCGCGGGCGACCTCCGAGAAGAACTCCTTGCCGGTAGCCTGATAGGCGTGGACGTAATTGTTGAGCAGTTCGGAGTTGTCGTAGCACATCTTCTCGAAATGGGGAACGATCCAGCGCTCGTCGACGGAGTAGCGATGAAATCCTCCGGCAAGCTGGTCGTAGACGCCGCCATTGGCCATGTGGATGAGGGTGGTCAGGATGAGAGTCTGGAACTGATCGTCGTTTGTGCGGGCGTAGCGTTCGATCAGAAGATCGAGAGCCGAGGGATGGGGAAACTTGGGGGCCTGTCCAAAGCCGCCGTGCTGGGGATCGAACATCTTGAAAGCGGACTCCTGAATCGCGGTGATGACGTCCGGAGAAACGGAGGCATTGCGACCGGCGAACGATTCCGACTGGGCGATGGCATTTTCCACCATCGTGGCCTGCTCGACGACATCGCCATGTTTTTCTTTGTAAGCGTTGGCGATGCTGAGGAGAACGCGGCGAAAGCTGGGACGTCCGTAGCCATCGTTTGGCGGAAAGTAGGTGCCGCCGTAGAACGGTTTGCCGTCGGGGGTGAGGAAGGCGGTGAGCGGCCACCCGCCTTGTCCACTGACGGCCTGCACGGCGGCCTGATAGCGGCTGTCGATGTCGGGGCGCTCGTCGCGGTCGACTTTCACAGCGACGAAGTGCTGGTTGACGATGGCGGCGATGGAGGGATCGTCGTAGGATTCGCGATCCATGACGTGGCACCAGTGGCACCAGACGGCGCCGATGTCGAGCAGCATGGGCTTGTTCTCGCGCTGCGCGGCGGAGAAGGCTTCCTCGCCCCACTCGTGCCAGCGGATGGGCTGATGCATGGCAGAGCGCAGATACGCGGAAGACGCATTGGCGAGGGAGTTGAGGGCCGTGGTCGTCATCTCATCAGTCTAGCCGATGGAGGCAGTTGCCTGGCTCGAGGCGCGCCCGCGAACATCCGACAGAAGTCTTGCGGCGAAGAAGTCGCGGGCGGGGGCATCTTCTTAGTTTTCGAACGCATCTGTTCCACTTACAATCCTCCGCAGTCTCAGGAACAGATTTCCATGAATATAAGAACGGCGAGGGTGGTTCTCGGAATCATGCTGATCGCTGCAGCGGGCGTAAGTCTGTTGAGTGCGCAAGAGAAGCAACTTGCGATCGCAGGCACGGTGACTGACGCTTCGGGCAAAGCGTTGGCTGGAGCGAAAGTGACGGCGAAAAATCTCTCGACCGGGGAATCTGTCGAAGCCCAGACCGACGCCGACGGGCATTACAGCGTTGCGAATCTTGCGGCCGGCGATTACGAAGTTTCCGTGGCGGCGCAGGGTTTCGCGGCCGGAACGGCCAAGGTCACCGTGACTGGCGAGAACACGCCAGCGGTGGACATCAAGCTGAATGCGGTGACCGAAGCACCGGGCGGCGCGGCGCCCCAGAACCTGCCCAATGCTCCGTCGAGCAGCCAGACCGAGCCCTCGCTCGGCGATCTGGGATTTCCCACGGCCGAGACGCAAGCCAACGCCAAAGAGCAGGCGCTGCTCGATAGGCGCACGCACATGCTGAAGATTCACCAGCGGATGGGACTGATTACGGCGGTGCCGATGTTTGCCGCGCTGATCACTTCGATCAATGCGGGCGGGCGGAGCACGGGAACCTCGTCGCGGGATCTGCACGTCGCGCTGGGAGCGCTGACCGGCGATCTCTATGGGATTACGGCGTATTACGCTATTCGCGCGCCACGGATTCCCGGCACCCAGACGCGAGGGCCGATCCGCTTTCACAAGGCGATGGCGTGGATTCACGGGCCGGGTATGATTCTGACGCCGATTCTGGGGGCGATGGCGTTCGAACAAAAGAACAACGGGGAAAAGGTTCACGGCCTGGCGTCGGCGCACGGCCCGGTGGCGATCGTTACTGCTGGAGCGTTTGCGGCGGCACTGCTCTCGGTGTCGGTGAAATTCTGAAGATCCATGAATAGAAGACTTCTTGCCATCCTCGTGCTTTGCGCTGCAACGCAGCTTTTCGCCGCGGACAATGTCTGGATTCTGAGACAAAGCACGCTGACCTATCACGTCTCCCACCCGTTGCACCAGAGTGAAGGAGTCAGCCACGCGGCGCGCGGCAAAGGAATCTGTCATGAAGGGCAGTGCGATTTTCTGATTGCGGTCCCGGTTAAGACGTTCGATTCGGGCGACAGCAACCGCGATCTCCACATGCTACAGGTCACGCGAGGAGCCGAGTTTCCGATGGTGGTGGTACGCACGCAGCTTCCGGAGACGGCGTCAGGCGGCGCAAGCATCAAAGCGGATCTCGAGGTTCAATTTGCCGGCCAGGCGGCTCACTACAAGCAGGTTCCCTTCGAACTCGAAAAGCAGGGAAACGAGATACGAATCACCGGAACTATTCCGACCACGCTGGCTGATTTCAAGATTGATCCGCCTTCGCTGCTGACCATCCCGGTGAAGAACGAGATTCCGGTGCGGGTGGATATGACGTGGGGCGAGCAGTAAAGGGCGATAGCGCACGGTTGAGGAAAAGGCGGCGAAGGGGTAGCTGCCTTGCACTGCGTCCCCCAGCGGCTGGAAGCCGTTGTCACTCTAAGTTCGCGGGCGGCGCGCTGAAAGCCATGCTTTTCCCGGTAGTGCCGGCCAAGAGCTTTCGCTCGCACGAACGCTTTCTCCGTCAGGGCGACAGGCGCTTCGCGATCTGACAGTACAGATCAATTGCCTCGGCGAGCTG
The DNA here is from genome assembly GCA_035508215.1 of Verrucomicrobiia bacterium. Taxonomy (GTDB): domain Bacteria; phylum Acidobacteriota; class Terriglobia; order Terriglobales; family Acidobacteriaceae; genus Sulfotelmatobacter. The sequence goes on along the minus strand of DATJNK010000016.1, from coordinate 333,753 downwards.
TTTCTTCTCTATAAACTCGCCGTCGGTGTGGGCGACATGAATGGATCCGGGTCCGATCAGCAGGGGCTCGCCCCAGTGGGTGAGCTTGGGGATGTCGGTGGTGAAGGCGGCGATCATGGTGGGAAGTCCGTCAACCGTGCGCAGGCGCAGGAAGGGAAGTTCGAGAGGGAAAGTAACCTCAACCTGATCTCCGGCAGCGGCGAGTATCTGGCGGCGGAGGTCGTCGGTCGGACCGATGAGACGATAAAGCAGATCGGCGTGAGCGAAGTCGGGAATGACGTTAGGAGCACGGCCACCCTCGATCAAACCGATGTTGAGCGTGCAGGGGCCGACTTGCGGGTCGGAAGGCAGAGGCATGGCGCGCAGGCGTCCAAGCGCGGAGATGAGTTTGTCGATGGCGGAATCGCCGAGCTCAGGATAGGCGGAGTGCGCCATTTTTCCGCTCGCAGTGACTTCCGCGCGCAGAGTTCCTTTGGAGGCGAGCGCGATGCGGTTTTCGGTGGGCTCGCCATTCACCAGAAAACGGCAGTTGGGGGGCGGGAACTGGTTGGCGACGTGTGCGCCGAGGCTGTCGCGTTCTTCGCCCACCACGAAGAGCAAGCCGACATGGGTGCCCTCCTGGTGCAGACGTTCCGCAGCCGCGATCTGGGCGGCAATGATGCCCTTGGCATCGCAGGAACCTCGGCCGTAGATACGATCGGCGTCTTCGGAAGAGGGAATGAAGGGCGGGACCGTATCCATGTGGGTGGAAAAGAAAATTGCGGGATTCGGCTCCTCGGGGGAGATCGCACAGACGTTGAAGCGGCTGCCCTCGACCGGCATTTTCTTCGTCTGATATCCGAGACGGCAAAGCTCGCCGTACAGATAGCTGCCCACCGGGGCTTCGTTGCCGGTGATGGATTCGATGTCGACGAGCTGACGGGTGAGGGTAACGGCGTCCATGGGTAGGAGAATAGCAGAGCGGAAGTTGGGTTCTACGAGGAGAAACAGGTTCCTGACCGCGCCGGCGGCAGGGTATCCGAGAATTTCGGGAGAGTCCGATCTTGTGTAATCTAGCTGCGTGATTTCTTCGGGATCATCAATCCGATCATTGTTCCTCGAAGGGGCAGCGGGACAGCTGGAGGCGGTGCTGAACGCGGGCTCTGCGCAGGCGACGCACGCAGCGGTGGTGTGCCATCCGCATCCGTTGTTTGGGGGAACACTGCACAACAAAGTCGTTTTTCACACCATGAAGGCACTGAATGGCTTTGGGTTTCCTGTGTTGCGCTTCAATTTCCGGGGGACCGGGTTGAGCCATGGCGAGCATGACCGGGGCAACGGCGAAGTGGAGGACGTACGGACCGCGCTGGATTGGCTCGATGGGGAATTCCATCTGCCGCTCATCTTTGCCGGCTTTTCATTCGGCGCGGCGGTGGGATTGCGCGCAGCATGCGCGGAGGGGCGGGTGCAGGCGGCCATCGGAGTTGGGACGCCGGTCGCTCCCGTGGCTGCCGATCAGGAAGAGCCGCGCGTTTATGCCTATGAGTTTCTGCGAGAGTGTGCCAAGCCGAAGTTGTTCGTGAGCGGGGCGCGGGACCAGTTCGGTCCGCGGGCAAAGCTGGAGGAGATGGTGACGTTGGCGTCGCCGCCGAAGAAACTGGTCGTGGTGGAAGGAGCAGATCACTTCTTTGCCGGACGCCTGCACGAGCTGCAAGCGGCGATCGAGGCGTGGGTGAGGGAAGCGGTTTTGCCCGGAGGCTAAAGCGCGGCGAAATTCCCTGTGGTTTCGTTCGCGGCGCTCAAGCACTGCGACATCCCCGAGGTTGCGCAGGTTGGCTAACGCGGCGTGCGAGGCTGGGGGCGCGGGATAAGTTGGCAACTGGCTTCTATAATCCTGGGCATGTCGGATCCGGCAAGCGAATCACAATTCCAGCAGATGCGGGAGCGGGCGCGAAGTATCTTCCAGGACGCGCTGGCCGGGGCATCGATCGCGAAGGCATTCGAGCGGCACGTCAACTGCGACCGCGGCGTGCTGCGGGTGCGCGAAGATCTCTTCGATTTGAATTCCTATTCGCGCGTGCTGGTGGTGTCGCTGGGCAAGGCGGCGCACACGATGGTCGAGGCGCTGGCGGGGCAGGTGGGCGCATCGCTGGAAGGAATGGTGGCGAGTTCGGTTTCGCCGGCGGAGCAGATTCGGGGATTTCGGTATTTTCAAGGCGGGCATCCGCTGCCCAATGCCGAGTCGCTGCAGGCGGCGAGCGCGATGCTGCGGGCCTTGGAGGCGCAGCCGGCGTCGGCACTGGTGGTCTTTCTGCTGAGCGGCGGAGGGTCGTCGATCGTCGAAAAACCGGTGGACGACGAGATTTCTCTCGATGATCTCATTGCGACCTACCGCGCGCTGGTGCATTCGGGCGCGCCCATCGCGGAGATCAACGCGGTGCGCAAGCATCTTTCGGCGGTGAAGGGCGGACGGCTGGCACAGGCGGCGTTCCCGGCACAACAGGTTTCCGTGCTGGTCTCGGATGTTCCGGATCTCACGCCGGACGCCCTGGCCTCGGGGCCGACCATGCCTGATTCGACTACGGTCGAGGAGTGCTACCGAATCGCGGAGAAATACGAGTTGCTGAAGCAGTTTCCGGCGCCGGCGCGCGAGCTGTTCGAGCGGCATGCCTTGGAGGAGACGCCCAAGTCGGATGATCCGGCGTTTCAGCGGGCGCGATGGTGGACGGTGCTGTCGAATCAGACGGCGATCGAGGAAGCCAGCAAGGCGGCTGAGCGCAGCGGTTTTATCGTGCAGGTCGACAACTCGTGTGATGACTGGGACTATGACCGCGCGGCCGAATATCTGCTGGAGCGGGCGCGGGAGTGGCGAAAGCAGTTTTCTCCCGTGTGTCTGATTTCCGGTGGAGAAGTGACGGTCAAGGTGACAAACGGCGGAAGCGGCGGGCGCAACCAGCAGTTCGCGCTAGCCTGCGCCAAACGAATTGCCGGGGAGAATCTCACCGTGCTAAGCGCGGGAACGGATGGAGTGGATGGAAACAGTCCAGCAGCCGGAGCGGTCGCGGATGGCAGCACGATGGAGCGGGCCGGGGCGCGCGGATCGGATGTGGCGTCGGCGCTGGAGAAGTTTGACGCGTATCCGCTGCTTCGGGCATTGGGAGATACGATCGAGATCGGACCGACCGGGAACAATCTGCGGGATTTGAGAATCCTGCTGGCGTGGTGAGAAGGCCGATTTTGGAGTTCCCACGTCTCGCAACGGCGGCGAGACGTGGGGCATGCTAATTTGGAGATTAGCCGGGGGATTTTCCCATCAAGCAGATTTCTTCATCTGGGCCATGGCTTCGTCCATGCCGTGCTTCATTTCATCCATCGATAGGTCCCTGGTATGCGTGGCAATGGACCACTTGTGACCGAAGGGATCTTTCAACTTGCCATAGCGGTCGCCCCAGAACTGATCCATGACGGGCATTTCGACTTCCGCGCCGGCCTTGACCGCGCGATCGAAAGCGGCATCGACGCCATCGAGATAAATGTGCAAGCCCATCGCGCTGCCGCCGATCGATTGCGGCGAAAGCGATCCGAACTGGGGAAACTCGTCGCTGAGCATGATGATGGAGTCGCCGATCATGAGTTCAGCATGGGCGACTTTACCATCGGGTCCTCTCATGACACCGCGTTCGACGGCGCCAAAAGCCTGCTTGTAGAACTCGATGGCGCGGTCGGCATCGCGCACGGTAAGAAAGGGTGTAAGGGTGTGATAGCCCTCGGGAATGGCTTTGACGGGCATAAGGAACTCCTCGGGTGAGATTGGCCGGAGCAGTTTACATCACTTCTGGCTGCGCTATGAGGAGAAGGCAGGTGCGGACGAAAAACGCAACGATTTTAACCTCATTGTAACAACCCTCTGCTACGGTAATCGGGAATGGCCAACCCTGCATTACCCCGGCCTGATATGCCAGGTCCGCAAGCTATTGACCAGACGGCGGTTAAATCGGCGACAGCGAGCCGGCCGGCGCCTTTGCTGGGAAAGTCCAGCGGAGAAGTTCCCGACCGCATTTTTGCGACCTTAATGCTGGCCTGCGGTCTGGCGGTTTTGGGTGTTCTGGCCCTCATTGTCTACCAGTTGATGGCGCGCTCGGGGCTTTCCTGGCACGCGTTCGGTCTGAAATTCTTTGCCGATAGCGAGTGGGACCCGGTTAACGAGCACTTCGGGGCCCTGCCCTTTGTTTACGGAACGTTGGTCTCGTCGCTGCTGGCGCTGATCATTGCCATTCCATTGTCGGTTGGAGTTGCGGTCTTTACGACCGAGATGTGTCCAAAAGCGCTACGCGGACCGTTGTCGTTTTTTGTCGAACTGCTGGCGGCGATTCCCAGCGTGATCTATGGATTGTGGGGAATTTTCGTGCTGGTGCCGATCTTGAGCCAGTACGTGCAGCCGTTCCTGGCGAAGACGCTCGGATGGACGGGGCTATTTGAAGGGCCTCCGTTTGGATTTGGCATGCTGGCAGCGGGCATCATTCTCGCCATCATGATCGTGCCTATTATTTCCTCGATCACGCGCGAGGTGCTGGCGGTGGTGCCGCAACATCAGCGGGAAGGCGTGCTGGCGCTGGGAGCCACGCGGTGGGAGATGATCCGCGTGGGCGTGCTGCGCAACGCGCGAGCCGGCATTGTGGGCGGGATTATCCTCGGGCTGGGCCGGGCCCTGGGCGAGACCATGGCGGTCACGATGGTGATCGGGAACCGCCCGGAGATTTCCAAATCGCTGTTCGCCTCCGGCTACACCATGGCCAGCGTGCTGGCGAATGAGTTCAGCGAAGCCACCGGCGATGTCTATCTCTCGGCACTGGTAGAAATTGGCCTGGCGCTGTTCCTGGTGACGATTATCGTGAATGCGCTGGCGCGGTTGCTGGTATGGAGCGTCACGCGGGGGCAGCCTGTGAGGGGACATGCCTGAGCCAGCGGCAGCGGCCACCACGGTTCCACCGATCGGCCTGCGGCGGCGAATCACCGACCGGGCGATGACGGGAGCAGCCGTGCTCACCGTCTTCATCGTACTGGCTCCATTGTTCGCGATCTTTGCCTACCTCGTTTACAAAGGTGTGGGATCGCTGAGCTGGACATTCCTGACGCAGATTCCGAAGCCGATCGGAGAAGTCGGCGGCGGCATGGCCAATGGCATTGTGGGATCGGTGCTGATTCTGGCTATCGCGAGCGTGGTGGGCGTGCCGTTCGGGATTGGCGCCGGCATCTATTTGGCAGAATTCGGGCGCAACCGGTTGGGCAGCACAATTCGCTTCACCGCCGACGTGCTGAATGGGGTGCCGTCGATTGTGGTCGGCATCGTGGCTTGGGCAGTTCTGGTGCGCGGGCACGGGTTCTCGGCGCTGGCGGGCGGCCTGGCATTGGCCATCATGATGGTGCCGACCATCAGCCGAACCACCGAAGAGATGCTGCTGCTGGTGCCACAGGCTCTGCGCGAGGCGGCTTACGGATTGGGCGTGCCGCGCTGGCGCACCACGCTTTCGATCACGCTGCGGACGGCGACCTCGGGGGTGATCACGGGAATCATGCTGGCTTTCGCTCGCGTCGCCGGAGAAACGGCGCCGCTGCTGTTTACGGCGCTGGGAAACGACTACTGGAATCTCAAGGTGAACCAGCCCACGGCGGCGCTGCCGCTGCAGATTTACAACTACGCGCTCTCCGCCTATGACGATTACCATCGCCAGGCGTGGGCCGGAGCGCTGGTGTTGATCATTCTTATCGTGACTTCCGTCGGGGCCGTACGGTATGTCGTGCGGCGCGGCACTTTTGGAGCGGCCTAATCATGGGCGTTGGAATCCAGGTCGACAACCTGAATGCCTGGTACGGCAAGGGTCAGGCGTTGTACGACATCAACTTGAAGGTGGCGGCCAATCACGCCACGGCGTTGATTGGGCCATCGGGATGCGGCAAGTCGACCTTCATTCGCTGCATCAATCGCATGCATGAGACGATTCCGGAGGCGCGGGTCGAGGGACGAATCCGGATCGGCGAGATCGATGCCTACAACGGCACTTCGCCCACCCAGTTGCGGCGGCGGGTCGGCATGGTGTTTCAGAAGCCGAATCCGTTTCCCACCATGTCGATCTATGACAACGTGGCTTCAGGCTTGAAGCTGAATGGATTTCGCGAGCGGCGGAAGCTGGATGAGATCGTGCAGCGCTCGCTGGAGGTTTCGGCGCTCTGGCACGAAGTCAAGGATCATGTGCACAAGAAGTCGGGAGCCAGCCTGTCGGGCGGGCAGCAACAGCGGCTTTGCATTGCGCGCGCGCTGGCGGTCGAGCCGGAGGTTCTGCTGATGGATGAGCCCTGCTCGGCGCTCGATCCGATTTCGACGGGGAAAATTGAAGAGTTGATCTTCCAGCTCAAAGAGCGGTATACCATCGTAATTGTGACGCACAACATGCAGCAGGCGGCGCGCGTGGCGGAATTTACCGGCTTCTTCCTGCTGGGCAAAATGATCGAGTTCGACAAGACGGAGAAGATCTTTACCAAGCCGTCGGACAAGAGAACCGAAGACTACATCACGGGGCGGTTCGGCTAGTCGACGGGCGACAAGGGTTTTGTGGGTAGAGAATCCTCGCCCCGCTGGGGAAGTGGGAGCTGCGCTAGGCTTCTGATTCGGAAGGAAGGTTCGGATAATGCGGACGCGCTTTCAACAAGGGCTTGACGATCTGCGGCAGAGATTGCTTCGCATGGGAGGGCTGGCGGAGCAGGCGGTGGATCGCGCCCGCCAGGCTTACGTGGACCGGGACCTGACTCGCTGCCAGATGGTGCTGGAGGGCGAAAACCTGATCAACACGGCCGAGCGCGAGATCGACGAAACCGCTTTCGATCTGCTGGCCATGCAGCAGCCGATGGCGGTAGACCTGCGCTTCATCCTAGCCGTGACCAAGATTAATTCCGACCTGGAGCGGGTGGGCGATCAGGCGGTGAACATCGCGGAACGAGTGATGGATATGGTTGAACTGCCGGCGGCGGAACTGCCGGTCGATATTGCACGCATGGGAGCGGCGGTCAGCGCGATGGTGCGGCGGGCGCTCGAATCGTTTATCGAAGGCAAAGTCGAGCTGGCGCAGGCTGTGCTCGAAATGGATAACGTGGTCGACCGGATGCGCGACGACGCGTTTATCCAACTGGTCAAGACCATGAATGACCGTCCCGAGGTGGTGCGGCAGGCGCTGGATGCGTTGCTGGTCGCGCGCAACCTGGAGCGGGTGGCCGACCATGCGACCAACATTGCGGAAGATGTCATCTTCTGGGTGCAGGGCTCGGACGTGCGGCACAACGTGCATCCTGACGGCTCGGAGAATGCGGAGAGCGGGACTGTCTCCGATACGTCGGCAGCGGCGGCACGGCCGTCGCGGGTTTCCGGGCTGTAATTCGGAAACGGCTTTGACCATCCCCACGCCGTTGCATTACCCTCATCTTCATCTCTTCTCTCATTCCTAAGCTCGATTTCTGCGCGGAGGTCCCGTGAACGGCTTCCTGGCTCGCTCGCTCGCCGTGTGTTACCTGATTTCATCGATGGCCGTGGCGCAAACGTCGGCGCCGACTTCCGGAGAGCGGCCTCCGATCATGCTGCCCACCAGCAAAATGCTGACCGTGCCGTCGCCGGGGAAGATTGGCAGCACGAACAGCTTTCCGGTGACGATGGTGATCAGTCCGGATGGAAAATACGCGGCGCTGCTGAATGACGGCTACGGCACCCAGGAGACGCTGGCACGTCAGTCGATCTCGGTGCTCGATCTGGCGAACAACAAGATCACCGACTTTCCCGACGCGCGGCTCGACGACGAAGCACACCAGAGTTACTTCATCGGGCTGGCCTTCAGTTCGGACGGCAAACATTTGTACGCGTCGGTGGGATCGCTGACCGATCCGACGGGAGCGAAAAAGGGCGACACGGGCGATGGAATTGCGGTGTACAGCTTTGCCGCAGGAAAGGTTGCTCCGGAGCGGTTTATTCCGATTGCGCTGCAGCCGCTGGCGGCGGGAAAAAAACTGGCCATGGGATTGAAGGCGCCGCCGAATATGGCGATTCCATATCCGGCGGGGATTGCGGTGATCCTGTCCGGCGGGCGGGATGAGTTGCTGGTGGCGAATGATCTTTCGGATAACGCGGTGTTGCTCGATGCGGCGACGGGGAAAGTTCTTAAGAGTTTTGATCTCAGCACGAATGCGATGGTGCCAGCCTCGTATCCGTATACGTGCGTGGCGACAAAGGACGGAAAGCGAGCGTGGTGCAGCCTGTGGAATGCCTCGCAGGTGGCAGAACTGGATTTGGCGGCCGGGCAGGTGGCGAAGTGGGTCGAGCTGAGCAAGCCGAAGGATCCGGTAGCGCCGGGATCGCATCCGACGGCGATGCTGCTGAGTCGGAATGAGAAGAGTCTTTATGTCGCGCTTTCTAATATCGACGAAGTTGCAGTGGTTGGAACTGATTCCGGGCAGGCGTTGGGATATTTGAAAACGTCGGAGCGCAATCAGAAATTCGACGGAAGCTTTCCGATTGCGCTGGCGCAGTCCGGCGATGGCAGCCGGCTCTTTGCGGCGACTGCGTCGCTCGATGCGGTCGCGGTGCTTGACACATCGATGTTGAGCCAGGGTCCTGCGAACGACATAGTGTCCTGGGGGCTCGGTTTCATTCCCACCGACTGGTATCCGTCGGCGCTGGCGGTGCAGGGCGACGACCTGCTGATCGCGACGGCAAAGGGCGAGGGATCGCGCGCGAACAAAGATATGGGCAAGACGGTCTATGAGACCAAGCACAAAGAGCATCCGTATATTCCGACGCTGCTGAGGGGATCGATTGCGCGGCTGAATATTGCGGCGACGATGGCGAAGCTGCCCGAGTATACGCAGATGGTCGAGAACGACAACCTGTTTCACAGCGATCCGGGGAAGGTTGCGTTTGCCGGTGGCGAGAATCCGATCAAGCACGTGATTTATGTCATCAAAGAGAATCGCACCTTCGATCAGATTCTGGGCGACCTGAAAAATGGGGATACGGCGGTGGGCGACGGCGATCCTTCGCTCAATATGTATGGCGCCGACATCACGCCGAACGAGCACAAGCTGGCATTGCAATTTGGCGTGCTGGACAACTTCTACGACAGCGGCGAGGTTTCCGGCGATGGGCATCTGTGGTCGACGGCGGCGATTACCTCCGACTACAACGAGAAGACGTGGCAGATTGCGTATCGCGGCAAAGAGCGCTCCTACGATTTTCAAGGGCTGAATGCGGAAGAATATCCGCTGGAACATAACCTGCCGGATGTGGACGATCCGTCGACGGGATTTTTGTGGGACAACCTGACGCGCAATCACGTTTCCTTCCGGGATTACGGCGAGTTTGTGAATGCGGAGTGGTGTAACGCATACCGCGCGGATGCGAATACGAAACAAACCACGCCACCGGAGTTGAAGGGTCGCTGTCCGCGGACGGTGGTGGAGCAGGGCGGAAGCCTGGAGCCGAACGTGGGCGATCCGCATGGCGGAGTGAGCCCCTGGCCGTGGGATGTGCCGTTATTTGGGGATGTGAAGCCCACGAAGGCGGATTTGCGCGATCACTTCGACACCCTGTTTCCGGACTTCAATACGGATTATCCGGACCAGTTGCGCGCCGACGAATTCCTGAACGAATTTCAGGCGTATGTTCGAGCAAAACAAGAACACGAGGGAGCCCAATTCGAACTGCCGTCGTTCGTTCTGCTGTATTTGCCGGATGACCACACGGGTGGAACGCGGCCGGATCATCCGCGGCCGGCGGCCTCGGTGGCCGACAACGATCTGGCGCTGGGACGGGTGGTCGAAGCGGTCTCGCGCAGTCCTTACTGGGATGACACAGCGATTTTCGTGCTGGAAGACGACGCGCAGGATGGCGCCGATCATGTCGATGCGCATCGGTCGATCGCGTTCGTGGTGAGCAAGTATTCTCCAGGATCGGCGGCGCAGCCCTATGTCGAGCATCGCTTCTATACGACGGTGAATGTGATTCACACGATGGAGACGTTGTTGGGTCTGCCTCCGATGAATCAGAACGACGCCTATGCGCCGGTGATGGGGCATCTTTTCTCGGGGAAAGGGGATCAGCCACCATTCCGGGCCGATCGCAGGAACCTGCGGAACGGCTTGATCTACGAAAGGAACCGGCACGATGCGCCGGGGGCGCGGGTTTCGGAGAAGATGGATTTCTCGCGTCCGGACGCGGCGGACGCACATGCTCTCAATCGGGTGCTGTGGAAGGATCAGATGGGCGATGCGCCGATGCCGGCGCCCAAACATACTGTGTTTCCAGCAGGAGGGGATTGAGAAGCTGTCCCCACCCTGTCGCAAAGGCGCGACCAGGGTGGGGCAATCGGACTTTTACTGCGCGTTTATCTTCTCTACCTCAGGCTCGCCTACTTCAGGCTCACAGTTTGTTTCAGCGGCAGATCCTGCGAAGAGCCTCCGACCATGAACGAGTAGTCGCCGGGAACGAGCTGCCAGGCGTTCTTGGCGACATCGAAGATCGAGAGATACTTGGGGTCGACGGTGACGGTGATTTCCTTGCTTTCGCCGCCGTTGAGTTTGATTTTGCTGAAGCCGACCAGGCGCTTGGGCGGTTCGTTAGTGGCAGCCGGAAGGGCGGCATAGACCTCGGCGATCTCCGCACCGGCGCGGCTACCGGTATTGGTTACGGTGAATGTGATCTGAGGATTCGCGCCCGTCGTCACCTTCAGATTGGAATACGAGTACGTCGTGTAAGACAAGCCGTAGCCGAAGGGGAAGAGCACCGGCTTGTTCTCGGCGTCGTACCACTTGTAACCCACCTTCACACCTTCGTTGTAAGTCACATCGAATGAAGGCAGGCCCGCCGCGATCCGTTTCCAGCCCTGGCGATCGGCGGCGACAGTTTCCGGCGGAGGCAGGACAAGAGTGGGATGCGGCAGGTCTGCCACACTACGGGGGAAGGTCAAGGGCAACTTGGCGGAGGGATTGACGTCGCCGAAGAGGATGTTGGCGACGGCATCGGCGCCCTTGCTGCCGCCGTACCAGGCCTCGAGAATCGCGCTGACCTGATCGACCCACGGCATGGTGACAGCGGTTCCGGTTTCGAGCACGACGATGGTGTGAGGATTGGCGGCGGCGACTTTCGCAATAAGGTCGTCCTGATGTTCGGGAAGGGAAAGATCGGGAAGATCCATACCTTCGCTCTCCCATTGAAAAGCGTAGACGATGGCGAGGTCAGAATCCTTCGCCAGGGCCGCGGCCAAATCGGGGTTCGCCCCGGAATCGAACCTGACGGCGACTCCCGGCACCTTGGCGCGAATGGTTTTGAGCGGCGACGTCGGGAACCAGATGGGCTCCAGCCAATGGGTTTGTCCCTTGCCGGGAGGCATGATGGCATTTCCGCCGGGAGGATCGACCTGGGCCGAGCCGCCGCCGGAGATCATGCCAACATCGGCATGCGGACCGATGACGGCGATGCTGTGAATTTTGGACGCGTCGAGAGGAAGCTGCTGGTGATCATTCTTCAGGAGGACAGCACTCTGTTCCTCAATGGTGCGCGCAACCTCGAAACCGTGCTCGACGTCGACCACACCCTTTTTCGGCGGATCGTCGATGACGCCGGTGGCAAACATGGAGCGCAGGATGCGGCGAACATGATCATCGAGTTCCGCCTGCGAGACTTTGCCGGATTCGACATCGTGCTTCAGTTCGTCGCTGTAGAAGATCCAGCCGGGCTCTTCGTGATCGAGGCCGGCGGCGGACGCCTTGGCGGCGCTATGCGTGGCGCCCCAGTCGGAGAGAACGAAGCCTTTGAAATTCCAATCTTTCTTGAGCACGTCGGTGAGCAGGTACTTGTTCTCGCAGGCATAATCGCCGTCGAGCCGATTGTAGGAACACATGACGGCAGCAACGTCTGAGTCTGCGATGCCGATTTCGAATGCGAGCAAGTCGCTTTCGCGGGCGGCGCGCTGGTCGATGTGAATGTTGACCGCGTTGCGGCCGCTCTCCTGATCGTTCAGGGCGTAGTGCTTGATATCCCCGAGAACGTGCTGAGCCTGTACTCCCTTCATCACCGAGCCGACCATGGTGCCGGCGAGAACGGGATCTTCGCCCATGTATTCAAAAGTGCGACCGTTGCGGGGCTCGCGGGTCAAGTTAACGCCTCCACCCAGAGTCATGTTGAAGCCCTGATCGCGGAGTTCGGCGCCGATGAGAGCGCCGTAAGCGTAGGCGGCCTGCGTATCCCAGCTGGCAGCGGCGCCAACATCGGAGGGCAGCGCGGTCGAGTAGCGGCCATTCTCACCGCTGTTGCGGACGCCGTAGGCGGCGTCGGACATCTGGATCGCGGGAATACCGAGGCGGGGAATGGCGACGACGTATCCGGCGCCGCCGTCGGAATGCACGGCCAGCGGGCTGATGGGGCTCAGGCCCTCCATTCCGGTGCCATGCAACATGGAAATCTTCTCGTCGAGAGTCATCTCCTTGACGACCATGGCTGCGCGATCGTCGGGGGACAGTTGCGGGTTCATCCAGGGATGGGCTGGCGCGCCGGATTGTGCGAGCAGGGCAGGTAAGGTGCCGAAGAAAAAGAGCGTGAAAATGCTGAACAGCACGGTCAGCCAGGAAACAGAGCGTCGTGGCTTCTGATCCGAATCAGTTGGCATGTTGGCCCTCGTTTGCAAAACGTAACAAAAACGATAATGTAGCAGGTTTTTTGCAATTTTGCCGGGATTCTGCGCAGGGTGCCGAAGTGGTTCACAAAGCGGGAAAGCTCGGCGGTCGGGCCAAGTAGAACCTTGACCGCGAGCCCGGATGGTCGTAACATGCCATCCCCACTGGGTTCTGTTAATGAAACGCCCTCTGTAAAGAAAGACTTAGCCCCCCGGGAGGTTCCTGTGAAGGTCGTAGTTTGCCGATTAGCCCTAGCCCTGACTGCGCTTTTTGTTGCCGCCTACTGCGGCGGCCAGACCGCCGCGCCCAATACACCACTGCAGCACATCATCGTGGTGGTCCAGGAGAATCGCACGCCCGACAATCTGTTTCTGGCGGACCAGAACCTGATCCGCCGCGGGGCGCACCTGGAAGGCAGCGGCTATTGCCGCAATACGAGAATTCCGCTGACGCCATGGCGGCTGGATGCATGCTTCAATCCGTCGCACGCGCATAAGGGCGGCTGGCTGCCGACCTATGACGGCGGAAAAATGGACGGAGCCTGCAGCATTCCTCCGGGACTGAGTTCGGGCTGCGCTGTTCCGGCATGCCCGAATTCTGCCTACGCGTATTGTCCGGAATACACGTACGTGCAGAATGCGACCTACGACGGCGTGCACGGCATTCTCGATCCGTATTTCCAGCTGGCTGAGGATTACGGGTTTGCCAACTACATGTTCCAGACGAACCAGGGCCCCAGCTTCCCGGCGCATCAGTTCCTGTTTTCGGGAACGTCGGCGCCGGAGGCGTATCCGGGGTTCTACTATCAGTGGTTCGCCGCGGAAAATCTGGTCGGCGGTTCGGCCAACGGATGCATTGCAGCGGCGGGCAACTATGTCTCTCAAGTCAGCCCGACGGGAAATGAGTCGAAGGGATACGCGCCGCCGGTGCCGAGTGGGGCTACGCAGGGATATCCATGCTACGAGCATCGCACCATGTCGGACCTGCTGAACGGCGCGGGCATCAGCTGGCGCTATTACACCAGCGGCCAGGGGTCGCTGTGGACGGCTCCAAATGCCATCAACCACATCTGCCAATCGAGCGGCTTCGGGGGCAGCTGCGAAGGTCCGGCATTCAAGAACGGCCATGTGGTCTCGAAGGTCGGGAAGATTCTTACCGATCTTGGAGTCAATGGAACCAGCACAGCGGCCTGCCAGTTGCCGAAGGTGAGCTGGGTGATTCCGGATGGAGCCTGGTCGGATCATCCGGGGACTGTGGGTTCCGACGGCGGCCCGTCATGGGTGGCGGCGATCGTTAATGCGGTCGGAGGCTATGACAACGCCGGGAATAAACTTCCGATTCAGTGCAACTATTGGAACAACACTGCGCTGCTGATCACCTGGGACGACTGGGGCGGCTTCTACGACGATGTCGATCCGATCAAGACCATCGGGCAGGGAAACGCGGGCTATCCCAACGGCGGCGGAAATGGGGAGTCGTACGTGTATGGGTTCCGGGTGCCGCTGATCGTGGTTTCGCCCTACGCCAAGGCGGGATATATCTCAGGGCCGCCGAACAATCCGGTATGCCCGAGTTATTACTGCCACGATTTCGGCAGCATTTTGAACTTCATCGAATATGCCTTTGGGACGAACGGCAATCCGATCGGGACGGTGGGGCCGGAGCAATGGCCTTACGCGGATTTCTTTGCGCAGGATGCGTCGTTCGGACCGCAGCATTACTCGCTGCATGACTTCTTCGAATTCAATTTTCCGCGGCCGTTTTTCCCGGTGAGAGGCGCGAAATACGCGACGTCGTGCTTCCTGAATCCGAAGAGCTGCTTTGCGACGTTCCCGGAGGCGGCTGACAGCGACTGAGCCGGGGCTCCGTTCAGAAGGGCCGGAGATCATCGCGATCCGGTAAGACGCAGATCGGCGAATGGCCGATTCAGTGCGGCTGCGCCGCAGCAGGGGCTGCGTTTCCATCTGCACTCATGGATTCGCTCAAAACTCTGAGCTTTTCTTCCTTGCCTTCTGCGTTGAGCAAGAAAGCGCTGTTTTTCTCCAAACGGAAATGAATCGTCTCGCCGATTGTGATTTTCTTTTTCTTTCCGCCACACTCAGTGCGGGCGAGAACGGCGTTCATGTCGTAGGGACATTCCAGCACGAAGACTCGGGTGTCGGTCTTCACAGTGTAGGAGCGATGCAAGTGCGTCAGCACGGGAGTCTCTCCTCCACCTCCGGTTGTGTCCTGAGCTGTTCCTAGCGCAGTAACAATCCCCTGCACCGGATAGCCCTTGCCGCCAGCGAAGAGGGCGGTTGCGAAGGCCACGAAGAACAGATATCCCAGCAGAGGCCCTAACTGCCAGTGCGCAGAGGTTCCAGCTATTTCATTCTTCATCGTCGCCCCCTTTTTTCTTGGCGGTTGCACGGCCAGAGTGTACGAGGACGAAGAAACGCGGGCAGTGACCCTCATCACGATGCGTGCCAAGAGGATGAAGCTGCCCCCCGCCTTCCAAACCGGAAAAGGTTGAGCCGGCCCCAACCGCGATTCGTGGGCGGGACGCGGCTTGGCCTGCCGGAACCCGCCGCTTTACACTAGTTAAGTGAAGATTGCCCTGGGGCAGATCAATCCCACGGTCGGAGACTTCTCCGGCAACGCTGCCAAAATCATTGATTTCTCGAAGCGCGCGCGGGAAAGCGGAGCGGGCCTGATCCTGTTTCCCGAACTCGCGGTGTGCGGCTATCCGCCGCGCGATCTGGTCGAACGGCCATCGTTTGTGGCGCGAAATTCCGAGACGGTTGCACGGATCGCGGCCGAGGCGCGTGGCATCGTCATCATCTGCGGCCTGGTCACGCCGGCTACGTCGGATACGGGCAAGTCGGTGATGAATTCGGCTGCGCTGCTCATGGACGGGAAAGTCGCCTTCACGCAGTCGAAGATGCTGTTGCCCACCTATGACGTCTTCGACGAGGTGCGCAACTTCGCTCCGGCGCGAAACCAGGAACTGTTTTCATTCTGCGGCAATCGCGTGGCGCTGACCATCTGCGAAGACGCGTGGAACGACAAGCAATTCTGGCCGCGGCAGATGTATCCGGTGGATCCGGTGGAAGCGCTGGTGCATGCGGGCGGGAATGTTGTGCTCAACATTTCGGCTTCTCCGTTCTGGATCGGCAAGCGGGAGCTGCGCCGCGACATGCTGGCCAGCCTGGCGCGCCAGCACAAGGTTCCGGTAGTGCTGGTGAATCAGGTGGGCGGGAACGATAGCCTGGTGTTTGATGGCTCGAGCATCGTTCTCAACGCGGAAGGAACGATTGTCGCGCAAGGCCGCTCCTTTGAGGAAGACTTGGTCTACTTTGATTCGGCGAGTCTGACCGGCGACATACACGAGCAGATTGCCGGAGACGACGCCAGCGCTTACGCGGCGTTGGTGCTGGGCACGCGCGATTACATTCACAAATGCGGATTTCAGAAAGCGATTGTCGGGTTGAGCGGCGGGATCGATTCGGCGCTGACGGCGGTGATCGCCGCCGACGCAGTGGGAGCCGACAATGTGCTCGGCGTGGGGATGCCGGGGCCGTATTCGTCGCAGGGCTCGATCGATGACGCGCGGGCGCTGGCGGAAAATCTGGGCATCCGCTTCGAATTGCTGTCGATCAATGCGCCGTATGAAGCCTACCGGCAGACGCTGGAAGGCGCTTTTGCCGGCAAGAAGGAAGACGTGACCGAGGAGAATCTGCAATCGAGGGCGCGGGGAGCGATCCTGATGGCGCTGTCGAACAAGTTTGGAGCGATCGTGCTGTCGACCGGGAACAAGAGCGAGCTGGGGGTCGGCTATTGCACGCTTTATGGAGACATGGTCGGAGGGCTGGCGGTGATTTCCGATGTTCCGAAAACGCTGGTCTACCGCCTGAGCCGGTACGTGAATGGGCAGCGCCCGGTGATTCCGCCGGCGACGCTGGAGAAGCCGCCCTCGGCAGAGTTGCGGCCCAACCAGAAGGACAGCGATTCGCTGCCGGACTATGACACTCTCGATGCGATCCTCGAAGATTACGTGGAAGACTCGCACTCGGCCGAGCGGATTGCGCGAGAACGAGGCTTCGAGATGGAGACGGTGCGGCGGGTGATCCGGATGGTCGATCGCGCCGAATACAAGCGGCAGCAGGCGGCGCCGGGGCTGAAGATTTCTCCCAAGGCATTTGGCTACGGGCGGCGATTTCCCATTGCCGCCAAGGGCGAGGTTTGAAGTATTCTGTAAGTAAGCTATCCGAATCGTCCAAGTCCCAGGCTGGAGAAGTCCGACGCGAAAGGAACTCATGCGCTCACTTGCAACCACAATCTGTCTGCTGTTGCTGACGACGACGCTGTCAGCCGGCCAGGCCGGCACAACCGCGAAATCGACGAAAGCAGATGAGAAGCCGGCAGCGGACCCGTCGGTCAACCTTCCCACCGAGGCGACAGTCGATTCCTTCCTGCGCGAGCAGTTTGGTTATCAGTCGGATCTGAGCTGGAAAATCACCAGCATAAGGCCGGCGGGACTGGCGGGGCTGGCCGAGGTGACGGTGATCATGGCAGGTCAGCAGGGCCAGCAGCTGTTCCGCTTCTATACGACACCCGACGGCGACCATGCCATCGTCGGCGAGATTATCCCCTTCGGCGCGCGGCCGTTCGATCCGGTGAAGAAGCTACTGCAGCAGGGGATTACCGGGCCTTCGCGCGGTCCGAAAGATGCGCCGGTGACCATCGTAGAATTCGGGGATTTGCAGTGTCCGGCGTGCAAGGCGGCGCAACCCACGATCGAGCAACTGGAAAAAGACGAGCCGAACGCGCGTTTCGTGTTCCAGAATTTTCCATTGCAAATGCACAACTGGGCGGCCAAGGGCGCGGCTTATGCGGACTGCGTGGGGCGGGCGTCGAACGATGCCTTCTGGACGTTCATATCGAAGACCTACGAGACGCAATCCGACATCACGGCCGAAACCGCCGATCAGAAGCTCACGGCGCTTGCCGACCAATCAGGTGTGAAAGGATCGGAGATCGCCGCCTGCGCGGCCACGCCGGAGACCAAAGCCCGCGTGGATGCGTCGATCGCACTGGGCAAGGCGGTCGACGTAACCGGAACTCCGACGTTGTTCATCAATGGACGAAAGATCGGGAACTTCGACGCCCACCTGGCCGACGTCTATAAGAGCCTGGTCGATTTCGCCGCGAAAGACGGGAACTGACGGCTTCGGGCGACTAGCGCTGGGTGATCCAGATCTCGGGAGTCGCGCGGTTGATGTCGGAGATCAGGTGCGGAGTGATGACGACCAGAAGTTCGTCATCATCCTCCTCTTTCGTGTGGCTTACGGCAGCCTGATTCAGGACAGGAAGAAAGCTTAATAGCGGGATGCCGCTCATCGAGAGCATGTCAGTGCGCGAGAACTGACCCGCAATCACCGCCGGCTGGTCGTTCTTCAGGTTGATGCTTCCCTTGTATTCACGATTTGAGATGATCGGGACGCCGTTATTGGATTGCCCGCTCAGCGAACGCACCTGCATCTCCAACTCCATGCTGACAGTGTCGCCGTGAACCGCGGGCTTGGCTTTCAGGTTCAGTCCGAGGTCCTCATAACTGACGGAAGGAAATGGCGGGATGTAGCTCTGGTTGCCGAGCACCTGGGAGATCTGCGGCGAGTTATAAATCGGGGCGTAACTGGCGTTGAGAATGGGATAGCGCTCGCCCAGGTGAAAGGTGACGTCGTTGCCCTGAGCAGCGCGCATGGAAACGGTATCGAGGGTGCGAGCCCAGGATTCGTTGAGCGAGAGCGCAGCCGAAAGCTGGTCGAGGCTGAGTCCCATGAACGTGAGGCCGCCGCCGAAGGTGGCCAGCGGCTGGCTGAAGATGGAATTCTGCTGGCCCTCCAATTGCGCGAGCAAGGCAGACAGCGCGGAATTGCCGGCCTGGTTGATGCCTCCGGAGGAGACGAGCTCATTCAGCAGTTGCTGGATATTCTGTCCCCCGAGAGCCGCCAGTGCGCCGATGGGAATGTTGTACATGTTGAAGGTATCGGGGATGTGCAATCCGATGTCGCGGGTGAACTGATGGCTGATCTGAAAGACCTGAACATCCAACATGACTTGCGGGCGTTCCTGGTCGAGCTGCGCCAGCAATTTGCGGCAGCCTTCGATGATGGGCTCAGGCGCCCGAATCTCCATGGTGTTGGCGGTCTGGCCGGCGGTGATGAAGCGAAGATCGAACATGGTGCGCAGGGCGCTGATGACTTCGGTGGCCTGCTCCAGGTTTGAGCGCGGCGGGAGAAGGAACGTGCCAAGGGCCATGCGATCGTACTGCCGATGATTCTCCTGGGTGTCGGCGGCGAGAAGAATCTGGTGGGAGCCGAGAGCGGTCCACATCGTCTTGCTCACATCGCAGGCAAGCTTGAGCGCGGTGAAGAAATCGGCGTCATCGAGGTTGAAACTGATCGGGTGGTTCTGCACCGAGTCATCGAATTGGGCGGTGACTCCGTAGGCGGTGGTCAGAACGTTGAAGAGTCCGCGAACGTCCCCGCGAAAATGGAAGGTGGCGACATCGGACTTTGGCTGAAGATGAATCTCGCCGGCATCGGCGAGCATGGTGGGCAGGAGCGGTTCTGACTCCCGAGTCGAGGAGCGCGTGGCGTCGGCGAAGCGCTGCTGCGCAAACTGGTTATCGGGATCGAGGTCAAGCGCCGCGCGAAATTCCGCAGCGGCTGCGAGCCGGGCATCCTGGGCCATCAGGGTGTTGCCCTTTTGCACGTGTTGGAAAACAAGCTGACCCTTCGCCATTTCGCGGGCGGTGACAAACTGCGGGTCTTCCGGAACCAGCCGGGCAGCCTTGTCGAATTGGGAAAAGGCCTCTTCGAGATGGTGATGTTCTTCCAGTTTCACGCCGTGGGCAAAGGCGTTCCTGGCCTCTTCGCGGTCCCTCTTGGAGAGAAAGCAACTGATGCCGCCGGGAACGCCGCTGCTGCACAGGACAGGAGGAGAGTCCGCAGGGGCATTGGCGCTCGCGCAAAAGGCAGCGGAGGACACCGCCAACACTACGGCTGCGACAATGGACGGCCCCCGGCTCATGACCAGTAATTTTAGCCTGATTTTCGCCGCCCGAAGCAGGCCAACAGGCCCTCGTACCTTTGGTGCAACGGACCAGGGCAGGGCGTTTTCGCGACGGCAAGGAAAGAACGTGGAGAAGGTGGCTTCTTGCGCTCCAAGGATGGGAACTGAAGTCAAGGGCGGGCAAACGACGCTCAGGTCAGCATGAGGCGTTCGATGCTGCGGGCGCGGCCGGTTTTTTCGTCGCAATCGATGATGACGGCGCACAGGCGGACATCGCCGGTGGCCGGCTCAAAGCGCACCGGCATTCCGCTGAGGAACTTTCCGACGACCAGTTCTTTCTTTACCCCGATGACTCCGTCGTAAGGGCCGGTCATGCCAACATCGGTGACGTAGGCGGTCCCCTTGGGAAGAACGCGCTCGTCCGCGGTAGGGACGTGGGTATGGGTGCCGACGACGGCAGTCACCCGGCCATCAAGGTACCAGCCGAAGGAGATCTTC
Organism: Verrucomicrobiia bacterium; assembly: GCA_035508215.1. GTDB lineage: Bacteria > Acidobacteriota > Terriglobia > Terriglobales > Acidobacteriaceae > Sulfotelmatobacter. The sequence goes on along the minus strand of DATJNK010000016.1, from coordinate 313,512 downwards.
TCCGATGTCGCTTCCGCGTGCATGTCGACCACGATCACGCCGGCCTCGATCTTCTTGAGCAGCTGATCGACGGTGCGGAACGGGTCGTCATTGGAGGCCATGAACACGCGGCCCTGGACGTTGATGACGGCATACGGAATCTTGCCCTTGTGGCCCTGATAGAAGCCGGAGCCGGGCATGTCGGCGGGATAGTTTGCCGGACGCAGCACGCGGCGAGCAGGCCCATGTCCATTGCCATCGACGGTTTGGAAGTAGTCGATGATCTCGCGCTTATCCCAGACATGGTTACCGGTGGTGATGACGTCGATGTTGAGTTCGAAGAGTTCTTCAGCGAGCGCCGGAGTGATGCCAAAACCGGCGGCGGAGTTTTCGCCGTTGGCGATCACCAGATCAATCTGTTGATCGCGCATAATGCCGGGCAGGCGATCTTTCACAATCGTGCGACCGGGCCTTCCGAAGATGTCGCCGATGAAGAGGATGCGCATAATGGGTGTGAAATTCGATGGTAACACCGAAGAGCGCAGATTCAGGAGGCGGCGCGAGTGGTTAGTGCCGCAACTTGGGAAAGTCGGCGCGCGCCAGCACCGAGCCCCAGGCGTCGACGACGTAGATGTCGGTCCATTGTGGGCCTTGTCCGGCGCTGGCTGGGAGGGTGAAACTCACAGTGGTCGTGGGCGAAGTGCAGCCGGTGACCTGGCGCTGTTCGTCGCCGGATTGCGGTGAGTTCGAAGCGGGATGAGCGGGGTTCGCTGCATTCGGCGGTGTTTCCGGCATGCCAGAGCGCAAAACGACCTCAACCGCGCCGGCAAGATTCTGGCAGCGCAGCGGCACGTCCACTACCCACTGCGTAGAGCTCGTTTTGCGGACGGTCGGGGCTTCGGTGAAGACGACGACGGGAGGATTTCCGCCGGGGGATGCATACCACTCGGGCCAGAGGCGCTCGAATTCCAGAGCGGCAGCGAGGTAAACGCGAGTCAATTCGCGATCGCGTTCCTCCCAGCAGGGATGCATGGCATAGAGCGATGCGGGAATATCGCCGGAACTCTGCGCATGCAAAAGATGATGCAGAGCCGGAACAAAGTCGGGATGGTAGCCGGCACGCGCCATGAGCATCAGGCCTTCGCGGTCGGCCTCGAGTTCCAGTTGGCGGCAAAAGCGGGCCAGATCCTCCGAAGCCGTGCGCGAGTCAGACCAGGAGACCGAGGGCAGACCAGGATCACCCAGAACAATGGCAGTGCCGCTGCCGCTTTGAAGAGATTTCTGATAGAGGTACCGCCTCGCCCAATCGCGGCGCACGACGTGAGCGATCTCGTGCGAAAGGATCGCGGCCCAAAGACCGCTGCTCGCTCCGGCCAGCCGCGCCAGACCGCTCTCCACATAAATCGTTCCGTCGGGAGAGGCATAAGCGTTGAATTGGCCATCGTCGACGACGCGCAGATCCCAGGAGAGCTTGAAGCCGGAAGGAGCGGCAGCTTCCTGCACCAGTTTCTCGAAGACGAGATGGCCGCGAATGTAAGCGCCGGTAGCGGCGATGCTTTGCGCCCGAAGCTGCGGACGAAGACGGGCTGCGGTTTCCAGATCGAGCTTGAAATGCGGAGGGACGTCGGCAGGGTTGTGCGGCTGCTGAGCCAGGGAAAAAGCTGCCCACATCGCGAAGACGATGGCCACAGCAGCCCGCCCGAACCTGGCGGCACAACGTTGCAATGAAACTCCTCGGCGCGGTCGCCTGTACAAGTGAATTATGCGCCGGCTTGGCGGCGAGGGAAGGGAAATCGTCAAAGCGCCGGTTACCATCGGATCATCGGGGCGCAGATCGGGAATTGTCTTTCGACTCGAAGGGACTCAGTTGGAGGGTTCACCGAGTTCGGCGGTGCGGAGGAAATCGTAGTTTCCCGCGGGATTCAGTTTGAGGTTGTGCACGCGCCGGGTGTGAACCAGAACGTTGTCGAGATACCAGAGATCGATATAAGGCAGGTCCTGGGCGAGGGTGCGCTGGACGTCAGCATAGAGCGGCTTGCGAATGGCGGGATCACTGGCGCGGCGGGCCTGGTCGATCCAGGCATCCACGCGGGGATTGAAGTAGAAACCGCGATTGGCTCCGTTGGGCGGGAACTTGGAGGAGTGGAAAGCATATTCGAAGATATCAGGATCTTCATTGCCCCCGATCCAACGGAGGCCGTACATCTGGAATGCGCCATGGGTCACGTCAGAGAAAAACGTAGCGAACTCGAAGCTGCGGATGTCGAGCTCGATGCCGACGTTGCGTAATTGCTGCTGCATCACGGCGACCATAAGGCGAGTATTTTCGTCGGTCGAGGTTTTCATGGTGATGTGAAAGCGGATGCCATTGACTGCGGGGAAACCGGCGGCGTCGAGCAGTTGCCCGGCTTTTGCAGGATCGTAGTCGTAGGAGGGCGTGTCTCCGTCATAAGCCCAGCTTTGCGCGGGCAGGACGCTGCGAGCCAATTCCGCCTGGCCGCGCCATAGATACTGAATCATCGGCCGGCGGTCGAGGGCATAAGCGATAGCCTGGCGCACGCGTACGTCTTTGAGAATGGGATCGCGCAGGTTGAATCCCAGATAAGCGAGCCGCGTGCCCGGCGAGGTCTCAACCTTGAGCGACGGGTCGCGCTCGAGCGTGGCTACGGTATCGGGAGTCAGGGAATTGATCGCAACATCGCCGCTGCCTTTGCGCAATTCGAGCGCCTGCGTGGTCTCATCGGGAACGACGGCGAAGCGTACGCGGCGGAGCTTGGGCTCGTCGCCCCAGTAATCGTCGTTGCGAGCGAGAATGACATCGCGGTCGGTCTCCGCACTCACAAACCGGAATGGTCCCGAGCCGATCGGATGCAAGGTCATTTCATCCCCGCTGCCGACGGGCACGATGCCGATCGCGCCGTCGGAGAGATTCCAGAGCAGGGTCGAATCCTGCTCTTTCATGTGGAAAATGACGGTGAAGTCATCGGGTGCGTCGATGTGATCGACAAACTTGTAAACCCCAGCCTTGGTGCTGCGAATCTTGCCCTGCAGGAGGGAATCGAAGGTCCATTTCACATCGCGTGCGGTGAGTGGGCGGCCGTCGTGAAAGCGAACGCCGCGGCGCAAGTGAAAAACGTAGGTGAGGGGATCGGGCATCTCCCAGCGTTCGGCAAGGCCGGGAGCCACATTGAGATCGTTACCCCGGGAGAGGAGGTCATCGAAAATGAGGCTGTCGATGCGCTCCGACTGAGCATCGATTCCGATGCGCGGATCGAGATTGGTGGGGCTGGACTCGATAATCATCACCAGCGTGTTTGGGTCGGGCTTGGCTGCACAGGACAGCAGCGAGAGGATCGAGAAGGCAGACAGAAGCGCAATAGCGGCGAGCCGGATGGAGCGGATCGGTGGTCTTGTGCGGCCCTCGCGACGGTTGTCGGGTCTCAGCTTCAAAGTCGAGGGCCCGCATTCACGCATAAGAAATCTTTCCCAGTACGGCGGGCCGTTTGGCGCCGGTGGCCGGGGGCACATTGGAAGGACGTCGATGCCAGGTTTCGTAAGCGAGTACGGCAAAGGCCACCGCCTCTTTGGCCTCGGAAGGCAGGCCGAACTCGTCGGAGAGACGCAGTCGAATTTCCAGTGGCGCGAGTTCTTGCCCGAGAGTCGATACCAGCGTGCGATTGCGCGATCCACCGCCTGAGAGAATCATCTCACGAAATGAACGAGGGCGCCGGGCAGGCGAACGCGGAATGAGGAAGCGCTGAACCGCATCGGCAATGGAGCGGACGGTCAGAGCTGTCGCGGTGGCGACAACATCCTCGGGACGTGCACGTTCGCACCGCCGCAGAAACTCGCGGACGAATTGGCGGCCGAACTGCTCGCGTCCGGCGGTCTTGGGAGGCTTCGCGCGGAAGAATGCGCGTTGCAGGAGCTTGCGCAGCACCGGTTCAAGAATCGTGCCGCGAGCGGCGATCCTGCCTCCGCGATCGAAGCGCTGTCGGAATAACGCTTCGGTTACGGCGTCGATGACCATGTTTCCGGGGCCGGTGTCGAATGCAATGATCTGGCCGGGACTGGCTCCCGCGGGAATGGCGGTGAGATTCGCGATGCCGCCCACATTCTGGGCGATGCGTCCGATGCTGGTGTCACGAAAGAGGATGTAGTCGAGGTAGGGCACGAGCGGAGCTCCCTGGCCGCCCGCGGCGATGTCGGCAGGACGAAAGTCGGAGACGACTGGAACCTTGAGCCGGGCTGCGACGACCGCGCCTTCGCCAGTTTGCCAGGTCGCGGCTACATTTTTCCCGAGGAATCGCTGAGGACGCGCCTGATGGTACAGAGTCTGGCCATGACATCCGACCAGATCGATCCTGGTCCGGAAACGACGTGTGCTGGCCGCGATGGCGTCGGCATACAACTCTCCCAGCAAGAAATTGAGCCGGGCAAGGTCAGCGACTCGCGCACTCTCGGCATTCATCGCGCCAAGGATCGCAGCGCGGATGTTGGGTGGATATGGGAACTCCGCCTGTCCGAGAAGCGCGATGGTATGACGGGGAAGAATCGAGCGTGATTCGTCGGGAGACAGCCTCTTGTGGTGAGCGGCGGCCGCTCTCTCGCCGATGCGTACCAGCGCCACGTTGATGCCATCGGCGGAGGTTCCGCTCATGACTCCGGCGACGATCATGGCGCGCTCTTTCATCGCCGCCCCCGCACCTGTTGCCGCTTGAGCGCTTCCAGCCGCGCTTGCTCGCCGAACTCCCACAGATTGCGTGTGAGGGCCGCGACGGTGGCTGGCGAGGGCGCTGGCGTCGCCCGAAGCAGGCTCGCCCATTTCTTCTTGAATGCGCCGACTCGGCGCGAGGCCTCAGCGGCACGCCGGGCAAATCGTTTGTCGCGGTCGCAGGTCTCGATCAAGGCTTCGAAGGCCAGCAGGACGCGGTCTTCGCGATGGCAGACCAGGCATAGATCGCCTCCGGCGCGGAGAAACTCGACCGCGGCCTGCCCAATCGGAGCTGCCGAGAGCACCCCGCCCATCTCGAGATCATCGGAGACGACGAGATTGCGATAACCGATGCGCTTGCGCAGCATGCCGGAGATCCAGGCCGGCGAAAGCGAGGCGGGAAGGCGATTGCGAGTGACTGAGGGATACGCAGCGTGCGAAACCATGACCATCGGCAACTGGCGCCGCAATGCGCGGTAGGGAGCGAGGTCTTCTTTCCACAGACGCTTCAGAGGCTTGTCAATGACGGGAAGTTCGTGATGACTGTCGAGGCGGCCCTCGCCCAGGCCGGGAAAATGCTTGCCGCATCCGAGTACCTTGGCAGAGCGCAGACCGGCGAGGAATTCGCGCGCGTAGAGGGCCGTCTCTCGCGGATCGGCTGATACGACCCGCGACTTCATGACCGGTTGCGAGGCTTCAAAGGCCAGATCGAGCACCGGAGCGAAGTCGACATTGAAACCAAGAGCGCGGCAATTGGCGCCGATCAGCGCGCCATGCTTGCGGAACATTTTTCGATCGTGGGTGGCGAAGACCTCGGCCGCGGCGGGAGCGGGTCCGAGTGCTTCGCGGAAACGGTCGACCGTTCCGCCTTCCAGATCGACGCAGGTCAGGAGTCGATGACTGACGGATCGCTGGCATTCGCGCAGCAGACGGTGGGTCTGGCCGGGTGTGTTGATGTTGCGGGCGAACAGGATGACTCCGGCGGGCTGGATGCGCGTGAGCAGGGAAGCGAGGCGCGGCGTCATCTCCGTGCCGTCGAAGCCGATGATGAGAAGCTGGGCGACCTTCGGTCGCAGACGGTGCGTCGGGTTGGGCATCAGATTTCTTTCTTCAGCTCTGCCAGCAGATTCAGCGCCTCAAGCGGGGTCAGGCGATTGAGATCGACTTCGCGCAATTTGTCGAGCACCGGCTGCGAGATGGGTGTGAAGATGGTGAGTTGGGCGGCGGGTGGCGCGGCTGCCGGTGAAAGATGCGCCGTTGCCTGCTGTTCGGCGAATTCGTGCTCGACCAGCACTTCATGCGCCCGCACGACTACTTCGTTGGGCAGGCCCGCCAGCTTGGCGACTTCAATCCCGTAACTGCGGTCGGCCGCCCCGGGCTCGACCTTGCGGAGGAAGATAATTCCGCCGCCGGTCTCCTTGACCGAAACATGAAAGTTCTTCACGCCTGCGAGCTGCTCCGCCAGTGCGGTGAGCTCGAAATAGTGCGTGGCAAAGAGCGTCTTGGCGCGCACACGGGCATGCAGGTATTCGACCGCAGCCCAGGCGATGGCGAGGCCATCATAGGTCGCGGTGCCGCGCCCGACTTCGTCGAGCAGAATCAGGGAGCGGGCGGTGGCCGTGTGCAGAATGGCTGCCGTTTCCGTCATCTCCACCATGAAGGTGGAGCGGCCGCGAGCCAGATTGTCGCTGGCGCCGATGCGGGTGAAGACGCGATCGACCAGGCTCAGGCGGGCGGAACGCGCAGGAACAAAAGATCCCATGTGCGCCAGAATCACGATCAGCGCGGCCTGCCGCAGGTAGGTGGACTTGCCTCCCATGTTGGGGCCGGTCAGCAGCAGGATGTTGTGCTTAGTATCGTTCAGGTAAAGATCGTTGGGCACGAAACGGTCGCCGGCCTGTTCCTGCAACTCGATCACGGGATGCCGGCCGCCGATGATCTCGAGTTCACCGCCATCGGAGGAATCGGCGAAGGCCGGGCGGCAATAATCGCGGAGAGCGGCGATATGCGCCAGGGACGCAAGCACATCGACTTCGGCCAGAGCCAGAGCGGTTTGTCGGATGCGCTTGGCCTCGGCCGCGATCGCGCCACGTAATTCAGCAAACAGGCGGCGCTCGATCTCGACGATCTTCTCCTGGGCATCGAGAATCTTAGCCTCATACTCCTTTAATTCGGGAGTGGTGAAGCGCTCGGCATTGACCAGGGTCTGCTTGCGCTCGTAATCCTGAGGAACGAGGTGCAGGTTCGGCTTCGATACCTCGATGTAGTATCCGAAGATGGAATTGAATTTGACTTTGAGGGACGTGATGCCGGTGCGGGCCCGCTCGCGCTGCTCGATGTGGGCCAGAACCTGCTTGCTGTTGCGCGAGAGCTCGCGCAGTTCGTCGAGAGTGGAATCGACGCCGGGGGCAATCACTCCGCCGTCGGTAAATGCCAGCGGAGGCTCGGGTACGATGTTCTTGTCAATGCGCTCCCGCAAATCGCGCAACTCATCGAGAGCGGTATGCAGCGCGGCCATGCGCTGGGCGGCGAGGCGCGCAACGGCGGCCTTAACCGCGGGAATCTTTCCCAAAGAAGAGGCCAGCGCGAGCACGTCGCGAGGATTGGCGGTTTCGAGGGTTACCCGGCTGAGCAGGCGCTCCAGATCGAGGACGCCGTCGAGAGAGCGCCGCAACTCTTCGCGGGCGACAACCGCCTTTACGCCCGCGTCCACGGAATCGAGGCGCGCACGGATCTCCGAGAGGTCGAGCGAGGGACGCAGCATCCATGCGCGGAGCAGGCGCTTTCCCATCGGAGTCGCGGCGGCGTCGATGGAGCGAAAAAGAGTGACCCCGGCATCGGTTCCGGCAAACAGCGGTTCGATCAGCTCGAGGTTGCGGACGGTAACGGCATCGAGCACCAGGCAGTTCTGGCGCTCGTACCAGCCGATGCGATCCACATGATCGAGAGATCCGCGTTGAGTGGAGCGGACGTAATGCAGAATCGCACCAGCGGCAGAAGCAGCCGCGGCCCGGCCGGCGAGGCCGAAGCCTTCGAGTGACAACACGCCAAAATGGTTTTCGAGCAGAGGAATAGCGTGATCGGGGGAAAAGATCCAGTCATCGAGCGGGGTCTCGGCGCAGGCATTTGGAGCGCGCGGAGCCGGAGGCTGGCGCACAGAGTTGCGTTCTCCAGAACTCAGCGACGCCGAATCCCGCACGGAGAAGTCCGGCTGCCCGGTGGTCTGGGTACCGCTTTCAAACAGAGGAGCGGCGCAGGCATATAAGAGCTCTTTCGGACGGATCTGCTCCAGTTCTTCCTGGACCCGGCGCAGTGCGCCTTCTCCAGAGAACTCAGTCGCGCGGAATTCGCCGGTCGACAAATCGAGAGCGGCAAATCCGACCCGGTCCCCGGATTGGGCGATTGCAGCCAGAAAATTGTTTTCGTCCGACCCGAGAGAAGAATCGGCGGCGGTGCCGGGAGTAACCACGCGAGTCACTTCGCGGCGGACCAACTTTTTGGCCAGGCGTGGGTCCTCCATCTGCTCACAGATCGCCACTTTGAAGCCGCGGCGGATCAGCTTCCCGATGTAGCCTTCCGCCGCGTGATAGGGCACGCCGCACATGGGGATGGCCACGCCTTTTTCCTTGTTGCGGGAAGTCAGCGTGATCTGCAACTCCTTAGCGGCGAGCACAGCATCGTCGAAGAACAGCTCGTAGAAGTCGCCAAGCCGGAAAAACAGCAGCGCGTTGGGATGCTCTTTTTTGACCGCGGCATATTGCCGCATCAGCGGAGTGGACGGCTCGGTCATCGGCAGGACTTTCGGCGGATTATAACAAAGCGAGCAGCGATCTCTCGCGGCGGCCGGGTTGCGCTCGATCAGCAGCCATGGCCGGTGAACAAGAAATCGCGGTTGACGGGCACACTGCCTGAATGTTCTCCTTTCCTGTGGAACTGCGGAAAGACCCGATCACACGCTCGTGGGTGATTACGGGAGACGATCCCGGCGACGGCGGCGTGCGTTTAGAGGCGCCGTGCCAGTTCTGCGCGGATGCCGGTGGAACTCAAGTCATCGCGACGACGCCGAACACCCCGGGAGCCCCATGGTCAGCGCGCGCCGTGGTTCATCCCAGGCCGCTTTACCGGATCGAGGGTGAGCCCGGCCGCCGCGGCGACGGCATCTACGATCGAATGCATTCGGTGGGAGCGCATGAGGTCCTGGTGGAGAATCCGCGCCATGACCGGCATCTGTGGAACGCCAGCGACGATGAGATCGGCCAGTTCCTGAGGCTGGCGGCCGAACGCATCCTTGACCTGAAGCGCGATCCGCGCATCAAGTACGTCAGCCTGTTCAAAGATTACGGCAGAAATGCGGGGCAGGAGTTCAGCCACCCGACGTCGCAGATCACGGCAACCATGTTCGTGCCGCGGCGCGTTCTTTACGAGCTGCGTGCGGGCCGCGAATACTACATGGGCAAGGAACGCTGCGTCTTCTGCGACATCATTCAGCAGGAAGAGCGACAGGCGCTGCGGGTGATCGAAGCGCGCGGGGATTACCTGACGCTGTGTCCGTATGCGCCGCGCGTTCCGTACGAAACCTGGATCCTTCCCCGCAATCATGATGCTTCGTTTGAGCGCACGGGCTTAAACAAGCCGGGCCTGCGGATGAACCTGGCGGCCCTGTTGCGGCGCACACTGCAGCGGGTACGGTCGATTACCGAAGATTTCCATCTCGTGCTGCACACCTCGCCGAGCACGCTGCATCCCTCGAAAAATCTCGGCTACTGGAAGACGATTGACGAGGATTATCACTGGCATATCGAGATCCTGCCGGTGGTGCCTTCGCGGGCGCGGTCCTATACCTTCAAAGAAGTGTATTACTCGCCGGTGAGCTCGGAGACGGCCGTGAAGCAGCTTCGCGAAGCGAAAATTGAAGGATGATGGGCTGCGTCCGTGTCTGCGGCTCACTGCCAGGGAGCTCGTTCCCCAAAACAGATCAAGCTTGGCCAAACGCTGAGAGAATTCCCGGCTACGGTGTGCTCAAAGCGGGCCTGTGCAACTCGTCGGCAACGGCGGGCGGCAGGTTGCTCAGGCGATCGAGGAGGGCGACGACCTGCCAAATCTCGCTGTCGGCCATGATCTTGCCCCATGCCGGCATGGCGGTGCGGCGCACCCCATACTTGATGATGTAGAAGCTCTGAGCGTCGGACAAGCCGGGGTGAACCCTCATGAACTGCGGCGCAGGCGGATAGAACGAGCTTCCGTAATCGCTCGAGGGATTGTCGGGCCTTCCATGACAATCGGCGCATTTGTCCCGATACAAGCGCGCGCCATCGAAGAGATTGGCATCGGAGGCCGGAATCGGATTCCTTGCTTCGCCGGCGTGCCGGGCCGCCGAGGCTCGCAAAGCGGCAACCGCAATCTCCGATTCGATCCATGAAGGCTGGACATCAGCGCGGAGATCGGCGTAGCCGAGCCGGTAGTAGAGCCAGCCGCCAACGATCAGAACAATCAAGGTGAATGCGACTCCCCGGACGAAGTTCTTCATGGCAGGCCCTCCCTTGGGTTACTGCATTATGCGCTTCCGGCTTCGGGCGGGCCCTGATTTTTCGCAAAGACCGAACGCGCGGTCTGAGGCGAGCCTGCTCCTGCTACAATCCCTCCGATTCAGGAGATCCTTTTCCGTGAAACGATGGCTATGTTGCGTTGTGCTGGTTGCCGCTGCTGCGGCGCAGACGGCTGCTCCATCTGCCGGCAAACAGAAAATCCTCTGGCAGAAAATGGAAGCGGAGATTCAAGACATCGACCAGCGTCTTGATGGCGTCATGGGAGTGGCGATCGAGGACCTGACCACGGGCGACCACTATTTTCTGAACGAAGATGAAGTCTTCGCGCAGGCAAGCTCGATCAAAATTACAGTACTGGCCGATCTCTATTTGCAGGCACAGCAAGGCAAGCTGAAACTCACCGACCTCTACACGGTGCAGTCGTCGGACCTGGTTCCCGATAGCGACATTATGAACGGGCTTACTCCGGGCGTAACTCAGGTGACGCTGCGCGACCTCGCGACCATGATGGTCGCGGTCAGCGACAACTCCGCCACTAATGTGCTTATCGATCGCGTGGGCATGGCGAACGTGAACGCGATGCTCGATTCCCTGGGTTTGACCCGTACGCGGCTGCGCCGAAAAATGATGGATCTGGAGGCGGCCAAGGCAGGACGCGAGAACATCTCGACTCCACGGGAGATGATGACCTTGCTCGGTGCGATTTATGGGGGGAAGTTGCTGAATAAAGAGTCGGATGCCGACTTCTTCAAAGTGTTGAGCACGAACAAGGAGTCGTTCATACCGCGCGAGTTGCCTCCCGACCTGAAAGTCGCCAACAAGCCTGGCGAACTGGAGGCGGTAAGAAACGACTCGGGCATCGTATTTGTCGAAGGGCGTCCGTATGCGATCTGTGTCATGACGGCATTTCTGCGCGACGAGCGGGATGGCGAAGAAGCGATCAGCAAAGTATCGCTTGCGGCCTGGCGGATGTTCGACCGGCTGAGCCGGGCGACTGAGTATGGCCGGGTGGTGTCGCCCGGAAACGGCACACGCTAAGGAATGTCTGAACCGCCTATGGGGCGCCTGCAGTTTGTGTACGCGGCGGAGTTTGCTGCTGCCGCAAAAACTGGAGCGCCGCCTTCGATTCCAGCGGCTGCGAGAAGTAGTAGCCTTGGCCGAATTCGCATCTCAGTTCGAGGAGGTGTTCGACCTGCCGCGCGGTCTCGATTCCCTCTGCGATCGCTTTCAGCTTCATCTTGTGGGCGACGCCGATGACCAGGTCGACCATGTCGAAGGCGGCGCGATCGGCCTGCATCTCGCGGATCAGGGTGCGATCGATCTTCAGCGCGTCGACGGGAAACTGGCGCAAGCCGCTCAACGAAGAAGTTCCGGTTCCGAAATCATCGAGGATGACGCCCACGCCGAGATGCTTCAGATGGGAAAAGACAGTGACGGTGAGTTTGGGATCGGCGGCGGCCACGCCCTCGGTCATCTCCAGGCGCAAGCGGGCCGGGTCGATTCCCGTCTCGCTAAGAGTATCCTGCAGATCGTTCACCAGGCGGGCATCGGCGAACTGGCGGGCTGAGACGTTCACGGTGACAGTCAGCGGCTGAGCGGAGATGCAGTTGACGTCCCACTCGCGCATTTGCCGGCAGACATGCAGCATGAGCCAATGGCCGATCGAGACCAGCAGCCCGGTGTCCTCGGCAGCCTCGATGAAGCGATAGGGGGAAATCAGCCCCTGGGAAGGATGTTCCCAGCGTAAAAGCGCCTCCAGGCTGACGACCCGGCGGGAGTCCAGTTGCACCACCGGCTGGTAGTAGACACGGAACTGACGCTCGGCGAGAGCGGTGCGCAGATCGCCTTCCAGGCGAAGGCGGCCGGTGGCGCGCGTGTGCATAGCTTCATCAAAAACTTCGCAGCGGGAGCCGCCGAGAGCCTTGGCCCGGCGCAGGGCCCCGTCTGCATCCCGCAGAAGGTCTTCGGGCCGCTCGTGGGTTTCGGCGCTGAGGGCGATGCCGATGCTGGCGGAAACGCGGACTTCGCGCGGTTCGATCAGCAGCGGCTCGGCAATGGCAGCCTGCAGGCGGCGGGCGGCGCGCATGGCGTCGCTCGGATCGGCAACGGAATCGAGCAGGATGGTGAATTCATCGCCACCCAGCCGCGAGAGGATCGGGTCCGACGGGCGTTCGCCGTCGCTGCGGGCGATGGTGTCGCCCTGGCGCAGGCAGTTTCCCATGCGGCGAACCATTTCCTGCAGCACGTGGTCGCCGGCCACCGTTCCCAGGCTGTCGTTGAAAACCTTGAAATGATCGATGTCTACCAGCAGCAGGGCACAATGCTGGCCGGAGTTGCGCCGCGACTTCACGAACAAATGCTGCAGGCGATCGAGAAAGAGCCGGCGGTTGGGCAATCCGGTCAGAGAGTCGTGAAATAGATTGTGCTCAAGTTGCTGCTCGGCGCGTTTGCGCTCGGTGATGTCGCGGTTGACGATGACCAGCTTGGCCACCTCGCCGTTGGCATCGCGAATCGTGCTGGCCAGAGATTCCAGCACGCGCCAGCTTCCGTCCTTGTGGCGGATGCGGTATTCGAGCCGCCGGCCCACGCCGGTTTCGCGGGCTTCCCGGGCCGCATCGAGCACCTTGAAACGGTCGTCGGGATGGATCTGTTCGAACGCCGATGTCTCGCCGAGTTCGGCCGATGAGTAACCCAGAATCCTCTTATAGGCAGGACTGTTGTACAAGCGCCGGCCTTTCACGTCGACCAAGGCAATCATGTCGGCGGCGTTTTCGGTGACGATCTGAAACAGTTCTTCGTTCTTTTTCGACTCGCGATGGATCTGGAAAATCCGCAATTGCTGATAGAGCACTAAGGCCACCAGCGCGCCCAACGAAATCCAGACCCATGGAGTCATCGAGGGTTCTCCTCGAGAGGATATCGGCAGGAGGCTGCCACCACTTGAGGGCGATGGAGGGGATCAGCCGGAAGGCTCCGCCTGAAAGGCAAAGAAGGGCATTTGCCGCGCCATACGCCGACGATCTTCGTCGGAGGAGGTATAGCGCCACCCCACCAGGCGGCCCAACGCGAAGCGAACGACGGGAGCCATCCAGCGGTTGCGGTATTCGTAACCCTTGAGCGCCTCGACGGCTTCCTCTTCGCTGAGAGCGTGCGCGCAGGCAGGGAAGTGTCTGGAGCCGATGTCGATTTGTACGTTCGGCAGGGCCTCGATATTCTGAATCCAGTCACTCTCGCGGCCGAAGCCTCCCATTACGACGACTTCGGGCCCGCTGGTCCGGTATTCCAGGACCTCCAGCACGGTCTGACGGAGCTTCCCGGTGCGGCGGCCGGTGTGGGTGAGCAAGACGAAGCGGTGGCCCAGGATCCAGCCGAGGTGCCATTGATAAAGATGGATGGGAGCTCGAAAGAAGTACCAAATCGCGCTTTTCCGACGAATCGCCATCCCCGATTCCTATCTGTTCCCACTAAGCCTTCCAATTCCGAAAGCTTACCCAACCACGCATATAGGATGCGCTCTGGCAGGCTGGGGTTCGCGCAAGAGACAGGCGCGAATAGGATCCTGAAGCGGCGGTTGATTTCAACGGTCTCACAGCAACTTCATCGTAGTCGGATCCCATTTCACGACCGCGCCGTGATCGAGGCTCAGGTTCGAAAGCAGGGCGGCTCCGGCGGCGCGGTAGCCAAAGACAGCATCCTCGATAACGGGGTTGCGGGTGCGCACGGCCTCGAAGAAATTGCGGAAATGATCGTAGTTGTCGCGATAGCCTTCGGGAGCGACATACTTCTCATAGCCTGCCGGAGGCGGTCCGGAAGGATGCACGACGGGATATTTCTCGTGATAGGCCGCGAGAATGCGTTTTTGCATGGTTTCGGTGAAGGTCCCAATCGTGTAGCCGGGCTCCGTCTCGCGCGGAGCGCGGCTGACGCTAACTGAGTTCCCGGCAATTTCCATCGTGCCTTCCGATCCGGTGAAGACGAGGCCTTCGCTTTCCTCGCCGCCGTCCACGAAATTCACCCGCAGGCTCAGGTTGAATCCCTCAGGGTAATCGAACAGGCCGAGCAAGACGTCGTCGGCGTCGCGTCCATCTTTCCAGAAGCGAAGTCCTCCCGTGGCCATGGCGCGAGTCGGGCCATTCGAGCCAGTGATGAAGTGAGTACCGCTGAACAGGTGGACGAACAGGTCTCCGGCGACTCCGGTGCCATAGGCTTTCCATTTGCGCCATTGAAAGAAATGCTCGGCGTTGAATGGAATCTTGGGGGCCGTTCCCAGGAATCGCGGCCAGTCGCAGGTTTCCGGCGATGCGTCGAGGGGAATCGTGTAGTTCCAGGCTCCGATGGACGAATTGCGGTCCCAGTGAGCGGTAACCATATTGAGTTGTCCGATCGCGCCCGAGGCCAGCAGTTCTTTTGCCTTGGCATAGATGATTGAACTGACGCGCTGGCTTCCGATCTGCAAGATGTGCTTGCTGGTGCGCGCCGCTTCGATCATCTCGGGGCCATCGGCGTAGACATGGATCATCGGCTTTTCGCAGTAGACGTCCTTGCCGGCGTTCATAGCATCGACGGCGACCGGTTTGTGCCAATGGTCAGGTGTGCCCACGATGACGGCGTCCACATCGCTGCGCGCCAGGACTTCCTTGTAGTCGCGCGTCGTGAAAATGTCATCGCCCCAAAGCTCCTTGCTGTGCGCGAGGCGGCCGTCATAGCAGTCGGCGACCGCGACCAGTTTCACGCCGGGAACCTCGAGCGCAGTCTTTGTGTCCCACTGGCCCTGGCCGCCGGCACCGATCAAGGCAATCTGGATGTGATCGTTGGCGGTAAGGGGCCGCGCCGGTTCCGATGGAACGGCGGACAGTGCATAGACTCGTGGTCCGAGCGCGCTGGCAGCGGTTGCGCTGCCGGCGATCTTCAGAAAGCTTCTGCGATTCAGCATAAGAACGCTTCTCTCCGATGAAATGGATGGGCGTCTGCAACGATAATCCTTTCGCCGGAATTTGTCCCGGCCGCGGCTGTGCCGCGACAAACCCAGGGCAGGAGTTTCATAATATCGGGATGACGGTTCGGCGTTTGAAGACGTACGCGGGGGCGCAGGGATACGTCTACCAGTACTACTTTGTGGGCAAACGCGCGGCCCTGGATGACGAACCCGAAGCTCCTGCGACCGAGTTCATCTTCGATGTGACTTCCGACCGCAAGCTGACTTACGCGGTCAGCGTGTTCCTGCCGCGGCAGTCGCTCCAAATCTGGACTACAACTCATGGACGGGCGTTGAATGATGCCGAGCAATACGCCGCGGTCAAGCTGCGGCTTTTTCGGGCATTCGATGAGTTGGAGGATGTGAAGGAACACGGACGCCGCCTCGTCATCGACAGAGAATTACTCGAGGGAGCCCTGGCCAGCCTTGGAGTCGAGTAGCCGGGTTTAGGGTTGTGTCGCAGCCGGCGGTTGCATTTCCTGGGCGTGCTTGATCAGTTTCTTCAACTTGCCTTCGATAGAAGCGTCGCCGATGTGTTCGTCTTGCAGAATGCCATCGGCATCGATGGTAAAAGTATGGGGAATGGAGTGCACATCGAACAACTTCGCGATGTTGCCGCCGAACCCGCCATCGAAATATTGGGGCCAGGTCATCTCGTTCTGAGTGATGAATTGGCGCCATTTCTGCTGGTCGCTGTCGAGGCTGATGCTGAGCACGACCAGAGGCTGTCCCTGGAATCTCCGGGCGATCTCTTTCACATGGGGTAAGGCTTCGCGGCAGGGTCCGCACCAGGTCGCCCAGAAATCGATCAGGACGACTTTTCCCTGCAATCCATCGAGGGAGATGCGCTGGCCATCGACAGTGGTGACTTCAAAGGGCGGCGCCATGCGGGCTCTGACCAATGCGGGGTCGCTGAGATAGCGCTGAGCCCGTTGCCGGTCCGGCGTATCATTGGCGCTCATTTCGATAAATTTCTGGAAGCACTGCTTGGCGGCGTCATCCTGTTTCATGCGGGCGAGGGCCAGCCCATCGCCGAAAACGGCCTGCGGAAAGCGGGGCGCGGCCGTCAGGGCCTTGGTCAACTCGTCATGGGCGCGCGCGAAGAGTTCGTCCTTGTGCTTGTCGATACCTTCATTGAGGAGCACAACCCCATACTCGTAATGAGCCAGCGCGGCATCCTTGTCGTTTTTCGCTTCGCTGACCATCTCGCCGGCGGCGGTCTCGGTTGCCTTCCAGTCGCGGAGCTCGACGCCATATTTGAGGATTTTCATCTGGCACGCGAGACAATGCCCGGAGTCCTGCTTGTCCGCTTTCTTGAAGTCGTCCAATGCATCGAGCGTCTTGTGATCCTGCACAGAGGCCAGCGCCTTCTGGTAGGTCTTTTGAGCCTTCTCGTCGGTTGGGCCATCGGGGGTCTTCTCCTGCGCCGAAACCGCAGTCAAAAGGCAGACCACAATGAGCACGGCCTGGAAAAACTTCACAGAAAGCCTCCCCGGAAATCGGCGGAAAAGAAAGTACCACGGTTCTGGCTCCGGCGAAAGGAGGGCGCGCAGCAATTTGTCGAAGAGGCAGCGGAGAGACCCTTTTCCTGACCAGCAAGCTTTCGGCGCGGCTAAAAGCCGCGCCCTTTCAAAGCACAAAAAACGGAGGGTTCTTCCGCAGCCTGCTAAGGATTGTGCCTCGCTGGGGTTGCAATCGTCGGCAGCTATTCGTAACGCAGGGCTTCGATGGGATCGAGATTGGCGGCGCGGACGGCCGGCACCATCCCGCTGACGATGCCGACAACGGCGAGAATCGTCGTGGCGACGACGAGGATCATCGGGGAGACGATGAGGCGGATGTCTCCCGCTTCAGCGTGCTTGGCAAGAGCGCTGTAAAGCGTCAGACGGCCGACGGAGAGCGAGACGATATAGGAGAGCAGGATGCCGAGAACGCCGCCGAGAGCGGTAATCACCATGGCTTCGGCGAGAAACTGAAAGAGAATGTCATGGCGGCGGGCGCCGAGCGCTTTCTCCACGCCGATTTCGCGCGTACGTTGAGTCACTGAAACCAGCATGATGTTCATCAGGCCCACACCGCCGATGCCGAGCGTGATGGTTCCAATGAAGGCGAGCAGGATCTTCAGCGCCATGGTGATGATGCCAAACTGCGAAAGCTGCTTCTGGGCGTCGAAGACAAAGAGCGCGCGATGATCGTCGGGCTTGAAGTTGTGCGCCAGGGCAATCGTGGCGCGGATGGTCTGCTCCATCTTGACGTGATCGAGGCCGACCGAGTCCAGCCAGATCCCGTCGATGTAATGGTTGTCCTTCAGCACGTCCATCGAGTTATAGGGGATGTAGACGGTCCGGTTGATATCGCTGTCGGCCTCCTGCATGCGGGGCTTGCCGATGCCGATAACCTGGAAGGTAACGCCATCGATGCGAATGGTCTGATCGAGGGCGGGCATGCCGGAGAAGAGTTTGTCGCGAGCCTCCGAGCCGAGCACGGCGTAGAGGCCGTGCTGCTGGTTATCGGCGTCATTGATGAAGCGACCCTGATCAATGTCGATATTCCAGATGTCCTGCATCGAGGGATCGACGCCGGTGACGCTGAAGGTGAACGAGCGGTTTTCATTCTGGACGGTGGAGTCCTTCTGGAGCATGCGGCCAACATGGCGGCAGAGGGGGATATTGTTGCGCAGAAGTTCGACATCGTCGTTAGTGAAACGGACGAGCACGCCAGCCTTGTTGCCGCCTGCCTGTTCGGAGGTGCGCCCCGGAAACACGCCAACCGCCGTGGCGCCGAAACTCTGGAAAATGTTCTGGATGGCGCGTCCGAAGCCGTTGCCGTAGGAAAGCAGCAGAACTACGGTAGCGATGCCCCACGCCATGCCGGCCATAGTGAGAAGCGTGCGGCGCAGATCGTGGCGCATGGCGGAGACGGCTTGCTGGAAGAGATCGCGGTTCATGGTTATTCCTTGCGGAGAGCCTCGACCGGTTCGAGCATGGCGGCGCGGCGAGCGGGATAGAGACCGGCGGCGATCCCGGCCACCGCCAGTGAGATGACGGCGAGCGCTGCGGTGGAAGGCACCAGCGTGGGCGCGTCAAATCCGGGGCCGAGTTCCACGCCGGAGAAGGGCGCCATCACGGCGGCGGCTCCGGCGATGCCAAGGCCGCCACTAAGCAGCGTCAGAAAAGCTCCTTCCACAAAAAACTGAAACATGATGCTGGAATTGGTGGCGCCGATGGCCTTGCGCAAGCCGATCTCGCGGGTGCGGTCGGCGACGGCCACCAGCATGATGTTGATGATGCCGATCGCCCCCAGAGCCAGCGTGACCAGCCCGACGCTGCCCAGAAACATGTTCATGGCGTCGAAAATCTTTCCCACCTGGTCGACCGTCTGAACCGTGTCCCACTCGTCGAAGGCGTCCGGGTCTTTGGCATCGAACCCGTGATTGCGGGCGATGACTTCGTGAACTTCCTGGCGAGCGGTTTCGTGCTGGGCGCGGGTTTTCGGCTGGTATTCGATGATGGAGATCACATCAGTATCGGTGCCGGCATTCAAAGGCGGAAAGAACTCGTGCATGGTGCTGAAGGGAACGTAGTTTCTCTGATTCTGGCTGGTGTTCTCCCCATGGCCGATCCGCTGTAGGGTGCCGATGACTTCGAAGCTGAGTCCGTTGAGCAAAACCGTACTGCCGACGGCGGGGCGTCCGAGAAACAGGTTGCGCCGGGTCTCGTCGCCCAGAACGATGACGTGACGCTTTTGCTGCTCGTCCATATCGTTCAGCCAGCGGCCTTCGTGGATCGGCATGTAGCGGATCTGGTTGAACTCCGGAGGCACGCCGTTGATCTGTCCATTGGCCTGGAAGAAATCGCTGATGGCACGAAGATCTCCGCGCTGAATCAGCGGCACGGCCCTGCCCACGCTGTGGCAGTCATTCAGGATGTCGCGGTAATCGCGGTAAGTGAGGTAGTACTGGCGAAGGGCAGTGAAGCTGCCCTGGACGACCGGGGCACGGCCGGACCAGATGAACATGACGTTCTCGCCGAGGGAGTCGAATTGCTTGCGGTTTCCTGCGCGAAAGCCTTCTCCCAATCCCACCAACAGGAGCAGGGAACCGACGCCCCAGGCAATCCCGAACATGGTCAGGAAGGAGCGCAGCTTGTGAGCCCATAAGGTACGGAGGGTCTGGGCGAATATGTCGAAGATCAGGCGCACTGCCTTCATTATACGGGCGCGAGTTCTGTGATTCGAAACACACCGGGTACGGAACGAGGTGCAGGCGGGAACGGGGGATCCCCTGTCGCTCAGTGTTCATCATCGAGATTTTTCTGCAAAACCTCATTCCGAATATGGCGAGAGTTGGTTATCCTCTAGCGGGATGCTCAATCTGGCACTCAGCGAATTACTTGGGGCGACGGTGTATGACCCGTCCGGCGCGGCGGGACGGGTGCGCGAAGTGACGCTGACGCCGCAGGAAGACCGTTCCCGCGTTTCCTCGCTGATCGTGAAAACGAAGTCTGGAAACCGCGTGCTGCCGTTCTCCGCGGTCGCTGCGATCAATGGCGGAGTGCGCGCTGCCACCCCGGCTGGCGATTGGCAGGCGACGAGCGGCACCGAGGGGCAATTTCTGCTGGAGCGCGACCTGCTCGATCAACAGGTCATTGACATCAATGGACGGAAAGTGGTCCGCGTTAACGACGTCGACCTGCAGTTTGACGCGCAGAAAGAGGGCGGCCAGTCTCCCGTGCTGCGGGTTCAGTCGGTCGACGTTGGAGCGCGGGGAGCGATTCGCCGCCTGCTGAGCGGCGTCGCTCCGAAAGCAGCTCTGCGGGCTTTGCTGGGGAGGATTCCGCCGCACAGCATTCCGTGGAACTTCGTCGACGTGATTGAGACCGACCCGGCGCGGAGGGTGAAGCTCAAGATTGCCTATAAAGGCCTGGCCACGCTGCATCCGGCCGATATCGCCGACATCGTTGAAGAGCTGGCCCCGGATGAGCGGCAGGCTGTGTTTCAGAGCCTGGATGAAGAAACCGCGGCCGAGGCGCTGGAAGAAGTCGAACCGAAGGTGCAGAAGGCGATCGTCGAATCGCTGGATTCGGGGCGGGCGGCGGACATCGTCGAGGAAATGGGGCCGGATGCGGCGGCCGACCTGCTCAGCGAGCTGCCCGAAGATCGCACCGAGCAGATTCTGGTGCAGATGGAGCCCGAGGCCCAGCAGGAAATGGTCGAACTGCTGGAGCACAAGGAAGAGACCGCGGCCGGTCGTATGACCACGGAGTTTTTGGCGCTGCCGGTGACGGCGACGGTGCAAAACGCGATCGACTCCATGCGCGAGTTTGAGGGCGGACCGGAAGCGGTGAGCACGATCTACCTGGTCGATTCTCACGGAACGCTGGCGGGATCGGTTCCCCTGGCCCGGCTGGTGCTGGCTCAACTCTCCGAGCCTATGCTTTCCCTTACCCAGGAGCCGCTGATCCTCGCCCATGAAGGGACGCCGGAGAATGAAGTGGCGGAGTTATTCGACAAGTACAACCTGCTGACTCTTCCGGTGGTCAACGAACAGAACACGCTGACGGGGATCATCACCTCCGATGATGTAATCAGCATGCTGCGGGCAAAGCTCTAGCAGCGTTGCTAGCCGGGCTTCGGATATAATTCCGTCACTTCCCCTGGGGCATTCACAAAACAGAATTCAAAGGAGCGATTGTGAGCACAACCCTCGCATATGCTCGTCCGTCTGGAACAGTAGCTAAGACCCTGCAGAGGAAGCGCTTCGACCGTTATTTCTTCTCAGGCACTGCCTGGTTGATGCTCATAACCGTCGTCGCCGGTTTTGGGCCAACGTATTATTTCGCTGGCGTTTTCAGCGCGCCCCTTCCGAGCCGCATTGTCCACGTGCATGCAGCGCTATTCACCAGCTGGATGCTGATGCTGATTGCGCAGAATTCTCTGGTTTTGGCGGGGCGGGTGGATATCCACCGGAAATTGGGACTGTTCGGTTTCGTAATGGCGTGCCTGATGGTCATTGTGGGATGGATCGCCGCCACCGACCGCCTGGTTCGTGGCACCGCGCCCGCGGGGGTGGACACTTACTTCTTCTACATCACCCCGATGACCGATATGGTGATTTTTGCGACGCTCATCTTCTTTGCTTTTCGGGCCCGTCGCAACCCCTCGTCTCACAAGCGGATCATCTACATTGCAACCGTAGGGATATTGATCGCCGCCATCGCGCGCTTTCGGTTGCCCTGGCTCTTCCATAAAGCGCCACACGACGCGATCGCCTCGTATGCCTTCCTGTTATTGCTGATTGGGTACGATCTGTGGTCCACGCACAGATTCCATCGGGCGACGCTTTGGGCGAGTGGTTTTTTGATCTTTGTCCAGCAAATCCGCATACCCATCGCCAAAACGGCCGCCTGGCACTCGTTTGCTGCCGGTGTGCAATCGCTTTTCCGGTGACGGTCGCCGTCGTTCTTCAGTTGGTTCACCTGCGGCGCAGAAATTCGTCTCTGCAGCACTTTTTGTTTGGCCGGATACGTGTCCTGCGTTTATCCTGTGGCGTCGTTTGTCGCTAAATCGCTCTACTTTTATGGCTGCGAAACCTGCGCATGAGTTTGCTGAGGCGTTGGAAGACCCGGATCCTGCTGTTTCTGGCCGTGGTAGGACCGGGGTTCATAACCGCGAACGTCGACAATGATGCCGGCGGCATCCTGACCTACTCGTCTGCCGGGGCGCAATTCGGACATCTTCTGCTGTGGACCATGATCCCGATCACGCTCGCGCTGATCGTGGTGCAGGAGATGTCCGCCCGCATGGGCGCAGTGACCGGCAAGGGATTAAGCGATCTGATTCGCGAGGAATTTGGATTGCGCATCACGTTCCTGATGATGATCGGGATTCTGATCACCAACTTCGGCAACGTGGTGACCGAGTTCATCGGTATTGCCACCAGTCTTGAGCTTTTCGGACTCCCGCGTATTTATACCGTCCCGCTTTGCGCGGTGATCGTCTGGGTCATCGTGGTTTACGGACAGTACAAAAGCGTGGAAAAAGTGTTTCTGGCGGCTTCGTTCTTCTACATCACTTACATTCTTGCCGGGGTACTGGCGCATCCGCTTTGGAAGGAAGCGACGATTGCTACTTTCAAACCGCCCGCGCTGCGCGCCTTTCGCGATCAGGCGTATCTGTACATGGTCATCGGAGTGGTAGGAACGACGATTGCGCCGTGGATGCAGTTTTATCTGCAGTCGTCGATTGTGGAGAAGGGTGTAACCAAGCGCGGGTATAAGGCGTCGCGGCTCGATGTAGTGACGGGTTGCATCTTCACGGACGTTGTCGCGTGGTTCATCATCGTGGCGTGCGCGGCCACGCTGTGGATTCATGGCTTTCGCGATATCAAATACGCCGCCGATGCGGCGCAAGCTTTGAAGCCGCTGGCCGGCGACTACGCCTACATTCTGTTTGCCGTAGGGCTGTTCAATGCGTCGTTGTTCGCCGCATCGATTCTTCCGTTGTCGACGGCGTACACGGTGTGCGAAGGATTGGGGTTCGAGTCGGGGGTAGGACAGAAATTCGGCGAAGCCCCGTTCTTCTACTGGTTGTACACGTTTCTGATCGCGGCCGGCGGGATTCTGGTTCTGCTCATTCCCGATCAAAGATCGGTGAAGATCGTGGTATGGTCCCAGGTCCTGAACGGGATCGTACTGCCTTTTGTGCTGGTGTTCATGCTGATCCTGATCAACAAAAAAGATCTCATGGGCGAATATGTAAACACGCGCCTGTTCAATATCATTGCGTGGGCCACGACGGTGGTGATGATCGTGCTGACACTGGCGTGGTTCTGGACGTTGCGATCCGGCTAGAGGAATTTGCCGGCCGAGAGGTCACGCACCAGGGTGAGGTCGGCTTCGAGAAAATCGAATTTGGAAAGATCCTTCGGTTCGGCCCACTGCATATCGCGGAAGATGCGGTTCTCGAGGGCGCCCTGGTATTCACGAACCAGGAAGAAGCGCAGTTCGACCATGCCGCCGTTCGGGTATTCGTGCTGAATGCGGGCGACCTCGTCGCCGATGGTGGCGAAGATGCCCAATTCTTCCTCGAGTTCGCGGCGAAGAGCGTCCCGCGGCTGCTCTTTCTCCTCGATCTTGCCTCCCGGGAACTCCCACTTCAGCGGCATGGTCTGGTGGCGGGTGCGCTGGCAGACGAGCAACTTGCCATCTTTGGTGATCAAGGCTGCAACGACTCGTTTCATGATCGGTAGAGGAGGAGCATCAGCTTCCCGCGTGATGAGCGGCTTCCATCTTCTTACCGACAACCATGGCGCAATACTGGACGAGATCCTGATGTTCAGGGGTGAAGGCGGCGGGGAAGTGGCTGTCGATATCCAACTCTCCGACGACGGTGCCATGGACGAAGACGGGAACGACGATCTCAGACTTGGTTTCGAGGGAGCAGGCGAGGTAGCGAGGGTCCTTGCGGACGTCGTCAACAACGACAGTTTGTCCGCTGGATGCGGCCGCGCCGCAAATGCCCTGATTGAGCGGGATGCGGGTGTGGGGCGTCATGGCTCCTTCAAACGCCCCCAAAACCAGCACTGGAGGTTGCGCTCCCGGTTCGAGCATGTAGAAGCCCACCCAGTTGTATTTCAGCACGCGCTCGTGCAACAGCTTCACCATCTGCAGCATGAGATCCTGAGCCGTCGGAGAGGCGGCCGCCAGGTCGCTGACTTCCTGACGCACTTCTTCGATTTTGCTGGTCACGGGCATGGAGGAATCTTAACTCACGGGAGCGTCTTCGACACCGTGGAAGTGCGAGCATCGGTAATTTGGCGGATTCCTTTCGTGCGCGGGAACAGTTCGGGATGGATGGCATGGGCCAGGGCGTCGAGGCCGTGCAACAAGGTGGGCGCAGGCGTGTTCAGGAATTCGTCCCGAATGCAAAAGACTCTTCGGCTGCGAGCCGCCGCCGTTTCCTGCCACCCACGGTCGGCAACAATCTTCTCCAAAGGAACGCGATCAGCGGCTCCGCACCAGGCAGCAACGATGACTTCGGGATTAGAGCCGACGACGGCTTCCGCAGTGGTTTGCACAGCGGGGGAACCCAGGAATTCGCCACCCGCGGCTTCCACAAGTTCGCCGACCCACATCTGCGAGGCGATAATGGGCTTGCCCCATTCTTCGCAGAAGACCCTCGGCCGGTTGATCCCTTGGGTGCGGTTGCGAACCTGGGCGATTGAGTGCTGCATGTCGGTAATTGCAGTCTGCCCTGGTTCCGCCGCGCCCACCACGCCGGAAATTGTGGCGATATCGGTATAAATGTCTTCCAGGTTCCGCGGAGCGAGACCCAAAAAGCGCGCTCCAGATTTGAGAATCTCGCTGACGGCCTTCTCCTGATAGGGGACTGCGGCGATCACCAGATCAGGATTTGCGGCGAGAATCTGGGCAGCGTCGGCAGTCCAGGAATCGGCAAGAATCAGGCGCGAGCCGTCGGCGACCTCAGGCACGACGTCGGCGCAGTACTTCGTGCAGGCCACCACGCGGCCGAGTTCTCCGATGGTCTGCAGGATGACGGTCGCGCTGGGTTGCAGGCAGGCGATACGGCGGGGCAGACAGGCAAGGGTCATGACTTATGCCCGAATCTGGCGAAGGGCGGCCGACAGGGCATCGATCGCCAATTGAGCCGCGTGGGTTGAGGCCGGTGGCAGGCCGCCGACTGCGGCGGCGACATCGTCCCGCTTCAGGTTGCGAGCCTCAGCGACGCTCTTTCCGGATACGAGTTCTGTCAGAGCGGAGGCGCAGGCCATCGAGGGAACACATCCCCTGGCACGGAATCGAATGTCAATAATCCGGCTGGAATCGACCTTCAAACTGAAACGAAGAGTGTCGCCGCAGACGGGATTCTCGATCTGCGCCGTGGCGTCGGGCTCAGGAATCTCGCCCGGATTTCGTGGATTCTGGAAATGGTCGAGCAGCTGCGGCGAATACATCGCATTCAATTCTAACGGAGCCGCATGGAGATTATTGCCGACGCGTGCCGTCCGGAAAATAGATGGTCCATCCCCGCTCGCGGGCGGCGACTTCCAGATCGGGATTGGGATTGATAGCGAAGGGATAGCTGGCCATGGCGAGCATTTCGGTATCCCAGCGGGAATTGCCGAAAGCGGCGTCGACCGGGCGACCGACGACGTCGTGCAGAGCTTGCTGCTTTCCAGGTCCGGAGGGAACACGAATCAGGCGGTCGGTTACGATCCCGCCAGCCAGTTGCGGTTTCGCGGCAAGAATCCGGTCCTCCCCGATACCAAACTGCTTCATTCCGGCGCGAATCACCCATTCGTTGGATGAGGAGACAGCCCAGACTTCGCACCCGCGATCCTGCAGGCGCTGAACCAGATCGCGCATCTCGGGGAAGATGTGGCCGGGGAATTGTTGCGCCATGAATTCTGAGGCGGTTTGCATCATGGCCGCATCGGACAGCCCGCGGTGCATGGTGACCATCTCGCCGCACATATCGTCTTCGCTGACCTTGCCGGCTTCGTATTCAGCATAGCGGGCGCGCATCTGGCGGGCCATTTCGGCGGAGACGACGCCACGTAGAATTTCCCAGTTGAAAAACGTCACACCAGCGTCTCCCGACCAAAGTGTGCCGTCACAATCAAAAGCGGCAATGCTGGGCGAGAGACTCGTCACCGATTCGATGAATTCCTGTGCGGCAGCAGGCAAGCGGTTCGCCCCAAGGAGGTTCATGCTTTCGACAATAACATTGGATCGACGGGAATGCGCAATCTCAGCAGGGCAAACATTCACGAGGATTTGGCGAGCAGAGAGGCATACTCGGCAGGAGTGTTGATATTGAGGGCCACAAAGGGATCGGTGACCGCGATGTATTGGATGTGATTCTGGTAGCGGTGTTCGACTTCACGCGCGGTCGAGGTTGAAGGAGCCTGCAGAAAAGCTTCGATCATCTCGCGGCCGACCACGAAAGGATGGCCGTGTTGGCCGCTGAATTCCGGCACGACAGCCCAAGTCGGATCCGGTGCGGACTCGAAGGCATGGCGCAGCAACTCCAGTGTCGCCGATCCTACCGGAGGGCGATCGACCAGTGTGATCATCGCCGCATCCCGTCCCTGGTTCAGGACCTCCTGCAGGCCGACTTGCAGTGAGCTGAACTGGCCGCGGCCGGCATCAGGATTGGTCACGACGGAGGCGGCATTGGCGTATGCAACCGGAGCAAGGGAAGACTCATTGTTTCCCACGACGACCACAACGAAGTCGGTGGCGAACCCTAGAGAACGAATGGCGGCGGACAGGAACGTGTCGGTGGAGGCGGGGTCGCCGGGACCTCGCGGAGGCCAGGGAAGCAGGGCTTTGTCGGTACCCATGCGCGAAGATTCTCCCGCAGCCAGAATGACGCCGGCGAAGCTGGGGGCACGCGTCATGTTGCGGAAGATAGCAGAAAATCGAAAGAAAGTCAGTGAGCCGGAGCGGTCAAACATGCCACGGAGGAATTCAGGAGTGGCAGCCGCCTTCTTCAACGTGTTCGGAGGGCTCGGCAGTGGATTCCTCGCGCGCTCCCTGGAACCAGCTCATGTGCGGAAGAGTGCTCGCGGCGTGGCGGCGAACCGCGATCAGTTCCGCGGCGATGGCAACAGCAATCTCCTCGGGAGTAACCGCGCCGATGTCGATTCCGATGGGGGCATGAACGCGATCGAAAAGATGTGCGGGCAGTCCCTCTTGCCGGAGCGCCTTGAAAATTCCGATAACCTTGCGTTTGGAGCCAATCATTCCGATGTAACGGGCCCGAGTCTGCACAGCCCAGCGAAGCAGGCGCATGTCGTCGCGGTGACCGCGCGTGACGATGACGATGTAGGAGGACTCGTTGGGCTCGAGTTTTCGGGTGGCCTCGTCGAAGTCCAAAGCGTGGATTTCGCGCGCCGACGGAAACCGGTCTTTGGTCGCGTAGGAAGAACGATCATCGGTGACGATCGCCTCGAATCCGACTTCAGTGACGACACGGCAAACATTTGAAGCAACGTGGCCTGCGCCGAAAAGATAAAGTAACGCTGGAGGCAGGATGGGTTCGACAAAAACTTCAAGCGTCCCACCGCAGACCAGGCCGGTATCGTACTTGGGGTCCTGGTTCAGGTCGAAGGTGAGGGTGCGAGGCTTCTCCGATTCCATGACCTCGCGTGAGGCTTGCCAGACGTCGGCCTCGACACATCCGCCACCGATGGTTCCGACGATGGAGCCATCATCGCGGACCAACATCTTGGCGGTGCGAAACGAAGGGATCGATCCGCGGACGTTGACGATGGTGGCGACGGCGCCGCGGCGTCCTTCACGCCGCAATTCAACGATTTGTTCGTAGAGATCGACCATTGCGTGGAAACAGCGATTGCAGCGATTATCAATCGGTTAATACTGGGGAGTCAATCGGGAAGGGCAGGGCGGGCGTCGCCGGACTACAATCGTCAGTCGGTCGTTATCGGAAAAACAGGAGGATGCCGTGAAGTCGAGTCCTTTCGCAATATGTGGAATCATTCGCAGGCTGCTGCGCTGTGGAGATGGCAGTGCGATCCCTTGCGCGGCCTTACTGGGCACAATCGTAGTCTTGGCAGCGTCAGGGGCGGCACAACAGTCGAAAGCTCCGCCGCCGGCTCCGATTCCGCCGCAGATCGCGACCGCGCACAAGGTATTCATCTCCAACGAAGGCGGAGCCAGCTTCGAAACCGTGATTGAACAGACGGTTTTTGACGGCGGTCCCGATCGTCCCTACAACGAGTTCTACGGCATGATGAAAGATTGGGGCCGCTACGAGATTGTCTCTTCTCCCGCGGATGCTGATCTGGTGTTGGCCGTGAGCTGGATCTTGAGCGATACCGGACTGCGGCTGCCGGTGCTGGGAGAACTTCACCTGGTGGTGATCGATCCGAAAACTCAGGTCACGCTCTGGAGCCTGACGCAATATGTGCGTGGCGCCGTGCTGCTGGGGAATCGCGATAAGAATTTCGATCAGGCCATGACGACGGTTGTGAACCGTTTGAAGATTCTCGGCAGCGCCGTTCCCGCCGCCGCGGCTAGCCCGACAAAGTAGATAGAAATCAAGGAAGGTTTCGATGAAAGCGGTTCGGATCCATCAGTTCGGCGGACCTGAAGTGCTGATGCATGAAGACGTGCCGGAGCCGCAATTGCGGAAGGACCAAGTGCTGGTGCGGGTCAAGGCATGTTCGCTCAATCACCTCGATGTGTGGGTGCGCAAGGGCCTGCCCGGCGTCAAACTCCCGCACATCCTGGGCAGCGACATGGCAGGCGAAGTAGCTGCCGTCGGAGAATATGTCACCGGATTCACCGCGGGACAGCGGGTCCTGGTCGCGCCCATGCATTTTTGCGGACACTGCCGCAAGTGCGTTGCGGGCCTGCAGAATCAATGCCGTGGGTTTACGGTACTGGGCAATGGCGTGGATGGCGGCAATTGCGAACTGTTTGCGGCTCCGGCGGCGAATATCATTCCGATTCCGGCCTGGCTTGATTTCAATCAGGCGGCCAGCGTTCCGCTGGTCTTCGTCACGGCGTGGCACATGCTCGTGGGCAGAGCGGGCGTGCGTCCCGGACAAACGGTGCTTGTACTGGGAGCAGGTTCAGGAGTGGGGATTGCGGCGATTCAGATCGCCAAGCTGTTCCGCTGCCGTGTGATTACGACGGCCGGCGATGAAGCCAAACTGGAGAAAGCCCGCGGACTCGGCGCCGATTACGGGATTCTGCACTACCAGCAGAAGATTTCGGAAGAGGTTCGAAAAATCACCAGCAAAGAGGGTGTCGACATCGTGGTGGAGCATGTCGGCGCGGCGACATGGGACGAGAGCCTGAAGTCGCTCAAGACCGGAGGCACGCTCGTGACCTGCGGCGCGACCACCGGCCCCAATGTCGGAGTAGATCTACGCCATCTGTTTGCGCGACAACTCTCGCTGCTGGGTTCCTACATGGGGACGATGGGAGAACTGCACGAAGTGCTGAGCCACGTTTTTTCCGGCGCGCTGAAGCCGGTCGTGGACCGCGTGTTTCCGCTGCAGGAGATCCGCGCGGCCCACGAATATCTGGAAAAGAGTCAGATGTTCGGCAAAGTTGTGCTGAGCATCTGAAGCTATCCCTTGCCCTTTTTTCCGGTGGCTTTGGCCGGCTTCGTCGGTTTCTTGCCACCACTCGCCCCGGTAGCGACCGTACTGTGGACCAGATCCACGGTGAAGGTGTCGACGACGCCGGCGGCAGGAGTGCCTCCGACCGAATACGGCGCAGAGATATAGGTGCCGAGAATCTCGGTCTTATTCACCTCCAGGCGCAGGAAGCCGAAATTGTCGTGGTCGTAACGCTCAAGCGTGAGACCACTGCCAAGGGCTAACGGACGGTTGGGGTTCGGGTATGCACCGTTGATTTTCTGAAGTTTTCCCAGGTTGGTGTAACCGCCCGCACCTGCCACGACATAAGGAATCTCGAGTTTCCCCTTGGGTCCCTGCACAGCATAGGTAAAGCGCTGGTAGTTGTGAACGTGGCCTGACAGAATCAGGCTGGGATAGCGCTTGGCGGCCGCAAAACTCTGGGTCAGGACTTTATCGACGGCGCTGCTTCCGGAGTGCTCGACGTCTCCGGAGAATGGCGGGTGGTGCACGGTGACGATCAAAGGAAGCTTGGGATCGGCGGACGCCAGCTCTCCCTGGAACCATTGGACCTGGTCGGGATGAATCTCTCCCTCGGTTTCGCCCACGTTCGAGAAAAGGCCGAGGATGGTCGCGAACGGGGTGGTAAATGTCCAGTAAACATTGGGAAGATCCATCTGGGTGCGATTGGAGCCGGTTTTCAGCGATCCAAGCTGGCCCGGATTCTTCGACATGAAGTTCTGCACCCAGCCATCAAGCGGCACCTTTTTAGGATCGACGGGCCCATCTTGCGGATCATCCGGCTGGCAATCGTGATTGCCGGGGATGGCGACGATGAAGCCGGGATAATCCTTGTAGGTTTCGTAGAAGTTGGCGCCGTACAGGTCGATGTCGCCGGCAAAATAGACCACATCGCCCAGGTGATAGAAGAACGCGGGCTTCTTATTCGCGGGCTGCTGTTCGGAGTCGTTGGTCATCATCTGAGCCACGAAATCCTGCTGCCGGCCGCGATAATCGCCGGTATCACCCACAGTGTGAATGACCATGGAGCCGCTGCTCACGATCTTCTGGATGTCGCCGGCGGCCAGCAGCTGAGATAGATCGAAACGGTAGGGAGCCGGGCCGTTGGGCTTGGGTAGCGGCTGGAAGGGATAGTGCGGCAGGTTGATGCGGGCGGCTCCGACAGGAGCCTGGACCTGCAACTTCGCGCCCGCCAGCGGAGGCACGTGGCTCAGCCGTTTGCCGGTGCCCAGACCGGTGCTGAAGGAACTGAGTGAACTCATAGATCTCTCCTTACGTGAATCGGGTGTGGGCGCCACCCGTCTGATGCACACCCGCAGGTGCGCGAGGCGCCGTTGTCATCAAAAACCGCACGTGGACTTGGAACCGAGGAGCCCCAAACAGACCATCAGGGAGAAGATTGGCAAAGCTTACCTTATGCGAGTCACTTGTCAAGAGATTTGAGATGGTGGTTACTAGAGCAGACGGTTTTGCCGCCGAAGTGGAACGGAATCGCATCCAGCAGGTAAAATAAATGCAGATTATGTCCCGCGAATTGAATTTTGGTCCCTACGTCGAGGTCGAAAACGGCAAGAAGGTCGTCAAGGATCTGACCTTTGGCAATCCCACACCCGAGGGCGTCGTCCTCACGACGATGGATTCCGCCGTCAACTGGATGCGCAAGAGTTCGATCTGGCCGATGACCTTCGGCTTGGCGTGCTGCGCGATTGAGATGATGTCGATGGGCGCGTCGCGCTTCGATATTGCGCGGTTTGGCGCCGAAGTCTTTCGACCGTCACCCAGGCAAAGCGACCTGATGATCATTGCCGGGCGGGTCTCGAACAAGATGGCGCCGGTCATTCGCCAGTTGTGGGAACAGATGCCGGAGCCCAAGTGGGTCATTTCCATGGGCGCCTGCGCAACTTCCGGCGGCGTATTCCAGAATTATGCGCTGGTGCAGAGCGTGAACCAGGTGATACCGGTGGATATCTACGTGCCGGGCTGCCCGCCGCGGCCGGAGCAATTGATTTACGCCATCACCTTGTTGCAGGACAAAATTCAGAAGGAACGCGGAACCATCAAGAAAGCGCTGAATCTAGGCTGAACAGATTCGGCTGAAAACCCCTTTCCGGCGATTGCACGTCTCAGCCTGGCGCTGGTCATTCCCGCTTGGCAACGGGGCTATAATGGCCTGAGTCGGCCTGGGGTGGTTTATGGATCGTCTCCGCGGCACGTTTCTCCTCATTCTCTGCTGGATTGCGAGTGCCGCAATCGTCGACGGGCAGACTGCCACGCAGTCTGCGAGTCCGGCGGAAACTCCTGCGCCTGCCGCTCAGTCCTCAACGGTTGAACCTCACGCTGTGGGCCCGGCAATTGCGGCCAACGCGCCGCATATCTCGAAGCAGACGCGTCTGGAAATCATCCGCGATTTCGAGACTCAGCTTGTCTATTCGCGCACCGCGTTTCCCATGGGCAACAAGGGTCTCACTCTGAAAGATGGGGTCACGAGTCCTAACGGCCAGGACTTGCAGCAGTTGCTGGCGCTTTGGGGACCGGCGATCCGGCCCGGTGACCCGGCGCATATTTCCTACGTGCAAATCAAGAACGATCACATTCACTTCGACATCAATGGCGGGGCAATCCGGCGAAAGAAGTGGTATCAGCGAATCGAGGTGACCGGCACGGCCGGGGCCGAGGTGCCGTTGGCGCCCGATGAGACGCAGGACAATCCCCACGGAAGTTACCTCGACATTTACTTCGACAAGTATGTGCCGGAAATGACCGCGCAGCAGCTGCGGAGTCTGCTCTATCCGGTGCTGGATTTCTCCGCGCACAACAAGGAAGAGGCTTATCTCGATACGCTTCCGCCCAAAGTAAAGCAGGCCATTCAGGCCCATTACGTTCTGGTGGGAATGAATTCGGAGATGGTGCTGCATGCCAAAGGAAAGCCGCCGAAGAAAGACCGGGAGAAGGACGGCGATGTCCAGTATGAAGAGTGGATCTATGGAGAGCCGCCGCAGGACGTGGATTTTGTGCGCTTTGTCGGAGATGAGGTGGTGCGCGTCGAGACGATGAAGGTCGACGGCGAGAAGATTGTGCGGACGCAGAAGGAAGTCATCCTTGACCAGCCCGACAAAGCCACCGAGGCGAAGAAGGAGCAGGAAGACCGGCAGCCGGATGCGCCGAGCCTGCGGCGTCCGGGGGAAGATCAAGGGAATGTCCCGAAAGCTCCGGATGGCATGTCTCCATCAGCGGCTCCTCCGCCGCCCGACGTCCCGCGGCCGCCGGATTCCTCCGGCCCGAATCAGGTTGTGCCGGGACGAGGTGGATCCTGACTGCGAGTCTTGCTCTTCCGCGTGATAGCGTGGATCCCGAACGCCTCTGACCAGTTTTGCTGAATCCCGCTTTCAGGAGGAGAGATGCCGGAACTGACGCATGGTCACAACCGCTACGCTTCAGGATGGTCCATGGCCTGGGCGATCTCGCTCATCGTTTTTGGAGTGCTTGCCATGGGCTCTCCAGAACTGGCAGCGCTTGCCGTTAATATTGCGATTGGCTGGCTCTTCATTCTGGCCGGGATCGCGCACTCGTTCGTTGCTTTTCACGGGCATCCCGCCAAAAGTCTTGTCTGGAAATTGCTGGTCGGAGTCGCTTACGTCGCATTCGGCGTCTGGCTGCTTCTGCATCCCGTGCGGGGAGTGGCGGCATTGACGCTGGCTGTTGCGGTGCTGTTCCTCATCGAGGGCGTTCTCGAGCTGGTCCTGTTTTTTCAGATGAGGCCGGTGCCGGGCTCAGGTTGGGTGGCGTTCGATGGGTTGATCACTCTGGTGCTCGGGTTGTTGATCTACATGGGATGGCCTTCCAGTTCCCAGTGGGCGCTGGGCATCCTGATTGGGGTGAGCATGATCGTGAGCGGAGGCACCCGGATCATGTTGTGGCTCGCCGTGCGCAACGCGATCACCCATGCCTGAAAGAACTCCAGGCGGCCTGTCTCCCATTCGAATGAGTTAGTGGTGCCGAACCAGCGGGAGTAGAAGCACGGTCACGAAGTCCTGGAGAAAGTGCATCACGACCGGAGCGATCAGGCTTCCTCGCCACACGTAAACGAGCGCGAAAGCCAAACCCATCAGACCCACCGTGATCACCCCGGCGGAGCCTTCGTAGCCGTGGCCGAAGGAGAAGATGAGCGCGGACAACAACAATGCCGCGCGCCTGCTTCCGGTGCTGGCCTCAAGACGCAAGATCAGGTATCCGCGAAAAATCGTTTCCTCGGCCAGGGCGACCGTGGTTACCAGAACCAGCGCCACGACCAGATGGAGTGGATTTCGGCCGGGAACTAACGCGGGCAGGGGGACTTTTCCGGCGGAGAAGCCGAAATGCCTTAGCCATCCATCAACGATAGCAGCGGCATAGAACATCGGGAGGAACAGCAGCATTCCGATCATGGCTTCGCGCGGCCAGTCGGCCGGCCCCCAGCCGATTCTTGCGACCGCCTCGGCGTTGCGCCAGAGGAAATAGAGAATGAGGCAGACCAACCCGACGTCTCGCAGGATTGTAGAAAAGGCGGTCAAGACGAAACCCGGAGTCGCCTGCTTGACGAACACGAACGAAAACACGAGCGAAGGGGCAATCAGGAGCAGAAAGATACACATCTCCGTCCGTTGCACGTTCCGACCGGGCTGCGTGCGTGACCCTAGGGTTTCCAAGCCGCAAGTCCTGCTGCCCGATTCGCTTTTTGCACAACCGGGAAGGGTAGGGGCAGCCATCCAAGTAGACGGCAGTTCGAACGAATGCAGCGCAAATCTTCCATGCGCCTTGGAATAGTTCTGGTAAGCATGGCGTTGCCGGCTTTTTCGCTAAATCTCGAATTTTTGACAGAAAAACCTCCGGACCTGAAAACCATCATCGAGCGATCGGTGGAGGCTGGAGCCAAAGACTGGAAGGTCAAGCCGACGTATGACTGTCTGGAGCGCGATGTGGAGGTGGGCGGAAGCACGAAAACCTATGAAGACCGCATGATTGACGGCTCCCCATACCAGCGCCTGGTCGAAGTGGACGGCAAGGCGCTATCGCCGGACGAAGCGAGGGAAGAACAGCGCAAGCTGGACGAAACGATCTCGCGGCGTCGCAACGAATCCGAGCATCAGCGGCAACAGCGAATTGCCAAGTACGAGAAAGATCGACGGCGCAATCACCTCATGATGGAACAGCTCACCAAAGCCTTCGACTTCACGCTCGATGGAGAACAGAGGCTCGACGGGCACCAGGTTTACGTGCTCAAAGCTCGCCCGCGGCCCGGCTATCGTCCACCAAACATGGAAACGGAGGCTCTCAGGGGGATGCAAGGGCAGCTCTGGATCGATGAGAAGACGTTCGAATGGGTCAAAGTCGAAGCCCGGGTCGTGCACCCGGTTTCGATTGAGGGTTTTCTGGCGCGCGTGGAACCAGGCACTCAGTTCGAATTGGAGAGGAAACCAGTGGAGGACGGCATCTGGCTTCCCAGCCACTTCACCATGAAATCGCGCGCCAAGGTGTTCTTTTTGTTTCCGCAAAGTTCGCAAGAAGACGATATGTATTACGGATACCACAAGTCGGGGACGGCTCCCGTCACTTCGCATGCAAGCCGTTGGGGAACAGGCACGGACATCCGGTGAAGAGCCACCTGGGTTTTCATCTGTCATTCGCGGTGGGTCTGTTCCTGGTCGCCTCGACGAGCATTGCAAGCGCGCAGGATTGGACCATTTGGCTGGGGCCGGAACGCGGGCCGATGATACGAGCCGGCATAGTAGACGCCCGGGTGAATGCGAAGAAGCACATGGCCGCGGTCGAGGTTCAGGTTCGCGGAATCTGGCTGAATTATCCGGATTTGTTCGTTGAGCCCGGCCTCCGGATCGGTGTTTTGCGCTACCAGATCGACAATTGCCCGCCGATTGTGACGACGGAAACACGGTTACGTTTCGAAGATCTGCCGGCCGGTAACCACGCTATTACAGTGAGCCTGCTGGGCCTCGGCGATATGCTGCTTGCGCCGGAGGCGAGATTGAAGATTACAGTTCCCTAGCAGGCTGCGGAAAAACTCTCTTTCTGACCGACAGGCCTTCCTCAACGGCTAAAGACGCGACTTTTCAAAACACGGAGAAACGGAGGGTCTTTCCGCGGCCTGCCAGGGCGTGTTTTTCCGGTTCGTTCTTATGAATTCCTTATACTTTTGCCCTAGCCTTGAGTGTAGCCCCCTGCGCATGTTTTCAAACTCCCATGAATCCTCGAACGGTACTCGTGATCGATGATGCTCCTCACATGCGGCGGGTTCTCAAAGCAGTTTTGATGGCTAACGGGTACGAAGTGATCGAAGCCGCTTGCGGCGTCGAAGGGCTGGAGAAATTTCGAGCTGAGTCCTGCGACTGCGTCCTGCTGGACTTGACGTTGCCCGACGTCGACGGAATTGAAGTCTGCCGCGAGATTCGCGAGCGATCGCGGGTGCCGATTGTAATCGTCTCGCTGAGAGATTCGAAGGAAGACGAACGCGCGGCCCGCGAAGCCGGCGCCGACGACTATGTCCGGAAGCCGTTCGGGGTTGAGGCGTTACTGGCAAGCATGGAATCAGCCTTCGAGAGGAGCGAGAGGCCTTCCCCTTGAAGGTTTCCAGGTGGCTGACGCTGGCATCGGAGGAGTTCGGCGTGCCTGCGAAGAGGGAAGAAGCAATCCATAGCAACACCCGGGGGGGAAATCGCGACTAAAGAGTGGAGCAATCTTGAATGGCGTGAAGGCAATCATGCTCCGCTCGTCTCTGGCCGTGCTGGCTAGCGTTTGCCTGTTCGGAGCGCCGGCCGCTGGGCTCGCCCCGGAATCTCTCGTCGTTTCCGAAATCCAGGACTATCTCTCGCACTCTCGCGTCCCGCAGCACGGGGATGTAACCGTGAGTTTTGCCCATGGCGTGGCAACGCTTTCCGGGACCGTGGACAGTCTGGGAGTCAAGCGGGATGCGCAGAACGCCGCCCGCAGAGACGAGGATGTAATTCGGATCGTGAATGACATCCGGGTTGCTGCGCAGGGAACATCGCCGCCGCAGATTTTGGAGCAGGCGCGGAAACGGCTGCAGACCTGCTATGCCTACAGCATCTACGACTTTGTCGGCCTCGATGTTCACGGCGACACGCTGATCATGAGTGGGAGCGTGACCCAACCCTACAAGAAGGACGCGATTGGCAACAGTCTGGCTCACATCAAGGGAGTGGCGCAACTGGAAAATCAGATCACGGTGCTGCCACTCTCGATGTACGACGAGGATCTGCGCACACACGTAGCCCGCGCCATCTACGACGATCCCTACTTCGAGACCTACGTCGACGCGGGCAGACTGCCCATTCACATTGTCGTCAATGAAGGCGGAATTACGCTGGCGGGAGCCGTGGATTCACAATTCGACCGAGAGCGGGCGGAGCAGGATGCACGCATCGCCGCCACGGTCTCCGACGTGACGATTCTCAATCATCTGCAGGTCTCCGGCGAGACAGGACAGACGTCGTGGGAACTCCCTATGGACTCGGGAATCTCACGGCAGGCGACGGCCGGAGCGATCGGCCCGGCGCACAGGGCCAGGTAAAAATCATGAAGGGGAAGACGATACAAATGCGACAGTCGACGGTAGTGTTTTCCTTGGCAATCGTTTTCGTGGTCGGTGGAGTACTCGGAGTGTTTGCTTCGGGCTGGACGGGCCATTCGGTTCTGGGATCGTCGTCCGCCACGCCGGTGTATATCAACCAGGCAGGAGGCGATGAAAAAACGGCTCCCACGAACGGAATGGGGTTTGCGCCGCTGTTCAAGCCGGCGCTTCCTGCAGTGGTGAGCATTGCTTCCTCGCGGCTGGTGAAAGTTCCACAAAGTCCGTTTTTCAATAATCCTTTCTTCCAGCAGTTTTTTGGAAATCAATTCCAGCAGGCGCCGCAGCAGGAGCGGGAACGCGGTCTGGGATCGGGTGTGATCGTCAGTTCCGATGGCTACATCCTGACGAATAATCACGTGATCGACAAAGCGACGGATATCAAGGTCATGCTCGCCGACAAACGCGAGTTTCCCGGGAAAGTGATCGGCGCCGATCCCAAGACCGATATCGCCGTGGTAAAGATCGCGGCGACGGGCTTGCCGACGATTACGTTCGGCGACTCGTCGAAGATTCAGGTCGGCGATTATGCGTTCGCTATCGGCAATCCTTTCGGCGTCGGCGAAACCGCGACCATGGGCATTATCAGCGCGACCGGACGCAATGGCCTGGACATTGAGGATTACGAGGATTTTATTCAGACCGACGCCGCTATCAATCCCGGAAATTCGGGCGGTGCGCTCCTGAACGCGCATGGAGAACTGATTGGCATCAACACGGCGATTCTCTCGGGCGGATCGGGAGGCAACCAGGGAATCGGCTTCGCCATTCCCGTCAACATGGCGAAGTACGTGATGGACCAGATTCTGAAACACGGGAAAGTCGTCCGCGGCTACATTGGAGTGGGCATTCAGGAAGTCACGCCCGACCTGGCGAAGGCCTTTCACGTTCCACCAGAACAGGGGGCTTTAGTGGGTAGCGTGGAATCGAACAGCCCTGGAGCCAAAGCCGGGCTCGAACGAGGCGATGTGATTACCGAGCTGAACGGCGAGGCTATCAAAGGACCGAACGAACTGCGGCTCAAGGTCGGATCCATGGCGCCGGGAACGGAAGTGCACCTGAAGGTGAATCGGAACGGGGCGACCCGGGACGTCAGCCTGACGCTTGGTGAGGCGCCTTCGGGCAAGGGCTCGACCAGTCAGAACGGCAACGAAGAAAACAGCCCGATGCGAGGAGTCCAGGTGCAGGATCTCACTAACGACATTCGGCAGCAGCTTGGCCTGGAGCCCGGGGTGAAGGGCGTCGTAGTCACGGAGGTGGCGGACGACTCTCCAGCGGCCGACGCGGGACTCCAACGTGGCGACGTGATCGAGCAGGTCAACCGGCAGCCGGTCAAT
Source organism: Verrucomicrobiia bacterium (assembly GCA_035508215.1). GTDB lineage: Bacteria > Acidobacteriota > Terriglobia > Terriglobales > Acidobacteriaceae > Sulfotelmatobacter. The sequence goes on along the minus strand of DATJNK010000016.1, from coordinate 275,167 downwards.
TCTGTAGATGAGTACGAGCGCCTGATCGGGCAGGCGGGGAAGCAGGATGTCGTTCTGCTGATCAATCGAGGTGGAAACACGACATTCATTGTGGTTCAGCCGGAGTGAGGCGGCTGGGTTCGAGTTTTGGCGACGAAGACGATCAGAGCGCTTGTCGTTGCGGTCTTTACGGTTGGGTCCTGGGCTGCCTCGGGCCAGAATGGGGGTACCAATCCGCCGATCGCCACCGTGACTTTTACGATGAGCGTGGCGAACGCGAATCCTCCGTATTACCTCGTCGCCATCAATTCGATGGGGAATGTCTCCTATCGATCGACACCCAATTCCGATGAGCGCACCGGGCAGCCCTATATGCTGGAGTTCACCGCGTCGCGAAAGGTTCGTGCCGAGGTCTTTCGGCTGACTGAGGAGCTGGACTTTTATCGGGGACATTTCAAAATCAGAGAGCCGCTTCATCCCGGGAGAGTCGAGAAAACATTGACCTTCGCAGAAGGAACTACCAGCCGTGAGATCGCATACAGATCGGCGAAAGACCGGAGGATTCGACAGCTCTCCCAGGTATTCGAGAACATTTCGAAAACCATCGAGTTCGGAAGAACTGTGGCGAACCTTGAAGCTCGGGACCCGAGGGGCTTGCTGGCGGAGCTCAAAAAAATGGACCGCGCGGGGAAACGAACCGGGCTCACTGAATTCCAGGCGATTGCGCCAGATGTGGCCAAGCTCGCATCGGACAGAAGCATCTCAGCAGCTTCACGGCAATACGCGCACGCAATCCTGAGGGAAAATCATTTCACCGGCTGACGCCGAGTTGCAGCGAGTCCTCGTTCCTTGCGAGCGCGAAGGTGGCACCCAGAAAAGGAGCGCGATGAAATCCCAGATCAAGCTCGGCACAATATTCGGAGTGGAATTAGGACTTCATTACAGCTGGCTGGTGATCGCTCTGCTGATCACGTTTTCGCTGGCGGCGCAGTTCCACGCTACAAACCGCGGATGGAGCGACGCTGTCGTCTGGTCGGTTTCCATCCTGACTGGTGTGCTTTTCTTCGCGTGCCTGTTCGCGCATGAGCTGTCGCACGCACTAGTGGCCAAGGCGCGCGGGCTGCCCATCCACAAGATCACGTTGTTCCTGTTGGGCGGAGTGGCGCAGATCGAGAAGGAAGCCTCGGACGCAAAGACGGAATTCTGGATGGCCATCGTCGGGCCCTTCACCAGCGCGGCGCTGGGCGTTCTCCTGCTGGCGCTGGCGTGGGCGGATGGTTGGGTGCCGAAGAGCGCTCCTGCAACTCCCGGGACCGCGCTGCTGGTCTGGCTGGGATACATCAACCTCGCGCTGGGTGCGTTCAACATGATCCCTGGTTTTCCGCTGGATGGCGGCCGGGTGTTGCGAGCGATCCTGTGGTGGGTAATGGGCGACGGCGATCGCGCCACCCGCGTTTCTGCCCGCGTGGGGCAGGGAATCGCCGTGCTGTTCATCGGCTTTGGCGTTCTGCGATTTTTTCAGGGAGCCGGTCTGGGCGGGCTGTGGATCGCATTCATCGGCTGGTTCCTGCTGCAGGCGGCGGGAGCGTCTTACATGCAGGTGCAGACCGGCAGTCTTCTGCGCGGGCTGCGAGTGAAAGACGTAATGTCTACCGATTGCACCTCGCTCGATCCCAATACTTCCATCGAGGAATTCGTTCACAGCAATCTTCTGCGCACCGGCGGCCGCTGCTTCCTGGTAGTGCAGGAGGGGCGTCTGCTGGGGTTGATCACAGCTAACGAAGTGCGTTCCGTCGATCGGCAGGAATGGCCGTATACACCGATCCGCAGGGTCATGCGTCCGGCTGACAAAATCCACTTCGTGTCCCGGGAAATGCCAGCCATGGAAGCGCTGGAGACCATGGCGCGGGAAGACGTCAACCAGCTGCCGGTCATGTCGAACGGCAGCGTCGAGGGCATCGTTTCGCGTGCTCACGTTCTGCAGGTGCTTCGTTCCCGGGCAGAGCTGCACCTGCCACCCTCTGATCTTTCGAAAGCTGCATAAGCGTCGTCGCCAACTCCTGGGAATCGCGGCGACATCGAACCAGTGCGTTTGCGTTGATGCCAGGATGGCCCGCAAGGTCCCGGAACAACCGCGGCGGAACAGCGCGTGAGTGTGCGCTGGGCGCGCTGACTCGAACGCGGAAGGAGTTGGGCTGACGATGATCCACGTGGTGGAGAACTGGAGAGCGTGGCTGTGGTCGGCAGGCGGCATCGCTGGGGCGATTCTGTTGTCGCTTCTCGTCCACTATCTCGTATTCGCTTTGGCAAACCGATTGGCGCGGAGAACCACTTCGGTCATCGACAATTCACTTGTTCAACACGCGGAAGCGCCGACACGATGGATTTTTCCGCTCATCGGTATTCTGTTGGTAGTGCCGCTGCTGCCAATCCAGTCCTCCGTTCTGAAACCCCTGCAACATACGCTCGGTTTGGGGGTGATCGCCGCAGTCGCCTGGACGATAATTCTACTGGCCGACGTTTTCAGCGACACGATTTCGGCAAGGTATGCGATCGATGTTGCCGACAATTTGCAGGCACGGCGGGTTCGAACCCAGGCGCAAGTCTTGCGCAGGATTTTTGTCGTCATCGTGGCGCTGGTGACGCTCGGCATCGCACTCATGACTTTCCCAGCAATCCACAGCGTAGGCACAAGCCTGCTCGCGTCGGCGGGTTTGGCCGGGCTCGTTCTGGGGATGGCGATGCGGCCGACCCTGGCGAGCCTGGTGGCGGGCATTCAGATCGCACTTACGCAGCCCATCCGGATCGATGATGTAGTGATCGTTCAAGGCGAGTGGGGATGGATCGAAGAAATTCGCACTACCTACGTCGTGGTGCGAATCTGGGACCTGCGACGCCTGGTTGTGCCCTTGTCCTACTTTATCGAGCAGCCATTCCAGAACTGGACGCGAGTGACGGCCGACTTGCTGGGCACGGTTTTCGTCTATGTCGATTACACGGTCTCGGTCGAGGAAATTCGTGAGGAACTGCACGGAATCCTGCAATCATCGCAGATGTGGGACGGCAAAGTCTGGGGGCTGCAAGTGACCAATGCGAGCGAGCATACGATGGAACTGCGGGCTCTGATGAGTGCCTCTAACAGCTCGATCTCCTGGGATTTGCGCTGCTATGCACGGGAGCGATTGATCCAGTATCTGCAGGACCGGCATCCGGAAAGCCTGCCCAGGACTCGCGCATCGGTTGAGATGGAAAAGGCGAGTTGATTCTTGTCTTCGGCACAGGCTCCTGTTCCTGGCGAACTGGCTACGGTCAGAAAATCCACCACGCAAGGAGCGTTCACCATGAAAATCTCACGCACGCAGGTCATCACATTGCTTGCCTTCTGTCTATTGCTACTGATCGCAGTCGGAGTCTTTGGGACGTGGTTTGCTCCCCTTCTCGGAGAAACGGGAGCGAGCCTGGAACGATACCTTGTCCAGCCGCTGTTTACCTTGGGTGGGCTGTCGGTCACGCCCTTCTTTCTGGTCAAGGTCGCAATTTTCCTTATGCTGCTGATACTGGGGTCGCATTTTACGATGATTGTGCTGCAACGGCGGGTACTAACTTATACTCCTCTGGCAGTCGGACAACAGTATGTCGTAGCTCGGGTGATTTCGTATCTGGTCTTTATTCTGGGATTGATGGTAGGACTGGAGTCGGCGGGATTAAACCTGAACAGTCTGGTCGTCGTGGGTGGAGCTCTTGGGATTGGTGTCGGCTTCGGCCTGCAAGCGGTGGTGGGCAATTTTGTGGCCGGGCTGATCCTGCTCATGGAACAACCGGTCAGGGTCGGAGATCGAATCGAAGTCGGGAATACTTATGGAGACGTTGTAGCCATGCGAGGGCGCAGCACCTGGATTCGGACTAACGACAACGTGGTCATCATCGTTCCGAACTCGGAGTTCATCAATCAGCGCGTCACCAATTGGACGGCGAATGATCGCAGGGTGAGAATTGCCCTGACGGTCGGTGTCTCCTATGAAAGCGATCCACAAAACGTCAGGGGGGTGATCCTCAGCGTGGCGCGGAACCATCCCGACGTCCTGCCTGAGCCGGGCCCGGAGGTTGTTTTTTTGGATTTCGGCGAAAGCTCTCTCGATTTCGAGCTTCGCATCTGGACCGTCCACCAGTTGCAAACGCCAGGGCGCTTGAAAAGCGATCTGTATTTCGCTCTGTTTGAGGCATTTCACGAAAAGGGAATTGGGCTGCCGTTTCCCCAGTGTGATCTTCATTTGAAGTCCGTCCCCGAAACTATTGCTTCGGCGATCCACTCGCCGGGCCTGACTCAGCAGGAGCACCGGATGCCATGACCCCGAATTGCCCCGGAGCGGGAGCATGACCCCAAGTTCGACGCTTCAATTTCTGCTGTGGCTTCTGATCGCCGCCTCGGCGATTTCGGTGCTGGCAAAGCGCGTCCATATTCCGTACACCGTGGCGCTGGTTTTGGGTGGCTTGACGCTCAGCCTGGTGCATCTTCCCCACCTCTCGCCGCTCGAGCCGAGCCAGCGGCCGAACTGGTTGACGCCAGATATCATTCTGATTCTCTTCCTGCCGGGGCTGGTATTTGAAGGCGGCCTCAAACTCAATGTGCGGGATCTGATCCATGACGCCGTACCTCTGTTGCTTCTGGCCAATGTCGGCGTGTTGCTGGCTGCGGTCGTTACTGGATGTCTGGTCCATTGGGCGACCGGCTTACCTTTATTGGTCGCCCTGCTGTTTGGAGCGATTATCTCGGCCACCGACCCGATTTCTGTGCTGGCCATCTTCCGGGAGATGCGCGCTGACGCGCGGCTCTCGGTCATCGTCGAAGCTGAGAGTCTGTTCAATGATGGTACGGCAGCTGCGCTCTTCCAGATTCTGCTCGCCGGGATCGTGGCTGGACACTTGGACATCTTGCCGGGGGCCGGCGACTTTGTTGTCGCCGTAGGCGGCGGAGCAGCGCTCGGTTTCTTTCTGGGCTATGCGGCCAGCAAAATCACGCAATGGCTGGATGATCCTGAAGTCGAAATCACGCTCACCACGATCGCTGCCTACGGAAGTTATCTTCTCGCCTATCGGCTGCATTTGTCGGGGATTCTCGCCACCGCGGCGGCCGGACTGATGGTCGGAAACCTTGGCTCCAGACGCGGGATGAGCGAACGAACCCGAGCAGCTCTCGTTTCTTTCTGGGAGTATCTGTCCTTTGTCATGAATTCTCTGATCTTTCTCCTTATCGGGTTGGAGGTTCACATCGATGCCTTGGCTCGTTCGTGGCGTCCGATTCTCTTCGCTATTCTTGCTGTTGTTATTGGGCGAGCGATCTCCGTATATTTGCTCATTCCCGCCAGCAACCAGCTTGCCGAAAGAATTCCCGCCCGTTGGCAGAATGTGATCGTGTGGGGCGGGCTTCGCGGCGCGCTGGCCCTCGCTCTGGCGCTGAGCCTCGATCCATCCTTTCCCGATCGCAGCGAGGTGCTCGATATCACCTACGGAGTTGTCATTTTTTCCATCCTGATCCAGGGGATGACGCTTAAGCCACTTCTGAGGATTCTCGGCCTGGCCAACGGGCCGGTCCCCAGCCCCCGCGAAGACCCCGCCTAAAGCCTCCGTCGTCGGAAGCCTGCTCAGGATGCCGCCCATTATTCTTGCCACGGCGGAAGTCCAGGTTCGCCAGGGCCGCAGCAGGATGCATTTTGTTACTAACGAACCTGTCGGGCCAAGCCAACCAAAACCACAATCCGATCATCACTCGTAAAGTCGGACTTATGTCGCCTCAGAATCATTCTCGGAGCGGCAGGCACGGAACGATCTGGATCAACGCGCTGCTGGTATTTGCGGCAGCATTCGCCCTGCTGGCCGCGCGCGATTTCCAGCCCCGATTTCCACAAGGTCCGTCGATTCACTCCGCCATCAATGCGCTCTCCACGCGCCAGGATCGGCCCCGATTTGACTCCAACAATCTGCAGTGGAGCGCTCCGGTTCAGGGCTATCTTCCGCTTCCGCCGGCAACAGCAGCTCCCCAGCTCGCGCTTTCGCTTCAATCCACGTCGGGGTTACAGACCAAGGGTTTCCACTACAACCGCCCACCTCCTGCCGTCTAATCCCTTCTTCGGCCATTGAACCAGTCGCGCCCGGTTTTTCACAGGTTTGGGTGCATTTGGCTGGCCAAACAACGTCACGTGCATGGCCGAAGCTGCCGCGGCAGGACCGCTGCTGAGTGCGGCTGCAGATTCCGTCTCAAAGCCGGTCCTTTCAGCAAGTGGGAGGTTTTATGGGTCGCCTTGCTCAAAAAGAGACGGACCTCACGGATCGCTCCACCGAAGGCCAGAAGGTGGTTTCACGATCAACGCTGATGTCCGCCGGAGTGGGACTCGTTTCCTTTCTCGCTACGGAATTGATGCATTACTTGCTGGTGCCCGATCTGGGGGCACACGGAGAACGATGGTTTGCGGAAGGTGTATCGGCGGCTGTGGTCGGGTTTCTCACGGCCAAGCTGGTGAGCGCCGCGAACCGGCGGCGAGAGGCTACCCTGCTGCGAATGCAGGTGATCTCAGAAATGAATCACCACATCCGCAACGCGCTGGCGGCGATCTCGCTGACGACCGACGCGATCCAGAACCAGCAATGTATCCAGGTCATTTCCGAGAGCGTGGAGCGGATTGAGTGGGCTCTGCGGGAGGTGCTCCTTCGGCCAAAGCCGCTGCTGGAAACAGAGCGGGAGAAGCTGATGTACCTCCACGAGCGGGCGAGCGCCATTCCGGGTTTGCGGTCGGCGCTCGCGGCCAAGCGTCCCCCCACACAGGTTGATGGAAAACCGATGCAGTTTCGCTCGCCGGGGCAACCTAACTAGAAGAAGAGATCAAGAGATCAGGAGAGTGCTATGGAACGGAAAGAGATTGAGCAGTTGAAACAGAAGTTGGAATTGCGGCGAGAGGAGCTTCTGCCCTCGCTAAGCCGGCTGCACCAGGAGACGCGTTCGCTCGACGTGGATTCAACGCAGGACAGCGGCGATCGCTGTGTCATCAGCCTGTCGAAGGAGTCGCTGTTTGAACGCAGCAGCGAGAACTGCAGGCTTTTGCGCCTGATCGATGAAGCGCTCGAGAGGATGGCCGAGGGGTCTTTCGGAATCTGTGCCGCCTGCGGCGGGGACATTCCTATCCGGCGGCTGCGGGCGTTGCCGTGGACCCGATTTTGCATTCAGTGCCAGGAGGCTCTGGAGAACGAATCGGCATCCGGCCTGTCCGCCAGGTCTGCCGTTGCGGGAGGTGCGCTGCTCAGACGAGCCGGATGACGAGCACGGCTCTCGGCTGCCGAGTTCGCATAGAGGAGGTGGACGATGGCAAGAGAGGGTGTTAGCGAATCCACAGCAGTAGAAAGAACTCGGGCGCCGGGTGAGCCAATCAAGCCGGTGTCTGACGCCACACGGTATGTCGGGACTCCTGCGGTCGGCACTTCGAAAGCCGCCGCGGCCGCAGGAGTTGCGGCACTCGGACCTTCCAATACGCTGCGGGACCGGCGCCGGCGCAGATTCGTGTGGACCTGTGTCGGCGGATTCCTGGTGGCATGGTTCGTCGCGTTCTTCCGTTTTTTCATGCCGCGCGTGCTCTTTGAACCGGCCACAGTCTTCAAGATTGGATATCCCGCGGACTACGCATTGGGCATTGACGAGAAGTGGCTGCAGAAATACCGGATATGGGTGGATCGCACGCCCGACCGCCTATTCGTTATTTTCGCCCGCTGCACGCACCTGGGGTGCACGCCGGACTGGAAGCCGGCGGAGAACAAATTCAAATGTCCATGCCACGGCAGCGGTTACGATAGCGAGGGCATCAACTTCGAAGGTCCTGCACCGCGACCGATGGACCGAGCTCAAATCTCGCTGGCGCCCGACGGCCAGATCGTGGTCAACGTGGCTCGCCTCTACTCCTGGCCGAAGGGCCAGAGGGACCAGTTCAACGATACGGGTGCGTACCTGCAGGGATGACGCGGCGAGAGGCTGAGTCAAACATGCGGCTCGAAGTTTGAGCCCTGAGGAGAGGAGTATGACCAAGAGGAGCGTATCAGTCTCCGTGGCAGTGGCCCTATTTCTGGCGCCGAGCTGCCTGGTTGCCCAAAACAGGGTCCCGGCGGGAACGATTCTGCCCGTCCAGTTGAATTCTTCTGTCCGCTCGGACAAGTCTCGACCCGGCCAGCAGATCAGTGCACGGATCATGCAGGACGTTCCTCTGCCGGGGAAAACAACAATTCGGGCCGGCGAAAAAGTGATCGGCCGGGTGCTCGCAGTCGAGGCGGCCAGGGAGGGCGGTCCTGCTGAAGTGAGCTTAATCTTCGACACGTTGCTGGAAGGAAAGCAGCACATCCCGCTGACCACGAACCTGCGGGCGCTCGCGTCGATGATGGATGTCTCGGAGGCGCAGGTGCCGGAGACCGGTCCGGATCGAGGAACTTCGGAAGCGAACTGGACGACGGAGCAGATCGGCGGCGACGTGGTTTACCGCGGAGGAGTGGTCAGTAACGGCTCACAGATCGTGGGCCTATCGGTGCTCGATAGCGGCGTGATGGCTCGCGTGTCATCCCGCCCAGGAATGAAGTGCCGCGCTTCGGTCGACGACAACGATCGACCTCAAGCCGTGTGGGTCTTCTCGTCGGATGCCTGCGGAGTTTATGGCATAGACGAGTTGGTGCTCGTTCATGCCGGCAGAACCGACCCGGTTGGACAAATCACCGTGCGGTCCACGAAAGGGAACATCAACATTCGCGCCGGAAGCGGAATGTTATTGCGGGTCAGTGGCTGAACGTCTCGACGAGTCGAGAGCGACTGGTGAAGTACAGAACGGGCAAATGGTTGCCTGGGCAGGATCTCCTTTCGCATAAATCGATTCTCCTAAATCTACAAAAATGAAGGAGGTCACTTCGTGCGCGGCCGTGTTGTGCGCAAACGCCGGGAGCATCGCGGCCATGGGGCTTCTCATCTAATGAAGTGAAGATGTTGTGAAGGTTCGGAGGAGGCCAAATATGCGGCGATTACGCCTTGCAGCCTGCTTCTTCCTGGCCGCGATTCTATCTGCGCCCGCATGGGGAATGAATTCGAGCGCAAATTCAGCGCAACCGGGGACTCTCAATTACGTTGAGGGGCAGGCGTCAATTGGGAATGAGACCCTGAATTCGAAGTCAGTCGGTTCGTCGGAATTGCAAGCGGGTCAGACCTTGACCACGCAGAACGGCAAGGTGGAAGTTCTGCTCACGCCAGGAGTGTTCCTGCGCGTCGGGAACGAAAGCGCGATCAAGATGATCACGCCTGATCTCACCAACACGACGCTCGCTATGCAACAGGGTGACGCGATGGTCGAAGTAGCCGAGATTCATCCCGAGAACGATATTCGCATCACGGAAGACGGCGCCTCGGTCCGGTTGCTGAAAACGGGGCTGTACGACTTTGATGAAAGACAGGGCGAGTTCCGGGTGTTCGATGGGAAGGCGGTGGTGCAAGACGGAGACCGCCAGGTGAGTGTGAAGGGTGGACGCGAGGTATATCTCGCTTCGGATACTCGGCTGAAGGCAGAAAAGTTTAATAAGAAGTCGTATGAGGGAAATGACCTGTACCGCTGGAGCAGCCTGCGGTCCGCGTACCTGGCGGAAGCAAACGTGAATGCAGCCGCTCTCTACGTCGACAACGGTTGGGGACCATGGGGAGCCGGCTGGTGGGGGGCCGGCTGGTATTGGGATCCGTGGTTCGACTCGTTCACCTTCATCCCGGGCGATGGAATTTTCTATAGCCCGTTTGGTTGGGGATTCTATTCGCCGTGGTGGGTCTACCAGGCTCCGCTGTATGGCTTTTACGGGACTGCTTATCCGCACTATCACCACTTCAGCACGAACTATCACAACTGGGGACCGGGACCTCACTACCTAGCGGGACGCTTCAACTCGCAGGGCATTTATCGGGGGCCGGGGCATATGATGGGCCACGGCTTCCACTCTGGTCCGGTGATGAGAAGCCCGCGTGGCTTTGGAGGCTTCCACGGTGGTGGGTTCCACGGTGGTGGTGGGTTCCATGGTGGGGGTGGGTTCCACGGAGGCGGCGGATTTCATGGTGGCGGCGGCTTCCACGGACGCTAGCCCGATCACAGCTGCGGGCGGCTACTTGACTAAGTCGCCAGCCGAGTCGAAGCGGAGTCCGGCCATGGCGGCGCCCGATGCGAGGGCTTTGCGAATTTCACCTCGATTAGGTCCGGTCGTACCGATCGCGGCGGTTACACAGGTCAGCGCCTGCTGGAGAGAAGAACCCTCCGGCAGGCGGAAGATCCAGGGAATGTTGGTAGACGTAAGCGCGCGATCGGAAGAGATAGCCACCACGGGCACGAAACTCTTCACCGCAATCTGTTCGGCAAGGTGACTCGAATCGCGATCCAGAGCCACCAGAGCCAGAACATGATCCTGATAAACCGCCTTTACGAGATCATCCGAGGCTCTGCCCCAGGAAGCTTCGGTTGGGATCGGGACCAGCGAAAAAGTCTTGCCGCTGGCGTTCAAGCCATTGACAAGGCGAAGTATTTCCGGTGAATGCACTGCCGCGTCGGCGTGCCGCCCGAAAACGCCGATTTTGAGTTCCGCTGCCTTTTCTTCGGGCAGCAGGGGTCCGGCATAATCGACGCCGCCTTCACCCACGCGAGCATAGGGCTTCTCCATAGTGATGCGGCGATAATCGATCGCTCCATCGTGAACACGCCCGAGATACAGCGGGGAAATGTTCTTGCAGTTGGGGTCGAAGACCATATCGCCGGTCACGCCTTTGTAGGTTTCGATTCCGGTGAGGGCATCGCGAATTCGGCCTTTATTGAGTCCGGCGCGGCAGATCGCGCCCAGCAGAATCTGCATCTGGTCGTAGGCCAGCGCCGCGAAGTGGTCGGGCTTTTCGTGATACAGGGCCTCGTAATTCCTGTTGAAGGCGAGCCAGCGCGAATCGGTACGATTAGGGTCATAGGGAAAGACAGCTTCGAATCCCTCAGCCGCCGGGCCCGCGAGCTTGACGAGTTCATCGCCGATGGTCCGATGACTGCCGAAGACGCGCTGCTTCATGCCCAGTTCCTGCATCTGCTGCAGGATCTTCGCGGTCTCGGCGATGTCGGTCCACAGTACGATGGCGTCGACGCGCGAGTCCTCGATCACCTGAAGTTGATGGCGGAAGTCCGTCTCGCCGCGAAGGAACTTCTGCTCGATCACCACGGGGTGTCCGAGACGGCGTGAGGCGTCGCGGAACTTCAGCACTCCGAATCGCCCGTAGCGGTCGTTCACGCGCAGAATGGCAATCCGTTTCAGGCCGAGGTCGGTGTAGATGTATCGTGCCAGAGTGTAGCCTTGCACCCGATCGTCCTGAATGACGGTGAAGTACCAGGGGATGATGGTTTCCGGAATTGTGGGATCGGTCGACGCACTATTCACCAGGGGAGTTTCCGCTTTGAGCGTCAGGCGAAGGGCAATGTGTGTGGATTCGGAACTGATGGAGCCGAACATGGCCCAGACTTTGTCATCATAGATCATACGGACGGCATCGTTGGCGGCCGCACCCCAGATCGCAGAGTCTTTCGAGACCCCAGTTGTAGCGACGCTGCTCATCTGCCAGTTGTCGTAATCGTTGTGAGTAATGAGATGGAATGGCTTGCCGCAGTAGCCGCCTGCGGCGTTCGCCTCGTCGATTGCCATCTGCGCGCCGTTCAACATGTGCTTGCCGAAGACCTGGTCCGGATGGTCATACAGGGGCGCCAGAAACCCGATGCGAATCTCGCTCAGGGTCTTCAGATCGGGATCTGGAATGTCCCGGGCGGCGCCGTTGTACTCGATGAGGTCCTGGTAGTACTCGTAGTAGGGAGTCGTGAACTTCGAGAACGGCCGCAGGTCCTCGGGCGCGCCGGTATAAGGTTTCAGAGAGCGTGGCGCCGGGCGGCCGGGCGGATGTTGGCCGCACGAACAGGGAACAGGCGTCTGGGCCCAGGCTGAGCCCAGCAGTACAACAGCCATCCAGGCCAGGAATGCACGCCGCATGGCGCTAATCCTCCTTCCTTGGCTTATTCAGAAGCCGGTTCGCGACGGAACATCGCTATGGCTTCGATTTCCACCAGCAGATCAGGGCGGCAAAGAATCGCCTGAATCCCAGTAGAAGCCGGAAGCGGATCGAGCTTCTGCAAGCGATAGAAAGCGGTGCGCTCCTCGTTGAAAGCGGCGTAGTCGCGCTCGATATCGCGGAGATAGCAGGTTGTGCGAACGATGTCGTGCCAGGTTGCTCCCTCGGAGGCGAGCAGCTTGGTGATGTTGTCGTACGTACGGCGGACTTGCGCCCGCAGGTCGCCCACATGCACGGTTTGACCCTGGTCGTCGATGCTGGCGGTGCCGGAGATCAGCAGGATGCTGAGGCCGTTCAGATCAATCCGCATGCCGCGGGAGAAGGAGCTTCCGTAGTCGTAGGCCTCGTTAAGCGCTGAGTGGTTGGTGATGGCCCGCTTCACAACCGGGGCCGTTCCGACTTCTGCAAGTAGCTCCTGAACATTCATAAAATGACTCCCTGATTTATTTTTTGTAGGTTTCCTTCTTTTTACCGAACGCCTGCGCGACTGCGCTCGAATCTCTTTGCCGGATGCCGTGACTCAATCCTTCCGCGGTAGCGACCCAGAGATCGTCGCCTTGAAAATCGACGCCGAGGACGTAGTTGTGGGCCGGGGCGGTCTGCACGGCAATGCTCGTTACCGTGCCGGAGGCATCGCGAACAAACATCTCCGGCTTGCGGGTTTCAAGGTTGGGCCGATAGATCGCCCAGTTGGTTCCGTCGTAATAGGCAAGTCCTTTGTCGGTGGAGAACCAGGCGCGGTTGGCATCCACGCCCTTGACCTGGTTAAGAAAGTTGCTGGGCAGCCCGCTGTCTTTGACGAGGAAATTATGCCAGTACCGGCCGTCATAACGGCTGGCGCCAAAATATGTCGCGACCCACAGGATCTTGTCGACGTAGCTGACCGAAGTCGTTATCTCGTGGATCAACCCCTGGTCTTTCATCAAGACCATTTCGGTCTCGCCGTCGGGATCGTTGTAATCTTTCCAGCGCGCGGTCTTCTGGTCGTACTCGAGCACACCACCACCCCAGACGGCGAAATAGACCTTGTCTTCAGCGGCGCTGACGGCGTAGTTCCAGATCTCGAACATGGGCGTGTTGCGTTCATTGAACAATGCCCACTGGCCCGTACGAGTATTCAGGCGGCTGGAACCGGCCGCGGTTGCCGTCCACACGTAGTCCCCCTGTACGGCGACGCCGTACACAATATCGTTGCTCAGGCCTGAATTCAGCTGCGTAAACGTATCGATGCGCCCCGCCGAAACACGGCTGAGGCCAGCCATGGTGCCGACCCAAACATCTCCCGTGTTTTTGTCGAGGGCGAGGGAAAGCACAGCCTGATGAGCCAAACCATCGACCGGGCGGAAGACTCTCCAGGAACCGTTTTCGTAGAGGCCAAGCCCGTTCTCCGTCCCCGCCCAGACCCGCTTTCCGTCCACCAGCACGGAGAAGACGTGATTATTCGGGAGGCCGTTCGCCGCAGTGAAGTTGTCCCAACGGAACATGGGCATGTCCTGGGCTGGTGCGGGAATGACTACGAGAATCAGGCAGAGAATCGCCCCTAGGAGACCAAGGTCCTTCGCTCTGCCTGAGAAGCCGCACTGCTCACGATGACGACGAGACTGGGATTCTGTGTTCATAACGTTTTCAGATACTCGATGAGATCGTTTAATTGATCTTTCGTCAGATCGTTGGTGACTCCGTGTTTGTCCTGGGGATTGAAGATGGTCCAGATTTCCTCCAGCGTGCGGGCTGAGCCGTCGTGGAGGTAAGGCGCGGAGTACGCGACGTTCGGGAGTTGAGGGACGTCGATGACCGGTGACCGGTCGGTGGGCTTGCCGGTGCCCACGTTGACCTGCTGCTGGTCGGTATATTTGGGCCCGCTATGGCAATATCCGCACTGGTTCGCCTCGGGAATCGGCGTCCCATTCTTCGCCACTGTACGCTCGAAGATAGCCTTGCCCCGTTCCTGGGCGGGCGTCAGATCCCCGTTCGCCAGGCGGTACCGATTTGGACGGTAAGGGAGCGAATAGACGAAGGTGACCAGGTCGGTCAGCTGTTGTTGGGTGAAGCTCTGCGACCGGAAGAAGAATTTCTCGGTACGCGGACCGCACTCCGTCGGCATATCAGGATTGCCGCCGTTCCATTTGAAAGGTTCCGTGCCGGCGAGATTCTCGAGGGAACGATTGTCGACAATATCCTTGCCGAATCCGTCGGGCTCAAGATCCCACTGCAGGCCGTCGATGGTCGCGTCAATGTGGCAATTCGAACAGCCAAATTGTCCCTGGAAGGCAAAGCCGGCGGTGAAGAAAAGGCGTTCACCGCGCCGGAGAGCATCGATTGTTCTGGGGCCGCCAAGATCGATCGTCGAGATAACCCGGCTCGAACCGGTGTCGATGACCGAGATATTGTCATCGAGTCGATTTGCAACATACAGCAGCCTGGCGTCGGACGAGAGCAGAACGCCGCGCGGATTCTGGCCGACCGGAATCCTGGCGACGACATAATCGGCTGACGCGGAGAGATCGTTCGCGAATGGCTCCCGTCGCGTGTGAACCGTCTTGAGCAGGCGCGGCACATCGATCACGGTCACGCTCTCTGATCCTGCGGTAGTCAGGAAAATCTTCGATTTGTCCGGAGCGATGGCAATGCCCCAGGGCAGCGCATAGTAGCGGTCAAGTTCGTCAATCGGAACCTGAACGGGGCGGCCCACGTCTGGCCCAAAGAGGGTGAGCGAGTCCCCAAAGACCGAGCCATGCTCGACGTGTGCCAAGGGAATCAGGTTTTTGGGTCGAAGCTGAGCGACGACACCGAGCCTGCCATCGGCAGAAACAGCGACGTGGAAGACGCCGGCAACGTTCGGCAGGGGTTTGCGCTCGACGACGATCTGACGCTCAGCATCGATTACTGTGATCTCCGAATTTGGCGGCGCGCGGAACGCGCCGGGATTCGGATAAATGTGGGTGCAATACACCCATTTGCCGTCCGGGGACAGCGCAAGATAGCTCGCGCCGCGCCCGGCAAGTAGTCGTTTGATCTCCTTCCCCGCACTGAGGTCGATGACGGAAACATCTCCGCTCAGGCGATTGGCGACATACAGCGTCGCCCCGCTCCGGTCAGTGACGACGCCGGTCGGTTCAAATCCGGTGGGGAGGGTCTGCACCACTTTGGAAGCTGCAAGATCGATCACCGAAACGCTGTCGGACCATGAATTGGTTACATAGAGCCGCGTGCCATCCGGAGACATGGCGACGCCGCGGGGTTCGCGTCCGACGGCGATCGCGCGTACCACTTTCCCGGATTGCGGATCGACGACTCGCACCTCGTTGCTGTCCTGGCAAACGACATAAAGAAGGCGCCCGTCGGGCGAGAGCCACATTTCGATCGGCGAAAGATATTGTTCGCGAGGGATCGCGGCCATCTGCTTCGGCGCTGGCTTGGCCGCTATGGCGGACAATGCGGCTGCAAGGGCCGCTGCGAGTTTCATCGCCGTCCAAAGGCGGGCGCGGGATGGGTCGTTCAAACGCACTACGGCTCCTCCACGGTCAGGATCCGATCCACAGCAAGATTCTGGAGAGTCTGTTCCCGTCCGCTTGGCCAGTGAATGACGAGCTTGTCAACCTTGGTGGTGTTACCGAGGCCGAAGTGGATGCGGCCGTCGTCTTGCGACAGGTAGCCGGATCCGGCAAAGCGCTCCCGAACTTGCGTTCGGCCCCCTGCCACCAGCTCCAGTCGAGTTCCGATCCCGTCCCGGTTGCTCTTCTTCCCGACCAGTTTGATGGTCAACCAGTGATTGCCGTTCTGGGTGACGTTGTGCAGCAGCGTTGCCGGGGCACCGAGATTCACCACAAAGGCGTCGACTTTACCGTCGTTGTCGTAGTCGGCGAAGCATGCCCCACGTGAGACTGTCTTCACGTTGAGAACCGGGCCGGATTCTCCCGACACGTCGGCAAACTTGCCGTTCCCCAATCCTCGAAATAACGACTGCTCCTGGGGAACCAGGTGAACCAGTCCGCCATGGAAGATCAGAATGTCGAGCCATCCATCATTATCGAAGTCGTAGACACCTGAACCCCAGCTCGTATACTGCGCGGTGGCCTGCGAGATTCCAGAGGTCGGCCCAATGTCTTCAAAGCCATTGGCGCCGGTGTTGCGCATCAATCGGTTGTATTTCGAGTCGCTCACCCAGAGGTCGAGGCGGCCGTCGCCGTCGATATCGGCGAACACCGGTCCCATGGCCGACGTGTTCTCGCCGTTCTGGCCGTAGGCGACTCCGAGATCGCCGGCGACTTCTTCGAAGGTCCCGTCGCGTTTGTTATGGAAAAGAAAGTTTTCAGTCTTGTCGTTGGCGACGTAGATATCGGGGTATCCGTCTCCGTCATAGTCCGCAGCGGTTACGCCCATCGTGCGGCCTTTATAGGCGCCGATCCCCGACTTGTCGGTGACGTCGGTGAAGGTTCCGTTGCAATTGTTGTGGTAAAGGCGGTTGGTGTCAGCTTCGTAATCGAGCGGGCCGGGATAGTTGTCGGCGGCGTAGTAGGTCCGATATTTAGGATCGAACTTGACGTAGCGTCCGACGAATAGATCGACGCAGCCGTCGCGGTCGTAGTCGAGCCAGGTCGAGCTGATCGACCAGCCATCGACCTTGATGCCCGCTTTTGCGGTCACGTCGGTGAAAGTGCCGTCGCCGTTGTTGTGATAAAGGACTGCCTTTCCATAGCCGGTGACAAACAGGTCCACAAAGCCGTCGTTGTCGTAATCGGCGGCAATGGCGGCCGTGCCGAAAGTATTGGCTGCGACTCCGGCTTGGTCGGTGACGTCGGTAAACGTGCCATCGCCGTTGTTTCGATAGAGATGATTATGGGGAGGGACTGCCGGTTGCTCCTTCAGCGGATACGGATGCATGCTCGCCTCCAGTGGCTTGCCGGTTACCACGTAGAGATCGGGGAGTCCGTCGTTGTTGTAGTCGAACCATACGCAGCCCGAGCCCGTGCCCTCGAGCAGAGACCCGAGATCGCGAGCGCCAAAACTGTGAGTAAAATGAATTCCGGACTTGGCGGTCGCGTCCTCGAAGCGGATGGTATTCGGGGAACTCTGCTGGCCGTGTGCCAGCAGGGAAGAGAGCAGCAGTAATCCAAAGGTCCGCAACTTCAAGCTAGTGTCCTCCTGCTGCGTTCTGAGCGATTCCGGTGGTCATATCTGCGGGCGTGGTGGACTTCAAAAGAATCATCGGAACAGCGTTCTCAGGGGATCGTTCGGGACCGGCGTGGCATCCCACGCACTCTCGTTGTTCGCCACGGCGCATCCAGAAAAAGCCGGCCTCACGCTTGAGCGTCTTGCCGCTGGCGTCAACTAATTCGATCTGCAAGGCTCGCTCGGCGGGCACGTGAAGGAAAAAGGAACCATCGCTCTCGACCGGCGCTGTCCCCAGGAGACTCGGTTGCCCGGTAGTTCCGCGCGCGTAGACGCGAACGGAACGAATGGAGCCTGGCGCGAACTCGTACTTCGATGTGTATGCGTTCAGGCAAAGGACGTTGGCATTGGGCCAGTCATGCAAGCCCGAGGGATGGCGATTCGGTGTAGTGCGCGCACGCAGTGCTACCGGCTGAACAAGGTTCTCTTCCGGCTCTGCGACGAGCTTGTGCAGTGTGGCTGCGCCCGGGTCCCAGAGAACCAACTGAAAGGGAGTTTTTCGGTCGCGTCGCCAGGGCAGCAGCCATTCGCCCGAGGAAAGTTCTGCGACGTCTCCGACGTATTCGCCGGTTGGAGGCGAAATCACAACGGCGGAAGCTCGCGCCGAAGTAAATCTGGCCAAGCCACGAGCGCTAGTAAAGACAACGTCCCCGGAGGCAAGTTGTTTTCCCCCGTGGTGCGGACGGCCGTGATCGCAGCGATAAGACTCAACACCACTGCCGTCGGAATAGACGGTATAAAGTTCGGGAAGACTTTCTGACCCAAGCGGATATCCTGCTTCAAAAAGAATGCGCCCGTCATGGAGAACATCGGCGGGAAGGAAGTTCGCCGGACCATAGGTGAGGGCGAGCGGCTTGCCTCCAGCCAGATCCATGACCTCGATCACGAACTGGCCAGTGGTTTTTCGCGCATACGCAATCCGGTCATCGGGAAGATAGAGAGGTCGAACGTAGTCGCCGGCGCCAGCCGTGATCTGGCGCGGCTCCCCGCGGTCGAGCGCCACCTCCCATATCTGCCAGGGATCATGCGCGCCGCGCTTCCCGGAGAACAGCACACGCTGTCCATCGAACGATATGGCCGGATCGGCCGAGGCCGCAAAAGCGGGAATCAGCTTTCGCCTGCCTTGGGAATCACCGATGAAAATCATGGAGCCGGAAGGAAATCGCTCCGCGCCGCGCATCCAGGCGAGCGGTTCATAGCTGGGCGCAGCAGTATAGAAGAACGATGGCGGCGGGGTCTCGCCGGAGGCCTCGACTGACGTCTTGATCATCCCAGCAAAGGCAAGCGCGATCAGGCAGGCCAGGATGGATCGCGCCGCCACTAATCTCCCCCTCCGACGGCGATCAGTTGAGGTTGGAGTTGTCTGGCCTCGCGCTGCAGATCCAAGTAGGGCTGCAGGTCGCACATCATGTCGCGGAATTCGCGGAAGGTGAGTGACTGTATGCCGTCGCTCAAGGCCTCGTCGGGTGAGGGATGCACCTCGACGAGGAGCCCGTCTGCGCCAACCACCGCTGCCGCGCGCGAGAGGGTCGGAACCAGACTTCGCACGCCGGCTGCGTGGCTGGGATCGACGATGACCGGAAGATGCGAGACAGCCTTCAGAACCGGCACCGCCGCGATATCGAGCGTGTTGCGCGTGGCGGTTTCGAATGTGCGAATGCCACGTTCACACAGGATGATCTGCGGATTGCCGGCCATCGCAACCACCTGGGCAGAGCGAAGCAACTCTTCGAGGGTCGACGTCAATCCGCGTTTCAGAAGCACCGGCCGCTCGCAGGTTCCCAGGGCTTCAAGCAGCGCGAAGTTTTCCATGCTGCGTGTGCCGACCTGCATGATGTCGGCATATTCCGCGATGACCTCGACGTCTTCTTCGCTCATCACTTCGGTGACGATGGCAAGGCCCGTTTCTTCCCTGGCTTTGCGTAGAATCTTGAGGCCTTCGACTCCCAGCCCCTGAAATGAATACGGTGAGGATCGAGGCTTGTACGCGCCGCCGCGCAGGACGCGTGCACCTGCTTTGGAAACGGCCTCGGCTGTCATCAACAGCTGACGTTCCGACTCGACCGCACACGGACCCGCCATGACAACGAAATCGTTGCCGCCGATTTCAATGCCGCCCGCATTGACGATCGTGCGGAGCTTCTGGCCAGCCCCGCTGGTCTTTGCGACTAAATCGAAACAGGAGAATTGCCCGTTCCACTTAGGATTCATGAGCGCGGCGCCATTCTAGTAAGCCTGCGATTGCGGGATCACTAACTCGAACCTATTAGCACCACCTCGGCCAACCTCAAGAACGTGGTCGGCGAGGCTGCTAAGTTGTTTGTATCGAGAGCGGAACGGGGAACGTGTGATTACACTCACGCTTGTATGCGATAGAGCGCACACTGGCCGCCAAGAGCGGCGGCGAGGCAGGTTTTTGCCAAAAAAGCCGGGAAACGGTCCGGCTCTTAATGTCCGAAATCCGCGGTTCCGACCTTGACGACCGTTCCGCGGCGCTGGGGATCGGCGTTTTTGTTTTCCTGCTGGCTCGAAGTCTCAGGGGCGGCTGGCGGTTTTTCGGTCCACGCTCCGTAAACCCGTCCGCCGTAGGCGGCCAGACCGCTGTAGTCGCCGAAGAAGACTCCGCTGGCCTCAAAGGGATTGTCGGTCCACGCGTAGTTTGCGAAGGTCTTGCCGCCATCGGCGGAACGTGCAAGGACGACAATCTGCTTTCGATTCTGCGGGTCGCCACGACGGTCATAGAACAGCAGGTTCACCGACGAGTCCACGGGATCGACGGCCAGCCACTGGAAGAATTGATCTGCTCCATCGTGCACCGGATCGTTATTGACGCGCACGGGTTCGCTCCAGCGTTTTCCGCCGTCTTCCGAACTCGCGAGGAAGATGTCTAAGTCGCCGTTGCGGTAGTCGCTCCACGACACGAAAAGGCGTCTGCTTTTCGGGTCAATGGCGATCTGCGGAAATCCGTTGGCGCGTTCCAGGGTCTGGACCGCAAACATAATGGGCGCGGTGTGAATGATTGCTCGAGCATGAGAGAAACTCTTCCCGCCGTCACGCGAGATGGCGAGCATAAGGTAGTTGTCCTGGCTCCAGATGGCATAGAGGGTTCCGTCGGGAGCTACGACAGCGTCGAATCCTTCCGCTGCACCGTTGTCGTCTCGCGGCAATCCTGGGTGCTCGTCAATCTCGACCGGCTTTGACCAGGTTTGTCCATCATCGGTCGACCGTGATACCAACATCAGAGAATCGGTCAGCCTCCAGCGCGTCCATCCAACGTAAAGATTCCCGGCGAAGCTGCTTTTGGTGTTGTCGGCGACGATATAGGGCTTGTCTTCAAAGGGGATGCCGGGTTCGGTGACCTGTTCGGCGACTGGAAGGTGATTGGTCTCCCAGGTTTTCCCGCCATCGAGCGATCGCCGAACGAAAATGCCGTTGCGCGTCGCGCCGTGACCCCAATAGTTAAACGTTCCCAGCTTGTCGAAGGCGATGTAGCAGATGAAAGCATGTCCCCGATGGTCGAATGTCGTCGAGACATCGCCGGAGACGCGAAAGTTTTTAGGAGCGACGCCTTCCGCCACGGTCCAGGTATTGCCGGCGTCTTCGGAATAGGCCGCGTGCGCATCGTCTTGAAAGACGGCGACTACCTGCTGCGGGTTGGCCGGATTCACCGTAATCGACGGCTCGGTGAAATAGCCGGCAGCTGGAGTCAGATTGAATATTCTGGCGTGGGGCGCGGGCAACAACTGCTGGGCAAGGAGCAAAGAGGCCAACATCAGAAATGAAAGGCTGAGCCAAATCGAACGAAGCAGGCAGCGGCTATCCAAGAGCATCACTTTTTTCCTCTCCTACGTCTCGCAGAGAGGCAAGACGTGGCGCATCCCATTGATAGAGTTCCTTAATCCGAAGGTAAAGGACGGGCGAGAATTCTGTCGCCTGTCCGGGACTATGAGCAGAGCGCGGCGCCACCGGCAATACCGGCATCGGCACCGTAGTGCGCCAGCACAAGGGGAATTCTCGAGGCGAAAGGGTTCAGGCACCATTTCGGCAAGCTTTGTTTGATCTCTGCGAAGAATGGCTGCAGCATCGCGGCCACCCCTCCGCCCATCACCACAATATCGGGATCGAGCACGTCGATGATATTGCCCAGCCATATCGTCAAGAGATGGGCGGTTTCTTCGAGGATCTGCCGGGCGAGGGCATCGCCGGAAGCAGAAGCCTTGCCGACGTGTTCGCTGGTCACCGAAGCGGCGATCCCATTCGCCAACTCGAGGATCGCCTCGGCCCGCGCAGGTTCGGCGGTAACTTTGGCGCGGGCGCGGGCACCAATCGCCGGCCCGGATGCGAGAATCTCGATGCAGCCGCGTTTTCCGCAGTGACATACGGGTCCCTGATAATCGATGCTGAGGTGCCCGCCTTCGCCGGCCGATCCGGTGTTGCCGTGGTAGATGCGTCCGTCAAGTACGATTCCTGTTCCAATGCCCGTGCCAAGCGTGGCATAGAAAACGTAGCGATAGCCCTTTGCCGCGCCCCATAGAGTTTCGGCGAGGGCGGCTGCGTTGGCGTCGTTGTCGACCTTTACCGGCTGGCGATATTTCTCCGAGAGCTTTTCCGCCAGGGGGAAATCCCGCCAGCAGGGTAGATTCGGAGGATTGAGCACGATCCCGGTCTTCGGGTCGAGAGGGCCTGGGGCGCAAACACCGATGCTATGAAATGCGGTTCCGGAGGACGCAGCCAGCGCATCGATGGCGCCGATCACGGCCTGTAATCCGGCATCCGGCGTGCCGTTGGCGATCATGGGCTTACGAATCTGGGCGAGAATCCCGCCGCTGCGATCGACCAGCCCAACCGCGACTTTGGTGCCTCCGATGTCGACACCGAGAACGGGATTGTTGCTTCCGGCGGCGGTCATTGTCCGATCGCCGCCTGCGAACCGGGAGCCGAAGTCAACGATGCAAACTGCACCTTGATCGTCTGAATCTCGTACGGCTTGGTATGGACCTTGACCTCGTCATTCTGAACTGGAATCGCAGCGATCGGTTTTTCCATCATGTCGGTTTCGCTGGCGGACCCGGCGCCCTGCGGCAGATGCAGCGTCGCATCTCCATCTTTCCCGGCCCATTCATAGAAGCGCAGAACGAGAGCGTTGTCGTCTTCCGCCCTCTTCATTGCGGTGACGATGATGTTCTCTTCCGGGACCTGCAGGAAGGAATGCTCAGGTTCGAGCGCACCCTCATGTGCCTCGGTCGGGAGAGACAAAAGCTTGTAGTTGAGTTCATAGCCGCGGCGAATGGTCAGCGCATCTTTCCAGCCTCCCCCGTGCGGATAGAGCGAATACGTGAACACGTGGTGTCCTTCATCCGCGTGAGGATCGGGCCATTCTGGCGAGCGGAGCAGGGAAAGGCGAAGGACGTTGCCCTTGGCATCGTATCCATATTTGCAATCGTTGAGCAGGCTGAATCCATGCTTGGCGTCGGACAGGTCAGCCCAACGCTGCGCCGGGACTTCAAACTGCGCCTTTTCGGCTGGCGTATTGCGGGTGGTCGGCCGTTCCACGGATCCAAATGGAATCTCGAACGCCGCCTTGTCGCTATGCACGCTGACCGGGAACGCGACCTTCAGCAGGATATGCTTCTCGTGCCACTCCGCCTGCATCTTGACGTCGACGCGGGGGATTCCCGCGTACATCGTGATGTCGCGCACGAAGGTCGAATTCTGGAAGTGATTCTTGACTTCAATAATCGCCCGCAATGGTCCGCTCTCGATCAACTTGACCTCGTCAGCCTTGTCCAGATCCCAATGCTGTTTTTCGAAGTCAGCGTCGATATTCCAGGCGTCCCACCGCTTGGGCCTATCGACAAAAGTTTGCAGGAGATTGCCGCAAGTCGAATCCTTCGGTCCTCCAGCATCGGTTTCTGCCGGAGCGAGCGATTCGGTGCCGCTTCGCTTGTCGAACAGGCTGGTCATGCAACCGGTTTGAGGATCGACTCGCAAGCGGATGAACTCGTTTTCCAGGGACTGCTCTGAGGCCTTGAGCAGCGAGTGGACGGCCGGCGCCGTCGTGACGCCGCGGACGAAATAGGTCTGATATCCAAGCGACGGCAGATGCGCCAGGAGCAGGAATCTGGCGCGGTGGGTCCCGGCATCCATCGACAGCAACTGCGCCTCGGCCGCTTTGCCATGAGCATCCAGAACTTCGATTTGGTGAGCCGGCCGGGGAAGCTGGACTTCGACCTCGGCGATCTCTGCACGCGGCCAGGAGAGGGAGTTAAACAGAATCACCGGCACTCCCGCGCCTTCTGTGTTCACGTGCGCGGCGATCTCACGCAAGGAGTGCATCGTGATGTCGTCCGCGGATCGATCGACATTCTCGAGGTTGCGCTTCGCGTCCAGATAGTTCACTGCGATGCCGGAGCCCGGCATGATGTCGTGAAAATGATCGAAGAGCAGATTCTTCCAGTTCCTCTCCATGTCCGCCTGTGGGTAGGGACGGCCGAACAGGGATGCCAGGGAAGCGAATTTCTCGGCATTGAGCACTACTTCTTCGGCATGCCGGATTCTGCGCTTGGTTTCCGCCTGCGTGGTGAAAACCCCGCGGTGATACTGAAAGTAGAGTTCGCCGTCCCAGGTGGGAACTTGCATACTCGGCAGTTTCTTCTCCATGTCGGCGAAGAAATCAGAGGCAAAACTGAACTTCAGCTTGGGGAAGACCGCGTCGGGCGCCCGGAGTTGGTCCGCATGATCGAGCATCACGCGGGTCGGTCCGCCGCCATGATCGCCGACGCCGTAGAGATGCATCATCTCCGGGCTATCGGTCAGCGTCTTGCCGTAGATCGAAGGCATCCAGATCGATACGTCATGGGCGAGAGGTTCCGCGTCGATGCCGCCTGCGTAGTCGTGCGGAAAATAGGTGAGCAAACGGCTGCCGTCCGGAGCCTGCCACCAGAAGAACTTATACGGAAACGTGGTGAATTCGTGGGCCCAGAGCAGCTTCTGGGTCACGAAGTAATCCATCCCCGATCGCTTGTAGATCTGCGGCAGTTGCCAGTTGTAGCCGAACGAATCGGGATTCCATCCGATTTTGATGTCGACGCCGAAATTCTTCTGGAAATAGCGCTTGCCCACAAGAATCTGGCGGACCAACGATTCGCCGTCGGGCATATTCAGATCGGGCTCGACCCACATTCCACCGATGACTTCCCATCGTCCTTCTTTAACGCGCTGCTGAATTTGGGCGAAAAGGTCAGGATATTTTTCCTGCATCCACTCATAGGCCCGCGCCGACGACATGGTGAACTTGAAATCCGGATACTCGCGCATCAGATCGAGAACGCTCTGAAATGTATTCCGGACGACTTCGACAGTTTCGGTCCAGGGCCACAGCCACGCCATGTCGATGTGCGAGTTGCCGACGATGCGAATCGTGAACTGTTGCAGCCATGGTTTCAAGTGTTCCAGCCTGGCCTGCGCCCCATGGAGCGAAGCATCAAATCCGGCTTGATCGCCACGATCGAGAGGCGTGAAGTCGATGGCCTTGACGGCTGCATCCAGTTCCTGTTCGCGCTCAGCCTTTCCGTCTTCGTAGGCAGCGATGAT
Source organism: Verrucomicrobiia bacterium (assembly GCA_035508215.1). Taxonomy (GTDB): domain Bacteria; phylum Acidobacteriota; class Terriglobia; order Terriglobales; family Acidobacteriaceae; genus Sulfotelmatobacter. The sequence continues at coordinate 250,284 of DATJNK010000016.1, read as the reverse complement.
GGGCTGGGCGGCGAGAATCTCGGTGCGCAGGAATGCCGGGTCGGGCCGCGTCGCCGTCGGTTCGATGGTCAGTTCGCTGTGAAAGAATTCGCATTGCACGTCATCTCCCGCCACGACGCGAGCCGCGACCAGAAATTTCTGCCCCGGCTGCGCATTCTCCGTCAGCAACACCGGCAGAATGTCGTCATCACTTCCGCGATAGAGGATCGCTCCGTTGGAAAAAACTGTGATCATCAGGCCGCCGGGGCTGCCGAACCGCAGGTCGAGATGGACTTGCGCCCCTTGCGTTGCATATCCGTTGATCTTCTGCGGAATTTCGACCCAGCGCCGAAAGACTCGTGTGCCTTTCCAGTGCTCTTCGTTGGGATTTTCCCCGCCGGGGCCAGAGACATTCTTCACCGTGAATGTATCCCAGCCAGAGTCGCTCAGGGAGGGATCTTCAGGGTGGGGAACATCCGCATGAAAGCGCCACTCGGGCTCATATTGCCGGGTCAGCGACTGCAGACGGTCCAGAGTCGATTTGTAGGAGTCAGGGCTGCCGGCGGTTTGGCAGATGCCCAGCGCCGCGATAAATGGAACAATCAACGCCAACACGAAGGGCCCACGTTTCATCGAGGAAGCCACCTTTCGAGGTTCAGATATAAAAGTATCTGTCGCAGCGGAACCAAGGATTATCTCGCAAGCTGCGCGCCCATACCTAAGCTGCTGATTTTACAGCGTCGAAGCCATGAGAGATGAACGACCTGCAAAAATTTCGATCCCTTTCATGCAAAAGATGAATCGAATCTGTTACGCAAGTTTGTTGACGGCTTCAGCCGTTCAACCTAGAATCGTCTTCGAATGTCAGATAGCCGCAATTTCCGCCCGATGTGCTGCTGCACGTGTTGTTGTTGTGCGTGCTTGCGCTCTGGCGCGGGGAGGCTGCTGACCTAAGAATTCTTTCTTAATACGGCAATCTTCAACCCATCGCCAGATCGGACTGGCGGTGGGTTTTTTGCTTTTTGGCAATTTATGACCGAACAGGTGAACACGAAGAGAGAGACAGCGGCGCAGAAGGCCGAACGCCTTAAGCGAGTGAAAAACCCGTGGGACGGCCTCGAAGAGATTCGCCGTTTTGCCCGCGAGGGATTTGACGCGATTCCCCAGGAGTGGATCGGGACGTACTTCCGTTGGTGGGGCGTTTACACCCAGGGCGACGGCAACGGCGTTGTCGGTGGTCAGGGCGGAGTGGGAAGCGCGCTGCAGAAGTTCATGGTCCGGATTCGGGTTCCCAATGGGATTTTGACCGCGCCCCAGATGCGCCAAGTCGCAGACCTGACGCGCCGCCACGCCAATGGAATCGCCGATCTGACCGTTCGCCAGAACATTCAACTGCACTGGGTAACGATTGAATCCCTGCCGGAAGTGCTCGAAGGTCTTTGGCAGGTGGGCCTCAACACAACCGGAGCTTGCGGAGACGTCGTTCGAAACGTGACTGGCTGCCCGGTTGCCGGCGTTGACGCAGAGGAAGTCTGCGATGCTTCGCCGCTGGTGCTCGAAACATCGCGATTGCTTGCCGGCAACGCCGAGTTCTACAACCTGCCCCGCAAGTTCAAGATTTCGATCGCCGGGTGCCGCTCGTGGTGTTCTTATCCAGAAATTAACGATATTGGCCTGACTGCGATCACGCGGGTTGTGGCGGGCGAGCCCGAAATCGGCTTCTCTCTTCGCGTCGCCGGAGGACTCTCTACCGAACCTTACCTCGGAGCTCGTTTGGATGCGTTTGTCCGCCGGGAACAGGTCGTCCCCGTGATTAAAGGCATTACCGAGCTGTTCCGGGACTCCGAGATTCTGCGCGAGCACCGCGAGCGGGCGCGGCTGAAATTTCTGTTCCTGCGGCACGGATGGACGGCGGAGCGTTTTCTAACCGAATTGCAGGAGCGGATCGGATTCCAGTTGGATCCGGCGGCCGAAGAGCGTCCTCCCGACGATGTCTATCGCGATCACGTCGGAATTCATCCTCAAAAGCAGGCGGGATTCTGCTACGTCGGGGCCGTCGCGTTGCGTGGACGAATCAGGGCAGATCAGATGCAACAGGCCGCCGATCTGGCCGAGCGCTTCGCAGGTGGGGAGTTGCGCGTCACCACCATGCAGAACCTGCTGATCGTCAACGTGCCCCGGATTAATGTCGATGAACTGGCGCGGGAGCTTGACGCGATCGGGTTGCGCGTTGGAGGTTCGGCGTTCGCGCGCGGCGCTGTGGCCTGCAGCGGAACCGAATTCTGCAAACTGGCCATCACCGAGACGAAGAGTTACACCCGCTGGCTGGTGGAAGAGCTCGAGGAGCGCCTGCCCGGATTCGATCAGCATTTGAAGCTTCATGTGACTGGCTGCCCGAACAGCTGCGGGCAACACTGGATCGCGGATGTTGGCCTGGAGGGGAAGAAAATCAAGGTTCATGACCGAATGGTCGATGCCTACTATTTCTGCGTAGGCGGAGCGCTCGGGTTGCACCAGTCTACGGCGCGTCCCGTGGGATATCGTTGCGCGGCCAGCGACGTTCCGGAAGCTCTCGAACGCCTGCTTGGGCGCTATCTGGCGGACCGCGAGCCGGGAGAAAACCTCAGACAGTTCTTCACACGCCACAGTGATGTTCAACTGCGGGAGTTTCTCGCCGGCGCAGCCGTGGATGCCGTCGCCCGGGATCTTCCTCAATCCACTCGCGGGTTGGCGCATTTCGCAGGAGGGATCGGTGACTAGCCTATTTCCGATGTTTCTGAAGCTGGAAGGCAGACGCTGCCTTGTAGTCGGGGCCGGGAAGATTGGCGAATCGAAGATCGCCAGCTTGATCGAGACTGGCGCGCGCATTCACGTGGTGGCGCTCGAGGCGACCGCAACGGTTCAGGGCTGGTCTGACCAGGGCAAAGTCAGCCTCGAACTCCGCGCATTTTGGCCCGAAGATCTCAACGATGCATTCCTGGCGGTGGTTGCAACCAATTCCCGCAGCTTGAATGAGCGTGTTTACCAGGAAGCGCAACGGCGCAAGGTGCTGTGCAACGTTGTCGACGTGCCGGATCTGTGCGATTTCTTCTATCCCGCGGTGGTGCGGCGCGGAGACTTGCAGATCGCCGTTTCCACGGCGGGGCAAAGTCCGTCTCTGGCACAGAAGATTCGCCAGGACCTGGAGAAGCAATTTGGGCCCGGATATGCCGAATGGGTCGCGGAACTGGGGGAGACGCGGCGCCTGATTCTGGCCAGCGATCTCGATAGGGAGCACAAACTGGCGCTGCTGCACTCGCTTGCCAGCAGGGAAGCCGCAGAAGCGGCCTTAGCCGAAGTTCCAGTACTCGCTGGAAATGGAGACCGAAGATGAAGGGAAAAGTCTATCTGCTCGGGGCCGGACCCGGCGATCCCGAGTTGCTTACCGTGAAAGCCTTGCGAGTGCTGCAGGCGGCCGAGGCCGTGCTGCACGACGATCTCGTATCTCGAGAGATTTTGAGCCTGATCCCGCCCTCGGCCGAGGTGCATAACGTCGGCAAACGGAGCGGCACGAAGAGGATTTCCCAGGAAGAAATCAACTTCCTCATGATCGCGCTCGCCGATTCCGGAAGGCGTGTAGTTCGCCTGAAGAGTGGCGACCCGATGATCTTTGGGCGGGCGGGTGAGGAAATCGAAGCTTTGCGCCGAGCCAACATCGCGTTCGAGATCGTGCCGGGAGTCACTTCCGCTTTGGGCGCGGCGGCCGCAGTGCAAATTCCGTTAACTCACAGGCGGGCTTCATCGGCCGTGGTCTTCATCACTGCCCATCAAGCGTCCGGGAGCGAAGCTGCGAACTGGGGCAAACTGGCGGGAACCGGCGCGACGCTCGTGATCTACATGCCGGGCCCGAATCACGCGGAATTGGCGGCGAAACTGCGGGACGCAGGTCTTTCTGAAGATGTTCCGTGCGCGATCGTTTCGCGGGCGACCACACCATATCAAGAAGTGCATGTCACAACGATCGCGGAACTCGCTGGTGCCCCGCATCTTCCGTCCCCGACTCTGCTGGTCGTAGGAGAAGTCGTCCGATTGGCTGATCCGGCTGCGATCACGCGGCAATTCGAGGTACCTGCGCTGATTGCAGACGGTCATGCTGGTCCGGGGCAGGTCTTGCCCGTTGATTCGTACGTTTCCAATCTCGAAGGAAGTGGGGAGCTGTCGTGAAAGATCAGACGGTTACGAAAATCGAACGGCTGCAAACCATTGCGGAAACCTGGACGCCCCCGCGGGTTCTCGTCTGGGCGTTCGAGACATTTGGCGATTCTGTCGCGATCTCTTCCGCATTTGGCGCAGAGGGCATGGCCGTGATCGATATGGCATCGCGGGTGAAGAAAGACTTTCGCCTTTTCACCGTCGACACGGAATTTCTCTTTCCAGAGACCTACAGCCTGATGGATCGACTTGAAGAAAAGTATGGCATCTCCGTCGAAAAGGTCTATTCCACACTGGCCCCGGTCGAGCAGGAGCGGGTTTACGGTGCTGATCTTTGGAAGAGGAATCCAGATCTCTGCTGCAATCTGCGAAAAGTCGAGCCGTTGCGCCGGAAGCTCGGCGAATTGAGCGCCTGGATCACGAGTATTCGCCGCGATCAGACGTCGGCACGCGCCGGAGCGCGCAAGATCGAGTGGGATGCAAAGTTCGGTCTGGTGAAGTTGAATCCGATTGCCGACTGGGGCTCGAAGCAGGTGTGGCGTTACATCCACGATCACGACGTGCCTTACAACGAGCTGCACAATCAGGATTATCCCAGCATTGGTTGCACGCATTGCACGCGCGCAGTAAAGCCGGGAGAAGATCCCCGCGCCGGGCGCTGGCCGGGGTTTGCCAAGACCGAGTGCGGGCTGCACGTAATCGAACCGGCGCGGCCAGATTCGGCCGCCGTCGCCTCAAAGCAAGCGGCTGCTGGCGACTAAAGGCGGGCTATCCTGCGTGGCAAAACGCGGTCGAAATGCCTCCCCAATCCGCAGCCGCCTCTCGCCGTGGAAAGAACACGGCGTGAAGCCGCTGAACCGATTCTTCGACCTTCGATTCATGCACCAGGAACGAAATGGTCCGGTCCGACGCGCCCTGGCACACGACGCGCACGTCCATGTCGGCTACGGTGGCGAATGCGCGGCTGGCCACATCGGGATGGCGCCGGACTTTCTCCCCGACCAGACAGACCAGCGCGCGGTGATTCTCCCAGCGTACGTTTGCGACATCCTTCAATTCCGCTGCGATCTGGGGCAGGGCTTCGGTGGCGCGGACCAGCAGCGACATTTGGCCGAACGAGGTCGCCATCACGTCGACAGGACACCCGTGGCGATCAAAGGCGGCGTAAACCAGGTGCAGCATATTGGAGACCTCCAGCGCTGACTCCACTTCTACCGCTGCAACGTTCCGCTTGGCCGTAATAGCACTGACAGCGTTTCCAGTTCTGGCGCGCGCTGCGATTTCAGTTCCTTCCGCCTGCGGATTGCGCGAGTTCCGGACGTAAACGGGAATGCCTTCGCGCACGACAGGAGCCAGAGTCGCCGGGTGCAGAACTTTAGCGCCGAAGTACGCCAGTTCTGCGGCTTCATCAAAACTGATCTTGCGAATCACGCGGGCTTCGGCACACAGCTTGGGATCGGTGGTCATGACGCCATCGACATCGGTCCAGATCTCGATCCTCGCGGCGCTCAGAGCGGCGCCGACGATCGTGGCGGTGAAATCCGACCCGCCGCGGCCGAGCGTCGTCGGAACTGCTTCCAGAGTACTGGCAATGAATCCTCCCAACACCGGTACCCGGCCCGATTCAAGAAGCGGTCCCAGGGCAGCCTGCAAACGTTGGTTGGTGACGTCCCATAGCGGGTTCGCCTGCCCGTGGCGAGAATCGGTCACCACGCATGCGGCTGCGTCCACGTGAGTGGCCCGGATTTCCGCATGAGACATCGCCGCCGCGATAAGCAGACTGGAGAGCCGTTCGCCAATGCCGAGGAGATGGTCGCGCGCCTTTAAATCGAATTCTTGCGGCGCATTCAGTTCAAGCAGAAGGGCCTCCAGCCGTTGAAACTCGGCGCGCAACTCGCGTTCAAGTTCGAGATCGGCTCCGCCACCCACAAGTTCCTCCGCCAGTCGCTCGTGGCGGACATAAATTCTGCGGACGAGTTCGAGGGCGAGGCCAAGTCGTCCGTTGGCCGCGGCCTTTCCTGCTTCCAGCAGTTGGTCGGTGACTCCTCCGAGCGCACTGACCACGATCACCCGCTGGCATCCCTGACAGCCCTGCACGGTGGAAATAAGCCGCCGGATGGCCTCTGCATCTTCCACCGAACTGCCGCCGAACTTCATTACGACTACGTCGTCGCTGCTTTCGAATCTGCTTTGTCGCCCGCTCATCTGGATCCAACTCCCTTCGGGATTTACGGCAATAAAAAACCCACCGCCAGATCGCTTCTGGCGGTGGGTTCGGTGGCCTGCCTAAAAGTGCTTACTTCATCCGTTCCCGTCCTCCAGAAGACACGTAATTCGTGTCGACATGGCTGTGCCTGTCGATGTAATTCGCGTTGACTTCTGGAGTGAAAGGTTCATCTCGGCGTGAACTTCTCCAACCCATTGAGCGTATACCGCAGGCCTCCTCAAAGGAAATCGAAAATTCCGATAGACGCGATTAAAATCTCAACTGGAATCGGCTTTCAGTCTTCGGCTTTTTTCAAGCTCGCCGACAGCTGCCGCAACAACGCGATGAAGGCAGTTGTCGCCACCGACAGGGTTCGATCTCTGCGATAGGCAAGGCCCAGCTCGCGATAGAGTTCCGCGTCCTCGAGTTCGATCAGCTTGACACGGCCGGCATCGACCTCATCGCGGGCGAAGGAAGCGCTGATCAGCGAGACTCCCAAATCCGCGGCGACGAAGCTCTTGATCATGCCGATGCTGGGAAGTTCCATCCGCACTTGCAGGTCGGGGCTGAACGGACGGAAGAGTTTGTCGAGCATTCGCCGGGTATGCCCAGTCTTCGGCAACAGGAGTGGATGCTTGACCACTTCTCGAATCGGAACTGCCTTGAACTTGGCCAGCGGGTTTCGCGGGCTGACCATCAACAGCAACTTGTCGCGGAAAATCGGCTGAATCTTGAGGCTTGGCGACTGGATGGGCAGGGTCAGAATCCCCAAGTCCACTGCGCCGTTCTCCAGTTTTTCGACGATCTTATAGCTGAAATTGCGATAAATACTGATCTGTACGGGGGGATAGCGCCGGCAGTACTCAGCGAAGACCTCGGGCAGAACATAAAGGCATGTCGCCTCGTTGGCTCCAACCCGCAGCGTACCGCGCGGGGTCCGGCTATGATCGGCGACGGCCATCAGCGATTCGTCACGCAGGTTCCGAAGGCGTTCGGCGTACTCGAAAAAGACCTGGCCTGCGGGCGTGAGCTTGACGGTCTTACCGGAACGATCGAGAAGGCGATCGCCGTACTCCTGCTCCAGTTGCCGGATTTGCGCGCTTACCGCCGACTGCGAGCGGAAGACTTTCTCGCCGGCTCGCGAGAAACTCCCTTGCTTCGCAACTTCCAGAAAAGTGATGAGTTGATCGAAGTCCATTTGAGTTTGACCTCCGATTATAACGGACGACCGTTCGTACGGTGACGTAACCAGCGGGTGACGTGAACTCAACGACTGTGCGGAATTTCGGATGACCCGGATCAAAAATGCGAATCGAAGCGGCGCTACGCAGCTTGCGCAAACGGAGCCAGCGAGGGTTTTTTCCTCTATAAGGTAAGATGCTGGTCAGCCCTCATGATCACACTTTCCGACATCCATGCGGCCATGGGGCGCATTCGCGCTGACATCCGCATCTCGCCCTGCACACACTCGGAGACATTCTCCGGGCTGACGGGAAGTTCTCTGTTTCTCAAATTGGATAACCAGCAGCGCACCGGCGCCTTCAAGGAGCGCGGGGCCCTGAACAAACTGCTCACGCTGAACGATGACGAACGCTCCCACGGAGTCATCGCAGCCTCGGCCGGAAATCACGCGCAGGGAGTCGCCTATCATGCCGGGCGTCATGGAATCAAATCCCGCATCTTCATGCCATTGCCGACGCCACTGACGAAAGTGTCGGCGACTCGCGCTTACGGGGCAGAGGTCGTGTTGCACGGCGCGAATTACGATGAGGCATTCGCCCGGGCCGTAGAGAACGGAAAAGAGGACCACCTGACGCTGATCCACGCATTCGACGATGATGCCGTCATCGCCGGGCAGGGAACGCTGGGGCTGGAGATCACCGAACAACAGCCGGATATCGAAGCCGTAGTGGTTCCGATCGGCGGCGGGGGTCTGATCGGCGGAATAGCCTGCGCGATCAAGGAGAGCAACCCTCGGTTGAGAGTCTTCGGAGTGCAGCCTTCGCGGCTTCCATCGATGAAAGCGGCCGTCGCGCAGGGAAAGCCGGTTACGCTGGATTCGGCGAAAACCATTGCCGACGGGATTGCCGTGCGCCGGGCCGGAGATCGCACGCTTCCCCTGGTGCAGAAGTATGTCGATGACATCGTTACAGTTGAGGAAGAAGAAATCGCCAACGCTATTCTTCTGCTGTTGGAGCGCGAGAAGACTCTGGCAGAAGGCGCGGGCGCGGCGGCCCTGGCAGCGGCGCTGAATCGCAAACTACCCATCGCCGGCAAGCGGCTCGCCGTTTTGGTTTGCGGCGGGAATATCGACGTGACCTTGCTTTCCCGCATCATCGAGCGAGGCTTGGTGAAAGACGGGCGCCTGGTCCGCTTGCGTGTTCATCTCCCCGATTACCCGGGCGCTCTCCATCGCTTGACCGGAATTCTTGCAGAACATCGAGCCAATATCGTCGAGACGGCCTACGATCGCGCCTATCACGGGGTCAATCTGGGCGACACCGCCATCGACATCACGATGGAAACACGCGGTCCCCAGCACATTGCGGAATTACTCGCTGCCCTGGTTGCTGCCGGCTATACCCACGAACGGATCCTCTAGATGACGGAGCGAGCGGGAGGGTCGGTATTCGGTCCGACTGGGGAACTACGGCTGCGAAGCGCTCAGAGGTTGCGAGCTGCCGCTGCCGCGGCAAAGGATGAGGCAAAGCACGAGGCCGGTGGCTCCGGCAGCCCCGGCCGCGATCCATTTCGGGTTGGGAAGGCTGCTGGGTGCTCGCACTTGTGGTGGTGCGCCGCACATTCCGGATTCGTCGTAGCTGTGCTCCTCCCCTTCGTGAACCGACGCTTTCTCTTGCGCGGCATTCTCCGGGGATGCGCGATGACCGGTCGCCTCGTGCTCTACGTTGACGTCCAACTTCCGAGCCGCAACCTGAACCGTCCCGTTGACATCGGTGACGTCGTATTGCGTCCAGTCGTTGGATACCGGAACAACTGTCAGGCAGTTTACTTTCACTCTGAAACTTTTTGAGGTCGTGACCGAAACGCTGCCGTGATCAAGAATCAGAACGTCGGCCTGAAGTTTGCCGACGGACTCGGGCTGCAGCAAGACAGTCGAACCATCCAGAGTCAGATTTCCGGAGAAACCTGGTTTCGTCTCGAGAACATCTCCGGGGAAAACTGCGGTCGAATCGCGGGCTTCATACCCGTTGACCCAGACTCCGCCTTGGGTGTGAAGAATCGCTGAGGAAGTCTGTCCCATCAGCGTGGAAGGGAGGGTCACGATGAGCGCCCAGGAGATGATCCGAAATGTAATGGACACACGCATCCGCGGCGCAGATGTGCAAATCCTGCCTGAAAAAATCGTAACGGCGCAGAAGTTCGTCGTCTATTAGCAGTGTGGATTCGTACGCCCGCCGGGGCAGCCGTGTGAACGCTGCATAACACTGAAACAAAGCTATGTATGCACAGGTAAAACTTTGTAAATCATCCAGTTCCACGCGATGCTTCGATGTAGAGTAGAAAGGAAAGACAATGATCCAGAGAATCGCATGCAAGGGCTTAATCCTGCTGGCGGCGGCGTGCGCCGGAGGGTTGCTGACGGGATATTCCGCATTGGGCGCCGGAGCCCAGGCGCAGGGGTCGGCATCGATCGCGCGCAAGATTGGGACGATTAAAGCAATTGATGGAAACAAGATCACGCTCGCACCCGCATCCGGACCAGAAGTCGCCGTCACGGTCGAGCCCAACGCGCGGATTTTGCGACTGGCTCCCGGCGAGAAAGATCTGAAGACGGCCGCACCAATCACTGTGCAGGACCTGCAGGTCGGCGACACGATTCGCGTCCGCGGTTACGCTTCAGACGATGCCAGGAATTTTCCCGCTTTGGAAGTCCTGGTGATCACGCACGCGGCCGTGGCCGCGATGAGCGAGCAAATTCGTGAAGACTGGCAGAAGCGGGGGATGGGCGGCTTGGTCAGCGCGGTCGATCCGGCAGCGGGGAATGTGACTGTCACTGTCGTCGGTTTCGGCGGGACGAAAAGCGTCGTGATTCACACGTCGAAAACGACCATCTTTCGACGGTACGCGCCCGACTCGGTCAAGTTTGAGGACGCCCGCCTGAGCACCTTCCAGGATTTGCATCCGGGTGACCAGTTGCGAGCGCGCGGGGAACGCAACCCAGACGGCACCGAGTTTACGGCCGAAGAAATCGTCAGCGGCCGCTTCCGCAACATCGCCGGAACCGTGGATTCGATCAATGAAGCCGCCGGAACCGTTAGCGTGAAGGATCTCCTGAGTAAGAAGCTCGTTCGCGTCAAAGTTACCGCTGACTCGCAGATGCACAAACTTCCGCCTGAGGTAGCGCAACGCTTCGCCATGCGATTCAAGGCGGCGATGCATCCGGGAGGACAAGGATCGTCGGCGGGGGCTTCCGGAGAGTCGAGGGCAGCACCTGAGGCCGCAGGCCAGAATCACACATCCGATGGCGGAGCGGAGGGAAGGCAGAGCGGAATGGGCGCGGGCATGCACTCCAGCGGGGCGCCAGACTTGCAGCAAATACTGAATCGGATGCCCGCGGTTACGCTCAATGAACTGCACAAGGGTGATGCTGTGATGATGGTCGCGACGGAAGGAGAACCGTCGAGCGATGGAACCGCTATCACGCTACTTAGTGGAGTCGAACCACTGCTGGAAGCGGCGCCGAACGGCAGCGAGGCCATGATGCTGGCGCCGTGGTCCCTGGGAGGAGCCCCGGCCGGCGACGCCAATAATCCATAACGGCGATCAATAACACCATCGCATTACCGAATCTTGAGAAATGGAATCATCCGGATCATGAAAGGGAATCGATTCGTGCGTGCAGTCCTGACACTCTTATCTTTGTTTTTGCTGGGTACGGCAATGCTGGCGCAGTCTGCTTCCGGGGCTCTTCGCGGTCAAGTCACGGATCCTTCCGGGGCAGCCATCGCGGGAGCTACGGTCGTGATGTCGCCGGCCAGCGGATCACCGATCACAGCGCAAACAAGCGCGCAGGGGATGTATGAGTTTAAGTTGCTGCCGGCGGGCAAGTACACGCTGACCGTGGCGGCCGAGGGCTTCAGTCTTTACGAAAACGACAACGTCGCCATCGCCGATCAGCCCTTGCGTCTTAATGTGCCGATGGCAATTGAGGTGGAAAAAGAGAAGGTACAGGTTTCAGACACGGCGCCGACTGTCGATGTCAACCCATCCAACAATGCCGGCTCGATTACGATCTCCGGCAAGGAACTGGAAGCGCTGCCGGACGATCCGGACGAATTGCAATCCGACCTCGAGGCCCTGGCCGGTCCATCAGCCGGGCCGAACGGCGGGCAGATGTATATCGACGGTTTCACTGCCGGCCAGCTGCCGCCGAAATCTTCGATTCGCGAAATTCGCATCAACCAGAATCCGTTTTCTTCCGAGTACGACAAGCTGGGGTACGGCCGCATCGAGATTTTCACCAAGCCCGGGACAGACAAGCTTCACGGGCAGATTTTTGCCGACGGCAATGATTCGCCGTTCAACTCTCCAAACCCCTATGCCGGAGTTGAACCGCCCTACTATTCCACTCAATTCAACGGCAATGTCGGCGGGCCGATCAATAAGAGCGCATCCTTCTTTTTCGACGTCCAGCGCAGAGACATCAACGAACTGTCCCCCATCAACGCGATCGATCCACAGACAGGAGACACTCTGGCGGAATCGATCGGGAACCCGCGGCATCGCACGAATCTCGGCCCGCGTCTGGATTGGGCTCTGACCAAGAACAACACGCTGACCGCGCGCTACCAGTATTACCGCGATACCGAGGACGGGACACTCACCAATCAGTTCAGCCTTCCGAGCCAGGCGTATTCGACGAAAAGCACCGAAGATACGGTGCAGATCAGCGACACCCAGGTCTTCGGAACGAAGATCGTCAACGAGACGCGCTTCCAATACAACCGTGACAATAACCTTCAGAATCCGCAGGATACAAATCCGGCGGTCAGCGTCCTGGGGAACTTCACCAGCGGAGGCAACAGCGAAGGAACCCTCAACGACCTGCAGAACAACTACGAGATACAAAACTACACCTCGCTCATTCATGGGAATCACACTCTGAAGTTCGGCGGGCGCTTCCGGGCAGATCAGGATTCGGATTACTCCACCAGCCAATTCAACGGCGCGTTCGTTTTTCCGACGTATGCCGATTTCCAAAACAATGCGCCAACCCAGCTGACCATCACCAGTGGTTCGCCCAATGCGGGAGTCAACTATTACGATTTTGAACCATACATTCAGGACGACTGGCGGGTGCGCCCCAACCTGACTCTTAGTTCGGGGTTACGGTTTGAGACGCAGAATGCGATTCACGACCGCGGCGATTGGGCTCCGCGCGTGGGATTTGCCTGGGGCGTCGGAGGCAGGAGCGGCCCTCCCAAAGTGGTGATCCGGGGCGGCTCAGGGGTTTTTTATGACCGCTTTCAGATCGATCAACTTCTGCAGGCGGATCGCCTGAACGGAATAACCCAGACGCAATTCGTCGTTACTAATCCGACCTGTTATGGCGGTGTCGACCAACCACTCACCGGTCCAATTTCCTCATGCGGCGATCCCACAAACACGATTTCCACGACCTACCAGATCAGCCCCAGACTGCACGCGCCTTATACGGTGCAGAGCGCAATCAGCTTGGAGCGCCAGGTTACAAAGTCGGCTACCCTCTCCGTCACCTATCTGAATTCGCTGGGCTTCGACCAGTTTTTGACCGTCAACGCCAACGCCCCTTATCCCGGGACGCCCTGCTACCCGAATTGTGTTGTGCAGACGGTAAACACGTACCGCTACGTTTCTGAGGGGAATTTCAAGCAGAACCAACTGATGGTCAATTCCAATGTCAGGGTTGGGTCGCGAGTCCAGCTCTTCGGCTATTACTCCCTGAGTTATGCGCACAGCGACACATCCGGCGTTTCCAGTTTCCCGTCGAACTCCTACGATATCAGCCAAGACTATGGACGGGCCGCATTCGATATTCGGAACCGATTGTTTATCGGCGGCAGCCTGGGCCTGCCTTATCTCCTGCGCCTGAGCCCGTTTATGGTGGTGAGTTCGGGTTCTCCCTTCAACATCGAATCGCCTTTCGATCTGAATGGCGATTCTCAATACAACAATCGCCCCAGCCTGGTTTCGGGCTCGACCTGTGGCACAGTGTCGGTCTCCGGTTCGGTTTATTGCACGCCTCTCGGAACATTCGATGCGAGCGGCGCAACCGGCAGTCCCCTGCCGATCAACTACGGTACCGGTCCCGGCCATTTTGTGATGAATCTGCGTTTGACCAAAACCTTCGGCTTCGGAGCCAAGGCGAAGCAGGGGCAGGGAGGCGGCGGCCCGAGCGGCGGACATCATCATGGCGGACCACTGTTCGGTGGCGGGCCGATGTTCATGTCTTCGAACTCGGACCGGAGATACAACCTTATCGTCGGCGTCAGCCTGCGCAATGCATTCAACAATGTGAATCTCTCGAACCCCGAGGCAGTTCTGGGTTCTCGGCTGTTTGGTATTTCGAACAACATCGTGGGATTTCCATTCTCGCCCGGTACCACAGCAAATCGGCGCCTGGACCTGCAGGCTACTTTCAACTTCTGATCTACCTTTCGGGGGAAGTCGTCCGGGAATATGCCAGAACTTCGGCGCGTTTTGTATGCAGGCGCTTTCACATGGCCGAAATATGCGCGTGAGGTAATCAATGTAACTTATTGTCATACAATGGGATATCCGCCTCATGGTGTGGCCATGCATTTGCGGGTTTCGGTTCATCGGCGGTTTCTTTGAGAACCGCCGGCGCATATGCGTTATCGCTACTTAGCCGCCTTGGTTCTGGCCAACGTCTTCGCTCCGCTGACATTGGGAGCCGTGGGTGCACAGCCGCAAAGCGAGACTATTGGGCTGAGGGAGCAGCAGTTTTCTCGGATTTTGAAGCGCGCATCGGAATTCGCCGATGTGGCGCATATCAGTTCCCGCCCAGTCTGCGAGGATGTTCACCCTCCGGAAGCTTTGGCGACTCCTGATCCTCTTTTGCTTCCTGCCGGGCCAGTCGATACAGTGCGAGTCAGTTTCATCATCGGTGTCGATGGACGAGTCCACAGCCCTCTAATTCTGGAAAGCGCGGGCCTGGCCAGCGATCGCCGGGTTCTTGACGCGGTCCGCCGTTGGCGGTATCGCCCGGCCACTTGCGACGGGATTCCCACGGAGACGGAAGGCAAAGTCGAGTTTTCCAGCCGCTAGCGGGAAAAGCTAGGCTAGAATGACCGAAGAGTTGAGTGGCGCATCTGTGGACAAGGAAAAGAAAATCACGAGAGCTTCGGCTGTGCCAATCGACGAAAAGACCGAGCGCGGCAGCAATATCGACGAGTTCTTTCGCGGCTTGCAGCCGGACATGCGGCGTCCCAAACCCGGTCCGGATGCCGTGGCCGCGGCTATCGAGGCTGCGCAACGTCTGGCCGCAGAAGCGGACGCCGAGGATGCCGCTGCCGATACCGCTCATGATCTCGCGGGCGATGCTTCTGGTGTGGCTTGTTCCAGCTGCGGGCACCGCAACCGCGGAGGCAACCGCTTTTGCGCCATGTGCGGAGCGCCCGTCCAGAGCCAAAATCTCACTACCGCGGGCGCATCCGCGTCCGGAGGACCCGCATTGGTCTACCCGCCGAATCCGGCTGCGGACTATCCGGAGATTCATCCGCCTCAAGGGCCGAACCGCACCACCGTACCGGAAACGCATCACTACCACCATCACTATCATCACCACTATTTTCCCGGAGGTTACGAAGGCTCGGCCGCGCCGCCGCGTGCTGCCGATCCAGCCCGGGAAGACAAATTGCGTTCCAATGCGGCCTTGCGCGGTGACATGAGCCGCGCCGAAGCTGCGGTTCGGAGGGTCACGCAGGAGTGGGTCCTGGCCTGCAACACCAAGCATCTGGATGATCTGCTGGATCTTTACATCGCTGATGCTCTGGTGCTGCGGTCGAACTATCCGCAGGTTCGCGGCGCCGCTGCCGTGCGGGAATTCTTCTTCGGCATTCTCGACGCTGGATTTGGCGAAGTCGAAGTCGAGCCGCTGCGGCTCGAGGTTGCCGGAGACATGGCCTACGAAGCGGGACGATGGAAAGCCCTGGTACCCAGTGCGGCCGGCAAGCGACGGGAAGAGCGCGGCAAGTATCTCTGGGTCTTTGCCCGGCAGAGCAACGGCGAATGGAAGCTGGCGTCGGATTGTTGGTCGAGCGATCTGACTCTGACAACGCTGGAGTCCGACGTTCCCCAAGGTCCCGGCGTGCGAACTCGCAAAAACAGCTAAGGCCGATCGCTGGCCTCAAAAACAGTACCCATCCCGAAACATTTCGTGCTAGACGCTGACCTCCAGCTTCGCCAGATCCGAGCGCAACTCCTCCAGCGTACTCATCTCCAGGGCGTGCATGCCGAGACTCAAGGCGCTTTCGAGATTGAGGGCGCGATCGTCGATGAAACAGCATTCACTGGCTGGAATTTGCGTTGTCTCGAGCGCCAGGCGATAGATTTCGGGCTCCGGTTTGCGGAAGCCCACGAAGCAGGAGCTGATGAAGAGCCGGAAGATGTTTCGCAGCCCGTAACGCTCAATCCGAAAAAGGTTCAGTTCGCGCGACTCGTTGTTGATCGTGCCCATGAAATATCTTCCTGAATCGCTCAGCTTCCGGGCAAAGGCCAGGACGTCAGGGAAAGGTTGCGAGAGGGAATACATGTAGTCGCGGAATGCGTCGCGAGTGAATGGTCGCGCACGATAAAAAACCGTGCGATCCAGGTATTCGTTCAGCGAGATTTTGCCCCGCTCAAATGACGACACGAGCATGTCATGGCGGTCGTGGAACTCCTCTTCGTCGAGACCGAAGTGTTCCAGCGCCTTGGCACGCTGGGAGTGGTCCCAGGCGTTCGTCAGAAGCACACCACCGACGTCCCAAAAGATTGCGCGAATGGTAGGCAAGCTCGATCCCTCGTTGAGTTGGAGATTCTCGACCAGTTTAGATGAAATTCTCAGGCGCGAGGTTCGGCTCGCTTAGCAGGAACAGCGACGCGCGGACAGACAAGATCAATCGAGAAAAGGCTAACTCTGCGGCGTCTCGAGGCGCGCGTAATAGCCCTTGCGGACGTGCACCTGCATCCGCTTGCCGTCCCGTTCTGCGGTGAGGTGAATCGGGCGATACTTACCGTTGGGCTCGAAGCCTGACGGCCGATAAGCGAGGAGGTAACGGCTTCGAATCAGGTCGCGCAGTCTATCCAGGGATTTTTCGAACGTCATCATGTCCCCCGGGAAGATTGCTTCTCCGCCGCTGCGCTCGGCCAACACTTGCAGGACCCTATCAGCGTCGCTCTTGACGCCGGCGTCTTCAGCGGTGCTCACGGCGTAGATCGTAACCCCGGCTGCTTCGGCTTCTTCGATACTCTGTTTCAGACTGCGATGGCTCGAATTGTCTTCTCCGTCGCTCAAGATCACCAGGACGCGCGCCACCCGTCCCTGCTCCGGATATTCTCCCAGCTTCTGGCTGGCGTAGCTGACCGCATCAAAAAGTGAGGTTCCACCGCCGTTGGCGAGGTTCTCGACACCCTTTCCCAACTCCGCAGGATTGGAAGTGAAATCGCGAGTGACGGTTGTATCGTTGGAAAAGCCGGCGACAAAACCCAGATCGGACGTTCCATTCAGCACTTTTTCGAGGAATTTCTCGGCCGCATGCTTTTCAAAGGAGAAGCGGTCACGCACCGATCCGCTCGTATCCACGAGAAGTCCAATCCGCAACGGAAGTTTCGACTGGGGAAGGAACTGCACAATTTTTTCGGGAGTTTTCTCGTCGTCGCGGAGCTGAATCTCGGAGAGTTTCAGATCGTCAACCATGTGGCCATGACTGCTGACGGCAAAAAACAGGGCAGTTTCATCCACCGCAGCGCGGATCGTCCAGGTTCCGTTGACTTTACGCGTCAGCGCCAGCGGCGCCGGGGCGTTCGCCGCACTGGCTTCCAGGGTGGATGGTTGGCCAGGATTCGCGCAGGTCACACAGTTTTCATTCTCGGGTTCGGTGCCCACGGCATTCAGTTGCGCGCGCAGCCGGTCACTATTGGGGAAGGTCTGCAGCGCGCCACCGCTGGCAACTGCCTTGGGCGCACTCGTGCCGGATCCCGCAATGGCTCGGCTATTGCGGCGCGCCAGGGCATCCAGATTCTTACGAGCGACCGGCGCGAGTGGGTTGGTCGGATCTTCGCTGAGAAAAAGATTCAGCTCGCGCTCCATCACCGGGAAATTGTTTAGCGCCATCGCGGCGGCAGCGGCGATGTAGTGGACGTTGGCCATCCCCCGATGATCCAGGGTGTGCACTCGCTGCACGGTCTGCAAGGTCTCTACGTATTTGCGATCCCCGTTCTCTGCGAAGGCCAGAGCCGTGAGAATTTTTGGATCGTTGGGACTCAGAGATGCGGCTTTTTCGAGATTGGCATCGGCCGTCGCAAAATCATTGGCCGCCAGAGCCAAGGTCCCCAGATTCAGGAATGAACCGGGAAACTTCGCGTCCAGCTTGACCGCTTCTTCGAACTCGCCCTTGGCGCGGCCGTCCTGCTGATCGAGGTAGGCAAGGCCGAGAGTGTTGTAGGCGAGAACGAATTTGGGATAATCCTTGATCGCCTTCTGCAGATGGAGGATCGCCTCTTTCGAGTTCTGCGCTTTCATCAGCGTTGCCGCGCGATTGTATTCCTCCAGCGCGCTGTTGGGAGCGTCGAGATCGAGGGCGGAGACGGCGCCAATATCGACCAGGTGCTGTCGCTTTTCCTTTTCTTCCGCGTTCTTCGCCATCTCCCGGCTCGACGTATCCATATAGATCTGGGCGAAATCGACCTGGGCAAAGGCGGAATCGGGCCCGGCATTCATAAAAGGCAACATCGCCTGGCCAAAGAGGCTGCCGCCAAGACAGACGACAGCAAGAGATATGCCGAGCGGGTTGTTGGTCGTCATCAGACGAAGACAGTGGCGCAATGCAAGTTTCTTCACGGTTATGATGACTCCGCAGACGGGCGGCACGTCGAGGTGTACCGCGGGTTCTGGCAAAGCATTGTCGATGCTCCCTGCTGAGGAGTCAATACCTTATTTCCCCGGAGCGAGCCGGGCCAGAGACATGGCGGCAGTGACGAACTGCTTGAGTGGGCGGCAAAGGAAAAGCCCGGCTCGCTGGGCGGACCGGGCTTCCGAGTTGAGGTTTTCGCAGCTCTTACTGCGGGGTGAAGTTCTGGTGATAGCTCAGGTTGACGACATCCTGGAACTCCGGTGTTGCCGGCGGCAAGTTCGCCGGGTTCAGGAAGAGCACGTCGAAATAGTAGTTACGCGTGGGCGGGCTGTAGACCGTGCCGCCAGGCCCGTCCTTGTATATACCGGTGTCGTACTCCGCGTAGTACATGCTGACCAGGGAACCGTCGTAGTGCAGCGTGATGTTGCCCAGGTTTTCCAGGTAGCGAAGGAAGTTGTGCATTCCTCCGTCGGTTCCCAAGTCCTGAGCCGCATTGGTCCAGGTTGGTTGCGGGAACGGGATGTTCTTGCCCCCAGAAATGGCCGTACGGTAGTAAGCATCCTGGGTGGGCTTCCGGTTTCCTGAGATATCCGGGTAGACCATGCTGTTGGCATCGGTCCACTGATCGGAAAGGAGTGTCACTGCATCGGCAATAATGGACGCAGCGGAATGCGATGTTTGGGTTGGCGTGGCGTTGTTCGCAGTCCCCCAGAATGGATCGGAGGAGTTCGTGTTGTAGTCGCCCTGCACGTAGACGGGGTTTTCAGATACGACCGTAAAGCCGCCGCATCCGGTGGGGTTGGCGGCGCTCTGGGCGCATCCGCTGGCCGCGGGCATGACCGGCAGATAGCTTTGCAACCCTGCGCTCATCCCGGCGTCCACGAGTTTGAGGACATGCCGCGCGCCGCTCACCATGTTCGCCATGCCCACCTGGTTATTGGCGCTCATGGCAAAGGTTCCGGTTGAGGTATTGACCGTGGCGCAGTTCTGGGTCGCGTTGGTCACCGTCGCATTCGGGACTCGCACGTACGGGTCATAAGGGCTGGTGTTGGTATTCAGGCCGAACCCGTACCCGATGTTTTTCTCGCCCCAGTTGTCGAGGAATCCGTTCTGGTCGACGTCTTCCGGCGAGTAGGAGTAATATGTCGCCCCTTCCAAGACTCCATCGGTTTGCGTGGAGGTGAGGTTCTTGGAGCTGTTTATCACGTCCTCGATGCCTGACTCTCCGTTGATCACACCTGCCGGAGTCTGCCCACCGTTCGAAGGATGCGTGGAAGCCAGCATGCCGCGGTGATCGGAGAAATAGAGTACGTAGCCGTTCTCATTCGTGTAGTTCACGTTCGAGCCGGTGGTGCCGCCGCCCATGGTGCCGTTGAGCCAGCGCGCCAGGTTGCCTACGTCGAGCTCGACCGCGTTCATGATTCCGTTGACCGAGCAGGAGGAATACGTGTTGTTGCCGCTGGTGTAATTCGACACGGCGTTATCACGCATTTCGCCTTCGCGGGCGTCGTAGAAGTTGATGGGATACCAGTTGCCCGTTCCGGAAACATTGGCCGCCGTGACGGTCAAGCCAGGACGAAGCTGCTGCAGAATCAGAATTGCATTGGGATTGACCGTATTTGAGTTCGGAGTGATCGGCACAACGTTAAAAGGTTGTCCAACACCCAATCCCAGCCATTCTTTGGTGACGCCGACCCACGCGGTGCCGTTATAGTACTCGACGCGAATCCAGGGACCGGTCATCGCCGAAGGCGAAGAAGGGTTAGTGGTCAGCTCGCCAGTGAGGGGCCAGGTGGTCCAACCCGTCTGGGCCCCGCTATCGGTGTAGGGAGTGACCCAGCCATTCGAACCTGCGGTGGCGAATCCCATGGCTTCAACGCCGCCGGGGGCGCCGCTGACGGCGAGGGTCGCGTTGGAAAATGGAGCCGTGCTGTACGAAGTCGCATTCGGCAGCTCAACATCCTGTGAGTCGAGCGCTCCGGTTCCACGCTCCGGGTGCAGGTCGGCGACTGTATCAGCCAGCAGAATTCGGATTTGCGCCTTGTTATAGAGGCGCGAACTGCCCAGTGTGCTCGATACACCTTCACCCGGCTGCGGCTTGCGGATGATGGCGATCGGGTCGGTGCACGGGGGCGGATTGCTAGTGCAGCTGTTCTTCACAAAGGGCAATTCCATGTTGGTGGCGCCCGTCAGTGAGTTGGTCAAGAATCCGTTCAGTGTGCCCGACGAGATGCTCGGGAAGTTCGGGTTGGTTGATCCGGACACACTGGGATAGCCGCCGCTCCAACTGGCATCTCCCGGCACGGTGCCGGCGCCCGGAAGAGCTTTGCAGTTCGTTCCGGTTGGCGGGAACGAATTCAACGGGCAGCCTGACGAGGCTTTCGGGACGTAAACCGTGCCACCGTAGCCGTTGGTGGTGGGGTTGCCGTTTTCCAGCTGATCCATAACGATCTGCTGGTACGCGGAGACTTTGTCATTGAAGACGAGGTCTCCACCGGCAGCCAGGAAAAGATTCTGGTTGGTATGGACACGGCCTCCAAAACTGAAGTTGGGGCCGGCAAAATAGCTGCAGTCATACCCACAGAACACTCCGAACTGGAACACCGGAATCAGGGCGACTTCCACCTTACGGGTGATGTTGGCCGTCGCACCACCCGGACGCAAGGCAATCACTTGCAGCGTCATGGGAACGATTTCTGCGTACAGCCCCTGGTTGGAGCCGGAGCTGACGGTGTTATAGCTGCTCTGGGGAGATCCGTTGACCAGCGGGTAGGAGATCGTCTCCGTGTAGTTCATCCCGCTGACCATTGCCGACGTTGGCGGATAGTTGATCAGGTTCTGAATCTGAGCGTTCGTGGGGGTCTGGTACTGGTTGTACAGGGCGGCGAGGTCGGAGGTGAGCTTCTCCATGCCGGACTCGGCGCCGTAGTAGGCCAGGTTGGCTTCCAGGTCGTTACCGCCCATTTTGGATTCGTTGGTGACCAGATACAACAAGCCCGCAGCCACGCCCGACAGCAGCACCATGATGAGCAGTGCCGCGATCAGTGTGAATCCTCGTGAGTTGTTTTTTCCCTTACCCATAGTTTTGCTGCTCCCCTGAAACGCTATTACTGATAACGGTTGCGAAATGCCATGTCACGGGCGCTGACGGAAGTCGCCAGATAGAGGTTCTGCGAGCGGTTCCCGTGGTTAATAATGCTTTGTCCCATCAGAACGACATTTATT
This sequence comes from Verrucomicrobiia bacterium, assembly GCA_035508215.1. Lineage (GTDB taxonomy): Bacteria > Acidobacteriota > Terriglobia > Terriglobales > Acidobacteriaceae > Sulfotelmatobacter. Next base: position 228,606 of record DATJNK010000016.1, on the reverse strand, counting down.
TTCTGGATCAGGTTCGGCGACTCGCCTACGCCGATGGGGTTCGGCTGCGTGGGATCCAACGCGTTGGTCGTCGAGTTGTACGTGTCGTAGGCGAACTGCAGGTTGATGATGTCATCGGCCACCGGTACGGGCGTGAGCCCGTTGACCTGGCGCATCAGGCGCGGGGTCTGCCCGGCTCCCGGCACGGTCAGGTAGTAAGTCACGGCAAACAGGCGGTAGGCAGTGCCTTGCGTCGTTTGCGGATTGGTTACCGGAGGCGGACACGTATAGCCGGTGTTGCTGCTCGCGGCATAAACGTTGTTGGTCGTGCTGCCGTTCTTGCTGTAGTTGAAATTGAGCGGATCGGTGTTGGCGAAACTGATCGTCGTGGCGCTGACATTGGTGGCTTCGCCCACCACGCTCTGCCCGTTCGTCCCGTTGATGAGGATCAAATCTCCCTTCTGAATGCCGCCGGAGGAATTGGGCAAGGCAGGCGCGGGAGCGTAGGTCGTGTTTGCGGTCAGGCAGATCGAAGTGCCGTCCGGGGCTGTGGGAAAAGTAACGTTGTATTCCCACAGCGGAAAATTGTAGTCGGCGTAAATGACGGTAATGCTGTCATTCGGCTGGCCGGGCGCGGCGGGTATGACGGCGCTGCCCTGTACGCCGTTGAGATATCCGGGGATGATTCCGTACATATAGTTTCCGGCGGGATAGGTATAGGCGGGCACATAGCAGGTGCCGCCCTGATCGCAGCCAAACTTGGCGGTGGTGGCGCCACCGCCGGTAGGCAGCTGAATGCCGCCGGAGGGCAAGCCCGCGCCGGCCATGCTGATGTCTTTCACCATCAGGTCAATCGCTGCCCGCATGTTCTGCTGGGTCTCGGCGCGCTGAGTGACCATCATGGTCGAATCCATGCCCATCTTGAACAGGCTGGCCATGGCCGCCATCACGATCATGCCGAGCGCCATCGCAACCATCAACTCCAGCAGCGTGAAGCCCTTTCCCGACGTTTGTCTTGGCATCTTCATGAAGTTTCCTATCGCTTTGTTATCCATCGCCGGCCTTTAGTGAAACGCCGAAATGAGAGCGTTGACGGTGTACGCGCGGGGCACCGTCGATCCGCCGGTGGTGTAGCTGACGGTTACGGTGACCTGCCTTAGGTTCGGGTCGATGGTTACGCCGTCGGCCTCAAGCACGGTTCCGACCGAGATCTGTCGCGTGAAGTTGGCCAGGCTGAAGGCCTTGTCGTCAGCGGTTCCCAGAATGCCATCCGGCCCGGGGAGCACCAGACACTCGGGCCCGGCTGGGCAAGGCCCAGTTGCCGGAAAACTGACATCGTCCGCCGTGTTCACCAAGCCGTCCGGTCCCGGGGCCAGCAGCTGAACCGGTCCGTCGGTAAAGATTCCGCCGGCACTGATATTGGAAATCTGGGTGAAGGCGATCTGCTGTGCGTTACGCGCCGTGTAGATGCTCTCCATTGCCTCGAGAGCTTTCTGCCGGGCGATGAGATTCTCCTGCGCGTTCTGGGTCGAGCTGACGGCGGTGGCAAAGGCCGCGATCAGCGTCATGATCCCGACGCTCAGCAAAGCGATCGCGACCATGGTCTCGATGATGGTGAAGCCGCTCTGCGCCTGCGATTTACGTTGCGTCATTGTTGCACCCACGTGTTGGTTCCACCCTGGTTGTAAAGTCTCCAGCCGCGAACCCGGCCGGTGCCGCCCCATATCGTGATTGCGCGCGAGCTATAAAGATCGGTGGGACGTGTGAGATAAACGACCCCGTTATTGAAGTTGCCCAAATCGTCCTGCACCGAGCCATCGGGATAAAAGATCAGACAAGCCTGGCCTTCGACGACGCAGGCATTTGCGGTGAAAGCTGTAGCACCGGTGCCGAATCCGTCCGGGCCGGGATTGGGGAATCCCGCCTGCACAGCGAACTGGATGTCGGTCGGAAGGCTATACGTCGCGACGGTCACCGGCGCCGGGTTCACCGGCACGCCTACGCCCCAGTACTGCACGGTGATGGTTCCGGGGGCGGTGAACATCAGAATGTAACGCTTGGAGTTGGTGATGGCTTCGTTGCGGTAGGCACGAATCACCGACAGCGTCGTGTCATAAGCCTGGTCGACATGGTTCTCTTTGTACATCGGCATGAGAGCCATGAAAGCCACGGCAGCCATGGTGAAGCCGATGAGGATCACGACCATCAACTCCAGGAGTGAAAATCCGCGATTTTTCCCGTATGTCATAAATCTCTTTTATGGAGGAGGGGCGATTGCGTCGAGCCCGCCATGACTCCACCGCATTCGCGTTCGTACCTGGGGAAGACCTTCGGCATTCCCGCTGGCAGACAATAGAGCGGACGCGCGATCCCGCATCGCGTCATCTTTCATCCTAGGAATGGGCTAGAGGATCGTCAAAGCACGACAGTCCAACAGGTAACCATTGGCCTTCCGGTACCTCTGGTGGTTACTCCTGTCATGGATTGAAAGCAGATGAGTTAATCCTCATCGGAGCTACAAATCATGACCCTGGTAACTTGTCGGACGAACTTCAGGAATCCTACGATGGGTTCGAGTATGACTCTATCTGCCCTGCTGGTGTGCGCGGATGAAGCCACCGCCGCGCTATTGCGCCGAGTTCTTGAGGAACTCAGCATCAAGGTTGAGGCTTGTCCGGATTTCGCTCGCGCCAGCATCCGCCTGGCGCAAGACCGCTTTGATGTGGTGATCGTCGACGGAGCATCCAACACCGACGTGATCGCTTTGCTGCGGGACACGCGCCTGTCGCGCATGAATGATGCCACCCTGGCGATCGCGGTGGTGGGCGGGCAGGAAAGCATCCGCGAGATGTTTTCGCTAGGCGTGAATTTTGTGCTGTATAAGCCGGTCGATTACGACCGGGCACTCAGCAGCCTGCGCGCGGCACGGGCAGTCATGCGCAAAGAGAAGCGCAAGAGCGGACGGGCGGCCGTTCATACGCATGCCACCGTCGATTATGCCGATGTGGCGCAGGACAAAGCCACGCTGATCAATCTGGCGGAGAATGGCATGTCGGTCCTCTTTGGCAAAAAACTTCCGCCGACCAGCAAAGTTTACTTTCAATTCCAGCTGCCGGGACAATCGACTTCGGTACGTCTGTCCGGCCAGGTTATCTGGCAGGATTGGAACGGCCGGGCAGGCGTGAGTTTTGTGGACGTGCCGAAATCGTCGCGACGGATGCTGGAGCAGTTTCTCGAGGCGAACCTCCCGCGCGAGGCTCAGCCGGAGCAACTGCCCAACGTGACGGTTGACGTCGAGGAACCACTGCAACTGGCCACCATATCGGTGGCGGAGCAAACGCACGGTTCGCATGCGCACCGGCGTACCAATGAAGGGCCGCGACCGGCGGCCCAGCAAGCCTCAACCGCTAGCGAGTCGGAGGCAGACAATCGCCGCTCGCAAACCCGGTATTCCTGCAGGTTGGGAGCGGAGGTCTACCGCACCGGTACCCCGGTTCCGCATCGGTGCTGTCTCACAGACTTAAGTTCTGGTGGATGCTACCTCGAAGTGTCACTGCCGTTTCCCCATGGTTCAATGGTCGAGATCCTGGTTCGCACCCACGAGATGAAACTGCGTCTCCGCGGAATCGTGCAGGCCTCGCATCCTGGTTTCGGCATGGGCGTCGCCTTTGAACTGAAGAGCAAAGAAGAGAAGGAAAGCGTCAGGAAGCTGACAGAGTTCGTTGCATCGACTACTGAGCCATCCTGATCCCAGGCAGGCTCATTCCACTTAGATTTCCTGCAGCCGAAACATCAGCCTGCAACAGACACCTGCTCGCGGGCCAGTGCAGCGCGATCGACCCATCGCAGATTGACGGACCATGCTCCGCTTCAAGCGGCTGATAATTTTCTTCTGGGGGAGGAATGGAAGAAAATACTACGAAAGGCACTACTCAGACTCGACGATATTCGCCGACGACTGCTCTACTGTTCCTGCCGCCGCGCAAAGAAGCCAAGCTTCTTCATGATTGCGGCGAACAATAAAGTAATCACAGACATCAGAATGAGTCCGCTACCCGCATCCGGCACGTGCATAGGAACCCTGTGTCGTGGCGGAACGACAGGCCGCATTGGACTGAAAGAAATGAACATCACATCCTCCCTCAGTAATTATTACCGAAGGTACTTTGGATTTGAATGGCACAGGAGTGGTAGTTACGAACAGAAGTAGTTAATGCCGGATTCTTCCTGGGGGCATTCGTTCCTCGCGGCCGTCAACAGCCGGATCCGCGCGTCAAGCTGCGACCTGGCAGGTGGTTTGCACATTTATGCACACGATACCCGCGCTTGTACTTTCTCAATGGCCTAAGGTACGGTCGCTTCTTCGGCGACAGCTTGCTTGAAGTATTCAAGAGACTTGCGCAGACCGGTCTCCAGATCGACTTTTGGCTCCCATCCCAATAGCGTGCGAGCCTTGGTGATATCGGGCTGGCGCTGCTTGGGATCATCTTGCGGCAGCAGTTCATAGCGAATCTCGCCCTTCGATCCCGTCACCTTCAATACCATCTGGGCGCATTCGAGAATTGTAAATTCGTTGGGATTGCCGATGTTCACCGGCAAGTGTTCGTCGGACTTCGACAATCGCATGAAGCCATCGATTTCGTCGCTGACGTAGCAGAAACTGCGAGTCTGACGCCCATCGCCGTATACGGTCAACGCTTCGCCACGCAAGGCTTGCTTCATGAAGTTGGGAACGACACGGCCGTCGTTGAGTTGCATGCGCGGGCCATAGGTATTGAAGATTCGCGCGATACGAATGTCGACATTGTGGTATCGGCGGTAGGCCATGGTCACCGCTTCGGTGAACCGCTTCGATTCATCGTAGACAGAACGCGGCCCGATGGGATTCACGTGTCCCCAATAGGTCTCCTTCTGCGGATGCTCAAGAGGGTCGCCATAACACTCGGACGTAGATGACACCAGATATCTGGCGCCGTACTTGTGGGCGAGATCCAGGGCATGAAATGTTCCCAGAGAGCCGACTTTCAGGGTAGGAATGCCGTGCACACTGTAGTCGACTGGGCTGGCGGGGCTGGCGAAGTGAAAGACGTATTCGACCTGGCCGACATCAAACGGAACGCAGATGTCCTGCTCGACAAACTCGAAGCGGGGCTCGTTTTTCAGATGATCTAGGTTGGCGAGGCGGCCGGTCAGCAGGTTGTCCACGACAACCACACGCCAACCTTCGGCGAGCAAAGCATCGCAGAGATGGGAGCCCAGAAATCCGGCGCCTCCGGTCACCAGAGCGCGTTGTCGGCTCATGCTTTTTTGCCGTTCCCGTTTCTCAAGACTGCGGCGGGAACTCCATCCGGATGGCAGGCGGCGCGCCCGACGCTGTAGTAGGTGAATCCCTGTGCAGCCATCACATCAGGATCATACAAGTTGCGGCCGTCGATCACGATGGGATAACGCAGCTCCTGGCGGAGGCGCTCCAGGTCGAGGTTGGCGAACTCTTCCCACTCGGTGAGAATGAGCAGGGCATCCGCGTCATGCGCAGCCTCATACGCCGAGTTGGCGAACTTGATTCCGGAGCTCATGATTTCCTGCGTCCGTTCCATGGCAGCCGGGTCGTAGGCGGTGATTTTGCTTCCTTCCTGCAATAAGGCCTGAACCAGAAAGATCGCCGGAGACTCGCGGATATCGTCGGTGCCTCCTTTGAAAGCAAGTCCGAGGATGCCCAGATTCTTGCCGCGCAGCGTCCAGAGCGCACTGCGAATCTTGCGCAAGAATCGCTGGCGCTGGTCTTCATTGATGCGCATGACTTCATCGAGCAGGCGGAAGTCGTATCCCGATTCGCGGGCCACGGCGCGGAATGCCATGACATCTTTGGGGAAACAAGACCCCCCGTAGCCGATGCCCGGATTCAAGAAGCGAGGTCCGATGCGCGAATCCGTGCCGACGCCATGCACCACTTGATTGACATTGGCTCCGACCGATTCACAGACGGAAGCGACCGCATTAATGAAGGAAATCTTCATGGCCAGGAAAGCGTTGGAAGCATGCTTGATCAACTCGGCGCTCTTGGTGCTGGTCACGATGATCGGGGCGGGAATCGCAGCCCGGTCCGGTTGCGGAATTGCGTCGCTCCGCTTGTAGTAGCTGCCGTCGGTCAATGGCGCATAGATTTCGCGCAGGATTTCAGCCGACTGTTCGCTGTCGCAGCCGATCACAATGCGATCCGGGAACAGGAAATCAGTGACCGCCGTGCCTTCCCGCAGGAACTCGGGATTGGAGGCCACATCGAACATTGCCGGATCGGTACCATTGCGCAAAATGATTTTGCGAACCCACTCGCTGGTGTAGACCGGCACCGTGCTTTTCTCGACGACGACCTTGTAGCCGTTGATGCCCCCGGAGATTTCTCGCGCGACCGACTCTACATAGGACAGATCTGCCTCGCCGCTCTCGGTGGGCGGGGTGCCGACAGCGACGAAAATTGCCGAACTCAGCCGTACGGCTTCCTGCAGGTCATCGGAAAACGTCAGGCGATGGCCGCGATGACGGCTCAGCAACTCCGGGAGAAACTTCTCGTGAATCGGAACCTGTCCATTGCGCAGGGCAGCCAGTTTGCGCTGGTCGTTGTCGACCAGAATGACGTCATGACCGAGGTCGGCGAAGCAGGCGCCAGCCACCAACCCTACATATCCAGAACCTACAACGGCGATTCGCATGTCCTAACTCCAACGATAGAGTACGCCGAAATGGCTTTATTTCGAGTTGCCTTTGTGCGGGGGACTTCCAGGGGAGCAATCGTTGACACGTCTTTGCAAACTCATCGGGCCCCAAGTCTGTTAACAGACTAACAGCAGCAGATTACCATTGCGAGGAGAGAAATTACTCTAACACTTCTGTGCCGTGCCGAGATTCTCTACCGTTTTGGCACAACCGACCGGGAATCGCTTTCGGACAACGCCGGTTTTCACCGTCCGAAATCCGAGGATTGACCCGTTTTTGCCGGTTTTCTTCTCTTTGGTAGCGGTGACCCAAATAGCTGTGGGGCGTCGCTGCCGGTCGGGCTCCTCTGAGGAATTTCGATCGGCTGGTGTTTCATAACGAAATTCCCCATGCGCGCGCGGGGTCGGAAAGCGGTTGACAACCTCAGTGTTTGGCGGGACACTCCGCAAAGGTGCTTCCGTTGCATCTGGGCCTGGGGTGTTATGCCGCAATTGAGGCCGCAATCTTTAAATCCTTCGTCCTCCCCTACAGAAGAGCTCCGCGCATCGCTGAAAACCAGCGCTGAGTCGGATTTGACGGCGTTGGCGGCGCGGTTTTCCGCGGAGAGCGGCGGCGGTCTTACGCCCGAATTGTCCGCCGAACTTGCTCTGGAGATCGTACTGAACGAGATCGCCGAGGAGGCGTGCCTGGCCACCGGAGCGACCGGAGCAGCTATCGTGCTCTGGCGTGATGGCGAACTGGTCTGCCGAGCGACCAGCGGTTCGACGGCGCCGACTCTCGGCGCGCGACTCGATCCCTCGTCTGGGGTTTCCGGGGAATGCATTCGGACCTTGAAGATGCAGCGCTGCGACGACGTTCTGGCGGACGAGCACGCTGACGTCGAAGCATCGCAACGCCTGGGCGTGCGTTCAGTCATGGCGATGCCGATTCTTCGTGGCGAACGTCTTCTGGGAGTTTTCGAGCTATTTTCCTCGCGTTGCGCGGCGTTCGGCGAGCGCGACGAGCGAACCTTGGAAGCTCTGGGAATGCGCGCGCTGAGCAACCTGGACTGGTCGGAAAAACCACAGCCTGTGCCCTTCGAACACCATGCCGATGGAGACGCAGCCTCGGATTCCGCTGCCGAGTCACCCGTCAGCGAAGGCGGCGAGCTCAGGTCTTCCCCTGACTCGGATTGGCTGACTCTGACGCTGGGAGCGATCGTACTCCTTTGTGCAGTAACGCTTGGCGTGCTCGTGGGCCGGCACTTCGGATTGCGGCCGATCCATGCTTTCGCTCCGGTTTCACGCCAGGCTGCCAGCACCGCAGCGGCAAAAGCGCCGGCGAACGATGTATCTGGGAACGTTGCGGCGGCGGCGACGCAGCCCGCGAAACCTGCGCCAGATTTTCCTCCGCCGGGCGGCCTGCGTGTTTTTGAGAATGGGAAAGAGGTCTTTCAGGTGCCCCCGGGCCCCAGCGTCGCGACGCAGAGTCCCGGCGCATCGGCCGCGCCGAGCAAACCGGCGGCGCGGACTGTGACTGGGACGCAGACTTCGGCCGTCAGTACGCCGCCTGCCGCTCTGGGCACCACAGATAAAGTGATTGAACTTTCTCCATCGGACGCTGAAAAGAGTCTTGTATCTCGGGTTGAGCCGGAGTACCCGGAGCTGGCGCGCAAGCAGCGGATTCAGGGAGCCGTTGTGCTGGATGTCCAGATCGGAATCAACGGCGAGGTTGACTCAGTTCGTGTGCTCCGCGGGGCGCCAGAGCTCGTTCAGGCTTCCAGCGATGCAGTGAAACAGTGGCGCTATAAGCCTGTCCGCTTGAGCGGTCAGGCCGTACGGGCACATACGACCGTGACCCTGAATTTCCGGCTTCCGGGGTAGATGTTGCAGAGGACGCGGACAGGACGCGAAACTCTCCAGCTCTACTATCTCCGGTCGTATTTTCAAGAGGTTGCGATCGATAAGAATTGCACTCGGCCGTACTAAATTTGTTTGACAAGCACCCGACGGGACCGTAGTATACGACGGAGTTTTCTACGCAGTAGTTCCTTCCCCCAAATTGCAAATAGCTTGACTCCCGGGCGTTCCGGCAATCCATTCAAGGGCGTGTGAAAGGGCTCTGTCTGCTTATGCTTCGTCGCGGTTTTTTGTCTGCTGCATTTGTTTGCATGTGGGCCCTGGTTTTGTTTGGGCAGAACCCTCCTCCAACTCTGACCTCGATCAGCCCAACCTCTGGCCCGAGCAATGGCGGCACGGCGGTCACGCTAAGCGGCGCGAACTTTCTAAGCGGAGCCACGGTAGCTTTTGGGAGCGCACCGGCAACCAATGTCGTAGTCGTCAACAGCGGACAAATCACTGCGACCACTCCATCCAATGCCGTGGGAACGGTGAACGTGACCGTCATGAATCCGGACGGCCAGACGTCGGTTCTGACGCCGTTGGGTAATCCCGGATATGAGGCGGGAAACAGCGGTTGGCAATTCGCGGGGACTGGTACTTACAACATCGTCACAAACTCAGCCCAGGCTCACAGCGGGCAGAGTTTTGCCCAGGTTAGTTCAGGAACCGGAAACCATCCCTACCTGAGTGGCATTCTCAGCGCCGGTTCGGTATATCTGCCGGTCAACCCCGGTGACGTGATCACATTTGGCGGTTGGGCTGCTCGGGTCTCCGGTGATGGAACCGTTCACTGGGTGCTACAGGTCACCGACGCCAACAAAGCGAACGCCGTTTATGCCACGACGACGAACGTGACCTCCAGTGCATGGACTTTCTATCAGACGAGCTACACGATTCCCAGCACAGGGCACTATGTTCGCTTTTACTGCGAGATTTACAGCAACACGGTTGCGGCAGTAGCGAATTTCGATGATGCCATCTTGATCGACACGCCGAAGAGCAACACCTTCACGTATCAATCGCCTCCGACGTTGAGTTGGATCGGACCGAGTTCAGGTCCGGCCAATACGGCGACGTCAGTGCGAATCGTGGGAACGAACTTCGTCTCCGGAGCTGCGGTCAAGATCGGCGGCGTAGCTGCGACCGGCGTTAAGGTGAACAGCAGCACGACTATTGTGGCGCAAACTCCGGCCAGCGCAGCCGGTGCGGGCAGCGTTGTGGTTACGAATCCCAACGGAGCGAGCAGCACTCCAGCGCTCACATACACGTTTAATCCGCCTCCTACTCTCAGCGGGATTTCGCCGGCGGTCGGTCCGCTCACAGGCGGTGCCAGCGTCACCATTGCGGGTGCCAACTTTCTTCCTGGGGCCAAGGTCACCTTAGCAGGAACGCCCGCATGGAACGTGATCGCAAATAGCACTTCGATCAGCGCAACGACTCCGGCTCACGCCGCCGGACTGGCAGATCTCGTCGTCATCAACCCGGACGGACAATTCGCCACCGCAACCGGAGCATATTCCTATCAACAGCCGGCACCCGTGGTTTCTTCGGTCAGCCCGGCCTCGGGTTCGACCAATGGCGGAACGATCGTTGTCGTGAGCGGCACGAACTTCCTTCCAGCTCCGACGGTCGCATTTGGCGGAGTCCCGGCGGCGGTGACCTCGGCCAGCGCGAACTCGATCACGGTCTCCGCCCCCGCGTTTTCCACGACCGGACCTGCCGATGTCACGGTTAGCAACTCCGACTCGCAATTCAGCACGCTATCAGGAGGGTTTAATTACGTGACGCCGGGTCCCACGCCGACCGTAAGCTCAATCAGTTCGGCTTCCGGTGCGACCGCGGGAGGCGCGAGTGTCACGATCAATGGTTCCAATTTTGTCGCGGGAGCGACAGTGATGTTTGGCAGCGCCGCCGCAACCAACGTCACGGTTGCCAGCAGCAGTGCGATCACGGCGACAACGCCGCCCCACCCCGAGGGCAGGGTCAACGTCACGGTGACCAATCCCGACGGGCAATCGGCGACGCTCTACGGGTTGATTTCTCTGCTACCCAATCCTAGTTTCGAGGGCTCTCCTGCGTGGAAGTTTGTGGGCGCGGGCAGCGGCGTGGTTGTGAACGACCCCACCAATGCGGAAGATGGCAACAACTACGCGCTGCTGACTTCTGCTGCCGGTGGACCAGCGGTTTACTATGCCACCGACTCTTCGGGGACCAATCAGTACTTCCCGGTTTCGGCAGGCGACGTGATCACCTACGGCGGCGGAGCCTTCCGCCTGTCGGGCGATGGTCAATGCAACTACACGCTGGTGGTGACCGATGCCAGCAAGAATGTGCTGACCACCTGGCGCACGACTCCGATCAACGCCACGACGCAAGTCTGGACCAACATGCAGGGGACATACACGATCCCGGCCGGAGCCGTGTATATCCGGCTTGGAGCACAGATTCGCAGCAACACGGTCACGGCGCAAGTGCGGTTCGACAACGCGAGCTTTCAACGAGAGCCTGCAGGCGCTGGGTACACCTACGTTGGTCCGGACTCCGCCGGCATCTACACCTACCGTTACGACAATATGCGTAGCGGGGTGAACTCGAGCGAAACCACGCTGACGCCCGCCAACGTTACGCAGCAGACCTTCGGCAAGAAGTTCTCGTATCCGGTTGACGGCTGGATCGACGCGCAGCCCCTTTACGTAGCCAATGTCATGATGGGCGGCAACCTGCACAACGTCGTTTACGTGGCAACCGAACATGACAGCGTGTACGCATTCGACGCCGACGGATTGCAGTCCACGGCGCTCTGGCAGACCAGCTTCCTGAATCCGAGCCAACAAGTGACCACGATTCCGACCAGCGATCTGGTTGTGGCGGGAATTCCGCAACCGGAATTCGGAGTTATGGCAACGCCGGTAATCGATCCGGTGGCTGGAACAATTTACGTGCTCGCCCGCACTAAGGAAGATGGCAAGTACGTGCAGCGCTTGCACGCGCTCGACATCACCACGGGTGCGGAGCGACAGAATAGTCCGGTTTTGGTTCAGGCCTCGGTCCCCGGTACGGGGGCGGGAAGCGTTAATGGCGTTCTTGCCTACAACGCATACAGCCAGAATGTCCGCCCGGCGCTGGCGCTGGTGAATGGCACAGTCTACTTTGCCTCAGCTTCGCTCGAAGACCTGTATGCCTATCACGGGTGGGTGCTCGGCTACGATAGCCAGAGCCTGAAACTGCTGGGAGTTTTCTGCACGACGCCGGCCGGATCCCGAGGAGGAATCTGGCAGAGCGGCGGTGGCATCGCGGCAGATGCCGCGGGCAACCTCTACCTGCAGACGGGCAATGGCACCTTCAACGCTAACTTTGGCGGAGCCGACTACGGCAACAGCATCCTGAAGTTGCAGTTAAGCTCCACTGGGCTCAATCCTGTCGATTATTTTGCGCCCCACGATCAGAGTGTGCTGGCGCAGCAGGATCTGGACATCGCTTCCGGCTCGGCTTTGTTGCTGCCCGATCAGCCCGCCCCGCACGTCCACGAACTGATCGGGGGCGGCAAGCAAGGCACTCTCTATGTGCTCGATAGGGACGCGATGGGCGCCTTCAATTCAGCCGGCGACAGCCAGATCGTTCAAGACCTTCCCGGCGCGCTCACGCCAACCACCGATACGGTCGACGCCGGACTCTGGAATACTCCGGTTTACTGGGACAACCTCGTCTACGTCTTGGGACGAAACGACGTGATGAAGGCGTTCACCCTGCAGAACGGAGCCTTGTTTGGTCCGGTATTCACGGGAACGACCAAGTTTTTCCTCACTAATCCGGTGATTACCTCGAGCGGAACCGCTAACGGGATTCTCTGGGTGGCACAGAATGACCAGAACACGATCCACGCCTACGATCCCTTTGACCTGACTCGGGAGTACTACAACACCAACCAGGCAGGCACACGCGACGTTCCGGGGACGCTGACCCGGTTCATGGTTCCAACCGTGGTCAACGGGAAGTTGTACGTGGGCACGAAACAGGAGTTGGACGTTTACGGATTGTTCTAGCGGGTGTGGTCGCAGAATCGCTCTGCTACGGTAGATATTCGTATTCGTCTCAGGCCAGCGGGTTCTAGGGGTTTCTGCCGGCTATGTCCGAGCCGACGGTTTTCGGAATCTGATCGAGGAGTCGGTTTTTGACTCCGAACGGACTGACTTCATAGAATTTCGCTGAAGTCATTGCCGTTTTGTTTTACTTCCTGGGCCCCGAAGCAGCGAGGAGCAGGCCTTGGATAGCAGCGAAAGATACCGCACTTTCGTCCGCGGGCGGTATGTTGTTCTGCTCGTGTGCAGCTGTGCGCTGAGTTTGTGCTCGCTGGCGCAGAATCCTCCACCGTCCCTCATTTCTGTGAATCCGGCACTCGGGCCGGTCAGCGGCGGCACATCCGTATTGGTCTCAGGCGCCAATTTCATGAGCGGGGCGACGCTCGTGTTTGGGTCCGTACCCGCCACGAATGTCGTAGTCGTCGACAACGGCACGATAACAGCGACCACGCCGACGAATCCCGCGGGTCTGGTCAGCGTAAGCGTGACCAACCCTGATTCTCAAAGCGCCACACTACCGAATGGCTTCACGTACGACCCGCCTCCATCCCTCACCTCTGTTTCTCCTGGCTCCGGTCCGGCCGGAGGAGGGACCGCGGTCACTGTTTTGGGAGCGAATTTCTCCAATGCGGCCACTCTAACGTTCGGCGGTGTTCCGGCGACCAATGTGATTGTCGCCAACTCGGGAATGATTACCGCGACCACGCCCCCGAACGTTGCGGGAGCGGCGAATGTGACCGTGACGAATCTCGACGGCCAGATGGCGACGCTCACGAATGCCTTTACCTACAATCCTCCACCTACGCTTGCCTCGGTCTCTCCGCCTTCCGGCTCAACCAATGGAGGCACGGTCGTCGCACTTTCGGGGAGCGGATTCCTCGACGGCATCACGGTGAATTTCGGCAACTCCCCGTTGACAAACATCACCGTGGCGAGCGATACGGTCATCACCGCGACGACGCCGGCTAACTCGGCGGGATCGACCAACGTGACGGTGACGAACCCCGACGGACAAAGTGCCTCGTACGTGACGCTGATTTCGCCGCTGCTCAACGCAGGCTTCGAATTGGGCAAGGCGGACTGGAGCGCCAATTCCAGCGGATCGTCGAAAGTTGTTTCGAATGCAAGCCAGGCACACACGGGCAGCGATTTTGCCCAGCTGACTTCGACTCCGGGGAATCATCCCACCTATACCGCCACAAGTAGCGGATCGCAGTACATCGCTGTAGCCCCAGGAAATATCATCACGTTCGGAGGTTGGATTTCGCTTCTGACGGGGAACGGGAACGTGCGGTGGACCATCCAGTTGGTCGACGCAAACCAGGCGAATCCAACGTATGTTTTCACCAGTAACGCCACGGCAAACGCCTGGACCCTTTTGGAAAAAACATACACGGTGCCGGCGGGCAAAGCATGGCTGCGGTTCTATTGCGAGATTTACAACAACACGGCACAAGCACAAGCCAATTTCGACGACGCTATCTTGCAGATTCAGGTGGCGGCACCACTTTACACGTATCTTTCTCCTCCAGCGATTCTCTCCGTATCGCCGAACACCGGGAACACAATAGGCGGCACGGGGGTGACTATCAGCGGGGCCAATTTCGTGAGTGGTGCAGGCGTCAGCTTTGGTGCGGCCGCTGCGCAGAACGTAACTGTGGCGAATGCGGGAACAATTACTGCGATTGTCCCCGGAAATTCCCCGGGCGCGTCCAACGTCACCGTCGTCAATCCCGACGGCGACAGTGCCACCCTGGTCAACGGATACATCTATATCGCTCCCCCCGCTCCGACCTTGACGGCGGTGACGCCAGCCGTCGGTTCGGCGAATGGAGGTAACTCGGTGACGATCACGGGCGCCAATTTTCTCGTTGGCGCGACGGTGACCTTTGGCGGCCTGAATGTGGGCGCGACGGTCGTCAATGCCGCCACGATCACCGCGATTGCTCCCGCCAATCAGGCCGGAGCCGTCAACATCACCGTCACCAATCCGGACGGACAGTTCGCGACTTTGGCATCCGCATATACCTACACCGCTCAGCCATCGGTCTCAGCTGCTTTTTTTGGTCTGCACTTTCACCGCCCGACGGACGTGCCGACGGTGAGTTACGGCACGTGTCGAATTTGGGCAGTTTCGGGCGCGTTCTGGCCGCAGATCGAGCCGGCACAAGGCGAGTTTGATTTTTCGGTGCTCGACAGCATCCTGGCGGACGCCAAACAAGCCGGCATCAATGACGGTTGCATCTTCACGCTCGGTCCGACTCCGGCTTGGGCGTCTTCGAATCCGACTGACCCCAATTGCGACTATTTCACAGGCGGATGCTGGCCGCCGGGCGACCTTGCCTTTGACGGCAGCGGGACGGATCAGACGGTGATTGACGCCATCACGGCGGTCGCGTCGCACGTCAACGATCCCACTTATCTTCAGACTCACGCTCATATTCTCTACTGGGAACCGTGGAACGAGGCTTATCGAGGTTCGGTGATCAGCGGGACGGTCTGCAGTCCAACTCATCTTTGTAGCTACAACGGGAGCTACGCTCAGCTGGTTCGGATGGCGGAAGATTTTCGCAGCGTGATCAAGAACATCGATCCGACCGCGCTGATCGCAACTCCTTCCGGAAATGCATACTTCCAGGTCAACGGTCAGTTGGTGGTTGCGAATTTTCTGAACTGCTCCAGCAAGCCTCGCGCCGGCTCCGGATGCACAACCGGCAACCGAGGCAGCAATGCAGTGGATGTCATCAACACCCATTGTTACGTCTGGAGCCAGAATCCGGATGATGTCGTGACCTACATTCAGCAGATGAGAAGCTTTCTGAGCCCCACCGATTTGAGCAAACCGTTCCTGTGCGATGAAGGAGGATGGGGAACGAACAGCACGACGCCAGATCCTGACTTGCAGGCCGGGTTTGTAGCGCGGTGGTTTATCGACATCGCATCGCAGAACGTGACCTTCGCGGCATGGTATGCATGGGATGACGCGGCGTGGGGCACTCTCTGGAATCCGAAAGGGAAGGGCGGCTGCACGCAAGCGGCTGGCTGCCTTACCAGTGCCGGCACTGCCTACCAACAGGTCAACGCATGGCTGGTGGGAGCAACCCTGGGGAACTGCACGGCCAGCGCGTCGATCACAACCTGCCCTTTGAGCAACTCGAACGGGTATCAAGGGCTGCTCGTATGGGTCAACACC
Organism: Verrucomicrobiia bacterium; assembly: GCA_035508215.1. Taxonomy (GTDB): domain Bacteria; phylum Acidobacteriota; class Terriglobia; order Terriglobales; family Acidobacteriaceae; genus Sulfotelmatobacter. The sequence continues at coordinate 212,761 of DATJNK010000016.1, read as the reverse complement.
ACTCTGCCCAGTTGCGCAGGACAGTCCAGTTCCGAGACTTGCGGCTCAACCGCTTACCCGGTTCCATCGCAGTACATCACCAAGTGCGATCTGGCGGGGACATGCCAGCCCGCCCAGAGTGTCGAGACCATCGGCGCCAAGCCGCTCCTCTTCCAGAATCAATAAACTCGTATTGCCGCCAAAGACAACTGCTGTTCAAAAGTCCGCATCTTTTTCAGTCAGCCAGGGTTGACAGCTTAAACGGACCACTTCGCAACAAGACAGGCACGAAAAGGACGACTGGCGCGATTGACTGCGCCGGACGGCAAATGCAAGAATTCTGGGCCTCACTTTCTGTTCCATCGTATTCCATGAGAATGAAAATCTATGTGCTTGTGGCAGCCTTAAGCTACCTGGTCCTTCTGGTCTGCGCCGCGGTGTTGGAAGGCTGCGGGGCCAGCGTGGCGAACACCGGAGGCAATCCGCCGCCGGGAATCCAGAAGATTCAACACATCGTCTTCATCATCAAGGAGAATCGCAGCTTCGATCAGTATTTCGGGACCTTTCCCGGCGCTGATGGCGCAACCACGGGGAAGACATCGAGCGGCCAAACAGTCACACTCGGACATACTCCAGACAAAACATGCGTAAACGATGTTTGTTATGACCCCGGGCATCTCTGGCAGGATGCTCACACCGCCGTCGACGGCGGGAAAATGGATCAGTTCGATCTGGAAAAGCACGGGTCGGTGGTGCTGCCCGACGGTTCCTTTCTTCCATATTCGCAGATGCAGCAATCTGACATTCCAAATTACTGGGCCTACGCGCAGCACTTCACGCTCGCCGACCACATGTTTTCGTCGTTAGAAGGCCCCAGCATGCCCAACCATCTGTACACGGTGGCTGCCGGAGTGACCGGGGTGTTCAAGCTCAGCAACGAGACCCTGTCGGTCATCAACGTTCCGGTCGATACCTCGAACCCAAACAACCATTCGTGGGGATGCGACGCCGATGACACAACCAGCGTCGATGTTATGGACAGCAGTGGAAGGATCACAGGCGACACCGATGGGCCGGCAGCGCAGTTCCCGTGTCTGGATCTCAATACGATCGTCGATAGCCTGCAAACGGCGAACATCAGCTGGCGGTATTACGCCCCCGGCGGCAGCGGGGTCACGACCGCGGCCCAGGCGCCGAACGGGTACCAATGGGAGATCCTGGATGCGGTGAACCACATCCGCAACGGAACCTTGTGGGCCGCTCCTTACATCGTTGCCGACACTCAATTTGCTACCGACGCGGCGAACGGCAGTCTGCCGGCGGTCAGTTGGCTGATTACAGGAGATGCCAGCGAGCATCCGGCGATGAGCACCTGTCTGGGCGAAAACTGGACCGTCGAGCAGATCAACGCCGTGATGAACGGGCCTGATTGGAACTCGACGGCAATTTTCCTGACCTGGGACGACTACGGCGGGTTCTACGATCACGTGCCGCCTCCTGGAATCGACCAGTTCGGACTGGGACCGCGGGTCCCTTTGCTGATTATTTCTCCCTATGCCAAGGCGGGCTACGTCAGCAAGAGTGAGTACGAGTTGTCGTCATTGCTGGCCTTCTTGGAAAAGCGGTTTCAGATCTCTCCCTTAACTACGCGAGATGCCAACGCCAACGACATGGAGGACAGTTTTGACTTCACTCAGACGCCGCTGGCTCCGTTTTTGCTCAATACGCGCACATGCCCATGAAGCAGCGCTGTCGGCGGTTCAGAGGTATGGAAAAGCGGCGGATAGAGAAGAATATCTCTATGCCGTGAGGCCTAAATGGGCCAGGGCCAACTCTGGGGTAAATGCACTAGCTACAGTGGAATCATAACTCTAAGAAATAAAGTGTCGGTTCAGCGCAACTTTCCACCCCTTGTCAGTTGCAATCACAGTCCTTATGCTCTCGTCTCAGTTAGTATGTGCATATTTTGCACCTCCCCTCTAGCGCCTAAAAGCGCCATGCATTGTTCCTGTGACTATATAGAAAAGAAAGAACCCAACAATTCCGGGAGTTAAGCACGGAACAAGTTTTCGATTTCCGAAATCTGGCCTGAGAATCGTCGGCACACTTGTGTCGGGCGGTGAGCATTTTTCACCGCGGCAGCAGTTAAGTGTTTGTGGCTTGGGTTTGACGTGAAGTGCCTGGTGTTTTTTGTGGGTGTGGGGCTGGGGTTATCAGCCGCAACTTGGGTTTCAAAGAGTCGATCATGTGACTGAGAGGGCGAAGCTGTGTCCGGAGGTCACATAACGCTGTCGAGTTTTGAAGGCCAGCGAGTCTAGTCCGAAACACTTGGGAGTGAATGCCATGCGTTTGAGATTGCTGATTGTCGTGACCGTGCTGAGTTCAGCGCTTGCCATCTGTCAAGGAACTGCTCCTGCGGCGACTGCGAACTGCAGCGCCGGCGCCACGTCTGGGGCGCAAGGCTTTGACGACCGCAACCCTCGCTACCAGATCGAGTCCGGCGACACCTTTGACGTGAATTTCGAGTTTGCGCCGGAATTCAATCAGACCATCACGGTCCAGCCAGACGGTTTTATTACTCTCCGCGAAGTGGGCGATGTTCATGTCAGCGGCCAGACCGTTCCGCAATTGACTCAGACGTTGTGCGATTCGTATTCGAAGATCATGGTCACGCCTTCGATCGCGGTGGTGCTGAAGGACTTCGAAAAGCCTTATTTTGTCGCCGGCGGCCAGGTGTTGCATCCGGGCAAGTACACGCTGCGTGGCGACACTACGCTGACTGAGGCTATTGCCATGGCCGGGGGCTTCACCGATCGTTCCAAGCACTCGCAGGTGCTTCTGTTCCGCCGCGTCTCGGATCAATGGAGCGAGGCCAAAGTGATCGATGTTAAGAAGATGATGAGCGCCAAGAACTTGCATGAGGATCCGTTCCTCAAGCCGGGGGACATGATCGTGGTGCCCCAGAATCGCATTTCGAAGATTGCACGGTTCCTGCCGACGTCGGGTGTGAACACATACGTGAACCCCGCCCAGTACTAGCAGGAAGGGCCTAGCAGAGGGAATCCGGAAGCGTAGCCCACTAACGATTCGCAGAACGGAGAACTACGATGGATGACGAAATTTTCGCAGCAGAAAAGAAAGTCAAGCTTGATAAATACTCGCCGCGCGACATCCTGAGAATTGCCTTCCGTCGCCGTCGTCTGCTCATTACCTGCGCCACGGTCACGGTCGTGGCTACGGTCCTGGGCGCATGGTTGCTGCCTCGCTACAAAGGTGAAGCCAAGCTCATCGTGATGCGGCAGCGCGTCGATCCCGTTCTGACACCGGCTCCGGAACAAAGCACCTTCGCCGTATCGGCGATGCCCGTGGTCACGGACGAGGAGCTGAAGTCGGAAGTCGACCTGCTGACTTCGTACGATCTCGAGCGCGACGTGGTGCGAACCGCCCATCCCGAAATCACGTCAGAGAAGCACCCATTTGCCTTCTTGTTCGCCTGGAAAAAGCTCTTCATGACCAAGGACGAGCTGGAAGCGGCTCAGGTGCAGAAGCTCGATAATGACCTGGATGTCGAGGCTGTTAAGGGCAGCGACACCATCTTGGTCGAATACAAGAACCATGACCGGGCCGTCGCCAGACGCGTTCTCGAGCGACTGGTGGACCTCTACGTTCAACGCCACCTGGCGGTGCACCGTCCGTCGGGGCAATACGACTTCTTCCAGCAACAGACCAATGATTACAAGAAGAATCTGGATGCCGCGGAAGCGAAACTGTCTCAGTTTCCGACGACTTATGGTGTAGTCGATCCGGCCGTGGATCGTGACCTGGTCTTGCAGAAGTTGAACGAAGCGAAATTCTCTCTGCAACAAACCCAGGCTTCGATCTCTAACACTCAGGATCGCATTCGGGATCTCAAAACCCAGCTGGGAACCACTCCGGACCGTATCACCACGCAGATGACGCGCGGCGACAATCCACAGTTGATGGAACAGCTGAAGAGCACCCTGTTGACTCTGGAGCTCAAGCGCATCGACCTGGTCACCAAGTTCCAGCCCGACTATCGCCCGGTCCAGGAAGTCGACAAGCAGATCGCCGACACCAAGGCCGCGATCCAGGCACAGGAAACCGCACCCGTCCAAGCCATGACGACCGACGTGGATCCGACTCATCAATGGGTAGTCGGAGAACTGGCGAAAGCGAACGCAGACCTCGCCGGCCTGGAAGCGACAAAGACCGCACTTGAGCGGACCGTCGCTACCTACAACACTTCGGCTCGCGATCTGGATCGCAAAGCGATCATTCAACACGATCTGCAACGCGATGCCAGCTCCGAAGAAAGCAAGTACCTCATGTACGAGCGCAAGCGCGAAGAAGCCCGCGTCGACGATGCGCTCGACAAGCAGCGCATGCTAAATGTGGCTGTAGCCGAGCCTCCAACGGTTCCGGCTCTGCCATCCCACTCGCCGCTCCTGTTCGCCCTCCTGATCTTCTCAGCGATGACTTTCCTGAGCATCGGGTTATTCTGGGCGCTTGAATACTTCGATCCCACACTGCGCACCACCTCCGAGGTGGAATCGTTCCTGAACATCCCTGTTTTCGCCGCGATTCCCACGCAGACGGCGTTTCATATGAATGGTAACGGCCATGGAAATGGGAACGGCCACGGCAACGGAAATGGAAACGGAAACGGCAACGGGAATGGTCGTCGGCATGGGCAACCCCACGAAGTGCCGGCTTCTCCATCCAAAACCGATGACATTTTGAATCTCCGCAACTGACGCGGATCAGCCAGGACCCTATCGAGGAGCAATTCATGAGCAGGAACTTCGAGCTATTGCAGCAGGCGGAGCAGGGCATGATATCGAACGCGGCGGCCGATCCGGCGCCGAGTTCCGAGCCTGCGGTATGGACAGCGACGCCAGCCGAGACCACCGAGGCCCCGGTCGCATCACTGCCCTATATGGAGGACCGGTCGCGCGAGGAGATGTCGAAGTTGGTGCGCCAGCTGTTTCAGTCTCCCGGTGGAGGCCGCGCCGTGGTTCTGGCCTCCGTCGAACCGGGAAATGGCGGAACCTGGATGACAGTGAATTGCGCCCGTTTGCTGGCCGCGCAGGCTCGCGGTCCGGTGTGCGTCGTCGATGGCAACCTGCGGACCCCGGCCCTGCACGGGCAATTCGGAGTTACCAATCATCACGGACTCAGCGACCTGATGCGGCAGGGCGGATCGATCAGCGATTACGTCCAGCGCCTGGAGGGTACGCGCAATCTCTGGCTACTGAGTTGCGGATCCGAAGTTGGCCGCGAAGGTCCGGGCGTGTTACTCAGCCTGGAGACCTTGCGGGCCCGCATGCAGGAGTTGCGCGCCGGATTCGAGTACGTCGTGATTGATGCTCCCGCCCTGAGCCAGTATGGGGATGCTGTGATTCTGGGGCAGGCGGCCGATGGAGTGGCACTAGTCATCGCCGAGCAGAATACACGCAAAGAAAGCGCCCGCCACGCCGTCGACGAGCTCAACAAGGCAAATGTGCGAGTTCTCGGAGCAGTGCTCAACAAGCGCACATTTCCAATTCCCCAGAAGATTTACGACCGTTTGTGACCACACAGGTCAATGGTTGTCGCAAACTGCCCCTCCGCCGACTGGCCCGGCCGGTTCGGCCCTGTCGCGAAGAGGGGATGTATCCCCCCTTCATTCAACGCAAGTTAAGAACCAACCTGCCAGCCTCGCCACTCGCCGGTTTACTGCCACCAGCCCTGACATCCACGAAGCCTGTCAGTAACCGTCAACTTCTTCCTCAACAGAACCACAAGTTGTCTGCACATTGCCGTTGCAGTTGAGTTGGATTGTGGAGGAATCCCCGTGGCCACCAGCCCGCAATACCCATACAAACCTGACACACGATCCCGACCGGAAGACGTAGCCGGCCGGACCGGATTTGAGGTTCTGAGCACCCTCCGGACCAAGGACTCCTCGGCTGCGAGCCTCGCCCTCGACGAAAACTACCTCGGGCATCCTCGCTTTGCCCGTATGACCGGACAAGGAGCGGACCTGCCCCGGGCAGGCGCGATCCGCATGAGCTTCCTGCTCGCTGACTTGGCGGTCTCGGTCGTCAATCTCTTCCTCGTCTCCTACGTTCGCGCAGCGTTCACGTTCCTTCCGGCATCGCTGGGAAAGCTGGTCGCGCGTCATCCCTATATTGGAACCAAGGGCGAGTTTCTTGCCCTGCTGATGCTGTATTCCACGCTGACCGTACTCTCCTGTCGCACTTTCGGCTTGTATGACACGTGGGAGCCGCGGCCGTTGATCGAACGCGGGTGGTCGATGCTCGAAGCCATCGGTCTGAGCAGCGGCCTGCTCGCCGTTTTCGCCTGGGTCTCGCGCCTGGCGATGGTCTCGCCACTGGTGATCACTTGCGCCGGCGTGCTCAACCTGTTCGGCTTCAGTGGATGGCGGCTATGGCATCGGCACATTGCCGGCAAGCGCGTCATGGAGCGCAAGCAGGCGCGCAACGTCCTGATCGTCGGAGGAGACCGGATTGCCAACCGGGTTGCAGAAACCATCCATCGCAATCCGCATCTTGGATTTGCCGTCGCCGGCCTGGTCAAGGTCAATGGCAACGGACACGGTGCAAACAACGGAAACGGCAAAGCTCATGGAGCGGATGAGAATATAACGACGCTGGGCAGCGTCGCCGATCTCAGCCGGATTGCGCGCGCCCATTTCGTGGATGAAATCCTGATTGCGCCGCCCGTTTCTCAGGATCTGGTTCGCGAGGTTCTCGCACAGGCTCACCGCAATCGCCTGGACGTGAAGATTGTCCCCGAGCTGTATCAGGAAGTGGCTCGCTATGCGGTAACAGACTTCATGGGCGGGATTCCGGTCCTGTCGTTGCATCGTGAGCCCATCCCGCAGAACAAGCTCTTCCTTAAGCGCATCATCGACATTACGCTGTCGTCGATGGCGCTGTTGCTGGCGTCTCCTGTCCTGCTGTTGATTGCGATTGCAATCAAGCTGGATTCCCGCGGCCCGGCTTTTTACTGCGCCCAGCGCGTGGGAAAGAAAGGGCGCAAATTTGTTTTTTACAAGTTCCGTACCATGGTCGTCGATGCGGACCAGCAGAAGGAACGCCTGCGTGAGCAGAACCAGCGCAGTGGGCCCTTTTTCAAGATCAAGAACGATCCGCGCATCACGAGGGTTGGATACTGGCTGCGCAAGTTCAGTCTCGACGAGCTGCCGCAGTTGTGGAACGTTTTGAAAGGCGACATGAGTATGGTCGGCCCACGCCCGCATCCGCTTGACGATTACGCCCATTATCAGCTGGAGGATTTGCGGCGTTTGGATGTCATGCCCGGAATTACCGGGTTGTGGCAGGTGAGCGCGCGGAAAGACCCATCCTTCGAAAGAAACCTGGCCCTCGATCTGGAATACATCGAGAACTGGTCCCCCTATCAGGACTTCAAGATTCTTCTGAAGACGGTGCCTGCGATTTTCAAGGCGCAAGGCGAGTGAGAGCGACCATCGAAGCCGGATCGGACTGACGAATGCCCGCTGGATTCCAACGAGAAATTGAGCTTCTGTCTCAGCTGGCTCTTGCCGGCGAGGGTGGCGATGCGGTCGGGGCTCTGACTTCAGCGTCCGATGAGACTCGTGCCGCATTCGTGAAGCTGGCTCACGGGCACCACGTCGTGATTCGCGCTCTTCGACCGCTGCAAGGCGCAGCTTCGGCAGCTGGCGCCACAGAACTTGCCGACTGGAGTGCGCGCAGCCTGGAGAAGGAAGAATCGCGCATCGAGAACGCTTTGGAGTTTCTCCATGCCATCTGCGGTGAACTGGAGTCCGCTGGATGCGCAACCACGGTGATGAAGTCGCTCGATCACTGGCCCGATATTGGCAATGATCTCGATCTTTATACCGAAGCCGAGCCCGCTGCCACCCGGCGCGTCATGCAGGAGAGATTCAGAGCTTCCGCGCAGCCACGCACGTGGGGCGATCGCCTGGCGCAGAAGTGCGGATACCGGGTGCCGGGTCTGCGGGCGACGGTAGAGATTCATCACGGACGTCTGGGGCAGACCGGGGAACACCGAGCCCTCGCCCGCCGCTTCGTAACCCGGCGCATTTCGGCCCAATTCGGAGCTTATCGCTTCTGGGTGCCCGCGCCGGAGGAGCGCGTCATTGCCGCCACTCTTCAAAGGATGTACCGCCATCTTTACGTGCGAGTCTGCGATGTGGCCAATACCGCCGGGCTCGTGGAAGCGGGTGAGATTCACTACGCCGAGTTACGTTCGGCGGCGAAACAGGGAGGAATCTGGCCGGGCGTTGTGACCTACCTGAAAATTGTGGCCGACTACAGCGAGCGCTACCGTGCCCGCCCGCTGGCGTTACCCGAGTTCATCGCCGGCGAAGCCGTACTCGATGGGCGAGCGTTATTCGTTAGAGGCACATGGCTTCGCGTCCCGGTGTTTCCGGGCGTGGCGTCGTTGTACGGCCGGCAAATGGGTTCGATGCTGTGGCGCGGCGATGTCCCCGGGGCTTTTCGGCTGGGCCTGCTGCCGCCGCTGGCCTCGGTCGCGACTTTGGCCTACAAAATCACCGGCAGCCCGCGCGGGATCTGGTAGGGCCACCCTGATCCGGCGACGTACTCAGTCTTAATTCTTCATTGATCATGGGCTATTTCTTTCGACTCTGGACACGGCTGAAGCAGAGCGTCCTGCTGCGCAACACGATCTGGATGTTCCTGGGCCAGGGTATGCGGCAGCTTCTGCGAGCTGTCTATTTCCTGATCATCCCGCGGGCCCTGGGCGTGGAGCAGTATGGATTGTTCGTCGGCGTCACCTCGCTGGCCGCGATCCTGGCGCCGTTTTCCACTCTCGGGATTGGCAATCTGCTGATCAAGAACGTCTCGCGCGACCGCAACGTCTTTGCCGAGTACTGGGGCAACTCCCTGATTCTCACCGCGGCGTCGGGCGGTGCCTTAGTGGCGCTGATGATGGGGATTTCGAAGATCTTCATTCCGGGGAAGTTTCCCTGGTTGCTGGTGTTTGTGGTCGCGGTTTCGGATCTGCTGTTTGCCAAAGTTCTTGACGTCGGCTCGCAGGCGTTTCAGGCATGCGACCTGATGAAGAAGACGGCACAGTTGAACGTCGTCGCCAGCATGAGCCGGGTTGTGGGAGCGATATTCCTGGTCGTTCTGGTGCGTCACTCCAATGCCATGACCTGGTCCTGGATTTATTTGTCGGCCAGCGTCATCACCACCTTGATCACAATGTCGTGGGTGAACCGGCAGCTTGGACATCCGGTGCTCGCGCTCTGGCGCATCAAGCCGGAGATGCTCGAAGGCTGCTATTTCTCGGTCAGCATGTCGTCGCAGAGCATCTACAACGATATCGACAAGACCATGCTCGTTCAGTTGTCGACGCTCGATGGCGCCGGTATTTACGCCGCCGCTTACCGGCTGATCGACGTGGCCTTTCTGCCGGTGCGCTCACTGCTTTGGGCGATGTATCCGAGTTTCTTTCGCCACGGTCAGGCGGGAATCGGTGCCAGTCAGAAGTATGCGCGGCGCTTGCTGCCTCGCGCATTCGGCTACAGCCTGTTGGCATGCGCGGCTCTGTTCGTAGGGGCTCCGATTGTTCCTCATCTTCTTGGCGCCGAGTACGCGCGCACGACAATCGCGTTGCGCTGGCTCGCTCCGCTGCCGCTGCTGAAGACGCTGCACTACTTCGTAGCAGATTCCTTAACGGGAGCTGGAATGCAGGGCCTGCGTACCGCGGTGCAGGTCGGAGTTGCGATCTTCAACGTGCTGTTGAACCTGTGGCTGATTCCTGCCTATTCCTGGCGGGGAGCGGCCTGGTCGAGTCTGGCCTCGGATGGGATGTTGGCAGTTTCTCTGTGGGTGCTCGTCTTCTGGCTCGGTCGCCAGAGAGCTCCGGGAGAGTTGGCGGCAAGCGAAATTTCCGCCTGAGTCGGAGATGTTTCGCGGATTGAATTCATGACAAAGATTCTGGAAAAAGCGTTCCTGGTTTTCGCGCTCCTGTATTTTGCGGGCGGGCTGGTGCTGGTTCTTTCCCCGGATGACCTGCCTCAATCAGACGAGCCGCCCGCCAACTTGTCGATGGCGTTGATGCGCCAGGCGGACAAGGCCGGCACTCAGGATCAGTCCCAGCAGAAGAACAAAGTGAAGATCGCCGTCGAAGCCGGCATTTACATGACGACGATATTTCTGATTCTTCTGCATCTCGGCGATTTCCTCAAACTTGCCGTGCGCCATCCGTGGCTCTGGATCTTGCTCGCGCTTGCCGTGCTCTCGACGCTCTGGTCAGACGACCCGGGATTTACGGCGCGCCGCGGCCTGGTCCTGGTGGCGTCGACGTGCTTTGGTGTGTATCTCGCGTCGCGCTATACGTTAAGGGAGATTTTGCGACTGCTCTGGATTGTCGGCTTTATCGCCGCCATTGCCAGCTTTCTGGTGGTGTGGCGCAAACCCGATTTCGGGATTTCGTCTGGCGCGACGACGGGAGACTGGCAGGGCATCTTCGGGCAAAAGAATACGCTCGGGCGCTTCATGGCTTTCCAGATCCTGGCGCTTGGCGTGGGAGTGATAGCGGAAAAGCGATGGTGGCGATGGATCGCTGCCTTTGGCATCGTTTTGTGTCTGCCTCTGCTGATCATGTCGAAGGACGCCACGGCCTACCTCGCGCTGCCCGGCCTTCTGGTTCTCGTCGGCTTGTTCCAGTACACCCGTAGGCACTCGTTTGTCAGGACCGTAGCGTTTCTTTCCACCCTCGGGGCGACGGTCGCCGGTGTGGTTTTTGTGATGATCATCGACCCTGGAAAGATCCTGCAGATGATGGGGAAGGACCCCAGTCTGACCGGCCGGACGGATATCTGGGCGATGGTCTGGCAGAAATTCCTCGAACGTCCCTGGCTGGGTTACGGATACAGCGCGTTCTGGATGGGCAAGGATGGTAAAGAATCCGCCGACATCGATCAGGCCCTGCACTGGATCGTGCCGCATTCGCACAATGGGTTTCTCGATGTGCTGGTGCAAGTTGGCGCGGTGGGCCTGGTGTTGTTCTTCATTGGCTACGTGCTGTTCTTCCGTCAGGCACTGCGATGTTCCCGCGCCAGCAAGACGGTCCTTGGCCTGTTCCCGCTGCTTTACCTGAGTTTCATGATCCTGTTCAATTTTTCGGAGGGGTCAATCATCCGCGAAGAGAATATGTTCTGGGTTCTTTATGCGGCGATGTGGGTTCTGACTACGCGGTGGCTGGGACTGGCGGAAGCCGCTGCGACGCGGCCCGCTCAGACATCACCCGCTCCCAGGAACCTGCGGCCGATTTCCGTGCCGAGCTGGCGTTTCGGCTCGACCCCGTAGCTCAACGCAATTCTTCTGCTTCTTCGGTCAATTTCTTCCAGATTACAACCGTGGTTCCCGACTCTGCCGATAGCCGCTCCGTCGTCATTATCTACAAGGACAAACTGCTCCCGCGTTCGCAGACGTTTGTCCTGGCCCAAGCCGAGGCTCTCGAGCGCTATGTTCCCGTATACGTCGGCGCGCGCCTTGTAGCCGGAGGCCTGTCTCTTCCCCAGGATCGGAGTGTGGTGGTGAATCGCGGCGGTTGGGTGGGACGCATGCGGGAAGAGGCTTTTTACCGTTCGGGGTGGTCGCCCCGCATGATGCATTTTCTGAAAGCCCGCCGGCCGAAACTCCTGCACTGCCATTTTGGCCCGGACGGCGTGCGGGCGATGCGGCTGGCAAAGAGAGTTGGCGTCCCGTTTCTGATCACGTTTCACGGATATGACGCGACCATCACGCCAGGCAAGTCGCCGGATTGGCGGCATCGGGTTTTCGTCGAACAGAAAATGCGGCTCGCGCACGCCGGATCCAGGTTTCTCGCGGTCTCCCAGTACATCCGGCAGAAACTGCTTGCCCAGGGCTTTCCCGAAGAGAGAGTCTTGGTTCACTACATCGGCATTGATACAGGTTTCTTCTCCGCTGATCCTTCGGTCGCTCGCGAACCCGTCGTGCTGTTCGTCGGCAGACTGGTTGAGAAGAAGGGCTGTGAGTACCTGATCCGTGCTGTGGGGCGCTTGCGAAACAGCCATCCGCAAGTTCGGTTGGTCATCATTGGCGACGGCCCATTGCGAAGCCAGCTACGCGACCTGGCTGAGCAGCATTGTCCCAGCGCAACCTTTTTGGGTGCACAGTCACCTAACGAAATCCGCAACTGGCTGAACCGGGCATCTGTGTTTTGTGTGCCGAGCGTGACCGCCGAGAATGGCGATCAGGAGGGCTTTGGACTCGTCTTCGCGGAAGCCCAGGCGATGGGCGTGCCGGTCGTCAGCTTTGCCAGCGCCGGGGTGCCGGAGGCGGTGGCTCACGGCTCAACGGGATTTCTTGTTCCAGAGCGTGACGAAGAGGGTTTGGCGCATTCCATTATGACTCTGCTCAACGACAAACAAGCATGGCAAGTCTGCAGCACTGCGGGCGTCGCTCGCGTGCGAAAGCAGTTTGACTTGCGCAGGCAGACGCGAGTCCTGGAAGAAATCTACTCCGCCGTCGCTTCTGAGGCCGCAGGCCACGCGAGCGAACTGGGTGTCGCCGTGGAAGCAGATTCGCGTCTGGCGGTGTTATGAAGCAACCAGCCATCTCCGTCGTCATTCCAAGCCACAAGCGTGCGGCGATGGTTCAGCGCGCGGTGGCTTCGGTGTTGGCACAGACGGTCCCGGACCTGGAGATCATTGTTGTCCTCGACGGCGCCGATCCGGCAAGCGAAGCTGCGCTGGCGCAGGTGGAGGACCCGCGATTACGGGTCATCCCGGTGGCGGAGGCAGTCGGCGGATCCGAAGCGAGGAACATCGGTATTCGCGCTGCTCGCGCGGAATGGCTGGCGCTGCTCGACGACGACGACGAATGGATGCCCGACAAACTCGCCAAGCAGATCGCTGTGGCCGAAGCGTCCAAGCAAGCGTTTCCGATCGTCGCAACGGCTCTGATCGCGCGCAGCCCGCTCGCTGATTTTCGCTGGCCCCGGAAGACGCCGACCACCCCGATTTCGGAGTACTTGTTCGTGCGCAATTCACTCTTCCAGGGCGAGGCAGTGCTGCAGACCTCAACCTGGCTGACGAAGGCGGAACTGTTGCGCAAAGTGCCGTTCACTCGCGGCCTACGCCGGCATCAGGACTGGGACTGGATCCTGCGCGCGGTGAAAAACCCAGGCACGAGTCTGGAATTCATCAATGAGCCGCTCGCGATCTGGTATGTCGACGATCCCAACAGCCCGATCAGAACGCAATATGACTGGCGCTATTCGCTGCAGTGGATCAAAGCAAACCGCGAACTGGTCACGGCGAGAGCTTACGCCGGACTGATGGCTGTTACGCTCAGTTCGCAGGCTGCCTGGCAGCGCGACTGGCGGGCATTCTGGCCGTTGCTGCGGGAAACGATTTTTGGCGGCAGACCGCGCGCCATGGACCTGGCGTTGTTTTTCGCCATGTGGTTCGTCCCGCGCAAAGTTCGTCACAGCGTCCGTTCTCTTATGACGCGCCAGACGGCAAGCAGGGAAGCGGCCGCCGCCCCCGTGCCGCCCCGTCCCGAAGCAGCCTGAAACTCGATTTCGCCATGAAGCTTACCGTCGGATTGCCGGTCTACAACGCGATGCCGTTCCTGCCGCAGAGCCTCGACAGCCTCTTGCTGCAGACGCATGAGGATTTCGAACTCCTTGTCATCGATGACGGATCAACCGACGGCAGCCTGGATTATCTGAAGTCGATCAAGGACCGGCGCCTTCGACTCCTTTCCCAGGAGAATCAGGGCTTGGCGGCAACCTTGAACCGCATGCTGGCGGAGGCCTCGACGCCCTGGCTGGTGCGCCACGATGCCGATGATCTCGCGTTTCCCGAGCGGCTCGCACGGACCGTTGACGTTATTTCTCAACACCCCGATGCCGGGATGTTCTACTCCTACGCCCGTTACTACCAGGATGGGCGAGTTTTTGGCACTTTTCGCACGACCAGCGCCGAGCCGGAGAAACTCCGCGAACTGACCCGTTCCGGATACTTGCTCGCGATTTGTCACCCCGCCGTGACCTTGAATGTTCGGAAGACGCAGAATCTCGGCGGGTATCGCTTCAACCTTCATGTTGAGGACGTCGATCTTTGGTGGCGTATGGCGCTGCAGCACGACATCCGATTGATTCCTGCGGCAACAGTGGCTGTTCGCCACAATGCCGGCAGCATCTCCGCCCGCAATTTTGAGCGGCAATGCATCAATACTCTTTACGTGCAGTACTTGCTTCTTTCGCACCTGTGGAACCTGGCGCCATTGCCGTACGAAGAGGCGAGCCAGAAGCTCGGCGAGCTGGTCAACCGGCGGCAGGTTCGGTTTCGCGAAAACACCCGGCTGACGAATATCTCTCTGAGCGGCAAGCAGTATGCTTCTGCCGCCAAGCATGCCTTCCGCGCGCTGCTCGCGTCACCCTCGCATTTATTCGAACGCGTGCTGTACGAGTTCCGGCCGCAGAGTGCGGTGGTGAACGGCGACGATCCTAAAAGGTTTCGCGCCCACAAAAGCCTGCTTTGGCCGACGCCGCAGCAAGTATCCGGAGTCGCGTCGCACGCGGTGGCCTGCGCCGACTGAAAGACCTCCATGCCTCTGACCGACACGATCCTGAGCCCCGAGTTGACGCGGCGTCCCCTACGGAAGCCAGTCGATTCAGAAAACCATGAGTTTCTTTTCACGATGCTCGCGGCTTTCGAGATCCGGGGCATCCGCTATTGCGCTCTCCATGCGCGCGATGGCCAGTTACAGGCATCCGAGTTTGCCATCCATCCTCTGGACCAGCGAAAACTCGCGACCGCATTCGCTGACTTGAAGGAACTGGGTATCCTGACGGTGCAAGCCATTGATTTCGCAAACCAGGAGCGCAGGATTGTTTTCGCTCGCTCGAGCGGATGGCGCTGGCAGATATACGCAGTCGACTTCGTCTGGGGCGAGCGCAATGGAGTTCCAGTCGAGACCATTCTCGAGCGCCGGCACCGGGAAGGGAAGTTGTGGGTAACGGAAGATGCGCCTGCCGGTGAACCCGCATCAGAGAATCAAGCACCTCAAACGACAAAGGGCTCGGGCTCCGGCTCCTGCATCGTGTTTCTCGGTCCTGACGGAGTCGGAAAGACCACCTTACTGCGGGCGATCAGCGAAAGCCTGCGGGCAGTTTTTCCGGAACAATTGATTTACCGATGGCGTCCAGCCGTATTCGCCAAAGCGCCGCGTTTGGCTCGTCTGCCTCATTCCAAGCCGCCGCGCAGCCTGTGGGGATCGTTCTCTTACTTGTTCTTCACCTGGCTGGACTTTACGACGGGCTACGCGTTTGCGATTCGTTCCGCTTTGTCTCGCAATGCTCTGATCATTTTCGACCGCAATTACCACGATCTGCTTGTCGATCCAAAGCGCTATCGTTTTGGCGGGCCGCTCTGGCTGGCCAAGGCGCTTAGTCCGACGGTTCCGCCCTACGAGGTCTTCTTCGTCGTTCTGGATGCGAACGAACAAACCATCCTCAGCCGCAAGCAGCAATTGCCCGCGGAAGAGATTCGCCGCCAGCGGCAGGCTTATCGCGAATTCGCCGGGCAAGCCTCAGCCTCGGTTCTGATCAGTACGGAACGCGAGCTCGAAAGCTGCCGTTCGGAAGCCTTGACAGCGATCTTTCGCTATCTGGCAGACAAGCTTTCGGCTCGCGACCCGAAATGGTTTGGAGCCGGTGCAGAACCGCAATTCGCGAGGCAAGTCGCAGAACCTCCCAGGCCGAGCGCCCCGGCCGCACAGAACAGCTTGCATGCGGATCATCTTGAGTACAAACCGAGGTTGACCGCGCCACCCCAACCGTGAAAATGATTCGCCACAAACTGCTCGGGGTCACCGTCGATGCCGTCACCCACAGCGACCTGCACCAGGTCATGGATGAAGCTGTGGCGGCGAACCGTCGGGTCCTGATCGCCAATCACAACCTGCACAGCGTCTATTTGCTCCATCACGACCGGCGCTTCGCGGCCATGTACGACCGCGCGGATTGCACGTATGTCGATGGCATGCCGATCATTTTTATGGCGCGCTCTCTTGGCTTGTCGCTGGAGCGGAAGCACCGCACCACCTTTCTCGACGCGTTCGAAGATCTGGTGGGCGAAGTGGCAAGACGCAATTGGCGGCTGTTTTATCTGGGATCGAAGCCCGGAGTGGCGGAACGCGGTGCCGAGATATTGCGTCAACGCTTCCCCGGGCTGCAGATCGCGACGCAACACGGCTATTTCAATGCGCGTCCTGGAACCGCCGAGAACCGGCGCGTGATTGAGACCATCAACGCCTTCCAGCCGCATTTGCTCATGGTTGGCATGGGAATGCCAAGGCAGGAACATTGGACAGCCGAAAATCTCGATGTACTTTCCGCCAACGCCATCATCACCTCGGGTGCGACGATGGACTATTTCGCCGGTGAAATTGCGGTTCCTCCGCGATGGGCCGGACCGCTTGGGCTGTACGGATTCAGCCGTCTGCTAAATGAGCCGGGACGGCTGTGGAAGCGGTATTTGATTGAACCCTGGTTTATCGTGGGCCTCTTTTTGCGCGACCTGTGGCAGGCGACCACGGATCGAAAGCGTCCTGCACCCGCGAACGAGTCACTGAACAAACATCAACAAGCGCAAGCCGATTAGCTGGATCCTCTCCTCCCCCGTGCATTGCAAGTCTTCGAAGGAGCGATTGCCGTGAGTTGGATTCGAAACCGATTTGTAGTTGTCACGCTGTGCATGGCTGTCTTTGGCAGCGCCAGCGTTGGAGCGATCTTCGCTCAAAATCCGGCGCCAACCGTAACCAGCATCTCGCCGGCCTCCGGTCCGAACTCCGGTGGAACCTCGGTGACGATTAGCGGGGGCAATTTCCTGGCGGGCGCGACCGTGACCTTCGGCAGCTCGGCTGCGACCCAGGTCGTCGTGGTCAACGCCACGACGATTACTGCGACCACTCCGGCGACTTCGAACAGCGGAGCGGTGAACGTCGTTGTCACCAATCCCGATTCGCAGACGGGCACGCTTTGGGCGGTCCAGCAACCGCTGACGAATGGCGGCTTCGAGTCAGGGGCAACCGGTTGGACGGTAAACGGATCCGGTTCGGCGACAGTGATCACGAACGCGTCCGGAGCCCACAGCGGTAACAACTACGCGCAGCTGACCGTGTCTTCCCCGAACAAGCAAGTGAGCTATGTAGCGACGCTCAGCGGCACGTCGCAATATCTGCCGGTGAACGCGGGCGATGTGATCAGCTTCACTGGCTGGGCCTACCGGGTCGATACCAACTCTGGCGATGGGCTGGCGCGCTGGCAGATCGAAATTACGGACGGCAACAAAGCCAATCCCACCTATGTCGCGGGAAACCCCAACAACGTCACGACAGCGTCCTGGGTCCAGCAGACCAACAGCTACACGGTTCCTGCCGGCAAAAGCTACGTACGCCTGTGGTGCCAGATTACTTCGACCAGCGGAAGCGTGCAGGCGCAGGCCAATTTCGATGACGCTGCGCTGACCCGCACCGTCCCTGGTGGCGGCTTCACCTACACTGGTGCGAATCCTGCACCTGCGGTCACCGCCATTTCGCCCGCTTCTGGAACCAGCAATGGCGGCACCTCAGTCACGATTTCCGGTGCCAACTTCCTGTCCGGTGCGACTGTGATGTTCGGTAGTTTGCCTGCGACCAACGTCAACGTGGTGAACGGCACGACGATTACGGCCACCACTCCGGCTGACCCGAGCGGTGGAGCCGTCAATGTTGTCGTGACCAATCCGGATTCGCAAGCGGGTACGCTTTGGGCTGTTCAGCAGCCTCTTAGCAATCCGGGATTCGAATCCGGCAGTTCGGGTTGGACGCAAACCGGCTACGGCACGGCGTCCGTGGTGAACAATTCCAGCGCGGCACACAGCGGGAGCAACTTCGCGCAGCTGACCGTGACGCCGGGAGACACGCAGGTGAACTACATCGCGAACCTGAGTGGCACATCCCAGTATCTGTCGGTCAATCCCGGAGACGTGATTACCTTTGGCGGTTGGGCTTATCGCGTCGATGCGAATTCTGGAGACGGCCTGGCGCGCTGGCAGATCGAAGCCACCGACTCCAACAAATCCAATGCATCCTACGTGGCCGGCAGTCCCAACAACGCGACCACGGCGTCGTGGATTCAACAGCAGAACAGTTACACCGTTCCGAGCGGAAAGAGCTATATCCGCATGTGGTGCCAGATTACTGGAACGAACGGGAGCGTGCAGGCGCAGGCGAACTTTGACGATGCAACTCTGGTTCGCACCGTGCCGGGCGGCGGTTATACGTTCATCCCGCCTCCCACGCTGGCTTCTGTGAGCCCCAGTGGAGGCGCGATCGCGGGCGGGACGGCAGTCACGCTCGGCGGCTTGAATTTTCAGGTAGGCGCAGTTGTCACGTTTGGGTCTGCTCAGGCGACCGACGTGGTGGTCGTGAACAGCAGCACGATCACCGCATTGACCCCGGCTGGTTCGGGTGGACCGGTTAACGTGACCGTTACCAACCCGGATGGCCAGCACAGCACCCTGTCTCTGGGATATTCTTACAACCCGGCTCCGACAATCCTTTCGATCGCTCCCACATCCGGACCGGTCGCGGGCGGCACCTCGACGAACATCACTGGAACGAATTTCACCACCGGCGCCAGCGTCACGTTCGGTGGGGTGGCTGCGACGAATGTCACCGTGGTGACGTCGAGCCAGATCGCAGCGACGACACCGCCGAATTCTCCCGGGCCGGCGAATGTTGTGGTCATCAATCCGGACAATCAATCGGCGACCTTGACAGGCGGCTTCACCTTTATGGGATTGCCGCCGTCGATCAGCTACATCGCACCGACTTTCGGAACGGTCAATGGAGGAACCGCGATCAACATTCACGGGTCCAACTTCCAGACCGGAGCTACGGTCGCGATCGGGGGAGCGCCGGTCACATTGTCGTTCGTTGGAAGTACGCTGATCCAGGGAACAACGACGGCTCACATCGCAGGTGGCGCCGACGTAGTCGTCACCAACCCCGACACGCAGAGCACGAACCTGTTGTCCACGCTGTACAACCAGGGTTTCGAATCTGGAAATACGCGCTGGGCGTACTCGGGCACCGGAACCGGCACGATTGTGAATTGCTCGTCTACCGGTTGCGGCACCATCAATAATGCCCATAGCGGAACCTATTACGCGGAACTGAGTTCAGCCGGGACCGGCAATCACCCCACATTTTCGGTTGCCGACAACAATGGCCAGAAAATGTACTTCCCGGTTGTGCCGGGAGACGTAATTACATTCGGCGGATGGGCCTATCGAGTCTCCGGAAACGGCAACGCACGGTGGACGATCGAAGTCACGGATTCCAACAAGCAGAATTCCGTCTACGTAGCGGCGCCGCCAGCCAATATTCAGGACCCGCAGTGGGAACTTCAGCAGGGAACCTACACGATTCCGAGCGGGAAGGCGTATGTTCGGCTCTATTGCGAGATTACGGGCGCAACCGCAGCCTCCGTCGCGCGCTTCGATGATGCCATCCTGCAGCGCTCGCCCGAGGGTACATACGGTTACACCTACACCTCGACGCCTTGGCTGAACCTGATCTCGCCGAACTGGGGAGCCCCGGCCGGCGGCACCACGCGCACTGTGTTCGGGACCGGATTCCAGAACGGATCGACCGTCACCGTGGGCGGAACCGCGGCAACCAATATCGTGGTCAACAATGCCAACGCGATCACTTTCTTCGTGCCTTCGCACGGCGCCGGAACGGCTGATGTGGTGGTAACCGGGCCGGATGGACAGAGCAGCAACACTCTGGCGGGCGCTTACACCTACCAGGCACCCGCGGCTCCGCCGAGCGGGATGACCCAAGTCCAGCACATCATCTACACGCTGCAGGAGAATCGCTCCTTCGATCAATACTTTGGCGTGATGAACCAGTACCGCGCGAACAATGGAGTCAACGACAACGCCGTCGATGGCATGCCGCTTAACGTGGCATTGCCCGATATCGCCGGTCAGATGATTCTGCCCTACCATCTTCAGACAGTGTGCGAGGAGAATCTCCAGCCCAGCTGGAACGCGCAGCACATCGATTACGACAACGGTCTGATGGACAGCTTCATGAAGACGGGAAACATGTTCTCAACGTCTTCCACGATCGATCCCAACGGCACGCGCGCGATCGGGTATTACGACTGGACCGACCTGCCGTATTACTATTCGCTGGCCTTCCAGTTTGCGACCAGCGACCGATGGTTCTCCGCTGTCATGGCGAATACCGGGGCCAATCGCGCCTACGTGGTCGCGGCAACATCTTTGGGATCGGTGGGTACACCGACTCCTCCGCAGGGCGGTTTCCCCAACATGACGATTTTTGATTTGCTCGATCAGGCGGGCGTCAGCTGGCGCTACTACTATCAGGACTCCAGCCCGGCGTGGATCCCGATCTGGTCGGTCTATTTCAAAGACACCGCAAACATCGTCCCAATCTCCAACTACTATACGGACGTCAATAACGCCAGCACCTTCCCGCAAGTCGTGTTCATCGAGGAATCCGGCAGTATGGATGAGCATCCGAAGCCGAATCCAGGAGCATCGGGAGCCACCGGAAGCATTCAGAACGGCGCGAATCTGACGTCGGGAATCATCAATGCGCTTCTCAATAGCCCGTCATGGACTTCCTCGGTCCTGTTCCTGACCTATGACGAAGCCGGCGGGCTGCGCGACCACGTTTCTCCGCCGGCAAACGAGCCGGTTCCCGACGGCTATCCGCCGCAGACCAACCCGGGCAGTGATCAGCCGGGAATTTTCAACCAATTCGGCATGCGGGTGCCCTTGATGGTCGTATCACCGTGGACGATTCCGCACTTCGTTTCGCACACTGTTCGCGACGAAACCTCGATTCTTAAATTCATCGAGACCCGATTCAGCCTGCCGCCTTTGACCTCTCGCGATGCCGCGGCCGACAATATGGCCGAGTTCTTCAACTTCTCCTCGCCATCGTGGATGACGCCGCCTCCAGTCTGTAGCGGCGGAAATACGACGTCCTGCCTCGCGGTGCAGCCCACCAATGGGGTTTGCAACCTGAATCTGGAGCCCGCTCCGGGACAGTAACTTTTTTCGCAAGCCCGGGTTTCTGGTTCATATGCAAAACTCTGTTTACGCAGAAGGAGGCAGGAAAGCTATGGAACATACCTCATCTGTTGACCGTCGTCGGTTCCTGCAATATGTAGGTGCAGGAGCATTAGGCGTAGTCCTTCCAGCAAAGGCGGCTAGAATGCCCGGCTGGCTGCCGCCTCTTGTGCCCGCGGGAGATATACCGATCCTGAAGGACTTGGCGGCACAGAAGGGAATCCTGTTTGGGAGCGCGACCAACGCCAACCACCTGAAAGATGACCGCCCATACGCGGATTTAATCGCCTCCCAATGCGGCATTATCACGCCGGCGAACGAGCTGAAGATGAAGTACCTGCAGCCGGGGCCCAATTCCTTCAAGTTCGACGAAGGCGATTGGATCGTTCACTGGGCGGAATCGCGCAACATCAAGGTTCATGGGCATGCGCTCGTGTATGGGGAACCGGGAGCGCTGCCAGGCTGGGCCAACGGCTATATCAACCGTGGAAACGCGCGCGACATCATGGTGAAGCACATTCAGACGGTCGCCCGTCACTATGCGGGAAAGGTCGTCTCCTGGGATGTGGTCAATGAAGCTTTGCAGGGGCAGGATTTGAAGGAAAACATCTGGCTCCGCAATGTAGGCCCCGATTATCTGGAAGTCGCCTTCAAGACCGCGGGCGAGGCCGATTCCAATGCCATGCTTTGCTACAACGAAACCAATATCGAGTGGGCAAATCAGGAAGGTAAGCGCAACGGTACGCTGAGGTTGCTCAACGATCTGCTGTCGAAGAAGGCGCCGGTGCAGGCGCTGGGGATTCAGTCGCACCTGCGATACGAAATGGGCGGCTTCGATCCGGGAAAGATGCGCAAATTCCTCAAGCAGGTCTCCGACCTGGGATTGAAGATCCGCATCTCTGAACTCGATGCGCGGGAGCTTCCAAGTGACAGCGATGTGAATTCGCGCGATCGGGATGTTGCCAAGTACTACGCGGATTACCTCGATACCGTACTGCAAAACACAAACGTGATCGTGGTCGAAACCTGGAACCTGACTGACCGCTACACCTGGCTGACGAAGGAAGCACCGCGCGCCGACGGGCAAGCCGTCCGGCCGCTTCCTTTCGACGAAAATCTGCAACCGAAACCCGCGTTCGAGGCGCTGGTTCAAGCTTTCGAGCGTGCACCCTCCCGATAAATGAGAGCTTCCGGCATCGAGTGTTTTGCTCGATGCCGGAGCTTGGGATTCAGCTTTAGACACTACCTCTAAAACATGGGTATTGTGGAACTAGCAACTGCGACCGGCGAGGCTTCACCGGCTCCGCCGCTGCGTGATCCGCGCGAAGTCGGGCGGGCCGAAGTTCGGCTCTGCCGCGAGCTTCCGTCGCAGCGCGCAGAGTCTCGCCTAGGCGATCTCACGGCAGGGCCGGGATGGCTGGTTCCGCTGCGGCTGGCGGCTGTGCGGCACCCAAAGTTCGCAGCAATCCTGCTCTCGATTTACGGTTCGATTGGGTCCGTCCTCGGCAAGCTTCCGGTCGTGCGGAGGCGCGCGAAACGCAGCCGAGAAGCACGAGATTCATTTGCATACTTCTCCGGGGCTATCGAAGAAGCCGGAGGCTGGGATGGCTTTCGACGCGAATTCGCCGTGCGGCTGCCGGTGCTCTGCTATCACCACGTCGGGGAGAAACTGCCTCAAAGCTGGCCGCTTCTGACCGTCTCTTCAAGGGTTTTCCGCCGACAGATGGAGTGGCTGCGAAACGAAGGCTACGCGCCGATTCATGCCGCCGACTGGCTCGCGTGGATGAAACAGGGAACTCCGCTGCCAGAGAAGCCGGTGCTGATCACATTCGACGACGGATATTCAGACCTGATGGAGAATGCCCTCCCGGTTCTCCGGGAGCTTGGCTTCAAAGCGACTATCTTTATCGTTTCGCAACACATCGGTGCGGCCAGTACCTGGGATGTTCCTTTGGGCCATCCTAGCCGGCCGTTGATGAGTGCAGAACAGATCCGGAACTGTCCAGCGCATGGAGTCGAGATTGGTGGGCACAGCCGTACTCATCCAGACCTGCGGACGTTGTCTGAATTGGAGCTCAAGACCGAACTCGAAGGCTGCCGCGTCGAACTTAGCGGGCTCATGGGCCAGCCGGTCAACACATTCGCCTACTGCTTCGGATTTCAAAACGAAAATGTGCGGCGAAGTGCGCGAGAAGGCTATGAGCTGGCATTCAGCGCCAAGCCTGGTCTGAATGCGTGGCGTACCGATCGGCATTGTCTCCGCCGCATGTTTGTGCATCCCAGCCGGATCAATTTTGCCCTGCAGGTGAAATACGGCATCGATGCGCACGCCGTTTACCGCTTCATGCAAGATCGTGGCCGCAAACTGTTGCGGGCTTGGGTTGCGCCCGGCGGGCCGAAACCGATGGGTGATCGAATTCCGGCCAGCACCGGAGCAGTCTCCGAAGGTAATCGTTAGGAACGCATATCTGCTTCCATATGCAGTCATCCACCCTTGAGATCGACATGCCGGCCGCGAGCGCGGTTCCCGTCATTCTTCGGGAGGCGCGATTCTCCGATCACGCGGGCGTCGCCGTGCTGATGCAGCGCTACGGCATGGATGTGATGAGTCGTGACGACTGGCAGAATCTGTGGAGCACCAACCCCGCGTACTTGCGGAGGAACGGCAATTGGCCGATCGGCTGGGCGCTTGAAGATCGGAACGGGAAAATCGTTGGTTTTGCCGGCAATATCCCAGTTACATGCTGCTTTCGAGGCCGAGAGTTGACCGCGGCCGTCACGACTGCTTGGGTCGTGGATTCGGACTACCGTAATCATTCGCTGCTGCTGGCTTCGAAGTATTTTGCGCAGAAGAATGTCGACCTGCTGCTCAACACCACCGCGGTCCACGCCGCGGGACAGATCTTCCGTGCTTTTCATGCCAGGCCGATCCCGCTTGCTGACCTGGAGACCGCGCTGTTCTGGGTGCTCGATTATCGGGGATTTGCAGCGAGCCTGCTGGCGCGGAAGGGCGTACCTCTGGCCGGGATTGCTCGCTATCCCGTCGCCGCGGGCCTTAATATGGTCGGGTGGGCAAAGGGCAAACGCCTCAAGCGAGTCTCGGATTCAGCCGTCCGTTCTGTCAATCAGTTTGACGACCGCTTTGATGAGTTCTGGCGGGAACTCAAACAACAAAGTGATGTTGTGCTGTCGGCGAGAGACCGCGAAACCCTCCAATGGCACTTCCGGCGCTCCGCAACCGCGAAGGGACTGTGGATCTACACGCACGAGACCAGAGGTCGATTGACCAGTTACGCAGTTTTCCAACGGCAAGATAAATCCGAAGTAGGCCTGACGCGCGTGCGCCTCGTCGATTTTCAATCGCTGGATCAGAGCCTTCCCGGATTAGATGTGATAGTGGCTGCAGCGCTGGAAAGGGCCAAGGCCCAAGGAGTGCAGATGCTCGAGGTGATTGGGTTCGCCGGCGGACTGCGGGAGCGGCTCGAACAGATGGCTCCCTTTCGCCGGAAATTGCCCTCGCAGCTGTTCTATTACAAGGCTGTGGCAAAGGATCTCAGGGCCCCACTCGCAGATTCCGCGGCCTGGCAGCCCGGTTCCTACGACGGAGACAGCAGCTTATGAGCGCGATTCCCAAAACGCCCAGCGGCGCAGATGTGCTGCCGGTGATCTATAAGGCCTTGGGCGAACTGAATCAGCAGCGGCCGAAAAATCAGCGGCTGCAGGCATCGCCGGACTGCGTGTTCGTGGGAGAGAACGGCCGTCTGAATTCGCTGGAGCTCGCAAACCTCATCGTACTCATGGAACAATTGGTGCACGAAACCTTCGGAGCAGAGATCGATCTCACCGAGCACGATCCCTTTTCGTTGGATAACGGTCACATGCGCACGGCCAGCACTCTGGCTGAGCACATCTCAAATCTCTTACGCGAGCAAGCGTGAACCCGAAAGCGATCCAAGTCGAGCTGATTTCCGATTTCAATCTCCAGACGCTGGGGAATTATCTGGAAAACAACGAAGCCCTGCCGGCGGTTGCGGCCCGAGTGGCTCCGTTCGGGCGGGTTGTTCCTTGGCTCCTCAATCAGGACGCAGGGGATCGTTCCTCATTTGCCGTCGTTTGGGCGAGTCCAACGGGAGTGATTCCGGCTTTTGCGGATGCGGTGCAAGGGCAAGCGGTTCACGAGAACGACACTCTGGAGCAAGTGCGGCAATTCGCCCGGCACATCGTCAGTGCAAAGACTCGTTTTCGCTCGGTGTTGGTTTGCGCATGGACGCTGCCTGGCTGGCAGCGCGGCCTCGGATTGCTCGACCTGCAGAACCCGGCAGGGCTGCGGAATCTTCTCCTCAAAATGAATCTGGAACTGATTGCTGCTCTGCAAAACCAGCCCGGCATTTTCATTCTCGATGCCCACGAGTGGATCGAGTCGGCAGGAAAAAACGCTTATAGTCCCAAGCTGTGGTACTTGTCGAAAACTCCTTACGGGGGTGATGTGCTGAAGCAGGCAGCGCTTGGCATCAAGTCTGCTCTGCAGGCGATTCTAGGAGAAACACGCAAGCTTATCGTCACCGACCTCGATGACACGCTGTGGGGTGGAGTGGTTGGCGATATTGGATGGGAAAATCTGCGGCTTGGAGGTCATGATCACGTTGGCGAGGCGTACATCGATCTGCAGCGAGCGCTGAAGATGCTTCGCAATCGCGGCATCCTGCTGGCGATCGCCAGCAAGAATGACGAATCGGTCGCCCTGGAAGCACTGCGGAAGCATCCGGAGATGGTTTTGCGTCCGGAAGATTTCGCGGCGTGGCGCATCAACTGGCGCGACAAGGCGGCCAGCATCGCCGAGATTGCGGCTGAACTTCGACTGGGACCGCAATCGATTGTCTTTCTCGACGACAATCCCGTGGAACGCGCCCGCGTGAGAGAAGCGTTTCCGGAAGTATTGGTGCCAGACTGGCCCTCCGACAAGACACTGGGCGCGATGACGCTTCTGCAAATGACCTGCTTCGATTCAGCCCAGAGCACCAGCGAAGATCGATCGCGCGCAGAAATGTATGCGGCCGAACAGAAGCGCGAAGACCTGAAGGCGGAAGTGCCTGGCGTCGACGACTGGCTTCGCTCGCTCGAGACAAAAGTAGTGGTGGAAGAACTGAATCGCTCAAACCAGAGCCGGGTGGCCCAGTTGTTCAACAAGACTAACCAAATGAACCTTGCCACCCGCCGGATGTCAGAGAGCGAAATCGCAGCCTGGGCAGGCCGCGATGGCCGTCACCTGTTTGCATTTCGCGTCTCGGATCGCTTTGGTGATTCCGGACTCACTGGCATTCTCACGCTCGACTTCGAGGGCGACTCGCTGCGGATCGTGGATTTCATTCTGAGCTGCCGCGTCATGGGGCGCCAGGTGGAGGAGGCGATGCTCGCGGTCGCCAGCGAATTCTGCCGGCAGCACAAGGGCCAACGGCTGCTGGCGCGATATATTCCGACGGCAAAGAACAAGCCTTGCCACGAGTTCTGGATGCGTTCCGGATTTGAGCCCAACTCATCGAGAGAAGTATTCACATGGAATCTCAACCGCAAATACCCCACGCCGTCAGCGGTCGAGATCCGGTTTGCGCCAAAAGGTCTGGAAGACGATCCGGCTGACTCGCCGATCGAAGCCGCGCCCCTGTCGGCGTCGTGAAAGATCAGTAGCAACAGCAAGCCAGCGGGTTTGTTTTGATGTATTTCCCCTGAACCTGACCAGTTCCTTTTCCAGGTCAACTTTCCAAAGTTCGAAAACGTTCCGAAAACTAGGAGGAAACATGCATTGCGGTTTACTCGCGTTGTACGGTGGTCCGGATCAAATCATGCCCCTGACGTCGAGTCTGGCGGCGATTTTCGCCTTTCTGCTCATGTTCTGGGGAAAGGTTCTGGTGGCGTTCGATAAGATCGTGCGCTACTTCAAGGGCACGCCTGAACCGGTGCCTGCTCCGGTGGCAACAGAAGATACGAAGGCGAAGGAGTAAGCGCGCCCGTGGGCAAAAAGAAGGTAGTTGTCGTCGGCCTCGATGGGCTCGAGCCGAGCATTGTGGAATCAATGCTCGCGCATGGGGACCTGCCCAACCTGTCCCGCTTGCGCGCGATGGGGTCATACACCCGCATGAAGACCACCTATCCGGCACAAACTCCGGTGGCCTGGTCTTCGTTCGCGACGGGGGTCAACCCGGGCGGCCACGGAATCTTTGATTTCATTCGCAGGGATCCCGAGACCTACCTTCCCGATCTTGCGCTCAGCCGGTTCGAGCGGCCCAAGAGCATGTTGGCCCAGCCGAAAGTGGTCAGCCGTCGAAACGGAATCGCGATCTGGCAGCATCTGACCAACGCTGGCATCCCCAGCACGGTCTTGCGCTGCCCATGTACTTTTCCGCCCGACACGCTCAAAGGAACGATGCTGGCGGGCGTCGGAGTTCCCGACCTTCGCGGCGGGCAGGGAACTGGCGCCTTCTATACGCAGGACAAGACTGTGGCCGCGCAAGAGCATGAGAATCTTGTCCCACTTGAGCCTGGGAACGATCTCAAAACCTACATCGTCGGTCCGCGGAACCTGCGCGCGAATCCTCCCGGAGATTTCCGCGTCGACATCCGCGTGCAGAAAAGTGGCGAGACGCTGCGGATTGAGACGGGCGGATCGCCGGCTGTTGTCGAGCTCCGCGAAAGGTGCTGGAGCCCTTGGATCAGAGTGAAGTTCAAGTTGTCGATGCTGCAATCGGCGTCGGGTATGGTGCGGTTTTATGTTCGGCGGCTGTCGCCGGTCATCGAGTTCTACGTTTCGCCGGTGAATTTTGATCCCGCGGCGCCGGTTTATCCCATTTCTTCCCCTCCGGACTACGCCAAGCGCTTGTCGGAAGAGATCGGATTATTCGCCACCCTGGGCATGGCCGAAGATCACAATGGCCTCAATAATGGACGCTTCGACGAGGCTGATTACCTCGCCCAATGCAATCTGGTTTACGAAGAGCGCGAGAAGATGATGGACCATGAGCTGAGACGGTTCAGTGAAGGATTCTTCTTCGTTCTCTTTGACACTCCCGATCGCCTGCAGCATATGCTGTGGCGTTTTCGCGATCCTGAGCATCCAGGGTTTCACCGCGACCTTCCCGCAGAACTCGGAGAGCAGGTTAACGCGCTATACCGCCGTTGCGATGAAACGGTCGGCCGCGTCATGGAGCGGCTCGATGAAGACACTCTGCTGATCGCTCTCTCCGACCACGGCTTCAATTCGTTCCGGCGCTCCTTCCATACCAACACCTGGCTTTGGCAGAACGGATTGCTGGCCTTGAAAGATGGCAGGACTCCCTCTACCGACTTGAAGGAAAATTTCATCGGAGTGGACTGGTCCAAAACCTACGCCTACGCTCTCGGACTCGGCGGCATTTATCTCAATATGAAAGGCCGCGAGCGAGAGGGGATTCTCGAGGAAGGTACAGAGGCCGACCGCGTTCGTAATGCCATTACGACGGGCATGCAAGGTCTGATCGATGCCGCCAAAGCAGTTCCTGGAATTCGCAGCGTCTCCCGGAGAGAAGAGATCTATTCGGGAGCGTATGCGGGCGAGTCTCCCGATCTTCTCATCAACTTTCAGCCCGGTTACCGGGTTTCCTGGGAAACTGCCGTCGGAGGATTTTCCCACCAGCTGTTTGAGGACAATACACGGCGCTGGAGCGGCGATCACATCATCGATCCGGAAGCGGTCCCAGGCATTTTGTTCATGAACCGGAAAGCTGCCAATGGTCAGGCGAAGATCACTGATCTGTCGCCGACGATTCTTCAGTTTCTCAACGCTCCCGGAGGGGACAAATTGGAGGGCAAGGCTCTCCTTGTCGCCTGATTACTGTCTGATCTCGAATACTCCTATGAAAATCTGCATACTCGAACTTGACGGCACAACGCCGGAACTCATCTTCAACGACGAGCGCCTCGGCAATATTCGCCGTCTAATGGATCTCGGACTCTACGGGAAACTTCAGGACGCAAGCCTCGATTCAGAGGATTCGTCATCCATCGCGAATGTCGCAATCTGCGATCCACTGACGCATGCGAGCCAGAGACCCATCCTGATCGGTGTTCGGTCCGATTCTTCATTGCCTGTGAATGCGATTCGAGTGACTTGCGTCGCGACAAAAAGTGAGCCGACGGAACCTGCGAGCATCCACGAAGAGCTGCAACAATTATTCGGCGACTACGCGGTCGGTCCCAAAGACCCAGCGGCGCTTCCCGAAGATCGGCCTCTCGACGAAATCGTGACCACGAGCGGCAAGCAATGGGAGGTAGCGCGCCACCTCGCAAGCAAACACGAATGGGATTATTTCCACTTCGTCGAGACGGGGCTCGACCGCATTCCGCACGGACGCGTAGTTCCCGACTACTATCTCTGGCTTGACGAACAGGTTGGCAGCTTCATGGAGTTGCTCGACAGCGAGACGATTTTTCTCGTGATATCTATGCCCGCAGATTCGCAAGACGGAGTGTTTCTGCTTGCAGCTCCCAATTGTCCTCTAGCCGGCGAATACGCCGGCGCCACGCTGCCGGACATTGCGCCAACTCTGCTCGATCTTTCAGGCTTCAGCATTCCCGAGTCGATTCCGGGGCGATCGCTCGTCGCCGGCCTGGAGAAGAGAACTCCTGATGCGGCACTTGCAGAGTCCGACATCGAACAGCTCGTTCAGGACCGTCTGGCCGGTCTTGGCTACATCTAGCGCCGGAAGTTTCTGCTTTCAGAAACATCAAGAGCATCTTTTCAGAATCAATCAGCAACCAATCAGGCCCGGCCGAACAGGGAAGCCAAACCATGGGTGATCAAGAAGTGTTGGATCAGATTCACGACCCAGCCGCAGACGCTCCGCGCGCTGCGGCCCGTCCCATTTTCATCTTGGGGATTGCCGCACGTTGCGGCACGAACTACCTTCACGATCTCGTCCGCATGCACCCTGAATGCGATTCAGGGAGCTCGGTTCTCGAGGAAGACAATCTGGTTGCCAACGCGCACGTGCTTGCCAGGTACCTCGACGGTGTCGCGCGCTGGTGGAAACAGCATTGGGGTTCCGAGGAATTGCAGGCGGAGCGAGCGGCCCTTGCCCAACAGATGGGCCAGGGGTTGATTGGCTTCCTATCGACACAACTTGAGAAGCGCAAGGAATTGGCGGGAAAAGAGACGACCAACGGACGTCCTCTGCGCCTGGTTACCAAGACACCCACGGTCAAGAACCTCGGACTGTTCTTTGAATTGTTCCCCGGGTCACCCCTAGTCGTGCTGGTGCGGGACGGGCGTTCGGTGGTGGAGTCGGCGGTCCGAACATTCGATCGTCCCTACGGACACGCTGCCCGCGAGTGGGCTTCGTCCGCCCAGATTATCCAGAACCACCGCGCGAATCATCCCGAGAAGCAGTTCCTGCTCGTTCGCTACGAAGATCTGTACGGAAACGTCGAGAAAGAACTTCGCCGGATTTTTGAATACCTGCAACTCGATCCCGATGCCTATGACTATGCGAAGGCAGCCAACCTGCCGGTTCGGGGTTCGTCTACCCTTCGCGGGCAGCCGACTTCGCATGATGTTCCCTGGGTCGCTAACGGCATTCACTGGGATCCGGTGCAGAAGCCGACGAACTTCAACCCCGTCGAGCGATGGGCCAACTGGAATCGCGCCAAGCATGAGCGGTTCAACTGGCTGGCCGGGGACGATCTGGAGAAGTTCGGATACGAACGAAAGAACTTCCTGCGCGGGCAGGTGTTTTGGGTCTTTTGGAATGTTGTTCTTGATGTCACCCATGTCGACGGGGCGCTCTGGCTGGCGCGCCGGGTGCGCCGGAAATGGAGGGAAATCAACTCCGTGCATGATTTCCTGGCCACACTCCGCCTGGTCAAGCGCTCGATCGTTGACGCTCTCTGGGAACGTTCGGAATTTGGGATGTAGGAACCGGAATCAATTAAGAGCAATGTCTGGATATTTAAAAACCCTCGTTCTCGCTCAGACTGGAAACCAATCATTGAATCCTGATAAACGAAACAACCGTCTCGCACCAACTTTGCAAGAGCTCCGCGACAACATTCTTCGCCAGCTGTCTCCAGTGCCGCCTGAGGGACCGGCCTCAATGGTCAAGATCGTTCCTTTACCCCACCAGAGCATGCACGAGGTCGCCGCTGTGGAGATCGCCCAGAACGGAAACCTCGTACGCTTCTTCGCCAAGGGCGACCTGGCGAACTATGGCGGTCCGCAGCGGCTGGAAACCGAAGAGTACGTTCTGAAAAGTATTGCGCCCGAAATCTGGCGGGCAAACCCCAGAACTCGATGCCCGCAGGTACTGGCGTTCTTCCCCGAGCGCAAGCTGCTGCTGCTGGAGATGGTCGAGGGCAAATCACTCAAAGAACTCCTGTTCGATGTGGGCAGAAACCATTCCAACCTTCCCGACTTGCTGGCTCTGAGTGGAGAATGGCTGGGAAGATTTCATGCCGCGACGCAATGCGAGCAGGCCAATCCGTTCGAATGGCTGGAGGGATCTTTTGCCGAGGCAAAAGTGCAAGATGTCTTCCGCAACTGCGGGGTTGCTGAGCTCTATCCGGCACTGGCGACGCTTCTGCAGCGCTTCCGACTCGACTATCCGGACTTTCGCCGTCCTCTCTGCCGCATACATTCGGAGTTCACCCCGCTCCATGTTCTGGTGAAGGACGACAGCATCTACGTGATCGACTTCGGCTCAAGCCGGGTGGGATTCGGATACGAGGACGTCGCAACCTTCACCACGTTCTTCGATACCCTGTTGCCGTGGCGCGCCATTGCCGGTTCGATGCGCCTGCCACTGTCGCAGCAGAAAGACATCTTCCGCGAATCTTATTTCGCTCACCGCCAGATGACTTTCGGTGTACCTGACAATATCGTGATGCGCTTCGCCTATCTTCAGGCGATGGCCCATCACGAGTCCTGCCGGGAGACAATCCCTGTTTCGCCGGCGGCAGCGATTTACGCCACGGCGGGTCGAGCCTGGGTGCGGAGACGGTTCGCCGGCCTGGCTCGCCGCGAATTGGCGTATCTCCGGCAGCTTGTGTCCGCTCCACCAGTCTGGCAGCTGGATTACACCTCCCCGGTCGTGCAGTGACTCGATTCTGTTTAGCGGGCGCTCCGCGCCGCTGATGCGTGGATCAAAGACCAGCCAAATAAATCAGGCAAGACAACTGTGTCCCGAGAACTCGCAGGCTGGGACCGGTTTGTCCTGTTGGGGACAAATTCCATGGCACATCTGATCGAGAAACAGGAAGAACGCGAACCTTCGTTGCTGCTCATCGCCGCCTGGTTTGCGTTGGTGACCGGCATCGGCGAGGGCTTCGGGCTTCTCGCCTTCCAACGCATTAACTGGGCAAATTGGGGCAGTATGGTTCACGTTTCCGTCCCCATTATCTGGATTGCGCCGATCGTCGATCTGGGAGTCGCTCTGCTTTTGGCTCTCGGCTTGGCGGTTGCCGCGAAACTCCTTCCAAAGATGCCGTTGACCCGGACTGCAGTGCTCGTATACGGGTCGGGAATGGTCTACATCTGGCTGGCCTTGACGGAACGGCTCACCTACCATGCAGACCTTCTTTTGGGAATCGGCGTCGGCGTTGCTCTGACTCGCTGGTTCGTAAAACACCAACGGATCACATTTCGGGTCTGGCGGACGACCTTGCCGCTGCTCGCTGCGGCCATCATCCTCGCCCTGCTGGTTGGTGAGGGTCGAGACTGGTGGCGCGAACATCGGGCTCTTGCCAACCTGCCGCCGGCGACGGCCGGATCTCCGAACGTTCTGGTCATCGTGATCGATACCCTGCGCGCCGATCACATGTCGACCTATGGATACTCGCGCGAGACCACCCCGCACATCGACGAACTGGCCAAGCAAGGTGTGACCTTCGACAATGCCATCGCGCCATCGTCGTGGACCTTGCCGTCGCATGCTTCCATGCTCACCGGACGCTACACCTACGAACATGGAGCCGACAGTGTGAAACCGATGTCTCTCCTTGGACATTCGGTGCAAACGCTGGATAACCGATATCCCATGTTGGGAGAAGCTCTCGAACGCCACGGCTACCGCACCGCAGGTTTCTCGGGCAACCGGATTTTCTTCTCGCGGCACATGGGGCTGGCTCGCGGCTTCACGCATTTCGAGGACTTCACCACGAAAGATATGTTCCCGCGGACGGTCCTCGGAAGGAAATTCGCCA
Organism: Verrucomicrobiia bacterium; assembly: GCA_035508215.1. Classification (GTDB taxonomy): domain Bacteria; phylum Acidobacteriota; class Terriglobia; order Terriglobales; family Acidobacteriaceae; genus Sulfotelmatobacter. The sequence continues at coordinate 179,367 of DATJNK010000016.1, read as the reverse complement.
CGCTTATTCTGAATCACGATCGTTTCCGGATGTTCCTGGTGAGCCTCGGTTTTCACAGCCTGGCGCATCTGGAGATGGTGGGAGAAGAGGGCATTCGGAAACGCGGTCCTTCGATCGACAATGCCGCTCTGACGTGGATTGATCGCGATCGGAGCCGCCCTTTCTTTGCGTTTCTGAACTTTTATGACGTGCATGGCCCCTATGGCCCGGATCACTCGGCAGGGCAGAGGTTCTCGCACGGCCAAGGCAGCGTGGCGGACTACTACGATGACGGCGTTTCCGATGTCGATATTTTTGTCGGGAATCTTCTCCACGAACTTGATCGCCGGGGCCTGACCAACAACACCTTCGTCATCTTCACCTCCGATCACGGCGAATTGCTTGATGAGCATGGAATGCTTGGTCACCGAAACGCCCTCTATCGCCAGTTGATCCACGTTCCGTTCATTGTGCGCAAGCCGGGCGTCGTGCCCGCCGGGATTCGAATCGAGACTCCGGTGACGACCTCAGCCTTGCCAGCCACGGTGATGGATCTGCTCGGGTGGAGCAACCAAACTCTCTTCCCGGGGCCGTCGTTGGTGCAGTTGTGGAAAGACCCCGGACCGCATCCGGAGTGGCCCTATCCGCTCTCGGAGCTCGCGCAGTTCGTCCATTCGAACAAGGATTGGCCATGTTATTCCGGGTCGATGCAATCGATGGTCAGTCCCAAGTGGCACTACATTTATCACGAAAAGTTCGGTCCGCAACTCTACGACTGGCTGACAGATAAGGACGAGGTGCACGATCTGGCCAAGGTGCAAGACGACACCCCTGTGGTCGAGGAATTGGCCACCCGCGTGAAAGACCTGACGGCCCGGCCGCGCGAGGTCGTCGGAGAAACAGCGACCGCCCAGGGCGGTCGATAGAGCACCATCAACAAGTCAACGCCGCTGCGCAGCAACCTCCAGAGAATGCCCACTTCCGAAGCGGAAATCGAAACGAAGCGCGGAGACACTCGGTCTTCTCCTCAAGGTCAGACCCGCGTGCGGGCCGTTTCATGGATTGTCCTCTGCCGGCGCGCTTATGTGCCGGTGTTTTCCTTATTGCTGACAATCCTCCTGGGCAATTGGCTGGCTGCGGTGGCTCGGCGAAATATCGAACTCAAGGCCGAGGAGCGTTCCCAGCGCGAAGCCGTGGCCCGAGGTGCGGGGCTTTCGGCCGCGGATCTGGCGGTTGCGCAAGCCGTGTTCACACCTGCCGACGACTCCTCCGCTCGCGCGAGCCTGCTCTATCTCGGTGACTCACAGGTTTTCTCTCGTCCTGATGCGCCCTCTGGTTCTTTGAACACAGCCCAGTGGTTACAGATTCTCTTGGCAAGGCAGGACGGGCAGGCGGCACGGGTCCATATCGGTGCTACGCCCGGCATGGATATCCCGGAGATGCTTCTGCGAACGGCGGCAAGCATTGAACCGCCGTCTTCGCAGCACGAAATCGTCATCATTGATTTGGCTTTGGCGGAGTTGCGGGATCTTGGCGTACGCAGCGAAATCCAGTCACTCGTCGAAGAACAGGGCGTGAGTGACGCGCTCCGAAATCTCGTTGCCGCAAACCCGGATCTGGCCGACGCGGCCAAGACATTGACTCCTTTGCTCAACAAAACCGCGGCCGGGCCGGATGGGAGAGTCGTGCAGAAATCGATGGCGGATCGGATGGAAGATGAACTCCAGGCCAGAGCGCAGGGATGGCCGTTGTTTGCACAACGGGAGAATCTCATGGCACTGGGGTTGCTCCGCTATGCGCAACTGGAGCACCGCCTTCTGCACATCAGTTCCGCCGATTTGATTCCCACGCCGGCTGTCCCGTATCACACGAACTTGCAGGTGCTGGAACTCCTCATGCGGTATGCGCGTTCCAGAGGCATCCACCTCATTCTGTTCTTCGGACCGGTTCGTGATCTCAAGCCCAATCCGGACGCTCCCGCAGACCTTGCCCGGATGCGGCTCGACGTCAGTCGCCTGTGTCAACGTTACGGAGTGACTTGCCTCGACTATTCTCACGCCGTTCCCGAAGCCTACTGGGCTAACTACGCTGCCAATCAACGCGGAGCCTTTGCGATGATGGCCGGCCAGCACGACTTCTACCATTTCATTGAGGCGGGGCACAAGCTTCTGGCGGAGAAGCTGTTCGCCGACGCCGGTCCGGAAATCCTGCGCTGGTCGAATGCGGCGGGAGGATCCCAGTGAACCTCCTCAGCCTCAGTTATCTCGTGTTTGTCCCGGTGGTGTGGGTTCTCTCGCGGCTGATCCGCTCAACCAGAGGCCGCCAGATCCTGTGGCTGGCCGCGAGCTACTTCTTTTACGCGACGTGGAGCCTGAAGTTCCTCGCGGTGTTGCTTGTCAGTTCGGTTGTGAACTACGCGCTGGGGAACTACTTGCGACGCAAGCCGACTGCCGGGCGGCTTTGGGTCGGGGTTGGATTCAACATTCTGCTGCTCGGCACCTTCAAGTATCTGCCGGTATGGTCAACCCAACTGGGCCCGGGTCATCTGCCAGGATTCCTCGAGAATCTGATCCTCCCCGTTGGAGTTTCTTTCTGGACCTTCGAGGCGCTCAGCTACCTGTTCGACGTGTATCGGGAGGAAGAACTCGATCCTTCGCTGACGGAATTCTGTCTTTATCTTGCCTTCTGGCCGACCGTGCTCTCCGGTCCCGTATGCCGCTTGCCGGAGCTGTTGCCGCAATTTCGCAACGCCGAACCTGTCTGGGATGACATCACCGAGGGTGTTCGTCGCATCATCCTGGGCCTGTTCATGAAAACCGTGTTATCGCAGATGTTAGGTGCCGGCCTCCGGCCGGGAGAGGGCGTCGACTTCGGCTTCAACCAGATTGCGCACGGCTGGACCGGAGCGGATGTCCTGATCCTGGCGCTCGGATTCGGATTCCAGATGTATTTCGACTTCGCCGGTTATTCCAATATCGTCATCGGGACCGCGCGACTGTTCGGCATCCGCCTGCGCGAGAATTTCCGCGATCCATTTCTTTCGACCTCGCCGGCAGAGTTCTGGACACGCTGGCACATGTCGCTGTCGTTCTGGATTCGCGATTATGTCTTCCTGCCTCTTGCGACATGGAAGCCGCAAGTGTGGTGGCGCCATTTCGCCTTGATCATTGCCATGATGCTGTTTGGATTCTGGCATGGTCCAGACTCGACTTATATCATCTGGGGCGCGCTGCAAGGCCTTTTCCTGGTGGCGCACCGGCAATATCAGCAACTGGAGCGCCGAACCAACACAAAGATTCCGGCGGGTCTTGCCAGCATCGCCGGATGGGCCGTCACCTTCTGTTTCATGCTGCTGAGCTGGGTAGTCTTCCGGGCCAACGATCTGCACCAGGCGGCCACGATGTTCAAGGCGCTGGTTCATTTCTCCGGATACCATCACTTTGTTCTGTCCAGAAATTTCGTCGCGATGACTATCGTGATTGCAGTCGCGTACTTTATGGTTGCGGGGCTGCGCCGCCTGGCCGACAATTTGAAGCAGGTTCCCGCGATGTCGCGTGTGGGCTGGGCTCTATCGCCCCTGATGTATTCGGCGGCCATGCTTTCGATTGTGATCATGAGCATCCACAAGGCAGTATTCGTTTATCTGCAATTCTGACCAGCACGGCCTGGAGTTGCCGCGACCACTGGGAGAGTTTCTGTGACTGAAGCGATCAAGGAAATGACCGATTACATCGCGCGGGAACTTGTCCGCCGGCCGGGGGTCGAGATCACATCCGAGACTCCCCTCGTGTCCTCCGGTCTGATCGATTCTTTTGCCTTGGTCGAGATCTTCGTCAAGCTGGAAAAGCTCACCAACCGCCGCATCCCGGCGGCCAAGATTCAGCCCAAAGATATGGATACGGTTTGCCTGATGTTTGCGACTGCGGAGAGAATCGGCAAGCCCCGTCAGTAGAAATGTTCCTGCCCCTGCGTTCGAATGGCCTTCAAGAATCTGTCTTCCATGAACAGAGGAGTCGAGTGGTGAAACCTTCAGTCCCGGTCCGAGCATTTCTGAAGTCGGCCTGTCTGATCGCGGCATTGAGCGGGCTGGCATCTGCCCAGGGCATCAACATTCGTTTGCGAGCGAATGCCGATCCTCATCCCGGCCACCATCGTTATGCCAACGTCTGGGGAGACGGCAACTTCGCCTATGTCGGTTCATACGATGCGAATGGCGTGCTGATCTTCGACATTACGAATCCCGACGCCCCGGTGCTGGCTGCGAATTACACCTACAGCGTGAACAATCCGATTTGCGGAACCAGCTGCGACAATTCCCTGGAGGACGTCGAGGTCCAGAACGGCATCGGGTATTTTGCCAGCAATAATCTGGGTGGAATTCACATCGTCGATCTTTCCGACCCGTACCATCCGCAGTTAATTACGCGTATCACCTCCGCCGTCGGCGGCTGGGACAGCGTGCATACCGTGCTGGTCAGCGGCAACTATCTTTATGTTCCTCACTTCCTGGTCGATCCTTACATGCAGGTCTGGGACATCAGCAATCCCGCATCGCCAGTCCTGAAGTGGACGTTCCTCACTACGGACCCAGATTCGATTCGGCAGTCATCCATTCTCGGCAACCGCCTTTATACCTCCGGGCGTGGCGGGCATACCGACATCTGGGACGTCACCAATATAGCGACCGAACCGCCGCAATTGCTGGGCACCATCTTGTCAGGATCCCTTTCACACAGTTCGTCGCCAACACCCGATGGGAATTATCTCGTCGGGTCGCGGGAGCTGAACGCAAACGGCGGGGACACGCGCATCTACAACGTATCGAATCCTGCGAATCCGACTCAGGTTTCCATCATTACAATGCCGGCCTACGGGATTGAATCGGTCAGTCCACACAATCCCGCCGTGGTCGGAACCCTGCTGTACCACTCCTGGTACAACGCAGGGATGTTCGTTTTCGATATCAGCGATCCGGCGAACCCGATCATGGTGGGGAACTATGACACGTGGCCCGGCGCAGTCACGATCGGTCAGTACGACGGCAATTGGGGGATTTATCCCTATCTTGGTCAGGACAAAGTGCTGGCCAGCGATCAGGACACGGGGCTGTATATTCTCGACTGCACCGGAGTGAACTCAAACCCGGTTGTGTTCAATTATCTTGTGAATCCCCCGGCGGCGAACTCATCATCCCCGGTCACGGGCGTGGCTCCGTCGGTCACGGGTTCCGAGTCCGCGAACGGAACTGTCTATCTGATGGGAGTGGCACCTGCAGGCGGACTCACCGCGAATCTGACGAGCGCAGGCCCGGCGTCAACGAATTCGACCATCACCATCCCTGCAGGACAGCACAACGCTTCTACCACCGTGAACACCTCCGCGGTATCAACCTCGACCCCAGCGACACTCACGGCTGCTTACAACAGCACCAACGCGTCGGCGGCATTGACGGTTGTTCCGGGAACGATTTCGAGCTTCACCATCACGCCAGCTTCGATCGTTGGCGGGAACACCGCCAAAGGCAAGGTCGTGCTTTCGGCCACCGCGGCGAGCCAGACGGCAGTCAATCTGTCGATCGTCAGCGGAGGCAGCGCGATTTCGTCCATGCCCAAGGTTGTGCATATTGCACAAGGCGGTACGTATGTCACCTGGCAAATCGTGACCCAGGCGGTGAGCAGCCAGACGACCGTCACGGTATCCGCAACTGTGGGCAGTGACACCGAACAAGCGAGTTTCACTGTCGTTCCCGGCGCCAATGTGGCCGCGCCAAATTCAGTGACCTTCGCGCCCAATCCTCAGCTTGGTGGGCATACCATCACCGGCAAGGTCACCGTAGCCAGCGCCGTCGGCGCGGATACCACTGTGAATCTGTCGGTGTTGACCGGGGCCAGCGCGATCTCCTCCATTCCCGCTACCGTTGTGGTTTCTGCGGGGACCACTAGCGCCACGTTTCCCGTTGTTACTGTCGGTGTCGCCAACACAACAAATGTGCAGATTCAGGCCTCGACCAGCGCCGGCAGTGCCACCGGGACCATGACTGTCCTCGCTCCAGCGCCTGTCAGCGTCGTCTTTCTGACAAACCCGGTTACGGGTGGAAACACGACTCAAGTGCGAGTCGTCATGCAGCAGACGGTCGTAGCCGCGACTACCGTTAACCTGTCGATCGTGAGTGGCGCGAACGCTGTGAAGTCGATGCCCTCCAGCGTAGTCGTCAGCGTCGGACACAATACCGTCGTTTTCAACCTGAGCACGTACTATGTGACTGCGCAGACCAGCATCCAGGTATCCGCCAACGCCAATGGCGGAACGGCTACTGGCTCCGAAACCGTCGCGGTCCCGTAAACCTGTTCTCAACGATATTTGCCCCCTGAGATCGAATCTGAGATTCCAGCCATGTTTCGAAATGAAGTTTTGAACAACCAGACAGACGCAGTCCCATCGCCAACAAAGCAAGGCCGTACCTTGCTGACCGGTTTTCTGCGTTCGCTCCAGAATTATCCGCAGAATGTCGCTCTCGAGCTGGGGGAGGAGCGTTTCACCTACAGCGAGTTGTGGGACAAGGCGGCAAAAATCGCTCACGCCTTGAACGACTCGCTGGGCGACGCCTCGCCGGTCGTCGCGATATTGGCCTATCGCAGCGTCGCTGCATATTCCGGAATTCTCGGGATTCTTGCTTCTGGCCGCGGCTACGTTCCACTCAATCCGAAATTTCCGGTGGAGCGGAACCTTGCCATGCTGAATGCCTCGGGCAGCGCCGCGCTGATTGTCGGCGCCGAATGCAGCGGGATTGCTCAATCACTCCTGGAGCGTGTCGCCCAGCCACTGATCGTTCTGACGCCGGACCCTGACTTCCAACTTGAGGTGTCCGGCCCGATCACCGTGTTCACGGCCGGTGACATGCGAGCCTCTGTGGAGCCACGTAATCCCGACGTCTCGCCCGACGCCACGGCATACTTGCTGTTCACTTCGGGAAGCACGGGCATCCCGAAGGGAGTCGCTGTCACCCAGGGCAATGTCAGCGCTTATCTTGAGTACACCGGGCGCCGTTACCAACTCACTCCGCAGGATCGCTGCTCGCAGAATTTCGATTTGACCTTTGATCTCAGTGTCCACGACTTGTTTCTATGCTGGGATGCCGCCGCGACGCTCTGTCCTTTCGCGGCGGAATCGGCTCTGTGCCCAGCGGTCTACATCGACGATAAGCAACTGACGGTCTGGTTCTCGGTTCCCTCGGTCGCCTTGTTTGCGTCCAAGTTAGGACTGCTCGAACCGGGGGCTTTCCCGTCTTTGCGCTGGAGCCTGTTCTGCGGCGAAGCGCTCACTGCCGCCATGGCCTCAGCCTGGCAGGAGGCCGCCCCTAATTCCGTCGTCGAAAACCTCTACGGGCCGACCGAGGCGACAATCGCTTTCACTCACTATCGCTGGCATCGCGAGACCTCGCTGCAGCAGTGCTTGAATGGAATCGTTCCTATCGGTCTGCCTTTTACGGGGCAGCATTGCCGCATCGTGAATGATGATCTTTCGCCTACCGCCATGGGCGAACCGGGCGAGCTGTGCCTCGGCGGATCACAGGTCGCCCCCGGATACCTGGACAATCCGGAAAAGACGCGACAACAATTCGTGAACCTCGCCGGCTCCGACCGGATCTGGTACCGCACGGGCGATCTTGTCAAGCAAGACGAACAAAGCTGCATTTACTACCTGGGACGGAGGGACCACCAAGTCAAGATCAATGGCTATCGCGTGGAATTACAGGAGATCGATCTCGTCCTACGCGAGGCTGCCGACACCGAACTGGCGGTCGCAATTCCCTGGCCGATGCAGGGAGGATCTGCCGCGGGGATCGTCGCTGTCCTTTGGGGAACGAATTCTTCACGCGACGCCGAGATTCTCGCCGCCTGTGAACGCAAGCTGCCCACGTACATGGTTCCCAGCCGGGTCTTCCGCCTGACCGAAGTCCCCCTCAACGCGAATGGGAAGATCGATCGGCGGAAGATCGCTGAGCTGCTGGGTTAACCGATCAGTGCTGAATCGGCGAGGCTCCTGTTGTAGTCTGCGCCGTTTTGGCCGGGGCGAGAATCACAGCGACCGTAGCATGCGCTGGAACCGTGATTGTCGCTTTAAAGCCATTACTGATTTTTGTCCACGTCACCGATTCGCTGGCGATACGCGGGTTCGACTGGTCCAGGGTATACATCGTGCCTTCAACCGTGGAGTAGCCTGGGTTGTGCGCGATGACCGTGACCGAAGAATCGCTGGTGTTTCCCGGGTTGACGATCACGAACGAGTCCTGCTTCGACGTGTAGAACGCGGTTGCGAGCAGCCCGGTCTGGGTATTCACCGGCGACACTGACTGGGCCATGTGCCCCCCTTGCGACAGCCCCAGGTAGTTGGGGGAGGCCAGCAGCTTGTAGGCAAAGAACTGCGGATACAGATCGAGCGAAGAAGAGTCGCAGTTCATTGCCGAGTTCCAGGCTCCCGCGATGCAGAAGTAAGGGGGCGCGCTGCCGGCAAAGTAGAACAGCTTCGTCGGCACGCTGTTTGCACCGGCGTAGACCGTGTTGAGGAAATCGACGATCGCGACAGAGTTCCACAGCGGCCCATACGTCGGATTGTTGCGGCAGCAGTCCTGTGCGAACACCCAATTGTCGTTGAATTCAGTGACATAGATGGGTGTCGATTTTGGATTAACCTGTTTTCCCGTACGAATAAGGTTCAGGTTCTGAAGATAATGCAGCAGCTCCCCGCGCGTAGTAGACTGCGTAAATCCATACAGCTGGCTCCACGTCATCTGATCGTCAATCTGGGGTTGTCCGGTCAGATACATGTGATAGCTGATGAAGTCGACATTCGGGTAGGTCCCGGAGTTCGAAAGCAATGCCGGAATCCATTCCAGCGCCAGCGTGAAGTTGGAAACCACCGGCCCGCCGATCTTGATGGTGGCCCCGTCTTTGTTGGCCTGAGTTCGCATCGCCGAGGCCGCTGCACTGTAGAGAGCAAGATACTCGGAGAGCCGGGCTGCGTCGGTGTTGCTGGCGACGCAGAAGGATTTCTGTAGTTCGGGTTCGTTCCAGATCTCAAACTCGTGGACGAGGCCCGGAAAGTTTGCATCCAGGTGGGCTACATACGACGCTGCGATCTTGGCCCACTGGCTGTTACTGGTTGGAGGCGCATTGTACGCGGGACTGCCGGCAGCTTTGCAAGGATTGGTCGAGGGCTGCAGCCACGACGGCGATCCCAGCAGAGTGACCAGCGGATGCATGCCTTGGTTTTGCAGCAACTGCATGTCCCAGTCGAATTGATTCCAGTCGGGCTCGGATGAGGCATATACGACTGGAATATCAGCCATGGCACGGGATTCTGTGATTCCCGCCTGGAGGATGTCGGTCAGGGTAGTGGGATCCTGAAGGTTGACCGCATTGATGCCGAACATGCGTGCTGGGATCGAATGCGTGTTTCCTGACCGGGAGGCGAAGTCAGCGCTCACTGTTTGTGCAAGCGCAGTCGCTGCCAGGAGCAACAGCACCAGGGCCCAGGGAGTACGTTGGATTATAGCTTTACGAACCGCAGGTCCGAATGACTCGAACCGTGTGGAAGATGGGGGAAACATCGGTTATTCCTCGACACGAAGGTTTGGCGGGTTGGTTCGTGCGCCCGCCATTGTAATGTAGATTTGCCCTGCCTTGTGTCACAGATCACAGAAGTTCATAACCCATTCTGCGCAAAGGTACATATCGGCCGAGGAGATTCAACCGCCGGAAGGACAATGCGGAAAGGCAGAACGGTCGGCCCAATCCGCCTGTCATGCCGTTGCCGCAGACGAATAAAAGGCGAAGCAGCTCTGCGCTCCAGCGGTAGCGATTTCATTTTTCGGCTTTTCGGATAATCTAGATGCACACCCAAGACAAAGGACAATCGGCTGCGCCCCTGGTTGCAGCATGGAAAGGAGGTTGCGTGAACGACCTCGAACGTCGCCGGAGCCCCCGTTTTGCCCTTCAGCAGTCGGTCATACTCAGCTATACCAACGGCGATCCGATTCAGATCGGAGCAGTCAGCGAAAACGCTTCGCTTCGGGGTGCGCTCGTCCGCACCGAAGTCTTCATACCAGTCGGCTGTCCTGTCCAAATGACCTTGCTGCTTAAGCAGGAGGCTTGGCCCACCACCACTCGGCTTCACGGCACGGGGAAAGTCGTGCGCGTTGAGGAGAAAGGTCCGGCCGAGTTTCTGGTCGCCATCGGTTATGACGAGCCCCTTGCGGGCCGCAACCGAAATATCCCTCAGCCTGAGGATCTTTCGGAATTCTGATCGGCGATTCGATCAGGATTTCACTCTGCGATTTTCGCGCTTCGCGACGGCAGCGAAACGCGATATCCATGCTTCTCCAGCCATTCCGCAGCTTTCTGCTGCTCCTGCTCCATCTCCTCCCGCGTGAGTTCCTCGACAACGGAATCGAGAGCGGCTTGTGCCCGGTTGCACAGCTCGCGGCCTGAACTTTCCGCAATGAGGAACCACATGTACGCCGAAGAATTGCTCTTGGCGACTCCTCGCCCTTCCCGGTACATCTCTCCGAGCCGGTGCTGCGACAATCCAATTCCTTCTTCGGCACGCCGTCGCTGGCGCTCGATCTCCGGCAAATGCTTGCCCAATGGATCTTGAGCGTTGCCGTGTGCGCCTGAGCGCTGGCTGAATGCGTAAAGAACCATTTCCACGCGGGTGGAGACGCCCAGCTTGTCAAAAATCCGGAAGATGTAGTTCTTGACGGTGTGCTCGCTGAGCTTGAGGCGCTGAGCGATCTCTTTGTTCGTGAGTCCTTCGGTCACGCAGCGCACCACGTCCTGCTCGCGCTTGGAGAGAAGCACAGTGCCGCGAGAATCGACCAGCCGCGACGGAGTGCTCTCGGCAAAAGTGTCGAGCACGAAGTGCAGCTCCTCGCTGCTGGCCCAGACCTGGCCGGCGTGCACGATACAAATACACTTGCGCAGCATGTCGATCGATTGCGCCCGGCAGAACACTCCCTTGGCTCCGCTGCCGAAGGCGCGGATGACAAGATCCCGTTTGGGACTGTCGAGCAGCAGGATGACCTTGATCTCAGGATTCGAACTGCGCAACTGCCGGGCTACTTCGAAGCCCTTCATGGCCTGCTCGTCCAGACTCACGTTGACCAGGAGAACATCGGGCGTATTGGCGGCAATGCTCTCGGTAAGCTCCCGGGCGCTGGCGCATACGCCCACGACTGCGAATCGGTTGTCCTCGCGCAGCGCATCCGAGATTAGCTGGCTTCCCATGCGCGTCCCGTCGGCAACAACTACGCGGATGGGAGCAGTACCGGGCTCAGAACCGTTGGTCGGAACGCGCTTTCGGCGTGGGGTGATACCCGCTCGCCGCACCACCTCCGTTGCTTCTTCAATTGCGGTGCCATGGGACATGAGAGCGATCCTCCTGGACTGGGGCAAGAGTAGCAATCTGAAAAAGTCGAGGGAAGGTCGCAAAGGGGCGCTGGGGTCGAGCCTGGAGCCGACCATCCCTAGCTCAACAATTGTATAGGGACTTTAGTCTCGGGGTACCTAAATTGTAAATGGTACATTCGTGCCATATCGCACGGGAAGAATACCCCTGTCCGCGCCTCTGGAGACGATGGGGCGAGAGTATCAAGCTACCGTTAACTTATTGCATTAGAATAATTTAGCGCCTATTGGATTTGTTCCGGCCCGGATGGCACAGCCGAGGTCGAGGTTCCGCGTCAATTGTCGAGCCGGCGGCGCTTGTTGAGGACGTCAATGATCTCCCGCATGTACGCCACCGCATCCGCCGGACTCAACATCGGATCCTCTTTGTTCACGAATGTTGGCGCGCTGGTCTTCCCAACCATTGGTTGCGATTGGCTCTGCGACCGGTCTGCGATCAGCCGGGAAAGATCGAAATCGGCGGCGACCTCGCGCAGCACATCAACGTCGATGGTCTTCTGTTTTAGCGCGCAACCGATGGAGAGCGCGTTAAAACAGAGATTGTTGATGTTCCGCGGAATGCCTGCGCTCAAATCGGCGATCATCTTGCGCGCGGCCGGAGTGAATATCGCTCCGCCGGTATATCCGGCCATCCGCAGCCGGTAGGCGATGAACTGCTCAATCTCCGAAAGGGGCAGCGCTTCGAGACGGCTCAGCACTGAGATGCGCTGCCGGAGCTGTCCCAAAGAGGGTTTCGCCAGTTTGTCGGCCAGCTCCGGCTGACCCGCGAGAACAATCTGCAGCAGCTTGGCACGCGGCGTTTCGAAGTCCGACAACAGACGGATGGTTTCCAGCACGGAGGGATCGCAGTTCTGCGCTTCATCGACGACTACGATGAAGCGGCGTCCCGCCTGGGCTTCCTGCAGCAAGCATTGGTTGAATTCTTTGTGGATGCTGACCAGATCATGATCGACGGGAACTTCGCATCCGATCTCGGCCAGCAGGAAGCGCATGAACTCCCTGGAATTACACTGAGTTTGAAAGACGAATGCGGTGCGGGCCGTGCTCTGGAAGCGCTGCAATAATTGAAACAGCAAGGTGGTCTTGCCCATGCCGGGCTTCGCGATGAGCGCCATGAAGCCCCGCCCCGCGTCGATGCCGTAATACAGAGACGCCAACGCTTCACGATGGGCCGGGCTGAGGTACAGAAACCGGGGATCCGGCGTCACTCCAAACGGCTGTTCTCTGAATCCATAAAACTCAAGAAACATGTAGCGTCTCCCTGATTGTCGTCGACCCCGGAAACTCTTGTTGCCGGCCCGAGACCTTGGGTTGGATCGAGCTCCCGGAGCGGCTTCGGCCAAAGGCGCGCCAGACACCGATTTTACCGCACTTTTGACAATTATCCCTGCCGCGACGCCGTTTCCGCGGCCCCGCCCCGGGCTCTTGCCGGTCCATCTGGCTCGATTTTGTACCGTTCGATCTTGTAGAGCAGACTTCGATAGCTGATGGCCAGCAGGCGGGCCGCGCGCTTCCGAATCCAGCCCGTCCGCTCCAGGGCCTGGCGGATGGCATCCCTCTCGGCCCTGGCCCGGCAGTTGCGCAATGTTAAAAGATCGGGCTGGGCAGCTCCAGTCTGTGAGTCTCGGGCCACGTTCATCTCTGATGTATTCATAGGGTCCTCGCGGCCGCAAGGCCGGATAGCAAGCGCTCCCAAGGCATAGCCCGAGAACGGCCGAACTCGGTCAACCGACGACTTCTACGTCATATCCTTCAAGATCGATCGAAATGGCGCGCTGAATCGGGTCGATCGAAATGACCAGCACGCGCGCGTTCTTTTGGGCTTGCAGAATGCCTTCCACCCCGTCGAGCGCTCCTCCCCGAATCCGCACTCGTTCGCCGATGTGCAGGGTCGGGTGACTTTGAAAGGGCACATGGTTGTTCAACAAGGTCTTAATATCGTGAATCTGCCGGTCTGGAATGGGGGCTCCTCGGCCCTGGGAGCCCACGAATCCGGCCACTCCGTACACGCGCAACACCCGAACCCGTTCCTGTGGAGAGTAGATCAACCGCACGAACGTGTAGCCGGGAAATAAAGGAAGTTCGACCTCTTTGCGTCGATCGCTCCAGCGGTGAATCGTGTTATATAGCGGAAGGAAATTCTCGATCTGAAGGCCGTCAAACTGTTTTGCCACGCTCTTCTCATGGCGGGAGCGGGTGCGAATCGCGTACCAGCATGGGCTGTCGCCGTGAGAAGGATAGGTGTCCGGTTCGTAACCGGCTGCGTTGCTGGCCAAGATTCGACCCCTCAAATCAAAATCTCCGCTCTTCGAGCGCGGATGTTCGGAGCGTTGTTAGAGACTTTGCATTCGTCTTTCCCACGACCAAGAGCCTTCGGGAGACGAAGAATCCCAACGTTTCCTATGTATTGCGGGGGATTTGCCGCCCCGGCGCGGGGACGGCGACGTGCAATCCAGAAGTGGGCTGAGAATATCGAGAGTCGCAAGCTCTTGCAAGGGGCGAAACAGCAGAGGGAAGAATTTCTCTAGATTCCGCGCGCTAACCGCGATGGTTCACCGCTCTCCAGATCTGTGCAGTGGCGCGCAACTTTCTCTTGGGAACCTTGTTACTAACGTAATGGCACGTCTTTCCTATTGTTCTGCACGAAGGTCATATCGTAGCCTCGGCATACTATGGACGGATGGGCCATCAGACCTGGGGCTTCCCTGCATTGCCTCGAACATTTTGATCTCGTACGTGCGGGAGGAGCGGAAGTCAGGTTTGTTGGACACAGCTTCACATCGAGGAACGGCTCCACTGGTCATCAAGTCTCGCTCGGTATTTGCTCCAATTTTACGGGCCGAGGTCGTTTCGAGTTTCCTGAGATTCCTTTCCGGCAGGGGAACATATAGTCGTGTCCTTCCGCTGCCGTCTCATGCGAGCGCCAGTCTTGATTTGCGTTGATCTCCCTTCGGTGTCAGCGAGTGTCCGCGCGACTGGATGAATGGCGCCAACGTGCCGTGTAGCTCCCAGGGCCGGAGTCACCCCTCCCGCCACGAGCTGAATGCAACCCCCCATTTGAACCTAAAACTTGAGGAGTGACCAATCCCTATGCGCTCGAAACTTGTGCCTGGTTTTCTGGTTGTGCTGGCTCTCGCCGCGATTACTGCCTGCGGGGGCAATTCGTCGAACAATACCCCGCCGCCGGTTACCGTCACCGTGCAGGGAGCTTCGTCTACCGTCGCTCCGGGAGGAACGGATCAATTCACTGCTACCGTCACCGGTTCCAGTTCAGGCGTGACCTGGTCAATCGGAGGTTCCGATCCCGGCAGCATCAGCAGCTCAGGTCTTTATACCGCGCCGAACGTCGTCAGCGCCCCGGCGATGGTTACCGTCACGGCGACTTTGACTTCGGATTCCACCAAGACCGGCACGGCCACCGCCTCCGTGCTCCAATTGACCGGGATCACGGTCTCGCCCCGCGGACCCGCAGTCGCATTCGGCGCCAACGAGAACTTCACCGCGACTGCCACTCTGACCGACGGGACGAACACCTCGACCACGGATTGGACAGCCAACTCGACATGGTCGTCCTCTGCCACATCGATTGCGACCATCACCACGGGCGGCGTCGCTACCGCGGCGAACACCGCGGGCGTCACCACGATCACAGCTACCGACAGCCTGGGCAATTCGATCACTGGCACCACGGCGATGAACGTCACGAGCATGACCATGAGCAACGCCAGTCTGGCCGCGGGTTACTACGTGTTCTCGGTCACCCACGCCGGCATTCGCGGACAAGGATTCGCGATGGGAAGCTTCAAGTCTGACGGCAACGGCAATATCACCGCCGGCGTCGTCGATTTCAACGCGCCGCAAGGCAGCGCCAGCGACGTCAACATCAGCGGCGGCAGCTATGCGATTTATCCCGACGGCCGGGGAACTCTGAGCATGACCTCGCAGGGAACCGACACCTACAGCCTCATCCTTGCCAGCGATGGCAGCCATGGCCGCATGATTCTGTCGGACGCGACCGGCGTAAGTGTGGGGACATTCCAGAAGCAGACCTCGACCAGCGTCGGCAGCGGGAACTTCGCAATTCTGCTTGGCGGAATGGATGGCAGCCTGTTGAGCGGTTCCAGCACAACTCAGAACCCTGAAGTCCTGGCTGGCCAGTTCTCCGCTTCAGGCGGGACGATCACCAACGGCATCATGGATGTGAATGACAGCGGGACAATCGATGGAACGGTCTGCAATCCGGCCGCGCCACCGTGCGCACCGCCGGCCAGCGCGTCCTCGTTTTCCGCGTCGTATACCACGACCGTCGACGCGAATGGCCGCGGGACGGTCCAGGTGATTCCTCCGAGCACGGTGCCTTCGACTCAGGTCCCCAGCTCCGGTCACTGGACGTTTGCCTACTATGTGGTGTCTTCCGACGAGGTTCTTCTGATCCAGACCGACCAGCAGGGAACGCCGACCAGCGGCAGCCCCACCATCGCAGCTCTGACCGGCTCGGTGGAAATGCAGTCTGCCACCCTGGCTGACCCGATGAACAGCAACTATGTCCTGCTTGTCGAGCGTTCGGCGGCAGAAGGTCTGTTCGGAGCCGCCGGGCAATGGCAATTCCAGACAGGCAGCAATCTGACCGGAAAGATGGACATCAACGGCGCCACCAATCCGGTTTCGGTTGCCAACTCCACGTATACATTCGATTCCAGCACCGGACGCGGTACCGTCACGGTGTCCGCCCTTCGCTCCTTCGTCTTCTACCAGATCTCGTCTGCCGCTGGAGCGGGGAAGATGTACATCCTCGAAACCGACAACAAGTCGAACGCCGGAGTCGCGAACGAGCAGGGCTCAATCACGCTGCCATCGAACGGAGCAACCCTGGCCTTCAATATTGCCCAGCTGGCAACCAACGGTTTCGACTCCAGCTTCTCCGGACAACTGACACTGAGCGGAACGAGCCTGTCCGGCATCGCTGATTCGAACGTCGCTGTTAACTACAACGAGCAGCCTGGCGCCAATCAAGTGACCGCTACCAGCCTCAGCACGCCTGACGCGACGTACGGCCGCGGAACACTCACCCTGAACATCGCCAACCAGCCAGGCACCACGCCGTTGAGCACTTCGTACGGCTACTACTTGGTCAGTCCAACGAAGATGGTCATCTTTGGCACCAGTTCGAGCCAGGCTGGCTATCAACCTCAGGACGGTTCGATCGAAGTGCAGTAGCTTCGCTCAATCTAAGCCGGAAATAGATCGGCCTGCCGCTCGGTGCGGCAGGCCGTTTTTCTTTCGTGAGTCCGAATGTCGCTTTAGGTTCGGCCGGAACTCATTGGATGAGCAAGATGGGTTTTGCTCCCACCGGAACCGTCGCGCTGGTCAGGTTGGATGCCTTCCCTGTGCTCAGGCTGATGTAGCTCGAGTACATGGAATTGTGACTGTAGAGCGAGGTGGTGCAAGCCCCGTTACTGCAGGACTGCGATGAATCCCACACCGCCAGCATGTGCGTGCCGTCGGGCTTGGTGAAGCCGCAAGTCCAGATGCCCTGGGCAGGGAAGGTCGGACCGCTGCACGCCTGTGTCAACGCATTGCCCGCCATCCAGTTGTAGATCTGCTGATAGGCGGTTCCGGCCGAAGTCAGTCCTCCGTCCTTTCCCGGGACATAGAGCGTACCCCATGTGGGGTTATCAAACTCGTACCACGTCAGGCGGCTAATGCCGTTCGACCAGCCGAGCAGGTAATACCGCACCAGGAACGCTTCCTGCAGATCCGGGTCGGGCAGGGAAGAGTCGGCACCCCAACCCCCTTCACTGCTCCACAACGGCATCGCCGTCAGGTCGCTGCTCCGCAGACCTGCCTTGATGTTGGTGATGTGCGATGTGATTTCTTCAGCCGTTTCGGTCTCCATCGCATAGAAGTGGAAGTTCAGGATGTCAACCGCGTTGCGACCCCTGTCCCCGGTCGTGCACTGACTCGTTGCCGGAGGAGCGCTGTCGCAATGCAGGAAGTTCTCCATGACCGACACGCCAAAACTGCTGCGCCCGTGGCTGGCAGGAGTGACAATCTTCGCAGTGGGGTCGATCGCCGTGCGAGTGCACGGAACTCCATCGACGCTGCCGGTCCCGGTAAGGACGCAGCGCAAGTCTTCGGTCATACGCACCATCTGCGCGTAGGTGGCGCGAACACTACAGCTCTGCTTGGCGATGCATCCCTGATTATAGGAAGCCAGCAACGGATCGCGATACCACTCGTTCCACGGTTCCCAGTACTGGACGTGCGCGTGGGTCTGCAGATAGGTCGCGCTGTTCAGGTGTTGGGCAAGGCTCTTCACAAAGTTGATGAAAGTCTGATCGGTGCCCGTTCCGTCAGGATTCAGATCGGCCGGGAGATCGCAACCACCCAGGGCTCCCAGATCGCAGGCCGCGTCAGAAGGCGCGCTCGAGGCCCAGTTCGGCACTTCACCGAAAGTGTAGAGCACGCCGTCGCTGACGCCGTTGGACTTGAGCTGCGCCAGTATCCCGTCCACACTCGCCCAGCTATAGACGCCCGCTGAAGGATTCAGGCTGGCCCACGCCACATCGGTGTCCCACATACGATACGAACCGAAATTCACCGTGGGATAAGTTCCACCTGTGGCTCTGCTCTGCAGCCCAAAGAACGTGCTGGGAATGGTGTCGAGATTATAAGTTCCGGAAAGGGCCACAAGTGTCAGCTGTCTCGACGCGGTGTGCGACGACGAGTCTGTCGCAGACACGGTGAACGAGAACGATCCGTAAAGGTTGGTCGTTCCGCTGATGGTCCCGTTCGATGCCTCCAGCTGAATGCCCTGCGGCAATGTTCCTGCTGTCACGGTCCACTGATACGGCGCCTGGCCACCGGTCGCCGCGAGCGTTCCGACATAGGCAGTACCCGCCGTAGCATCAGGCAGGGACGACGTCTGGATCGCCAGCGGATTCTGCTGCGGCGCAATCGACAATGTCAGTTGGCGGGTTGCCGTGTGCGAGGCAGAGTCGGCGGCCATAACTGTGAACGAGAACGATCCCGAACTGGACGGCGTTCCGCTGATCGCTCCGCTGGCAGCCGTCAACGTCATGCCCTGCGGAAGCGCACCCGAACTGATATTCCACTGGTAAGGCGCCTGTCCGCCGGAAGCGCTGAGCGTTCCGTGATAAGCCGCGCCCGCAGTGCCGCCGGGCAGAACTGAGGTCTGCACTGAAAGTGGAACCGGCTGCGCCTCGACGACCAGCGTCAGTTGTCGCACCGCGGTATTCGAATGGGCGTCGGTCGCGGTGACCCCAAAGGCGAACGAACCGGAAGCTTTGGGGGTGCCGTTGAGCGCTCCACTCGAAGGATCCAGCTGAATTCCCGAGGGCAATGCGCCGCTTGTGAGGGTCCAATCGTACGGCGCTTCGCCACCGGAAGCGATCACCGGCTCAAGGTACGGTGTCCCTGTCGTGCCATTGGGCAGTACTGAGGTCTGCACCACGAATGGCGTTCCCGACGGAGTCACGGTGATTTTGGCAGCCGCCTGTTTCGTGGAATCCGCCTGACTGTATGCCGACACCACTACGGTTGTATTCGTACTGACTAGGGGTGCGGTGAACAGTCCGGTCGAGCTGATTTTGCCCGCGCTCGCCCACCACGTGGCCGCAGTGTTGGTCGTATTGCGGATATCGGCCGTGAATTGCTGGCTACTGCCGGCGACGATCGTCGCCGTGCCCGGCGAGACCGTGATGGTTACCGAGTTAGGAGTCGGCGGATTGCTGTGCGATCCGGCCTGGAACATTTCACAACCGGTTGTCCAAACTGTGAAAAGGAGCACAGAAGCAGCGATGAAGAGCTCGTACCGCCGCGACAGAACGGTGCCAGTTGATCCTGACGCCGCACCGCAGGTTGTACCCGCCGACATGCTTTTCATTTGCGCCCTCGAAAACGAAGTGGGGGACTAACGTTCGAGTCCGTGGGGCAAAGCTAATAGGCAGGGACCGGACACAACAGATCACCAATGGTGACATTAACTTATGGCCGGAAGTACAAAGAAGAAAGGGGGTTGTCAGGGCAGGGAATTGCACCTTAGTACCGTCTAATTCGAACACTTTGGCCGCTTAGAAACTTGCCGGGAGCTCCAGGACCTACCTCGTGGCAAGCGGATGGTGCCAGGCGGAGTTGACCGGTATTAACGTCGACCGTCTCCGCTTAAGCCTTAGAAGGGAATGTCCTCGTCGGTGATCGGACCAGCGCCGGCCGGCTCGGGTTCCGGAGTGCGTTGATCGAAGGTGTTGTTGCTGGAGGATGCTCGCGAACCTCCGGCGGAGTCGCCTCCCTCGCCGCGTCCGCCGAGCAGGATGAGATCGCTGGCCACAACCTCGGTCATGTACTTCTTCTGGCCGGTTTGCTTGTCATCCCAGGAGCGGGTCTGCAGACGTCCTTCGATATAGACCTTGCCGCCCTTCTTCAGATACTCGCCGGCAATCTCGGCCAGGCGCTGCCAGAGCACGACATTGTGCCACTCAGTGCGGTCCTGCCATTCGCCCGACTTGTCTTTGAATCGCTCGTTGGTGGCGATGGTCAGCTTCGCCACGGGCGTGCCCTGCGGCGTGTATTTAATCTCGGGATCCTTGCCCAGGTTGCCAATCAGCTGAACCCGGTTGAGACTCTTGCCTGCCATTGGGGTGCTCCTTCGCTGGCGATCACTATAGCAGAACGAGCACAGTGGATATGGGCGGGACCGACCTGACGACTAGGCCGAGTATCATTTTGGGCGCGATCGAACAGTATGTACAGCCGGCTGGGCGGACCGAATGACGGGCCTTCCGGGCGACGTGGAACCGCAAGCTCTGGGCCCCATGGCCGACTTTTTGCGCTATAATGCCGCCCATGCCTGCCGCACCCGGAGCCACCAAAGCTGTGGGGATGGTGCCCGACGAACTGAAGTTTGAACCGAAATCGAAGGGTCTCACCACTCCGCGCAAGAAGAAGCCCAAAGAACTGGCCGTCATCACCGAGTGCTGCACCGGATGCGCCGGTTCGCCTGCCTGCGTTGAATATTGCCCCGTCGCCGACTGCATGTTCTGGGTGCCGGACGAAGACCACCCACCATTTGGTCGCGTCCAGATCGATCCCGCACTTTGCATTGGTTGCAAGAAATGCCTCAGCAAGGGTCCGGACGGATGTTTCCTGGATGGCTGCCCCTGGGACGCAATCGCCATGGTCGATACGGCGGAAGTCGAAAAAGAAGTGGGCGCGATGACGATTTAGGGATTTGATTCAGTTCGTTCCGCCGCGCTTCCGGATCGCGTTTTCTGTCGCCACTGCCTGCTGCCGCACATCATTGGAAATGTCGGGCAGGTCACGCTCATAAGGACGAACGGCCGCGAGGTCCTCGGACTGCCCGACCACATACAAGGCCCGCAGCGCTTCCCATACCTGATCCGTGCCCGGATCGACTATGGCGATTTCGCCGCCCGAGGCGATGTGAGCTCCGGTTTCCGCTACCGAGCGAATGCGACCCGGGATCGGCGACCGGACTTCGATCGTCTGTGATGAGGCGTCCGGCGCCAGTTTGGCGATCAAACCGTTCTGGTGGATGGAGGTTCCTGCGCTGTCGGCGTCGAGGATCCGCCCACCCTGGGGTGCGTTGAGCCGCACCGGTTGCAACAGCGCCACGATTTGCGGGCGTCCAGTCGCATCGCCGAATCGCACCAGCGATAAAGCCGCATTGCCGCGAACCATCGGGGAGGAATCGCTGAGCATCTTCAGTAATGTCTCGTGAAATCCCGGGGCCGAAGTATCTTGTCCCATGACCCAGGCATCAGTGTTGCGCACTTGCTCCACTGGATACCCCGCCAGCCGTGGCAGATCGGGATACCACTGCTTCACCGCTGCGTCCCCATGCGACATGCGCTCGCTGATTTGTACCAGGGCCTGCTGGATATGGCGAGGCTTCTTGTCGTCCTGCAGATACTCAGTCAACTGCTGATCCGATAGATGCCGGCCAAACCAGGTATTCCACCAGAACAAAAAAGGCATCAGCACGATCAGCCATCCGGTAACGAAGAACAGGATTTTCTGGGAGCGGGTCATGGAATGCTTAGGCTTGGCTGCAGCGCCGGGCGACGCTGGATCAATAGCAGGAAAAGCACTCCCTTGGACAGGCATGGAACCCCGGAAGGACTATACCAGATGCAGAGGGTTTCCTCAGAAAGTGCGGAGAAAAAGGCGGAATCGCCTCACTCCTGACGCAGCAGGTACCAGGAACTCAAGCCCACGCAGGCTAGCGTGGCGATGATGCCGATCAGAGTCGTTCCCGTCAACGCCGCGGCCAAGTTGCCGTCGAAGGAGAGGCCTTTCAACTCAAGGTCCAGCCAGTGGAAAGGCTCGGGGAAATCAAGCGCAGCCCAGGTTGCCGCGATGAGTCCGATCGCGACGGCTCCGGTTCTGACGATGCGAATGGGCGAGGTCGCCTTGGCGATGGCGGCCTCCCGGGCTCGCGCCTGAGCCCTCCGCCAGATGACCGCGGCGTCGACTGGCTGTAGTTCGTGGGCGAGGGACGTGCTGTCTACCTGCAGAAACTCGCCGACCAGCAGCACCTCGGAACAGACAGAGCAGCCATCGGCGTGATCGCGAAGTTCGGGGCTGAGAACGCCAGCCTGAGCCGCAGCGATCATTTCCAGCTCTTTGTGGCAGTAGAGTTCCTTCATTTCGTTACCTCTTCATGGCGCTTGCCCGCGCCGAGCAGGTTAGCCAGGTTGCGCCGGGCGCGAGAGAGCAGCACGCGAATGCTTGCCGCGCGTAAGCCGGTGCAAGCCGCAATCTCCTTGTGGTTCGAACCTTCCACGTACGCCAGCCAGAGCAATTGACGCTCCCGGAGCCCGAGACGCTCGAAGGCCTGGCGCATCTCGACCCCCAGATCTGCGTGCGGGGTCCGCGACGCAGCTTCGAAGTTGTCCTCTTCGAGAGTATCCTCTCGAGGGCGTCGCCAGCGATCGCGCATCAGGTTCGTGGCAATGCGGAAAAGATAGCTGCGTGCCTGGCGCTCGTCCATTTCCGGCGCTTGAGCGCTCAGGAAGCGGCAATAGGCCTCTTGACACAAGTCTTCGGCCAAAGCCCGATCTCTGCTCACGCGCAGAAGATAACCAAGCAACGGGCCCGCCGTCTTGCCGTAGAAGACGCGAAAGGCAGACTCCTCCATGCGCAGGCTGGCACGGCTGCGCTCATCGACTTCCGCGGGCTCCAGAGCCACCAGATCCAGGTTCATGGAACAGTTCGTAGAATCATCACCAGGCAATGCCGTGCATCGCCAACTCAGGCCCGGCCGCCGTTCAGCAGTCCAAACGACTTCGACAGATAGTAGGAAGCTACCGAAGCGACGGCGAAGCCAATCCCGAGCATGGTGATGAGCGTGCCGAATACCAGAAAGCCTTCTTCGGCACCGTAAACGCGGCTCCGCAAGAACAAGAGCGCTCCGCCCAGGAAGATCATGACAATCGCTACTTGGAACGCTCCGATAATCCGGCCGTACATCGAGACGCTTTCCACCCGCAGCGACTCCAACAGTTTCCTTCCGGCGTCGGTCTGGGCGTAAGCGAGCAGTTCCTGCCCCGATCCGACCTTGTCCAGCAACTTACCCTGCACGTCGGCCTGCAACTTGGCGATCTTGTAGCGGCGAATGGTGCTGAAGAGCATCCAGACGAACCAGGCAAAAAAACCGAAAATCACGGGTACGGCAACAAAGGACACGTCCATCGCAAGCTCCTTATGTTGGGCAGCGCGGATTCGAACAGGCGAATCCAGCCCCTTCATCCTCTATAACGTTTGCAGCGGCCTCTGGTTAACAATACGAAAAAGGGATTTAGAAGGTTCGGTGGTCCTGGGTGGGGAACTATTCCACGTCGGCGTCGAGCACGCGTTCCTGCTCAAGGTAGTGGGACATGGCGTATTGGGCGAGAAGCGGCGTCTGCAGCTTGATCTCGGCCCCAATCCACTCGCCTTTGCAGTGAGGTTGGTCCGGGGCATGGTTGCAGCGGCCGCCGCTGCCAAATTGTGGACCAAAACCGGCGCTCTGAATCTGTTCGAAGGGCTTAATTTCGCGCCAGGCCGCATCGCCGACGGTCCCGGAGACGTCGATTTTGAGGTGCAGGGTCGACACGTCGTTGCTCTCTGGCCGGTTGTGTTCTTCTTTCTTCAGACAGGCAATAGCATCGGTGCTAGCTATGCGGGAACCACTGATACAGCATGAAATAAACAATGACCCCAGTCACGGAAACGTACATCCAGAGCGGCCACGTCCAGCGTGCTATCGCGCGGTGCGCTGGATAACGCGCGCGCAGACCCCGGGCTAAAGTCACAATGGCCAGAGGCACAATCACCATTGCCAGGGTAACGTGCGAAATCAGGATCGAGAAATAAACGGGGCGAGCCCATCCCTGGCCCAGAAAGCGAATGTTTCCTACTTCATAGTGGAAAAACAGATAACAGGCGAGAAACAAGGCCGAGGCAATGACGGCCGCGATCATGCAAAGGCGATGTGCCGCCATGCGGCGCTTCTTGATCAGAATCCGACCGGTAAGCAGCAGGACCGCGCTGGTCCCGTTAAGTCCGGCGTTCAGCGCAGGAAAATACGCGTATTGTTCGGCAATCAAGCAGGGGGCCTCGTGGTACGTCGGTTTGCCATCAGGAACGCCAACGCAAACATTACCAGAGAAAACAGCACCAGGGTCGCCATGTCGGAATCGAGAGGAAAACCGCTCCCAGCCTCCGGATACAGAAGTCCACGCAAAGCTTCCACGCCGTAAGTCAGCGGATTCAGACGCATGATGACCTGAATCCATTTCGAGGCTCCGGTGAGGGGAAACAGGGCTCCCGAGACCAGCCAAAGCGGGATCAGAAACAGGTTTACGATGCCATGAAACGCCTGGGAAGAGTCCATCGGCCACGCGATCGCAAAACCGAGGGCCGTGAGCGAGAATGAGACCAGAAACACCACGACCCCGACCAGCAGGACGCGCAGCGGATCAAGATGCACTCCGGCGAACGGGGCGAAGACCAGGAAGATCATACCTTGAATCGCCGACAGCGTCGTTCCTCCCAATACTTTGCCCAACACGATCGACGTCCTCGGGACCGGCGCAACCAGGACGGAAAGCAGGAAGCCCTCCTTGCGATCCTCGATCACCGACATCATGGTGAAGATGGAGGTGAACAAGATGATCATGATCAAAGCGCCGGGATAGAAGTAGTCCAGATAATGCTGCTGTCCCGGTCCTCCGCCGGAGCGGAACGAGGTGCCAAAGCCGGAGCCGATGACAAGCCAGAAAACCAATGGCGAGGCGAGAACCCCGATGACCCGGCTTGTCTGACGGTAGAAACGGACAATCTCACGCCACCACAGCGTGAACGCCGGCAGCAGAACGCCTGCCGATTCCGCCTTTGCCGGTCGTGCCAGAGTTGCCGCCTGTGTCGCCATTCTCTAACTCGCTTTCCCGGCCGGCGCCTTGGCTGTGGCAGATTCTTTTTTCCCCAGGAAGGCCAGAATGCCGCGGTCGCGCATCTCCCAAAATGCGTTGAGAAGGAAGCATAGCGACAGCACCAACAAAATCAGGCTCATGAAGAGCCCGTCAACGGTCGCCGAAGGCGGCCACAGCGTGATCATGCCGCTAGCCAGAATCCATCCCATACCGGCCAAAGGAAGCAATCCGAGCACGACAGAAAGTACCAGGATCATGGACGCAAACTACCTCCGTTTCTCTTCAGTATTGCCTTCCGTCTCTTCACTCCAGAATTTGTGTCCGGTGCGGTGGATGAAGACGTCTTCCAGGGCAGGCTTGCTCACTGAGATCGCCTGAATCTCTCCCGGAAAAGCCTCAACTACGTCCGTCACGAAGCGGTGCCCGCTTTCTTTTTCAATGCGCACCTGGTCCCCGAGAACCGTCGTTTCCACGTGGAAGCGGTGGCGTACGTGTTCCGCCAGCAATCCGGCGTCCTGAGCGGCATCCAGCAGGATGACGTCGCCGCCGATCTCGCTCTTCAATTCCGCCGGTGTTCCCAGGGCCACCAGGTTTCCTTCATTCATGATGGCCAGCCGATCGCATCGTTCCGCCTCTTCCATCAGATGAGTGGTGACGAGAACCGAGACGTGCTCCTCATCGCGCAGCATCTGAAGGTATTGCCACAGATCGCGGCGGGCTCCGGGATCGAGCCCGGTCGTGGGCTCATCGAGCAGCAACACTCCGGGCTGGTGTAAAAGGCCCTTCGCCAGTTCGATACGGCGCTGCATGCCACCAGAGAACGTCTCAACTCTTTCCTTGGCCCGGTCGGCAAGCCCGACGCGCACCAGGATATTTCGGATGCGACTCTTCAGAGCGCCCCCGCGCAAACCATAAAGATGTCCCTGATGCCACAGGTTCTCGGAGGCCGTCAGTTTTGGATCGACACTCTGTGCCTGAAAAACGACGCCAATGTGCCGGCGCAGGCTGGCCGCTTCGTGCGCTGCGTCATAGCCCATCACGACCGCCCGGCCGGCGGTGGGCACCATGAGCGTCGACAAGATACGGAACAGTGTCGTTTTTCCGCTGCCATTCGGCCCGAGCAGCCCGAACAGCTCCGCTGGACGCACATCGAAGGAGACTCCGTTCAGCGCTGTGCGCTGGTCATAGCGATGGACCAGGTTCTGAACGGAAATGACTGGAGCGGCCGGAGAGGGTTGCTCCTCCAAGCCGATATCGGCAATTGCGTCGACTTTCGAAACCAAAGTATTTCCCCAGAGAACCTCAACCAGTTTACGCCTTCGTGCTCAACGTGAGGTGGTCGAGCGGCGGTAACGAAGATGCTTGCGGTGCCGAATGGTCTGTCGCCAAACCCAGCCTTTACGCGGCCGAAGCATCGTGTTGCGCATGAGGCAGTGTTTCCTCATAGGCAACAGGGACATTTCTCCAGACCTGGATTGCCAGGATCACCGTGGTTGCCAGTAACAGCGCGCCCACTGCGACGTGGGCTACTGTCGAGATCACCATGGGAAGCTCAGGTTGCACCGCATCGCGTCCCCAGGCCACACGAGTAAGAAACGCTGTGAAACCAAGGCAGAGCTGCGCAATCATCAGAGCTAACATCAGAATCGCAGGCTTGCGAACGGCTTCGATATCCGAGTACATGCTCAGGGCGCGAATAGCCGTCCAAGCCAGTACAAACGAGACGATCACTGCATTGGCAACGTGCGGCCACCAACTCAAGCCGTGATGGCGGAACATAGCTCCCAGAATCAGCTGCACATAGAGCACAAAGATCGAGAGCAGGGTTAGCGTAAAGAGGCTCGGCCGGCGGTGATCGAATTCCGACCGGGGCGCTTCTTCTAGCCAGCGGCGGCCGGTAAACATGGCAATGGCCACCGCGATACAGAAAAAGGTCTGCGCCAACGCAGCATGCGCCGAGGAAACGGCGGGCGGCAAGTAAAACAGGACCGTGATGCCTCCCAGAATTCCCTGAGCAATCACCGTGCCCAGCGCGGCCCACGCCAGAATCCGCAGCCAGCGGCGCTTTTCCGACCGCCACGTCCACACGGCAAGAACGATGGTCAGCAACCCCGCCACCTGCGCAATCATGCGATGGGTATGCTCAAACTTCACTCCTCCCACCAGCTTCGGGATTTTGTACCAGGAGCCAAACGAAGTCGGCCAGTCGGGGACGGAGAGTCCTGCGTCGTTACTGGTCACGAGGGCTCCAGCGATGATCAGCAGAAACGTCCAGCTGGCCAAAATCAGCGCGAAGCGGTGATGAGCGCGGTTGTAGGGTACTTCGATCTTTTTTAGAGTCATGGTCGGACGGGTGAGCGCGAGGCTATAAGCCGCGTCCATCCTGGAATGCGGGGTAGGGCAGATTGCGGAGTGTGATCTGCTCTCCCCGTTCCATATCTTATCAAACCAGCAAGGTCAGTCGGCGGCTGGCTTGAAAGTTTCGTCGACCGTCTTGCTTTCTTTCGCGGCGACCGTGACCTTTTGATCCTGCTCGCCAAGCTTCTCCTGAACGAATGCCAGGGTGTAATCGCCCGGCGGCAAGCCCTTGATCTCATACTTGCCGTCCTTGTCAGTTACCGCGTAGAACGGGCTCTTCACCACGTTGATGTACATCTTCATCCACGGGTGCTGGTTGCACTTGACCGGCAGCATGATCTCCTCGCGCGCAAAGCTCTTCTCAATGTCGGGAGAAGATGGAGGCTGAGACTCGTTCCATTCGCGATTGTCCTTCGGCGTGGGATGGATGTTGTGCGTCGTGGGATCGGCATTCTTGATGTCGACGGTCTGGCCGGCCATGACACCCAGAACGTGCGGGTGATAGCGGCAGCCATGCTGCTCGAGTACGACCGCGTCCTTGGGGACATCGAAGCTGCGATCGCCAAGGCCGTCCTTCACGTACACGAAGACGTTCGCCAGATCGCCCTTATCGACCACGAGATTTTCCGCCTCGTTCGGCCCTTTGCAGCCGGGATCCTGGCTCATGTCGATCTTCGCCGGCTTGGGAGCGGTCCCGTCAAACTTGACGGTGCCATTGATGGTCGCCACCGTTGCCGGATCAATGGGAGTTGCCGCCGGCTGCGCCGCCTGCTGCTCGGCCATGGGGCTGGAAGCTGGCTCCTCTTTCTTGTTGCAGGCCGATAGCACGAGGAACGCGCAAAGCGCCAGCACGCCGATTGCGATCATTGCCCAAGTTGTCTTCTGATTCATGATGTCGCCCTTTCCTGGTTTCTTCGTTGTCATTGATTCGTTCGAGCAAGCCGGAGCGGAGTCGGCGGCAACCCGAAATCCTGTTTCCTGACGTGTGAATTCTACCGCGAACCTCCAATTGCCGCATGATGCGACTCAATGGCAGCTCGCGCGTGCGGCATCGCCGCTGCTACCCGCCGTTGCTCTTCCGGCGTCAACTGGAAAATGTAATCCACCAGCAGCTTGCGATGATCGCCTTCGAACCCGTTGAACGTCGGCGGTGTCGGTCCGGCAAACACCCATTGCCCGTTCTGCTGCTTGAACAGCCCGGAGGGCATCGAAGTTCCAGGGCTCACAGCCTGTGGATCGGTGATCCAGCGCTCAACCCAATCGGGTTTCAGACGCTCCTTTGCCAGCAGGAAGTTGGGTGCGGTGGCGATCTTGTCGTGGTTCGGATCGCCGGTGGCATGGCATTTCAAACAGGGCGCCGCCGTGCTGGAGAACAGACTGCGGGCCATGTCCGTCTCTTTTGCCGTGAGCGTCGGCACCTCTTGGGGAATGTAAGGCATGGGCTGCTGCGACAATGCCTGGAAGAAGCGCACGAGAATCCTGAGCTCATTATCGGAAAATGAGAACGTGGGCATGCGGACTTTGAGGTAAGGACGCACGCCGTCCCGATTGGTATCGGTTGTGCTCAGCGCCGGGTTCGAGAGGAAGCGGCGCAGCCACTCCGGATCGACGCGCGCCCCTTCGGTCAGCAACTTCGGGGGCAACTGGTCCTGAGCATCCTGATATTGCTTCAATCCCATCAGGATGGTGCGCTGGCCTGGGATGAACTGGTGGCAGCCCATACAGTTGTATTTCTTGATCACCCACCAGCCCGCCTGGATGTCGTGCCGGGCGTCTCCTGGCTTGTACTGGTAGCTCTCTGGCAGGGAAGTTTCCTCGCTGCCCATAAGGAACGTGGTCAGGTCGAGTACCTGGTCCTTGGTCAGGTGCAGGTTGGGCATCCGCAACTTCTCGGTATCGCCCTTGACCATCCCCTGGTCGTAGACATTCGGCTCGGCCAGCTTGTGCTCGAAGAAGCCTTTGTGGTTGTACCAGGGCTCGGTGGCCGGACCGTCCGGCAGACGCGCGAGATCTTCCTTGTCTTTGATCGGCTCGGCATCCTTGCCGCCACGCTGCGCTACTTCGGTGAACAGCGCAAAGTCCAGACGCTCGATCGGTTTGCTGCCTTCGAAGGTTAATTCGGTGCCGATGCGTCCTTCATCCTCGAAGCCGGCGATCTCATGGCATCCGGCGCAGCCGTAGAACCGCACCCATTTTTTGCCTTCTTCCTTCAACGAAGGATCGTCCATGTAAGAAGCGCTGGGATAGGACGACGGATCCTTTTTCTTCTGCGTCATCAAATACGTGGCGATATCTTCCGCGTCTCCTTCGGTCAGCCGCAGGCTGGGCATGACCGTCATGTTCTGCACCTGCAGTTCATGCCCGTCATTCGGGCAGCGGCTGTGCTCGAGATCAAATTGATAGGGCAATCCCTTCTTCGCGTAATCCTCCGGACCGATGTCTTTCTTCTCGTAGGGACAGTAGGGCCGCGTGCGCTCTCGGGCATTGTGAATCCAGCGGACGAGGTAGTCGTAATTCGCTTTTTCGCCGACCCGTGAGAGATTGGCGGCAAACGTTCCGCCCTGCATCTGGTCTCCCTCGCCGATGGAGTGGCAAGCGAGACAGCCTCGCGTTTCGAACAGTTCCTTCCCGTGTGCCGCATTGCCGGGCTTGTGCTGGGGCAGCGGATCGGTCAGGGCATCCTGCCAAATGAACGCCGAGATCGCCTCGATCTGATGATCGGTGAGGCGGAAATTCGGCATTTTTGTGGTAGGACGGAAATCGGTTGGCTTCTTCAGCCAGACGGGAATCCAGTTCTTGTTCAGCTTGAGGCGAATGTCTTTCAGGTTCGGCCCAACCTTCTTCATGTCCTGCATCAGGCTGTGGGACTGGAAATCCAGCTGCTGCAACCGCCCGTCCAGCTTGCTATTGGCAACCTTTAAATCCACGGCCTGGGTGTTGAGCGTGTTGGCCTCGTCATTCGTCTCGGCCGCGTCGGCTTCCTTCATCAGGTACGAGGCCTGCTTCAGATTGTCGATTTTCTGTTTCTCGATCTGCTTGATCTGCTGGGTGATCGAATTCAGCTCTTCGGGCTCTCTGTCGTATCCCTCGTAGCGATGGCAGCCCATGCATCCCTTCTGGCGGAAGAGATCCTTGCCATCATTGATGGTCTGATACTGCACATCGCCGCTGACCAGAACCATGTCGGCCGCGTGGCAATTCTGGCAGCCCGCCTGCACGTTTTCCTTAGGAAAGAGAGGCCACAACCAGTGTTCGTAGTTGCCATGCGCCTTCTCAATGCTGGTGGTGGCACGCCCATTGCCCTGGTGGCAGGGCGAGCAGCCGAATTTCTCTGGATCGTGGATCTGAAGCAATTCCGGGCGCGGGTGGCTGGTGAAAGCGGCAGCGTATTCGTCCGGCTTCTTTTCCCCCTTGAGCATCATGGCCGCTTCGGTGATCTTCAACGGCTCCCGCGTATTCATATGGCAGGATTCGCAGCGATCGACGATGTTGGCTTCGGCGACGTTGATCTGAACGATCTTGGCGTCCCAGTCGGCAGCCTTCTTCTTCAGCCCGTCAATCTGTGCCGGGGTCAGATCAACCATGTGGTCTGAGACGTATTCGTCCATCTTGGCGTGCGCGTCGGTCGCCGGTTTCAATACAACGCCTAACTCGAGACTGAGCTTGGTTTTCTCGGCGCGGATGTCGTTATACGTTTTTTCCAGTTCGTCGAAATCGTAAGCTTGCCGGGTTCCGTCGGGATACTCGACAGTGGCCTTCTTCTGTTTGTACTGGTCGATTTCCTTCTTCTTGCTGGCCTTTGCCGATGCGCTGCTTGTCGTCTCGTACTCGTAGGTAAGGGCGTTCACATACGCGCGGCGATCGGTGAATACACTCTGTGCCGCCAACAACCGTGCGCTGGCGTCGTCGAGTTTTTTGCGCGTTTCCTCCGCCTGAGGCTTGGCGGCTAGATAAGCCTGGGTGTATGCCTGTTTCAACGCAACATATTGCGGATCCTGCTCAATCGCCGTCTGCGATTTCGCCGATTTTGAGCGCTCAGTGTTCAGGAAAGCGGTGTAGCGGTCCCTCCATTCATCCTGAAACGCTTTCCATGGACGCTGGCCCCAGGCTTCGTCCCACAACGCCCAGAACAAGGTCGCTACCAGAAGCACAGTGGCGACGAGGTAATAGCCGGCATACGATTTGCTGGTGATCGGATCCTGTTCGGGGATGGGTTTGTCAGGCACTCAGTCTTCCCCCTCGCGTTTCACGCATCAGTTTCGGCTTTGAGATTGCGGGTTGAATCGCCGTCAACGCGGCGTCATGTCTGGCAATCTGAAATCCGCCCTCTGCCATTTTCATATGTTGAACCACGGCGTGATCCACACGTACTTGATGTGCCACAGCAGGCGCAGGCTCATCTTGATGGGCAAGGCCACCATCGTCAGCAGCAGAAACTGCATGATGGAAAACTGCAGCAGGCTCATCCGCTGAAAGTCCTTGGCCATCCGCCGCCGGAAGAGGGAATAGACCAGCCCGCCGCCGATCAGGTAATAGCCGCCCACGACAATCGCGCCAAATACACCTTTCCCCAGGTTCGAGGTGATTCCGAAAATATCCGGCAGGTCGCGGTTCACTTCATAGATGAGCCGGTTGTGGTCCCACGTCTGTCCCGGCCAGAACCATTGCCAGCCTGGGCCGCGGATAAACGTCCCCACCAGAATCATCGTTACCCATAGAAAAACGAAGCCGAATAGAAATGTAGAAATCGAGAACTTGCGCTGCTTCCAGGTGTAGTAGCCGCTACCCAGCGGGTTCGTGTCGATGTAAGGAATGACCATGAGGCCGACGATGATCATGGTGGGCATCACCACGCCCGCGATCCATGGATCGAAATAGACGAGCATCTCCTGCAAGCCGAGAAAATACCACGGCGCCTTGGCAGGATTCATGGTGAGGTTGGGGTTAGCCGGCTCCTCCAGCGGGGCATTCAGCGTAATCGACCACACCATCAGAATGATAGTGACGATGATGGCCGCCAGAAACTCCACGCGCAACAAAAACGGCCACACATGCACTTCTTTCTGCCACCCCGGCTTGAACGGCCACGACTTGCGATGGTGCGTCTTGGCCAACGCCGGATCGCCCTCCAGTTGCTCAATCAGCTGATCGTTCGCTGTTGCCTGCTTCACTGCCAGGAAGATGAAGAACGCGAGCAGGGGAATCAGGGCAACGATCGGAACATTGTCTGGAGCAGAGCAGATTTCCCAAAGTTGATGCCAGTCCATAAAGGTTCTCTCGAATCTCACTCAGATGTCACGCCGAACAGGGTAGCCCGTGGTGGGGAACCTGCGCTTCCGCTGGTGCCAGGACAAAAGCAGGTTCCTCACAGGCCCTGCGGGCCTGTCGGGAATGACATCGCTAGAGTTTCTCAAATCACTCATCATTCTCCCGCCGCTCGCGGTCCTCGTCGGGGCTTGTCGGCTTCGGCCTCCAGCATGACCGGAGCCGGACCCGATATTCCTCCGTCTTTTCTCACCCGCCAGAAATGGACGATCATCAGCACCGACGCGACGATCGGAATGCCGATGCAATGCCAGATGTAGGAACGCAGCAGAGCATTGGCATCGACGATGGAGCCTCCCAGCAGGCCGAAGCGCACGTCGTTATACGGTGTCATGCCCAGTTGCGGGCCGAACGGTCCCTCATGTCCGAGCAGCGGCGTCGCCCGCGCCATATTCGTGCCGACAGTGACTGCCCAGAAGCCGAGTTGGTCATCCGGCAACAGATATCCGGTAAACGACAGCAGCAGAGTGAACACCAGCAACAGCACACCGATGTTCCAGTTGAATTCGCGCGGCTTCTTGTACGATCCGGTCAGGAAAACCCGGAACATGTGCAGCCACACGGCGATCACCATCAGGTGAGCGGCCCAGCGATGCATGTTGCGGAGAATCTTGCCGAACGGAACGTCGTGCTCCAGATACAGCACGTCGCGAAAGGCCTGCACCTTGCTCGGGTGGTAATAAAACATGAGCAGTACGCCGGTGTAGGTCAGGATGAGAAACAGGTAGAACGTGATTCCGCCCATGCCCCAGGTGTAGCTGTAGCGCACGGCGTCGCGGTTGATCTTCGCCGGATGCAGGTGCAGGAACACGTTCGAGAGCACGCCCAGAGCGCGATTGCGCGGAGTATCGTCGTGCTTGTGGCGGAAGATCGAGGTGTAGACCTGGGTTTTGGTCGGGTCCTTGAGTCCTTCGATCTGCTCTTTTGCCTTGGTGGGAATGTCGGTCTTCAGCGCCTGAAGGTCGTCCTTTACTCCCGTCGTGACCTTGTCGAGGAGGCCTACTTTGCTGCCGTTCTTTCCGTTCCCGCCGTTCGCGTTGTTTTCGTCAGCCATATCTGTCCTGAATCAGTTGGTGAATTAGTGCATCGACCAGTTCGTGAACCTAGACGCCGGTCAGGAAAGCCCCGGGATCGTTGAAGTGCGACGGTTGTCCCTTGGGCCACGAGTACAGTTTTGAAGTATCCACAAGAACCTGTCCATCGGGAGCCAACTCGATATGCGCCCGATCCATGGGGCGCGGTGCCGGTCCCTCGAAGTTGATCCCCTCGCTGTCGTACCCGCTCCCGTGACAGGGACACTTGAACTTGTTCTCACTCGGTTTCCAGTCCGGAGTGCAGCCCAGGTGGGTGCAGCGCGCATAGATCACAAATAGGCGGTCGGGAGTGCGATCGACCCAGATGCGGTATTTCTGCTGAAACTTGGTGTCGACGCCGAGCGCGAACTCAGATGGATATCCGATTTTGAAAACCGAGTTGGGTTCGAAGAGTGTGCGCGGCAGGAAGAAACGAAAGAATGCCAGAAACCAGGCCGTCAAAAAGCCCGTGACCATGACCCAGACAAACCGGCGCCGCCGCCGGTCGACTTCGGTCGAGGGAGCCGTTCCCGCGACGCCTGCGGCCGCCGCAGCCTTGGAGGTTCCTACCGCCGGTGTTCCCACGTACTTGGTGGGATCTGCCGCGCCCTTGACCGCGGGGTTCGCGGCCTCCGGATTCCGACTGACTTTGTCGGCCTCGACTTCCGCCATTGAGTCCCCCTAAAGCTTGAATCTGGGCCCTTAGTCCAAACCAGCGGCCGCCGCATACTCCGGCGCCGCCACTTGCCTCCTGGAATTGCTGATCGGTATGAAAGAACGAGCTTCAGCTATGAATGCCTGTTGCACGATATTTCCCAATGCCTGGATGAATCGCCGCGAATCGTTGAGTCCCGCACTCATCTCGAACTGGACGAAACCAAGACGGCGCGCCTCTTCACGCGCTTCATGATCAACTTCGCCGAGCGTCTCCACATGATCCGAGACAAACGATACTGGCACGACGCAAACGTGGCGGGTGCCTTTCGCCGCCAGCTCGCGTAACGTGTTCCGCAGAGAGGGCTGCAGCCACCGGCTCGCGCCAACCTTACTCTGGTAGCAGAGCCGATGCGAGCAGTTCCATCCTCCTCGCTCCATGAGCAGCCGGACCGTCTCCTCGACCTGCCGCTGATACGGGTCGCCTTGTTCGATCACCGAAATCGGAACGCCGTGCGCGCTGAAGACGATGGTCGGCCGCGCCGAACCGGGGAATTGCCCAAGGGCTGTATTCACTTTCTCCACCACCGCGTCCAGGTACATCGGATCGCGGTAGAAGTTTTCCACGCAATGGACCGGCAGGTCGTCTTGGAACTGGCGACGCCACTCGTTCAGGCTCGATCCGCTGGTGGTCGAAGAGTATTGGGGATAGAGGGGCAGGAGCACGAGCTCATCACAGTGGGCCGCGCGCAGTTGCTGAATCGCCTCAGCCGTGAACGGATGCCAGTAGCGCATCGCCACAAAGCAACGGGCGTCGATTCCCAAGCTTTGCAGCTCCGCCTCAAGCGCGCGCGCCTGGCGCTCGGTGTTTCGGCGGATCGGAGAGCCGCCGCCGATGGTCGCGTAATGATGCTGGACCTTACGAGCACGGGTCACGGAGATAAGCTTGGCCAGAGGCTTGCGGCCGATGCGAGCGAAAGGGAAGTCGATAATATCGGGATCGCAGAAGAGGTTATAGAGAAAAGGTTCGATCGCTTCCAGCGTGTCGGGTCCACCGAGCTGAAAGAGAACCACCCCCAGACGCCGTATTGTCCGCGTCATTTTCCCCCAGAATCCCCAGAACGGAAGGCACTTTACTCCCAATCGAGCGCGAGAGTCAATGGCGCGATGGACAAAAAGTTGAGCGAATCTTCTGGAAGCCGCCGCCCATTGCAAACCTGCGGTCCCTCCATGCAAGCTGGTAGACATGCCGGAGCTGCCGGATATCACGGCCTATATCACCGCCCTTGGGGCGCGCATTGCCGGGGAATTGCTCGAGGGGGTGCGGCTGGCAAGCCCTTTCCTATTGCGAACCGTTCAGCCTCCGCTGGCGAGCGTGGAAGGCCGCAAGGTCGTTGAACTTCGCCGCGTGGGCAAGCGCATCGCCATCGGCCTGGATGGCGATCTTTGGATCGTGCTGCACCTGATGATTGCCGGCCGCCTGCACTGGCGTCCGGCGAACGCGAAGTTGTCCGGGCGCCAGAATCTGGCAGCGTTCGATTTTCTGCAGGGCTCGCTCGTGCTGACCGAAGCCGGCTCCAAACGCCGCGCCTCGCTGCACGTGGTGAGTAGCGCGGAGAATTTACAGTCGCTCGATGCCGGCGGCATCGACGTCTTCACCGCCGATCTCGATTCGTTTCGTTCCGTGCTGAGCGCCGAGAATCACACGCTCAAGAGAGCTTTGACGGATCCGCGACTGCTCAGCGGCATCGGGAACGCATATTCCGACGAAATCCTGCACATGGCTCAGCTCTCTCCCGTCACTCTCACGCAGAAGCTTTCGTCGGACGAGTGGCAAAAACTCTTCACTGGCACGCGTCAAACTCTTCGTCACTGGATCGACAAGCTGAACGCCGAGGCCAGAGCAAGGTTTCCGGAAAAAGTGACTGCCTTTCGGGAAGGAATGGCGGTTCACGGCCGCTACGGGCGGGCCTGCCCTAGATGCGGCGACAAGATTCTCCGCATTCGCTACGCCGACAAGGAGACCAATTACTGCGCGCGCTGCCAGACCGGGGGCAAGGTGCTCGCGGATCGCAGCTTGTCCCGCCTGCTGGGTTCAGACTGGCCACGCACTTTGGAAGAACTGGAGGCGCTCAAGCGCCGTTGAACCGCTAAGTACGCGCCGGTTCCGGACTGCTGTTCTGCATCTCTTCGATCACCGCATCGGCGAACTCCTGCGTTCCAGCCTGTCCGCCGATGTCCCGGGTCAGCTTGTCCCGATGACGGTAGACGCGTTCCAGCGCATTGCGAATCTGAGTCGAGGCGGAGTGTTCTCCCAGGTGGCGCACCATCAGCAATGCCGAGCGAAGCAGCGCCGTCGGGTTTGCCAGGTTCTTGCCGGCGATATCGGGTGCGGAACCGTGAACCGCCTCGAAGATTGCGCAATTGTCACCGAGATTGGCGCTGGGCACGAATCCCAACCCGCCTACAAACGCCGCGCAGAGATCGGAAAGAATGTCGCCGTACAGGTTTTCCATCACCAGCATGTCGTACTGGTAGGGATTCAGCACCAATTGCATACAAGCATTGTCGACGATGTGTTCAGCATACGTGACTTCGGGATACTCTTTTGCCACGGTGCGCGCGCATCGCAGAAACAGCCCATCCGACAGCTTCATGATGTTTGCCTTGTGGATGGCATGAATCTTTTTCCGCTGATTCTTGCGGGCGTATTCGAAAGCGAAACGGGCAATGCGCGTTGATGCTTTTTCCGTGATGATCTTCAAGCTCTCCACCACTCCCGGCACGACTTCGTGTTCCAGCCCGGAGTAGAGGCTCTCGGTATTCTCGCGGACGATGATCAAGTCGACGTCGGGATAGCGCGTAGGGATATGGGGTAAGTTGCGGATCGGACGGAAATTCGCATAGAGATCGAACTTCTTCCGCAAGGCTACGTTGATACTGGAAAAGCCGCCGCCCACAGGCGTGGTGACCGGGCCTTTGAGCGCGACATGAGTGCGCTCAATCGATTCCAGCGCTTCCTTCGGAATGTACTCCTTGTACTTTTCGTAAGCATCGGCGCCGACGGCGAACGTCTCCCATTCGAACTTCACCCCGGTCGCTTCCAGGATGCGCACTGTGGCCTTGGTAACTTCCGGCCCGATCCCGTCGCCGGGGATGAGCGTAACTTTATGACTCATGATGCGAACGTCCTTCTTGCTGCTTGTGGGTCATTACGGCGCGCTTTCAGCGATCCAAGATTGGCAGCCTATTGTCCCTTCGCCTTCACCAGATCCTTCAACTCGTTCATGAATTCCTTCACGTCCTTGAAGTCCAGATAAACTGAGGCGAAGCGGACGTAGGCGACCTTGTCGTGGCGCCGCAACCGGTTCATGATCAGTTCGCCCAGTTCGCTGGTTTTTCGCTCGCGCTCCGGCGATTCGATCACGAACGACTCTGCCTCGTTCACGATCTGCTCGAGTTTGCTCATCGGCACTGGGCGTTTCTCACATGCGCGAAGCAGGCCGTTCAGCACCTTCTGGCGGTCGAACTTCTCCCGGCGGCCATCTTTCTTGACGACCATGTACGGGATTTCATCAATCCGCTCATAGGTCGTGAACCGCTTACCGCATTTCAGGCACTCGCGTCGTCGCCGTATCGACTCCGCTTCCTTGCTTTCGCGCGAGTCGACTACCTTGTCGTTGGAAAACCCGCAAAAGGGACATTTCATGGCGCTGGACCGGTCAGCAACAGCTCTTCCTCACCCTTATGGGTCTGAAAGAACAAAATCGGCTGCGCTGAGCGATAACTTGAAATTGTAACAGTTGAGGGATGGAACCTTCGGGCGCCCTTCGGATGCGGACCATTCTCAACAGCCGAACCGCGGGCGGAAACAAAACGGCGCTCGCACCCCCTGCGGCACGAGCGCCTGTTTTTCCCCAAGCCCTCCCGGTGACGGAGAGCATGAAGCTTGCAATTTCCCGGTTTCAGGGCCGCCAGGCAACTCAGCCCTGAGGATTTGACCTGAGCTTGCCCGACTTCGGCGCCCCATTTGTCAAAATTGTGTCTGTATTTTGTAAAAACGCCGGGAGGTTGTTCCTCAGATATGCGCCAGCCGCCACGTAGCCGCTGAGTGTAGCTGAAGACTGCGCTCTCCAAGCGGCCCGGAACAGCCTCGGCGGAAGCCTCACGCGCGCTTGAAGAACTGCACCGCCCGTTCGTGTTTCCTGGCCGCCGCCAGAGACGAGAATGTCCCCAGATTCCGACGCTTCCCGGTCTTTGCGTTCTTCTTGCGCGAATACAGCCGATATGATCCCGACTTGAGTTTGCGAATCACGAAGAACAGATGCCCTTCCCCGGGCGCCGGTTGGTCCAGAAGAGGCGGATGGGATATGACCGGCAAGGCTGAGACTCAGACGACGAAATACTTAGCGCCGGGATGGTGCACGACGATCGCGGACGTCGATTGTTCCGGCTCGAGCAGGAATCCTGAGGTCAGACGCACGCCGACATTCTCCTCCGGCTTCAGCAAGACAAAAAGTTTCGTCTGGTCTTCCAGATGCGGACATGCTGGGTAGCCAAAGGAAAAGCGGGATCCCCGATACTTCTGATGAAAAAGATCTCGAATCTCGGGCGCGTCATCGCCCGCAATGCCCAACTCCTCGCGCATCTTTTTGTGATGAAGTTCGGCCAGGGCCTCCGCCGTCTCCACGCTCAGCCCATGCAGGTAGAGATACTTGGTGTACTCGCCGCCCTCAAAGAGCTTCTGGGTTTCAACGCTCGCTCTGGGTCCGATGGTGACCAGCGATAACCCGATCACATCCATCTTCCCGGATGTCTTCGCCGCAAAAAAGTCGGATATGCAAAGACGTCGACCCTCCCTCTGCCGCGGGAAAGTAAAGCGTAAAAGCTCCTCTTGGGGGTTCACGCTTCGCGACCCGGAGCTCGGGACTCGATATACAATCACATCGTTTCCGTCGCTCTGCGCAGGGAAGTATCCCCATACCGCCTGTGGCTCGAACAAGCCCGACTCCGCGACTTCATCCTGCAGTTTGTGCAGGATCGGGCGGAATTTCTCCTCGACCAGCCGCAGGTAATCGGCCTGCGATGCCGTCTTCAGTTGCCATTGATTCTTGAACAGCGCAGTTTCGTTGATATAGCGGAACACTTCGCGCGGGTCGTAGTCCTTGCGGACACGCACGCCCCAGAACGGCGGCTCGGGGATATTCGGAGCATCGCTGACGACCGGACTCCTTTCTGCAAACACCGGTCCTGATTCTTCGTCGACCGCAGCCGCCTTGGCATATTCCTTGACCGTGCGTCCTTCCTGCAGCCGCGCCTCGCGCGAACCATCTTCGGTAGCGAGGTCTTCCATGATATGCAGGCCGGCAAAGGCATCGTCGGCGTAGAACACCCCATTCGCATATTCCCGCCGTAGATCGTCTTCAACGTACTTCCGCGTCAGCGCAGCCCCGCCGCAAATAACCGGGAATTCCAGCTTCTGCCGCTCCAGGTCCTGGAGCACATACTTCATTTCAAGCGTCGACTTGACCAATAGACCACTCAGCCCGATCGCGTCCGCCTGATGCTCCTGCGCGGCGCGAATGATAGTATCCCCCGGCTGCTTGATGCCGAGGTTGACGACCCTGAATCCGTTGTTCGACAGAATGATATCAACCAGGTTCTTGCCGATATCGTGAACATCGCCCTTTACGGTGGCCAGAACGATCGTCCCTTTCTGCGACCCAGCCTTCTTTTCCATCTTGGGCTCGAGATAGGCCACGGCAGCCTTCATTACCCCGGCAGAGTCGAGCACCGAGGGGAGCTGCATCTTGCGGGCTCCGAAAAGATCGCCGACCGTCTTCATCCCGTCCAGCAGAACCGTATTAATCAATTCCAGCGGCGAATAACCCGCCAAGGCCTCTTCCAGCAACTCCTCCAGCGACTTCTTGTTCGTTCCCTCACCGACCGACTTTTCGCCGTTGATGATGGCGAACTTCAGCTTGTCTTCGACCGACAGGGTGTCGACATGAGCCATGGTCGTTGCCGGTTTTCCCTTCATCCCAGCGAAATGCGCCATGTAGATTTGCAGCGGATCTCCCGCCGACTCCTCGCGGAAGATCAACTTTCGAGCAAGTTCTACTTCCTCCTGAGGAATCTTGTATAACGGATAGATCTTGCTGTAGTTGACGATCGCCATATCCAGACCGCGATCGACCGCTTCGTGCATGAAAACGGAATTCAGCACCCGCCGCGGATACGCATCCAGGCCAAAAGAAATGTTGCTGACGCCGAGAATCGTCTTGACCGTCGGCAGCTCTTTCTTGATCCGCTCGATTGCTTTAAGTGTCTCGATGCCTGCCGTCCGGTATTCTTCCTGCCCGGTCGAGATCGGCAGAGTGAGCGCGTCAAAGATCAGGTCGGTGCCATCCAGGCCGTATTTCGTTGTCGCCAGATCGAAGATGCGGTGCGCAATGGCAGTCTTTTTCTCAGCGGTTAGCGCCATTCCGTCTTCGTCGATCGTCAGCGCAATCACGGCGGCGCCATAGCGCCGGGCCATGGGCAAAACCTTTGAGGTTCGCTTCTCGCCATCTTCCAGATTGATGGAATTGATGATCGCTCGCCCGGGAATCCGCTTCAGCGCCTCCTCGACCACGTCAGCCTCGGTCGAATCGACCAGAATCGGCGCGGGAACGCGGGTTGCGATTTTCTCCAGAATCGAACTGATGTACCCCTTTTCGTCTTCGCCGACGATAGCGCAGCAAAGATCGAGCATTTGCGATCCATCGTTCACCAGCCTCTTGGCCAGTGCGAGAATCTCGTCGTACTTCTTCCCCCGCACAAGATTGCGAAAGTGCTCGACCCTGGTCGTCGTGTTCATCTCCTCGGCCACGATGAGCGGCTTGGGCTCGAGATCGAGAGGAACCGAGGTATACGCACTTGAGGCAGCACCGGTGCGCTTCACCTCGCGCTTCGCCGGAGTGATGCCGGAAACCCCGTCAACCACGGCTTTCAGATGCTCCGGGGTCGTGCCGCAGCATCCGCCGACGATGCGCACGCCGTAATCCTGCACGAAGTGCTTGTGGTAGTCCGCCAATTCAGCGGGAGTCAG
The DNA here is from genome assembly GCA_035508215.1 of Verrucomicrobiia bacterium. Taxonomy (GTDB): domain Bacteria; phylum Acidobacteriota; class Terriglobia; order Terriglobales; family Acidobacteriaceae; genus Sulfotelmatobacter. Next base: position 137,969 of record DATJNK010000016.1, on the reverse strand, counting down.
TTTGAACACCGCTTGGCCGCCTTCATTCACCGGAAGGCCGGCATTGGGCAGAACTGATACTTCCTTCGTCGAATTCAAGGCGAGGTACCGGACCGCATCGTTCATCTCCTTCGGCCCGGTCGCACAGTTCAATCCGATAATGTCAATGTCCAGCGGTTCGAGCGCAGTCAGCGCCGCACCGATCTCGGTGCCAAGCAGCATCGTTCCCGATTGATCCTGCAGCGTCACCTGCACCGTCACGGGCAGGCGCTTGCCCGACTTCCGCAACGCGTCAAGCACGCCGATTGCGGCAATCTTGGCCTGCAGCAGGTCCTGGCAGGTCTCAACCAGTAGAATGTCGACCCCGCCCTCAATCAGCGCGGCAGCCTGCTCTTCATAAGCCGCTCGCATTTCTTCGTAACCGATGTGGCCCAGGGACGGAAGCTTGGTCGAAGGTCCCATCGATCCCGCCACGAAACGCGGCCTTCCCGGCGTCGAGAACTGCTGGGCAACCTCTCTCGCAAGCTGAGCTGCCTTGACATTGATCTCGTACACGCGCTCCCCAAGATCGAATTCGGTCAGCACGATGCGGGTCCCGCCGAACGTGTCGGTTTCTACCACATCGCATCCGGCCTTCAGAAAATCCGCATGAATGTCGCGGATGATGTCCGGGCGGCTCAACACCAGCACTTCGCTGCAATTCTCCTTGCCCCAGTAATCGTCAAGAGTAGGATTGCGGTTGTGGATGTTGGTTCCCATCGCGCCGTCGTAGACGACGACGCGGTCTCTCACGGTTTGTAGAAAATCAGCCATAGAAAACAATGTCGTTAGTCGCTAGTCGCCTGTCGACGCCAGCAGGGCCGTCGCTCCCGACAGCGGCGACCGCTATGCACGAACGCCGGTCTTGTGGACCGGCGTATCGTCGAACTCCAAACTGCTCTGAAGTTAACTTCCCGGCACCATCTGCGCTGGCGCCCCGCCGTTCACGTCGGCCTGATTGAAAACTACATTGGCTCCCATGTGTGCTGGCCGGGGGGCCAGCATCTGCTCCTTGCGGTAGACCAGGTTGCTGGCATTGAAGGTCGCAAGCTCAAATCCATGGCCATGAGTGATCGCGTCGGTCGGGCAGGCTTCCACGCAATAGCCGCAGAAGATGCACCGGTTGTAGTCGATATTGTAGACCTTGGCGTACCGCTCGGCTCCGCTCACCCGGTTTTCCGCCGTATTCTCGGCAGCCTCGATATAGATACAGTTCGAGGGACACGCCGCCGCGCACAGAAAGCAGGCAACGCATTTTTCGAGTCCATTCTCGTCGCGCTGCAGCACATGCGCCCCGCGAAAACGTGCCTCCAGACGCGCGCCCCGCAGCGGTCCTTTGCCGTCGGGATAGTTCTCGACCGTCGTCGGCTGGAACATCTCCCGAAAGGTAATGCTCATCCCTTTGGCAATGGCGGCAATGTTCTTCAGAACCGGCATACTTCATTAGTATACCGGAAGGTCGCGAACTCCTCAGCCATGCGCCGATGCAGGCACCCGCCCGGCAACGGTATGCTTTCTGTATGGCCGACAAGGAACGACAGGCGGAACTTTTGCGCGTTGGGTTGTGTGCGACCTGCCGCTTCATGAGCAAAATGCATTCCGATCGCGGCTCAAGTTTCTACTTGTGTCGGCTTTCCGCAACCGATCCGTCCTTTCCCAAATATCCACGACTGCCGGTGCTGCAGTGTCGGGGATTTGAGAGCTTTACGGCCGATCCACCCGAGCCCTCCGGTTAGGCCCAACTCCAAAGGCCAAAGACCGCAGGGGACAAACCCGAAATTTGTATCCGCGTGATTCGTGTCACTGCGCCGGCGCCTCCTTTCCGGCAAGAATCACATGGGTTCGACGGTATGCACGCTGAAGGGATTCTATGTTGAAGGTCCTTGCGGTCATCGCCATTGGTATGTTCGTCCTTTGACTGATTGCTGTGCTCCAGGGCTGGAGCAAAAGCACTTTGTCTGGGCATTGTCTGAGTGTGGCATTCATCGCGCTGTTCGGATGGGCAGCCGTTTGGGGCGTGCGCACTCTAATCCTCGTTCGCCACTGAGAAACCCCGCTCCCGGGAAAGGATCCAGAGATGGCGCAAAACGCCTTTGCCGGTCAAGCCAAGCGGCCAACTGCGAAAGCTCTGGAAGCAGTCCTGGGCCAGAGTCACGCTCTCTGGAAAGTTCTGGTGATCGATCTCAAGCGAGAGCTTAAGCTGGACGTTGCCGAATGGCATACTTCCTCCGTCAAGCTGGGATGGTCCTTTCGCCTCCAGCGCAACCAGCGCAATATTGTCTATCTCGGACCGCGCGACCGATCGTTTGTCGCGGCATTTGTGTTGGGAGACAAGGCAATTGCAGCGGCCCGCAGCAGCAAGTTTCCGCCGGATGTGCAGGAAAACATCGCACACTCGAAGCGCTACGCCGAAGGAACTGCGGTTCGAATCGAAGTCAAGACAGTCGAGGACGTAGACACGGTGAAGGCGCTGGCCAGAATCAAGCTCCAATTCTGACTGCTTACTTCAGTCCCAATTCCTTAGCCAGAGCTTTCCATTTCCCATCCACCAGCGCTTTGGTCTTCGCGTCCATCACGATCTCATCCGGCCACGGACGCGCGAATCCTTCACTGGCCCATTTACGGGTCGCGTCGATGCCCATCTTCGACCCGTAATCCGGCAGGCGGCTGGCGTGGTCGAGGGAATCGACTGGTCCCAGCGTGAATTGAATATCGCGCTCCGGGTCGATGTGGTTGAAGACTTTCAACGTCACATCGCCCAGATCCTGTACGTCGACATCCTCGTCGACGACCACAATGCACTTGGTGAACATCGCCTGCCCCAGCGACCAGATCGCATTCATGACTTTGCGCGCCTGCCCAGGGTACGACTTGCGGATGGAGACGATCATCAGGTTGTGAAACACGCCCTCGATCGGCAGGTTGATGTCGACCAGCTCGGGGATGGCCAGCTTCATCATCGGCAGAAAGATGCGCTCCACTGCTTTGCCCATGTAAGCGTCTTCCTGTGGCGGCTTTCCCACGATGGTCGTGGCGTAGATCGGATCCTTGCGGTGCGTCACGCAGGTAAGGTGGAAAACCGGGTAAAGATCCTCCAGCGAATAGAAGCCGGTATGATCGCCAAACGGCCCCTCGGTGTGCAGCTCGTCGAGATTGATATAGCCCTCAAGCACGATTTCACTGGTGGCTGGCACTTCCAGATCCACGGTTTCGCACTTCACCAGATCGACAGGAGCGCCGCGCAGGAAACCGGCAATCAGATATTCCTCAATGTCGGGCGGCGCCGGGACGATCGACGAAAAGGTCACAGCCGGATCGGTGCCGATGGCTACCGCAACTTCCATCTTTCCCGTCGGCCGGTCGCCCTCGGCCAGCACGCTGCCGCCGGAGCTCCGCGCCATAATGTCCACCGCGGCCGATTTGTCGGCGACGGCCTCCCGCATTCTTTCCCGCGTATGCTCCGCCGCCACCTTCTGCCGCTGCCAGTGCATCCCCGTGGTGCGCTCGTCGAAAATCTGCATGCGGTACATACCCAGATTGCGCTTGCCGGATTTCCTGCTGCGCGTGGTCACGCAGGGAAGGGTGATGAATCGTCCACCATCCTTCGGCCAGCATTGCAGAACCGGAAAGTCGAGCAGGGAAAAGTTGTCGCGTTCGATGACCTCCTTGCATGGTCCGGTGGAAACCGTTCGCGGAAAGAGCTTTCCCGCCTCGGTCAGCAGTGGGAGCATCTTCAGTTTGTCAAGAAATCCCTGCGGTGACTTGACGTCAAGAAACATCCGAATGCGGTCGGAGATCTCATCAAAAGACTGGACGCCGAGCGAGCGCTTCATTCGCGCATCGGACCCGAACTGGTTGATGAGAAGCTGCGAACCGCGGTAGCCCTTCAGGTTCTCGAAAAGCAGCGCCGGTCCGCCGAGGTTGCCGTCGGCATCGCGGCTCTTCGATACGCGATCGGTGATTTCCGCAATTTCGAGAATTGGATCAGCTTCCACCCGAATGCGTTTGAGTTCGCCGGCATGTTCCAGCGCGGCGATCCATTGGCGAAGGTCGTCGAAGGGCAAAGGTTCCTCGCGGAATCCAGCGGTTGAATGACCGACGATTATAAGGGATTTACCAACCGGGTAACATTACCGGCGAATGCTCTCCGGGTAGAGGTTGCGTCGGCAGTCGGGACAGATGCCGTGGCTGAAGTTGGCCTCAGTATGCTCGCGCACATACGCTTCGAGATTGTGCCATCCGCCTTGCTTGTCCCGGATTCTCCGGCAGGCAGCGCACATAGGCAGCAGCCCGCTTAGCGTCTTAACTTTGGCCAGGGCGTCACGCAGTTCCTGGATCAACCGTTCGCGCTCCGCTTCGATCGACTTTCTTTCGGTGATGTCGCGGATGATGATACAGGTTCTCGCCTCGCCTTCCGGACTCCGAAACATCACCGACGAGACTTCAATCGGAAACAGTGTCCCATCTTTGCGGCGCGCCGTCAGCTCCCCGTGAGCCTTGCCGGTCTTCTGCCGCTCGTCAATCATGGCAGCCAGCCGTGGGTCGGCGGAATCCAGAACTCCTTGCCGGCCTTCGCGGAGAATTTCGTCCCGCGTTCTGTCCAGAATGCGGCACGCCGCCGGATTGGCGTCGAGCACCGAGCCATCCGGGGCGGTCAGCATCAAGCCGTCTAGACTACTTTCGAACAGCAGCCGATAGAGGGTTTTGCCGTTTGAAAAAGAACTCCCTCTCGATTTTCCCGTCGACGCGGTTGTCATAGGTTTAAGGTTGGAGCCGGCCGATTTGCGACGCCCCGAAGTCGCGATACCGCACGCCCCCCTGGCTGAGCGTTCGCGACGATGACGCACACCTGTGCGGCTGCCGAATAGGCATCTTTTGGATGTTAAGTTACTGATCACCACTCCGCTCGTCTGTGATTACAATCACAGGCCTAAGTGATGACCTTTGCTTACCTTATCCCTCCCCTCGTGGACAATAGCTACGGTATGTACTAGAGGACCAAGCCCGGAACCGTGGATTTGGGGTAAACTCGTGGGATTCCGGACTTTCGAAGGCCTATGTCACTGCTCTGGTTGCGCTTCGCCCTGGCTTGTTATTTCATCGGCCTGATCTATGCCTTTGTGGCGCTGAGCCGCACCAGTGACCTTTTCAGCCGCATCGCCCTGCATGCCGCAAGTCTCGGCATGGTCTTCCATTTCGTTTCGCTGGTGGAAGTTTTCCTCTCCGACCAGGTCGTGTGGGCTTCGGTGCACAACGGGGAATCTCTTCTGGCTTTTCTGTCGATGACGTTCTTCATGATCATTTATGCGATCTACAAGACCACGTCACCCGGAGTCGTCGTCTTCCCGTTTGTATTCTTCCTGACTTTTGTTGCTGCCGTCGACGAGCAACCCGTCCTGCTGACGCAATTCGTCTCCCACAAAGGCTGGCTCATCGCCCACATCATTCTGATTTTTACCGGCTACGCGGCTCTGGTTCTCAGTTTTGGCGCCAGCCTGCTCTATTTGATCCAGGAGCGCCGGCTTAAATCCAAAAAGCCGACCAGCCTGATTTCGTTCCTTCCCGCCCTGGAAGTGATCGACCAGATCGGCTACCGCTCACTGCTTCTCGGCTTTCCCTTCATGACGCTGGGGCTGGTAACCGGTTCGGTGGTGGCCCTCACTACCTATGGGCGAGTCGATTTCCTCGATCCTAAGATTCTGCTTTCGCTGCTGATGTGGATCGTCTACATGGTCATGGTCTTCACCCGCTGGAATTCCGGCTGGCGGGGACGCCGGGCGGCGTTTCTGGCCACCTTCGCTTTTGTGGCCGCGTTGGCCGCGTGGGCGGCGAACTACTTTTCGGCCATTCACAGGTTTGCCTCATGAGATTCCAGCTCATCGGCGTGAACCACAAAAGTGCGCCGCTCGAGGTACGGGAGCGGCTGGCGATTCCGGAGTCTCGCCTGCCCGATACCTGCCGCGAACTGACTGCCTATCCCGGAATCGAAGAGGGCATGGTGATTTCCACCTGCAACCGGGTGGAAATCGTCGCTCACACCACCAACGGCTCAGCCGACCTGCGGGGATTCCTGCATGATCACTTTCAGCTCGATCCCGAAGAGCTCGACCCGCATTTGTATGAATTCCGTGAGAAGGATGCCGTTCGGCATATCTTCCGCGTAGCCTCGAGCCTTGACTCTATGGTGGTCGGGGAAGCTCAGATTCTGGGGCAGGTGAAGGAAGCCTACGCCACGGCGCGCGCCGTCGGAGCCGTACGGGGACAACTCGATCAGCTTTTCAGCCGGGCCTTCGCCGTCGCCAAACGTGTCCGCACCGAGACAGCGGTCGGCTCATCTTCGGTGTCGATCGCGAGCGTGGCCGTCGAATTGGCAAAGAAAATCTTCGGCACGCTGCAAGGCAAGAATGTGTTCATCGTCGGCGCCGGCAAGATGAGCGAACTCGCCGCCCGCCACCTGATGGCGCATGGCTGCGCCTCGATCTTCGTCGCCAATCGGACTTACGAGCGCGCCATCGGGCTGGCTCAGAAATTTAATGGACAGGCGATCAAGTTCGAGGATCTGTATACCACCTGCGATCGCGCCGATATCGTCATCACTTCCACCGGCGCGCCGCACGCCATCTTCCGCCGCGAGCACGGCGAGCAGTTTCTGGCTCGCCGCAAGAATCGCCCGATGTTCTTCATCGACATCGCCGTCCCGCGCGACGTTTCACCGGAGATGGCGAAGCTCGACGGCATCTTCGCCTACGACATCGACGACCTGCAGCAGGCGGTAACCAGCCATGTCGCCGACCGCCGCAAAGAGGCCGAGCGGGCCGAGGCCATCATCGCCGGTGAGGTGGAGCGCTTCGAAGCCCGGCAGCACACCCTCGACGTGGTGCCGACGATCGTGTCGCTCCAGGATCATCTGGAGACGATCCGACAGGCCGAAATTGACCGCGTGCGCGGTCGCATGGGCCAACTCAGTCCCGAACAAGAGATCGCCATCGAAGCGCTGACCCGCGGCATCATCAATAAAGTGATGCACACGCCGATCACCACGCTGAAGACCGCGGCCCGCGAATCGGAAGCCACTACGGTCGTCGATGTTGTGCGGCGCCTGTTCAATCTGCAGATGAAACCCAAAGAGCCCGCGACCCCGCCGGCTCCGAACCGCGACGAAGTGGGGACGCGGCAGTGATGCCTCGCCTTCGCATCGGTTCCCGCGGTTCTCAACTTGCCCTCTGGCAGGCCAACCACATCTCCGCGCTTCTCCGCGCGCGTGGGCACGAAGTCGAAATCGAGATCATTCACACCACAGGCGACAAAATCACCGACGTCGCCCTGGCCAAAGTCGGCACCAAGGGCATGTTCACCAAGGAAATCGAGGAAGCCCTCGCCGCCGGCCAAGTCGATCTTGCCGTCCACTCGCTGAAAGACCTGCCGACCGAACTCCCGCAAGGATTCGAAATCGCTGCCATCACCGAACGCCAGGATCCGCGCGACGCCTTCTGCTCGCGCAAATACGCACAGATCGACGACTTGCCGCAAGGGGCGCGTGTGGGGACTTCCAGCCTCCGGCGCCAGGCTCAGCTCAAAGCCATTCGTCCTGATCTCGATATCCATCCACTGCGCGGCAACGTCGACACCCGCCTGCGAAAGCTCGAGCAAGGCGACTACGACGCCATCATCCTTGCCTCGGCCGGACTGAAACGCCTCGGCAAAACGGAACTGATCAAGCAGATCATTTCCGCGGAGGTCATGTGTCCCGCTGCCGGGCAGGGAGCGCTGGGCATCGAAATTCGCGAAGGCGACAGCAAGACAGGAGAACTTCTCTGTTTCCTGAATGACCCCGACGCCCGCGCTGCAACGACTTGTGAACGCGCCCTGCTCAATAGCCTCGGCGGAGGCTGCCAGGTTCCGATCGGCGCATTCGCCGAGATGCACAACGGCAAGCTGCATCTGGAATCGATCGTCGCCGATCCGGATGGCTCGAAGCTCCTCCGCGATTCGCGCGATGGCAGCGATCCCGAAAAGCTTGGCAACGATGCCGGCGTCGCGCTGTTCGCCCGCGGCGGCGACCAAATCCTCGAAGCCGTTTACGGACGCGGCCTGGCCGTCCCTCCTCAACCATAAGCCCGCATGAGCGCAAGACTCCTTCTGACACTCTTGGGTGGAACCGATGCCGCCCATCTTCGCCGCTGGATCAATCTCTGGCCCCCGTTTCTTGGCGCCGGCATTCGCGTCCGACGCATCGCCCCCGACCTGAAGTCAATCGACGTCGAGATGAAACTTCGCTGGTGGAACGCAAATTACGTCGGCACGCATTTCGGCGGATCCCTCTTTGCCATGACCGACGCTTTCTATATGCTCATGCTGATGGCGAACCTGGGTCGCGACTACATTGTTTGGGACAAGGCGGCGACCATTCGCTATCGCAAGCCCGGCACGGGCGCAGTCCACGCGGAGTTCCGCCTGACCGACGCCCAGATCGACGATATTCGTGAGAAGCTGAAGGCGCTGCCGAAGTGCGAGCCCACATTCACCGTAGAAGTAAAAGACGAGCAGGGAACCGTGATCGCGGAAGTCGAGAAACTGCTGCACGTGCGCAAAAAGGAAAGGCCTGATTAGAGGCTCTGCGGCGTCTGCGATTCGATCCGTGAAGTGAAGCTCCCGGAGGGAAGGAAGACTTGTACATCCCGGAACACTTTCGCGTCGAGGACCGGGTTGCCGCGCTGGCGTTCATGCGTGCGAATCCCTTCGCGATCCTGATTTCCGCGATGGAGGAAGGGCCATTCGCAACGCATTTGCCAGTCATCATTCGTGAAGCTGACGATCACGTTCTCCTCCGCGGCCACGTCGCCAAAGCCAACCCGCACTGGCGTTATCTCCAAGGGCAACCGAGCTGTCTGATGATCTTTCACGGGCCGCACGCCTATGTTTCGGCCTCGAATTACGAGGCCCGCGAGAACGTCCCTACGTGGAATTACGGCGCGGTGCATGCCTACGGCAGCGCCCGCGTTTTCTCCGCGCCGAATGAATTGCTGCGCGTCTTGCAGGAGCTGATTCCGACATTCGAATCTGCTTATGCCGAACAATGGGCCTCCCTCAGCCAGGCTTACCGCGGTCGCATGCTGAACCATATCGTCGGCGTCGAGATTTCAGTAACCAAGCTCGAAGCCAAGTTCAAGCTCAGCCAGAATCGCACCGCGCAGGAGCAAGCCAACGTCATGGCGTCGCTCGCTTCCTCCCCGGATACGACAGTTTCCGGCACCGCGCGCCTGATGCAGGAACTGGGCCTCGGGATCAAGAAAGGCCAGAAGTAGGAGAGCAGTGGCAGGTGTGCGCCCAAACGAAACATGAGCGAAATGTCGAAATCGGATAGCAAGCAGCCACTTCGCGGAGTCCGTGTTCTGGTTGGCCGCGCTCGCCATCAGGCCGGAGCACTTTCCTCCGAACTCCGCCGCCTCGGAGCCCGGGTGGTCGAGATCCCTTTCATCGAAATCCGCAAGCCGCGCTCCTTTCGGGCTCTCGACAACGCTCTGAGGAATCTCGACAGCTACGATTGGCTGATCCTGACCAGCGTAAACGGCGTCGACGCGATGTGGGCGCGAATGGAGAAATTACAGCTAGCTACCAAAGATCGGGATCGGGAAGGGAGCTGGTTGACTCGTGCCGCAAGTAGTGCAGGGAATTCGTCGGGTTTAGCCGCTGCGAGGAGGCGGCTCCGCGTCGCCGCGATTGGCCCCGCCACCAGAAAAGCGATCGAGCAACGACAACTGAAAGTCGATGTCGTCCCCAAGGAATACGTCGCGGAATCCGTCGTCCGCAGCCTGAAGGGAAGAGTGAAAGGAATGCGCGTGTTGCTCGTGCGGGCCAAAGTTGCCCGCGATGTTATCCCGCGCGAACTGCGACGCGCCGGCGCGCAAGTTGACGTCATCGAGGCTTACGAGACGGTCGTTCCCAAGTCCTCGCGGGTCCGCTTGCAGGCGGCGTTGAAGAATCCCAGACGCCGCCCACATGTGGTGACGTTCACCAGTTCTTCTACCGTTCGCAATTTCGTCGAGTTGATGGGGATACCACCCGGTCGCCGTTCCGCGGCGCTCGCCGGAGTCCGTACCGCGTCGATCGGACCGGTCACGTCGTCCACTCTGGGAGAACTCGGCCTGTCGGTCGACATCCGGGCAAAAGAATTCACCATCCCCGGCCTGCTTGATGCCATCGTGAGGAGTACCTTGAAAAAATAGCGCTACTCATTCAATGAGCAACTGCAGTCGGCCGGCGGCACGTGCGCCAGCAGAAAGTTGCCCACGCGCTGATATGCGTCAATCTGATTTTCCACCCGGGCAAAGCCGTGTCCTTCATTGTCGTAGATCTTGTAATCGACGGTCCCACCGCGCTTCTTGATGGCGTCCACCACTTGCTGTGTCTCCGACTTCGGACAGCGTGGATCGTGGCCCCCCGCCAGCAGCAGCAACGGCGCCTTGATCTGATCGATGAAGTTGATCGGCGAGCGATCTTCGTAAAGCGCCCTGTTCTTCGCCGGATCGCCCATCGTGGCCAGATCGGATTGCTGCAGCACGGGATCTTCATTCTCAATCTCGGTGAACCAGTTGACGAACGGCACAATCGGCACGCCCGCCGCCCACACCTCCGGAGCCTTCGTGACCGCCATCATGCTCAGGTATCCGCCGTAACTTCCGCCCACCACGGCGATCTTTTTCGGATCAAGATGCCCAGTCTGCTTGATCCAGTCGACCCCGGCCAGCACGTCCTGCAGATCGCCGCCACCCATATCGAACAGGTTCGCTTGCTCGAATTCCTTTCCGTATCCCGTCGACCCGCGATAATTCGGCGCCAGCACCATATATCCCTGGTTGACCGCGTATTGAATGAAGCGGTTGAACGAATTCATGCTTTGCGATTTGGGGCCCCCGTGAATGTAGACGATCGCAGCATTTTGTCCATTGCGCGCCATATTGAACGGAACATAAAGAAACGCCGAGATCGTCCATTTGCCATCCCGGCTGGGATAGTGCACCAGATACGGCTCAACCATGTCCTCCGGACGTATGCCAGCAACCAGTGAGTGGGTAATCTGATTCGACTTACCGCTGGCCACGTGATAGACCCAGAGATCGCTGGGAGCGGTCGGCCCGTTATGGTAGTAGAGGAGGCTTTGACCGTCAGGGCTGAAGGCTCGGTGGCCGCCGGCGAGTTCGTTCACCCCTTTCGGCACAGACAGCGCAGAGAACTTCGAGGTCGCGAGATCATAGAGATAGATATCTTCGTTGCCATCGACATCGGCGCTGAAGGTCAATCGCGTGCCGTCGGGTGAAAACTCCCCGCCGCGAATCTCCCACTTGTCTTTCGTAACCCAGGTGATTTTCTTCGTCGCAATGTCAAGCAGGCCGACGTTGTCGTATCCGTTGGCGGCATTCGAAGTCAGCAGGATATGCCTGCCGTTCGGTGATAAATCATTCGCCGAGAACTTCTGCTCGCCTTCATGCGGCGTGAGCAGGGTGCTCTTGCCCGAGGCAACATCGGCTATGAATACATTTGAGTCCGTCCCCTTGGCCTGCTCCTGCGTGTAGACGATGGATTTCCCATCTTTCGACCAGATGGGCCCGTAATTTCCCTTATCCTGCGGCGTGTTCGTGGTGACGTGCTTCACCTCGCGCATGATCATGTCGTAGACATCGATCTCGTATGCTGCCGATGTTTTTGGCTTCACCTCGTAGGCTAGATAACGGCCATCCGGCGACCACCTCGGGCTCATTTCCGCGATCTCTCGCGTCTGCGTCAAGTTCACAACTTTTCCCGTCTTCGGGGAAACCAGAAAAATGTCCCACTGCTCGTCGCCGTCATAGTCCGACTGGTAGGCGATCCACTTTCCGTCGGGCGACCAGGCCGGCGCCGTCTGCCGCTGATCGCTGATGGTGAGCTGCACCGGCCATCCGCCTTCCGCCGGAACGACCCAAAGATTGTTTCGTCCGCTCATGTTCGAGATGAAGGCCACGCTCTTGCCATCGGGAGACCACGTCGCCCGCCCGGTCTGCCGCGTCATGTACAGCTTTTCAATCGTCAGGCTGCGCGGCTCGACCTCGGCATTGGGCTTGGAAGCAACCTTCTTTGGATCGGTTACCGCCTGCGGCACCGGCAGAGTCTGGGCACCACTTTCTTGAATGAACGTGCTCATGAGAATGACGATAGCAAACACGACGAAGACGCGCATGAGATTAAGGCCTCGCATGATCAGGCTGAGAGTACGACGCAACTCCCAGAGATACCACCGATGATATCCCGTGGGATCTCGGGCGGATAGGGAACCGAGAACGTCCACGCACGCCAGGAGCCAACGTCTACGCCTTCGCGCCTCTGTGCGTTTCGACCGTACTCCACGTCTTGTCTTCCGCGTGGCAAAGCTTCTCCAACGCGCATTCCGCGCATCTCGGTTTCCGTGCATAACACAGCGTGCGGCCGTGCCAGATGATCTGGTGCGAAAACAGAATCCACTTATCGCGAGGGATGACCTTCATCAGATCCTGCTCAATTTTCTGCGGATCATTCTGGGTCGTGAGTTCCAGACGCCGCGAAATGCGGTGCACGTGGGTGTCGACGACCACTCCCTCCGCCTTCTTGAACCAGGTGCCCAGTACGACGTTAGCCGTCTTTCGGGCCACGCCGGGAAGGGTCAGCAGTTTGTCCATCTCGTCGGGAACCTGCCCGCCGAATTCATCTACGATCTTCCTGGCCGCTCCCACCACAGACTTTGACTTGTTCCGGAAGAACCCGGTCGATCTCACGTCCGGTTCCAGTTGTTCGGGAGTCAGCGCGGCAAAGGCCTCGACCGTCGGATACTTCCGGAACAATTCGGGCGTAACCCGGTTTACGTTCACGTCTGTGGACTGTGCCGAAAGAATCGTCGCCACCAGAAGTTCCCACGCGCTCGAATGGTGCAGTGCGCAAGTCACGCCGGGATAAAGCTGGTCGAGTCGTTTCAAAATGTCGGCAACGCGGTCGGGTGAGGTCGGATTGTAGCCTTTGATTTTGCCGCCGCTCGCCGCCGCTTTGCGCCCGCCGGCGGCGCTGGAGCTCTTCACCCCGGATGAACGGGCTTTGGCTCCGGATCGACGCAGGTGCAGCGCCGATGCCATACGAACTTTGTCTTGGCGGCCCGTGCGGGCCGGTCGGCGGGGAGTCACTCCACGCGGCATGCAGATCGCCTCCTCAAGCTCGGGATGCCGCCCATCATAGCAATGGACAATCGTCGTTTTCCATTCAAGGCCGAATCACGACTAACCGCCAGCCTGTCTCTCGTCCCTCGGTAACCTCGCTGGCAATTGACGCGGCACACCCTCGTCGGTACTCTTAAAGTCAATCTCGCTCGAGTCAGGACATCATCGTGGCGGTCAATTCCATCCAACTCGGACAAGTCTGGCGCAGCGACTCCGATGGCCAGGACTATCTGGTCACCAAGGTCTATAACGAGGTCTTCACCCAGTACGCGATGCTGCGCCCAGCCGGCATCACCGCGCCTGATGCCCCGACTGTGCGGGTAAAAGTCGCCAAAGGTCCCGATGGCGCGACCCTGCCGGGATATGCCTTTACCCAGGAGGGTTCTTTCTGACACTGGGCAGTCGCCTGCGCACAACCGTCCTCTGAGCGCAGGTTGATTCCGGAGTTTTCCGTTACACTAAACTACGCGCGGAGCAGCCGGATTCGGGTGCTGGTCGGACCGGTCTGTCGCGTAACAACGTTGACCAACCACGCGCTACCGTTTCCCAAATGACTGAAAAGATCCTCGCCATCCTGTTCGTTTTTGTCAGCAAGATCATCGCCGTGACCGGCTACGCCGGCATCGCCCTGCTGATGGCTATCGAGTCCGCCTGCATCCCCCTGCCGTCGGAATTGATCATGCCCTTCGCCGGTTATCTGGTTTTCCAGGGAACCTTCAAATTGCTGCTGGTCGCGACCGCCGGGGCGTTTGGCTGCAATCTCGGATCGTTGGTCGCCTACGAGATCGGTTGCTACGGTGGACGCCCGCTGGTCGAGCGCTATGGCCGCTGGATTCTGATGGGACACCGCGAACTCGATTGGGCCGACCGCTTCTTCCTGCGCTGGGGATACCTCGCCGTCTTCATCGCGCGGCTGCTGCCGGTGATCCGCACGTTCATTGCCTTGCCCGCGGGGATCGCCCGCATGCCGCGTGCGCGATTTCACATCTATACTTTCCTGGGATCATGGCCGTGGTGTTTCGCCCTGGCGTGGTTTGGCATGAAGCTCGGAGAAAACTGGCGTGCCCTGGGAAAATACTTCCACCAGTTCGACGCCGTCATCGGAGTCCTGCTCGTCGTCGGCATAGTCTGGTTTGTCTGGAACCACTGGCAGAACCGGGTCGGCCGTCAGGCGCGCGACTTAAGCCCTGAATAGCTGGGCTGGATGCCTGTGAGGCGGTACGTCTTCTGTCAAGATAGTCCTGATGGCCGCAGGCTGCATCCTTCCTCATAACGGCTTTGCCAGTTGCGACGCCACAATCTGCCAGCGGCCGCCGCGTTTCATCACAACGTCTGCATAGATGTAGCGGACCACGAACTGGCGTCCGCCTTGTTGCACTTCGTCGTTCTCCGACCCGTGGACGATTGCCACGTCATTCCGGAGCAGCCGAATGCTACGCCCGGTCGAAGCCATCGAGATGAATCGAATTGCTCCTGACATCAGGTTTTCGATCAGATCCTGCCGCGAAGAGATCGTGCCCGATTCGTCATACTGCTCATAGTCGTCGGCGTAAATGCGCCGCAGTTCGTCGACGTTCGCTGAAATCAAAGCGCGGTCGCCGTCTTCGAAAAGTCTCAAGATTTGTTGTTCGTCATTCAATTGCATAGTCCTCGAAAGTAAGCAGTGTCATTCTGGCGGCGTTGCGGCGAACAAAGCGCACGGTAACGCAGTCGAAGAATCCCTATGATCACCACAGACCCCCGCAAGTTCTTGATGCTAACCGCCGCATGGTGTACAAGCAATGCACTCTCAATCGAAGGAGAATCCCGTGAACCTGCGCCGCACGCTTGCCGCCTTGTTGTTTACCGCACTCACCCTGCCCGTCGCCATGCACGCCCAATCCTCCTCCACCGACAAGCCCTTCGTGGTGGAGTACTACTACAAAACCAAGTGGGGACACGCCGACGAATTCCTCAACCTCTTCAAGAAGAATCACTATCCCCTGCTAAAGAAAGAATTCGAGATGGGCCGGATGCTGAAGGTCTGGATGGATCAGCCGCGCTACCACACCACCGAAGACGGCCGCTGGGACTTTCGCGTCACCATCGTCTTCAAGAACGCGGCCGTAGCCAGCGAAACGTTCGATGAAGATGCGATCAAGAAGCAACTCTGGCCCGATCAGGAAACCTACACTCGCGAAGAGCAGCGCCGCTTCGAGATTCTCGACGCTCACTGGGACCTGCCGGTGAAGAGCGTTGACCTCGACGCGAAATAGACAATCCTGCAACGCATCCGGACGGGCGCGGCCAAAGCTGCGCGTGTTTCCGCGCTCCTGTACGATGCACGCAGGACGGAAACGATGTTAAACCTTAGTAACAAACTCCACAGAAATCCTCTATCGCCGCCATCAAAATTTGGAATTAGACATAATCTCGAGGTGGTCGATAATGTATTGCATGGACCCCTTAATATCAGTTGAGGATTCACATATTGAGGCACTCCATGAGATTGGCGCCCGTTTGGGAACGGGCGACGGTTTTCATGAGGTGCTGGATCGCGTTGTCGAATTTGCCTCCGCGCTGGTGAAGTGCGACTCCTGCCTGATTTACGTGCTCGAGGATGACGAGCTTGTCTTGCGAGCCTCGAAGAATCCCCACCCGGAAGCCGTCGATCGCTTGAAATTGCGCGTCGGGCAGGGAATTACCGGCTGGGTCGCCGAGCACCGGGAGCCGGTCGCCATTCCGGAAAAAGCCGCGCAGGATCCCCGCTTTCAGTTCTTTCACGAACTGCCGGAGGACAGCTACGAAGCGTTTCTTTCCGTGCCCTTGATGTGCCGCGGCCGCGTGGTTGGTGTCATCAACCTGCAGCATCGCCAGCATCACGTCTATCGTCGTCGCGAGATCCGCTTGATCTCGACTATCGGCTTTCTGGTGGGTGCAGAGATCGAACGAGCCCGGCTGGAAGAAGCCAACTCAACGCTCACCGATCAGCTGCAGACTCGCAAAATTGTCGAGCGCGCCAAAGGGATTCTGCAGCGCGACCTCGGCATTAATGAAGAACAAGCTTACCTGACACTACAACGCCAGAGCCGCCAGAAACGCAAGCCCATGCGTGAGATCGCTGAAGCCGTGATCCTGAGCGACGAAGTGCGCGGCAACCTGCAGGGTTCTCCGTCGTAAGGGATTGCAAGTCTCGCTCCCTGTACAACGAATTGTTGCTCCTCCCAGTTCTGTGAGCAAAAAAAATCGGGGCGAATGCCGGGTTCGGCAGCCGCCCCTTCCGTGTGCTGTCCCAAGTGCTACTTGCCCGCCGATCCCAAGCCTGTGGTTTCAGCCTTGGCCATCTGCTTCTCTTCCGTAGCTGCGGGTACTGCGAAGTGCAGCGTGATGCCAAACTGCGGTAGTTGCATGGCGCTCACGTAGCTGCCCGAAGCAGTACTGTCCAGAACCAGGCGGCTGATCCCGGACGCTTTCAGCTCGTCGGTGTCGTTCACCAGGAAAATGAGCGACGTGCGGCTGCCGCTGAGTTTGCTAAGAGTCAGCACGCCCATGGCTCCTTCCGAGTTCAGCTTGAAGCTGTACTCCCCGGCAGGAACGACAGCGTTCTGCCAATGCACATCGTGCGGAAGAGTGAACTGCCCGTTGGCCGTCGTCTGTGAATACGCAGGCACCGGGACGAAACTCAAAGCAGTCAAGGCGAGCAGCCCCGCGTACACGAATTTCCGAATCGAAGTCATACCATCTCCTGTTCTGCCTAAAAGGCAAGTCTGAAGAGCACGTCCCCCGCGGACGGATGGCGGGCGGCATGGGCTCAGATTTGTGGTGAGACCAACGAGGTCAGGAGATTTGCGGGGCCACCTACACGGACGTCCCGCAAACAACTGCTTCAAGAGGACCGGCTGACTCAGCTGGTTCTGGAAGTGATCCCACTATGCAGCAGGATCGGTGCAACTGTCCAATTCAAAGAATCGATGGGAGCCATTCGCCCGCGCTGGTGACTAGGGTAATGCACTGACCGCCCCTCGAGGGCCGATTCTGATCCATACGATTTACTGTTCCTTGCCGCGTGCGCGACAGCAACTCCCCCGGACCGAAGTCTCCATCCGATGCGTTTCATTCGTCGTTCAACGCAGATTCCACGCGATCCGCTGCCGGCAGTTGCCAGACTCGGGCCTCGTGTGAGACCATCGCCGGTTCTGGTGACGGTGACCAGCCACCGCCACCAACAGGAGAATATCCATGTATCAGAAGAAGCCCGGAGTCTTTATGGCCGACTGGTGGGACGCCGACGGCCGCCGTCATCGTAAACAGTTTTCCACTTCAGCCGCTGCCCGCGAGCACGAGCACCGCGAGACGGCCCTGGCCCATGCGGAGCGCGCCAGCCGAGAAATGAAGCTTGCCGCCCGCACGTCCGGCAGCAAGCGGTCGCGGCCTATGGCGGATAGTGGCACCGTGGAGCCCGCCAAAGGCAAACTCGGCGTCATGATTCCGGGAATGGGCGCCGTGGCCACCACATTCGTCGCCGGCGTCGAAGCGATCCGCAAGGGCCTGGCCAAACCCATCGGCTCACTCACCCAGATGGGTACTGTCCGCCTCGGCAAGCGCACCGAAGGCCGCTCGCCCAAGGTCAAGGAATTCGTTCCCCTCGCCTCCCTCGAAGATCTCGTCTTCACTGGCTGGGACATCTTCGAAGACAATATGTTCGAATCCGCATCCAACGCCGGCGTACTCGACCATCGGCTGCTCGATCAAATGAAGCCATTCCTCTCTTCGATCACGCCCCGCGCCGCCGTCTTCGATCACAACTACGTAAAAAAGATCGACGGACCCAACGTCAAGAAGGGCAAGACCAAGATGGATCTCGCCGAGCAGTTGCGCGACGACATCCGCTCTTTCCGGAAATCGAGCGGCGCCAGCCGCCTCATCACCATGTGGTGCGGCTCAACCGAGTCCTACATCGAGCCGACCGCTGCTCACCAGTCGTTGAAATCGTTCGAGAAGGCTCTGCGCGACAACGACGAGATGATCGCGCCCTCGATGATCTATGCCTACGCATCGCTGATGGAAGGCGTCCCGTTCGCCAATGGCGCGCCCAACCTTACCGTCGATCTTCCCGTCATGCTGGAACTCTCGCGAAAGAACGAGGCTCCCATCTGCGGCAAAGACTTCAAAACCGGCCAGACGCTCATGAAGACCGTGTTGGCTCCGGCTTTCAAGGCGCGTCTGCTTGGCCTCAGCGGATGGTATTCAACCAACATTCTCGGCAACCGCGACGGCGAGGTTCTCGACGACCCGGGTTCATTCAAAACCAAAGAAGAATCGAAACTCGGGGTGCTCGAACACATCCTCCAGCCCGGCCTCTATCCCGAACTCTACGGCAACATGTTCCACAAGGTTCGCATTAATTACTATCCGCCACGCGGTGATAACAAAGAGGGGTGGGACAACATTGATATCTTCGGATGGCTCGGGTATCCCATGCAGATCAAGGTCGATTTTCTCTGCCGAGATTCGATCCTTGCCGCGCCCATCGTCCTCGACCTCGTGCTCTTCCTCGATCTGGCGCAACGCTGCTCCGAGCTCAAAGGAATTGGCATTCAGGAGTGGTTAAGCTTTTACTTTAAGTCCCCGATGACGGTGCCCGGCTTGTATCCCGAGCACGACCTCTTCATTCAACTGATGAAGCTCAAGAACACGCTGCGGCATTTGAAGGGCGAGGAACTGATCACGCACCTCGGGCTGGAGTACTACGACTAGTTTCTCTTCACCACGGAGCCAATGAGGCGTGCAGCGAACGAGCCGAAGTCTCGTTCTCTGCGCCCTCTGCGTCCTCCGTCGTGGAGGTGTTTAGGCGATCTTTTTCTCCCGCTTGTACTCGTCGAACTTTTCCAGGAAACGGTTGATGTCTTTTTTCTGCAGGTAATACGGGGTTGATAGGCGCAGCTTGTTGGGATCGCCGCCGCGGATGCGGATCTTATGCGTCGTCCACATCCAGTTTTCCAGATCCATCCGCGGAACGGGTGGCACATTCACGCTGACAATCGCGCAGCGCAACGCCGGGTCCGGGGAGGTCCAGGACTCCGCGCCGCGCTTTTTCATCTCATCGAGAATGTAATCGGCGAGCTGGCGATGCCGCCGCTCGATGCGGTCCAGGCCAATCTCGTTCGCCATCTTGATCGAAGCCCGCAGCCCCCACAGCGCCGGGACATTCGAACTTCCAATCCGCTGAAAGCGCTCGGCGCGAATCTTCGTGTCGTCCCAGCCTTCGGTGACGATCGTGTTCCACAGCCGGTCGATGGCTTCATCGCGCACGTACAAAAAGCCCGAGCCCTTGGGCGCCATCAGCCACTTGTGCGGGCTCGACGAATACATGTCGCAGCCGAGATCATGCACGTCGACCTTCATCATTCCGGTGACGTGCGCCCCGTCGACCGCAGAGAGAATTCCTTTGCTCCGTGCCAGCGCGCATAGATCCTTCGCCGGAAGCACGACCCCGGAAAAGGTGGTGATGTGGCTGAAGAAGAGCACGCGCGTGCGCGGCGTGATCGCATCGTTCACCAGATTGAGGACTTGCGCCCCGTCCTTCACCGGGCGCGGCAGTGTGATCTTCTTGACCACTATTCCGTAGCGTTTGGCCTTCAGGTTCCACGGATGTTCGCCTCCCGGGTGCTCCTGATCGGTCATGAGCACTTCGTCGCCCGGCTTCATGTCAATCCCGTTGGCAATGTAGCTGTTGGCCTCAGTCGCGTTCCGCAGCAGGGCAATTTCGTCGCGCGTGCAGCCGACGAACTCGGCCAGCGGATCGCGGAACTCGTTCCAGGCAGCGTATCCCCAGATCGGGTAATCCTCGGGATCTTTCTGGTCCATTTTCTCCGTCGTGGTGTACCCGTCGAATACCGCACGCAGCACCGGCGCAGGGCTCGACCCCACCGTTCCGTTATTCAAATAGATCTCGTCTTCAGGAATCAGGAATTGCTTTCGCAGCTCCATCCAGTACTCGTCCTCGTTGCGATCGAGCAGGGAATGGTCGGGTAACGGCGGGGTTTTTTCGATCTGCGCCAGCAGATCGTTTCGGAAGGCAAGGGAAGCCGCCACTCCGGCAGCGATGCCGGAAAGGAAATGCCGTCGGTTGACCATGAACACCTCCTGCACGCGGAGATAACGGAAGGCGCTATGGTACGACTACGGCGGTTGAGCGGCAAGGGAGTCGCGTAGCGGCAAGACTTGCGAAGGCAAAAAGAAAAAGCCGACCGAGTTTTACCCATCTCCTCGGCCATGAGTCACGTAACGGGAGCGACCTAAGCGCGGTCACTCCACCCGGGTCAGCTTTTCGCTGCCCAAGGGCCTCTCGGGGCGACGGCGGACTCGCCATCCCCATCGCCTCCGAGCGTTGCCTGCGATTCTGCGATCGAAGCCTCCCCCCGGAGTTCGCCACAGAATCTAGGCCGTTTCACGGCACCGGATAAATTCGGACCGTCGCCCCTCTATCTACACATGTGAAAACCGCGGATAAATCGGCTCACGGGCAGTTGAAAAAGTGGCTGAAATCTTTGACCCTTAGCCTAAATTCCTCATTTTTCAGTTTGTTGACAGCGCGTCGAATCCGGGATATCCTTCGCTCCCAATTGGCGTCTTCCGATCTTGGGGCAGGTTCGAATTGGAGCAAGGCGCTTCCAACCCAGTTACCGCACTTTTGGTCCGCTGGAGGGATGGGGACCGGCAGGCGCTCGACGCGCTTATGCCGTTGGTGTACTCCGAGTTGCAGCGCCTGGCCCGCTATTACCTTCAGCGAGAGCGCTCCGATCACACCCTGCAAAGTACCGCCCTGGTGCACGAAGCCTATTTGCGCTTGGCGGGAAGCGACCCTCCGCAGTGGCAGAACCGCGCTCATTTCTTTGGCATCGCGGCCCACCTGATGCGCCAGATTCTGGTCGAGCATGCCCGCGCCCATGCCGCTGCCAAGCGCGGCGGCGCATTCTGCCGGTTGACTCTGGACGACGCCATCGCCCTCCCGGCGCAGGTTGATATCGATGTCGTGGCCCTCGATAAAGCGCTCACCGAACTCTCTGAACTCGATGAGCAGCAGGGAAAGATCGTCGAACTCCGATTCTTCGGCGGTCTGACCATTGAAGATACCTCCGAGGTTCTTGGCGTCTCGCCCGCGACCGTGAAGCGGGAATGGGTGACGGCACGCGCATGGCTGCATCGCGCGATCAGCGGAGAGGTCTCATCATGAACCGGGAACGCTGGATACAAGTGAAGCCGCTGCTCGATCAGGCCATCGCTCTCCCGTCACAGGACAGGGAAGCTTTCCTCAATCATGTCTGCAATAGCGATTCCGATCTTCGCCAGGAACTCGAATCCCTCCTGGCCGGTCATGACGAGGCAGGAACGGGGTTTCTCGAGACGCCGGCGATCAACCTGAGCGGCGAGCGCTCAAGTGACTTTGAGCCGGCTCCAAAACGCATCGGCAGCCGCATCGGCGCCTACGACATCCTGGAGCAAATCGGCCACGGCGGTATGGGTGAGGTCTACCGCGCCGTTCGCGCCGATGGCCAGTTCACCAAAGAGGTCGCCATCAAGATGGTTCGCGGAGGCTTCGACACCGCCGCCGTAGTCGAGCGCTTCCGCCACGAGCGCCAGATTCTGGCGTCGCTCGACCATCCCAATATCGCTCGCCTGTTAGATGGAGGCACCACCGACGCCGGCACGCCCTATTTGGTCATGGAACTCATCGAGGGAACTCCCATCGATCGCTACTGCGATGCTCACCGCCTCAGCATCTCCGAGCGCCTTCGCCTGTTTCTGCAGGTTTGTTCGGCGGTTCAGTATGCTCACCAGCGGCTGGTCATCCACCGCGACATCAAGCCGGGGAACATTCTGGTTACCGAAGAGGGCGTGCCCAAGCTGCTGGATTTCGGCATCGCCAAGATTTTCGACCCCGCCGCCGGTTCAGAAACCACGTTGGCCGCCCCCATGACGCCGGAATATGCCAGTCCCGAGCAGATTCGCGGCGAGCCCATCACCACCGCGACCGATGTCTACTCGCTGGGTGTTGTGCTCTACCTGCTTCTGACTGCGCGTTCGCCCTATCCGACGAAAACGACTTCAGCTCACGAGCTCGCCCGATCCATTTGCGATATCGAGCCGGAGCGGCCGAGCACAATCGTACTAAAAACAGTGTGAATATCGACGCCAACGAAAACCCGCCCATTGCCGCAGCACGGCAGCTTCCCTGGAGCGATCGCTCGGAGCGATCCGCGGAAAAACTGGGGCACCGTCTTGCCGGAGATCTCGACACCATCGTGCTCTCTGCCATGCATAAGGAACCGCAGCGCCGCTATGCGTCAGTGGAGCAGTTTGCCGCGGATATTCGCCGTCACCTCGACGGCCTTCCGGTCGCCGCCCGGCCCGATTCGTTCCGCTATCGCGCCGGGAAATTCATCCGCCGTCACCGCCTCGGTGTATCCGCTTCGGCTCTGTTTCTTCTCGTTGTGCTGGCCGGCGTCGCCGCCACGGTTCGCGAAGCGCGTATCGCCGCTGCCAACGAACGCCGCGCCGAGGAACGGTTCAATGACGTCCGCAAGCTGGCGAATTCGCTCATGTTCGAGATCCACGACGCGATTCGAGACCTGCCCGGTTCTATTTCTGCCCGGCGTCTGCTCGTCACTCGCGCCCAGGAATACCTCGACAGCCTGAACGCACAGTCCCGCGGCGACGTCTCGCTGCAGAAAGAGTTGGCGGCTGCCTATGAGCGCGTGGGCGACGTTCTCGGCTATCCCTACGGGGCCAACCTGGGTGATAAACCGGGCGCGCTCCAGAGCTACCGCAAGGCCCTGGCGATCCGCCAGTCGCTCGCCCTCTCGGCCAGCGATCTGCCGCTCCAGAGGGACATCGCCGGTAACTACATCCGGATCGCGCAAGTGCTCGAATCGAATGGCAGTTTCTCCGAAGCGCTCGAGGCACTGGCCAAGGCGCGCGATATTGTGCGCGGTTTTGCTCAGGGAAGTAGCGATCCCTCCATGGCCGATCAATACGCCGGCTCTTACTACTTCACGGCGATCGTTCAGGTCGAGACCGGCGATATCCATGGAGCGCTCGAAAACTATCAGCAGGCTTCTGCTGTCCGGGCCCCAGCCCTCGCGGCCCATCCCGATAACATGCCTCTCCGTTCGCATCTCGCCGCTGACTATGCCGGCATCGCCAAGTGTATGCAGTTAAATCGTGACCTGGGCCACGCCATCGATATGCAAACACGCGCCATCGGCATTTTGGAGCAACTGTCGATACAGTACCCGCAGAACGCCGCCATCACGGAATATCTCGGCGAGGCCGTCAATCGTCTTGGAACCTATCGCGCCGAGAACGGAGAAAATGCCGCTGCCCTCGAAAGCTTCCGCCGCTCTCACGCCATCTTTCAGGGTCTACTGGCCGCCGATCCGAAAAACTCACTGGCCAAATCGAATTTTGCCTTCAGCAACAACGGAATTGCCCAGAGCTTAATGAAGGCAGGCCGTCTGCGGTCGGCCGCCGACGAATTCAGCAAGTCAATTGCGACGTTTGAAGAAATGTCGCCTCGCACCGCGAGCGCGCGGTATCCGCGCTCCGGGCTGGCCCAGGCCTATTACGGATTGGGAGAGGCGTATACGCGGCTGGCCGCTGACCCGCGATCTCCTGCCGACCTGAGGCAGCGGTACTGGACCGCAGCGCACTCCGCCTGCGAAAAAAGCGTGGCCGTTTGGAACGAAAAAGAGAAGCGCGGAGAACTCGAAAGCGGCGAGCGTGCCGAACCCTCGCTGGCTACCCATTGCGTCGACACCAGCGCAGCCCAGATGACTGCACTGAGTGCCAAACAGGAGAACCTGCGATAGAGCCGCCCGGTCCGCGCCCACCCTCCATCCGAAGAGGAATTGCATGCCGAACGAATTGATTTCACACGGCTTGGATAACCCCGCGGGGCATCCCCCGCGTCTAAGCGCTCAGGAAAACGTCTACGCCGACGTCATCAGGAAGGTTTGGCGGCCCTGCTCGCGGACCGGGCGTATAATGCTCAGAAGGAGTGTCCCTATGAGACTCAGATGGCTGGCAGGCCCGTTGGCACTGGCAGCGTTCAGCGTGGGACCCTGGACGTTTGCCCAAGTTCAAGATCAGGATAAAGATCAACCCAAGGCTGGGGATGTGCAGAATGCGCCCAAACAGGGGCCGGCGGCACTGCCCACGCAAGACGACAGCAAGATGAAGCACGACGGCGGCGAGGATGATGTCGATGCTGTCGGCAACCGCAACGTCGGGTGCGGCCGCGGCGTCGGCAACTGGTACAGCGTCGAAAAGCAGGTCGCCATCGGACGCCAATATGCCCAGCAGATCGAATCGCAGATCAAGCTGATCAACGATCCGGTCGTTACCGAATACGTCAATCGCATCGGCCAGAATCTGGTGCGCAACTCGGACGCGCAAGTGCCCTTCACCATCAAGGTGATCGACTCCGACGTCGTCAATGCGATGGCGCTGCCCGGCGGATTTTTCTATGTGAACTCCGGATTGATTCTCGCCGCCGACGAAGAAGCAGAGCTCGCTGGCGTCATGGCGCATGAAATTGCCCACGTCGCCGCCTGCCACTACGGACGCGAAATGACCCGCGCCAACCTCCTCCAGCTGATGTCGCTGCCCGCCATCTTCATGGGCGGCGCTCTCGGCTACGGCATCTATGAGGGCATGGGGCTGGGCATTCCGCTGACGTTTCTCCACTTCTCCCGCGGATTCGAAGCGCAGGCCGACTACCTCGGCATCCAATACATGTACCGGGCCGGCTACGATCCTTCCGCCTTCGTTTCCTTCTTTGAAAAGATCCAAGCGATGGAAAAGAAGAAGCCCGGAACCCTGTCCAAGGCCTTTGATACCCATCCGCAGACTCCGGACCGCATCGAGAAGTCCCAAGAAGAGATTCGCAAGATCCTCCCCGCCAAGGCCGAATACGTGGTGACGACGTCGGAATTCGACGAGGTCAAAGCCCGCCTGGCCGCGATCGAGAACAAGCACAAGCTGCTCGACAACAAGGACGCCAACCGGCCGAGCTTGCGGCGCACCTCGAACTCGGGGGACAACAACGGCAATTCCCAGGGCGACGACGATCGTCCGACCCTGAAGCGCCGTGACGATTCAAACTAGCCGCTGTCCCGAAGAAGCGGATTCCGACCGGCGGCCTTGGCCGCCGGTTTTCCTTTCCGGACGCGGGAATTGGGCTCCTGACGCCCTTATCACAGGACGATGTGATTCTAATCACAGATGGAGCTTGAAAACCCGCCTAGGCTCGACTACGTTTGTTGCATCAGTGCCAGACGATGAGGACAGCGCCCATGCCTGAGAACAGTCTCTCCATTACTGACAATCGCACCGGCAAGACCTACAACGTTGCCATCGACAACGGAACCATCCGGGCGATGGATTTGCGGCAGATCAAGAGCGGCCCGGACGACTTCGGGCTGATGACCTACGATCCCGCCTTCATGAATACTGCCTCCTGCCGCAGCAGCATCACCTACATCGATGGAGACAAGGGAATCCTGCGCTACCGCGGATATCCCATTGAGGTCCTGGCCGAGCGCTGCACATTCCTGGAAGTCGCCTACCTCCTGCTGCATGGCGAGCTGCCGACCGAGAAAGAGCTGAAGCAGTGGGTTTACGACATCACCCACCACACCATGCTTCACGAGACCACCAAGAAGTTCATGGAGGGTTTCCGCTATTCGGCTCACCCCATGTCGATGTTTGTCAGCACCATCGCCGCTCTGTCGAGCGTTTATCCCGACGCCAAGCTGGTGCGAAGCCAGGCCGATCGTATGCATCAGATTATCCGGCTCATCGGCAAGGTGCCGTCCATCGCCGCCATGTCTTACCGGCACAATGTCGGATTCCCCTACGTCTATCCCGACAACGACCTCAGCTACACCGAGAACTTCATGAACATGCTCTGGAAGATGGTCGAGCCGAAATATGTCGCGCATCCCGCCATCGCGCGCGCGCTCGATATTCTCTTCATCCTGCATGCCGACCATGAGCAGAACTGCAGCGCCAATGCGATGCGTGCGGTGGGAAGTTCGGAAACCGATCCTTACCTTTCGGTTGCTTCGGCTGCCTCCGCTCTCGCCGGACCGCTGCACGGCGGCGCGAACGAAGAAGTGCTCAGAATGCTCGACGAGATCGGTTCGAAGGACAACGTCCCGGCTTACATCAAGCGCGTCAAAGACGGACACTTCAAGCTGATGGGCTTCGGCCATCGCATCTATAAGAACTACGATCCGCGGGCCAAAATCATCCGCTGGAGCGCTGAGCAGGTCTTTGAGGTGACTGGGCGCAATTCCAAGCTCGACATCGCTCTTGAGCTCGAGCGCATCGCGCTGGAAGACGATTATTTCGTGAAGCGCAAGCTTTATCCGAACGTCGACTTCTACTCCGGAATCATGTATCAAGCCATGGGATTCCGTCCGGAGATGTTCACGGTATTGTTCGCGATTCCGCGCACCGCGGGATGGCTGGCGCAGTGGGAAGAATTGATGAAAGATCCCGAGCAGAAGATCGCCCGGCCCCGCCAGATCTACACCGGACACGCTGAGCGCGAGTTCGTTCCCATTGACAAACGCATCCCGGTACCGATCCCGGCCGAATACCCGGCCCACTAGCGGTTGACCACCCTTGTCGTGGTTTGTGCGACAGGGTGGGGAATACGCGAGAGTGGATCAACGAAACATCGTTTTCACCAGCTCGCGGATTTCCTCGAAGTACGCATCCGTGTCTTTGACGAAATCGTCCCACGTCATCTGACCGGCCAAAGGACAGTGCTCGGCCAGAATCTTCCAGTCCGACTGCCACACTTCGGCAGGGTTCTGTGTTTCCGAGTACCCGAGGCCGAGACGCGAGGAGCGGCATAACCGGTCCGCCAGCGCGACGATCGTAACCAGCGCAGGATTGAGCACCGCCGCCGCGGGATTGTGGTGCGAGAGAATGACTTCCACAATGTCATCGGGAAAATGCCATTTCCGCGCCACAAGCTCGCCACTCTGGCAGTGTGTAAAGCCCAGCTCGCGGTATTCGGCTTCGCCCGCGAACGTACCGTCGCTCGAAGCTTTCTCCAGCGCCGCTTTTGTCACCTGCGGCGACAGCACCAGGTTCACGATGTAGCCGATGTCATGCAGCAGCCCCCCCAGATATGCCTTCTCCGGATCGTCGAAGCCCACGCTGCGCGCCAGTTTCCGGCTGATGATCGCGCAGCCCAGCGAGTGCTCCCAGAAAACCACCGGATCCAGCACTTTCTGCGATGCCCCGATCTGCATGATCGTGCAGGAAACCGCGATGTCACGCGTATGGCCAAGTCCCAGCGTGCGCAGCGCCCCGCGAATCGAATCGGTTCGCTGCCCCCGCCCGAACAGCGGTGAATTCGCCATGCGCAGGCATTGCGCGGTCAGCGATTTGTCGCGGCCGATCAGATCGGCCACTTCGACAATGTTGACGCTTTCCGGCGGCTGCGCCAGTTCGGCGATGAGGGTCTGCAGAATGACGGGAATGCTCGGGATGGAATCCAACACTCCCTCCCGCCCACGGATCGCCGCTTGCAGCGCGCGGTTCACCGCTGCGGGTTCGCTGAATTCACGGAGTGGAATCGGCTCTTCGGCCATCTTCGGCGCCACTCCTGCGGACCATTGGCCCGCACTTGCGGCTCCTATGATTGTCTGGTTTTCAGGCCAGGGAGAGAATTGCAAACTGGCCTGCCGTTACTTCGGTTCAGCCTGAATCGGGAATCCTGTGCAGAAGGTCCAAAAGGGAACTGCACCCCACAGAGCGCCTACTTCCGTCGCTCACCCCAATCTCAAAAACCACGCTTACGCCGCGTGCTTCGCCAGTTCCGCTAGATGCTCGCGATGACGCTTCGGCGAAGTGACAACTTTCATTTCCTGCCAGTCATACGGAAACTCTCTCCCGCAATCCAGGCACGCCACATACGTACCCGTCAGGGCGGCGGCCTGGGGGCGGCGCGCTGCCAACCGTACGGTCACGGGAAAGCTGTAATGAGAGTGTCTACAACCAAAAACCGCGTCCAACAGTTTTACGATCATAATCCACCTTCCACAACCCGGGCTGGGAGCCCGAGCCCCTGGTTTTTCCTGAGTGTTTGGCGTTCCCCCTCTGACTTTCGCAACCACGCTATCACTCAATTGGATTAGATTCATTCCTAAACAAAAGGGTTTCGACTTTCTGCGCTCCCCTGAGTTCCAAACAGGGAACCCGTGCAAAGTCCTTGCCCTGTAAGAAGTTGCTGTTGCGAAAAAACTTGCACACGGTTCGCAAACAATCTGCTCTGAGGAGAAACAGCTCGCTGTGGGAGTTCTTCTGGCAGGGAACCGGCTACTTTTTGGTCAGCATTGCGGCCAGACTTCGCGGGATCGCCGGCCGCGCCGTCACTTCCAGCTGCGAGGCCGCGGCCGCTTCGAGTTCAGCGGCGAAGCTTGCCTCGTTCACGTGCCCTCGCGGCTCGGCTAGCAGGAGCTGCGCATTGGGTTTCGACGCCCGCGACACCTCCATAAAGAATCGCCCGACATCCGGCAGCTCGTGCACCATGGCGAAGGCGAGCGTGAAGTCGATTTTCCCGGCCAGGTCGTCGACGCCCATCGTGTCTCCGGCCGTCACGCGCGCCGCGATGCGGCTCGCGACTCCCGCCCGCACGGCACGGCGCATCAGCGCCGCAATCATCTTCGGCTGCACGTCCACCGCGATGACGCGTCCCGACGCGCCCACCAACTGCGCCAGCGGAATGGTGAAAAATCCCATGCCCGGGCCCGGTTCCAGCACCCACATGCCTTCGCGCACGTGCGGACGCAGGATTTCCATCGGATTCTGCATCCAGCGGCGCAGCGGACTGATCAGAAAATAGCCCATCCACCATGGGCAGACGCGATGTGCCATGCCCTGATTCTAATTTCTTCGGCGGGAAAAACCGTGAGCCCCATCACTGAATCGCCATTTTCCTTCGCCTTCTGTCATCTCGCCGTAGCGCTATCTGTCATTCCGGGCGTAGCGAGGAATCTGGATTTTCCCCGGCCAGGCCACACGCCACCTGTGATAGAATCCCCGCCCAGCTTGATGTTTCCTTCCCCCGATCCGGCTAGAACGTAGGGTTCACAACGCATCATCCGACACCTTCGAGGAGTGCATCCATGTCCATCGTAAATCGACTCGGAATCTCGCACCTGTTGAGTGCGGCACTGTGTCTCGCGCTGCTGTGCCTTGCCGCTCCGCGCCCGGCGCAAGCGCAGACGTACACGGTTCTGCACAGCTTCACCGGAGGAGTGGACGGAGCGTATCCGCATCAGATCATTCAAGGCAGCGACGGGAATTTTTACGGGACGGCGACCTGGGGTGGCGCAAATGGCTATGGCGATATTTTCGAAATCTCGCCGTCCGGCGTGTTCAATGTCTTGTACTCCTTTGCAGGAGGAGCGGACGGCTGCCAGCCCGAAGGGCCCGTATTTCGCGATACGAATGGCGACATTTACGGCACGACGCACGAATGCGGCGATCCCAAGTGCCGCTGCGGAGTTATCTTCAAACTCGACACCAACAACATCCTGACCGTGCTGCATACCTTCACCCGAGCCACGGAAACAGAAGGGGTGTTTCCATCCAACAACCTTGTCTCGGTCAAGGGAGAACTCTACGGCGTGACCGAAAGTGGAGTGCTCTACAAGATTACGAAAACAGGCCATTACACCGTAGTGCATGAATTTAACTGGTTGTATCCTCCCGGCACTCAGAGCGCTCTTATTCGCGATTCGGCCGGCAATATTTACGGCGATACCTACTACTCAATTTACAAGCTTGATACAGCGGGCAATTTTTCCGTGCTTTACACCTTTACCGATGGAGTTAACGACGGGGCGGATCCGGCCGGCCGCCTGATTTTGAGCTCCTCGGGTACGATCACGGGTGCTAGTCAGTACACCCCTGACCCAAACCGTTGCGGATTGGTCTTCCGGCTGGAGGCGGATGGTACGCTGAAAGCCCTGCACCACTTCGAGCCGGGGACTAGCGGTTGCGCTCCTGCAACGGGCCTTATTGATATGAACGGCACGATCTACGGCACCACCACCGAGGGCGGGGATGAAGCTTGTCTTACTTCTTACCAGCCTCACAGCTGTGGGGTCCTTTACCAAATATCTAAGACCGGTGTTTATACCGTGGTTCACAGTTGGAATGGCGCGGATGGGGCGTCTCCGCAGGATGAGTTGACGAAAGGCAATGATGGCAACGTTTACGGCATTACTAAGTCCGGTGGCATTTATACCGGATATTGTGTTGACAGCGACGGCTGCGGAGTGATCTTCAGATACACGCCGTAAGACGGCGAATGGTCCGTTCGTGCGCAAGAATACAGGAGCATATATGGCTGATACAAAAGTCTTCGGCGTGAGCAGGTTCGGAATCATTCGTTTCTTCTGCGCGGCGCTGTGTTTTGCGCTGCTGTGTCTTGCCAGTACGCCAACGGCCCACGCGCAGACGTATACGATCGTTCACAGCTTCGCCGGGTACCCTATAGATGGGGCAGGTCCCAACGGCGAGCTGATCCAGGATGCCGCAGGGAATTTTTACGGCACCACGAACCAAGGCGGCGCGAACGGGGGTGGCACGGTGTTTAAGCTCGACCCGAGCGGAACGGTGACGATTCTTTATGACTTTACAGGCGGGGCTGATGGTGCTGGCCCAGAAGCAGGACTCTTCCGCGATACTGACGGCACGTTCTACGGTACGACCTACGCAGGCGGGGCATACGGATTCGGCACCGTCTTCAAGTTAGATACGAATAATGTTCTCACTACCCTGTATAGCTTCAAGGGCGGTTCAGACGGGGCACATCCGGAATTTAGGTTGATATCGATTCACGGAGAACTCTACGGCACCACCAAGTACGGAG
Organism: Verrucomicrobiia bacterium; assembly: GCA_035508215.1. Classification (GTDB taxonomy): domain Bacteria; phylum Acidobacteriota; class Terriglobia; order Terriglobales; family Acidobacteriaceae; genus Sulfotelmatobacter. The sequence continues at coordinate 106,793 of DATJNK010000016.1, read as the reverse complement.
GCAGTAGCACTTACTGCAACGGCACCGGTTGCGGAACGATCTTCAAAATAACCAGAGGCGGCAACAGGACAATCTTGCATCGCTTCTACGGTTACAACAACGGGGCTTTCCCCCAAGGTCTTGTCAGTGATTCCGTGGGCAATCTCTATGGCACGACCACCCAAGGCGGGAGCGGGGTCGAATGCTTAAATTTTACCCAGGCTACTGGTTGTGGGACTATTTTCAAGTTGGACACAGCAGGCGGGTTCACAGTGCTTTACGTCTTTAATGCTATCTCGGATGTGTTGCCTTCAGGACGTCTGCTACGGGACGCGAGTGGCAATCTTACCGGGGTGCTCCAAGGTGGCTCAAGCACTGAATTGGGAGCTGTATTCCGCCTGCATAGCAATGGCACAGAAACTATGCTGCATAGGTTTGGGAGCGGCGGCGGCGGATGGATTCCTGGAGCAGGCCTTTTGGACGCAAGCGGCACGCTCTATGGAACAACTCTTTACGGCGGCGACTCCAATTGCAAGAACCCGGAGGGCTACAACTGCGGCGTGCTTTACGAGATTGGAAAGACCGGGCAATACACCGTGCTTCATCGTTTCGCAGGCTCCGCCGCAGGAGATGGCGCTGATCCCGGCGTCGGCCAATTAACTCTGGGAGCGGATGGCAGCATCTATGGGGTTACTCAGTACGGTGGAACAGGGAGCTGCGCAAACACGAATACTCTTTCCGGCTGCGGAGTAATCTTCAAGTACACACCGTAATCCTTGTCATCCTGGGGCTCGCGTTCTGTGCGGGCCGAAGGATCTCTGCATTTCCCGGCAGCCTGCATGGATCCTTCGCCGCAGAAAAAAGCGGCACAGGACGAAGAAGGAAGCCCTCAAAGAAGAGTTGAAGGAACACAAAGAAGACGTGAAGAAAGCACCTGCCTCTATACGCTCTGTGGGCCGCGCTTTTTCTGCTGCTGGCACTTGGTCATGATGGCGGAGCGGAGACGGCTGCGAAGGTCCTCGGGCAGTTCATACAGCTGGGAGTCGCGGTAGATTTCGATGGTCTTCTTGGTTGTGTCGCAGACCACATAGCAGTTGTGGCACCAGGAAAGATGGTTCTCCAACTCGGTCTTGGTTTTCTCATCGAGCACACCGTCCAGATAATTGGTGAGCTCATGCAAAAATTCAGAGCATTTCACTGGTTGCCATCTCCACTCTCGCGTTTCTGGAAGTACCGTCCAAGCCGTTCCCGCAACTGCAGCCGGGCGCGCAACAACCGCGATTTTACCGCGGGCACGCTCAGTTCCAGGGCCGCTGCTGTTTCCTCGGTCGACAGCCCTTCCACGTCCCTCAATACAAACACCGTCCGGAAGCCCGGCGGCAGGCCCTGGATGGTCTTGCTTAGAATCTCGCGCAATTCCGCTTGCGTATATTGCTGCTCTGGATTCGGGCTCCAATCCGCAATCTCGCGGGGAAGAGAATCATCTTCCGTCTTGATGTCTTCGTCCAGCGAAACCGTGCGCTCCGGGCGCCGCCGGCGCAGCTTCATCAGCGCTTCGTTGACGGCGATCCGCACCAGCCAGGTATAAAACTTGGACTGCTCCTGGAACTTTGCCAGGTTCCCGTAAGCTTTGAGGAACGCCTCCTGCACTACGTCTTCGGCGTCTTCCCGGTTCTGCGTAATGTGCTGCGCAATCCGGAAAACGTTGCGATCGTAGCGCCTGACCAGTTCCTCAAAGGCGGAATCGTCGCCTTCTTTCGCGGCCCGGACCAGAGCCAGCTCATCGCTTACCGGCCCTGTCAGTTTGTTTTGGATGGCTCCCATGGTCCTGACGATGCAGTATTTTCGGCTGCAGCCGTGAATTTCCATTCTACCGGGAACGGTGACTTTTGCCCAATTACGTGCCCGAGGAAAGCGGGGTTGGAAACCGCGCCCAGAAGGGGTACATTGTGCGCGGCTATTGCTCCCCCCGATTGTCTCCGATTCGGTTCCCGCCCGCCGCTGATCGAACATGCCCGGGCACCACGAGTTCGGTCGACGTTGATGGGTGCGCCACTTTCACGGACTGCTTACGATCAACGCGATTCCCGGATGGGGCATTTGGTGTGAGGATACCAGCTCGTTCTCATCCCTCGTATTTCGTACACGCCAGGCCGGCGATACCACAACTGCGGCAACCATCGGGAATTTCAACTCCAGTTTCGGGGTGCAAGCCTGGGCCGATCACGATATCCTTTCCTGCACCGCCTGGGCGCGATGAGCCGCGGCGAATTGCCGCCGTTGCTCTTTCCCAAGGCGGCTTTACTCTACTGGTGCTCGTTTTCGAGAAGGTGACCATAGTACCCTCCAGCCTCTAAACAAGTGCCGTATAATCAGCGGTTAGGGTGACACCGTTCGCGGCGTCCGTCGCGGGGCGATCTGGCAATTCAGCTCGGGAGCAACACGCGAAGCATGGCGGCTAGCAAGGAACTTCAGCAAATCGTTGAGCGCGCAGTGGCGCAGGTTCTCGACCGCCATCTGCCGAAACTGCAGGCGGAACTGGTCGAGCGGGTCCTCGCGGAACTGCCCGCCTCCGCGTCGGCGGCTCCGGCAGCGGACAGCGGCAATGCGAGTCCTGCCCAGTCAAATCTCGTGCAGGCCGTCGCCGGCATTCACACCGGTTCCACGCAGAAAGAAATTCTGCGCGCCCTGCTCGATTCCGGTAGCGCCTATGCGGCGCGCGTCGCCTTATTCGTCGTGAAAGCAGGAGCGGCGCACGGCTGGCAGGGACGCGGCTTGGGCGAAGATGAGGCCATCAAAGATCTTCCGCTTGACCTGGCTGCGGGGCCTGCATCGCACGCCTACCAGAATCGCATCGTTACTCCCGGAAATATCGCCGAGATCGATGGCCGCTTCGTGCAGCGCTTCGGCGGGCCGGAGAACGAGCAGGTTCTCATCCTGCCGCTGGTTCTCAAAGACAAAGTCGCCGCTCTGCTCTATGCCGATGGTGGCGCCAGTGGCCTGCTCGACACTCCTTCTCTGGAATTGCTGGTCCTGGCCGCCAGTTCGTGGCTCGAAGTCACCGCTCTGCGCAAGCAGGCGCAGAGGGACAGCGATGCTGCACCGGCGATGGATCGTCCGGCGCCTGCCGCGCCGGTTCAGACCGTCAGCTCCTTCTCTGATCCCTTTGCCGCCCACGCTCCCAAGCACACGGCGGCCAAGGCAGCCGAGCCGGAGCCGGCAGCGGAAGTCGTCGAAGTCGCGGCCATTGCCACCTCGGCCAGCGCGGCTTCGGCGCCCGCGGTTGCCGCCGATCCCTTGGCCGGACTTTCCGCCGAAGATGCCGATACCCACCGCAAGGCGCAGCGTTTTGCCCGCCTGCTGGTTGACGAGATCAAGCTCTACAATCAAGCCAAGGTCGCCGAAGGCCGCCGCCACAAGGATTTGTACGACCGCCTGAAAGATGACATCGAGAAAAGCCGCGCTACCTATCAGAAGCGCTACGGCAGCACCGTGGCCGCCACTGGCGATTATTTTCAGAAAGAAGTCGTACGCAGTCTGGCCGAAGATGACACCTCAGTGATGGGTGCCAGCTTCCGCCACTAACAGGGAAAGTCTGCCGTCGCTCCGGGGAAAAGCAGGTTGGTCGGCGGAAGAGAGTAGAAAAAGAAAAAAGAAAAGTGGTTCGATCTGGTCTCAACTGTGGGTGGGTGCTGAGTCTGGCTGTAGTATGCGGGCTTCTGTGTGACCCGTGCTTCGCCGCGCAGTCGGCGTCACAACCAACTTCTGCTCCCGGCTCTCCATCGCAAACGCCAACGGTCTCCCCGAGTACCCGGTCCCCTGCTTCCTCCGCACAAGATTCCTCCGCGACGAAAAAACCAGCCACCAATAAAAAATCCACTCACCGCAGGACCTCGTCCGGGCGCCGCCGGCGGCCGATCTCGCCTCGCGTGCGGCGCATGCGGCAGGCTTTCGTGGCCTCGACCAGCCTGCGCCCGATGGCGCAGCAACTGATCGACGATCGCACTCCTTCCGCCTACGCCGGTGTGGAAGCCTTTGCCCGCGCGCATGCCAAAGAAGATGCCGGCGCGCTGGCGTGGCTCGTCCTGGGATACGCCCACATCATCGATCATGAATACGCCAAGGCCATCGATCCGCTGACTCGCGCTAAGCCCCGGGCCGGCGATCTCGGAGATTACGTCGCCTACTATCTCGGAACCTCCTACCTGCAGACGGGGCGCCAGGCGGAAGGCACCGCGGCGCTGGCGAATTTCTCCGCTACCTATCCCGACTCGCTGCTGATTCGGGATGCCGACGTCGCCTATGCTGGGGCGCTGCTCAATCAAGGACAGGCGAAGCCGGTTCTGGATCTGCTCGAGAAAGAGCGCTTGCCCGCTCGCTCCGACCTCGAATTCGCTCTCGGCCGCGCCTACGCAGCTCTTGGCCAGAATGAGAAGGCGGCCGCCGCCTTGGCGAATGTCTACTTCAATATGCCTACCGCTGCCGAAGCCGATGCCGCATACTCCGAGCTGAAGCGGCTGCCGTCAGCTCCGCCGCCGACCTCTGCCCAGCAGAAGACGCGCGGCGAATTGCTCATCAAAGCCAAGCGCTACTCAGATGCCGTCAATGAGTACCGCGAACTTCTCACTCATTCCCGACCCGAGGAACGGCCTGCGGCGCAACTCCTGCTCGCCGATGCGCTTCACCGCGACGGGAAAAACCGCGAGGCCAAAGCGGAACTCTCCAGCTTTGCCGGCGCCACTGCGGATCAGAACGCGGAGCGTCTCTACATTCTCGGAGAAGTTGCCTGGTCGATGGACGACAACGACGCCTTCTACCGTCTGGTCGATGAACTCCGCCAGACTGCGCCCTCCAGCCCGTGGCTCGAGCAAGCACTACTGTCGGTTGCCAATCTCCATCTTGTGCACCACGAATACGATCAGGCGCTCGATGCCTATCGCGAGTTGCAGCAGCGTTTTCCTCTCGGCGCGCGCGCATCATACGCGCATTGGAAGGCCGCCTGGCTCACCCTGCGCGAGGGACGCAACGAGGAAGCCAAGAAAGAATTCGACGAGCAGATTTCGCTTTATCCCGGCGGCAACGAAACCTCCGCGGCTCTTTATTGGCGCGCCCGCCTGGCGGAAGAAGACAATCAGCCGGCGATGGCGCGTGCCTACTATCAGAAGCTATCCGACCGCTATCGGAACTATTACTATGCCGAACTGGCGCGGCAGCGGCTGGCCAAGTTGCCTCAAATTATGGAAAAGCCAGGCGAGTATCCGCTGCTTGATCGGATTCCGCCGCTCCCTGCCGAAAGGGAGATCACAATTTCCGAGCCGCCCGCTGACGACCTGCACGTGCAGAAAGCCGAATTGCTGGGGAACGGCGGCCTCGTCGATTTTGCCGTTCGCGAGTTGCAGGCGGCCGCCGACACCGACGGCGGCAATTGGGGACCGCAACAGACCGCCGAACTCTACACCGATACCGGCCACTACGACCGCGCCATCGAGGTTCTGAAGCATTCCGTCCCCAGCTACTTTGCAGTCGATTTTCAGACCTTGCCGCGCTCGTATTGGGAAGCACTTTTCCCACGGCCCTACTGGTCCGACCTCAAGCGCTTCTCGATCGCCAACGGGCTCGATCCCTATTTGGTCGCCTCGCTGATTCGCCAGGAGTCGGAGTTCAATCCGCTCGCGGTTTCGCGCGCCAACGCCGTCGGCCTGATGCAATTGCTGGCCAAAACCGGCAAACTGGTCGCCCGCCAGGAAAAGTTGCGCCACTACAACGCCAGCCAGCTTTATACCCCGGCTGTGAACCTGCAACTTGGCACGCGCTACTTCCGCGGCATGGTCGATCAGTTCGGCGGCTCGTTCGAATACGCACTCGCCGCCTACAACGCCGGCTCCGACCGCGTCGATGAATGGTTGGGGCAGGGGAAGTATCGCGACGAAGCGGAATTTGTGGAGTCGATCCCGTTCACCGAGACCCGAGAATATGTGCAGGCGATTCTGCGCAACGCCGCCGTCTACCGCCAGCTTTACGGCGCGCCCTGAACGCCATCAACCCGTTTTCAGACGATTTCTTCGCTCGATTTATGGAATACGATTTCGAGCACCAGCAGCGCGGCTCCCACCACGATCGAGCTATCGGCTAGATTGAAGACCGGCCACTCATACTGCTTCACATAAAACAACAGGAAGTCGACGACGCGCCCGCTCGCGACGCGGTCCCAAAGATTGCCCATCGCGCCTCCCAGAATCAGGGAGAGCGCGATGCCCGTAACGCTGAATGCTCGCGTCTGCCTCCACAGCAAAACGCAAACGATGACCATGGCCAAAGCTGAGAAGGTGATCAGCAGCCCGGTCCTCCAGTGGGAAGTGGAGTCGGCAAACAGGCTGAAGGCCGCGCCGGTGTTTTCGGTGTGCGTGAGCCGGAAAAATCCGGGGACGATCTGGATGTGCCCGTACATGGCGATCCGCGTCGCCGCCAGATGTTTGGTCCAGCGGTCGAGGAGGACCACCAGCACTGCCAGCAGGAAATGAATGGCGCGCGCGGAGTTGGTTTTCATCTACGCGGCATTCCTGGGGTGCTTTGCGCTAGCCATCATGCCGCGATTCCAGTTCTTTCAGCACCGCGCTGCAGCGCTCGCAGATCGTCGGATAGGTCTTATCCTCGCCCACGTGCGTCGAGTAGTTCCAGCAGCGTTCGCATTTGAGGCCATCGGCTTTCTTCACTTCCACATGTATGCCGCCGGTGCCGTTTCCCGAGCCTTGCGCCAGCGTCACCGCCGAGACGATGAACAGGTAGCGCAGCTTCCCGGCATGACGCTGCAGCAGCGAATACACCGGATCGGACGCTGTCACCCGCACCTGGGCTTCGAGCCCCGTTCCGATCAGCTTGTTGTTGCGCGCTTCTTCCAGCGCCTTGAGCACCTCATCGCGCACGGAGCGCAGCGCGCTCCAGTCAGAATCCAGCTGCGCATCGGTCTCCGGAATTCCTGCGCCCAGGATTTGCGCTGCCGTCGGAAACTTCGCCAAGTGCACGCTCTGCGTTCCTGAGCCCGTCCCTGGCAGGTAGGGCCACACTTCTTCGCAGGTAAAGCTCATGATGGGCGCGAGCAGCCGCGCCAGCGCCTGGCCAATCTTCCAGATTGCCGTCTGGGCGCTGCGCCGCCCGCGTGACTTCGGCGCTGAAATGTAGAGCCGGTCTTTCAGTACATCAAAGTAAAACGCGCTCAGGTCGACGATGCAGAAATGATTTACCCGGTGATAAATCTTGTGAAAGGCGAACTCGTCGTACCACTTTTGTATATCCGCGGCAAAGCTGCAGGTCTGCCGCAGCATGTAGCAGTCCAGTTCTTCCATTTCCCCGAAAGGCACCGCGTCTTTCTCCGGATCGAATCCATTGAGGTTTCCCAGAATGTACCGGAACGTGTTTCGGATTTTCTTGTAATTCTCTCCGACCCGCTGCATCAGGGCTTCCGACCCGACCACGTCTTCGCGAAAATCCACCGACGCCACCCAAAGGCGCACGATTTCTCCGCCCAGTCGCCCGGCAATGTCCACCGGATCCACGTCGTTGCCGCGCGACTTCGACATCGCCTGGCCCTTCTCATCCAGCGTCCAGCCCGGAGTGACCACGCCCTTGTAGGGCGGAGTCTGCTTGGTTCCCATGGCGCAGAGCAGGGAAGACTGAAACCAGCCGCGGTACTGGTCTCCGCCTTCGAGATACAGATCTGACGGCCAGGGATATTCCGGTTCGTCATCCACCAGCGCGAGATAGCTCGCGCCCGACTCCAGCCACACATCGAAGATGTCGGTCTCTTTCTCGAACTTTGCGCTGCCGCAGTGCGGGCACTTTGTGCCCGCCGGCAGTAATCCCTCCGGCGCGTTCGTAAACCAGGCGTCAGCTCCTGAACGCCGAAACAACTCGACGACCTTCGCATTGACCGTATGGTCGTTCAGCGGCTTCCCGCAGCCCTCGCAGAGAAAAACGGCGATCGGGACGCCCCACACGCGCTGCCGCGAGATGCACCAGTCGGGCCGCGTCTGGATCATGTTCGCCATCCGCTCATAGCCCCACGCCGGGTCCCATTTCACCTTCTCGATTTCTTTCAGGGTGCGCGCGCGCAGCGTGTCGTTCGGCGAATCCCCGCCCGGCATGGGCGTTTCCATCGAGATAAACCACTGCTCCGTGGCGCGAAAAATCACCGGGTTGTGACAGCGCCAGCAGTGCGGATACGAATGCTCCGTCTTCTCTGCATGCAGCAGGGCTCCGCGGGACCCCAGCAGGTCCATGATCGGCTGATTCGCGTCCCAGACGCGCTTCCCCTCGTATTCCGGCAGTCCATTCCGCAAAATTCCTTTCTCGTCCACATTGCTCGTAGCATCGAGCCCGTATTTCACGCCGGTCACGAAGTCTTCGGCGCCGTGCGAAGGCGCGGTGTGAACGACTCCGGTTCCCGTATCCATCGTGACGTAGTCCGCCAGCACGCCAAGTATCTTCCGCTCAAGAAAGGGATGCTGAAAGTTCAGGCGCTCCAATTTGCGGCCGGGAAAGTGCGCAACCTCCCGCGGATCGGCCAGGCTGCACTTCGCCGCAACCTCGCTCGCCAGCTTGGAAGCGACGATGTAGAGCTCACTGCCAGGGGTGCCCCGCTTCTCGCCGTCGTTGCCAGGAGTGGGTACTTCGATCGCCACGTATTCTTCGTCGGGATGAAACGCCACGGCCATCGAGGCCGGCAGCGTCCATGGAGTCGTCGTCCAGATGATGGTCGAGGCTTTCTTTCCTTTCAGGACCGGATCGATCGAAGCCGGATCATCCAGCAGTTCATATTTCACCCACACCGTCGGACTGGTGTGGTTCTCGTATTCCACTTCCGCCTCGGCCAGCGCGGTCTCGTCATGCATGCACCAGTACACCGCGCGCAATCCCTTGTAGACAAAGCCATGTTCGTAGAACGAGAAGAACGTCGACAGCACTACCGACTCGTACTGCGGCGTCATCGTCGCGTACGGACGATCGAACCTGCCGAACACCCCAATGCGCTTGAACTGCGTTCGCTGCAGGTCCAGATATTTCTCGGCGTACTTGCGGCATTCGGCGCGAACATCGACCGGCCGCATCTGCAATTTCTTGCCACCCAATTCCTTGTCGACCTTGATCTCGATCGGCAAGCCGTGGCAATCCCACCCCGGCACATATGGGGCGTCATACCCGGCCATGGTCTTCGATTTGACGATGAAATCCTTCAGGCACTTGTTCAGCGCGGTGCCCATGTGGATCGGGCCACTTGTATACGGAGGCCCATCGTGCAGCACATACCGGGGAGCGCCCTTTCGCGCCTCGCGGATGCGCTGATAAATGCCCATCTGCTGCCACCGCTCCAGCATTTTCGGCTCATTCTGCGGCAGGTTGGCCTTCATCGAAAAGGCGGTTTTGGGCAGATTGATCGTCTCTTTCAGTTCGAACGGCACTCAGTCACGTCTCCCAAATGATTGAATCTTTTCATTATAGGGAGCGGCGCCGGGAACGTCCACGTGGCGCACAGAGGCAGACCGACGAGCGATGCTCCGGGAAGGACATGTCTTTCCGGCAGTTGCCGGGCACTCGGAAATGCACTGTTGGAAACATGCAAGTAGCGTTACAATAATTCGAAGCAGAGAGCGGCTTTTCCACCGGTCCAACCCGTTGGTCGCCAGAGTTCCCCCGCAAATTCGGGTGGAAGGAAAGCAACTTGGTGCAGATACCGCTCATCTGTGTATTGAGGGCATAACAGGGGAGTTAGGACTAATTTCCCGCAGGCAGTGACAACCTTGCAGACCGGAAACATGGGATCCGAACAAGGAAATCCGAACATCCCCCCGAGCCAGGAGCCGGAACTTCACCTCCTTCTGGCCAAGGAAAGTTTCGAAGAACCGCTCTGGAAGTCTCTCTTCCAGCAACTGGACGACTTTTTCTTTCCCAAGAAGCTGCCCCCGCTTAAACTTGAGTCCAAGCCCGAGCCGGTCAAAGATATCTGGGGGTTTTACAACTACAAAAAGAACGGCGCCCTTGGTTCCACCGGCGTCCATGCCCTCATAGCCGGCATCATCATCGCCGGAACCATCCTCGGCCGCCATATCGTCAATGCTGCTCCGAAGCCTCAGGTTACGGTCACCCTGGTCGATCCGGCTGATCTGCCCGATCTGCGGCCCTCCAAGACCCAGGTGGGTGGTGGCGGCGGCGGTGGCGACCGCGACGTCCTGCAGGCCAGCAAGGGAAGGCTGCCCAAGTTCTCCATGCAGCAGATCACGCCGCCGGTGGTTGTCGTCCGCAACGAGCATCCCAAACTCGCAGTCGAGCCGACGATCGTCATCCCTCCGCAAGTCAGGCTGGCTTCGAATAACATGCCCAATCTCGGCGATCCCATGGCGCATGCCTTGCTGCCTTCCAACGGCACTGGCTCGGGAGGCGGTATCGGCACCGGCAGCGGCGGCGGCGTCGGATCAGGCACTGGCCCGGGATTCGGTCCCGGCGAGGGCGGTGGCGTTGGCGGAGGCATCTTCCACGTGGGTGGAGGAGTTTCCCCGCCGCGCGTGATCTACCAGGTTGATCCCGAGTTCTCCGAAGAGGCGCGCAAAGCCAAGTTTCAGGGAACGTGCGAACTGATGCTGGTCGTCGGCACCGATGGCCGTCCCACCGACATTCGCGTCGCCAGTTCGCTCGGCATGGGCCTGGACGAAAAGGCCATCGAGGCCGTCAAGCAGTGGCGCTTCGAGCCATCCATGAAAGACGGCCACCCGGTCCGCGTCGAAATCGCCGTCGAAGTCGAGTTCCACCTGTACTGAGCGCTGCCCCGGTTAGGTCCCCATTTGCCCCAGGATTCACAGACTGTTTGGGCCGAATGCGGGTTTGAGTGGGGCGCTGCTTCAGGGCTGCGATTCGAGTCCACACCGGCGTACCGCTTTAGCGGCTGAGGTTGGAACCGCTATTCCTTCAAGTCGACGTGCTCCACGCCTTCGATCGGCCGGCCTAAAAACCGTGCTCCCAGCCGCCGGAATTTCTCCACCGAGTCGGTGGCAAAGAACCGGGCCCGTCCCGCCACACTACGTTCTTCATTCCCGGAATGTTCGGGCACAAGCTTCTTCAGATGACACGCCACTCCTCGCGCTGTCGATTCCGCCGAGTCGACAATGGTCACGTGCTCTGGTGCCAGGCGATGCAACAGCGGCTTGAGCAGCGGATAATGCGTGCATCCCAGCACCAGCACGTCGGACTCAGTGAAGCCGTCGGAAAAGGCCTCTGCCAGATATATGCGCGCCACCTGCTCCGTAACCGGATGCTCCACCCATCCCTCCTCGACCAGCGGAACCAGAAGCGGACAGGCCTTTTCGCGGGCATCGAGGCCGCGCACCTCGAGCGCCTTCCGGTAGGCGTGGCTGCTCACCGTCGCTTCTGTGCCCACCACAACGATCTTGCGGTTCTTCGTCGCAGCGGCTGCAGCCTCCGCGCCCGGCTCGATTACTCCCACTACCGGCACGTGGGCCGCGGCGCGAATCTGCTCGAGTGCGAGAGCCGTCGCCGTATTGCAGGCGATCACCAGCATCTGCGCCCCCACGGATTCCAGATAGTGCGCCGCTTCCACCGCGTACCGCGCTACCGTTTCAACCGATTTCGACCCATACGGCAGCCGAGCCGTGTCGCCAAAATAGGCATAATCCGCCTCAGGGATAAGCTCAAGTAACGCTTTAAGGACGGTCAGGCCGCCGAAGCCTGAGTCGAATACGCCAATGGTAGGACGGCGACTGGTCATGATTGGCAGATGCTGTTCGATCATAGCAGCGCAGGTATAGAGCAGGCCGTGACCAAAGGTGTTCCCAAGGCTTGATCGGACCGCAATCAGTGAGGCAGCAAAGAGGGAAGCGCACTAGACTCGGTCGCGAGCTCTGGCTGCGCTGACCGCCACGCCGGAGTGCTCGGCGGCGCGCCCGCAACACGGACCGGGGGGAATCGGCGCTCCATGCGGGCAGGTCTTTGGATGTCCCAGGAAGGTGCAGATCTTGTCGGTGGCCTCCGGCGAGAGGATGTGCTCGAACTTGCAGGCTTGCTGTTCGATTTCGGTCTCGCTGTCCATGGCCAGGCTGTCGGTGAACAGCCGCTCCGCCAGGCGGTGCCGACGGATGATGCTGCCCGCGCGCTCCCGTCCCCGCGAGGTCAGCTCTACGATCATCGTCCCATCGCCTGTCGAGGCCGACATCGGCTTCAACGCGTCATGGCAGGGATTCACAAATGGCTTGTGCTCGTGGGACTCCGGTGGATGCGGCGCCGACACCACCAGTCCCAGCTCAATCATCTTCTCGACCGCCAGACTCACGGGCAGTGCGCCGTGGACTTCCATGCGCTCGACCTCGGCGATCTCTCCATGCTCCGCCAGCACCCACAACTCTTCCAGCACCTCGTCGAGCTGTTCTTCGTCGGCCATGGAGAAGACTTCCTGGGAAGCGATCTTGCCGTGATGCAGTTCAATGCGCCGGTCGGCCAGCCGCGCCACCACGGGGTCGTGCGTCACCATCACGATGGTGCGTCCTTGTTGATGAAACTCGCGCAGCAGCCGCAAAACAATCTCCTCATTCTGCGCGTCCAGATTTCCCGTCGGTTCATCAGCCAGGATGATCCTAGGATCGTTGATCAACGCCCGTGCGATGCAGACTCGCTGCTGCTCACCTCCGGATAGCTGCGAAGGAAGATGATGCGCCCGGTCGCCCAGTCCCACTCGCGCCAGGGCGTCTACCGCCTCTTTCTCGTCGGTCATGCTGTGAAAATACTGGGCCAGCATCACGTTCTCGACCGCGGTCAGAAAGGGAATCAGGTGAAACTGCTGGAAGATGAATCCGATCTTTTCGGCCCGCACCCGATTGAGTTCTGCGGCGGAAATTCCCGCTACATTTTGCCCATCGAGCCAGATTTCGCCGGAAGACGGCCGGTCGAGGCACCCGATCAGGTTCACCAGCGTCGACTTTCCCGATCCCGACGGTCCCATGATCGACAGCCACTCTCCCGGAGTCACGTGCAACGAAATATGGTCGAGCGCGTGAATCGAGCTGCCATTCTCCTTGCCCGCGCCATTTCCCGCTTCCTTCGCGGGGTAGAGCTTGGTCACGTCTTTAATCTGGATCATTTCACTCTCCCCTCAGAATGACCGCCGGCTCAACCCGGCGCAGCAGCGAGATCGGCAGAATGGCCGACAGGAGTGTAACCGCTACGCTGCCCGCCAGCACTACCGGCAGCACGCTGAACCGCGGCACCACGGCAGCATGGAAGTTGGCGCGTCCGATCCAGGCCGCGATGCCTACTCCGGCCGCGAATCCGATCAGTGCTCCCAGCGCCCCCAACGCCGCAGCCTCGGCCGCGAAGAATCCGCTCAACAATCGTCCCGATGCGCCCAGCGCCTTCATGATGGCAAAGTCGCGACGCCGGTCAAATACCCATCCCACCAACGTGGAAAGCACCGAGAGCGCCGCGGTCAGGATGATCAGCACGGCCGCCGCCAGTAGCGTGGCGCGTGTCTTTCCCAGCACCCGCGCTTCGCCCTCCATGATCTGCCGCACCGGACGCACGTCCGCCGCCGGAATCGCGGCGGCCAGTTGCTTCATGATCCCGTTTACCTCCTCGGGCGACCCGCTGGCGCCTACTTCGATCGTTGATGGCTGAACGTTCGTCCACGCGATGAAATCACTCAACGGAATGTAGATGCGGCTGTCCTCCGCTGCCCCGGTCTGCACCGTGCCTGTAGGCGCAACTCGCAGCGTGCGCCCCTGAAAACTCAAATCGAACGGTTGATGGTTCGGAGCGATGACGGGCAGGGCCCGCACTCCAACTAAAGCGGGCCGCGCAACATGCTGCTGGTTTTGCGAGACGATGGATTCCGCAACCTTGGAACCCGAATCCGACGGCCAATGGCTCACTTCCCACCACTTGTCGAGTTGCCGCACTCTCTCGAAGTCCGTGCCCGCCACCACAATCGGCTGCCCGTCACTGGTTCGCGCGACAATCATCCCGAACGGAGCCGCAATGCCGCGTCTCGCCACCACCGAATCCACGTGCGAGAGGGCATCGGCGGGAAGGGAAGTGCCGTCTTTGGCTACCAGAATGATGTTCGCCCCGTAATTGCGAAATTCCCGCCGCAGCTTTGCCTGCACGTCGACGTACAGATTCAGCATCGCAGTGGCGACTGCGGCCGCCACGGTCATGGCGAACAACGCGGAGGCCGCCCGCCCTCGCCGCAAGATGGCGGCCCGCACCAGCATGCGCAGGAACATCGACGTATGCCGCCCTCGGGCTCGGCTCGCCGCCAGATCGCGCGCGTTCAGCGACATCGGGGCGCTCATAGTTCTCCTCGCAACGCGAACACTGGATCCAAGCTGACTGCCCGCCGGATTGCGGCCGCGCTCCCGGCAAAGGTCACGATCACCGCAATCGCCAGGACGACGGGGAACAACACCGGCGGAATCGAGATCTGCGAATTGAAGATCGACTCGCCGATCTGGTGAGCCAAAGCCCCGCCGGCCACGAATCCCACTCCGCCGCCGATCAGCGCCAGCAGCGCCGCCTCGGCAAAAAAGATCGACGCCACGGCCACTTTGCCCGCTCCCAGCGCCTTCATCAGGCCGACTTCCGCGCGTCTCTCGAAAATCGTGGTCGCCATCGCCGCCGAGACGGCCAGCGCCGACGCGATCAGTGCCGCCAGTGTGATCAGGAAAATCAATCCCTCAATCCGGGTCAGCACTGCGCCTTCATTCTGCGCCACTTGCCGGATCTGCTCCGCGTTGGAGTGCGGAATCGCTTCCGTCAACTGCAACGCAATCGCCGCTGGGTACGGCGTGCAGTACCAGCGATCGTAAATCGCTCCCGACATGCTCTTGGGATCACGGCGTCCGAAAGCGTCCTCGGGTTTAGTCAAGGCGCTGACGTAAATCCGCCGCACCGCTCCCGGCTTTCCGAGAATCTCCTGCGCCAGTGCCAGCGGACCTACAACTTGATCGTCCTCCGCCGCGCCGGTGGAAAGAACCCCGCTCACCCGCAGCTTGCGCCCGCCGACCTCGAGATAGCCCCCGGCTTTCTCTCCCAATCGCTCGGCCAATCGCTCTCCCACCAGCACGTCGCGGGAGTTGTCATCCGGCCACGCCCCCTCGACCTTCCACCACGGATGCGTGCTGCGCACCCCGGTGGTGAACTCATCGGTACCATACGAAAGCTGTTTGGCGAAATAGGTTCCCAGCAGCGTCACTTCCTGCCGCTTGCCCGCGTGCTCGAGGGTCGTGCCGACCGGCAGCATGGGCGCAAATCCGGTGATGTTGTTGTGCCAGAAGATGCCTTTGATCTTGGGCAGGTCCGCTTCGTTGAGGAAGGCTCCGTCGCTCGGAGGCTTCAGATTTACTCCCCCGATTTCGACATCGAGGGAATCCTCCTGCGGAGTTACCACCAGATTGGCCCCGATGGTCCGCAGCTCGCGGTTGATCTTGTCCCCGATATCCGTCGCCACGGCGATCATTGCTGTCGCCACCGTGACGCCCAGAGTAATCGCCGCCCCGGCCAGCAACTTGCGCCGCTTCTGCCGCCGGAACGATTCGTAGACGAGCCGCACGAACATCGGCTATTGTTGCGCGAACACCCGGCTTCCCGCCGCGACGTCCGCCTCCTCGATGATGATCGCATCCCCAGTCTGCTGCGCCTTGAGTGGAATCGGATTGCATCCGCCCGACATTCCGACCGACTGCGGATTGATCGGCGCCGCGCAATTCTTGCAGACCACGCCGTTTCCGCTCTTGTAGAAGCCCACCGCGCCGCAGATTTCGCACGCGTCAAACACCGTCGCGATCTTCCCGTCCGGCTTTTTGTAGAGCCAGAACCGGACCTCCGTTCCGTTCTCTTTTGCCTGGAAGCGGTGCAGTTCCCCGTCGGAAACTTCGGATAACGGGATCGAAAGCTTTCCGTTGGTGAACCGAACCTCGGTCGCCGGAGACAGCGCGCTCACGCTCTTCGAATAGATGAACTCTGCCGTCACCATCACGATGAAGAGGAACGAGAACGTATACACCGACGCCATCCACAACCGCTCCCGACGCGCCGTCCACATCGCCTTGCGCCGCTCTGCCGGAGATGCCGCCGCGGGCGCCGGCTCGCGGCGTTTGGCGTCAAAGAGCACCATCAGCGCCGCCAGCGCGAAGATGGTCACGAAGATAAACCAGTCGTTGCTGACGATCGGCCCCACCAGCGCCATCTCGCGCCGCGAGGAGGGAATGAACCCGCTTTCCGACAGCTCGTGCAGGCCGGAAACCAGCAACTGCGCGGCCACCAGGAACATAATCGCCGTCGTCACCCGGAAAAACTTCTGCAGGTTGATGCGTACGCTGCCCTTGACGAACATTACCCCGAAGGCGATCGCCGCGATCACCCCCAGCAGCGTCCCCAGAAAACTCAACAGTTCGGTGGAGTTCAGCGATACCGCCGCCAGCATCAGCACGGTTTCCGCGCCCTCGCGCAGCACCATCAGGAAGATGAAGGCAAAGAGTCCGAACCAGGCGTCGTTACCCGCCAGCAGCCCGACCTTGCCCTCGATGTCTCCCTTCAGCTTGCGGCCGGTCTTCATCATGAAGACGACCATGGTGACGACAAAAAATGCCGCCACCAGCATGACCCAGCCTTCGAAGACGTCTTCGTTCAGATGCGTCCGCGAAATGACGATGGCCACGCCAATACTGCCCAGAAACGCCGCCCCCAGCGCCGCATAGACGGTCTTGCGCAGCTGAGGGCGCCCGATTTTGCTCAGATAGGCCAGGGTGATGCCCACAATCAGGGCCGCTTCCACCCCTTCGCGCAACGTAATGATAAAAGCCTCTAACATGGATCAGTGCCTCTTCCGATCGTTAAGAATGCGGCCTGCACATCACCGGGGTTCGGCCCACTCTGCTTTCTCGCCCTGGACCCTATATCGGCGTTTCCTGCTTCAAGAACCGCGCCCGGACGATTTTGAAAATGAATTTCAATTTCAATTTTTAAGGATATTCTCCCCTCCCCGCACCGTCAATCCGCCGCCTCACAATCGTATGTGATTGGAATCACACTGCAGGAATCGCGCCCTGAACGGCTCCCCGCTGCAGGCAACCGCGACGATTTTCGGTGATCTACCCGACGCCGAGACTCAGCCCGACACGCCTACCAGATGCGTACCCGGTCCGCAGGCGCGAGATAAAGCTTCTCCCCGGGCTGCACGTGGAAGGCCTCGTACCAGGCATCGATATTCCGCACAGTGTCGGCCCGGTATTCCCCGGGAGAGTGCTCGTTGGTCATGACTTGCTGCCGAAGCGCCGCCTCCCGCATCTTGGATCCCCAGTTCTGGCCGAATGCGATAAAGAATTGCTGGTCGCCGGAGAACCCGTCCTGCTCGGGGGCAGTCTTGCCGTTCAGCGACGCTTTGTATCCGTCATAGGCAGCCGAGATGCCGGCCACGTCGGCGATGTTCTCCCCCAGCGTTTGCTTGCCGTTAATGTGCAGGTCGGGGAAGGGGGCGTAAGCATCGTACTGCTCTGCCAATCGAGTTGTTGCCGCCTCGAAGTGGGCGAGATCGGCCGGCGTCCACCAGTTCCGCAGCTGTCCCTTCGAGTCAAAGGTGCTGCCTTGCGAGTCGAACGTATGGCTGATTTCGTGCCCGATCACCGAGCCGATCGCTCCGTAATTCACCGCCGCTGGCGCCTTGGGATCGTAGAACGGCGGCTGCAGGATCGCCGCTGGGAAGTTGAGCGCATTCTGCAGCGGCAGATTCACCGCATTCACCGTCTGAGGAGTCATGGACCATTCCTTGCGATTCACCGGCTTGCCCAGCCGCGCGATCTCGCGCTGGTAATCCGCCAGTTGTCCTCGCCACAGGTTGCCGAACAGATCATCCGGCTTGACCTCGAAGTTCGAGTAGTCGTGCCAGGTCTCCGGATAGCCGATGCCTACATACAAGGTTGATAGTTTGGCTTCCGCCTCGGCCTTGGTCTTCAGATCCATCCAGGCAAGCGCTTCGATTCGTTTATGGAAAGCCGCAATCAGATTGGCCACCATGGCTTCCGCCTGTGCTTTGGCCTGCGACGAGAAATAGCGGTCCGCATATACTTGCCCGACGGCATCGCCCAACAAAGCGTTCACCGTGATTACGCCGCGCTGCCACCGCGGGCGCTGCTCCTGCGCTCCCGACAGCACCTTGCCGAAGAACGCGAACCTCTCCTCCGCCAGCGCCTTGGGCAGCGCGCCCGCATAGGCTTCGATCAGGTGATACGCGAGCCAGTCCTTCCAGCTCTCCAGGGGCGTCGACTCGACCAAGGCCGCCTCGCCTCTGAACGCCTCCGGCTGCCAGACGATGAAACTCTTCTCCTGGCTCAGCCCGGCGGCGCCAAAATATTCCGCCCAGTCCAGTCCGGGAGCCTTCGCGGAAAAGTCACCCTGCGTCCAGGTGTTGTCGGCCTTGTAGATGTCCTCATCGTCGGCGCGGCTGCGATGCGTTTCGGCAATCGCGTGCTCGAGATCGACAATGTGCTGCGCTCTCGTCTCGGCGTCCGAGAAGCCGGCCAGCTTCAGCATCGCTGCAATGTGCGTCAGATATTTCGCGCGCAGGTCCTGCATGCGCTCGTTCTTCGTCAGGTAATAATCACGATCCGGAAGTTGCAATCCGCCTTGCAGCAGGTAGGCATCGTAATGATCTGAATCATGAAAGCCCGGTGCAACCCACAGTCCAAAGAGATTCGGCGTATGGAAGTTCGTATTGTTCAGCGCATCCACGTCGGCGCGCAGCGTCTCGCCAAGCGCCTTAGCCAGCTCTTTCTTGTTTTGAATGGCCGCAATTTCCGCCAGGTGCGGCTTCAGCGGCGCCAGCCCTTTGGCTTCCACCCCGGCTTCATCCATGTACGAGTTGTACAGATCCGCAACTTTGCGCTTGCCCGAACCCTCCGGCGGATTGGATTTCGCGATGTCCTGAATCAG
Organism: Verrucomicrobiia bacterium; assembly: GCA_035508215.1. Taxonomy (GTDB): domain Bacteria; phylum Acidobacteriota; class Terriglobia; order Terriglobales; family Acidobacteriaceae; genus Sulfotelmatobacter. Next base: position 87,833 of record DATJNK010000016.1, on the reverse strand, counting down.
TTCCGCCGTCCGCTTGTTGGTCAAGTCGCTGAGCCTTGAGAACACGTTCACGACGGCCCGGTCCGGCGGGATTTCCGTGCGCTTGATCCAGTCGCCGTTGGCGTATTGATAAAAATCGTCGCCCGGCTTGACGGAGCGATCCATGTTCTCGACCTGAATGCCATGAGTCTCAGGTCCGGAAGCATCTTGTCCGTAACCGCCCAACGCCCCGATCGAGAGGCATGCCACCACAACTTTGCAAGATTGAAGAATGAGTTTCATTGAGGGCTCCGAAGTGGCTCTAAGCAAAGCAATGAATTGACCGCAACCTTCCAGTGTACGCGTTTTTCCGGCGAAGGCGCGAGAGTCGCCGTCCAACGGCCCTTGCATGTCACAGTCTGTTCAGGAAGGCATTGGCCTCGGCCGCGCGAGGAAACAACTTCTCTTCCGCCTGAAATTCCGCCGAGTGCACACACCGCCGGCTGCCCCGCAGCTTCACCGGATGTTTCAGGTGCAGCATCTCGTGATAGACGATGTAATCCAGCACAAACTTCGGCATGGCCGGATGATCGAAAATGCGGCTGATGATGATGGCGTTGTGCGCCGGATCATAGTGTCCCAGGATGCGGCGCGTTTTCGTCTGGCTCCAGCTCATGCGCGGCCGCACCATCAAGCCATGAAAGAAGCGGGCGTTGAGCTCCTCGAAGATCGCGTCGAGGTCGTAGAAATGTCCGCGCGCCGCGCGCAGCCGTTTTCTCCCGCGGATCTGCCGCACCAGATGCGCCTTTCGCACGATATCGTGGCTGGCAAGATATTTGCGGTAGCGCGCCGCATATCCCCGGTCGATCGGCCGGCGATACATTTTCGCCAGCAGGATATGCGCGATCGCCCGCAGCACCGATTCCGGCGCGCCTTCCAGCACATCCGAGAGCCGCACCAGCAACGTCCCGTTGCGAAGCCGGATCGTATTGTTGATGTTGGCAAAGGCAAAGAACTCGACCTTCAACCCGGGCAGGGAAGTGCCCGGTCGCAACTCGCAGTAGGATTCCTGGAAGATCTGCAGCGGGCCTTCGCGCACGGTGAAGTTAGGTTAGCACGATCGATGCACACACTAGTCTCACCTTTCGTAAACCGCCTGCCGGGTTAGGCTGCTTTCTGGGATATCGAGCCGGTCGCAACATCCGCAAGGTTAGACACACGCAAATCTCAGGTGAACAGGTCAGGGCCGGGGCGCCAGCTACCGGAGGCGCTTCCATAGAGGCTGGCGACGACGATCATGTAGCCGTCCGGATCGCGCATCCAACACTCCCAATGATTGGGCCCGCCGTCGCCGTCGGGGGGATTGCGATGGCTAGGAAGCACGATTTCGACACCCATTTCGTCGGCCCGCTGCATTACCGCTTCGAAGTCCTCCACCTCGAACCAGAGCACCATACCGTTGCCGTAGGGCTTGTCGGTTCGGTCACCGATGGGGCCATGATGGTGGTCGGCTTCGAAGCAGTGCAATTGCAAGATGAGCGAGCCATCTTTCACAAGTTGCTCATACTGCGACCCCCATGAGCCGATCGGCAGCCCAGCAGGCGCTGATACCACCGGCTGCTTGTTTCGACATCGGTGACACAGATTAGAGGTTGGGGACGCACATCTTTCAGCCTAGCAGAACAGCAGCTTTGCCGGGCCAGGGTAGGGACTGCGGAAGACACGAGACCAGGAATCTGGAATTGGGGTCGAGGCAGCCGTCTCCACACCCCACTCCGATCGCTGGACGACAATTTCACTCTGGAACGCCGGTCGCCGCTGATGGATTCTTGATCAATCTCTTGTGCTTCGCCTCTTCTTCCTGATCGGCCAGTAGTTTGCGGTGGTCGTCGGACGAACTGTCTACGGTATCGAGAGCATTGGTCAGTACAAATTCGTATTGTTGGAACTCGTCAGGCTTGACGTCGGCGGCGTCTTTCAGCGCCCGCAGCTTCGCCTGAAACTCCATGTCGGCGTCGATGATCAGCTTCAGCGGCTTGCGGATATCGTCTTTGCGGTCGACATAGGTGTCGATGTTGTCATTCAACTCGTCGTACAGCAGCTGGAAATCGTCGAGCAGGTCGTGCGTCTGTTTCGCCCGGTTCACTGTCTTCGGATCGCTCCGCATCTGTTCCATCTTCACCAGCCGATCCCGCGCAAACTGCACATAAAGCGAGAGCCGCTGCCGCGGTTCCCAACTGGTATCTCGAATCTGGTCGATCTCCTGCTGGGTCAGAGGATCGCGGCGTCGCTGTGCGAGCAGCGGAGAGGCCAGCACCAGCAGCAGCGCTAGATTCACGGAGTAGCGAGCCCACGCGGAAGTCATCGTTCACCTTTCGGAAACATGGAGGTCAGCAGATCGTCTCGCACCCGCTGCAAACGGTTGATCGCATCTCCTACCGGCGCCTGATCGGGCGCATCAAGGGAGCGCTTGATTTCTATGAGCCGGCGCGTCATTTCACGCACCGCAATTTCTGTCTGTTTTTGATGCTTGTGCGACTGGATCGCGTAGTCCCGCGCCAGTTCCGAAAAGGCGACTACATCGGCGAGTGCCGCCTGCGCATTCTCGATATCCGACGCGCTGTAGAGCTTGTCGGTATCCGCCATGCGCAGCTGCGCAATTTCGACGCAGATCTTAGGACGCTGGCCTACGCCTGCATTCGCCAGCCGCGTCTTCAACTCCGGCACAGTCAGCTGTGTTCCGCCCCATCCACCCGCCAGCACCGCAGCCAGCAGCGCGAAAAGCGCTCCTGCGAGGCGCGACCGGGATGGGATAAACCTACGCACGTTGCAGAACCCCGCAGATAGTTATTTTTTAGGCTCGAGCGCGATCAGCCGGTGCTTCGCCTGCCATTCCTGATCAGGATACTTTCCGTTGGCGGTATTGAGAAAGAGGTGATAATTCGCAGCCGCCTGCTTCACATCCTTCAGATGGTCATACGCCGAAGCGCGCAAAAAATAGGTGATGGGGATCTCCGGCAGAAACTTCGCCCGTACGTCAAGCGCCTTGATCGTAAGCGGATATTCCTTGTTTTCGCTCGCCGCAAAGGCCAGGTCGCCATAGGCTTCGCCGAACGTCGGCTTGAGTTTGACCACGGTGAGAAGCTCCTGCTCGGCATCGGCAAACTTCTTCTGTCGCAGCAGGTTTTGCCCCAGGTCGCGGTGCAGTTCCGCGTCATTGGGGGCGCGCGCGATCAGTCCGCGGTAGACCGCCTCGGCCTGATCGTTTTTCCCGACGGTCATATACAGCTCGGCCAGATCGCGCTGCACCGAAATATCCGCTGGCGCGAGCTTCGCTCCGGTCTGCAATTCGGCCAATGCGGCATCATTCTTGCCTTCGGCCGCCAGCACCCGCCCCAGTTGGACGTGCGGCCCGGCCTCCGCGGGATTCTCCGCCACTGCCTTCCGCAAATACTCCTCGGCCTCCGGAAAACGTCGGCCGCGCATGTAGATGTTCGCCAATCCCGTCACCGCATCCCGCGATGACGGATCCAGCGCGAGCGCGGCCTTGTACTGTTGCTCAGCGTCAGCAAAGTGCTCCTGTTTTTCCAGCAGAAGCCCCGCATCCAGATGGGGCTCCGCATCCTTCGGTTGCAGTTCGGCTGCTTCCCGATAGGCTGCGATGGCATCGTCAGGCTTGCTCGCCTTCAGCACGCGCCCGAGCGAGATCCAGGCCCGCTCCTGGCCTTCGGCGACGTGGCTGGTGGGCTTGAGTCCGGTGGCCGCGCGCAGAAACTGCTCCGCATCCGGTTGCCCGGCCTTCGCCAGCTGGATTCCGAGATTCAGATTCGACTCGAAAACATCGGGCTTCGCCGCAACAGACTTGCGGTAGGCAGCGATCGACTCTTCAGTCTTGCCAAGCCCGTTCTCCGCGAATCCCAGATCAAACCACGCCACATAGTTCGACGGATCCTCCGCCACGACCTTTTGCAGCAGCGGTTCGGCGCCCGCATAATTCTGCTTCTGGATCAGGTTCTCCGCTTCCGTGAGCTCCGGCGGAGGCGCATCCTGTTCCATCACCCGCGTATGCCGGATGGTTTCGCTTGAGTTTGGCCCGGTTTTCCGGTGAATGGTTTTCTTCGAGGAAGAAACTCCGGCGTCCGACTGGCCCGGTGCGGCCGTTTGCGAACCTGCCTGCGGCGGCGTCGCCTGGCTCTGCGCTCCCGCACCCACGCATGCCACTGCCGCGATCCAGGCCAGCGCCCAGACCAGCCGCAGAAGTCTACGACCGCCCATTGCGCGAGTGGCCATTTCCATTCAGGATACGCGCCAGATATTTGCCGGTATAGGACCCGGCCAGCTTCGCAATCGCCTCGGGAGGTCCGGCGCCCACGATTTTTCCTCCCCGATTCCCGCCCTCGGGCCCCAGATCGATGATCCAATCCGCCGTCTTGATCACTTCCAGGTTGTGCTCGATGACAACAATCGATCCCCCTGCTTCAATCAGACGGCGAAAGGCCGCCAGGAGTTTGCTGACGTCATCAAAATGCAGTCCCGTCGTGGGCTCGTCAAAGATGTAAAGCATGCGTTTCGCACGCGCGTCGCTGCCACGCCCTGACCGTCCCACCTCCCGGGAGGCCGGCTGTAAGTGGGCGGCCAGCTTCATGCGTTGCGCTTCGCCCCCCGACAGTGTCGTTGCCGACTGCCCCAGCCGCAGATATCCCAGGCCCACTTCCTCCAGCGGCCGCAATTTCTCGGTGATCTTCGGCGCTTCGGCGAAGAATCTCAGCGCCTCTTTCACTGTCAGGTTCAGCACCTCATGAATATTCTTGCCCCGGTACCGCACATCCAGCACCTGCGGCTTATACCGTGTGCCCTTGCATTCTTCGCAAACCAGTTCGACGTCGGCCAGGAATTGCATCTCGACGGTTACCGTCCCGTCACCCTGGCAGGTCTCGCATCGTCCACCCGGAATATTGAAGGAAAAATGCCCGGCGCTGAATCCGCGTTTCTTCGCCTCCGGCAGGGAAGCGAACAGCTCGCGAATGGCATCGAACGCCTTGATATACGTCACCGGATTCGAGCGCGGCGTGCGTCCGATCGGAGACTGATCCACCAGAACCGCCTCATCGATGTACTGATCGCCCACCAGGCTCTCCCAGCTTGCCGGCGGTCCGGCGGTGCCATTGCCCGCCTGCTGCTTCGCCTGGGCCAGCGCCCGGTAGAGCACCTGATGCAATAGCGTCGACTTGCCCGATCCCGACACCCCGGTAATCGCCACCAGCATGCCCAGCGGGAGGCTGATCTCCACCCCGCGCAGATTGTTGGCGCGAACCCCGCGGATCGTGATCTGCCGCGCGCCCGGCTTGCGCCGCACTGCGGGCGACTGAATCCGGACGTCTCCCGAGAGATATCGCCCGGTCAGCGACGTCGCGTTCTGAACAATCTCATCGTAGCTTCCTTCGGCGACCAGCTTTCCGCCGTTTTCTCCAGCGCCCGGCCCCAGATCGAGAATGCGGTCCGCCGCCCGCATGATGTCCGGGTCGTGCTCGACCACCAGAATCGTGTTCCCGAGATTTCGCAGGTCGTACAGGATCTTGATCAGCCGGTGCGTATCGCGCGCGTGCAGCCCGATCGACGGCTCATCGAGCACATACAGCGTTCCCACCAGCCGCGATCCGAGGGAGGTCGCCAGCTGGATCCTCTGCGCCTCGCCACCGGACAACGTCGACGAAAGACGATCCAGCGTCAGGTATTCCAGCCCGACATCATTCAGGAATCGCAGCCGCTCGCGAATCTCCTGCAGCAGTTTCTCCGCCACTTCCGCTTCCGCCGCCGTCAGTTCCAGCTCGGAGAAAAAGCGGAACGCATCTTCCACCGTCAATGCGGAAATCTCGCAGATGTTGCGCCCGTTGATCTTGACCTGCCGGGCTTCCGTCCGCAGCCGCGTCCCGCCGCATTCCGGGCAGGTCGAATATCCCCGATAGCGGCTGAGAAAAACCCGCACGTGCAGCTTGTATTTCTTCCGCTCGAGGTGATTGAAGAAGCCGCGAACCCCCGGATATCGGCCTTCGCCCTTCAGAACCAGATTCTGCTGCTCCTCCGGCAAATCGATCCACGGGACATCCAGCGGGATTCCCGCTTGCTTGGCGTAGCGCTTCAAATCCGTGAACAGCGGGCGGTACTTCGGCTTGGTCCAGGGCTCGATTGCTCCCTCAGCCAGCGTCTTCATTTTGTCGGGGATCACTAGGTCGAGATCGAAATCGATGGTGTTGCCGAATCCTTGGCAGCGCGGGCACGCGCCGTAGGGGTTATTAAACGAGAACAGCCGCGGCTCCGGCTCTTCATATCGCAGGTTGCACTGCTTGCACTCGAACCTCTGCGCAAAGCGCAGCATCGTCGGAGTTGAGGATGCGGCTGGAGTGCCGCGCCCTGCTTCAGTCTCTTCCGTCTGCGGCCGCTCGAAGAGGACCTCGCCCGCTTCGCGATACGCGGTTTCCACCGCATCGACGATGCGCGATCGCCCATCCGGCGAAACTGTCAGCCGGTCGACCAGCCCAAAAACAGGTTGGCGAAAATCGATATCCAGCAGCGATTCCGGCGTCGAAAACTCGAACACCTGTCCTGCCTGATATAGCCGGTTGAAACCCGCTTTCCGCAGATCAAACAAACGCGTCTTCAACGCTTCGTTCAAGGCCATAGTGGCTGGCAGGCCACTCGATGCGGCTCTTGGTTTGACCGGGGATTTCGCGGTTTTCGAACTCTGGGCATACCCGGAGTCCCGTCGTTTTTGCGAAGAATTGGAACTTCCCCCTGCTTCCGTTCCGGTCGACAACGGAAAGAGGACTTGCAGGCGAGTCCCCGGTTCGAGCTTCAGGATCGCATCGGCGACTTCGTCGACCGTGTCCTTTTTCACGTCTCGTCCACAATTCGCGCAAAACGTCCGGCCCACGCGCGCGAACAGCAGCCGCAAGTAGTCGTAGATCTCAGTCGCCGTCGCCACTGTCGATCTCGGATTGCGAGTCGTGTTCTTCTGCCGGATCGCCACCGCCGGCGCGATACCGTCAATCGTATCCGCCTCGGGCTTCTCGATTCGCTCCAGAAACTGCCGCGCATACGCGGAAAGCGACTCCACGTACCGCCGTTGACCCTCGGCATAAATAGTGTCGAAGGCCAGCGACGACTTGCCCGAGCCGGAGACCCCGGTCACGACGGTCAAAGTGTTGTGTGGGATCTCAAAATCGATGTTCTTGAGGTTATGAACGCGGGCACCGCGTACCACAATGCTTTCCGTACGTACCGGGTCAGAGGACATCAAATCAGAGGGCATCGAATCGAAAGCAGCAGCGTGGCTCTCCCGGAGCGCGCACAGCGCGTCCGTACCGGCTGCCGAATCTTTCTATTATAAGGCAGGGAAGGGGAGGGTCAGCAGAGGTGTCGTCATGTCCGGATCGCGCGAGGAATCTCCCCGCGGCACATCTGCCGCCGCTTGCTCCGCTTTCGGGTGGCGCAGCGGTTCAACCCTGGGATTTGAGATTCGAAAAAGGAAACGGCTTCAGCCGCTGAGGTCCACGACCACGGCAGGCTTAGGTTCCGCCCGATTCAATCCGTGCCGTTTTCCCGATCGTGCCGGCGCGCGTAGCGAAAAACAAAATTCGCTCCAAACATCATGATCCCCAGCGGCGGCACCAGCATGACGAGGATTGCGCGGTTCAGCGCGCGCTGGCCCTCCCGGGGCGTCGCCTTGGCGGTGGCATAGCACATGGCGCAGCCCTGCGCGAGCGCAGGCGTCACCGGCCAGGCAAGAACCAGCCCGAGCACGAACACCGACAATCGCCGCCTCGCGCCCGGCATCACTTCACTCCCAGCCGCAGAATCCGGTCCGCATCCGGAAAGAAAAAGAAATACATGATGACGAAACACGCCGTCACCGAGATCACCAGCAGCCACCGCATCAGCGCCCTCTCGAACTTGAGGTGCATGAAGTAGGAGATGATCAGCGCCGATTTGACTACCGACAGCGCCAGCAGGATCTCCAGCATCCGCACCGGTTGGAACACCTGATTGTAGGCCAGCAGAACTTCGATCGCGGTGAGAACCAGCAACGCTCCCCACACCCAGAAGTACTGCCCCTTGCTGTCGTCGTGAGCCGCAACATCGTGCATGGTTCGCCCCCTAAGGGTGGCGCAGCGCTTCAGCGCCGCGATTGCTCTAGATCTTGGTCGACATCAAATACACCAGCGGGAAGATGAACATCCACACCAGGTCCACGAAATGCCAATACAACCCCGAGACTTCCACGTCGTGCGCGTCGTAATCCTTCGGCTTGAGGAACAACACCACCGTCGCGATCAGCAGCCCCACTCCCAGCACGTGGATGCCGTAATGAAACACGCTGTCCGAGGGAATCAGGAAATATCCGCCGATCCACAAAACCGCCAGAATCGGAAGGAACTTTTTCCGCAGGGCCACGACGCCCAGGTAAATCACCCCAATCGTGACGTGCAGCATGTGCATCGCAGTGAGGCCGAAGAAAGTCGCCGGAAATTGCGGGACCGTCTTCGAGACATCCGCCAACTCACCCACCGCCGCGGTCGCCGGTCGCGGAAACCCGGGGAGCGTTAGGCCTTCGCCGATCAGCTTGGTCCATTCCATCCCGTGGAGCACGATGAACGCGGTACCGAAGGCCATGGTGGCCAGCAGCCAGTTGCGCGTCCACGCGCGATCACTTCGCTGCGCGGCAAACACTGCCAGCACCATCGTCAGCGAACTCGACAGCAGGCAACCCGTCATGATGGTTGCGTTAGTAATGCTGGCTATATGAAACGGCGTCGGCCACGGCGTGGTATATAGCCGGTTATAGCTAAAGGCAAACAGCAGCGCCCCGAACGTCAGCGAGTCCGACGCCAGGAACAGCCACATCCCTACCTTCTTGGAATATGCTCCGAACAGCGGAGCTTCATATGCTCCCGGAGCCCCATGCCCGACGGCAACTTGCTCAAGCGCGGCATTCGCCATTCTTCGAATTCCCCCTTCAACCAGTGGCTTGGTGGCTGGTGATCCTTAAACCGGGTCGAGTCTGGTGACCAGCCACCAGCCAAGCGCTAGCTGCCCACTATCTCGCAAACGTCAACAGCGCAAAGATGTAAATCCACAGCACGGCCATGAAATGCCAGTACCATGCCGCGACGTCGACCGCGATGCGCCGCCCTTCCACAGGCTTGTGACGCATCGTCGAACTCGCCGCCCACAACAGCGCCAGCAATCCACCGACCAGGTGCACGGCGTGGGCGATCGTCAGCAGGAACACGAACGAACTGTTCGGATTCGTGTTGACGTAAAATCCGCGATCATGCAGCGCCTGCCATGCCATCCACTGCCCGGCCAGAAACCCGAATCCCAGCAGCACCGTCAGCCCCAGCCATGGAAACGACGCCTCATTCCCCAGAGACACGCCCGGAATCGATCGCACCGGAGCCAGAGCCGCGTCCCGCGCCGCCTTGCGCCGCGCAAACTCCATGGTCACGCTGCTCAGCAGCAGCAAGGCAGTGTTGATTGCCAGCAGCATCCACGGCAGCTGCACCGATCCCCAGTCCCGGACATAGCTGTTCGAGGCATCGTCAAACGTCGGCAGGCCCTGACGCACGATGTACGCGCTGGTCAGCGAGATGAATACCATGCAGACCGTCGCGATCGCGCAGATCAACCCCAGCCGCGCCCGCCGCAGCCGCGCCCCGTAGTCCGGACCACCTCCGCCTTTGTCTCCGCCTCCGCCAGGCGACGGCGGCGCCGGAGGTTTGTGGCCGATATCGTCGAGTTGAGTATTCGGAGTGTAGGTTGCCATAACTACTTAGTGCATCTCCGCGCCGCGCTGGTTGCCGGTCCCACTTCCGAGTCTGAACATCGGATGCCCGACCTCTGGCCGTTTTTGCGGGAGCCGGGAGCCCTGTTAATGTCCTCCAGCCCCAGCCACCGCCGGGTCCGTCTGCATGATGTAATCCTTGGCCGCACCGGGCACTCCGTACTCGTACGGCCCGTTATTGACTACCGGCGTCACGCCGCCAAAATTGTCGTGCGGCGGTGGGGTCGTCGTGGTCCACTCGAGCGTCGTGGCTTCCCACGGATTGTCACTCGCCTTCGGACCTTTGAACATGCTCCAGAAGAGGTTGATAACGAAAATGAACTGCGCCGCCACCGTAATGATCGCTGCATAGGTCATGAACGTCTGCAGGGGAATCAGCTTTGTCTGATACGCCACCTCGGTGAACTGGGAGTAGCGCCGCGTCTGTCCCGCCATACCCAGGTAGTGCATCGGCATAAAGATCGCGTAAGCGCCCGCCAGTGTGATGAAGAAATGGATCTTGCCCAGCGTTTCATTCATCATTCGCCCGAACATCTTGGGGAACCAGTAATAGGTCGCCGCAAAGATGCCGAAGATCGCCGCCACTCCCATGATCAGGTGGAAGTGACCGACGACGAAGTACGTGTCGTGCAACTGGATATCGAGCACCGGCTGCGCCAGGAATGGCCCGCTCAGCCCGCCCGATACGAACAGCGAAACAAAACCGATGGCATACAGCATCGGCGTGTTAAAGCGAATGTGCCCTTTGTACATCGTGCCCAGCCAGTTGAACGTCTTGATCGCCGAGGGCACGCCGATGCACATGGTCAAAATCGAGAACGCAAATGCCGAATACGGGCTCATCCCGCTCATGAACATGTGGTGGCCCCACACCATGAAGCCGAGGAACCCGATCGACAGCATGGCGTAGACCATCGCTTTGTAGCCGAAGATCGGCTTGCGCGAGAACGTCGACAGGATCTGCGACGTCACGCCCATGCCGGGCAGAATCGCGATGTAAACCTCCGGATGTCCGAAGAACCAGAACAGGTGCTGCCACAGCAGCGGCGATCCGCCCTTGTGGCCCATGATCTGTCCGTTCACCACTACCAGAGGAACGTAGAAGCTCGTTCCCAGATTTCGATCCATCAGCAGCAGGATGCCCGCCGACAGTAGCACGCCGAACGCCAGCAGCCCCAGAATCGCCGTGATGAACCAAGACCAACAGGTCAGCGGCATGCGCATCAGGCTCATGCCCTTGGCCCGCAGATCGAGCGTGGTGGTGATGAAGTTCAGAGCGCCCATCAACGACGCGATGCAGAAGATGGCGATGCTCGTGACCCACAAATCGGCGCCCAGTCCCTCGCCGGGCCCGGCCGACTGCACCGCGCTCAGCGGCGGATATCCCGTCCAGCCGTGCAGCGGCGCGCCTCCCGACACGAAAAACGCCGACAGGATCACCACGAATCCCACGAAGGTCGTCCAGAACGAGAGCATGTTCAGGACCGGGAACGCCATGTCCGGCGCTCCAATCTGAATGGGCAGGAAGTAGTTCCCGAATCCGCCTTGCGGCGCCGTGGTCAGCACGAAGAACACCATGATCGTGCCGTGCATCGTCAGCAGCGCCAGATACGTCTCCGGCTTGATCTCGCCGATCAGCGGCCAGTTCGCCGTCGGCCAGATCATGTGAACCCGCATCAGGATCGACAGCAGCATGCCCACAAACACGGCCGTCAGCGCCAGGAAGAAATACTGGATGCCGATGACTTTGTGGTCCAGGCTGAAGATGTATTTCCGGATGAACCCTTGCGGGGCGTGCGAATGAACCGTTACCGGGGTCGCCATTTTATTGTTTCTCCGCCTCCCGTGCCGCCAGCCACTTGTCGAAATCCTCCTGGCTGACGACGTGCACCATGCCGTGCATCTTGTAATGTCCGAGGCCGCACAGCTCGGCGCACGCGATCTCATACTCTCCGATCGCCGTCGGCTTGAAATGCATGTGGATGTTCAACCCCGGCACCGCGTCCTGCTTGAAGCGCAGCGAAGGCACAAAAAAGCTGTGGATCACGTCCACCGACCGCAGGCTCACATCCACTTCGCGGTTCACCGGCAGATACATCGTTCCCGTGACCACGTCGTCCTTGGCTGAGGGATCGTTGGTGTCCAGCCCCACCGCGCCCTCTCCGCCCGTCGACGCGTCCATCAGCTTGGGACTCGTTTTGGCGTAGGTTCCATCGGGGCCCGGATAGCGGAAGTACCACGCAAACTGCATCCCAGTGACCTCCACCTGGACCGAGTCCGCCGGCGCCGGATCCCAGCGCTGGCTCGCCCACACATTCGTCCCCATCAGGTTCAAGCCGATGAACAGGACCGCGGTCAACACCGTCCAGACAATCTCCAGCCGGGTGTTTCCGTGCGAATACCACACCGGCGGCGACGACGGCTGCTCACGGTACCTCCACACGATGTACCCCAGGGAAAGTTGCGCGGCGAGAAAGATGATCCCCATCAGCACAAACGTCAGCGCAAATTGATGGTCGATCCATCCCGCGGCGGCGGACGCACCCGCCGGCAGCCACCAGGTCTTGGCGGCAAAAAAGTATGTGCTGACCAGAGTGATCAGCCAGATCAAACCCATTAACGCGAGGCCCATTCCCCACTCCTCCTCGACTTTGAGGACGATTTGAAAGGATTTTTCCCCACGGCTGCCCCCGCGTCCCACAACGCGAGCAACAGTCGGCGGCGAGTGTACCACAAGGTCACGAGAAAAAAGCAAGAGTGAAAATCCCACCCGGGAATCCGGAAGGACTCATGCCGGCACGTGGCTTGCAAATTGAACGTTCGTGGGGTTGCCCCTCACCCTCGCCGCGTTCTCTCTGCGATACGGTGGGAACATCGACTCTCGCTGGAGCGCGCGCCTTAGGGATTAGCGACCTGCGTCATCCCGAAGGCCCGCGCTTGCACCAGCGGGCCGAGAAATCTCCGTTGCGACGCTTCTGCCAGGTTTGTCGCCCGCTTTGGGTGGCGCAGCGCATCCGGGCCGCGATTTAGCGCAACCAAAACCGACCTGCTGCGGCCGTTGAAGGTTGGCCCTACTTCTCCTCCCAGTCCGGTACCCGTCCCGGAGTCCAGGGAGCCCCCGCCGCCTCCATCTCTTTCTCGAGCCTCACTAAATCTACGTCGACCAGGGTGTGCAACTTCGACAACTCCTCCCCGAACTCCGAGGCCGCAATATTGTACGAATCCATATGCGATTGCGTCGGTTTGGCCAGCGAGAATCGCTCTCCTTCCATGATCGATTCCACCCGGTCGCTGATCGACGAAGGCACCGGCTCGCTCCGCTTCGCAATCTCCTCGTCGCCTCGCAAGACACGCAGGATCTCTCGGTCGCGCTGCTCAATCGAATCGGCCTCCGCGCCCAGCTTCTGTTCCACCGCCGGCACGTCCTCGAGCGCCTCACGAATCTCTTTGAGCCGCGCCTGCACATCTTCTGCAGTATGCTGCGCCCCGTAAACCGCCCGGTAGAGTCCGGCCACCTTGCGCAGGAATGCGTCCTGCGCTGCCCGATCTCCAGCGGTCATGCCCGTCGCACCCTCAGTCGACACCTTGAACGACTGCGGTCCCGCGACCTCGCTAACCGCTCCGTCGACCTTCTCGAACACGCGCACCGAATAGCCGCCCGAAAGCACCAGCGGTCCGTGCTCCGAGGCGCTCGGAAAGTCTTCTTCACCCTCTTCATGATGGGGTCGAATGCGCGACGCCGGATACCGCAAATCCCACGCCACCCGCTGGAACCCAGCATCCGTGCTGCCGTCGACCCGCCGGACCGCCGTCCCGCTTTCATCATAGACAACGAAATAAAGCTCCGGCTCCGGCTCCTCGGCTTCCGCCCGTAATTGATCGTTAGTCGGATACGGCAGCGTCTCGTTCTTCTTCGCCGCCTCTTTCTCCGCTTCCTGCCGCTTCTCCTTCTTCGTCTTGATCTTCTCCTTCAGATACGCCGTAAACACCGCGCCATACGGAGGATTCTCCGCCGTATAGAACGCGTCTCCCTGAAACCCTTTTCTCCGCCCGCCCAGCGGATGCCGCTCCACGTACAACATCGCGTCCTTCACCGGAGACAGCGCCACCGCCTGCTCGGTCGAATCTGGCTTGAGCAGCCGCAGCGGCGTGATGTCGTCCAGAACATAGAATCCGCGCCCGAAGGTCGCGACCACCAGGTCGCCTTCCCGCGCCTGAATCACGAGGTCGCGCACCGCAATCGTCGGCAGCCCGCCTTTCAGTTGCACCCAGTGATGTCCGCCATCGATCGTGAAGAACGCGCCATATTCGGTTCCGGCGAACAGCAGGTTGGCATTCACCGGATCTTCCGCAAACGCCAGCACCGGCCCGTTCTCCGGCAAATCGCCGGCAATCGACGTCCAGGTTTTTCCCGTGTCGGTAGACTTGAGCAGATACGGCTTGAAGTCCTCATTCTTGTGATTGTCAAAGGCGGCGTAGACCGTGCCCTCGTCGTGGCTCGACGCCGCCAGCCGGCTCACATAGGTCATCTCGGGCACGCCGGGAAACTTCTCGTATTTCGTCCAGTTCTGCCCGTCGTCGCTCGTCATCTGGATCAGCCCATCGTCGGTTCCGACATAAACCAGTCCTTGTTTCTTCGCAGATTCCGTCAGCGCCACAATATTTCCGAAGAACGACGTCGACTGATTTTTCGCCACCGCGTCCGGCCCCCACACCTTGCCCATCACCGGCAGCTTGTTGCGATCCACCTGCCGCGTCAGATCGCCCGAGATCGCCTTCCATGTGTCTCCGCGGTCGTCGGACTGAAACAGCTTGTTGGCCGCGAAATATAACCGCGTATGCGAGTGTGGGCTGATGAGGATCGGGGAATCCCAGTTCCACCGCAGCGGAGGCTCACCCTTGCCCTCCAGCGGCTGTAACACCAGTTCCTGTCCCGTCGGAACGTCATAGCGCACCAGTACTCCGTATTGCGACTCCGAGTACACCGTGTTCGCATCGACCGGATCGACCTGGGAGTGGAAACCATCGCCGCCGGTAGTGACATACCAGTCCGAATTCATGATTCCGTTGATGTTTCGCGTCCGCTCTGGCCCGCACCACGAGAAGTTGTCCTGCGTCCCGCCGCACACGTGGTAGAAGGGAAGCGCGTTATCGACTGCTACATCGTAGAACTGCACGGTCGGCAGGTTCGCTTTGAACTGCCAGCTCCTGGCGTCATCCCAGGTCTCCCACATTCCGCCGTCAGAACCCTCCAGCCAATGTTTCGTATCCTCCGGATCGATCCAGATAGCGTGATTGTCTCCGTGGTGATTCACCTCGTTCATGTGGTGCAGCGTTTTGCCGCCGTCGAGCGATTCGCGCAAAGAAACGTTCATCACGAAAATGCGGTCGGCATTCTTCGGATCGGCCACCACCCGCGCGTAGTACATCGCGCCCACATCGAATTCGTTGCGCTTCTCCCACGTCGCCCCTTTGTCGTCGGAGCGGAAGATCCCGCCCTTGCCGTCGGCCGCCTCGATCGTCGCGTACACCACATTCGGATCGGCTGGCGAAACCGCCAGACCGATGCGTCCCAGGTCGACGCGGGGCAATCCTTCTTTGAGCTTCGCCCAGGTCGCGCCGGCATCGGTCGACTTGTAGATCGCGCTCTCCGGTCCGCCATCAATCAGCGTGAATACGTGCCGCCGCCGCTGATATGCCGCCGCATACACAATGTCCGGGTTCGACGGATCGAGTTGCACATCGACCACGCCCGTGTTCTCGCTGATCGTCAGCACCGCCTTCCATGTCTTGCCGCCATCGATTGTCTTATAGAGTCCGCGATCGCCGCCCGGCCCCCACAGCGGACCCTCCGCCGCCACATACACCACCTTCGAATCCCGCGGATCGATCACCACTCGCCCAATGTGTTCGGATTTTTTCAGCCCGAGATTCGTCCAGTTCTTTCCGCCGTCATCCGAGCGGTAAATTCCGTCGCCATAGCTCACGCTGCGTTGCGAGTTCGACTCGCCCGATCCCACCCACACGACGGAAGGATCTTTCGGATCCAGTTCCACCCAGCCGATCGAATACGATCCTTCCTTGTCGAACACCGGAGTCCATGTTGTCCCGTCGTTCTCCGTCTTCCACACTCCGCCCGAGGCCACGCCGACGTAATACTCGTCCGTCTTTTTCGGATTCACCGCAATCGACATCACCCGTCCCGAGGCCACCGCCGGCCCGATCGACCTCCACTTCAGCCCCGCGAAGGTGTCGGCCGTCATGCCGTCTTTTTTTTCTTCCTTCGCCTCCTCCTTCTTCGGCGCTTCTTTTTTCTGGTCTTTCCTGGCTCCTTTCTTCGTCGCCGGCGCGGCGACAGGCTTGTCCGCATCTTGCGGGACGGCGTAAGAAGCGCTAAACAAAGTGGCGAGAACCACGACGAATGCGGCGAACCATTTCATGGCATGCTCCCAGTTCAGAGAAAGATGAGGACGATTGTAGACCTGCGTCCGGTTGCACCATGCTCCGGGGTGGCGCAGCGCTGCGAATTTCCGTTCCTTACACAAGGCGGGTACTCCAGCGCCCCTAACGGCCAAAACGGATTATGTATACAAGATTCAAATCGAATTAAGAAAGAGTTTTCCTCCGTGCCCCCCCGTGATGAGCCACGCCCACGTTAAAATCTCACCATGACCGGCAAGCTCCACGGCCACGAAACCCGCGACATCCAGCTCAAGAAGAATTACTGTTTCGCCTGCGGACCCGACAATCCCGAGGGCATGCATCTCCAGTTCACGCTGGATGAACCACGCCGCACCTTCGTCTGTCACTTCAACTTGCCCAAGCGCTACACCGGCCCCCCGGGCCACTGCCACGGCGGCATTATCGCCACCATCCTCGACGACGCCATGGGCAAGGCCAACAAGCTGCGCAACGTGGTCGCCGTCACCAAAGAAATGACGGTGGAATATCTCAAGCCGGTTCCGCTGGAGAAGCCGCTGCGCGTGGAGGGCCGCGAAGTCAGCGTGCACGGCCGCCAGCATATCAACATGGCCGAAATCTTCGATGAGAACGGGGAAGTCCTCGCCCGCAGCAAGGGGACTTTCATCGCCATCGATCCCGAAAAAATGTTTGGCAGGTTCGTGGAGAGATGACCCAATCGCACTGGTGCGCTCCTGCTGTGTGATTCTGAGCGGAGCGACCAGTTCCGCGAAGCGAAGTGGTTGCGCAGTCGAAGGACCCTATGTTTGCGCACAGCGCGATCGGTCCGGACGGGAGTTTTCGCCTGGATGCCTCTCAAACGCACATTGGCCATACGGCTTTCCGCAATCTCTTCGCCCGCGCTAGAATAGATCAGCGGCAAAACTCCCGGTTTATCGTCGACCCGGTTCTGCCGAGGGCCGAAGGCTGAAGTCCGAAGCCCATCCTTCGCGATCGCGAAAGGGATTCACAAGGTTCCCATCATGTCCCAGAACAACGGCAACAACACGTCTCTCCGTCTCAAGACCGGCCTGGCGGAAATGCTCAAGGGCGGCGTCATCATGGACGTCACCAACGCCGAACAGGCCACCATCGCCGAAAAAGCCGGGGCCGTCTCCGTCATGGCTCTCGAGCGCGTGCCCGCGCAAATCCGCGCCGAAGGCGGAGTCGCCCGCATGGCCTCGCCCAAAAGGATCCGCGAGATCATGGCCGCCGTTTCCATCCCCGTGATGGCCAAGTGCCGCATCGGGCATTTTGCGGAAGCCCAAATACTTCAGGAACTCGGCGTCGACTACATCGACGAATCCGAAGTGCTCACCCCCGCCGACGAATCCCACCACGTCGACAAGCACGCCTTCACCGTGCCCTTCGTCTGCGGCGCGCGCAATCTCGGAGAAGCTCTGCGCCGCATTGCCGAGGGCGCCGCCATGATCCGCACCAAGGGCGAAGCCGGCACGGGCGACGTCGTCCACGCCGTCAAACACATGCGGCAAATCGTTCAAGAGATGAAGATTCTCACCGTGCTGAGCGAAGAAGAGCTCTACGCCAAAGCCAAAGAGCACCAGGCGCCCTACGAACTCATCAAGATGGTCGCGAGTGCAGGAAAACTGCCGGTCCCGAATTTCTCCGCGGGAGGCATCGCCACGCCCGCCGACGCTTCGCTCGTCATGCAACTGGGAGCCGAAGCCGTGTTCGTTGGCAGCGGTATCTTCATGAAGAACTCGACCGAGTTCGCCGATCCGGAAGAAGCGGCCAAGCGCGCCCGGGCCATCGTCCTCGCCGCCACCCATTATCAGGACCCTAAAGTATTACTTGAAGTCAGCGAAGACCTGCAAGGAGCCATGAAAGGCCTCGCCGTCAGCGCCCTGGATGAGGCGCAGATGCTGCAGACCAGAGGCTGGTAGGATGCCCGACACAAGTGAGCTTGATGGTCTGAGGATTTGGCGGTACATGGATCTCACCAAGTTCGTGTCGCTGCTCACAAGTAGGACCCTTTTTTTTGCATGCCCCTCTCAATTCGATGATCAGTATGAGGGATATCTGCCGAGGAGCCATGCCAAAGCGTGGTCAGAGATCACTCAACGACTTGCCGATGACATGCTTGCGTTAAGGCGGCGCTTTGCCGCGAAGTCCTCAGCGTCGCTGGCGAAGTTCGACGAAACAATGGAGACATTTCGGAAGAGGGTGCGGGGAGTCCAAGGAGAAGCGGCGTCTAGGTTTGGGGTTAGTTGCTGGCACATCAGCGAGCATGAGTCCGACGCAATGTGGAAGCTCTATTCGGCTTCCGGCCGAGGCATCGCGATCGAGTCAACCGTCGGGAGTCTAAGGGCATCTCTCGGGGATCGTAAGGACCTGCAAATCGACGCTGTCAGGTATATGGATTTCGACCGCGATCCGATAGAGAAAGGTCACAGGCATTACTCTCTGTTCCTCAAACGCAAATGCTTTGTACACGAAAATGAACTGCGCGCGACGATCCTTCTCCCGCAGGAGGGCATAGGTGCAGCTGTGGTGTGCGATCTGGACATACTCGTCAGCCGAATACACGTGTCGCCGCTTGTCGAAAGTTACGTGAAGGATGCAATTGAGATGCTGTGCCGTGGAACAACGCAGCCTTTGCACAAACCCGTGGTTCGGTCGACCATTCTCCTACCGCCGGATTACGGGATTGAAATCGAACTCGACCCCAAACATGCGGCACCAGCCTGACGAGCGGAGCAGGGTTTTCGCCCAGACTCTCCTTTGGACAGGCGTTCGATAAACGCTGCGTCATCCCGAACGCCCGCGCTTGCACCAGTAGGCTGAGCTGGCCCTGAGCGCTCGACGAGCGACGCGAGGAGGAGTCGAACGGGATCTTGCGTGGCGCGGAACCGCGTTATCCACAAGCAGTTCATCCACCGGCGTTCAATTGTCACTGACATAACCCCCGCGTCCGCGGTACAAAGCAGATGAGCCCCGCGCCAGATTCCTCGGCTCGCTGGTGAAGACGCGAGCCTTCGGAATGAGGCATTTTCAAGGCCTGCATTCGAACTACGGACGGACTCGATATGACGTATTCGAGAAGTCGACCCACAAACGCACGAACTACAGCTTCATGAATGCGTCATCCCGAAGCGCGGTGCTTTCACCAGCGGCGCGAGGGATCTGGCGCGGAGCGAAACCACACTCGACGACATTCACAGCCGCAGACCCAGCAATGTTCACTCGTCACAGACACGCCCGGTCCTCGCATGCTACAGATAAGCCCCACGCGGGATTCCTCGCTCCGCCTGAAAAGCGGCTGCGCTCGGAATGACGCATTCTGAATAGAGACAAGCCGCGTCTGGGCGGGGCAGGAGGGAGGAATCGAGCATGCCGAAGAACAAACGCTTCTTCGTCTACATCATGACGAATCGGCCACGCTCCCACGCGCTCTACACGGGCGTCACGGGCAACCTTCTTCGTCGTGTCTTCCAGCACAAAAACAAACTCATGCCGGGCTTCACAAGCCGTTACAACCTGACGCGTCTCGTCTATTACGAAGAATTCGTCTACCCCGATGCCGCCATCAATCGCGAGAAAGAAATCAAGGCATGGCGGCGCGGCACGAAGATTGCCTTGATCGCATCGATGAACCCTCAATGGGACGACCTTGCGAGAACGTGGCAGGACGTCTATAAGCCCGACGCAGCCCCGCAAACCATCCCAAGCCTCGGTGAGGACCCACGCCAGATTCCTCGCTCCGCCTGAAAGGCGGCTGCGCTCGGGATGACGGATTCTGAAGGTGGTCAGGGCCGCGTTTCGGGATGACGCACCCCGTGGTGCGCGCTGAAGCATTGCGCCGCCCAAACTAAAAAACCTAAAAGCAAACGGATGAGTGGCCCACCCAACCCGTTGGCTTGAGCGGGAGGCGCTCACCTCACCGCCGGCACCCGCACCACATTCGCGCGGCAATCCCGCAGATTCTGGCAGGCAGTCGGCTTCAGGTCTTTCGTCATGCACAGCGATACTGCGGTCAGATAATTGTTGCCGCAGCTGATCGTCATGTCGTCCGCGCTGAAGGCGGGATTCGTCTTCACAAACTCATCTTTGATTTCCTGCGGCGGAACGGAAAAATTCTCCCTCGGGGCTACGAACCGCGCCGGCACTTTGATGGCCGCGAACGCTTTGCGCAGCAGCTTGAAATAGCTTTCCGCATCCAGCCCGCTGCAGGTGCCGTGCGTGCTCCATTCATGAGCCACGAGGCCGCCATCCGGCATGATGTCGGCCATCTCCGCAGGATTCGCCAATCCCGCTGCCGTGGAGCAGTGTTCGGGATAGCCGTCCACATACTGCGGCCACAGCCCGTGCACTACAAAGCCATGATGTCCCGACTGGCACTCGGGCCGGTCGGTATGCGAATAGCAAAACTCCGGCGACCACGACAGGGTCAGGAGATAGTAGTCGAAGACTCCGGGCGTTCCCTGGCTGGCCCGGTTGGAGCCGTGGCGCCTCGACGACCCACCTGCCGCCGCGATCAGCGCCAGAAACACGCAAAGAGCTCCCAGCGATTTCGGTGGTTTCATGCGGCTTCCTACGCTTCCATGGCCTGAACTAGCGAAACGTTACCATGCTTGGGATGGCAATCAGATACTGCGGATATGGTGGAGGCATCGAAAACACGGCATCGTAGCTTCCCGCCGTGCCGGCGATCTCATCTTCTACCACGAAATAGGTCGAGCTGAAGCGAGGGTTGTAGCCGGTACCGGCTCCGATGGGCGTGCTCCAGGTGATCAACAGCGATCCGAGAACCACCTCGGGCGCGGCGGTGGTGGTCGCCATTCCGGTGCTTATCGTGGATCCTGACAAGTTCGAGGTCGTATTGACTGCATCTACAGAACTGATCCCGGAATATTCCAGAATGACCATCGAAACCTGCGTTGTCTGTGCCGCCGCGGCCGTACCAATCGTCACCGCGTCGGCGGTGCCGCCTTTTGCGTTCGGCGCATAGTAGTACAGGATGTCGGCCGCGGTTGAAGAATTGATTCCCGCGCTCACGATCAGGGCTAATTGATACGTATTGCCCTCCGAATCCGTCACCCCGGTAATCGGATTCGTCAGGCTTCGGTCGTGCATCCACCAGAAAACCATGACCACGGTATTTCCCTTTGTGACCGGACTGCTGAAGGTGGTGGTGAAGTCTTCGCCGTTGCCGGTCGGCGTCACAGTCGAGCTGGCGGTTTGCACAAACGCAACTCGCAGCGGCGGTGGTGTTTGTTGTGAATTGGTGGACGACCCGCAGCCGAGCATCAAGCCGGCGAGCAGCACCACGGCAAAGCTGGAAAACAGCCAGCGAGTAGTCATTCGCGGCGGAGCCTAACATAAGTCTCCACCGGAGGCAAAGTGCTAAAATTTCTTCCATGTCTGCCTGGGGTTCGGCGCGAATCGGCGCGTGCGCGCTTGCTTTCTTTGCATTGCTTTGTCTTCCGGCAACGCCTGCGGATTCCGCGCCGCCGCAATCCGCGCCCCTATCGACAGCCGCGGCCGGCCCTCACCCAGTTCTGATCGAACTCTTCACCTCGGAAGGCTGCTCGAGCTGTCCGCCCGCTGACATCCTGCTCGAGAAACTCGACGTCCACCAGCCTATCGCCGGAGCGCAGCTGATCGTCCTCAGCGAGCACGTCGATTATTGGGACCACGATGGCTGGAAAGACCCGAATTCTTCCGCGCTCCTGACCGAACGCCAGTCCGACTACGAGCGCGAACTCGGGCGCGATAGTCCTTACACTCCCCAGATGATCATCGACGGCACGACCGAACCGCAGATGAACCAGCCGCTCCTGCTGGAGCAGGTGCTGGTAAAAGCCAGGGATGTTCCCATGATTCCCATGCGCATCGCCGACGTAACGATCGAGTCTGCCACGCTGCGCGCGCACATCGAAGCCGGCGCCAACTTTGACAAGCATAACGCCGACGTCTACGTGGCTGTAGCGCTCGATCGCGTCGAGTCGCAGGTGCTGCGCGGTGAAAACGGCGGCAAGCACCTCACCCACGTCGCCGTCGTCGAGGAGCTCAGGAAAATCGGCAGGCTTCCGCAAGGCAAGAGCTTCGCCGGAGACGTCGCGCTAAAGCTCAAGCCCGGCACCGATCCGAAGAATATTCGCGTCGTCGCCTTCGTGCAGGAGCCGGGCCCCGGCAAAGTGCTGGGCAGCGTTGAGCGCAAGCCCACCAGCTAACCATCCCCTTCGCGTGATTCAGCCTGCCTCGACGCGAACCGCGCTCACGCCCGATCGTAAAACCGGAAGAACAGCGACTGCTTCGAGACCGTCTCCGATTTTTCCGTCAACGACGCCAGCTGCTGCTGGTTCAAGGGTGTGAATTCCCGCGCCAGCCGCACGTTCTCTTCCAGCTGCGCGATCGTGTCGCATCCGATAATCACCGTGCTCACCGGCAGCGACAGCGCGTAATACATCGCCTCCCGCATGTTGAGCGTCCCGGGCTGCTTCGCGATTACCATGCCTTCCCATGAGTGCTGTTGCTGTTCCAGCGGAGGCGGTGTCCACGTCGACAGAATCCGGCCGCGCGCCGGAACCTTCATCCCGACGATCCCCATCTGCTTCTCGACGGCCAGCGGCAGCAACTCCTGAATGAAGCTGAAATGATGCGGATCGGCCGCGTTCACCGCCATCAGGATTGTGTCGAACGGATAGCGGTGAATGCACTCCATCAGCGCCTCGGGACGATAATGCCCGGTGATGCCCAGATGCCTCACTACTTTCTGCTCGTGCATCTCGAGTAACGCCTCCATCGCCCCGCCCTTGGCGAAGATCTGGTTCACGTCGGTCATGGTTCCGACGTCGTGCAGCTGCCACAAGTCGAGATGATCGGTCTGCAGCAGCCGGAACGATTGCTCGATCATCCGCAGCGAGGCCTCCCGCGTCCGCTCCCGGGTTTTGCTGGCCAGAAATGCTTCCGATCTCCGCCGCTTCATGACTTGCCCGATGTAGCGCTCGCTCCAGCGTTCCGGCCCGCCATAAATCGACGACGTATCGATGTAGTTGATGCCCAAATCCAGCGCTTTCTCGATGATCGGCACCGCAACCGCATCGTTGTTCGGCCGCTCCACCGAAGCCTGCCCGCCCAGGCTGAAAATCGCCACTTTGTATCCCGTCTTACCCAGATTTCGCGTCGGCATCGCTCCTGCTGTGACCGGGTTCGAAGGAAGCGCCGGCAAATCCGGAACCGCGGCCGCATGCTTCGCCGTCGATGCCACAAACGCCGCAGCCGCCGCTGCTCCGCCTGTCTTCAAAAAACTGCGCCGGCTGCCCGTAAGAAGATTCGAAGAATTCCCTTCGTCCATAAGACTTGCCTCCAAAAATGCAAAGCCAAATGAAGAATCAGCGCGGCCAACTGCTCTCGTCGCGTTACCCAAAGGCTACGCCTTTCCCCGACCGCCATCCATTAGAATCGAATGCGAAGTGGCAACCGCTCGCAAAATCGGAGTTCTGGCGCTGCAGGGCGACTTCGACGCGCACCGCCGCCGTCTGGAAGAACTGGGCGCCGAAGTCGTGCTCGTCAGAAAGCCGGAACAGTTCGATGAAATCGACGGCCTCGTGATTCCCGGAGGCGAGTCGGGAACGTTTCTCAAACTTCTTGGCGGCGACGGCTTCGAAAAGCTCAAGCAGTTTGTTCATGCCAAGCCAACCTTCGGAACCTGCGCCGGCGCCATTCTTCTCGCCTCGGAAGTCGAGAATCCGTCCCAGGCCGGGCTCGGCGCCCTCAACATCCGCATTCGCCGCAACGCCTACGGACGCCAGATCGACAGCTCCATTCGCGAGGGCAAGTTCCTTGATCGCCGCCATTCCGGCGACCCGCACGACGGCGCGCTCCGCGAATCTCCGCTGGAAATGGTCTTCATTCGAGCGCCGAAAATCGTTTATATCGGCCAGGACGTCGAAGTCCTTGCCACCGAAGGCTCCGATCCCGTCGCCGTCCGGCAGGGAAGCGCCATGGCCGCGACCTTTCACCCCGAACTTTCCGCAGACAGCCGCATCCACCGCGCCTTCCTGGACCTCGTCGAAAACAGAACATAGAGATCGGCTCCCACCGGTTCTGCATCATCCCGAAGCGCGATGCTTTCTCCGATCGCGCGAGGGATCTCGCATGCAAGACATCGTTTGGGTTGACCAGCCCACACTCGGTTCGCGCAGCCTGAGCCGCAGGGGGCACGCCCTTGCCCTAAGGTCCCCAGACGCGCATAATCCTCTGTTCGGCAGGCGCTCCATGGGCGGTGCCCTCAGCTCGCTCCCCGGCAGGATCTTCAGCATCCTCGCCTTCGCCGCCACTCTGGTCCTCTGGCGCTGGATCGCCCATTTCACTCGTCCCCTCTGGTTCTCTCCGGCCGTCGCCCTGCTCGCGCCCGCGCTGATCTTTCCCGTGGTCTGGTGGGGACGCACCTCGCTCGACCACGACCCGACCGCTGGCCACGCCGCCGGAGTCACCCGCGTCGTCCACGTTCTCACCATGATCGTGATCGGCTCCGCTCTCATTTCGGCCGTCGTGGCCGGACACCGCCTTCCCTGGGGATGGTTTCCGTTTCCCTCCATCCTCGCTGGAATTCTCACTACGATCACCGCCGTCATGGTCCTGCTTACGGTGCTGAACCTGGCAGCCCGCGGTCTGGGCGCGCCCTGGGCCATTTCTCTGAGCCAGCGGCTCGCGACTGACTGGCTCTACGCCCGCACCCGCAATCCCATGGTGCTCGCCCTTACCGTCTTCCTCTTCTGCCTCGGACTGCAGCTGCGCTCCTCGCTTTTTCTCCTCTGGCTCGCCGCTGTCTTCGTTCCCGCGATGGTTGTCTTTCTTCACTTCTACGAGGAGCGCGAACTCGAAATCCGCTTCGGCGAGAGCTATCGCCAATACCGTTCCGTCACCCCCATGTTCTTCCCGCGGCTGCGCTAGGAGCGAGAAAACGAGCGCCGCACTCGTCCCCGAAGCAAAGAATTCCCTCGGCCCAAATTTTTCTCTTGACACGCTGATCGTGTAACTGTATGGTTACGCATTATGCGTCACCGCTCGGTTACATATTCGGCCCCTCGGACTCCGGCAGCTTCCGCCGCTGGCGCGGCAAAGACCGCCGAGGCCACCTTTCAGGCACTCGCCGATCCCACCCGCCGCGCCGTCCTCGATCTCCTACGCCGGGGCAGTCAGCCCGCCGGACAGATCGCCAGCGCCTTTCCCGTCTCTCGTCCCGCCATCTCCAAGCACCTGCGCCTGCTCCGCCGGGCCCACCTGGTGCGCGAGCACCGGGAGGGCCGCCTCCGCGTCTACCAGCTCAACCCTGAACCCCTCCGCGCTGTCGATTCCTGGATCGAGCAGTACCGCCAGTTCTGGACCGTCAGCCTGAATAACCTGAAAGCCTTTGTCGAAGCCGAACATGCCCGTGAACTCGAGGTCGATCCCGCGCCGCCGCCGCGCGGCCGTCACAAATGAACAAACTTTGAAGGAGAAAGGAAATCGCCATGACTGAATCCACGCCCAAGACGCCTCGCCTCATGCCCAACCGGGTCGTTCACCCACTGATCGTGGCCGCGCTCGCCCTCGCCGCCACCTCTGCCTTCGCGCAGACCGCCGCGCCGACCGACGCCCAGAGAGCCTTCGCCACCATCAAGTCCATGCCCGGAATCTGGGAAGGGAAGACCGCCAGCGGTGAGCCCGTGCAGGTAAACTTCAAAGTGACCGCTGCCGGCTCGGCCGTAATGAGCGAGATTCTCGGCAAAGAAGACATGATTACCATGTTCCATCTTGACGGCCCCAACCGCCTGCTGATGACCCACTACTGCGGTGCCGGCAATCAGCCTCGGATGCGGGCTGCCCTCTCGCCCGACGGCAAAACCATCACCTTCAACTTTGTCGATGCCACGAACCTCGCCACTCCCGAGGCTGGCCACATGCAGCGTATGGTTCTGACCTTGCTCGACGACAATCATCACACCGAAGAGTGGACCTATGTCGACCACGGCAAAGAACGCACAGAAGTCTTCGATCTGCGCCGCACCATGTAGCATCGCGGGCGATTCCTCAGCGGCGGACGGCCTCGTCCGCCGCTGGATTCGACGACGCCGAGATAACACAGGAGGCTCCTTTGACCACAACCCTCGTCACCCCCGACCTGGATGCCCTTGTCACCGAGATCGACATCGCGGCCCCGCCTGAGCGCGTCTTCCGGGCCTTGACCGCCCCCGTCGAACTCCAGCGCTGGTTCCGCGATCCCTCCTGCCCCACAAAGTCCTGGGAGATGGACGCCCGCCTCGGCGGGAAATACCGCTACTCGACCCATCAGGGAACGGTCGTCATCAACGGCGTCAGGGAATTCGAATGCCACGGCGAGATTCTCGAATTCGATCCCCCACGCCTCCTCGTCTACACCTGGATCGGCAACTGGCACGACGACGGCAGCACCGCGCCCACCGTGGTTCGCTGGGAGCTCACGCCTCGTCCCGGCGGAACGCATGTGAAAGTCACTCACAGCGGTCTCGCCCATCTGCCCATCGCCCGCAAGGATTACTCCGGCGGATGGCCCGGCGTGCTCGACATGCTCAGGAAATTTACCGAGACCTAAGGCAGAGAAACGATCTTCGAATTCTCAGGAGACACCATGGCCACCGCCACTATCACGCCCGATCAAAACGCAGTGCTTGCCGAGATCTTCATCGCCGCCCCGCCGGCCCGCGTGTTTCAGGCCATCACCGATCCTGCCCAGCTGCCGCTTTGGTGGGGACGCTCCAGCCTCTACCGCGTCACCAAGTCCTCGATGGACCTCCGTCCTGGCGGCAAGTGGCGCAGCGATGGCGTCGGCTCCGATGGCCAGTCCTTCTACGTTGAGGGCGAATACCTCGAGGTCGACCCGCCGCGCCTCCTCGTGCACACCTGGCTGGGCAGCTATGGTCCGCGGATCAAAACTGTGGTTCGCTGGGAACTCGAGCCGCATTCGGTTCACGGACTCCATCCCTCCGGCCCCAGGAAATCGGGCACCGGCACCATGTTGCGCGTCCGCCAGGAAGGATTTGGTGGGAATCTGGAAAGCGCCACCAGCCACGGCGAAGGCTGGAAGCGCGTGATGGGATGGCTCGAGGCTTATGTGGAGCGGGGCGAGACCGCCGACACGCGGGAGTAGTCGCGGCTTCAGACAAGCGCCGTTTTACGCTGCAGAGATTTCCGGCGCCGGAGTCCGTCTGGTTCGTCTTGCCGCGATCCATAGCAGGACGATCAAACTCGCCGCAAACACGGCGTTGCCGGCGCGATCCACGGCTAGCATGTTCTGGCCCACCACCGGCATCTGGATGAACGCATGCCAGGCATACGCCAGCGCCGCGCCGCCCGCAAGCGCGAGACGGTGGACTTTTCCCCAGCCTTCGCGCGCCGACCAGATCGACACGGCGACAATGATCGTCACATCGAGAACCAGATAGATGCCCACCGCTCTCCAGGCCCACGCCTTCGGAACCAGCAGAAAGATCGATCCCTCCGCCAGCGCCAGCCCTCCCACCAGCCACGGACTCGGCGCTCGCCCCGGAGCATGCGCCTTTTCCCGGGCGGTCCTCGGGAGCCGGAATGCGGTCAGCACCAGCAACACGCAGGCGATCGCTGCTCCCGCGAACTGTCCCATCGACGCCACAAAGTGGTCTTGCTTGATCTCCATCCTCGTCGATGCCACCGCTCCGAGCAGGAACAGCACAGCTGTCACTGTCAAGCCGATGCTCCCCAGCCACGGGCTTGTTTCGCTGTCCGGCACCAGCGCCTCCGTCAGAGCTACCGATACCGATACGCTCCACACCGTGTGCAGCGTCAGCACAAACACCGTCCACCACGCTCCGATGCCGAGCGCCGCAATATATGCCGGCCGCAGCAAGCCCAGACTCATGTGCAGGTAATTCGGATTGAACAGGGTCTGCGTGGTGAACGCCTCTTCCACGATCCCGTAGGCCAGCGCCAGAACAAGCAGACTCGGCCAGCCTCGTCCGGTTCGCCGCACGACCTCCCGGATCAGCAGTGCGCCTCCGCCGTACATCGGCGCCAGCACTACCAGCGCTGCCAAAAATGTGATCGGCAGATCGCCCAGCAGAAATTCGGCCACCAGCGGGGCCAGGAAAAACAGTCCGATTGCCGGCGCAACTCTGGGCTTGTCCACCGCAGCTCTCCATTTCGAAAGCGATCACCGTCGGCGTACCTTCACCGCTCGATCACAGAAACTCGCCGCAGTGCGCCCTCGCAGCACGCGACGGCCATCGCGGCGTCAAGAATCGAATCAGGCTCGCGCCATGCCCGGAGCACCCGGCGGCCCCACCGCCGGCGGATAAAGCACTGCCTGCAGCGGCGGATAACGCCCGGCAAAGAAGTACAGCGAGTAGGCGGGAAAGAACACGATGGCCGGCACGTAAACCAGGGACACCAGATACAGAAAAATGGACAGCAAGATCAATCCGATGGCCACCGCCAGCGCGATTGTCTCGATGTTCCACGTCAGCCCCGCCGATTTTCCCGTGATCACTGCCAGCAGTCCCAGCATCATGCTGGGGATGGCGATGATGACTCCCAGAATCACCGTCGCGATTCCCGTCAGGATCGCCGCCACAATCGCCAGCACAATCTTCATCACGATGTAGGCGGCATACGCTCCTTTTTCGGCCTTCATCATGGGCCACAGCCGGCGCCAGCCCTCCATCACGTCAATGTTCTCCAGCGCCATTTGCGGGATGACGAAATCCTTGGTCAGCACCAGAATCAGGCTGGTGGCGACAATAAATACCAGGAAGGCCGCGAACACGAATGCTCCCCATAAAATCAACGGTGGCAAATGTTCCTTCGGCTCCCGGAACCATCCCGCCGCGAACGCCAGGGACAGCGGGATGGCAACGATTACTACCACCGCCGCAAACGTCAGCAAAAGGTATCCCAGCTTCCACACGAAGTAGCGCCAGCCCGCTCCCAGCCTGCGGCTCCAGCTCCAGCGCAGATGGCACTCTCTCGCGATGATGCTGTCAAAAAGCACGAAGCGCATCACGCTGCTTACGTACATCAGGATGACTCCGATGGCCAGCCCCGCCACGATCGCTGCCACGATAAACGCAGCCAGCATCGCATGGTCGACTCCGGGCACGCTCGGGAACTCCAGATGCGGAAACCCGCCGTGGGGGAACTCGATATTCGGAGGAGCGCCCGGATGAACCGGCACGTGGAAATTGGACCGGTTGCAGCCGTTCGACCCCAGCTCTCCGGCCAGCAGTCCGACGAATGCCAGCTTCGTCCACTGCGCGATGCGGAAAGGCTTGAAGAGTTGCTGCTTGGCGTGTTCGACCGCGGGCGTAATCGAGTCCACAGCTGTGATCGGCAACGTGCACCTCAGCTTTCAACCGCTTCGCCTGCAGGTTACTCGCATGCCACCTGCGGATCAAATCAATTTGTGGATCGGGTGCCCCACCCAAAGCGGGATGCCCCACGTCTCGCCGCTGTCGCGAGACGTGGAATTCATGCGGCAAGAAGTTTGGAAAGGGAAGGGGCCTCAGTCCCGGCCCGAACGCACGCCCATCGCGCTATACTGACGCTATGACTGGGGTTCCGCGAAAAAACGGGCAGAAGACTTTCTATCTGGAAACCTTCGGCTGCCAAATGAATTTCCACGACTCGGAAAAGGTCGTCGGCACGCTCATGCGCGAAGGATACCGCCAGGTCGAAACCGTCGAGCAGGCGGACCTCATCCTCTATAACACGTGCTCCATCCGCGACAAGGCTGAGCAGAAGGTCTTCCACCGTCTCGCCGACTTCCGCAAGCTCGAGGCAGAGGGCAAGAAATTTGGCGTCCTTGGCTGCGTCGCCCAGCAGGAGGGCGAAAAGATTTTCGAGCGCGCGCCGCACGTTTCGCTGGTCTGCGGGTCGGCCTCCTACCGCAAATTGCCCGAGATGCTCGGACAGCTCGAGGCTGCGCCGGCCCGAAGCGCGCTGCTTTCTCCGATCACGCGAGGGATCTCTCAGGCTGCATCTCAGGCGTCGTCCCATTCCTTAGTCCGCATCACCGGCCTCGATGACCGCCAGACCGACGAATGCTTTGAGACCGAATTCACCGCCCGTACCAATCCTCATCGGGGATACATCACGATCATCGAGGGCTGCGACAAGTTCTGCGCCTACTGCATCGTCCCCTTCACTCGCGGAAAGGAACGCAGCCGGACTTCCTCATCCATCCTCGCCGAGGCCCGTCAGATGGCCGATCTCGGCTATACTGAGATCCAGTTACTCGGTCAGAATGTCAATTCCTACAAAGATCCAGAAGGGAAGTGCTCCTTTGCCGAGTTGCTGGCCGCCGTCGGCCAGGTTAGCGGCATCCGCCGCGTACGTTTCACGACTTCGCATCCCCGCGATTTCGGACGGGACATCGTCGACGCCATCGACGCCGTGCCTGCTCTTTGCGACCACATCCATCTGCCCGTGCAGAGCGGATCGACTCGTCTTCTCGACGCCATGCAGCGCCTCTACTCCCGTGAGCAGTACCTGGAGCGCATCGCCTGGATGAAATCCGCCAGGCGCGACATCGCCATCACCACCGATGTCATCGTCGGTTTCCCCGGAGAGACGGAATCCGATTTCGCCGAGACTCTGACCCTGCTCGACGAAGTCGGCTTTGATGGCATCTTCTCCTTCAAGTATTCCCCGCGCCCGAACACACCCGCCCTGCAACTCGAAGACGCGATTCCTGATCAGGAAAAGGCGCGCCGGCTCGAGGTCCTGATGGCGAAGCAAAGGGAAATCCAGGTTTTGCGTAATCGTAAATATATCGGAACGCAACTTCAAGTAATGGTTGAAGGCTACAACGATGCCCGCGGTCAGTGGATCGGCCGTACTTCGCAGAACAAGACCCTGAATTTCACCATGCCCCGGTCTGGGGACTCGCTCTGCTCATCCTCCTCCTCCGCTTGTGCATTCATCTCCGCAACGCCCGCTGTTCGCGGGCTTCCGCCCGCTCCCGCCACTTCGTTTGGCGGCTCCGGCGAAGCCCCAAAGCCCCGGGTCGGAAGCTACGTCGCCGTCAAGGTCACGGGCGGCTTTCCCAACTCGTTGCTCGGAGAATTAATGGTATAAGTGGATTAACGACCCGGAGGTCGTGATGGAAATCGAGATGACAATTCGTGGCCTTTTGATGGATCCGGTGACCAACACGCCGATCGTGATTTTGAAGGATGTGGGGGGCGATACGGTGCTGCCGATCTGGGTGGGCGTTTACGAGGCCAACGCGATTGCGCTCGAGATGGAGAAAGTTACGACGCCGCGTCCGATGACGCACGATCTGATCAAGAATGTCCTGACCGGGCTGGAGACGCAGGTACACAAAGTGGTCGTGACCGAGCTGCGGGAGGATACTTTTTATGCTGTGATCTGGCTGGAGCGGGGCGGCGAAGTCATCAGCATCGACTCGCGACCGTCGGACGCGCTGGCGCTCGCCCTGCGAGTGGACTGCCCGATCTTCGTCGACGACCTGGTGCTGAAGAGTTCGAAGCTGGCCACCAACATGTCGGACAAGGCGACGGCAGAAGAAATCCGGAAGTGGCTGGAAGGCCTGAACGACGAAGACCTCGGCAAGTACAAGATGTAGCTGGTTGCTACGCATAACCCGGCTACGCCAGCGATCTCATTTCATACGTCTAATTCCGGCACCGACTTCGCTTCAGGGCAGTGGTCCCGGCGATACAGATGGCCCTTTGGGGAATTCAGGAGCTTAGCGGAGCGAAGAAGGCCCTTGCGGGGCGGATTAGTTTACATAATACCTGTTATCGGACATTAGATGCATCTCCGGACGCAGTTCCGGGGCCTAATGCGGACTGGCCTTGCCGCTCCGAAGATGGTTCCGTCACCGGTTCGCTGATCGTATATTTGACCAGGCACCACAGCGCCCGTAAACCGTCTTTCCAGCCAATTTTCTTCCCTTCTTCGTAGGTACGCCCCCAATAGCTGATGCCGACCTCGTAGATGCGCAGGTGCCGTTTGGCGACCTTCACGGTGATTTCCGGTTCGAAGCCGAAGCGGTTTTCCTCGATCGGTATCGACTGGATGATCTCCCGTCGGAAGACTTTGTAACAGGTCTCCATGTCGGTGAGGTTGATGTTGGTAAGGGCGTTTGAGAGGAGCGTCAGCATCCAGTTGCCGACGGAGTGCCAGAAATAGAGGACGCGGTGAGGCCCGGAGCCCAGAAAACGCGAGCCGTAAACGACATCGGCTTTGCCTTCGATCAGGGGTCGAAGGAGCAGAGGGTATTCGCCGGGGTCGTACTCGAGGTCAGCGTCCTGGATGACGACAAAGTCGCCGGTCGATGCCTCGATTCCGCGGCGCAGGGCGGCGCCCTTCCCCATGTTGCCGGGTTGGAGGACGACGCGAAGCTGGGGGTGTTGCGACTGCAGCGCGGCCAGAATGTCTCGCGATCCATCCGTTGAGCCGTCGTCGACGCAGATCAATTCGATCTCAACAGGGACTGCCAACACGCGCGAGATGACCTCCGCCAGGGTGGCGCGCTCGTTGTAGACCGGCATTACGACGGAGAGCTTCATGGGTAAGGCAACAGTACCGGGCAGCCGGGATGGCGTCAAGGCAGGGGTCCTCCGCGCACAGCCGACCGTTTCCTTGGCCTTGGGCCGCCGCTCTGCCATCCCCTAGCGTGCGGGGTGACGCACGACTTTGCTTGGGGAAGCGCCTCACTCAACGGGGAGGTTATTTCCTCACCCGGCGCAAATCACGCGACAAGAGTGGGGCAACTAGGTCCGCTTTGTGAGTCTGATCACCCGCCGGTGGGAGGCTGGTCACCGAAGCCGCTACCGAGCAAGGAACATGATGCGGCTGGTAGCGGGCCCTGGGGATGGGTGTGGACTGGCACCCCGGTGGCGCGCCGATCTCGTGGCTGGACGGAGGGTGCGATGGCCCTGGTCGATTCTGCAACCGGAAAAGTGATTCGCGATTATTCGATCGAGGAGCTGATCGATGCAGCCAATCTCATGCGGGGCTATGACCTGGTAGCGCTTTGCGCTGCGGGTTCCGGGCATGCAGGGGGCACGCTGTCGGTCATGGACATCACGGCGGCGCTCTACCTCAAAGTCGCCAACCATGATCCGGAGAATCCCGCCTGGCCTGACCGCGACCGGATCATCTGGTCTGGCGGCCACAAGGCTCCAAGCCTGTATCTGGGCCTGGCTTTCGCCGGATTCTGCAACCTTCAGGACACGGTTCTGCTGCGCAAGCTCGGTTCAGCATTTCAGGGGCATCCCCACTGGTTGAAGCTGCCGGGAGTGGAAGTGTCGACCGGGTCCCTCGGTCAAGGACTGAGCATCGCGGTGGGTGTGGCTCTGGCGGGCAAACTCGGAAACAAGAGCTATCGGACCTTTTGCATCATGGGCGATGGCGAACAGCAGGAGGGAGAGATCTGGGAAGCCGCCATGGAGGCAGCGCACTACCAGCTCGGCACTCTGGTGGGGATCGTCGACTGCAACCGGCTGCAGATTGACGGACCGGTGGCGGAAGTCATGAACATCGATCCACTGGCGGAGAAGTACAAAAGCTTCGGATGGGATGTGGTCCGCATCGACGGGCACGACACGAAGCAGATCGTGAGCGCGTTGTCGCAGAAGCGGGAGGCGACTGGAAAGCCGCTGCTGATCCTGGCAGATACGGTCAAGGGCAAGGGTGTGAGCTTCATGGAGAATGTGGCCGGCTGGCACGGGAAAGCTCCGAACCATGAAGAGATGATCCGGGGATTGACAGAGCTGGGCTTGAGCGAGCGAGTTCCCTACGCCAGCCTGCTGGAGCGAGCGGAACAATACCAGGAGCGGGCGACGCGGGAGCTGAATGAAAAGATGCCGCGATTCAGCCGCGACTACTGGTGGAACAACTCGATCGTGATGAATGCCAAGATGCGACCGACGCGAGCCGGATTCGGCGAGGCCCTCGCCGAACACGGAGACGATGAAAGAATCGTGTGCCTGGGGCTGGACATCTCCGGCTCGATCACGATCAGCGAGTTTTACGCCGGCAAACCGGAGCGCAAGAAACGGTGGATCAGCATGGGGATCGCCGAACAGTCGGCGACCGCCGCGGCCGCAGGGCTCGCAAAAGAAGGCAATCTGCCGGTCTTCGGCACGTACGCGACATTTGCCGCCGCGAGAAACCTGGACCAGATCCGAACCTCGATCTGTTACGGCAATTTCAACGTCTTGATCGCGGGCGCACACGGCGGGGTGTCGGTCGGGCCGGACGGTGCCACGCACCAGGCGCTCGAAGACCTGTTTGCAGTGTGCGGGCTGCCCAACATGTCGGTAGTCGTTCCCTGCGATTCGGTGGAAACGCGCAAGGCCACAAGCTATCTGCTGATGCAACACTATGGGCCGAAGTACATCCGGTTTGCACGGGAAGCGACGCCAGTCGTGACCAAGCCAGAGACACCGTTCGTGTTCGGCAAGGCGAACGTCATCCGGCTGCGGAAAACCGCAACCGACTTCCCGGACGGCTTCGAGACCTGTCTGGCTTCCCATTATCGCGACGAGGCGGAGGATCTGACCATCATCGCGTGCGGTCCCATGGTTCCCGAAGCGATGCGGGCCGCCTACATCCTTCAGCAGGAATTCGGTTGGGAGACGCGAGTGATCAACATGCACACGCTGAAACCGATCGACGAAGCAGCCGTGATACGTGCCGCGAAGGAAACCGGGCTTATCATTACCGCTGAAGAACACCAGATCGGCGCACTGGCATGGCGGGTGAGCGCGATCATCACCGGTTCGGCGAGCCTGTACGGTGTTCCCGTAATCACCGGCGCGGTCGGAGTACACGACCGCTTTGGCGAGTCCGGAGCTCCCTGGGAGCTGATCAAGGAATTCGGCGTGAGCGCCGAACACATCGCGCAAACCGCAGTGGACCTGGCGAAGGTCCGCCATCCGGTCGCGGGGCACAGCTCGATTCATAGCAGATAAACGCGCTCAGCCGGGAAACGGAGCTTGCTTCCCTTTTCCTCTTGCCTTCAGCGCTTTTAGCCGGCAACTTCCCGGCTTAAGGTAGCTCCTCCGTCTGCGCGATCTCTTCTCCGGTTCCGCGCCGGAGAATCTGTGAACATCCGCTGGCTTTGCTCACAACGAACACGAACCTGAGATAGGTTGCAGTGAGCGATCAGGAAGGGAAACACCTTTCACAGCTGGCGAACAGGGATGTCGGATCCGCAAAGGACGATGCCGGGATGAAACAAAGTTCCGGCGATGCGGGTGGCGATGGCCAGCAGTTCCCTTTGCCCGTAGAAAACTTTGACCTGGCGGGCGCGGGAGAGGTCGGGCAGGTTGACGGTGCGTCCGGTGCGAATGCGGGCGGCGTTGGCGTCGTCGGCGGTGACGGAGGGCAAGGCGGGCAGAAGCTTGCGAGGATGCACGAACAGATCGTCGAGCGCTGGAGCGGCGTCGGATCGAACGGCGGCGGCTAGCTCGTCGAGGGAGTGGGCATCGGCAAGATCAAACTCGGCCACGGCCGTGCGCCGGAGCGACGCCAGATGAGCGCCACAACCGAGACGTTGTCCCATATCGTGGGCAACCGAACGAAGATAGGTTCCGGAGGCGACGCGAGCGCGAAAGCTGAGGTGGGAGCCGTCGCTGGCGAGGACATCGAACTCTTTGATTTCGACCTTCACGGGTTTCAGCGAAACCTCTTTTTGCTTGCGCGCCAATTTGTACGCGGGGACGCCGTGAATTTTCTTGGCTGAGAAGGGCGGGGGCGTTTGCTCGATGACGCCGCGAAAGGAACCGGCCAACGCTTCCACTTCGGTGGATTGCAGTTGAACGTCGACGGTAGGAGAAGTCGGCTCGCCTTCGGCGTCGTAGGTGTCTGTAGAGAAGCCGAAGCGGACGATCCCTTCATAGGTTTTTTCGGCCTTGGTATAGAACTGGGCGAGACGAGTGAGGCTTCCGGTGACCAGAGGCAGAACGCCGGTGGCCATGGGATCGAGGGTGCCGAGATGTCCGACGGAACGCTGGTCGAGGGCGCGGCGAACCTGGTTGACGACGTCATGCGAGGTCAGGCCAGCCGGTTTATCGATGATGAGGACGCCGTTCATAAGAGAGATTTGATAACTTGTACACGTTATCAAATTACTGAACCGCCGACATGCTGCCGATCAAAGACGATCAACCACGCTACAGCACGCCATACGTGAACTGGTTCATTATCATTTTGAACCTGCTGATCTATCTGTTCCAGTCGACGCTCGATCCGCGCAGCTATGAGCTATTCGCGCGCCAGTTCGGAGTGGTACCGGGGCATCTGGCGGCGTTCTTGGCAGGATCGCCGAGGTATCCGCTGGCGGCGGTGGTGATTCCCTACTTCACGTCAATGTTCGTGCATGCGGGCTGGATGCATGTCATCGGGAATATGTGGTTCCTGTATATTTTTGGGGATAACGTCGAGGACTATCTCGGACATTTTCCGTACATTGTGTTTTATGTGCTGTCGGGGCTGATTGCCATGTCGACGCAGGTGGCGATCTATCCTCACTCGAATGTACCGACAGTCGGGGCCAGCGGAGCGATCGCCGGGGTGCTGGGTGCTTATTTCGTGCTGTATCCGCGAGCGCGGGTGCTGACGTGGTTCTTCGTTTTTGTCTTTTACCTGCCGGCCTGGGTCATGCTGGGCTACTGGTTTGCGCTGCAGTTTCTCGCTGGGGCAGCCACGCTTTCGCTGGCGAATGCCAGCCGCGACGTAGGCGGAGTTGCGGTCTGGGCGCATGTGGGCGGATTCCTGGCGGGAGTACTGATGATCAAAGTGTTTCCCGAGCGCAAGCAAAGATACCCCTACGCCTACCGGTAAAAGCCGTTCCGCGTGTTGACCGGGAGCGCCGGTCAGACGCCGTTCGGCCGCTGGCGAATCAGGGAGAGAAATTCGCTGCGCGTCTCTTCTTCGTCGCGGAAGCATCCCAGCATGGACGACGTGACTGCGGCTGAGTGCTGCTTCTCGACGCCGCGCATCATCATGCAGAGATGCCGGGCTTCGATGACCACGCCGACGCCCTGCGGGTCGATAACTTTCTGGATTGTCTCGGCGATCTGCGTCGTCAACCGCTCCTGAATTTGCAAGCGGCGGGAGAAAACTTCGATCAGCCGCGGAATCTTGCTGAGCCCGATGACGCGTCCTTTGGGGATATAGGCCACGTGCACTTTGCCAAAGAACGGCAGCATGTGATGCTCGCACAGGCTGAACATCTCGATGTCTTTGACGATCACCATCTCGTCGTAGTTGACAGTGAAGAGCGCGCCTTTGAGCAGAGCTTCGGGATCTTCGCTATAGCCCCGGGTGAGATACTTCATGGCTTTGCGAACGCGCTCGGGCGTGGCCGTGAGGCCTTCGCGCGCGGGATCTTCGCCGAGGCGAACGAGCATCTCGCGGACGAGGTCCTCGAAGCTGGCGCTGGTGAGGGTGACGGGTTCGGCGGTTCCGGTTGGAGATGATGTCATGGCTTAACGGCTGGCTGCCCTTCCCTTTCCTGTCGGCGGCTTACCCAGGCGCATACACTCGCGGCGAGCAGCCGGGCTCGGACTAATGGCGCGGTTCGCCGCCACCTGCATATTCGAACGAGTTCATCATCGTTTCGTCCAAGCGTACTCTCTCCAGATGCGCGTGGCGAAAGCCGCGCTGCAAAATTTCAAAGATCCGGACGCAGAGATTTTCCGAAGTGGGCACGGTTGCGGCGAATTCTTGCACCAGATTCAAATTCTGCAAATCGTAACGGGAGATCACTTCCCTTTCCACAAAGCCATCGAGATCAACGAGATTGCAGACCATTCCCGTCCTCTGGTCGACCGGGCCACTGATTGTGACTTCCAGGGTGTAATTGTGGCCATGGCCATGCGGGTTATTGCACTTGCCGTAGGTAGCGCGGTTTTCGGCGTCGGACATGGCAGGGCTGTGCAGCCGATGAGAGGCGGCGAAACGATAGCGGCGGCTGAGGTAGGCGATCATGGTAATGATGATTTAATCTCTGATCATTGATCGAAAGATCCGCTTACTCCTCTCCGTAAAAATCGACGAACAGATCCGCGGTTTCGTAGACGCGAACGCGATGCAGTCGAGCCTGCTGCAGTTTGGTTGCGAGACGCTGCCAGATGGCGATCGCCAGGTTCTCGGTGGTCGGAATCCTCTGGAAAAACTCCGGGACTTCTCTATTCAGAAAACGATGATCCATGGCATCGAGAACCTCCCGGTGCATGATCTCCTTGAGTTGCTTGAGATCGACGACAAAGCCGGAGCGGGGATCGACCTCACCCTTCACCGTCACTTCCAGCATGTAGTTGTGGCCGTGACCGTTGGGGTTGTTGCACTTGCCGAACAGACGAAGGTTCTCGTCCGGACTGAGGTCCGGGTTGTGGTAGAAGTGCGATGCCGAAAACTCGGCTTTGCGCGTCAGGTAGACCATAGTTCTATGCCCAGGCTCAGGGCGACGACGATTCGGGACTCAAGGCGCTTGGCGGCTCAACGGAATATTGTGGAATCTCCTCCCACTTTGGCGAGCTGGTTTTCTCCTGCTCGGGACAAAACTCTTTGTTGGGTCCAAAGACGATCACTTTGTAGAGATAGCGTTTCCGCTGCGATGGATCGTAGGCAAAGGAAAAGGCAATTCCCTTCTTCTTGTCGATCCAGAAGACGAGCGGCCGGTCGCCCAGGGACGGAGCCGGCGGCGTCAACAGAGTGAAGGCGCGAAGGTCCTTGTACGATTGCTCGACTTTCTCCGGCGAATCGAAGGTGGTGATGTCCTCGGCGGTATGAAAGCGAGTTGTCGCGGACTCGATCTGGAAGACTTTGCCCTTCTTCAAGCGAATGGACAAATCGCCGCGTCCCATGGGATTGGTGGCATCAACCCAATCGAAGGTGGTGCCGCAAGGGTCTTCCCACTGCTGGTCTTCGTCTTTCCGGGGGAACAATTGCAGAGCGCGCGATTGGCTGTCTCCGATCTTGAGCGGGCCTACGCTGACGCCGGGTTCGATCAGGGTGTCGAGAAACTTGGGCGAGAGATCGGCTGCGGGACTCTGCGGCTCGACGGCGAAAGCCGAGGGCATGAGATGTAACGCAGGAAGCATCAGCGGGCCGGCGCCCAGCAGAACCACTGGCAGAAACAGACTGAGCGCGATACTCATGAGAGCCTTCCCGCGACTATGTGAGTGCTTCGCTTGACGCTCGTCGAACGCTCTTCGGAAGCGGATCGGCTTGAGGTCGTGCGAATCGCCGCATAGGTGCGGCCTTTCCACACGACGGAGCCGTTGTCGTGGAGATGCTTCGAGCGCAGCAGCAGATAGGCAAACATGGGCATGCCAAAGAGCGCCGCGACGGAGCTCATAGCGATGTTGAAGTTAGCTCGTCGAACCCTTGCGAGATTCAAACACAAGCCGGAGACAAAAACCGTGCCCCACCATAGGATGCGCGATGAACCTGCCGGCTTCAAGACGATGCCGGCCAAGGGCAGCAGCCAAAACAGCATAGTTTTGGCGGCGAGCCAGCCGGGGCTCGGAAACAGCAGCGCGAGGTTCTTGGTCCAGCCCTCGCGGAGTTGCGCGAAGTTGCGATACATGCGGGTGCGGACGGCATCGGCGGCGAAGCGAAAGCGAATCCTTCGACCTGAAGCTTTTACTGCGCGCGCCAGGGCAACATCTTCGAGAATGTCTGTAGCGACGGCGGCGTGACCTCCGACCGCGTTATAAGCTTCGCGGCGAATGAGGATGTACTGTCCATTGGCGGCTGCGATTGGAGAATCCGGATCGCTGACCTTCGATGGCGGATACTGGCGCGCAAGTTCGGCAAAGACAACCGGCAGTATGGCCATTTCCCAAAACGTGACGGCAACTTGATCGGGCGAATAGGAGAGCAGGTCGGCGTGATGTTCTTCGGCCTCTGTCAGGGCGCGCAGTAGCGATCCCGGCACATGCACGGTGTCGGCGTCGGTGAAGAGCAGCCACTCGCCGTGAGCCTCTCCGGCGCCGGTGGCAACGGCGTTGTTTTTTCCGGTCCAACCGGAGACGAGCGGACGGGCCTCGAGGATCCGAATTCTCGCGGGATCGCCGGCTGCGATGGCCGCGGCAATTTCGCGCGTGCGGTCGGTCGAGTGATCATCGACCACGATGATTTCGAACGAGACCCCGGTCTGGATAACAAGCGATTCGAGGCATGCGCCGAGGCTGGTTTCCTCGTTGCGCGCCGGAACGATTACCGACACTTGAAGGGTACTCGTGACTCTTTCCGTCGCAGCCATGGGTCGAATCTATTATTATAACGAGGTGAGACGTCCCGCCTGCTTCCTCTCAGCACTCGCCGCCACGGTTTTGCTCTTGTGCCTCGCCGGCTGCTACAGCGGGTCGCGACCGCCGCGTATCGGGTCCGCGGCTCCGAACTTCGTTGTCCAGGACGCTCAGGCCAAATACACGCTGGGCCAATTCCGCGGCCAGGTACTGGTGTTGAACTTCTGGGCGACCTGGTGTCCGCCCTGCGTTGAAGAGATGCCGTCGCTGGTCGAGATGCAGAAGCGCATGAAGGCAAAGGGAGTAACCGTGCTGGCGGTGAGCGTTGACGTCGACGAGAATGCCTACAGGCAGTTCCTCAAAGATCACAACGTCAACCTGCTGACGGTCCGCGACCCCGACCAAAAAGCCAGCGGGCTCTACGGGACGTTCAAGTTCCCAGAGACGTATGTGATCGATCGCAACGGCGTGATGCGGCGGAAGTTCATCGGCGCAGTCGACTGGACGGAACCGGATATTGTCGAGTTTCTCGGAAAGCTGTAGATCGCGGCGAGCCCG
Organism: Verrucomicrobiia bacterium; assembly: GCA_035508215.1. Taxonomy (GTDB): domain Bacteria; phylum Acidobacteriota; class Terriglobia; order Terriglobales; family Acidobacteriaceae; genus Sulfotelmatobacter. Next base: position 46,766 of record DATJNK010000016.1, on the reverse strand, counting down.
TCGTTGATCTGATCCAGACTTTTCCCTGTTGTTCATTTCCGCTGCCCAGGCGACGTGACGCGCCGACTCGCAAGGTCACAGCTTCGCGTGGCGCAGCCGCAGTGCGTTCGTGATCACCGAAACCGAACTGAAACTCATAGCGGCGGCGGCGAAAATTGGACTGAGGAGCAGGCCGAAGAAGGGATAGAGAATTCCCGCGGCAACAGGCACGCCGATCGCGTTGTAGATGAAGGCGAAGAAAAGATTCTGGCGAATATTGCGCATCGTGGCCTGACTGAGCCGGCGGGCGCGAAGGATGCCGCTGAGATCGCCTTTGACGAGTGTGACGCCGCCGGATTCCATCGCTACGTCGGCGCCGGTGCCCATCGCGATGCCGACATCGGCCTGTGCCAGCGCAGGAGCGTCGTTGATGCCATCGCCGGCCATCGCGACCACTCTTCCCTGCTCCTGCAGTTTCTTTACGACCTCGGACTTACGCTCAGGCAGCACTTCGGCTTCGAAGTCATCAATGCCGAGCGTGCTGGCGATGCGGAGGGCGGTAATGCGATTGTCGCCAGTGAGCATCAGCAGGCGCAAACCGGACTTCTTGAGCTCCCGAACAGTATCGCCCGCTCCCGCTTTCAGCTGATCCGCCACCGAGAACGTTCCGACGAACCGGTCATCCACCGACGCACATAAAACCGCGCCGCCGGGATAGGTCCCGGAAATCACCTCCGGCTTGTCCACGATTCCCAGGTCGACCATCATCCGCACGTTGCCGACCGCGACCTTGTGCCCATCGACAACGCCCGCTACTCCCCTGCCGGAAATGGATTGGAATTCCTGCGGCACCGAAAGTTTCAGGCCCTTTTCCTTTGCCACCTCCGCGATTGCCGCTGCCAACGGATGTTCGCTTGCGCCTTCCAGACTCGCGGTCAATCGCAGCAATTCGGCCTCGTTCGCCAGCGGCTCAGAGACGCTGACCACCCGCGGCTTGCCTTCGGTCAGGGTTCCGGTCTTGTCAACGACCAAGGTATCGACCTTTTCGAGGATCTCCAGAGCTTCGGCGTTTTTGATCAGCACTCCGGCATGGGCGCCGCGGCCGGTACCGACCATGATCGCCATCGGCGTGGCCAAGCCGAGGGCGCAGGGGCAGGCGATGATCAGAACCGCGACGGCGTTAACAATGGCATGAGCGAGGCGCGGCTGCGGCCCAAAGACGAACCACGCGACAAAGGTAATGGCCGAAACTGCGACGACCGCAGGCACGAACCACGCCGAAACTCGGTCGGCCAGGCGCTGGATGGGCGCGCGGCTGCGCTGCGCCTGTCCGACCAGCTGAACGATGCGGGCCAGCAACGTCTCGGAGCCGACGTGCTCGGCTCGCATGATGAACGATCCGGTGGAGTTGATGGTTGCGCCGATGACTTTCATCCCCGGTGACTTCTCGGCGGGAACGGATTCGCCCGTGATCATGGATTCGTCGATGGAGCTTCGGCCCTCGAGAACCGTGCCGTCGACGGGAACTTTTTCTCCCGGTCGGACGCGCAGGCGGTCGCCGGGCTTGACCTGCTCCAGGGGAATGTCTTTCTCCGTTCCGTTCGCCTGGAGCACGCGCGCCGTCTTCGGGCTCAGATCGAGAAGCGCACGGATGGCAGCGCTGGTGCGGCTGCGGGCGCGGAGTTCCATGACCTGCCCGAGCAAAACCAGCGTCGTAATGGCAGCAGCGGCTTCGAAATAAACGTCCGGATATTTCCCCATCGGCCGGAGCGACGCGGGGAAGATCCCAGGCGCGATCACGGCAATCAGGCTGTAGATGTAGGCCACGCCCGTCCCGAGGCCGATCAGAGTGAACATGTTCGGGCTGCGGTTGACCAGAGAAGTCCAGAAGCGCTGAAAGAACGGCAGGCCACACCACAGGACGACGGGTGTCGCCAGGACGAATTCGAGCCAGGGGAGATTGATCGGCACGCCTTCGAGATTCAGATCGATGTGAAGCCGATACCCGAACATTCCCAGCATCGCGATGGCGAGGAGCGGCACGGTCAGCGCGACCCCCACCCAGAAGCGGCGGGTCATGTCGCGCAGTTCGGGGTTTTCTTCCGGTGCCGCAGTCACCGTGCGCCGCTCCAGCGCCATGCCGCAGATCGGGCACGAGCCGGGCTCGGAGCGGACGATCTCCGGATGCATGGGGCAGGTGTACTCGGTGCGCATGGTGGGGGACGGAACTTCCGACTCCAGAGCCATGCCACACGAAGGACACGGCCCGGGCTTCGACTCGTGGACCTCGGGGCACATTGGACAGACGTAAGCTGCACGTCGGACATTGGAGTTCGGACCCCGGGCGTCGGGCGTCAGGGGTGCGGCGTCAGGCTCAGCATGACGATGGGCTCCATGGTCCGCTGTTCCCATGTCCCGCAAGGGCGGCGAGACGTGAGGCATCCCCTTTCCGGATATTGGCAGGCCGAGCGTGACCAATCCGCCTGAAGCAGGCGCCGCTTTACTCAGATACTGCTTGGGATCGGCCTTGAACTTCTGTTCGCAACCGCCACAGCAGAAATAGTATTTCTTGCCGTCATGCTCGTAGGTGTACTTGGCGGTTGCGGGATTGACGTTCATCCCGCAGACCGGATCGCGTTCGGCAGTAACGGCTTGATTGGTGGACGTCATGGTTGCGAGCCCGGGGTGGGCGGAGCGGGAGCCTCCCCGTTTTGATTGCCAATGCTCTATATTGGATTCGATCCGGCCGCAAGGACCGGAACGGAGCAGACTTCATCATACCGAAGGGTTGGCAAGCATGACTTATCTGGATGTGGTTTTTCGTTACGGTTCGATTCCAGGGGAAAGCGAACTGCGCGCCATCGACGGCATGCGCGAGGTTTACGGGATTCGGCAGGTGCAGTTCAACCCGAAAGAGCGCACCGTGCGCGTCGAGTTTGACGCGTCGCGGCTGAAACAGGGGGCGGTGGTGCGGCTGTTGCGGCAGGCGGGCATCGATGTGCTGGAACCGGTCGCGCTGGCCTAGACTCTGAGCCGGAGTACGAGGGGTGGGAGGGCTGCTTCTGGAGGGAGAGGATATAGCAAGGGGCGCTCCCAGAAAACCTCTGGCCGAAGTTATTCTCTGGAGCGCCCCGTTGCGCGCCACTTCGTCTGCCATGACATATAGCATGTGGCGTGCCGTCCGCAAATTACTGAAAACATGAGATCGCAGGGGGATTCGGGACTGTAGGAATTGCCCGGACGCCGGAAAGATTTACTTCGCTGTTACTAGGGCACGAGCCGGGCCAAGGGCATTGTTGAAAAAATCCTGGAAGTGCAGGAGTGAACTGGCGGAACAGAGCGCGTCCGGCGCGAGGACGCTGCGTTTGGTTGTGCGCCGTCTGACTTCATCTGTCATTCGGAGTCTGTCATTCGGAGCGAGCTCTCGCCGTGAGAAATCTCAGGTCGGCGGAAATGCTTGTCGAAAATGCGCCGCCGCGCAGGGAGACTCGGTGCGGGGAATTTCCGGGTAGTGTCCTAAAGTTAGGACACTACCAATTTCCGTCGGCGATTTTCCGTCAATGCGGTCTTCCGTTATAATCAAAAAGTTCTTCCTGCCAACATTGACCCGCGCCCTTAGCTCAGTTGGATAGAGCGTCTGGCTACGAACCAGAAGGTCGGGAGTTCGAATCTCTCAGGGCGCGCCATAGCTTCCCAGCCAGATCCTTCGCTGCGCTTAGGATTCCACCCAGGTTCGGAGGCTTCCAATCACAGACTCGACGGGCTGGGCGGGAGTATCTTCTTCCGTCCTGCTGGTTTCGTTTGGCGACTGCGGGACGAACCGCAGGAGTCGACGGATGGACATTCTCGCTCACGCGCTTTGGACGGCGGGCGCGGCGGTTCCGCTTCGGCGGCGCCTGCGTCGTCCGCTTTCTCTCGGCTGGGCAGTTTTCTGGGGAGTCTTCCCCGATGTTTTCAGCTTTGCCATTCCGGCGCTGGTCCGCATCTGGTGGTATGTGAGCGGCACCACTTCCTCGCTGCTCCCCGGTCCGCAGGGGCCGCAGCATTTCCGCTTTGTGTGGACGCTCTATTACGCAAGCCACAGCCTGGTCGTGTTTGCGCCAGCATTCGGCATCGTGTGGTTTCTGGCCAGGCGACCTATCCTGGAGATGTTGGCCTGGGGGCTGCACATTCTGATCGATATTCCCACGCACCAGGGAATCTTCGCCCTGCACTTTTTGTGGCCGCTGTCGTCGTATGGGATATCCGGGCTTCGCTGGGAGAACCGCTGGTTCCTCGCCGTCAATTACGGCGCCCTGCTGCTGCTGTATTCCTGGATGTGGTTTGTGGCGCGAAAGCGGCGGCTAGAGGCGGGGTCGGGGTGAGATCCGGACGGCGCTTCCCTCCTCGATCGAGCCCCTTGGGCGCTCGGCCCTAAGCAAACTGGTTGTAAAGCCAGGCAAAAATTGCGCCGCCAACGAACCCGTCGACCGCTCCGTAAAGAGTACCGACGACCACCTCTGCAATGCTGCGAGTCGCGTGGTAGCCGGGATAGACCGACGCCATCGTCTGAAGGAACTGCTGCCCATAGCTGCCCCAGACGAGATTGGCAAGTCCCGTGCCCAGCATGGCGACTGCCCACAGGATTCCACAAGCCAACGCGAGGGATTTCGAATTCAGCTTCATGGCTTCCTCCTGACATTCATTCTACGACTCCGGAGGCGGAGCAGAACTTGATGCGGGACTCACGCGGGCCCGCTCGCCCTCCTGAGCAGGGATCTTGGACGCCGTTGCCTTAGTTGGAGCAGAGTATTTGGTCTCGTCGAACACAAAATTTTCTGCCGGCAGTGCGTGGTAACAATCCCAGGGCCCGGGGAGTATCCGACATGTCATATCCCCGCGAGGGGGATGTGGCGTTACTGTTGGCTGTTAGGCGTGGGGGCAGGGCGGCGCCATCCGCCCGTCCCTTTTTCTTGCGCGAGCACGGCCTCGCAGTCAAGAATTTGGTTGGATGCTACGCAGGCCGATCGCGGGAGATTCGGCGCGATGCAGCGTTACGTTTGCATCCATTGCCACTTTTACCAGCCGCCGCGGGAGAATCCGTGGCTCGAAGCCGTAGAAGTACAAGATTCGTCTTCTCCCTATCACGATTGGAACGAACGGGTCACGGCAGAGTGCTACCTGCCGAATGGCGCGGCCCGGATTCTCGACGGGCAATCGCGCATCGCGAAGATTGTAAATAACTACTCTCGCATCAGCTTCAATTTTGGTCCGACGCTGCTCTCGTGGCTGGAGCGGAATGCGCCCTACGCCTATGAGCGAATTCTGGCGGCGGACGGCCAGAGCCAGGAGATTTTTTCCGGCCATGGATCGGCCTTGGCCCAGGCCTACAACCATACGATCCTGCCCTTATCGAACAGTCGCGACAAGCACACGCAAATCGTCTGGGGGATTCACGACTTCCAGCAGCGCTTCCGGCGGGATCCCGAGGGCATGTGGCTGCCGGAGACGGCCGTCGATGTGGAGACCCTGGAGCTTCTGAGCGAAGCCGGAATCAGATTCACGATCCTCGCCCCTCACCAGGCCCGCCGGATGCGCGCTCATGTTTGGGAGGAATGGAAAGGTGTGGAAGGCGGCAGGATCGACCCCACGCGGGCGTACGAGTGTCACCTGCCCTCGGGACGCGTAATCAGCCTGTTCTTCTATGACGGGCCGATCTCGCATGCCGTGGCTTTCGAGAACCTGCTGTTGGATGGAGAGCGATTCGCGCACCGGCTGCTGAGCGGCTTCAACGATGAGCGCAATTGGCCGCAACTCGTCCACATCGCGACTGACGGCGAGACCTATGGCCACCACTATCCGCATGGCGACATGGCCTTGGCCTACGCGCTGGAGTACCTGGAGCGCAACCAGCTGGCGCGAATCACCAACTATGGCGAATATCTGGCGATGCATCCGCCGCAGCTCGAAGTCGAAATCATCGAGAAGAGTTCCTGGAGCTGTGCCCACGGAATTGCACGGTGGATGAACGATTGCGGCTGCCGATCGGGCGGCGGGAACTCCTGGAATCAGCAGTGGCGGCGTCCTCTGCGAAACTCATTGGACTGGCTTCGCGACGATCTGAACGCGGTGTATGAGGCCAGGGCAGCGGCCATCTTTGCTGATCCCTGGGCCGCCCGCGACGAATACATCAATGTCGTGCTCGACCGTTCCTCGCAAAATAAAGACGCGTTCTTGGGGCTGCATATCTCCAGGCAGCTTTCGCCGGCTGAGCGGGTGGATGCGTTGCGCCTGCTCGAAATGCAGCGCCATCTGATGCTGATGTATACGAGCTGCGGATGGTTCTTCGATGAACTCACCGGTCCGGCGACATTGCAGATCCTGCAGTACGCGGCTCGCGCCCTGCAGCTGAGCCAGCAGGTTACGGGTGTAGATCGGGAGGAGGCGTTTCTGGAGCGCCTGCAGGAAGCGTGGAGCAACGTTGCCGGTTGTGGAAATGGACGGCATGTTTACGAGCGCTTCATCAAACCCACGATGCTCGACTTGGTAGGCGTAGGCGCGCATTACGCCATCAGCTCGATTTTTAGCGGATACCGCGACGATTCGATTTTCTGCTATCACGTACTGCTGGAAAAGTGCCGGCTTTTTGAGTCGGGCAAAACGAACTTTGCCGTCGGCATAGCGCGGCTCACCTCGGAAACGACGGAGACCTGGCTGCGAGTCGCCTTCGGAGTCCTTCATTTTGGCGATCACAATCTGAGCGCGGGCGTGCGCCCCTACAGCGACGAACCGTGGTTTGGAGAATTCGAAGATCTCGCTGGCCATGACTTCTCCGCGGCGGATCTGCCGGCCTGTTTGCGCCTGATTGATCGCTATTTCTCCGGCTCGACATACTCGCTGAAGTCCCTGTTTCAGGACGAACGTAGAAGGATCATCAACCAGATCGTCGACTCGACGCTCAGCGATGCGGAGGGTTTGTACCGTCGCGTTTATGAAGACCATGCGCCGCTGATGTGCTTCCTGTCGGAGTTGCAGCTCCCGTTGCCGCCGATTCTGCGGCTCACCACCGAGTTTGTGCTGGCGCAAGCCGTGCGCCGCGCCTTGGCAGACCAGAGAACGAGCTTAGACGTAGTTCGTTCCCTGCTCGACGCCGCTCGGCAGTCTGGGTTCAGTCTCGACGTTTCCAGCCTGGAATCTGCGTTGCGAGACCGCTTAAACCTGCTTGTAGACCGCTGGATACAGAGCCCCGGCAATCGAGAGGTGCTGGAAGAAGTGGAAGACATCGTTGCTCTATCGCGGGTGGAACCGTTTGGGGTCAACCTCTGGAGATCGCAGAACGCATATTACGAACTTTCTCAGGCGGTTTCCGGCAATGGCCATGGAATCGCCAATGAGGCGTGGTTAGGCCATTTTCGTGGTTTGGGCCAATGGCTGGGTGTGTCCTTGCCTCAATTGCCGGCGCCGCGACCATGCGTGGAGGGGGATTCGGCGGCATAGCATGCGAACTGTTCGCCAATTCGTTTCGCGCTGGCGCGAGGCCATCCTGGCCAGAAGCATTCGCACCCGCCCAAAGATCGGAGTCACGTACCCGGCGAATCCCCCGGCATCACGAGCCTGGCGAGCGCTCTATCTGGCCGCGGTATTTGAAACCGATGAGAAACGCATGGTGCAGCGGATTGCCGAAGCAAGAAAGGCGCTGGTAACGCGAGCGCGCGATCTCTTTCACACTGCCGGGGACCATCTGCAGGAAGAGAACGCCATCGAAGAAACGCTGCAATCGCTCCACGTACTCGAGCAATGCGCGATTCATCCACCGCCTGCGGAGCCTTTTTCGCCTGTTGGAATGCGAGGTGGCGGCCGTGATTCCCGTCCGTGCGGCCACCCATAGTTTCTGCTAAGCTCGATTTCGCCCTGTTGTTTCTTGTATCGCGACCGGAGACTCGTTCCGGGAAACTGAGCACGCGCCATGCCCAACCCACCGTCTAAGACCACCCACCAAGAGGAAGTGTCGGTGCTTTCGTCGGCCAAGCACGGACTGACGTATCTCACGGCTAACGACTGGACGCTGATCGCCGACAAGGCGTTGAAGAAGGAGTTTGCGGCAGGCGAATCGCTGGTGAAGCAGGGCAAGCGAACCAACGGCATCTATCTCCTGCTGAAAGGGACAGCGTCGGTGCAGATTCCCGGGCCAGCGGTGCTGCCTTCGATCGGCCCCGGCGAGATTTGCGGCGAAATCTCGTTTCTCGATGACGAACCGGCAACGGTCGACGTGATCGCCAAAGCAGCGGTGGAAGCTTACTACCTTGACCGGGCCACGCTGCAGACGCTGTTCGAGCTTTTTCCTCATTTGGGCTCGCGCTTCTACCGCTCCGTGGCCGGTGGGCTGGCACGACGCATCCGGTCGATGCTGGCACAGACAGCAAAGAGCTAGAGTCTCCCGCGACGCCAAAATCCTGTGCTAGCCTAGAAAGCGACTTTCCTCGAAGCGGGAATCTGGGGGATTCCCCGCTGCCGACATTCTATGGTCGATACCCGCATTCTCGATGCCACGAACTTGCGCCTGGCCCTGCTCTCCACGGCAGTGCTCGGATTCCGCCACGGGTTGGACTACGACCATATCGCGGCCATCACCGACATCAGCAGCGTACAGGCCAGAGCGCGCGACGCTATGCGCTACGGCCTGCTCTACGTCGCCGGGCACGCCACCACAGTCGCGCTGCTGGGAGCAGGAGCGATCGCGTTTCGTGTGTCGCTGCCCCCGGCTAGCGATCGCTGGGCCGAACGGCTCGTGGGCATCACGCTATTGACGCTCGGAGTGTACGTTCTGGGAACGTTCTTCCGCACCGCGCCGCATCATCACCACCTGCGGCCACGCACGCGAATCACGATGCTGGCGAACGGCTTGCTCTGGGTGTATTGGCGGCTGAGCCGTCTTTTTGGGGGTACACGGGTCGAGGCGCCGCAGGTGTTCAAAGACGGATATGGCAATACTTCGGCGTTTGTGGTCGGTGTGATCCACGGCTTCGGGGCGGAGACGCCGACACAGTTGCTCCTCTTTCTGATGGCTGCGAACCTGGGCGGGACGGGAGCCGGGCTGCTGGGCCTGCTGATGTTCATTCTCGGACTGCTGGTGATGAACACGCTGATGTGCGCTTCAGCGGCGGGACTATTTACGTCTGTGCTGTCGAAGCCGACGGCACTGCGGGCCATGACCCTGGTGACCTCGGCCTACAGCGTCGTGGTTGGAGCCGTCTTCCTGCTCGGCGCGGCCGATAAACTGCCATCCCTGACGGGATGAATTCCTCTTTTTGTCCTCATTTCTCTCCGGAATCACGCGAAAGGCCGATTACCGCCGTAATCAGCCTTCGGGGATTACCGTTGACCGGCGGCGAGGGCGCTTCTTACAGTTCCAGCAGGGGGTTGTATGAAGGATATTCACGAGGTCCTGCGGCAGAAGCAGGCAAAGTACGCCCAACTTGGCAAGCAGATTGAAATGCTGCAGCAAGCGGCGGAGAAGTTGCGCGAAGTGGCTCCCTTGTTGGCAGAAAATGACGACGAGGACAACGCCGTTCTGGCGGAAGTGGACGAGGCGACGACGCCGGATGACGCAATGGCCGCCAAAGCCGGGGCCAACGCCAGCGCGGGCGCATCGCGTTCGGCTCGTCCCACTGCCCCTCGCTGGCCTTAAGCTGGTGCCCGAGGGCTCATTGATCTTCCTATGACGCTCCAGTCCTTATTGGTTTCGAGCGACGATAGCGCTGCCGATGTTCTGGGCAGGGTTCTGCCCATGCTCGGCATGGCGATGGATCGCTCCACGGAACCGGAAACGACTCTGGCTCGGATTCGGCAGCAGAAGTTCGACGCCCTGATTGTCGACTTTGACGAAGCAAAGCTGGCAACTCAGGTCGTCGAGCAGGCGAGTCAGCTGGGGCTGGACTGCCTGAACGTGGCTCTGGTGGCGGATCCATCGCGGGTCAGGGACATCCTGAGCAGCGGAGCTCACTTTGTACTGTATAAGCCGGTCACCGAGGAAGCTGCCAAGGCCGGTTTGCGTGCGGCAGCCGCCTTGTTGAGCCGGGAACGGCGCCGAGCAGTGCGGATTCCGGTGCAGGCTGCAGTAGAGATCCGGCTCCCTGATGAACGCAAGGTGGACGGCATCCTGCTCGATCTGAGCGAGACCGGGATGGACGTGCTGACGGCGGAGCCGCAAGTGGCCGGAGCGCTGCTGGGCTTTCACTTCCAGCTGCCCGACGGCGCCCTGCAAGTCGACGCGCATGGACGGGTGGCGTGGGCCAATCCGAATGGCCAAACGGGAGTTCATTTCCTCGATCTGCCAGAGCAGACCTCACAAGACTTAAAGAAATGGTTGAAGGCAGCGGCTTCCAGCGCCGGGGCCAGTTCCGACGAAACCGTTCCTCACTGCAAGCTGACCGATCTCAGCCTCGGCGGTTGCTATGTAGAAACTGAGGCACCGTTCCCGGAGCATGCGTTGGTCGATCTCGGACTGAAAACCGAGAAGATGGAAGTTCACATCGATGGTATGGTGCGTGTGGCTCATCCGGGACATGGCATGGGGGTCGAATTCCCTTCCCGCACTGCCGAGCAGCGCGCCCAGGTCGGCAATCTGATCGAAGTTCTGCGCAGCAGTCCCGACACAACGCCTGAGCTGACCATCTCTCCGCGCGCCCTGGTGGCGGATATGACTCAGTTTGAACGGCCGGAAGGCGTCAACGGGCCCGAAGAACTGGACGATCCGTTGCTGGAATTGTTGCGCCGCGGTACCAGCCTGCAACAGGATGATTTCCTATCTGAACTTCGCCATCAGCGAAGCCCCGAAGACGTAGCGTCCGCCTGACTAACTCAAAGATCGGCACTTTCTCTCCTCATCCTTCTGCCTGGCTTCTTATCCTCCCCGATCCAGACTCGTTTAAGCTCGCGCAAATGGAAAGCCTCTCGTGGCAGGTTGTCAGCAGAGTATGGCGGCAGGTTGAATCGGGCGGGCGGTGAAGCAAACGAGAGCGATTGCGGGCTCGAGAGGCTTCGGCGAAGCAGTTCCGAGGAATCGGAGAATCCGGCCCCGTCTCTGGCGCAGATTCACCGATCTCCTCGTGGTCTGTTCCACCCCAATGGAGACGACTGTAATGGACGCCAGTTGCGCAATGGTTTCAGCACTATTAAATCTGGGTTAAATGTAGACTGTGGAGTTTGCAATTCAATGCTTTGAATCTTGCACTGCGGGGACAGGAATCTGGAAAAGAACTTCACGGCGGAACCTTCATCCAGAGCGCCGGAAATTCGTGGGCGCAAGTCCTTGCGTTGGACTCCTTTGCTGTCGATCGGCATCGCGGCCCTTGCGATAGAGGTTCCCTTTTTTTTTCTCGGCATGCCGTCCGGGCATGATGTCGAGTTTCATCTCTATTCGTGGCTCGAAGTCTTGTCGCAATGGAAACACGGAATCCTCTTTCCGCGATGGGCTGCGATGGCGCACTTCGGCTATGGGGAACCGCGGTTTATTTTCTATCCCCCGGCCTCGTGGACGGCGGGCGCGCTGCTGAGCGCGATCCTCCCCTGGATCGTTGTATCCGCCGTCTTCATCTGGCTTGTGCTGCTGGCAGCGGGAGTCTCGATGTTCGTGCTGGCGCGACGATGGCTCGGGCGGCGCGACGCGATGTTTGCGGCCGTTCTCTATGCGGTGAATCCCTATCACCTGGTGATCGTCTACTGGCGCAGCGCGTTTGCCGAGCTGCTGGCGAGTTGCCTGGTGCCCTTGCTCGTACTGGTTGTTCTGAAGGCGATCGATGACGGCTGGCACGCGCTGCTGCCTATGTCTCTCGTGCTGGCTGCGGCGTGGCTGACGAACGCTCCGGCCGCGGTGATGATTCATTACTCGCTGGCGCTGCTGTTGATTTTCTTTGCCTGGAAGCGGCGGTCGGGCCGTCCATTGATGATCGGAGCGGCTGCGGTCGCATTGGGCGCGTGTCTCACCGCGTTTTATCTGCTTCCAGCGATTTATGAACAGAGATGGGTAACAATTTCTGAGGCCGTGTCCGCAGGCTCGCGTCCGCAGGACAATTTCCTTTTCATTCACACAACGGACCACGACCATGATGCCTTCAACCACATTGTCTCCTGGTTGGCGGTCTTTGAAATGGTGACTGTCGTGGCAGCGGCCTGGGCGGCGCGCGTCTGGCGAAAAGCGAACCGCGAATTCTGGGCAGCGTTGTTGGTGTGGGCCATTGCCTGCAGCGTGCTCTTGTTTCGCTTCAGCGAAGTGATTTGGAGATATCTGCCAAAGCTTGAGTTCATGCAGTTCCCCTGGCGCTGGCTTCTATGCCTGAGCATGATTTTCGTGCTGCTGGTTGCGGCCGGGATGCGGCGCTGGTGGATGCGCGCCGCGGTGTGCGTGGTAGCGATCTCGGTGCTGGCCGTGGGGTGGTGGCGCATTCAGCAACCCTGGTGGGATCAGGCTGCTGACCTGCGCGAGATGCAGGACAATATGACCGACCACATCGGCTACGAGGGAACCGACGAATACACTCCGGTGGGGGCCGATCCTTCTGCGGTAGACAAGAATGCAGCCAATGTCGTAGCGGCCAACCCGGTCGACGCAAAGATCAGGATCTTGCAGTGGTCTGCGGAGACAAAGTTGTTTACCGCAGACATGTCCAAGTCCGATGAGTTGTCCTTGCGTCTCTTGGCTTATCCGGCATGGCGCGTGGAGGTCAACGGGCACGTCATGCGAACGACAGAGCGCGACGGCACAGGCCAGATCGTGGTTCCGGTCGAGACCGGGATGAATCGTGTCGAGGTCACGTTTGAGCGCACCTGGGACCGAACCGCGGGCGGATGGATTTCGGTCGTCAGCGCGCTCGGGATTATGGGGTGGCTCTTCGTGTGTCGGACTCAGAACAGCGGTCATCGGAAGACACTGAGGAACACAGGTTGAGTCGAATTCTGATCGCCACATCCAACCCCGGCAAGCTGCGCGACTTTGCCGGAGCGGCCGCCGCCCACGGCCTTGAGATCGCCGCCATCCCCAACTTCGCTTCCCTGCCGCTGGTCGTTGAAGATGGAACGACGTTCGAGCACAACGCGCGCAAGAAAGCGGAGGAATACAGCCGCCATGCGCCGGGAGAAATCGTGGTCGCCGACGATTCCGGGCTGGAGATCGACGCGCTGAACGGAGAGCCCGGGGTGCACTCGGCACGGTATGCAGCACCGGATCTCCACGGAATGCAGCCGCACGAGGCCGGCGAGAATACCGACGACGAAGCGAACAACGCTCGACTGCTCCGCGAGTTGAAGAGTATTTCACCGGAGAAGCGTGGCGGACGGTTCGTCTGCGTGCTGGCGGCGGCGCGCGATGGCAAGACGCTGGCAACGTTTCGAGGCACGGCGGAGGGCATCATTCTCGACGCTCCGCGCGGCACGAACGGCTTTGGCTATGATCCGCTGTTTTACTTTCCGCAGGTTGGGAAGACATTCGCCGAGTTGCGCGCAGAAGAGAAAGGCCGCTACAGCCATCGCGGCGCTGCGTTCCGGAAGTTCTTGGAATGGGTCGATCGGGACTTACAGATACCTGAGCGGTCAGGATTTCAAAACGGCACCTGACGCTTCCTTGACTTCACTTCTGGCGGCGCAAGATAATGACAGGTTCTTTGCTCATTGCCGATCTTATAAGGAGCTTTTGTGGCGTCTGCTGCCAGTTCTTCTGCTCCCGGGGTAACGAAATACATCGCACAAGGCGTAGCTCCATTGCGAGCGGGGCAAGGCATCTCGTTCTTCCTTCGGCGGCTGCATTCGTTGACAGGGATCATTCCCGTCGGTGCGTTCCTGTTTGAACACATTCTGATCTCAAACGCGACCGCGATCAGCGGACCAGCCGCGTACGCGCGGCAGGTCAGTTTTCTGGCGAATCTGCCGCTGGTCTTCTTCCTTGAACTGTTTGGCATCTGGCTGCCGATTGCCTATCACGCCGTCTACGGCTTTTACATCTGGTATCAAGGCGACGGCAACTCGATTTCGTATCCCTGGACGGGCAACTGGATGTATACACTTCAGCGCTGGACCGGCGGCATCGCGTTCGTTTACATCGTCTGGCATGTGACCACGATGCGTTTTCTGGGCGCGGATCTGCACGCCGACCCTACGCTTTCCTTCGGCAAGGTTCAGCATGAGGTTTTCCAGACTCCGCTGTTCCTCTTTTACCTGCTCGGGCTGGTAGCCGCCTCGTGGCATTTCGCCTATGGCATCTGGCTGTTCTCCGCGAAGTGGGGCATCGTCTCCGGAGAAAAGGCGCAGAAGCGGTTTCTGGTCTTGTGCCTGGGTTTTTTTGTCCTGTTGAGCGGCGTCGGATTGGCGAGCCTGACGTCATTCCGCTCGCGCAGCCAGCAACCCTTTGGATCCGGAAACAGCGGCGACACCCAGCAAATGACGCTACGCCAATAAGGACGATTAACGATGGCAGCTCCAAAAATTATCGTGGTAGGCGGCGGGCTGGCCGGATTGGCGGCCGTAATCAAGATCGCCGAGATGGGCGGGCAGGTCGATCTGTTCTCGATCGTGCCGGTAAAGCGCTCGCACTCAGTGTGCGCCCAGGGCGGCATCAACGCCGCAAAAAATCTAAAAGGCGAGGGCGACTCGACCTGGAAGCATTTTGACGACACCGTCTATGGCGGGGACTTCCTCGGCAATCAGCCACCCATCAAAGACATGTGCGAGGCTGCCCCGGGGATTATCGATCTGCTCGACCGCATGGGCGTGCCCTTCAATCGCACGCCGGAGGGGCTGCTCGACTTCCGCCGTTTCGGCGGCACTTTGTACAACCGCACCGCTTTTGCGGGCGCGACCACCGGCCAACAGTTGCTGTATGCGCTCGATGAGCAGGTGCGCAGATACGAGTCCGAAGGCAAGGTGCAGAAATACGAGCATTGGGAATTTCTGTCGGCCGTGCTCGACGGCAATAAAGTGTGCCGGGGCATCTGCGCCATGGATCTGCGCTCGCTCGAAGTGCGCACCTTCCCCGCCGACGCCATCATCATCGCGACCGGCGGCATCGGAGCCATCTTCGGCAAATCGACGAATTCGGTAGTCTGCACCGGGTCGGCCCAGTCGGCTCTCTATCAGCAGGGATGCTATTACGCCAACGGCGAATTCATTCAGGTGCATCCGACATCGATTCCCGGCGAAGACAAGCTCCGTCTCATGTCTGAGTCGGCGCGCGGCGAAGGCGGACGCGTCTGGGTTCCGAAGACTGCCGGCGACAAGCGCGATCCCAAATCGATTCCGCAGAGCGAGCGCTGGTACTTCCTCGAAGAGTGGTATCCGAAGTACGGCAATCTCGTGCCCCGCGACGTTGCCACGCGCGCCATCTTCAAGGTGGTCTACGAATACAACCTCGGCATCGATGGCAAGCCGATGGTCTATCTCGACCTCACGCACATCGACCGCAAGATTCTCGACAAGAAGCTCGAAGGCATTCTCGAAATCTACGAGAAATTTGTCGGCGACGATCCCCGCGACACGCCCATGAAGATTTTCCCGGGCATGCACTACACCATGGGCGGCCTCTGGATCGATTACAAGCAAGCGACCAACATTGCGGGCATCTACGCAGCGGGGGAATGCGAGTATCAGTATCACGGAGCCAATCGCTTGGGGGCGAATTCGCTGGTGTCGTGCATCTTCGGCGGAGGCGTTGCCGGACCTAACGCCATGAACTACGCCCGCGGTCTGCAAGGGGCCTCCGATGGCAACGGCGCCTTTGAAGCCGAAAAGAAGAAGCAGGAAGCGAACAATGCCCTGTTGATGAAAAACGAGGGCAACGAAAATCCGGTGAAGCTGTGGCGCGAACTGGGCGAGCTGATGACCAAGGATTGCACCGTCATTCGCTACAACAACAATCTCGCCCAAACCGACGCGAAGCTGGTTGAGATGCTGGAGCGGTATCGCAAGATCAACCTGAGCGATAAAACGCTGTGGGCAAATACCACGGTCGTCTTCGCCCGGCAGCTCTACAACATGCTGCAACTCGCGCGCGTCATCGCGCAGGGAGCGCGCATGCGCGACGAGTCGCGCGGAGCGCACTATAAGCCCGACTTCCCCGACCGCGACGACAAGAACTGGATGAAAACAACGAAGGCATATTTCGCACCGGACGCGGACGAGCCGAAATTCGAGTTCGAGCCGGTAGATGCGGGCTTGATTCCGCCAAGGGCGAGGAAGTACTGAGTGTGGTTGTCATCCTGAGGCGCGTTCCGGGCGCCGGAGGATCTATGCAATGTCGGCAAGATACATAGATCCTTCGCTTTGCTCAGGATGACAAGGGTTATAGCTAATTGCTAAAGGCTAATTGCTAATGCCAGATAAAACCGTAATCATCAAGATCAAGCGTCAGGCGACTCCAACTTCGAAGTCGCATTGGGAGGAGTTCTCCGTCCCCTATCGGCCGAACATGAACGTGATCTCGGCGCTGATGGATATCGCCGCCGATCCGGTCACGCGCGACGGTAAGGCGACCACGCCCATCACCTACGACTCCAACTGCCTCGAAGAGGTCTGCGGATCGTGCGCCATGCTGATCAATGGCAAGGCCCGCATGGCGTGCTCGGCGCTGATCGATCAACTCGAGCAGCCGATCCGGCTCGAACCGTTCTCGAAGTTCCCTGTGGTCCGCGATCTGGCTACCGATCGCGGCGTGATCTTCGAGAACCTGAAAATCGTCAAGGCGTGGGTGCCGATTGACGGCACTTACGATCTTGGCTCCGGCCCGCGGATGACCGCCGAGGATCAGGAGGCAGCCTATCCTCTGTCTCGCTGCATTTCATGTTGCTGCTGCATGGAAGCCTGCCCACAATTCGACGAGCAGACGGGATTCGTTGGCGCGGCCACGATCTCGCAGGTTCGCTTGTTCAACACGCATCCCACGGGCAAAGCGCTCAAGCGCGAGCGGCTGGCGGCCTTGATGGGCGACGGCGGCATCCAGGAATGTGGCTACGCCCAGAACTGCGTCGAGGTCTGCCCCAAGGATATTCCGCTCACGAAGTCGATCTCGGAAGTCGGCGGGCAGGTCATGAAGCAGGCCTTGGGTGACCTTTTGCGTCGCTGATTTTTGTCAACCGGACGCAACCGGCTCCGGGCCTCGGTCATCTCATGTGCCTCTAAGTCACGGCGGACAGAGCCGATAAGCAGCTTTTCATGCTCCGCGAGAAATGGCCCACTACGTGCCACACTACTCAGTGGATTCTTCACGCTCCCTTACCGGTAACCGCCGGTAACCAGGAGCGGCGTTAAGGCTTTGGGTACGCAAGTAACACGCCCCTGTCCATTTTCGCGTTGGGCGACTTGACAGCGTGGCGTAGAATAACCGCTACTTGCGCGGAAAAACTTGAATGCGGGTCCAGTTGGCTAAAATGCCCGCTTTTGGAAGCCACTTCGTGAGACGCTCGTTTCGGCGACAATTCGCGACCATCTGTGGTCTGGCGTTGATGTGTTCGTGTCTTTCCATGGATGCCCTCGCCGTCCACAGAGTGGTGGCCCATCATGCGCGGCGGCATCATCTGCGCTGGATGCGGTGGAATCCGATGTTCCGGCCCTCGCACGAGTCGCTGCTGGTCCAGAACGCCGAAATCGATCGACTGGAGCTTCCCCGCATTCAGGACGACACCGAACTCGAGGCCCTGAAGGCGGACGGCTCGCTGCTCCCGATCCGGGAGAGCGAAGCGCTGCGGTTTGATCCGCGGCTCGATCCTTCGCGGCGCTACTGCCGCCCGTGGACGCGCGATTTTACCGAGGATCTGAGCCAGGCGTTCTACAACCGATTCCATGAACAGATCCAGGTGAATTCGGCGGTTCGAACCGTTAAGGTTCAGAGAAAGCTGCGCCGGCATAACCGTAACGCTGCCCCTTACGAAGGCGATACGGCTTCATCCCATCTGGCGGGTGTGACCGTCGACCTGCAGCGGCGCGGAATGAGCAAGCAGCAAATCACATGGATGGAACATTACCTGTTCTACATGAAGGCGCTCGGCCTGGTGGAACCGGAAGAAGAGCGCCGCCACTGGTGCTTCCATATCATGGTCAGCGGGCATTATGCCGAGTGGCGGCAGACGCAAGACGTGATTCCGGTGGACCGCCACGACAGCGACACTCCTCAAACGCAAGTCGCTCTGGGCGAGGGCGCCGGCGCGAAGTAATCTCTCTCGGCTCCCTTCTCCCCTTCAATCCCAGAACCTGACTACAAGCGCCTGCACAATTAACAGGAATCCGCTACCATGCTCTTCCTATGATTATGTTGATGGCCGGGCTCCCCGGCACCGGCAAGAGCACTCTCGCTCGCGCGTTGGCTGAAAGAACGTCAGGCCGTGTGCTGAGCAAAGACGAATTCCGTCACACTCTTTTCAAGTCCGGCGAAATCGAATATTCCTCGCGGCAGGATGATTTCTGCCAGCAGATCATGCTGCAGACGGCCGCATACCTGCTCGCGCGTCATCCAGAGCGGATGATTTTCCTCGACGGCCGGCCATTCTCGCGCGCCTATCAGATCGAGAATGTGCTAAGCCTTGCTGCCTCGATGCACCAGTCCTGGAGAATCCTGGAATGCGTCTGCGCTCAGGCGACAGCTCAGCGGAGACTGGCGCTGGACGCGGCGGCCGGGGCGCATCCGGCGGGAAACCGCAACCAGCAGCTTTACGACCAGGTAAGGACCCGCTTCGAAGTGATCCCACCTCCCAAGACCGTGATCGACACCGAGTTGCCGTTGGAGACCTGTGTCGAGATCGCGATGGCATCCCTCGTCTGAGCGCGGTTTGTTTCTGTATAAGAGGTGCTTATACAATCGGGAACTTCCCATCCACTGGGACCACTATTATGAAAATCTGGCTTGTTCTTGTTCTCGTGCTTCCGCTTGCTCTGGCCGCAGCGCAGACTCTGCCAGGCGGCGAACCGGTGAGCGCCAAGGCTCGCGCCATCCAGGAATCGGCAATCGTGGTCGACACCCATGCCGACACCCCGCAGCGCTTTCTCGACGAAGGCTATGACATTGGATCGACCGACCCAAACGATCCGGGCCACATCTCACTCGACAAGGCCCGCCGCGGAAATCTGGGTGCGGAGTTCTTCTCGATCTGGGTTGAGCCGGTGTCCAATCAGGGACATTTTGCGCGCCACACTTTCGATCTGATCGACTCGGTTTATGAGCAGGCGGCACGGCATCCGGACCGCATGATGATGGCATTCTCGGTCGCCGACATCGAGCGCGCACACCGCGAGCACAAACTGGCTGCGCTGATGGGTATCGAGGGGGGCCACTCCATCGAAAACGACATGCGCCTGCTGCGGGATTATTACCGCCTCGGTGTGCGCTACATGACGTTGAGCTGGTCGAATACGAACGAGTGGGCCGACTCCTCCGGCGATATCGACGATCCCAAGGTGCAGCATCACAACGGCCTGACTGATTTTGGCAAGCAAGTGGTGCTTGAGATGAACCGGCTGGGCATGATGGTCGACATCTCGCATGTCGCTGACAAAACTTTCTGGGACACGATCGCGACCACTAAGGCGCCGGTGATTGCATCGCACTCCTCGGCGCGCGCCCTGGTGGATGCCCCGCGCAACATGACCGACGACATGCTGCGCGCTGTGGCGAAAAACGGCGGTGTGGTGCAAGTCAACTTCTATAGCGGCTTCGACGACCAGAACTTCCGCAACGCCATGGACGCCCAGAAGGACGCGCAGGAAGCTGCCGTCCAGAAATATATTGACGAAATGAAAGCCCAGGGCAAGACGATGAGCTATGTCGACGAGGATCGCATCGAGCGCGAGTGGATGGCCAAGATTCCGCGTCCACCGCTGAAATCACTGATTGATCAGATTGATCATGTTGCCAAAGTGGCGGGTATCGATCATGTGGGCCTGGGCTCGGATTTCGACGGCGTGAGCGGAGCGACGCCGCAAGGAATCGACTCCGCCGCCGATCTCCCCAAAATCACGCAAGCGTTGCTCGACCGCGGCTATAGCGCCGACAACATCAAGAAAGTCCTGGGAGGAAATCTGTTACGCGTTTTCGCGGAAGTCGAGCGCGTGAGTCGCGAAATGCAGAGCGTTGGCTCCGGAAAGTAGCGGTTCGTACTGCCACGCGCCTGCAGGGGTAGCTGGCCTTCGCGATTCGAACTCACTCCCGATTGCTCATCAAACGAGCCACTGTCGTACAATGCAACGTTGCCTATCGTAGCGACATTCCATCTCATAGGAGTATCTATGCGCAGAAAAAGCGCAGTTCTGAGCCTGATCCTGATTGCGGCGCTGGCGGCCTGGGCACAAACCGAATCCGGTGCAAAGGCCGGGACCTCAGCGAAGTCCGGCACGGCGGCCAAGCCCCCGGTCCACACGATGACCCGGCCGGTCGCCGTCTTCACCACAACCGTCGGCAAGATGACCTGCACCCTGTTTCCCGACAAGGCCCCAATCGGGGTCGCAAACTTTATCGGGCTGGCAACGGGCACCAAGGACTGGAAGAATCCGGTCAGCGGCGCCACCAAGCATGGCGTGCCGCTTTATGACGGCACGATTTTTCATCGCGTGATTCCCAATTTCATGGTCCAGGGCGGCGATCCGGCGGGCAACGGATCGGGCGATCCCGGCTACAAATTCAAGAACGAGGTTTCTCCGGACCTGCTGTTCGACCGGCCGGGACGGCTGGCCTATGCGAATTCGGGCCCCGACACGAATGGCTCGCAATTCTTCATCACCGAGGTGGCGACTCCACATTTGAACGGCGCTTACACCATCTTTGGCCAATGCGACGATGCGACGGTCGCGCTGGTGCGGCAGATCGCGCGGATGGCAACGGATCCCACAAATGACCGCCCATTTCGTCCGGTGAAGATCGAGCACGTCGCGATTTTGAAGAGTGGAGGCATGACAGTCCACCACGCTGCTCCCGCCGTCAAGAAGCCCGCGACCACAACCAGCGGATCAAACTAGGGATGTGCCGACTCTGAAGCGCTGGATTGCCAGGCAGGTTGTCCACGGGGGCCGTTGCAGAATGTTCGGTCGCCGCATCCAATGACTACGAACCGCTGACATCACTACTTTCAGAAAGGAATCCTATGACTCGCCAACCCGGACTCTACGCCACATTTGACACCACCGAAGGAACCATCGTCTGCCGACTGTTTGAAGCAGACGCGCCCAAGACTGTAGCCAACTTCGTCGACCTCGCCGAAGGCAAACGCGAGTGGACGCACCCCTCAACGCGCAAGAAATCCAAAGACCGACTGTACGACGGCACCATCTTTCACCGCGTCATCCCCGACTTCATGGTTCAGGGCGGAGACCCGCAGGGCACCGGCATGGGCGGTCCGGGATATCAGTTCGAAGATGAGACTAAAGGCTCGCCGCATAAATTCGACAAGCCGGGCAAATTAGCCATGGCCAACGCCGGTCCGAACACGAATGGATCGCAATTCTTCATCACGGTTGTGCCCACGACTTGGCTGACCGGCAAGCACACGATTTTCGGGGAAGTCGTCGAAGGACAGGACATCGTCGACAAGATCACCCGCGTCCCCCGCGGCCGCAACGACCGCCCGAACAAAGACATAGTGCTGAACAAGGTGACGGTAGAGAAAGTGTAGAGAAAATCGGTTGTCATCCTGAGGCGCAGCTCTTGCGCCGGGGGACCTTTGTACTTCCAGCTCGTACATAGGTCCTTCGCTTCGGTCAGGATGAAAAAGAGTTTGGGGTGCTGATAACCGAAACAGCTACACTCCGATCACGCCGCACAGCTCCTTCACTGCCGCCGCGCTCTTATCCAGCCCGGCCTTTTCTTCCGGCGTCAGCTTGATTTCGATGATCTGCTCGATCCCTTTCGTCCCCAACTTGACCGGCACGCCGATGTAGAGCCCGCTGATGCCGTATTCGCCCTGTAAGAACGCGGCGCACGGCAGAATCTTCTTTTTATCCTTCAGGATCGCTTCCACCATCTCGGTCGTCGCCGCCGAAGGCGCGTAATAGGCCGAGCCGGTCTTCAGATACTTCACAATTTCGGCCCCGCCGTCGCGCGTGCGCTGGATCAGCGCTTCGAGCTTCGACTTCTCGATCAATTCCGTGATCGGAATCCCCGCCACCGTCGAATACCGCGCCAGCGGCACCATCGTGTCGCCGTGTCCGCCGAGGACGAATGCGGTCACGTTCTCCACGCTGACTTTGAGCTCGTCGGCGATGAATGCCCGGAAGCGCGCCGAGTCCAGCACGCCCGCCATGCCAATCACGCGCTCGCGCGGGAAGCCGCTCAGCTTGTACGCGGCCTGCGCCATGGCATCCAGCGGATTCGAAACGATGATCAGAATCGAATTCGGCGAGTGCTTTACGACCTCGCCTACAACTGAGCCCATGATCTTGTAATTGGTGTTGAGCAGGTCGTCGCGGCTCATCCCCGGCTTGCGCGGAATGCCCGCCGTAATGACGACGATGTCGGAATTCGCTGTGTCTTTGTAGTCATTCGTTCCGCTCACGTGCGAATCTCGTTTTTCGATCGGCATGGCTTCGAGCAGGTCGAGTCCTTTGCCCTGTGGCACGCCTTCGATAATGTCGATCAATACTACGTCGGCGAGTTCCTTCGAGGCGATCCAGTGAGCCGCCGTCGCCCCCACGTTTCCCGAACCCACAATCGTCACTTTCTTGCGCATAAAAAGCCTTTCGTGGCCACGGATCCTCACGGATTCCGACGAATCAGCCCAATCGGTTTCCCCGATCCGGGTTGATCATTGAAAATCCGCGGCGAATGAATTTACGCTACACCAGCACTCCCGCTTCCATGTTTTCGATCATGTACCCGGCGAATTCGCTGGTCTTGACCTTGATCGCGCCCGGCATAAGGCGCTCGAAATCGTATGTCACTTTCTTCTGCTCGATGGTGCGCTCCATGCTGTGCTCGATCAGATCGGCAGCCTCGTTCCAGCCCAGATGCCGGAACATCATCACCCCCGACAGAATCACCGATCCCGGATTGATCACGTCCTTATCCGCATACTTCGGCGCTGTGCCGTGTGTCGCCTCAAAGATGGCGTAGCCGTCGCCGATGTTCGCTCCCGGCGCGATGCCCAGCCCGCCCACCTGCGCCGCGCACGCGTCGGAAATGTAATCGCCATTCAGATTCGGAGTCGCCAGCACCGAGTATTCATCCGCCCGCGTCACCACCTGCTGGAAGATGGAATCGGCGATGCGGTCGTTGATCATGAGCTTCTTCTTCCAGGCGCCGTTGCCATGCGTCGCATAGATGGCCTCCAGCACGTCTTTCACTTCTTTTTCCACGCTCTGGCGAAACGCCGGCGGAGCAAACTCCATCCCCGGCTCAACCAGTTCTGCGTTCTGCGCCACGGTCAGATTCGGGTTCTTGTCTTTATTGTCCACAATCCAGCTCTCGCGCTCGGTCACGACTTTGTCGCGGAATTCCTCCACGGCGATCTCATATCCCCACTTGCGGAACGCACCCTCGGTGAATTTCTGGATGTTCCCCTTGTGCACCAGCGTGACCGTCTTGCGGCCGGATTCGAGCGCATGCTCGATCGCCATCCGCACCAGCCGCTTCGTGCCAGTGATCGAGATCGGCTTGATGCCCACGCCCGAATCCAGCCGAATCTGCTTCTTGCCGCCCTTCAGCATATCTTTGTTGAGGAACTCGATCAGCCGCGCACACTCTGCTGTTCCCTGCTCCCACTCCACCCCGGCGTAAACGTCTTCCGTATTCTCGCGGAAGATCACCACGTCCATCCGTTCGGGATGCTTCACCGGCGACGGCACGCCCTTGTAATACTTCACCGGACGCACGCAGGCATACAGATCGAGAATCTGTCGCAGCGCGACATTCAGCGAGCGGATGCCACCACCGACCGGCGTGGTCAGCGGGCCCTTGATCGCCACGCGAAATTCGCGCACCGCTTCGACCGTGTCATCGGGCAGCCAGCTATCGAACTTCGCCTTCGCCTTTTCCCCGGCGAACACTTCGTACCAGGCTACGCGCCGTTTTCCCTTGTAAGCCTTCTCGACCGCCGCATTGAACACGCGCAGCGATGCCTTCCAGATGTCGCGCCCCGTGCCATCTCCTTCGATGAACGGGACTATCGGATTATCGGGAACCTCGTACTTGCCGGCTGAGTACCCGATCTTCTTACCATCCACCGGCACCGCTACGCCGTTATAAGTGCCTGCCATGAAAATGCCTCCGCTAAGAAGGATTCTCCCTATCGATCAGGAAAACCGATCATTATAAAGAATTGGGACGAACTAAACATCCTGGGCCTTCATCTGTTGCGATTCTTTACACTGGCTGATGACTTCCGCCTCCGGTTCTGCGCATCGGGGTCGCTCCTCGGCCGCACCCAATCTTGGACCGTCGTCACTCTAAGCCGAGGACGGGTGCACACACGTGACTGAGATCACAATTTACCGTGATTCGTGCCACGCGTTGAGGGTACGCTTCGTGCTTCGACACCCGGCTCCTCCTTCCATGTGGTTGATCGTCGCCCAACAACGACCGCTCTTGTGTCCCATGAGATAATCCGGATGCGATTCCGGACGTTGGAAGTTACGGAGATCGGAATGAAATCTCGCATGGGTCTGGGTGCTCGTTTCCTGATCGGGTTGAGTATCGCGGCGGCGTTTTCGGCCCCGGCCTTAGCGACCTCTCACGACCGCACCCAGTTCGGCCACGACATCAGTATCGGCCCCGATGAGGAAGTCGGCGATGCGACCTGTTTCGGCTGCAGCGTGCGAGTTCGGGGACACATTACCAGCGACGTCACCGTCTTCGGCGGCAGCCTCATCGTTGAAGATCAGGGGCAGGTGGCCGGCGATGCCACCGTGTTCGGCGGGGGCATACGCCTGGAGAACGCCGTAAAGGTAGGCGGCGACGTCACTGTTTTTGGCGGCAAGCTCCGCCGGGATCCGGGTGCGTCTGTCGGAGGCGACATCACCAACTTCAGCGGCTCAGGCTGGATGATTCTGATCTTTGCTCTGCCGCTTTTGTTTCTCGGCGCATTCGTGGCATTTGTCGTCTGGATTATTCATCGCATCACTCGCGCGTCTGTGCCCGCCACGGCTTAGGCTCGTCAGCACGCCCTCACCATCTCCTGGTGCCGAAACTCCGGCGTACCCCGACCGTCATATAACGCCCCCATGGTCCGTTATTGCCCAGATCGGCCTGACCCAGGTACGTATCCCGGGCGCCGAGGCGGTCAAACAGGAAGTGCTGCGTCACCCGAAATTCAAATCCCTTGGCGATATAGACGCCGGCTCCCCACGAATGCTCAACACCAATGGCATCCGGTGACCAGGTATAGAGCGTTTTGGGTATGGTTTTGCCAAACAGAAAGGTGGGAGCTCCGAATACCATAAAGCGCCGCAGGGGGCCACGGCCGAAAGGACGCACCTCCAGTACTCCCGACAACATGTAACGGGCAAACAAACTACAGGGGGCATTTGCCCCGCCATACTGACCGGCATTCCCCGCGCACAGATTCGGATCCACCTCATTGTGGGGCGGGGCGAGATCGAGCTGCGCCCATCCCCAGAACATATCCCGGGGGAAGAACATGCGGTCACCCGGGCCCGCCTCATGCCAGCCCTGCGAGCCCGACGCCGAGACGTCAGCCCCGGGAGGGCCAGTTTGCGAATCCAAAGATGCTGCGACTTGAGCCATCGTCGATGCCGAAACCAGGGTAAAGAATGCCAGGACGCCAAGCCAGCGCTTCATCGATCTGTTTTTCATCCATCCTCCAGGACATGCTCGGAACCGGAAGCTGGGGAGGCTCGCACGAGCGATCTCCCCTGAGGTCGAGCGGAAGGCCAATCATTCCGGCTGAACGAGAGCGCAACATTGTAACGCGGAGGTTTCGAGGACGCGGTTGCCGATGGAGATGCGTGGGACGGATTCGACGGATAGGGACTGGATCGCGGCCCGACGGGCTCCCTTCCAGAATCCATATCTCACAGCCGATTTATTCCATTCATAATACGTTCACACTATCAAGCATCCGTAAAGTGCTTGCAAAACAATAGGATACGTTTGGTTCACGGATTGCACAGACAGAGCGTACCGATCAGAACCAGGACCCTATGCCCCAAGAGATTTCGGTCTCGTATCAGGCAATCAAGAGCAAGGTATACCGGCTCATCGATTCCCTCGTTGTCGGAGAAAAAAACGAAGCTGAAGTGCAGGAATCTGTCCGGCGCTGGTGGGCGCTGATTCACCCCGCGGATCGCCCCATCGCCCAGAAGTACTTGTTGACCGTGCTGGGACGCTCATGTTCGGCTCTGGATGCGGTCGGCGACGCGCTGCTCTCGGTGGGTAGCTCCGAACCGATCCATGTTCAGACCCACTCCGAACTCAGCGCCCGGCGGATGCGTCTGGTCGAGCGCCTGGTCAAAGAAGCCGGCGTCCGCCAGGCAGTGTAGGCCGGACTCTCAGAATCTCCAGTGGTCGTGCTTTCCTCAGGATGAGTGTGCTCTGGCCGCCTGATCGGCACTTCGACGCAGTACTCGTTCCTGCCAGGGCTGAATTTTCAGAATGCGTACACCTACGATGCGGGGTGGCCCGCCGTTCTCACGTTACGGCAAGGAACAGCTACCCCCACGAATTGGTGATAAAGTCCAGGTGATGTGCGCCATAGGCGATGCAGACCGGCAAGCATAAAACCTCATGCTGTTAG
This sequence comes from Verrucomicrobiia bacterium, assembly GCA_035508215.1. Lineage (GTDB taxonomy): Bacteria > Acidobacteriota > Terriglobia > Terriglobales > Acidobacteriaceae > Sulfotelmatobacter. The sequence goes on along the minus strand of DATJNK010000016.1, from coordinate 20,097 downwards.
CAGCGTCGTACCCGCCCCTGCCAAAAACGCAGGAACGGGGCACCCACAGTTTCGGAACGGGAAACGAAGAAACTCGAGAGGGCGGGCCACCCGCCTATGACAGCCTGAACCGGCTGAATGGGCTGGCGAACTCCTGGGCGGGCTCGTTCGCCTTCGGCTACGACGCGCTGAGCCGAAGGACGAGCCTGACCCGGCCGAATGGGGTGAGTACCAGCTACAGCTATGACGCTGTCTCACATCTGCTGAGCGTGCTGCACCAGGCGGGCGGAAATACGCTGGACGGGGCCGCCTATACGTATGATGCGGCGGGGAATCGAACGTCGAAGACGAATGATCTGAACGGGGTAACCTCGAACTATGGTTACGATCTGCTGTACGAGCTGACCCAGGTCACGCAGGGAGGGACGGGTGGCCCGGCCTTTGAGCCGCTGACGCCACCACGGCTGCGGGTGCCCCGCTCTTGCGTTCTGTGCAAGGGCGGGTACGATGCTGCTGAAGTCGCGAGGTTTTTGAGAATACCCTACGCTGCCCGATCGCGAAAAGAAATCTCCCCCCAACCCTCGTTGATTCGGACGGGTCCCGGCTCATCCAGTAAATAAAATCGATAGCTGCTCCACCGCCACTGCTCGGGCGACTCCACCAATCCGCGTTTCACCGGGTTGCGATGCATATATCGCAACTTCTCGATTCGCTTCTTCGTCGTCCACACATTGAAATCGTAAAAGCGGGCCTGCCAGAAGGCCCGGCGCGGAGGCTCCCCGAACAGCTCGCGCTGCCGCGGATCTTTGCGTTTTCGTTTGGGCAACAGGGCGTGTGCGGTGCGCTGCTTCAGCACCTGCATCACCGTGGAAGGAGTGCCGGCTTCCGGCTCCGTGATCAACAGGTGGATGTGCTCCGGCATCACCACATAGCCGACGACAACGAAGCGATACTTCCTGCGTGCTTGTTCCAGGATGCAGAGAAAGCGATCACGTGCGCGCGCTGTGCTCAGCAACGGGAGACGTCGATAGCATGAATTGGTGATAAAGTGCAGGTGATGCGCGCCGTAAGTGCGATGCAGTCCGCTGGGCATGGGAAATCTCATGGTAGCGGCAGCATCGTACCCGCCCCTGCCCAAAAACGCAGGAGCGGGGCACCCACAGTTTCGGAACGGGAAAGGAAGAAACTCGAGAGGGCGGGCCACCCGCCCCTCGGAACTGTTACGTCGCTGAGCAATCCGACAGGCACGCTTGCGAACACGTACACATTCGACACGTTCGGCAGGCTGACGGCTTCCACCGGAACGTTCGCCAATCCCTTCCAGTTCACTGGACGTGAGTTCGACCAGGAAACGGGAATCTACTCCTACCGGATGCGCTACTACGACCAGAATATCGGGAGGTTCATCTCTGAGGACCCGATTAGATTCAGGGGTGGGAAGGACTTTTACCTCTACGTCAGCAACGACCCTGTGAATCTCACGGATGCCTTGGGGCTTTGCGACAGTGATAGCTGCAAGAATGCAGCCCCAATGTTCTCGGATAGCCCCGCCTGCAACGATTATGGCAACGAAACCTACGATGGTGTGAGTCTCAAGTGTTTCTGCAAGTGTGCGGGAGATAGTCCGTGGTCGCTCCAGGTACGAGGCTGTCTGGCATGTGAACATAAGAAGGGAACGAACATGACTGTTGCACATGCGCGGTGCTATGCGTGGGCTGGCATATATCAGATGCCAGGAAAAACTATTAGACAATGCTTGAACAACTGTTGTGTCGGGCTCGGCTGCAAAGTTTGGGGGCACTAGTGCCGACGGGGTGGTGAGATGCTGAAGCGAATTCTTCTCGGTGTAGGCCTCAGTTGGGTTATGTCAGTAACGCTAGGCATCGTGTTTGTAATGGCGACTCTCGGAGGCGATGCGCCTACGCTGCCAGCCGTACTTCCGATGACGGTGGGCATCAGTTCATTGATTGCATTGTTGTTCAGTCCACTCGCGGTCTGGGCTGCGCGGACGGGACCCCGAAACTTATTTACATATGCGCCAGTTCTTTGGGCACTGCTAGCAGCTCATATCGTTGTCGGAGCTAAACACTGGCTCCCTCTCACTCAAACCAGCCTGTTTGCCTTGGGCGTTGTTGGTACTGTGGCTATCGGGTTTGTTCCGCGTCGGGTTTCATCGAGTTGATCCCAGCTCTTGTGGCTAACACCGTTGTCATTACCGGAGCCTTCAGTTACACGGGCAGGTACACGACGCGACTCTTGCTCAATCGCGGATACAGAATCCGCACTCTGACGTACCATCCGAATCGAGAAAACCCTTTCGGCGAAAGTGTCCAGGTCTTTCCGTACAACTTCGACCGTCCCGATCAACTCAGAGAAAGCCTTCGTGGTGCATCTGCTCTCATCAATACATACTGGGTCCGATTCCCGCATGGAGAGTCAACCTTCGAGAGTGCAGTTCAAAACACTCACACGTTGATCACGGCTGCAAAAGACGCCGGGGTCAGACGAATCGTGCATGTCAGCATCGCCAATCCATCTCTTCAATCCCGGCTGGGCTATTACAAGGGCAAGGCGCAACTGGAACAGGCCGTGATCGATTCGGGCCTCTCCTATGCCATCGTGCGACCTACTGTCATCTTCGGGGTGGAAGATATACTCATCAACAACATCGCTTGGTTCGTCCGTCGTTTTCCTGTGTTCGGCATTCCCGGCGATGGCCGCTACGCCATCCGCCCTATCTACGTCGAAGACATGGCGCGCTTGCTTGCCGACGCTGTGGACCAATCAGGAAATGCCGTGCTCGACGCTGTGGGACCGGAAACGTTCAGCTTCGAGGAACTGGTAAAGCTCGTTGCAGCGAAGATCAGGCGATCTGTGCGCCTTGTTCACTTGCCGATGCCCCTGGCCTACGCTTCGACCCTCGTGACCGGTTGGTTTGTGGGGGATGTTGTCCTGACCTGGGAGGAGTACAAGGGGTTAATGGAAAATCTGTTAGCTCCGCAAGGTCCCCCGACCGGCCAAACGCGTTTGAGTGAGTGGCTGACAGAGAACCGTGAACGCGTGGGGAGGCGGTACGCTTCGGAGGTGGCACGCCACTACGCGCAATCCCCCGAGAAGCCGTCCTGAGAACTATTTTTTTAGCTGCCGAGGGGGACGAGCCGCACCGGGAAGGTGGGCGGGTGGCCCGGGCCTTGAAAGCTGCCGCCACCACGCTGGGTGCCCCGCTCCTGCGCTTTTTGCAGGGGCGGGTACCACGGATGCTAGCGCAAACGGTTCAAGCCGCCGGGTGCCCATCTCGTTCGTTTGTGCGAAAGGGTGGGCAGCACAGACCTCGATTCCAAGACGCCGCGAGAAATGCGCATGTCGTGGGAGAAAGGTGAGACATGATGATCCACGACTTGCAGTGAGCCTGTCGAGGACTCTGGCGGTTCTTTTCCAGAATGTGGAAACCTGCGACTTTAGCTTTGAGTTGTTATCGGCTCCCGAGCCGAAGGAGATCAAGTCATGCTGGCGAGAACGATAGCGTTGTTACTGCTCATTGGAGTCTTCTCAGCGCCCCTCTGGGCACAAGGGCAAACATGCACACTAGGGCGGGTGGCCCGGCCTTGAAAGCTGCCGCCACCACGCTGGGGGTGCCCCGGACGGGTGGCCCGGCCTTTGAGCCGCTGACGCCACCACGGGGCGGGTGGGTGGGTGGCCCGTGATGCTGGATAGCCAAGTCATACAGAGGACGAACGACAACATATACGTAGCTGGTAAGCCATGTCCGAAGTAAGGGGGATAGATGCTACGCCTCAGTAGATTATTTCTGCGGTTGGGATTTGTACTGATTCTGGCCTTTCTCATGGTTGTCCTGCCTGTCTCTTGGAAGCACATGAAGGCCGGGCGGATATTGAATGAGATCAGAGCAGAACGCTGGTCATCTGTGAATTTCGAAAAGGCCAAGGAAATTTCTGAGAAATACGGTGGTCACCCGGGTCTTTTTGGTCGCGAAGGCTTACCATGTAATGCGGATAGCTGCCGGTTTGACATTGTCGTTTCGAACTTCCCAATGGACTATCTGCATCTCGCACCCAAGACTAGTTTCGATGTGTCTATTCATGTGCAAAGCAATCGTGTAACGGCGGTCAGTTCCGATTTGCTTTCCCGCATTCTCGGAGGCTCCCCCGCCGGGCCCGCCCCGCTTGGCGCTGATGTTGTCGAAAACATCGGGCAAACGGATCCCTCTGCACCGGCTTTTCTTTGGAACATCAACACCGATACTGTAGCTGGAGCATCCACAATTAACGTTGCTCTTAACCCTTCAGCAACTGCCGAACAAAGGCGCGCGGCATACAATTTCAACTTGGGCTGTTTGACAAAGCTCGGGGGCTGCAAGTCTCCAGGAGATTTTCTGCCGCGCCGGGCTGTGAAATAGCTAATGGTGTTCGGCATTAGTGCCGCAAACAACGGTAGCGGTCAAAAGACGAACTTGGGCGGGTGGCCCGGCCTTGAAAGCTGCCGCCACCACGCTGGGGGTGCCCCGCTCCTGCGCTTTTTTGCAGGGGCGGGTACCACGGATGCTAGCGCAAACGGTTCAAGCCGCCCGCTCCCGAAACGAAATCTTCCCCCAACCTCTGTTGGAAAACCTGGGGAGACAGACGGGACGTTCACCGGGTTTTCGGCCCCGCCTGTCTCACTTCTTCCGAACCCTGCGCCTGCTTCAGATGTCGTAGTACAGCGCGAACTCATAGGGATGCGGGCGTTGGCGGATGGCATCCACTTCTTTGGAGCGTTTGTAGTCCACGTAGGTCCGCAATAATTCTTCGGAAAACACATCGCCCTTGAGCAGAAAAGCGTGGTCACGCTCGAGGGCATCGAGCGCGTCTTCGAGCGACCCGGGCATCGACGGGACGCCGGCCAGTTCCTCGGGATCGAGCTCGTAGATATCTTTGTCGAGGGGCGGACCGGGATCCATTTTGTTCTCGATCCCGTCCAGGCCCGCCATGAGCATCGCGGCAAACGCAAGGTAGGGATTGCAGCTCGGGTCGGGAGGCCGGAACTCGACCCGTCTGGCCTTCGCCGACGCGGAATACATGGGAATCCGGCACGCGGCGGAGCGATTGCGCCGCGAATACGCAAGATTGACCGGCGCTTCGAAGCCAGGAACCAGCCGCTTATAAGAATTGGTGGTCGGAGCGATGATCGCCGACAACGCCGGACCGTGTTTCAGTAGCCCCCCGACATACCAGAGGGCCTGTTGCGAGATGCCGGCATATCCGTCGCCGGCAAAAAGCGGCTGGCCGTCTTTCCACAGCGACTGGTGGGTGTGCATGCCGTTGCCGTTGTCGCCGAAGATGGGCTTGGGCATGAACGTAACCGTCTTGCCATAGCGGTTAGCCACGTTCCTGGCCACGTATTTGTACAAGAGCATCTTGTCGGCGGAGCGCACCAGGGAGTCGAACTTCAGATCGATCTCGGTCTGGCCGCCGCTGGCCACCTCGTGGTGATGACACTCGACGTCGATGCCGCAACTCTCCATGGTAAGAACCATCTCGGAGCGTAGGTCCTGATAGTGGTCGGTGGGAGGCACCGGGAAATAACCTTCCTTGTAGCGCGGGCGGTAGCCGAGATTGTTCTCTTCCCTGCCCGAGTTCCAGCGTCCTTCTTCGGCATCGATGTAGTAAAAGCCGTACTGCTCGCGCTGGTCGAAACGCACATTATCGAAGATGAAGAACTCGGCTTCGGCGCCGAAGTAAGCCGTGTCGGCGATGCCGGTCGAAGCCAGGAAGAGCTCGGCTTTCCGCGCGATGTAGCGGGGATCGCGGTCGTAGCGCTGCTTGGTCACCGGATCTACGACATCGCAGATCAGCACCAGCGTCGGCACTTCAGTGAAAGGATCGAGCAGGTGCGAGCCCGGGTCCGGCTTTAGCAACATGTCGCTTTCGTGGATTCCGGCCCAGGCGCGAATCGAGGAGCCATCGATGCCAAAACCTTCTTCAAGAGAGGATTCGGTCAGCTGGTTGATGGGATAGGAGACGTGATGCCAGAGCCCGGGAATATCGGTGAAGCGAAGATCGAGAATCTTGGCGTCGTGTTTTCTCGCGAATTCGAGAACGGTCTTGGCGTCGGCCATAAAAATCCTTCCCCCGAGCGAACGGCTTCCATGAAGGGCGATTGTCGATCCGTTGCGGAAACGCCCTGCAGGCGGGCAGGCTGCTACAATCGGTCGCGTTGTGCAGGACCGGAGAGTGTAATGCCTATCGTCACCGGGAGCAATTCGATTGTTCTTATGGCGGCGATAACGCGACTTTATACTGAAGCAGTCAGCACTCAGCCCTCAGCATTCAGCGGTGGTCGGTTCCCTGGCAGGCTCGGGAAGGCCCGAGTCCATTCTTGCCCGTAGGGACTGACTACTCGCCACTGAGCCTCGCTCTTATGGACTTCGATCAACTGGAAACGTTTTTGGAAGTCGCGCGGCACGCCTCGTTCTCGCGTGCGGCGGAGAAACGCTTCCGCACCCAGCCGGCCATCTCCTCCCAGATCCGGGGCATCGAAGAAGAGGTTGGGGCCAAGCTGTTTGACCGCTCTGGAGGCAAGGTTTCGCTGACGGCCGCCGGCAAGGCGTTTCTGAAATACGTAGAGGAAACGCTGGATGCCCGCAAGGCGATGATGGTCGCGATTGCCGAGATGGAGCGCGTCCCGCGCGGGGAAATTATTGTCGGCGCCAACGAAGGCACCTGCCTGCACATCCTGCCGTACGTCTTTGCCGATTTCAAGAAGCAGTATCCGGAAGTCTCCGTCAACATCAAGCGCGCTGATTACGCCAAGATCCTGGAGTCGGTGATCGACAACTCGGTCGACTTCGGCGTGGTATCGCTGCCGGTGAACGACAACCGGCTCACGGTTGTTCTCATCCATCGCGATGAGCTGATCATCATTGCGCCGCCACAGCATCCGCTGGGCAAGATGAAATCGGCAACCATTGCCGACGTCGCCAAGTTCCCTCTCATTGTGCCGAAAGCCGGGCACACCCGGGATGCCATCGAAGAACTGTTCCATGAGCGCCGCCTGAAACCGAATTTCACCATGGAACTCGACTCCAGCGAACTGCTGAAGCGTTTTGTTGCGGCGGACGTTGGTATCGGTTTCATCGCGCGCTCAAACGTCGAGGAAGACGTAAGGGCCAAAGTTCTCTCCGCCACCCCAATCTCGGATGCGCAGGTGCGCCGCGATCTGGCGCTGGTCTTCCGCAAAGACAAGGCTCTGAGCCGGGCTGCTCTGGCTTTTATCGACATTGCAGTAAAGCACAAGCCTACGCAAGAATTAGTGCAGACCCCAAGTCGATGACCAAGGCGACTTCCAGATTGTTGTTTGGCCTTCTGGCCGCAGGACTGTGCCTGGCGGCGGTTGGACACCTTTCCCAGCTTCTTGCGCAAATGCCCGCTTCGGCGCGGCAGTTGATGGAAATCAAGGTCACCGGCAGCAAGCGCTTCTCGCAGGATGCGATCATCGCCACTACCGCCCTGCAGATCGGGATGACCGCCGGGGATGAGGATTTCAAGAAGGCAGCCCGCCGGCTCGGCGAGACCGGCGCCTTTACCGATATCGCCTACAACTTCTCTTACTCCGCGCAAGGAACCAAGCTCGAGTTTCATGTGACCGATTCCCCGAACTTCGTCCCGGCGCATTTCGAAGACTTTGTCTGGTTCTCCGATGCCGAACTGCGACGCCGCATTCAGCAGCATGTCCCGCTGTTTGACGGCGAACTGCCTACCAATGGGGACTTGCCCAACGAGGTCTCCGATGTGCTGCAAGCACTCCTGGTGGAAGGCGCAATCCCGGGACATGTCGACTATGTTCGCACGGGAAAGAGCGACGGACCGGTGGAGTCGATCGACTACAGCGTTTCCGATGTTGTCATTCGTGTCCGCAACCTCGGCTTCACGGGAATCGATGACGAACAGCGGAGTGCCCTTGCCACGACTGCGCAAGCGTTTTCCGGACGCGAATACTCCCGCACGCGCCTCGACGCTTTTGTGCAGCATCAGCTTCTGCCGGTCTTTCACCAGCGAGGCTATCTGAAAGCAGTTTGTGGAGAACCGCAACCGAAAGTCGTGCAGCCGCCGTCGAGCACTGTCGGTGACAACGAAGGAGGCCCACGTAATCAAACAATCGTCGATGTGACGTTTGTGGTAACACCGGGATCGCAATACAAGTTGAAGAGTCTGGAGTGGATGGGGAATAAGGAGTTTTCAACCGATACGCTGGCGAAAATGGTCCATATGGAAGTCGGCAAACCGGCGGATACGGTGCGTCTGGGAGATGACCTGAAATCCATTCAGAAGCTCTATGGATCGAAAGGGTTCATCACGGAATCGATTAAGGCCGATGCCCAGTTCGACGAGGCGGCAGAACTGGTGGCCATCGTTCTTTCGGTGAAGGAAGGCCCGGTTTTCCACATGGGCGACCTGCAATTCCGTGGACTCGACAACAATCTGACGGCAAAGCTCCGGGAAGCTTGGAAGATCCGGCAAGGGGACATTTACGATTCCACTTACCTCGACGAATATCTGCCGGAAGCGCATAAACTCCTCCCGACGCGGCTCGACTGGGACGTAGCTCCGCACGTAACGGCGAATGTGGCGGACAAGACAGTCGACGTGGATTTGATCTATTCGGTGAATGCGCCGGCCCCGGAGTGAGAAACACCCACTGTTGGAGTTTGTCCGGTTTTTGGAACAAGTGCGGCCCTGTTGTCGGGAAGCATGCCGGTCCGGGATAGTCTACTGTTTTTGAATGACCTTTTGCCCGGGCCCTCCCCCATCGCGAAATCCGGGCACAAGCGGGGATGCGCGCCAGCGCATCCCCGCATTTTTCGTATACTGTGAGTACAGTGGGGATTGGGAAAAAGAGAAGCGGACATCATCCCTGCAACTTCTTGCCGCTTCCCGCATCAGCAGCAGGAACGTAATCGAGCGCTAAGGCTCGGTCAGTACAAGCAAGTGGGGTATTCCCCTCTGAGGAGAATCACGGATGAGGGCTCGTCTACAGGTTAGTGGATTTGCAGCGATTGTCTTGGCAATCGTGTCTGTTCTGGCGATTCCGACTTTCGCCAAGAGCGCAACCTTTACCGGGGTGGTCAGCGACTCCATGTGCGGCGCGAAACACGCCATGCCCGGCGAAGCCGCCGCGTGCACCCGCGCCTGCGTTTCGAAAGGATCGAAGTACGCGCTGGTCGTCGGCGACAAGGTCTACACACTCGAAACCAGCGATAAGGCCGCGTTGGACACGCTCGATAAACAAGCCGGTGCCAAGGCGACCGTGACCGGAACCGAGAAAGACAACACCATCACGGTGACGTCGGTCAAAGCTGCGCACTGACGACCTGGGTAGGCCAGCGTATCGAGCGGCCTCCCGGCCATTTTGACGGCGATTCCCCTTGAGGAAGGCGCGAGCGCGCCTTCTCTGAGTTTTTTGCGCCCTTCCCTGCAATTTCATATTTCCTTTACTTACCAATGTGTTAGATTGTGCATTCTCATTCTCAATTCATCGCAGCGGGAGGATCACCGAATTGGGCAAAGACATGGTTCCGAAGCGGATATTCTTTACCAAGGGAGTGGGCAAGCACCGCGAACGATTGACTTCTTTCGAATTGGCACTGCGTGACGCCGGCATTGCGGCACAGAATCTGGTCCGGGTTTCGTCGATTTTCCCCCCCAATTGCAAACTGCTGGCGCGGAAGGAGGGCGTGAAGTACCTCCACCCGGGCGAAGTCGTTTTCGCCGTCGTGGCTGAGAACTCGACCCGCGAACCCCACCGTTTGCTGGCTTCGTCGATCGGCGTGGCCATTCCAGCTGATCGCAACACCTACGGATATCTCAGTGAGCATCATTCTTACGGCGAAACCGAAGACTCCGCGGGCGAATACGCCGAAGAACTCGCCGCCGAGATGCTGGCCACTACCTTGAACGTGGAATTCGACCCCGACCGTTCCTGGGATGAGAAAAAACAGATCTACCGCCTATCCAACAAGATTGTCCGCACGGCGAACGTCACGCAATCCGCGGTTGGCGACAAGCGCGGCCTGTGGACGACGGTCATCGCCTCCGCCGTGCTGATCTTCGACTAGGCAAAGTTTGGCGGCTCCGCTGAGGTCACGCTTCCGAGACGAAGATCCTGCGCGCATATTTCCCGACTGGGTACTTCCCTACCCAATCCCAGAGGATTATGATTCTCCGTGATCTGCCACCGCCGCTCTTCTTGTCGACCACCGGGCGCTGCCGCCCTTCCCGCATGGATCCGAATCGTCACTCTGATCATCGTGTGCCTGAGTTTGTGCACCCACGGATCAGCTCAGTCCTGGACTCTTGCCTGGAGCGATGAGTTCTCGGGCACTGCTGGAAGCGTGCCCAGTACCGCCAACTGGACTTACGACACCGGCATTCTGAACGTTAACAACGAAGCGGAATACTACTGCTCACCCGGCAGCAACACGGCTCCATGCGACGCGAACAATTCCAACGCCTATCTCGATGGCAACGGCCATCTGATCATCCAGGCCATCCGCATCAACTCGGGAACAGCGGCCTACAGTGGGAGCTGGACCTCGGCTCGCCTCAAGACGGACACCTTGCAGAGTTTTCAATACGGACGACTGGAATCAAGCATGTCCTTGCCCGTTGGCCCCGGATTGTGGCCCGCCTACTGGGCGCTGGGAACGAACCTGAACACGGTCGGGTGGCCGGCCTCAGGTGAGATCGATTTCATGGAGAATGTTCCGGCATCGAGCGGCCTCGGCCCGAGCACCATCAGTTCGACGCTGCACGGGGGAAACTCCTCGAGCGATTGCTATTGTGGCGGCAATGGCCTGGGCCAGCGCTACACGTTTCCCGCCAACGATCCCAACGGACCCGACGTGACGTCGTTTCACACTTACGGCGCGATCTGGTCTGCAAACATGGTGCAATTTTATGTCGACGATCCAAACAACATTTTCTTTGTCCGTACGACCAGCGACGTGCCCTCCGGACTCAGCTGGGATTTCAACCATCCCTTCTTTGTGATCCTGAATCTTGCGGTAGGCGGCACCGGCAGTTGGCCGGGCCCTCCTGACAACACTACCCCGAGCCCTGCTGTGATGACGGTCGACTACGTTAGATGGTATACGCCATCCGCCGTCCCCGGACCTTCGATGACGGCGACACCGATTACGGTGACGGCCGGACAGGGGGGAACATCGAGCGTCGATCTAAGCTCCACGCAAGGAACGGGCCGCGTCTATCTTGCCTGCTCGACCGACGCTCCCAAGGCGGCTTGCTCGGTGAATACAAGCGATCCGCTGAATCAATACACCGTCGATTTCAGCAAAAGTGCGACCGGCGGGGCAACTGTGAACCTGACGACGACCGCGAACACCTCAGCGGCTCTGATCTCGCCCCGACATGGGTTGCCTTCCGGGTGGATGGCGTTCTGCGGGATGATGCTGGTTGGCTTGTTGCTGCTGCCTCCCGGCCGCCGCGGAAAAGTCCGGCTGGGCGCAGCCATGATCCTGCTTCTGGCCTTGCTACCTTCCTGCGGAAGCAGTAATAGTTCGAGCGTCCCACCTCCTGACAACGGCACCCCTCCGGGCAGCTATACCATCACGGTGAGTGTCTATACGGTCAGTAATTCCACGGGCAGCGCCGACTCGACCGTCAGCATTCCGCTGACCGTCAAGTAACCATCTGATAATAAAGGCGATAATCATACATCCGGGATGCTCTTCCGACCATCCAATAGTTGTAACTTTGGTAATTCCCGGCATGAGACAAATGTAACAATCTGTTAACGGCTCTCCGGTATCATGGAAATGAAAACAAAGGCAAAAGTCAACAGAGGAGCTTCGGGTTTGGATATCGCCACTCGCAGGAAGAAACAGAAAGAACTCATGGCTCGCGTGCTGGAGCGACGGGTGCGGGAGCGCGCCCAGCAGCTCTATGATGAGCGCGGCCAGGTCGAAGGTCAGGCGTTGGAGGATTGGGTACGTGCCGAGTCTGAGATCGTAGAAAACAGCATCGCCGGCCCCCTATACCGCCGGCTGAAAAATCAGGACGTGCAAGAGGAAGCGGCCGAGGCCACCGTCTAAGGCCTCAGCGCTTCACAGTCGCGTTTTTCTTTCCGTTCGTGGCCTTCGAATTACCCGCCTTCGCGCTGCTCCCTTTCTTAGCCCTGTCGAGTCGCTCGAGCACTGCGGCAACCAGAATGGGTAAACCCACGGTAGCGTCGATGAAGACCTCGCCGAACATTCCACCCTCGGACGGCGGCACGAACTTTCCCCACGAGATGGCTTCGCTGTAGGGACTTCCCGAAAGACCTCCCCAGTAGACCGGCTCCGGGCAGATGCGCAGCCCGTAGTGGTAGCGCTTGAGGGGTACGTTTTCGCCCAGGCGACGATGCCGAAGCTCGATGAACGGCCCAAACTGCTGAGACCAGTTCCGGGGCACGCCGCCGCCAATCGTGAAAATGCCGAGCTTCTTCTGCCGCAGCAAGGTCGCGGCGAAGTGTTCAACATCTTCGAACGGATCAAAACGGATCTTGTGCCGGCCGGTCGACTCGCGCAGGCGATTATTGAGCGCTGTATCGAGCCCGAGTTCCGAATCCGTGAACGCCGGGACAAAGACCGGGACGCCTTTCTCGTAGGCAGACTTCAGAATGCCCCGCTGTCCCTGCGCATGCTTGGCGAGATGCGCCCCAATGGCATGGTTCAGCTTGTAAGAGCACATGATTTCGTTGTGATCCCAGCCCTCGAGCACACTGGACATCACTTCTTCCACGTCATCGAGATTCTGCTCGGGTTCGAGCGTGTCGTAGACGCGGTTGTAGCCCTGGTCGTAGAGCTCCTCATCGGAAACCTCGGGATTGACGCGGTAGTGTGCCCGCCCGGTGGCTTCTACCAGCCCGTGCGCCATCAGGGCTCCAGTCGAAACGATGGCGTTGACGATGCCGCGGTCGATCAGTTCGGTGATGATGAGTCCCTGTTTGGCTACGGTCATGGCGCCAGCGAGGGTCATGACGACAAAGGCGTCGTCATCGAGAGCCATCGCTTCTAGGACATCGGCCGCCTCACCGAGTTGACGGCCAGTGAATGCAGTCTTGGCCATGCCCCGAACCAGGCCGTCAATGGAGGTAATTCTGGCCAGATCCAGCGGCTCCAGCGGAATCAAGCGATCTTCGATCGGATTATGAAGATGGCGATCTTTGCCTTCACCACTCTGCTCATGTGGCTGTTGCGAATTTCCGTTCCCGTGTTTCAAACCTTCGCCTCCAGGCTGATCAATGCCCAACTCCATACTCTACAAGATGGGCGAGTGTTGATGCCACGGCTAGTCCTTACGGTTAGTCCAATCTGAAATTGATCCGTACGGAGGGCATCATCCGGAGGCACCCGTTCTCCAAGCGGGAGCAGAGGATCTTGGCTGAGCGTCTCCGCCTCGTCTCCGCTGGGCTCGAGATCCCTTGCGCCGCCACTGAGACCAGGGCGCTTCGAGAAGAGATGCCCAGCTTGAGGGTGAGCTCCAGCCGAGCCGCTTGGCGGAAGGCTAATCCATGAAAAAGCCCGGACCGTTGCGGCCCGGGCGCGTTATCGAGAAAGGGAGAGCTGTGGTAAACGCCTCGTTCAGCGAATGATGTCGAGGGTGACGGTGGTCGTGTGCGTCAGTCCTCCGCCTTTGGCGGTAACCGTGATGGTGTGATTGCCGAGCGCCCCGCGATTGCCTACCGTGATTCTCATCGTCGAGGTGCCTGCTCCGGGCGCCGCAATCGAGCTCGGACTGAAAGTCACGGTCTGCTGACTTCCCTGACCCGATGCCGAGAGGCTGATCGCGGAATTGAATCCGCCTGACACCGTCGTGGTGATCGTCACCGTGCCAGAGCTGCTCCGCGCGACCGTAATAGACGTTGGGGACGCGCTGATCGTGAAGTTCGGGCTCGTCCCCGTCACTGTCAATGAAACGGTTGTAGTCTCGACCGTGCTGCCGGAGGTTCCCGTCACTGTGATGGGATACGTACCGGCCACGGTCGTCGAGGCTACTGTGATCGACATGGTCGAGCTTCCCGCGCCGGTGATCGATGCCGGACTGAAGCCGACGGTCACGCCGGTCGGTTGGCCGCTCGCCGTGAGGCTGATCGTCCCGCTGAACCCGCCCGTGATGGTGCTGGTGATGGTTGAGCTTCCAGATCCGCCTTGCGCAATGGAAACCGCAGCCGGCGAGGCCGAAAGACTGAACCCCGGTCCCGACGACGCGCCCGATAGCGCGTTGATCAGGCCGCTACCATTGGGACTGCCCCACCCAGTAGCAAGATCATATCCTGTCGTCGCCGAGTAGCCGTTGCTTCCGCTCGTGATGTCGTGGAAGTCGCTGCTGTAGCTCGACCCCAATCCGATCGTGTACAGGCTCGGATTGATGAAGCCGAGAGTCTTGTTTCCGTTCGCCACTGATTGCTGGTTGATAAGCGCCAGATAGCCGGCCCACATCGGGGCGGCGAAGCTGGTCCCGCCGTATTCGTTCGCGGTGCAGGTCGTCTGATCGGCGCACACGTAGAAGGTGAAATTCGCGTTCGCCGAGACGTCCGGACCGTTGCGATAGGTCTTCGAACACGACGAACAGCCACTCGCCGCGCTGGTCTGCCACGACGGAATCGCATAGTGATCAGGCGAGATGCCGCCTCCACCGTCCACCCAGGTCGATTCCGACGCCCACGGGCCAGCCGCGCTCGTTGTCGTCAAATCTGTTCCGCCCACGGTGGTGACATACACGTCATCCGCCGGAAAGATTTCCGAGGACGACTTCCATGCACCGCTGTCACCCGCCGCTTGAAACAGGTTTTGTCCCTGGGCCGCAAATTCCTCGAAGTACGGATTGTCGGTGCTGGGGTCGGCGGGATACCACGTCCACGAAGAACTCAGCTGCGCATTGAGAGGGCTGGCCGTGGCCATGGCGTTGAAAATCGCCGAATCGGTGGAGCCGACGTACATCACCAGGCTCGAGAGGCCCGGAGCCATGCCGATGGCCTGCGTCATATCGAGCGTCTGCTCGGTGTCGTCACAGCTCGGATAGACGCAGCTCGTGCTGGTGCCGTCGGTCGAGAGCAGCTTGACCGCGACGCTATTGGTCTGATGTGCGTTCGTGAAGTAGGTGTTCAGGTCCGCCAAATCAGTGCCGTAATATTCGAGCAAGCCAAGAGATTGACCTGCGCCGGTGAGGCTTCCGCCATAGTAGGCAGCTCGCATGTCGCTGCCGAGGAAAGACGCGCTGGGTCCGGAACCCGTGGTGGCGCCGGAGCGAGCTTCAGGCTCCAGGCTCTGGGACCGCCGCAGCAGCGCCGGGTGCGGAGTCGAAAAATTGTCCAGCCCCGCAATATGCCACAAGCGCACTGCCAGATCCGGGGTAGGCTCGCGGTCAGGAGCGTAGAACATCCGATTTTCGGTGGGATGCTGATACAGGCCCATGCTGACGTGCAGCGCCTCTTCGACCTGCTGGACCGTTCCTCTGACATCTACGTTCAGACGGTTGCGCGACGTCCCCACAACCGTGAGTCCATGCGCTGCGGCGAACTCGATGACGGATTTGTAGTCGGCTTGCGTCGGACCAAATCTCTCGGTGAACTGCTCTACCGTGAGGAAACGCCGATAGGACGGACTGGTCGGGTCGTAGAGCTCCTTTAGCAAGGCCTCCAGGCCCGCCTGATTCCGAAGCGGCAAGACCAGCACCAACCGCAGAGTTTGAGTTGATGGCATGCGGCCCAACAGCGGAGCTTGTCCATTGCGCGTCGCCTCGCGCACGTGACGCGTGAAGGGTGGCTGGGACTGCGCTTGCGATTGCACCGAAACCATCAGGCTCATCAACAAGGCAAAGAGGGCAACTGCCAGCAAAGAAGCGGTGAATCTTCGAGACATGACTTCTCCTTTTCGATCGGGAATTTGCGTATCCCGCGGTCGATCGATTTGCTGTCGAAGTGGCCTTGAGACCCCAGAAGCGGGAGCGATTCTATCCCGAAGAGGCGCCCGCGCGGCGTTAAAAGATTTTCATCCGGATTCTGGAACGGACAGCCAATTTGCCCTGCCTGACCGCCAAGGTACGTACTTCAGACACCCGACCTCTCCCCTCAGACTTCAAAACCTCGGCCCCCGGGCTTCCTTCGGCTTCGAGTCGCTCGCTCTCCCGAATCAGCGGCTTGCCATCTTAGGAAGCTGAGGTCTGACGTCTCCCGCCCATGCTGTTATATTGTTCGCGGAGGGCGAAAGAACGTGCCGCCGGAAAAGTTTCGTGTGGCTTTGGTACAGATGTCGTGTGGTCCGGAGCCGGAACAGAATCTCGAGAAAGCTCTCGGCCGGGTTGCCGACGCCGCCGGCCGCGGCGCCAGAGTCGTCTGCCTGCCTGAACTGTTTCAGACACAATACTTCTGCCAGCGGGAGGACCATTCACTTTTCGATCTCGCCGAGCCGATTCCCGGCCCAAGTTCCGACAGGTTGTCGGCTGCAGCGAAGAAGAACGGCGTCGTGCTGATCGCGTCGCTGTTCGAGAAGCGCGCCCGCGGCGTCTATCACAATACGGCTGCGATTTTCGATAGCGACGGTTCCTTGCGCGGACTGTACCGCAAGATGCACATCCCCGACGATCCGCTTTACTACGAGAAGTTTTATTTCACGCCCGGCGACCTCGGCTTTCGCGCGCTCGATACGTCGGCTGGCCGTCTGGGCACGCTCGTCTGCTGGGATCAGTGGTATCCCGAGGGAGCTCGACTCACGGCCCTGCAAGGCGCGCAGGTGCTCTTTTATCCCACGGCGATCGGCTGGCATCCGGCAGAGAAAGCAGAGTTCGGTGTGGCTCAACACGATGCCTGGCGCACGATTCAGCGGGCACACGCCATCGCCAACGGAGTTTATGTTGCGGTCGTGAACCGCGTTGGCTTTGAGACCGGCAACGTCCGCGGCAAATCGGCTCCAGGCCAGGGACTCGAATTCTGGGGCGGATCGTTCTTCTGCGACCCCTTCGGCCGTGTGCTCGCCGAAGGATCGCATGATCGCGAGGAGATTTTGGTCGGGGAGGTCGATCTCAAGGCGCTTGAAGAGGTTCGCCGCAACTGGCCCTTCCTGCGTGACCGCCGCATCGACGCCTATGCCCCCATCACCAACCGCCTGATCGACTGACGAGAATCGGACCTTGCCCCGCCACTCCAAAAGAACATCAAAGGTTGTTTCAAACGATATGCTGCCCGCCGCCCTTGGCTATCGCATGCCGGCCGAGTGGGAGCCACATGCCGCGACCTGGCTCGCCTGGCCTCACTATCACGCGGACTGGCCCGGCAAGTTCGAGCCGGTCCCATGGGTCTATGCGGAGATCATCCGCCATCTTGCGGCGCACGAACGTATTGACTTGATCGTCAAGAATGCTGCGTCAGCGCGGCAGGCACGAAGAGTTCTCGAACGCGCGGAAGCGTGGTCGGCGAATATTCGTTTGCATCGCTGGCCGACCAACCGCGTCTGGCTGCGCGACTCAGGATGCATCTTCCTCACTCCGACGCATGCGGGGACCGGCGTGCGTACGGATTCTCCTTCAGCAGCCCATCCTCAATTGCCGGGCTCACTGGCGCGAGTCAACTCATGCCCTTCCCTGCTCGCCCTCAAGTTCCGATTCAACGCCTGGGCAAAATATTCCAACTGGCGCTTTGACGACAAACTCGGATCGCTGATGGCGAATGCCGTGATTCCCACTCTTCGAGGAGCGCGAAGGGTGGGGCACCCGCGTGCGGGACGCGCCCACGAAATCCACCCCGTCTCGGTCGGCCGGCGCATCGTGCTCGAAGGCGGATCAATCGACGTCAACGGAGCGGGCACGGTCCTCACCACCGAGGAATGTCTGCTCAGCAAGGTGCAAGAGCGTAATCCCCACATGACGCGCGTGCACTACGAAAAGATGTTCGCCGATTATCTCGGCGCGCCGCACACCGTTTGGCTCGGACGCGGCATCGCCGGCGACGACACCCACGGCCACGTCGACGATCTTGCCCGCTTCGTTGCGAAAGACACGATCGTGACAATGGTCGAGCCCAACTCGAAGGACGAAAACCACGGCCCCCTGCGCGCCAACCTCCGCCGCCTGCAGTCCGCTCGCGACCTAAACGGCAAGCAGTTCACGATTGTCGAAATTCCCATGCCGCAGCCGGTCGTCTTTGAAGGCCGCCGCCTGCCTGCGAGTTACGCCAATTTCTACATCGCTGACGGAGTCGTGCTCATCCCGGTCTTCAATCGCGCCAACGACCGCATCGCTCTCAATACGCTGGCGCAAGTATTCCCCAAGCGCGAGATCATTCCCATTTATTCCGGAGACTTTATCTGGGGCTTGGGCGCGATGCACTGCATGACGCAGCAGCAACCGGCGTAAGCAGTCCTCACCAGGGAGACATAGCGACACCGGGAAGACAACTCGGTCTCGGCGAGGGACTCGCTGTCCTCGGACCCTCCGAGAATCTGTGACCTTGTGGTGACGGGAAGGTCTTATCGCTCGTACTGCGTGGGCTGTGGGCCCTTTTCGAGCGTCTCGCGATCCCAGATCCATCCCTGGCGGGTGTAGCTGGCGAGTTCGAAGTCTTGCGTCAGTTCGAGCGCGTCCGTCGGACACGCGTCCTCACACAATCCGCAGAACATGCAGCGGCTCAGATCGTACGTGAAGTTGGTGAGTTCTTTGCGGCGGGTCTTCTCGTTGCGCTCGCTCGAAACCACGATCAGATGCTCGGGACACGCCAGCGCGCAGAGATCACACGCAATGCACATGGTTTCGTCGGTGTCAGGATTGACATTCAGGCGAGGGGCGCCCCGGTAGCGCTCGGCCACGTGCGGCCGCTCCAAGGGATACTGCTCGGTGTAGATCTCTTTTGGATCCTGATAGCGGAATGTAATCCGCAGTCCTTGCAGCAGATCGACGAGGAAGACTTTGCGGAGAAGGCCGGGCATCCCCATAACGCCATTAGAATACCACCGATGCACGGCGAGCGCCCGGTGCCGCTCAGCATGCCCTTACTTTTACGGAACCTTTGGCAGGCCATGACCGTATCCTTTTGCAGGAAACGGCTATGAAAGCCTACTTCACAAATCTGCCGATGCGAACCTGGCTGCTTCTGGTCGCTCCGGCGGTCGTCATCGCCTATCCTGTGGCCAGGCTCGTTCTACCGGCGGTGATGCATGCAGTTGTGCCGCAGGTCGTCCGCACTCTGCTGAACGTGATTTGAGTTTGCGCTTCTGTCAGCCCTCCCCTGCCCAACCTCGAACCTGCGCGATTCTGCCTGCCTTCCAAAGGAACCCGCTAGAATGCTGTACGAAGCAGCTTCGCTGCTGCCCTTTGGAGAACGGGTGATCGAACAGAATCCTCAATCAACCGCAGCCGGAATACCCTCGGACGAGCTCTGGATGGAGGAGGCTCTCCGCTACGCCCAGCGCGCTCTCGAGGCGGGAGAAGTCCCGGTCGGAGCCGTTGCGGTTCACCACGGACAAATCGTAGGCCGGGGATGGAATCGCAACATCTCTGAATCGGACCCGACCGCTCACGCCGAGGTCATAGCGCTCCGCGAAGCCGCTGCAACCCTCGGTAACCATCGCCTGGAGGACTGCGACCTGTTTGTTACAATTGAGCCGTGTGCGATGTGCGCTGGAGCAATGGTGCACGCCCGTATCAGGCGCCTGGTCTACGGGGCGGACGATCCGAAAGCGGGCGCCGTGCACTCTGTCTTGCCGGTGCTGAATCATCCGCAGTTGAATCATCGAATGGAAGTTCGGAGCGGAGTGCTGGCTGGCCGGAGCGCAGAACTACTGCAGTCGTTCTTTCGCGATCGGCGGTAAGCGACCGGGGCCGAAGGCCCTCAAGTGATACGGCGAACTGAAACTCGGATGTTGTCCGGCGCGGAGGAGGTGCGTGAGTGGTTGAAATTGAGCCGGGTTGCGGGCGTGAGGCTCAGCGAAGCGAGGCCGGGAGCCCGCACGCGAAATCCTGAGCGCAGCGAAGGACCGAAGGACTTCAATCGATACCAATGAACTGAAAAACTCAGTTGTTGTCCGGCGCGGAGAGGTGCGTGAGTGGTTGAAACGATCCGCCTCGAAAGCGG